>NZ_VDDA01000099.1 GCF_006151805.1 Methylobacterium terricola | reverse complement strand
TGTCCGCCGTCAGCGCCCGTGAGACAGAGTGAGGCCCTTCACGAACGGAGGATGACTGGTTCATCGTAGCCCCCAAGGAGCGAAGATGAAGCAGACATCCGGGCCGGCACGGAAGCCGGCAGAGGCGGTGATCAAGGACATCCGCCGCGCCACCCGCCGCCAGTTCTCGGCCGAGGAGAAGATCCGCATCGTGCTGGAGGGCCTGCGCGGCGAGGACAGCATCGCAGAGCTGTGCCGACGCGAAGGCATTGCCACCTCGATGTACTACGGCTGGTCCAAGGAGTTCCTGGAAGCGGGCAAGAAGCGGCTGGCCGGCGACACGGCCCGCGCCGCCACCTCGGACGAGGTCAAGGACCTGCGCCGTGAGGCTCGTGCCCTCAAGGAGGTCGTGGCCGATCTCACCCTGGAAAACCGCCTGCTCAAAAAAAGTATGAGCGGAGCTGGGGAAGACGAGGCATGAGGTACTCGGCTTCTGAGAAGCTGGAGATCATCCGGCTGGTCGAGCAGTCCTCTCTGCCGGTGCGCGCCACCCTGGAGAAACTCGGCATCCCGCGCGCCACATTCTACCGCTGGTACGACGCCTGCCAGCAAGGGGGACCCGAGGCCCTGGCCGACCGACCCTCTCGGCCCAGCCGGGTCTGGAACCGCCTGCCCACGGCGATCCGCGAGCAGATCGTCGCCCTCGCGCTCGAGCAGCCGGAGCTCAGCCCACGCGAGCTGGCCGTGCGCTTCACCGACGAGCAGCGCTCCTTCGTCTCGGAAGCCACGGTCTACCGCCTGCTCAAGGCGCACGACCTGATCACCAGCCCAGCCTACATCGTTGTCAAGGCAGCCGACGAGTTCCGTGACAAGACCACGGCCTCCAACCAGCTCTGGCAGACCGACTTCACCTACCTGAAGGTGGTCGGCTGGGGCTGGTACTATCTGTCGACGGTGCTCGACGACTTCTCCCGCTTCATCGTGGCCTGGAAGCTGTGCGCCACGATGCAGGCCAGCGACGTCACTGCCACGCTCGACCTGGCGCTCAGCGCCGCCGGGCTCGATCAGGTGCAGGTGGTGCACCGGCCGCGGCTGCTGACCGACAACGGATCGAGCTACGTCGCGGGTGACCTGGCCGACTGGCTCGGCAGCCGCGGCATGACCCACATCCGCGGTGCTCCCCGCCATCCCCAAACTCAGGGCAAGATCGAGCGCTGGCACCAGACGCTGAAGAACCGCA
>NZ_VDDA01000098.1 GCF_006151805.1 Methylobacterium terricola | reverse complement strand
TCCTTGTCCGACGTCGATCCGGAGCTCGCCGGTGCGGTCGCGCAGGAGCTCGGCCGCCAGCAGCACGAGATCGAGCTGATCGCCTCGGAGAACATCGTCTCCCGCGCCGTCCTCGAGGCGCAGGGCTCGGTGCTCACCAACAAATACGCCGAAGGCTATCCCGGACGCCGCTACTACGGCGGCTGCGAGTTCGTCGACATCGCCGAGAACCTCGCCATCGAGCGCGCCAAGCGCCTCTTCGGCTGCGACTTCGCCAACGTCCAGCCGAATTCCGGCTCCCAGGCCAACCAGGCCGTCTTCATGGCCACCATGCAGCCCGGCGACACCTTCCTGGGCCTCGATCTCGCCGCCGGCGGCCACCTCACCCACGGCGCGCCCCCGAACGTCTCGGGCAAGTGGTTCAAGCCGGTCTCCTACACCGTGCGCCGCGACGACCAGCGCATCGACATGGAGCAGGTCGAGCGCCTTGCCCACGAGCACCGCCCCAAGGTGATCATCGCCGGCGGCTCGGGCTATCCGCGCCACTGGGACTTCGCGAAGTTCCGCGAGATCGCCGACAGCGTCGGGGCGGTGTTCTTCGTCGACATGGCGCATTTCGCCGGCCTGGTGGCGGGCGGCGCGCATCCCTCGCCGTTCCCGCACGCCCACGTGGTGACGACGACCACCCACAAGACGCTGCGTGGCCCGCGCGGCGGCATGATCCTGACCAACGACGAGGCTTTGGCCAAGAAGCTGAACTCGGCGATCTTCCCGGGTCTGCAGGGCGGTCCGCTGATGCACGTGATCGCCGGCAAGGCGGTGGCGTTCGGCGAGGCGTTGCGGCCGGAGTTCAAGCTGTATGCCCGCCAGGTGGTAGAGAACGCCAAGGCGCTCGCCGACACGATCATCGCCGGGGGCTACGACATCACGTCGGGGGGCACGGACAACCACCTGATGCTGGTGGACCTGCGCGCCAAGGACCTGACCGGCAAGGCGGCGGAAGCGGCGCTCGGGCGGGCGGGGATCACCTGCAACAAGAACGGGGTGCCGTTCGATCCCCAGAAGCCGACGATCACCTCGGGCATTCGCCTGGGGACGCCGGCGGCGACGTCGCGCGGGTTCGGGGTGGCGGAGTTCAAGCGGGTGGGCGAGCTGATCGTGCAGGTTCTGGACGGGCTGCACCGGGCCGGCGAGGGGGGCGATGCGGGCCTCGAGGAGCAGACGAAGCGCGAGGTCGTCGCGCTCACCGACCGCTTCCCGATCTACGGCTGA
>NZ_VDDA01000096.1 GCF_006151805.1 Methylobacterium terricola | reverse complement strand
CACCGTGCTTCATGTCTCGACCCGCGGCCAGGCCGCGCCGCTGACCTTCACCGACGCCCTCCTGGCGGGGCTCGCCCGCGACGGCGGCCTCTACCTCCCGCAGAGCTGGCCCCGGCTCGCCCCCGACACCATCGCGGGCCTCGCCGGCCAGCCCTACGCAGAGGCCGCCAAGACCGTGCTGGCCCCCCTCGTCGACGGCGAGATCGGCCAGGCCGACCTCGACCGCATGATCGACGAGGCCTACGCCACCTTCCGCCACCCCGCCACCTGCCCGCTCACCCAGCTCGGCGACAACCTCTTCCTCCTCGAACTCCACCACGGCCCGACCCTCGCCTTCAAGGACGTGGCGATGCAGCTGCTCGGCCGGCTGATGGACCACGCGCTGAAAGCCAAGGGCAGCCGCGCCACCATCGTCGGCGCCACCTCGGGCGATACCGGCAGCGCCGCCGTCGAGGCCTTCCGCGGCCTCGACAACGTCGACGTGTTCATCCTCTACCCCCACGGCCGGGTCTCCGAGGTCCAGCGCCGGCAGATGACCACGGTCGACGCGCACAACATCCACGCGCTCGCGGTGGAGGGCACGTTCGACGATTGCCAGGCGATCGTGAAGGCGCTGTTCCAGCAGCCGCGCTTTGCCGAGGAGGTGCGGCTGTCGGGGGTGAACTCGATCAACTGGGCCCGGGTCGCGGCGCAGGCGGTGTACTACTTCACCAGCGCGGTGGCGCTGGGCAGCCCGCGCCGTCCGGTGTCGTTCTCGGTGCCGACGGGCAATTTTGGCGACATCCTGGCCGGCTGGGCGGCCAAGCGCATGGGCCTGCCGGTCGGGCGGCTGATGATCGCGACGAATGCCAACGACATCCTGGCCCGGACGCTCGCGACGGGATCGTACGAGGTGCGGGGCGTGGCGCCGACGACCTCGCCGTCGATGGACATCCAGGTGTCGTCGAACTTCGAGCGTCTGCTGTTCGAGGCGCTCGACCGCGATGCCGGGGCGGTGACGCGGCTGATGGCGGGGCTGAAGCAGTCGGGGGCGTTCACGCTGGAGGCCGGCACCCTGGCGCGGATCCGGGCGGAGTTCGAGGCGGCCTGCGTGCCGGAGGATGAGGTCGTGGCGGAGATCCGCGAGGTATATGCCGGAACGGGGCAGATCCTCGACCCGCACAGCGCGATCGGGGTGCGGGCCGCGCGCCGGCTGCTGGCCGACGACCCGGCGACGCCGGTGGTGGCGCTGGCGACCGCGCATGCGGCGAAGTTCCCCGACGCGGTGGAGGCGGCGACGGGGGTTCGCCCGGCG
>NZ_VDDA01000095.1 GCF_006151805.1 Methylobacterium terricola | reverse complement strand
CTAGCACTACTTTGGCAGGTTGCTCTTAAGGTGGCTGGTTGAGGGCGGCATCACAATGCGGGCACCGCTGCGGCGATGGCCGGCTGAGATGGTCGAGGATGGCTTGGCGGATGGCCGGCATCGAGGGCTGGGGCGGTGGGCAGGCGATTCTTTTTTTTCCGCCCCGTCGCTGCGAGGCGCCGGGATTGGAGGAAGGCGTAGGCCATCATCGTCATCAGCGCGTGGCGATGCAGCCCAGTCCAGGAGCGGCCCTCGAAGTGGTCGAGGCCGAGTTCCTCTTTCATCTGCTGGTGCGCCTGCTCGCAGATCCAGCGCGCCTTGATCGTTGCGGCCAGCTGCTTGAGGGTCGCGTCGGCGGGGAGGTTCGTGAGGTAGTATTTGCGCTCGCCCGAGCCGCGCTCCTCGCGCACCAGCCAGACCTCGTCTCCCGGCAGGTGCTGATTACCTTTTGTGCCGATCCGCTGGGTGGGACCATCGGCCATCCGGACGCGCAACGCGCAGAAGCGGCCCCGCAGCCGACCCTTGGTGCCGTGCCGCCAGGTCACCACCCGGCCGGTCATGTCTGCCAGGATCGTCTCGGCTGCGACCGAGACCTGATCCGGCACGTGACGCTTGCGCGGTCGTCCGCGCCCCGCGACGGGGAAGATCATCGTCACGTCGGCCGGATAGACCTTGCTGCGCCCCGAGATCCCGACAGCCCAGGTCAGGCCACGCGCGCTCAGGGCCTGCCGGAACGGGGCAGACCCATAACCCGCATCGGCCAGCACGCAGCGGAAGCGCACGCCCCCCTCCCGAACCCGGTCGATCTCCGCGACGGCGATCTCCAGCTTGGTGCGGGCTTCGCGCCGGTCCTCAGGGACACCGGCCCTGGTCATCCGGTACGGGTCGCTCGTCCAGGTCTCGGGCAGGAACAGCGCCAGGCCGACCGCCACCGGCACCTCGCCGCGCGCCAACGTCAGCGACACCAACGTCTGGCAGTTGGCGGTCTTGCCCAGCGTCGTGGCGTATTGCGGTGCCACCCCGACCGAGCGATTGCCCTTCTTCGGCAACGCGGTGTCGTCGACGACCAGGATCGCATCCACACCGCCGACAAGACGGTCGGCCTCGCCGAGCAGCGCCTGCTGCAGAGGAGCCTCATCCCAGATCCCAGCCGCGATGAAGTGGTGCAGCCGGTCGTAGGAAACTCCATCGGCCCGGGCCGCCATCGGCTGGACACTCTTGCGATCACCCAGGCCGATGAGCCCGGCCACGTAGAGTGGGCACATCGCCCGGCGTGCCGGATGCGACAGACCAGCCAGGAACGGCTGCAGCCATCGATCCAGATCATCACGCCATCCGACCGCAGCCGACATCGCGATCACCCACGTCTATCGCCGTGGCATGCGAAGCCGCCATAACCGGATGGGTTCCCTCAACCTGCCAAAGTAGTGCTAG
>NZ_VDDA01000094.1 GCF_006151805.1 Methylobacterium terricola | reverse complement strand
GGTCAACGACGCGCCGGTCAACACCCTGCCGGCGAGCTTCACCACCAACGAGGACACCCCGCTGGCGCTGACCGGCCTCGCCGTGTCCGACGTCGATGCCGGGACCGGCGCGCTCAGCCTCACTCTCAGTGTCGGCGCGGGCGCCGGCAGCCTCAGCGCGGCCGCCTCCGGCGGCGTCGCCGTGACCGGCTCGGGCACGGCGTCCCTCACGCTCACCGGCACGCAGGCGGCGCTCAACGCCTATCTGGCGTCGGCCGCCGCTCCCGTCTTCACCCCGGCCGCCAACCTGAACGGCACCGTCGCGCTGACGCTGACCACCTCCGATGCCGGCAATACCGGCGCGGGCGGCGCACTCGCCGACACCGACACCAGCACGATCACGGTCCTGCCCGTCGACGACGCCCCGGTCCTCGACCTCGACGCCTCCGGTCCCGGCACCGGCTTCTCCGCCACCTACACCGAGAACGGCGCCGGCGTGCCGATCGCCGATACCGACGTGCTGATCCAGGACGTCGACAGCCCCGCCCTGGCCTCGGCCAACGTGACGATCACCAACGGCCAGGCCGGCGACCTGCTCACGGCGGCAGGCCTGCCGGCGGGGGTGAGCGCGAGCTACGACGCGGGCAGCTTCACGCTGACCTTGTCGGGCCAGGCGAGCCTGGCGAGCTACCTGGCGGCGGTGCGGTTCGCCTCGACCTCGGAGAACCCGCCGACGCTGCCGCGGATCGTGGCGGTGAGCGTCAACGACGGGCTTCTGAGCTCGGCGGCGGCGCAGGCGAGCGTGAACGTGGTGGCGGTCAACGACGCGCCGGTGAACGGGCTGCCGGCCTCGTTCGCGGCGAGCGAGGACACGGCCCTGGCGCTCACCGGCTTGAGCGTGTCCGACGTCGATGCCGGGACCGGCGCGCTCAGCGTCACCCTCGGCGTCACCAGCGGCACGCTCGCGGCCACGGCCGGAGCCGGCGTCGCCGTGACCGGCTCGGGCACGGCGTCCCTCACGCTCACCGGCACGCAGGCGGCCCTCAACGCCTATCTCGCCTCCGCCGCCGCTCCCGTCTTCACCCCGGTCGCCGACGCCAACGGCGCCGTCACGCTGACGATGACGACCAACGACGGTGGCAATACCGGGACGGGGACGCCGCTCACCGACACCGACACCAGCACGATCGTCATCGCACCGGTGGCCGACATCTCGGGCGACTCGGCGAGCACGCCCGAGGATACGCCGGCCACCCTGGCGGTCCTGGCCAACGACAGCTTCGAGAACCCGGGCCGCACCATCACGGCCGTCAACGGCGCCGCCATCAGCCCCGGGGGGACGGCGGTCGCGGTGGGCACCGGCACGGTGCGGCTCAACGCCGACGGCACGCTGACCTACGCGCCGGCAGCCGACTTCACCGGCGCGACGAGCTTCACCTACACGGTGACCTCCGGTGGCGTGACCGAGACCGCCACGGTCGCCGTCACCGTCACCCCGGTCAACGACGCACCCGTCAACACCCTGCCGGCCG
>NZ_VDDA01000093.1 GCF_006151805.1 Methylobacterium terricola | reverse complement strand
TGCCGTGCTGGACGTGGAGCGTCGTGGTCACGCGGCCGCTGCCGGCATCGACGTCCGCGACGGTGAGGGCGTTGCCGTTGCCCGGGGCGAAGACGAGGGGGGTGTCCTCGTCCACGGTCTGGGGGCCGGGAACGCCGTTGACCGGCGCGTCGTTCACGGCGGTGACGGCGATCGCGAGGGTGTCGGTGTCGCTCTTAGGCCCGCCCGCGCCGGTATTGCCGCCGTCGTCGGTGAGAATGGTCAGGGTGTCGACGCCGACATAGTCGGCCGCCGGCCGGTAGCGGGTGCCCTCGAGGGCAGCGTTGATCGCCGCGACGGTGCCGGTCAGCGTGACCGTACCCGTGCCGTCGTCCCTCGCCGTGACCCCGATGGCCGAGCCGAGGGTGAGGGTCCCGTGCAGGACGCCGAGGGTGGTGGTGATGCGGCCGTTCCGGGCATCCGCGTCGGAGACGGTCAGGGCGTTGCCCGTCGCCGCCGAGAAGACCAGCGGCGTATCCTCGGCGGTCGCCTGGGCCGCCGGCAGCCCGTTGACCGGCGCGTCGTTCACCGCCGTCACCGCCACGGTCGCGGTGGCGACGGCCGAGCGCAGCACGCCGTCGCTGACGCTCACGTCGATGTTGCGGGGGACGGTGGAGGGATCGCGCTCGGACGAGGAGAACCGCACCCGGCTCAGCGCCGTCTGGTACTCGGCCGTGGTGGCGGCCCCGGTCAGCGTCAGCGTGAAGGTCGCGGGGTCGAAGTGGGCCACGATGCCGGCGGGCAGGGCGCCTGCGACGGACAACGCATCGCCGGCCTGCCCGTTGGTGATCACCGCCGTGGCCGAGGCCAGGCTGGCGCTGTCGATGTCGGTCACCGACACGCCGGCATCGACGATCGCCACACCCGGGCCGCCTTCGGTGTAGCCGGTGGCGTAGCCGCGGCTGGCGGAGAGGGCGAGGACGGGCGCGTCGTCGACCGGGCGCACCGTCACGGTCACCGTCGCGGTCTCGGTCGTCCCGCCCGCCGTCACCGTGTAGGTGAAGCTGTCGGTGCCGGCGAAGTCCGCCGCCGGCGTGTAGGTCAGGGTGCCGTCGGGCCGGAAGGCGACGCTGCCATGCGCGCCCTGCGAGACGGCGGTCACGGCACGGGCCGTGTCCGCGAACGTGTCTGCCGTGGCGCCGTTGGTGCCGGTGACGGCGTTGAAGCTGAGGGCGGTGTCCTCGTCCGTCGCGACCGCATCCGGCACGATGTCGGCGACCGGTATGATGGTGGCGCCGATGGTGCTGGCCGCCGTCGCCCCCGCCGGATCGACGGTGACGAGCGAGATCTGCGCGGCGCCGTTGCGGTCGGCGGCGGGATCGAAGCGAAGCCCGTCGAGGGCGGCGTTGATGGCGGCGACGGGACCGAAGAAGCGCATCGCCCCGTCGCCGGCGCCGGTGCCCTGCAGGAAGGTCAGGCCGGTGGTTCCCGACAGGGTGAGCCGGCCTTGCGCCGTGCTGAGCGTCACGGTGAGCGTTCCGCCATCCGCATCGGCCACGCGGAGGGCGTTGCCGC
>NZ_VDDA01000092.1 GCF_006151805.1 Methylobacterium terricola | reverse complement strand
CGCGACGGCCGTGATCCCGAACAATCCCTCGCGATCCAGGAAGTATGAGCTCGATACGGCCCTTTATACGGAGCGCCACCTGATCGAATGCTGTTTTTCCAAGCTCAAACAGTTCCGACGCGTCGCGACACGCTACGAGAAGACAGCCCGCAACTACGCCGCCGTGGTCACCATCGCTGCCATCGTCCTATGGCTCCGATAACTGTCCACACCGCCTAGGGTGCCGCCGAACGACAACGCCCCCACGGCGCGACGGCGAAGCGCCGCCGCCGATGGGTGGGATACCTTGGGAGGCTTCACGCCATGCATCATCCCACGCGCCGCACCCTGCTCGCCGGCGCTGCCGCCACCGCGCTGCTGCCCGCCCCGCTCGTCCGCGCGCAAGCCGGGGCCCTGCGGCTCAAATGCGGCGTCGTCACCCCCGACAGCCATCCGGCGACGATCCGCCTGCGCGAGGCGGCGGACCGGGTGGCGAAGGAGACGAACGGCGCGGTCGAGGTCGCGGTGTTCCCCAACGGCCAGCTCGGTTCGGACACCGACATGCTGAGCCAGCTGCGCTCCGGCGCGCTGGAGATGTTCGCGCAATCCTCCTCGAACCTGGCGACCCTGGTACCGCGGGCCTCGCTCATCAACATCGCCTTCGCGTGGAGCGGCTACGACAAGGTCTGGCCGGCGGTCGACGGCGAGCTCGGCGCCTATATCCGCGGCGAGATCGCGAAGGCCGGCCTCGTGCCGTTCGAGCGGATGTGGGACAACGGCTTCCGCCAGACCACGACCAGCATCCGCCCGATCAAGGGACCGGCCGATTTCGAGGGCGTGAAGCTGCGGGTGCCGAACAGCGCGCTGTTCACCTCCGCCTTCCGGGCGCTCGGCGCCGCCCCGGTGGCGCTCAACTTCTCCGAGGCCTACTCGGCGCTGCAGACGAAGGTGGTGGACGGGCAGGAGAACCCGCTCGCCATCATCACCAGCTTCAAGCTGGCCGAGGTGCAGAAGTATCTGTCCTTCACCAACCATATCTGGGACGGGTTCTGGCTGATGTCCGGTCAGCGGACCTGGTCGCGCCTGCCGGAGGACGTGAGGACAGTGCTCGCGCGCCACTTCAACCAGGCCGCCCTCGACCAGCGGCAGGACATCGCCGGCCAGGGCGTGGCGATGCGCGAAGCCCTCGGCAAGGCCGGTTTCGCGATCAACGACGCGCCGGCCGCGCCCTTCCAGGATAAATTGAGGGCGGCCGGCTTCTACACCGAGTGGAAGGGCAAGTATGGGCAAGAGGCCTGGGGCCACCTGGAGAAGTTCGCCGGGGCGGTGTCGTAGGTTCTCGTCGTTCCGTCCAAGCGCGCTCATCGACCAAGGGCACGTCGTGAAATCCCCTGTCACGCCTGTGAGAGCCTGTTTGACTATGAAGAGCTGTATTGGTGCCGCTCATAGGCCTGCATGAGCCTATGGCAATTGGCGATACTGATGCTGTCCTCGGCCGCCGCTGGGCTGTGCTCCCAGTGGCGGGTCAGGCGGCGGTAGCGCGTCGAGAGCGTGCCGAACGTCGCCTCGATCCGCCAGCGCAGCGGCAGCGGCTGGAAGCCCGTGGCCTGCGCCTCACGGGTGGAG
>NZ_VDDA01000091.1 GCF_006151805.1 Methylobacterium terricola | reverse complement strand
CCGGCGACGCCGCTCGGCGACGGCAGCTACGCGCTGACCGCGACGGCGACGGATGCGGCCGGCAACGTCAGCGGCGCCTCGGCGCCGGTGACCGTCGCGATCGACACCGCCGCGCCCGCCCTGGCGACGGTGACCGGCCCGACCGGCCCGACCAACGACACCACCCCGGCCGTCACCGGCACGGGCGAGGCGGGCTCGACGGTCACGCTGCTGAACGGCACCACCCCGATCGGCACGGCCGTGGTGGGGGCGGACGGCACCTTCGCGGTCAGCCCGACGAGCCCGCTCGCCGCCGGGATCTACGATCTCGCCGTGCAGCTCACCGATGCCGCCGGCAATGTCGGCGCGGCCACGGCCCCGGTCAGCGTCGTCGTCGACACCCAGATCGATGCCGCCCCCGCCGTCGCCTTCACCGTCGCCCCCCCCCAGGACGGCATCCTCAACGCGCTCGAGGCCCGTGCCACGGCCTTCACCGTGACAGGCCTCGACGCCGCGACCACCGCCGCCGCCACCTTCAGCGACGGCACCGCCGCCGTCACCGTCACGGTCGGTGCCGACGGCAGCTACGTGGCCGATCTCGGCGCCCTCGACGGCACGGTCACCGCCAGCCTCCTCCTCACCGACGCCGCCGGCAACACCGCCACGCTCGCCGGCCCGACCGTCACCCTCGACACCGCCGCCCCCACCGGCACCATCGTCGCCGACACGGCCGGCGGCGCGGCGGTGGCGAGCTTCACCTACGGGGTGAGCTTCTCCGAGGCCGTCACCAACGTCAGCCTCGACGACCTCGTCCTCACCGGCACGAACGGGGCGGCCGGCACCGTCACGGGCATCGTCGGCACCGGCAGCGCCTACACCGTCACGGTGGCGGGGGTGACCGGTACCGGCACCCTGACGCTCGCTCTCGCGGCCGGCTCCGACATCGCCGATGCTGCCGGCAACCGCGCCACCCTCGCGGCGGGCAGCCGCGACGTGACCGGCGTCGCCCCGGTCCTGCCGGTGATCACGGCCTTTGCCGACGATACCGGCGTGCCGAGCGACGGCCTCACCCGCGACGCCACCCCGACGGTCACCGGCATCGGTGCGGCCGGCGCGGGGGTGACGCTCACCGCCGCGGGCGCGGGCGGGACGGTGACGGCGACCGGGGTGGTCGCCGCCGACGGCACCTGGAGCCTCGCGCTGCCGAGCCTGGCGGACGGCGCCTACAGCCTCACCGCCAGCCTGTCCGATGCCGCCGGCCAGCCGATCGGCACCTCGGCGCCGTTCGCGCTGACCATCGACACCACCGTCGATGCCGGGGCGCCGGCGACGCTGACGGTCGATCCGACCGCCGACGGCGTCATCGACGCGGCCGAGGCCGCGGCGGTGGGCTTCACGGTGGCGGGGCTCGATCCCGGCACCCGGGGCAGCGTCGCCTTCAGCGACGGGATCCGCCAGACGAGCGTCGCGGTGGCGGCGGACGGCACCTACACGGCGGACCTGTCGGGCTTCAGCGGCGGCGTGACCACGACGCTGTCCCTGAGCGACGCGGCCGGCAACGCGGCGACGGTCGCGGGCGGGACGCTGACGCTGCAGGTCGGGCGGCCGGGGGCACCGGTGATCACGGGCCTGTCCGAGGATACCGGCACGCCGGGCGACGGGCTGACCGGCGACACCACGCCGACGCTGTCCGGGCGGGCCGATCCGGGCACCACGATCCGGGTCTCGGCCGGGACGCCGTCGGGGCCGGTGACGGTCGAGACGCAGGCCGACGCGGCCGGGGCATGGTCGGCGACCCTGCCGGCGCTGGCGGACGGCAGCTACGCGGCGACGGCTTTGGCGATCGACGCGGCCGGCAATGCGAGCCTGGCGAGCACGCCGTTCACCTTCGGGATCGACGCGACGGC
>NZ_VDDA01000090.1 GCF_006151805.1 Methylobacterium terricola | reverse complement strand
TCCACGACCTTGACGATCGAGGCCGCGTCGAGCCCGGCCTCGGCGTACATCCGCTCCGGCGTGTCGTGGTCCTGGTAGCTGTCCGGCAGCGTCAGCGTCCGCACCCGCACCTTGCCCCCGTCCAGCGCCCCGCGCGACGTCAGCAGGTGCAGCACCATCGCCCCGAAGCCGCCGACCGACCCCTCTTCCAGGGTCACCAGGACCTCGTGGCTTCCCGCCAGGTCCAGGATCAACGCCTCGTCCAGCGGCTTGGCGAACCGCGCATCCGCCACCGTCACGCCGATCCCGGCCCCCTCCAGGCGCTCCGCCGCCTTCAGCGCTTCCGCCAGGCGCGTGCCCAGGCTCAGGAGCGCCACCCGCGCCCCCTCCGGACGACGCAGCACCCGGCCCTTGCCGATCTCCAGCGCCTCGCCCTTCTCCGGCAGCTCGACGCCCACGCCCTCGCCCCGCGGGTAGCGGAACGCGATCGGGCCACCGTCATGCGCATGCGCCGTCGCCACCATGTGCACCAACTCGGCCTCGTCCGCCGCCGCCATCACCGTCATGTTCGGCAGGCAGCACAGATACGCGAGGTCGAACGCACCGGCATGGGTCGCGCCGTCGGCGCCGACCAGGCCGGCCCGGTCGAGGGCGAACCGCACCGGCAGGTTCTGCAAAGCCACGTCATGCACCAGCTGGTCGTAGCCGCGCTGCAGGAACGTCGAGTAGATCGCGCAGAACGGCTTGAACCCCTCCGTCGCAAGACCCGCCGCGAAGGTCACCGCGTGCTGCTCGGCGATGCCGACGTCGAAGGTCCGCTCCGGATGCGCCTTCGAGAACAGGTCGACGCCCGTCCCCGACGGCATCGCCGCGGTGATCGCCACCACCTTCTCGTCGGCATCCGCCGCCTTGATCAGGCTCTCGCCGAACACCCGGGTATAGGCCGGCGCGTTGGGCTTGGCCTTGGTCTGCTTGCCCGAGATCACGTCGAACTTCACCACCGCGTGGCCGCGATCGGCGGCGGCCTCCGCAGGCGCGTAGCCCTTGCCCTTCTGGGTCACGACGTGGATCAGCACCGGGCCGTCGGGCGCGTCGCGCACGTTCTTGAGCACCGGCAGCAGGTGGTCGAGGTTGTGGCCGTCGATCGGGCCGACATAGTGGAAGCCCAGCTCCTCGAACATCGTGCCGCCGCCGGCCAGCATGCCGCGGGCATACTCTTCCGCGCGGGCGGCGGTGTCGTAGAGGGCCTTCGGCAAGAGGCGGCCGAACTGCTTGGCGGTGTCGCGCAGCGAGCGGTAGGTGTCGCCCGAGACCAGCCGCGCGAGGTAGGACGACATCGCGCCGACCGGGGGGGCGATCGACATGTCGTTGTCGTTGAGGATGACGATCAGGCGCGACTTGAGGGCGCCGGCATTGTTCATCGCCTCGTAGGCCATGCCGGCCGAGATCGAGCCGTCGCCGATGACGGCCACCACGTTGCGGCGCGGGGGCGTCTCGCCGCGGGCCTTGGCGGCGGCGTCGGCGAGGTCGCGGCCGATGGCCATGCCGAGGCCGGCGGAGATCGAGGTCGAGGAGTGGGCGGCGCCGAAGGGGTCGTAGGGGCTCTCGGAGCGCTTGGTGAAGCCCGAGAGGCCGCCGCCCTGGCGGAGCGTGCGGATGCGGTCGCGGCGTCCGGTGAGGATCTTGTGGGGATAGGCCTGGTGGCCGACATCCCAGATGATGCGGTCGTCGGGGGTGTTGAAGACGTAGTGGAGGGCGACGGTGAGCTCGATGACGCCGAGGCCGGCGCCGAGATGGCCGCCGGTGACCGAGACGGCGTCGATGGTCTCGGTGCGCAGCTCGGCGGCGAGCTGCGTCAGGTCGCTCTCGGGCAGCTGGCGCAGGTCCGCGGGAACGCGGACGCGGTCGAGGAGGGGAAG
>NZ_VDDA01000009.1 GCF_006151805.1 Methylobacterium terricola | reverse complement strand
TCAACCGTTACATCGCCGAGCACAACGGCAGGCCGAAGCCCTTCGTCTGGACCAAGCCGGCCGCCGCCATCCTCGATGCCGTCAACGGCAACGCTGCACCATCCGTTTGAGTCAAGGCACTAGCAGCCTTGACCTTGGCGTTGCGCCGCACCATGAACCGGCGAACGATGTCGCTCATGTCGAGCCTGCTACGCTCAGAACTCGGGATGCGTGCTGGGTATCCTAGCTTGCATCACTATTTGGGAGGGGTATGATTACTCACGCTATCTCCGACGATCTCACGACAGAGAATATTTCGTTAACATCAGCGGAAAGCACTGAATAATGACGTCTATAATTGCAATCAGAACAAACAGATGGTCACAAGATCTCGAAGACTGGGTATACAAACTTAAGAATAGCTCTTCTAGAATCGTATTGATTGTCGCCGACGAAACAAATGGAAATGTTAATGTGCCGCCGGACATAACAAAAATCATCATCGACCATGAATTCAATACCCGCAATGGCCTTTATATAACTGAGAGAATTTTCTGGAGATGTGGAGACTATTTTCTGATTGCCGCATATAAAGCATTTCAGAATGCCGATTTCTTCTGGCTTCTTGACGACGATACGCGGATAAATAGCGAAAATTTAGACGTATTTTTTTCAAAATTTGAAAGCTCTGGATACGATTTCCTCGCCGCCGAATTCCAAACATGCGGCGATTACTGGAGTTGGACACAGACAGTTAAATGGTACACAGACAATGTCTACAGTTGCTTTTTTCCAATAACCTTTTATTCTTCTAAAGCTGCTGATACAATCTACAAAAATCGAAAACAACTTACCGAAGTTATGAATGCTAGAAATATATCCCCTGATATGTGGCCGAATGACGAGGCTTTTACTGCCTCAGCCGTTGTACAGGCCGGCCTCAAAGCTGCCGATTTCAACCAGATACAACAAAATTGCATACTGAAAGAAAATTTCCATTTTGGTGACATGCCCATGGCTGAGCAGGAATTCAAGAAAATTTTGCCCAATGAGCAGGTCTACCATCCAGTTCTTTCTGGTCTAGCTTACTACAAGAAACTGCTCCAGTCTTCAGAGCAAATTTTTCGATCTTTGCCAAAGGCCGATGATATAAATAACATATTTGAACGAATTTTTTCGAATATTGATAAAAACGAATTTCCTGATGAACACGCATATTTGATGCAACGTCGCGACTTAGAACTGAAAGCCAGACAAGAAGGTTTTTTCCAAGGTACGGCAGAATGCGTTCAAACTGGCCATATATACAAAATATCATTTCAAGTAGGCAATAGCAATAATGCAGAGGTTCTATTTTTTGTCGATAATCCGCTGGATTATATCGAAGCCTATGCCACGCGTGGGTCGTTTTACGAGAAAGAATGCCTTTTGATGATTAAAGATCTCCTTCCATCCGGGGGATCATTTCTTGATGTTGGTGCCTACAACGGCAATCACAGCGTATACGTTGGCTTCGCCTTGACCGCAAAAAATATATTTGTTTGCGAGGCAAATCCGCACATGGCGAAGGTATGTGCAACGAACATGTGCCTGAACAGGCTACATGACAAAGCAGATTTGCGAGGCCTCGGTGTTGCTCTATCCAATGCGAGGGGCAAAGCTAAAATTCATGCTCCGAGTGGCAATGCCGGATCTGCAGCGTTGCATAGCTTTAATGCCAATAATTCTGACATTCCTGTTATGCGAGGCGATGAACTCTACAAAGACTGTGCGATCGATGTTATGAAAATCGATGTCGGAGACTGCATTATCGATGTTTTGCATGGCTTCAGCGGCATACTCGCAACATCAAAGCCGGCGATTATCGCTCAATATACGGACAATCATCACAACGAGATATTAGAATTTCTATCTCAGTTCGGATATAAAGTTCTGAACAGCACGTCTCCTTACCATGGTCAAAAAATTTCAGCCTACTCGACATAGACGATGAGACAAAGAACGAAACCTAAATTCAGTGCGGATCTTCCGCTCTCGACTCGCGTCCACGTTGTGAGATCCAGCGGTACGAGTTTAGCCTTAATAGTAGACGATCATTAATTAGCCGAAGAGTATGATATGGACCGAGATTGTGAATCCGGGAGCGAGAAATGAAAGCGCAATGACGAGCGCCGATGAATATTATACCGACGATCCCGGCGTGACCGATCATACGGTTTGCCGCGAGAATTATTCGCCGATCGTATTCGCCTCATCACTCATGGCTTTCGGGGCGATTCGCCCGGCATGGTCGTCCCGTCTGCGAGGAATGGAAACCGGGGCACCACGATCGCATTCATTTCCTATGCGAAGCGGGCCTCGGGGGTCACCTGCGGCCCGCATCGTCGGATGATGAAGGACTTAGGAATCAGGCCTTTGCTGCACTTCCATTTTTTGATTTTGCGGCGTATTTTTCAGGATCGAACGGCGCATGCTCAGCAGTGTCAATTATTACGGCGGGAGAAGTTAAGTGTCAAAATTAATCGTTTTTACTTGTTTCGACACCATAGTTTTTTTTGATGAGAAAACCCAAAAAATTGCCCATGCATCGCCTGATGGCGCGCCTCTGAATCTTGAAGTTCAACAGTCCGGCTCTAGCGTGAATGTCAGTGTCATGGGTGCGCCCAGTTTCGACACGCGGATAGTGTTTGAAAAATGCGGGGGCGGGAATAGATTCACGATCAGATTTGATGGTGCGTTGCTGACGGCATTGCCCAATGGTAGCTTTTCAAGCGATGCTGGTGCAGTCAATAGTTGGGAGGTTTTTTACTTATTCGACGAGAATCGAATTCGCAGTCGTTTATTTTGGCATCCTGATGATGCACGGGGAGGCACCGAATTGATGCTTACCCGCCTGAAAAATCATTTGGGCGGAAAATTTGATGAAATAGATATCTGCCTTAATCGCCCGACATCCTACTCGCCGGATCGTCCATGCGTCGTTTGGATGCATAATGAGCCCCAAACCCAGTATGAATGGTGTGAAGACACGGACATCGTTGGCCGCATCGCGGCCTTCGTATTCGTCTCACAATGGCAGCGCGAAGCGTTTTGCAAAAAGTTCGTTCTACCACTCGATAAGTGCCATGTGATCAAGAATGGCATAGATCAGGACTATGATGTACGGGCATGGCCTCAGGTAAGACCGTGGCGATGGAGGTGCGCTTACATAAGTGCTCCATATCGCGGATTGAAGGTGCTGCTCGATGCGTGGTCTGAGTTGGCACCCGACGATGCCCAGCTGGATGTCTGGTCCAGCATGAAGCTGTGGGGTAACAGATATAACGATGGCGATGCGGCCGATTTATTTTCCCAAATGAAAGAGCTAAAAAATGTTACATACAACGGGATAGCGCCAAATTCAGAGATACGTCGCGCCCTGAAGGACATGCATTTTTTGCTGTATCCATGTACTTTTGATGAAACTTCTTGTCTGTCCGTCATAGAGGCAATGTCTTCTGGATGTCGCGTCATCGCTCCCGCGAGGGCTGCGCTCACGGAAACAACGGCAGGATTTGCGCGACTACATGGATGGTCAGATAATCATAATATAACCAAAGAAATGTTCAAGCGTGCCTTGATTGAAGAATTTCAATCTCCCTGGTCAGAAAACTTCGACACGTGCGTCCATCAGCAAGAATATTTTCATAGGATGTATGACATGAAATCTCAAGCGCTTGAATGGTCGAGGCTCATAGATCATGTGATGAATGAGACAAGATCTGATCCTTGATTGTCAACCGCCTGATGATTTATAATCGAGAGAGCGGATCCACTTAACTTGGCTGCGCGGCAGGTTGCGGGTACCTCACGCGGAACTCGCTATCGAGGACTGTTGGTGACGGCGGGTCTCGCGAAAAGTTTCATCCGCAAGCAAGACGAAGCCGGGATGCAATGAGTCCGATGTCCAGGGCATTCTCTCTGGACATCGGATGATCAGTCGGCACGGCACAGCCGAAAGGCCGCAGGCCAGGACGAAGCCGGTTGTCATGCCGCGATAACAACCCGGCAGGACCGCCTGGTGCAGTCAACTGGACGCTGAATTACTCTCGTTGCGAGCTGTGTCTTGCTACCTTCGCCTGCCACGGCCGCCCCGTGAGCCGCTCGGCAGCCGAGGAGTTCGCAACCGCGCTCACCCCTCCCCTCTCCCCCACCACATCCGCCGCAACGTCCCGTCCCGCCGCACCAGGTGATGGTGCAAGGCCGCCGCCACGTGCGCCACCACCAGCGCCACCAGCGCGAATGCCGCGACCTGGTGCACCGTGAGGATCGTCTCGCCCACCGGCATGCCGCCGGAGATCGGCAGGGTGAGGGGCACGGTGGAGTACAGCATCACCGGCGCGCAGCAAACCGAGGTGCCGGCCCAGCCGAGGAGGGGCACCAGCACGATCAGCAGGTAGAGCGCGCGGTGCGAGGCCCGGGCCGCCCGGCGCTGCCAGGCCGGCAGGCCCTCGACCAGGGCCGGGGCGCCGCGGGCGGCGCGCACCAGGAGGCGCGCCACCGCCAGGCCCAGCACGGTGAGCCCGAGCGACTTGTGCCACTCGTAGAGCGCGTTCTTCAGGGCACCGTCGGGCAGGTTGGCCATGGCGAGCGCGATCGGCACCAGGGCGAAGACCAGGGCGGCGACGGCCCAGTGCAGCACCTTCTGGGACGGCGCGTAACGGGGCGGCGTCATGCATTCTCACTCCCGGGGTGTATCGATAGCCTGGACAATCGCGAAAGGTTGATGGAGGGATCCACGGCAGAGCAGGGCCGGACGCCCCACATGCGGTTCGGCGTCGAACCGTGGCCTTGTCCCCTCACCGGTTCGTCCTCACGGTTCCCGGCCGGTGCGACCGCGCCGGGTCACTCTCTCAGGTCGATGATGTCGGTCACGATGCAGAGCAGCAGCAGTCTAGACCCGGTCGCGGGCCGCGAACAGGGCCAAGCCCAGATCGACGTCGAGCGGGCTTTGGCGGAGATCCGCGCCGGCCGGCCCGTGGCCCTGCGCGGCGGAGACCCGGTGCTCGCCCTGTCGGCCGAAGCGCTCGACGCGGCCACGGCCGCGACCCTGTCGGCGCTCGCCGGCGCCGGCGCGCGCCTCGTCCTGCCGGCGCCGCGCCTGCGCCGCCTCGGTCTCGCCGACCGGACCGAGGCCGGCGCGGTCGCCCTGCCGACGCTGGATCCCGCCCGCATCGAGACCCTGGCCCTGCGCCTCGATGGGCGGATCGACGCGCCGGTCGCCCCGGCCTCCGCCGGCGACGCGGCCGCCCTCGCCCTGATGGCGCTCGCCCAGGTGCTGCCGGCCGTCATCGTGGTGCCGGGCGAGGCCGCCCCCCCAGGCAGCCTCGCGGTGACCGCTGACGCGGTCTTCGCCTATCCGAGACGCCAAGCCGCCGGCCTGCGGCCGGTGAGCCGGGCGCCGGTGCCCCTCGCGAGCGCCCCGGACAGCGAGTTCGTGGTCTTCCGTGGCGGCGAAGGCCTGCGCGATCAGGTGGCGGTGGTGATCGGCCGGCCCGACTTCTCCGGCCCGGTGGCGGTGCGGCTGCATTCGGCCTGCCTCACCGGCGACCTGTTCGGCTCGCTCAAATGCGATTGCGGCGACCAGCTGCGCGGCACCGCCGGCTGGATGGCGCAATCGGGCGGCGGCATCGTGCTCTACCTCGACCAGGAGGGGCGCGGGAACGGCCTCGCCAACAAGATCCGCGCCTACGACCTCCAGGCCCGCGGGCTCGATACCTACGAGGCCGACGAAGCCCTCGGCTTCGGCCTCGACCAGCGCCGGTTCGACTTCGCGGCGGCGATGCTCAAGGCCCTCGGCGTCACCTCGGTCCGGCTGCTCAGCAACAACCCCGAGAAGGCCGCGAGCCTCGAGGCTGCGGGGCTGACGGTGGTCGAGACGCAGCGGGCGCTCGGCCGGGTCACGCCGGAGAACATCCGCTACCTCACCGCCAAGCGCGACCGGGCCGGCCACGCCCTCGATCTCGACGCCTTCGCCTGCCTCGACGTCTGACCCGGCGGCCGGAGGATGCCGTCCGGCCATCGGATCACCAGTCCGCGGCGGCGGAGCCGAAGGCTTCCCGCGCGGGAGCGGCGCCGACGCCCACACGGCGCAGCGACCGATCGGACATCGTGTGAGCGCGGTGCGCCGCCGGCTGGTAGTTAGCCCTTTCCTCCTGTGGCCCTGCGGCACGTTCGCTGCTAGCTAGGGCTCCGGTTGGGCCGGCACCCGCCCGGCCCCGATGGACATCGACACGGGAGATCGAGCGATGAAGGGTGACGCCAAGGTCGTCGAGTACCTCAACCGCGGCCTGCGCAGCGAGCTGACCGCGGTGAGCCAGTACTGGCTCCACTTCCGGATGCTGAACGACTGGGGTTACATCGATCTCGCCAAGTTCTGGCGCAAGGAATCGATCGAGGAGATGAACCACGCCGATCGCTTCGTCGATCGGATCCTGTTCCTCGAGGGTTTCCCGAATCTGCAGGAGCTCGACCCGCTGCGGATCGGGCAGAACGTCCAGGAGATCATCGAGTGCGACCTCACTGCCGAGGTCGAGGCGCGCAGCCTCTACCTCGAGGCCGCGAAGTACTGCGATTCGATCAACGACCGCGTCTCGAAGCAGCTGTTCGAGGATCTGGCCGCCGACGAGGAAGGCCATATCGACTTCCTGGAGACCCAGCTCGAACTGATCCGCCAGGTCGGCCTGCCGCTCTACGCCCAGCGCCACATCGGCGGCCTGGAGAAGATCGAGCCCGAGGTGGAGTGAGGCGCGAGCCGTCCCGGAACCTGCTCGTCCCGGCAGGACGATCTGACATCCTCCGCGTCATGCGACGTCCGGCCGATCGCTGTCGCGATACCGGCAGCGCCGTCGCGTGAGGCATGTCGATCGACGCTCCGCCGTCGCGGGCTCGTCCCGTCAGTCCCGGACGGACTGGTCCGGGACTGACGACGTCGAACGAAGCGGACGATGCTCCGCCTCGTTCTCCCGCCTTCTGTCATTCCGGGCTCTCGCCGCCGGCGAGCCCGGGACGAGTCGGCGGGGCTTGGCGGCGGGGCTTGGCGGCAAGATTGGGAGGAGCGCGATCCTGACCTTCGCCAGGTCGAGCGGGATCGCCTCACGCGGCCTCCTCCTTGAGCTCTTTCAGCGTGCAGGCCGCGCCGCAGGTGGTGGTGCAGGCGGAATGCGCCTCGGCCAGGGCCCGGTCGAGGATGCCGCGGATCGTGCGGGCACAGCGACCACATTTCGGGCTGCAGCCGAGGCAGGCATAGACCTGGGCCGGGGTGCGCGGGCAGCCCGGGCCGGGATGGAGGCAGCCACGCACCTGGCCGTCGGAAAGCACGTTGCAGGAACAGACGATCATGCTGGGACCGAGTCACCCGATCGACGGAGCGCCCGGGGATTGCTCCCGCTGACCGCCCTCAGATTAGAACTTTTGAAAACTACAACATAATCAACAAGTTACCGCCGCACCGCGCTTTGCGCAACCGGCCCGGACCGGTCATTGCGCCGCAGGGTGCCTCGCGTGCGAACGATTGGGACCCCAGAGAAAAATGGTGAGGCAACCCGACGGCGTCTCGCCGGTTGCCTGTGCGACATCGTCCGTCTATCGGCTGCGGTTCCGCAGGGTCCGGCGGAATCCCAAGCGCGCCGCAACGATCAGTAATGAGCAGACAGGACGAGGGCGAACGGATGGAAGCGGCGGGACGGGGCGCCGTCATGCGCCCGGCCGGCATCCCGGAGCCGGATCTCGCCGGCACCGCCCTCCTCGCCCGGATCGTGTGCGGCACCGCCTTCGCCCTGGTCCACCGCCCGGGGGGGTCCGCCGTCGGATCGAGTCCGCCCGGCCTCTCCCCTGACGACGCGGCGGCGCTCGCCGCGCTCGTCGCCGTCGGGGCGGGCACGGCTCCCGCCGTCGTCCCGGACTTGGCGCGGGACCGGCGCACCGCCGCGCTGGCCGCGGTGACCGGCCGGGCGGCCCTGCGCTTCTGCGCCGGCCTGCCGCTCCCCGGCCCGGACGGCCACTCGCTCGCGACCCTGCTCGTGCTCGATGGCGACGCGCGACGCGACGGCCTGACGGCGGAACAGGCCGCCGGCCTCGTCGCCCTGGCCGATCAGGCTGGCCGGGAATGGCGCCTCGCCCGGGCGCTCGCCGCGGCGCGGGCCGATCGCGATGGCTTGCGCAGCATCACCGAGGCCGCCCCGGCCCTGATCGCCGCCCTCGACCGCGACGAGGTCTGCCGATTCGCCAACGGCAATTTCTCGCGATGGTTCGGCCGGGAGCCGGCGCAGGTCGTGGGGCGCCCGCTGCGGGCGATCGTCGGCGAGGACTTCTATGCCGCGCGGCGGCCGCTGCTCGCCCGGGCCTTCGCGGGCGAGGCGGTCTCGTTCGAATCCCCCCATCCCGGCGCCGACGGGCGCCATGCCCTGGTGCGCTACGTCCCCCATCGCGGCCCCGACGGGACGGTCGCCGACCTGCATCTCCTCGGCGTCGACATCAGCGCCGAGAAGGACGCGCGGGCGGCGCTCGCCGACAGCGCCCTGAAGTTCCGGGCCATCGCCGAATCGATGCCCCAGATGGTGTGGTCGACCCTGCCGGACGGCTACCACGATTATTACAACCCGCGCTGGTACGAGTTCACCGGCATGCCGGAGGGATCGACCGACGGCGAAGGCTGGAACGCGATCTTCCACCCCGCCGAGCAGCCGGAGGCCTGGCGGCGCTGGCGGCACTCGCTCTCGACCGGCGAGCCCTACGAGATCGAGTACCGCCTGCGCCGGCACGACGGGGTCTATCGCTGGGTCCTGGGCCGGGCGATGCCGATCCGCAACCCCGAGACGGGAGCGATCGAGCGCTGGTTCGGCACCTGCACCGACATCGACGACCAGGTCCGCGCCCGCGAGACCCTGGCGCAGCGGCGCGAGGCGCTGGAGGCGCAGGTCGCCGAGCGCACGGCGGCTCTGGCCGAGTCCAATGCGCGCCTCACCGCCGAGATGGAGGAGCGCGCCCGGATCGAGGAGGCCCTGCGCCAGGCCCAGAAGATGGAGGCGGTGGGCCAGCTCACCGGCGGCATCGCCCACGACTTCAACAACCTGCTCACCGGCATCGTCGGCTCCCTCGACCTGATGCAGACCCGCATCAACGAGGGCCGCACCGAGAACCTCACCCGCTATGCCGGCCTCGCCATGGCCTCGGCCCAGCGCGCCGCGGCCCTGACCCACCGCCTGCTGGCCTTCGCCCGGCGCCAGCCCCTGGAGGCCCGGGCGGTCGACGTCAACCGCCTGGTCAGCTCGATGGACGAGCTCCTGCGGCGGACGCTGGGCGAGCGGGTGCAGCTGGAGGTGGTGGTGGCGGGTGGCCTGTGGCTGACGCTCTGCGACCCCAACCAGCTCGAGAACGCGATCCTCAACCTGGCGATCAATGCCCGCGACGCGATGCCGGAGGGCGGGCGCCTCACCATCGAGACCGCCAACGCCCATCTCGACGACGCCTATGTGGCGAGCGAGATCGGGGTGCGGGCGGGGCAGTACGTCTGCGTCGGCGTCAGCGACACCGGCGGCGGCATGGCGCCGGAGGTGATCCAGCGCGCCTTCGACCCATTCTTCACCACCAAGCCCCTGGGCCAGGGCACGGGCCTCGGCCTGTCGATGATCTACGGCTTCGCCAAGCAATCCGACGGGCACGTGCGGATCTATTCGGAGTTCGGGGCCGGCGCGACGGTGAAGCTCTACCTGCCGCGCCATGCCGGCCGGGCCGCGGACGAGACCGCCCCGGCGGCGGGCCTGCCGGTGCCGCGGGCCGAGCGCGGCGAGACGGTGCTGGTGGTCGAGGACGACGCCACCGTGCGGTCGCTGATCGGCGAGGCCCTGACCGAGCTCGGCTACCGGGTGATCGAGGCACCCGACGGGCCGGAAGGCCTGCGCATCCTGGAGGAGCCCGGGCGCATCGACCTCGTCGTCACCGATGTCGGGCTGCCGGGCCTCAACGGCCGCCGGATGATCGACGAGGCGCTGGCGGCACGGCCCCACCTGCGGGTGTTGTTCATCACCGGCTACGCCGAGAACGCGGCCTTCGGCAACGGCCACCTCGCGCCGGGGATGCGGATGATCACCAAGCCCTTCGCCATCGACGCCTTCGCCGCCAAGGTCCGGTCGATGATCGAGCCGGGGCTTCCCTGACCTCAGGGAAGAGGAACGGCGAGGCTTCCTCCCGCCGCCGGCTTTGGGCTAGGATCGACCGGCACCGGGGGACTCCCGCCCTCCCTGGGCCTCGAGATCCGGATCGCCCCTTGCCCCAGCCGCCGCTCCGCGTCTTCCTGGCCCTTGGTCTCGGGGCCGCGGGCCTGGTGGCGACCCTGGTCCTCGCCCTGGTCGCGTCCCGGGTGGCGAGCGACCGGCTCGAGGCGCGCATCGAGGCCGAGCTCGCCGACGTCGCCGGCACCCTCGCCGGCCAGCTCGACCGCGGCCTGTTCGAGCGCTGGCGCGACATGATCATCCTGGCGGAGAACGATTCCATCCGTGATCCCGCCGTCCCGGTGGAGCGCAAGCGCCAGGTGCTGCGGCGGGCGCAGGAGACCTATCCGGACTACGCCATCATCGGGCTCGTCGGTGCCGACGGCCGGATCGAGGCGACCAGCACCGGCGCCCTCGAGGGCATCGATGTCGGGCATCGGGAGTACTTCGCGAAAGGCCGCGACGGCCCGTTCGCCGGCGACGTGCACGACGCCCTGCTGCTCGCCACCCTGAAGCCGCGCCGCGACGGCGACGAGCCGCAGCGGGTGCTCGACATCGCCGCCCCGGTGCGGGGCGACGACGGCCGCCTCGTCGGCGTGGTCTCGGGCCACCTCGACTGGGCCTGGGCCCGGGCGGCGGAGGCCTCCCTGCGCGAGACCTCGGGGGCGATGCGCGACGTCGCCGCCCTGGTGCTCGCCCGCGACGGCACGGTGCTGCTCGGTCCCGGCCCCCTCACCCGCAAGGCCCTGCCGGCGGACCTGCCGAGCGTCGCCGCGGCGCGGGCCGGCCGGGCCGGCACCGCGGCCGAGACCTGGCCGGACGGCAAGCGCTATCTCACCGGCTACCGGCCGACGAAGGGCTACCGCGACTTCCCCGGCCTCGGCTGGATGGTGCTGGTGCGCCAGGAGGCCGACACCGCCTTCGCGTCGGTGGAGGACCTGCGCCGGAAGATCCTGCTCTGGGGCCTCGTCGTCGCGACGGTGGCGGCGGGCATCGGCTGGTTCGCCGCCGGCCTGCTCGCCCGGCCCCTGCGCCGCCTCGCGATCGCCGCCGCCGCCCTCGGGCGGGGCGACGCGGTCGTGGTGCCGGCCTCCGCCGTGCGGGAGGCCCAGGCGATCAGCCACGCGCTGACCGCCGCCGCCGACGCCCTGCGACGGCAGGGCGAGGAGCGCCGGGCGGCCGATGCGCGCCAGGAACTGCTGATCCACGAGCTGAACCACCGGGTGAAGAACACGCTCGCCACCGTGCAATCGATGGCGCGCCAGACCGCCCGCAGCGCCGCCTCCCTCGACGACTTCACCGGCAGCTTCGAGGCCCGGCTGCTGGCGATGTCCCAGACCCATAACGTGCTCACCGCCAACCACTGGGAGGGGGCGGGCCTGCGCGGCATCCTGTCGGCGGAGCTCGAACCCTATGCCGGCGGCCGCGATGACCGCATCCGCCTCGAAGGACCGCCGGTCTCCCTCACCCCGGCGGTGGCCCTGCCCCTCGGGATGGCGATCCACGAGCTCGCCACCAACGCGGCGAAGTACGGCGCGCTCTCGGCCGAGGCCGGCCAGGTGGCGGTCGAGTGGCAGGTCGGGCCGGACACGCTGTCCCTGCGCTGGCGCGAGAGCGGCGGCCCACCGGTGGCGCCGCCGGCCCGGACCGGGTTCGGCACGCGGCTGATCCGCACCAGCCTGGAGCGGGAGCTGGCCGGCGAGGTCCGGCTCGATTTCGCGGCCGGTGGCCTCGCCTGCCTGATCTCAGTGCCGCTCGCCGCCCGGGTCGAGGCGGCGTGACCAGGTTTCAGCGCCCGTACGGGTAGCAGCGGCCGCGGTCGAGCGGGATGCCGAGATGGGCCGCCAGCACCCGGATCGCCTCGCCATGCTCGACATAGGGGTCTCGGTTGCCGATCCCGACGATGATCGGGCAGCCGGCGCCGGCGGGGACCATCGCGGTGGCGAGCCCGTTGCCCTCCGGGTCGCGCAAGGTGAAGAAGCGCGGCATGGTCCGGCGCACATGCGCCTTGAGGCCGATCTGCTGCTCGATGAACGGCCCGGCCGGCGGCACGTAGGAGGCCTCGGCACGGGCTTGCGCCTGGCGGAAATGCTTCTCGACGGCGTGGCCCATCAGCGCCGATTCCCGGATCGCCTCCGCCTCGGTCTCGATCAGGAACCAGGTCTTTCTACCCGGCGGCGGCGCCCCGTCGAGCCAGGCCGTGTCGGGCAAGGGTGCCTTGCCGGGAACGTCGCAGACGTAGTCCATCGCTCACCTCGACGGCCGGTCCGGGCCTTGGCCCATTCCTGGAAGGTAAGCCCGAACAGGCCGGTTTTGAAGCGAGGTGCGGCTCCGCGTCCTGAGGACCGCCCGTGGCGAGGGCGGCCGGCGCGGCTGTCCTCCGCAATCCGGCCGATGGCCCCGCAAGGCGGATTTCGGCTCCGCGCGCGGCGGTCTCAGGCGTCCCGCAACGCCGCCCGACCCCGCGTGGTGAGGCGCCAGGCGGCAGAGGCGCTGCCGGGGAGCGCGCCGGGCTGCTCGCCCAGGAACAGCAGGTGGCCGTCATTCTCCAGGGCGCAGAGGCGGCTGTGGTCGCCCGGCCACGCCCGGTCCGGCGCGCGCTGGACCGTGATGCGGCCCTCCGCGGTGAGGGCGGCGCGGCTCAGGAGGCGGCGGCGGTGATCGATCATCGCGTCGGATCCTCTCGACGTGCCGGGCGCGCCGGAGATCCGCCGGGGAACCGCGAGGGGCGAACCGGGGACCTGCGACCCGACCGGCATCCGGTGGGGGAAATGCGTCCACGCCCCGGATCCTGCTCCCGGGGACGCAGGACGGTGGGGACGGGGCGACGGACCCGTGACGGGTGACGCCCGGCGCCACCTCGGCGGCGCTGGCGCTGGCGCGCCGCCCATCCGGCGGCGTCGGAGCGGCCCGGTCGGCCGCGGTGACGGGACAGGCCTCACGTCCCGGCAAGGCCAAGCTTAACAGCTCGGACCCGGGATGCAACCGGAATGGTTTCGCGACGGTCTCCGGCATCCGCCGGCCGGAATCGAACCCGGTCGAAAGACATTCGACCGGATCGGCTCCGGGGGATCGCGCAAACACCCAGTCGATGCTGAGGTGAGCGGCCCGCGACGACGAGGCAGCGGCGGGCCGGACCCGGTCGAAACCTTTCGCAGCCGCGTCCGACGACGGTCGTGGGTGCGGTGCCCGACCGGCGCCGTCTGCGGCGGCCGGCAGCCTCGCGGGAGCGTCAACCCGCCCCCGTGAGGAGGCGGCCGGCCCGTTCCCAGCCACCGAGGAGGTCGGCGCCCGCACAGGCAAGCCCCAATCCCAGCAGCACGAGACCGAATGCGATGTGGCCGAACGCCTCGAGCGGGCGGCAGCCGGTACGGCGGAGCTGTGAGTACATGGCCGGCTCACTGGGCTGCAATAGTTAACGTTTCGTTAATCGCAGGCCGGTTGAGACGATACTGCTCATACGGAGCGGCGGCCCGGGAGGCTGTCCTTGAGCGATTTTTTGCCGTCCGTCAGATCGCCAGCTGATCCAGTCCCGCGTCCTTCCCCGATTTCCGAGCTCAATATGGAGCATATTCGGTGTTATCCCGGCGTGAAGGAGCGTCATTCCAGCGCCGTTCCTGAACATAATTCCTTCATCACCCAACGTTCTCATTTATTAATCTCTATCGCCGCATGATACCGATAGTGCCGGCCACAAGCGAAGGACTCCATGTACCGTGCGTTCGTCTGCCTGACGGCCGAGCACACCGCCTGGGCCATTCCCTTGGCGGCCCTCGTCTGCGGGCTCTCCTGTCACACCGCCCTGCACCTGCTGGAGCAAGCGCGGGTTGAGCGCGGCAGGCGCTCCCTCGGCTGGCTTCTCGGCGCGGGCTTCTGTGCCGGTGCCGGGATCTGGAGCACGCACTTCATCGCGATGCTCGGCTACGATCCGGGCATCGGCGTCGGCTACGATCCGGCGCTCACCCTGGCTTCGCTCGGCGTCAGCGCGGTCGGCGCGCTCGCGGCCCTCTTCGTCCTGCGTCGGGCCCGCGGCCCGTTCGCAGCCGTCGCCGCCGGCCTGCTCCTCGGCCTCGGCATCGCCGCCATGCACGTCACCGGCATGCTGGGCGTGCGCATTCCGGGCCGCTTCACGTGGGATCCGGCCCTGGCGACGACGGCCGTGGCGCTCGGCTGCCTCCTGGCCTGCGCCGCTGCCCTGGCGCTGCCGCGCCCCGAGAGCCGGCGAAGCCTTATCCCCTCGGCGGCCCTCCTGTCGCTCGCCATCGCGGGGATGCACCTCCTCGCCATGGCGGCGGCGCAGGCCGCTCCGGATCCGCGCATCGGCTTCGTCGCCGACAGCCTGCCGCGCGCCGCGCTCGCCACCGGCATCGCCATCGTCACCCTGGCGGTGCTCGCCTGCGCGGTCCTGGCGCTGAATGCCGGCCGGCTACGCGGGCTGAACCGGGTGCTCGAGATCCAGAAGGCCGCCCTCGCCGCGAGCGAGGAGCGGCTGCGGGCGCTCACCGACGCGCTGCCCCAGATGATCTGGGTCACGCGGGACGACGGCCAGGCCTATGAGACGAACCGGAGCTTCCAGGCGTTCTTCGGCGCGGGTCCCTCCTCGCGCGCGCAGCGCCTCGCGACCTATCACCCGGACGATCTGCTGACCTCCGTCACGGCGTGGCTGGAGATGCAGGTCGAGGCGCGCACCTTCGAGAACAAGGCGCGCCTGCGGGACCTGTCCGGCCGGTATCGCTGGCACAAGATCGTGATGGCGCCGGTCCTGTCCGGCGGCGCGGTCGTCGAGTGGATCGGTACGGCCCTCGACATCGACGACATCGTCCGCGCGCACGACGCGCAGCGGGTGAGCGAGGAGCGCCTGGCGCTCGCGCTCGACGCCGGCAGCGACGGCCTGTGGGATTGCGACCTCACGACCGGCGAGTCCTGGATCTCGGACCGCTGGTGGCACCAACTCGGCTACGCCCCGGGCGCCCTGGCGGCCCATCTCCGGACCTGGCGGGCGCTGATCCACCCCGACGACCGGGACCACGTCGGCGCCCTGCTGGACGCGCACCTCGCGGGTGCGACGCCGGCCTTCGAATGCGAGCACCGCCTGCGGCGGCAGGACGGGGCCTGGGGCTGGTTCTTCACCCGGGCGAAGGTCGTCGGGCGCGCCGCCGACGGGCGGGCGACCCGGCTGGTCGGCACGCAGATCGACATCGGCGCGCGCAAGGAGGCCGAGGGCCGGATCGCCCACATGGCGGCCCACGACGCGCTCACCGACCTGCCGAACCGCACGCTGTTCCGCGAGCGGCTGCGGCGCCGCCTGGCCGAGATCGCCGGCAGCGGCGGGGCCTGCGCGGTCCTGTGCCTCGGCCTCGACCGGTTCAAGGAGGTCAATGACGGCCTCGGCCCCCTCGCGGGCGACGCGCTGCTGCACGCGGTGGCGCAGCGGTTGAGCGCCGGGCTCGGCCCCGGCGAGACGGCGGCCCGGCTCGGCGGCGACGAGTTCGCGATCCTCGTCGCGTCGGTCGACGACCCGGCCGAGGCCGAGGCCAGGGCGGAGACGATCATCCGGGAGATCGGCCGGCCGGTCGAGATCGGCGGTCACGCGGTCGAGATCGGCGCGAGCCTCGGCATCGCCGTCGCCCCGGTGCATGGGTCCGACGAGGAAGCGATCCTCCGGCGCGCCGATCTCGCCCTCCACGCCGCGAAGGCCGAGGGCCGGGGCACGGCCCGCCCCTTCGCGCCGGCGATGGACGCGGCGCTCGCCGAGCGGCGCCAGCTGGAGATCGACCTGCGCCGCGCCATCGCGCAGGACGAGCTGGTGCTGCACTACCAGCCTCAGGTCCGCTCCGCCTGCGGCCGGCTCGTCGGGTTCGAGGCCCTGGTGCGCTGGCGGCACCCGGTGCGTGGCCTGGTGCCGCCCGGGGCCTTCATTCCGCTCGCCGAGGAGACCGGCCTTGTCGTGCCCCTCGGCGAGTGGGTCCTGCGGGCGGCCTGCCGGGAGGCGGCGGGCTGGGCGTGCCGGCTCAAGGTCGCCGTCAACCTGTCGCCACGGCAGTTCCAGCAGGCCGACCTGCCCGAGCGCGTGCTGGCGATCCTGACCGAGACCGGCCTGTCGCCGGACCGGCTCGAGATCGAGGTCACCGAGACCGTCATCATCAACGACATGGCCCGGGCCCTGACGGTGCTGCGCCGCTTGAAGGGGTTCGGGATCCGGATCGCGATGGACGATTTCGGCACCGGCTACTCGTCGCTGGCGACCCTGCAGGCCTTCCCGTTCGACAAGATCAAGATCGACCGTTCCTTCGTCAGCCAGCTCGCGGAGCGCCCCTCCGCCGCGGTGATCGTCCGCGCCGTGCTCGGCCTCGGCCGCTCCCTGCGGATCGGCGTGGTGGCCGAGGGCGTCGAGACCGACGAGCAGATGCGCTTCCTCGTCGAGGAAGGGTGCGAGGAGGTGCAGGGCTACCTGATCGGCAAGCCGCAGCCGATCGAGCGGCTCGCCGGTGCGCTGGAACGGGACCTGACCTGGCTCGGCGAGGTGGGGGCGAGCAGCAGGGCTGCGAGCGCCTGAGGGATCAGGCACCGTCCTCCCGCCGCCGAGCCGGGCGGCCGGGTCAGGCGCTCACGTCCATCGCCGCCGCGGCCGCGGCCAGTCCCCACCGGACCAGATCCCGGGCCTCGGCGGCGGTCTTCGCCTCCGCGTAGCAGCGGAGTTCGGGTGCGTTCCCGGATGCGCGGAAATGGATCGTCCGCTCGCCGTCGAGCACGATCCTGACCCCGTCCTGCTCGTCGGCGGCCTGCGGCCGTCCGACGGGCAGAAGGAAATCCCGGCGGAACGCCTCGTCCCGGAGGCGGCCCAGCAGGGTACCGCTCCGCTCGGCGGCGACGTCGGGCAGGCGGTCGCTCGCCGTCTGGCCGACGTCGAGCGAGGCCACGAGGTCGGCCAGGGTCCGGCCGGCCCCCCGCGCGGCGGCCAAGGTGGCGAGGATCGGCAGCACGGCGTCGCGCGTCGGCAGCGCCGGCAGGGTTCCGCCGCCGACGGAGAGGTCCGACCCGAGCAGGAAGCCGCCATTGGCCTCGAAGCCGCAGACGACCGACGCCCCGTCCCGCATCGCCTGCTCCATGCCGGCGATGACGAAGGGCGACCCGACCCTGGTGCGGAGCACGCGCCGGAAGCCGCCCGCGCGTTCGATGGCGGAGCCCGCGGTCACGGGCACGACGACGGCGTCGGCCCCGAGATACCGGGCCGTGATCAACCCGACGACGTCGCCGCGCAGGATGCAGCCGGCGCCGTCCGCGACGAGGGGGCGATCCGCATCGCCGTCGGTCGTCACGAGGGCGTCGAAGTCGCCCGACTTCATGACGTCGCGGATGAACGCGACATCCTGCGGGCGATGCGCCTCGGTGTCGATCGGCACGAAGATGTCGGACCGGCCGATCGGGACGGCCTTCGCGCCGCTGGCCGCCAGCACATCGACGAGCAGGTCGCGCCCCACCGAGCTCTGCTGGTAGACGGCGATCCGCTGGCCGGCCAGGATCCCGGGACCGAAGACGTCGAGGTACCGTCGGCGGTAGCGTGCGATCGCCTCCGGCTCCGGCTCGGCTCGGACGGCCGGTGGCAGGGACGCGTCCCCGGCGGCACCGAGGGCGCCCAGGATGGCGGCCTCGTCGGCCTTGGTGATCTCGTCGCCGCCGGGCCGGTAGAATTTCAGGCCGTTGCGGTCCTCCGGGATGTGGCTGCCGGTGACCATGACGGCGCAGGCGCCGCGCCGCCGCGCCTCGAGCGCGAGGGCCGGGGTCGGCAGGGCGCCGCAATCGATCGCCGCGAGACCGGCCGCCGCCGCCGCCGTGGCGACCGTCGCGGCGATCCCGGCGCTGCTGTCGCGCAGGTCGCGCCCGATCACGACCTCGCGGCGGGCCCCCGCCTGCCCGCCGACGGCCGCGAAGAACGCGGCCGCGTAGGCGAAGCTGGGCCGCCCCTCGAGATCCGTGACGAGGCCGCGCAGTCCGGAGGTCCCGAATTTCAAGCTGCTCATGACATGCCCACTCGTGGATGGTGGCGACGCGGCGCCGGGCCGGGAAACGCGACGGCGGAACGCTGCGTCGTGGACCTGCCGCGCGATCTCGTCCCCGCTCGATGGCAGGGCCGCGCAGGGAAGGATGCCCGATGAACGGCGCGGGTGTCCTTCCTCCGGTCCAACCTCTCCCGCCCGAGGGCAGGACGCCGACGCCCAGCCCCCTCCGGCGGCCTGACAATGACGCGCCGTGGTACGCCATTGGCCCTCGCGACGGAAGGACGGCGCCCCGCCGCGCCACCGCTTCACGTCATGTCGGGTGCTGGATGGGGATGGGCTCGGCCCCGCCGGGCGAGGCGGCCCGTCATCTCGGCCGGAGCGCGAGGCGTCCGGGATCAACCGTCCGCGGAGTGCGCATCGATCGGAACATCCGTCGATCACCCGGGAGGGATGGTGCCGCTGGGGAGGATTGAACTCCCGACCTCATCATTACCAATGATGCGCTCTACCACTGAGCTACAACGGCGCGCCGGTGCCGCGCGGCCCTCCCGGACGGGATCGGACACGTCGGACACACCGAGCGAAATCTCGAGACTCTCACGGTGAAAATGGTGCCGCTGGGGAGGATTGAACTCCCGACCTCATCATTACCAATGATGCGCTCTACCACTGAGCTACAACGGCCCGTCGGCCCATCCCAGTCCGTCCGCGGCCTCGTGGCCGGGCGTTCCGTGGTGCGCCGAAGACGAGCGGGGGGATAGCGGATCGCCCGACGCATTGCAACAGGCTCGCGGGGGGAATTCCCGTGCCCGGCGGGAGCATGGCCAGGAGCGCGGCCAGGAGAACGGCCAGGAGCGCGCGCGACCCGGCCCGACGCCTCGCCCTGGCCCACGGCTTGCTAGACGCTCCCCCAAAGGCCGACGCCGCGGGGGAGCATTTTCGTTGGACATCGAACTCGCCAGCCTGACCAAGCGCTACGGCGACACCGTCGCGGTCGACGGGATCAACCTGAAGATCCGCTCCGGCTCGTATTGCTGCCTGCTCGGCCCGTCCGGCTGCGGCAAGACCACGACGCTCCGGATGATCGCCGGGCACGAGACGGTGTCGTCGGGCGACGTGGTGATCGGCCCGAAGGCCGTCGGCGACCTGCCGCCGGCCCAGCGCGGCACCGCGATGATGTTCCAGAGCTACGCGCTGTTCCCCCACCTCACCTGCCGCGACAACGTCGCCTTCGGGCTCAAGATGCGGGGCGTGGCCAAGGCCGAGCGCCAGAAGCGCGCCGAGGCGATGCTGGCGCTGGTCCAGATGGACCACCTCGCCGGCCGCCTGCCGGCGCAGCTCTCGGGGGGGCAGCAGCAGCGCGTGGCGCTCGCCCGCGCCCTCGTCACCGGGCCCAAGGTGCTGCTGCTCGACGAGCCGCTCTCGGCCCTCGACCCGTTCCTGCGGGTGCGGATGCGCACCGAGCTGAAGCGTCTCCAGGGCGAGCTCGGCATCACCTTCGTGCACGTCACTCACAGCCAGGAGGAGGCGATGGCGCTCTCCGACCTCGTCGTGGTGATGAATGGCGGCCGCATCGAGCAGGCGGCCGATCCCCGCACGGTGTTCGAGCGGCCGGCCACCGCCTTCGTCGCCCGCTTCATCGGCGGCCACAACGTCATCGCGCTGCCCGACCGGCGCATCGCCGTGCGGGCCGACCGGATGCGCCTCGGCCCCGAGGCCGGCCCGGAGGCGGGCCACGCCCGGGTCGTCGCGGTCGAGTATCAGGGCAGCACCGTCCATGTCAGCCTCGAGGCGCCGGAACTGTCCGCCGAATCCGGCGGGGCCCTGACCGCGATCCTGAGCGACCACGCCTTCGCCACCCATCCGCTGAGCCTCGGAGACACCGTGCGGGTGGGCTGGCCGGCGGGCGAGGCGCACCGCCTCGACGCCTGACCACGACCTCAAGACAGGGAGAACTCGCCATGACCGAGATGAAGACACCCCGCCTGTCCCGCCGCACGCTGCTGCAGGGGGCCGGCGCCGCGGCCGGCCTCGCCGCCGGCTCCGGCGCCATCACGGGCTTCCCGGCGATCATCGCCGCCGAACCGGTGACCCTGCGCTACCTCGGCACCGCGGTGAACCAGAGCGGCGACATCGCCCGCAAGGTGAAGGAGGATCTCGGCATCACGATCGAGTACATCCCGGTCGTGACCGACGAGGTCTCGAAGCGCGTCGTCACCCAGCCGAACTCCTTCGACATCGTCGATTCCGAGTATTTCAGCCTCAAGAAGCTGATGCCGTCGGGCAACCTCGTCGGCATGGATGCGCGCCGGATCAAGAACGCCGACAAGATCACCCCGGTCTTCACCAAGGGCGAGGTTGCGGGTAAGAAGATCGGCGACCAGGGCACGGCGCCGAAGAAGGTCTTCTACCTCGAAGGCCAGAACTCGACCAAGTTCGCCTCGTCGCCGACCGAGTGGATCACCCTAATCCCGACCACCTACAACGCCGATACGCTCGGCATCCGCCCCGACCTGATCAAGCGCCCGATCACCTCGTGGAAGGAACTCCTGAACCCCGAGTTCAAGGGCAAGGCGTCGATCCTCAACATCCCGTCGATCGGCATCATGGACGCCGCGATGGTGGTGGAGGCTACCGGCGACTACACCTATCCCGACAAGGGCAACATGACGAAGGCCGAGATCGACCGCACCATGAAGGTGCTGATCGACGCCAAGCGTGCCGGCCAGTTCCGCGCCTTCTGGCAGGACTTCAACGAATCCGTGAACCTGATGGCGTCGGGCGAGACGGTGATCCAGTCGATGTGGTCGCCCGCCGTGACCAAGGTGCGCTCGCAGGGCGTGGCCTGCACCTACCAGCCGCTGAAGGAGGGCTACCGCGCCTGGGCCTCGGGCTTCGGCCTGCCCAAGACCCTGAGCGGCAAGAAGCTCGACGCTGCCTACGATTTCATCAATTGGTTCCTGTCGGGCTGGGCCGGTGCCTATTTGAATCGCCAAGGCTACTATTCGGCGGTGCTGGAAACGGCAAAAGCCAACATGGAGCCCTACGAATGGGCATTCTGGATGGAGGGCAAGCCGGCCGAGAAGGACATCAAGGCCCCGGACGGCACCATCATGGAGAAGGCCGGCGCGGTGCGCGACGGCGGCTCGTTCGAGCAGCGCATGGGCGCCGTCGCCTGCTGGAACTCGGTGATGGACGAGAACACCTACATGGTGCGCAAGTGGAACGAGTTCATCGCCGCATGAGCACGGCCGCGGCTCCAGCCCTCCCGGAGGCGGCGCCCGCCGCCTCCCCCCCCGTGGGCCTCGCAGCAGCGACGCGGCGCCAGCGCCGCCTCGCCTACTGGCAGGCGATGCCGCTGGGGCTCGTCTTCCTCGTGTTCTTCCTGGTGCCGCTGGCGCTCACGCTGATCGTTAGCTTCTGGGAATACAACGAGTACGAGATCATCCCGGCCTTCACGCTGCAGAACTACGCCGACGTGTTCGACGGCTGCCTGTCGGGGGCCGATCTCTGCACCACCTTCCGGACCTACCTGTCGACGCTGAAGTTCTGCCTGCTCGGCTGGGCCGCGACGCTCGGCATCGGCTTCACGGTGGCCTACTTCGTCGCCTTCCACGTCCGCTCGACGGCGATGCAGACGGTGCTGTTCCTGATCTGCACCATCCCGTTCTGGACCTCGAACGTGATCCGGATGATCGCCTGGGTCCCGCTGCTCGGTCGCAACGGCCTCGTCAACGACACGCTCATGGGCCTCGGCCTGATCCGCACCCCGATCGAGGGGCTGCTCTATTCCGACTTCTCGGTGGTGCTGGCCTTCATCCACCTCGATACGGTGTTCATGATCGTGCCGATCTTCAACTCGATGATGCGGATCGACCGCTCGCTGATCGAGGCCGCGACCGATGCCGGCGCCACGCCCTGGCAGACCCTGTGGAACGTCATCGTGCCTTTGTGCAAGCCCGGCATCGCCATCGGGTCGATCTTCGTGCTGACCCTGATCATGGGCGACTTCGTGACTGTGGGCGTCATGGGCGGCCAGCAGATCGCCTCGGTCGGCAAGGTAATCCAGGTGCAGATGGCCTACCTGCAATTCCCCGCGGCCGCCGCCAATGCGGTGGTGCTGCTCGGCGCCGTGATGGTGCTGATCGCCGCGCTCACCCGCCTGATCGACCTGCGCCGAGAGCTTTGAGGCATGCGCCGCGACGGGCCCCGCCCCTTCTCGTTCTACGTGCTGGCGGCCTTCTTCGGGCTGTTCGTGCTGTTCCTCTACGGGCCGACCCTGACGATCCTGGTGCTCAGCTTCCAGGGCCCGCAGGGCGGCCTGACCTTCCCGATGAACGGGGTCTCGACCTTCTGGTTCTCGCGCCTCTGGGCGGGCCTCGGCGTCGTCGACATCTGGGCGGCGTTCCGGCGCTCGCTGGCGCTCGGCCTCGTGGTGATGGGGCTCACCGTCACCATCGCGTTCTTCGCCGGATTGGCCTTCCGCAAGGGCTTCTTCGGCCAGACGCCGCTGTTCTACGTCGCGGTGGCGAGCCTGATCGTGCCCTCGATCGTGGTCTCGCTCGGCATCGGCCTCGAGTTCCGGCTGATCGACGAGGCGATCAAGATGCTGGCTGCCCGGACCGGCTGGGCGTTCCTCCAGGACCATGGCACCGTGATGGGGCTGTTCACGTCGGCGCTCGGCGCCCACCTGACCTGGACCCTGCCCTTCGGCCTCCTCATCATGTTCGCGGTGTTCAACCGCTTCAACCCGGCCTACGAGGAGGCGGCTCGCGACCTCGGTGCCACCGGGCCGCAGGCGCTCCGCCACGTCGTCGTGCCGATCATCCTGCCCTCGCTGGTCGGCGTCGCCTTGTTCGGCTTCACCCTGTCCTGGGACGAGCTCGCCCGCACCAGCCAGGCGATCGGCGGGCGCAACACCCTGCCGCTGGAACTCCAGGGCCTCACCACCACGGTCACGACGCCGGAGATCTACGCGCTCGGCACCGTGACGACCGGCGTCTCGCTTCTGGTCATCGGCCTCGCCTTCGGCAGCTTCCTGGCGATCCAGCGCCGCCGCGCCCGGCGGGTGACGCTGCCCGGGACCTGAGGGCACGCCGCGAGCCCCGGGGCTCCCGCCCGATCGCGTCGCGACCGGGGATCGTCCCGAGCCTCTCTCTGGTTCGCCTGCAGCCAGTCGGGCTGCATGGCGCGGCGACGAAGCGGGGACCCGCTTCGTCGCCGAATGCTACGATGGATGGGTCTGTCAGGAATCCAGCTTCGGAGCCTTGGCGAACTGCTTCTGCTTCTTCGCGACGGAGGCACGCAACACCGCGTCGAGATCCTCGACGGATCGCGCCCAGCTGCGCTGTTGCCCACTCGCCGCAGCCGCTCCGGACAGGTCCGCCACCCGCTTCGGATCGCTCGCGAGCCGCTTCAGGATCGCCGCCATCTCGGGCACGCACTCGTCCTCGGCCACCACGAAGCCGTCGACGTCGTGGTCGACGGCTTCCCGGACCGCCCCGACATCCGTCACGAGCGGAATCACGCCCATCAGCATCGCCTCCAGGATCGTGAGAGGCAGTCCTTCGTAGTAGGACGGCATGATGATGACATCGGCCCAATCGTACAGCTTCGCGATCTCCTTCTCGCCGTAGCGGGGCGGCTCGGCGATCTGCTCGACGAAGGGCAGGCTCATTCCGTCGCCGATGATCGATTTGCCGACGACCCTGAACACGATGTCGTCGCGTTGGCTCAGCTCCCGCATGATCGCTTCGAGCCGCTCGACCCCCTTCTGGCGGTCGAGGCGGCCCATATACAGCACGCTCAGCTTGCCTGACGCCGAACCGGCGTGGCCGCGCTGGCGGCGCGAGACCTTCGGCTTGCGGATCGACGGAGCGTTAGGCACGACGACCAGCTTCGAGGGGGGGACACCTTCCGCCTGAAGCTCCGCAGAGATGGCCTCCGAGCACCCGATGAGCAGGTCGAGCGCGTGCTCGAAGGCGACGGCGATGAACGGGTGGCCACACCTGCGATCGAGATACGTCTTGTCGAACAGATGCAGGTAGGACGCCGTGACGGTGCCGGTCCGCTTCAGCTGGCCCATCACCCCCATGATGTCGCCGGAGTGGCAGGAGATCAGGACATCCATCGCAGAGAGGAGATTGGCTTCCTCCATGTGCGACCCGCTGACGGACCACTTCGCCAGATTGGTCCCGAGATAATCCGGACCGGTCCAATCGTCGAAATTATCGTTGTCGAGAAAGAACACGCGATCGAACGCTGCGGTCACGTGATCGAAGCGCTTGATCTCCTGCCGCTTGGCGATGAAGAGACTGGTCCCGTAGCCGAGCTTCTTCAGTTGGTCGGCGACCGCGATCGTCACCTTCTCGACGCCGCCGAAATCGACGATCGGCAGCACGAACCCGACTTCGATCGGCTTCCGCTTCAGATGCGGCGCGAGCACGCTGTGCCCGAACTTCTCCCGCAGGATGAGAGCGGCCGCCGATCGGTTGGGGGTGCCCAAGTCATCCCGCGGACGCAGGAACTTGTTCGACTGCGAGTAATCCGATGTCGCCAGATCACGGCACATGTGCAGGAAGTTCTCGCTCGCCCGGCTCGGAAGCAAGCTGATCGGACTATCCTTGGGGAGGTGAATGGTCCTCGTCATGTGGGCGCCGCCTCGCGCGCCGGCGACCAGACCCCTCACCCAGTCTTCGCTGCTGTCGCCGGCGATCTCCTTCAACACGCGGGACGAGACGGCCAGGCAGTCGAGGTTCGATCCGGCATGGGGCGTCGGTGTCTTGATGGTGAGGTCGTGGCTTGTGGAATGGCCGATCTCGATCGAGGTGAGATGCGCACGGTGCAGCCCGCGCTCCAGATCGAAGATCACCCATGACCCGAGCATGAACGACTTCAGCAGCGACAACGTCGCGCTGCTCATGACGACGACCGTCAGGCCCATATTGTAGACGTTCGGCTTGACGTCCGATGCCCAGAACCGACGAACGTACTCGTCCCAGGAAACCTCCTCGCTGAAGCACTCGATTGAGGACGATAGGCGCACCACGCCCAAGTCATAAATGAAAATAGCGTAGCGCGGATTGTAGACGTGCTCGGCGTGGGTCAGCCAGCGCGGATTTCGCATCCATGGATGGCGGTCTTCCAGCTGCTTGAGAACGAACTGCTGATCACGGTGCGAGTTCGCCAGCATGCTTTCCGGCCGCTTGCGGTACATGAACCCGAGCGACGGCGCATGGAGGCCCTGGAACCCCGCTTCGGAGGCAGTGAGGAAGAAGTCCCAGTCCTCAAATCCGTGCTTGAGCGTCTCGGAAAAGCGGATGCCGCGATCAAACACCTCGCGGCGTACGAGGCTGCCGGCCTCGCAGATGTTCTGCAGCGCCTCGACGAACGGCGAGAACCGGCCTTCGTAGCTCCCGCTCCACTCGATCCCGAACATCCTGATGTCGGGATAGAACCAGTCGCTCTCAGGGTTGTGCCGCAACAGTTCGACCATTTGAGCGACGGAATAGTCCGAGACACGATTGTCAGCGTCCAGGAAAAATATTCCATCGAAGTCGATATTTTTCAGACAGTATTCGATGCCGACATTGCGAGCGCCGCTGAGACCCCGGTTGAAGCTCCTGCAGTAATGCACATTGTCGTGAAGGATCGACAGCCCGACGCCGCCGCACAGGGTCTCGAAATCCGGGCAGCCGTCGTCAACGATGACGATGTCGACGACGTATCCACCACTGCTGTCCAGGACGGATTGAATGGCCTCATGGAGCAAAAGGCTGTGCCGAAACGTCGGCACCACGAAAACAATGCGCATGTCTGCCCTCCCGTTCAAAGATCAAGGCAGCAGCGTGAGGCTGCGAAAGTAAGCCCAAGACAAATTATAGTTGTCCGTCCGATTTCGCGTCATCAAATAGATATCGACCTCATCTTCATTCAAATGTGAAATGTCAACCTCGAACTCGCCCCACTCTCCGGCCTTGAAGACGTGCCAGTCGAGTGAATTGATGAACTCGAACTTCTCCACGTCGAGCAGGGTCGGCGCGGAGATCTTCGAGGCAGCGCACACGGCGAACTCGGTCGTCTGGGCGTCCTTGTTCCGAAGTTCGACCACTGCGAGGACCTTGCGATAGCCAGAGACATTGACGGATCGCAGGCGGCTGATCGTCGGCTCAGTTCCCAAGGGATGAACCAGCAGGGACTTGGTGTCCTCCTCGTAGCCGACCGTGTTGAAATCCGCGATGCCGCTCGCCTGATGGAACAACTCGGCCCGCGACATGATCGCCGCGGAGACGCTCTTCGGCGCCATGTCGGGCTTGTCCGCCGTCGGGCGTGCTCCGGCCAGCGGCAGGAAGGCCGGCAGGCCGGACCAGACCTGGATCGCCAGGGGGCGATCGTTCGCGTCATCACCGCCGATGCTCGCGCATTCCTCGCGGATGGGATTGGGCCGCCCCAGAGCCGGGAAGACGGACCGCGCATCCGCTCCACTAATGGTCACCTCGACATGGACGGGTTCCCGGTTGCCACCGTAGATTTCCGAGCACTGGACGTTGTTCCATCCTCGATGGATCGAAGACAGCGGGATCCGGGCATCACAGATGACGTTTCCACAATACAGCCGTGTCACCTTCACGTTGACGATGCCGTCGTCGTCGGCCGCGTCGCGGCTCATGAACAGTTCGATCGACTTGATGCTGGGAATGCCGGCGGTTAGGTTCTGGGAGATCCTGATCCCCTCGTCGCCGCCGTGCGACGGGCCGCGGACGGGGTAGGCTGCCGGCTCGACGCGGTAGACCAGCCGGTCCGGCATCTGCCCGATTGCGCGGATCGGGTCCTCGAGTGCCTGAATGACCCGCTCGAGACGGTGATTGTTCGACCGCAACGCGGCCTGCGCCAGGTTCGACCGCGCGTAGCTCTTCATGACGTTGGTGAAGAGCGACCCGATACGCTCCCAGCACCAGCTTTCGATGGTCGACCGCACGATCTCGGCCTTGCTCACCGACAGGATCGATCCGGGCCTGGCAATCTCGGGCAGCACGGCCTCGATCCGGTCCTTTAGATCCTCGTCGAGGTTCGACGTGACGATGAAACCGATCGTGAAGCTGTTGCTTCTCTGGCCGTCCGACCCACTCGAAAATTTCTGCAATCCGAACGGAAGATTGACTTTTCCCTGGTTCTCGAGACGAAACGGCTCGGCCTGGATGGCCCCCGGTATGACATCCTTGACTGTGTCGAAGATCTTGTCTTCCACCATCACGCAGAAGCGGGTGGGGGCGTCACGGTCGCTCTTCATTGCATTTCGCTACATTAGCGGCGTTGCAACCAAAGGTTGCTTTTTACCGACAGGTAAGGGGTGACTTGAATCCGGCGACACCTTTAGCCTACCGTTCATCGGAAGGCTATGGCGAACTACCGGCTAACCCGCCCGCCAGTTCAAACTGTCACAGGTGGCACTCAGGGGTAACATCTGGCGTTCGACAGCACCGGGACTGTCTCAGCTTCCCCTCTATATCGAGACGATCCGACCCAAGAGCCACGCACCGCGAAGTGTACATGCCGGACGATTCCACGCGCGGGCCCGGCCGCTCTGCTTCATCAGGGGAACTTTCGGCCGACGGATCTGCTGCGGCAGAGCCGCGCTCCGACCTCAATCCGTCGTCCGCACCGTCCAGGTCGCCCGCCGAATGCCTTCCGCGGCGCCCAGGCGTGCGATCACTGCGTTGATCTCGTCCGGTTCGATGGCCGTGCTGACCAGGGTGGCGACCACCTCGACATCGTCCTCGCCGCGCTCCTCGATGTCGACCTCGCCGACCGGGTAGTGGGCCGCCTCCAGGCGCTCGACCAGGAGATCGCGGACCTCGGAGAGGCGGCCGGTCTCGGTGACGGCGCGGACCTCGTAGGTCGCCTCGGTGTCGCGCTCGTCGATCGGGATGCGGTTGATGGCGTTGACGAGGGGGCGCAGCAGGGTGTTGCCGGCGAGCACCGCGACGGTCACGAGGGCGGCCTCCGCCGCGAGATCGACCCCCGAGAGGGCGCCGACGGCGGCCGAGCACCACAGGGTCGCGGCGGTGTTGAGGCCGCGGACGTTCATGCCCTCCTTCATGATGACGCCGGCGCCGAGGAAGCCGACGCCCGACACCACGTAGGCGACGATGCGGATCGCGCCGTCGCCATGGCCGATGCGCATGCCGAGATCGACGAAGGCCGCCGCGCCCACAGCCACCAGCACGTTGGTGCGCAGGCCCGCGGTGCGCTGCCGGTACTGGCGCTCGGCGCCGATCAGGGTGCCGAGCACGAATGCGCAGAGCAGGCTCAAGACCGAGTTCAGGAATTCGCCGGCCTGGAAGGCCTGGATGATCGCCATCGTGTCGCCGCTCGCCGCCCGGGATGCGGACCGTCCCGAGGCCCGCCGACCCCCATCCTGTACTGGGCCTATGTGACGGTCGGTTAGCGACGGCGTCAGGGGGCCTTGGAGGGGGTCTTGGAGGGGGGCTTGCCGGACGGGAGCTTGCCGGAGGCGGGCTTGTTGGACGACGGCTGGTCGGATGGCGCCTTGGGCGGGATCTTGACGGCAACCTTGGCCTTCGCCTTGCGGGCCTTCGCGCCCTCGGCGCCGGCGGCGCGGATCAGGGCGGCGAGCCCGGCCTCGGTCACCGCCTCGGCGGCCTCCGGCACGCTGAACCAGCGCCCCTCGCGCTCGTTCTGCTCGGGCCACGTCTTGAGCTGCTTGCGCACGTCGAGGCGAAAGACCTGGACCTGGCACAGGACCGTGTCGCGGCTCTTCAGGCGCTTGTGGTAGAAGTAGCTTCCGAGCGCCCGCCGGCCGACCCGACCGATCAGGCCCGCCTCCTCGTAGGCCTCGCGGGCGGCAGCCTCGTAGTTCTTCAGGCCCTTCATCGGCCAGCCCTTCGGCACCACCCAGCGCCGGGTCTCGCGGGAGGTGATGAGCATGACCTGCAGGGCACCGTCCGGGCCCGCGCGGACCGGCAGCACGGCGACCTGGCGGCGGGGCTCGCCGTTGCGCTCCGACCATCCGGTGAGGAGACCCGCGAGGGCCCGCAGGCTTTTCATGAGCCGGCCCGGCCCGCGCAGGCGCTGTGTCCGGGACGGCCGGCTCGAACGCGGGGGCAGGTCACGGGTGTCACGACGGGGCGCACTCGCTGGTCCGGTCTTGAGCGGGAGGCCGTTACGGCCGTCGGCATGCGGATCCGCGGTCCGGCCTCCCTTGCGGCGGACGGCATATCTCGCCCGTCCCTTTAAGCGGGATGGGCCGTGGCGCTCAAGCAGGAATTATTAACCGGCTAACCAATCGCCGTGCTGGGGTCAGCCCTCGCTGCCCAGGGTGGCGATCAGCGTGTCGAGGCGGGCGCGCAGGTCGGCGATCTCGGCCTCGGACATCTGCAGCGTCTGGACCACCGAGCGGCGGACCTCGACGGCCTCGGCCTGGAGGGCGTGGCCCGCCTCGGTCAGGCTGATCTCGACCTCGCGCTCGTCGGCCTGGCGCCGGGTGCGGCGCACGAAGCCGGCCGCCTCCAGGCGCTTGAGCACCGGGGTCAGCGTGCCGGAATCGAGGCGCAGGCGGCGACCGATATCCGAGACCGTGAGCCCGTCGCTCTCCCAGAGCACGATCAGCACGAGGTACTGGGGATAGGTCAGTCCCAGCCGCTCGAGCAGCGGCCGGTAGCACTTCGTCATGCGATGAGACGCGGCATAGAGCGCGTAGCAGAGCTGATTGTCGAGCCGCAACGCTTCCACGCCTGTCTGGACAGGCTCGAGAGAATTCATGTGCACACCATACCGACGGCAACCGGACGTCGCCCTCGCCGCAGGAACTTCATGCCGTCAGCCTAACACGGGCCGGCGGGACACCGAAACCGCACCGAAGCGTTCGATGGCGAACAATAATCTCTCGGATGCGGTCCTAGGCGCAACAGCATAAGATGGGTAACAGGATTGCGGGCGCCTCAGCGGCGCCCGTCGAGCGGCGGGCGGGTGCGGCGCTCGACGAGGGGCCGGCCGGCCCTGCGCTCGACGATCACCGTCCGCGGGCCGCGCAGGCCGCTGCCGGTGCTGATGATCCGCTCGGGCGCGGCCTTCGGCTTGGACGCCAGGGTCTTGGCCGCCTGCAGCACGTGCGGGCGCACCTCGTCGGGCGGCAAACCGATCAGGCCGGCGGCGATTTCGACCTGCTGCTCGACATCGTCGGCGAGGTCCTGGGCCGCCGCCACCGCCTCGGAGATGGTGGGGGGCTCCTTGCGCACCCGGATCGGCGGCAGGTTGCGGGGCTTGTCGGTCGGCTTCTTCACGGTACGGCTCATCATCATGGGCTGACCATAGCGCAGGCACGGCGATTGTTGCAGTGCAACACGCGCATGTCCAACCCGGCGCGACTGGAATGGTTGCGCCGTGTTTCCGGGTAGGCCGCGGCGGCGGCAGCGGAATTCGGTTCGTGTGCGTTGTTCTCGCGCGCCCGGGCAAAAAGTCGCAGCATCCCGCACCGGGACCTGTCCCCGCACGGGACGGGGCGGCCCGGCGAGGCGGCTTGCCGGAACGCGGCCCGCCTGAGAGGATCGGCGCCCCTCATCCGCCCGTCGCCCATGACCGATCTCCCCCGCCTCGACCCGCGCCTCACCCCGGCCCGGCCCGACCTTGCCGACGAGCGCCTGCGCGGGCGGGTCGAGGCGGCACGCTACGTTCCCGGCCGGCCGCACCGGATCGGTTCGGCCGTCGCTCCCCTGCGGCGTGCGCCCGATGCCGGTGCCGCCCTCGACAGCGAGGCGCTCTTCGGCGAGGCCGCGACGGTCTATGACCTGCGCGACGGCTGGGCCTTCGCGCAGCTCGCGGCCGATTCCTATGTCGGCTATCTCCCGGCCGAGGCGCTGGCCCCCGTCGATCCCGCCCCGACCCACCGGGTCGCGGCCCTGCGCACCTTCCTGTACCCGGCCGCCGACCTGAAGCGGCCGGTGCTCGACGCCCTCAGCCTCGGCGCGCAGGTGGCGGTGGCGGGACACGAGGGCGCCTATGCGCGGCTCGCCGACGGGCGCTTCGCCTTCGCCGGGCATCTCGCGCCCCTGGAGTCCGTCGCGCCGGATGTCGCCGCGACCGCCCTGCGCTTCCTCGGCACGCCCTATCTCTGGGGCGGCCGTAGCAGCCTCGGGCTCGATTGCTCCGGCCTGGTGCAGACGGCGCTCACGGCTGCGGGCATCCCGGCCCCCCGCGACAGCGACCAGCAGGAGGCGGCCCTCGGCGCGCCGGTGCCGGTGACCCCGGATCTCGCGGGCCTGCGCCGGGGCGACCTGGTGTTCTGGCGCGGCCATGTCGGGATGATGCTCGACGCGACGCAGCTGATTCACGCCAACGGTCACCACATGGCGGTGGCGATCGAGCCCCTGGCGGAGGCGGAGCGCCGCATCCGCGCCGGCCGGACCGGGCCGGGCACCGGCGACGGCGCGATCCGGTCGATCCGGCGCCTGGCCGCCCTTGCCTGACGGGCGAGGTCTTCGCCCGTCGAAGGCCGTCGTAACTCTGGGGAAAACCGGTCCGTTGGACCGTGCATCGCCGCGCGAAACCGTGGACATCTGGCAGAATGCCCGTCCTGCGCCGGCCTTCGCGCCTCGCGCCGGCCATCACCCGATGTAGAATGAGGACCGCGCCGCAAGGCGGCCCACGATCCCGCGCCTTCAAGGATACACACCCGCGATGCTGACCGGTTCGGCCATCACCCGCGCCCTCGTCATCGTCGTGCTGGCGGCCGGCCTCGCCGGCCTATGGCAGGTGCTGATGCCGCGCACCACCGGCACGCACGTGTCGGAGCCGCCCAAGGTCGATGCCGCCAAGCGGGCCGAGCCCGCGCGGAGCATCGCGCCGGCGGGCGAGAGCGGGGATCCGGTGCGTTCGGTCTATCCGGGCTCGCGCCCGGCCGACCCACCGGCGCCACGCCAGCCGCCGGTCGCGGAGGCAGCGCCGGCTCCGGCCCCCGTGCCGCCCCCGAGCGCCGCCCCGGTTCCGGCCCCGGCGCCCTCCCCTCCCCCGGTCTTCACCCCGGCCGCGCCCTCGGCGCCGCTGCCCCAGGTCGACACCACCGCCGACGCACCCGCGGCCGGCACGGTCAACCTCAACACCGCCAGCCTGGCGGAGCTGAACGGGCTCGGCGGCGGCATGATCGGCAAGGCGATCATCGCCAAGCGCCCCTACGCCTCGCCGGGAGAGCTGCTGTCGAAGCGGGTGCTGAGCCGGGCGACCTACGAGAAGATCAAGAGCCAGGTGACGGCGCGGTAGCGCTTCGCCGGGGACGGTTCCCGCGCGCCCCGCGGCGGTTGCCGCACTCTTTCCGCGCCTCCCGGGACCCGCTTTCGCGGCCCGGGGAGGTGCGGAGGACGACCGGCTTCATCGAGGAGACCGACGGATCCTCAGGCCCGGCAGGCCTCGAAGCCCTTGCGGATCGCCTCCGGGTCGAGGTGGCGGCCGATGAAGACGACGCGGGATTCGCGCGGGTCGCCCGGCTTCCACTCGTCCTGCAGGTCGCCGTCGAGGATCATGTGGACGCCCTGGAAGACGAAGCGACGCGGCTCGTCCGGGAAGCTGACGATGCCCTTGCAGCGCAGGATGTCCGGGCCCTGGACCTGGGTCAGGTCGGAGATCCACGGCATGAACTTGTTGGGATCGACCGCGCCGGGGAGCCGGGCCGAGACCGACTGGATCTCGTCGGAATGGTGGTGGTGGTGCCCCTCCTCCAGGAACTCGGGCTCGACCTCGATGATGCGGGACAGGTCGAAGGCCTTGCGGTCGAGCACCGTGTCGATCGGCACCGCGCAATGCTGGGTGCGGTGGATCTCGGCGGACGGGTTGATGGCGCGGATCTGGCGCTCGACGGCGTCGAGCCCGGCCTCGTCGACGAGGTCGGCCTTGTTCAAGAGGATCACGTCCGCGAAGGCGACCTGGTTCTTGGCCTCCGGGGCGTCCTTCAGGCGCTCGGACAGCCACTTGGCGTCGGCCACCGTCACCACGGCGTCGAGGCGGGCGGCCTCGCCGACATCCTGGTCGACGAAGAAGGTCTGGGCGACCGGCGCCGGGTCGGCGAGGCCGGTGGTCTCGACGATGATCGCGTCGAACTTGCCCTTGCGCTTCATCAGCCCGTCCATGATGCGGATCAGGTCGCCGCGCACGGTGCAGCAGATGCAGCCGTTGTTCATTTCGAACACTTCCTCGTCGGCGCCGACGACGAGGTCGTTGTCGATGCCGATCTCGCCGAACTCGTTGACGATCACGGCGTAGCGCTTGCCGTGCGGCTCGGTGAGGATGCGGTTGAGGAGCGTGGTCTTGCCGGCGCCGAGATAGCCGGTGAGCACCGTGACGGGGATCTTGTCGGACATGGGAGGCGTCTTCTTGCAGCGAAACCGGGCACGGGGGCGCCGCCGGGGCGGCGCCGCGGAGGGTGATATAGTGTGTCACTCCGCCCGGCGCGAGACCGGCCCGGGCCAACCCCCGGCCGGAACGCCTGTCGCGTCTCCCGTCAAGCGGAAGCGGGCGACCTCGCCGAGCAGTTCGACGAAGGCGCGGGCGCCGTGGTCGAGGAGGGCGCGGCCGGCCGCGGCCGTCCCGAGGCGCGCGTCGCCGATCGCGCCCGCCGGATTGAGGTCCTGGGCGTGCCAGGCGAAGGCGGCCGGGCGCCCGGCCCGCAGATGGGTGAACTCGCGGGCGATGGCGCGGGTCGCCGGCACGAAATCCCGGATCGCGTCGCGCCGCACCAGGTCGGGTCGGAGCGCCAGCATCAGGGCGGTCTCGATCCCGCCGCCATGGATGCCGTGGCGCAGCTCGTCCTCGGGAAACAGCCCCGGCGGGGTGCCGAAGCGGTTCCAGGCGGTGGTGACCGCCACCATCCCGTGCCGGCCGCGCAGCCCCAACGCCACCAGATCCATGAGCGCGCTGTTGCCGCCATGCGACGACACGATCACCAGCCGGCCGCACCCGGCCCGCGCCACCCCGTCGCCGATCTCGCCCCAGGCCTTCAGCGCCGTCTCGGGCGTGAGCGTCAGGGTGCCGGGGAAATCGGTGTGCTCGGGCGACAGGCCGACGGCTTGCACCGGCAGCACCCGCACGTCGAGGTCGCCGGGGACGAGGTCGACGACCCGCGCGAGGTAGCCCTCGGCGATGACGACGTCGGTGGAGAGCGGCAGGTGCGGCCCGTGCTGCTCGACGGCCGCGACCGGCAGCACCGCCACGGCGGCGCTCACGCCGCCTGTGCGGCATTCCTCGGTGGTCAGGTCGCCCCAGGGCCGGGCCGGCATCCGCGTCGCTCCGCTCTCGTTCGTATCGCCCCAGCATAGGCCGCGGGGGCAGGGACCGAAACCGGCGAGCATCCTCCGGGCATCCGTCCTCCGGGCGCCCTCCGTCATCCAGGCGTCATGGAGGAACTGGCATGTGCGCCTGGGCACCGAGGGCGGTTCCCCCTCCCGCGCTTGCGCTCACAGGGCCTGCGCGGCAGGATTGTCTCGAGAACAGGGGCGTCGGGCCATGGCAGCGGGCGAGCAGGCTTTGGCCGTGGACGTGCCGCGCCGGGCGGCCAAGCGCCACCGGCCTCCCGGCGCCAAGAGCGTCGGCTGGGCCCTGATGCAGGCGGCGCGCCTGCATCGCGGCCGCATCGGCGACCGTCTGGCGGATCTCGACCTCTTCGCCGGCCAGGAGCAGGTGGTGCAGGCGCTGGCCACCGCCGGCACGATGACGATGGGCGATCTCGCCGCCACCCTGCGGGTGCGCCCCCCCACCGCCTCGAAGACCATCACGCGGCTCGCCGCCATGGGGGTGGTCGAGCGCCGGACCGAGGCCGGGGACGGCCGCATCGTCCGGGTGCGCCTGACCGAGGCGGGCCTGGCCAAGGCCGCGGCGATCGAGGGCATCTGGGACGAGGTCGAGGCCGAGATGCTGGAGGGCTTCGACAACAAGGAGCGCCGGCGCTTGCGCAAGCTCCTGCGCCGCGCCGCCCGCAACCTCGCCGAGGCCGCCGGCCTGGAGGCCCACGACTCCGACGCCGAGGCCGAGGACGACCTCGAGGGCGGGCTCGACGGGGATTCGAGCCGGGACATGGATTGAGGCAGGGCCTGGGCCGGGGCAGGGCTCGCACCGGGCGGTCCCGCCCCACCCGCCGGCTCCGCCCGGTCCCGCCGCGGACGGGCGCGCGTCACCCCCCGATCACCGTCGCGACGGGACGACGTGTCCTCGGTCATGCCTTATACACGTTCAGCTTGCGGCGGATCGCAAGCACGTGGGGCCGGGTGAATCGTGTCCGATCGCCATCAGAGCGGCGAAGACCTGCAGGGCGGCGACGGCGGGGCGCGGCCGTCCGGCGTGCCGGCGCGGCGGCTCCGGACCTACATCGCCGGGCTCGCGGTCGCCCTGCTGGTGCCGGCCTTCCTCATCATGGCCCTCCTGGCGCAGCGCTGGGTCCAGGCCGAGCAGGCGCGGATGGAGGAGCGGACCGCGACGCTCAACGCGCATGCGGTGGAGCAGATCGACCGCTTCCTCAGCGGCCAGATCGCGATGCTGCAGGCGCTCGCCACCTCGCCGGCCCTCGAGGCCGGCGACTTCGCCCGGTTCGACCGGCAGGTCCGCGAACTCGTGCGCCTCCAGGGCATCAAGATCGTCCTGCGCGAGCTCGACGGCCGGGAGCGCGTCAACACCCGGCTTCCCCGCGGCGAGCCGCTGCCCCAGGTCGTCCTCCCCGAGGACCACCGGGTGCGGGAGACCGGCGCGCCGGCGATCTCCGACTTCATGATCGGAGCCATCACCGGCAAGCCGATCGTCGCCGTCACGGTACCGGTGATGCGCGACGGCGCGACCGCCTATCTCCTCGATGCCAGCCTGCCGGCCGGCCTGTTCGGCGACCTGTTGCGCGAGGCCGGCGTCACCGCGCCCTATTCCGGCTCGGTCGCCGACCGGGCGGGGATCATCATCGGCCGCTCGGTCGCCACCGGCATGGCTGCGGGCCGGCTGCTGCCGGGCTTCGAGACGGCGACGGGGGATACCGGGCGGTGGTCCGGCCGCAACCTCAGCGGCATCCCGGTCTTCGGCACCCATCACCGCTCGGGCCTCTCGGGCTGGACGGTGACGATCGGCATCGAGCAGGCCGCCCTGCGGGCGCCGCTCGTCACCTCCGTCATGGTGCTGGCGCCGGTGATCCTCGGCCTCGGCCTGGTCGCGCTCCTCGCCTCGCTGCTCATCGGGCGGCGCATCCTGCTCGCCAAGGCCCTGCTGTCGCGGGCCGCCGCCGACCTCAGCCGCGGCATCCCGCTGGCGAGCCCGGTGACGCCGGTCCGGGAGGTGAACGAGGTCGGGGCGGTGCTGGCGCAGACTTCCGCCACCCTGCACCGGCAGGCCGACGCCCTGCGCAAGAGCAACGCCGACTTGGAAGAGCGCATCGCCGAGCGCACCCGCGAACTCATGGCCCAGGAGGCGGTGCTCAAGACCACCCTCGACGCGATGGACCAGGGCCTGATCATGGTCGACGCGCACGGCACCGTCGCGGTCGCCAACCGGCGGTTCGCCGCGCTGCTGGACCTCGACCCAGGCTTCCTGGCGGCCCGGCCGACCCGGGCCGAGATGCGGCGGGTGCTCGACGCGGCGGGGGAATATGACGGGCTCGACCCGGCCATCGCGCAGGCAATCGCGATGGCCGATTTCGCGGTGATCGGCAGGCGCTACGAGCGCGTGAGGCCGGACGGCACGGTCCTGGAGGTCCACGCCGCGCCGACCGCCGGCGGCGGCGTGCTGCGCACCGTCTCCGACATCACGGCGCGCCGCGCTGCCGAGGCCGCCCTGCGGCGCGAGACGGCGCTCCTCGACGCGACGCTCGCCAATATGGACCAGGGCGTGCTGGTGATCGACGCCGCCGGGATCATCCAGCTCTGCAACGAGCGGGCGATCGACCTCCTCGGCCTGCCGCCCGGCGACCGCCACGCCGGGCGGCCCTTCGCCGATCTCGTGGCCTGGCAGGAGGCGGGCGGCGAGTTCGGCGCGGCGCGGCCGGACCGCGATGCCTGGCTCAAGCTCCGGGGCGACCTCCTCGCCGCGCCCCCGGTCTACGAGCGCGCCCGCCCGAACGGCACCGTCCTCGAGGTGCGCACCGTGCGCCTCGCCGAGGGCGGGGCGATCCGCACCTTCTCGGACGTGACCGAGCGCAAGCGGCGCGAGCTCGCGGTGCTCGAGGCCAACCGGGTCGCCGAGGCGGCGCGAGCCCAGGCGGAAGCGGCCCAGGCCCAGGCCGAGGCCGCGAGCGCCGCCAAGACCGAGTTCCTGGCCACCATGTCCCACGAGATCCGCACGCCGCTCAACGGCGTGATCGGCTACGCCGATCTCCTGGCGCGCGAGGGCGGCCTGCCGGCCGAGCAGCGCCGCAGCGCCGAGCGGATCCAGGAGGCCGGCCAGGCCCTGCTCACGGTCGTCAACGACATCCTCGACTTCTCGAAGATCGAGGCCGGGCAGATCGACCTCGACCCGCAGCCCTTCGCGCCGGCGGCGCTCGCCGACAACGCGGTCTCGATCGTCCGGACCGCGGCCGACGGCAAGGGCTTGGCCGTCGCGGTGCGGCTGGAGGCCGGGATCGCCCCCCGCCTCGTCGGGGACGTCGACCGGCTGCGCCAAGTGCTGCTCAACCTCCTGGTCAACGCGATCAAGTTCACGCCCGCCGGCAGCGTCACCGTGAGCCTCGCGAGCGTGCCGCTCGCCGACGGACGCCACGCCCTGCGGGTCGCGGTCCGCGATACCGGGATCGGCATCCCGGCCGACCGGCTCGGCCGCCTGTTCCAGCGCTTCTCGCAGGTCGACGGCTCGATCCAGCGCCGCTTCGGCGGCACCGGCCTCGGCCTCGCCATCAGCCGCCGGCTCGTCGAGACCATGGGCGGCGAGATCGGGGTCGAGAGCCGGTCCGGCGAGGGCTCGACCTTCTGGTTCGCCGTGCCGCTGGCGGAGGCCGCCGCCGAGGCTACGGCCCGGGAGGGCGGCACCGCGGCGCCCCTCGCGCGGCCGGCCCGGATCCTCCTCGTCGAGGACAGTCCGATCAACCAGGAGATCGCCCGCGCCATCCTGGAGCGCCGCGGCCACCGGGTGACGGTGGTGGGCGACGGCGCCGAGGCGATCTCGGCGGTGCAGGCGGGCGGCCACGACCTCGTGCTGATGGACGTGCAGATGCCCGGCATGGACGGCCTGACCGCGACGCGCCACATTCGCGAGCTCGGCCCGCCCCTCGGCCGCCTGCCGATCGTCGCGCTCACCGCCAACGTCCTGCCGCAGCAGGTCGCGCAGTTCCGCGCCGCCGGCATGGACGACCATCTCGGCAAGCCGTTCCGGCCCGAGGAGCTGCTGGCCACGGTGGAGCGCTGGAGCGCGGCGCGGGCCGCCGCGGCCTGACCGATTGCGGGCGCTTGCCGGGGCGGTGCGGGCCCTACTTCATCACCCACTGATACCGATCGGAGGCTCGCATGGCCAAGCATGACCGCAGCGCGTTGATCGTCGGGGCCTCGCGGGGCTTGGGGTTGGGGCTCGCACGGGCCTTCCTCGCCCGCGGCTGGGCGGTCACCGCCACGGCGCGCGGCGAGGCGCCGGCGCTCGCCGCCTTGAGCCCGATCGCGCCCGAGATCGCCCGCGTCGACATCGACGACGATGCCGGGGTGGCGTCCTTGCGCGAGTCCCTCGCGGGCCGCAGCTTCGACGTGGTCTTCGTCGTCGCAGGGGTCGCCGACGGCGCCCATGTGCCGCTGCCGCAGGGCGACCGGGCGAGCGCGCTCAAGGTCTACGAGACCAACGCGGTGAGCCCGATCCGTTTCGCCGAGGCCTTCGCCGACAGGATCGCTCCCGGCGGCGTGATGGTGCTGATGAGCTCGATCCTCGGCAGCGTCTCGCTCAACGAGGGCGGCACCTGGGAGAGCTACCGGGCGAGCAAGGCCGCCCTCAACACGCTCGCCCGCTCCTTCGCCGCCCGCCACCGCGACGCCCCCTTCGGCACGGTGCTGATGCATCCGGGCTGGGTGCGCACTGACATGGGCGGGCCGGAGGCCGACATCGACGTGGCGACCAGCGCCGAGGGGATGGTCGGGGTGGTCGAGGGGCGGCTCGGGCAGCGGGGCTGCGTGTACCTGGATTATCGGGGCGAGACGGTGGCGTGGTGAGCGTCCGGCCCTGCCGACCGACCTGCCGGCCCTGACACGCTCCTCGTCATTCCGGGCCCGCACCGCGGCGCCCGGAATCCAGACGCGCCGAAGGTCCAGGAATGAGCGGAATCCATCCCGCCTCGCCTCGGACGCTCAAGCGCTTCGGGATCCCGGGCTCCGCTGCGCGGCCCCGGGATGCGCCCGTGAGGCGGAACGCTAGCGACCATCCGGCCGGTCCGGGGAATGCCTGTTTCACCCCTCCGCCAACCCCCGCCCCAATGCCCCCACCACGACCTCGATCTGCCCGCGCAAGACCGGCTCGCTCAGCACCATCAGCTTCTCGTCGAGGCCGAGGCTGACGAGGCCGTGGGTGGCGGAGAACAGCGATCGGGCGAGCAGCGCCCGCTCCCGCTCGCCGAGATCCGGGCGCAGCACCCGCAACGGGGCCTCGATGTACCGGAACAGCCGCACCTGCTCGACGAGGTACCAGTCCGGCAGCGCCTGCGTGACCCGGTGCTGGAACAGCGCGCGCCAGCGCGTCGTGTTCTGCGCGGCGAAGTGCAGGTAGGCCACCGCCAGCCGCACCAGGGTCGCCACCGCGGCGTCCCGCTGCGCCGGGGTCGGGGGGCCGTCGGGCTCCGGCGGCAGCGGGACGGTGGCGATCACCCGGTCGAACAGGGCGAGCGTGCGCAGGTTCACCGACAGGATCAGCGCGTCGAGGTCGGGAAACACCGTGTAGATCGCGCCGAGCGCGCAGCCGACCTCCTTCGCCAGGTCGCGGGCCTTCAGTCCCGACAGGCCGCTCTCCGCGATGGTGCGCTCGGCTCCGTCGAGCAGGGCCGCCTTCAGCCGCTCCCGCCGATCATCGTTGCGCATGCGCCGGCCGCCTCCCTGAACAACGTTCAAAATTGCGCTTGAACAACGTTCAAGCCTGTGGAAGGATGCGTTTGTGAACAACGTTCACAGACCTGGCGCCCGCCGACCCGGAGCCCCCGATGCTCAACCTCCTCTCCACCCTCGTCCGCGGCGCCGCCGCCCGCGCCGCCGAGGACCTGCACGATCAGCACGCCTTCCTGATCCTGGAGCAGCAGCTGCGCGACGCCGCGGCCGCCCTCGACGACAGCCGCCGGACCCTGGCGCGGGCGATCGCCCAGGAGACCGCGGACGCGAAGGCGCAAGGAGCGCTCGCCGGCCGGATCGCCGAGCTGGAGGCCCGGGCCGTCGCGGCACTCGCCGGCGGACGCGAGGACCTGGCGGCGGAGGCCGCCGAGGCGATCGCCGAGATGGAGGAGGACGCGCGAGCCCTTGAGACGACCCGCGCCGCCTGCGCCGCGGAGGTCGCGGCCCTGCGCCGGGCGGTCCGCAAGGGCACCCGCCAGTTCGCCGAACTGGAGCGCGGCCAGCGCATCGCCCGGGCGGCGGAGGCGGTGCGCCACCTGCGGGCCCGGCGCGGCACGGGGCTGGGCAGCCCGGCGGCGCTCGCCGAGGCGCAGGCCACCCTGCGCCGCCTGCGCGAGGCCCAGGCCGCGGATGCCGCCTCCGACGAGGCCCTGGCCATCATCGAGGCGGCGGCGCCGGATTCGCTGTGCGAGCGCCTGGAGGAGGCCGGCTTCGGCCCGCGCACCCGGCCGAGCGCCGGCAGCGTGATGGAACGCCTGCGCGCACAGGCCGAGGCCAAGGCGGCCTGACCGCCTCCATCCCGTTCTACCCGTTCGAGGAAACCCCATCATGACCCCGCAGAACCCGCAGCACACCTCCGCCTGGGTGGCGTTCACCTACGCCTCCTTCATCGGCGCCGCCACCATGGTGGCGGGCGGCATCCTGTTCCTGCCCCTCGACCTCTGGACCAAGGGCTACCTCGCCATGGGCGTGACGATGCTGGTCCAGTCCTGCATCACCCTGGTCAAGACCGTGCGCGACAACCACGAGGGCAAGCGCCTCGTCAACCGCATCGAGGATGCCCGGGCCGAGCGCCTGCTGATGGAGATGGGCAAGGAGTAGCCGCCCCGACGGGGGAGACGGCGCCTCGACATCGGATCGCCGCAGATCGCAACAAGAAAACCGATTAGGGTTTACCGGCTAAGCGGTCTCCCGACGCGGCTTCGCCCGCACGACCCGTCACCGAGCGAGGAACGCCCCCATGTCCGGAAAGCTGATGGCCAGCCGGCGCTTCGCGCCCCTGTTCTGGTGCCAGTTCTTCTCCGCCTTCAACGACAACTTCCTCAAGAACGCCCTGGTGTTCCTGATCATGTTCGGGGCGGGCGGGGTCGGCGGCGGGGCGGATGGCGGCTCGGCGGCCCTGGTGACGCTGGCCGGCGCGGCGTTCATCGCGCCGTTCTTCTTCCTCTCGGGCCTCGGCGGCGAACTCGCCGACCGCTACGACAAGGCATTCATCGCCAAGCGCCTCAAGGCGGCGGAGATCCTGGCGGCGGGCGTCGCGGTGCTGGGCTTCTGGCTCGCCTCGGTGCCGGTCCTGTTCGTGGCCCTCATCCTGTTCGGGATCGTGGCGGCCCTGTTCGGGCCGATCAAGTACGGCATCCTGCCCGATCACCTGGCCCGCGCCGAGCTGCCGGCCGGGAACGCCTTGATCGAGGCCGCGACCTTCCTCGCCATCCTCACCGGCACCATCGCGGGCGGGCTCGCCGTCACCCATGGCGGGGCGCATGCCTTCGGCCTCCTGGTGATGGGCTTCGCCGTCCTGTGCTGGCTGTCGAGCCTGCTGATCCCGAAGACCGGCGAGGCGGCGCCGTACCTCCAGGTGAACCGCAACGTGCTGCGCTCGACGGGCAACCTGATGCGCGACCTCTACGAGGACACGCGGCTGTGGCGCACCGGCCTCATCACCAGCTGGTTCTGGCTCGTCGGCGCGGTCGTGCTCGCCCTGCTGCCGGCCCTGGTGAAGGGCACCTTCGGCGGCGACGAGACGGTGGTGACGGCGCTGCTGGCGATGTTCTCGGTCGGCGTGGCGCTCGGCTCCGGCCTCGCCTCCTGGCTCTGCGCCGGACGGATCGTGATGCTGCCGACGCCGGTCGCGGCGCTCGTCATGGGCCTCGTCTCGCTCGACCTCGCCCACGTCGCCGCCACCAGCGTGCCGCCCCCCTCCGCGATCGGCGCCCTCGACTTCCTGGGCTCCTGGCGCGGCGTCCGCATCGCCCTCGACTTCGTGCTGCTCGCCGCCGCCGCCGGCCTGTTCATCGTGCCGTCCTTCGCCGCGCTCCAGGCCTGGACGCCGAAGGAGCGCCGCGCCCGGGTCATCGCCGCCTCGAACGTGCTCGCCGCGGCGCTCATCGTGCTCGGCGCCGTCGGCCTTGCGCTTCTCCAGAAGGCCGGCCTGTCCTCCGCCGGGCAGTTCCTGATCGTCGGCCTCGCCAACCTCGCCGCCGGCATCGCCATCCTGGCGGTCCTGCCGACCAGCGGGTTTCGCGACTTCCTGTCGATCGTGTTCCGGGCCTTCTACCGGCTGGAGGTGCACGGGCTCGAGAACATCGAGAAGGCGGGACCGAACGCGATCATCGCCCTCAACCACGTCAGCTTCCTGGATGCAGGCCTCGCCCTGTCGCTGACCGAGCGCGACCCGACCTTCGCCATCGACCACACCATCGCGCAGAAATGGTGGGTGCGTCCGTTCCTGTGGATGACCCGGGCGCTTCCCCTCGACCCGACGAAGCCGATGGCGACGCGCACGCTCATCAACGCCGTCAAGGCCGGCGAGACCCTGATCATCTTCCCCGAGGGGCGGCTCACCGTCACCGGCAGCCTGATGAAGGTCTATGACGGCGCCGGCCTCATCGCCGACAAGTCCGGCGTGCCGGTGGTGCCGGTGAAGATCGAGGGGCCGGAGCAGACGGTGTTCTCGCGCCTGTCGCGGGCCCAGATGCGCCGGCGCTGGTGGCCGAAATTCACCGTGACCGTGCTGGAGCCGGTGCGGCTCGACGTCGATGCGGGCCTGAAGGGCAAGGCCCGCCGCCAGGCCGCCGGCGCCGCGCTCTACGGGGTGATGTCGGACCTGATCTTCCGCACCGCGCCGATCGACCGCACGGTGTTCGAGGCGGTGGTCGACGCCGCCGAGCGCGAGGGCGGCTCCCGGGTCGCCGTCGAGGATCCGGTCACCGGCAAGCTCTCCTACCGCCGTCTGCTCATGGGCGCCCGGGTGCTGGGGGGCAAGCTCGGGCCGCTGGCCCCGCGCGGCCGGGCGCTCGGCGTGATGCTGCCGAACGCCAACGCCGCCGCCGTCACGGTGCTCGGGGTGATGTCGGCCGGCCGGGTCCCGGCGATGATCAACTTCACGGCGGGTGCCGCCAACATCCTCAACGCCTGCAAGGCGGCGGAGATCGACACGATCGTCACCTCCCGGGCCTTCGTGCAGAAGGGCCGCCTCGATGCTCTCCTGGAGACGTTGAGCCAGAGCCTGACCATCGTGTACCTGGAGGATGTCCGCGGCCGGATCGGCCGGCTCGACAAGCTGCGCGGCTTGTTCGGGTGGCGCCGGTCGCTCCACCCGCGCCGCCCGGACGACCCGGCGGCGATCCTGTTCACCTCGGGCAGCGAGGGCACGCCGAAAGGCGTGGTGCTCTCCCACCGCAACATGCTGGCCAACGCCGCCCAGGCCCAGGCGCGGATCGATTTCGGCCGCACCGACAAGGTGTTCAACGTCCTGCCGGTGTTCCACTCGTTCGGGCTCACCGTCGGGCTGGTGCTGCCGCTGGTCTCCGGCGTGCCGGTCTACCTCTACCCTTCCCCGCTGCATTACCGGGTGGTGCCGGAGCTGGTCTACGGCTCGAACGCGACCATCCTGTTCGGCACCGACACCTTCCTGGCGGGCTATGCCCGCGCCGCCCACGCCTACGATTTCCGCTCCCTGCGCTACATCCTGGCCGGGGCCGAGCCGGTGAAGCCGGCGACCCGCAAGGCCTACGCCGAGAAGTTCGGCCTGCGCATCCTGGAGGGCTACGGCGTCACCGAGACGGCGCCGGTGCTGGCGCTGAACACCCCGATGTTCAACCGCTTCGGCACGGTCGGGCGGATCATGCCCGGCATGGAGGCGCGGCTGGAGCCGGTCCCGGGCGTGAGCGAGGGCGGGCGCCTGTTCGTGCGCGGGCCGAACGTGATGCTGGGCTACCTGCGCGCCGAGAATCCCGGCGTGCTGGAAACGCCCGCGGAGGGCTGGCACGATACCGGCGACATCGTGACGATCGACGCCGACGGCTTCGTCACCATCCGCGGCCGGGCCAAGCGCTTCGCCAAGGTCGGCGGCGAGATGATCTCGCTCGCCACGGTCGAGGCGCTGGCCGCCGAGCTCTACCCGGAGGCGGCGAGCGCCGTCGCCGCGGTGCCGGATGCCCGCAAGGGCGAGCGCCTGGTGCTGGTGACCGAGAAGAAGGACGCGAGCCGCAGCGCCTTCCAGGCCGAGGCCCGCGCCCGGGGCCTGAGCGAATTGGCGGTGCCGGCCGAGATCGTCACCGTCGACAGGCTGCCGCAGCTCGGCTCCGGCAAGGTCGATTTCGCCGCCGTGACGCGGCTTGCCACGGAGCGGACCCGGCCGGCGGAGGTGGCGGCCTGACGGAGCCTTGGAGCGTCGGCGCGCCTCGGCAGAGAGCCGTCGCGCCCCATGGTCGCCAAGCCCGCCCGGTGCTGCTACAGGGCGGCCCAAGCAATTTGGGTATTGGGACCAATGACGGGTAACGGAGCCGCGGCCCCCCGGCCGGCGGCGGCGCACGAGGCGCTTCTGGCGCTGTTCGAGGACCGGGGCTACGCGCGGGTCGAGCCGCCGGTGCTGCAGCCGGTCGAGCCCTTCCTGGAGCTGTCCGGCGAGGATATCCGCCGCCGCATCTTCATCACCCAGGACGGTGCCGGGGCGGAACTCTGCCTCAGGCCCGAATACACGATTCCGGTCGGGCGCCATCACCGCGCCGTCGCCGACGGGCAGGCGGCGGATTACAGCTATCTTGGCCCGGTCTTCCGCCTGCGGGCGGCGGAGCCCGACGAGTTCCACCAGGCCGGCATCGAGTCGATCGGCCGGACCGACGTGCCGGCGGCCGATGCCGAGATCCTGGGGCTCGCCCTCGACGGGCTCGACCGCCTCGGGCGCCGCGAGCACCAAGGACCCTTCGCGCAGGTCCGCCTCGGCGACATGGGGCTGATCACCGCGCTCCTCGACGCGCTGAACGTCCAGCCGGCGGCCAAGCGCCGGACCCTGCGGGCGGTCGCCGCCGGGCGCTCCCTCGACGCGATCGCCGCGCCGGTCGCGGTCGATGCCGCCCATGCGGGCCTCCTCGCCGCCATCCAGGGCCAGGACCCGCAAGGAGTGCGCGCCTTCGTCGAGGACGTGCTCGCCATCGCGGGCATCAGCCGGGTCGGCGGGCGCACCGCCGGCGAGATCGCCGAGCGCTTCCTCGCCAAGGCCGCGGCCCATGCCGAGGGCGGGGCCGGCCTCGGATCGAAGGCCCGCGAGGTGCTGGACGCCTATCTCGCGCTCACCGGCGATCCCGACGCCGCGGCGCTCGCCGCCCGCGACCTCGCCCGCCGGGCCGGGCTCGACGATCCGCGGCTGGAGGCGGCGCTCGCCCTGTTCGAGGAGCGCAACGGCTTCATCGCCGCCCGCGGCCTGCCGCTCGAGCGCTTCGTGTTCACCGGCAGCTTCGCCCGCAACCTCGACTATTATACCGGCTTCATCTTCGAGGTCGGGCAGGACGGCGAGAAGCCGGTGGTCGGCGGCGGTCGCTACGACGGCCTGCTCCAGCATCTCGGCAGCCGGGACGCCCTGCCCGCCGTCGGCTGCTCGTTCTGGCTCGAACGCCTGGAGGGGGCGCGCTGATGAGCGACACGATGAATGCGGCTTCCCTCGACGGTCCGCTCGTCCTGGCGGTGCCCTCGAAGGGCCGTCTGCAGGAGAACGCCGCCGCCTTCTTCGGCCGCGCCGGCCTGACGCTGGCCCAGACCAGCGGCGCCCGCGACTATCGCGGCCGCCTGAAGGGCGTGGACGGGGTCGAGGTGCGCTTCCTCTCGGCCTCCGAGATCGCCGGCCAGCTCGCGAGCGGTGCGGCCCATCTCGGCATCACCGGCGAGGACCTGATCCGCGAGACCCTGCCGGACGCCGCCGGCCAGGTCGAGCTCCTGACGCCGCTCGGCTTCGGCCAGGCCACCGTGGTGGTGGCGGTGCCCCAGGCCTGGATCGACGTGCGCTCGATGAGCGACCTCGACGAGGTGGCGAGCGACATGCGGGTGCGCCACGGCCGTCGCCTGCGCATCGCCACCAAGTACGTCAACCTGACCCGGCGCTTCTTCGCCGAGCACGGCGTCGCCGATTACCGCATCGTCGAGAGCTTAGGGGCCACCGAGGGCGCGCCCGCCTCCGGCAGCGCCGAGATCATCGTCGACATCACGACGACCGGCGCCACGCTCGCGGCGAACGCCCTCAAGATCCTCGACGACGGGGTGATCCTGCGCTCGGAGGCGAACCTCGTCGCCTCCCTCGCTGCCTCGTGGAGCGAGACCCCGCGCCGGGCCGTCCAGGCGGTGCTCGGCCGGATCAGCGCCGAGGAGCGCGCCCGCACCACCCGCGAGGTCAGGGCCGGCATGCCGGTCTCGGGCGAGATCGACCTCGCGGGCCTCGCCGCCCTGCACGAGGCCGAGCTGCCCTACGGCGCGCCGGAGGGGCGGGGTGAGATCGTGCTGCGCTGCCCCACCGACGCCGTGTTCGGCCTCGCCGATGCGTTGGTGCAGGCCGGCGCCCAGGCGGTGAGCGTGCGGCGGATCGACTACGCCTTCGCGGCGGAGAACCCGCTGGTGGAGCGGTTGCTGGGGCGGATCTGACGGCGGTCAGAGAGCGTCACGCCTCGGGTACCGCCGCCGGCCGCGAGGCGATGGGACCTGTGTGCCATCCGTGCTCTGAGAGCGGGTGGCACGCAAAGAGGCCCTGAGCGATGACGGAACGGCTTCGGCAAGCCACTGCGGCTCACGCTCCGGGCTGAGGCGGATCTTGAGCACATCGCCGACGATCTCCACGCCCGCAATCCAGGTGCGGCTTTGCGTGTCGAAAGGCGGCTTCAGGCCGCACTTCGGCCCGTTTCCGCTTACCCGGGAATAGGCGAGCGCAAGCAACACGATGGGCGGCGTTTCGCCGTGCCGCGCTGCCCATCCCTCATCTTCTCCGGCATCGATCTGGCGCTCAACGAAGTCAGTGTGTTGACCATCCGCCACGCCGCCCGCCGGGAGGAGCACTGACGGGCACCGCCAGCGCTCCAGCTAAAGGGCCTACTCTGCCGCCTCCACGAACACCGTCCCGGCCCGCGGCAGGTCCAGCGCGTCCCACACCTCCACCAGCGCCTCGCGCAGGGCCGCGATATGCGCCTCGCCGTGGAACGGCGAGGGGGTGATGCGCAGGCGCTCGGTGCCGCGCGGCACGGTGGGGTAGTTGATCGGCTGGATGTAGATGCCGTGGCGCTCGAGCAGCCGGTCGGCCGCCGCCTTGCAGGCTTCCGCGTTCCCGACCATCACCGGCACGATGTGGGTGTCGGTGGCGAGCACCGGCAGGCCGGCATCGAGGAGCGCCGCCTTGGTGCGGCCGGCCTGGCGCTGATGCGCCTCGCGCTCGGTGCCGGATTGCTTCAGGTGGCGGATCGACGCGATGGCGGCGGCGGCGATGGCCGGCGGCAGCGCCGTGGTGAAGATGAAGCCGGGGGCGTGGCTGCGCACCGCGTCGCAAAGCGCCGCCGAGCCGGTGATGTAGCCGCCGACGCAGCCGAAGCCCTTGGCGAGCGTGCCCTCGATCACGTCGACCCGGTGCATCACCCGGTCGCGCTCGGCGATGCCGGCGCCGCGCGGGCCGTAGAGGCCGACCGCATGGACCTCGTCGAGATAGGTCAGGGCGCCGTAGCGTTCGGCGAGGTCGCAGATCTTCCCGATCGGCGCCACGTCGCCGTCCATCGAGTAGACGCTCTCGAAGGCGATCAGCTTCGGCCGGTCGCCGGCCGCGATCAGCAGCTCCTCGAGATGGGCGAGGTCGTTGTGGCGGAAGATGCGCTTGTCGCAGCCCGACTGGCGCACGCCCTCGATCATCGAGTTGTGGTTGAAGGCGTCGGACAGGATCAGGCAGTTCGGGATCAGCTTGGCGATCGTCGAGATGCCGGCCTGGTTCGAGACGTAACCGGAGGTGAAGACGAGGCCCGCCTCCTTGCCGTGCAGGTCGGCGAGCTCGCGCTCCAGGTCGACCAGCGGCGAGTTGTTGCCGGCGATGTTGCGGGTGCCGCCGGCGCCGACGCCGCAGCGCTGCGCGGTCTCGGTCAGCGCGCCCACCACCGCCGGGTGCTGGCCCATGCCGAGATAGTCGTTCGAGCACCACACGGTGATCTCGCGGGGGGCGGCGTCCGGCCGGCGCCACCGGGCGGTGGGAAAGCGGCCGTTGATGCGCTCGATATCGGCGAAGACGCGGTAGCGGCGCTCGCCGTGCAGGCGCTCGATGGCGCCGCGGAAGAGGGCCTGGTAATCGGTCGCGCCCTGAACGGTCGCGGGGCGGGTCTCGGGCCGGGTCTCGGGCATCGTGGTCCTTCGCGGTCTGGCCGAACGTGGCGTCCGGGGCGGGACCGGGCCTGGCCCCGGGGGGAGCCGGTCCGCGCGGCGGAGGGGCCGAATCGCCGATCCACCGCTGGTCGCGCCTTGATCTCGCTCGAATGCGACGGCTTTGTCTTTAGAAGAAGTCGAGGGCGAGGCGGGCGTTCTGACGCCTCCCGCGCGGGCACGGAAGCTGGAAATTGGTCATGGCGACGAAGGGTCGCGCGCGATGAGCGGGCAGGATGGCGGAACCCGGGAGCAGCGGTTGAAAGCCGCCCTGCGGGACAACCTCAAGCGACGCAAGGCGCAGGCGCGGGGCCGCGAGTCGGCCGAGGTGGAGGCAGCCGGGGCGCAGGCGACCGCGGCGGCGTTGCCCGGCGACGCACCGTCGGAACAATCCGCGGATCGAACCGGCAGTGATCGGCGTTGACGGGCAAGCGTAGCGGTAGCATCGCTGCGGTGCAATAAACGGGTTTTCCGAATCGAGGCGCGCTTCAACGGCGCGCGGGACGCGCCGGACGAGGCGCGAGGGACGTTGTCATCATGGATCGCATCCACATCGTCGGCGGCCAGCCGCTTCACGGCATCATCCCGATCTCGGGCGCCAAGAACGCGGCCCTGCCGCTGATGATCGCCAGCCTGCTCACCGGCGAGACGCTGGAACTGTCGAACGTGCCCCGGCTCGCCGACGTGGCGTCGCTGCTGCGCATCCTCGGCAATCACGGCGTCGACCACATGGTGGTGGGCAAGCGCCCGGGCCAGACCACCGAGGCCGGCCAGACCATCCGGCTCACCGCCTCGAACGTCATCGACACCACGGCGCCCTACGACCTGGTCTCGACCATGCGGGCGAGCTTCTGGGTGATCGCGCCGCTGCTCGCCCGCTTCGGCGAGGCGCGGGTGTCGCTGCCCGGCGGCTGCGCCATCGGCACGCGGCCGGTCGACCTCTTGCTGATGGCGCTGGAGACCCTCGGCGCCACGATCGAGATCGACGGCGGCTACGCGGTGGCCCGCACCAAGAACGGGCTTCGCGGCGGCGAGATCAAGTTTCCCAAGGTCACGGTCGGCGGCACCCACGTCGCCCTGATGGCGGCGGTGCTCGCGCACGGCACCACGGTGATCGAGAACGCCGCCCGCGAGCCGGAAGTGGTGGATCTCGCCGCCTGCCTGGCGCGGATGGGCGCGCGGATCGAGGGCGCCGGCACGCCGCGCATCGTGATCGAGGGCGTGTCGCGCCTCTCGGGCGCCCGGCACGCGGTGCTGCCCGACCGGATCGAGACCGGCACCTACGCCATGGCGGTGGCGATGACCGGCGGCGACGTGACGCTCGAGAACACCCGGGCCGATCTGCTGCACAGCGCCCTCGACATCCTGGGCACCACCGGCACCGAGGTGACGCCCCTCGACCACGGCATCCGGGTGCGCCGCAACGGCCACGGCATCGCGGCGGTCGACATCACCACCGATCCGTTCCCAGGCTTCCCGACCGACCTCCAGGCCCAGTTCATGGCCCTGATGACCAAGGCCCGGGGCCAGTCGCGCATCCGCGAGACGATCTTCGAGAACCGCTTCATGCACGTGCAGGAATTGGCCCGCCTCGGCGCCAAGATCCGGCTCGAGGGCGACGTGGCGGTGGTCGAGGGCGTCGAGCGGCTGAAGGGCGCGCCCGTGATGGCGACCGACCTGCGCGCCTCGGTGTCGCTGGTGATCGCGGGGCTTGCCGCCGAGGGCGAGACCCAGATCAACCGAGTGTATCACCTCGACCGCGGCTTCGAGGCGCTGGAGGCCAAGCTCGTGCGCTGCGGCGCCGAGATCCGGCGCGAGCGGGTGTAGGTTCACTATCAGACGATCCGTCGAACTCGCCTAATGGAACCGGCGTCGCGGCGGCCCGGCGGAAGTCTCCGCCGGGCTCAAGCCTCCGTTAGGCTTGAACCGCGTCAATCGTTGTCGCTGCGGCCGGGGCGCGGCATCGTGCGGCCACTCTCGACCAGCCCGGGCGAGAGTGGCCCCACGCGGAGCGAAGCCGTGCCCTCTCTCTCGACCAAGCTGATCCCGCCGGGGATGCTGAACGTCATCAAGCGCTCGCCGGCCCTCTACGCCGTCGGGCGCAAGGCCCGCTTCGCGCTCGGCTCGCGCCTCGGCGCACGGCCGGTCGCCGGCATCGGCCGGGCCCATTACAACGACTTCATGCTGACCTCGACCGCCCCCGACCGGGTCGCGAGCTACATGACGGGCGCGCGCCAGTTCGTCGACATCCTGGAGGCGGCGCTCAAGGAGGCCGGGCGCGACTGGGATTCGGTCGGCCGGGCGCTGGAGATCGGCTGCGGCTACGGCCGCATCGTGCGCGAGCTGTCGCGCCGGCTGCCGGGCGAGCGGATCGCGGTCTGCGACGTGATCGACGAGGGCGCCCGCTTCACGGCGTCCGAGTTCGGCGCCACCAAGGTGCCGGTGATGGAGCAGGCGGCGGTCAAGCCGTCCGCCACTTACGACCTCATCTACCTGCTCTCGGTCTATACCCACCTGCCGCGCGACTTCGTGGTCTCGAACCTGCGCGACGTCGCTCGCGCCCTCAAGCCCGGCGGCGTCGCGGTGTTCACCATCCACGGCCAGGGCTCGGCCGAGACGGCGGAGCGCTACGAGCAGTACTGGCTCGACAAGCCGGCGGTGCTGAACGCGATGGCGCAGGACGGATACTACTATGCCCGCTACCCGTATTACACCGACGAGTACGGCCTGACCTGGTTCACCAAGGACGCGGTCGCGCGGCTGGTGGCCGAGGCGGCGCCGGAGCTGGAGCCGGTCTCCTACCGGCCGATGCAGCTCGACGCGCACCAGGACGTGTTCGTCTACCGCAAGCGCTGAGGCCTGCCGGGAGGCCGTGCCGCGCGGAGTCGTCGCGGAAGCAGGGCCTGCTTCCGCGACGACGATGCGAGAGATCCAAAGCCTGTTTGAGCGGCGCCCGGTCAGGGCTTCATGCCGGAACCCGGCGGCATCGGGCCCGTGTGCATCATCCCGCCCGCCGGCATCATGTTGGCGTTCATGTGCCCCATGATCCACAGGGTGCCGCCGATCAGGAGCACGACGACCAGGATCCCGAAGGCGAGCGCGAGGGCGTTGTTGATGTGGTCCGGCGCCGTCGTCAGGTGCAGGAAGAAGACCAGGTGGATTCCGATCTGCGCGATGGCGAGCACGATCAGGGCGACGTTCACGGCCGGCCCGTAGATGACGTGGGTGTACGAGAGCCAGAACGAGCCCGCCGTCAGCAGCGCCGCCAGGGCGAGGCCGACGAGGTAGGAGCGGATGGCGGCGGTGACGCCCGCCCCGTCCTGCCCATGGTCTCCGGGCGCGGCATCGCCCGTTCGGTGCCCCTCCCCGCCCTGTCCGAGGGTGGCCTGCGGCAGCCGGGTCATGCGGTCACTCCCATCAAGTACGCCACCGTGAAGACGCCCACCCAGATGATGTCGAGGGCGTGCCAGAACAGGCTCCAGCAGGACGTGCGGCGGACGACGTCGTCCCGGAATCCCTTGGCGGCGACCTGGGCCATCATGGTCAGCGCCCACAGGAGGCCGGCCGTGACGTGGGCACCGTGGCAGCCGACCAGGGTGAAGAAGGCCGACAGGAAGGCGGAGCGGGTCGGTCCCGCCCCTTGCGCGACGAGCACGGCGAATTCCCGGGCCTCCAGGACGAGGAATCCGGCGCCGAGGGCGACCGTCGCCAGCATCGCGACCTGGAACCAGAGCCGGCTGCGCACCCGCATCGCCACCGTCGCGAGGCCGCAGGTGAAGCTCGACAGGAGCAGGCAGGCGGTCTCGAGGGCAAGGGTGCCGCGATCGACGATGTCGGCCGCGGCAGGACCGCCCGCCGTCGCGTCCTTCAGGACGGCGAAGGCGGCAAACAGCGTCGCGAAGGTGATGACGTCCGCCAGGATGAAGATCCAGAAGCCGTAGCTCACGACGATCGCGGTCGGCGACGGCCCGCCGCTGCCGTGGCCGGTGGCCGGGTTCTCCCCGCCCGGGTTGCGGCCGAGGCGGTAGGGATCGGCGGGGCGCGGCGCCGGCGTCCCTGTGCCGGCGGTGAGGGGTGCGGTCGCGGCGCTCATCGGACCGTCTCCATCGTGGCGTAGATGTCGCGCCGCGCGGCGCGGTTCTCGGCGTCGATCCGGGCCACCTCGTCGGCCGGGATCTCGTCCTCCGTGCGGTCGCGCCAGGCGAAGACCACGAAGGTGAGGTAGGCGCCGACGCAGCCGGCGATCGCGAGCCACCAGATGTGCCAGATCATCGAAAAGCCGATCAGGGTCGCGAAGAAGGCGCAGACGACGCCCGTCGGGCTGTTGCGCGGCACCGCGATCGCCGCGTAGCGCGGCCGGTCCGGAATGGCGTGCTGCTCACGGGCGCGCTCCTTGACCGTCCAGTAGGGCTCCTCGCCGTGGACGTCCGGCAGCACCGCGAAGTTGAAGGCGGGGGGCGGCGAGGCCGTGGACCATTCGAGGGAGCGCCCGTCCCAGGGGTCGCCGGTCGTGTCGCGCAGGGCGTCGCGGTGCCGGATCGAGACGACGAGCTGCACGATCTGGCAGCCGATGCCGGCGAGGATCGTCACCGCCCCGAGCAGCGCGACGAGGAGCCAGGGCCGCCATTCCGGCACGTCGTAATGCTGGAGCCGGCGCGTCATCCCGTCGAGGCCGGTGACGTAGAGCGGCCCGAAGGCGAGCCAGAAGCCGATCTGCCAGCACCAGAACGCGGCCTTGCCCCAGCCCTCGTGCAGCCGGAAGCCGAACGCCTTCGGGAACCAGTAGGTGTAGCCGGCGAATGCCCCGAACAGCACGCCGCCGATGATCACGTTGTGGAAATGCGCGATCAGGAAGGTGGAGTTGTGAAGCACGAAATCGATCGGCGGGATGGCCAGCATCACCCCGGTCATGCCGCCGACCACGAAGGTGAGCATGAAGCCGATCGACCACAGCATGGCGGCGCTCACGCGCACCCGGCCGCCATACATCGTGAACAGCCAGTTGAAGATCTTCACGCCGGTCGGCACCGCGATGATCATCGACATGACGCCGAAGATGCCGTTGACGTCGGCGCCGGCGCCCATGGTGAAGAAGTGATGCAGCCAGACCATGAAGGCGAGCATGCAGATCGCCATCGTGGCGAGCACCATCGAGCGGTAGCCGAACAGCGGCTTGCCGGAGAAGGTCGAGACCACCTCCGAGAAGATCCCGAAGGCGGGCAGGATCAGGATGTAGACCTCCGGGTGGCCCCAAGCCCAGATCAGCGACATGAACAGCATCGAGTTGCCGCCGGCCGTGTCGGTGAAGAAATGGAAGCCGAGATAGCGGTCGAGGATCAGCATCGCGGAGACCGCGGTGAGGATCGGGAAGGCCGCGACGATCAGGAGGTTGGTGGCGAGCGCGGTCCAGCAGAACATCGGCATGCGCAGGTAGCTCATGCCCGGCGCCCGCATCTTCAGGATGGTGGTGACGAAGTTGATGCCGGTCATCAGCGTGCCGATGCCGGAGATGGACAAGGCCCACAGCCAGTAATCGACCCCGACCCCGGGCGAGTAGGTGATCTCGGAGAGCGGCGGATAGGGCAGCCAGCCGGTACGCTGGAACTCGCCGACGACCAGGGACAGGTTGACGAGCAGCGCGCCGGTGCAGGTGAGCCAGAACGACACCGAGTTCAACGTCGGGAAGGCGACGTCGCGCACCCCGAGCTGCAACGGCAGCACGAAGTTCATCAGCCCGATCATGAACGGCATCGCCACGAAGAAGATCATGATCGTGCCGTGGGCGGAGAAGATCTGGTTGTAGTGCTCGGGCGGCAGGTAGCCCGGGGCGTCGAGGGCGAGGGCCTGCTGCGAGCGCATCATCATCGCGTCGGTGAAGCCGCGCAGCAGCATCACGAGCGCGAACAGCACGTACATGATGCCGATGCGCTTGTGGTCGACCGAGGTGATCCACTCGCGCCAGAGGTAAGGGAGGTGCCCGGCGATCACGATCCAGGCGATGACGCCGAGGAGGACGAGACCGACGAAGGCGCCGGCAAACAGCGGGATCGGCTGATCGAGCGGGATCGCCGCGAGGGAGAGCTTGCCGAGCACGATCAGTTTCCTTGGCGGGGGGACACGGTCGGATCGGGCCGGCCGGCCACGGGCCCGGGTCCCGGCGGGAGCGCCTGCGTGACGATGCGGTCGAAGAGGCCGTCATCGGCCAGCCGGTAGGTCTTCGGCGGAACCTTGCTGCTCTGCCGCGACAGGGCCCGGTAGGCGTCGTCGTCGAGCGTGTCCGTCGAGGCCTGCGCACCGCCAATCCAGGCGGCGAAGGCGGCTTGCGGAACCGCGCGGGTCTCGAAGGTCATGTCCGCGAAGCCGTCGCCGCTCAGGTGCGAGGACAGGCCGCGGAAGCTCCCCTCCCGGTCCGCCTGGAGGGTGAGCCGGGTCGCCATCCCGTTCATCGTGTAGATCATCGAGCCGAGCCGGGGCACGAAGAACCCGTTCCAGACGCTCGCCGAGGTGAGGCTGAAACGGACCGGCCGGCCGACCGGGATCACCAGCTGATTGAGGCTCGCGACGCGCGCCTCGGGGTAGAGAAAGAGCCATTTCCAGTCGAGCGAGACGACTTGCACCTCGAGCGGCGTCTCCGTGCTGGACAACGGCTTGCCCGGATCGAGATCGTGGCTGCCGATCCACGCCATGCTGCCGAGGAACATGACCGTCAGCAGCGGGATGGACCACGTGACGATCTCGACGCGGCCCGAGAAGCTCCAGCGCGGCCGGCGCACGGCCTTGGGGTTGCCGGGCCGGTACCACCAGACGACGGCGAGCGTCGCCACCATCGTCGGGACGATGATGACGAGCATGACGACGAACGCGTTGAGCAGGATCGTCCGCTCCTGCATTCCGACCGGGCCGGCGGGATCGACCACCCTCAGCGTGCAGCCGGACAGGCCGCAGCCGAGCGTGATCGTCGCGCCGATCCTGGCGAGACGACGCGGAATGTCTGACACGGTCGCTCCTCTACCGTAGCGAAACCGGCGTGACGCCGCCCGGTTTCCGGATATTCCGGAAGCTAGAGCGAAAATCAGGGTCGGAAAGTGCGGATCTTTGCGGGCGCCTATACAACTTTCAATTGATGTATATATCTTGTTTCTCGAAATCGAGTAGAAGCGGTCTCCTGCAACCCAAGGCGGTCTTGGCGTTCGCAAGGCGATCGTGAAGAAGCCCGGTTGCTCAGCGCCGGCGACGACCGGGGGCGTCCCGCGCTCGATCGTGCCGACGGCGGGCCGGACGCATCCTTCGCACCGGCTCCGCGCCCCCGGCAGCGGACCGGGTCGGCGCGCCGGGGTTCTCTACCGCAGCGCCTTCGAACGAACTCGTTCGACGGCGCAAGGCAATCCCGAACGGGCGTCGGCGCCGATGCGCCGGACGCCTTCGTATCGCCGTGTCGATGCCAAGGCGCGAGGGTATCATACGAGAGCAGCCCCCGGTCGTGTGGCGACCGGGGGCTGCTCTTGATCCTCGATGTGACCGCCTCGTCCGCGACGAACCGGTCTCGGCTTCACCGGCTGCGCCTCAGAGGAAGCAGGCGCGAGACCAGCCGGATCGTGCTCGCGCGAGCGCCGCGCCGCCCTGGCGATGCCGGGGGCTGCATTCCGGCCTCGCCCGCCCGCGGAGGGCGCGCGCCCTCACCCGCCGTAATGCCGCGCCAGCACCTCGCGCACCCGGGCGACCATCTCGTCCACCGGCACCGAGAACTGGGCCGGCCGGGCGGATTTCCACTCGGCGTTGCTGGCGATCGCCTCGGCGGCCTTCGCGCCCTCGATCAGGTCCTTGATCTGGACCTCAGCCCTCGCCCGCTCGTCGCTGCCCTGGATGACCACGCAGGGCGAGCCGCGGCGATCGGCATACTTCATCTGCGCCTTCATGCCGGAGGCGCCGAGATAGAGCTCGGAGCGGATGCCGGCCTGGCGCAAGGCGGCGACGAGGGCCTGGTAGGCGGCGGTCTCCTCGCGGTCGAGCACCAGCACCACCACCGGCCCGGGGGCGGCCTGGCCCGACACGATCGGGCTGCCGACGACCTGGAGGGCGGAAAACAGGCGCGAGACGCCGACCGAGAATCCGGTCGCCGGCACCGGCTCGGAGCGGAAGCGGCCGACGAGGCCGTCATAGCGCCCGCCGCCGGCCACCGAGCCGAAGCGCACGGTCTGGCCGTCCTCGTTGACGACCGGGAAGGTCAGCTCGGCCTCGAAGACCGGGCCGGTATAGTATTCGAGGCCGCGCACCACGGACGGATCGGCCCGGACCCGGTCGTGGCCGTAGCCCGCCGCCTCGCACAGCTTCATGATCGCGTGCAGCTCGGCGATGCCCTGGCGCCCGGTCTCGGACGCGCCGACGACCTCGCCCCAGCCGCCGAAGAAGCTCTCCCAGAAGGCGAGGCGGTCGCCGCCCTCGGTGGGGCTCGCCTGGAACGCGACGTAGCGCAGGATGCGCTCGATCGCCTCGTCGGCGAGGCCGGCGCCCTTGGTGAAGTCGCCGCTCTCGTCCTTGCGGCCGGGGCCGAGCAGCAGGCGCACGCCGTCCGGCCCGAGCCGGTCGAGCTTGTCGATCGCCCGCAGCACGGTGAGGCGCCGCCCGGCCTGGTCGTCGCCGCCGAGGCCGATCGCCTCCATCACGCCGTCGAGGACCTTGCGGTTGTTCACCTTCACCACGTAGTCGCCGCGGCCGATGCCGACCCGCTCCAGGGTGTCGGCGGCCATCATGCAGATCTCGGCATCCGCCGCGACGGTCGGCGCCCCGACGATGTCGGCGTCGAACTGCATGAACTGGCGGAAGCGGCCCGGGCCCGGCTTCTCGTTGCGGAAGACGTAGCCCGCGCGGTAGCTGCGATAGGGCTTCGGCAGCGCGTCGAAATGCTCGGCGACGTAGCGGGCGAGCGGCGCCGTCAGGTCGTAGCGCAGCGACAGCCAGGATTCGTCGTCGTCCTGGAACGAGAACACGCCCTCGTTCGGCCGGTCGAGGTCGGGCAGGAACTTGCCGAGCGCCTCGGTGTACTCGATGAACGGGGTCTCGACCGCCTCGAAGCCGTAGAGCTCGAAGCTCTCGCGGATCTTCTCCAGCATCCGGTGGGTGGCGGCGATCTCGGCCGGCCCGCGGTCGACGAGGCCGCGCGGCAGGCGGGGCTTGAGGGTGGCGGCCTTCGCGGCCTTCGCGGGCTTGGACATCGGGTCTCGCAAGAAGCGTTCGGGCGGCGCGGCCCCGGGCGCCCATCGCCGGGATGGGCTGGGCCGAGGGGCGGGCGCGGCGTGCGCCGGGCTCTAGCCCATTTGCCGGCGCCTGCAAACCGATGCCCTCACTCCCGCCCGGACGCCAGCCAGCGCATCCGCGCCGCCTCGAGCCCCCACACGATGCCGAGCATCATGTAGACGTGGCGCCACTTCTCCATGTCGATCTGCATCGCCTGGAGGAAGAACATCAGGAGCGCCGGCACCACGATCTGGGCGTGGCGGCGATACGGCGTGTCCTGGCTCATCAGCCGGAAACCGACCCAGGTCGTCATCAGCACCAGGAACACGAAGGCGACGCCGGCGACCCAGCCGCCGTTGGAGAAGGCGCCGATGAAGGAATTGTGCGGCTCGAGGTTGAAGACGCGGCGCCAGCGCAGGGGGCCCATGCCGAGCGGATCCTCGATCAGCATGCCGATGCCGCGCAGCTGGTTGCCGAAGCGCCCGGTCTCGCCCTCGTCGTAATCCTGCGTGACCGCGGCGCGCTTGGCGAAGGTCTCGTGGACCTCGCCGACCGAGAGGAGGCCGACGAGCGCCACCGCCCCGAACCCCGCCGTGAGGCCGGCGAGCAGGATGATGCGGCGGCGCAGGGCCGGGGCGCTGGCGCGGTAGAGCATCACCACCATCAGGGCGCCCATCAGCACGGTGCCGCCCCAGGAGCCGCGGGAGAACGACAGGAACACGCCGGCGAGCAGGATCGCGAGGCCGAGGCCCGACAGGAGCGGGCGCCGGGCCCGGCCGGTGAGCAGGTCGTGCAGCAGGTAGAAGGCGCCGAGCGTCAGGAACGAGCCGAACACGTTCGGGTCCTGGAAGGTGCCCGACGCACGGCCGTACTTGCTGAACAGGTCCTCGTTGCCGATCAGCCCGAGATAGCCGCCGATGCCGAGGGCGCTGCAGAACAGCGCGCTGGCGGTGTAGACCTTGAGGGCGAGCTCGACCCGGCGGTCGGACTCGTCGGAGAAGAACATGGTGAAGAAGATGCCGGTGACGGCGAGGTAGCACAGCTGCAGGGTCCAGACCGGCGGCAGCTCCTCGTCGAGATAGGGCATCAGGGCCACCACCGTGGCACCGACATAGACGAGCAGCACCATCACGAGCGGCACCGCGCCCCGGTACAGCCGCACGCCGAGCAGGACCCACAGCACGATCGTGGGGATCGCCACGATGTCGTAGGGCGAGGTGTCCGAGAAGGCGAAGCAGGCGAAGAAGATGAACGCCGCCATCAGGACGAGGCCGACGCCGCGCAGGAGATGCAGGAACGGCATGCCCGCGAGATCGCGGCGCGGCAGGACGAACGTGGTCATCGGGCGCCTCCTCGGGTGACGGCACCCGGGAGATTATTGGGGAAAGGGTATGCGCCGGCTGAAGCGACAGGGTGAATGAAATCCTAAAGGAGACCCTGCCGGCGACCCGCGACGGCGCTTCCCATCCGCCATCGTCAGGCCGGGGCCGCGCAGCGGAGCCCGGGATCCAGACAGGCCGGCATTGACGAACAAGGCGGACCGCTCGCCGCTCGATCCTGAACACTTAGCGGTCCTGGATGCCGGGCTCCGCTGCGCGGCTCCGGCCTGACGCGGTGGAGGATCGTCGCGTCGAGCGAGCGGACCGACCGAAAATAGCACGGCCCCGTCGCGGAACGCACGACGGGGCCGGATACTCAAGAGAGCCGGTACGCAACTTGGCTCGACGTGGAGAATGACGCGACGACGTGAATTCTTCGTCAACGCGCCGCGAGCCGGATCAACGCGCCGCGAGCCTGGTCAACGCGCCGCGAGCTTCGCCTCCGCCGGCGCCACGCCGGCCCGGGCCGGGCCCTCCTCGGCGGCCAGCACCGCCAGCGTCCGCTCGGCGTAGCGGCGGGCGAGCGCGGCGCAGGCCATGAGCTGGACCTGGTGGAACAGCATCAGCGGCAGCAGGATGCCGCCGACATCCTGGCCGGCGAAAATCACGTTCGCCATCGGCACGCCGGAGGCCAGGCTCTTCTTCGAGCCGCAGAACACGATGGTGATCTCGTCCTCCTTCGAGAAGCCGAGGAGGCGGCTGGCCGCGGTCGTGATCGACAGGACCAGGGCGAGCAGGACGAGGTCGACGACCAGCATGGTGGCGAGCGCCGGCAGCGGCGTGCGCGACCACAGGCCCGTCGCCACCGCGTGGCTGAAGGCGATGTAGACGATGAGCAGGATCGAGCCGCGATCGACCACCATGGTCAGCGGCTTGTGCCGGGTCAGCCACGGGCCGAGGCGCGGCTGCAGCATCTGCCCGACGATGAAGGGCAGGAGCAGCTGCGCCATGATCTTCGCCACCGCCCCCCAGTCGAACTCGTGGTGGCCGCCTTGCGAGTTCAGCAGCACCGCGACGAGGAGCGGGGTGATGAACATCCCGAGGATGTTCGAGGCCGAGGCCGAGCAGATCGCCGCCGGCACGTTGCCGCCCGCCACCGACGTGAAGGCGATCGAGGATTGCACCGTCGAGGGCAGGACGCAGAGGAACAGCACGCCGGCGGCGAGGGCCGGGGTCAGCAGGGTCGGGCTGAGCAGGCCGGCGGCGAGGCCGAGGATCGGGAACAGCACGAAGGTCGAGGCGAACACCACGAGGTGCAGGCGCCAGTGGACCAGGCCGGCGAGTGCCGTCTGCCGGTCGATGCGCGCCCCGTGCAGGAAGAACAGCAGGGCGATCATGCCGTTGGCGAACAGGCCGAGCCATTCGGCCGCCCGGTCCTGCACCGGCAGGACGCTGCCGAGGATCAGGGCGCCGACGATCATCAGCGTGAAGGTGTCGGGGCGGAATCGGGAGAACATGAAGGTCCGCAATCGCGATCGGGGAGGTGTGCGCCTCACCCTAAGCGGCCGGGGCCGGGAAGGGTACGCAGGACACGAGGATTACAGTTATCGTGATCTGCGATAACCTCAGTGCTGCTCATGCAGGATGCGGAGAGCCGCCATGACCCGCCTGATCGATCCCGTGCTGCTGCGCACCCTGGCGGCGGTGGTGCGCAGCCGCAGCTTCAGCCGGGCGGCCGAGCAGCTCGGCCTCGGCCAGTCGACGGTGAGCCAGCACGTCCAGCGGCTCGAAGCGCAGCTCGGGCGCCGGCTGATCGCGCGGGACACCCATTCGGTGGCGCTGACCCCGGAGGGGGAGACGGTCCTGGGCTTCGCCCGCACGGTGCTCGACGCGCATGAGCGGCTGGAGCGGACGCTCGCCGGCGGCCCGGTGCGAGGCAAGGTGCGGTTCGGCGCCTCGGAGGATTTCGTGCAGAGCCGGCTGTCGGAGGTGCTGCGCGATTTCCGCGAAGCCTACCCGTCGGTCGATCTCGAATTGAGCGTCGCGCTGACCGGCTTCCTCAACGACGCGCTGTCCCGCGGCGAGCTCGACCTCGTGCTCGGCAAGCGCCATGTCGGCGAGACCCAAGGGATGCTGGTGCGGCGCGACCGGCTGGTCTGGGTCGGTCTCCCCACCGCCCTGCCCGAACGGGGCGAGCCGGTGGCGCTGGCGAGCTTTCCCGCCCCCAGCATCACCCGGGCGATCGCGCTCGCCGCGCTCGCGCAGGAGGGCCGGGCGTTCCGGGTCACCTGCACCTGCGCCAGCCTCAGCGGCCTGCGCGCCGCCGCGCTCGCCGGCGTCGGCGTGATGGCCCAGCCCCGCAGCCTGATCCCGGACGGCCTGCAGGAACTGGCCCATCCCGACCTGCCGCGCCTCGCCGATGTCGAGTTCGTGCTGTCCGGCCCGGGACTGCACCGCGAGCCGAGCCGGGCGCTGGCGCACGAGATCCTGAACGCGGACATCTGGGATTGAGGCCTGGCGACATCGCCGCCAGGCCGGCTCGCGCCGTCAGTAGCCGATGGCGCCGCGCTTGAAGCCGAAGCCCGGGACCTCGCAGCCGCAGGAGGTGTTGAGCGGTGCCGGCCGGGTCGGGCAATTGCCGCGGGCGGTGACGCAGATCCGGCCGATGCGGCCGCCGCCATACTCGCCGCGGTAGCGCGGGCGCTCGTACTCGTCGCGGTAGCGCGGCCGGTCGTAGTCGTAGCGCTCCTCGTAGCGGCGGCGCGGACGGTAATCCTCGTCGTAGCCGTATTGCGCGAAGGCGGGCGCGACGCCGAGGCCGAGGGTCAGGGCGGCCAGGGCCGCGGTCATCACGGTCTTCACGAAACTCTCCGTCGATCGACTGTAAAGGGCCCGGGTCGAACCGGGCGTGTCTGATGGCCACGCTAGGCGATCGGACATGAACGCCGGCTGAGGCGATTCGGTGCCGTAGCGACAGCCGGACATGGTGAAGAGCCACGGGCGCATGCCGGTCGCCGGCCGGCGGTTGTCGTCGGCGGGGGGCATCGCTACCTACCCTTGGTATCATTCCGACAGAACGGGCCGCGCCGCCCTCACGGCCGGCCCCCCAGCACAGGGACGCCGACAGTGAAGGACGCGGAGATGGAGCTCCTGAAGCTCGCTGCCCTCGACGCCGACGATCTCGCGGTCATCTCGACCCACCTTCAGGATGCGGTCCTGCGGACCGGAGACCTCGCCTACCTGCCCCGGGAGCGCCGCTTCGCCCTCGTGGCGCGGCGCTTCGACTGGGAATGCCCGGACGGCGCCCCGCCGCGCCGCCGGCTGACCGGCCTTCACTTCGAGCGGGTGCTCGCCGTGCGCTGCCGCAACCTCTCGCGCGACGAGCCCGACGCGCCGCTGGAACTCCTCGCCATCACCTTCGAGCCCGGCGAGGCGCCGTCCGGCACCGCCACCCTGGTCTTCTCCGGCGGCGGCGCGATCCGGCTCGAGCTCGAATGCATCGAGGCGGCGATGAAGGATCTCGGCCCCGTCTGGAAGGCCGACAGCAAGCCGCTCCACGCCCCCCTCGACGCGGCCTGAAATTTTTGGCAGTCGGCGGACCGACAGCCCGCCGACCACGAGACCGGATCCCGCATGCAGCGCCTCGATTCCCGCGACCCCGACTTCGAGGCGCAGTTCACCCGTCTGCTCTCGGTCAAGCGCGAGGTGGCGGAGGATGTCGACGTCGCGGTGCGCGACATCATCGGGGAGGTGGTCGCGCGGGGCGACGCGGCGCTGATCGACTACACGGCGCGCTTCGACCGGCTCGACCTTGCACCGGAGACCATCCGGGTCTCCGCGGACGAGATCGACGCCGCGACCGCCGCCTGCTCGGCCGAGGCCCTCGACGCCCTGGCGCTCGCGCGCGCGCGGATCGAGACCTACCACCGCGCCCAAGTGCCGGCCGATCACCGCGAGACCGACGCGCTCGGCGTCACCCTCGGCTGGCGTTGGACCGCCCTCGAATCGGTCGGCCTCTACGTGCCGGGCGGCACCGCGAGCTATCCCTCGTCGGTGCTGATGAACGCGGTCCCGGCCAAGGTCGCGGGCGTGCCGCGCATCGCCATGGTGGTGCCGACGCCGGACGGCGTCACCAATCCCCTGGTGCTGGCCGCCGCGAAGCTCGCGGGCGTCGACGAGGTGTTTCGCGTCGGCGGCGCCCAGGCCGTGGCGGCGTTAGCCTACGGCACGGCGACGATCCGGCCGGTCGCCAAGATCGTCGGCCCGGGCAACGCCTACGTGGCGGCGGCGAAGCGCCGGGTGTTCGGCCAGGTCGGCATCGACATGATCGCCGGCCCCTCCGAGGTGCTGATCCTCGCCGATGCCTCCGCCAATCCCGAATGGGTCGCCGCCGACCTGCTGGCCCAGGCCGAGCACGACACGGCCGCCCAGGCGATCCTGGTCACCGACAGCGACGCCCTCGCCGATGCGGTGGCGGCGGCGGTCGAGGGCCAGCTCAAGACCCTGAAGCGGGCCGCGATCGCCACCGCCAGCTGGCGCGATTACGGCGCGATCGTGCGGGTCGAGCGCCTCGGCGACGCGATTCCGCTCGTCGACCGGCTCGCGCCCGAGCACCTGGAGATCGAGTCCCACGATGCCGAGGCGCTGGCGGCGCGGGTGCGCAATGCCGGCGCGATCTTTCTCGGCGCCCACACGCCGGAGGCGATCGGCGACTATGTCGGCGGCCCCAACCACGTCCTGCCGACCGCGCGCTCGGCCCGGTTCTCCTCCGGCCTCGGCGTGCTCGACTTCATGAAGCGGACCTCGCTCCTGTCCTGCACGCCCGAGGCGTTGCGGGCCCTCGGCCCCGCCGCGGTGGCGCTCGGCCGCTCGGAAGGGCTCGACGGCCACGCCCGCTCGGTGGCGATCCGCCTGAACCTTTAACCGGTCCGGGTCACCCTACGTCGGGCTTGCGCGCGGGGCCGCGCTCGCCTCTGGTGCACGTCCTTTGACAACCCGCGAGACGACCTGGGGAGAGGAGATCCGATGGCGAGCGAGGCTCCCGATCCGCGACAGCGCCTGGCGGCGGTGACGCTCGACGAGGAATCGATCGGGCGCGGCAACCCGGACCAGGAGCACGAGCGCGCCATCGCGATCTACGACATCCTGGAATCGAACCACTTTCGCGTCGCCAACCACGACGGCGGCCCCTACGCGCTCGGGCTCGGCCTCGTCGAGAACAAGCTGTCCTTCGCCATCGCGACGGCCGACGGCCAGCCGGTGATGACCCATCTCCTGTCGCTGACGCCGTTCCGCGGCGTGATCCGCGACTACGAGATGATCTGCGACAGCTACTTCAAGGCGATCCGGACCGCCTCGCCGAGCCAGATCGAGGCGATCGACATGGGCCGGCGCGGGGTCCACAACGAGGCCTCCGAGCTGCTGCGCCAGCGCCTGGAGGGCAAGGTCGAGATCGACCACAACACGGCCCGCCGGCTGTTCACCCTGATCTTCGCCCTTCACTGGAAGGGCTGATCCGGTGTCCGGAAGCCCCCTTCCGGACAGCGCGGCCCCGGCCGGGGCCGATTCGTCCAAGGCGGATCCTGCCAAGACGGATCTCGCCACGACGGATCCTGCGAAGCCCGACCCGTCCAGACCGGGGCGGCGGGTGCAGTCGGTGCTGTTCGTCTGCAACTTCAACGCCGTGCGCTCGGCCTGCGCCGAGGCGCTGGCGCGGCATTATTTCGGCAAGTCGGTCTACGTGCAGTCCGCCGGCGTGCGCAGCGGCGAGCCGACCGACCCGTTCATGGTCTCGGCCCTCGACGAAGTCGGCATCGATGCCTCGCGCCACCGCCCCCGCACCCTGGAGGAATTGGAGGAGTGGGAGGGGCTGAACTTCGACCTGATCGTCTCGCTCTCGCCGGAGGCCCATCACGCCGCCCTGGAACTCACCCGCACGGTGGCGGCGGACGTCGAGTACTGGCCGACTCCCGACCCGACGGTGTCGCAGGGCTCGCGCGAGCAGCGCCTGGACGCCTATCGCGACGTGCGCGACGGGCTCGGATATCGGATCCGGCAGCGGTTGCGGTGAGGGTGGAACCGGCTCGGCCCGGTTCGAACGTTCGCCTTGTCCGGCCCGCAACCTCGTCCCGCGATGCGCGTGGCGCTACAGCCCCAGCGCCCGCCCTACCGCCACGACTCCCAGCCCCGCCAGCACCGCCGCCAGCTCGAACCGGGTCAGCGCCATCACGCCGGCCGCCGTCACGAGGCCGAGCAGGCCCGGCAGGCCGGCGGAAAGGCCGGTGGGGAGCGCCGTCGCCACCACGATCGAGCCCGGCAGGGCGCGCAAGCCCCGCTCGACCCGCGGCGTGAGCCGCACCCGGCTCATCAGCACCACGCCCGAGGCGCGGCAGAGATAGGTGACGAGGGCGAGCGCCAGGATGGCGATCCACGGGCCGGCGGGGCCGGCGAGAACGGCGTCGATCACCGCGGCGCCCCATCGTCGACGAGCAGGCCGGTGACGAGGCCCGCCACCGCGCCCGCCGCGATGAAGGCGTAGCCCGGCACCAGCCGCTGCACCAGGAGCGCCACCAGGCCGGAGGCGAGCCAGGGCAGGGCCGGCCGCACCCCGCGCCAGAGCGGAGCCAGCATGGCGGCGAAGAACACCGGCAGGATCATGTCGAGGGCGTAGACCCGGGGCTGGGTGACCAGGGCGCCGGCGAGGTGGCCGGCCACCGTCGAGGCGACCCAGAGCGGCCACAGGCCGATGCCGGCGCCGAACAGGACCCCGAGGTCGCGGCCGCCCTCCGAGCGGTGGCGCACGCCGATGAGCCAGCTCGCATCGACGAGGACGAACAGCGTCATCGCCGTACGCCAGAGCGGTGCGCCGCGCATCCAGGGCTGGATCGTCGCACCCATCAGGATCATGCGGGCGTTGATGAGCCCGGTCACCGTCATGGCGGCGAGCAGCGCGCTCACCGTCCAGGGCTGGCCCCAGACCTCCAGGGTGACCATCTGGGCCGAGCCGGCATAGACCAGCGCGCTGGCACCGGCGGCTTCCGCCAGGCTCACGCCCCTTTGCGCCGCAGCGGCCCCGAACGCAGCGCCGAACACCGCGATGCTGGGCCAGAGCGGCAGGCTGAGCCGAATGCCCCTGAGTATGCCGGCGCGGGTGAACGGCGCGGCGGAAGCATGAGACATGGAAGAGCAGGAGGCTCGAAGAGAGGGGGCCCGGAAGGCGGGCGTCCCCCCGTCTGTCGCAAGCCGGTCCGGCCGGCGTCAATCCACGGATGAGCTTGGACTGGGTTGCGAAATCGGGAGCCCTCCGGGCTCGGTCATGCTTGACGAAATCTGACGTCGGCGCATCGCCGGGCGTTTCCACGTGAAACATCCCGCCGTCGTGGCTCAGCGCGGCAGCGGCAGCACGATGACGAAGGCGCGGTCGCGCTCGGTCTCGGAGATACTGGTCGCGGCCCGCAGGTCGTAGGCGAGCATCCGCTCCAGGATCTCGCCGCGCAGGGCCCCGTCACCGGTGCGGCCCCTGCCCGGCCGTGCCCGCTCGCGCCAGGTCAGGGCCAGCTGGGTCGCCGTCGCGCTCCAGGTCACGGCGATCCGGTCGTGGCCGTTGAGCACGGCGCCCCGGACCAGCTCGTGCAGGGCGAGGCCGAGCTTCTCCGCCACCTCGACCGGCAGCCGCACCGGCGGGCCGGACAGCTCGCTCGGCTCCGGCAGGGCGTGGGCGGAGAGCTCGTCCCGGATCAGGACGTCGAGGGCGACCCCGGTCAGCGGCTCGTCGCGCGAGACCTTGGTCTGGATCCGCGCCATCGCGGCAAGGCGGTCGTCGACATAGGCCGCCGCCTCCTCGGCGCTGGCCGCGGTCGCGGCGACACGGCGTACGATGCCGCGGACCACCGCGAGGTTGTTGCGTCCCCGGCGCTGCAATTCCTGAAGCAGATGCACCTGTGCCTCGCGCATCAGGTACAGGTCGTGGATGTCGGTCGAGGTGCCGAACCAGGTCTCCGGCCGGCCGTCACCGTCGCGCCGGGGCATCGCCCGGGTGGAGAACCAGCGATAGGGGTCGCCCGCCGGCCCGTCCGCCGCGTGCCGGGCCAAGCGGTGCTCGATGACGACGTGGCCGCGGCGCGAGGCCATCCGCCAGGCCTCGCGCGTGCGCGCGCGATCCTCCGGATGCACCGCGTCGAGCCAGCCGCAGCCGCGGCTGCGCGCAGGGCTCTGGCCGGTGAAGGCGGCCCATTGCCGGCTGGCCCAGATCCAGTCGCCGCGCGGGCTCGATTGCCAGACCAAGTGCGGGATCGTCTCGACCATCCCGCGGAAATCGGGCTCGTCGCCTGCCGGGTCGTCGGTCTCGAACGGGTCGGCCTCAGGCCTCATTGGAATCCAGATGCCGCCCTTCCCGGCACAGATGCAGGTAGTTCGGGTTGAACTGCACCGCCCTCTGCAAGGCCTCGAGGCGGTGTATGGTGAGCTCGCGGCCGCGGAGCGAGATCAACCCGACGCTGCGCAGCTCCTGCAACGTGCGGTTCACATGCACCACCGACAGCCCGATCGTATCGGCGATCTCGGCCTGGGTGAGCGGCAGCTCGCAGGCATTGCCCTGGGTGAGCCCGACCGCGCGCAGCCGCACGTAGAGTTCGCAGAGCAGGTGACCGAGGCGCTCGAAGGCGGTGCGCTGGCCGATATTCACCGTCCACTCGCGCTGGATCGCCGCCGCCACCAGGGCCTCCCAGCACAGGGCCTGCGACAGCCGGGCATGGCCGGCGGTAAGCTGGCGCATGGTCTCGGTCGGGATCTCCGCCAGCGTCACGGCGGTCACGGTGCCGATCGAGTGATCCATCTCGCGCAGGATCGAGACGTTGTGGTCGCACAGGTCGCCGGGCAGGAGATAGGCGATGATCTGGCGGCGGCCATCCTCGAGGGTCTTGTAGCGGCAGGCCCAGCCCTCGAGGATCAGGTTCACCCCTTGCGGCAGGTCGCCCTCATGGACGATGTCGTCCCGCGAGCGGATCCGGCGCGTACGCTGCCGGGACGCGTGTTCGAGCGCCTGCCTGTCCTCGCCGGACAGGCTCGTGAAATGCTCAAGCTTGCGGATGAGAAACTCGGCCAAGGCGCCCCGCCACGTCACACCGCGGTTGCGCTAACACATTTCTACTGGTGATTGTTCTATCAAAAGTTATATACGTTCGGAACAGGTCCGCATTTCGAGTTATTACTGTGAAATTTTCTGTAATTCGCAGTTCCGTCCGGCACGGCCGGACGGCCCCATGACGGCCCTCCATGACGGCCGGCGGCCGCCGCGACCGGTCCTCCCGGACGGGTTCCCGGCGCTCGGCGCGGTGTTGCTGCCCGACAACATCAGGTTTCGAAGTGAAAGCTCGGCCACAGAGCAGGGATTGTGATCCGCGCCCGAATAGGCAGTTTTGAGAACGAGGGCGGCTCCTGAAGCGCGAGGCTGCGATGATGTCACCACGGGCGATGCACGATCGACCCGGCGGGCCGGCTCCCGCCATCCTGCCGCAGGCCGTCCGGTCCGCGGCGGGCACGAGCCCCCTCGACGCCGTTCTGGCGCCGGGCCTGCATGCCGCGTTCGATGGCTGCCTGGCCGAGACGCTGCCGGCGGACCTCGCCACTCTCGTGGCACGGCTCGACCGTTCCACCCCTTCGATTCCCCGCAAGCGTTCGTAGAGTCCCATGAGCGAAACCGCCGCCGACACCCACCGCATCGTCGCCTTCCCGCAGGCCGTGGCCGCGGCGCCGGTCGACGAGAACACCGCCTCGATGATCGACGTGCTGCAGGAGCAGTTGCGCCTGGCCCGCGAGGGCAAGCTGCGCTCGATCGCGGTGGTCTCGGTCTCCTCCGATGGCGGGGCGATCGGCACGCAATGGTCCTGCACCCACGGCGACATTACCAGCCTGATCGGCAAGCTGACGGTGCTGACCCACGACATGATGGCCGCCCGCAAGTGACGGTGGCCGGGTGACGGGGGCCGAGCGATCGTCCCCGGATGCCTCCCACCCAGTGACGGCGATCGGGTCACAGCCCTGGAGCGGTCTCCTCTTGCGTGACGCCTGGCACCGCCTCAGCTGCGGCTGAGGCGCACGGCGTTGGCCCGCACCTTCCGACGGTAATCCCGCACCACCCGCTCGGCCGTGCCGCCGCTGGCGAGCGTCATCGCGGCCTCCGCGGCGGCCTCCATCTTCTCGGTCACCATGCGCTCCGCCTCGATCTGGGCTGCGGTGCCGCCGAGCGAGAGCTTGGCCAGCCGCAGGGCGACGACCGTCTGCGCCTCCAGTCCGAGGCGAACGGTGTCGAGGCCGAGGCGCAGCCAGGAATCGTACATCGTCGAGCGTCTCCGATAATCGGGGGAATGAGGGGCGGGCCGTCGGGCTCACGCAAACGCCGCGACGGCCGAGGTGGTTCGTCAGGCGGTCAGGGAATCGCACCCTGCGGCAGCATGAGGCCGCCCGGCGTCCGGGCCGGTCCGCTCTCGGGCGCCGCCGCCTTCTCGCGCCGGGGCCGGGGCGCCCGCTGTGCCGGCACCGTGGCGGCGGGGTCGGCCGCCTCCGCCCGGGCCGGATCGGCCTTGGCCCCATCCTGGGCCGGATCGGCCTTCGACGGATCGGCCTTGGCCGCCTTCGGACCGGCCTTGCGGGCGACGGGGGCGGGTTTCGGCGGCTTCGGCTCCGCCACCTTCGGGGGATCGCCGCAGGCCTTGAACGTCAGCTCGGCCAGGACCTGCCCGCCGTCATCGGCCAGGATGCGCAGGGTCGGCGGCAGGTGTTCCGGACTGCCGGCCCACTGGATGGTCGCGCCGTTCTGCGCCTCCAGGGCCGCCGGCGAGGGGCCGCGGCGAAGGCCCGACAGGTCGGCGCCGTAGGCGGTGGCGAGCTTGCTGCGGATCACCACCTGCAGCACCTGCACGGTCTCGGGCGAGAGCGGCCGCAGCGGATTGCTCACGGTCATGGTCCCCTGCCGGGTGACGAAGAGGGCGAACCCCTTGCCCCCGGCGAATTCCGGGGCCCGCGGCGCCGGACAGGCCGGCACCGCCTCGTCGAGAGCCACCTTCTCGGGCGCCGCTTGATCGGGGACAGCCTGGGCCGGGAAAGCCGGAAGCGCCGCCAGCAGGAGGGCGGCCAGCACGGCGTGACGCGTCACCGGGATTCTCCGTCGCGGCCGGCCCCGGACCGGCCGGGAGCCAGGCCGGGTTCCGCCGGATCGTGATCGATGGTCAGGCGGCCCTGCGGCCGGGGACGGGGCGCATCGGGCACCGCCAGCCGCTCCGGAAAGGCGTGGGGCGCCTCCGGCTCCCGCGCCGCCTGCTCCAGCACCCCGGCGAGGTCCTGGTCGAAGTCGCGGAACAGCTCGTCGCCCCGCTCCTCCAGTTCCTGCTCGTGCGGAAGCCGCAGGGTCGGACGCGCGCGGCCATACCCGAACACGAGCACCAAACCTGCAAAGACCAGGGCTGCCACGGCAGCCAGAATCACGATCATCTCCATCGTGATGCCAGCCTTAGAGCATTTCCGGCGCCGTGTCCGGTCGTGCAGCGCCGATGCCGCATGCGGTCGCGCCGGGGCTCACGCGATCCTGGCGGAAGAGATCGCCCGGGATCCCGTGCCGGTTCGCCAGGGCCGCCTCGTCACGGCCGGTTCGACAGGTAGCCCGCCTCGCGCAGGCCCGCCTCGATGGCGACGAGGAGCGTCGCATCCTCCCGCGTCGTCTCGCGGACCTCCTCGGCCCCGGCCTCCCGGGTCGTCCGCGGCGGCGTGCGCTCCCCGGCCCGTCCGGCGGGCAGGGCATGGCCGACGAGGGTGGTGGCCGCGCTCAGGGCGGCTCCGATCGACATCATGGCGCGTTCCTCCTCGAATCGACATCCGGCCGTCATCGTCTCCCGGACCGCATGATGGCGCATTGACGAAATCTTAACCATTGGATGCGGGCGGGACGCCGTATTTCCGGGCCGGCCCGTGTCGCCGGGGCCGCAGGCGGAGCCTCGCCACGCCGGGGCGACCGGGATAGAGCGTGGCCGGGCCGCGGAACGCTCCTTGCGTCACCGGCCTCAAGGCGCGAGACCGCGCGCCGCGCGATCCGGACGGGGATCCGGCCACAGGACGAAGCGACCCGATGGACAGGCTTCAAGGCTCCGGCAACCAAGGCTCCGGCAATCAGGGCCCGGACGCGTACGCCACCCCCGAAAGCCTCGAGGCGGACCTGCTCGGGCTGGTCGAGGAGGCCCGCAACCAGGCGAGCCAGGATCCGTTCCGCAACCCGGTCCTGACCGTGGCGCTGGCGATCAGCCGCCGCTTCGACCGCGGCGACATCGGCGAGGACGACCTGAACGGCCTGTTCGTGCGCCTGCGGGCCGAGGCGCTGGAGGCCCGGGCGGCGCGGCTCAGGGCCTATCTCGGCCTCGGATCGGACGACGATTCGCGGGAGGCGACCGAGGCCGTGGCGGCCGCCGCCCTCGGCGACCCGGAGACCGCGTTCGAGACCGCCCGCCCTCGGGTCGAGCGCACCCGCTTCGCCGCGGTGTTCACCGCCCACCCGACCTTCGGCATGCCGAAGGCGGTGGCGCGCCTGCTCGCCGAGGCCGCGTCCGAGCCCGATCCGGCGGCACGTCACGCCCCGATCGCGGAAGCGGCGGCACTCTCCGCCCGGGCCGACCCGGTCATCACCCTCAACGACGAGTTCGACCAGGCCCGGCACGCGGTCCAGCACGGCCGCGCCGCCCTCGACGGGCTGAACGAGGCGATCCTGCTCGCCGCCCGGGAGCGCTGGCCCGATCGCTGGAGCGAGCTCGTCCCGATGCCGGTGGTGCTGGCCTCCTGGGTCGGCTGCGACACCGACGGGCGCACCGATATCGGCTGGTGGGACACCCTGCGCTACCGGCTCGAATCGAAGCGCACCCAGTTCGACCGGGTGCTGGCGCAGCTCCCCGACGATCCCGCCGCGGACCCGGCGCGCCGGCTCGCCGAGGAGGCGAAGGCGGCCGTCCTGCGCCAGCTCGCGGTGGCGCCGAAGCTCGGCGAGCAGCCGAGCCTCGAGGCGGTGCACCGCTTCGCGCTGGCGCTGATCATCGAGCGCGACCGGGCCCAGACCGAGGCCGGCCCGCTCCTCGCCCTCCTCGACCGGGCGGTGGAGGGGGCCGCCGACGACGCGGCGCGGCTCGGGCTCTGCGTCCTGCGGGCCGGCGTCGCCGCGCACGGGCTCCAGAACGGCCTGCCGCATTTCCGGCTCAACGCCAGCCAGGTCCACAACGCGGTGCGCCGCGAACTCGACCAGGACGGCGACCCGACCGATCCGGCCCAGCGCCGCTCGCACCTCGCCTCGATCAACGCGCTCCTCGACGCGGTCGCGGCGGTGCCGGTGGATTTCGGGGCGCTCGCCGCCGAGCGGGCCTCGGCCGCCCGGTTGATGATGACGATCGCCCAGATCCTCAAGCACGTCGACGGCACCCACCCGGTCCGCTTCCTGATCGCCGAGACCGAGACCGGCTACACCCTGCTCGCCGCGCTCTGGCTGGCGCAGCATTTCGGCATCGGCGACAAGGTCGAGATCACGCCACTGTTCGAGACGGCCTCCGCCCTCGAACAGGGCATCCACGTGATCGAGGACGCGCTGCGCTCGCCCCAGTGGCGGGCCTACCTCAAGCGCATCGGGCGCCTGGTGGTGCAGTTCGGCTACTCGGATTCCGGGCGCTATGTCGGCCAGCTCGCCGCGACCTTCTGGATCGAGCGCCTGCGCTTCCGCATCACCGAATTGATGGCGGCGCACGACCTCACCGACATCGAGCTGGTGATCTTCGACACCCACGGCGAATCGATCGGGCGGGGCGCGCACCCGACCAGCCTCGCCGACCGCCTGGCCTACCTCGCGCCCGACCACGCCCGGCGGCGCAACCGCGAGGCCGGCATCCGCACCAGCCTCGAATCCAGCTTCCAGGGCAGCGACGGCTACCTGATGTTCGGCACGAAGGTGCTGGCCGAGGCCACCGTCGCGCGCATCGGCGAGCACGTCTACAGCCGGCTCCAGCCCGCGCCCGACCCGATCTACGCCGAGGCCGATTTCGCCACCGAGTTCTTCACCGGCGTGCGCCAGGACATGGAGACGCTCGTCAACGATCCGGGCTACGCGGCCTTGCTCGGCACCTTCGGGCCGAACCTGATCGACCGCACCGGCTCGCGCCCGGTGGCGCGGCAATCCGACGGCGGCGGGCCCGTCACGATCACCCATCCGCGCCAGATGCGGGCGATTCCCAACAACGCGATCCTGCAGCAGCTCGGCTTCCTGGCCAATTCCCTGCACGGGGTCGGGCGGGCGGCGGGCCGCGCGCCGGACCTGTTCGTCGAGATGCGCGAACGCTCCGAGCGCTTCGCCCGCGCCTTCCGGCTGGTGCAGGAGGCGACCGCCGTCGGCGACCTCGACGTGCTGCGCGCCTATATCGACACCCTCGACCCCTCGGTCTGGCTGGAGCGGGCGCGGCGCGCCACCCGGGACGGGCGGCGCGAGGAGATCGTCGCGGTCGCCGTCGCCCTCGACCGGCTCAACCTGGCGCCGCACCTGCGCCGCCTGTTCGGCCGGCTGACCCACGACCACCTGATGCTGCACGGCATCGCTCCCGACCTGCCCGCGATGACGCCGCGGCTCGCGCTTCTGCACGCGCTGCGCCTGGCGCTGATCCACCGGATCTGGTTCCTGGCGGTGCACATCCCGGGCTTCCGGCCGCAGAACGGCATCACCCGCGAGGCCCTGATCGAGCGCATCCTGCGCCTCGACATCGAGAGCTGCCTGAAGCTCCTCGACGACATCTTCCCGGTGACGCCGGACCCGACGCTGGGCCTCAATTTCGGCGAGCCGGCGGGCCCCCGCGGCGTCGGCACCTACGAGGCCGAGCACCGCACGCTGATCGCGCCGATCCGCCGCCTGTTCGACCTCGTGCGCGAGATCAGCGGCATGATCCAGCACGAGGTCGGGGCGTTCGGCTGACGCGAGGGGGCGGGGGCGGCACGAGAGGCACAAGCCCGCCCCCGCCACCGGCCCGGACAGAATTCCTGTCGATCGGGCCAAAGAACCGGCGGCAATCGGCGATCCATGACCTAAAGTCCCGTTGGATCACCCGGAGAGCCGTGCCGCCATGGGCCCGACCGACGACCTGCTCCGGCGCCTCGACGACCGTCTCGGCGAAGCGGTCTTCGATCCGTCGCGCTGGGGCGCGGTGCTGGAGCCCGTCTCGGCCCTCATCGGCGGCGACGGGGCGATGCTGCTGCAGAGCCACCGCCGGACGCCCGGCGTGCCGTGCACGCCCGAGGTCGACGATCTGGTGGCCGACTATTTCCGGCACGGCTGGCACGTGAACGACCTGCGCACCCGCGCCGTGCCGCGGGTGATGCGCGGCGAGGTCGTCACCGACTACGACATCCTGAGCACCGAGGAGATGGCCCGCGCCCCGTTCTACGCCGAGCTGCTGCGGCCGCACGGCTATCACTGGTTCGCGGTCGCGGGGTTCCAGGCCGGGCCCGAGCACTGGGCGGTGTCGGTGCAGCGCCGGACGCGGAACGGCCCGTTCGAGGCGGCGCAGGTCCAGCCCCTCGCCGGCCTGATGCCGCGGATCGGCCGGGCCGCCGCCCTGTCGCAGGCCCTCGGCCGCGCCGCCCTCGACGGCGCCCTGGGCGGGCTCGAACAGGTCGCCCAGGCGGCGCTGGCCCTCGACGCGGCCGGCCGGGTGATCGGCGCCAATGCGCGGGCGGAGGCCCTGTTCGAGACCGGCTTCCGGGTCGTCGACGGCACCTTGCGGATCGCCGACCCGCGGGCGCGGGAGGAGGTGGCCGGCCTCGCCGAGGCGTCGCCGCCGCGCTGGTCCGGCCCGATCCTGGTGCCGCGGCGCGAGCGCCGTCCCCTGATCCTGCGCGTCCTGCCGGTGATCGAGGCCGCGCGCTCGCCGTTCCTGGGGGCCAGCGCGCTCCTCCTCGTCACCGATCTGGAGGCCGAGCGGCGGCCCGATCCGGCCCTGCTGGCCCAGGTCTTCGGCCTCACCACGGCGGAGGCGCGGCTCGCCGCGATCCTGGCCGGCGGTGCCGCGCTCGACGAGGCCGCCGACACCCTCGGCATCGCGGTGGAGACCGCGCGCAGCCACATCAAGGCGGTGTTCGCCAAGACCGGCACCGGGCGGCAGGGTGCCCTCGTGGCGCTCCTCGGCGCGCCGGGCCTGCGGTGAGTTACGGCTTCGCCCAGATCCCGAGCTTGCCGGCGCGGGCGTGGCGCTCGGCCTCGACGAGGTCCGGCGTCGCCTCGGGCGTCGCGCGGCCGCCGCCGTTGTAGAGCACCACCTCGGAGAGGTCGTGACCATCGACGGTGCAGATCCAGGCGGTGCGGCCCGGATTGGGCTGGCAGTTCACCGGCCGGCCGGCGAGGTAGCCGGTCAGGTCGCCGGCCTGCGCGCCCTTTGCGGCCTCGACGCCGTAGAGGCGCAGGGTCCGGCCGCCGAGCCGCAGGGTCGCAGTGTCGAGCACCTCGGCGACGCCGGCGACGGGGCCGGCCGCCTCCGGTACCAGGGCCCCGGTCTCGACCGGCTCGCGCCTTCCCTCGGCGGGCCTCGCGGGCGCGGTCCTGGCCTCCGCGGGTCTCGTCTCGGCCGTCCGGCGCTCGAGCTGTCCCGCCTCCGCGGGCTTGCCGGCCGACCGGTCGGCGCCCGGGGCGGGCGCCTGCGCGACCGCCGCCTCGCGGGTGGGCTCGCCGCCGCGCAAGGTCGCGTAAGCGAGACCCAGCACGGCCAGTGTCCCGAGGGCGGCGTAGAGCGGGCGGCGCGGCAGGCCGCCGCCGGGCAGCGGCCGGGGCCGGGCGAGGCCGGGCTTCAGCCCTTCGCCGGCGGGCGGCGGGGGGGCCGGCATCGCCGCGACGGAGGGGGCCGCCGGCTCCCGCCGCGGCAGGCGCAGGCGCTCCGGCAGGGTGCCGAGGGCGTCCCGCAGGCGCGCGAGCCGATCGGGCCGGGGGGCGGGGGCCGGCGATGGAGCCGGCGAGGTCGCCGGCTGCACCACGATCCAGTCCCGCGGCGCCTCGGCCGGGGCCGCGGGCGCGGCGGGAGGCTGGAACAGGGTCGGATGCTGGCGCCGCAGCTCGTCGACGAGGTCGCCCAGGGTGAGCGGCAGCGCCTCGCCGGCGACCATCCGGGTGCGCGGGCGCCCGTCGCGATCGACCACCTGGTAGCCCGGGGGCGCGTCGTGGCGGCGGGTCGCGGATTCCACCAGCAGCTCGAGGGTGCGACGGGCCACCGCGACGGGTCGCTGCCGGTCGATCTCGGCCCGGATCAGCGCCTGCAACTGCTCACGCGAGGTCATGTCCGCATCGTATCCCATCGCTCCCGACCGCGGGGCCGTCGAGGCGCCCGCCCCTGCGGCACGCGCCTCGCCCTCCTCATCTAGAGCAGCGCCCGATCGCGCGGCAATCGGGCGCTGCTCTAGGTCTTTGATGTTCCGCATTGTCTTCGAACGACCCCGTCCCCACGCCGTCGGACGAGGGCCCCAGGTGCCGACCGGCGGTCCGTCACGGGTCCCGTGGACAACTCGCCCCCGCTCAGCGGCTTGCCACCGCCGCGCGGCTGACCACCCGGCTGGTCTCGGCGATGATCACCGGGCGGGCCCCCGCCAGGCTGACCGTGAGCTCCAGGTCGACGGTCCCCTGCGAGCGGGCGCCACGATCGGGGCTGAAGGCCGAGAAGTCGACGGTGGCCTGGACCCGGCATACGGCGAGCCCGGCATTGCAGGCGGTGCGCAGGGAATCCGGGCGGGGCCGGTAGCGCCGCTCGGGCCAGCGCTGCACGAAGCGGCGCTTCTCGGACATCAGCCGGGAGACAGTCATCGTGCGGCCATGGAACACGACCTGGTCGCCGTAGAAGCCGGGCGCGGCCGCCAGGGTGGCGCCGTTCGATCCCGAGATCGACGCCAGGTAGTCGCGGGTGAGGCGCTGCGACGCCACCGCCCAGTCGCGCATCTGCCCGTCCGACACCGCGACCGGCGGGCGGGCCGGGATCGAGACCGGAAGCGGCGGCCGCTCGGCGCGGGCGATCCGCGCGGCGCGGCGGGCCTCGGTGGCGGCGTGGAGGCCGCTGCGGGCCGGCCGGCGCGCCTCCTCGGCGACCCGGCGGGGGGCGGCGTGGGCCTTCGGCGGGGCCGGCGCCTCGGCCCGGGCGGCCGGCGCCGGCTCGGATGGGGGAGCCGTCCCGGATGCGGGCGCCGGCGACCCGGTGCCGCGGACGGGCGGATCGACCCAGCCCTGTGCCAGGGCGGCCGAGGACAGGACGAGCCCGAAGCCGGCGAGGAGGGCCCGGGCGCGGTGGGGGCGCAGGCGGGAGAGCGGAAGCGGCGACGTGAAAAGGCGCGACATGGGGAGCGGCACCGGGGGCAGGACCACGATCAGGGAAAGGAACGTTCGTCGCTGCCGTTACGGTTCCATTGCGCGCGCCCCGCCCTCCCCGCTACCCCCGTTGCGCACACCCGAAAACCCATGCCGGGAGGCCGGCCGGCCGCACGTCTCGCGCCACGGAACTCCCGGGCCCTCTTGCCAAGCGCGGCCGCGACCCCACCTCCAGGGTCTTGCCGGGTCCGGGCCCCTCTGGCGGTTCGAGGCGTCGACCGCGATGTCGGACCTCTTCTCTGCCGTTGTGCTGACGCGGCACGATCGCACTGGAGGGCCCGCATCCTTGCGCGTCATCCCCCTTCCCGTTTCTCCTCCGATCCTCTCCGTCCTCGCAGGAGGTGCCGATGGCCGGCGCTGATACCGCGCGCCGGGCCCTGCTCGTCGTCAACAAGAAGGCCCGCAACGGCGGGCTCGACCTCGATGCCGTGAAGGGCGTCCTGCGCCGCGGCGGCATCGAACCGGTCGAGCCGCCGCCGGACGAGACCGACTGCAAGGCGCTGATCCACGCCCACGCGTCGACCTGCGACATGGTGATCCTCGGCGGCGGCGACGGCACCCTCAACGCCGCCGCCCAGGCGTTGGCCGAGGCGCAGCTGCCGCTCGGCATCCTGCCGCTCGGCACCGCCAACGACCTCGCCCGCAGCCTCGGCCTGCCGGCCGATCCGCTCGAGGCGGCGGAGGTGATCGCGACCGTGCCGGCGCGGCCGATCGATCTCGGCTGCGTCAACGGCCACTACTTCTTCAACGTCGCCAGCATCGGCTTCTCGGCCGATCTCGCCGGCGAGCTGACGGCGGATCTCAAGCGCCGCCTCGGCACGGTCGGCTACGGCGTCGCGGCGTTCCGGCTGCTGCGGCGGGCGCGGCCGTTCACGGTCTATATCGAGCATGACGGCACGGTGGAGACGGTGCGGACCATCCAGGTCTCGGTCGGCAACGGCCGCCATTACGGCGGCGGCATGACGGTGGAGGAGAACGCCACCGTCGATGACGGCCTGCTCAACTTCTACAGCCTGGAGGTCGCCCATTGGTGGCGGCTGCTCGCCCTGTTGCCGGCCCTGCGCCGGGGCACGCAGGGCAAGGCCGCCGACGTGCGCGCCTTCCAGACGACGGAAGTGATCCTGCGCACCAAGAAGCCGCGCGCGGTCAACACCGACGGCGAGCTGACGACCTACACCCCCGCCCATGTCCGGGTGCTGCCGAAGGCGGTGCAGGTCCACGCGCCGGAGCGGGACGCGCCGTCGGCGGCATCGGCGGGCCGCCCCTCGATCTTCCCGTAGAGAGGAGCATCCGCCGTGGAGTCCCTCGTTCAGCTCGCCGCCGACCCGACGGCCTGGGCCGCCCTCGCGACCCTGGTCGTCATGGAGGTCGTGCTCGGCATCGACAACCTGATCTTCATCTCGATCATCACCAACAAGCTGCCGGCCGAGCAGCAATCGCGGGCCCGGCGCATCGGCATCGGGCTCGCGCTGATCCTGCGCCTCGCGCTGCTCGGCACCGTCGCCTACATCGTCCACCTGACCCAGCCGGTCTTCGAGATCTTCGGCAAGGGCCTGTCCTGGCGCGACATGATCCTGATCGCCGGCGGCCTGTTCCTGCTCTGGAAGGCCACCAAGGAGATCCACCACAGCCTCGACCCGGACCCCGAGGTGAAGGCGGGCGGGGGCGCCTCGCTCGGCTACGCCGCGGCGATCGGCCAGATCCTGATCCTCGATCTGGTCTTCTCGATCGACAGCATCATCACGGCGGTCGGCATGACCGAACACGTGCCGATCATGGTGATCGCCGTCGTGACGGCCGTGACCGTGATGCTGCTCGCCGCCGATCCGCTGTCGCGCTTCATCGCCGCCAACCCGACGGTGGTGATGCTGGCGCTCGGCTTCCTCATCATGATCGGCATGACGCTGATCGCCGAGGGGTTCGGGGCGCACGTGCCGAAGGGCTACATCTACACCGCGATGGCGTTCTCGGCCGGCGTCGAGGTGCTGAACATCCTCGGCCGGCGGGCCAAGCAGGCCAAGCGCAAGGCGGCCTGAAGCCGGTGATCGTGAGGCGTTGACGACAGCGCCCGGTCGCGATGCGACCGGGCGCTGTCTTCGTTCGATCCGCCGAATTCGCTCGCACGGACCTGACGCCCACCGCGTCATCCCGGGGCCGCGGCAGCGGAGCCCGGAATGTCGAACGGGTTCTCACTCCCGCAGCCCGACGCAGACTCGAGGCATCCACGGTCACCAGCGCCGTGAAAGGCTGCCGAGGCTCGACCATGAAGGCCTCCCGGTCGCCCAAGACCTCCACCACCGTTCCCCGGCTGCCTTCCGGCACGGCCCAGCCGTCCCGTGTCCCGGCAGCGCGCGAAGGCTCGACCCGCTCGTATGGCTCCGGAGTACATCGGGACCTGAGCGAGGGCGCGGACCGTGACCACGTTCAACGGCACCTATCCGAGATCGATCCGAAAGCACGCCCCCGGCCCCTCCTCCGCCTGGACGCCGATGCGCCAGCCGTGCAGCTCGGCGATCCGCCGGCAGATGCTCAGGCCCAATCCGACGCCGTTCGGCGCGACCCCGTTCGGGACCCGGGCGAAGGTCTCGAAGATCGTCTCGTGGAAGGCCGGCGGCACGCCGATGCCGGTGTCGCGCACGGTGATCCGGCCGGGCTCGCCGGGCCAGGCCCGGATCTCGATCGCCAGGGGCCGCCCGGGCTCGCGATAGCGGAGGCTGTTGGCGATCAGGTTCTGGAACAGGTTCACCAGCAAGGCCGGGACGCCGTTCACCACCGGCAGCGGCCCGACATCGAGCACGCCTGCGGCGGCGCGCAGGTCGAGGTCGAGGTTGCGGGAGGCGTCCAGGACGACCCGGCCGAGATCGACCGGCGCGAAGGCGTGGCTCTCGGCGCTCAGGCGGGCATAGTCGAGGAGGCCCATGGTCATCCGGTTGAGCCGCGCGGCGCAGCCCTCGATCGTGTCGAGGCTGTCGGCGACGACGGGCCCGGCCTCGTCCCCGAGGGTGCGGCGCAGGATGTCGGTGAAGGCCGCGATCTGGCGCAGGGGCGCCCGCAGGTCGTGGGCGGCGACGGAGGCAAAGTCGCGCAGGTTGCGGTTCATCCGCTCCAGCTCGCGCGACGCGGCGATGATCTTCTCCTCCAGCAGGCGCTGCTCGCGGCGCTGCTGGAGCACCCAATGGTCGATCGGCCGGTCGACCTGGTCGACGGTGGTGAGGACCGCGTGTTCGCCCCGTGCGGCGTCCCACGAGATCGCGATGTCGCAGCGCGGGGCGCCGGCCACCATGGCGAGGCGGATGCCCGGCAGCACGATCGGCTCGGCTCCGGGCCGCTGCTGGGCCCGCATGTCCTCCTCGAGCCCCGACAGGATCGGGCTGTCGAAGGCGGAGCGCCCCGGCTCGGGCAGCCAGTCGCTCAAGGGCCCGGTGCGGGCGAGGACCGCGCCGTCGGGCCGAAGCGCCGCGACGCCGACGAGGCCGGCCTCGAGGAGATGGGTCAGGGTGCGGGAGAGGTCTGCTCCGAACGGGAGCGCGAGGGCGGCGCGCATGGCGCTCACAGGCTCCGGCGCGCGATCGTGGCGGCGAGGTCGGCGAACAGGCCGGCGACCCCGTGCCCGGTGCGGGCGCTCGCCAGGGCGACGACGTCGGCGCCGCGCGCCTTCGCCAGGACGTCCGGCGGCGGGCCGGAGCCGGGCTCGCCCGATCCCCCCGCCACGAGGTCGCTCTTGTTGAGCACCGCGGCGCAGGGACGGCCGGGCAGCGCCTCGCGAAACCCCGCGATCAGGGCGGCCATCTGGTCGAGGGAGGCGGGCCGGGTGACGTCGGCGACGATGAGCGCCCCGCTCGCCCCCTTGAGGTACACGGTGCGGAAGATGCTGAGGCCGAAATCGCCGTCGGTGTCCCACAAGACCAGCGGCATCGGCGTCGCGCCGTCCGGCGGGATCGCCGTCGTGGTGTAGATGTCGACCCCGATGGTCGCCTTGTAGCTGGTCTCGAACCGGTCGAAGGCGAGCCGGTTGGCGAGCGAGGTCTTGCCCACGCCGATCGCCCCCAGGATCATGATCTTGCGCGCTGCCACATTCTACTCCGCACCGTAGGCGAGCTCGAACACGACGCGCCGGTTGCCGGTGACGCGCTCCTCCGTGATCGGGAAGGGCGGGCGCGAGTTGACGACGACGAGGCGGGTGCGGGGAATGCCGCGGCGCTCCAGGTCGGCGGTGATGCGATCGGCGCGCAGCCGCGCCGCTTCGAGATTGGCCCGCGGCGTCCCGGTGCCGTCGGCATAGCCGACGATGCGCAGGCGCGCGCCCTCCACCGCCGCCAGCGCCGAAGCCAGGGTCGCGAGGTCGCGCTCGGCCCGCTCCGGGTCGCGATAGGCCGCGTCGGGGCCGAAGAAGATCGCCGTGCGCATCGCTGCATCCTCGAGCCGATGCAGCGGCGTGTCGGTGCGGGCCTCCAGCCGCGCCACCTCCGCCCGCGGCGCGAGGCTCGGCACCACCGCCTCGACGGCGGCGGTGCGGGTCTCGAGGGTGGCGAGCCGCGCCGTCGCCTCGCCGGCCATCGCCTCGGTCGCCTCGGTGCGCCGCGCCAGCGCATCGGTCCGGCCGGTCAGCGCCTCGGTGCGCGCGGTGAGCGTCGCGGCCTGGCGGGCGACCGCGTCGGTGCGCGCGTCGAGCCTGTCGCCCTGCCGCGCGGCCGTCTCGGCCCGCGCCGTCAGCGCATCCGTGCGCAGGGCGAGCGCCTCGGTCTGCCGGGCCGTCGCCGCGGTCCGGTCGCTCAGCGCCTCGGCGCGGTGCGCGAGGGCCTCGGTCTGCCGGGCGACCGCCTCGGTCCGGCCGGTCAGCGCCTCGGTGCGCCGGTCGAGGGTGGCGACCGCCTCGCGGCCGGGATCGGCATCGGAGGCCACGGCGATCCGGGCGACGACGGGCCAGCCGGGAAACGCCGCGGCGAGGCGGCCGCGCAGGGAGGCGGCGGCCTCGCGGGTCGGCAGCACGCCGGTCGCCCGGATCACGCCGGCCTCGCGGTCGAAGGCGAGCCGGAGGGGAGCGTCGCGCCAGTCGGGCGCGTCCTCGATCCGGGCCAAAGCCGCGGCCTCGGCGGCGCGCTGGCGGGCCGACGCGATGGCCGTGGTGGCCCATGCGGCGAGGAGGGCTGCCACGAGCCCGCCGGCGACCGCCACCGGCCGCAGGCGCCGCCGCTGCGGCGGTGCGAGGCGGGCGGCGATGGCCCGGTGGAGCGCGGCGAGCGGCGCGGCGTGCCCGGCCCCGTCCCGCTGCTCCTCCCCCTGTCGGACGGCGTCGAGGAAGGGCAGGAACTCGGCATCGACGCGCGCGGCGAGCCGCCCGGCGCCACGGCCGGCCTCGGTCAGGCCGGCGACGATCAGCAGGGGCGAGGCCCGCAGCAGCACGGTGCGGCCACCGAAATCGAGGGAGCGCAATTCGCCGTTGACGTCACTCAACGCCTGGCCGGCGAACTCGACGATGGCGGTGACGAGGCCGCCGATCAGGTGGAGCTGGCCGTCCGGATCGGCGTCGGGCCGCCCGTCGCGGTCGGTGGTGGCGAGCACGGCGCCGGTGCCGCGGTCGATCAGGATCAGGCGTTCGAGCCTTCCCTGGACCAGCTCGGCCAGGACCAGGGCGGCGTAGGACTGCCCCGTGAGCAGGGCCTTCAGGCGCAGCCACAGCCGCCGCGGCGTCCGGCTCAGGGTCTCGTTGATCTCGTCGGAGAGCTGGCGGAAGGCCGCGGCGATCGCCGCGGTCACCATGCGGCCGGCGATGGGATAGAGCGTCTCGACCATCAGGTCGCGGGATTCCGCGATCTCGCGCCGGATGCCGGCCACGACGAGGGGCGCGATCACCTCGGTGAGCGCGCGGTGGTTCTCGACCTCGACGACCTTGAGGGCCACCACCAGGCTGTCGGCCACCGCCCGGGAGAACCGGTCCTCGGAGCCGACGCGCCGGTCGAGCCGCGCCAATTCGTCCCGCAGGCCGGCGAGGTCGCGGTGCTCGTCGCGCAGCAGCAGCCGCTTCAGGTCGCGAAAGGCCAGATCCTCGGCCGGACCCTCGGTTGCCGCCGCACCCATCGACGGTCAGGCCCCGGCCGTCACGGGTTGCGGTCGGCCAGGGCGGAGATCTGCCGACCCATCTCGGTCACCGCGCCGCCGATCGCCCGCACGGCGTTGCTCTGCTCCATCCGCAGCGACAGGGCGAGGGCGTCGATCGATTTCTGGATGTCGTTGAAGCGCTGGACCATGCGCTGCTCGAGGTCGGTCACCGCCTCGCGCAGGTCGTCGTGCCGGCGCTCGTGCGAGCGCATCGCGTCGCCGTAGAGAAGCTCGCGGACCTTGTCGATCGTGTTCGCGGCGGCGTCGGGGGCGGAGGGAGTGGCGGGGGCCTGGACCGGGTCCAGGGCGGTCTGCTCGTTGCCCGATCCGGCGTTGAGATAGGTGATCTGGCCGTTCATCGGTCGCATCTCTCGTTGGATATCACGGTGAGGCCGGGCCGCCCGTAGCGGACGGGCTCGGCGGCAGGGGTGCGGACGATGCGCGGGCCAAGCACGCCCAGGATCGCGGCCTCGAACGCCTCGCTGGTGAGGGAAGCCTTGTCGAGGAAGCGCACCGCGCCGGCGCTCAGGCACATCTCGCGCACGTCCGGCATGCTGAGCCCGGTCAGCACCACCGCCGGCAGGCCGGGCAGCCGGGCGTCGAGCTCGGCCAGGAAACGCAGGCTCGATTCGCAGCCGAGCCAGAAATCCAGGATCGCGAGGTCGATCCGCTCGGCCTCGACATGCGCCCGCGCCTCAACTGCCGAGCGGGCGCGAAGCACGCGCATGTCGAGCCGCCGGAAACCGGCCGCCTGGAGGGCGATCAGCTTGGCATCGACGTCGTCGTCCTCGAGCAGAAGCGTGTTGATCGTGCGGACCGGCGCGCGTCCACAACCGCCTTCATGTCGAACAGCACGCATGCGACAGCGATCCGACCCGTCTACCGGGATACAAGTCTTGGGGAAGCAGATCTGGTCACCCGATCGGCATCGATCGAAGTGATAACGATTCGGTCACCGAAATCAACGACTCGTTATCCCTGCGGTAGCGATTCGTCAACCATTTGCGAGATCGAATTGTGAGCGAATATTCGACTGGAAGTTGAGGGCTTGCCACACGACACCAGGGGCGCCGGGCCGGGCCGGATTCCAACGCGCTGACGCAGCGTGACAATTCGGGAACGTCGTCCTGTCTTCGCGCGACGCGGGCAGGTCAGGGCAGGGCCGACGCCGCGTCCTCGCGGGCGCAGAGCCCGGGCTCGGGGCCTGCCTCCGCCGGGGCAGCGGCGAGTTCGGCCCGGGCCCGGTCGAGGTCGGCCCGGAAGGCGGGATCGCCGACGAGCGCCGCGAACAGGGCCGCCCCCGTGAGGCGGCCGGCCTCGACGTCGCTCGCCCAGTGTACCCCGCAGACGACCCGGCTCTCGCCGTAGACCCGGGCGCGGCGCAGGATCGGAGCGGCGCGCTCCGGCATCAGGGCGGCGAGGACAAGGCCGAAGGTCCAGCCCTCGGTGGCATGGCCGGACGGGTAGGCGAGGCTCCGGTCCAGCGCCTCGCTGCGCGCGACGCAGAGCGGCGCGTCGTTGCCGAGATGCGGCCGTCCCCGCGCGAACCGCGCCTTGGCGTCCCGCACCGTCACCACCACGTCGCGGCGGGCACGGGCGAGGAGCGCAGCCAGCGCCGGCATCCGGGCGGGATCCAGGCGCCGACCGGCCGCGCAGGAGAAGTTGTCGAGGAGCCGGGCGACGCCCGACGGGACATCGGCGACGGCGAGCTGCCAGCGCGGCGTCCCGGCGAGCGCCCGGGTCGCCGTGTAGGTCGCCGCGTCGGCCGCGTGCGCGGCACTGCCGGGCTGCGGCGGCGGGGGCAGGATCGCGGCGGCGTCGAGGGCGCCCTCGGCGAGATAGGGCCGGGGCGCCGGCTCGGCCGCGGCCCCGGCCGTCATCAGGGCGAGCGCCGCGGCGAGGAGCGCCCGCACCGGCCTCACGCCTCGGCGGAGAGGATCGCGGCGGCGACCGCCTCGGGGCATTCCTCGTGGGCGGCGAGCGCCCCCGGGATCTCGACGCTGCGCACGTGCCCGGTCTCGGCGAGCGCCGCCATCTCGGCGCCCGAGCGGCGCGGGGCGCCCTTCGGGCGGAGCATCAGCACCGGCGGCAGGCCGGGGCCGAACAGGGCGTGGAACTCCTCGCGGGACCGGACCGGATCGAGGCCGCCGGTGACGAAGGCGGCGGTCCCGAAGCGGGCGCGGGGCTGGTGCGTCACCCGGCGCTTCTCGCCGAGCAGCGCCGGGGTGACCCGGGCCCGGTCGGCATAGACGTGGGCCTGCATCATCCGCGCCACGATCGGCGTGCTGACGTTGAGCCGGTAGAGCAGGTTGCCGAGAACCGGGGCCTCGACCGCCCGCCGCAGGCGCTCGAACAGCGGCCGGCGCTCCTCGCCCATCGCCGTCGGCAGCGGCCCGCGCCAGGTCGGCGCCACCAGGACCAGGCGGGAGAACGCCTTCGGGTGCCGGGCGGCCGCGGCGACGAGGTAGCCTGCGGCGTGGCCGGCCGCGACCCCGATGGCGTAGGGGCCGGGCGCCTGGGCCAGCAACGCGTCGAGGAAGCGGTGCAGCGTGTCGGGCGCGAGCGGCACCCGCGCCCGGGGTTGCGCGCCGAAGCCGGGCCAGTCCGGCACCAGGCAGGCATGGCGGGCGGACAGCCGCGTCGCCAGGGGCCGCATCTCCTCGCGGGTCGAGATCGAGGACAGGGCCGGCAGCAGCAGGGCCGGCGGACCCTGGCCGATCCGGTCGGCCGGCAGGCTCAGCGAGCGCCCGGCCAGGGTGAGGGAGAGGGACTGGGTCTCGATCGCGGGCGCCATCACGGCTCCTTCAGAACGGCTTCACCACCACCAGGATCACGATGAGGATCATCAGCAGCGTCGGCACCTCGTTGAGCACCCGGTAGAATTTGGGGCTGCGGGTGTTCCGGTCGGCCGCGAAGTCCTTGACCATCCGCGACAGCCAGCCGTGGATGCCGCTCATCGCCAGCACCAGGGCGAATTTGGCGTGCATCCAGCCTTGCGTATAGGCGCCGCTCATCACCGCGAGCGCGATGCCGAAGATCCAGGTGGCGATCATCCCCGGCAGCATGATCGCCTTGGCGAGCCGGCGCTCCATGACCTTGAAGGTCTCGCCCTGGCCGGATCCCGCCGGCAGCCCTGCGTGATAGACGAACAGCCGCGGCAGATAGAGCATCGCCGCCATCCAGGCGATGAGCGAGATGATATGGGCGGACTTGATCCAGAGATACACGGGGAGTTGTTCCTGTGGGGGATGGTTGACCGGATCGATGAGACAGGACCGACGTATGGGCCAGTCTGCACGTCGCCCCAGGGCTCGCCGCAGGCGGGAGCCCGGGATCCGTCACCGTCGAGGCTCACGGACGGGGCGATGCGCGTCCCGCTTCACCCGGCATCGTCGGCGGTGATGGATCCCGGGTTCCGCCGCGCGGCCCCGGGATGGCGCGGAGGGTGGCGGATCCGTCGCGGGGACGAACCGACGTCCCCTCCCCTCACCCCCGCAGCCGCGCCAGCATCCGTTCGACATGGGCGATCGGCGTCTGCGGGGTGATGCCGTGGCCGAGGTTGAAGATGTGGGGCGTGCCGGCGGTCGCCGCGCGGATCGCGTCCACGGCCGCGTCCAGGGCCTCGCCGCCGGCGATCAGGGTCTCGGGGTGGAGGTTGCCTTGCGTGACCACCGAGGCCGGCAGGCGGGCGCGCAGCGCCTTCAGATCCACCGCCCAATCGACCCCGACCGCGTCGGCGCCGGTCTCCTCGGCGACGCGGGCATGGCCGTCGAGCCCCGAGCCGCGGGCGAAGACGATGATCTTGGCGCCCGGCACCCGGGCGCGGATGCCGGCGACCATCCGGGCGATGGGTGCGAGGCTCCAGCGCGCCAGCGCATCGCCGGTTTCGCCGGCGGGCACGTCCGGCAGGCTGCCGGCATGGCTCTCGAAGATCTGCACCGCGTCGGCGCCGGCCTCGAACTGGCGCACCAGATACTCGGTCGAGACCGTGACCAGCCGGTCGATCAAGGCGTCGAGGAGGGCGGGGTCGCGGGCGGCGAGCGCCCGGGCCGGCGCGAGGTCGGGCGTGCCGCGCCCGCCGATCATGTAGCTCGCCACCGTCCACGGCGCACCGCAGAAGCCGAGCAGCGTGGTCTCGGCCGGCAGCTCCGCCCGCAGCCGCCCGACGGTCTCGAAGACGGGGCTGAGATGGCGCATGATCCGCGGATCGCCCGCCTCGATCAGCCGCTCGAATTCCGGCCGGCCGGCCAGCGGGTCGAGGCGGGGCCCCTCCCCTTCCACGAAGCGCACGTCCTGGCCGAGCGCGTGCGGCACCACCAGGATGTCGGAGAACAGGATCGACGCCTCGAAGCCGAAGCGGCGGATCGGCTGCAGGGTGACCTCGGTGGCGAAGTCCGGGTTGTAGCACAGGTCGAGGAACGAGCCGGCCTCGGCCCGCACCGCCCGGTATTCCGGCAGGTAGCGCCCGGCCTGGCGCATCATCCAGGCGGGCGGCGGCGAGAGCGCCTCGCCGTTCAGCACCCGCAGGATCGGCCGCTCAGCGGCTCCCCGTCCGGCTCCCGCGGTCCCGCTCATCCTTCGTCCCCCGAAAACCGTTCGCCGCCACGCCGGCAGCCCGCTTCCCTATGCCGAGAACCGCCTTCCGGCGCCAGCCCGGCGCGTCGTCGCGACCCGCGGCGAGGCCCATCCCCACCCAGGCCTCTGAAAAGAAAAGAGAGATTCTAGGAATCTGTTTTTTCTATTGGGGGCAGGCATCGCGGGCCTCCAGCGCCGTCCACAGGCCGTCCCCACCGCGGGTGCGTTAAGAGGCCTTTAACAGATTTGCTCCATTGTCGAAGGATGACGAGAGTCGCGAGGGGCTTGGCCCTCGTCGGACCCGACTCGGGCGTCGCACGTCCCGGATTCTCCCACGGGCGGTCCGCCACGAGTGTTAACGGCGCGCCTGTTGAGGCGCAAAGCCATTAACCCACACCCCTGGTGCCTGGACCTCGCTTCGCCGGCGCATTATCCACACTCATCGACTCCGCGCGGCCGATCGGTGGACGATCGGCCGCGCGCCGGGATCGCCGGGGCGGCGCGCGATCGGGCGCTGCTTCAAGCCTTTGATTGTGCAGCATGTCTGCGACGAGCCGGTCCCGGCTTCGTCGAGACGATGCTCCAGCGTCCGCCGCGCCCGCGGCGAGCCCGGGGAGTCCGCGTGGTCCGCAGCTACTTCCACCTCCACCTCGTGTCGGATTCCACCGGCGAGACTCTGATCAATGTCGGCCGCGCGGTGGCGGCGCAGTACGAGGGGGTCTCGGCGATCGAGCACGTCTATCCCCTCGTGCGCTCCGGCACCCAGCTCGAGCGGGTGATCAACGAGATCGAGCAGGCCCCCGGCATCGTGCTCTACACCCTGGTCGGGCGCGAGCTGACCGAGCGGCTGGAGGAGGCCTGCCGGGCCACCGGCTCGCCGCTGCTCTCGGTGCTGGAGCCGGTGCACCGGCTGCTGCAATCCTATCTCGGCACCCATTCCACGGCGCGGCCGGGCGCCCAGCACATGCTGAACGCGGAGTACTTCAAGCGCATCGACGCGATGAACTTCACGCTCGCCCACGACGACGGCAACCTGCCGCACGACCTCAACGAGGCGGACGTGATCCTGCTCGGGGTCAGCCGCACCTCCAAGACGCCGACGGCGATCTACCTCGCCAATCGCGGGCTCAAGACCACCAACATCCCGCTGATCCCCGGCGTGCCGCCGCCGGCGGTGCTGGAGACCCTGCGCCAGCCCCTCATCGTCGGGCTCATCGCCTCGCCGGAGCGGATCGTCCAGATCCGGCAGAACCGCCTGCTCAGCCTCAAGGCCGACGATTCCTCGTCCTACGTCGACCGCGACGCGGTGGCGAACGAGATCGCGACCTCGCGCCGGCTCTTCGCCCGCAACCGCTGGCCGGTGATCGACGTCACCCGGCGCTCGATCGAGGAGACGGCGGCGGCGATCGTCGACCTCCACCGGGAGCACCGGCTGAAATTCCTCGCCGATTGACGATCGATGCCGCACGCCCCTTCCCTCTGGCGCGGCCCCGCGCCGCTCCTCCTCGCCTCGACCAGCCCGACCCGGCGCGGGCTGCTCGAATCGGCCGCCCTGGCCGTCGAGACCCGGGCCCCGGGCGTCGACGAGCGGGCCGTCGAGGCCGCTAGCGCCGGCCTCTCTCCCCTGGCCTTGGCCGAGCGCCTGGCCTCCGCCAAGGCCGGTGCCGTCGCCGCGCAGGCGCCCGACCGGGTGGTGATCGGGGCCGACCAGGTGCTCGATCTCGACGGCACGGTGTTCCACAAGCCCGCCGACCGGGCGGGGGCCGCCGCCCATCTCGCGCGGTTGCAGGGGCGCACCCACGCGCTCCACTCGGCCGTGGCGCTCGCCGTCGACGGCACGGTAGCCGAGAGCTTCGTCGTGACGGCGCGGCTGACGATGCGGCCGCTCGGCGAGGCGGGCATCGCCGCCTATCTCGACGCCGCCGGGCCCGCCGTCACCGGCAGCGTCGGCGCCTACCAGCTCGAAGGGGTCGGCATCCACCTGTTCGACCGCATCGAGGGCGACCACTCCACCATCCTGGGCCTGCCGCTGCTGCCGCTGCTCGCGCGGTTGCGCGGGCGGGGGTTGCTGGCGGTCTGAGGCGCGTTCGATGGTCTGCGACCGTACCGACACCCCCCGTGTCGTTCCGGGGCCGCGCAGCGGAGCCCGAGCCCGAAGGGGTGCGAAGCGCAATCCCGAACCGCAGGTGCCCAGGATGAAGGCGGCGCGCATTCCGCCCTGTCCTTCGCCCGCTGCGGTTCTGGATCCCGGGCCCTCGCCCGCGGCGAGCCCCGGGACGACCCTGTGAAGCGTAGACGTGTGTGCCTGTCCCTCTTTCCCCTGCCGTCGAGCAGGTTCCGAGACGTAACTTCCCGATGACGACCCCGCACCCCCGCGCCTTCGTGGTCGGCCACCCGATCGGCCATTCGCGCTCGCCGCTGATCCACGGCCACTGGCTCGCCGAGCACGGCCTGCCCGGCGCCTACGAGCGCGTCGACGTCCATCCCGACGCCTTCCCGGACTTCGTCCGCAGCCTTCAGGCCGAGGGCTGGGTCGGGGGCAACGTCACGATCCCGCACAAGGAGGCGGCGTTCCGCCTCGCCCAAGTGCTGACGCCGCGGGCCGGGCGGATCGGCGCCGTCAACACCCTGTGGTTTGAGGACGGGCGCCTCCACGGCGACAACACCGACGCGCCGGGCTTCCTCGCCCATCTCGATGCCAGCCTCGGCGTGGGCTGGCCGGAAGCGACGGGTGCCTCGAATGGGCGCAGCGCCCTGGTGCTCGGCGCCGGCGGGGCGGCCCGGGCGATCCTGGTCGGGCTCCTCGAGCGCGGCCTCGACCGGCTGGTCGTCGCCAACCGCAGCGCCGAGCGGGCCGAGGGGCTCACCGCCCTCGATTCCACCCGGATCACCGCGATCGCCTGGGACGCGGTGCCGATGCACCTGCGGGAGACAGGGCTCCTCATCAACACCACCGCCCTCGGCATGGCCGGGCAGGATCCGCTCGCCCTCGACCTCGCGCCGCTGCCCGAGGCGGCGGCGGTGGCCGACATCGTCTACGTGCCGCTCGAGACCCCGCTGCTCGCCGCCGCCCGGGCGCGGGGGCTGCCGGCGGTCGACGGGCTCGGCATGCTGCTGCACCAGGCGGTGCCGGGCTTCGCCCGCTGGTTCGGCCGCAGGCCCGACGTGTCGCCGGCCTTGCGCGCCCGCATCGTCGCCGATCTCGAGAGTCACCGATGAGCCGGCCGTTCGTCCTCGGCCTGACCGGCTCGATCGGCATGGGCAAGAGCGCCACCGCGGCGATGTTCCGGGCACGCGGCGTGCCGGTCCACGACGCCGATGCCTGCGTCCACGCCCTCTACGGGCCGGGCGGCGCCGCCGCGGCTGCGATCGGCGAGGCCTTCCCCGGCACCCTCAGTCCCGACGGGTCGGTCGACCGCGCCGCTTTGCGCAACGCCGTGCTCAGCGATCCCGAGCGCCTGCGCCGCCTCGAATCCCTGGTCCATCCCCTGGTGCGCCAGGCGCGGGACGATTTTCTCGCCGCCCACCACGCTGCGCCGCTCGTCGTGCTCGACGTGCCGCTGCTGTTCGAGACCGGCGGCGAGGCGGGATGCGACGCCGTCGCGGTGGTGACCGCCCCGCCGGAGGTGCAGCGTGCCCGGGTGCTCGCCCGCCCCGGCATGAACGAGGAGGCCTTCGCGCAGATCCTCGCCAAGCAGATGCCCGATGCCGAGAAGCGCCGGCGCGCCGACCACCTGATCGAGACCGACCGGGGCTTTCCCCACGCCGAGGCGCAGGTCGACGCGGTGATCGCGGCAGCGAAGCGGGCCGGTTAACGCTTCCTCGCTACACCGGTCGAAACACTTCTCTCACAGGGAGCCGCACGATGCTGCGCGAGATCGTCCTCGACACCGAGACCACCGGCACCGAGGCCAAGACCGACCGGCTGATCGAGATCGGCTGCATCGAGCTCCTCAACCACATCCCGTCGGGCCGCGAGTTCCACCGCTACATCAACCCGCAGCGGCCGGTCTCGGAGGGGGCGTTCCGGGTCCACGGCCTCTCCGACGCCTTTCTCGCCGACAAGCCGCTCTTCGCGCAGATCCTGCCCGACTTCCTGGAGTTCTGCGGCGACGCCACCCTGGTGATCCACAACGCCGCCTTCGACGTCGGCTTCCTCAACGCCGAGTACGCGCGGCTGGGCGACAAGTCCCCGCCCCTGATCGAACTGGCCTCCGTGGTCGACACCCTGGCGCTCGCCCGCCGCAAGCATCCGGGCGCGGCCAACAACCTCGACGCCCTGTGCTCGCGCTACGGCATCGACAATTCCCGCCGCACCAAGCACGGGGCGCTGCTCGATTCGCAGATCCTCGCCGAGGTCTATATCGAGCTGCTCGGCGGCAAGCAGACGACGCTCGGGCTGACGGTCGAGGGCAATGCCGGCCCGTCCGGTCCTTCCTTGCGCGCGGCCCCGGTCGAGCACGGACCCCGCCCGACCCGCAGCCGCCTCACCGATGCCGAGCGCGCGGCGCATGCGGCGTTCGCGGCGGGGTTGGGAGAGAAGGCGATCTGGCGGGATTATGTCGGGGAGGCGGGATAAGCTGGCCTTGGGCGGCCGTCACGGATCTTCATAGAGGCCGTCGAGGAAAGCGTTTGTGACGGGCCGGGAATCGGGGCCGGCGCGTTCCCGGAGCCCACGCGCGAAGGCGATCGACTGGGCGACGAGATCGAGCTTGTCCTTCCTGCTCTCGGTCTCGCCGGGAAGAACCTCGGTCCTGATGTCGTGCGGCCGAACAGTCTTCATGAAGCTCCCCTTTCCCGGACGACGGAAGCGATAGCGGAAGGAGATCCGGGATCCAGCACAAGACATCGCGAAGCGTCCGTCCGTCTGCAACGTTGCAGGAAGCAGACCCGCTTCGCGGCACTTCTCCCCCTGGATCCCGGATCTCCTTCCACTTCGTTTCAGTCGTCCGGGAAAGGGCGGGAGAAGCACCCCGATCGTATGTCTACTCCGCCGCCTTCATGTAGCTCTCCACCGGCGGGCAGGCGCAGACGAGATTCCGGTCGCCATAGGCATTGTCGACCCGGTTGACCGGCGGCCAGTACTTGTCGACCCGGAAGGCGCCGGCCGGGAAGCACGCCGCCTCGCGGGAATACGGCCGCTCCCACGGCCCGATCAGGTCCTCCACCGTGTGGGGGGCGTTCTTGAGCGGGTTGTCGGCCCGGTCCATCCGGCCCTCCTCGATCGCCCGGATTTCCTCCCGGATCGCCAGCATGGCGTCGCAGAAGCGGTCGATCTCGCCCTTGGTCTCGGACTCGGTCGGTTCGATCATCAGCGTGCCGGCCACCGGCCAGCTCATCGTCGGCGGGTGGAAGCCGCAATCGATCAGGCGCTTGGCGATGTCCTCGACGCTGACGCCGGCGCTCTTCATCAGCGGGCGGGCGTCGATGATGCATTCATGCGCCACCCGGCCGTGGGTGCCGGTGTAGAGGACCTCGTAGGCCCCCGTTAGGCGCTTGGCGATGTAGTTGGCGTTGAGGATCGCGATGCGCGTGGCTTGCGTCAGCCCGCGCCCGCCCATCAGCAGGCAGTAGCTCCACGAAATCGGCAGGATCGCCGCCGAACCGTACGGCGCGGCCGAGACCGAGAACGGGCGCCCGTCGGTCTCGACGTGGCCGGGCAGGAACGGGATCAGGTGCGCCTTGACGCCGATCGGCCCCATGCCGGGCCCGCCGCCGCCATGCGGGATGCAGAAGGTCTTGTGCAGGTTGATGTGGCTGACATCCGCCCCGATGTCGCCCGGCCGGGCGAGACCGACGAGGGCATTGAGGTTGGCGCCGTCGAGATAGACCTGGCCGCCATGGGCGTGGGTGATGTCGCAGATCTCCCGCACCGCCTCCTCGAACACCCCGTGGGTCGACGGGTAGGTGATCATGCAGGCGGCGAGGTTGTCTGCGTGCGTCTCGGCCTTGGCGCGGAAATCCGCCACGTCGACGTTGCCGCTGCGGTCGGCGCCTACCACCACCACGGTCATGCCGCACATCTGGGCCGAAGCCGGGTTGGTGCCGTGGGCCGAGGACGGGATCAGGCAGACGGTGCGGTGCCCCTCCCCGCGCGACAGGTGGTAGGCGCGGATCGCCAAGAGGCCGGCATACTCGCCCTGCGCGCCGGAATTCGGCTGCATCGAGATCGCCGCGTAGCCGGTGATGTCGGCGAGCTTCTGCGAGAGATCGGCGATCATCTCGGCATAGCCCTCGGCCTGGTCCTTCGGCACGAAGGGGTGCAGCTCCGAGAATTCCGGCCACGAGACCGGCAGCATCTCGGCGGTGGCGTTGAGCTTCATCGTGCAGGAGCCGAGCGGGATCATCGCCCGGTCGAGGGCGAGGTCGCGGTCGGCGAGGCGGCGCATGTAGCGCGTCATCTCGCTCTCGGCCCTGTTCATGTGGAAGATCGGGTGGGTCAGGTACTCCGAGGTGCGGATGAGGTCCGCCGGCAGCCGCGGCTCGGGCCAGGATTCGTCGTAAGCCAGGCCGTCCCCGCCGAAGGCGCGCCACACCGCCTCGACGATGTCGGGCCGGGTGCGCTCGTCGACCGTGATGCCGATGCGGTCAGCTCCGACCTTGCGCAGGTTGATCCCGTTGGCGACGGCGTTCTTCAGGATCACGCCCTGGAACGGCCCGACCGTCACGGTGATCGTGTCGAAGAACGCGTCCGGATGGGTCTCGAAGCCGAGCTGGTTCAGGCCCGCGGCGAGCCGCGTCGCATCGCGATGGATGCGCATCGCGATCGCCTTGAGCCCGCGCGGGCCGTGGAACACCGCGTACATCGAGGCGATCACCGCCAGCAGCACCTGGCTGGTGCAGATGTTCGAGGTCGCCTTCTCGCGCCGGATGTGCTGCTCGCGGGTCTGGAGCGAGAGCCGGTAGGCGCGGTTGCCGCGGGAATCGACCGAGACGCCGACGATGCGCCCGGGCAAAGCCCGCTTGTGGGCGTCCCGCGTCGCCATGTAGGCGGCATGAGGACCGCCATAGCCCATCGGCACGCCGAAGCGCTGCATCGAGCCGACCGCGATGTCGGCCCCCATCTCGCCCGGGGGCTTGAGCACCGTCAGCGCCAGCGGATCGGCCGCCACCACGGCGATGGCGCCGGATTCGTGCAGCTTGGCGAACACGTCGGTGAAGTCGTGCGCCGCGCCCTCGACGCCCGGATACTGGACGATCGCGCCGAACACCGAGGCCGGATCGAGGTCGGTGAAGGGGTCGCCGACGACGATCCGCCAGCCGAACGGCTCGGCCCGGGTCTTCAGGACCGCGATGGTCTGCGGCAGGCATTGCGCGTCGACGAAGAAGGTGTCGGGCTTCGCGGTCGCGATCCGGCGCGCCATGCCCATCGCCTCGGCGGCGGCCGTCGCCTCGTCGAGGAGCGAGGCATTGGCGATGTCGAGCCCGGTCAGGTCGCCGACGCAGGTCTGGAAGTTGAGGAGCGCCTCGAGCCGGCCCTGGCTGATCTCGGGCTGGTAGGGCGAGTAGGCCGTGTACCAGGCCGGGTTCTCGAAGATGTTGCGCTGGATCGCCGGCGGCATCGTGGTGCCGTGGTAGCCCTGGCCGATCAGCGAGGTCAGGAGCTTGTTCTTGTTGGCGGTCGCCCGCAGGCGCTCGATCGCCCGGCGCTCCGACAGGGCGGCGCCGAACTCGGTCGCCTCCGTCTGCCGGATGCCCGCCGGCAGGGTCTCGTCGATCAGGGCGTCGAGGCTCTCGGCACCGACCACCTCCAGCATCCGGGCGATCTCGTCCACCGACGGGCCGATATGGCGGCGGTTGGCGAAGTCGTAGGGGTCGTACTTGTCCATCGGCATGAGGAGATGCCCCGGTCGGGAGCCGTTGCGAGGCGGCTCGAAAGGTGGAGCGCGGCTCCCTCTCCCGTGTGGGAGAGGGGTCGGGGGTGAAGGTGGCACGCTTCAGCGTGAAGCACTGAGCGTCGTGCCGGCAGCGTGACGGCCGGAGCTTTACTCGGCGGCGTATCACCCTCACCCCTACCCCTCTCCGACACGGGAGAGGGGATCCCGCGCTTGACTGGTGTCGAAACGGATCAGGCGGACATCATGTCAGCCGACGAAGGCGCGGTAGGCCGCCTCGTCCATCAGCCCGTCGAGCTGCGACGGGTCGCTGAGGCGGACGCGGTAGAGCCAGCCGGCGCCCTGCGGATCGGTGCCGACGCTCTCCGGGCTGCTCACCGCGGCGTCGTTGATCTCGGTCACCTCGCCGTCGACCGGCGCATAGACGTCGGAGGCCGCCTTGACCGATTCCACCACCGCGGCGGCGGCGCCCTTGGCCAGGGTGGCGCCGACCTTCGGCAACTCGACGAAGACGAGGTCGCCGAGCTGCTCGGCGGCGTGGTCGGTGATGCCCACCGTCGCCACGTCGCCCTCCAGGCGCAGCCACTCGTGCTCGTCGGTGTATTTCAGCATGGACAAACTCCTTGCGTCAGGACCGCTTGAAACCGGCGGGGCGGAACGGCAGCGGCACCACCGCGCAGGGCAGGCGCTGGCCGCGCACTTCGGCGAAAACCTGGGTGCCCGGTACGGCGAGCGCGCTCGGCAGCACCCCCATGGCGATCGGCCCGTCCAGGCTCGGCCCGAAGCCGCCGGAGGTCACCCGGCCGGCCGGTTCGGCCGCGTCGCCGGCGGGATAGAGCGGGGCGCCCGCCCGTACCGGGGTACGCCCTTCCGGCCGTAACCCCACCCGCAAGCGTGCCGGCCCGTCGGCGAGTTCGGCCAGGATCCGCTCGGCCCCCGGGAACCCGCCCTCCCGGTCGCCGCCGCGGCGGCGCACCGTCGGGATCGCCCAGGACAGGCCGGCCTCGACCGGCGAGGTCTCGAGGTCGATGTCCGAGCCGTGCAGGCACAGGCCGGCTTCGAGGCGCAGGGAATCGCGGGCGCCGAGGCCGATCGGCTTCACCTCGGGATCGGCCAGCAGCGCGCGGGCGAGCGCCAGGGCGGCCTCGGCCGGCAGCGCGATCTCGAACCCGTCCTCGCCGGTATAGCCGGCGCGCACGATGAGGCCCTCCCCGTCCGCGAAGGCGATCGGGCGCGCATCCATGAAGCGCATCTCGGCGGCCGCCGGCAGATGGCGGGCGAGCGCGCCTTCCGCCCCCGGCCCCTGGAGCGCGATCAGCGCCCGGTCGATCGGCTCGACGCTGCACGGGGTGCCGATCGCGTCGAGGAGGTGGACGAGGCCGGCGGCCTTGTTGGCGGCGTTGACCACCAGGAGGTAATGGTCGCCCAGATTGGCGATCATCAGGTCGTCGAGGATGCCGCCGCCCTGTGTCGTCAAGAATCCGTAGCGCTGACGGCCGGGCTTCAGGCCGACGACATCGATCGGCAGCACCGTCTCCAGGGCGCGGGCGGCGTCCGCGAGATCGCCGGAGCGGGGCCGCACGGCGATCTGGCCCATATGCGAGACGTCGAACAGCCCGGCCGCCTTGCGGGTGTGCAGGTGCTCCTTCAGGAGCCCGAGCGGATATTGCAGCGGCATCGCGTAGCCGGCGAATGGCACCATCCGGGCGCCGGCCTCCTGGTGCAGCGCGTGTAGGGGGGTCTGGAGCAGGCTGGAGGCCGTATCGGCGGTCATCGGAATGAGGGCTCCCGAGCGCGTCCGGGCTTGAGCGGGCCGACGACCACGTGCCCTTGCCGACGCCGCTTCGGCGAGGGAAGTTCGACGGGAAGGCCGGCCCCGCACGGCCCGACTTTGGCTGTGAGCTTAGGACAAAAGTGCCATTGACGCTACCCGACGGTGATGCCGGACGCCCATCCCGCGCCGGGACGGGTCGGATGGGCATCTCGGCGCGGCGTGGCGGGTGCGTCAGGCAAAAACGACCGCCGCTCCCTGCTCTCGCGAAAATGTTTTCCACTTCCACCTGAAACGCCGGCAAACGAAGCAGCCTCTGCCGCGACCGGGGGATTACCCTGGCGCCATCGATGGGAGACACGACGCCATGAGCGCGAGCGCCAAGCCGATCCCGGCCGTGCCGGTCAACGAGAACGAGCGCCCGAATGGGCAGCCGATCCTGGGTCCCCGCGGCGTGGCCGATCCGGATCCGGCCGAGACCGCGGACTGGCTCGCCTCGCTCGAATCGGTGCTCCGCCACGGCGGTGCGGCCCGCGCCCGCTTCCTGCTCGACCGGCTGGAGCAGAAGGCGCGGGAGATCGGCGTCGTCGAGGAGGCGCCGCCCTACTCGCCCTACCGCAACACGATTCCGCTGGAGAAGCAGCCGCCCTATCCCGGCGACCTCGGCGTCGAGGAGCGCATCACCTCGATCATGCGCTGGAACGCGCTCGCCATGGTGGTGCGGGCCAACATGGCCTATGGCGAGCTCGGCGGCCACGTCGCCTCCTACGCCTCCGCCGCCGAGATCTTCGAGCTCGGCTTCAACCACTTCTTCCAGGCCGGCGACGCGTCCGGGGCCGGCGCCGACCTCGTGTTCTTCCAGCCGCATTCGGCGCCCGGCGTCTATGCCCGTGCCTTCCTGGAGGGGCGGCTCTCCGAGACGAACCTGAAGCATTACCGCCAGGAGATCGCCGGCGAGGGCCTGTGCTCCTACCCGCATCCCTGGCTGATGCCCGAGTTCTGGCAGGTGCCGACCGGCTCGATGGGCATCGGGCCGATGAACGCGATCTACCAGGCGCGCTTCATGCGCTACCTGAGCGACCGGGGCCTCGCCGACACCGCCGGCCAGCACGTCTGGGGCGTGTTCGGCGACGGCGAGATGGACGAGCCGGAATCGATCGGCGCCCTGACCCTGGCGGCCCGCGAAAAACTCGACAACGTCACCTTCGTCATCAACTGCAACCTGCAGCGCCTCGACGGCCCGGTGCGCGGCAACGGCCAGATCATCCAGGAGCTGGAGAGCGTCTTCCGCGGCGCCGGCTGGAACGTGGTCAAGGTGCTGTGGGGCTCGGAATGGGACGCGATCTTCGCCCGCGACACCAACCACGCCCTGCTGCGCCGCTTCGCCGCCACGGTCGACGGCAAGTACCAGACGCTGGGCGCGAAGGACGGCGCCTACAACCTCGCCCATTTCTTCGGTGAGGACGAGGAGGTGAAGGCGCTGGTCTCCCACATGTCGGATGCCGACGTCGACAAGCTGAAGCGCGGCGGCCACGATTTCCGCAAGCTCTACGCCGCCTTCGCCGCCGCCAAGGCGACCAAGGGCCGCCCGACGGTGATCCTGGCCAAGACCAAGAAGGGTTACGGCATGGGCGGCGCCGGCGAGTCGCGCATGACCGCCCACCAGGCCAAGAAGCTCGACACCGACGCCCTGAAGGCCTTCCGCGACCGCTTCGCCCTGCCGCTCACCGATGCGCAGGTCGAGCGCCTGGAATTCTACAAGCCCGACGAGAACAGCCGCGAGCTGCGCTACCTGCGCGAGCGCCGCGAAAAGCTCGGCGGCTTCCTGCCCAAGCGTCGGCGTACCGCCGCCCACGTCGCCGTGCCGGACCTCAGCACTTACGCCGGCTTCGCGCTCGAGGCCGACGGCAAGGAGATGTCGACCACCACTGCGGCGGTGCGGCTGTTCAGCAGCCTGATCAAGCACAAGGAGCTGGGTCCGCGCGTCGTGCCGATCGTCGCCGACGAAGCCCGCACCTTCGGCATGGCCAACCTGTTCCGGCAGGTCGGCATCTACTCGCCGCTCGGCCAGCTCTACGAGCCGGAGGATGCCGGCTCGATGCTCTACTACAAGGAGTCGCGCGACGGGCAGCTCCTGGAGGAGGGCATCACCGAGGCCGGGGCGATCTCGTCCTGGGCCGCGGCCGCGACGTCCTACAGCGTCCACGGCCTCGCGATGCTGCCGTTCTACATCTACTACTCGATGTTCGGCTTCCAGCGCGTCGGCGACCTGATCTGGGCGGCGGCCGACCAGCGCGCCCGCGGCTTCCTGATCGGCGCCACCGCCGGCCGCACCACGCTCGGCGGCGAGGGCCTGCAGCACCAGGACGGGTCGAGCCACCTCGTCGCCGCGACGATCCCGAATTGCCGCGCCTACGACCCGGCCTTCGCCTACGAGATGGCGGTGATCCTCGATCACGGCGCCCGCGACATGATGGAGCGCGACGTCGACGCGTTCTACTATGTCACGGCGATGAACGAGAATTACGCCCAGCCGTCGATGCCGGAGGGCGTGCGGGACGGGATCATTCGCGGGATGTACCGGTTTGCCGGCTACGGAGATGGTGAGCCGGCTCTCCGTCTCCTCGGCTCAGGGGCGATCCTGCCCGAGGTCATCGCCGCCGCGACGCTGCTGGCCGAGGACTGGGGCATCGCCGCCGAGGTCCACAGCGTCACGAGCTTCAGCGAACTCGCCCGCGAGGCCCGCGAGGTCGAGCGCGCCAACCGCCTGAACCCCGGCCTGCCGCCGAAGCGCAGCCTCGTCGAGGAGTCGCTGTCCGGCTCCGTCCCGGTCGTCGCCGCCACCGACTACGTCCGGGCCTACCCGCAGCTGATCGCGACGGCGATCCAGGCCCGCTACGTGACGCTCGGCACAGACGGCTTCGGCCGCAGCGACACCCGCAGCGCCTTGCGCGCCTTCTTCGAGGTCGACCGGCACCACGTCGTGGTGGCGGCGCTCGCGGCGTTGGCCGACGACGGCAAGCTCGACCGGGCGAGGGTGGCGGAGGCGGTGGCCCGCTACGGGATCAGCCCGAACCGGCCGGCGCCCTGGACGGTGTGACGCATCTCATGACGTGAGGAGGGCGCTCCTCCGCGGAGCGCCCTCCCCCTTCTCCCATATGGGAGAAAGGATCCCGCACGTCCGATCGACGCCGGGTGAGAGGGGATCGAGCGTTTCGCGACGGGTGGAGACTCGCTCGTCGGTAAAAACGCCGCAGAATGAGGGAGATGGAGCGGTATCCGATGGCCGCGCGATCGGCCGGCGCTCCAGCACCGAACCCAGTCAGCTTGACCGTGCGAAGGGCTGTCCAGGGTTATTCATGGACCATATCCCCGGGCCCGTGTCAGCGCGAAAGACCTGAAGACCGAAGCTTGAAGGTTCCGCCTGCGAGGCGGCTCGTAACCGCTAACTTGCTTGAATGCATCAAACCAAGGCGGCCTGTCCGCACTCTCTCGAACCATTTCGAGCCTCAGCCGTTTCCTGTCTCCCATTGAGGCAATACCGAACGAGGGAGAGGCTCTCATGCGCAACTGGGTGTTCGCCGCCGCCACGACTGCCGTGCTGCTGATTTCAGGTGCTCCGAGCTTTGCCCAAGGTATCCGGATCGGGCCTGGCGGCGTGGAGATCGATGATGGACGAGGCTATCGCGAAGACCGCGACGAGCGTCGTCACCGCCGCATGTGTCGTGAGCTTCGTGACCGTTGCGAGAACAGGGACGTGTACGGTGAGGAAGGGCAGGGCAACTGCCGCCGCTACCGCCGCATGTGCGGTTAGGGGAAGGCTGTCGCGCCAGGAGCGGCTCCGCAGCCCCGACGCTTGGATCGAAACGACCGGTTCATGACCTTGTTGGCTGACTGGCCGGTGCGAGACTTGTCAGACGCTCGAACTTCCCAAGTTCGCGCGTCTGACAATCCGTCGCGTGCCCAGATCTTGGTCCGGACAGCAACGATGATCGCGCGGGGCGGCAAGCGGCCCCCCGCTGGGTCAGGTAGCCTGCTACGGGATCGTCCGATGGAGCGGGTACCGGTTCGCCGCAAGCAAGGCCGCAAAATCAGCGAGCGGGAGCAGCGTCCGGTGGCGATGCGCGCGGGCGATACGCCCGGCATCGGGCACTCTCACCCGCCACCGCGGACTTAAGCACACCCCACCCCCGCTACCCGCGGGATTGACGCATCCGAGAAGACGCGGCCTGATCCCCGCAACGCCGGCACGCGAAGCACCGGCCCGAGGGGAGACGCACCGGATGGCGCGAGGCGCTGAGCAGGCCGCGATGCGGAGCATCGTGGGAGCCGACCCCCTGGCGTCCGACGATCCGGTGCGCGCGCGGCTTCATGCCCTGCGGACCGGCCTGGAGGCAGGCCTGATCGGCGCGTCCGGCCTGGTCGAGCGGCTGCTGATCGGGCTCCTCACCGGCGGCCATCTGTTGATCGAGGGCGCGCCGGGTCTCGCCAAGACCCGGGCGGTCAAGCGCCTCGCCGACGGGCTCCACACCGGCTTTGCCCGCATCCAGTGCACCCCCGACCTGATGCCCGCCGACCTCACCGGCACGACGGTCTGGCGGCCCGATGGCGGCCGGTTCGAGTTCCTGGCAGGCCCGCTGTTCCACTCCCTGGTGCTGGTCGACGAGGTCAACCGCGCGCCGCCCAAGGTGCAATCGGCGCTCCTCGAGGCGATGGCCGAGCGGCAGGTCACGGTGGCGGGCACCACCCACCCCCTGCCCGATCCGTTCATGGTGGTGGCGACCCAGAACCCGATCGAGCATGCCGGCACCTTCCCGCTGCCGGAGGCGCAGCTCGACCGGTTCCTGCTCCACGTCGTGGTTGAGATGCCGGACGAGGCTTCGGAGCGCCGCATCCTCGACCTCGTCGAGGGCGAGATGAACGAGGAGGCCGCGCCGATGCCGGTGCGCCTCACCGCCGAGGAACTGCGCGCCGCCCGCACGGCCGCGCTCAAGACCCACGTCTCGCCGGCCCTCAAGGATTTTCTGGTCCGGCTCGTCGCCGCCACGCGCGGCGGTCCGGCGGCGGCCGACCTGCGCGGTGCCATCGAGCACCCGGTCTCGCCCCGCGGCACCCTGGCGCTGATGCTCGCCGGCAAGGCCCGGGCCTACCTGCACGGGCGCGACCACGTCGTGCCGGACGACATCGTGGCGCTCGCCGGCGACGCGCTCGCCCACCGCCTTGCGCTCACCTGGCGCGCCGCCGCCGAGGGGCAGACCGCCCGCGCCCTGGTGGCCGGCCTGCTCGACCGGGTGCGGCCGCTCTGACCATGCTCCCGACCGCATCACGGCCCCGTCCCGGCGCGGATCCGCTCGAGGGCCCCGGCATCGCCGTCGAGGCCGGCGCGCTGATGGGCCTGCGCCACCTCGCCCGCCGCGGCGCCGGGGCGACGAACCGGGCCCGCTCGGGGCTGCCCGGCGGCATCGTCACCCGGCGGCGCGGGCGCGGCAGCGAGCCCGACGACGTGCGCCTCTGGGCCGAGGGCGACGACGTGCGCCACGTCGACCGCAACGCCACTGCCCGCACCGGCACGCTCCACGTCCGCACCCACCACGAGGAGCGCGACCGCGCCGTGGTGCTGCTCGCCGATTTCCGACCCTCGATGCTGGTCGGCACCCGCCGCTCCTTGCGCTCGGTCGCGGCCGCCGAGGCGCTGGCGCTGCTCGGCTGGCGCATCGCCGGCGATGGCGGCCGGATCGGCCTGTGCGCTGCCGGCCCCGAGCCGGTGCTGCTGCCGCCGAGGAGCGGCGGGCGCGGCATGGCGGCTCTCTGCCAGGGTCTCGCCCGGGCGCACGACGCGGCGCTGACGGCCGCCGCGCAAGCCGATCCTCCCTTGGGACCGGCCCTGGAGCGGGCCCGCGCCTTGCTGCCGGCGGGCGGGCATCTGGTCGTGGCGAGCGCCCTCGACGCCCCGGGCGACGGATTCCCCGAGACCCTGGCGGTGCTCGCGGAGCGGATGTCGATAAGCCTGATCCTGGTGAGCGACGCCTTCGAGCGGGCGGCCCCGCCTGGCCTCTACCCCTACGTCACGCCGGACGGGCGGCGCGGCACCGCGCGGACCGGGCCGAGGCGGCCGGCGCCGGAGGAGCGGGTCGCGGGCCTGTCCCGCCTCGGCGTCACGGTGGTGCGCCTCGATGCCGAGACCGGGCCGGAGGGCTTCGCCCCCTTGATGGAGCGGCTCGATGCCGTGCTGTGACGAGGCGCTCGCCGGGCTTCGCGGGCTGCACGCCCCACCCGATCCGGGGCTGGTCCGGCTCGACATGCTGGCGGCGATCGGCGCCGGCCTGGCGCTCGCCGCCCTCGCGGCCTGGCTGCTGCCGCGCTGGCGCGGCCGGCCGATCCGCCGCGCGGCCCTCGCCGAGCTCGCCGCCGCCCGCGACCTGCCGCCGGGCGAGCGGCAGGTCGCCCTCGCACGCCTGAGCCGGCGCCTCGCCCGCAGCCTCGGGGTCGAGGGGGCGGCAGGGCTCGACGCGCGCCTCGGCACCGATTTCTTCCGCACCGGCCCCGGCCGGACGCTGACCGAGCACCTCTACGCCCCGGGCCCGGCGCCGGACCTCGCCGCGGCGGAAGCCGGGCTCGCCCGCCTCGTCGCGCGGCTGCGGGCTTGACGGCGATGGCCGGCCTTGCCTCCCTCGATTTCGCGGCACCGCTCGCCGGCCTGCTCCTGCCGCTGCCGCTCCTCGCCGCCCGGCTGCTGCCGCCGCGCCCGGGCACCAGCGGCGCCCTGACGGTGCCCGCCTCGCTCGTCGCCGGGCTCGACCGCGGCGGGCCGCTCAACCTCGGGACCCGGGGCCGCGCCGCCCTGACCTGGCTCGTCTGGGTCGCCCTGGTGGCGGCGCTCGCCGGCCCGCGGCTGGTCCTGCCGGGTGCGGCGCTGCCGGCCTCCGGGCGGGACATCGTGCTGGCCCTCGATCTCTCGGGCAGCATGGAGCGGATCGACTTCTCGCTCGACGGGCGCAACTCCTCGCGGCTCGCCGCGGTCAAGCGCGTCGGTGCCGACTTCATCCGCCGCCGCGCCGGCGACCGGATCGGCCTCGTCATCTTCGCCGACCAGGCCGACGTGGCGGCGGCGCCCTCCTTCGACACGCAAGCCGTCGCCCGGGCCCTGGAGGAGGCGCAGATCGGCCTCGTCGGCCGCTCGACCGGCATCGGCGACGGGCTCGGCCTCGCCCTGAAGCGCCTCGACGCGCTCCCCGGCCCGTCCAAGGTGGTGGTGCTGCTCTCCGACGGCGCCAACAATGCCGGCCAGACCGCGCCGCGGGACGTCGCGGTGCTGGCCCGCGACCTCGGCATTCGCGTCCACACCATCGCGCTCGGTCCCCGGGACCTCGCCGACGCGAATGGCGAGCAGGACGTGGTCGATTCCGAGGCTCTTCGCGACGTCGCGGCGACGAGCGGCGGCCGGTTCTTCCGCGTGCGCACCACCGACGACCTCGCCGGGGTCGCCGACAGCATCGATGCGCTGGAAGGCGGCCGCGACCGCGCCCCGCCGGTGCCGCTGCGGCGCGATCTCTGGCCGTGGCCGGGCGGGCTGGCGCTGCTCTCCGGCCTCGTGCTCCTGCTGACCCGGCGGGCGGCATGACCGAGGCCTTCACCCTCCTGCGCCCCTGGTGGCTCCTCGCCCTGCCGGTCCTCGGGCTGCTCGCCTGGCGCGCCGCCCACCGTTCGGCGCCGCTCGGCGATTGGGTCCGGGCGGTCGAGCCGCACCTGATGGCGGCGCTCCGGGCCCGCGGGGCGGTGCGGCCGGGGCGGAGCGGCGGGCAATGGCTGCTGGTGCTCGCCGGCGCTCTCCTCGCCCTCGGCCTCGCCGGGCCGGCCGTGGAGCGCCGCGACACCGCGGGCTTCCGCAACCTCGACGCGACGATCCTCGCCCTCGACCTGTCGCGCTCGGTCGCCGAAGGGGGGCGCCTCGGCGAGGCCCGGTCCCTGGCGCAAGGGCTGGCCGAGGCCGCCGGCACCAAGGCCGTGGCCGTCATCGCCTATGCCGGCGACGCCTATCTCGCGGCAACCCCGACCACCGACCGCGACAGCCTCGGCACGATCCTGTTCGCCCTCGACGGCACCACCGTGCCCGACCGCGGCAGCCATCCGGCCCGGGCCCTGGCGCTCGCCCGCCGCACCCTCGCGGAGGGCGCCATCGTGACCGGCGATGTGGTGCTGGTGACCGATGGCGGCGGCCTCGACGAGGCCGCGTCGCGCGAGGCGGCGGCCCTTCGGAGCGACGGCCATCGGCTGCACACGATCCTGGTCCCGGCGGGCACCGCCCTGCCGCCCGATGCAGCCCGGCCGGACGGCACCGGCCTCGCGCGCCTCGCGACTCTCGGCGGCGGCGCGGCCGGCAGCCTCGACGCCCCGGCCGCGGTCGTCGCGGCCGTGTCGGAGAGCGTCGCCCGCCACCTCGCGGAGGGGGGGTACGCGGTGCTGGCCTGGCAGGATCTCGGCCGCTTCCTCGCCGGCCTCGCGCTCGTCCCGGTCCTGCTCCTGTTCCGGCGGAGCGCCTGATGCGGATCCTCCTCGCCGCCGGTGCGATCGTCCTGGCGGGGCTCGCCGTCGAGCCCGCGGCGTTTGCCCGCCTGCTGCTCGGCGCCGGGCTGCCGGGGCTGGCCGCGCGCATCAGCGACGATCCGGACTGGCGCGGCACCGCCCTCTACACGGCGGGCCGCTACGCGGACGCCGCGCACGCCTTCTCGAAATCTCCCTACAACCGCGGCAACGCGCTGGCCCTCGCCGGCGACCTCAAGGGGGCGCTCGCGGCTTACGAGGCGGCCCTCGCCCGCGACCCGTCGGACGAGGACGCCAGGGCCAACCGCGAGTTGATCGCCCGCCTCCTCGACACGCCGGACGCCCCTGGCGGCCGCACCGCCGGCCAGGCCAACGCCCAGGCCGACGCTGCCACCCGCTACGCCACCAAGACCGAATCGGATGCCGACGATCCCGGCACCGCCTCCAGCGGCGAGGGCCTGGCCGGCCACCGCGAGGCCTCCTCGGCCGCCGATTCGCCCGGCAATTCCAAGGCCGCCCGCACCGGCCGGGCCGAGCAGCGTTCGGTCGATCCCGGCCGCGGCCAGGCCCGCGGCTCGGCGAGCGACGCCGAGGGTGGCGGGCGCCGGGGCGGCGGCAATGCCAGCGTGTCCGAGGTGGTCGAGCGCGAGGTCCGCCGGGTCTCGAAGAGCTTCGAGGCGCGGGAAGTCCGCCCCGACCGGCACTGGCTCGCCACCCTGACCGACGATCCCGGCCGCTTCGTCCGCCTGCGGATCCTCGCCGAGCAGACCCGCCGGCGCGAGGCCGGCACCGCCGTGCAGCCCGGGAGCAACCCATGGTGAGGCAGCCCATGATGGGAGGATGTCTCGTCGCGCTGGCGCTCGCCGCGTCCCCGGCCTTCGCCCTGGAGGATGGCGACCTCAGCCTGACCGTCACCGCCGAGGTGCCCGGCAACGCCACGCCCTATCCGCGCGAGATGGTGCTGCTGCGCATCCGCGGCACCTACCGGGCGCAGATCGCCCTCGAGGAGCTGCGCCAGCCGAGCCTGCCGCATTTCGGCTGGACCCAGCTCGGCCGCGACCACTGGTCCCGCGTCACGATCCAGGGCCAGGAGGCGCGCGGCTTCGAGCGCACCGTGGCGGTGTTCCCGCAAGGGCCCGGCCGCTTCGTCATCGATCCGTTCGTGCACCGCCTGACCCTCGTCGACGGCGGCGAGCGCCGGGTGGTCGAGGTGCGCTCCCCGCCCCTGCCGCTGGCGGTCGCGGCCTGGCAGGGACCGGGCGGACCGGACGCGCCGGAGCCGTGGTGGCTGGCGGCGCAGGACGTGACGGTGACCGACCAGTGGGAGCCCGAGCCCGAGGGATTGAGGCTCGGCGAGCCGGCCCGGCGCACCGTGACGCTGGACGTGCGCGGCGTCACCGCCGACGCCCTGCCGCCGCGGCCGGTGCTGCGTACCCGCGGGGTCCTCACCTTCGCCGGGCCGGTGGAGCGCCAGACCCGCATCACCCCCGCGGGGCCGGTGGCCAGCGTCACCTATCGCTGGGACGTGCGCCCCGGCGTGCCCGAGCCGGTCACCCTGTCGGCGATCTCGATCCCATGGTTCGACACCAGGGCGCGGGTGATGCGCGAGGCTGAGATCCCGGCCCGCATCATCGGCGGCCGCGCCGCGAAGCCTGCCGACGCGGCGCCCCCGCCGCCGCCGATCTCGCCCTGGCGGGCGTTGCTCGCGGGTCTCGCCGCCTTCGGCCTCGGCCTCGGGGCCTGGGGCGCCTTGCGCCGCCGGGAGAGGCCGGCCGCGCCGGCCCTGCGGGCGATCGCCCGGGCGGCCCGGCGCCGCGACGCGGCCGGGTTCCACGCCGCCCTGGCGGAGGCGGCCCGTCGAGACCCGGGCCTCGCCGCGGCATGGCGCGCCGATCCGGGCCTCGCTTCGCGGCTGACCGCCCTCGATGCGGCGTTGTTCGGCGACGGGAGCGCCAAGAGGCTTGACCTCAGGCCTGACCTCCCCGGCCTCGCCCGCCGCCTGTCCGGCTTCGCCCGCGAGCGGGACCGCCGTCGCCCGCGCGCCGCGGCTCGGGACGCGTTGGCGCCGCTCGACGGGCCGTGGCACGCGAAGCCCTGACCTGACGGGGCGGCGGCATGCGCCGCAACCCGGTTGCCCCGACCGGCACCGACCCTGCATATCGCCCGTCCGAAGAGCCCGCAGGGTCGCTGGACTGCCATGACCGAGACCAATCCCCGCCTCGGCGCCCGCGTGATGGCGCTGATCGACGACCTCGCCCGCCACACCGACGAGCCCGGCCGGCTGACCCGGCTCTACCTGTCTCCGGCCCACCGGGCGACGGCCGAGGCGGTGCTCGGCCTGATGCGGGCGGCCGGGATGGCGGCGCGGATCGACGCCGCCGGCAGCGTGGTCGGGCGGATCGAGGGGCGTGAGCCCGGCCTGCCGGCCCTGGTGCTCGGCTCGCACATCGACAGCGTGGTCGATGCCGGGCGCTACGACGGCCCGCTCGGGGTGGCGGCCGGCCTCGTCGTCGCCGAGGAGCTGCGCGGCGTGTCCCTGCCCTTCGCCCTCGAGGTGGTGGCCTTCGGCGACGAGGAGAACGTGCGCTTCCCGACCTCGCTCTCGACCTCGAAGGCCTGGGCCGGGCAGTACAGGCCCGAGTGGCTGGAGGGTCGCGACGCCGCCGGGACCTCCTTGCGCGAGGCGCTTCTCGCCTTCGGGGGCGATCCGGACGGGATCCCGGCGCTGGCCCGCCGCCCGGGCGAGATCGCCGGCTACCTCGAGGTCCATATCGAGCAGGGGCCGGCCCTCGAAGCGGCCGTGCAGCCGGTCGGCGTCGTCTCGGGCATCGTCGGGCTCACCCGGGGGCGCTGCACCGTGACGGGCGAGGCCAACCACGCCGGTACCGTGCCGATGGGGATGCGCCGGGACGCGCTGGCGGCGGCGGCCGAGATGGCGCTGGCGGTCGAGCGCCTGGGCGAGGGCGCGGCGGGCGCGGTCGCGACGGTGGGCGCGCTCGCCGTGGTGCCGGGTGCGGTCAACGTGATCGCCGGCCGGGTCGATTTCAGCCTCGACCTGCGCGCCCCGGAGGATGCGGACCGCAATGCCCTGTTCGCCGCGATCCAGGCCGAGTGCCGGGCGATCGCGCAGCGGCGCGGGGTCAGCTTCACCGCCGAGACCTACATGGACAACCCGGCGGTCGCCCTCGATCCGGGCCTGCGGACGGCCCTCGACCGGGCGGCGCGACGGCTCGGCCACGCGCCCCTGCTGCTGCCCTCGGGCGCCACCCACGACGCGGTGGCGATGGCGGCGCTCGGCCCCTCGGCGATGCTGTTCGTGCGCTGCCGCGGCGGCATCAGCCACAACCCGGCGGAATCGATCACCCTGGAGGATGCCGACGCCGCGACCCGGGTGCTGCTCGGCGCGGTGCGGGATCTGGCGGGGCTGGCACCCTGATCACAGGATTCTCGGAAGACGTTTCCATCGTGTGGACGGGCGCGGGTTTCTCCTCTTCCCACGGTGGCGAGAGGGCGGCCGACCCCCTGCCGGGTCGGCAGCGAGCCCGCCGGGCGAGGGGGGCGGTGGAATCTCCCCCGTCGAGACCTCCTCACCCTTGCTCTCGGCTCGTCACGGCAACGACAAGGGGGCGGTGGCCCCCGCCCGCGGGGAGAGGAGAGAACCCGCGCCCGTCGGCATCCCCGGACGGCACGGCGTAACCCGAATGAGACAAGACTGATGCACCAGGACGAACAGACGGCCGACATCGTGGTGGTCGGCGGCGGGATGGTGGGCCTGTCCTGCGCCATTGCCCTGAAGGACCGGGGGCGGGACGTGGTGCTGTGCGATCCCGGCGAGGCGCGGGCCCGTACCTCCTACGGCAATGCCGGGGTGGTCAGCCGCGGCTCGATCTTGCCCATGGCGGGCCCCGGCCTGTGGGGCAAGCTGCCGGCCTACCTGCGCAACGCCGATGCGGGCCTTCGCTTGCGCCACCTCCACCTCCTGAGGGTGATGCCGTGGGCGGCGCATTTCCTGGCGAGCGCCCGCACCTCGGCCTGGCGCCGGGCCGCCGCCGCGCTCGCCCCGCTGACGAGTGCCGCCTACCCCGAGCACCGGCGCCTCTCCGCGCGGGCCGGCGTCCCCCATCTCCTGCGCGAATGCGGCTGGGTGAAGCTCTACCGCACCGAGGACGCCTTCGCGGGGGCGGCCCTGGAGCGCGAGATCCTCAGCCATCACGGCGTGCCGTTCGACATTCTCGACGGGCCGGCGATCCAGGCGCTGGAACCGGCGCTGATCCGTCCCTTCGCCCGGGCGATGCTGCTGCCGGAAACCGGGGCCGTCGCCGATCCGGGAGGGCTCGTCGAGGCGTGCGAGCAATTGTTCGCCGGCCTCGGCGGGCGCAGTCTGCGCACCACCGTGACCCGCCTGGAGCCGGATGCCGAGGTCTGGCGCGTCGTCCATCCGGGCGGGACGGTGCGGACGCGCCACGTGGTGCTGGCGACGGGGGCAGCGGCGCACGAGCTCGCCCGGCCCCTCGGCTACCGCTTCGCCTTTGCGGCCGAGCGCGGCTACCACCGCCACTACGCGCTTCAGCCCGGCAGCCCGGCCCTGAACCGGCCGATCTACGACACCGGTGCCGCCTCGATCCTGTCGCCGATGGGCGAGGGGCGGGTGCGGGTGCTCTCCGGCGTCGAGGTCGCCGACCGCCACGCCGCTCCGGATTACCGCCAGATCGAGGCGGCGGCCCGCGAGGCCGCCGGCACTGTGCGCCTCGGCCAGCCGCTCGACAACCGGCCCTGGCTCGGCTCGCGCCCCTCGACCCCCGACGGCCTGCCGGTGATCGGTCCCGCGCCGCGCCATGACGGCCTGATCTTCGCCTTTGGCCACGGCCATATCGGCCTCTCGACCGGTCCGATCACCGGTCAGCTCGTCGCCGACCTCGCCACCGGGCGAATGCCGGCGGTCCCGGTGGAGCCGTTCGCGCCGGGACGGCTGCTCGGATGGCCGCGGCTATAGGGGGTCGTCAGCCCCGCACACCCCGGCAGACGCTTCGATAAGCCGGCTAATCAGATGCTTTCCAGTGGAAAGCATCGCGGCGGCCTCACTCCACGAAGCGCAGGCCGACCTCGCAGCCGTGCTGTCGCACCACCTCGCAGGGGCGCGCCGGCTTGTCCTCGACCTGCAGCACGAGGCGGGTGGGGAGCCGCACCGGCCGCTCGAGCGCGATCTTGGCGCCCGAGGCCGAGAGGTTGAGGACGACGCACCCCATCGACCCGACCGGGCCCGCCCCGTCCGGTAGCACGATCCGGGCGGGCAGCGAGGTGCGGACCCGGTCCTGGATCCGCCGCTCCTCCAGGCCGACCAGCCATTCGTCGAGGTTGCCGGCGATGTCGGCGACACCCGCCGCGGTGACCTGGACGTTGGTGCTGACGTCGCCGCTCGTGCTGCGCTGGCGCTCGCTCGCGACGGTCGTCTCGGCGATGAAGCCCTGCACGGCATCGACCGCGCCGCTGATCGAGCCCAGGGCCTCGGCGACCTCGCGCGACACCGCCTGCATCGCGCCGATCTCGCCCGAGATCCGGCTCGTCGCCGCCTGGGCCTGGCCGGCGAGGTTCTTCACCTCGGCCGCCACGACCGCGAAGCCGCGGCCCGCCGCGCCGGCGCGCGCCGCCTCGATCGTCGCGTTCAGCGCCAGGAGGTTGATCTGCTCGGCGATGGCGGTGATCGCCTCGACCACGCCGTTCATCGACTGGGCGGCCTCGTCGAGGCGCGCCGTGGCCTTGCCCGCCCATCCCATTCGCTCCTGGATCGCCTCGACCGCCTCGCGCGACTGTCCCATGCGGTCGGCGATCGCCGTCGAGGTGCGGTGCAGGTCCTCGGAGGCCGTCGCCACCGCCTGGACCCGGGTCAGGGTCGTCTCGGCCGCGGCGATCGCCCGGGACCGCACATTCATGCTGTGGGTGACGTCGGTGGCGAACTTGATCACCTTGCAGGGGCGGCCGTTGAGGTCGAGCACGGGATTGTAGGTCGCCTGGATCCACACCTCCCGGCCGCCCTTGCCGAGGCGCTGGTAGACCGCCGCGGAGTAGCGCCCGGCCCGCAACCCCTCCCAGAACTCGGCGTAGCTCCGGCTCTCGGCCTGATCGGGGGTGACGAACATCCGGTGGTGGCGACCGACGACCTCGTCGAGGCCGTAGCCCATCGCCTTCAGGAAATGGCCGTTGGCATCGAGGATGACGCCGTCCATGTCGAACTCGATCACCGCCTGCGAGCGCAGCGCCGCGTCGATCTTGCCGGCGGTGTCGGCCGCGTGCTGCTTGGCGGCGGTGATGTCGGTGGCGTACTTGACGATCTTCAGGGTGCGGCCGGCCGCGTCGAGGATCGGGTTGTACGTCGCCTGGATCCAGACCTCGTTGCCCGCCTTGCCCCGGCGCTTGAACTCGCCCGCATGGTACTGGCCGCGGGCGAGCCGAGCCCAGAAGTCGCGGTAATCCGGCGCCTCGGCCTCGTCCGCGGTGACGAACATCCGGTGGTGGCGACCGGCGATCTCGTCGAGGCCGTAGCCCATCGCGGCGAGGAAATGCGGGTTGGCGTCGAGGATCGTCCCGTCGGGGGCGAAGTGGATCACCGCCTGCGAGCGGTTGATCGCCGTGATCTGGCCGGCGGCATCGGTCGCCGCCTGCTTCTCGGCGGTGATGTCGAGGGCGAACTTCACGATCCGGACCGGCCGGCCGCGGGCGTCGAGCACCGGGTTGTAGCTGGCGCGGATCCAGACCTCGCGCCCGCCCTTGGCCAGGCGCCGGAACTCGGCGCTGTGGATCTCGCCTCGGCGCAGGGTGTTCCAGAACGCCTCGTAGGCGGGATCCGCCGCCTCGGCACGGTCGACGAACAGGCGGTGGTGACGGCCGCGCACCTCCGCGAGGTCGTAGCCCATCAGCCTCAGGAAATTCTCGTTCGCCTCGATCAGGATCCCGTCCAGGTCGAAGGCGACGACGGCCTGGGAGCGCTCGATGGCGTCCAGCTTGGCGGCGGTGCTGGAGTGGCGCGCGGTGGCGAACATGGGGATGACTCAGGACACTTTTGGGCGTCCCATCAATTGAGCACGACGGGATTTAACGCGACGTGACATCGGCTAATCCCGCGTCCGAACGCCGCATTCCCGTCCCGCCTCAGGCCCGGCCGATCATCTCGCGGATCCGCAGCGCCAGGGCCTCGACCACGAAGGGCTTGGTCAGCACCGCGGTGCCGGGCTCGAGCTGGCCGGAGCCGAGCGCCGCGGTCTCGGCGTAGCCGGTGATGAACAGCACCTTGAGGCCCGGCCGCCGCACCCGGCCGGCATCCGCCATCTGGCGGCCGTTCATCCCTCCGGGCAGGCCGACATCGGTGACGACGAGGTCGATGCGCGCGTCGGATTGCAGCACCCTGAGGCCGGCCGCGCCGTCCACCGCCTCGATCGCGGTGTAGCCCAGGTCTTCCAGCACCTCGGTCACCAGCATCCGCACGGTCGGCTCGTCGTCGACGATCAGCACGGTCTCGCCCTGCTCGGCCCGGGGCGCGTCGGCGGGGCGCGCCTGCTCCGCCTCGGCCTCGGAGGCGCCGTAGTGGCGCGGCAGGAGCAGCCGCACCGTGGTGCCGCGCCCGACCGCCGAGGCGATCCGCACCTGCCCGCCCGATTGCTGGGTGAAGCCGTAGATCATCGACAGGCCGAGGCCCGTGCCTTGTCCTAAGGGCTTGGTGGTGAAGAACGGGTCGAAGGCACGCTGGATCACCTCGGGCGCCATCCCGCTACCGCTGTCGGTCACGCCGAGCGACAGGTACTCGCCGGGCGGGATCCCGTGGTCCCGGGCCGCCGCCGCGTCGAGGACGAGGTTCCCGGTCGCGATGGCGATGCGGCCGCCGTCGGGCATCGCGTCGCGGGCGTTGAGACAGAGGTTGAGCAGCGCGTTCTCGAGCTGGGGCGGATCGACCAGCACGGTCCAGAGGTCGGAGGATCCCTCCACGGCGATCTCGTTCGCCGGGCCGACGCTGCGCCGAATCAGCTCCTCCATCCCGGCGACGAGGTGGTTGACGTCGGTCGGGCGCGGGTCGAGCGTCTGGCGGCGCGAGAAGGCGAGCAGCCGATGCGTCAACGCCGCGGCGCGCTTCGCCGCGCCCTGCGCGGCGTTGACATAGCGGTCGACGTCCTTGAGCCGGCCCTGGCCGATGCGGGTCTGCATCAGCTCAAGCGAGCCGGAGATGCCGGCGAGCAGGTTGTTGAAGTCGTGGGCGAGGCCGCCGGTGAGTTGGCCCACCGCCTCCATCTTCTGCGACTGGCGCAGGGCCTCCTCGGCCCGCATCAGCTCGGCGGTGCGCTCGGCCACCTGCTGCTCCAGCGTCTCGGTCAGCGCCCGCAGCATCGTGGTGGCGCGGTCGCGCTCGGCCTCGACGGCGCGGCGCTCCTCGACGTCGATCAGGACGCCGGGGAAGCTCAGCGGGGTGCCGTCCGGCGCGTGGTCGACCCGCCCGTTCGCTTCGAGCCAGTAGTAGTTCCCATCGGCTCGCCGGGTCCGGTACTGATGCGCGTAGGCGCCGCCGCGGATCACCACCGCGTCGATCGCCGCGATCAGGCCGGCCCGGTCGTCGGGATGCACCGTCTCGATCACCTGCTCCAGGTTCAGGCCCTCGCGGCCGAGTGCCGGATCGAGGCCGAAGCTGCGGGCGAAGGCCTCGTCGACGGTGAAGCGGTCGGTCGGCAAGTCCCAGAACCAGGTGCCGATGATCGCCCCGGCCGAGAGGGCGAGCTGGACCCGCTGGATGTTCTCGCGCGCCACCGCCTCGCTCTCGCGCAGGAGCCGGGTCGCGGTCACCTGGGCGGTGGTCTCGTTGGTCAGGATGAACAGGCCGGCGACGTGGCCCGCGCCATCGAGGACTCGCGAATAGGAGAAGGTCCACCAGGTCTCGGCCTCGCCCCGGTCGGTGCCGAGCTTCCACGGCAGGTCGACGAAGCGCCGGCTGCGCCCCGCCAGGGCGTCGTCGATGATCGGCTTCGCCTGCTCCCAGCCGTCGGCCCAGACCTTGTCGAAGCGCTCGCCCATCGCCCAGCCGAGGCGGGGGCCGAGCAGCGGGAAATAGGTCTCGTTGAAGAAGAAATGCAGCTCCGGCCCCCAGGCCAGGATCATGCTCTCGGGCGAGTTCAGCACCAGGGAGAGCGCCGTGCGCAGGGCCTCGGGCCACGTCTCCGGGCCCCCGAGCGGGTGGCCGGACCAGTCGCGCGCGCGGATCATCTCGGCCGCGCGGCCGCCGCCGGCCAGGAACGGGAGGGGGTCGGTCATCGGCGTGGCGGCGGGTTCACCAGGGGCGGGCATCGATCGGGACGGGTCGGCTCGGCGCCGCTGCGACACGGCCCCGGCGGATCTGGCGATTCGGTGCGACCTGCCCGACGGGGAGAGTCGCGTCTTATTGCCGAACGCGGGCGATTCGGCAAAGCCGTCCATAGGGGCAGGCGCCGCCCGCGATGGCGGTCCGTCCGCGCGTTTGGCAGGATCGATCCGGCACGGCCGATCGCGGCATGACCCGGGGCGGCTCCGTGCCAGGGGAGGATCGGATGGCCCACTTCATCAACGACCGCGCCGCCCTGGTGGCGGAGGCGGTGGACGGCCTCGTCGCCGGCAGCGGCGGGCGGCTCGCCCGCCTCGACGGGGACCCGTCGATCCGGGTCGTGCTGCGGGCCGATTGGCGGGCCGACCGGGTCGCGGTGGTCTCGGGCGGCGGCTCGGGCCACGAGCCGGCCCATGCGGGCTTCGTCGGGCCGGGCCTGCTCACGGCGGCCGTCTGCGGCGACGTCTTCGCCTCGCCCTCCGTCGACGCGGTGCTGGCCGGCATCCTGGCGGTGACCGGGCCAGCCGGCTGCCTCCTGATCATCAAGAACTATGCCGGCGACCGGCTGAATTTCGGGCTCGCGGCCGAGCGGGCCCGGGCCCGCGGGCTCGCGGTCGAGACGGTGACGGTGGCCGACGACGTCGCGATTCCCGGGGCGGCGCAGCCTCGCGGCATCGCCGGCACGCTTCTGGTGCACAAGGCGGCGGGCTTCGCGGCGGAGAGCGGGCGCCCCCTCGCCGAGGTGGCGCAGGCGGCGCGGGCCGCCGCCGCCGGGGTGAGGTCGCTCGGCATCGCGGTCTCGGGCTGCACGATGCCGGGCGGGGCGGCGGAAGCCCGGCTCGCCCCGGGGGAGGCCGAGCTCGGCCTCGGCATCCACGGCGAGCCCGGCATCGAGCGCATCGCCCTGCCGCCGGCCGGCGACCTCGCCCGCCTGATGACGGCGCGCCTCGCCGGGGCCCTGCCGCAGGACGGACCGCTCGCCCTCCTGGTCAACAACCTCGGCGGCACCACGGCCCTGGAGATGCAGGTGCTGACGGGGGCGGTGCTGGCGACGCCGCTCGGCGCGCGGGTGCGCCTGCTCCTCGGCCCGGCCGCCGCGATGACGGCCCTCGACATGCACGGCGCCTCCCTGTCGCTGATGCCCCTCGACGCGGCGATGGAGCGCGCGCTCACCGCCCCGACCGAGGTGCCGGCCTGGCCGCAAGCGGTGCCCGTCGCGGCCCCGGCGGCGACGCGGCCCCTGCCCGACCGTCTCGACCGGGGCCCGGCGCCGGCGCCCTCGCACGATCCTGCGGTGGCTGCCGCGCTCGACGCCCTCTGTGGCGGCTTGATCGCGGCGGAAGCCGAGCTCAACGCCCTCGACGCCCGGGTCGGGGACGGCGATACCGGCACCACCTTCGCGTCGGCGGCGCGCGCCGTGCTCGCCGAGCGCGACCGGCTGCCCCAGGCCGAGCCCGCCGCCCTGTGCCGCGCCCTTGCCGACCGCCTCGCCCGCGTGGCCGGCGGATCGAGCGGGGTCCTGATGGCGATCTTCGCCGAGGCGACCGGTTCCGGCCTCGCTCAAGGGAAGGGCTGGCCGGCGGCGCTCGAGGCCGGGGTGGTGCGGCTCCAGGCCCATGGCGGGGCGCGTCCCGGCGACCGCACCCTGCTCGACGCCCTGGTGCCGGCGCTCCAGGCCCTGCCCACCGGCGGCCTCGCCGCGGCGGCGCGGGCGGCCGAAGCGGGCGCCGCCGCCACCGCCCGGATGACCCGGGCCGCGACCGGCCGGTCGAGCTACCTCGCCGCCGCCGACCTCGCCGGGGTGGAGGATCCGGGCGCCGTCGCGGTCGCCCGGGCTTTCGCGGCGCTGGCGCGGGCCTGAGTCGCGGCCTTGCTCAGGTGCTGCGCCGGCCGCGCCGGGGCTTGCCCTCGCCCCCGCTCTCGGGCGCCGGGGTGGGCCCGGCCTCCGGCTCGGGAGCGGGCGGGGCGACGATCTCGCCCGCATCGCCGGTTTCGTCCGCGCTCTCCGCCTCGAGCCGCACGGCGCTGCGGCGGCGCTGCTGGCCGAGGCCGAGGGAGCGTGCCAGCTCGGAGCGCTGCTCGGAATAGCTCGCCGAGGTCATCGGATAATCGTGGGGCAGGCCCCACTTCTGGCGATAGGCTTCCGGCGTCAGGCCGCGCAAGGTGAGGTGGCGGCGCAGGGTCTTGTATGACTTGCCGTCCTCGAAGCTGATCAGGAAGTCGTGGGTGATCGAGCGGCGGATCTCCCCCGGCGTCGCCTTCGGATGGACTGGCTCCGGGGCGGATTTTCCGCCCTGCGCCATGTCGTTCAATGCAGCGTACACATCGGCGATCAGCTTCGGCAGCTCGGCGCTTTGCAAATGATTGCTGCTGACATAGGCAGAAATGATATCCGCCGTTAACGTAACGATCTGGTCGTGAGGGTCTGCGGTCTCGTCCATGCCGGCACGCTCTGCGGTCATTGCAAATCGGTTTAACATCCTTAGGTTAGTGTTACCCAAAAATGCAAGGATTATCCGTGGGTAGAAATCGATTTCCCATCGGAAGGCGCTGTGTTAGACTCAACAGGCGCCTGTGACCTTTGCGGCGGCATCGTCCCCTTTGCGCGTTGTCCGACGCGGCGGAGGTGGGTTCGTCGCGGAAAACGTGGTGAAATCAGAGACCTAGAGCAGCGCCCGACGGCCGCGGCCGGAACCCGGCCGTGCCGCTGCGGTTCTTCCGCGTGAACCGACCGCCGAGGAGCCGAGGATGCGCGTCGTCGTCGACCTGAATCGCTGCCAAGCCTACGCCCAGTGCTGCTACGCGGCGCCGGAGCGCTTCGTGCTGCGGGGCGACGAGATGCTGGTCTACGACCCGGCCCCGCCGGAGGCGGAGCGCGCGGCGATCGACCGGGCGGTTCTGGCCTGCCCGGTCCGGGCGATCCGGGTCGAGCCCGCGGCCGCGGAGGGCACGGCGTGAGGGACGGGACGATCGTCGTCGCAGGGGCCTCGCTCGCGGGGTTGCGCGGCGCCGAAGCGCTGCGGGCCGGCGGCTTCTCGGGCCGGCTGGTCCTCGTCGGCGACGAGCCCCACCTGCCCTACGACCGTCCGCCCCTGTCGAAGCACGTCCTCACCGGCGAGATCGCGCCGGAGCGCACGACCCTGCCGGGCGTCGGTACCCTCGCGGCCGAATGGCGCCTCGGCACGCCGGCCGTCGGCCTCGACCGCGCCGGGCGGGTCCTCCTCCTGGCGGGGGGCGAACGCCTGCCCTTCGACCGCCTGCTGATCGCCACCGGGGCCCGCGCCCGGCCCTGGCCGGAGCCCGCCGCGGCGGCCCTGGCGGGCGTCCACACCCTGCGCAGCCGCGACGACGCGGCGGCGCTCGCCGCCGCGCTGGCGGCCCGGCCGGAGCGGGTGCTGATCCTGGGGGCCGGCTTCCTCGGCTGCGAGGCGGCGTCCAGCATCCGCGCCCTCGGCCTGCCGGTCACGGTGGTCGATCCGGCGCCCTCGCCCCTCGCCGGGGCCCTGGGCCAGGTGATCGGCGGCTTCGTCGCCGGGCGGATGGAGGGGGCGGGAATCGATCTGCGCACCGGCACCGAGGTGACGCGGCTCGAGGGCGAGGACGGCCGGGTGCGGCGCGCCCGGCTCGCGGATGGCGGCACGATTCCCGCCGACCTCGTCGTGGTGGCGCTCGGGGCTGTGCGCAACACCGACTGGCTCGCCGGGTCCGGCCTCGACGCGGACGAGGGCGGCCTGTCCTGCGACCGCGCCTGCCGCGCCCTCGACGAGGCCGGCCGGCCCGACGACGCGATCTTCGCGGCCGGCGACGTGGCGCGCTTCCCCCACCCGCTCGACGGCGACCGTCCGGTCGCCCTGGAGCATTGGGGCAACGCCGTCGCGCAAGCCGCCCACGCCGCCCGCGCCATGCTGGCGGGGCCGGAGGCCGCCGGTCCCTACGCCGAGGTGCCGGCCTTCTGGTCGAACCAGTTCGGGCTCACCATCAAGTCCCTCGGGCTGACCGAGGGGGCCGACGCGGTGGCGATCGTCCAGGGCGATCCACGGTCGGCCCGCTTCCTGGCGGCCTATGGCCGGGAGGGTCGCACGGTCGCGGCGGTCTCGATCAATGCCGGGCGCTGGCTGCCCGCCTACGAGGGCGCGATCCGGGAAGGCGCGCCCTTCCCGCCGATCACCGGCGGGGCCGACCAGCCGCGTCCGAAGCCGGTGCCGCCTGGCCTGCCGGCCCCGCAGCCCGCGTGATCCGAGGGATCCCACCATGTCCGACGCCGACGGCACGCTGTTCGCGCAGGTTCGCGATCCGGCGAACCGCCCCGATCCCTACCCGCTCTACGCCCGCCTGCGCGCCCATCCGGTGGCGCGCCAGGACGACGGCACCGTCGTGGCGAGCGGGTACGCGGCGATCCGCGCCCTGCTGCACGATCCCCGGGTCAGCTCGGAGGACCTGCCGCCGGCCGAGCATCCGCCGACCGGCAACCCGGTCAAGGACTGGATCGTCAACCCGCTGAAGGACCGGATCGCCGACCGCCACCGCCCCTTCATCTTCCGCGATCCGCCCGACCACGGCGCCCTGCGCCGCCAGGTGATGGCGCAGTTCACCGTGGCACGGGTGCGCGGCATGAAGCAACGGACCGAGGCCCTGGTGGCGGAGTGCCTGGAGCGGTGCGCGCAGAACCGCACCTTCGACCTCGTCGAGGACCTCGCCTATCCGCTGCCCGTCACGGTGATCTGCGAGTTGCTCGGCGTGCCGCGGGAGGACGAGGCGCGCTTCCACGCCTGGGCGACCCAGCTCGCCACCGCACTCGAGCCCGAGAGCCGCAAGGACGAGACCTTGCGCGCCTGCAACACCGAGACCTTCGACGCCATCGCCGATTACATGCGCGACCTGATCCGCGAGAAGCGTCGGGCGCCGGCCGACGACATGCTCTCGGGGCTCGCCACCGCCAAGGATCCCGAGGCCGGCCGGATGAGCGACCCGGACCTCATCGCCACCGCGATCCTGCTGCTGATCGCCGGCCACGAGACCACCGTGAACCTCATCACCAACGGGATGCTGACGCTCTTGCGCCACCCCGACGAGTTCGCGCGCCTGCGGGCCGATCCGGAGCGGGCGCCGCGGGTGATCGAGGAACTCCTGCGCTACGAGCCGCCGGTGCATTACCGCACCCGGCTCGCCCGGGCGCCGATCCCGTTCGCCGGCACGGTGATCCCCGAAGGCGCGCCGCTGGTGCTGCTGTTTGCCGCCGGCAACCGCGATCCGGCGCGCTTCCCCCACCCCGACCGCTTCGATCCCGACCGGGCGGACAACCAGCATTTCGGCTTCGGCGGCGCCCTGCATTACTGCGTCGGCGCGCCGCTCGCCCGCATCGAGGCCGAGGCGGCGCTGACGGCGCTCGCCGCGCGCCTGCGGGCGCCCCGCCTCGCCGAAGACCCGCCGCCCTACCGGGACGGTTCCTCCCTGAGGGGGCCGAAACGCCTGCGACTGATTATCGACGCCATCGCCTGAGGGGCACCGTTACGGCATGGGCGCGTTGCCTGCCGACGAATGCGCCGACTGACGAAGAGGCAGGCCATGGCCGACACGAATTCCGAACAGAAGCCGGATTTCGCCCGCGGGATCTCCTCGGGCGACCTGCCCGAGGGCGCGATGCTCGAAGGCGTGCTCGGCGAGGACAAGGTGCTGCTCCTGCGCCGCAACGGCGAGGTCAAGGCGATCGGCGCCCGCTGCACCCATCTCGGCGCACCGATGGCCAAGGGCATCATAGCCAAGGGCATCATGGCCAAGGGTGAAATCCGCTGCCCCTGGCACCATGCCCGCTTCAGCATCGAGACCGGCGAGGCGGTCGGCGCCCCGGCCTTCGACCCGCTGCCGTGCTACCGCGCCGAGGAGCGCGACGGCCGCATCACCGTGACCGGGCGGCGGAAGGCTGCCGCGACGCCTGAGACCAAGGCTCCGGGTCGGGTGGTCATCGTCGGCGGCGGCGCCGGCGGCCATGCCTGCGCCGAGTGGCTGACCCGGGCCGGCCACGGCGCCGCCGTGACCCTGGTGAGCGACGATCCCGATCCGCCCTACGACCGCACCTTCTGCTCGAAGCAATATCTCTCCGGCAAGGCGAAGCGGGAGGCGACGCTGCTCGCCCCCGAGGATTTCTATCGGGGCGAGGGCCCGCGCCTCCTGCGCGACCGGGTGGTCTCCCTCGATCTCGGGGCCGAGGAGGCCGTCACCGCCGGCGGCGAGCGGCTGCCCTACGACGCCCTGGTGATCGCGACCGGCGCCGCGCCGCAGCGGCCGGACGTGCCGGGCTTCGATGATCCCAAGGTCCACACCCTGCGCAGCCTCGCGGATGCCGATGCGCTGATCGCCGCGGCCGCGACCGCCCGCACGGTCGCGGTGGTGGGGGCGAGCTTCATCGGCCTCGAGGTCGCCGCCGCGATGGTGGCGCGCGAGAAGGCCGTCACGGTGGTGGCGCCCGACGCCGTGCCGCTGGCAAAAATCCTCGGCGAGGCGGTCGGCCGCTTCGTCCAGGGCCTGCACGAGGAGAAGGGAGTGACCTTCCGCCTCGGCCGCGAGGTCGCGGGCTTCGACGGGACGGCCCTCACCCTCGACGACGGCAGCCGGATCGAGGCCGACCTCGTCGTGCTCGGCACCGGCGTCGCGCCCCGCACCGACCTCGCCGAGGGGGCCGGGCTGACAGTGGCGGCGAAGGACGAGGGCGGCGGCATCGCGGTCGACGGGGGCTTGCGCGCCTCGGCCCCCGGCATCTACGCCATCGGCGACGTGGCGGCCTATCCGGATCCGCGCAGCGGGCGGTCCTTGCGGGTCGAGCACTGGGTCCATGCCCAGCGCCAGGGCCAGCACGTCGCCCGCGCGCTGCTCGGCGAGACGGCGCCGTTTGCCGAGACGCCGTTCTTCTGGAGCGGGCATTACGGCACCAGCCTGCGCTATGTCGGCCATGCCGGCTCAGCGGAGGACGTCCGCGTCGAGGGGGAGGTGAGCAAGGGCGATTTCGCCGTCACCTACCGCGAGGACGGCCGCGACGCCGCGCTCGCGACCTGCAAGCGGGACACGCGCTCGCTCGAGGTCGAGGCGACGTGGGACCGGGAGGCCCGGGGCTGATCGCGCGGGGGCGCTCGCTCCGGCTTGCGCCCGGGCCCGATCGCGGGCAGGTGGCGGGACAGGTTTCCCCAGTCGAACAAGGGCCTGTCTAGCGTTGCCGCGTGACGATTCCCCGGGCCTCGCCCGTCTCGAAGGCCTGATCGGCTACACCTTGCGGCGGGCGCAGGTCTCGGTGTCGCGCAGCTTCGTCGAACTGTTCGCCGATCTCGACGTGCGCCAGAGCCAGCTCGGCGTGCTCACCGTCATCGAGGGCAGCCCCGGCCTGCGGCCGAGCCAGGTCGGCGCGGCGATCGGGATCAAGCGGGCGAATATCGGCCCCCTCCTCGACGAGCTGGAAACCCGCGCCCTGGTCCGCCGCGCGCCCGACCCCTCCGACCGCCGCTCGCACAGCCTGTTCCTGACGCAGGCCGGCGAGGCCCTGATGGCGGAGCTGCACCGCCGCGAGGCCGCCCACGAGGAGCGCATCGCCGCCTTCCTGGACCCGGAGGAGCGGGGGGCGCTCCTCGACCTGCTGCGCCGCCTGGAGCAGGGGGCGCGGGAGGTGACGGGGGACGAGACGGTCGACGAGAGCGACTGAGCCTCACTCGCCCCGGAACCGCCTGACCAAGTCCTCCGGGATCGCCGCCGCCTTCATCCGGGCCGGGTCGTCGGGATGGCGGCCGGCCCAGACCCGCCGCTCCCGGCCCTCGACGGCCAGATCCCCGGCATTGAGCATGCGGTGGCGCACCGCGAAGCTGGATCGGCCGACATCCACCACCGTCGAGACGATCTCGACCCGGTCGCCGTAGCGCGAGGGCTTGAGGAACCGCGCCCCGGTCTCGACCAGCGGGATGCCGAGGAGGTCGTAGCGTGCCAGCATCCCGGCTTTCGGCAGCCCGGTCGCGGCCTCGCACAGCAAAGCCGTCGACCAGTCGAAGAAATCGAAGAAGCGCGGGTTGAACACGATGCCGGCGGGGTCGCAATGGCCCCATTCCACCGTCAGGGTGCGGGCGTGGCTGAAGCCCTCGTGGTCGGCGGTCGGCTCGTGCGGCGAGGTCATGCGGTCTCCGGCAGGATGAGGTCGGGGGGAAGCGGCGCGGCGTAGAGGCGGGCGACCGATTCGGCCCGGTTGCGCAGCACGCCGCGCTGGTTGATCGAGCCCTTGTCGGTCACCTCGTCGCGGTCGAGGGCCGGGGGCTCGGCCACGAGCAGCAGCCGGGCGATGCGGTTCGACGAGCCGGTCGCCCGCTGCGCGAAGGCCCCGAGGCGCCGGGCGAAATCCCGCCGCAGGGCCGGATGGGCGAGGACGGCCGCGTCGTCGCCGGTCCCGCCGGAGAGCGCCCGGCAGGCGGCGAGGTCGGGGAAGACCAGGGCGGCGACCTCGTCCCGGGCCTCGCCCGCGATGGCGACGTCGCGCACCAGGGGCTGGAACGCGTCGAGGAAGGCGGCGCGCAGGGGGCCGACGCTGACCCAGACCCCGGTGGTGAGCTTGAAATCCTCGTTGAGGCGGCCATCGAAGGTGAAGCCGCGGTGGAGATCGTCCGGATCGACCGGCACCAGGGCGTCGCCGAGGCGGTAGAACCCCTCCGCGTCGAAGGCCGCCGCGGTCAGGTCCGGCCGGCGCCAGTAGCCCGGGGTGACGTTCGGCCCGCGCACCCGCGCCTCGCTTTTGGCCCCGACGGGCGCGACCTTCAGCGCGACGCCCGGTGCCGGCAGGCCGACCTGGCCGGCCTTGGCCGGACGGTCGTCGGTGACGAGGGCGAGCGGCGCGGTCTCGGTGGCCCCGAGCCCCGTCACCATCGGCACCGTCCGGCCGATGGTCCGGCGGGCGAGGTCGTCGATCGCGTCCCAGACCGGCTGCGGCAGGCCGGCGGCGGCGAAGAAGGTGACCTGGAGCCGGCTGAAGAAGTTGGTTCGCAGCGCCTCGTCGTCGCGCAGGTGCGGCACCAGCGCCTCGAAGCCCTTCGGCACCGTGAGGTAGAGGGTGGGCGCCACCTCGCGCAGGGCGCGCACGGTCTCGCGGATGCCGGCGGGGGTCGGCCGGCCCTCGTCGATGTGCAGCGTGCCGCCATTCGCCAGCACCAGGTTGAAGTTGTGGTTGCCCCCGAAGGTGTGGTGCCAGGGCAGCCAGTCGACCATCACCGGCGGCGCGGCCGTGAGCGCGGGAAAGCGCGCCTGCAGCATCGCCTGGTTGGCTGCGAGCATCCGGTGGGTGTTCACCACCGCCTTCGGTACGCCGGTGGAGCCGGAGGTGAACAGGAGCTTCGCCACCGTCTCCGGCGTCACCGCGGCGTGGGCGGCCGCGACGGCTTCGGGGTTCTCGGCCGTCATCAGGTCGGCGAACGGGGTCGCGGGCCGGCCGATCGCGGCGCCGTCGGCGATCACCACCTCGGTCCCGGCCGGCACGGCGGCCGCGAGGGCGGCGGCGTAGGTCGCGCCCTCGGCCGCGAAGACGAGGCCGGGGGTGAGCAGGTCCACGATCGCCCGCAGGCGGGCATGGTCCTGCGACACCGTCGAGTAGGCGGGCGAGACCGGCGCCACCGCGATGCCGACATGGAGGGCGGCGAGCGACAGCAGCGCGTGCTCGAAGCCGTTGCCGGACAGGATCATCACCGGCCGCTCGGCCGAGAGGTCGCGCGTCAGCAAAGCCGCCGCGATCCGCTCGACGGCTCGGAGCGCCGCCCCGTAGGTCAGCGGCTCGGCGCCCTCCGGTCCGCGCCGGACCAGGAAGGCTCTGTCCGGCGCCTCGGCGGCGTGGCGCGTCAGATGCGCGGTCAGGCGCTCCGGGTAGGGCGGCAGCGCCGCGGTCGCGGTGACGAGCAGGCTGCCGTCGTCGCGCTGGACGAAACGATGCGTCTCCATCGCCCTACCCCTTCACCAGCGGGCAGCCGCCCTCGGCGAGCGGGCGCCACGCCTCCTCGGCCGGCACGGTGCGGACCGGCTTGAAGTAGTCCCAGCCGCCCTTGCTCTCCGCCGGGGTCTTGGTGGTGAGGAGGTACATCGGGTGGAGCTTGCGGCCGTCCTCGCGGATGCGGCCCTTGCCGAAGATCGGATCGTCGGTCGGCATCGCCTTCATGGCGGCGACGACGCCCCGGCCGTCGCCCGCGTCCTTCACGGTGCCCACCGCCTTCAGGTAGTGCTCCACCGCCGAGTAGACGCCGGCCTGCATGTCGTTCGGCATGGCATGGCGCGGGTGGCGCGCGCTGTATCGTGCCGCGAAGGCCCGGGTGTCGTCGTTGGTATCCCAGTAATACGGCGTGACGATGTAGACGCCCTGCGTCGCCTTGAGGCCCAGCGCCGGCATGTTGGTGATGTTGAGGATCAGCCCGGCGAGGCGCTGGCCCGGGGCGATGCCGAACTCCGCCGCCTGCTTGAGGGCGTTCGAGGTGTCGTCGCCGGCATTCGCCAGCCCGATCACGTCGGCGCCCGAGCCTTGCGCCTGGAGCAGGAAGGACGAGAAGTCGGAGGTGCCGAGCGGATGGCGCGCCGCGCCCTTCACGCTGCCGCCACTGGCCTTCACCTCCTCGGCCGCCGAGCCTTCGAGATCCTTGCCGAAGGTGTAGTCGGCGGTGAGGAAGTACCAGGACTTCGCCCCCTGCTGCACCAGCGCCTTCGCGAGAGCATGGCCGAGCGACCAGGTGTCGTAGGTCCAGTGCACGGTGTTGGGCGAGCATTGCTTGCCGGTGAGCTCGGCGGTGCCGGCGCCCGAGCCGATGAATACCTTGTTCTTCTCCCGGGCCAGGTTCGACACCGCGAGCGCCACGGCGGAGTTCGGCACGTCGACGATCAGGTCGACGCCGTCCTGGTCGAACCAGCGCCGGGCGATCGAGGCGCCGATATCGGTCTTGTTCTGGTGGTCGGCCGAGACCAGCTCGACCGGCCGCCCGGCCTGCCTCGCGAAATCCTCGATCGCGAGCTGCGCGGCGATAACCGAGCCCTGGCCCTGATAATCGGCGTAGGGGCCCGACATGTCGTTGAGGACGCCGATCTTCACCGGCCGCTCGGCGGCTTTGGCGGGGCCCAGCAGCGACAGGAGAGCGGCGAGCGCGGGCGCGAGCCGGCGGACGGCGTGATGGGGCATGGTTTCCTCCGGGGGTGGGGTGGCCGGTCTTGGTGCCGGTTCTTGAGATTCGGGGTCGGGACGTCGGCGTTTGTCTTCATCGTGCCGAGTAAAAACGAGACGCGGGATCCCCTCTCCCGTGTGGGAGAGGGGTAGGGGTGAGGGTGGAGACGGTGCCGAATGAAGCACTGAACGTTCCGCTACCAGCACAACGCTCAGCGACTTACACTGAAACGTGTCACCCTCACCCCTAACCCCTCTCCCGAACGGGAGAAAGGAACTGTGCTTTACTTGTTGCTCGCTGCGTTTCAGCCTCTCAGGGTCATCCCGGGGGCGCGCAGCGGAGCCCGGGATGACGCCGAGGATGTTAGGATGCGGGGCGGGTCGCGGGGCGAACCAATGCCCTACTCCCGCACCTTCTTCGCCCGCCCCTCCAGGAACTCGGCCAGCCGGCGCTTCGCCTCGGCGTCGCTCTGCGCCACCGCGGTCATCAGCGCCTCGGTGAGGTAGCCGGTCGCCGGGTCGGCCTCGGCGATGCGCGGCAGGGCGTGGATCAGGGCGTAGTTGGTGAGCGGTGCGTTCTCGGCCGCCCGGGCGGCGAGGGCGATCGCCCGCTCCAGCCCCTCGCCCGGCGGCGTCACGTAATGCGACAGGCCGAGCCGCTCGCCGCTCTCGGCATCGTGGACGCGGCCGGTCAGCATCATGTCGCGCATCCGCGAGACGCCGATCAGCCGCGGCAGCCGCACCGAGGCGCCGCCGCCGACGAAGATGCCGCGCTGGCCCTCCGGCAGGGCGTAGAAAGCCGAGGTTTCGGCGACCCGTAGATGGGCCGACAGCGCGAGTTCGAGCCCGCCGCCGATCACCGCGCCCTTGAGCGCCGCCACCACCGGCACCCGGCCGAACTCGATCTCGTGGAAGGCCCGGTGCCACATCCGCGAATGCAGCATCCCGGCCGGCGCGTCGCGCTCGGTCAGCTCGGCGAGGTCGAGGCCGGCGCAGAAATGCGGGCCCTCCGCGGCGATGACCAGCGCCCGCACGTCGTCGGGCAGCCCCCGGGCGATGCGCTCCAGCCCCAGCACCATGCCGTCGTCGAGGGCGTTGCGCTTGTGTGGGCGGTTCAGGGTGACGATCGCCACGGCCTCCCGCCGGGTGACGACCAGGGACTCGGTGCCGAGGCCCGACAGGTCCTCCGCCATCGTGGCGCTCCTCCGATTCTCGCTCCGGCTGTTCACGCCGGATTGCCAAACCTGAATTGTAATGTGATATAACTATCTCAACGGGTCAATCGGGCGAAAAGCCCTGACAACGACCCGACCAGGGAGGGCGCCGCGATGCACGACGCGAGCGATCAGGCCGGCGGATACCGTACGGCCATCGGACGGGTGGCGGTGATCGGCACCGGCGTCATCGGGGCGTCCTGGGTGTCGCAGTTCCTCGGTGCCGGCCTCGACGTCGTCGCCACCGATCCGGCCCCCGGGGCCGAGGCGCGACTGCGCGAGACGGTCGCCCGGCACTGGCCGGTCCTCGAACAGATCGGCCTTGCGTCCGGCGCCTCGCCCGAGCGCCTGACCTTCGTGAGCGAGCCCGAAGACGCCGCGGCATCTGCCGATTTCGTGCAGGAGAACGGCCCCGAGCGCCTGGAGATCAAGCGCGAGACCTATCGACGTCTCGACGCCGCGGCGGCGCCCGACGTGGTGCTGGCGACGAGCTCGTCGGGCCTCACCCCGAGCGCGGTTCAGACCGCCTGCCGCTTCCCAAGCCGGGTCGTCCTCGGCCACCCCTTCAACCCGCCCCATCTGGTGCCGCTGGTCGAGGTGCTGGGCGGCGAGCGGACCGACGAGGGCGCGGTCGCCGCCGCGATGGCGTTCTACGCACGGATCGGCAAGCGGCCGATCCGCCTGCGGCGCGAGCTCGTCGGCCACGTCGCCAACCGGCTCCAGGCGGCGCTCTGGCGCGAGGCGTTCCACCTCGTCGGCTCGGGCGCCGCCACGGTGGCCGATATCGACGCCGCCATCGCCCACGGGCCGGGCCTGCGCTGGGCCCTGATGGGGCCGTGCCTGCTCAACCACCTCTCGGGCGGGCCGGGCGGGCTCTCCCACACCCTCGACCATCTCGGGCCGCTGATGGAGGCGATGTGGGCCGATCTCGGCGACCCGCGCCTGACGCCGGAGCTGAAGGCGACCCTCGTCCGGGGCCTCGACGAAGCGCTGGCGGGGCGCGACCGGGACGCGATGCTGGCGCAGCGCGACCGGCTCCTCGTCGACCTCGTCCGGCAGAAGCGCGCGGCGCCGGACCTGCCGTAATCACAAGTCGACCAACCCAGGGAGAGGATAGCATGGCCAAGGTGATCGTGACGGTGGCGCCGACCGGCGGCATGGCGTCGAAGGCGCAGAACCACAACCTGCCGACCCAGCCGGCCGAAATCGCCGAATCGGTGCACAAGTCCTGGAAGGAGGGCGCGGCGATCGCGGCGCTCCACGCCCGCCGGCCCGACGACGAGGCGACCTGCAACGCCGAGATCTACCGCGACATCAACCGGCGCATCCGCGAGCGCTGCGACATCATCCTCAACAACTCGACCGGCGGCGGATCGAGCGGCGACATGCTGGTGCCGCGCCCCGACGGGCTGTTCGAATCGAGCTTCGAGGAGCGGCTGAAGGGCTGCGAGGCCGGCGCCGAGATGGCGACCTTCGACGGCATGACCTTCGCGGACGTGCATGGCGGCCGCGAGATCCTGGTGGTCACCACGCCGAGCCGCTGCGAGGCCCTGGCCAAGCGCATGCAGGAGCGCGGCATCAAGCCGGAATGGGAGGTGTTCGGCCCCCAGCACATCCTGCAGGACGTGACCCGGCTGATCGAGAAGGGCTACGACAAGCCGCCCTACTACATCAACATGGTGCTGGGCGCCGACAAGGGCTTCCAGGGCGCGATGCCCTACTCGCACGACATCCTGGCGGCGATGATCCGGATGCTGCCGCCGCAATCGATCTTCTGCGTCTCCGGCATCGGCCCGGCGCAGCTGCCGGCGACGACGCAGGCCATCCTGCTCGGCGGCCACGTCCGGGTCGGGCTGGAGGACAACAACTACTATTCCCGCGGCCAGCTCGCGACCAACGAGCAGCTGGTCGCCCGCACGGTGCGGATCGTCAAGGAGCTGAACCACGAGCCGGCGAGCCCGGCCGAGGCCCGGGAGATCCTCGGCCTCAAGGCCGTCTGACGGGAGGGACGACGATGCGCGCCCTCCGTTCCGCCCTGCTCGCGGGCCTGATCGCCTTCGCCCCGACCATGGTCCGGGCGGAGGGCGCCGTCTCCGGCGACCGCGTCAAGATCGGCGTGCTGGCCGACATGTCGACCGCGATGTCGGACAATTACGGCACCGGCAGCGTCACCGCGGCGCGCCTCGCCGTCGAGGATTTCGGCCCGACGGTGCTGGGCCGCCCGATCGAGATCGTCGCCGCCGACCACCAGAGCAAGCCCGACGTGGCGAGCACGCTGGCGCGTCGCTGGTACGACGTCGAGGGGGTCGACATGATCACCGACCTCGGCAACTCGGCCGTGGCGCTGGGCGTCCAGGCGCTGGCGAAGGAGAAGGGCCGGCTCGCGCTGATCACGGGATCGGGCTCGACGGTGATCACCGGGGCGCAGTGTTCGCCCAACGGCGCGCTCTGGGTCATCGACACCCACGCGTTGTCCCGCGCCATCGCCAAGCCGCTGGTGGAGGCCGGCGAGAAGACCTGGTTCTACGTCGTCGCCGACATCACACTGGGAAAATCCTTCGTCGCCGACGTGACGCCGGTGGTGACGACGGGCGGCGGCAAGGTGGCGGGCCAGGTCTTCCACCCCCTGCTCTCGCCCGACCTGTCGTCGCAGATCCTCCAGGCGCAAGCCTCCGGCGCCGGGGTGATCGCGCTGTTCAACGTCGGCGGCGACGCGATCAACGCGGTCAAGCAGGCCTCCGAGTTCGGCGTGCTCGGCGGAAAGCAGAAGCTCGCCGGCTTCTACATGACGGCGGTCGACGTCCATGCCCTGGGGCTCACGGTGGCGGGCGGGCTCTACCTGGCCGAGGCCTTCTACTGGGACACCGACGAGGCCACCCGCGCCTTCGCCAGGCGGTTCTACGAGCGCCAGCGCGCGATGCCGAACAGCTACCAGGCCGGCGTCTATTCGGCGGTGACGCATTACCTCAAGGCCGTGAAGGCCGCCGGCACCGACGCGGCCGAGCCGGTGATGGCCAAGATGCGCGAGACCCCGATCGACGACGTCATGACCAGGGGCGGCCGCCTGCGGCCGGACGGGCGGGTGATCCGCGAGGTCTCGCTGTTCCGGGTCAAGCGCCCGGAGGACTCGAAGGGGGAGTGGGACGTGATGGAGCGGGTGGCGACGCTCTCCGGCGACGAGGCGTTCCGGCCGCTCTCCGAGAGCGACTGTCCCCTGGTGAGGAACAAGCCGTGAGCATTCCCGCCCCAACCCTGGAGCACGTCTTCGACGCGCGCATCGACGTCGCGGTGCCGGTCGAGGTCGGCGTCACCGCGGCAGGCAGCCGGCGGGTCATCGCCATCACCGGCGGCCTTGTGACAGGTCCGGGCCTCACGGGCCGGATCGTGCCCGGCGGGGCCGATTACCAGACCATCGCCGCGGACGGCCTCACCCGGCTGCATGCCCGCTACGTGATCGAGACCGAGGGCGGCGCTCTCATCTATGTCGAGAATACCGGCCTGCGCTTCGGGCCGCCCGAGGCGCTGGAGCGCCTGCGCCGGGGCGAGCCGGTCGATCCCGGCCTGATCTACTTCCGCACCGCGCCGGTGTTCGAGACCGCGTGCCCGCAGCTGGCCTGGATGCAGACCAGCCTGTTTCTCGCCACCGGCGCAAGGGCGCCCGACCACGTGGCGCTGAGCGTCTACCGGGTGGGGTGACCCCGGCCTGCGGATCCCGTCACTCCGGCCGTGCCACCGCCACCACGCCGCCATCGACCAGGGTGAAGACGATTCCCGCCTCGCGCAACGCCGCGAGGACATGGGGGCGCGAGCGCGAGGACGGGCCCTCGGATTCCTCCTCGAGGCGCCGGACGGTCGAGAGCGACAGCCCGCTCGCCCGCGCGAGATCGTTCAGGGTCCAATCCAGGAGGCCGCGCGCCGCCCGCAGGTGACAGCCCTCGATCGCCTGCGCGACCTGCCGCGGCAGGGCGTCCCGCGGGGCGGTCTCGGCCTCGAGCGGCGTGATCACGGCAGTCCAGCAGACCGGATCGGCGGCCCCCTCGCGCAAGGGCACCAGGGTCATCCGGAACGGTGCCGTGCCGCCATCGGCGAGCCGCAGCGTGGGGGCGATGCTGCACGGCCGCCCGAGGGCGGCGAGACGCGGCAGCTCGTCGCGCCAGCGCGGCCATTCCTCCGGGACGATCGGGCTGAGCCAGTTCGCCCGCACCTCCTCGCGGCGCAGGCCCACCAGGGCCAGGAAGTCGGGACCGTACTCGGTCAGCGGCAGCGTCGGCTCGGTGTAGATGAAGACCTGCGCCTGACGCGCCAGGCTGACCCGGCGCTGCTGCTCGAGCCGGTGCATCTCGGCGAGGCGCTCGCGGTCGGTCACGTCGAGCAGCACGCCCGTCACCGCGACCGGACGCCCGTCCGCGCTGAAGAAGACCTCGCCGCGGCTCACCACCGTGCGGGCGGTCCCGTCTGGCCGGATCAGCCGGACCGTGTGGCTGCCGAAGATGCCGGCTTGGACGATCTGGGCGACATCCTCCAGCACGTCGCGGTCGGCCGGGTGGACGAGGCTGAGCAGCCGCTCGTAGCTGGCCGGCTCGGTCTCCGGCAGGCCGAGCAGACGGTACAGGCCCGACGACCAGACTTGGCGGCCGGTGACGAAATCCCAGCGCCAGGCGCCGGTCAGGCCGAACGCCTCGATCAGCCGCATGAAATCGTCGGAGGACGGATCCGCCGGGAGCGGGCCGGGATGGGAATCGGTCAGGGAACCAGTCACCGGGCGCTCCCTGAAGGGCCGGGTTCCCCTGCCCACGCCACGGCCGGCGGCATCTCCGCGCCGGGCCTGTGACGCAGGCCGGCATGCGTCCGCCTTCCGAGCGTTCGTGATCCGAACAACAAGCTCAAGTTCCCAAGTCGAGATTCGTGGCCCACGGCGATTGCTCTCTGCCGCAGCGATATCTGGTTGTACGCCATCGATTACCTGCGGATCAATCGCCGCGTGCTTCGGGCGAGCCCGGCGCCCGGCCGCGCGCAAGGCGGCGCCGTACCAAAGTGGGATCTCCCGAGGGCGCGGCGGACGGAATCGGGCCGTCCGCGACCCCTCCTGCGTCACCACGTTGCAGAGGTTCGTCATGGCGACGGGGAACGAAGATAAAATTTCTCCACGTGAATTGTCTCACAGCAAACATCTTCTCCCTCGGTACGAAAAATAGAAAATCGCGTCTATTGCTGCGGTGCCTGCGACAGACCTATTTACTGGCATGGCGCTCCGGCCTCCGGAGCTGCGCGTCATCCCGGATCCAACCATGCGTCCAGCCACTTTCGATCCGTTCGGCGAGCGCCTCGACCTGCGATCCGGGCAGGAGGCTGCGTGCGCCTCCGCATCCCGCCGCCGGCCGGTCCGCACCCGCCGGGTGGTCGCAGCCGTGCTGTTCTGGGCGCTGGCGGCCGGCCTGATCACGGCCCGCGGCGCCTTCTTCGATCCCAGCACCGCCTTCGGGCCCGACGCGCCTGCCCGCGTCGCCGCGAAGGACGTGACCGTCCTGCGCTGAGACCTCTCGACGCGTTGAGACCCCGGGGCACCCTGCGCCGACCTGGCTCAGGCCCCTCCCCTTCAGGAACCGCCCTCGGTACCCCACATCCTGTCGCGTGAGAGGCCCTCGCCTCCGGAGCCGTGAGGCTCCGTTCCGAGACCGGAGCGACCCGATGCTGTTCTTCCGCAAGCGTGCCGAGATGCCGAGCCCCGACCAGATCCTGCCGGGGCGGTCCACGCCCCTGCCGACGGCCGAGCGGCACTTCGTCAACGGCCATGAGATCAAGGGCCCCTATCCGGACGGCATCGAGACGGTGGTGTTCGGCCTCGGCTGCTTCTGGGGCGCCGAGCGCAAGTTCTGGCAGCTCGGCGACGGCGTCTACGCCACGGCGGTCGGCTATGCCGGCGGCACGACGCCGAACCCGACCTACGAGGAGACCTGCTCCGGCCTGACCGGCCACAACGAGGTCGTGCTCGTCGCCTACGATCCGACGCTGATTTCGTTCGGTGCCCTGCTCAAGACCTTCTGGGAGAGCCACGACCCGACCCAGGGCATGCGCCAGGGCAACGACGTCGGCACCCAGTACCGCTCCGGCATCTATCTGCCCGACGGCGACCCGCGCCGTGCCGAGGCCGAGGCCTCCGGCGACGCCTACGCGGCGGCCTTGAAGGCGCGGGGCTACGGCCCGATCACCACCGAGATTCGCGACGGCGGCCCGTTCTACTTCGCCGAGGAATACCACCAGCAATACCTGGCGAAGAACCCCGGCGGCTATTGCGGCCTGGGCGGCACCGGCGTGTCCTGCCCGGTCGGGATCGGCATCGCGGCCGAGTAGGCCCTCGCGGCGGGGCGGGATCGGCACCGGGCCGGTCCCGCCCCGACGATCAGCGCGCCTTCAGCACCGTGCGGCAGGCGTCGGGCAAGCCCGCCAGGGTCATCGGCGGGCGCGGCTTGCCGGGGGGACGGGGCTTCGGATTGAGCACCGCGTCCGAGAACCAGTAATCGAGCTCCGGGCCGCAGCCGTCGCCGGAGGGCGGCGGGTCCTGGTCGTGGCAGGCCGCGTCGCCCGCCGGGCATTCGAGCCGGATATGGAAGTGGTAGTTGTGGCCGTAGATCGGCCGCACCTTGGTGAGCCAGCTCCGGTCCGATCCGGCCTCGCGGCAGAGCGCCAGCTTGATCGCCGGGTTGACGAAGATCCGCGCCACCTCGGGCTCGCGCGATACCATCTTGATCAGCCGCAGGTGCTCCGGTCGCCAGACCGCCGGGTCGATGTCGCGCCGGTCCGGCCGCACCACGTTGGTGGCCGACATCTCCTCGCGTTCGGCCCGGGTCAGGCGCCGGTCCGGCATCGGGGTCAGCCAGATGTCGGCGTCGAGGCCGAGCTGGTGCGAGGCGTGGCCGGTCAGCATCGGCCCGCCGCGGGGCTGGGACATGTCGCCGACGAGGAGCCCCGGCCAGCCCGCCTTGCGCGGGGCGTCCGTCGCGATCTTCTCCAGGAAGGCGACGAGGCGCGGATGGCCCCAGTTCCGGTTGCGCGACAACCGCATCACCTGCCAGCTGGCGCCGTCGATCGGCAGGGCCTCGGCCCCGGCGACGCAGCCACGGGCGTACCCGCCGATCGCCTGCGGCGGCAGCGCCGCCGGCGTCGTGGCGCGGCCGAACAGGGCCTTGGCCGGCGTCGACGGATCGTCCGGGTTGGCGAGCGGCGGCAGCGGCTTCGGGGTGAGGGTGCCGCGATCCTGCGCGAGGGCGGGACCGGCGAGCGCGAGAAGGACCGTCAGGAGAGCGGTCCGGCGAATCGGCGAGGGGCGCAGGGGAATCGGACGCAGAGGCATGGAGTGCAGGCTAGCGCCCCCGGCGCCCGGGGGGAACCGCCCCGCTGCCTCCGCCATTCGCCGCAGTGGCGGCCGGCCGGAACGGCTCCCCTACGGCAGCGTTTCCCCGGTGGAGACAACCGAACCGGAGGAGATCCGATGAGCACCGTCGCACCGACCATCGGCGACCGTTCCGATATGGGCAGCACCACCACCAACGAGACCAGGACGCTGATCGCCAGCGACCGCGTCGAGGGCACCAGCGTGCGCCGCCCCAACGGCGACGGCATCGGCCGCATCGAGCGCCTGATGATCGAGAAGGCCACCGGCCAGGTGGTCTACGCCGTGATGAGCTTCGGCGGCTTCCTCGGCATCGGCGAGGGCTACTACATCATCCCGTGGTCGACCCTGCGCTTCGCGCCCGAGCTGGACGCCTACGTGCTCGACGTCTCGGACGAGCAGCTCCGCGCCGCCCCGCCGTCTTCCGCCGAGGGCAACGACCCCTCCTACGACCGGAACTGGGAGGAGCATGTCCACCGCTACTTCAACGCCACGCCTTACTGGAGCGTCTGAGCGTCCGTCCGGCGGAAGCGCCCCTCACGGCGCTTCCGCCGGCACGCCCGACACGGTCCAGCGGCACAGGCTCGACTCCTTGACCTTCAGGCAATCATAGGCCGTGCCGCCGATCACCACCCGCTCGGCGTTGCCCTCGATCCGGTCGCGGCCGACCCGCGTGCAGCCGAGGTGATCGGCCTTCGGGTCGGCGAGCCGGGTCTTGATCGCCGCCGGATCGCCGCCGGTCTCAGCCATCAGGATGCGCAGGTTCGACAGGGCCGAACAGGTCACGATTCTCTCGGAGACGGGCTTCGACGCGGCGGGAGGCCGGGCCTTCTGCGCCTCCGCCGGACCGGCGAGCAGCAGCAGGACCAGGCAGGTCCCGCCCGGGAGGCAGACACCGCCAAGGAGGCGCCCCGCAGGCGAAGCCCCGCTCGCCGACGCACGGGTCCCCCAACTCACAAACCACCCATGCGGCGCACCAGCGCCCACTCCGCCTCGGTCACCGGCTGCACCGACAGGCGCGAGTTGTTGACGAGCACCATCTCGCGCAGGGCCGTCTCGGCCTTGATCGCCTCCAGGGTCACGGGCCTCGGCAGGGCGGCGACCGCCTTGAGATCGACCATGCCGAAGCGGCCGCTCTCGTCGGTGTGGTCGGGATAGTAGGTGCGGATCACCTCGACGATGCCGACCACCGCCTTGCCCTCGTTCGAGTGATAGAAGAAGCCCTGCTCGCCGAGCCGCATCGCCTCGAGGTTCTTGCGGGCGACGTGGTTGCGCACCCCGTTCCAGTACGTTCCCGCCTCGCCCGCGGCGACCTGATCGTCCCACGACCACACCGAGGGCTCGGACTTGTAGAGCCAGTACGCCATCCCGTCGTCTTCCCAACTCGTCACTCGCCTGAGAAGGCCCATCGCCCGATCCGGGGTCGGGAGTCCAGGGGGCAGAGGCCCGACGCTCCTGCGGTCGCCTGACCCAGGGTTCGATGCCGGGGCGAGAACCCGCGGCGTGCATGGCCGGATCGCCCCGCAAGTGAGGGCGAGACCGTCCCGTCCTGCTCCTCTGGCCGGACACGCCCGGTGAAGAACCATGTATCCTCGTGCCGGTGGCCGCTGGGCGGTGGCCGGAGGGATGAACGTGGACTGGACCTGGTTTCTCTCGGCGGGCGCCTTCGCGGTCGCGATGTCGGCCACGCCCGGCCCCAACAACACCATGGTGGTGGCCTCCGGCGCCACCTACGGCTTTTCCCGCACGGTGCCGCACATGCTCGGCATCGCGGTGGGTTTTCCGGTGATGCTGATCATCCTCGGCACCGTCGGCCTGCCGCTCCTGACGGATCCGCGGGTCCATGCGGTGCTGAAATGGGTCGGTGCGGCCTATCTGCTATGGCTCGCGTGGAAGATCGCCACCGCCGATCCGGACCCCGCGGACCCGGCCGCCAAGGCTCCGATGGCGAGAGCAGGCGGCACGGGCGGGCGGCCCCTCGGCGTCGTGCAGGCAGCGCTGTTCCAGTGGGTGAACCCCAAGGCCTGGGTCATCGCCGCGGGGGCGCTCGCCACCTACACGGCCGGGGCGGACAGCACCTCGCTCGCCGCGACGCTGGCGCTGGCTCTGCTGTTCGGGATCGTCGCCCTGCCCTGCATCGGCCTCTGGACGCTGATCGGCGTCGGCACCGCGCGGGTGCTGCGGACCCGCCGCGCCGTGCGGCTGTTCAACCTCGCGATGGCCGGGCTGCTGGTGGCCTCGCTCGTGCCCGCCCTGCGGGAGTGAGGAAACGGCCGCGTTTCCCGTGAAACATATCCGCGGGACCGGCATGGGCCATGGAGAAGGCCCGCGCCGGTCCCGCGACCCGACACGATGCCGCGGCTTACGCGATGCCGCCCTGCGCCTGGGCCTCGGCGGCCTTCTGGCGGTAGAGGCCGACGAAGTCGATCGGGTCGATGTAGAGAGGCGGGAAGCCGCCGTTGCGCACTGCGTCGGCGATGATCTGGCGGGCGAACGGGAACAGCAGCCGCGGGCACTCGATCATGACGGCCGGGTGCATCTGGTCCTGCGGGATGTTGCGCAGGCGGAAGATGCCCGAATAGGTCAGCTCGAACGCGAACAGCACCTCGGTGCCGATCTTGGCATCGCCCTCGAGGCGCAGGTCGACCTCGAAATCCTCCTCGGCGAGCTGCTTGGCGTTGACGTTGACCTGGATGTTGATCTGCGGGCCCTGCTGCTGCGGCTGCAGCGAGCGCGGCGCGTTCGGGTTCTCGAAGGAGAGATCCTTGGCGTATTGCGCCAGCGCGTTGAGGGTCGGCGTGAAGTCGTCGGGCTGCGCCGCGGCGCCACCGTTGCCGTTCGGGACCGGGGAGTCGGCCATGGCGGAGGGTTCCTTCGAGGGCTGGACGTAACGACGAACCGCCGCATGCTGGCGCGCAAATCGGCGCGCGCGACGGCGGCGTTGCGGCTATCATGCCCACACTGCGCGAACAAGCAGAGCCGTCAACCATCGCCCGCCGCCCTGACCCAGCGATATCCCACCCCGGCCGACGAGTGGCCGCAGCCAGCGCCGGGACCGGTGCGTCGTCGCGCGACGATGCCTGGATACGGCGGGGTTCAGGCCCCATATCGTTCCATGGGCCCGCGACGCGGCGCCGGCCGGGCGCTTGCGTCGTCCCGGTCCCGGTGCCACAGCCGTCGCGGGTGCCGGAGACGTCGCAAGCTGTGCCGGCGCGGTCAGGGATGCTCCGCGTAAAGCCGCCACGATCGGATCGATGATGCAGGATTCCCTCGACCTTACGACCCTCATCTTCCTCGGGCTTGCGGTCTTCGTGATCTGGAAGCTGCGCTCGGTTCTCGGCCAGAAGACCGGGAACGAGCGGCCGCCGTTCAACCCGATGGCCCGGCGCGAGGAGCCGCCGGCCGCCGCCCGCGACGGCGACAACGTCGTGCGGCTGCCCGGCGCCGGCCCGGAGCGCGCCGCCACCGCGCCGGTCGCCACCGCGGTGCCGCGCAACTGGAAGGGCGTGGTCGAGCCGAACTCGCCTGCCGCCCGCGGCCTCGACCTGATCCTCCAGCAGGAACCGGGCTTCGACCCCCGCGGGTTCACCGACGGCGCCAAGGTCGCCTACGAGACCATCGTGACCGCCTTCGCCAAGGGCGATCGCAAGACCCTCAAGACCCTGCTCTCGCGGGAGGTCGCGGACGGGTTCGAGCGGGCGATCCAGGGTCGCGAGCGCGCCGGCCAGACCGTCGAGACCACCTTCGTGTCGATCGACCGGGCCGAGATCGTCGGGGTCGACGTGCGCAACCGCGTCGCGCAGGTCACCGTGCGCTACCTCTCGAAGCTGATCACCGCCACCCGCGGCCCGCAAGGCCAGGTGATCGACGGCAGCCCCGAGAAGGTCGTCGACGTGACCGACGTCTGGACCTTCGCCCGCACCCTCGGCAGCCGCGATCCCAACTGGCAGCTCGTTGCTACCGAAGCCGGGCAGTGATCGCAGCTCCGGAAGAGGCCGTCCGGACCTGGGATCGCCAGCCCGTGCGGCGCTCGAGCGAAGCCGATTTCCGCGGTGCGGAGCAATCGATCGGACATCGCAGGAAGGTCCCGGCGGCTTGATCGGCCGCCGACCATCGGAGACAATGACGGGCCGCCGGGAGACCTCCTCCCTGCGGCCCGACCAGACGCTGACATTCCGGGGCCGGAGCCCATCAAGCCCATGCCGCCGGCCCCCGGCTTCACCTTTCCCGCTCGCTGCCTCGCCGCCCTCCTCCTCAGCTGCGCCGCCGGCCCGTCCGGTGCCGCGCCCCTGACGATCGGCGAGGCCGTGCTCGAGCCGCTTCCCTTCTCGGCCCTGCCGGGCTTTGCCGACGACGATCTCGCGGCCGCCCTCGCGACCTTCCGGGCGACCTGCGCGACGCCCGCCGCCCCGGTCCTCGCCGAGGCGGCGCCGGGCGCGCCGAGCCAGGACCTCGCGGGACCTTGCGCCGCCGCTGCCGGCGTGGCGCCGGAGGGCGCCCGCGCGTTCTTCGAGCAGAACTTTTCCGCCTACCGGGTCCTGCGACCGAACCGCGACGCTCCCCTCGAGCGCAAGGCCGGCTTCCTCACCGGCTATTTCGAGCCGGAGCTCGTCGGCTCGCCGGTGCCGACGCCCGACTTCACCGTCCCGGCGCTCGCCCGCCCCGACGACCTCGTCTCCCTCGACCCCGGCGAGACCCGGCCCGGCCTCGACCCGTCCTTGCGCGCCGCGCGCCAGGACGGCGACGCCTTCCGGCCCTATCCGGACCGGGCGGCGATCGAGGATGGCGCGCTCGGCGCCCGCGCCCGCCCGCTGCTCTGGCTGCGCGACGCCGTCGATCTCCTGGTGCTGCAGGTCCAGGGCTCCGGACGGGTGCGCCTGACCGACGGCCGCTCCGTGCGCCTCGCCTATGACGGCCGCAACGGCCGGCCCTACACCTCGGTCGCCCGCCTGATCGTCAGCGGCGGCCACCTGCCGCTGGAGGGCCTGACGCTGGCCCGCTGGACCGGTTGGCTGCGGGCCAATCCCGACATCGCCCGCGACCTCATCCGCCGCAACGCCTCCTACGTCTTCTTCCGCCGCGACGACGGCACCCCGGAGGGCGTCGGTCCCAGGGGCGCCGCCGGGGCGCCGCTCACCGCCGGGCGCAGCCTCGCGGTCGATGCCACCCTGTGGCGCTACGGGCTACCGTTCTGGCTCGAAGGCTCGCTGCCGGAGCCGGAGAGCGGCAATACGCCCCTTCGCCGCCTGGTGGTGGCGCAGGATACCGGCTCGGCGATCCTCGGCCCGGCCCGCGGCGACCTCTATCTCGGCACCGGCGCCCGGGCCGGCGCTGTCGCCGGCCTGCTGCGCGATCCCGCGCGCTTCGTCGTGCTGCTGCCGAAACAGGGCGCCGCTGGCACGGGAGCCGCCCCGTGACCGAGCCGCGTCGTCCCCGGCGGATGCGCCGGCTCTCCTCGGAGGAGAGCCGGCTCTGGGCCGAGATCTCCCGCCTGATCACCCCCCTGCGCGGCCGGGCGCCGGCCCCGGTCGCGCCCTCCCCTCCCCCGGAGCCGGACCCGGCACCGGTGCCCGCGCCGCCCAAACCGATGGCGGTGCGGCCGATCCGCCCGGCACCGCGCATCGCCGCCAAGACCGGCATGCAAACCACCGGCACGCAAACGACTGGCACACAAAAGACCAGCACTCCGAAGAGTCCGGCCCCGCCGCTGGCCCTGCCGCCCCTCGCTCCCCTGGAGCGCCGGGTGCGCACGAGCCTGCGCCGCGGTTCCCGCAGCGTCGACGCGGCGATCGACCTGCACGGGATGCGCCAAGCCGAGGCTCATGCCGCCCTGATCGGCTTCCTGCACCGCTCCCGGGCCTCCGGCCACGCGGTCGTGCTGGTCGTCACCGGCAAGGGCGGCCGCGGCGACGATCCCTACGCCGAGCGCGGCGTGCTGCGCCGCAGCGTGCCGCACTGGCTGCGCATGCCCGAGCTGCGCCCGCTGGTGGTCGGCTTCGAGGAGGCCGCGCATCACCATGGCGGCGGCGGCGCGCTCTACATTCGGCTGCGCCGGCGCTGACGCCGGACACCCAGGTTTTGCTCCGGTGATCTGTCGCTTCGGTGATCGCGCGCCGGTCTTCCGGTCGGGTCAGCCGTTTCGATCGGACGTGGCCGCATCCGCAACACAGAGACAATGCGCCAGACTGCAACGACGGCGACGGCCGGTCCCGAACTACTCTGCCTTGGCCGCAAGATTGATGATCAGCGGTTGTACAATCGGGGTTGGACGTTCCAAATGTTAATGCGGGGCCGCCTTCGGGGCGCCGATAGTTCGGGCGTGCTTCGGGTCGCGGCCGGAGCATCCGCGCCGGGTCCCGCCGTCACTTCCTCTGCCGCCGCACCGCCGCTCGCCCCACTTTTCCCCACCGGGGACTTGAGTCGACGACGAGGACCCGTTACATAAAGTCGTTCCCTCCTCCATCGTCACGTCACGTCGCATCCAGAGCCGTCCGGCTCCCCCTCGCGACCTCCGGGACATATCAGGCGACGACTTCGCGACCGGTGCCCGCCTCGGCCACCCCGTTGCTCCCGCTCACCGCCGCGTCCAGCGGCGGCCGGATCCTCCCGGACATGACGCTCCCCGCTTCGCCCCCGCACCCCGAAATCCCATGATCGAAGACACTCTCGCCCCGCTCGAGACCTCGGCCGCCCCCGCCATGCGCGAGGTGAAGCTGCAGGACCTCAAGTCGAAGACGCCGACCGAGCTTCTCGCCTTCGCCGAGGAGGTCGAGGTCGAGAACGCCTCGACCATGCGCAAGCAGGAGCTGATGTTCGCGATCCTGAAGCAGCTCGCTGCCAAGGACGTCGAGATCATCGGCGCCGGCACCGTCGAGGTGCTGCAGGACGGCTTCGGCTTCCTGCGCTCCTCCGACTCGAACTACCTGCCGGGTCCCGACGACATCTACATCTCGCCGACGCAGATCCGCCGCTTCGGCCTGCGCACCGGCGACACCGTCGAGGGGCCGATCCGCGGCCCGAAGGACGGCGAGCGTTACTTCGCGCTGCTCAAGGTCAACACGATCAACTTTGAGAGCCCGGACAAGATCAAGCACAAGGTCCACTTCGACAACCTGACGCCGCTGTTTCCCACGCAGCGCTTCAAGCTCGAGCTGTCGGAGCCGACCCGCAAGGACTTCTCGCCCCGGATCATCGACATTGTCGCGCCGATCGGCAAGGGGCAGCGCGCCCTGATCGTGGCGCCGCCGCGCACCGGCAAGACGGTGCTGATGCAGAACATCGCCCAGTCGATCACCCTGAACCATCCCGAGTGCTACCTCATCGTCCTGCTCATCGACGAGCGGCCGGAAGAGGTCACCGACATGCAGCGCTCGGTGAAGGGCGAGGTGATCGCCTCCACCTTCGACGAGCCGGCGACCCGCCACGTCCAAGTCGCCGAGATGGTGATCGAGAAGGCCAAGCGCCTCGTCGAGCACGGCCGTGACGTCGTCATCCTGCTCGATTCGATCACCCGCCTCGGCCGCGCCTACAACACCGTGGTGCCGTCCTCCGGCAAGGTGCTGACCGGCGGCGTCGACGCCAACGCCCTGCAGCGGCCGAAGCGCTTCTTCGGTGCCGCCCGCAACATCGAGGAGGGCGGCTCGCTCTCCATCATCGCGACCGCACTGATCGATACCGGCTCGCGCATGGATGAGGTGATCTTCGAGGAGTTCAAGGGCACCGGCAACTCCGAGATCATTCTCGACCGCAAGGTCTCGGACAAGCGCATCTTCCCGGCGATCGACATCACCCGCTCCGGTACCCGCAAGGAGGAGCTGCTGGTCCCGCCGGACGCGCTCAAGAAGACCTATGTGCTCCGCCGCATCCTCAACCCGATGGGCGTCACCGACGCGATCGAGTTCCTGCTCGACAAGCTGCGCCAGACCAAGAGCAACAGCGACTTCTTCGACTCGATGAATACCTGACGCGACCGACGATCGCGAGTGGCTCGATGCGCGGCGCCCCGGGAGGGGCGCCGTTCTCGTTTGGGGGAAGCGTCGCGGCATCGGGCCGTGCTTGTCTCGCGGAGTGCTGTGAGATGCCGAGCGGCCCGCGACCACGTCGCTCCGAGATCCGACGAAGCCGCACGATCCCGCGCCACGGCCGGCGCGCTGGATGCCGGGCCTGCCGCCCTCCCCTGCCCCGGATCCCGAATCCTTGTCCCTCGCTGCCGGGGGAGCCGAAAGCCACGGAATGGGGAGCAGCGCTCTCCGGGCGTGCCGGGAGGTCCGACGCGTGTCGTCGAGATATTCCATCCGCTCGGGCCTCGCGGGAGGGCACCCGGACGCATCGCCACTCATCACGTCGGTCGGGGCGCGATCAAGCGAGGTCGCGGGGTATGGCCATGCCAGCCGGCGACCGATGGGAACCAAAACGCCGGCCTGCAGTGCCGTCCCGACAGGGCGCGCCGATCGAAGGCGGTCGATCGTAGAGCCATCGCCGCTCATGCCGGTAAATCCGCCGGTGTCGCGCTCCGGCGCGTGTGCCCATCATCGACTGCCGGCCTATCCTGCGTCGTGGCACCGGCGGGTCACCCTTTCGACCCCGTTCGGCCCCGGTCCCGGATCGTGCTAGCCACGTTGCCCGACCCTCAGCCTCGACTGCCCCGACGCAATGCTCTCCTCCGATACGATCTTCGCGCCCGCCACTGGCTATGGCCGCACTGCCGTTGCCGTCGTGCGGATCAGCGGTCCGCAGGCCGGCCCTGCGCTTTCCGCCTTGATCCGGGCACCGCTGCCGCACGCACGGCGGCTGTCGTTGCGCAGCTTGCGTGAGCCGGGGAGTGGGGAGATCCTGGATCGCGCCCTGGTCGCCTGGCTGCCAGGCCCCGGCACCGCCACCGGCGAGGACATGGTGGAACTCCACCTCCATGGCGGTCCGGCCGTGCGGGCAGCCGTCTTGCGCAGCCTGGGCCAACTCTCGGGCCTCGCGCCGGCCGAGCCTGGCGCCTTCACGCGCCGGGCCTTCCTCAACGGCCGCATGGATCTGACCGCCGTCGAGGGACTGGCCGACTTGATCGAGGCCGAGACCGAGGCGCAAAGGCGGCAGGCCGTACGTCAACTCGACGGCGCTCTCGGCCGAGCGGTCGAAGGGTGGCGGGACACGCTCCTCGACGTGCTCGCCGGCACGGAAGCGGCGCTCGACTTCTCCGATGAGGGCGATGTCGACGACGAGGCGTTGACGGCCTCCGGCCGCATCGCGGCTGCGCACGTGCGCGACCAGATCCGCGGCGCCCTTGCCGATGGCCGTCGCGGCGAGCGCCTGCGCGATGGCTTCACGGTCGTGCTCGCCGGCGCGCCCAATGCCGGAAAATCGACCCTGCTCAACGCGCTCGCCCGACGCGATGCGGCGATCGTCTCCGAGATCCCCGGGACGACCCGGGACGCGATCGAGGTGCGGTGCGACCTCGGCGGACTGCCCGTGCTGTTGGTCGACACCGCCGGCCTGCGCGACAGTGCCGACGCGGTCGAGGCGGAGGGCGTCGCACGCAGCCGCCGCCGCATGGATCAGGCCGATCTCGTTCTGTGGCTGCGCGAGCCCGGCGGGCCGTCCCACCCTCCCCTCTCCGTTCCCCTTCTCAACGTCGCCACCAAGGCCGACATGGCGGGCCTTGCCCCGGCGGGTGAACTTGCCATCTCGGCGGCATCCGGCCTCGGTCTCGATCGCCTGCTCGCCGAGATCGAGCGGCATGCCGCGATGTCGCTCGGCGCGGGCGAGGCCTTGATCACCCGGGAGCGCCAGCGCCTGGCGCTCGAGCGGTGCGCCGGACATCTCGACCGCGTCGTGGCCCAGGGCGGCCGTCTTCCCGTCGAGCTCGTCGCCGAGGATCTTCGCCTCGCCGTTCGTTCCCTCGGGGAGGTCTCCGGCCGCGTCGGAGTCGAGGACATGTTGGATCGGCTGTTCTCCAGCTTCTGCATCGGCAAGTAGGATGCCGCTCCCGGGTGTTTTCACGTGAAACGCGGATCGGCCCGAACCTCCGATTGACGCCGCGGCCTGGTGCCGCCTAATCACCTCATGCACTCCAGAGAATCCTCCTTCGACGTGATCGTCGTGGGCGGCGGGCACGCGGGCGCCGAGGCGGCCGCGGCTGCTGCCCGTTACGGGGCTCGTACTGCCCTCGTCACCCATCGCCGCGACACGCTCGGAGCGATGTCGTGCAACCCCGCCATCGGCGGCCTCGGCAAGGGGCATCTCGTGCGCGAGGTCGATGCCCTCGACGGTCTCATGGGTCGGATTGCCGATCGCGCCGGGATCCAGTTCCGCCTGCTCAACCGTCGCAAGGGACCGGCGGTGCGCGGCCCGCGGACGCAGGCCGACCGAAAACTCTATGCTCGCGCGATGCAGGCCGCCCTGGCCGAAACGCCCAACCTGACCATCGTCGAAGGCGAGGTTGCGGATCTCACGGTCGTAGATGGGTGGATCGCCGGTGCACATCTCGCCGATGGGAGGGCCCTCCCCTGCCGCGCCGTCGTGCTCACCACCGGGACGTTCCTGCGCGGGCTGATCCATATCGGCGAGGTCACGATGCCCGCCGGCCGGATGGGCGAAGGTCCGGCGCTCGGCCTGTCCGCGACCCTCGACCGGCACGGCTTTGCTCTCGGCCGCCTCAAGACCGGCACGCCGCCGCGGCTCGACGGCCGCACCATCGATTGGCACGGGATCGACAAGCAGGCCGCTGACGATGAGCCGGTGCCGTTCTCGAGCTTGACCGAGCGCATCTCCACGCCTCAGGTCGAGTGCGGCGTCACCCGCACGACGCAAGCGGCCCATGACCTGATCCGCGCCAACCTGCAGCGATCGGCGATGTATTCCGGCGGCATCACCAGCCGCGGTCCGCGCTACTGCCCGTCGATCGAGGACAAGGTCGTCCGTTTCGGCGATCGTGACGGCCATCAGATTTTCCTGGAGCCGGAAGGCCTCGACGATCCAACCGTCTATCCGAACGGCATCTCGACCTCCCTGCCGGAGGATGTGCAGCATGGCATCGTCCGCCTTCTCCCCGGCTGCGAGCGCGCGGTGATCCTGAGGCCGGGCTACGCCATCGAATACGATTACGTCGATCCACGCGAGCTCGATCCGACTCTCCAGACCCGCCGTATCGCGGGCCTGTTCCTGGCTGGCCAGATCAACGGCACGACCGGCTACGAGGAGGCCGCGGGTCAGGGGCTGGTCGCCGGTCTCAACGCGGCCCGACGCGCCGGCCACGCCGACCTGGCGGTGTTCGACAGAGCCGAATCCTATCTTGGGGTGATGATCGACGACCTCGTGACCCATGGGGTCAGCGAGCCGTACCGCATGTTCACCTCACGCTCCGAGTACCGGCTGAGCCTTCGGGTCGACAATGCCGACGAGCGCCTGACCGGACGCGGTCTCGCCCTCGGCTGCGTCTCCGCCACCCGCGCCGCGCATGATGCCGGCCGCCGCGAAATGCTGCTCGCAGCCCGAGCGACGCTCGACGCGTTGAGTCTGACCCCGACGGAAGCACAGCGCCACGGCATCGCCCTCAACCGCGACGGCATTCGCCGCTCGGCCTTCCAGCTCCTCTCTTATCCCGAGATCGGCTGGGATCGCCTTGTGGGGGTATGGCCGCAGCTCGGGGATATCGCGCCTGCCCTCGCCGACCGGCTCTGCACCGACGCGACCTACGCGGTCTATCTCGACCGGCAGCAGGCCGATATCGCTGCCTTCCGACGTGACGAGGCGGTGACGCTGCCCGCCCGGCTCGATTATGGCAGCATCGCGGGTCTCTCGAACGAACTCCGCGCGAAGCTCGACATCGTGCGTCCCCTCACCCTCGGCCAGGCCGCCCGCATCGAGGGCGTCACCCCTGCCGCCCTCACCCTTCTCGCGGCGCATGCCCGCCGCAGCATCCCAGCTCAGGTCCCGGCCGAATGACGGATCATGCTCCCGGCCGCGATGCCGTCCTGCGCCAGGCCGGCGTTTCACGTGAAACAGCGGCGGCCCTCGATCTTTACGTTGCCCAGCTCAACCGCTGGCAATCGATCAAGAACCTCGTCGGCCCTTCGACCCTCCGCGAGGTCTGGAGCCGCCACGTCGCCGATTCGCTGCAACTGCTGGCCCTCGCCCCCGAGGCGACGCGCTGGCTCGATCTCGGCAGCGGCGCCGGCATTCCAGGACTGATCCTGGCGATCGCCGGGCGCGAGCGGCCGGGTTTCCGCGTCGATCTGGTCGAGAGCAACGGCCGCAAGGGCGCGTTTCTGCAAGAGACTGCGCGCCTGACGGGGGCGCCGGCCCGCATCCACGTCGCCCGCATCGAAACGGTGATCGAGCGCTTCGCCGATTCGCAGATCGTCACCGCACGGGCGCTGGCGCCCCTGTCCCAGCTGCTCGCCTGGACCGAACCGCTGTTGAAAAACGGAGCCACCGGGCTTTTTCCGAAAGGGCGTGATGTCTTAACCGAATTGACCGATGCGGAGGAAAGGTGGAGATTTACCGCGGATCTGATCCCGAGCCGGACCGATTCTGAGGCCAGAATCGTCCGCGTCTCCACAGTGAGCGGCCTTCTCCCATGATCGCGGAACCCCCTGAGTCGCAGGTGAGCGGCAGCCCGCGGCCCCTGCGCATCATCGCGCTCGCCAATCAGAAGGGCGGCGTCGGCAAGACCACCACGGCGATCAACCTCGGTACCGCACTGGCAGCTATCGGCGAGCACGTGCTGATCGTCGATCTCGACCCGCAGGGCAACGCCTCGACCGGTCTCGGGATCGACCGCCGCCAGCGCCGCCTCTCGACCTACGACGTGCTCGCCGGCGAGGCGCTCCTGGCCGAAGCGGTGCAGGTCACCGCGGTGCCGCGCCTCTCGCTGGTCCCCTCGACCATGGACCTGCTCGGCCTCGAAATGGCGATGGCGAGCGCGCCCGACCGGGCGCAGCGCCTGCGCCGGGCGCTCGAGCCCCTCGACCGGGGCGAGATGCCGGCGGATCAGCGTTACACCTACGTGCTGATCGACTGCCCGCCCTCGCTCAACCTGCTGACGCTCAACGCGCTCGCCGCGGCCCACGCAGTACTGGTGCCGCTGCAATGCGAGTTCTTCGCGCTTGAGGGTCTGAGCCAGCTGCTGCGCACCGTCGAGCAGGTCAAGGGCGCCCTCAATCCGCGCCTGGCGATCCAGGGCGTGGTGCTGACGATGTTCGATCCGCGCAACAACCTGTCGGCGCAGGTCGTCGCCGATGTGCGCGAATTCATGGGCGACAAGGTCTACGAGACCATGATCCCCCGCAATGTGCGCGTGTCCGAGGCACCGTCGCACGGCAAGCCGGTGCTGCTCTACGACCTCAAATGCGCCGGGTCGCAGGCCTATCTGCGGCTCGCCTCCGAGGTCATCCAACGGGAAGGCCGCCTGCCGGCCGCGGCCTGAACCAGCGTATGGGAGTCGATGAGAGGATGAAGGGCATGGCGGAGGAGGGAGCGCGGCCGCGCCTCGGGCGGGGTCTCGCGGCGCTGATCGGCGATTTCGGCGAGGAGGCCCCTGCTGCCCCCGAGAAGACGAAGGCCGGACAGCGGCGGGTGCCGATCGAGTTCCTGCGGCCGAACCCCCGCAACCCGCGCCGCCATTTCGCCGAGACCGAACTCGAGGAGCTGTCGGCGTCGATCCGCACCCGCGGGGTGATTCAGCCGATCGTCGTCCGGGCGCTGGCCAACCTGCCGGACGCGTTCGAGATCGTCGCCGGCGAGCGGCGCTGGCGCGCGGCGCAGCGCGCCGGCCTGCACGAGGTCCCGGTGGTCACGGTCGAGATCGACGACCGCACCTCGCTCGAATACGCCATCCTGGAGAACGTCCAGCGCGCGGATCTCAACGCCATCGAGGAGGCGGCGGGCTACGAGCGGCTGATGAGCGAGTTCCGCTACACCCAAACCGAACTCGCCGAGATCATCGGCAAGAGCCGCAGCCACCTCGCCAACACGCTGCGCCTGCTGCAATTGCCGCCGGGCGTCCAGGATCACGTCATCGCCGGCAGCCTCACGGCTGGTCACGCCCGGGCGCTCCTCGCGGTCAAGGATCCGGAGGGCATCGCCCGCCGGGTGATCGAGGACGGGATGACGGTGCGCGAGGTCGAGGCGCTCGCTGCCGGCGAGCAGACCGGCACTGGTCCGCGCCCCGGCCGGCCGCGCAAGAGCCCGGTCGAGAAGGATGCCGACACTCGCGCCCTCGAGCGGCGCCTGGAGGACGCTCTCGGCGTGGCGGTGTCGATCGAGACCAAGGGCGGCGGCGGCGAGGTCCGCCTTCGCTACGCCAGCCTCGACCAGCTCGACGGGCTGTGCCGGCGCCTGGAGATGTAGAGCCAAGTCGCCGGGCCCCAGGGCCCGGCAGGGTAGGGGGGTCAACCCCGCCGTGCCGCCTCGTTGGCGAGGCGCAGGAACAGGTCGCCGGCGATCGCGTGCGAGAACGCGCCGCCGGCGCGTCGGGCATTGAGCACCGCCTCCTGCAGCAGCGACACCGCCCGGCGCAACGAGGCCGGGCTCCAGCGGGCGAGCTGCGTCTCCACGATCCGCTGCCGCCGGAAATGCAGGCCGCGCCAGCCCGCCACCATCGCGGCGGGGCTCTTGCCCTCGCCGTCGAGGCGGGTGGCGAGCAGCGTGACGGCGTGACGGAGCGCACCCCCCAGCATCACCGAGGCGTCCATGCCCTCGATCTGGAAGCGGCGGTAGCTGCGCTCGGTCTCAGCGATTCGCCCCGCGAAGGCGGCGTCGATCAGGGCATTGAGCATCGAGCCCGAGACGTCGCTGCCGATCGCCTCGACATCGTCGATCCCGATCTCGGCCTGGCCGCGGGCGTAGAGCGCGAGCTTCTCGATCTCGCCGAGGCTCGCCCGTCGATCGCCGCCGAGACTGCCCGCGAGCAGATCGCGGGCCTCACGGGTGATGCGCAAGCCGTCGGCCCGCAGGGTACGCTCGATCAGGTCGGCGAGGGTGCCGGCATCGTCGGGGTAGCATGGGATCGCGAGCGCCTTGGGCGAGCGCTCGCAGACGACGCGCAAGGGCGCCGACTTGGCGAGGTCGCCGGCCTCGACCACGATCCGGGTATCCGCGCCATCCTGCTTCAGCGCGGCCTCGACCGCCGGGGCATAGTTACGGCTGCCCGGGCGGACCCAGACCGCACGCTTGCCGCCGAACAGCCCGACCGTGCCGGCCTCGTCGATGAGGCGGCCGGGATCGCTCGCCAGCGTATCGCCGTCGAGCTTGACCAGCGCGAAAGGGTCCGACGGATCGTCGACCGCCTTCTCGGCGAGCAGACGGGCGCGCTCGGCGACGAGTCCGGTATCGGGTCCGTAGACCAGGATCACGGCGATGCGCGGGTCGGGGCCGCGACGCAGCAAACCCTCGACCTCGCCGGCCTTCACGGCAGTCATGATGCGCTCAGGGCTGGGTCGCCAGGATCGCGGCGACGCGGGTCTTGATCTGCTCGGACAGAAGCTTGGCCAGGCGGATTTCGGCGTCGCGCGCGGCGCGCAGGCTGGCGAAGCGCTGGGCCGAGCGGTCGTAGGTGGCGGTCCCCTGCGCGACGCCCTCGGTGATCGTGCGGTCGCCGGACAGGGTCTGGACCTTGTAGGAGGCGGTACCGAGCAGGGTCGCCGATTCGGCGCGGCCGGTGAGCGAGCTGACGATCGGCGTCTGCACCGACTCGCTGGCTGTGAGTGTCAGGCGGTACCTCTTCTCCGACGGGGTGCCGGAGCCGTCGAGATCGAAGACCAGCTCGCTGCGCAGATAATGGCCGAGGCGCTCCTGGCCCTGAGCGGTCTTCGCCGGTTCGACCTGGATCGAGGCGAGCACTGCGCTCAGGGGCGCGCCCGAGGCGGTCGGCCCGTAGAGCGGCCGGAAACAGGCCGAGAGGCCGAGCGCCAGGGTGGCGACGAGAGTGAGGTTCCGCGCCGTCTTCGCCGTGCTGCCTGCCATGAAGGTCCGTCCTGCCACCGCTTGCCTCGTGACCGCTACGCTGACGCCGTTACCGCCCCGCCGCCGACCTGCCAAGGGGGAGGCTGAGACCTTTCGGGCCGTGCCCGTCGGGGCCGTCACGATAGGGGAATCGATCTAAAGACTTTCTACGGCGACAGCAGGGCCGCGACGCCGCAACGCCGTGAAAAGCGGGGATGACATGAGAAGGGCCCGACGATCAGCGGATCGCCGGGCCCCGGATTATTGGCTCGTCACCTGGTCGGTCAGACCACGATGTTGACGATGCGCAGCGGCACCACGATCACCTTGCGGGGAGCCTTGCCCTCCAGCGCACGCTGAACGGCCTCGAGCGCCAGTACCGCCTCCTGCACGGACGCCTGATCGGCATCGCGCTTCACCGTCACGTCGGCGCGCTTGCGGCCGTTGATCTGGACCGGCAGCGTGATGCTGTCCTCGACCAAGAGGTCGTGCCTCACGGCGGGCCAGGCCGCTTCCGCCACCAAGCCGTCCTGCTGGAGCGCGGTCCAGCAGGTCTCGGCGAGGTGCGGCATCATCGGGGCGATGAGCTGAACCAGAATCAGCGTCGCTTCCCGCAAGGCAGGGGAGGGGGCATGGCCACGCTCGGCGTTGACCGCGTCCTGCAGGCTGTTCGCCAGCTCGTAGACATGGGCGACGCAGCGGTTGAAGCGCAGGCGCTCGATGTCCTCGCCGACCGCGGCCAGGGCCTTGTGCGCCGCCTTCAGCGCCGCCTCGCTGTCGGACGCCGCCGGCACGGTGCCGCCCTCGGCGACCTCGCTCACCATGCGCCAGACGCGCTGGACGAAACGCGAGGCCCCCTGCACGCCGTCCTCGGTCCAGATCACGTCGCGCTCCGGCGGCGAGTCGGACAGCATGAACCAGCGGGCGGTGTCGGCGCCGTAGGAGGCGATGATGTCGTCGGGGTCGACGACGTTCTTCTTCGACTTCGACATCTTCTCGATCGCCCCGATGGCGACCGGTGCGTCAGTTTTCACGTGAAACGCTTTGCGGGCGCCGTCCTCGGTCACGATCTTGACGTCGACCGGCTGCACCCAGGCACCGGCCTCGTCGCGATAGGTCTCGTGGACGACCATGCCCTGCGTGAACAGGCCGGCGAAAGGCTCGTCGAGCCCGGCCCAGCCGGTCTGGCGCATCGCCCGCATGAAGAAGCGGGAATAGAGCAGGTGCAGGATCGCGTGCTCGATGCCGCCGATATACTGGTCAACCGGCAGCCAGTGATCGGCCACGGCCTTGTCGGTCGGCGCGTCCTCGAGCCACGGCGCGGTGAAGCGGGCGAAGTACCAGGACGAATCGACGAAGGTGTCCATCGTGTCGGTCTCGCGCCGGGCCGGCTTGCCGCAGCACGGGCACGGCACGTTGCGCCAGGCGGCGTCGCGCTCCAGCGGGTTGCCGGGCACGTCGAACGAGACCTCCTCCGGCAGCCGCACCGGCAGGTCGGCGACCGGCACCGGAACGACGCCGCACGACTCGCAGTGGATCACCGGGATCGGGCAGCCCCAGTAGCGCTGGCGCGAGACGCCCCAGTCGCGCAGGCGGAACTGCACCCGGCGGCGGCCGATGGGAGCGCCGTCGAGCGTCTCGGCCTCCAGGCGGTCGGCGACGGTCTTGAACGCCTCGTCGGTCGTCATCCCGTCGAGGAAGCGCGAATTGATCATCCGGCCGTCGCCGTCATAGGCGGTATCGGTGATCACGAAGGTAGCGGGATCCTGGTCCGGCGGGCAGACGACGGGGGTGTTGCCGAGGCCGTACTTGTTGGCGAAGTCGAGATCGCGCTGGTCATGAGCCGGGCAGCCGAACACCGCGCCGGTGCCGTACTCCATCAGCACGAAATTCGCGACGTAGACCGGCAGGGTCCAGGACGGATCCAGCGGATGCCGCACCTTCAGCCCGGTATCGAAGCCGAGCTTCTCCGCCGTGTCGATCGCGGCCTGCGCGGTGCCCATGCGCCGACACTCGGCGATGAAGTCCTGCAGGGCCGGATTGTCCGCCGCCACCGCGGCGGCGAGCGGGTGGTCGGCGGCGACCGCCAGGAACTTGGCGCCGAACAGCGTGTCGGGGCGGGTGGTGTAGACCGTGACCTCAGGGCTCGCGCCCTCGGGCGCGCGCTCGAGCGCGAAGCGCAGCTCCAGCCCCTCGGAGCGGCCGATCCAGTTGCGCTGCATCAGCCGGACCTTTTCCGGCCAGCGCTCCAGCGTGTCGAGCCGGTCGTCGAGATCCTGGGCGAAGTCGGTGATCTTGAAGAACCATTGGGTCAGTTCGCGCTGCTCGACGAGGGCGCCGGAGCGCCAGCCGCGCCCATCGATCACCTGCTCGTTGGCCAGCACGGTATGGTCGACCGGGTCCCAGTTCACCTTGGCGGTGCGGCGCGAGACCAGCCCGGCCTTCAGGAAGTCCAGGAACATCCGCTGCTGGTGCTTGTAGTATTCCGGATCGCAGGTCGCGATCTCGCGGCTCCAGTCCAGCGACAGGCCCATCGATTGCAGCTGCGCCCGCATCGTCGCGATGTTGGCGTAGGTCCAGTCCCGCGGATTGACCTTGTTCTGCATCGCGGCGTTCTCGGCCGGGAGGCCGAAGGCGTCCCAGCCCATCGGATGCAGGACGTTGAAGCCCTTGGCGCGCTTGTAGCGCGCCACCACGTCGCCCATGGCGTAGTTGCGCACGTGGCCCATATGGATGCGCCCCGACGGGTAGGGGAACATCTCGAGCACGTAATATTTCGGACGGGGATCGTCGTTGCGGGTGCGGAAGATCTCGCGCTCGGCCCACACCTGCTGCCAGTGGGGCTCGGAATCCTTCGCGTTGTAACGTTCGGCCATGGCGGCGTCTTTGCGACCGGTCGGCGCCGGCGCCGTGAGCACCGGCGGCAGGGATGAAGGGAAAACGTCACGGCCGCAAACGGTTGAGCTTGCTCGGCGCGGCGCCGGCGGACTAGGACACGGTTTGGTCCCGAGGGTCAACAATCAAGCGAGAGAGGCGTCGGTCATGATCGACCCGCAGACCGTCACGGCGAATCTGACCGAAGTGCGGGAGGCCGTCGCCCGGGCGGCCGAGGACAGCGAGCGCGATCCCGCCGGCGTCGCGCTCATCGCCGTCTCGAAGACGATTCCCCCCGAGGGCATCCGGCCGGCCCTCGCGGCGGGCCAGCGTCTCTTCGGCGAGAACTACGTCCAGGAGGCGAAGGCCAAGTGGCCCGCCTTGCGCGAGGAGGCGGAGGGGATCGAGCTGCACCTGATCGGCCCGCTGCAATCGAACAAGGCCCGCGAGGCGGTCGAGCTGTTCGACGTGATCCATACCCTCGACCGGACCTCGCTCGCCGCGGCCCTGGCGAAGGAGATCCAGCGCAGCGGCCGGCACCCCGCCCTGCTGGTACAGGTCAATACCGGTGAGGAGCCGCAGAAGGGCGGCGTGGCGCCGGGCGCCGTCGCGGCGTTCTTGCGTGAATGCGCGGAGACGCACGGGCTCACGATCTCGGGTCTGATGTGCATCCCGCCGGCGGAGGACCCGCCCTCGGCGCATTTCGGCCTGCTGGCAGCGATCGCCCGCCGCCACGCCCTGCCGCTCCTGTCGATGGGGATGAGCGCCGACTATCCGGCGGCGATCCAGGCGGGGGCGACCCATGTGCGGGTCGGCAGCGCCATCTTCGGGGCGCGTCAGCCCAAGGACATCGCAACGGGCTGACGCGCGACGCTCAGTTCGCGTGCAGGCAGCGGATCTCTTCCCGCGCCTGCTCCAGGAAGCGGACGCGGTCCTCGTCCGTCAGCAAGATGGGCGAATTCGGCAACCCGTCCCGGTAGCGGGCGGTGCTGTCCCAGAGGGTGCCGCGAGCACCCTCCGCCGCGTGGATTTGTCGAGCACGAACGATCTCGGTCGCGGTGTAGGCGTCGAGCATGCGTCTCTCCCTGCGTCCGATGAGGCTTTTATGTGGCAGCCGGACCCTAGCGCATGTTGTCGCGGGACGCGAGTGTGGTAGCGTTACCAAAATGAAAGAGTTTATTGTGCCCTGCAGCAATGCGGATCGAGAAAATTTTTCGCGAAAGGGCCGTTAGATCAGCGGAGACCTTCCTTAGATCGTGAGCCGGGTGCCGGGCCCGAGCCGGCGCAGGAGCCGGACGAGATCGGGGCGGCGCAGCGCGACGCAGCCTTCGGTCGGTTTGAAGCCCGGGCGGGCGACGTGCAGGAAGATCGCGCTGCCATGCCCGCGACGGATCGGACCGCGGTTGTAGTCGAGGTCGATCACGAGGTCGTAGAGCCCGTCGTCGCGCCACATCGCCTCGGCGCTGATGCCCGGCGCCGGCAGGGGGATCGGGCGGTTGTAGCGCCGGTCGCGCGGGTCGTCGCACCAGCCGTCGCCCGGGCGGAGGGGGCGCAGGGGGAGAGCCGTCGGCGGCCGGGTCCCGAGCCGGTCCGGCCGGTAGAAGCCGCCGCGCAGGCGGAACGTCCCGCGGGGCGAGGCGCCGTCGCCCTCCCGCTTGGTGCGGGTCTGGCCGCCCTTGCCGAGGGCGCAGGGGACCAGGACCGGGCCGGCGATCAGCGTGCCGCGCCGGCGGTCGAGGGGATTCGGGCGGACCCGCAGGTGCGGGAGGGTGGTGCGCTTCACGGAGACCGGCTTCACGGGGATCAGCTTCATGCGGATCATCTGTAGGGCGCCGGCGCCGGCGGCGTCGAGACCGTGACAGGTGGGGCGGACCGGTCGAGAATGCCGCGCGATCCGATGAGCTGCCCGACCGTCATGTCCACGCTGCCGACCGCCGACCCTGCCCCGTCGCCCGATTCGAGCCCCGACTGGCTCGCCTGGTTGCCGCCGCGCCTCGTCGCCCTCGACGTCGAGACCACGGGCCTTCACGAGACCGACCGGGTGGTGAGCTTCGGCGCCGTCGTGCTGACCACGGCCTCGCTCGCCGCCGGCCGGCCCGACATCGCCTGCCATCACCTGATCTTCGACCCCGGCCGTGCCAGCCACCCGAGGGCCGAGGCGGTGCACGGCTACGACGATTGGCTGCTGCGCCACCAGGACCCGGCCGGGCGGCATGCCGGCGCGCTCGCCGACCTCATCGCCGGGGCCGACCTCGTCGTCGCGCACAACGCCGCGTTCGATCTCGGCTTCCTCAACCGCGAGCTGCGGGAGGCCGGTCTGCCGCCGGTCGCCACCAAGGTCTACTGCACCATGGAGGCCTATCGCCGTCGGGGCGAGAAGGGGAGGGCGGCCCTCGATGCGGTGTGCCGGCGGATCGGAATCGGCCGGGTCGGCGCCCGCCACGGCGCCCTCGAGGATGCCTGGCTGGCGCTCCGCGCCTATCTCTGGCTTCAGGCCTGCCCGGTCGCGGTCGCGCGTCCGACCCTCGCCCCGCCCGCCAACCTGCGCGCCGCGCCGCTCCGTCCGGAGGGCCCGCTGCCGCCCCGCGGCTGAGGGCGGGGGGAGCCGTCACCGTGGACAGTCGCGCCCGCGACCCTTGCCGCGGCTTGACGCTCCGCTACTCTGCCCCGCACGCTGCCAGGCTGCGATCCGTCCGGGATCGTGGCGTCGGCCGGCGGCGGGACCGCGCGCCCGTCCGCCTTCCTCGAGAGTGCCGGTTCGATGTCGAACGCCCACCGCCTGCTCGTCGTCGACGACGATCCGACCCTGCGCGACACCCTGACCGAGCAGCTCGCCCTGTCGGACGCGTTCGAGGTCGTCACCGCCGAGACCGCCCGCGGGGCGATGGACCGCGTCGCGGCCGAGCGGGTCGACCTCGTGGTGATGGATGTCGGCCTGCCCGACCTCGACGGCCGCGAGGCGGTGCGGATGATGCGTCAGGGCGGCTTTCGCGGCCCGGTGATCATGCTGACCGGCCAGGTCTCGGATTCCGACACCGTGCAGGGGTTGGATGCCGGCGCCAACGATTACGTGACGAAGCCGTTCAAGCTCGCGGTGCTGCTCGCCCGCATCCGGGCGCAGCTGCGCCAGTACGAGGCGAGCGAGGACGCGGTGTTCCAGATCGGTCCCTACACCTTCCGGCCGGGCGCCAAGCTGCTCGTCGGCGAGCGCGGGTCGAAGCTGAAGCTCACCGAGAAAGAGACCGCGATCCTGCGCTTCCTCTACCGCGCCGGGCGCCAGGTGGTGGGTCGCGACACGCTGCTCGCCGAGGTGTGGGGCTACAACGCCCAGGTCACCACCCATACCCTCGAGACCCACATCTACCGCCTGCGCCAGAAGATCGAGCCCAACCCGGCGACGGCCTCGATCCTGGTGACGGAGGGGGGCGGGTACAAGCTGCTGCCGTAGCCGTATTCGCGGCGAAAGGTTGTCATCGGGCCTTTGATCCGCTTCGATGGATCATCGACCCTCCGGGTCATCCCGGGGCCGCGTCAGCGGAGCCCGGGATGACATCGCGGGCTTCAGGCCCGCTACGCGATCAGCCCCCGCGCCGCGACCGGGATCGTGCCGACGATCGCGCCGTCCCGCACCGCCACCAGCTCGTTGACCATGTTGACGACGACGCAGACGTGGTTGGGCACCACCTCGACCAGGGTGCCGACCGGAGGCCGCTCGGCGCAGGCCCGAAGGTCGAGGAAGCCGTGCTCCTCGGCGAAGCCCGCGATGCGGGCGCCCGGATGGTCGGGCATCAGGCCGTGCCCGTCGAGGCCGCCGCCGGTGTCGCTGGTCAGCGTCTTCGAGCCGGCATCCAGGATGCCGCGCTCCGCTCCCGCCCGGCTCACCACGCGGGCGAGCACGGCGAGCGCGCAATCGTCGAGGGTCGCGACGCCGGCCTCGATCATCATGCGGTCGTTGAAGATCACGGTGCCGGCCCGGTGCTCGGTGGTGCCGCGGATCTGCCCGATCTCCGGGATGTTCGGCGTGCCGCCGGTCGAGACGATGCGGGCCGAGAGCCCGTGCTCCGCGAGCCCCGCCTGCGCCTCGTCGAGGAAGGCTTGAGCCGCCGCGACGCCGCCGGGCGGCGGGTAGAGCATCAATCCGGCGAAGGCCAGGCCCGGCCGGCTCGCGATGTCGCGGGCGAGCGCCACCGCCTCGCCCGGGGTCTCGACGCCGGCGCGCTTGCGGCCGGTGTCGCATTCCACCACGACGTCGAGGGTGCGCCCGCCGGCCTGGGCCGCGTCCGGCAGGCCCGCCACCGTCACCGGATTGTCGGCCGCCACCGTGATCCGGGCCGGGCTCTCGCGCAGGAGCCGGCCGAGGCGTTCGACCACGTGCGGCCCGATGAGGTTGTAGCTCACCAGGATGTCGTCGATGCCCGACGCCGCCATCACCTCGGCCTCGCCGAGCTTCTGGCAGGTGATGCCGCGGGCGCCGGCCTCGATCTGCATCCGGGCGATGATCGGGCTCTTGTGGGTCTTGATGTGCGGGCGGTTGGCCACGCCGGCGGCGTCGCAGGCGGCCTGGAGCCGCGCGATGTTGCGGGCCACCCGGTCGAGGTCGATGACGACCGCCGGCGTGCCGTAGCGGCGGGCGATCTCCTCGCGGAGCGCGGGGGCGATCATCGCGGGCCGCTCGCCCGGAGCGTGGCCGAAACTCGCATTGATCGCATCGTGGTTCCTCCTGCGGTGGGCCTTGCGCGCCGGATCCGCATCGGCGCCGGACGGCCTCCGGGGCGGGACCTTAACCGGAAACGGCATGCCGCGTCCCTGTCGGGGGGCCTGTCGCCTGCAGGAATATTGCGCAACGGCAGGCCGTCATCGCTCGGGCGCAACCCAATCTTAGACTTCTCGTCCTAGAACCGGGGAATCGCAAGCAGTGCGCAACGGAGCGCCGATGCATCCCCGATCCCGCCGGCGTCCCACCGCGTCCCGCATGCTGGCCGGGTCGATCATCGGCGTCACCCTGGTGATCGGCGCGACCTCCGGCTTGATGGTCATGCAGATGCGCCGCAGCGCCTGGGACCAGGTCGGACGCGTGTCGCAGAACCTGCTCGAATCGGTCGAGCACATGGTCGACCGCAACATCGAGCTCTACGACCTGTCGCTCCAGGCGGTGGTGGACGGCCTGCGCAACCCGGAGGCCGACGGGATCGCCCCGGAGCTGCGGCAGCTCGTGCTGTTCGACCGGGCCGCCACCGCGAGCGGCCTCGGGGCGATCCTCGCCCTCGACCCGCAGGGGCAGGCCTTCGTCGATTCGAGCGCCGTGGTGCCCCGCCCGCTCGGCTTTCCCGATGCGGATTTCTTCCTCGTCCACAAGGCGCGGGAGGATGGCGGCCTCTATATCGGCAAGCCGCTCCGGATGGGGCCGGAGGCACGCTGGGTGATCCCGCTGAGCCGCCGCCTCTCCTACGCCGACGGCGCCTTCGCGGGCGTCGTCGTCGGAACGATCGACATCGGCTACTTCAACGCCCTGTTCGCCCGCCTCAGCCTCGGCGACCGGAGCCGCATCGCGTTCTTCCGCGACAGCGGCGAGCTGCTCGTGCGCAGCCCGATGCTCGAGAGCGCGATCGGCCAGAACCTGACGAAGGCGGCGCATTTCCCGCGCTTCTTCGAGCACCATTCCGGGCAGTTCGTGGCGACCGCCTATACCGAGGCGATGGAGGGCCTGTTCACCTACAGCCGGATCGGCGACCGGTCCCTCGTGGCCACGGTGGTGGTGCCGACGGAGGCGATCACGGCCCTGTGGCGGCCGAAGGCGGGGGCGATCGTCGCCCTGGTGACACTCCTGTGCGGCGGCATGATCGTCCTGACCCTGGTGCTCCAGCGCGAGCTCGAGCGCCGCGGCCGGGCCGAGGAGCAGGCGCTCGCGGCCAACCACGACCTCGCCCGCCTCGCCCATACCGACGGGCTGACCGGCCTGCCGAACCGGCGCCATTTCGACGAGGCCTTCTCGCGAGCCCGCGAGCAGGCGGCGCGGGACGGCACGCCGCTCGCGCTGGTGCTCCTCGATGCCGACCGGTTCAAGCTCTACAACGACACCTACGGCCACCTCGCCGGGGACGAGGTGCTGCGCGCCGTGGCCCGGGTGCTGCAGCGCCAGATCCGCGAGCCGGAGGAGACGGCCTGCCGGATCGGCGGCGAGGAATTCGCCGTGCTGCTGCCGGGCGCCCCGGTCCGCGAGGCGGCCGCCCGGGCCGAGCGGATCCGCCAGGCGCTGGCGCGGCTGCAGATCCCGCATGTCGGCAATGAGGGCGGCATCGTCACGCTCAGCCTCGGCGTCGCCGAGGCGGTTCCGGGCGAGAGCGGCGGCCACTGCTTCTCGGCCGCCGACGCGGCCCTCTACGAAGCCAAGCGCCAGGGGCGCAACCGGGTGGTGGCGGGGCCGAGCGGCGTGGACGGCGTCAAGGTCGCCTGAGCGGGGCCCGAGGACCCGCGAAAGGGTCGTCACCCGCGCATGGTGCGGCGCCGGCGGATCGGCTAGAGCTTGGCCGGGCGACGCGGCTGCGCGAGACGGCGCAGGTGCGGCGAGCCGCGTGACCGCTTCAGGGGAGAGCGAGGCCGTTGGCGCTCGACGACGACATCGCGATCCTGCTGGCGGCGCCGCTGTTCGGGTTGATGAGCCGGGACGCCCTGCGGCTGATCTCGTTCGCGGCCGAGCGCCGGCGGCTGGAGCCGGGCGCCGTGCTGTTCTCCCGCGGCGACATGGCCGAGGGCGGCTTCGTGGTGATCCGCGGCACGGTGGTGCTCGCGCCGCGCTCGCCCCGCGGCGCACCGGTCGAGGCCGGTCCCGCGGCGCTGATCGGTCAGACCGCCCTGTTCTTCCCCTCGGAGCGGCCGACCACCGCGCGGGCCGGCGGCGGGCCGGTCGAGGTCATGGTGGTGACCCAGGCGGTGATGCGCCGGGTGCTCGAGGTGTTTCCCGACACCGCCGCGGTGATCCACGACGCGCTCGCCGACGAGCTGGCGGCGCTGACCCGGGCCTTCGCGGGCAGCCGCGCCGCCGACCTGACGTAGCAACCCCGACGTGACAGCACGCCAGGGGCTTTGCTACAGGGGACGCCGCAACGAACGCATTCCCTGCCTGGACGCCTCCCATGTCGCACGCCGATCTCGCCCGGACCATCGAAGCCGCTTGGGAGGACCGCGCGGGCGTCGGCGCCGACACCCGCGGCCCGGTGCGCGAGGCCGTCGAGGCCGCCCTGGCGCTGCTCGATTCCGGGAAGGCCCGGGTCGCCGAGAAGTCCGGCAACCACGACTGGCACGTCAACCAGTGGCTCAAGAAGGCGGTGCTGCTGTCCTTCCGCCTCAACGACATGGCGCTGATCGAGGGCGGGCCCGGCGGCGGCGGCTGGTGGGACAAGGTGCCGTCGAAGTTCGAGGGCTGGGACGCCGCGCGCTTCCGCGCCGCGGGCTTCCGGGCGGTGCCGGGCGCTGTGGTGCGCCGCGGCGCCTTCATCGCGCCGGGCGCGGTGCTGATGCCGTCCTTCGTCAATCTCGGCGCCCATGTCGGCGAAGGCTCGATGATCGACACCTGGGCCACGGTCGGCTCCTGCGCCCAGATTGGCAAGAACTGCCACATCTCCGGCGGCGCCGGCATCGCCGGCGTGCTCGAGCCGCTCCAGGCCAACCCGGTCATCATCGAGGACAATTGCTTCATCGGCGCCCGCGCCGAGGTGGCCGAGGGCGTGATCATCGGCGAGGGCAGCGTGCTCTCGATGGGTGTCTATATCGGCGCCTCGACCAAGATCATCGACCGGGCGACCGGCGAGGTCACCTACGGCCGCGTGCCGCCCTACTCGGTCGTGGTGTCGGGCACGCAGCCCGGCAAGGCCCTGCCGGACGGCAGCCCCGGCCCGTCGCTCTACTGCGCGGTCATCGTCAAGCGCGTCGATGCCGGCACCCGGGCCAAGACCGGCATCAACGAGCTGCTGCGGGACTGAGGAAAGTCTCCTGCGTCGCGGTCGCCTCAGACCGCGACGTTGTCGATCAGGCGCGTGCGGCCGAGATAGGCCGCCGCCAGCACCCGGGCCGGACCCTCGACGCGCTCCAGCGGTGCCAGGCTCTCGGCATCGTTGGCCGAGAGATACTGGACGGGCGTGAACCCCGCCGCCGCGAGGGCGGCCCGGCCCTCGGCCAGTGCGGGACCGGTCGGCGCGCCGCCGCGCACGGAGTCGGCCACCTGCCGCAGCACCCGGTGCATCGCGGGGGCGGCCCGGCGCTCCTCGTCCGAGAGATAGCGGTTGCGCGAGGACATCGCGAGGCCGTCGGCCTCGCGCAAGGTCGGGACGCCCTCGATCGCGACCGGGATGTCGAGGTCGCGGGTCGCGCGGCGGATCACCTGGAGCTGCTGGAAGTCCTTCTCGCCGAACAAGGCCCGGTCGGGCAGGGCCTGCAGCAGCAGCTTCGTCACCACGGTGGCGACGCCGGCGAAATGCCCGGGGCGCAGGGGCCCGCACAGCACCTCCGTCAGCCCCGCCACGGTGACGGTGGTGGAGAAGCCCGGCGGGTACATCGTCGCCACGTCCGGCAGGAAGGCGGCATCCGCCCCGACCTCCGCCAGCAGCGCGAGGTCGGCTTCCAGGACACGCGGGTAGCGGGAGAAGTCCTCGTTCGGGCCGAACTGCGTCGGGTTGACGAAGATGCTGACCACGACCCGCCGGCAGCTCTCCTGCGCCCGCCGCACCAGGGACAGGTGCCCCTCGTGCAGCGCGCCCATGGTCGGCACCAGGGCCACGCCCTCGCCGGCCTCCCGCCAGGCCCCGACCCGCGCCCGCAAGGCGGCGACGTCGCCGAGCCGGAGGACGGAGGCGGGAGGGGAGGGGGATGGCGTCATCGTGGATCTCCGGTCGGTCGGGCCGGCGGGACGGTAATCGGGGCGGCGGCAGGGCGCCAAGAGAGACGTTGTGCGAAGGTTCAGCCGCGTCCTTGGCAAGGCAGGGTTCGCCGCGACGGCATCCGGGACGGACCTGACTGCCGGCATCTTTGCGAGGAGGCCGGTATCGTTGGGTCAAGGGGCAAATCCCATTATTGATGCACGAATTATTGATGCGCAATCGTGGTGTGGTTTGATCGTGAGGCGTCATCGCGGGACTCGTCCAGGCGCGCCGGCGCCGGGGCCGCTTCGCGCGCGGTTTGGTCTCAGGCCACGCCATGCTCGGCCCGGGGCCACGCCGCCGTCTCGCGCGGCGTCTCGGCGCTCGTCATCGCCTCTCTCATGGTGATGACGAGCGCCTCCGTAATCCCGACACCGGCCAGCTCGGCGAACTTGCGCGTCAGCGCGTCGGCCTCGGGATGGCTGACGGTGATCGCCATGCCGCTCGTCGCCCGGCCATCTCGCTGCGGAGATGGGGAACGTGATATCGATGCCCGCAATCCGCGGGATGCGGCGTCGGGGCGAGCCCGGTAGCGGCACGCCCGCCCGGCTCGATCAGGGAGACGCGCCCATGACCCCGGACGACCTCGCCGGCACCCTCGCTTTCCTGCGGCGGGCGGAGGCGCTCAAGAGCACATTGCGCAGCGGCCACGCCGCCTCCGGCCGGCCGGAGAGCACGGCTGAGCACAGCTGGCGGCTGTGCCTGATGGCGATGGTGCTGGGCGGCGGCGTCGCGGGGGTCGACGTGCTGAAGCTCCTCAAGATGTGCCTCGTCCACGATCTCGGCGAGGCGGTCGGCGGCGACATTCCCGCGAACGATCCCCGGTCGGCGGACAAGGCCGCGCAGGAGCGGCGCGACCTTCTCGCCATCACGGTTCCGCTGCCGCCGGCGCGGCGGGACGAGATCCTGAGCCTGTGGGAGGAGTACGAGGCCGGTACCTCGCCGGAGGCGGTTCTGGCCAAGGCCTTCGACAAGCTGGAGACGATCCTCCAGCACAACCAGGGCCTCAACCCGCCGGGCTTCGATTACGGCTTCAACCTCGCCTATGGCGCGACGCACACCGCCCGCCACCCGCTGACGGCGGCGATCCGCGCCATGCTGGACGACGAGACACGGGCGCGGATGGTGCCGCGTGCCGAATAGGGAACCGGGGGCGGGCCGGCCACGCGTCCCGGTTCAGGCCGTTCGCAGGGCGACGATCCCTGCGGTGCGGGCTCTGACCTCCGGCGGGGCGAGGCAGGTCGCCACGGCCTCGTAGCCGCGCCCGCCCGGATGCGGCACCGCGAGGAGCGGCGTGCTGTGGTTGGCCGGGCACAGGATGACGAGTTCGGACGCTTCCAGCGCGTCGAGGTCGAGGATGGACGAGGACCGCGTCATCAGCACGAGCGCGCGCAGGTCCGTTCCCCGCAGGCGCAGATGCGCCATCAGGGCGGCTTGCGTCGCCGCATCCAGGCCCTCCTCGACCGCGTCGATCACCAGGGAGGCCGGCCCCGCGGCGTCGAGCGCGACCACGAGGGCGGTCAATGCGTCCGATCGCGTCGCGCCCTCCTCGACCAGCCATGCCAGCCGACGGGCGACGCGGTCCGCCAGGGCCGCATCCCCGGCGAGGCGGCACGCCGCGGATGCGTCCCGCAGGCGGTCGAGGCCGAGGAAGGCGGCACCGGGCAGGGCCTCCGCGAGCCGTCGCGCGAACCGGGTCTTGCCGCTCCCGAGCGGTCCGGTGACGAAGGACAACCGGGGAAGGTCGTCGAGGGCGAACCACTCGCCGTCCCACGGCCACGGCAGCGCGAACCCGACGCTGAGCGGGGCCTGCTCGGCCAGCGCCCGCGCCATCGCTGCGGCGTCCGGGACGCGACCCTCAGCGAGGTCGGCGCGCAGGCCTCTCACGCGGTCGAGGGCGGCGGCCGTCTGCCGGAGGGTGGCGCTCAGGCGGGCTTCATGGGCCGCGAGGCCCGCAGCGAGGTCCCGCGGCTCCCCGTCGACGACGCGGGCGACCTGCGCGAGACTCAGGCCGAGACGACGGAGCGAGACGATCTCGCCCGCCCGCGCCATCGCCGTGGCGTCGTAGCAGCGCCATCCCGTGCGGGTCCGGTCGGGCGCGAGCAGGCCGTGCTGCTCGTAGAGGCGCAGGGCCTTGGCGGAGACGCCGAGCGCCGCGCTGGCCTGCGCGGGCGTGAGGCATCGGGGCGATGGGGTCATGGGTCACCTCGGCTGGTCGAACCCGTCCCTCATCGGACCGGCCGCCGGGGCCGGGTCAAGGGCCTTTCGGCGGGACTGTCCTCGCGCGGGACGCCGCCGCCGCGAGGCCGACCGCGGGGCTGGTGAGCGGGCGCCGGTCCGCGGGCAGCCGCGCGGCGGCGCCCGTCATGGAGGCTTGCGCCAGGGCGACCCGTGTCGCGCCTGCCGCCCACGCCGCATCGGCCGCCTCGGCGACCCGTGCATGGTATCGGTCGCGGTCGCCCGCCTTGAATGCGGCCCAGGCTTGCGGCACGACCCGCACGTCGATCGTCGCGCCCGTCGCCCGGGCGGCGTCCTCGAACAGGCGCCGGGTCGGCCCGACCGTGGTCTCGACGGCGCAGAGCACGACGACCCGCCCGCCCGCCTCCACCGCTTCGGCGGCGAGGGCCGCATCGACCCGCAGGACGGGGACCGGGCTGTCCAGGGCTGCGTCGTCCGCGGCCGGGCCCAGGGTCGAGCAGGTGAGCAGCACCGCGCCGGCCCCCGCGGACAGGCCACGCAGCAGCGCGACGGTCTCGGCAGCGATCTCGGGAGTGAGCCGCCCCTGCCGCTCGGCGGCGGCGAGCAGGTCGGCGCGCACGGCGTGGTGCAGGCTGACACCGGTCAGGCCGGCCGTCACCAGGGCCTCGTCGAAGACGGCGGCGTTGCTGTCGGCCGTGTGGAGGCAGGCGATGCGGGTCACGAGGGCAAACCCTGGACGGCGCCCCGGGGCTCAGCAGCGCCTGGACAGACGACGGCCATAGGGGTCGTCGACGCCGCGCGGAGGCGGAAAGCCGTAATAGCTCGGCTTGCCGAGGCCGAAGGGCGAGCCGACATAGGTCGGGTCGCCGGGCGCGTTGGTCGGCACGAAGTCCAGGCAGGCGGCCTGACCCCGCGTGGCTGGCGAGGCGTCGCTGTCGCCGCGCGGGAAGTAGCGGGGGGCCGGGGCGGGACCCGGTGCGGGCCGCGGCTCCGGCCAGTAACCCGGCTCCGGCAGGTCGGCGGCCGCAGCCGGCCCCGCGAGGCCGAAGGCGATGATGCCTGCCAGGAGCCTCACAGCGCCACCCATCCGAACCCGCCCCATCCATCGATCCCGGGCGACCTTGGCTGGATCGTGGTTAACGCCGCGTGTCCGTCAGGTCACGGCCTCGGTCCGGGCCTGGAGCACGCGCACCAGGTCGCCGGGTTTCAGCCGGACCTGCAGCCCGCGCTGGCCGCCATTGACGAAGATCTCGGAGTGCGCGAGCGCGGCGGCGTCGACCAGGGTCGGCACCGCCCGCTTCTGGCCGAGCGGGCTGATGCCGCCGACATGGTAGCCGGTCAGCCGCTCGGCCTCGGCCGGGCGCATCATCGCGGCGGACTTGCCCGAGAAGGCGGCGGCGAGCTTCTTCAGCGACACCTCGCGATCGGAGGGCACCAGCACGCAGACCGGCTTGCCGTCGACGGCGGCCATCAGGGTCTTGAACACCTCGCCCGGGGACACGCCCATCGCCTCCGCGGCCTGGAGGCCGATGCGGGTCGCCTCCGGGTCGTAGTCGTAGGCGTGAACGCCGTGCGGGATGCCGGCGCGGGTCAGGGCTTGCGTGGCGCGGGTGGTCTTCGACATCGGGCGATGGGGGCGAGCGGAATCAGGCGCCGCCCGGAAAGCTCCGGGCGATCAGCCGGCCGATCTCGGCGTGCAGGGCGTCGCGCGCGGCGGGCTCGGCCGGTGATCCGGTGAGATACACCGCCGCGAGGATCGGCGCACCGTCCGGGCGGTGAATCAGCGCCACCACGTTGGCGGTGCCGTTGTCGCCGGTCCCGGTCTTGTCCGCGGTGCGCCACCCCTCCGGCAGGCCGGCGCGGACGCGCTTCAGGCCGGTCGGGCTCTCCTGCATCCAGCCGAGGAGCCTCGCCCGCGATTCGCCCGATAGGGCGCGGCCGAGCAGCACATGATCGAGGAGGCCGACCATCGCCGCGGGGCTCGTCGTGTCGCGCGGGTCGCCGGGCAGCGCGGTGTTCAGGGTCGGCTCGGTTCGGTCGAGGCGGGTGACGGTGTCGCCGTGGGCACGGGCAAAATCGGTGATGCCGGCGGGGCCGCCCAGCGTGTCGAGCATCAGGTTCGCGGCGGTGTTGTCGCTCCACACCACGGCGGCGGCACAGAGTTCCGCCAGCGTCATGCCGGTCTCGACGTGCTTCGACGTTACCGGGGCATAGCTGAGGAGGGCGTCGCGGCCGTAAGTCATGCGCCGGTTCAGGTCGTCCTGGCCCTTGTCGGCCCGGGCCAGCACCGCGGCCGCGGCGATCGCCTTGAAGGTGCTGCAAAGCGGGAAGCGCTCGTCGGCCCGATGGCCGAAGCGGCGGCCGGTCGCGGTGTCGCGTATCTCGACGCCAAGCCGACCCCCGTCGCGCCGCTCGAGCTGCGCCAGCCGGGCTGCCGCATCCTCCGCGGCTGCCGCGCTCCGCATCGCACAGGCCGCGAGCGCGGTCCCGATCAGGGCGGCGCGGCGGGTGAGGCCGGGGACGGGCTGAAGAAGGGCGAGGTGGGACATCACGGGCTCCCTGCGCGCGGATCGTCAGGGACGTCCTCATGCTGGGAGACCTTGGCGAGATTGCGCTGGGGCGGTGACGGGAACGGGGTCGGGCGGCACCCATCCGGTGTTTCACGGGAAACATCGTTAACCGACGATCCCGCGGTCGGTCGGGTGCCGCACCGTCTCAATGCGACCGCGGCGAGTGACCCTTGCGGTCGGGATCGTGGGTGTGGTGCCGGTCGCGCTCGCCGCCGCCGCCCGAAACGTGCGAGCGGCTGTCGCTGGTGGCCGAGCCCGGGTTCGGACCACCCTCGGCGGTGGGGTCGGGCCGGTCGGGCGCCTGATGGCTGCTGCCCGGTCCGCCATGGTGGCGGTTGGCGGCTTCGGTCTTGTCCGAGGTGCTCATAAGCTGTCGATCCTTGTGGTCACCGATCCTGCTGGTAGCCCTGGTTGGTGGTGTTCACCTTCGAGTTGCCGGCCTGGCCGACCTTGTCGGGATCCTTGGCCTGGCTCGATCCCTTCGGCCCGGTCTCGGTCGGCGCGCGCTCGGCGCTGCCGGGGCCCTTGTCGGAGCGGTTGGCCGGAGGCACGGGAGGCGGTGACGTCGTCATGGCATTTCTCCCTGAGGTTGAGCGAGTGGCGCCCCTCGCCCTTAGAGGGCGGACAACGCCAGCCTTCTCCCGGCGTTCCGCGCCGATTCGACCGGCGTGGATACTTTGTCACAGTATGAGGAGTGGGGGTGAACCGGTGGTTGCGGTCCGCGTTGCCCGGGTCGGCGTATACCACCGCTGAGTATCTGCCGCCGACGGGCAATCGCCCACCACGCCACGAAGGAGCCCCCGATGGCCGAGGACATCCGCTCGCTGTACGTGACCGCGCTGAAGAACACCCACGCCCTCGAATTGCAGGCGCTCCAGATCATGGAGCGGCAGGTCGAGCGGCTGGAGCGCTACCCCGACATGGAGGCGGCGTTGCGCCGGCACATCACCGAGACGCACGGCCAGCGCGACCGGCTCGACGAGGCGCTGGCGGCGATGTCCGAGAGCCCGTCGGCCCTGAAGGAGGGCGTGCTCGGCTTCATGGGCAACATGGCGGCGCTCGCCCACGCCCCGGCCCAGGACGAGATCCTGAAGAACGCCTTCGCCAACCGCGCCTTCGAGAATTACGAGGCGGCGGCCTACGATGCGCTGATCACGCTCGCCGAGGCCGCCGGCCAGAGCGCCCGGCTGCCGGCCTTCGAGATGTCGCTGAAGGAGGAGCTGGCCATGGCCCAGACGATGGCCGACCTCGTGCGGCCGACGACGCGGCGCTACCTCGAACTGACGCTCAGCGGGACCAAGGCCGACCGGTAGGCCTCAGAGCCGGGACAGCCGACCCGCGCCGGCGATCCGGCCGGGATCGGCGCCCGCCGCCCGCAGGGCCGCCCACAAGGTGACGGCGATCGAATCGAAGACCGGGACGCCGAGCTCGGCTTCCAGGTCCTCGACGAGCGCCGTCCCGGCCATGTTGGTGCAGACGACGGCGACCGCCTCCGCGCCCTCCGCGGCGACGGCCCGGGCCATGGCGGCCACCTCCATCTCGGGCACCTCCGCGAAGGAGAAATTGTCCGACAGGTTGCAATGGCGCTCGGCGGTGCAGTCGAACCCGGCTGACCCCCAGTTCGCCTGGATCCTGGCCTGCACATCGCCGGTATAGGGCGTGACGAGCCCGACGCGCCGGATGCCGGCCCGGGTGAAGGCCTCGCGGAAGCCCAGCACCGCGGTCGATGCCGGGATGCCGGTCTCTTGCGTGATTCGGGCGCACAGCCCTTCGTCGCGGGGAAATCCGAGCCAGGCCGCCGAGGTGCCGTTCCACGCGATCGCGTCGACCCTGGCGTCGGCGAGCAGCGCGGCGGCGCCGAGGATCGGCGTCTCGTCGAACTGCCCGAGCCCCGCCGCCGAGAGGGTGATCTCGGTGACGCGAAAGCGCGAGAAATGCGCGGTCACGTCGGGCGCGTCGCGCAGGAGCGCCGCGGTCGCCGGCTCGAGCCTCGTGTTCGACGACGGGGTCAGCATTCCGAGCCGGATCATGCGGCCACCTTCCGGCTCGATTCCGCGCGGATCATTCCCAATACCCGGCGCTTCATGTCGTTGAAATCCGGGCTCGTCACGTCCCGCGGCCGGGGCAGATCGAAGGGGATGAACTCGCGGATGCGGCCCGGGCGCCGGCTCATCACGGCGATGCGGTTGGCCAGCACCAGCGCCTCGTCGACCGAATGGGTGACGAACACCACCGTGGCCCCGACCCGCTGCCAGATCGCAACCAACTCCTCTTGCATCTCGATCTTGGTCTGGGCGTCGAGCGCCGCGAAGGGCTCGTCCATCAGGATCACCGCCGGGTTCATCAGGAGCGCCCGGGCGATGCCGACCCGCTGGCTCATGCCGCCCGAGAGCTCCGCCGGGTAGTGCCGCTCGAAGCCGGTGAGCCCGACGAGGTCGATATAGGTCTTGGCCCGTTCGTGGCGCTCGGGCTTCGCCACGCCCTTCAGCTTGAGGTGGAAGGCGACGTTGTCGATGACGGTGAGCCAGGGCATCAGCGTCGGCTGCTGGAACACCACGCCGCGATCGGCCCCGGGCCGCTCGACCCGCCGGCCCGCGACGCGCACCTCGCCGGCGCTCGGGCTTTCGAACCCCGCGATCATGTTGAGCAGGGTGGACTTGCCGCAGCCCGAGGGGCCGAGCAGGCAGACGAACTCGCCGGCCTCGATAGTGGCCCGGGTGCGGTCCACCGCCACGAGGTCGCGCCCGTCGCGGTCGCGGAACACTTTCTGCACGTCGGCGAGGTCGATCGCGCTCATGGGATCTCCTTTGGGGAAGGGGAGGGGGCGGATCACCGCCCCTGCACCGTCGTGCCCTTCTGCCAGTGCAGCACCGACGCCATCAGCGCCTTGAGGCCGAGATCCGACAGGTAACCGAGCAGGCCGATCGAGATCATCGCGGCGAGCACGATGTCGTAGCGCAGGAAATAGTAGGAATCCCACAGCACGTAGCCGAGGCCGCTCTTCACCGCGACCATCTCGGCGGTCACCGTCAGCATCCAGGCCGAGCCGATGGCGATGCGCAATCCGGAAAAGATCGACGGCAGGGCGGCCGGCAGCACGATGTCGGTGAGGAGCTGGCGCTCGGAGGCGCCCATCATCGCGCCGGCCCGGATCAGGTTGCGGTCGACCCCGCGCACGCCGTGGATGGTGTTCATCAGCACGGGGAAGAACGCGCCGAGGAAGACCAGGAAGATCGCCGGCTTGTCGGCGATGCCGAACCAGATGATGGCGAGCGGGATCCACGAGACCGGCGGGATCGGCCGCAGCATCTGCAGGGTCGGCTCGACGGTGCGCTCGACGAACCGCCACCAGCCGATCGCGACGCCGATCAGGATCGCCGAGACCGCCGCGATGGCGTAGCCGGCGGCGACCCGGGTGAGGCTCGCCAGCGCATCCGGCACCCAATGGCCCGAATAGGTCTGGGTGCTCTCGTCGAGGCCCAGCAGCCAGTCGCCGAGGGCGTGAAGGACCGCGGTGGGAGCGGGCAGCAGAGCCGCCGGCAGGGCGCCGGAACGGGCGAAGGCCTCCCAGCCGGCGACGAGGAGGAGCGGCAGGGCCGCCCGCTCGGCGAAGGCGATCAGCCGACGGGGGAACCGACGGGGCGCGGCCGCCGCGCGGGCGACCGGCGCCGTCTCAGTAGCCGAGGCCATCGCGGGTCTTCTTGGTCGCGGCCTCGAGGAACGAGAAGTCCATGTGCTTCTCGACGTCGGCCGAGACGTCGCGGGTGATGTACTTGAGGTCCTTCATCATCGCGGCGATGGCCAGGGTCTTGGCGCGGTGCATGCGGTAATCGGGCTCGGCGTTCTTGATCGCCTCGGCGGCGACCTCCTTCGACAGGCCGGTCTTCTGGTTGATGACGTCGACCCAGATGCCCTGGTCGGCCTTGAGCTTCTCGACCAAGGCCACGTCGGCATCGACCACCGCCTGAACGGCGGCACGGCGGTTGGCGATCACGTCCGAGCGGGTGACGATGAGGTTGGTCAGGTTGCCGGCGGCCTGGTCGTAGGGCCGCACGAAATGCGCGGCGGCGCCTGCCATGCGGATCTGCGAGGCGAAGGGCTCGACCGAGCAGACCATGTCGATCTCGCCCCGCTGCATCGCCGCGAGGTGGTCGGACGGGTTCGGGATGTTGACGAACTGCACGTCCTTGTTCGGGTTGATGCCCTGCTTGAGGAAGGCGCCGCGCATGTGGATGTCCTGCGCGTTGCCTCGGGAGGCCGCGACCTTGAGCGGCGTGCCCGTCGCCTTCGCCTTCTCCACCGCGGCCTTGAACCCGGCCCAGTCGTCGGCCTTCAGGTTCAGCGCCTTCGCCGACAGGCATTCCGAGCCGCCATTCACCTCGCCGGCCACCGCCACGAGGTCGAAGCCTTTGTCGAGGGCGGTGACGTAGTGGAGATAGGTGACCTGCGCCACGTCGAGGCTTTTCGCGATCAAGGCCGTCAGCACGTCGTTGCCGGAATTGAAGCCGGTGGCGTCGATCGTCGCGCCCTTGGCGAGCCCCGGTAGCAGGGCGACCGGCAGGCAATGGGCGCATTTGGCGTAGCCGACCTTCACCGGCGTCTCCTGCGCGGAGACCGGCGAGAGGGACCCGGACGAGAAGGACCAGATGGCGGCGGCCATGAGGGAACCGAGATAACGGGGGCCGAGATGGCGGCGCATGGTCGGTGACCTTGCTCGTGGGGGGCGCCGGGATCGGTCCGGACGCCGCGGCGGCTATGGGTGCGGGCGGCGAAGGGCGCCGCGGGATCAGGGTGGGACCGGCCGGGGGCCGAGCGCAACGCATTTTTGGTGCTCTGCATGCAATTCATGCCAAATGCCGATTGAGACATCAGAATTGCCTTGAATTGATGCGCTCGCCGCGGCGTCGAGCGGCTATGGTTCGAACCCGACGATGAGGGAGACGACAGGCATGGACCCGGTTCGGCGTCCCCGCGGGCGCCCGCGCAAGCCGGTGCTGCTGGAATCCGCCGGCCTCGGCCCGCGGCGCGGCCTGCACGACCAGGCGGTGGAGCGCCTGCGCGCGCTGATCGTCGCCGGCACGCTGCCGGCGGGCGCGGCGCTCGTCGAGACCGAGCTGTCGGCGGCGCTCGGCATCTCGCGCACGCCGGTGCGCGAGGCGCTGAAGCTGCTCGCGGTCGAGGGATTGGTGGAGCTGCGCCCGAACCGCTCGCCCCGGGTGGCGGAGCTGCGAGCCGACGCGGTAACCGAGCTGTTCGAGGCGATCGCCGCCATCGAGCGGGCCGCCGCCGAGCTCGCGGCCGGTCGCATCGGCCCGGCGGAGCTGGAGCGGCTGCGCCGGCTCCAGGCCGAGATGGAGGCGCACCACGCGGCCGGGGATCTCGCCCCCTACTTCGCCCTCAACCAGCAGATCCACGCGCTGATCGTGGCCTCGGCCCGCAACGCCCCGTTGCGCGAGGCGCACGAGGCCCTGCACGCGCGCGCCGAGATCGCCCGTCGCCGCGCCCTCGACCGACGCGGGCGCTGGGACGAATCGGTCGCCGAGCACCGGGCGATCCTGGCGGCTCTGGAGGCCCGCGACGCGGAGCGCGCCGGACGCCTGCTCGCCGACCATGTCGGCCATACCGGCGCGGCTCTGCTCGCCGGCCTCGCCGGACCGGACACCAAGCCCGACGCCGCCTGACCTCGAGAGATCCGATGCGCCTGCTCCTGCTCAACCCCAACACCAGCCGCGACGTCACCGCGCTGATGGCCGCCACCGGGGCGGCCGTTGCCGCGCCCGGCACCGAGATCCTGACGGCGACCGCGCCCCGGGGCGTGCCCTACATCGCGACGCGGGCCGAGGCGCAGATCGGCGGCGCCCTCGTCCTCGAGATGCTGGCCGAGGCGCCGCCCGTCGATGCCGCGATCATCGCGGCCTTCGGCGATCCGGGCCTGCTCGGCGCCCGCGAGCTGTTCGACCATCCGGTGATCGGGCTCGCCGAGGCGGCGATGCTGTCGGCCTGCATGCTCGGCCGCCGCTTCGGCCTCGTCACCTTCGCCCGGGCGCTCGTGCCCTGGTACGAGGAGACCGTCGCCGCCCACGGTCTCGGGCAGCGCTGCGCCGGGGTGCGGGCGCTGGAGGGGCGCTTCGCCACCCTCTCCGGCGTGCAGGAGGAAAAGGAGGCGCAGCTGATCGACCTCGCCCGGGCGATGGTCGAGGAGGACGGCGCCGACGTGCTGATCTTCGCCGGCGCCCCCTTGTCGGGCCTTGGCCCCCGGGTGCGCGAGCGGCTGCCGGTGCCGGTGGTCGATCAGGTCGTGGCGGCGGTCAAGCTCGCCGAGGCCCTGGTGGCGCAGCGGCCCCTGAAGGCGACCGCCGGAACGTTCCGGCGGCCGGACCCGAAGCCGAGCACCGGGCTCGCGCCGGCGCTGGCGGCGCGGATCGGGTCGGTGGACTGATACCGCAGCGCCTTCGAACGAACTCGTTCGACGGCGCAAGGCAAGCCCGAACGGGCGCCGGCGCCGATGCGCCGGACGCCTTCAACGACGTGTCGATGCGAAGGCGCGGGGAGATGGGGGCGGCTCACGCCGCAGCGTTCACCGCATGCCCGTCGGCGGCATGCGTCGGCAGGCCGGCGAGATGGCGGGCCTCCACCGGCCCATCGGGCAGGGCGAGGCCGAACTGGCTCTCGTCGCTCCAGATCACGCGCCCCCGACAGGGCTGGCCGCCCAGCTCGACCGTGACCGGTGTGCCGGCTGGCAGCGGAATACCGATTGCCGCCAGGCGTGCCCCCACCTCGCTCACGTCCTGCAGGATCGTGTGGTGGCGCACGCCCGCGACCGTCACCCAGGTCTCGGCCGCGGCCGGAAAGCGCTCGCGCCCGCGCCGGTCAGCGATCTCGATCAGGAGCTGGTCGATCTCGCCGTGGACATGCTCCGCCTCTGCACTCAACCCCGCCGCCATGGTGGCGAGGCGCGTCGCGAGGGCATCGGTCTCGGTCGCCAGCGTCGGCAGCGCCGAGATGCTGCGGATCACCGTCCGGGTTCGATCCGACACCGTTTGCATCATCTGGGTGATCTCGCCGGTGGCCGCGTTCTGCTCCTCGACCGCGGAGGCGATCGAGGTGGCGACGTCGGTGATCGCGCCCACCGTCGAGGCGATGCCGTCCACCGCCCCCAGCACGCTGCCGGAGGCAACCCGCAGCGCGCCGACCTGCCGGTCGATCTCCTCGGTCGCCCGGCTCGTCTGGCCGGCCAGCGACTTCACCTCCGCGGCGACCACCGCGAAGCCCCTTCCGGCCTCGCCGGCGCGGGCCGCCTCGATCGTGGCGTTGAGCGCCAGCAGGTTGGTCTGTCCCGCGATGGCGTGGATCAGCCCCGTGATGCTGCCGATCCGGTCGCTGAGGTCCGACAGCTGCGTCGCCAGGGCGCGTGCCGTGGCGGCCTGCGACCGGGCCTCCTGCATCGCCGCGGTCGATTGCGCCGCCTGGCCGGCGAGCTCGTTGATCGAGGCCGAGAGCTGCGTCACCGCGCTCGCCGCGCCGGCGACCTCCTGGGCCGTCCCGTTCAGGTCGAGGACCGAGTGCGACAGCCGCTCCCGAGTCTCCGTGGCGTGGCTCTGCACGCCCGTGGTGGCCTCCTGCATCGCGCCGGCGACCTCCTGGAAGTGGCGCACGCCGTTGCCCACCCTGTCGCGGATGCGGTCGGCGACCTGCGCCATGAAGCGGCGCTCCTGCTCGACCATCGCCTGACGATGTTCGTCGTCGCTGGCCCGGGCGATCCGCTCGACGGTCGAATCGCGGAAATGGACGATGGCGCGGGCGAGCGCGGCGATCTCGTCGCTGCCGTGGGCCTCCGGCACGTCGGCGTCGAGGGACTGGTCGGCCAGATTGCGCACGCGCCGGTCGAGGCCGCCCAGGCTGCGCACGACCGAGCGCGTCAGCAGGAAGGCGAGCAGGAAGGCCAGCAGCGTCACCGAGCCGGCGACGCCCAGGGCGGCCACCAGGTGAGTGCGCAGGCCGGCGATCCGCACGGCCAGGAGCCGGTCGAGCGCGACCGCGCTCCCCGTCCACAGCCGGTCGGCGCCGACGACGAGTTCGGTCGAGGCGCGCTGGAACGGCGCGAGGTCGGCCGTGCCCTGCCGGCCGGCCGCATGGGCCTCGGCGAGGGCGGCGGAGTGCCGGGCGAGCGCCTCGACCGCCCCGGACAGGGCGGCGGCCGGCGCCGAGAGCGCGCCCTGGACGGTGCCGTCGGCATTGGCCTTGAACGCGGCCTTGAGGGAGGCCTGGAGGCTGTCGGCGCTCGCCCGGAGCTTGCCCTGCTCGATCAGGAACAGAGCCGCATCGCCCGGGGTGAGCGCCGGCTTGGCGCGAAACTCCGCCGCCAGGGCCGCCAAGGTGCCGGCCTCCTGCAGCAGGTCCGGCAGCTTCGCCACGACGGCGTCCATCGCGTAGTAGGAATCGAGGTCGGGATCGAGGATCAGGTTGGAGCCGTCGCCGATCCTGGCGATCAGGGTCCGGGCCGCATCGACGATGGCGGCGGCGCCCTTCGACCGGGCGAGGGCGAGGTCCCGGGCGGCCTCGGCCGTGGCCATCGCCGGGTCGTGCCGCTCCCGCGCGGCGTCGAAGGCCGCCCAAGCGGCCTCGGGCGTGGCCCCGGTCGTTGCGGCAGGAATCCGGGCCGTCACGCCGGCACGCAGGAGGGGCCAGGCCGCCTGGAGATAGGCGACGCCCGCCTGCTCCTGTCGGGCGAAATCGATGTCCTTGTTGGACTGGTTCACGAACAGGCCGGCCAGCAGCGTCACCGGCACCAGGAACAGGGTGACGGTGGAGATCAGCTTCGTCTTGATCGTCAGACCCATCGCCATGCGCGTTCCTCGCGGCCACCCGGATGGCCTTGTTCGACTTGTTGCGAGAGACCCATGCCGTAGACGATCCGCCCCTGTGACGGGACCGTGTCAATCGATCCGAATGTCGGCCTCGTCCTGACCATAAGTACAAACTGATTGATGAAATGATAAATCAAAACGACGACAGATGTAGAGGAAAAATGTCCGGTCTTGCCCGGATTCGGCAGGCTTTCTCTGCGGCAGTTGCAGGGTCGGGCGGGCCGTGCCGGGGCGGCCCGCCGCCCTGCCTCAGCCGCCGCTGCCGGCCTCGTCCTGGCAGCGGATCAGCTTGGTCGCGCCCGCCGCCCGGTCGGGCTCGGCCAGGCGGAACTCCCCGGTCTCGGGGTCGCGGATCCGCAGCTGCCCGGTGGCGATGCCGAAATGCGCGCCGTGGAGCTGGAGCTTGCCGCGCTCGACCAGGATGCGCACGCAGGGGAACGTCATCAGGTTCTTGAGGCTGTTCGTCACCGTGGCGAATTCGAGCTGCTCGAGATAGTCGGGCCCGCGCGGCTCGTCGCCGAGCGCCTCCGCCGCCGGGCGGATCAGCGAGACCCAACGGCCGATGAAGTCGCCCGGCGAGAGCGGCGCCGCATCGTCGGCATAGGCGCGCACGCCGCCGCAGCGGGCATGGCCCAGCACCACGATGTGCTTCACCTTGAGCGCCTGCACGGCGAATTCCAGCGCCGCCGAGGTGCCGTGATACTCGCCGCCGGTCTCGTAGGGCGGGACCAGGTTGGCGACGTTGCGCACCACGAACAGTTCGCCCGGCCGGGCGTCGAAGATCACCTCCGGCGAGACCCGGCTGTCGCAGCAGCTGATGATCAGGATCTCGGGGCTCTGCCCCTCGGCGAGGCTGGCGTAGCGGTCCTGCTCGCGCACGAACCGGTCGTCGAGGAAGGCGCGGTAGCCCTCCGTCAGCGCTTCGGGAAACGGGGTCGCGTCGGCCATGGGTTCGCGCTCCTTGAGAAAGGTCTGCGACAGGCTTACGCCGCGCCAGGCCCCCAGGACAACGTCACCACCTCGGGGATCGTCTCGCCGGCTGCGAGCCTTTTGGCCAGATCGGCAAGCCCCTGCGGCTCGACCCGCTCGTATGTGGCGGCGAGCTCGTCGAGGGGCCACCAGCGGGTGCCGTAGACCGGGTTGTCCTCGGTCTCGGCGAGCCGGCTGGTATCGACCCGGTCGTCGGGCAGGCGCACCACGAAGTAGCGCTCGCGGGCGAAGCGCGGCTTGTTGAACAGCGTGAAGGCGCCGTCGCAGCGGGCGACCTGGGGCCCGAGGGGCGCGTCCGCGACGCCGATCTCCTCCTCCAGCTCGCGCCGGCAGGCCTCCTCCGGCGTCTCGCCGGGCTCGATGCCGCCGCCGGGCATGAACCAGAAGGTCCGGTCGCCCGGCCGGCCGGGATCGACGTCGCGCGAGGCCTCGTAGGCGATCAGCAGGAGCCGGCCAGCCGGGTCGAGCACCAGGGCGCGGGCGATGTCGCGGGTCGCAAGGGCGGGGGGAGCTTCGGTCATCAGGGGGCCTCGCTGGCGGGAAGCGTCCAGATCGCGGCCGGCAGGCCGTGGGCGTCGCGCTCCGGCGGATCGGGATAGGGCACGCCGCGGCCGTTGGCGATGGCCCGGGCGACGGCCAAAGCCGCCAGCGCGTCGAGGAGGTCGTCGGGCTTGGCGCCGCGCGGGATCGCGAGGCCGGCGGGCAGGCCGGCTTTGGCCAGCAGATCGCGTCGCAGGGCTGCGCCCGCGGGCTTTCGCTTCGGTTCGGGCAGGGGCGTGCCGCCGTTGAGACCCTGGAAGGCCAGTTCCGGATGCACCTCGTAGACCCGCGCCTGCAAGTCGGGCCGGGCGCGCAGCAGCCGGTCCGCCTCGCGGATGCGGGGGAAGATGGCGTTGGCGGGCGGGGAGGGGGCGAAGGGCTGGGTCTCGGGCCGGCGCGACAGGGCGATGGCGGCGGTGTAGTCGGGCGCGTAGACGACGCTGCGGGCCGAGGTCGGGAAGACCGAGGCGCGCCGCGGCCCGAGCAGGGCGCGGACCAGCACCTCGGCCGTGCGGCCGCCGGGGCCGACCCGGTCGGGCAGGCCTATGGGGATGTCGACCGCCACGACGGCCGGGGCCTCGGGCGCGTCGCAGATTGCCTCCAGGCTCGGGAGCACGCGGGCGCAGAGAGGTTCGACGGTTTCGTCACGCGGGGCGAACACCGCGACCCAGCCGCCCGGGCACCCGTCCACCCCCGCGACCCACGTCATGCGCCGATTCTCCCGCCCGGAGCGGGATTTAGGGCAGGGGAGGCGAATGTCGTGGTGCGCGTGCCTGCAAACCAGACTGTGTGCCCGCGGCCCGCGTCACAGGGGCCTCCCGGGGCCGCGCAGCGGGGCCCGGGACCAGAACCACGGGCGGCGCAAGACGAGGCGGAACGCGCTTCGCGTCGTTCTGCATCGCTTGCGTGTCCGGATCCCGGGCTCCGCTAGCGCGGCCCCGGGGATGATCAGGAAGGTGTCGTTGACGCCGGAGAGAGCCGGCTCGCGTCACGCCGCCTTGGCGTAGCGCGACTCGGCCAGATCCTGATGGTCGATCTCCGGCGCCCGGCCGCCGATCAGGTCGGCGAGCAGCCGGCCCGAGCCGCAAGCCATGGTCCAGCCGAGCGTGCCGTGGCCGGTATTGGTGTAGAGGTTTGCATAGCTCGTGGCGCCGACGATCGGGGTGCCGTCCGGGGTCATCGGGCGCAGGCCGGTCCAGAACTTCGCCTGGGAGACGTCGCCGCCCGCCGGGAAGAGGTCGAGGACCGAGCGCTCCAGGGTCGCCCGGCGCGGGCCGCGCAGGGCCTGGCTGAAGCCGGCGAGCTCCGCCGTGCCGCCGACCCGGATGCGGTCGCCGAGCCGGGTGATCGCCACCTTGAAGGTCTCGTCCATCACGGTAGAGACCGGGGCGGCCTTGGCGTCGATGACCGGCAGGGTGAGGGAGTAGCCCTTCACCGGATAGACCGGCAGCTCGATGCCGAGCGGCTTCAGCATCATCGGGGTGTAGCTGCCCAGGGCGGCGACGTAGGCATCGGCCGTCAGCACCTCGCCGCCGGCGAGCCCGACGCCGGCGATGCGGCCGCCCTCCTGGCGCAAGGACGTGATGGTGGCGCCGTAGCGGATCGTGACGCCCATGCTCTCGCAGATCGCGGCGAGGCGCTGGGTGAAGAGATGCGCGTCGCCGGTCTCGTCGCCCGGCAGGCGCAGGCCCCCGACGAAGCTGCCGGCGACCCGGGCGAGCGCCGGCTCGGCCGCGATGCAGCCCGCCGGGTCGAGCACCTCGTAGGGCACGCCGTACTCGTCGAGCACGCTGGTGTCGTCGCCGACATGGTCGAGCTGCTTCTGGGTGCGGAAGAGCTGGAGCGTGCCCTTCTCGCGGTGATCGTAGGTGATGCCGGTCTCGGTGCGCAGGTCGCGCAGCACGTCGCGGCTGTACTCGGCGAGGCGGACCATCCGGCCCTTGTTGCGGCGATACGCATCCTCGGTGCAGTTCGCCAGCATCTTCGCGAGCCAGCCGTAGAGCTTCGGCTCCAGGCTCGGCCACAGCACCAGCGGCCGGTGGCGCATCATCAGCCACTTCATCGCCTTGACCGGGATGCCCGGGGCGGCCCACGGCGCCGAGTAGCCGGGCGAGACCTGGCCGGCATTGGCGAAGCTGGTCTCGAGGCCGGCACCCGGCTGGCGGTCGAGCACCGTGACCTGATGGCCGGCCTTGGCGAGGTAGTAGGCCGAGGTGACGCCGACCACGCCGCCGCCGAGGATCAGAACGCGCATCGCCGAAAATCCCTGTCGCGCCCTGCTGTGTCCGTGCCCGATCCGGCGCCCGATCGGTGTCCCTATGGTCGCGCAAGGATCGCCGAATGTCCCGCCGGATCGTCGCAGCATCTGCGACTTCGTGCTATGACACGCCAGGATCTGCCGTACGACGACAGGAACTTGTGCGATGGCCGGACGGGACGAGATCGACGCGCGCATGCTGCGCGTCCTGCGCGACGACGGGCGGATCAGCAATGCGGATCTCGCCGCCAAGGTCGGCCTGTCGCCCTCGGCCTGCCTGCGCCGCCTGCGGCTCCTCGAACAGAACGGCACGATCCGCGGCTACACCGCCCTGATCGAGGCCGACGAGCGCGAGCACCACATGGTGGTGCTGACCCAGATCACCCTGGAGCGGCAGACCGAGGAATCGCTCAACCGCTTCGAGGCGGCGGTGCGGCGCTGCCCGGAGGTGCGCGACTGCTACCTGATGACCGGCCTGTCCGATTACCTGATGCGGATCGAGGTCTCGGATGCCGGCGATTACGAGCGCCTGCACAAGGAGGTGCTGTCGCGCCTGCCGGGGGTGGCGCGGATCCAGTCGAGCTTCGCGATCCGGACGGTGGTGGGGCGGGGGTAGGACGCCATCACCGCTGTTGCACGGGCCCCTTTCCCGGACGACTGAAACGAAGTGGAAGGAGATCCGGGATCCAGCACAAGAAGTGCCGCGAAGCGGCTCTATATATTGCAACGTTGTAATAAGGCAGGCGCTTCGCGACTTTTTACGCTGGTTCCCGGATCTCGTTCCGCTGACGCTCCAGTCGTCCGGGAAAGGGGTGGGATGCTGGAACAGTCACGCGAAATACGCCGGCCACCGCGCCCGGATCTCGTCGCCCAGCGCGATCGACTTCGACAGGTGGTCGCGCAGGGCCTCCTGCGCCGCCTCGGGCGCACCCTCGGCCAAAGCCGCCACGATCCGCCGGTGATCGGCGACGATCTGCTGCGCCTTGCCCTCCACCGGCAGGTGCAGGCGGCGCAGGCGGTCGATATGGCCGCTGCGGCGGCGGATCAGGTCCCATAGGTCGGGGACGGAGGCCGCCTCGCACAGGGCGCGGTGGAAGGCCTCGTCGCTGGCCGACAGCCGCGCGAAGTCGCCCTCCTCGGCGAAGACCGCCTGCTCGCTCACGAAGGCCTGGAGGCGGGCGACCAGCGCCCGATCGGGCGCTTGAGCGAGGGTGCGCACCACCTCCTGCTCGACGGCGCGGCGCAGGAACTGCGCCTGGCGGGCAGCCGCGAGATCGATGCGGCTCACCACGGTCGACGATTGCGGGAAGATGTCGACCAGGCCTTCCTCCTGGAGCCGCAGCAGCGCGTCGCGGATCGGGGTGGCGCTGAGGCCGAAGCTCGCCTGCAATTCGGGCCGCGACAGCACCGTGCCGGGCGCGAGATCGAGGGAGACGATCTTTTCCCGGATGAGGTCGAAGACCTGCGGGGCGGCGTGGCGCGAGCGGTCGCGGAGACGCTGGGCACCGGCGAAGACGGCGTTCATGGTTCAACTCAAAGGAGACGACGCGGGGAGCCGCAGCCCCCGGGTGGGAGCCTAGCACGCCCCATCGCGGTTGACATACTAATGCATTACCATTTTAGTGAGGGGGTCAGGCCACGCGACAACAATCGGCCGGCATGCATCGCCGCACTCGACGAGGCGGCCTCGGGAGAACGCCCATGATCCACTCGCCCGCGCGCCGCGCCTTCGCGGCGGGCCTCGTCGCTGCCGGCCTGCTCCTGGCCGGATCGGCCATGCCCGGGCCGGCCCTGGCGCAGCAGAAGAGCGAGATCGCGATCACGCGCCAGCCCGGCATCATCTACCTGCCGACCCACATCATCGAGAAGCAGGGGCTGATCGAGAAGCACGCCGAGCGGCTGGGCGTGCCCGGCGTCAAGACGAAGTGGCTCACCTTCACCGGCGGCGGCAGCCAGACCGACGCGCTGCTCGCCGGCGGGGTCGACATCGTCAATACCGGGGTCGGCAACCTGCTGCTGCTCTGGGACCGGACGCGCGGCGGGGTGAAGGGCATCGTCGCCACCTCGGCGCTGCCGCTGCTGCTGGTCAGCCGCGATCCGAAGATCAAGTCGATCAAGGACATCGCGCCCGGCGACAAGGTCGCGGTGCCGACCGTGAAGGTCTCGACCCAGGCGATCCTCCTGCAGATGGCGGCGGGCGAGGCCTACGGCGCGGACCAGGCGAACCGGCTCGACGCCAATACGGTGCAGCTCGGCCATCCGGACGCGGCGATCGCGCTCGCCAACCCCACCCACGAGATCAAGACCCATTTCGCCGCGCCGCCGTTCCAGTACGTCGAGCTGCGCAACGTGCCCGGCGCCCACATCGTCGCCCGCTCGCCCGACATCATCGGCGGCCCGCTGACGCAGGGCCAGTTCTTCACCACCACCAAGTTCGCCGACGCCAACCCCAAGATCGTCCAGGCGATCCGTGCGGCCTCCGAGGAGGCGCAGGCCTTCATCCGGAAGGATACCCGCAAGGCGGTCGAGATCTACCGCGAGGTGACCGGCGACAAGACCAGCACCGAGGACCTGCTGAGCTATCTGGGTGAGCCCGGCATGATGGAATTCAACCTCCAGCCCCAGGGCACGATGCGCTTCGCCGAGCACCTGTCGCGCATCGGCACCCTGCGCACGAAGCCGAAGGCCTGGACCGACTATTACCTGCCGGTCGCCCACGACCTCAGCGGCAGCTGACGGGAGGACACGAGATCATGAGCCCCCTCCTCGACGTCCGCGGCGTGACGCTGCGCTACAAGACGCCCAACGTGCTGGTCACCGCGACCGAGCGCGTCAGCTTCCGGGTCGATACGTCGGACCGCTTCGTGCTGCTCGGCCCGTCCGGCTGCGGCAAGTCCACCCTGCTCAAGGCGGTCGGCGGCTACCTGCATCCGAGCGAGGGCGAGATCCGCATCAAGGACCGGGTGGTCAAGGAGCCCGGCGCCGACCGGATGATGGTCTTCCAGGAATTCGACCAGCTCCTGCCCTGGAAGACGGTGCTGGAGAACGTCACCTTCCCGCTGCTGAACGCGCGCAAGATGTCCCGCCGCGACGCGGAGGAGCGGGCGCGGGCCTATATCGAGAAGGTCGGGCTGACGCGTGCCATCGACAGCTATCCCCACACCCTCTCGGGCGGCATGAAGCAGCGCGTCGCCATCGCCCGCGGCATGGCGATGGAGCCCGACATCCTGCTGATGGACGAGCCCTTCGCGGCGCTCGACGCGCTGACCCGGCGCACCTGCCAGGACGAGCTGCTGCAGCTCTGGGAGGAGACCAAATTCACGGTGCTGTTCGTCACCCACTCGATCGCCGAGGCGATCAAGATCGGCAACCGCATCCTGCTGCTCTCGCCCCATCCCGGCCGGGTCAAGGCCGAGGTGCGCGACGTCGACAAGGTGTCGTCCCAGGACGGCAGCGCCGGCCAGCTCGAGCAGCAGATCCACGACCTGTTGTTCGCCGACGAGCCCGCCCATCATTGATCGCGCCTGCATCGATCGCGCCTGAGAGGCAAGCCATGAGCACCACCATGCCGGCCCGCATCATCATGAGCGAGGCGGCGCCCGCCGCCGACGGCGCGGTCGAGCGCCAGCTCGGCACCGCCGAGATCCTGTGGAACAGCGGCTTCGTCCGCAAGACCGTGATCATCGTCGTGCTGGCGCTGGTCTGGGAGATCTATGCCCGGATCCTCGACAACCCGCTGCTGTTCCCGACCTTCTCCGACACCGTCACGACGCTCTGGCAGCAGACGATCGACGGCACGATCCCGAGCCGGGCGCTGTCGTCGATCAAGGTGCTGCTGATGGGCTACGTCGCCGGCATCCTGCTCGCCGCGACGCTGACCATGCTGGCGATCTCGACCCGCATCGGCACCGACTTCCTCGAGACGATGACGGCGATGTTCAATCCGCTGCCGGCCATCGCGCTCCTGCCGCTGGCGCTGATCTGGTTCGGCCTCGGCAACGGCAGCCTGGTCTTCGTGCTGGTCCACTCGGTCTTGTGGGCGGTGGCGCTCAACACCCATTCGGGCTTCCGCGGGGTGTCGAACACGCTGCGGATGGTCGGGCGCAACTATGGCCTCAAGGGCCTGCCCTACGTCACCAAGATCCTGATCCCGGCGGCCTTCCCGTCGATCCTCACCGGCCTCAAGATCGGCTGGGCCTTCGCCTGGCGCACCCTGATCGCGGCGGAGCTGGTCTTCGGCGTGTCGTCGGGGGCGGGAGGCCTGGGCTGGTTCATCTTCGAGAACCGCAACCTCCTCGACATTCCGGCGGTGTTCGCCGGCCTGCTGACCGTGATCATCATCGGCCTCGTGGTCGAGAACCTGATCTTCCGCACGCTGGAGCGGCGGACGGTGCAGAAATGGGGCTTGCAGCACTGAGGCCCAACCCTCCCCCCTCTGCGGGGGGAGGGTGGCCCCCGAATGGGGGCCGGGAGAGGGGCAGCGCCACGCTGGTTCAGATCGCAGCCTCCATGAAGGTCGCGACCTCTCCGTAAGCGGCGTCCCCTCTCCCGCCCCACTCCGTGGGGCACCCTCCCCCGCAGAGGGGGGGGAGGGTTCAGGGCGGCGTGCCCCGGCGATAGAACGAACGACACCCATCAGGAGCCTTGGACAAAATGGCCCGCGATCCGCTCCCCCCGCCCGACCTCGAGCCCGGCGCCATCCCGGACGGCCCGCAGGTCGTGCGCCGCGATTCCGCCTCCTTGCGCTCCGCCCGCTGGTTCGGCCCGGCGGACCTGCGCTCCTTCGGGCACCGCTCGCGGGCGATGCAGATGGGCTACGCCCCCGAGGAATGGACGGGCAAGCCGGTCATCGCGATCCTCAACACCTGGTCCGACCTCCAGCCCTGCCACGCCCATTTCAAGCATCGCGTCGACGACGTGAAGCGCGGGATCCTGATGGCGGGGGGCTTCCCCGTGGAGCTGCCGGCGATCTCGGTCTCCGAGAGCTTCGTCAAGCCGACCACCATGCTCTACCGCAACATGCTGGCGATGGAGACCGAGGAGCTGTTGCGCTCCCACCCGGTCGACGGCGCGGTGCTGATGGGCGGCTGCGACAAGTCCACGCCGGGCCTGCTCCTCGGCGCCACCAGCATGAACCTGCCGGCGATCTACATCCCGGCGGGTCCCATGCTGCGCGGCAACTGGCAGGGCAAGGTGCTGGGCTCGGGCTCCGACAGCTGGAAGTACTGGGACGAATTGCGCGCCGGCAAGATCACCGACCAGGACTGGCTCGGGATCGAGGGCGGCATCGCCCGCTCCTACGGCACCTGCATGACGATGGGCACGGCCTCGACCATGACGGCGATCGCGGAAGCCGTCGGCATGGTGCTGCCCGGCGGCTCGTCGATTCCCGCGGCGGATGCCGGCCATATCCGCCTGTGCTCGGAATCCGGCCGGCGCATCGTCGACATGGTGTGGGAGGACCTCACCCCCCGGCGGATCCAGACCCGCGAGGCCTACGAGAACGCCATCGCGGTCGCCATGGCGATGGGCTGCTCGACCAACGCGATCATCCACCTGATCGCCATGGCGCGCCGGGCCGGCCACGCCGTCGGCCTCGACGATTTCGAGCGCTACAGCCGGGTCGTCCCGGTGATCGGCAACGTCCGTCCCAGCGGCAACACCTACCTGATGGAGGATTTCTTCTACGCCGGCGGCATCCGGGCGCTGATGAACGAGATCCGCGAGCACCTGCATCTCGACTGCCTGACCGTCAGCGGCCAGACGCTCGGCGCGGTGATCGACGGCGCCAAGGTCCACAATCCCGACGTGATCCGGCCGCTGTCGAACCCGGTCTACGGCCAGGGCTCGCTCGCGGTGCTCAAAGGAAACCTCGCCCCGAGCGGATGCGTCATCAAGCCGGCGGCGATGGACCAGCGCTTCCTCAAGCATGCCGGCCCGGCCCTGGTCTTCGACGATTACCCGTCGTTGAAGGCTGCGATCGACGACGAGAGCCTCGACGTCACCGCCGACCACGTGCTGGTCCTGCGCAATGCCGGGCCGCAGGGGGGGCCGGGCATGCCGGAATGGGGCATGCTGCCGATGCCGAAGAAGCTGCTCAAGGAGGGCCACCGCGACATGCTGCGCCTGTCGGATGCGCGGATGAGCGGCACCAGCTACGGCGCCTGCGTGCTCCACGTCGCGCCGGAATCCTTCATCGGCGGGCCGCTGGCGCTCTTGCGCACCGGCGACATCGTCAGCATCGACGTCGAGGCCCGCTCGATCCGCATGGAGGTGTCGGACGAGGAGCTGGAGAGCCGCCGCGCCGCCTGGACCCCGCCGGCCCCGCGCTACGAGCGCGGCTACGGCGTGATGTTCTCGCGTCACATCCAGCAGGCGGACGAGGGCTGCGACTTCGACTTCCTGCGCACCGAGTACGGCGCCCCGGTGCCCGAGCCGGCGATCTACTGATAGGGCTCCGGGGAAGAGCCCGGAGCATCCGATGACCCGTCCCAAGGTGATCCGCCCCAAGGGAACCGCCGTCGCGACCGGCCGCTCGCTGCGGCTCTATCGCGGCGAGGGCGCGCCCCGCGCCGCGATGGACGCGCTCTACCGCCGCTTCGTGCGGCCGGGCGACCTGGTGTTCGATGTCGGGGCCCATGTCGGCGACCGGGTGGCGTCGTTCCGCCGCCTCGGCGCCCGGGTCGTGGCGATGGAGCCGCAGCCCGGGCCGGCCCGGGCCCTGCGCCTGCTCCACGGCCGCGATCCCGCGGTGACGCTGATCGCGGAGGCGGTGGGCGACGCGGCCGGCGAGGTCGTGTTCCATCTCAACGCGGCGAACCCGACCGTGTCGTCGGTCTCCGCCGACTTCGTCGCGCGGGCCTCGGGCGCGCCGGGCTGGGAGGGGCAGGTCTGGGACCGAGCGATCACCGTGCCGGCCACGACCCTCGACCGGCTGGTGGCAGCGCATGGGCGCCCGGCCTTCGTGAAGATCGACGTCGAGGGGGTCGAGGACCGGGTCCTGGCGGGATTGTCGGTGCCGCTGCCGGCCCTGTCCTTCGAGTTCACCACCATCGCCCGCGAGGTGGCCTTGCGCTGCCTCGACCGGCTGGCGGCCCTGGGCGCCTACGGCTTCGACGTCGCTCTCGGGGAGAGCCAGACCTTGCATTTCGGCCGCTGGGTCGGCCGGGAAGAGATGGCGGCGGCCCTGATGGAGCTGCCGCGGGAGGCGAATTCGGGCGATGTCTACGCGCTCCTGACGGTGTGACACCGCCGCGCCGCTTCCGTTGCGGCGACCTTTACCTTTCCGGGCAACGCTTCGCCCACGAAGGTCGGGGACGAGCATGATCGGGCGCATCGGATTCTGTGTTGCGGCGGGCTTGAGCCTGCTGGGGGCCGACGCGGTTCTGGCTGGGGCGCTTGGCCCTCAGGATCGTCTGCAACGACAGCTCGACGCCATGACGCAGCACGACCTGTGCGCGCGGGACGATCGCGGCTTGAGGCGGCTCCACCGCCAGCTGTCGACGATGCCCGCGGCGGCCAGAGGAGCGAAGCGGTAACGGGGCCGGTCGCCTGGGAAGCCGCCGGCCCCGTCCTGGCGGTCGCTCAGGCCGAGCGGACGATCTTGGTGATGGCGAGCGGCGGCCGGCCCGACTTCTCGGCGATGTCGCGGTCCTGCTCCTCGATCACCTGGCGGATGGCGGCATCGGCGTCGTGCTCGAGGGTCGCGGTGCGCGGCACCCGCCGGTTGGAGCGGCGCGAGCCGTCCTCGTAATAGACGTCGAACAGGACGAAGCCGGTATCCTGCACCTTCGGCTTCTGCTTCGAACGCAGCATGGTCGTTGACTCTTCTTGGCGGCGGGGCGCACGGCGTCGGAGCGCGGCTTGAGGCCGCGCGACATGCGGCCCGCGCCGCGAGGGGGGATCGATCGGGCGATGGCGGTCCTTCGGGCGCCAGGTCGGGGGCCTGCCTCGAACGGGCGGGCGCGCGACGCGAGCGAGGATATGGGGCCGAACGCCGCCGAACGCCAGCGCGAAGCGCTCAGCGCCGATGCCGCAGTGCGAAAAGAGCCGTGACGCGGGCCGGCGGTCAGCCGGTATACATCACCGCCGCCACCGGGGCCGCCTTGGTCCGGCCCGGATGGCTCATCGACCAGATCGACCAGGCGGCCAGCACCGAGCAGGAGAGCAGCACCAGCCCGCGGACGTAGCGGCCGCGGTGGATGTCGCGCACGGCGTAGACCGGCATCAGCGCCGCCTTGGCCATGTTGCGCAGGGCGAGAACCATCAGGATCGCCAGGAAGGCCGATACAGTCCCGAGCATGCCCCATCCCCCTCAGAGTGAGCCACCGTGGCACAGCTTAGCCGCGCAACACGCCGAAGCGAAGTCGCCCACAGGCTGACGAGATGACGCGGGTACTCCCCTCTCCCATGTGGGAGAGAGGCCGGGGGATCGACGACCCCGCGCCCGTCCCATGCCGCCAGAGGACACGACCCCTTCCGTTCCGAGACTGCGCCCCGGATGGTTAACGGAGCGTAACGCCTCAGTACCCGCGGGCCGCATCGACCGTGCCCGGCGGCACCCGCCCCTCGCGTACGGCCTCGGCGGTGGCGAGCAGGGTGCGGGCGACCGCCTGCGGGCTCGCTTCGCAGGCCTCGTGCGGGGTGACGCGGATCGCCGGATGGCCCCAGAACGGGTGGGAGGCGGGCAGCGGTTCGGCGGCGAACACGTCGAGGGCGGCGCCCGCGAGATGGCCGGAGGCGAGGGAGGCCAGGAGGTCGGCCTCGACCAGGTGCTCGCCGCGGCCGACCTGGACCAGGTATCCGCCCGGGCGCAGCCGCGCGAACAGGGCGCCGTCGAGAAGGCCGCGCGTCTCCGCCGTCAGCGGCAGCAGGTTCACCAGCACCTCGGTCTCGGCGAGCATCGCCGCGAGCCCGTCCGGGCCGTGATGATGGAGGATGCCGGGACCGGCGCCTTGCGCCGTGCGGCTCCAGGCCCGCACCGGGAAGCCGAGGGCGGCGAGATCCGCCGCAACCCGCCGGCCGATCTGGCCGTGGCCGAGGATCCCGACCGGCACCGCGCGCGCCTCCCGGGGATAGAGGCGGCGCCAGACCCGGTCGCGCTGGTTCTCCGCGTAGGTGTCGAAGCGGCGCTGATGGCCGATGACGTGCCAGAGCACGAAGGCCGACATCGCCCGCGCCTGGTCGGGATCGATGACCCGCACCACCGGCAGGTCGGGCGGGCGCCCGGGGCAGGCGAGGAGGTTGTCGACGCCGGCCGCGATCGAGCACAGAGCCGCGAGGTTGGGATAGCGCGCCAGCGCGTCGGCGGGCGGGCGCCAGCCCAGCGCCAGGCGCACCCGCTCGGGTTCGGGCGCCGGGTGATCCAGGATCTCGACCCGGTCGGCAATCTCGGCGAGGGCCGCGCCGAACAGCCCGCGCAGGTCGGTCGTGGCGCTGAGCAGCACGCAGGGCAGGCGGTTCATCGTCGGGACCTGTCTAGTAGGGTAACTTGGCACTCACATCAACAAATCGCACCGTCATCCCGGTGCTGCGCAGTCGAGACCCGGATTCATGGCCGCCAAATCCTAAGAACAAGACGGATTGCGCTCCGTCCTGTTCTGAATCGTCAGCGATCATGGAACTCGGGTGGCGCTGCGCGGCCGCGGAATGACGCCGGGGGCGTCGGAATCGTCGCGGACATCCATCGACGGTCACGCCGCCTGCCGCACCCGCCCGGGCACCGCGTCGAGCAGCGCGCGGGTATAGGGATGCTCGGGATTGGCGAACAGCGCGCTCGCGGTCTTCAGCTCGACGATCTCGCCCTGCCGCATCACCGCGATCCGGTCGCAGATCTGGGCCGCCACCCGCAGGTCGTGGGTGATGAACAGCATCGACAGGCCGAGCCGCGCCTTCAGGTCCTCGAGGAGCGCCAGCACCTGGGCCTGGACCGAGACGTCGAGGGCCGAGACCGCCTCGTCGGCGACCAGCACCTCGGGTTCGAGGGCGAGCGCCCGGGCGATGCCGATGCGCTGGCGCTGGCCGCCGGAGAATTCGTGCGGGAACCGCTCCAGTGCCTTCTCGTCGAGGCCGACGAGGCCGAGGAGGCGGCGCGCCCGGTCCATCGCCTCCGCCGGCGGCACCCCGTGGGCCACCGGCCCGTCGGCGATGATCCGACCGACGGTGCGGCGCGGGTTGAGCGAGGCGAAGGGATCCTGGAACACCATCTGGATCCGGCTGCGGGCCTGGCGCAGGGCCTCCCCGCGCAGCCCCGTCAGGTCCGTGTCGGCGAGGCGGACGCTCCCGGCATCGGGCTCGATCAGCCGCATGACGAGGCGCGCGACCGAGGACTTGCCCGAGCCCGATTCGCCGACGAGGCCGAGCGTCTCGCCGCGATGCAGCGCGAAGGCGACGTCCCGCGCCGCCGCCGTGCGCCGCGGGGCGCGGAAGAGGCCGCCGCCGGTGACGTAGGTTTTTTGCAGCCCCACCACCTCGACCGCCTTCGGGCCCGAGAGGGGAGGGCGGTTCGGCGGGTCCATGGTCGGGACCGCAGCGAGCAGGGTCCGGGTATAGGCGGCCTGCGGCCGGCCGAGCACGGCGGCGGCCGGGCCTTCCTCCACCACCCGGCCGTGGCGGAGCACGAGCACCCGGTCGGCGATCTCCGCCACCACGCCGAAATCGTGGGTGATGAACAGGACCGCCATGTTGCGGCGGGTCTGGAGGTCGCGGATCAGCGTGAGGATCTGCGCCTGGGTCGTGACGTCGAGGGCCGTCGTCGGCTCGTCGGCCACCAGCACGGCGGGTTCGAGCGCCAGCGCCATGGCGATCATCGCCCGCTGGCGCTGCCCGCCGGAGAGCTGGTGCGGATAGGAGCGGACGATCTGCTCCGGGTTCGGCAGCCCGACCTCGCCGGCGAGCGCCACCGCGCGGGCGCGCCGCTCCTTCGGCGTCAGCTGGCCATGGGCCTCGAACATCTCGGCCATCTGGTCGCCGATCCGCATCAGCGGGTTCAAGGCCGTCATCGGCTCCTGGAAGATCATCGCGATCCGCCGGCCGCGGGTGTCGCGCCAGCCGGCATCGTTCTGCGCCAGCAGGTCGGTCTCGCCGAGGCGGATACTGCCGCCGACCGGCCGCACCGCCTTGGGAAGCAGGCCCATCAGGGCATGGGCGCACATCGACTTGCCGGAGCCGGATTCGCCGACGAGGCACAGGATCTCGCCGGCCACGAGATCGAACGACACGCCGTCGACCGCATGCGCCCGGTCGCCGCCTGCCGGCAGGGCGAGGCTCAAGTCGCGGACCGAGGCGGCGATCCGTCTTGTGTCGGCAACCATCTCAGCGCTCCCGGGACAGGCGCGGGTTGAGGGCGTCGTTCAGCCCCTCGCCGATCAGGTTGAGGGCGAGCACGGTGAGCAGGATGAGCAGGCCCGGGAAGGCGGTGATCCACCAGGCCTGGCGGATCACCGTGCGGCCGGCCCCGACCATGTAGCCCCAGGACATCCGGTTCGGATCACCCAGGCCGAGGAACGACAGCGAGGATTCGAGCAGGATCGCGGTGGCGATCATCAGCGAGGCCAGGACCACGATCGGCGAGAGGGTGTTGGGCAGGACCTCCCGGCGCAGGATGGTGAAGGTGGTCTGGCCGGTGACGATCGCCGCCTGGACGTATTCGCGCGAGCGCAACGACAGCACCTCGCCCCGCACCAGCCGGGTCACCGGCGGCCAGCTCACGAGCGCGATGGCCAAGATCATCGAGGACAGCGACGGTTGCAGGATCGCCACGAGCACGATGGCGAGCGCGAAGCTCGGCACGGTCTGGAACAGCTCGGTGAAGCGCATCAGCGCGTCGTCGACCCGGCCGCCGAGATAGCCGGCGAGCGCGCCGAGCGGCACGCCGATCAGGAGGGCGGCCAGCGTCGAGACCAGGCCGACGATCAGCGAGACCCCGGCCCCGTGCATCAGCCCGGCGGCGATGTCGCGCCCGAGCGCGTCGGTGCCGAGCGGCACCCGCTCCAGGGTGAAGGGCGGCACGAAGGGCCGCTGCACCATCCGCCAGGGCGAGGTCGGGTAGAGGACCGGCGCAAGGAGCGCCGCCGCGACGACGAGAACCAGGATCACGAGGCCGATCACCGCGCCCGGGTGGCGCAGGAAGGCGGCCAGCGGTCCGCGACGGCGGGTCGCCGCCGGGGCGGCCAGGGGGACGGTGGTCGCCATCACGCCACCTCGATGCGGGGGTCGACCGCGCGGTAGACCACGTCGGTGACGAGGTTGAAGACCAGCACCATCGCGGAGGAGACCACGAAGACGCCGAGCAGGAGGTTGTAGTCGCGCTGGAGCAGGGCCTCGTACATCAGCCGTCCGATCCCCGGCCAGGCGAACACCGTCTCGGTGAGCACGGCGCCGCCGACCAGCGTCCCGGCCTGGAGGCCGGCGAGCGTCACCACCGGCAGCAGCGCGTTGCGCAGGATGTGGCGGCGCTGGATCACCCCCTCGGTCAGGCCCTTGGCCCGCGCGGTCTTCACGAAGTCGAGGCGCGAGACCTCGAGCATCGAGGAGCGGGTCATCCGCACGTAGACCGCCATGAAGAACAGCCCCAGGGTCATGGCCGGCAGCACCAGGTGCCGGGCGATGTCGAGGGCGCGACCGAGCCCGGTATAGCCGGCCCCGACGGTCTCGAAGCCGAAGCTCGGCAGCCAGTCGAGCCGGACCGAGAACAGGATGATCGCCATCAGCGACACCCAGAACAGCGGCGTGGCGTAGAACAAGAGCGCCAGCCCGGTGATCGCCGTGTCGGCGAGCGTCCCGGCGCGCCGCGCGGCCAGCGACCCGAGCAGGACCCCGAGCGAGAGCGAGATCACGAAGGCGGTGCCGGTCAGCAGCAGCGTCGCCGGCAGCCGTTCGCCGATCAGCGTCGCCACCGGCATCTGCTGGCGCACCGAGTAGCCGAGATCGAGCCCGACGATGCTGCGGAGATAGGCGCCGAGCTGGCTCGGCAGCGGCTGGTCGAGGGCGAACTTCTCCCGGAGCTGGGCGATGAAGGCCTCGTCGCCCGCCCCCGCCTCGCCGGCCATCACCAGGGCCGGATCGCCGGGGGCAAGGCGGATCAGGAAGAAGTTCAGGACCACGATGGCGAGGAGCACCACGATGCCCTTCCCCACCCGCCGCGCGATGAAGCCCGCCATGCCGTTATCCCTCAGCGCCCGATCCAGGAGCCTTCAGGCTCGATCCAAGAGCCCTCAGCGCTCGATCCAAGCATCGCGGAACCCGTCATTGACCCCGATGCCGGTGGTGACGAGGTCGTGGACCTTGCAGCGGGTGATGGTCGGGAATTGCAGCTCCAGGAGCCAGGCATTCGGCGCGTCCTCGACCAGGGTCTTCTGCACCGCGTCGTAGATCGGCCGGCGCTGATCGTCGCCGACCGCGACCGCGCCCTTGGTGAAAGCCTCGTCGACGCCCGGGTTGGAATAGCCCTCGACGTTGTTGAACGGCGAGCCCTTGGCGATCTGGGACGAGACGTAGTTGCGCCCGACCCCGAGCGCCGGGTCGCCGTACTGGTAGAGATACGTGAAGGCGATGTCGTAGTCCCAATCCGAGGTCTTCTGGTTCCAGCCGGCGACGTCCGTCGCCACCAGCTCGACCTTGATGCCGGCATCCTCCAAGTTCTGCTTCACCGCCTCGGCCCAGCGCTGCCAGGTCTCGCCATAGGGCAGCGGCAGCAGGCGCACGGTCTCGCCCTTGTAGCCGGCCTCCTTCAGGAGCGCCTTGGCCTTGGCCGGATCGTAGGAATACTTCGCGGCCTTCGGGTCGTGGTAGCGCACGGTGGAGGAGAACGGGCCGGTCGCCGGCTTGCCGAGCCCGTTCCAGACCACGTCGCGGGCGAAGTCGCGATCAAGGGCGTAGGACACCGCCTGGCGGAACGCCTTGTTGGCGGTCGGGCCCTTGCGGTTGTTGAGCCAGAGCCAGGAGAGCGGGCTGAAGAACTCCCAGCCCTTGGTGGTCGCGCAGGCGCCCTTGAGCGAGGACAGCCGCTGGACGTCGAAATTCTCGACCGAGCCGCCGGGCAGGATGTCGACCTTGCCGGTCTCGAACGCCACGGCGCGAGCGGCGGCATCGGGGATCACGTGCCAGTAGATCTCGTCGAGATAGGGCTTGCCGGCGACGTGGTAGTTCGGATTCTTGACGAGCCGGATGTAGGAGCCCTTCTTCCACTCCTTGAACATGTAGGGGCCGGTGCCGATCGGCGTGTTGTTGGCCGGGTTGGTCTTGTAATCGGTGCCGGCATAGATGTGCTTCGGCACCATCGGCAGCGAGCCGACCTCGAAGATGCCGAGAAACGGCCCGAACGGCTCCGAGAGGGTGAACACCACCGTGGTGGGATCGGGCGCCGTCACGCTCGCGACGCGAGCGAGGTTGCCGCGGGCCCGGGCATGGGTCTGGCGCAGGAGCTCGACCGAGAACAGCACGTCGTCGGCGGTGAACGGCTTGCCGTCGTGCCAGGTGGCGTTCTTGACGAGCTTGAAGGTGTAGGTCTTGCCGTCGTCGCTCATGCTCCAGCTCTCGGCGAGGCCGGGCAGGGGCTTGAGGGCGGGATCGTAGCGCAGCAGGCCCTCGTAGATGTTGCCGGCCACCATCTGGGTCGGGCCGTTCTGCACCATCGCCAGCATCAGGCCGGGCGGCTCGGGCTGGATCACCGCGTTGGCGGTGCCGCCGGGTTTCGGCGTGCCTTGCGCGAGCGCCGCGCCGGCGAGCGCCAGGGAGAGCACGGTGCCGGCCATGAGCGTCTTGAGCATCGGTCGAATTCCCCTTGGTCCCTGTCGCGATATCGAAATACTCGCGCGGTTCCCCTCTCCCGTGTGGGAGAGGGATTAGGGGTGAGGGTGCTACGGTCCCGTGTAAAGCACCTAGCGTAGAGCTGGCAGCGCGACGGTCGAGACTTGAACGGAAGCGTGTCACCCTCACCCCTACCCCTCTCCCAAGCAGGAGAGGGAATCCCGCGATCTATTCGGCAGCGGGTGCGTTCTATCGCTCTACTCGGTGTAATCCGGGTCGGTGCGCTGGAGCATCCGCTTGAACGCGTCCCACTCCGTATCGGGCAGCTGGCCGGTCTCCATCTTGTCGTAGAACGACGCGTATTGCCCGGCGGTCTTCGTCGCCACCGCCGCCGAGGGACGGATCAGCGGTGCGCCGGCGGCCTGCAGCGCGAGCTGGGCGCGGCAGGAGCGCTCCAGGTTGTGCATCAGCTTGAACGCCTCGGCGACCGAGCGGCCGCAGGTCAGCATGCCGTGGTTGCGCAGGACCATCACCGGCTTGGCGCCGAGATCGGCCACCAGGCGCTCGCGCTCGTCGAGGTCGAGGGCGATGCCCTCGTAATCGTGATAGGCGAGGCGGCCATGAAACTGCATCGACCACTGGTTGAGCGGCCGCAGCCCCTCCTCCTGGCACGACACGGCGACGCCCGCCACCGTGTGGGTGTGGAGCACGCACAAGGCGTCCTCCCGGGCGGCATGAACCGCGCTGTGGATGGTGAAGCCGGCCGGGTTGATGCCGAGCCCGCAGGGATCGTCCACCACGCGGCCTTCGAGGTCGACGGTGACGAGGTTGCCGGCCTTCACCTCCTCGAACCGCAAGCCGTAAGGATTGATCAGGAAGCGATGCTCCGGCCCCGGCAGCCGGGCCGAGATGTGGGTGTAGATGCTGTCGTCGAGTCCAAGGCGATGGATCAGCCGGTAGGCCGCCGCCAGATCGACACGGATGCGTTGCACCTCGTCGGAGTGCGGATGGACGGATGACGACATCGGACCTCCTCGCGGACCAAGTCCGCGGCGGCGTGGGCCGCGAAGACTTCGCGTGTACGGGCGGCGTGGCGCGAACACTCGCGCACCGACGGCCGGATGCTGGGCCGGGCGAAGCACGACATCACCCGGCATGAGCCTAGACTGGCCCGGCCCTGCCCGGCGATCAAGCTGAAAGTGTCGACAATCGACGCTCACATATTGCACATTGGCCCCCAACGGAGGTGCGATGCGCGCGATGTCCCCACCCGTCGGGTTGCCGGTGCTGGCCGAGAGCGATCTCGTGCGCCAGGTCGCGCGCCGGCTCACCGACGCGATCGTGCAGGGCCGGCTGGCGCCCGGCGCCAAGGTCGCGGAGGCGGCGGTGGCCCGCGAGCTCGGCATCAGCCGGGCGCCGGTGCGGGAGGCCGCCCGCCTGTTGGAGAGCCAGGGCCTGCTCATGGCCTCGCCGCGGCGCGGCTTCTTCGTGCGGGAATTGTCGGCGGAGGACGTCGACGAGCTCTATGATCTTCGCCTCTGCGTCGAGCGCCACGCGGCGGTCGAGGCGGCGCGGCGCCTGACGCCCTCGATGCGGGAGGGCCTGCGCCGCCAGCTCGACCTGATGCGGGAGCTCGCCCGGCGCGACGACCCGGCGGCCATCGTCGAGGCCGATTACCAGTTCCACCGGCTGATCTGCGAGGCTGCCGGCAATGCCCGGATGCTGCGCCTGTTCGACGGGCTGGCCTCGGAATTGCGGATCGTGATCGGGCTGATCGGCCGGCTCTACGACGACCCGGACGAGATTGCCCGTACCCACGAGCCGGTGCTGGAGGCCATCGAGGCCGGCCACCCGGAGCGGATCGTCGCCCATATCGACCACCATCTCGGCGTCGCCCGCCGGGAGGTCGGCCGGCTGGTGCGGAGCCTCACCCTCACCCCTTGAGACATACGGGAACCCCCATGAAGGCCGTCCATTCCGAGGACCACCGTCGCCACGACCCGAAATTCTTCCTGGTGCGCGGCCAGGTGAAGCCTGCCGCCGACCAGCCCGAGCGGGCCGACCGCCTGCTCGCCGGGCTGAGGGCCGGCCACCATACGGTGGTGGCGCCGCAAGGCCACGGCCAGGGCGCCCGCGCCCAGGTGCACAGCCCCGACTACCTCGCCTTCCTGGCCGAGGCCTGGGAGGCCTGGGAGGCCCTGCCCGACCACGGCGCGGAGATGATCGCCAACATCCATCCGGTGCGCGAGGCCGCGACCTACCCGACCCACATCGTCGGGCGGCTGGGCTGGCATACCGTCGACACCGCCTGCCCGATCGGGCCGGGCACCTACGCGGCGGCCGCTGCCGCCACGGATGTCGCGGCGAGCGCGGCGCAATGGGTGCTCGACGGCGAGGACGCGGCCTACGCGCTCTGCCGCCCGCCCGGCCACCACGCCTATCGCGACCGGGCCGGGGGCCATTGCTACTTCAACAACAGCGCGGTCGCCGCCGCCCATTTGCGCCGCAAGCACGCCCGGGTCGCGGTGCTCGACGTCGACGTGCATCACGGCAACGGCACGCAAGGGATCTTCTACCGCGATCCGAGCGTGCTCACCGTCTCGCTCCACGCCGATCCGCGCGGCTTCTATCCCTTCGTCTGGGGTTACGCCCACGAGCGCGGGGACGGGGAGGGGATCGGCGCCAACCTCAACCTGCCGCTGCCGCTCGGCACCGGCGACGACGCCTATCTCGACGTGCTGACGGGCGTCGCCACCCGCACGATCGCGGCCTTCGCCCCGACCGCGCTCGTGGTGGCGCTCGGCCTCGACGCCTCGGAGCACGATCCGCTCGCCGGGCTCGCCATCACCACGGAGGGCTTCCGCCGCATCGGCGCGGCGCTGGCTGCCCTGAAGCTCCCGACGGTGCTGGTGCAGGAGGGCGGCTACCTCTCGGACCTGCTGGGCGAGAACCTGACGGCGGTCCTCGCCGGCTTCGAATCCGCCCGCTGAGGAGCGTCGCGCCATGGCCTTCGCCTGCACGATTCCCGCAATCCCGACCGTCCAGGTCGACGACGACACGGTCCGCATCACCCGCTGGGATTTCCCGCCCGGCGCCGTCACCGGCTGGCACGAGCACGGCTGGCCCTACTTCGTGGTGATGATCACCGAAGGCACGCTCCGGGTCCATGACGGCACCGCCGTCACCGAGGTGCCGCTCGCCCACGGCCAGTCCTACCGCCGCCCGGCCGGCATCCGCCACGACGTCCAGAACGGCTCCGACCACCCGATCGCCTTCGTGGAGATCGAGGTGAAGCGGCCCGAGGGGTTGGCGGGGTAGGGGGCTGACGGCCCGTTTGGCTTGCCCCGGCCGAATTGACACCCACCAAGTCATCCCGGGTCCGTGCAGGCGGAGCCCGGGATCCGGACACTCAGGTGGGACAGGATCAAGCGGAACGCCGTCGGTCCCATCCTGGAAGTCCTGCGGTTCTGGATTCCGGGCTCCGCCTGCGCGGACCCGGAATGACGGCGAGGGTGTCAGGAGTGTCGCCCAGGTCGAGGAGAGTCTGAGATATCCGCGGTGGATATGTCCGACGCCTCTGGCCCGCCGCGCATTATACGTGGCTCTCCGCTTGCTGCGCGGCGATCTCGCTCAACGACCGCTCGTACCGGATCAGCTCCTGGCCGGCCTTCAGCGCTGGGTAATAATCCCGGCTGCTGATCTTGGCGTAGATCTCCGAGATGTATGGCGTCATCGTCGGCACCGCGCTCATGATATCGTTGGCCTGCGCCATGAACACGTTCTCGACCGACTGGTCGTTGTCGGTCAGGTAGATCGCCTGGAGCAGGACGTACAGGCGCTCGCAGGCCGTCCGGGCCTGGCTCTCGGTGAGAATGTCCTTCTCGCGAAGGAACTTCGCCTTCGTTTCGAAGGTCAGCGTCGCCCGGCGATCCCCGTTGCGGATCGAGACGTCGCCGACGATGAGCCGCTCATGCGGTTTGAGATCAATGCGCAGGGCCATGCCGGTGCCGTTCCAAATTCGGAAGGACAGTAGGGCGCTTCGATTAATCAGTCGTAAATCATAAAAGCCAGAAGTCGGGATCGACGCTCTTTCCGGCGATCGCGGTAACAAATGGGAAGGGGCCCGTGTCCGAATGTGACCATGCCTTCGAAAATAGAAGGCCTCGAGATCGAATAGGATCGCCAAGATGAATTACGACGTTACGCTCAGCGCCGCCTCGCGCCAGAACCTGCTCTCGCTGCAGGACGCTGCCTCGCTGACCGCTCAGAACCAGACCCGCCTGTCGACCGGGAAGAAGGTCAACTCGGCCCTCGACAACCCGGTCAACTACTTCACGGCGAACGGCCTGAACAACCGGGCGGACGCGCTGTCCGGCCTGCTCGATGGCATTTCCAACAACATCCAGACGATCCAGGCTGCCTCGAAGGGTATCGACGCGATCACCTCGCAGGTGAAGCAGCTTCAGTCGACGATCAAGCAGGCGCAGTCCAACGCGGCGCAGAACCTGCCCAAGGTTCAAGGTGCTGCCGTCAGCGGCGGCGCCAGCGGTATCGCGAACGTCACCGAAGCCGCCGCCACCGGAAAGAGCCAGCGTGATACCGCGCTCGCCAAGAATCTGATTGGCGCTGCTGCTCAGGCGACCTCTGGGTCCGCTGGTGTGGTTGGCATTGCCGCCGCGACCGGCTCGGACACCAACGTGTTCCGCATTCAGTCCGGTTCCACCACCTACGAAATCACCATGACGGCGACCAGCACCGTCAGTGATCTCGTCAACGGCATCAACAAGTCGGGTCTGGCGACGGCGTCCGTTGACAACAACGGTCAGCTGGTGGTGACGGGCCAAGGCTCCGATCCCCTGACGCTGGTGTCCGGCACGAAGACAACGGCTGGCGCCTTCACCGCTGTTGCAGCCGACACGAACTCCCTCTTCGGTACCGGTACGCAGGTCGCCGCCGTGAACGCGACGACGACCTCAGCGGTGCGGTCGAGCCTGATTAACCAGTTTAACGACGTTCGTACCCAGATCGACCAGCTTGCCAAGGATGCGAGCTTCAACGGCACCAATCTCCTTCAGGGAGATAAGATGACCGTAGCATTCAACGAGAAGACTGGTAGCAATGCCAGCAAGCTGGATGTGCAGGGAACGTTGATCACCTCGACGAATCTTGGCATCGGCACCCTGGTTGACAGCAGTGCTTCGCAGGCTGGCCTCAATTACGGCGTTCAGAACAACTCGGATCTGTCCAAGGCCGCGGATGCACTGACCAACGTACTGACGAGCCTCACGGCGTTGAGCTCGACCCTCGGCCAGAACCTCGCGACCGTCCAGACTCGCCAGGACTTCACCAAGCAGCTCTCGAACGTGCTGAGCACAGGTGCCGACAACCTGACCAACGCCGACATGAACGAGGAGGCGGCGAACTCGCAGGCGCTGTCGACCCGCCAGTCGCTCGGCATCTCGGCGCTGTCGCTCGCCAACCAGGCGAACCAGGGCATCCTGCAGCTCCTGCGCTGATCGACACGTCGGTCACGGTTCGACACGTCAAGCGGCCGGGGCTCACGCCCCGGCCGTTCCCGTTTGAGGCGCCCTCCGGTCGGGCCAGTCCGCGCCTCGAAAGCTTCCAGGGCGCCCGACGCCTCCGGCCGACGCCCCATCTTGGCCCTGAGACCGCCGCGCCGTCGAACGGATCCATTCGACGGCGCACGGCAAGCCCGAACGGGCACCGGCGCCGATGCGCCGGACGCCTTGGCATCGACCTGTCGATACCAAGGCGCGAGGGTATGACACGCCGCCGCAAAGAATTCGCCCAGGCCCGGCCGCAATGCGGTGGTCCCCTGGCGTCCATGAGCGACCGCATCCGCACCGACTGGACCGCCCCGGCGCAGCTCGTCGTCTGGCCGGACGACCGCGACACCGACGAGCGCCCGACCACGACCCTGCGCGAGGCGGTGGCGGAGGCGGGCCGCGTCGCGACCGGCACGCCCTGGATCGTGCTCGCCGACGGGCGCATCCTGCGGCCGGGCCAGATCGCCGCGCTGCGGGCCGTCCTGCCTTCGGACTGACGTGACGGCGCCGGGCCGACCGCCGGCGACGGATCGCCCGCCAACCTCTCCCGCCTCCGCGCGTTACCTCCCTTCGACAGCCGGAGGGGTGATGCTGATCTTCGAATGGACCGCCGGCGTGCTCGTCGTCGCGGTCCTGCTCGCGGGGCTGGCCCGGCGCCTCGGGGCGCCGTTCCCGGCCTTCCTCGCCATCGGCGGGGTCGGGCTCGCCTTCGTGCCGCAGGTGCCGCGCTTCGATCTCGATCCGGACCTGGCGCTGGCCCTGTTCCTCGCCCCCGTCCTGCTCGACGCCGCCTACGATACCAGCCTGCGCGACCTGAAGCGCAACTGGCTGCCGGTCGCCGGCCTCGTCGTCGGCGCGGTCGGCGTCACGACCGCGGCGGTGGCGCTCGTCGCGCGCTGGCTCGTGCCCGACATGCCGCTTGCCGCGGCAATCGTCCTCGGCGCCATCGTGGCGCCGCCGGATGCGGTGGCGGCGCTCTCGGTGCTGGCCCATCTCCGGTTGCCGCACCGCCTCGTCACCATCCTCAAGGGCGAGAGCCTGTTCAACGACGCCTCGTCGCTGCTGATCTACCGGCTGGCGCTCGGCGCCGTCGCGACCGGGTCGTTCTCGGCCGCCGAGGTCGCGCCGACCTTCCTCGTCGGAATCGTCGGCGGGCTCGTCGCGGGGCCGGCGCTGGCCGTGCTCTACGTCCGGCTGATGCGCCGGGTCACCGATCCGCCGAGCGCCGTGGTGCTCCAGTTCGTCACCACCTTCGGCCTGTGGCTCGCCGCCGAGCGGGTCGAGGTCTCGGGCGTGCTGACGGTCGTCAGCTTCGGCCTCACCGTGTCGCGGCTCTCGCCCCAGACCATGCCGGCGCACCTGCGCATCACCTCCAACACCGTCTGGGAGACGGCGGTGTTCGTGCTGAATGTGCTCGCCTTCGTGCTGATCGGCCTGCAGATCGGCCCGATCCTGGAAGGCCTGAGCCCGGCCGAGCGCAGCCACTACGCCGTCGTCGCCGCCGCGGTGTTCGGCACCACGGTGGCGGTGCGGCTCGGCTGGGTGCTCGGCGCGCGGGCCGCCGCGCGCCTGTGGCGCCGCCTCGCCGGGCCGGTGGGCCCGCGCCCGATCGGCCTGCGCTCGGGCGCCACGGTGGCGTGGTGCGGGATGCGCGGCGTGGTCACCATCGCGCTGGCGCTCGCGCTGCCGGGCGACTTCCCGCATCGCGACCTCGTGGTGCTGACGGCGTTCTGCGTCGTGCTCGGCACCCTGGTGATCCAGGGCCTGACCTTGCGCCCGCTGCTCGCCTGGTTCTCGCTGGGCGACGACGATCCGGTCGGGCTCGAGATCGGCCGCGCCCGGGCGGCGGCCTACCGGGCCGCCCGCGACAGCCTGGCCGAGGACGACTCGCCCCATGCCGAGGCGCTGCGGCGGGAATTCGAGGCCGGCATCCGCGAGGCGGAGGCCCATGACGAGGGGCTGGCCCCGTCGAGCCTGCCGGCCGATGCCTTGCGCCGCCGCGCCGTCGAGGCCGCCCGCGGCGTCATCCTGGATTTGCGCGAGCGCGGGGAGATCGGCGACGACGCCTATTTCCGCCTCGAGGAGGAACTGGACTGGACCGAGCTCAGCGCCACGCCGCGGGAGGAAATGGCTTCCTGACCGGACGCGGTGCCGGGCCGCGCCGGGCGCACGGCAAAAACGATGGTCAGACCGGAACGGTTGATTGTATCCCGTACGGGCTTGAGACGAAAAACCTGCGCCCGGGCGACCGATGGCCCGCGCGGGAGCCAAGACACGCACGAGCGAGACGCCATGCACGCCACCCGAATGCCCTCGTCGCGGCCGCCATCCTGGATGTCGCGGTTCTTCACGAGCGGCCCCGTCACCTGCATCGAGGACCTGCGGGTGCTCGCCGAGCGGCGGGTGCCGCGGATGTTCTACGACTACGCCGATTCCGGCTCGTACTCGGAGGGCACCTACCGGGCGAACGAGGACGATTTCTCGCAGATCAAGCTGCGCCAGCGCGTCGCCGTCGACATGACGAACCGCACGCTCGCCAGCACCATGGTGGGCCAGCCGGTGAGCATGCCGGTGGCGCTGGCACCGACCGGCCTGACCGGGATGCAGCACGCCGACGGCGAGATCCTGGCCGCGCGCGCCGCCGCCAAGGCCGGGGTGCCGTTCACGCTCTCGACCATGAGCATCTGCTCGATCGAGGACGTGGCCGAGAACAGCGACGCGCCGTTCTGGTTCCAGCTCTACGTGATGCGCGACCGGGACTTCATCGACCGGCTGATCGACCGCGCCAAGGCGGCGCAATGCTCGGCGCTGGTGCTCACCCTCGATCTCCAGATCCTTGGCCAGCGCCACAAGGACGTGAAGAACGGCCTCTCGACCCCGCCCCGGATGACGATCCCCAACATCGTCAACCTGGCGACGAAGCCGCGCTGGTGCCTCAACATGCTGCGCACCGAGCGGCGCACCTTCCGCAACATCGTCGGCCACGCGCAGGGGGTGGGGGATCTGCGCTCGCTCTCGTCCTGGACCGCCGAGCAGTTCGATCCGCGCCTCAACTGGGACGACGTCAAGCGCATCCGCGACCGCTGGGGCGGCAAGCTGATCCTGAAGGGGATCCTCGATCCCGAGGATGCCGAGATGGCCGCGCAGAGCGGCGCCGAGGCCTTGATCGTCTCGAACCACGGCGGCCGTCAGCTCGACGGCGCGATCTCGTCGATCGCGGCCCTGCCGGAGATCGTCCGGACGGTCGGCGACCGGATCGAGGTCTTGATGGATGGCGGCATCCGCTCGGGGCAGGACGTGATCAAGGCGCTGGCGCTCGGCGCCCACGGCGTCTTCATCGGCCGCGCCTTCCTGTACGGGCTCGGGGCCGGCGGCGAGGCGGGGGTGACCCAGTGCCTCGACATCATCCGCAAGGAACTCGACGTCACGATGGCGATGTGCGGCCTGCGCGACGTGCGGCAGGTCGACGAGCGGATCCTGGCCGGCAAGCCGGCCTTGGCCAACCGGCCGTTCTGACAGAAAGGCTCCGCCCGACCCTGGGACGATCCGGGCCGGGCGGAGCGGAAATCCTTACATGCGGTGCATGTGGCGGTGCATCATGCGGTGACGCATCATGTGCCGCCGGTGCATCATGTGGCGGCGGTGCATCATGTGCCGGTGCATCCGGTGGTGGCGCATCATCCGGCGCTCGCCGCGGGTCATCTGCACCGTCTCCACCATCGGGGCGGCCTGGATGCCGGCCGGGCTCGCCGGGGCGGCGGAGGCCGCGCCGATGCCGAAGGTGAGGGTGCCGAGAACGGCAGCCGCCGCGAGGCCCAGGGTCATCTTCTTCATCTTTGGTCTCCTCATGCACGGCTGCGGCCTTGCGGCGAAGCCGGCCCGCCGGAGCGGGAGGTTTTCCCCGCTCGGGGCGGGTGACGAGAAAGATTCATCCAACCGTGAAGGTTCCGGCAGGACGATCGTTTTTCGCGCGTCCGATGGTTTAAAAAATGTGAGCCGGCGCCGTACCCATCGGCATCCTGGTGCGTTTCCCCCCGCATTCCGGAACGGGGTGCCGCAACGACGACGGGGAGCGTGACGCCATGCAGGACGGTATCAGGATCCAGGCCGATGCAGACGGCACCTTCACGCTCTACAGCGCGTCTCGGGTGATCCTGCGCGGCCTCACCCGCGAGCGCGCCTACCGCCTCGCCGGCCGGCTCGGCGAGTTCGTCGAGTACTGAGCCTCACCCTGCGCCGCTCACCAGGGCGGCGGCGCGCATCAGGGCGGGCAGGATCCGCCCTGTGACATCCGGGTCGTTCCAGGGACCGGCCTCGCCGGCGACGTGGAGCGCGCCGAAGGGCGCCCCGGTGGCGTCGCGCAAAGCCACCGCGACCACGACCTCGTTCTCGATCACCTCATGGGCCGCGATCGCGTAGCCGTCGCGCCGCGCCGCGTCCACCGCGGCCATCACCGCCGCGACCTCCGTCTGCGTGAACCGGGTCAGCGGCCGGCGGTCCTCGGCTTCCACCAGCCTGCGCGCCTCCGGTTCCGCAAGGGCTGCCAGCACCGCCCGGCCGCCGGCGCTGCAGAAAAGCGGGATTCGGCGCCCGACCAGGTTGGTGTAGTAGGGCTCGGCCCGTGCCTGCAGCCGGAGCGCGTAGACCAGCGACGCCTGCGAGAACAGGCTCAGGTCGACCCGCGCGTCGCAGGCGCGGCGCAACTCCATTAGGATCGGCGTCGCCCGTTCGATCAGCGGGTGGTTGCGCAGCAGGTGATAGCTCAAATCGAGCACCCGATCGGACAGCGCGTAGCGCCGGGTCGCCGGGCATTGTTCCAGATAGCCGATTTGCGCCAGCGTATGGGTCATCCTCTGGCAGGTGCTCTTGTCGTGACCGCTGCGTTGACTGATCTCCTGCAACGAGAGGTAGCGGGTGCCGGTGAATGCTTCCAGGATGCTGAAGCATTTTTCGACAGACTGCACAAAGAGCCGGCTTCGTGCCGTTTCGAGGCCGTCCTCCGTTGACATCGCGTCTCCCCCTGCCTCAGCATACGATGCAATGCAGCGTATTGCATGGCAATACAAGACAGCGCGAGACGACGGGATGCACGGGATTGTCGCCGGATCGGGACCACGCTCCACCCTCGATCCGCGGGCGCGGCGGGCGATCTCCGCCGCCTGCATCGGCAACATGCTCGAATGGTACGATTTCGGGGTCTATGCCTTCCTGGCCGGCTCGATCTCGGCCGCGTTCTTCCCGTCCAGCGACCCGACCGCGTCCCTGCTCGCGACCTTCGCGGCCTACGGCGTCGGCTTCCTGGCGCGGCCCTTCGGCGGGGCGGTGATCGGCCGGCTCGGCGACCGGCGCGGGCGCAAGGTCGCCCTCGTCCTGACGCTCCTGATGATGGCGCTCGGCACGATCGGCCTCGGTCTGCTGCCGACCTACGCCCAGATCGGGATCGCGGCGCCGGCCCTGCTGGTGGCCTTGCGCATCCTCCAGGGCATCGCGGCGGGCGGCGAATGGGGCGCCTCCACCGCCTTCATCATCGAGTGGGCGCCCGAGGGGCGGCGCGGCCTGTTCGGGTCGTTCCAGCAGGTCAGCACCGCGTCCGGCATCCTGCTCGGCTCGGGCGTCGCCGCCCTTCTGACCTCGCTCCTGAGCCCTGAGGCGATGCTGGCCTGGGGCTGGCGGATCCCGTTCCTGCTCGGCGCCTCGCTCCTCGTCGTCGGCATCCTGATCCGCCGCAGCGTCGACGAGACGCCGGTGTTCGACGCGACGGCCGCGGCGACCCCGCCCGCGACCGAGAGCGGCCCGCGGCTGGGCCTGCGCGCCTTCGGCTTCACGATCTTCTGGACCGTGTCGTACTACATGCTCTTGTCCTACATGCCGACCTTCACCCAGAAATACGGCGGGCTCTCCGCCTCGCAGGCGCTGTGGTCGAACACGATCGGCCTCGTCGCGATGGTGCTGACGGTGCCGGTCTTCGGCCACCTCTCCGACAGGATCGGCCGCAAGCCGCTGCTGATCGCGAGCGCGGTCGCGGCGATTCTCCTGTCCTACCCGCTGTTCCGCATCGTCGCCGGCGGTCCCGGATTCGCCACCGTGGTGGCGATCCAGGTCGTGTTCGGGATCATCGTCGCGCTCTATTCCGGCCCCGGCCCGGCGGCGATCTCGGAGATCTTCCCGAGCCACCTGCGCTCGACCTGGATGTCGATCGGCTACACGCTGGCGGTCGCGGTGTTCGGTGGCTTCGCGCCCTTCGTCGCCACCTGGCTCATCGCGGCGACCGGCTCGGCGCTCGCGCCGGCCGCCGCCTACCTGATCCCGATGGCGGCGGTGACGCTCGCCGTCCTCGCGCGCATGCCGGAGACCGGCAAGGCGCGGCTCGCCTGATCCGGAGCACCCTCCATGACCGATCCCTCCACCCTCAAGCCGTGGCAATGGCCCGAGAGCCACTGGCGCCAGCGCGTCAACAAGGTCCGGGCCGGCCGCACCCTGGCGCCGGCCTGGCCCGACGGCAAGCGGTGCGCGGTCGCCCTGTCCTTCGACGTCGACCACGAGACCAACGAACTGCGCGACGGCGGCAAGTCCCTCGGGCGGCTGTCCTGGGGCCAGTACGGACACCGCCAGGGGATGCCGCGCATCCTGACGCTGCTCGCCGAGCACGGCGTGCCGGCGAGCTTCTACGTGCCGGCGGTGGTGGCGATGCTCTATCCCGACGAGCAGCGCGCCGTGGTGGCGGCCGGCCACGAGATCGGCATCCATGGCTGGATCCACGAGCTGAACTCGGTGCTGCCGCGGGAGGCCGAGCGCGACCTGATGCTGCGCAGCGCCGACGCCCTGGAGCGGATCACGGGCACGCGCCCGGTCGGCCTGCGCACCCCGTCCTGGGACTATTCGGACGCGACGCTGGCGATCATCCGCGAGATGGGCCTGCTCTACGATTCCTCGCTGATGGCCGACGACGCCTGCTACGAGCTGATGGAGGACGGCGAGCCGACTGGCGTGGTCGAGATCCCGGTCGAGTGGATCCGGGACGACGCGCCGTACTTCATGATGAGCCGGTTCGAGGGCTTGCGCCCGCATATCGGCCCCGAGGACGTGCTCTCGATCTTCATGCGCGAGTTCGAGGGCGCCTATCGCGAGGGCGGGCTGTTCCAGCTCACCATGCATCCGCACATCATCGGCTACCGCTCGCGCCTGTGGATCGTCGAGGAGCTGATCCGCGCCGCCAAGGCGAAGGGCGACGTCTGGTTCGCTACGCACGCCGACATCGCCGCCCACGCGGCGACGGCGCTCTGAGGTGATTCCCGGCCCGAGCCCGGCGGAGCTTCACGCCGCCCTCGACCGCCTGCGCCGCCTCGTCCTGTGCGAGACGCCGAGCTACGACCCCGCGGCGCTCGCCGCCGGGCTCGCCCTGATGCGGGCCGAATTCGCGGCGGACGGGCTCGCGCTCGCCCCCGCCGATCCCGGCCTCGACGCAGCCGGCGCCGTGCGGGCGGTCTACGACCGCGGCGGGGCGCTCGCCGGCCCGCCGGTCCTGATCCTCGGCCATCTCGACACCGTCCACCCGGTCGGCGAACTCGCCGGCAACCCGTGGCGGATCGAGGGGAACCGCGTCTTCGGGCCAGGCATCCTCGACATGAAGGGCGGGATCGTGCTGGCGCTGGAAGCTCTCCGCCGGGCCGGCCCGCACCTCGCCCGCCCGGTCGAATTCCTGATCACGTCGGACGAGGAGATCGGCTCGCCGCGCTCGCGCGGGCTGATCGAGGCCCGGGCGAAGGCGGCGGCCTGCGTGCTGGTGCCGGAGCCCGCCCGCGACAATGGCGGCCTCGTCGTCGGCCGCCACGCCATCCTGCGCTACGCGCTCGCGGCGACCGGCCGGCCCGCCCATGCCGGCCGCGACCCCGGGCAGGGCGTCTCGGCGATCCACCGGCTCGCCCGGGCGATCGTGGCCCTGGAGAGCCGGAGCCGGCCGGGCGCGAGCCTCAGCGTCGGTGTGATCGGCGGCGGGCGTTGGGTCAATTGCGTGCCGGAGCGGGCGTCCGCCGAGATGCTGTGCGTCGCGGCCGACGAGGTGCGGCGGGCGGAGATCACGGCGGTCATCGCCGGGGAGACCGACGCCAGGCTGGCGGCGGATCTCGTGAGCGAGCGCCCCCTCTGGAAGACAGGGGCGGGCGATCTGGCGATCTACGAGGTCGCTCGGGCGGTGGCGGCGGAACTCGGGGTGGCGGTGTCGGCGGAGGTGTCGGGCGGCGGCTCGGACGGCAACCTCACCGGGGCGCTCGGCGTGCCGACCCTCGACGGCCTCGGGCCGTGCGGGGCGGGGTTGCACGCCCATGACGAGCATTTGGATCTCGCCAGCCTGGGGCCGCGGGTGGCGGTGATGGCGAACCTGCTGGTGCGGTTGGGTGCTTTGCCCTGATACCGCCGCGCCTTCGAACGGATCCGTCCGAAGGCGCAAGGCGCGAGGGTATGAGACAAGGGTTAGGGATTGCTCACGAGCGCGCCGCGCCCAAGCCCCCCTCTGCGGGAAGGGGGGCGGACGGAGTGAGCGCAGCGGGACAAGGTCCCGCCGAGAGGGATGGCGCGACGCTGATCCAGGGAGCCGCCGTCATGCGGGTCGCGCCCTCTCCGGAAGCGGCGTCCCCTCCCCCGCAGCGGGGGAGGGTTCCTGCGCAGGGCGCGGGCCGCGCACTCACCCCCGCAGCCGCTCCGCCACCGCCAGCAGCTCTGCCGCCCGGTGCGCGCAGGTGTGCCGCGCCCGGATCGTCGTGAGCCCCCGCTCCGCCAGTGCCGCGCGCAGCCCGGGATCGTGCGCCAGGTCACGCAGATGCCGCTCCATCGCCGCCCCGTCCGGCGCGACCAGGAAGTCGCTCCCCGGGGTGAACAGCGCTTCGCTGTCGCGCCAGGGCGCCGAGACCAGGGGGATGCCGCAGGCCAGCGCCTCGAACACCCGGATGGTCGGGATGCCGGGCAGGGCCTCGACGTAGAAGCGCCGCGGCACGTGCACGGTGGCGAGATGGCGGGCGAAGATGTCCGGGGCGCGGGCATTCGCCAGCCAGCCACGGTAATCGGCCCCGAACCGGCGCAGCGTCGCCAGCGCCGCATCGGGGTAGCGCACGCCCCAGACGTCGAGCGGGAGCCCCGCCGTCCGGGCCGGTGCGAACAGGAAACGCTCCAGCTCGGCGCTACGTTCGCCGTCGCCCCAATTGCCGATCCAGACCAGCCCCTCGCGGGGACCCTCGACGTCCGGCGGATGGAACAGGCGCGTATCGGCGGCCTCGTGCCAGACGAACACCCGATGACCCCAGCCCCAGCCGCGATAGACCGCAGCCAGCGTCTCGCCGAAGGCCAGCACGCCGTCATAGGCGGAGAGGTCGTAGGCCCGCATCGCGTCGGGCTCGCTCACCGCCCGGTGGTGGGTATCGTGGAAGAGAAGCGTGAAGCGGCCGCCGTTGCGCCGCGCCGCGCCGATGCGGGCGACGAGGGCGGGCTCGTTCCATTCGTGGACGAGCACCAGATCGGCGCCGTCGAGGGCCGCATCGAGATCGAAGCCGGGCCGGTCGATGGTCGGCTCGAGGTCGGGATAGGGCGCGAGGGACGAGGCGAGGCCCGCCGCGCCGTGATCGCGAACCAGATTCTCGACGCTCCAGGCTCCCTCCGGCTCGTGCGCCGCGACGCTGTGGCCGAGGGCCTGAAGCTCGCGCAGCACGCCGCGCAGGAAATGGGCGTTGCCGTGGTTCCAGCACGAGCGCAGGGAATGCGTGAAGACGACGATCCTCACGCCAGCGCCCCGGCCCGCAGCGGCGGCGCCTCGAGCACGGCCCGGTAGGCGTCGAGGACGCCGGCCGTCATTGCCTCGACCGTGAAGGCCTCGGACCGGGCCCGCGCCTCGGCGCCGAGCCGGGCCCGGATGGCGGGATCGGCGGCCACCATCTCGATGGCGTGGGCGAAGCCCGCATCGTCGTCGGGGGCGATGAAGATCGCGGCCTCGTCCCACAATTCGCGGAAGGTCGGGATGTCGGACAGCACCAGGGCGCAGCCGGCGCTCGCGGCCTCGAGCACGCCGAGGCCGAACGGCTCGTAGCGGGCGGCGGACGCGTAGATCGGCGCGCCGGCGAGCCAGCGCGCCACGTCCTGGTCGCTCAGGCGGCCCAAGGGACGCAAATGCTCGGGCGCGAACTGCGCCGCGTTCGGGCCCTTGAGGTCGCCGGCGGCGAGCAGCGGCAGGTGCATCCGCGCCGCCGCCCGGTCGAGGGTGCGGGCGTTCTTGCCCTCGTCCCACAGCCGGCCGGCGGTGAAGGCGAAGGGCGAGGCGGCAGCGCCCGCCGGGGTGCGGTGGCCGCGGTCGGCGGGCTTGCGCCGGCCGTTCGGCACCACCCGGGGCGGCGCGACGCCGTAGGTCGCCGCGGTCGCCTCCGCGAAGGCGCGGGTCGGGCTCAGGAGCGCGTCGACCCGGCGGTAGCCCTCCGCCACCAGGGCCGCCCGCCAGGCCAGGTCCGGCGGCAGCGGGCCTGGCCGCATCGCCGCCCACCAGGTCGCCACGCAGGAATGCGCCACCGCGATCACGGGGGCGCAGAACTCGGTGATCGCGGCCAGCGCCGGGCTGTTGAGATGGATCAGGTCGGCGCCGGCCCGCTCGGCCTCGCGCGCCACCATGGCGGCGGCGGCCTCGACCTCGCGGCGGGTCAGGGCCGTCCAGTCGAGGCTGGTCCCGAGGGGGCACAGGGTGAGGCCGCGGATGGCCCGCGCCGCGCGCAACTGGTCCGGGTTCGGCTCCGGCCCGAGCACCGCCAGGGTGACGCCGACGCCCTGGCGGATCAGCTCCTCGGCGAGGTCGAGCCCGTATTGCCAGACGCCGCCGACCGCATCGACGGTCATGAACAGGTGGAAGGCCGGCGCGCCGCGATGCGGGATCGGGCGTCCGGCCGGGACCGTCAGGCTGGGCAGCATGCCGCCTCCAACTCGCGCAACGGGGCCGGCCGCTCCTCTTGGATGTCGCTGAAGCGGTCGAACTGGCCGAGGTAATGGTCGTGCGCCCGCTCCCAGGCCTCGCCGTCCGGCTCGCCCCACAGGCGGCGGTAATCCGGCGAGGACGGGTAGGGGTAGAGCGGCACGGGATCGTTGGCCCAGACGCCGGCGGCGCGCAGGCGGTCGCGCCAGGCCGCCACCAGCTCGGGATCGTCCCCCGCCACCTTGATGAGGTTGGCCTGCACGAACGGCACCGAGCGGCGGGCATGGATCAGGCGCTCGGCGAGATCGTCGGTCGAGGCGCGGCAATTCTTGTCGAGCAGCGCGCGGCCGGCCTCGGTCAGGCTCTCGACCCCGGCCTCGATCGAGACGCAGCCCGCTTCTCCCAGCAGGTCGAGCATGTCGGGCTTCCACAGGTCGATCCGGGTCTGCACCCCGAACTCGACCCGGCGCGTGGCCAGGGCCTCGAGCAGCGGCTTCTGCGGCAGGAAGATCTCGTCGATGAAGTAGAGGTAGGTGACACCCTGCGCGATCAACCGGTCGACCTCCTCCAGGACGAGCGGCAGGGCGCGCCGCCGGTACTTGTCCCGGAAGTCGATCTTGGCGCAAAAGGTGCAGGAATAAGGGCAGCCGCGCGAGGCCTCGATCTCGGCTCCCGGCCCCTCCGGCGCGCGGTCGAAGCGGTGGTGATGGTGGGCGTGGCGCGCCACCCACGCGTCGGGCCAGGCGAGCGCCGGCAGGTCCGTGAAGGCGGTCGCCGCGGGACCGCCAGTGATGACGGTCTCGTCCCCGTCCCGGAAGGCCAGGGCCGGGACCGTGCCGGGCCGCGACAGGCCGCCCTCGGCGAGCATCGTCACCACCTCCTCGCACTCGCCCCGTACCACGAGCTCGCAGGCGAGCTTGGCGAGCGTCGTCTCCGGCGTGACCGAGCCGTGCGGGCCGACCGCCACGGTGCGGCCGCCGCGGCCGGCGAGCGCGTCGAGGAAGGCGCGCGGCACCCGCAGCTCGGGCTGGGCGCAGCGCCAGAACAGGTAGGTCGGGGCGGTCGTCACCACCGTCATGGCCGGCGCGAACGCCGCGACCCTGTCGGCCAGCTCGTCCAGGGTCAGGCCGTCGAGGGCGCCGTCGAGCATCAGCGTCTGGTGCCCCGCCCGCTCCAGGAGCACCTTGCAGGCCCCGAGCTCGATCGGCAGGTGCGGCGAACGGCACCCGAAATAGATGCTGTTCTCGAAGCTCCAGGTCGGGTTGACGAGGGCGATTCTCAAAGCGGCTGTCCTGAACCGGGAACGGGCATCGCGGGTACTGGGGGCGACTATGAGGGAAGTGGCGGGGCCGCTCCGGACGACAAGGCCTTTTCGCCCGGGCAGAGTTAAGCGAAGGATACCAAAGGGTCCTTCGTCATGACGCGAGCGCATGGCGCAACTTTGATCATTCCCGGGCTGCAGGCTCGGGTCTGGAACCGAATCGCGTCTCGCGCGTGGTCCGGGCCCGATGCCTCAGACCAGGGCGGCCTGACGGGGCAGGCCCCGGTGTTCGGCGAGCCACGCGGCGAGGCGGGCGAGACCGCGCTGCCAGGGCAGCGGGGCGTTGAGGCCGAGATCGGCGGTCACGCGGCGGGTGTCCGAGACGTAGTAGCGCTGGTCTCCGGCGCGCCATCCCTCGAAGGCGAGGTCGAGGGGCCGCCCGACGATCGCCTCGATGACGCCGAGCACCTGACGCAGGGAGACGGCGTTCCCGGGCCCGCCGCCGAGATTGTAGGCCCGCCCCTTCACCGCGTCGATCCGCGCCAAAGCCGCCCGGTAGGCCGCGACCGCGTCGCCGACGTCGAGCACGTCGCGCACCTGGCAGCCGTCGCCGTAGATCGTGATCGGCCGTCCCTCGAGGGCCCGGATCAGGAAATGGGCGACCCAGCCCTGGTCCTCGGTGCCCATCTGGCGCGGGCCGTAGATGCAGCTCATCCGCAGGACGCAGGCCGGTACCCCGAAGCTGCGGGCATAGTCGAGCACGTACTGGTCGGCGCCGCCCTTCGAGCAGCCATAGGGGGTGTGGAAGTCGAGGGGGCGGTCCTCGCCGATGCCGAGGGCCCGGATTCCGGGATCGGTCGGCATGTAGGCGTCGCCCTCCAGGCCGAATTCGAGGTCGCCGAGATCGCCGTAGACCTTGTTGGTCGAGGCGAAGACCAGCGGCGGCGGGGCGGGGCGCCGGCGCAGGGCTTCGAGCAGGGCGAGCGTTCCGCCGAGATTGACCGCGAAGTCGGCGACCGGATCGGCGAGGCTCGTCGTCACCGCGACCTGGGCGGCGAGGTGGACGACCGCCGAGGCGTCGGCCGCCGCCGCCGCGAGGCTCGCGGTGTCGCGCACATCCGCCGTGACCGACGAGATCCGCTCGGGGTGGCGGCTTTTGAGCCAGGCGAGGTTCGCCTCGACGCCGGGGCGAAGCAGGGCGTCGTAGACGAGGACGTCCCGCCCCTCCGCCGCGAGGGCATCCGCGAGGTTGGCGCCGATGAAGCCGGCGCCGCCGGTGATCAGGACCGGCCGCCGGCCGGGGATGAGGGGATCCGCCATCACGCCACCAGCCCGCGCCGGTCGAGCTCCCGGCGCGCCTCCTCGACCCGGTCGCGGGCCTCCTCCTGCGCCGCCACCCAGGCGGCGAGTTCCTTCAGGCCGTCGGCGAAGTCGCGGGCCGGGCGGTAGCTCAGCTCCTCCCGGGCCTTGGTGATGTCGGGGATGCAGTGGCGGATGTCGCCGGCCCGGGCCTTGCCGGCGATCTCCGGCGTCAGGTCCGGCCGGCCCATCGCCTCGGCCAGCAGGGCCGCCACCTCGCGCACCGAGCGGTCCTCGCCCGAGCCGATATTGTAGACCTGGCCGGCGGCCCGCGGCGTGTCGAGGGCGAGCAGGAAGGCCTGGGCCACGTCGTCGACCTGCACGAAGTCGCGCCGCTGATGCCCGTCCTCGAAGATCACCGGGGGGACGCCGTTGTGGATCCGGGAGGCGAAGATCGCCAGCACGCCGGTATAGGGGTTCGACAGGGCCTGGCCCGGCCCGTAGGCGTTCCACAGCCGCAGGGCCACGCCCTCCATGCCGTAGGCGGGGGCCAGCATCAGGGTCAGGCGCTCCTGGGCGTATTTCGTCAGCGCATAGACCGAGGCGAGCGCCGGGCGCTTCCATTCCGGGGTCGCCACCGGCACCAGCGGGCGTCCCTCCTCGTCGAGGGGATCCCACGGCGCGTCGGGGCCGGAGCGCGGCTGGCGCAACACCTCCTCACGCACCCGCCCGTCGGCGCCGCGATACAGCCCCTCGCCATAGACGCTCATCGAGGAGGCGACGACCACCCGCCGCACCGGCCGCTCGATCAGGGCCTGGAACAGCACCGCGGTGCCGTGGTCGTTGACCGCGACGTAGCGGTCGACGTCGTACATGCTCTGGCCGACCCCGACCTCGGCGGCGAGGTGGATCACCGCGTCGACGCCCGCCACGGCATCGGCCACCGCGCGCGCGTCGCGGATGTCGCCGCGGCGCAGCTCCACCGCGTCCGGCAGGCCCTCGGGCCGGGCCGTGCCGCCATGCACCTGCTCGATCAGGCTGTCGAGCACGCGCACCCGGTCGCCCCGGGCGACGAGGGCCCGCGCCACGGCCCGGCCGATGAAGCCGGCCCCGCCGGTGATCAGGATGGTCTGCGGCACCCGTCGCGCTCCCTCGTCTCGCCCCGGCCCTGCCGGGCCAGATACATCTGGGCTGTATCTATGGGAGCGAGGGCCCGCGAACAGGTGTCATCGTTCTGGCGTCATTCAGCCCGATTGATCCATGACGGCCAGCGGGATAGCGCAGCCAAGGCGTCCGGCGCCGCATCCCGTAACCGGCCCCCCTCCACCGAGTTCACGCGACCCCCATGTCCTTCGTACCCTCGTCGCACGATGCGGTGCCGGCTGCTCCCGGCGCGGACCTCACCCGGAGGGAGGATGCCGCCTCCCTGCGCCGGCGACGCCTGGCGCTTGCCCTGCCGACGGTCGCGACCGCGCTCGCCCTCGCGGCGGCGGCGCTCGCCAGCACCGGCGTGCCGGACGGGCCGCTTGAAGCGGCGGTGCTGGTGCTGTTCTGCCTGGCGATGGCCTGGCAATCCTACATTGCCTGGACCTACCTTTACGGCGCCGTCGCGGCGGGCCTCGGGACCCGGGTGATGTCGGCGGTGGAACGGCAGGCGGCCGAGACCGCGCCGCAGGCCACCGGCCGCAGCCGCACGGCGGCCGTGGTGGCGATCCACGCCGAGGACGCGGCGGCGGTCTTCGCGGCGATCCGGGTGATGGCCCGGTCGCTCGCCCGCACCGGCGGCGACGGGCGCGACCTCGACATCTTCGTCCTCAGCGACACACGCGACCCCGAGATCGCCGCGGCCGAGGAGCGCGAATTCGCCCGCATCCAGGCCTGGCGACACGCCGCCGGCCCTGGCCTGCCGGCCATCCGCTACCGCCGCCGCCGGGAGAATACCGGGCGCAAGGCCGGCAATATCGGCGAGTTCTGCGAGACCTACGGCCACGACTACGACTTCATGATCGTGCTCGACGCCGACAGCCTGATGACCGGCGCCGCCATGCGCCGCCTCGTGCGGCTGATGGAGGAGAACCCGCGGGTCGGCCTGATCCAGACCGTCAGCTACGCCGCCGGGCGCGACACCCTGTTCGCCCGCATCCAGCAATTCGCCGTGCGGCTCTACGCGCCGCTGTCGATCCGGGCGCTCGACACCTGGCAGGGACCCGACGGCGGCTATTGGGGCCACAACGCCATCCTGCGGATCGCGGCCTTCGCGGCCAATGCCGAGCTGCCGGTGCTGCCCGGCCGGGCGCCGCTCGGCGGCGAGATCCTGTGCCACGACACGGTCGAGGGTGCGTTCCTGCGGCGGGCCGGATGGGAGCTGCGCCTGCTGCCGGAGGAGCCCGGCACCTGGGAGGAGATGCCCACGAACCTCACCGACCTCCTCGGCCGCGAGCGGCGCTGGTGCCAGGGCAACCTGCAGCATCTCGGCATCATCGGCCAGCCGGGCCTCACCGCCGGCAGCCGCTGGCACCTCGGCGCCGGCATCCTGTCCTACCTCGCCTCGCCGGTCTGGGTCGCCTTCCTGGGCCTCGGCACCTGGCAGGCGATCCGCACCGGCGATCTCGGGCTGCTCGCCTACGGGCTCACCGGCGAGGGACCGGCGGCAGCGGTCCTGGCCAGCGTGAGCCTCGCCGTGCTGGCGGCTCCGAAGCTCCTCAGCCTCGGCCACGTCCTGATGTCGCCGGAGCGCCGCGCCGCCTTCGGCGGCACCCGAAGCCTGCTCGTCAGCGCCGCCCTCGAACAGGCCCTTTGGGTGCTGCTCTGGCCGGTCATGACCCTGTTCAATGCCGGCGCCGTGGCGACGACCTTCGCCGGCCGGGTGGTGCGCTGGGACACCCAGATGCGCGACGACCGCCGGGTGCCGTGGTCCGAGGCCTGCCGGCTCCAGGTCGATTCGCTGGTCGCCGGCCTCATGCTGGCGGCGGCGCTCGCCTACGCCGCCGATCCGCTGCTCGCGCTGTGGATGGCGCCGCTCGTCCTCGCCCTGCTGGCGAGCCCGGCGCTCAGCGTGCTCACCAGCCGCGCCGATCTCGGCCAGGCGGCGCGGCGGCGCGGCCTGTTCCTCACCGTCGACGACACCGCCCAGGCGCCGGAGCTGCGCGACCTCGCCGCCGCCCGCGCGGCGCCGCCGGCCTCCGTCCGCCTGCCGCTTATGCGCGGCGAGGCCCCGGTCTGGCTCGCCACCGCCACGGACGACGCGAAGGCGTTGCCCCCACGCTAGGACGTCACCGCGCCGGCTTGCCCAGCACCTTGAGCGGGTCGGTGCGCTGGCTTGGGGCCGGCTCGGCGGTGAGGCTGTCGGCGCGCTCCTCCGGTCGGCCGCGGACGCTGCCGGTGGAGGTCGGGCTGCCCTGGCCGGTGGTGGCGCGGTTGGTGGGGCTCGTCACCGGCACGGCGCCGCTGGCGAGTTCGAGGCAGGTCAGCATCTCGACGTAGCTCGGGAAGCCGCCGGCGACCGATTGCTGCGAGCACTGGGTCTTGGCCGAGCCGGAGAACTGGCCCCAGCGCTTGCGCAATTCGTCGCCCGCCGAGCGCTCGGAGCGCAGGCAGCCGTCGGAGCCGGATTCCTGGCTGACCGAGGAGCGGCCGGGCGACTTGCAGGTGCCCTCGATGTCGAGCCGCGGCGGGCCGTCCGCCGCGACGAGGATCAGTTGCGCGCTGAGCAGCGCGAGGGGCATGGCGGCGGGCATGGCGATCTCCCGTGAACCGGAGAAAAAAGCTTCGCCGGTTCAACGCGCCGAGATCGCAAGAAGCTCCCGCCGGATCGGCCTCACTCCTGGCGCAGGGCCTGGTCCAGATCCGCGAACAGGTCGTCGGCCTCCTCGATGCCGACCGAGAGGCGCAGCAGATCCGGCGGGCAGGGGGTGCTCGGGCCCTCGATCGAGGCGCGGTGCTCGATCAGGCTCTCGACGCCGCCGAGCGAGGTGGCGCGCTTCCACAAGCCCACCCGCGCCGCCGTCCGGATCGCCGCGGCCTCGCCCGCCGCCACCCGGATCGACAGCATGGTGCCGAAGCCGCCGGTCATCTGCCGGGCCGCCACCGCGTGGCCGGGATGCCGGGACAAGCCCGGATACAGCACGTGGCTGACCGCCGGATGGGCTTCGAGGCGCCGGGCGAGATCGCCGGCACTCGCCATCTGGGCGGCGATGCGCACGTGGAGCGTGCGCATCCCGCGCATCAGCAGGTAGGCCTCGAACGGCCCCAGGATCGCGCCGTTGCCGGAGCGGATGCGCTGGATCCGGGCCCAGAAGTCGTCGGCCCTGGCGCCGGCGAGCGCCCCGGCGATCACGTCGGAATGGCCGTTGAGCACCTTGGTGGCGGCGTGCATCACCACGTCGGCGCCCAAGGACAGCGGCCGGGTCACCACCGGCGAGCTGACCGTCGAATCGACCGCGAGGCGCGCGCCCGCCGCGTGGGCGATCTCGGCGGCACCCGCGATGTCGGTGATGGTCCAGAGCGGGTTCGAGGGCGTCTCGAGCCAGACGAGCTTGGTCTGTCCGGGCCGCACGGCCGCCTTCAGGGCGTCGAGGTCGTCGGTGGCGACGAAATCGACCTTGAGGCCCCAGCGGGTCGCTTCCTCGGACAGCCAGCGCCGCAGGGCCCAGTACATCACGGTCGGCGCCACGATGTGGTCGCCCGGATCGAGGGCGCCGAACACCGCCGTGGCGGCGGCCATGCCGGAGGAGAACAGCAGCGCGCCGGCCTCCGCCTCCTCCAGCATCGCGATCACGGCCTCCGCCTCGCGCACGGTGGCGTTGTCGGGCCGGCCGTAGACGTAGCCGGAGGAATACTGGTTGTCGGGGTCGCGGAGGTAGGTCGTCGCGACGTGGATCGGCGGCACCACGGCCTTGGTGACCGGATCGATGTGGCCGAGCGCCTGCGCGGCGAGGCTCTTCTTCGACCAGGGGCGCGGGGCGCTGCTCATGCCGGGACTCCAGGGTGCGACGGGGACGTTTTGCTGCCCCGCCGGCCTTGCAGAACCGGTGCCGCCGCGCAACCTCCATCCCGGTATAGCACCCGAGCCCGAGATGCCGTCCACCGCAACGCTTCCCCGCCCCGAGCCGGTCCTCTCTCCGCTGCCGCGCCTCCTCGCCGCGATCCTGCCCGTGGCGGCGGTCGCCGTGGTCGGCAGCCTGGCGACCACGCCGAACATCCCGACCTGGTATGCCGGTCTGGCGAAACCCGGCTTCACCCCGCCGAACTGGCTGTTCCCGGTCGCCTGGACGATCCTCTACACGCTGATCGCGTTCGCGGGCTGGCGGGTGCTCGGCACCATGCCGGCGACCGGGGGCCTGCGGCGCACCCGGACGCTGGCTGTGTGGGCGTTCTTCGTGCAGCTCGCCCTCAACGGCGCCTGGACGCCGGTCTTCTTCGCCCGCCACGACCTGGGCGGCGGCCTGGTCGTGGTGGTCGCCCTGCTGGTGATGATCCTGTGGACGATCCGGCTCCTGTTCCCGCTCGACCGGGTGGCGGCCCTCGTCCTCGTCCCCTACGCCGCCTGGGTCGCCTACGCGACGGCGCTCAACGCGGCGATCTGGTGGATGAACTGACGTCGCGGTCGGCCGGCTGCCGGAGCCGGCCGGACCACGGCCGATCTGCAACCCTCGACGTCATCCTCGACGCCATCCTGGGACTCGCCGCAGGCGAGGACCCGGGATCCATGAACGCCGACGTTCGAGAACGAGGCGGTGGACGTCCCGCCTCCTACTGGATCGTCAGGGGCTACGGATCCCGGGTTCCGCTGCGCGGCCCCGGGAGGACCTGGAAGGTGTAGGACCTGGAAGGTGTAGGATCTGGAGGGTGTGGGATCTGGAGGGTGTCAGGCCCGTCGATCGAGCCTGGCCTCCTCGGCGCGTCGCCTCATGGCACCAGCACGATCGCGCCCGTGACCTTGCGTGCCTCCGCCGCCTCGTGCGCCTCGACCACCCGATCGAGCGGGAAGCGTGCCCCGATATCGACCGCGACATGGCCGCGCCCGATCGCGTCGAACAGGTCGGCGGCGTTGGCCCGGAAGGTGGCCGGGTCGGCGTTGTGCGGAAAGACCGAGGGGCGGGTGAGGAACAGGCAGCCCTTCTTGTTCAGCAATTCCGGGTCGATCGCCGGCGACGGCCCAGACGCCGCGCCGTACGAGACGACGAGGCCGAACGGGGCGGCGCAGTCGAGGGACTTGAGCAGGGTGTCCTTGCCGACCGCGTCGTAGACGACCCGGGCCTTGGTGCCGCCGGTCGCCTCCAGGAACGCCTTCGGCCAATCGGGATCGTTGAGGTCGACGACCGCCGCGCAGCCGGCGGCCAAAGCCGCGTCGCGCTTGGCCGGCGAGCCGGTGGTGCCGATCACCGTGGCGCCGAGCGCCGTCGCCCAGCGGGTCAGGATCTGACCGACGCCGCCGGCGGCGGAATGCACCAGCAGGAGGTCGCCCGCCTGCACCGCATGGGTCTTGCGCAGGAGGTACTGCGCCGTCATCCCCTTGAACAGCAGCGCGGCGGCGGCCTCGTCGCTGACACCGTCGGGCAGCCGCACGAGCTTGCCCGCCGGCAGGGCGCGGCGGTCGGCATAAGCGCCGACGCCGGCATTCATGTAAGCGACACGGTCGCCGGCCTCGAGGTCCGTGACCTCCGGCCCGATCGCCTCGACCACGCCCGCCGCCTCGAAGCCGAGCCCGGTCGGCCGATCGAGCGGGTAGATGCCCCGGCGCTGGTAGATGTCGATGAAGTTGAAGCCGATCGCCGTCTGGCGGATCAGCGCCTCGCCCGGGCCGGGGGCGGGGAGCGGCTCGCTCCGCAGCTGCATGACCTGCGGCGGGCCGAATTCGGTGATCACGACGCGGCGCTGCTGGCTCGACATGGTGGGCGTCTCCTCTGGTCTGCCCCGTTCGTCGGCCCGGTATGAACCCGCCGGTCCGCGTGATAAATCCGGCCGCGCATTCGAGATTTGAAACGAGCGATTTCCAATCGATGGACCGATTGTCCGGCATGGAGGCCTTCGCCAAGGCGGTCGAGACCGGCTCGTTCTCGGCCGCCGGCGAGGCGCTCGGGCTCTCGCCGCAGGCGGTGGGCAAGCAGGTGCGGCTGCTGGAGGAGCATCTCGGCGTCCGCCTGCTCCACCGCACGACCCGCCGGCAGAGCCTGACCGAGGCAGGGCGCACGCTCTACGAGCGGGTGCGCATCATCCTGGCGGAGGTCGAGGCGGTGGAGGCCGCCGCGGCGAGCAGCCAGGCGGTGCCGCGCGGCCGGATCCGGGTCAACGCCTCGGTCACCTTCGGCGCCTACGACCTCGCCCGGGTCCTGCCCGCCTATCTCGCGGCCTATCCCCAGGTCGATATCGAGCTGACCCTCTCGGACCGGAAGGTCGACCTCATCGAGGAGGGGTACGAGGTGGTCTTCCGCGTCGGCCCGCCGGCCGAGAGCGGCCTGATCGCCCGGCCCCTGCGGCCGATGGACTTCACCCTCTGCGCCGCCCCGTCCTACCTCGCGGGACGGGGCGCCCCGCGGGTACCGGCCGATCTCGCGCAGCACGAATGCCTGGGCTTTGCCTACATGGCGACGGGGGATCAGTGGCGCTTCGTCGGACCGGACGGTCCCGAGGCGGTCGAGGTGACGTATCGCCTGCTGGTCAATAACGGCCAGGCCCTGCTGACCGCGGCGCTTGCCGGTCTCGGCCTGCTGCTGCAGCCGGCCGCGCTGATGCGCGATGCCGTCGCGGCGGGCCATCTGATGCCGGTGCTGCCGGCCTACCGGCCCGTCTCGCGGCCGATGCACCTGCTCTATGCGCCCGACCGGCGGATCACCCCGAAGCTGCGTTCGTTCATCGACTTCGCGCTCGCCCATTTCGCGGATTCGGCGCGCGACGGGACCCCTTAGCGCATCGGCCCGTCACGCCGCGACACGGGAGGCTGCGCGGGTGCGGGAGCAACGGCTGCCGCGAACCCTCCCCCCGAACGCGGGCTTGCCCGAGTTCCGCATCCACGGTGGGCAAGCCGGATTCGTGATGGGGAAGGGGGGCCCCCGGAGCGGGCCGGAAGAGGGGACGCGGCTTCCGGGGAGGTCACCGCCCTACATGACGGCAGATCGCCCTGGATCGGCGTCGCCCTGCCCTTCTCCCGGCCTGCTCCGCAGGGGGGAGGGGTAGGCTTCCGGCCGTCGCGCCCGCATCGAACAGCCTTCCGTGTCGCGTACCGCGACGCTGCGGTCGGTCGATCTCCCGATCGTCGGTTTTGCCGTCGTGTCTGCGACGAGCCGGCATCGGCCCCGGCAGGCAATACCCTAGCGTGCCGCCACTGCCCCGGCAGCGCGCAGGGTGCGGGAGACCGTGGCGCGCATGTCGGCCAGGGTGAAGGGCTTGGTCAGCACGTCGGCCACGATGGCGTCGAGGCCGCGGGCGCGCTCGCGCTGGTCGGCGAAGCCGGTCATCAGCAGGATGATCAGATCGGGATAGTCGCGCTTGGCGGCGAGGGCCAGGGCGATGCCGTCCATCAGCGGCATGCGGATGTCGGTCAGCATCAGGTCGAACGCCGCCTCGGCCAGCCGGTCGAGACCGTCGCTGCCGTCGACCGCGGTCACGACCGTGTGGCCGTCCATCTCCAGCCCGCGCTTCAGGAAGCCGCGGATCGGTTCCTCGTCGTCGACCAGCAGGATGCGCGCCATGTCCTCTCGTCTTTCAGGGGCTCGAAGCGCCGCGGACCGGGCAAGTGTGAGCGGGCGCGCGGGCTCGGGTCAAGCCGCGGCATCGGCCGAGGTTCCTCTTTCGTGCGCGCCGAGGCAGAAGGTTCGGGCGGCGTTGCAATCGCGCCACCGCCCCGGCACCCCGGTCCCCGCCCGTTATTCCTTGTCGAACAGGTCCGGCTCGCCGTCGCCGTAATCGACGAGGCCGACATAGGGCAATTGCCGGAAGGCGTGGGCCACGTCCATGCCGTAGCCGACCACGAACACGTCCGGGCAGACGAAGCCGACGTAATCGGCATCCATCGTCACCGCGCGCTTGCCCGGCTTCTCCAGCAGGACGGTGGTGAGCACCCGTCGCGCCCCGCGGGCCATCAGCAGGTCCTTGGCGTAGACGAGGGTGCGGCCGGATTCGAGGATGTCGTCGATCAGCAGCACGTCGCGCCCGCGCACCTCGCTCTCGACGTCGCGCAGGATCGCGACCTGGCCCGAGGACACGGTGGCGGCGCGGTAGCTCGACAGGTGGATGAACTCGACCTGCGGCGCAAGGCCCGCCCGGTGCAGCGCCCGGATCAGGTCGGCGGCGAACATGAAGCTGCCCTTCAGCACCGCGACCACCAGGAGGTTCTCCAGCGGCTGGTCCGCGATGGCGCGGGCGATCTCCTCGTTGCGCTGCGCGATGGCGGATTCGTCGAACAGGACGCGGACGCGGGGCAGGGGCGAGTTCATCGGTCTCGGTCGTGGGCGTTCATCGGAGCCCTCAGGCTGACGGCAGAATCTCCGCTGTCAACCGCGGCAAAGCGGACCAGCACCTCGCGGCCCTTCGCCGGGGCCTCCGGCAGCTCGGCCCGGAAGCGGGCGGATTCCTCGGGTTCGAGCCGATCGCGCGGCGCCTCGGCGGTCCAGCGATAGACGGTCTGGCCGTGCTCGTCGCGCAATTCCAGGCTCAACCGGGGGACCGGCACCGCATCCTTGGACGCGCTCACCACGTTGCCCTCGACGACGAGGCGGCCGGTCCCGGAAGCGTCCGGCACCGAGTAGGCGGCGACGTCCCGGAAGGCGAGGCCGCGCAGGTTCACCGGCAGGCCGATCGCCGCGTAGAGCCGCGCGGTCGCCGGTACGGCCCGCACCAGCCCGGCGCGTCCTGCCGGCAGCAGGGCGGCCACGAGGGCGCCGCAGGCCGCCAACCCGGCCGCCGCGGCGACCAGGCGCCGGCGCCTGGGCGGGGCGGGGCCCCGCGCCTTCGCACCGCGCGGCGTGGCCCGGCGCGGCGGCGCGGCGGGCGCCTCCGAGGCGCTGAACACCGCCTCGCCGGGGGGGGAGAGCATGGGCGCCGGCTCGGCCGCCGGGGCGGAGACGAACCACGGCTCGCGGCAGGCGGCGCAGCGCACGGTGCGCCCCGCCGAGCCGATCTTGTCGGGATCGAGCGTATATTCGCTTGCGCAGGCAGGGCAGACGATCAGCATGGCGAATCAGTCGGGCGCGGCACCGGGGCCGGACCACGACTCCTCTCGCGATAGCCTTAATGCGTGGTAAAGCGGCGCGGATCGCACGAGATTCCGCTGCGCGGCGGCTCGGGCCGCGGCGACCCGCAATGGAGACCGGATGGACGCGAGAACGGACCGGGGGACCGGAAACAGCCTGCTCGGCGGCATGGACGAGCCGGTGGTCCGGTTCGAGAATGTCGGGATGCGCTACGGGGTCGGCCCCGAGGTCCTGAGCGACATCAGCTTCACCATCGCGCCGCACTCGTTCCAGTTCCTCACCGGACCGTCGGGGGCCGGCAAGACGACGCTGCTCCGCCTGATCCTGCTGTCGGTGCGGCCGAGCCGGGGCCTGGTCTCGGTGTTCGGCGAGGAGGTGAGCGACATCTCGAGCGGTGCCCTCACGTCGTTGCGCCGCCGCATGGGCGTGGTGTTCCAGGATTTCCGCCTGCTCGACCACCTCACCACCTACGAGAACGTCGCCCTGCCGCTGCGCGTCCAGGGCCGGGCCGAGACGAGCTACCGGGCCGAGGTGGTGGAGCTCCTGCGCTGGGTCGGCTTGGGGGAGCGCATGCACGTGCTCCCGCCGCTCCTGTCGGGCGGCGAGAAGCAGCGCGCGGCGATCGCCCGGGCGCTGATCGCCCGGCCCGAGCTGCTGCTCGCCGACGAGCCGACCGGCAACGTCGATCCCCAGCTCGGCCGGCGCCTGCTGCGCCTGTTCGTCGAGCTCAACCGCCTCGGCACCTCGGTGCTGATCGCCACCCACGATTTCGCCCTGATGGACCTCGTCGATGCGCGCCGGTTCGTGCTCGGCAACAACCGCCTGCGGATCGAGGGATGAGCCGCGGGGAGACACCCATGTCCGACGGGGCCACCCTGGAGCGGGGCAAGCGGCGCGAGGCGCCGGCCGCCGACCTGCCGCCCACCTTGCGCCGCAACGCACCGCTGGTGCCGACCGACACCAGCGCCGGCCGGGCGCTCACCGCGGTGATCGCGATCCTGACCTTCCTCGCCGCGCTCTGCGCCGGCGGCGCCGAGATCGTCGCCTCGAGCGCGGCGCAGTGGCAGGGCTCGGTGGCCCAGGAGGTGACGATCCAGATCCGCCCGGGCCCGGGCCGCGACACCGAGGCCGACGTCGCCAAGGCGGCGGCGTTGGCCGCCGCCACCCCCGGCATCGCGGCGACGCGGCCCTTCACCAAGGCGGAATCCGAGCGCCTGCTCGAGCCCTGGCTCGGCAGCGGTCTCGACCTCGGCGACCTGCCGGTGCCGCGCCTGATCACCGTGCGCCTCGCCGGCACGCCCGATCTCGGCGCGTTGCGCCAACGTCTCGCCGAGGCCCTGCCGGGCGTCGCCAGCCTCGACGACCACGCGCTGTGGCTGTCGCGGCTCTCGACCATGGCCAACACCGTGGTCGGCGTCGGGGTCGCCGTGGTGGGCCTGGTGCTGCTCGCCACCGGGCTCGCCGTCACCTTCGCGACCCGCGGCGCCATGGCGGGCAACCGCGAGGTGGTGGAGGTGCTGCACTTCGTCGGTGCCGATGCCGATTTCATCGCCCGCGAGTTCCAGCGCCGCTTCTTCCGCTTAGGATTGCGCGGCGGGGCGATCGGCGCGGCGGCGGCGCTGGCGGTGATCGGCGCCGGCGGGGCGCTCGCCCGACTGTGGCGCGCCGGCCCGGCCGGCGACGAGATCGAGGCCCTGTTCGGCGGCTTCGCCATCGGCTGGCGCGGCTATGCCAGCGTGGTGCTGATCGGGGTCATCGCCTCGGTGGTCACCGCTTTCGTCTCGCGCCTGACGGTGCGGCGCTTCCTCGACTGAGCCCGGGGGCCAGCCTGGCGCCAGCCACGGCCTCTAGCCTCGGACGGTGCCCGCTCTTCACAGGGGGCGGGGGCGGGCCGTGAACGAATCGGCGCCCGGGACGGTTGCCTCTCGGTCGCCGCAATCGGCACTATGCTCGACAGACGTGTGAGATGGCCTCGCGGATGCAGCGCCGAATGAAGACGCGAACCGGCGACGTGGTGGGATGGTCCTGGTCGGGCGAGGAGCCCGCGGGGATGCGCCCGGCCGGAGCGCCGGCCGCGCCCCGGAGCCTGCGCCGCCGCCTGGCCCTCGGTTTGGCCGGGGCGGGACTGGTCGGCGGCCTCGTGCTCGGTCTCGGCTTCCTCGCCTTCGTGTCCGGTCTCGCCCGCTCGGAGCGGATGCCGCTCGGCCCGTCCGACGGCATCGTGGCCCTCACCGGGGGCGCCCAGCGCATCGAGGATGCGATGGACCTGCTGGCCGGCGGCTACGGCCGCCGCCTGCTCATCACCGGCGTCAACGAGCGCACCAGCCGCGACGAGATCGCCCGGCTCAACCCGGGCCAGCAGCACCTGATCGCCTGCTGCGTCGACCTCGACTACCGCGCCCGCAACACCATCGGCAACGCCATCGAGATCCGGCGCTGGATGCGCGAGAACGGGTTCCGCAGCGTCGCGGTGGTCACCTCGAACTACCACATGCCGCGCACGCTGGTGGAGCTCGACCACGCGCTTGCCGAGGGCCACCGGGTGATCCCGCATCCCGTCGTGCCTGAGGGGATCGACCCCGGCCAGTGGTGGCGCCACCCGGCCGCGGTGCGGCTGCTCGCCTCGGAATACGTGAAGTTCCTGGTCGCCTGGATCCGCACCCGGTTCGAGACCGATCCCGAGCATTCGAGCGCGGCGGTGCTGGTCAGCCGCGGCCACCCGGTGAAGATGGTGGCCGAGCCGCTGGTGCGGTGACGTATCCGGCTGTCCGCCGTGTGACGCTTCGGTCCGAGCAGCGTCGTTTGCCCTGACAAAATTCACACCCACCGCATCGTCCCGGGCTCCGCCGTCGCGGCCCCGGACTGCCATGCGGGGTGTCGGTTCGGTCGATCAGGGGCAAACAGCGCGGATCGAGGTCGGCCGCCTCACCGCCCCTTGCAGCGGGTCCGCAGCAACTCCGAGAACTCCTTCTCCGAGCCCTGGACCTGGGCCAGGCGCTCGCTGCGCTCCGAGCCGGACAGGCAGCGGCCGTAGACGGTGGCGGCGCGGCGCATCGTGTCGACGTGCTGGCGCCAGCCGCGGCAGCGGTCGGCGTCGCTGTCGCCGATCATCTCGAGGCGCTCGATCGCGGTCTTCTGCGAGGATTGCGCCACCAGGAGGTCGCGGGCGCAGGTGCCGTCGACGGCGCGCGCCGGGACGGCCGCGGCGAGGAGAAGCGCCGCCGCGAGGAGGGAGGTCCGCATCGTCACGCCGGCTTTGTCACGCCGCCTGGGCGGGGGATTGGGTCAGGAGGGCATAGAGCGCGTCGGCGTCGCGGGCGGCGCGGATCCGGTCGATGATGCCGGGCTCGCGCAGCACCCGGGCGACCCGGGCCAGGGCCTTCAGGTGGTCGGCGCCGGCACCCTCGGGGGCCAGCAGCAGGAAGGCGATGTCGACCGGCTGGCCGTCCAGGGCCTCGAAATCGACCGGGCGCTCGAGGCGGGCCATCAGGCCGAACAGCGTGTCGAGCCCCGGCAGCTTGCCGTGCGGGATCGCCACGCCCTCGCCGATGCCGGTGGAGCCGAGGCGCTCGCGCTGCAGCAGCGTCTCGAAGATCTCGCGCTCGTCCAGGCCCGGCAGGTGGCGGGCCGCCTGGGCGGCCAGCTCCTGCAGAACCTGTTTCTTCCCCTGCGCGCGCAGCGCCGGGAGGACCGCCTCCGGCTTCAGGAATTCCAGCAATGGCATCGAGACCGCTGCCTCATCGGCGGGGAACGCGCCTGCGCGCCCCGCACTTGTTCCAGGACCGGAGGCCTTCCGGGGGCGGGGAGAACCCGCTCACGGAGTGCCGCGTTCCGGCGGATCGATCCAGCCGATCGCGCCGTCGCCCCGACGATATACGACGTTGACCCGCTCGGTGCCAGCGTGAACGAAGACCAGGACGGGGACGCCGGTGAGATCGAGCTCGACCACCGCCTCGCTCACCGTGCGCCGGTGCAGGGTGCGGGTGCTCTCGGCGATGATCGGCGGGTGCTCGCCGGTATCCTCCTCGGGCGATTCGAACACCGAATAGGCCGCCTCCATCACGGCGGCGTCCTCGATCGGGCCGAGATCGACCGGTCCCGCCGCGCCGTTGACCACGGCGTCCTTGGCATGCCCGTTCGGGTGGGCCTTGAGGCGGTGCTTGTAGCGGCGCAGGCGCTTCTCGATCCGGTCGGCGGTCTGGTCGAAGCTCGCATGGGCGTCGTGGGCGGAGCCCGACGCTTCCAGGGTGATGCCCGAGGGCAGGTGCAGCACGCAATCGGTGCGATAGGCGCTGCCGTCCCGCGCGAACGTCACGTGGCCGTGATAGGCGCCGTCGAAGTACTTGGCGAGGGCCGCGGAGACCCGCTCTTCCACCCGCGTTCTCAGGGCCTCTCCCAGATCCATGCCACGACCTGACACGCGCAACGCTGCCATCGGCTCCCTCCGATCTCGTCGTTCGTCGGCCCGCGCCCCGGGGACGTCTCCGGCGCAAGGGCCAGCACCTCAAGAGCTAGGAACGCCCGAAGGCGAAGTCAACGAAGCCGGCTCAGTTGCGGCAGGCGGGGCGCGGCGGCGGCGAGCCCGGCGCGGGCCCGCCGCCGCACATCCGTTCTTCGCGTCACGACGAGGGAATGACCTTCGGCTCGTGTGCCGTGTCTCGGGCAGCATGACGCCGCCCGCCCGCTTCCCTCGGGCGGGGAAACTCGCGAGGCGGCCTTGCGAGGCAAGCTTGCCGAAAAGTCGAACCCGCGCCTTATCGCGCCGGCATCGCCGCCCGCTCGCGCCGGCGCTCGATCGAGGAGGGAATGCGCAGGGATTCCCGGTACTTCGCCACGGTGCGGCGGGCGATGTCGACGCCCTCGCCGCGCAGGCGCTGGACCAGGGCGTCGTCCGACAGGACGTCGTTGGCCTCGCCGTCGATGAGCTGCTTGATGCGGTGGCGCACGGCCTCCGAGGAATGCGCCGCGGCGCCGGCCGCCCCGGGAATCGCCGCGGTGAAGAAGTACTTCATCTCGAAGGTGCCGCGGCTGGTGCCGATCGACTTGTTCGAGGTCACCCGCGAGACGGTGGATTCGTGCATGCCGATCGCGTCGGCGACGGTCTTCAGGTTGAGCGGCCGTAAGAAGGCGACGCCGTTGACGAAGAAGCCGTCCTGCTGGCGCACGATCTCGCTCGCCACCTTCAGGATGGTGCGGGCGCGCTGCTCCAGGCTGCGGGTGAGCCAGTTGGCGGTCTGCAGGCATTCCGACAGGAAGGCCTTGTCGGTCTCGGTCGCGGCGCCGCGGGAGACGGTGGCATAGTAGCTCTGGTTGACCAGCACCCGGGGCAGGGCCTCGCTGTTCAGTTCGACCAGCCACGAGCCGTCCGGCGCCGGCCGCACGAACACGTCGGGCACCAGCACCTCGACCGGGCCGGCGCCGAAGGCACGGCCGGGCTTGGGGTCGAGGCGGCGCAGCTCCGACAGCATGTCGGCGAGATCCTCCTCGTCGACCCCGCACAGGCGGCGCAAGCCGGCCAGGTCGCGCTTGGCGACGAGGTCGAGGCGCGACACCAACGCCTGCATCGCCGGATCGAACCGGTCCTGCTCGCGCAGCTGGATCGCCAGGCACTCGGCGAGGTCGCGGGCGCCGACGCCCGAGGGGTCGAAGCCCTGCACGAGTCCCAGCACCCGCTCGACGACCGCGAGACCGACGCCGAGGCGCTCGGCCAGCGCCGCCAGGTCCTCGCGCAGGTAGCCGGCCTCGTCGACCGCATCGACCAGGAAGCCGCCGACCAGGCGCTCGACCGGATCGCGGGTGGCGAGTTCGAGCTGGGCCGAGAGATGCTCATGCAGCGACGATTCGCTGGTCAGCGTCGCCTCGAAATCCGGCGTCTCGCCGTCGAAGCTGCCGCCGCTGCCGCTCCAGGGCGCTGGCGTGAGCGACAGGGCCTCGCCCCCGGCGGCAGCCGCCTCGCGCCCGACCGGGCCGTCATCGGGAAAGACGTTGTCGAGGCGGGTGCCGAGATCGCCCTCGATCTCGCTGCGGCTCGGATTGAGGTCGTGGGACAGCCACGGCTCGGCCGCCGGATCCCCATCAAACCCGCCGCCGTCGAATCCGTCGCCGTCGCCCCCCGGATCGGCGGCCTCGCCCCGCGCCTCGCCGGGCTCCGGCGCCTCGATCTCGGCCCGCTCCAGGAGCGGGTTGCGCTCCAGCTCGGCATCGACGTAGGCGGCGAGATCGAGGTGGGACAGTTGCAGAAGCTTGATCGCCTGCAGGAGTTGCGGCGTCATCACCAGGGCCTGGCCCTGGCGCATCTCGAGCCGTTGCAGCAAACCCATCAGCCAGCCCCGCCCTGCGACGCCCCGGTTCGCGCCGGGGTCGGCACAACTCTTGCTTCGGACATCTCATAGCAGCTTTAAACCGAAGCGGGACACGCGTCAAAGCGGACGTGGTGCCCTCGTGCGGTTCTCTCTCAGGGTGGCGCAGGGCGGGGTGGGACGCCAGTGGAAAAACGGCTTGTCCTGACCGCTTTCACGCCGCGACGCAGGGGAGGGGCGTTGTGTCGGGATTCAGGTGAAGCAGAGCGTCGGATCAACGGAAACTTGACGATCGCCGATTCTGTCATTCGCCGCGGAACGACCCGAGCCGCCCGCGCCGATATCCCTCGACGTCATCGCGGGGCTCGCCGCAGGCGAGAATGCGGGATCTCGATCCGCCGCTGCCGGACGTGAGGTCGCATCGCCTCCCGCGTCATCTTATACCGCCCCGCCGTCGAACGGATCCGTTCGACGGCGCTGGCTAAGCCCGAACGGGCGCCGGCGCCGATGCGCCGGACGCCTTGGCGTCGACGCGTCGATGCCAAGGCGCGAGGGTATGACGGCGTCAGCGTTCATCGCGCCCCGGTTTCCGCCGCGCGGCCGCGGGACGAGGCGTCGGGGGGACGTCCCGCCGGTCGTGCCCCGACCGCTACAGCCGGAAATCCTCGCCCAGGTACAGCCGGCGCACGTCCTCGTTCGCCACGATCTCGTCGGGTGTGCCCTCGGTGAGGATGCGGCCGGAATGCACGATATAGGCCCGGTCGATCAGGCCGAGCGTCTCGCGGACGTTGTGGTCGGTGATGAGCACGCCGATGCCGCGGCCCTTGAGATGCATCACCAGTTCCTGGATGTCCCCGACCGCGATCGGGTCGATGCCCGCGAACGGCTCGTCGAGCAGCATGAAGGACGGCGACGAGGCGAGCGCCCGGGCGATCTCGCAGCGCCGCCGCTCGCCGCCCGACAGCGCGATCGAGGGCGACTTGCGCAGGCGGGTGATGTTGAACTCGTCGAGGAGCGAATCGAGCTTGCGCTCCCGCGTCTTGCGGTCGGGCTCGACCACCTCGAGCACCGCCCGGATGTTGTCCTCGACGTTGAGGCCGCGGAAGATCGAGGCCTCCTGCGGCAGGTAGCCGATGCCGAGCCGCGCGCGCTGATACATCGGCAGCCGGGTGATGTCGTGCCCGTCGAGGCTGATCGTGCCGCGATCGGCCGAGACGAGGCCGGTGATCATGTAGAAGATCGTGGTCTTGCCGGCGCCGTTGGGGCCGAGCAGGCCGACCGCCTCGCCGTTGCGCACGGTCAGGCCGGCATCGTGCACCACGGTGCGGGCGCCGTAGCTCTTCTTCAGGCCGGCCACCGCCAGGATGCCGGGCCCGCCGAATCCGCCGACGGCGCCGTCCTGGTCCAGCGCCTCGGCCGCCTGGCGCCCGCGGCCGAACAGGCGGCCGAGGCGCGAGGCGGCCGGCATCGCGCGAGCTTGCAGCGGCAGGGCGAAGGGAACGGTCACGGGGCAGGCTCTCTCGCGAAGGGGGCCGGCGAAGGATCCCGGCGCGTCGGCGCTCCGCCGCGCCGGCCTTGTCCGCCCCAGGCGGCCGTGCAGCGGATGAACGGCGCCGGTTTAGCCGAAGCCGGGCCCTGCCCGCAACGCGGCCCGCACGCGCTCGCGTGTTCTGGAACACGCGGCCTCGTTACGCTTACAAGGGTGCTCGCCCGATTCCTCCCGTCCGGTTGGCCCGATGCTCTCGCTCCTCGACCTCTGCGCCCGAATCGATGCCGGCCGGCTGACCCCCGACGGGGCGATCGGCCTCGTCGGCGAGGCGATCGCCGCCCGCGAGCCGGAGATCGGCGCCCTGGTCTGCGTCGATCCGGCGCCGGTGATCCCGACGGGCGGGCCGCTCGCCGGCATCGCGGTCGGGATCAAGGACATCATCGACACCGCCGACCTGCCGACCCGGATGGGCTCGCCCATCTACGACGGCTGGCGCCCGCTTGCCGACGCCCCGGTCGTGTCGCGGTTGAAGCGCCTCGGCGCGGTGCCGCTCGCCAAGACCACCACCACGCCCTTCGCCTTCCTCGACCCGACCGCGACCCGCAACCCTCACCATCCCGGTCACACGCCCGGCGGCTCCTCGGCGGGCTCGGCCGCCGCGGTGGCGGCCGGGATGCTGCCGCTGGCGCTCGGCACCCAGACCGGCGGCTCGGTGATCCGCCCGGCGGCGTTCTGCGGCGTCGTCGGGGTCAAGCCGTCGTTCCGGCTGCTGCCGACGGTCGGGGTGAAGTGCTATTCCTGGGCCCTCGACACGCTCGGCCTGTTCGCGGCGAGCGTTGCGGATGCCGCCCATGCGCTCGCGCTGCTCGCCGACCGCCCGGCCCTCGCGCGGGTGGGCGAGGCGGGTGCGCCGCGCATCGGCCTCGTGCGGCAGGAGTTCTGCGCGGCCCCCGACCCGGAGGCGGAGGCCGCGCTGACCCGGGCGGCACGGGCCGCCGAGCGGGCCGGGGCAGTGGTGACGGATGTCGCCCTGCCCGCCCGGTTCGGCGAGGCCTTCGCGGCCCACGGCACGATCCAGGATTACGAGGTGCGCCAGGCGCTCGCCTGGGAATACGCCACCCACCGCGACGCCCTGCCGCCACGCCTGCGCGATGCCCTCGACGCGGCGCAGGGGGTCGAGACCGCGTCCTACGATGCGGCCCGCCGCACCGCCCACCACGCCCGCCGCAGCCTGAAGGACGTGTTCTCCGAGGACGGCCCCGACGTGCTCCTGACCTACGCGGCGCCTGGCGCGGCGCCGGCCGGCCTCGATCACACCGGCGATTCGCGCTTCAACCGCCTCTGGACCCTGATGGGCGTGCCTTGCGTCACCCTGCCGGTCGATCGCACCGCCGAGGGGCTGCCGGTCGGCGTGCAGGTGATCGCGCGATTCGGGGATGACGGGCGGGCGCTGGCGGCGGCGGCGCTGATCGAGCGGGCGTTGCGGGGATAGGGGAGGGCGGTCGTGGGACGGGATGCTGGAATTAAGATTCAGACAGTTTATCTCTTCGTTCCGCGGATGCCGGGCTGTCCGAAGAAAGACTATGCGCGGCCCTCCCCTCTCCCACACGGGAGAGGGGATCCCGCGCCTTTTCTTGCGGCCGACGTTCAGCTCACCCGATCTTCAGTTCCACGTTCCCCAGCCCCGGAAACTCCGCCGCGATCCGCGTCGGCGCCTCGACGAAATCCGTCCCGGTGCAGGAGCCGGTGGTGACGACCTGGCCGGCCTTGATGCCCCCGAGCGAGCGGGCGCCCTCGTTGGCGAGCCAGACCAGCAGCCGCACCGGGTCCACCGCCGAGTTGCCGCCGGCATGGTCGTGGAGAACCCGGCCGTCGACGGTCAGCCGCACTGCTTGCGTCACCGGGTCGAGGTCGCGCCACTCGCTCAGCCCGGGCCCGAGCACCAGGACGCCGTGATTCTGCTGGTCGGCGCGCTGGCTGTGGGCGTCGACGGCGCCGAACACCGTGAAGCGGGTATCGGCGATCTCGATCGCCGGGTGCATCGTGGCGACCGCCGCCAGCACCGCCTCACGGTCGTAGGGCCCGGCCTCCGGGGGCAGGTCGTGGCCGAAGCGGTAGGCGATCTCGGCCTCCGCCCCGATCAGGTGGAACAGCGAGGCCGGCAACTCGTCGGTCTCGAAGATCGTGTCGGCATTGAGCGCGGCCCGGGCCGGGGTGGCGGTGGCGCTCGGCGCCCCCACCTTCCAGCCGGCCACCGGGCCGAGCGCGCGGATGAGCACGTCCTGGACCGCGTAGGCCTCCGCCTCGCTGCCCGGCCGGGCGCCCTCGGGGAGGGCGTCGAGGCGGGTGCCCGAGCGGCGGGCGTCGAGAAGCGCCGCCGCCGCGGCGTCGACGCTGAAGGGCTGAACCTCTTGGGACATGGTCACCTCAATAGCCGAGCGCGCTGCCGTCCTTGCGCGGGTCGGAGCCCGCCGCGAGCACCCCGCGCGCCCGGTCGATCCAGATGATCTGGCCGCCGCCGATCGGGCCGGAGGCCGGGATGATGCGGTGGCCGCGCGCCTCGAGCCCGGCGACGACGTCCTCCGCGAAACCCCCCTCCATCTCGATCCCGCCGCCATAGGCGAAGCTGCGCGGCGCATCGAGGGCCTCCTGCACGTCGAGGCCGCGGTCGATGATGCCGGTGAGCAACTCGACATGGCCCATCGCCTGGTAATGCCCGCCCATCACGCCGAACGGCGCCACCGTCTCGCCGTCGCGCATCAGCATGCCCGGGATGATGGTGTGCATCGGCCGCTTCCTCGGCCCGATCGTGTTCGGGTGCCCGGGATCGACGCGGAAGGACAGGCCGCGATTGTGCAGCAGCACCCCGCTCTCCGGCGCGGTGATGCCGCTGCCGAAGCCCTGGAAGATCGAGTTGATCAGCGAGAGCGCGTTGCCGTCGCGGTCGACGACGCTCAGGTACACCGTGTCCTTGTGGGTGAGCTCGGGCCAGATCACCGGCTCCTGGGCCCGGGTCATGTCGATGGCGCCGTGGGCGGTCGCCCGCCAGGCCTCGGAGAGCAGGTGCTCGACCGGCACCCGGTTCAGCACCGGATCGGCGAAGAGCGCGTCGCGGTGGTGATAGGCCTGCTTGCAGGCCTCCGCGAACAGGTGGACCCGGTCGAGCTCGGAGAGAGCCGCGATGTCGGTGTGCGTCAGCACGTTGAGCATCATCAGCACCGCGAGGCCCTGGCCGCTCGGCGGGCATTCGTAGACGTCGTAGCCGCGGTAGCGCGTGGTCACCGGGGTGACGGTCTCGGGCGCCGCCGAGGCGAAATCGTCGAGCGTGTGCAGCCCGCCGAGATCGCGCAGGCGCCCCACGATGTCCTCGGCCACCGGCCCCTCGTAGAAGCCGCGCGGGCCGTGTTCCGCGATGCGCCGGAGCGTGGCGGCGAGCTTCGGGTGGCGCATGATCGTGCCGACGGTCGGCGCTTGGCCGTCGATCAGGAAGGTCGCGGCCGAGGCCGGATCGCCGGCGACCCGCTCGACGCTGCGCGACCAGTCGAGGGCGACGCGCGGCTGCACCGGGTAGCCACCTTCCGCGTAGCGGATCGCCGGTTGCAGCAGCTCGCCGAGGCTGCGGGTGCCGTGATCCGCCAGGAGCTTCGCCCAGGCGGCGACCGCGCCCGGCACCGTGACGCTGTGCGGCGAGGTCGGGGTGAGGGTGATGCCGCGCTCCAGGAACCAGGCATCGTGCGCCGCCGCCGGGCTGCGGCCGGAGCCGTTGAGCGCGATCGGCGCCTTGGCGCCCTTCGGCGCGTAGAGGGCGAAGCAATCGCCGCCGATGCCGGTCATCAGCGGATCGACCACGCATTGCACCGCCACCGCGGCGATGCCGGCATCGACCGCGTTGCCGCCCGAGCGCAGGACCTCGATGGCGGCCAGCGTCGAGAGCGGGTGCGACGTCGCGACGGCGGCGTTGGCGGCGTAGACGGGCGAGCGCCCGGGCCTCGAGAAATCCCTCACCGTGACGTTTCCTTCAAAGGTCGATCGGTTCGATCGACGGATCTGACATCCTCCCCGTCATTCCGGGGCCGCGCAGCGGAGCCCGGAATGACGGGGTGGGTATGAAATTGCGCGTCGGCTCGAGCAAGCGCTTAAGCGCCGACCGCCTGCGCCACCCAATGCCCGGGGGCGATCTCCTGCAACGGCCCGGCCTCCGGGATGGCGACGGCCGGCGCCTCGCGCGTTGCCCGCAGGCGGGCCCGCTCGGCCGCCGGGTCGGGCACCGGCACGGCGCCGAGCAGCGCCCGCGTGTAGGGATGGCGCGGATTCTCGTACAGGGTGTCGCTGTCGGCGAGCTCGACGATCCGCCCGCGCCGCAGCACCGCGACCCGGTGACAGAGGTAGCGCACCATCCGCAGGTCGTGGGAGATGAACAGGTAGGACAGCCCCAGCTCCTCCTGCAGATCCTGCAGCAGGTTGACCACCTGCGCCTGGATCGACACGTCGAGCGCCGCGATCGGCTCGTCGGCGACGATGAAGCTCGGCTTCAGCGCGATCGCCCGGGCGATGCAGAGCCGCTGGCGCTGGCCGCCGGAGAACTGGTGCGGGTAGCGCCCGGAAAAGCGCGGATCGAGCCCGACCCGCTGGAACAGGCCGGCCACCGCGTCGCGGCGCTCGGCCGACCCCATCTCCGGCCGGTGCAACCGGAACGGCTCGGCGACGTAGGCGCCGGCGCTCATCCGCGGGTTGAGGGCGGCGTAAGGGTCCTGGAAGATCACCTGGATGCGCCGCCGCATCCGCCGCATCTCCGGCGCCGGCAGGCGGCTCAGGTCGGTGCCCTCGAACGCGACGGTGCCGGCACTCGGCGGGTTCAGCATCGTCACCGCCCGGCCGATCGTCGACTTGCCGGAGCCCGATTCGCCGACGAGGCCCAGGGTCTCGCCGGGGGCGATGTCGAAGCTCACATCCTCGACCGCGCGGAACACCGAGGATTTGCCGCCCCACCAGTGCCGCAGCGGGTAGTGCTTGCTGAGATTCCGCACCGCGAGCAGCGGCTCGGGCTTCACCGGCCTCATCGCCCGGCTCCCTGCTTCAGCAGGGCCGGCAGGTCGTACCAGGCCGCCGCGAGGTGGCCCGGCACGCTCCCCGCCACCTGCGCCAGCGGCGGCGCCTCGGCGCGGCAGCGCGGCGTGGCGTAGGGGTTGCGGGCTGCGAACGGATCGCCCGGCGGCGGATGGCGCATGTCGGGCGGGCTGCCCTCGATCTGGCGCAGGCGCTGCCGTCCGGCCCGGCCACGGCTCAAGTCGGGCAGGGAGCGCAGCAGGCCCAGCGTGTAGGCGTTGCGCGGATCGGAAAACACCGCGTCGACCGGCCCGCGCTCGACGATGCGTCCGGCATACATCACCTGCACGGTGTCGGCGATGCCGGCGACCACGCCGAGATCGTGGGTGATCCAGACGATCGCCATGCCGATCTCGCGCTTCAGTTCCTGCACCAGGGCGACGATCTCGGCCTGCACCGTGACGTCGAGGGCGGTGGTGGCCTCGTCGGCGATCAGCAGCTTCGGCCGGCAGGCAAGGCCGATCGCGATCATCACCCGCTGGCGCTGCCCGCCCGAGAATTCGTGCGGATAAAGATCGAGGCGCCGACCGGCGTCCGGGATGCGCACGAGGTCGAGGAGGTCGCGGGCGCGGGCCCGGGCGCTGCTCGCATCGAGGCCGCGATGCAGGAGCAAGGGCTCGGCGATCTGGGCGCCGACCGTCATCGCCGGGTTGAGCGAGCTCATCGGATCCTGGAACACCATGCCGATCTCGGCGCCGCGCACCCGGCGCAAAAGCCGCTCCGGCATCGCCAGCAGGTCGCGACCCTCGAAATCGACCTGCCCGCTCGTGATCCGGCCCGGCGGGCGCGGCACGAGACCCAGCATGGCGAGCACGTGGACGCTTTTCCCTGAGCCCGATTCGCCGACGATCCCGAGGGTCTCGCCCTCGCGCAAGGCGTAAGTCACGCCGTTGACGGCGTGGACGGTGCCGCCGTCGCTGTCGAAGGCGACGGCCAGATCACGCACGTCCAGCAGGGGAGGGGAGGCTGTCATCGGCGCTCCCGCGGGTCGAGGGCGTCGCGCAACCCGTCGCCGACGAGGTTGAAGGCGAGCACCGCGAGGAAGATCGACACGCCCGGCCAGATCGCCATCCAGGGCGCCTGGTCGAGGAAGTTCTTGGCGGTGTTGAGCATCGAGCCCCAGGACGGTTCGGGCGGCTGCTGGCCGAGGCCGAGGAAGGACAGGCTCGCCTCGGCGATGATCGCCGCCGCGATGGTGAGGGTGGCCTGGACCAGGATCGCCGGCACGATGTTCGGCAGGATGTGGTGGAGCGCGATGCGCCAGGGCGGGTTGCCGATCGCGCGGGCCGCCTCGACGAACTCCTCCGCCGCCACCGCCTGGACCTGGGCCCGGGTGAGCCGCACGAAGATCGAGGTCGCCGAGAGCCCGATCGCCACCATGGCGTTGGTCAGGCTGGGGCCGAGGAAGGCCGCGAGCGCGATGGCGAGGATCAGGAAGGGAATCGCGAGCAGCGCGTCGGTGAGGCGCATGATCGCCCCGTCGATGACGCCGCCGGCATAGCCCGCCAGCATCCCGAGGGGCAGGCCGAGCGCGACCGCGAGCGCCACCGAGGTCAGCCCCGCCCCGAGCGAGGCCCTTGTGCCGTAGACGATGCGCGAGAGCACGTCGCGCCCGACCTCGTCGGTGCCGAAGAGATGGGCGAGGTCGGGCGCCGCCCGCACCGCGCCCCAATCGGTGGCGGTGGGATCGTAGGGCGCGATCCACGCGGCCCCGAGCGCCAGCACGGCGAGCAGCACCACGACGACGAGGCCGGCGAGCGCGCCGCGCCGGCGGCTAAACCGGCGCCAGAAGGCGCGGAACGCTCCCGGCTCCGGCGGCAGGGCGGCGACGGGAGCCGCGATCTCGGCCGGGGTGGAGAGGCCGGCCTCGCTCATGCGCGCCTGAGCTTCGGGTTGACCAGCGCCGAGGCGAGATCGGCGGCAAGGTTGAGCAGGATGTAGGTCGTGGCGGTGCAGATCACGACGCCCTGCACGGTCGCGAAGTCGCGGTTGAACACGGCATCCACCATCAGCTTGCCGAAGCCGGGCACGGAAAAGACCTGCTCGGTCAGCACCGCGCCGGAGAGGAGCTGGCCGAATTCGAGGGCGCCCAGCGTGATGATCGGGATCGCGGCGTTGGGCAGCGCGTGGCGCAGGACCACCCGGGCCATCGGCACGCCTTTGGCCCGCGCGGTACGGACGTAGTCGGATTGCAGCACGCCGAGCATGGCGGCGCGGGTGTGGCGCATCATCACCGCCGCGATGGCGTTGCCGAGCACGAAGGCCGGCATCGCCATCGAGCGCAGGTTCTCGGCCAAGCTCTCCCCCGGCGGCACGTAGCCGGAGGCCGGCAGCCAGCCGAGCTGCACCGAGAACAGCAGGATCATCAGGATGCCGAGCCAGAAATTGGGCACCGACAGGCCCCAGAGCGCGACCCCGTTGGCGAGCCCGTCGATCCAGGTCCCGGGCCGGACCGCAGACAGGATCCCCATCGGCACGCCGATGACGAGGGCCACCAGCATCGCCAGGCAGGCGAGTTCGAGGGTGACCGGCAGCTTCTCGCGGATCAGCTCGATCACCGGCTTCTGCAGCCGGATCGACTCGCCGAGATCGCCCTGGAGCACTCCGGCCGCCCAATAGGCGTAGCGAACCGGCAGCGGCCGATCGAGGTGGTACTTGGCGCGGATGAAGGCGATCACCTCGGGGTCGCGCTCCTCGCCCGAGAGTGCGGTGGCGGTGTCGCCCGGCAGCAATTGCTGCAGGGCGAAGATGATCATCGAGGCGAGGACCAGGGTCGGCACCGCCAGCGCCAGGCGCCGTGCGAGAAATCGCAACATCTAGAGACTCGGCATCAGTCGAGCTTGAGGCCGGTGAAGCGCACCAGCCCGTCCGGATACTCGCCGAAGCCGGTGAGCCGCTGCGAGTAGGCCCAGAGCAGCCGGCGGTGGAACAGGTAGACCAGCGGCTTGTCGGCGAGCACCCGGTCGGCGAGGCGCTTCCACGCCGCCTTGCGCTGGGCCGGATCGGTGGTCAGCCGCTCGGCATTCATCGCCGAATCGGCGTCCTGGTTGCAGTAGCGCGAGTAGTTCAGCGGCGTCTTGCAGGCGAGGAAGCTGTAGGTGTTGCCGTCCGGGTCGGGCCGGCCGCTCCAGTTGTAGAGGTAGGCCTCAAAATTGCCCTTGTCGGCCTGGTCGAGGGAGGTGGTGAAGTCGGTGGCCTGGAGCTTCACGTCGAAGCCGGCCTCGCGGGTCATCGCCTGGATCACTTGGCCGACCTGCGGCGCGTCGTTGTTGGCATAGACCATCATGGTGATCGCGGGCTTCTCGATCCCGGCCTCCTTCAGGAGCGCCTTGGCCTTGGCGACGTCGCGCTTCGGCACCGGGTAGTCCGTCACGTAGTTCGGGTTCTTGGGCGAGACCCATTGGTTGCCGGCCAGGTATTCGCCGTTATAGACCACTTGCGTGATCGCGTTGCGGTCGATCGCCGCCTCGAAGGCGGCGCGCACCCGCGGATCGGCCACCGGCGATCCCTCGCGGCCGGTGTTGAACACCACGCCGGAGAAGCCGAGCTCGTAGGCCTGGCCCACCTTGAGCTTCGGATCGCGCTTCACCTGCGCCAGATCGGTGGGGGCCAGGCGCTCGATCAGGTCGAGCTGGCCGGCGCGGAGGTTGGTGAGCCGCACCGTGGTGTCGGGGATCGGCCGGAACTCGATCCGCTTGATCTGGATCGCGCCCTTGTTCCAGTAATCGTCGAAGCGCTCGACCACGATGCGGTCCTGCGGCACCCGCTCGACGAACCGGTAAGGCCCGGCGCAGACCGGCGCGGTGGCGAACTTGTCGCCGAGCCGCTCGGCGGCCTTGGGCGAGACGATCATGCCGGCCCGGTCGGTGAACTGCGCCAGCAAGGGCGCGAACGGCGTCTTTAGGGTGACCTTCACGGTCAGGTCGTCAACCGCCTCGACGGTGTCGATCGGCGCGATCTCGCCGCGGCGCTGCGAGCCCGGCAGCTTCAGGTGGCGCTCCAGCGAGTACTTCACCGCCGCGGCGTTCATCGGCTCGCCGTCGTGGAAGCGCACGCCCGGCCGCAACGTGAGCGTCAGGGTCTTGCGGTCGTCCGACCACGCCCATTCGGTCGCGAGCTGGGGCACCGGCTTCAGGTCGGGCCCGATATCGACGAGCTTGTCGCAGAGCGCCGCGAACACCATGCGGCCGGCGAAGGTGCGGGCGAGCGTCGGATCGAGGGCGTCCGGATCCTCCATCAGGCCGAATCGCAGGGTCTGGGCCTGAGCCCCCGCCAGCGGGGCGGCGACGCCGAGGCTCGCGAGCAGGCAGGCGGTGAAGAGACGCGGCATCGCGCTTCCTTGTGCAGGGATCGTGAACGGGGAGCTCGATCCCCCCGGCCGGATGTGCCTACGGTCAGGCAGTATCCGTGCCAGCGAGCGTCCTCGGATCACACCCCGTATTCTGCGCGTTCATCGGGGCGGGACGCAATGCCGGCCGCGAGGCCGCTGTCGGGGACCCCCGTATCCGGCCAGCCTGACGCCGGTCCGGGCCGCCCCTGCGACATGACGCGGGGCGCAACCCCATGCGTGCCGCCCCTGTCCGTGCTATGGAGCCCCCAGATGTGGTCCCGGCACGCGAGCCGGGCCTTGCGGCGTGGCTGCTCTTGCCGCGCCCAGGGACGAGGTTCCAGGGCATCGCCATGCAGGCTGAGATCCCGATGCGCCGCGTGACGGCGATCCGCTGCTATCCGTCCGGCGAGCGCGACGATCCCGATCAGCGCGTGCTCAACGTGCTCGAATGCGGCCACGTCGTCAGCTTCGAGGGCGCGAACGCGGTCGCCGCGCTGCTCGCCAAGCGCCAGCTCTGCCTCAAATGCGCTGAGGAGGCCAAAGCCGAGGCAGCCTCCGAGACGCCGCCTGCCGCCTGAGGCTCAATACGTCGCCATGGCCTGGGTCATCATCGCGACGAGCTGCTCGGGATCCGAGGCATGCTGGATCCCTGCGACGATCATCAGGCAAACCGCCAGCGCGAAGACCAGGTAGGCGAGCAGGGGAGTCAAGGCCTCGGCCCAGTCCTGGGCCGCGTGAATGGCGAGGCACCCCGCCGTGAAACCGGCCGCTTCCGCCACGGGTATCATCTCGACCATCGTTCGCTCCTCGTCCGGCCCCTATGTTGCGCTGCAACATAGGGGCCAGAAAAGGTTGCGGCCAGCGTGCGCCGCACATCGGCCGCATGCGATCCGAGGATGGCAAGGCGCGCATCACCGCGAACGGGCGATAGCGCCCCGGCGCTGCAACTCGCCGAGGACCTGCTCGGCCAGCGTGTCGACGTCGTGCCTGTCCGTCCGCAGATGGATCTCCGGCGCATCCGGCGGCTCGTAGGACGAGGTCAATCCGGTGAAGTTCGGGATCTCCCCGGCGAGGGCGCGGGCATAGAGGCCCTTCGGGTCGCGACGGATGCACTCGTCGAGCGGGGTATCGACGAACAGCTCGACGAACTCGTCCTCACCGACCAGTTGCCGCGCCAGCATCCGTTCCCGTCGGAACGGTGAGATCAGGGAGCAGATGACGATCAGACCGGCATCGAGCATCAGCCTGGCGACCTCCGCGGTCCGGCGGACGTTCTCGATCCGATCGCTATCCGTGAAGGTCAGGTCCCGGTTCAATCCGAAGCGCAGGTTGTCGCCGTCGAGCAGCATGGTGTGGTAGCCGCACCGCCACAGCTTGTCCTCGACCCGGTCGGCGATCGTCGATTTCCCGGAGCCGGACAGCCCGGTCATCCACAGGATCAGCGGCTTCTGCCCCTTCAGCTCCGCCCGCGCGCGCTTGCCGAGCGTGAGGGCGGCTCGGCGGATGTTCATATCGCCGGGGGTCTGTTGGGACACGACGTCTCCACGGAGTGCCATTCAGGAATCGCGCTTTCGAGATCCGGTGTAATTACCCTTCGGCTTAAGCCATTCAGCCGATAAAAGCGCTTCTCCGGCAGTTGTCGCGGGCCGTCAAGCGCTCTTCAAGCCGTCGATGTAGGTTGACGTAAGAGCAGATATTGGGCTGCAGGACGATTTTCTTATCCTGTTGAGCGCGCATCCGCCTCCATCGCTATGCCCGTGCGTTGTCGCCGTTGGGCCGTATGTTGGAGCGGGCGGTGGAAGGGCCTGTCGCGAGAGTTTCACAAACCGGTTGACGGGCCGAAATCGGGGGCCTATACGACCACCCATCGGCGCCGGCCGCGACAGCGGACCGGGCGCTGAACTATCTCTTCGACAGTCTGGGCCGGCGAGCCTGACCTTGGTCAGGCGCTGGTCCTGTCGTCGCC
>NZ_VDDA01000089.1 GCF_006151805.1 Methylobacterium terricola | reverse complement strand
CGGCGCTGCGCCAACCGCAAGGAGGCAGGCGACCACGGTAGGGTCAGCGACTGGGGTGAAGTCGTAACAAGGTAGCCGTAGGGGAACCTGCGGCTGGATCACCTCCTTTCTAAGGATGCTGTTTGTCAGGATGATCGGGTGACCGGTCCTCTCCTCGTACGGCGTCATTGGAATCAGGGCTCAGTCAGAGCCCATATGGCGGGACGCGCCGTCTTCGTTTCTCTTTCTCATCATCCGGACAACGCTGGCGGGAGCCAGCGACGGGCCTGTAGCTCAGGTGGTTAGAGCGCACCCCTGATAAGGGTGAGGTCGGACGTTCGAGTCGTCCCAGGCCCACCATTGTTCTTGGGGCCTCAAACGCCGGCGGCGACATCCGTCGCCTCAGGCTTCCCGCGCCACGCGGCGCGGCGGCCAGTCGGCCTTGCGAGGCTTCGCCTCGGACCAACGAGCAGCGGCTTCGGGCCTGTAGCTCAGTTGGGAGAGCGCGTGCTTTGCAAGCATGAGGTCGTCGGTTCGATCCCGTCCAGCTCCACCACCCTCCCCTGCCGAACGCGGCAAGGTCGTAGGGTCGTCCGGATCAAAGAGCTTCGCACCATCGACGCAATTGCGGGTGGCTGCGGATATCTGACATCGTGAAGAGGGAATGTGCCCAGGCCAGCGCGAAAGCGGCCGGCCCGGGTACGTTCGGCAAGCATAAGGCAGCCCCTGCGAAAGTGGTGGCTGCCGGTCTTTATCGTGACCGTGGATGGTAGGTGTGTGAGGCCCAAAAGGCTTTCGCTCACCACCGGACACCGATCATGAGAGCGATCAAGTGCCTTAAGAGCATCTGGTGGATGCCTTGGCGCTGAGAGGCGATGAAGGACGTGGTACGCTGCGATAAGCCTTGGGGAGCTGCGAACGAGCTTTGATCCGAGGATCTCCGAATGGGGAAACCCACCTTCAGCCACCGTATCGTGGGTTCGGCACTGCCGAGCCTGCGCTACGCTGGTTCGAGAAGGTATCAAGCCCTGAATTCATAGGGGTTTGAAGCGAACCCGGGGAACTGAAACATCTCAGTACCCGGAGGAAAGGACATCAACGAGACTCCGTCAGTAGTGGCGAGCGAACGCGGACCAGGCCAGCGCCTGGCATGACGCTTACCGGAACGGCCTGGAATGGCCGGCAGAATGGGTGACAGCCCCGTACGGGACAAGCCAATGCCAGGACACGAGTAAGGCGGGACACGTGAAATCCTGTCTGAAGATGGGGGGACCACCCTCCAAGCCTAAGTACTCCTCAGCGACCGATAGCGAACCAGTACCGTGAGGGAAAGGTGAAAAGCACCCCGACGAGGGGAGTGAAACAGTTCCTGAAACCGGATGCTTACAAACAGTGGGAGCCCAAGGTTCGTCCTGGGTGACCGCGTACCTTTTGTATAATGGGTCAGCGACTTAAAGTAGCGGGCAAGCTTAAGCCGATAGGCGAAGGCGCAGCGAAAGCGAGTCTGAACAGGGCGTTCAGTCCGCTGCTTTAGACCCGAAACCAGGTGATCTAGCCATGCGCAGGATGAAGGTGCGGTAACACGCACTGGAGGTCCGAACCAGTGCCCGTTGAAAAGGTCTTGGATGACGTGTGGTTAGGGGTGAAAGGCCAATCAAACCTGGACATAGCTGGTTCTCCGCGAAAGCTATTTAGGTAGCGCCTCGAGCGAATGCCGTGCGGGGTAGAGCACTGGATGGGCTAGGGCCGCCCACAGCGGTACCGCACTCAACCAAACTCCGAATACGCACGAGCACTACTCGGGAGACACACGGCGGGTGCTAACGTCCGTCGTGAAGAGGGCAACAACCCTGACCGACAGCTAAGGCCCCCAATTCGTGGCTAAGTGGGAAAGGATGTGGGACTCCCAAAACAACCAGGAGGTTGGCTTAGAAGCAGCCATCCTTTAAAGAAAGCGTAACAGCTCACTGGTCTAGCTAAGGGGTCCTGCGCCGAAAATGTAACGGGGCTCAAGCCACGAGCCGAAGCTTCGGGT
>NZ_VDDA01000088.1 GCF_006151805.1 Methylobacterium terricola | reverse complement strand
CTCCACCCGTGAGGCGCAGGCCACGGGCTTCCAGCCGCTGCCGCTGCGCTGGCGGATCGAGGCGACGTTCGGCACGCTCTCGACGCGCTACCGCCGCCTGACCCGCCACTGGGAGCACAGCCCCGCGGCAGCCGAGGACAGCATCAGTATCGCCAATTGCCATAGGCTCATGCAGGCCTATGAGCGGCACCAATACAGCTCTTCATAGTCAAACAGGCTCTGAGAGCGGTAAGGTAGCTCACGACTACAGTGCCAGCCTGTGCCGCCGAGCCGCCTGGCCAGAAAAGCCCTGAATTCCAGCCTGTGCCGCCGAGCCGCCTGGCCAGAAAAGCCCTGAATTCACCGCCACGGGAACAACCGGCAGATCGAGCCTGCTGTACAGCAATTCAACGCCGCGTTTGAACCGCAGCGGATCGCTAATCGAGCCCCGCGTACCTTCGGGGAAGATCAGCACCGATCGACCGGCGGCCACGGCCTCCCGGCCCATATCAATCATCGTGCGCAAGGCCTGGGTGCCATTGGTGCGATCGATGATGATCATGGGCGAACGTCGCAGGAACCAGCCAACTACCGGGATTGCGAGCAACTCGCGTTTGGCGACGATTGCGACGTCCGGGACCAGCACCAGGAAGGCCAGCGTTTCCCACGCTGACTGATGGTTGGCGACAATCAGGCAAGGCTGAGACGGGATGTGCTCGCGCCCTTCTTCGACGTAGTCCAGGCCAACGATGTGGCGCAGGCCCGCGAGAATGCCGCGCGCCCAGAGTCTCGTGGCAGCGCGGATCGGCCGAGGCGGCGCGCCGGTCAGAGCGAAGAACCCTAGCGGAACGAGGAACAAGGCTGTCCAGATAGCCCAGTACGCGTTGAACGAAAGGGAGCGGATGCGCGTCACAATCTAGTGCACTGACTCAGACGGAAGGTGCAGCCTGGCTGTTGAGGATGGCGGCGGCCGGCTTGGTCCAGATGAAGGGCCTGGGCCGCTCGTTGTGTTCGGCAATGTAGCGCTTGATCGCCGCCTGCAGGTCGACGATTCCGGTGAACGTGCCGCGTCGCAGTCGCCGACGCGACAGCGCCGAGAAGAAGCCCTCGACGGCGTTGAGCCAAGACGCGGAGGTCGGGGTGAAGTGGAACACCCAGCGCGGATGACGCGACAGCCAGGCCCGGACCTTCGCATGGGTGTGGGTGCGGTAGTTGTCGAGCACCACGTGGATGATCTTGCCGGCCGGCACCGCCGCCTCGACGGCGTTGAGGAAGCGCAGGAACTCCTCGTGGCGGTGGCGCTGCATGCAGCGGCCGATCACCGTGCCCTCCAGCACGTTCAGCGCTGCAAACAGCGTCGTGGTACCGTGGCGGATGTAGTCGTGAGTGCGGGTCGCCGGGCGTCCTGACGCGAGCGGACGGTCGGGCCGGGTGCGCTCCAGGGCCTGGATCTGGCTCTTCTCGTCGACCGACAGCACCACCGCGTGACGAGGCGGGTCCATGTAGAGGCCGACGATGTCTTCCACCTTCTCGGCGAAGGCCGGGTCAGTGGAGCGCTTGAAGGTGCGCACGCGGTGCGGCTGCAGGCGGTGTTCCTGCCAGATGCGCTGGACCGAGCGCAGCGAGATGCCGGTCGCGGCAGCAACCGCGCGACCGGTCCAATGAGTGACCTCACCCGGCGGCTCGGAGCAGGTCAGCGCCAGCACCTCGGCGACGGTGCTGGTGGAGTGGGGCGGCTTGCCGGGCGGGCGGGTCTTGTCGCGCAGCAGGCCGTCGACCCCCTCTTCCGCGAAGCGCTGTTGCCAGCGCCAGACGGCGGTTCGGCTGACGCCGGCCTGGTGGGCGACTTCAAGCACGGGAAGGCGCTCGGCGGAGAGCAGGACGATGCGGGCGCGCTGGACGTGCTTGAGCGGGCGAGCACGATCCTGGCTGATCGCGCGCAGCCGTGCCTTTTCGTCCTCAGTGAGGATTACGCAGACGGTCTGAGCCATGCCGCAGACTCGCACGCCTCACGCCTGGTGTGAACCTTTCGAATGCGTCAGTGCACTAGCCTCAGGCTTGAACCGGAGTGGGTGACAGCTGCCGGTGCAGAACGCCACGGAGGAAGCCTCCAGTTCGGGGGATCTCGGTACGTAGGACGCAAGGCGGCATCACGGCGGCCGTTCCGAGATATAGCCGATGCTTCATTTCATCACCGACCCTGCGACCGCGCCTATCTGAAACTTTCGAGAATGACGGTTATCCTCAGACAGCATTGCTAGTGCCTTGACTCAAACGGATGGTGCAGCGTTGCCGTTGACGGCATCGAGGATGGCGGCGGCCGGCTTGGTCCAGACGAAGGGCTTCGGCCTGCCGTTGTGCTCGGCGATGTAACGGTTGA
>NZ_VDDA01000087.1 GCF_006151805.1 Methylobacterium terricola | reverse complement strand
GGACCTGGGCGGGCTCGCAGGGGATCTGGTGGAAGGAGGCGACGAGGGCCAGCGCCCCGAGGCCGGAATCGGGCCGGGCGGCGGGCAGCTCGGCCTGACCGGGGCCGGCCTGTGCGGCCGTGTCTTGCAGCATGGGCCTTAGCACTCCCGCTTGAACGATCCCCAATCATGATCTCGGGGATTAACTTCGATCAGATAATCCCCGAGGTTAAATTTTAGATGAATCTTGGACAATCCACAGGGGCTGGCAAGCATTCATCGGATGATCGTCCCCTCGAGAAAACTACAACCATGACGTGGCCCGGAGCAGTGCTCGATGACGGCAGCGGAGGGCTCTGATCCGGACACTCGACCGCACCCGGTCACGCTCGGCGGCCGGGTGCGATGAGGGCAAATCCGGTCGGCCCGGAGGATCCGGGCCGGTCGGGATCGCGGGCGACTACCCGACGGTGCCGGCGCCGAAGGTGGTGTCGCCGGCAGTGGCGCGGCCCTCGAGGGCGCCGTATTGCAGGTAGTGCTGCATCGGGTCGATCTTGGCCTGCGCGACGTCGCCGTAGGCGGCGAGGTATTCCGTCGTGTCGAAGCCTTTCGACGGGTCGCGGCCCTCTTTCCAGCCATACTGGTCGTAGTGCATCAGCGGGTCGATCCCGGCCGCCTTCACGTCCTGGTAGGCGTCGAGGTAGCCCTTGGTGTCGAACACTGCGTTCGGGTTGCGGCCCTCCTTCCAGCCATAGGTCTGGTAGTGGTCGTAGGCGTAGGTGAACGGATCCATGCCCGATTTCGTCGCGGCCTGGGCCACGTCGGCGTAGGACAGGAGATAATACTCGGCATCGAAGCCCGGATGCACGGCGAGGTCGGCGGTCTTGCCGATCGCGTCGTAGATCGCCCGGCCCTCGCCCTGGCCATATTCGATGTAATGCTTGAGCGGATCGAGGCCGGCGCCTTTCACGTCGGGATTGTGGGCGAGGTAGAGGTCGGTGTCGAAGCTCGCGGACGGATCGCGGCCCTCCTTCCAGCCGACCTGGTCGTACTGCTCCAGGGGATTGAGGCCGGCGGCCTGCACGTCCGGATTGGCCGCGAGGTAGCCGGTGGTGGAGAAGAGCGCGTTCGGGTCGCGGCCTTCGTGCCAGCCGTACTGGGCATAGTGGTCGTCGGCGTCCTGGCCGGCGAAGAACACGTCCTTGTTGTTCGCGAGATAGTACAGGTCGTCGACCAGCGGCGTGCCGTCGCCGGTGACCACGGTGGCATCGGTGAAGAGGTAGCGCTCGAAGCCGGTGACCCGGTCCTCGCCCTCCGGCCCGGTGATCAGCGTATAGCCGCCGTCGCGGGTGACGGAGGTGTCGGCGAGCCTCGAGTGGAACACCAGGGTGTCGGTGCCGGTCGGGCCCGTGAGGGTCCGGCCGCCGAACAGGACGTCGTTGCCGGGCGAGTTGACGATGATGTCGTCGCCCTGCCCGCCATAGACGGTGTCGTTGCCCTCCCCGCCGTCGAGGATGTCGTGCCCGTCCTGGCCGAACAGCACGTCGTCGCCGGCCTCGCCGAGCACGACATCGTGGCCCTCGCCGCCGTCGAGGGTGTCGTTGCCGGCGCCGCCGAGGAGCCTGTCATCGCCGGCATCGCCGAAGATCCGGTCGTCGCCGCCGGCACCGATCACAGTGTCGTCGCCGTCGAGGGCCACGAGCTCGTGGCCCTGGTCGTCATCGATGTAGGCGTCGCCGCCATCGGTGAAGACGAACGACACCGCCCCGACCACGATCGCGATCGGATCCGACGGCGGACCGGCATTGCCTGCCGCGTCGGTGAGCTGGACCGCGAGAGCGTAGGTCCCGTCCGCGAGCGGATCGGTCGGGCTCACCGTGAAGGTGCCGTCGGCCCCCACGACCGCCGTGCCGATCGGCGTGGTGCCGTTCAGCAGCGTCACGATCGTCCCGACCTCGCCGGTGCCGGTGACGGCCGGCGTGGTGTCGTCCGTCCTGCCTGCGCCGGAGCTGACCACCGGGATGCCCGGAGCGGCGGTGTCGATGGTCAGGCCGAGAGGCTGCGAGGGCAGGCTGGTCGAGCCGGCCGCGTCGGTCGCCGTCGCGGTGAGGGCATAGCTGCCGTCACCCAACGGTGTCGCCGGGGTGAAGCTGAACGCTCCGTCGCCCCCCGCCGCCACGGTCCCGAGGACCGTGTCGCCGTTGCGGATGGTGATGGTGGCGCCCGGCTCGGCGGTCCCGGTCAGCGTTGGCGTGCTGTCGTTGGTCGGGCCGGTCACCGCCGCGAGGGTCGGGCTCGCCGGTGCTGCCGTGTCGATGACGACCCCGACCGGGGCCGAGGCCGCGCCGACATTGCCGGCCACGTCGGTGAGCTGCACGGCCAGGGCGTAGGCCCCGTCCGCGAGCGGGGTCGTCGGGCTCACCGTGAAGGTGCCGTCCGCCGCGACCACGGCCGTGCCGATCGGCGTCGTGCCGTTCAGCAGCGTCACCGTCGATCCCGCCTCGCCCGTGCCGGTGAGAACCGGCGTGGCGTCGCGCGTCGTGCCGCCCCCCGCTGTCACGACCGCGGCGACCGGCGCCGTCGCGTCGATCCCGAAGGTGAACGGCGTGCTCGCCAGGCTCGCATTGCCGGCCGCGTCGATCGCCAAAGCCGTCGCCGCGTAGCTGCCGTCCGCCAGCGCCGGCAGGGTCGCCGACCAT
>NZ_VDDA01000086.1 GCF_006151805.1 Methylobacterium terricola | reverse complement strand
TCAACCGTTACATCGCCGAGCACAACGGCAGGCCGAAGCCCTTCGTCTGGACCAAGCCGGCCGCCGCCATCCTCGATGCCGTCAACGGCAACGCTGCACCATCCGTTTGAGTCAAGGCACTAGTGAGATTGGCCGGACCGAGGAAGCCAACAGGGCCTGGGTCGATCCGCGAAAGCTGCTGCCACAACCGCAAACACCCGGCAGCAGGCCAATGGATACCGAGGGCAGTCGCCGTGCGGGACGAGCGAGATGCTGCCGATACCGGCTCTGAATGCCTTCGAAAACGATCAGGAGCGCCTCCACCTCCTCGTCTGGCAAGTACCATTGCTACAAGCGAGCTATAACAGCGCGCTATTTCGAGATGTTCTAGGCCCTATTCTCGATGTATCTCCGGGCCATATAGACGAGAAATTTGATGAAATACCAGTGGCAGATCGATTGGAATTACCATGGTCTCAATAGGGGATTTTACAACCGAGGGTTAGATTGGTGGCAAATCACAATTCCCTGGTCGCGTCGACTTCCGCGCATCGCCCTAATTGTTCGTAAAATAGACCATCGTGCGTGAGTAATGTCGACTCGGGCTTCGTACCAATCTCTTGTGGCTGGCAGGTGGTCGAGGCGGGCGAGGTCACGGCGGAGTGGTTGGTTCGGACTTTGCAGGAGTCCGCTCCCGACCTGTTGCGGACGGAGCGCCCGGTACGATTTGGGCATGCCCCTGGTGAACTGGCCTCGCAGCCGCCCGGAGACACCTACCAGACCGGCCAAACTGAACCGGCGCCCACCTATCGCATCGCCTTATATCCGCATGGGTGTACCCATACGGATAATGATGGCCGCGCATAGCTCGCGCATGATGTGGGCAGAGTGAGCCCACACGAGGCCCGGTGAGATCAAGGCGCTTGTCGCGCAGCCTTGAGCGGCTGAGACGGGCGAGTAGCGTAGGGTGGACGCCCCTCCGCCTGGTTGGCGAGGATGCGCTCGCGCAGGAGAACCGCGCGCTCTGCGATCGCCGCCGCATCACATCGCCGGCAGGGGCCGCCGCGGCCCGCGGCGATGCAGTTGTCGGGGTGCTGGCAAGAGGTACGGGTCATTGCCCGATCCTAATCCATACGCGTCGACCGCATCCATAGATGGGCGAGGCAGCGCCTCATCAAGTCCGTTACCTGCTACGCGACTGGCTCGATGCGGCGGGGATCGCCGAGGGGCCGGTCCTCCGGCCAGTGTCGCGATCGGGCAGAGTTCGAATGACAACGCGGGATGCCAACCCCGTCCGCCTCACCACCCAGGCTGTCGCAGATACCGTGAAGCGGTACGCCACCGCGGCCGGGCTCGACGCCTCGACGTTCGGGGCTCACAGCCTAAGGGCCGGCTACATCACCACCGCGGCCGACCGCGGCGCGGATCTCGCTCGCATCATGGATCAGTCCGGGCACCGGGATACCCGGACGATCGTCGGCTACATCCGCCGGGCGAACGCGTTCAAGGGGCACTCGGGGAGTGGGCTTTCATAATTACAATTCGCCCGGACGCCTCCATCACGCCAAAATCATCATTTCCCCTTCTCAATTGTCCGCAATAAATGGAATATTTACTCTTCCAAAACCCTCTGTATGACCAAGAACTCGCCTAGCTGAAGATATTTTTTGGAAAGTTTGCCTCGTTGCTCCGCGAACTCGCGCAAAATCTTCTAATCTTCTCAGTCTCTCAATCATTAAGAGCCTTGATGCACTCGCATCAAGAGCCTCTTCCATTTTCATGTCGTGAACTAGCTGAATGGTTTCGTTGTCAAGATCGGCAGGCAGCAGCTCGAACATATTGTGATACTCAGCATTGTCAAAAGAGGTGGCTGCCACAAAGGCAGCCACTCACACGGGTCATATATCTGGGCCACAAACCCCGTTGATCGTGGAGTTAGCCGCCGCCAGGATCCCCACCACCACCGGCACTACCGTTCGGCACAGGGCGTTCTGGTAGACGCGCATTGCCACCAGCCGCCGAGTTGGTCGTGATGGTTTCGGCGCCAGTGGCGCCAGGTGCGATAATCAAATCTGGTCCGTTGCCGGTCGTGTTTGATTGGCGCTCGATGCTGGCACCTGTCGTCGCCGGGTAATCTGCCCCAGACCCTCTGGGAGGCAGGGTCTGGGCAGAAGCCGCGCCGGTCACCGACAAAGCAGCGACCGCGGCAAGACACATAACAAGTAAGCGCATAAAAACTCCCTTTCCTGCATTAAGCTACCAGCGAAACTTGAATGAGAAGGTTCAAAATCATTTTTGCTAATCAATGATCGGATTAATCTACATAAGTTTTCCTCTCGGTCTGTCACAGTGCGGAACATCTCTGTGCTACAGCACGAAAAGTGTGAGGATCGCGGCGAGTTGAGTTTCCCGCTAAGGATACCAACCCACCGGTGAGACCAGACGAGCGGCCAGAAGCGGCAGGATTGGGTCGACTGGCAGACTGATGGCCACCAACTAGTGCACTGACGCCTTCAAAAGGTACACCGCGCATCGAAAATTCGTCCGCGAATGCAGGCGGTTAGTAAGCGCCTACGTGGCTCGTTCGTCGGTGTCAGTACACTAGAACCGTTCCCTTCACCCACGAAGTTGCTTCTGAGCAGCAGAACGCCCGGCGGAGGGTTAGGACCTTGCCGGGCGTCCGATCCCGAGGAGAGGCGATCGCCCATCGCACGAGGCCAAAGCCCTCTTACTGGGC
>NZ_VDDA01000085.1 GCF_006151805.1 Methylobacterium terricola | reverse complement strand
GCACCTGATCGCATTGCTGCCGCTGCTGTCGTCGATGCCGGCGCTGCAGGTCTTCGTCGGCGCCGCCGTGGCCGTCACGTGCGTCGCCATGGTGCTGAGGGCGAACAGGGACAGGCACGAGGTGCCGCCCCCGGCGCCCGGTTCGGTGGGGGATGCGATGGTGCATCTGCAAGGACCGGCCGAGGTGCTGAGCCTTCTGCGCGAGATGCGAGAGCAGGGCCGGCAGCAGACGGACTATCTCGGGCGCATCGCCGAATGCATGCGGGTCATCCGAGGCGAGACGCACAACCAGACCGAGATCCTGCGCAGCATCGACCGGGAGCAGGTGCGCAATTATGGGCACGACCGCCGCGAGTAGCGCCCTGGAACCCGACGCGTCGCCTGCCCGTTAGCCGGCGGATCTTTTCGGACCCCCGAGACCCGCCTTCAGCCCCGACGGCAGCCGCCGCGCGGGGTTTTTTCGTTCTGGTCTGGCCCCTTCGGCAATGAGCACGCGCCGGCCGATGACGAGGCTCACCCGCCACTGACCTGCTCCGCAAAGTCCTCCGGCACCTCGCCGAACTGGCCGAGGATCGCGACGCTCTCCAACTCGCCCGTCTCGTCGTCCGCCACGATCCGCAGGGCCGCCGCCCCAGGCATTCGTCCGGCGATCGCCTCCGCGCGCTTGAGCGCGCCGCTCTCCGTCGGCGCTACGTCCCGGTTGCCTGGCCGCAGTCGCTTCCGGTGGATCTCGAACGTCTGAACCATGAACGTCGTTCGCATGCTCATCACGATCTCCTGATCCTGCCTTCCCCACTCCGCACAGGCCCAAAGCTCAGCCTTGACCGGGAACCTCAAGCCTGTTTGTTCTCTTTTCGTTCTAACACGGAGGGCGCGCGTGAGTCTCTATCGGGTCGGTGCGGAGGCGGCGGACGACAGCGGGCTCGTGCGGATCCCGTTCATGCGGACGACCCTCTGCGCCGGTTTCCCGAGCCCGGCCGAGGATTTCATCGAAGGGGCGCTGGAGCTGCCGCGCTGGCTCGCTCCCAACCCCGCCGCGACATTCATCTGGCGCGTGCGCGGCTGGTGCATGAAGGGCGCGGGCATCCACGATGAGGACTTGGCCGTGGTCGACCGCTCGCTCTCTCCGTCCTCCGGCGCGGTCGTCGTCGCGGTGATCAACGGCGAGATGAGCCTGAAGCGCCTGGTGATGTCCGGCAACCGGCTGTCCCTCACGTTCGACAACCCGGAGATGGACCAGGAATTCGCTCTTGAGGACCTGGAGGAGGGTCTGCTCTGGGGTGTGCTCCTGTTCTCGGTGCGCTGGCACCATGTGAAGGCGCGCACGAGCCTCGTGCGATGAGCCGCGCCATCGCGCTGATCGACGGCAATTCCTTCTACTGCTCCTGCGAGCGCGTGTTCGACCCGAAGCTGACCGGTGTGCCGGTGATCGTGCTGTCGAACAATGATGGCTGTGCGATAGCAAGGACGTCAGAGGCCAAGGCGCTCGGGATCAAGATGGGCGAGCCGTACTTCAAGATCCGCGACCTGTGCCGCCAGCAGAAGGTGCGCGTCTTCTCTTCGAACTATGCCCTCTACGGCGACATGAGCGCCCGGGCGAACACGGTCTACCGCCAGTTCACGCCGGACGTGGAGATCTACTCGATCGACGAGAGCTTCCTGGACCTGTCCGACGTGCGCGAGCGCGACCGGGTGGCGCTCGCCCGGGACCTCCGCTCCACCGTGCGGCAGTGGACCGGCCTACCCACCTGCGTCGGGATCGGGCCGACGAAGACGCTCGCGAAGCTCGCCAACCACATCGCCAAGACCATCCCGGAGCTCGGCGGCGTGTGCGACCTGTCCGACGAGGCGGAGCGCGCCGCCTGGATGGTCGGGATCTCGGTGGGCGAGGTCTGGGGCATCGGGCGCGCCTCGCTGGCGCGGCTCACCGCCATGGGCGTCGACACGGTCGCGGATCTGCGCGACCTCGATCCCCGGCCAGCCCGGCAATCCCTGACGGTGGTGGGCGAGCGCATCATCCACGAGCTGCGCGGCCGCGCCTGCCTGCCGCTTGAGATCGTGCCGGCCAGGCGCAAGGGCTGCGCCGTAACCCGGTCGTTCTCGTCACGGATCACCGAGCGGACCGTGCTCGAGCAGGCGGTGGCGGCGCACGCGACGCGACTCGGCGAGAAACTGCGGCGCGACGGTCTCGCGGTCTCGGCCGTGACCGTCTTCTACCACACCAGCGAGCACGACCGTGGCGACCCGATGCGCGCGGTCTCGAAGGTGGTGCACCTGCCAGAGGCGACGAACGACACCCGCCACCTGATTGATGCGGCGATCCGCGGCGTGGCGATGACCTGGAAGGAGCAGGGGCCGACGCCCTGGCGCTACAGCAAGGCGGGGCTGGTGACGACCGACCTCGTGCCGCTGGCCGAGGCGCCGCGCCCTCTGTTCGATGCCCTGGACCGGGAGAGGTCGGTGAAGCTGATGGCCGCGATGGATACCTGCAACAGCCGGTTCGGGCGCGGCGCCGTGGTGCCGGCGCGGGCGGGGCTGGTCGAAAAGCGTACTTGGTCGACCAAGTTCGAGATGCGCTCGCCGCGGTTCACAACGCGGCTGAGTGAGGTGCCGACGGTGAGCGCGGCGTTCCAGTGAAGCCACCCAGGCCCTTTGCGGCTCAACCGCTGCTATGGGTGGAAAGCAGGCTTGAATGCGAAGCCCGTAAGTGGACGTTCCGACTCCAACTCGGAGCCTACAAGACGGAGGCGCAGCAGCTAGGGGACAAACGATTAGCGGCCTCTCCTGTGGAGGTGTTGCTTATTGGCAACGACTGATATGCAACTTAGAGCGCCTAACAGAACCGCCTGATCTGGCGGAGGGTGATGAGGCTTGCCTGCAGGAACGTGAAGGCCTCGTAGATGTCGGCGCGGCGTTCGTAGCGGACGGGCAAGCGGCGGGCGCGGTTGA
>NZ_VDDA01000084.1 GCF_006151805.1 Methylobacterium terricola | reverse complement strand
CGACGATAGCGGACAGGCGCGTCAGGTCGGCGGCGCTGGGGATCACACAGACAGTCTGAGCCATGCCTCAGACTCGCATGCCTCATGCCCCCTGTGAATCCTCTGAATGCGTCAATGCACTAGGCAGGTCGTGCGGCATTGGCCTTATGATTGTGTATAGACTGGGGTTGGCACTGAAAACTGATATCCTTGATAGATAGCGATGATAGAACGTAAACAGATGCATTAATCGCCTGCATTTTATCATAATCAAACAGATTATCTATGCTGTAATTGATAAAAGTATTTTGCGCAGAGCGACATCGGTGGTTAATTGACGTTCCCCAACTAGGATGAAAAGAGCAGTCGCATCGATCACGGCATGTGGGGAGGGGTTGCTATGTGGGCGGCCCTCCGCATCAGCATAGCCGATAGCGATGCCGTAGTTAGCGCCGAGCACGGCTTGCACGACACGCTCCCATGCCAACCCACTGAACCGCACATCGAACCGCAAGCACTCATCCCCTTCGCTGGAGAACAGGCGCTCGATCACCCATTCAGTGCCAGGGGCAACGATCGCACGGACGATCATTTCAGGATAGCCGCGTAGAGGGCGCACGATCGCTGATGCGCCAGCTTTCTTCAGTCGCTCACGGTTAAGGTCATCGACGCATTCCGCGACGATCCGTGCTGTGATCCCGCGCTCCCGTAACCGATGGATGATGTCGAAGGTGCGGCTGTCGGACAGTCGGTCTCCTTCGTGCTCGGCGAGAATGACGAGCACCTGGGCATTATCGACGCCAGCGGCCTCCAGAGCTGCAGGATCATCGAATCGCCCCTTCAACTGCACGATCAGTGGGTCGTCCTCAAGGTCTGGCGGAAGGCCGTCTGCGAACGCCTCGGTCAGGATGAGAGAGGGAACACTCGCGTAGTTTGCATGCGAGCGGTGCAGCTGGTCGAGCAAGCGCCGCAGGTAGTCGCCTGGCTCGTCCGCAGGAGCGTTCACGAACACGATGTGGTCGCGCATGTTCCACCTCCACTCGCCGCGCCGCTTGCGGTCACGCCGCAGGATCCTGAACTCGAAGAAGGCGCTACCAGCCTGGGTCAGCAGGAAGATTCCGCTGAGGTAAATAAGGACGATGGTCGAAGCGCGACCTGCTGTGGTCTTCGCTGAGTAGTCACCATAGCCCGTTGTCGTGATAGTGGTGAAGGTCAGCCATATCGCCTCGCCGAGTGCCAGATGCTCAAAGGCAATCATGGAGACGATATGAAGGCCGATCAGAACAAGTAGGCCGACGACAGCGAAGCGGATGCGGTTCTGGAGGTCACGGACGACGCTGCGCCGAAACTTGAGTGGTCGTCGTCGAGCGGCCCTGAGACGCGTCATCTTTCCTGATTGCCCATTGCCTCTCGAACCTCCCGGATCAGCATTTCGAGAGAGGGCGGTATCTCGTGCCCATAATCCTCTAGCAACATAGCTGCATCTACAAGCGCACGGATGTGGATGATGGGAGTTGATCGGCTCCCGAGGCCTTCGGCGAGTACACGTCCTGCGAGGAGGTCTGCGAGCCGAGCTACCTCGGCCATGCCCCCTGTTTTGCCAAACTTGTCCAACTCAAGCTCTCGGCGTCCAGTTATGGCTTGAACTCCCACACCGGTACGCCTCGATATCGGATCGGTTGATCCTTGAACGCCCGCACTTTGCCGAATGCGCTGTACTCCCGGGTCATCTCGACAAACTCCGCCCGGAACGGCATCAGCACGCCCGTCCAGTCACCGCGGATGATGCCATCCTTCGGGCTCACCCCAAACAGGCTGACGGCGTCGCAGCCGTATTCGAGCGCCCGGGCACCATGCAGGGTGACGAACTCGGTGCAGCGCGTATGCGTCCCGCGCCACTCGTCGGGCTCGAAGTTGGGGCATGGGATCTTCGCCGGGGACAAGGTGGCGAGGCCGCGGGACCATTCGAGGACAAGGGGTGGGAGAGTATTCATCGAGAGGGTCTAACCCGCCCGCGATCCTCGCGCAGCTCCGAGGGTAGAGACGGGGCGACAGGCTGTTCGTCACCCACCGGCCGGCGTTGGCGGCGGGTGGCCTCCATGACGGGTCAGATCGTGATCCGGCCGGTGAACAGGAGCACGATCAGGATGATGAGCAGGATGCCACCGATCCCGAGGCCTCCGGTGCGGTAGCGACCGCCGCCGTAGAAGCTGCCGCCGCCACCAAAGAGCAGAATTAACACGATGAGAAGGATCAAGAGGCTCATGGACGGCGCTCCCTACGGCAGAGCTAGCAGCTGTAGGGAATGCCTCGGTGGTATCTTTCGTTCCGGGCGATGAGGGCTGTGCGTCTCATCGCCTTCGTGCCCTCACTCGACGGCTTCAGCCTTCTTCGGCCGGCCGGGCTGGCGCGGGTGCTGGCTCGGCTTGCGCCTCCCTCCGCGCAGCTGCCTGGTTGCGCCGGCTCTGGGATTGCCCCGTTTCTGTGGTTCTTGTTTGTCCGTCGTCAGATGATTTGAGACAGGCTGCGGGCCTCAGGAACGGAGGCACTGGTCCACCTGGGTTGAGAAGTTAGGCAGCCTGCGCGTGGTGGCGCAAGCGGCGGTCGGTGAGAGTCTGGCGCTTGATCCGCTCCCGCTCGCGCAGGATGGCCTCGCCCCGGCCGAAGTAGACGTCGGCCGGCGTGAGATTGTTCAGGCTCTCATGAGCTCGGACGTGGTTGTAGTGCTCCACGAACGCCCCGACCCGCGCCTCCAACTCGCCGGGCAGATAGGCGTGTTCGAGCAGGATGCGGTTCTTCAGCGTCTGGTGCCAGCGCTCGATCTTGCCCTGAGTTTGGGGATGGCGGGGAGCACCGCGGATGTGGGTCATGCCGCGGCTGCCGAGCCAGTCGGCCAGGTCACCCGCGACGTGTCCGCCGTCAGCGCCCGTGAGACAGAGTGAGGCCCTTCACGAACGGAGGATGACTGGTTCATCGTAGCCCCCAAGGAGCGAAGATGAAGCAGACATCCGGGCCGGCACGGAAGCCGGCAGA
>NZ_VDDA01000083.1 GCF_006151805.1 Methylobacterium terricola | reverse complement strand
CATCGATCCAGATCATCACGCCATCCGACCGCAGCCGACATCGCGATCACCCACGTCTATCGCCGTGGCATGCGAAGCCGCCATAACCGGATGGGTTCCCTCAACCTGCCAAAGTAGTGCTAGAAGCAAACACCATCCGCGGGACGCGACACCGGCCCCGCAGCTCCGACCAAGGGACGCGCCGTCGACAGTGCGGCAGCTGAACCGCCGATGCTCCGGGCGCGGCGCGGGTGCTGTCCCGTATCTGTCCAGGGGGTATTCCCGAACAGATGCGTATAAGTCCGAGCGTAAGCGGTAGTTTCACAAAAATATCATACAATAATTGATGATATATTATATGATGATTTTGATAGTAAAAACCTTAGATTAAATCAGCAAGTTAGGAAATATCTGGGACGAGCTTCTTCTAGGAAAGTCTTCCAGTGATTATAACTCTCCGTCCCAGTTTTCAAATGAACAAGAACTGGCTCTTGTCGCTGGCCGACATCAGGGGCAAGATCGAGGGGTGGCGGCAGTGGTGTAACGAGGGCCGTCCTCACAGCACGTGCTGGCAGCGGTCAGTAGCCTCAATCGTCTCGCCTGTGTGATCGAGGCGATGCGCCACGCCCTCAGCGCGCTGGCCGTCGCCGCTCCGGCCTGTTTTTCGGCGCGGGCGCGGCGCTTTACGAGGCCAAGCGGCGGGGCCGCAATCGCATAATGGCGCAGATCGATCGGGATCGCCGCATTGGGGACAGCGTAAGCGCACTCTAAAGTCTTTTGCCCGCTCCGACCATCATATACTCAGTAGTTATTAATTATATTACAATATATCGCCTCGATATAGCTGGTTTTTCAGAAGAAATATTCGACAAAATTATCGTTTTTCACAGCGATTGTTGCTCAATAATTTTATTTCTATAAACAAAAAGGACAATTTTTTGCGGTATTGTTGCTGTACGAGTGATGGCGATTATGTCGTATCAGAGTGTAAGTTTGAGAGTGGTGGCGTATTAATTCTGAAAATGCTGGCAAGTACAAATTGCGATTGTCTATTTCTCGCGTATCCAGCCTGACTATCTTCTTAACTTCCCTATCGTAAAATACAAATGAATACTAATTAAGTAATCTACTGTTTCATACGAATAAAAGTGCGCACGAAACAGTCTTAAAAAATGCGACATCTATTATTAACTAATTAATAACACAATATATTCATTATGTGAGCACCGGTAATCCAGCGCAGCGCGTGTCGTTGGAGCCGTCCCGTCACATCTTTCTGATCACAACTTGTGCATGTGTTGCCGAGACCGTTGTGCAACCTGAATGCCTCGTTGCGTGGGCTAGGAATGCGACGGGAAATAACGCGCTCTGACTCGCTTGAGGCTTTGCATGTCTTTCGCTGCGTACTTCGCTGATCGGACTATTCGGCTTCCTGGGGCTGATCGCAATCGCGCAGGGAGCCTCCGGTATCTTGGCCCTCAGAACAGTTGAACACAGCATCACGGGCGTGGCCTCGCAATGGCTGCCCTCGGTCGACGCTGCCCATCAAATTAACGCGCAGGTCGGCGAGTACCGCATCAAGCAGTATCGCCTTCTGACCGCATCACCCAATCTGCGCGTGCTCGCCGAGAACGAAGCCCGTATCAGGCAGGTGGCAGAGCAGCTCGCGCAAGCACGCGCACTCTACGAGCCCCTGATCCGGACACACGAGGTGCGTAGCGCCTACCACCAGTTTGCTACCCTGTGGGTGCGCTACGAGGCGCAGAGCGCGCAGGTCGTCACCCTGATGCAGGCGGATCAGCAAGCCCAAGCCTACACCCTGCTCACCGGTCCCGAGATGCTGCGCCTCTTCAACGAGGTGCGCGACACTCTCGCCAAGGGGGTGTCCGCCAGCCGCAGGGGGGCGCAAGCCGAGGCTGATGCGGGCGTTTCAAGCGAACGGAGCGCCACACATCTCGCCTATCTCATGGGGGCAGTCTCGCTTCTCGGCGCTCTCGGCGCGATGCTGTTCAGCTTCCTTGGTATCTCACGGCCGCTCTCCCGCATGACGGCCGCCATGAAACAGCTCGCAGCCGGCGATGTGACAGTCAGTGTACCCAGTCAGCAGCGCGGTCACGAACTTGGCGCTATGGCTGCAGCGGTTCAGGTGTTCAAGGACAACCTGATCCACACGCGTCAGCTCGAGGAAGAGACGGCGCTTGCCCGCGCTTCGGCCGAGGAGCAGCGCCGGGCTGGCATGCGCCAGATGGCCGATAGCTTCGAGGCTGCGGTGGGCAGCATCGTCGGCATGGTGTCTGCCTCAGCAACCGAGCTGCAGGCGACCGCCCAGACTATGACCGCTACCGCGACTGAGACGGCCGCTCAGTCCACCGCCGTCGCAGCGGCGGCTGAAGAGGCGTCCGCGAACGTCGGCACCGTCGCAGCCGCGGCGGAGGAGCTCGGCGCCTCGGTCCAGGAGATCGGCCGCCAGGTCGACGGCTCGGCCCGCCTTGCCCAGGCCGCCGTCACGGAGGCCGGGCAGACGGCGCATCAGGTCCGGGCGCTGACCGAGGCGACCGCCCGCATTGGCGATGTCGTCGGCATGATCTCGTCGATCGCCGCGCAGACGAACCTTCTGGCGCTCAACGCCACTATCGAGGCCGCCCGGGCCGGGGAGGCGGGCCGCGGCTTCGCGGTCGTCGCCGCCGAGGTCAAGCAGTTGGCAGGCCAGACCGCCAAGGCGACCGAGGAGATCACGAGCCAGATCACGGCGATCCAGGCCACGACCGGCCAAGCGGCCGGCGCGATCGGCAAGATCACCGCGCGCATCGAGGAAATCTCCGGTGTGGCGACCTCGATCGCCGCGGCGGTCGAGGAACAGGGGGCGGCAACCCAGGAGATCGTGCGCAACGTCTCCCAGGCTGCAGCTGGTACCGGCGAGGTGACAGGCAACATCGTGGGTGTGGCACGTGCATCCGAGGATACGGGAGCAGCCGCTTCACAGGTCCTTGGAGCTGCCGGCGAGCTGTCGCGCCAGTCCGAGCACCTCTCGGCCGAGGTGGCGCGCTTCCTCGACACCGTGCGGGCAGCCTGATGTTCTCAAGTCTGGAGTACAGCGGCATATGCCGCCATGGATGCATACAGTCACAGCCTTAATTGGCAACTCG
>NZ_VDDA01000082.1 GCF_006151805.1 Methylobacterium terricola | reverse complement strand
CGCCGCCCGGTCCGGATCTCCACCGTCGCGGTCATGCCGGGGGTGAGCGCCACGTCCTTGCCGTCGGCCTTGATGAACGTCTGCGACAAGGCCACCGTCACCGGGAAGATCAGGTTCTGGGTCTTCGTCATCCCGGTCACCGGGCTCACGCCCTGGCTGCGCGCCACCGACAGCGCGTCGCTGCCCCCGCCCGCCTCGCGGTCGTCGACCGCGTCGCGCGACACCCGCACCACGCGTCCCTCGATCGAACCGTAGCGGGTGAACGGGAAGGCATCGATCTTCACCACCGCCTCCTGGTCGGGCAGCACGAAGCCGATATCCTTGTTCTGCACCTGCGCCTCGACCTCGATCGGGCCGTCGCTCGGCACCACCACCATCAGCGGCTGGCCCGCCGTCACCACCTGCCCGAGCGTCGTCACCGCGAGCTGCTGCACCGTGCCGGAGATCGGCGCCCTGAGCGTGGTGCGCTCGCGCTTGAGCTGCGCCTTGACCACGTCCTGCACCAGCGTGTCGCGCTTCTGCGCCGCTTCCGTCAGCGCCTGGTACTGGCGCGCCACCGTCTCGCTCGTCAGCTGCGTGATCCGCCGCTGCAGCGAGGTCGCGGCCGCCTTGGCCTCGCTCAGCTGGCCGCGGTCATAGGCGAGGTCGGCCGCCACCTGCTCGACCTGCTGCACCGCGTCGATCACCGCCGCCCGCGTGCCGGCCGCCCGCTCGACCAGGGTCTCGCGCATCTCGGCGCGCTCCTTCAGCACCGCCTGCAACCGCATCCGCGCGGCGATGCTGGCGGTGAACCGCTCCTGCGTCGCCACCTTCTCGGCGAACTGCGCCTCGAACGCCTCGCGGGTGGTGACGTACTGGCCGATCTCGGCCAGCATCGCCCCCTCCTCGCGCGCCCGCACCGCCGGCGGTATCCCGGCCGGGAACTCGACCTTGGCGGTCGGCCGGTTCTTATCGACCGCCTCGATCGTCGCGCGCCGCCGCGCGATCTGGGCTTCCAGCGCCGCGAGGTCGCCCTGGCGCGACGACAGGTCGGCCTCGGCCTCGGTCGGCTCGAGCGTCAGCAGCACGTCGCCGGCCTGGACCCGGCTGCCGTTCTCGACCGACACGGTCTGGACCTTGCCGGTGTCGAAGGGCTGCACGACCTTCGAGCGGCCACTCGGCTGGATGCGCGCGGTGGCGACCGCGTGGATGTCGATCTGGGCGAAGATGCTCCAGACGAGCGCCGCCCCGAACATCAGGCACATCACCCAGGTGAACGCCACCGCGTAGGGCGAGGGCGGGGTGTCGAGGATCTCGAGATGCGCCGGCAGGAATTCCTGGTCCGCGCGGTCGTCGGCGAGCCGCCGCACCCGCTCGGTGAGCCCGCGCGGGCTGAACCGGGCCGGCGGCGGGGATCTGCGGCGCGGGGCCGGCAGGTTGGGGGAAGCGGGGTTCGCGCTCACGCGGCCTCTCCCTGGGCTGAGCCGTGGTCGGATTGCAGGCGCCAGAGCCGGCCGTAGAGCGAGGCCGGGCGCTCGACCAGCTCGCGGTGGGTGCCGTCCTCGACGATCCGCCCCTCCTGCACGGCGATGATGCGGTCGCAGATCCGCACCGCCGCCAGCCGGTGGGCGATGATGATCACGGTGCGGCCGCGCACGATGTGCTTCATGTTCTCCTGGATAATCCGCTCGCTCTCGTAGTCGAGCGCCGAGGTCGCCTCGTCCAGGATCAGGATGCGCGGGTTGGTGGCGAGGGCCCGGGCGATCGCGAGGCGCTGGCGCTGCCCGCCCGAGAGGTTGGCGCCGCGCTCCTCGATCGGGGTGTCGTAGCCGAGCGGCAGCCGGTTGATGAACTCGTCGGCGCCGGCCAGCCGCGCCACCTGCATCACCTGGGCCCGCGACAGGCCGGGATTGGCCAGCGCGATGTTGTCGAACACCGTCTTGTTGAAGAGGAGGTTCTCCTGCAGCACCACCCCGATCTGGCGCCGCAGCCAGGCCGGATCGACCTGGGCGATGTCGACGCCGTCGACCAGCACCTGGCCCTTCTCGGGGACGTAGAGGCGCTGGAGGAGCTTGGTGAAGGTCGATTTGCCCGAGCCCGACGGGCCGACGATGCCGACGACCTGGCCGGCCGGGATGTCGAGGCTGACATCCTTGAGCACCTCCGGCGTGCCGGGCTGGTAGCGGAACGACACGCCGCGCACGGTGACCTGGCCCTTGGCCGGCGGCAGGTGGGCCTGGGCCAGCGCCCGGGTCTCCGGGGGACAGTTGAGCACGTCGCCGAGGCGCTCGAGCGACACCTTGACCTGCTGGAAGTCCTGCCAGAGCTGGGACAGGCGCAGGATCGGCGCGGTGACCTGGCCCATGATCATGTTGAAGGCGATCAGGCTGCCGACGGTCATCTCGCCGTTCATGACCGCGTAGGCGCCGAAGAACAGCACCAGCGCGGTGGTGACCTTGGAGATGTACTGGATCGCGTTCTGGCCGATGCTGGCGACGAGGCCGGCGACGAACGAGGTCTTGACGTAGGCGGCGAGGCGCTCCTCCCACTGGCCCTTGAGCGTCGGCTCGACGGCGAGCGCCTTGACGGTGTGGATGCCGACCACCGCCTCGATCAGGAACTGGCTCGACAGGGCCGAGCGGTTGAAGCGCTCGAGCGTCTTGTCGCGCAGGATCGGGCGCAGCAGCACCGCCACCAGGATGTAGCACGGGATCGACAGGGTGACGATCAGCGCCAGCACCGGCGAGTAGACGTACAGGATGGCGAGGAAGAGCAGCGTGAAGGGAACGTCGATCGCCGAGGTCAGCGCCTGTCCGGTGAGGAAGTTGCGCACCGTCTCGAGCTCGCGCACCCGGGCGACGGTCTGGCCGGCGGGCCTTGTCTCGAAATAGCCGAGCGGCAGGCGCATCAGGTGGTCGAACAGGCGTGCGCCGAGCTCGACGTCGATGCGGCTGGCGGTATGGGTGAGGATGTAGCCGCGCAAGTATTGCAGCACGACGTGGAACAGGCCGAGCGCCACGAGGCCGACGGCGACGAGCGTCAGGGTGGAGTAGCCGCGATGAACCAAGACCTTGTCGATGGTGATCTGGAAGAAGATCGGGGTGATGAGGGCGCAGAGCTGGATGAACAGCGAGGCGACCAGCACGGTGGCGAGCGGCCTGCGGTAGCGCCAGACCGAGGGGACGAACCAGGTGAGGCCGAACTTGTGGAGCGCGGTCTGGAGGTTGGCGCGGCGCGCGACGAGCACGATGGTGCCGGACCATCGGGGGAGGAAGGCCTCGGCCTCGACGTGGTCGGCGGTGCGGGCGACGGGATCGATGATGCGGAGCTTGCCGTCCTCGAAGCGTCGTCCGAGGACGACGAAGCGTCCGTCCTCGACCTCGAGGATGGCGGGGAGCGGGATGCCGTCGAGGCGGGCCGGCGTCTGGTTCTGGAGCAGGCGTCCCTTGAGGCCGAGGCGCCGTGCGCCGCGGACGATGTCGGTGGCGGTCATGGCGGTCTGGCCGAGGCCGAGATCGTGGCGGACCTGGGCGGGCTCGCAGGGGATCTGGTGGAAGGAGGCGACGAGGGCCAGCGCCCCGAGGCCGGAATCGGGCCGGGCGGCGGGCAGCTCGGCCTGACCGGGGCCGGCCTGTGCGGCCGTGT
>NZ_VDDA01000081.1 GCF_006151805.1 Methylobacterium terricola | reverse complement strand
GGCGAGGCGGGTGCGGCGGCAGAAGCGGGGCGATCGCAGACCAGAGGTCGTCGGGAAGAAGCGGGCGAGCCATACCACCCCAACGCCCAACAGACCCGATCGTGCCGTTCTGTTAGGCGCTCTTAGAGCGCGGTAGCACAGGGCATGCCAAGGGGGGAAGTCGGCAAGCCAAACACCAAACAGAACAACGCCCACCGAAGGGATAGGACCTCGGTGGGCGTCTCCATGCCTTCGATGCGGGGAACCAACACTCGCATTGCCAATGCTGGATTGCAGGCGTCGGTTCCCGCTTGAGCCTACTTGCCGCCGCCGCCCTGCGGTACGGCACGCTCCGGCTGGCTGGCATTGCCGCCAGTGGCTGAATTGGTCTGGACTGTAGAGGCGCCCGTGGGCCCCGGCGCGATCGTCACGTTAGGATCGGATCCGGTGTTGCCCGGCGAGGGCGCAACGGTTCCGGTCACGCCCGGAGCACCGGGGGAAGTAGGGGCGGTGGGGCTGACAGCCGTCTGAGCAGAGGCGGCGCCAACAAGGGCCAGAGCCGCAGTGAGGCCTAGAAGCATTGAGCGCATGTTGGTCTCCGTAACGTATTGTGAGCTGCCAACGCCAACTGAGGCTGGAAGTTCATCTGTGTTAAGGCCCGGTCACGCCTCTGGCCGGAGGATGGAGCCAAACTCGGCTCTCAGGAGTGTTCTCCGCGGCATCCTTCTCGACGTGGACGCGGTCTGGGTTACGGTGGAAAGGCAGGAGCCGGCGCACCCGGTCAGCGATGGCTTCGACTTCGAGGGAGAGCAAGGACGGGCCGCAGAGCCACTCGTCCCGCTCGCGCGACGAGGAGCGCATCCGGGTTGCCGGCAGGCAGGCGCTCCAGCGCCGCCAGGAGACATGGCAGACCGGCTGGGGCGGCCTGCATTGCCTCGAACTCGATCGCACGCAGCTCCCGGTGCTGGCGGGCAAAGCCGGCCGTCGTGGACGGGAACGGGTTGGTCGCGACCGCCGCCGAGCCAGCGGTCCATGCACTATGAGTGCCTTGGTCTGTCAGAGAACGTTGCCTCCGCCAGCGCCCCGCTTCCTTCCGCGTCCCCGTTGCCTCACCCCCGCGTCGTGCTCGTCGGCCACGCGAGCACGACCCTTGAGAAGCTCGGCTAGTCGGGTCAAGCGGCGGTCGGGTACTGGCGCTCAATCACGGTCCGGATGATCGGTAAGTGCTCGATGAGCATATCGCCGATGGCCTGCTCGTCGGGGTTGTCGGCCCCGCGATAATGCTCGATCGCGGCCATGACGCTGCTGTGCCCGGCAACCGGCTTGTGAAGGGCCCCGATGATGTCCGGTCTAGCTCGTCGTCGGTGAGGTGGCGCAGGCTGCCGCACTCAACAAGAGGCTACCATTCGCGTCGCTTCCTACTCTGGCGCAAGGCCTCCGCCCGCTTCCTGCGCTCGTCGTCGCTCAGCGGCAGGCCCATGCCCTCGGCGGCTTCGGGCGGGATCGGCTCGTTCTGCTTTGGCTGCGGCGGTGGCGGTGGGTCATTGCGGTGCTTCGGTTGGGCGCTCACCTGTTGATCGTAGTTCTAAGATGCGCAACGAGCGTATTAATTTTGACCGGAAGCCGATCCCACAGCGGCTGGAGCGGGTATTTGTCCGCGTCGGACAGGCAATTGATTTATTAACAGCGGGCTCCCTGCATAACCTCATCCTCGTCATCATGCGGCCGACATCGAAGTTGATGTGAATGCTTATGCTCGGGTCGATTATTTCCGACGGTGTAATATATTAACAGGCGGGTCGGTATCTCTTGCCCGGTCGGTTTAGGATACCATGTCGTTGATAGCCTTGCAGGCGTTCGCGATCCCATTCTCTCTGGACATCTGTCCTTGCACCTCGCGGCAGGCGTTTGACACCGCGGCGGAACGTACTAGTCCGTCGATCACGCGTCGCGCCCGGCGGACGGTGAAGCGCCAGCGGCTGAGCGAGGTGCCAACTCCGAGGCGCACTACCCGCTGCGCTTCGTCGGCATGGTCGAACGCCACCGGCACGATCAGCTGCGGGCAGCCCGCCGCCAGTGCCTGAGCTACTGTACCCACTCCGCCGTGATGGATCAGTGCTACGCAGGATGGCAGCAGCCTACTCAGCGGCGCATAGGGGACTTGCAGTACCCCGGGCGGCAGGTCGGCCGGCAGTTCTTCGGGCTTCGCGGCGAGCAGGATGCCGCGCCGTCCCGAGAGCCGGCACACCTCGACGGCGGTGGCGAAGAATGGGCGGGCGCCAGTCATCGCTGAGCCGTAGGTGAAGACCAGCGGCGCCGGCCCAGCGTGCAGGAAGGTGGCTAGGTCGGGCGCCAAGCCGGCGGCCTCGCCGTAGGTATCAGCGAGAGGAAAGTCGACCTGGATCACCTGCACCGGCCAGTCGGCCTGGGGCGGGGCGTACCATTCAGGCACTGCGAGCAGGACACGCTCGGGGCTGTGCCACCAGTGGCGCAGGCGCTTAACGGGATCGAGACCGAGGCCGGCGCGGAAGGCGTTGAGTTGCGGTAGCACAGCGGGTCCGAGAACGAAGTGATCGGCGCCGCGGCCGAGGGCGTGGCGCCAGCGCGCTGGCATCAGACGGGGCAGCGGTAAGCCCGGCAGTCGAGGTGGAGCAATCCGGCTTTCAAGAAGCATCGGCATCAGGTGGAGCGTCGTCAGAGACAGCCCAAGTCGTTCTTGCGCTACACGGGCTCCGAGCGCGAGAGTGGAGGCGACCACCAAATCTTTTCCTGGGCAGGCCTGCGTCTCCAGCCAACGATAAGTGGGTTCGATCGCCTCTGCGATCGCCTTGAGCATGATGCGAGCGCCCCGGATCGGGCGCCACAGCGCCTGCTGCCGTACCACATGCTCGAAGTCGGCCGATGTGCCGATGGCGTGGAACGACAGGCTAGCGCGAGCGGCAAGAGGCATGAAGGGTTCGGGTGCTGCGAGGTATACTTGATGGCCGCGTGCCTGAAGCGCTTCGCCAAGTGCAATGACGGGTAGAATGTCGCCATGGGTGCCAAGGGCAACGAGGAACACACGGCGGCTTTCGCCGGTCATCATGGTCGTACCAAGATGTGTTGTAGACAGCTCCAACGTCTCTGAAGGGCGGACCCTCGAGCGTGCTTCATCCATTCTCCAATGTTGATTGTGTGCAACATATGGCACTGTCCATTTTAATCTGAAGTTGGGCAGCGTATAAAATAATTGATAAAATCGGTAGCGAAATAACAATTGCATAAATCATAAAAAATTAGAAAAAATCTTCAATGCCCCAGCTGGTGGCTAGCGTTGGGTGGGCTTTCATTCAATCGGATCGCCTCAAGCCGCCGGATACGGCCCCTGGAACAGGTCGCCCATGGCCTTGCGCCGGAACAGGGTGCGCCAGCGGCGGCGCTGATGCTCATTGCGGTCGTGCAGCATGTGGCAGCGCTGGCAGAACGCCGCCAGGTTGGCGTCCTCGTTGTTGGCGGTGTCGTGGTCGCGGTGAGCGGTGGCCAGCACCACCTTCGTGACCCTGATCCGGGAAAACAGGTCCTCATCGCGCAGTCGCTGCCGGAGCCGGCGGCCCTGACCGTCGCGCCAGGCCGAGATCTCGGCATCCCACCACCGGCCGTCGCCGAGGTGGAAGACCCGCTGGAGGTGCGGGCGGGCGCATTCCTCGCACCGGCCCTGCGCCCGGCGGAAGCGGATGGCGTCGGAGAGTTGCGGCCAGTCGATGGGATAGAAGAAGCGGTGCTCCGGCCGGATCGGCATCCCTGCTCCTCGAGTCGGCGGGTTCGCTTTCCAGGGGAGCTTAGCAGCGCCTACGATAAAGCCTAGCCTTATGGGAGATACCGAGTGTGTGCTGCCGAAGCCGGCTACGCTGGAGCGTCGAAGCTCACAGGAGGTGTGACGAAGCCGCCTAAATGG
>NZ_VDDA01000080.1 GCF_006151805.1 Methylobacterium terricola | reverse complement strand
TCAACCGCGCCCGCCGCTTGCCCGTCCGCTACGAACGCCGCGCCGACATCTACGAGGCCTTCACGTTCCTGCAGGCAAGCCTCATCACCCTCCGCCAGATCAGGCGGTTCTGTTAGGCGCTCTTAGTCCATGATGGAAAATGTCGATCATCACACCTCTCCCTGCGCCCTGGTGGTCGATGACGACCCCCTGATCCGCATGAACGCTGCCGAGATGCTGGCAGACGCCGGGTTCCAGACCCTTGAAGCGTCTCACGTCGAGGAGGCGTTAGGCGTCCTCCGCCAGCATCACCCCGCCATCGTGCTGCTGTTCACCGACGTGCAGATGCCCGGTGCCCAGGATGGGTTCGCGCTGGCCCGCCATACCGCCGCGCACTGGCCGCACATCTCGATCGTCGTGGCCTCCGGCCGGGCCCGGCCAGGTCCCGAGGACATGCCGGAGGGGGCTCGGTTCGTCGGCAAGCCGTTCAGCGCCGAGGTGGTCTTTCACCACCTCAAGGAAGTGGTGCCAGACGAGCATAAGCCCGAGCCGCTGAGGGTCTGACCGGCAAGCTTGGCCATAAGCCCTTTTGTGCTCTGCGCAATTCCATCCGTAGCCGGACGCGATCGGCGTTGTCTTGTGCCGAGGCCAACCGCTATCAATTCACACGCACCCCAAATTTCCTAACGGCAACCGATGACCAACACACACAGGCGGCTTGTGGATGCGATGATCGCCGAAATCATCGAGCAGGAGGGCATGGCCCAGGAGCTGGCTGAGTTTGCCGACCTGATGGAGGAAGACGGTCATCATGCGACCGCAGACACGCTCCGAGCCATGAGCCGTGGCCGCCGGGTCAAAGGTATGGAGCTGCGCGGCAATCTGGCCGCGCTGAGGGCTACCGGCCGCGAAACAGCCGAGGGCAGCGATTAGCGCCCTCGTCTGGCATGGACGACCCGGCGCAGCACGCGGGAGAGCTGATCGGCCGAGTAGGGCTTGTGTAGCAGCTCGAACCCATGATTGCCGTTCTGCGCAAGCACATGGCTGTAGCCGGAGGCCAGCACGACCGGCAGCGTGGGTAGGCGACGGCGCAGCTCCTCGGCCAAGGCGATCCCGCCCATTCCCGGCATCACCACGTCCGAGAACACTGCATCGAACCCGTCGCCATCCGGACCGAGGCGTTTCAGGGCGGTTTCGGCATTGGCGACCCACTCGGTGCGGTAACCCAGGTCCTCGAGGATCTGCGTCGCGAATTTACCGACCTCGATATTGTCCTCGACCACCAGTACCTTGAGGCCTCGGCCATCCGGTGCGGGGCCACTGTCCTCCATGTCGGCCGCCTCCTCGGCCGGTGCTGCGACCTCAGGCAGGTAGAGGGCGAACGTGGTGCCCGCGCCGACCAGGCTGTGCACGTCCACGTCGCCGCCCGACTGCTTGGCGAACCCGAACACCTGTGACAGGCCGAGGCCGGTGCCTTTGCCGACCTCCTTGGTGGTGAAAAACGGCTCGAAGATCTTTCCCAGATCTCCCTCGGCAATACCACTGCCGGTGTCACTCAGCTCGATCTTGGCAAACGGGCCAGGGCCGCCGCCGTGCCCCCGGATTGGGGGCATCGGCAGACTACACGTCAGCCGCAGGGTCAGTGTGCCCTCGCCCTCCATCGCATCCCGAGCGTTGACGGCCATGTTGATCAGGGCCGTCTCGAACTGGCTCTGGTCCGCCTTGATGAAGCAGGGCGTGTCCGGCAGGTCGGTCACTACCCGCACCCGCGCGCCGGTCACGGTGTCGAGCATGTCGGCGACCGCGCGCAGGCGCTCGCCGACGTTCAGCACCTCGGGCTTGAGCGCCTGGCGCCGAGCGAACGCCAGCAGCTGCCCCGTCAGCTTGGCGGCTCGCTCGACCGTGTCGGAGACCGCATCCATGTACCGCTTGCGCCGCTCCTCGGGGAGGTTCGGCCGACGCAGGAAGTCCACCGACGAGCGGATGATGGTCAGCAGGTTATTGAAGTCGTGGGCGACGCCACCGGTGAGCTGACCGACCGCCTCCATCTTCTGCGACTGCCGTAAGGCCTCAGCGGTCGCTTCGAGCGCCTGGGCCTGTTCCTTGTCCGCCGTGATGTCGCGACCGGTGGCATAGGTCATCATGCCGGCAGGCGCGGCCGACCACGAAATCCAACGTATTGAGCCATCCTTATGGCGGTAGCGGTTGACCACGCGGGGCTGCCCGCCAGTCGCCGCGTGGTTGTAGGCATCAACTGTCTCGGCGTGGTCGTCTGGGATGACAAACTCGTTGACGTGATGCCCGACCAGCTCCTCTGGCATATAGCCCAGCAGACGCGTCCACGCTGGATTGACCCTGCGGAACATGCCGTCGAAGTCGATCACAAGCATCAGGTCCGGTGAGGTTTCCCACATCCGGTCCCGTTCCTCGGTCCGTTCGGCCACCTCATGGGCTAGGGTGTCGGCCCGTGCGGACAGCACTGCCGCCGCATCCCGCAGGGCGGTCACATCCTGAACGAAGACGTAGAACCCATCCACCGCGCCGCTGGCGTCATGGCGGGGCAGATAGCGGATGTCGGCCACGCGCCGTTCCCCGTTCGGCCACGGCCAGTCTAGGTCCATCCGTACCGGCTCGCCTGCCAGCGCGCGCTCGATCCCTGCCCGGCGTGCCGCATACCCCTCCGCGCCTGCGATCTCGGGCACAGTCCGCCCTACGACCTGCTCCGGTGCCAGGCCGAACCAGTCCCGATAGGCGGCATTGGCAAACCGGTAGGTCAGCGAGTGATCCACGAACGCGACCAGGAACGGCAGCGCATCCGTCACAAGGCGCAGTTGGGTTTCGCTGGCGCGGAGCGCGTTCTCGGCCATCCGCCGTGCCGTGGCGGCGCGGGTGCGTGCCGCCACCTCGCGGATGAACGCGAGTTCGTCCTCGGCCCATTCGCGCGGTTTAGCGCTACAGACAAACAGCAGCGAGACCAAGCGGCCGTGCTCGAACACCGGCGTGTTGACCAAAGCCCGGACGTTGATTGCCTCCAACGCCGCAGCGTAGTCTTTGGTGCGTGGGTCGGTACGGGCATCACCAATGACAACCGTTTCGCCCTGCTTGATGTCTTCGATGTAGGAGCCGAAATCCCGAAACCTGAGCAGACCGGCGATGGAGTGTGCGCCGTCACTGGTCCAGTCGCGCTCCACCGTGATTGTCTCGGTCTCAGGGTCCACCAGGCCGTAGCCAACGAGCTGCACCCCAAGGGCCCGACCCAGGATACCACTCGCCACGTCGGCGAGGCTGGCGGTGTCGCTATCGTGCTCGGCGAGCTGGTCGCTCAGTTCCAGCAGTGCCTTGCGTCGTTCCTCGCCTTCGCGAAGAGCAACCCCGGCCAGGTGCTCGGCGGTGCGGTCGCGCATGATCTTGACGAAGCCGATGTGCCGGTCGTCCTCGTCCCGCAGCGGCATCATCTCGCCGGAGGCCCAGAACCGCTCCTCGCCTTGCTTGAGGTGCCAGCGTTCATCCTGGGCACGCCCATGTTTCAGGGCAGTGGTCATCTCGTAGGCGACCCGGCCGTTGGCTCGGTCCTCGGGCGTAAAGAAACGGGCAGCGTCCTGGCCGCGCATCTCCTCGGCGGTCCAGCCCATGACGTGCTCGGAGCCGCTGTTCCATCCCGTGATGGTGCCCTCGCGGTCCGTCACGATGATCGCGAAGTCCAGGGCGCTCTCGAACACCGCATTTTGGCGGGCCGCGTCCAGGGTGCCGTGCCGGACCCGCTCACGCAGCCGTCGCACCTCGGCTTCCAGCTCCTCCCGCGAGAGGCCGCTTTAGAGCGCCTAACAGAACCGCCTGATCTGGCGGAGGGTGATGAGGCTTGCCTGCAGGAACGTGAAGGCCTCGTAGATGTCGGCGCGGCGTTCGTAGCGGACGGGCAAGCGGCGGGCGCGGTTGA
>NZ_VDDA01000008.1 GCF_006151805.1 Methylobacterium terricola | reverse complement strand
CCGTGGAAGACGACCACGTGGATAGGCTGGATGTGCAAGCGCGGTAACGCGCTGAGCTGACCAGTACTAATCGCTCGATCGGCTTGATCGCTCTCATGATCCGTGTCCGGATCGACCAACACACCACGACACGACGAAGACACACACACATGCTTGCCGGATGAACGTGCTTGGCCGGTCTGGTGGTCTGAGCGGGGTGATCTGAACCCGATCCCATCTCGAACTCGGCCGTTAACCGCCCCAGCGCCTATGGTACTGTGTCTCAAGACACGGGAGAGTCGGTCACCGCCAGACCTGCCAAGCACGTCACGTTCCCTCATCACGATCACGTCTTGGCGCGGGGTGGAGCAGCCCGGTAGCTCGTCAGGCTCATAACCTGAAGGTCACAGGTTCAAATCCTGTCCCCGCAACCATCGTCGGTGAAAAGGCCTCCTGGCGAAAGCCAGGAGGCCTTTTCCTTTTTCAGCGTTGCTCGGTTGCCAGACTCATCGTGCGGCAGATCTTGGGAGGGCGCCTCACTGGCGACACCTGTGACGCGCCATCATCATCGGGCAACGCGCGAACGATAGACGATCCCCGACCCCCAGGCGCCGACGAGAAGGTGTCCGTCCCGGCCGCGGCCGAGCGCGACGAGACTTCCCTCAAACCCGCTGGCCACAACGGCCGAGCGCCCATCCATGGAAACGCGCCTGACGACGCTGGCGCCATTGTCGGCGACGAGGACGGCATCGGGGCCATCAGCGACGATGCCGACGCCTGGACGGGAAAAGCTCGCGCCCAGTTCCTGGGTCGAACCGTCCGCCAGGATGCGCGTCACCCGCCCCCCATACTGCGATGTGATCACGCTGCCGTCCATCATCTCTACGACGCCGACCGGTAGGGACAAGGAACGCGCAAGAATGCGCTGCGTGCCGTTCGACAGGTCGATCGACACGATCTCGCCGGCAGCCCGGTTGGCGACCAGGAGACGGCCATCGGCGGCGAAGCCAAGACCAGCAGGAGTCGCGAGCCCGCTGGCCACCCGTGTCCTGGTTCCGTCCGGTGCGAGGCGCAAGACGTCGTCGTCCGAGTATGAGGCAACGAAAACGGCGCCAGCGCCGTCGATGGCGATTCCGGCCGGTGCTGCGATCCCGGTCAGTGCGGTCGAGCGGACGCCGTCCACACCGATCCGCTCGACCGTGCCGGCTCCCCAATTCGAGACATAGACCGTTCCATCCGGTGCAGTGGCAATCCCGGTCGGAGCGCGAAAACCGTCCCACAGCTTCTCAGGCTGCGTCGGATTCGCGTCAGCCGATGATGCCATGGCGATCACGGCCAGCGTGATGAGCGAGGCAACCATGGTCGCGCCACGCGTCATGACGCGTGTCCCTCGCCGGTCGCGCGCTCGGCGAACATGGCTTTCGCCGCGAACAATCCGTTCAATGCCGCTGGGAAGCCGGCATAGACTGCCATCTGCATGATGATCTCGACGATCTCCACGCGAGAGAGGCCGACATTCAGGCCCGCCTCGATGTGGACCTTGAGCTGGGGAGCCGCATTCCCCATGGCCGTCAGAGCCGCGATCGTCGCGATTTCGCGAGCCCGCAGGTCGAGGCCGGGGCGGGTATAGATATCCCCGAAGGGAAACTCGATCAGGTAGGTTGCGAAGTCGGGGGCAATGTCGGCGAGCGAGGCGACGACCTTCTCCCCTGCATGACCATCGATATCAGCGAGCGCCCGTCGCCCGCGCTCCAGCCGGCTCTCGCCGGCGCCCACGTTGGGTGTCATGTGCCTGCATCCTCTCCATCCAGGCCGGCATAGCCGGCGATCTTGGTGTCGAGGGCGAGGAGACAGGCCTGCAAAGTCAGCAAGGCGGGCGCGGATGCACTCACGATGCTGCTTCAGCACATCTCGGCGCTCAGCCGCCGTGGCGACGCCACCGTCCCGCGAGGCCGCGTAGCGCAGCATCTCCCAGATCGGCATCCCGGTCGTCTTGAGACGGTGGAGGAATGCGATCCGGGTGAGGATCGATGCGTCGTAATCCCGTTGGCTCGATTGGTTGTGGCCAGCGCAGGGCAACACTCCGATCCGCTCGGAATAGCGGATGATGAGGGTGGACAGTCCCGAACGCGTCGCCGATTCCCCGATCGTCATGAGCACCTTGCTCGCCACGACGCTCCGGAGGCTAGGAGTTCGAGCGTGCTCTAAGTCAAGAGGCGGAATCGGCGCAAGATTTCAGCATCGCAACGTTCGCTGGGCCCGGGCGGCGAAAAGCGACGCCCGGCTGGATCCGGCGGAAGAAACATCCTTCAAGCCCCCGCGGGAGCCTGCGCCTCGCCCTTCTTCTGCGGCCGGATCCGGTACCAGCCGACATAGAGCGCCGGCAGGAAGAACAGGGTCAGGAAGGTCGCCGCGATGATGCCGCCGATCATCGCGTAGGCCATCGGGCCCCAGAACACCTCGCGGGCGATCGGCACCATGCCGAGGCTGGCCGCCGCGGCGGTGAGCAGGATCGGGCGCATGCGGTGGCAGGTCGCCTCCACCACCGCGTCCCAGGGTTTCATCCCCTCGGCCTCGAACTCGTCGATCTGGGTGACCAGGATCACGGCGTTGCGGATGATGATGCCGATCAGCGCCAGGATGCCGAGGATCGCCACGAAGCCCATCGGGGCGCCCGACGGCAGCAGGGCCGCGACGACGCCGATCAGGCCGAGCGGCGCCACGCTCGCCACGAGAAAGAGCTTCTGAAGGCTCTGGAGCTGCACCATCAGGAAGAATGCCATCACCAGCAGCATCACCGGCACCACCGCGGCGATCGGGCCCTGGCCCTTGGCGCTCTCCTCCACCGCGCCGCCGGTCGCGAGGTCGTAGCCCTCGGGGAGTTCCGAGCGGAACTGCGCCATGGCGGGCTCGAGGGCCGTCACCACGGTCGGCGGCTGGGTCGCGTCGGTGATGGCGGCGCGCACCGTGATGGTCGGCATCCGGTCCCGGCGCCAGACGATCGGCTGTTCGAGGTCGTAGTGGATCCGCGCGAAGGCGAGCAGCGGCACCGTGGCGCCGCCGGCGGTCGGCACCTGCAGGCTCTGGAGCGTGTCGACGGAGCGGCGCTCGGGTCCCTGCGCCCGGCCGACCACGTCGACGAGGTAGATCGCGTCGCGGACCTGGGTGATCGTGGTGCCGCCGACGACGCCGTTGAGGATGCCGGCGATGTCCTGCGAGGTCACGCCGAGCTGGCGCGCCTTGTCCTGCAGGATCTCGACCCGCAGCACCTTGCCGGGCTCGTTCCAGTCGAAGGTCGGCAGGCCGACATGCGGGTTCTGCGCCACCACGTTGGCGAGCTTGAGCGCCTGGGCGCGGACCACCTGCAGGTCGGGGCCGCTGATCCGGTACTGGATCGGCCGGCCGACCGGGGGCCCGAGATCGAGGGGATGCACGAACACGTCGGTGCCGACGAAGTCGCGCCGGGCGAGCGCGTTCAACCGCGCCATGGTGCGGTCGCGCGCCTCCAGCGACACGGTCTCGATCACGATCTGGCCGTAGAACGCGTTCTGCAATTGCTGGTCGAGGGGCAGGTAGAACCGGATCGCGCCCTGGCCGACATAGGAGCTCCAGCGCTTGATCGCCGGATCGTCCTTCAGGGCGGCCTCGAACCGGTCCATCTGCGCCCGGGTCTCGGCGATGCTGGCATTCTGCGGCAGGGTCAGGTCGACCAGCACCTCGGGCCGGTCGGAGGAGGGGAAGAACTGCTGCTGGACGTGGCCCATGCCGACCACCGCGAGCCCCAGCATCCCGACGCAAGAAGCGACCGTGATCCAGCGGAAGCGCATCGCCGGCAGCAGCAGGGCCCGGAAGGCGTTCAACAGGCGGCTCGGCTTGTCGTGGTGGCCCTTCATGGTCTTCGGCAGGATCTTCACGCCGATCAACGGCGCGAACAGCACCGCCACCACCCAGGAGACGAGGAGCGAGGCCGCGATCACCACGAACAGCGAGTAGGTGTACTCGCCGGCGGCCGAGCCGTTGAAGCCGATCGGCAGGAAGCCCGCCACGGTGACGAGCGTGCCGGTCAGCATCGGGAAGGCGGTGGAGGTGTAGGCGAAGGTCGCGGCCTTGTGCAGGCTGTCGCCGGCTTCCAGCCGCGCCACCATCATCTCGACGGTGATCATCGCGTCGTCGACGAGGAGGCCGAGCGCGATGATGAGCGCGCCGAGCGAGATGCGCTGGAGCGTGACCCCCATCACGTCCATGACGACGAACACGATGGCGAGCACCAGCGGGATCGAGAACGACACCACGAGGCCGGCCCGCACCCCGAGGCTGAGGAACGAGACGACGAGCACGATCACCACCGCCTCGACGAGGGCCTTGGTGAAACCGCCGACCGCCTCCTCGACGATGCGCGGCTGGTCGGAGACGAGGTGGATGCCCACGCCCACCGGCAGCTCGCCCTCGACCTGGCGCATCCGCGTCTTCAGGGCCTCGCCGAACTGGAGCAGGTTGCCGCTCTGCTGCATGGCGATGGCGAGCCCGATCGCCGGCTGGCCGTTGTAGCGGAACAGGGCCTGGGGCGGGTCGGCGTAGCCGCGCTCGATCGTGGCGACGTCGGAGAGGCGGAAGAAGCGGTCGTTGACCCGCAGGTTGATGGCCTTCAGGCTGTTCTCGTCGGTGAACTGGCCGCCGACCCGGACCGAGACCCGCTCCGGCCCGGCCTGGATCACGCCGGAGGGCGCCACCGCGTTCTGCGCCTGCAGCGTCTTGATCACCGACTGGATGTCGACGCCGAGGCCGGCGAGCTTGCGGGTCGAGAAGTCGAGATAGATCATCTCGTCCTGGGCGCCGATGATCTGCGTCTTGCCGATGCTCGGCACCTTGATGATGCGGGTGCGCACCGTCTCGACGTAGTCTCGCAACTGGCGCATCGACAGCCCGTCGGCCGTGAAGGCGTAGACGTTGCCGAACACGTCGCCGAACTCGTCGTTGAAGAACGGGCCCTGCATGCCTTGCGGGAAGGTGCCCTTGATGTCGCCGAGGCGCTTCCGGACCTGGTAGAACAGCCACGGGATCGTCTTCGGCGGGGTCGTCTCGCGCAGGTTGACGAACACCGTCGCCTGGCCAGGCGTCGTGTAGCTGCGGGTGTAATCGACCGCGTTGATCTGCTGCAATTCCTTCTCGATCCGGTCGGTGACCTGCTCGAGGGTGTCGCCGATGGTGGCGCCGGGCCAGTTCGCCTGCACCACCATGGTCTTGATCGCGAAGGCCGGGTCCTCCTCGCGGCCGAGCTTGCGGTACGACATCGCGCCGGCGACGATCGCCACCACCATCAGGAACCAGACGAAGGAGCGGTGCGACAGCGCCCATTCGGAGAGGTTGAACGATTTCATCGGGCGCGGCCTCGCGCTGAACGGGGTGTGGGTGCGGGCCGCGGGGCCGCGCGCGGAAGGAATCGGGCCGGGGTCAGAGGCCGGAGGCGGCGAGACGCACCGCCTGGCCGTCCTTGAGGCTGTGGGCGCCCGCCACCACCACGGTCTCGCCGGCCTTGAGGCCGTCGCTCAGGGTCACCGCGCCTTCGTGGTGGATCGGGGTGTCGACGAGCACGACGTCGCGGCGGGAGACCGACGTCCCGTCGGGCGCGACGACCCAGACGCTGGTGCGGTTCTCCGCCCGCAGCAGGGCGGTCGCCGGCAGGGTGATGCGCGGCGGGGTCGGACGCCGCAGCGCCACCGTGACGGTGGTGCCGAGCCGGAAGGCCTCCGGCGGATCGACGAGGGTCATGCGCACCCGGCGCGTCCGGGTCGCCGGGTCGGCGAGCGGCCCGATCTCGCGCACCCGGCCCTTCGCGGTGATGGTCGGCGCCGCCTGGAGCGTCACGGTGAATTCGGTGCCGGCCCTGATGCCGGCCATCAGCCCGTCCGGGATGTCGACTACCGCCTCGCGGATGTCGGGACGGGCGAGCGTCACCACCGCCTGGCCGGCGCTCACCACCTGGCCGATCTCGGCGTTCCAGGCCGTCACCACTCCGTCGACATCGGCCTTCAGGGTGGCGTAGCCGAGCTCGTCGCTCGCCTTCTGCAGGGCGGCCTTGGCCTGCGCGAGACGCGCCGTCGCGGTGTCGCGGCTCGCCACGGCACTGTCGAGGGCGGCCTGGGTGACGTTGCCGCCCTCGAACAGGGTGCGCTGGCGCGTCTCGACGGCACTGGCATTGGCGAGCTGCGCCTCGGCATCGGTGACGTCGGCGCGCGCCCGGGTGACGGCGAAGAGCAGCACGGTCGGATCGAGGGCGGCGAGCCGCGCGCCCTTGGGCACGAGGTCGCCGACATAGACGTCGCGGGCGACCATCCGGCCCGGCACCCGGAAGCCTGCCTGCGTCTGGTAGCGCGGCTCGACCGTGCCGGCGAAGGGGCCGAAGGTCTCGGCGGTGGACACTTCGACCCTGGTGGTGAGCACCGGGCGCACCGGCGGCGGCGCCTCGGCCGTCTCGCCTTGGCATCCGGCGACGGCGAGGAGGACGACAAGGGCAGGCGCAAATCTCACGGCGCGTCCTCCCCGACCACCGCGACCCTCTGGCCCGGGCGCAGCAGCTGGATGCCGGCGGTGACCACCCGCTCGCCCGGCGCGACGCCGCTCGCGAGCACGATGGCCGAGCCGGCATAGCGGTCGATCGCCACGGTCTTCGGCGCGACGGTGTTGCTGGCGGGATCGAGCACCCAGACCGCCGGCCGGTCCTGCCAGCGGAACAGCGCGCTCCAGGGCAAGCTCACGGCCTCGCGGGCGCGAAAGCGCCCGAGGCCCGCCACCGTGGCGCCCAGCGACATCTCGGGCGGCACGTTCGTCAGCCCGATCTTCACCCGGACGCCGCCGGAGGCCGGATCGACCGCCGGCGAGATCTCCCGGACGGTGCCGGTGGTGCGCACCCGCGGATCGGACAGGAGGATGATGTCGATCGTCTTGCCCTCCGGCGGTTCGGCGAGCAGCGTCTCGGAGACGACGAACACCGCGTCGCGCGGCCCGTCCTGGGCCAGGGTGAACACGGTCTGGCCGGACTGCACCACCTGACCGGCCTCGGCGTTGCGGGCCGTGATGATGCCGGCGACGCCGGTCTTCAGGGCGGTGTAGGAGAATTGCTCGCGGGCATTGCCGAGGACGGCCTTGGCCGATTCCACCGAGGCCTGGGTCGTGCGCAGCGTCTGCTCGGCCTGGTCGTAGGCGGTGCGGGTGGTGTAGCCGCTGCGCATCAGCGATTGCTGTCGCTCGAAGCTGACCTTCGCCTGGGTCAGCAAGGCTTCGGCCGAGGCAAGCGCCGCCTGCGCGGTATCGACGTTGACCTGCTGCTCCTGCGGCTCGAGCCGGGCCAGCACCTGATCGGCGGTGACGTGCTCGCCGACCTCGACCAGGCGTTCCTGAATCTTGCCGCTGACCCGGAACGCGATGTTGCTCAGAAACTTGGCCTGGATGTCGCCGGTCAGCACGACCTGGGCCGAGACCGGCGCGAGGGCGGCAGCGACGACCCGGACCTCGGCCAGGGCGGGGTTGCGGGCCGCTTTCGTGGTCTCGCCCTTGGCCGGCGCCTCGGCGTCGGCCGTGCCGGCGGTCGCGAGGGCGAGGGCGAGCAGGGCGGCGCCCCGCGGGATCGGACTTTGTCTCATGAGGATCTCGCGGGTCCCCGTTCGGGCGAGCGGAAGGCTGAAGCATCCTTCGACGACATGGATACCGGTTCGCCAAAGAAAATGCGGCACAATCAAAGACCTGGAGCGGCGCCCGATGGCAGGGCGTTCGGGTGCCGCTCTGGCGCAGGGAACGGGGCGATGAAACGGGCGTGAAGGAGCGGCCGCGAGGGGGCGGATGCGGCCGCTCCTTCCAGATGTGGGCCGTTCTCCGGATGGAGGGCGTCCCGCATCTGTGGGGGAGCCCCGGCAGGGCGCCGGGGCGAAGGGGACGGGCGGGACAGCCTCAGAGCTGGCCCGGCTCCGAGAGGCAGGTCGGGCAGGCAGGTGCCACCGGGTCGAGGCGGGTCCAGGCCAGCAGGCCGGCCCAGCCGGCGAGCGCGACGATCACGAGCGCGAGCGTCGAGGCCGAGACCCGCCGCGGCAGCAGCGGGCGCGATGGGGCGAGCGGCGGCGCATGGAGGTCGAGCCCGTTCGGCAGATGGGTGAAACGAGGCCGGCTCGACCCGGTTTGATGCAGCGGGCGAACCCGGCCCGGGCCGATCACCGTGCGGGGACTCAACATCACCCTGGGGGACATGGCACGCGCTCCTTGAAGGCGACGCCTGCTTCGTACTAATAACTGACCAGACAGTCAATAAGGAGCGACATGGCCATTGCGGGACGGCGCCAGCGGCGCAAGGAGGAGCGGCCGGGCGAGATCGTCGAGGCGGCGTTCGAGGAATTCGCGCGCAGCGGCTTCGCGGCGACCAAGCTCGACGACGTGGCGGCCCGGGCCGGAATCACCAAGGGCACGATCTACCTGTACTTCCCGAGCAAGGAGGACCTGTTCCTCGCCACGATCAGGGAGATGAACCGTCCCTCGCAGGAGAACCTCGCGGCGCTCACCGCCGTGCCGCAGGGATCGGCGATGGCGATCCTGCGCAGCCACTTCGCCTTCGTGTACGAGCACATGGTCGAGGACCGGCGCGCCCGCGAGATCCTCCGGATGCTGTTGGCCGAGGTGAGCCGGTTCCCCGACCTCGCCGCCCGCTGGCGCGCCGAGGTGATCGGCCCGGCGGTGGAGAACCTGCGTCGGGTGGTGCGCTACGGCATCGAGCGCGGCGAGTTCCGCGCCTGCGCGGCGGAGGAATTCCCCCACCTGCTCTTCGCCCCGGTGATGATGGCCTGCACCTGGCGCCTGATGTTCGGCGACGACCACGCCCTCGACGGTGCGGCGTATCTGGCCGGGCATCTGGATCTGATGGAGCGCGGGCTGGTGCGAGGGGAGGGGAGCGGGGAGTGAGGCCGCCCGGGCTTCCGTTCCGGACCCGGCGGCCTCTCCCAAGGCGCGTCATCCGCCACAGGCGGGACGCGACGCCGTCTCTGACGCGTCGCGGAGCGGGGCGGCGGCCGTGCCGGCCGCCGCCCGTTCGTCGTCAATGCGCGTGCGCGCCGGCCGCTCCGATGCCGGTCTCCGAGCGCACGTACTGCGCCTCGAAGGCCGCCCGCTCGCGCTTCGCCCGGGCGGAGTTGTCGATCTTCGAGACCGCCCAGATGCCGAGGAAGGCGAGCGGCATCGAGAACAGGGCCGGGTTGTCGTAGGGGAAGAGCGCCGCCGGGTGGCCGAAGGTGGTGACCCACACCGCCTTCGACAGCACCACCATCACGACCGCGCTGACGAGGCCGATCAGGCCGCCGACGAGGGCGCCCAGCGTCGTGGTGCCCTTCCACAGGATCGACATCGCCAGCACCGGGAAGTTGCAGCTCGCCGCCACCGCGAAGGCGAGGCCGACCATGAAGGCGACGTTCTGGTTCTCGAACACGTAGCCGAGATAGATCGCCACGATGCCGATCACGACCGCCGAGATCTTCGACAGGCGGACCTCGCCGGCCTCGGTCGTGCGCCCGCGGGCGAAGACCTGGGCGTAGAGGTCGTGGCTCACCGCCGAGGCGCCGGCGAGCGTGAGACCCGCCACCACGGCGAGGATGGTCGCGAAGGCCACCGCCGAGATGAAGCCGAGGAAGAGCGAGCCGCCGGTGGCGTTGGCGAGGTGCACCGCCGCCATGTTGCTGCCGCCGAGCAGCCCGGTGATCCGGTCGTAGGCGCCGCCGGCTCCGGCCTTGAAGTAGCTCGGGTCGCTCATCAGGAAGGTGATGGCGCCGAAGCCGATGATGAAGGTCAGGATGTAGAAGTAGGCGATCAGGCCGGTGGCGTAGAACACCGACTTGCGGGCGGCCTGGGCGTCCGACACGGTGAAGAACCGCATCAGGATGTGGGGCAGGCCGGCGGTGCCGAACATCAGGCCGATGCCGAGCGAGATGGTCGAGACCGGATCGGCGACGAGGCCGCCCGGCGCCATGATCGCCTCGTGCTTGGGGTGCTCCTGCACGGCGGCGGCGAACAGCGCCTCCGGGTTGAAGCCGTAGCGCCACAGCACGGCCAGCGCCATGAACGAGGCGCCGGCGAGCAGCAGGCAGGCCTTGATGATCTGCACCCAGGTCGTCGCCTTCATGCCGCCGAAGGCGACGTAGACGATCATCAGGATGCCGACCGCGATGATCGCGGTGAGGTAGTCGAGGCCAAACAGCAGCTGGATCAGCTTACCCGCGCCGACCATCTGGGCGATCAGGTAGAACGCCACCACCACGAGGGTGCCGGTCGCCGACAGGATGCGGATCCGGGTCTGGTCGAGGCGGAAGCTCGCCACGTCGGCGAAGGTGAACTTGCCGAGGTTGCGCAGCCGCTCGGCGATCAGGAACAGCACGATCGGCCAGCCGACCAGGAAGCCGATCGAGTAGATCAGCCCGTCGAAGCCCGACGAGAAGACCAGCCCCGAGATGCCGAGGAACGAGGCCGCCGACATGTAGTCGCCCGCGATGGCAAGCGCGTTCTGGCCGGCCGAGATGCCGCCGCCGGCGGCGTAGAAGTCGGCGGCCGACTTCGAGCCCGCGGCGGCCTTGTAGGTGATGCCCAGCGTGGCCAGCACGAAGAGCAGGAACATGACGACGGCGGTCCAGTTCGTCGCCTGCTTCTGCACGGCGCCGAGATCCGGCCCGGCGGCCAAAGCCGCGCCGGCTCCGACGACCGTCAGGAGCCCCACGATGGCGATGCGGCGTGCGCTCATCGGCCGAGCTCCCGGTTGAGGTCGTTCGTCAGGTCGTCGTAGCGGCCATTGGCCCGGGCGACGTAGATCCCGGTGAGCGCGAAGGCCGAGACGATGACGACGAGGCCCAGCACGATGCCGAGCGAGGTCACGCCGGAGCCGATCTTCGCCGCCATCACGCCCTTGGCGAAGGCGACGAGCAGGATGAAGCCGAGATAGATCCCCAGCATCGCGCCGGACAGGATCCAGCCGTAGCGGGTGCGTTCGGTCACCAATTGTCGGAATGTCGGGCTCGCCAGAACCCGTGCGGTGTCTGCCTCTGCCATCGGCGGGCCTCCCTATGTTTCGCTTCTGTAACCAGGCACGGCTCCGCCGCGCACCGAAGACGGCACGAGGCAGTGAAGTCGATGCGACGGTCTTTCTCTGTGCCTGTTCTCGCCAGGCTGCTGTGCACCGACGTCGTTTGATGCGGCGCAAAATTTCGGATGACCTGATTTCGTGGCGAATGCCAGTGCAAAGAGACTGAAACTGCTCTCGATGCGACGAAGGTCTGATAAGCGCGACCGTATCGCGCGGGATCATGGGGCCGGGGCCCGTGCGGGGGCCCCGGCCATCACGGTCACTTGGTGCGGTTCTGCCGGTTCTCGATCAGGTCGTCGACCACCGCCGGCTCGGCGAGCGTCGAGGTGTCGCCGAGCGCGGAGAACTCGTCCTCGGCGATCTTGCGCAGGATGCGGCGCATGATCTTGCCGGAGCGGGTCTTCGGCAGGCCGGGGGCGAACTGGATCAGGTCGGGCGAGGCGATCGGCCCGATATCCTTGCGCACCCAGGTCACCAGCTCCTTGCGGAGCGCGTCGGAGGGTTCCTCGCCCTGCATCAGGGTGACGTAGGCGTAGATGCCCTGGCCCTTGATGTCGTGGGGATAGCCCACCACCGCGGCCTCGGAGACCTTCGGGTGCGCGACGAGCGAGGATTCGACCTCCGCCGTGCCCATCCGGTGGCCCGAGACGTTGATCACGTCGTCGACGCGGCCGGTGATCCAGTAATAGCCGTCGGCATCGCGCCGGCAGCCGTCACCCGAGAAATAGCGGCCCGGGAAGGTCGAGAAGTAGGTCTGCACGAAGCGCTCGTGGTCGCCCCACACCGTCCGCATCTGGCCCGGCCACGAATCGTCGATGCAGAGGTTGCCCTCGCAGGCGCCGTCGAGAACCGTGTTGTCGGCATCGACCACCACCGGCTTCACGCCGAAGAACGGCCGCGTCGCCGAGCCGGGCTTGAGCGGGGTCGCGCCGGGGAGCGGGGTGATGAGGATGCCGCCGGTCTCGGTCTGCCACCAGGTGTCGACGATCGGGCAGCGCTCGTCGCCGACGACCCGGTAGTACCATTCCCAGGCCTCGGGATTGATCGGCTCGCCGACCGAGCCGAGCGTGCGGAGGGACGCGCGCGAGGTCTGCTTCACCGGCGCCTCGCCGGCGCCCATCAGCGAGCGGATCGCGGTCGGCGCGGTGTAGAAGATGTTGACCTTGTGCTTGTCGACGACGTCCCAGAACCGCGAGATCGTCGGATAGGTCGGGATGCCCTCGAACATCAGGGTGGTGGCGCCGTTCGCCAGCGGCCCGTACAGGATGTAGGAGTGGCCGGTGACCCAGCCGACATCGGCGGTGCACCAGTAGATGTCGCCCTCGTGGTAGTCAAAGACGTATTGGTGCGTCATCGACGCGTAGACGAGGTAGCCGCCGGTGGTGTGGACCACGCCCTTCGGCTGGCCGGTCGAGCCCGAGGTGTAGAGCAGGAACAGCGGGTGCTCGGCCTCGACATGCGTCACCGGGCACTCGTCGGTGACCTGGGCGGCGGCGGCGTCGTAGTAGACGTCGCGGACCGGATCCATCTCGACGGCGCCGCCGGTGCGGCGCACCACGATGACGTGGTCGACGCTGTCCGGGGCCAGGCGCTGGATCGCCGCGTCGACGTTGGCCTTCAGCGGCACCTTGCGGCCGCCGCGCAGGCCCTCGTCGGCGGTGATGACGAGCTTCGAGTCGCAGCCCTGGATGCGGCCGGCGAGCGAATCCGGCGAGAAGCCGCCGAACACCACCGAGTGGATCGCGCCGAGGCGGGCGCAGGCCAGCATCGCGAAGGCCGCCTCGGGGATCATCGGCAGGTAGATGGTGACCCGGTCGCCCTTCGAGACGCCGCGGTTGCGCAGGACGTTGGCCATCCGGCACACTTCCGCGTGCAGCTCGCGGTAGGTGATGTGGCGCGACTCCGACGGGTCGTCGCCCTCCCAGATGATCGCCACCTGGTCGCCGCGGGTGTCGAGGTGCCGGTCGATGCAATTGTAGGCGGCGTTGGTGACGCCGTCGGAAAACCATCGGATCGAGACGTCGCCGGGGCCGAACGTCGTCTCCTTCACCTTGGCGTAGGGCGTGAACCAGTCGATCCGCTGGCCGTGCTCGCGCCAGAACGACTCCGGGTCGCGGATCGAGGCCTCGTACCAGGACAGGTACGTCGCCTCGTCGATATGCGCCCGCGCGCGCGCATCCTGGCTGACCTCGACGATCCGCTGGCTCATGGCGTTCTCCCTCGCATGGTCTCCCCGGTCGCTGGCGCGGCGCCCGGGCTGGTTGCGGCCGGTTTAAGGGTCCGTTGACCGCACTCGCAACCGATCATTCCGTCTAATGCAGAGCGGACTAATGCACTTGGCTCCCCGTGGCCGGCGCCTCGGTGCAACCGGTGCAGAGACCGGTGTCGATCGCGCGCTGGATCTCCCGATCGCGCTCCTGCAACTGCGGCGTGAGACCGGCATCCGGGCCGAGGGCTGCGCCCGGCGGCTTGGTCTGGCCGACGCCGGTGGTGTCGCGGGTGGCGGGCCCGAGCACCCCGGAGCCGCCCGGATCCCGCCTGGGCGGCTCCGTTTTCCCGAGGTGCGGGGCTGGGGCGAGGGCCGCCGCCAGGAGGACGGCGAGGAGAGGCGTGCGACGCATGGGGGCCTCTTTCAACGGTTCGACCGGCCTCAGGCTCCGGCAAGCGGCGTGGGGTCTCCCGAGCCCCTGTCCGGGCGTCAGTCCTGACACGACAACGCCACGCTGCGGGCCCCGGTTGCCGGTCCCGCCCCGGTCAGTACGGCACCCGGTCGGCCTTCGCCTCGTAGCGCTCCCAGACCTCGATCGCCTCGGCCCGCATGATCTGCCGGATCGGGATCTTGCGTTCGCTCGCCGGCTTGCGGATCTCCTCGTAGATCATGCTGTCGTCGAAATTGCCGTGGCGCAGCGCATCCTCGTTGGTCGAGGCGTAGAAGATCCGCGAGATGCCGGCCCAGTAGGCCGCCGCCATGCACATCGGGCACGGTTCGGCCGAGGTGTAGAGGGTCGCGCCCGGCAGCTTGAAGCTGCCTTCCTTCGTGCAGGCGTCGCGAATCGCCGCCATCTCGGCGTGCCAGGTCGGATCGTTCTCGGCGACGACCCGGTTCGCGCCCTCGCCGATGATGGTGCCGTCGCGCACGATCACCGCGCCGAAGACGCCGCCGGCGCTCTCGACGAGCGCGGTGTGCTCCGACAGGGCGATGGCGCGCGCCATGAAGGTCTCGTCGTCGGTCATCGGGGCTCCTTGCGGCTGACCTAGCGTCTCCCCCGGCAGCATGGCGCCGGCGGACGGAAAGGCAAGCGGGGAGGTGCGCGGGGTGTGGAGTCGGCGTCCCTCGACGGACGTACCACCCGCTGGGTCATCCCGGGCTCCGCTGCGCGGCCCTTCAATGACTCGGACGGCGTTGGCATTGCCGGGGAAGATCCCGCCTCAATACGTCCAGCGCTGCGCCTTCGCGACCAGGAAGTCCCGGAACGCCTGGACGCGGGCGACCGTCCGCATCTCCTCGGCATAGACGAGGTAGCTCTCGAGATTCGGCATCTCGTAGTCGCGCAGCACCTGGACCAGCTGCTCGTTCCCGTCGGCGACGTAGTCCGGCAGGATGCCGATGCCGGCGCCGGTCTCGACCGCGAGCTGCAGCGCCGAGATGTTGTTCACCGTGAAGTGAATCGTGCGGTGCTCGCGCCCCTCGCGGCCGACGGTGGCGAGCCAATGGGTCGCCATCAGGTAGGAGGGCTGGTCGCCGCCGAACGAGACCAGCCGGTGCTTGTCGAGATCGTCGATGGTCTTCGGCTCGCCGAACCGCTTGATGTATTCGAGCGAGGCGAAGACGTGATAGTGCACGGTGAACAACCGGCGCTGGATCAGGTCCGGCTGGGCCGGCCGGCGGAGCCGAATCGCCACGTCGGCCTCGCGCATCGCGAGGTCGAGCTCCTCGTTGGTCAGGATCAGCTCGACGCGGACATCCGGGTGCAGGTCGAGGAACTCGGCCACCCTTTGCGACAGCCAGGCGGTGCCGAGCCCCACCGTCGTCGTCACCTTGAGGTCGCCCGAGGGGCGCTCGCTCGTCTCGACGAGGCGCGCCCGGGTGGTCTCCAGCCGCATCTTCATGTCCCGGGCGGCCCGGAACAGCAGGTCGCCCTGCTCGGTCAGGATCAGTCCGCGGGCGTGGCGATGGAACAGCGGCGCCTTCAGCTCGCGCTCCAGGGCGCTGATCTGACGGCTGACGGCCGACTGGCTGAGCCCGATGTCGTCGCCCGCCTTGGTGAAGCTCCCGGCTTCGGCGACGTTGAGGAAAATCCGGATCTTGTCCCAGTCCACGACCGTCAACCCCGCGCCAGAGCTCCGGCCGGCCAGACGCGGCCGGTGAGTTCAGAGCGAACGCCACAAAGGCCGAGGCCGGGGCTCATCCCCGGCCCCGGTACATCTCACGCCTACTCGGCCGCGGCCTTGCGCGGCTCTTCGCCGATCGCCAGGTTGGCCAGGTACTTCTCCGCCTCGAGGGCGGCCATGCAGCCCATCCCGGCGGCGGTGATCGCCTGCCGGTAGACGTCGTCGGTCACGTCGCCCGCCGCGAACACGCCGGGAATCGCCGTCATGGCGGTACCGGGCGTCACCTCCAGGTAGCCGCCGGCCCGGAAGGGCAACTGCCCCTCGAACACCGCGGTCGCCGGCTGGTGGCCGATGGCGACGAACACGCCGTCGGCCTTGCGCTCGGTGATCTCGCCCGTGCGGGTGTCGCGCAGGCGGACATGGGTGACCGAGGGCGCCGGCTTGTCGCGGCCGCAGATCTCCTCGACCGCGTGGTTCCACACCACCTCGACGTTCGGGTGCTTGAACAGGCGCTCCTGCAGGATGCGCTCGGCCCGGAACGTGTCGCGCCGGTGCACCACCGTCACCTTGGAGGCGAGGTTGGCGAGGTAGAGCGCCTCCTCGACCGCGGTGTTGCCGCCGCCGACCACCACGACCTCCTTGCCCCGGAAGAAGAAGCCGTCGCAGGTGGCGCAGGCCGAGACGCCGAAGCCCTGGAACTTCGCCTCCGAGGGCAGGCCGAGCCACTTCGCCTGGGCGCCGGTGGCGATGATCAGCGCGTCGCAGGTGAACACCGCGCCCGAATCGGCCTCGAGCCGGAACGGCCGTTGCGCGAGGTCGACCGTGGCGATGTATTCCGAGACGATCCGGGTGCCGACATGCTCGGCTTGGGAGCGCATCTGCTCCATCAGCCACGGGCCCTGGATCGCGTCCGCGAAGCCCGGGTAGTTCTCGACGTCGGTGGTGATCATCAGCTGGCCGCCGGGCTGGAAGCCCGAGATCAGCAGCGGCTCGACCATGGCGCGGGCGGCGTAGATCGCGGCGGTGTACCCGGCGGGGCCGGAGCCGATGATCACGAGCTTCTCGTGCTGGGGAGCCTGCTTGGTGGTGGACATAAGGGTCTCCGGGGCTGCCGCCGGTCGGACTCTAACGAGTCGTGCGGCGGGCGAGCGCGTCGCGATGCCCGATATAGGCATTCGCCACAGCCTGCGCGATCGCGAGTGTCATGTCTAAGGGCTTGGGGCGCAACGCTTCAACCCGTCCGGCGAAAGGATGCACAGTTCCTTGGCTTTTCAACGCCTCGAACAGCGGGCGATGACGCGGATAGAGGTTCCGCGGCTCGAACAGCAGCACCGGAGCGCCGGCGGCGCAGGCCTCGGTCACCATGTTGGCCGAATCGGCGGTCGCCACGATCGTGTCGGCGAGCGCCAGCAGGGCGAGATACGGGTTCTCGCCGCTGCCGTCCCAGACGAAGCCGCCGCGGCGCCGCGCGAGATCGGCCAACGCCGCCCGCAAGGGGCCGGGCGTGCGCCGGGACGCGGTGATCATCAGGCTCGCCTCGTCCGCCAGCCGCTCCAGGCCGGCGAGCAGGCGCCGCCCGTCCTCGTCCGGGAAGCGCCCGTGCCGGCTGTCGCCGCCGACCAGCACCGCGGCGCGGGGGCGGGGGAGGGCGGCGAGCCGCGGGTCGGGCTGCGCGCGCGCGGCGGCGAGGCGGGCGGGCGACACCGGATGCGGTCCGAGATCGGTCACGACGACGTTCGGGCCGCGCAACCGGTCGTGGGCCGGCACCCAGATCAGGTCGGCCGCCCGCGTCCCGATGCGCGGATCGCGCAGGAATACCGTGAAGGTCTCGCCTCGTGAGCGGCGCTTCACCGCGCGGAGCGCCGGCACCGCCCGGCGGCCGGTGGCGATCGCGAGGTCGGGCCAGGGGGGATGAAGAGCCCGCTCGCGCGGATCGGCCGGCCCCCGAGGTGCGAGCCACGAGAAGGGCGGGCGCGGCGCGACCATCCGCTCCTCGGCCGCCAGACCCAAGGCCTCCGCGAGGCCGCGGCAGGGGGCGAGGTCGCCGGCCTTGCCGTCGGTGATCAGCCAGGCCGTGGTGCCGGCCGGCAGGAGGGGGGAGGGGGTGGCCACGGCCCCGCGATGCGGCGACGGGGCGAGCGCTGTCAAGGCTTGGCCTGTCAGGCGTTCGGGCCCGTGCCCGATTGCGCCCCGCTCCGCCGATGCTCTACGAGAGCCGCCATGGCACCCGTCGTTCGCTTCGCTCCCTCGCCCACCGGCTTCCTCCATATCGGCAATGCCCGGCCGGCCCTGTTCAACGCCCTGTTCGCCCGGCGGGAAGGCGGCCGGTTCTGGCTGCGCCTCGACGACACCGACACGGCGCGCTCGACCCCCGCATTCGCCGCGGCGATCGAGGAGGATCTGGGCTGGCTCGGCATCGTCCCGGACGGGATGTTCCGCCAGTCGGAGCGCCTCGCGATCTACGACGCGGCGGCCGAGCGCCTCAAAGCCGCGGGCCGGCTCTATCCGGCCTACGAGACGGCCGAGGAGCTGGAGCGCCGCCGCCGGCGCCAGCTCGGCCGCGGCCTGCCGCCGGTCTACGACCGCGCCGCCCTGACGCTGACGGACGAGGAGCGTGCCGCCTTCGAGGCCGAGGGGCGCCGGCCGCATTGGCGCTTCCGCCTCGATCCCGGCACCGTCACCTGGGACGACCTCGTGCGCGGGCCCTGCCACGTCGAGGCCGACAGCCTGTCCGACCCGGTGCTGATCCGCGAGGACGGCAGCTACCTCTATACCCTGCCCTCGGTGGTCGACGACGCCGAGACCGGCGTGACCCACGTGATCCGCGGCGAGGACCACGTCACCAACACGGCGGTCCAGATCCAGATCTTCTCGGCGCTGGGCGCCCCGGTGCCGGTCTTCGCCCACCACAACCTGCTCACCACGGCGAGCGGCGAGGGGCTGTCGAAGCGCCTCGGCCACCTCTCCCTGCGCGGCCTGCGCGAGTCCGGCTACGAGCCGATGGCGGTCGCGGCCCTGGCGGTGCTGACCGGCTCGGCCGAGGCGGTGCGGCCGGTCTCGGACCTCGACGAGCTCGCCGCCCTCGTCGACCTCGCCCATGTCTCGCGGGCACCGGCGAAGTTCGACGAGCACGAGCTCGACGGGCTCAACGCCCGGGTCGTGCATGCTCTCCCCTCCGCGGCGGTGGCCGAGCGGCTCACCGCCCTCGGCGTCGCGCCCGAGCGGGCGCAAGCGTTCTGGGAGGTGGTGCGGGCGAACCTGACCCGGGTGTCGGATGCCGCCGAGTGGTGGCGGGTGGTCGAGGGACCGGTGACGCCGGTGACCGGCGAGACGCCGGACCTGCTCGCCGTCGCCCGCCAGGCGCTGCCGCCGGAGCCGTGGGACGCGACGACCTGGAAGCGGGTGACGGAGGCGGTTCGCACCGCCACCGGCCTCAAGGGCAAGGCCCTGTTCCTGCCCTTGCGCCTCGCGCTGACCGGCCTCGACCACGGCCCCGACCTCGCCGGCCTGCTGCCGCTCATCGGTCGCGAGCGGGCGCTGGCGCGGTTGAGGGGGGAGACGGCCTGAAAGCCGGCGCCGCTCTGCTCATCATCAAGCGCGGTTCCCGTCTCCAGGCGATCCCGGGATTGCCCAGGATCGCTGCAAGGCGCGGGAGAGGGGAGCCCGCGACTTCACCGATTCTGAACGCGCGGCAGGCGTGACCCGGATCACCCCACCACCGGCCACGGCCGCAGCGCCGGCCGGATCCGCTCGAAGGCGCGTGCCAGCCGCAGCACCCCGACATCGTCGAAGCGCCGCCCGGCGATCTGCAGGCCGACCGGCAGCCCGTCCGGCGTGAAGCCCGCCGGGACCGCGATCGCCGGCTGCTCCGACATGTTGAACGGCACCGTGTAGGCGATGTGGGCCATCGCCCGGGCCGGGTCGTTGGTCGGCGAGGCGTGCTCGGCCGGGAAGGGCGGGTTCGGCGAGACCGGGCCGATCAGGAAGTCGAACGGCCGGATCGCCGTCAGCGCCGCGTCCCGCATCGCCGCCATCTGGCTCATGCCGTGGAAGACCATCGCACCGCTCACGTCGCGGCCGCCCGCCGCCCAGTCGCGGATGAACGGCAGCACGCGCGCCCGGCGCGCCTCGTCCAGGGCTTCGATGTCGAGGGAGGCGCGCTGGCGCCAGAACAGGTCGAGACCGTCGAGCATGCCTGGCGTGAGGAGCGGCCCGACCGGCTCGATCACCGCGCCGGCCTCCGCGAGGAGCCGCGCCGCCGCCTCGATCACCGTGCGGTGGCCCGGGTCGAGGGGAAGGCCGGCGCCAGCCTCCATCACCAGGCCGAGGCGCAAGCCCCTCACGGCGAGCCCGTCGAGGTCGAGCCAGGGCAGGTCGGCCGGGGGCAGGGCGGTGGGGTCGCGTTCGTCGGGGCGGCTCACGGTCCGCATCATCAGCGCCGCGTCGGCGACGGTGCGGGTGAGCGGGCCGGCGCAGCGGCCGTAATAGGGCGGATCGAGCGGCACCCGGCCGTAGCTGGGCTTGTGGCCCACGACCCCGCACCACGCGGCCGGCAACCGGACCGAGCCGCCGATATCGGTGCCGAGATGCAGCGGACCGTACCCCGCCGCCGCGGCGGCGCCCGAGCCGGCCGAGGAGCCGCCCGGGCCCTTGGCGAGGTCCCAGGGGTTGCGGGTGAGCGGATGGAAGCTCGACAGTCCCGAGGACAGCATGCCGTAATCCGGCATGGTGGTATGGGCCACGATCACCGCGCCGTCCTCGCGCAGGCGCGCGGTGGCCGGCGCATCGGCCGGGCTCGGGGGCGCGTCGTCCCGGGCTGCGGTGCCGAGCGGCATCGGCACGCCCTTCGTCGCGATGTTCTCCTTGATGGTGACCGGCACCCCGTCGAGGGGCAGGGCCTCCCCGCGCATCCAGCGCGCCTCCGAGGCGCGGGCAGCCGCCAGCGCCGTCTCGGGCACGAAGGCGTAGAGCGCGTGCAAGCGCGGCTCCGCGGCCTCGGCCCGGGCGATCACGGCTTGCGTCACCGCCACCGGCGAGAGGGCGCGGCGCGCATAGAGGTGCAAAAGCTCCGTGGCGGTCAGGTCGGCGGGGTTCGCAGCGGAGGGGGACGGGGCCATCGGGTCAGCGCGCCTCTTGGGCCTTGTCCGGGCGTCCGGACAGGGCGACGTAGAAACCGAGCCCGTCCTGGGACGGCAGGGTCTGCAGGCGATCGACCCAGCCGCGGCGCTTGGCGTCGAGGAGCTGGCGCCCGACCGGCTGGAACAGGGTCTCGCCGCCGCCGGGCGTCGGCGCGTCGAGGCGCACCGCCACGGTCTTGCCCTTGGCGAAGCGGCTGCGTTCCAGCATGTCGGCGAGAGAGGCCTCGGCCTGCGGGCGAGGCGCGCCGCGCAGGTCGAGCACCGATTCGGCATCGGTCACCCCGAGGGTGCCGCGCAGCTTGTTGGCGTAGAATTCGTCGAAATGGGGCAAGGGCGGCTCGGGCGTCAGAGGGAGATGTCTTCGTAGAGGGCGGCAACCGGGATTGAACCGTCGAGGTCCGGCAACTGGATCAAGTCGTCTCTGCCGAGGACCCGCACGGTCGCATTCGGTCCGTTTCCCCGCGACCACAGCTCGACCCGGGCTTCGTCGGCATAGACGATCAGGTCGGCACGAAGGGTCTGCAGCCCTCGATAGAACGCAGCCTTGCGGCCCCGGTCGTCGTGCATGGTCGAGGGCGACGGGACCTCGACGACGACCCAAGGATCGCGAGCGTACCCATCAGGAACGCGTGGACCGCAACGAACGACGATATCGGGGATGGGCGCGTGATCGTCGACGAAGTCGTTGCGCAGGCCGATGCCGGGCAGAACCCGGCAGCCGAACTTCGCTGCGAGCGGTCGCAATGCGCCGACGAGATGGCCGACAATCTCCTGATGCCGCTCGGTCGGCGGCGCCATCAACACCGCCTCGCCGCCGAGAAGCTCCCAGCGCTCCTCGTCCGGGCGGTCGCGGATCATCTCAAGGAATTCGGCGACCCGCATTCGCGGGGCGCGCCGCAGCGCGAGCGACATGACGGCTCCCTGTCACCGCCACGATGGTAGCACCGGGCGGGGACGGGCGACAGCCTTGCCGCGCTGCGGCACCGCACCCGGGCGAGGGCGCGATGCCGCGTCGTGATGGGGTCAGGCCGAGGCCTTGCCTACGCCCCGTGCACCAGCACGTTGCGGAACTGCCAGGGATCGCTCTCGTCGATGTCCTCCGGGAAGAGCCCGGGGCGGCCCGACAGCGGCGTCCAGTCGGTATAGACCCCGATCACCGGACCGAGATACGGCAGCTGCACCTCGAGGCAGCGGCGGAAATCGACCTCGTCGGCCTCGACGATGCCGGCCTCGGGGTTCTCCAGCGCCCAGACCATGCCGGCGAGCACCGCGGAGGTCACCTGGAGGCCGGTGGCGTTCTGGTAGGGGGCGATCGCCCGGGTCTCCTCGATGGAGAGCTGCGAGCCGTACCAGTAGGCGTTCTTGCCGTGGCCGTAGAGCAGCACGCCGAGCTCGTCGATACCGTCGACGATCTCGTTCTCGTCGAGGATGTGGTGCTTCTCCTGCACCTTGCCGGCCTGGCCCCACATCTCGTGCAGCGACAGCACCGCCTCGTTGCAGGGATGGTAGGCGTAGTGGCAGGTCGGCCGGTAGACCGCCTGACCCTCCTGGCGCACGGTGTAGTAGTCGGCGATCGAGATCGCCTCGTTGTGGGTGACGAGGAAGCCGAACTGCGCCTGCGCGGTCGGGGTCCAGGAGCGCACGCGGGTGTCGGCGCCGGGCTGCAGCAGGTAGATCGCCGGCGCGTCGTTCGGCAGGGTGCGGCCGTTCTCCGGCATCCAGGTCTCGTGGGTGCCCCAGCCCAGCTCGGCCGGCTGGTTGCCCTCGGAGACGAAGCCCTCGACCGACCAGGTGTTGACGAAGACGCCCTGCGGCTTCTCCGACTTGGCACGCTGGGTGTCGCGCTCGGCGATGTGGATGCCCTTGACGCCGGTCTCGCGCATCAGCGCGGCCCATTCCTCGCGGGTCTTCGGCTCGGAGGTCTTGAGGCCGAGATCGGCCGCGACGTTGAGGAGCGCCTGCTTGACGAACCACGACACCATGCCGGGATTGGCGCCGCAGCACGACACCGCGGTCGGCCCGCCGGGCTTGCGGCGGCGGGCGTCGAGCACCTGCTCGCGGAGCGCGTAGTTGGTGCGGTCGGCGGGGCCGGCATTCTTGTCGAAGTAGAAGCCCGGCCACGGCTCGGCGACGGTGTCGATGTAGAGCGCGCCGATCTCGCGGCACAGCTCCATGATGTCCCGCGACGAGGTATCGACCGAGAGGTTGACGCAGAAGCCCTGGCCGCCGCCTTCGGTGAGGAGCGGCGTCAGGATCTCGCGGTAATTGTCCTTGGTCAGCGCGACCTGCTCGAAGCGCAGGCCGTGCTTGTCGGCGAGCGCCTTGTGGGCGTCCGACGGCTCCACCACCGTGAACCGGGCCTTGTCGTAGGTGAAATGGCGCTCGATCAGGGGCAGGGTGCCCCGGCCGATCGAGCCGAAGCCGATCATCACGATGGGGCCGCTGATGCGGCCGTGGACAGGCCAGTCGGTCATGGCGCTCAAGGTCTCCGGAATTATGGTCTCGGTATGCCCCGCATTGGGGGCCCGGCCTTGGGGAAGGCTCCCTCCGGGCCGGTCGGCTCGCCTAGCAGGCCAGCATGACGCGCGGGCGACGGGGCAGGCGAGGGGGTGATTGACGCGTCGGGTCCCCCGGGTCAACCCCGGTCAACCCGTTGGCCCGACACACCGAAGCGTAACCGTCCGGTTAACCGCCCCGCCGGGCCCGGCATGCTGGATTCGCATGGCGCCGCTGCAGCTGTCGCGCTTGTGTGCAGCGCGGTATCGACCATATTGCGTTGCAACAAGAACACCGGAAACGCCCGCGCGCACTCTTTTCGGAGATCCCCATGCTCGCGGTCATCACTCACTCGCTCATCTCCCCCACCGTCGACGAGCGCTCCGACATGGAGCCCGGCATCCTCACCCTCGTGAGCCGCATGGTCCACGCGATCCACGCCGCCAACCAGCGTCGCCTGGAGCGCCAGATCGGCGAGTACGTCGAGGTCAACGGCGGACGCATCACCGACGATCTCGAGCGCCGGATCGGCCAGCACTTCTGCTGATCGCGCCGCCCCGGTCCGCCGGGGAACGCACTCGATGGTCAAGCAAGGCGCCAGGGGCGGCACACGCCCCTCAGGCGCCTTCTTGGTGTTTGGAGACCAAGCGCGCCGGTTCGGGCCGGCGGGATCCGTGACGCCGATCTCCGAGCCGCCTCAATCCCCCACCAGCGCCAGGTCGTCCCGGTGCACCATCGCGGCCCGGCCCGGATAGCCCAGCACCGCCTCGATCTCCCGGCTCGACCGGCCGAGGATGCGTGCCGCGTCCTCGCTGTCGTAGGCGACGAGGCCGCGGCCGAGCACCACGCCGTCGGGGGAGCGGATCGTCACCGCGTCGCCGCGGCCGAAGCTGCCCTCGACCCGCTTGACGCCGACCGGCAGCAGGCTCGCCCCACCCTGGAGCGCGCGGGCCGCGCCGGCATCGATCGTGAGCGTGCCGCGCGGCTCCAGCGAGCCGGCGATCCAGGTCTTGCGGGCGGCGCCGGGCGTCGAGCCGGCGAGGAACCACGAGCAGCGGGCGCCGTTCGCCACCGCCTTGAGCGGGTTCTTGCCCCGCCCGTCGGCGATCAGCATCTGGGTGCCGCCCGAGATCGCGATCTTGGCCGCCTCGACCTTGGTGCGCATGCCGCCGCGCGACAGTTCCGAGGCCGGGCCCCCCGCCATCGCGTCGATCTCCGGGGTGATCCGGGCGATGACGGCCAAGTGCTCGGCGTTCGGATCGCTCGCCGGCGGGGCGGTGTAGAGCCCGTCGATGTCGGAGAACAGCACCAGGAGGTCGGCGCCGATCATCGTGGCGACCCGCGCCGCGAGACGGTCGTTGTCGCCGTAGCGGATCTCCGAGGTGGCGACGGTGTCGTTCTCGTTGACGACCGGGACGGCGCGTTCTTCCAGGAGCTTCAGGGTGGTCGCGCGCGCGTTGAGGTAGCGCCGGCGCTCCTCGGTGTCCTGCGGCGTCACCAGGATCTGGCCGGCGACGATGCCGTGATGGGCCAGCGCCTCCGACCAGTGCCGGGCGAGCGCGATCTGCCCCACCGCCGCCGCGGCCTGGCTCTCCTCCAGCCGCAGGGGACCGGGGCCGAAATTGAGCACCGTGCGACCGAGCGCGATGGAGCCTGAGGAGACCACCAGCACGTCGACGCCGCGGCCGTGCAGGTCGGCGATGTCCTCGGCGAGGGCCGCGAGCCAGGCGTGCCGCAGCCGCCCCCGCGCCCGGTCGACGAGGAGCGCCGAGCCGACCTTGAGCACGACGCGGCGGAACTGGTCGAGGGTGGGGGGTTCGGGCGGGCGGGGCGCGGAGATCGTGGACATGGAACCGGGGATCAGGGTGCGGCGGGGATGAGGGCAGTATGGACGAAGTCGTTCCCCTTGAAGAGGAGCGGCAGGTCCTGGGTCCTCGCCACGGCGTAAGCCATGCAGTCCCCCATGTTCAACCGCGCCGGATGTCCACGGCCCCGGCCGAAGCGGTCGAAGGCCTCGGTGGCGGTCCGGAACATCCGGCGGGCGAAGTCGATCGGCTGAATCGAGGGAATCCGCAACAGGCCATCAATGAAGTTCTGGGCCCCGCCCGGCATGCGCGATTCGAGGACCATGTGGGTCTCGACGAGGGTCGGCATTCCCATGACGGCCGCGCCGCTTGCCGCGGTGATGCGCGAGAAGGTCTCGCTCTCAGGCTCGTCCAGCGCGATCGCGACGAGCGCCGACGTGTCGAGGGCGATCACGTCGGCAGGCCGTTCGTATCGTAGGGGTCGGAATGGTCCGAGGTGGCATCGGGCCGCTTATGGTGGGCGGCCGCTTTCACCAACGCCCGCAGGGTGTCGTAATCGTACTGCTGCCCGGGGTTCAGGGGGGCTTCCGCGAGTTTCCGCACCTCGGCTTCACGGAGGAGGCGTGTCACGACCTCGCTCGGCGTCGAACCTTGGTGCCGCGCCAATCGCTCGGCGATGGCGACCGCCTCGTCACCCTCGATGGTGAGCCGCTTCGCCATCGGTCGCTCCGTTGCGGTCCGCGATCATCGCGGCAGGCCATCCTCGTCGTAAAGATCGCTGTGATCGGAATTCACTCCCGGCGGCAGCTTGGCCCTGACAGCCGCGCCGCGCGCCAGAATGTCGGCGATGAAGGCGTCACGATCGCCCAGGGGTTGCCGCGGGGCGGTCGAGACAAGCACCCGCCGTCGGCGTCTCGTCACAGGTCTGCAGCGCCCGCGCAACGGCGTCGCCTGGCGTGGTCCCGAGGCGCTCCGCGAGCCGCCGAGCGAGCCGCCGAGCAAGCCGCAACGTCTCGTCGCTGTCGATGACCAGAGGTTCGGGCATGGGGCGATTCCTGACGGCGTGGAAATTAGCCGATCACCCACGCCCGTCTCAAGGCTGCCAGGCCACCTGCTCCACCGGGGTTTCCGCCGCGACCGCGTCCATCCGGGCCATCAGGGCGCGCAGGGCGTCCGTGACGCCCTGGCGGGTCGCCGAGGACAGGACGAGGGGCTTCTGGCCGGTCTCGGCCTCCAGGCGCTCGAGCTGGAGCGCCAGGGTCTCGGGATCGAGGGTATCGGCCTTCGACAGGGCGACCACCTCGGGCTTGTCCTCCAGGCCGTGGCCGTAGGCCTCGAGCTCGGTGCGGACCAGCCGGTAGGCGGCGCCGGCATCCTCGCTGGTGCCCTCGACGAGGTGGAGCAGCACCCGGCAGCGCTCGACATGGGCCAGGAACTTGTCGCCCAAGCCCACGCCCTCGTGCGCGCCCTCGATCAGGCCCGGGATGTCGGCGAGCACGAATTCGCGGGTATCGACCCGCACCACGCCGAGGCCCGGATGCAGGGTGGTGAAGGGGTAGTCGGCGATCTTGGGCTTGGCGGCCGTCACGGCGGCGAGGAAGGTCGACTTGCCGGCATTCGGCAGCCCGACGAGGCCGGCATCGGCGATGAGCTTGAGGCGCAGCCAGAGCCAGTGCTCCTCGCCCTCCAGGCCCGGATTGGCGTGGCGCGGGGCGCGGTTGGTCGAGGTGGTGAAGTAGGCGTTGCCGAAGCCGCCATTGCCGCCCTTGGCGAGCCGCACCCGCTGGCCGACATGGGTCATGTCGGCGATCAGGGTCTCGCGGTCCTCGGACAGGATCTCGGTGCCGGCCGGCACCTTGAGGACCACGTCGTCGGCCTTGGCGCCGGCGCGGTTGCGGCCCGAGCCGTGCTCGCCCTTGCGGGCCTTGAAGTGCTGCTGGTAGCGGTAGTCGATCAGGGTGTTGAGCCCCTCGACGCACTCGACCCAGACGTCGCCGCCGCGGCCGCCGTCGCCGCCGTCGGGCCCGCCGAACTCGATGAACTTCTCCCGCCGGAACGAGACGCAGCCGGCGCCGCCGTCTCCCGAACGGACGTAGACCTTGGCCTCGTCGAGGAACTTCACGGGATGAACTCCAGACTACGATGAGGGCGGCCGGGGAGGGCCCCCGGCCGCCGTGAGTGTATCAGATCAGGCGCCGGCCCGGCATTCCGGCCGGTCATGACGCTCGAAGACCAGGCCCGCTGCGTGCCAGGTCTTCAGGCTGTCCCAGGCCCGCCGGTCGAGCCGGAAGCGGTCGACCGGGAAGACGCCGCCGCGGGCCGGAAAGGCCTGGAGCCCGGAGCCGACCGAGGCGAAGCCGCACTTCTCCAGCACCCGCCGCGAGGCCGGGTTCACCACGCGGGCCGACGAGGTGAGCTCGCTCCCCTCCGTATAGGCGAAGAAGGCGTCGATCATCGCCCGCGCGGCCTCCGTGGCCAGCCCCTGGCCCCAATGCGGGGTGCCGAGCCAGTAGCCGAGATGGGCTGAGCCGCTCTCGGCGTCGGGCTCGATGCTGACGATGCCGATCGCCTGGGTCGGGTGCCGCCGCGGCGTGATCGCCATGATCAGCGCGCGTCCATCTGCGTTGGCCTGCCGCGACGCGAGGATGAACTTGTCCACGGTCGGCGGATCGAGCGGATGCGGAATGCGGGCGGTCATCCCGGCTACGGCTTTCTCACCGGCGAGGCGGACGAGGGCTTGCGCGTCGGCCTGGCGGGCCCAGCGCAGCCACAGCCTCCGGGTCTCGAGCCGGAAGACATCGTCGCGGGTGAGGTCGGGAAACATCGCCTGACTCCGATCCGAACCCAGAGCCTCCCGCTCGGGCGCGGTTACGAGAACGACGAAGGGGAAGGTGGTGCCCCACCTTCCCCTCGTGATCTCGCTCGGAGCTAGGCCGTTATCGGGCCTGAGATGAGCAGGAGTCGCCGGGTCGGTGTGGGGACACCGGCGGAGCTCCCTCGTCACTGGCTCCGTCGGGTTACTCTGCGGCCTCCAGGGCCGGGGCGGCGTCGTTGGCGACGACCGTTACGAAGGCGCGGCCTCGTTTGGTAATGAATTGCACCTTGCCGGCGGTGAGGGCGAACAGGGTGTGGTCGGTGCCCATGCCGACGTTGACGCCGGGATGCCACTTGGTGCCGCGCTGACGCACGATGATGTTGCCGGCGAGGACGGCCTCGCTGCCGAACTTCTTCACGCCGAGACGACGACCCGCCGAATCGCGACCGTTGCGGGACGAACCGCCTGCCTTCTTGTGAGCCATGGGGCTAACTCCTGAATTCTGGAAAAAGGGCTCGCGGCCAGCCTTAGGCGGCGCTGATGCCCGTGACGCGGACCACGGTGAGGTCCTGGCGGTGACCGCGCTTGCGGCGCGAGTTCTGGCGGCGGCGCTTCTTGAAGGCGATGACCTTCGGGCCGCGGGCCTGCTTGACGATCTCGCCGGCGACGCTGACGCCCGACACCAGGGGGGCGCCGACCTGGGTCGCGCCGGCGCCGTCGGTGAACAGCAGCACTTCGCCGAAGGTGACGGCGGTGCCGGCCTCGCCCTCGAGCTTCTCGATCGTGATGACGTCGTTGGCGGCGACGCGGTACTGCTTGCCGCCGGTCTTGATCACTGCGAACATCGTTCTCGTCCGTGTTCCATCCGGCCTCCGGCGCCATGCCGGGGTCGTCTTTTTGACAGTTGACGTTCGGGAGCCCGTGCGGACCGCCGCGAACGCGACGGCGCGCGGACCGTGCAGCCCGCGCGCCAGATGTCACCGTTACGGGCGCGGGCGCATTCTGTCAACGCCGGCGCTCCCCGGTTTTCCCCTGCTCCCGGGTTTTTTCCCGTGCCTTGATTTCGCGATGGCCTTCGCCGAAGACCCCCCGGTGGCGTGCCGGCCGGCCGGCTGCACGCGAGAGGTGCGGGAGACCACGATGGAAGAGCTTGTTGCCCGGGTGACGCAGGCCACGGGACTCGACGCGACCACGGCCCAGAAGGCAATCGGGCTCATCCTGGCCTTCCTGCAGAAGGAGGGCCCGCCGGAGGAGGTCAACAAGCTGATCGCCGCCATGCCGGGCGCCGAGACGGCGATCGCCCAGTCCGGCGACGGCGGCCCCGGCGAGGGCGGCGGCGGCCTGATGGGCATGCTCGGCGGCATGATGGGCGGCGGCGTGATGGCGCTCGGCCAGAAGCTGATGTCGGCCGGCGTGCCGATGGGCCAGATGCAGCCGCTCGGCCGCGAGCTGTTCGCCTATGGCCGCGAGAAGGCCGGCGAGGACGTGATGGGCCCGATCGTCGGCTCGATCCCGGGGCTGAGCCAGTTCGTCTGACGCCTTCGGCCGCGGCATGCGGGTGCCGCGGCCGATCTCTTAAGGGCGTGCGCCGGTGCCGAGGTCGCTCGGCCTGAACTGGAGGCGGCGCCCGTCGACCGAGAGGTCGGGCAGCACGGGCTTGACCGGCGCGGCCCGGCCGGCCCGGAGCGAGGCCAGCGCGGCCTTGCCCTGCTCCCAGTCGAAGGGCCACGACAGGGTTCCGATCCGCCGCCAGTCCCCGTCCTCGCTGCGCCGGAACACGATGCCCTCCGCCAGCGCGACGCGCACGCGGTCCGAGAAGGCAGGGTCCGGGAAGGCGACGACCTCCGGCGTGCCGTCCCCGTCGAGGTCGACGACCAGCAGGATGCAGGGGCGGGCGGAGGACAGGCAGGCCGACGGATCCCAGTTCGTTCGACCGCGCGGCCAGGCCTGCTCGCGGAAGCCCTCCGGCAGGGAGGCTCCGGGCGGCGCGATCGTCGCCCCCGCGAAGGCCGGGCCGCGGGGGGCGATGTCGTTGCCGCGGAGCGTGTCCCGGTTCCGGGCCTCCCGGGCGAGGTCGGCGACGACCGGATCCTTCGACGCCGCGAGCTGTGCCAGCGCCTCCCGGCCGTAACGTGCGAAGCGGAAGCGGAGCGCGGTGACGTCGAGGCTCTCCGGTCCGGTCCGTCCGCTCTCCAGGCGCGCGATCTGGTCGGCGGTCGAGAGACGGGCCGGATCGGCCACCGGCGAGAGCAGGAGCAGCAGCGCCAGCACGATCGCGACCGCGCCGATCACGTTGGTGGTGCCGAGCGCCCCCATCCAGGGGCGTGCCCGAAGCGCGGCCCAGCCGTAGCCGGCGGCGTAGATCGCGCCGACTGCACAGGCGGCGACGCCCCAGACCCGGATCGGCGTCAGCCCGTGCTGCGCGATCCGCAAGCAGAGCGCCGTGAGCGCGAGGGCCAGGAGAGGCGCCAGGAGCAGGCCGGCCAGCCGCACCGCGGCCCGCAGCAGGGGCGACCGCGCCTCCGGCGCCGTGCCGTCGCCGTACGCGGCGTTGACGATCACGATCAGCAGCGCGGTGCCGGTCAGGAGCAGGGCGGTGGCGTGGCCCGTCGCCCAGAGCGGCCCGAGCCCCGTGACCAGCAGCGCGCCCAGGAAGGCCGAGAGGAGGCCGGTCGCCAGGACGGCGAGCGCGGTGACGAGCACGGTCGCGGCCGGAAACCGGCCCGCGAGCGAGCCGAGCCGGGTATCCGTCGCGTGCACGGCCCCCGCGAAGGCGAGGCCGAGGCCCGGCAGCATGACCGCCGGGGCGGTCAGCAGCGTGTCCATCCCGGCGAGCCCGAGGGCGCCGAACAGGGCCCCGCTGAGGCGGAGCACGCCCCAGACCGCCGCTGCGAAGCCGAGCCCCAGGCCGATCTGGAGCCCGTGCCGCCAGGACCCGCCGACATAGGCCGCATAGGGCGGGCGCCAGCGCCGCGCCGCATCGGCCGGCTCGATCAGGTGATGAAGGATGTAGACCACCGCGAGGGCCGCCAGGATCAGGAACGGACCGAGCTCACCGTCGGATCGCGCCGCGCCGGTCGGCGGCCCCGCTCGCCACAGGTCGTAGGCGACGAGCAGGACCAGCAGGGTGCAGGCCGCGCCCAGCCAGGCGAGCAGGGTGCCGGGCCGCAGGCGCCCGATGCCGAAGAGCGGGATTGTCGGCGCGATCAGCAGGAGCGGCAGCGCGTAGGCCATCACGGTCCTGTGCGGGCCCACGCCCCAGATCGCCTCCGACTTCGTGAAGAAGAACCAGAGACCGAGCCCCTGCGCCGCTCCGAGGGCGAGCCGGACGGCACCGACCCACCGCCCCGTCGGCTGCCGCGCTTCCGCGCTCTCGATGCTCACGGGGTTCTCCAACTGTCGCGTGAGCCGCCGGTCGGCCCCGCTCGCGGCCCGCTGGGGCGCGACGCGCCGGCGCGGCGGATCCGAGATCGTCGGGACGATCGGGTCCCGGTCCGGACGGCGTAGCGCGCCGTCGGCCCTCCCGCAAGGTCAGCGGGCCGGTGCGGGCCGTGGGGCGGGGCCCATGACGGAGAGCCGGCCGCCGGCCTCCCCCGCCATCGCGTCAAGGCATTGGTCCGGCTTGTGAACCCCTGTCATATTCCCGTACTGGCTTCGTGGTGTCTTGTCGGCACGCGGGGCGGTCGCGGCGACCGCGCCGACGGGCGCCGGATCGGTCGGCGCCGCACGGGATGCCTCGACCATGGTTCCGTTCCTCACCCGCGGCCCGGCCGGCGACGGCCGCGATGCTCCGCCCGGCATTCCCCTGGCCCGCCTCCTCGGCCGTGCCGCCGAGGGCGGCATCCACCTCAAGGGGTTCGGCCAGAAGGGCTTGGGGCACTCCTCGCGGCTGTTCCCGCGCCTGAAGGCGTTCGAGACCCCCGGCCTCGATCCGGTGCTCGGCCGCATCGGCTCGCTCGAGGTGCGCCTCGCGACGACGCCGAAGGAGGTCAAGCGGGCCCAGCGCCTGCGCTACCGCGTGTTCTACGAGGAGATGGCGGCGATCCCGACCGGCCTGGCCCTCTTCAAGCGCCGCGACGCCGACGAGTACGACGCGGTCTGCGACCACCTCCTGGTCATCGACCACGCCGCCCAGGAACAGAAGCCCTTCCGCAAGCCCAGGCCCCAGGTCGTCGGCACCTACCGGCTGCTGCGCCAGGAGCAGGCCGACCGCCATTTCGGCTTCTACACCGCCGGCGAGTACGATCTCGCCCCGGTCCTCGACGCCAATGCCGGCAAGCGGGTACTGGAGCTCGGCCGCTCCTGCGTGCTCAAGCCCTACCGCACCAAGCGCACCGTCGAGCTGCTCTGGCACGGCATCTGGGCCTACGTGCTCCACCACCGCATCGACGCGATGCTGGGCTGCGCCAGCCTCGAGGGCACCGATCCCGACCGGCTCGCGCTTCCCCTGAGCTTCCTGCACCACTTCGCCCGCGCGCCCGAGGGCTGGCGTGCCCGGGCGCTTCCCGGCCGCCACGTCGCCATGGACCGCCTCAGCCGCGAGGCGATCGACCCGAAGGCCGCCCTCCAGGCCCTGCCGCCGTTGATCAAGGGGTATCTGCGGGTCGGCGCCACCTTCGGCGACGGCGCAGTGGTGGACTACCAGTTCGGCACGACGGACGTGTTCGTGGTGCTGCCGGTGGAGGCGATCGCCAAGCGGTATATCGGCTATTTCGGTGCGGAGGCGGGGCGGCACGCGGCGTGAGGAAAGGCGGCGCGGCCGGGGCCGCGTCCCGGATCCCGGCCACGCCGGCCTTCGCGCCGCCTGCATCGGGTCACCGCTCCAAGGGGCGGGCCGGGCAGCCGACGACGGTCGACCCGGCCGGCACATCCCGCGTGACGACCGCACCCGCGCCGACGATCGCCCCGCGACCGATCCTCAGTCCCTGCAGGACGCTGGCATTGAGGCCGATCAGGGCGTCGTCCTCGCACCGGACACTGCCCGCGAGGCGGGCTCCCGGACCAGCGGACACCCCGAAGTCGAGCCTGCAATCGTGGTCGATGCTCGCGCCCGTGTTGACGAGGCAGGCTTCCGCCAAGACGGCGCCGACGCCCACGATCGCGCCAGCGGCCAGGAAGGTCCCTGCGCCGACCGTGGCGCTCGGTGAGACGATGCTGGCCGGGTGGATGATGGTGCCCAGCTGTCCGCCATTCTCCCAGATCGTCCTCGCCATCGATCGCCGGACTGCCTGATCTCCGGCTCCGAGGTGAACGTGGCAGCTGTGCAGGAGGCTCCGATCACGGAGGCGGTCGAGCCCGCCGAGAACGCGATGCGATCCGAGGAACGCCGCACCCGGCGGGACGGCATCCGCCAGCACGCCTCGAACCGGAAGCCCGGCGAGATCCGCAGCCTCCAGCACGACGCGCGCATGTCGACCAGACCCGCCGACCGCGATGATCAGGGGGACGGGCAAGGCTCGTGAAGGCCGGTCGGTTCGCGGGAGTGCGGCCGACCCGGATCCCCGTGTGCGGCCGGTCACGGCAATCGTTTTTCCATGAAGACACTGAGGGGGTCGGGGCGGTAATCGGCGAACGGGGGACGGCGCTCGAATCCCGCTCTCTCGTAGAGAGCGAGCGCGTCACGGTTGCTGATCCCGGTTTCCAGTCTGATCAGGGATATTCCCGCGCTTCGGACCTCGGTTTCGAGATGTTCGAGGATCGCCCGCGACAGGCCTCGGCCCCGGGCGGCAGGAATCACCCACATCCGCTTGATCTCGGCCCATCCATCGTTCAGCGCGACAGCGCCGGTGCCCAAAGGCTGGCCATGCCGGTCGCGGGCGACAAAAAATCGAATCTGCGACGATCGAAGTGCGTCGATGGACGGAAAGTGGTTGCTCTCGGCCGGGTAGAGCGATGCCGCGAAGGCCTCTCCATCCTCCAGCATCGCAAGGATTTCAGGTGCCCCGGGATCTTCGATCTGTATGGTCGTCGCCATCGCGTGCGCTCCCGAACGACAGGATGTGGGCAATTCGGCGGAAGGGCAAAGATTGCACAATAAGAGCCATGAACGGCGGCCGGGAGCAGGGTTCTGCCCTTGCGTTGGCAGTCTTCATCCGGATGGGTAAAATCAAGCAAATGCTAGGTGGCAAGCGCCCATGGATGTGGAATATTGATTGGCATATTGTGAAAGACGGCTCATCGATAACAGATAAGAGTCTCTGGTGATGTGTCGTAAGCGGCCCTCTCCCCGAGGAGAGAGGGCCGCAAGCCGTTGGGGCCTTGCAACCCGCGCGTTTTCTATACCAACCCCCGCAGCCCTTCCCGATACGTCGGGTAGGCCAATTCGACCCCCAGCTCCTCCCGGATCAGCCGGTTCCGCACCCGCTTGTTCTCGCCGTAGAAGCTGCGCGCCATCGGGCTCAACGTGGCGGTGTCGAAATCGACCGCCGGCGGCAACGGCAGCCCGGCGAGGTCGGCGGCGAAGGCCGTCACGTCCTGCGGCGGGGCCGGTTCGTCGTCGGTGACGTTGTAGATCGCCCCCGGCCGCGGGCGGTCGAGGGACGCGGCGAGCGTGGTCGCGATGTCGTCGACATGGATGCGGTTGAACACCTGGCCGGGCTTGACGATGCGCTGCGCCTTGCCCTGCCGCAGCTTCTCGAAGGCGTTGCGCCCCGGCCCGTAGATGCCCGACAGCCGGAACACCTGCACGGCCTTGCCCGTCCGCGCCCCGAGGGCGAGCCACGCATCCTCCGCCGCCACCCGGTCGCGGGTGCGCGGGTGGCTCGGGGACGGGGGGGTCGTCTCGTCGATCCAGGCGCCGGCCTGATCGCCGTAGATCCCGATGGTCGAGAGATAGCCGATCCACCGCGCCGGGCTCGCCGCGATGGCGTCGCCGAAGGCGTGGAGCGCCGGGTCGTGGCCGGAATCCGGCGGGATCGACACCAGGATCGCGTCGGCCCGCGCGAGGTCGTCGGCGAGAAGCGGATCGGTCTCCTCGGGCGAGAGCACCCGCACGGTGACGCCGTCGATCGCCGCCGGCGACTGGCGGGTGGCGGTGACCGAGGCGAAGCGGGCGCGCTCGCGCGCCACGAAGTGGCCGGCCGTGTAGCCGAGCCCGAAGACGAACAGGTTCATGCGACCGAGCCTTACCCCGCGGGATGTGCGGTCTTATGCAGGGCGCCGCCCTGCACCCGCCAGAGGGCTCGCCCTCTGGACACCCGGATTTTTCGCGAGCGCCCATTCGGCGAGCACGTCGGGGTCCCGCTCGTCCGGTGGAGCCGGGGGCAGGCGCCCGAGGCGGGCGAGCGCCCACACCGCCATGCCCCGCACCAGTGGGGACGGATCGTCGAGGAGCCGCAGGGCCTCCCCGGCGAGACCCTCGTCGCCCGAATTGCCGATCGCGATCAGCACGTTGCGCAGGAAGCGGTCGCGCCCGGTGCGCTTGACCGGCGTGCCGGCGAAGCGCGCGCGGAAGGCCGCGTCGTCGAGGCGCGCCAGCTCGGCGAGGGGAGGGGCCGCCAGGTCTGCGCGGGCGGAAAGCCGCGCCTCGCGGGTGGCGGCGGCGAACTTGTTCCACGGGCAGGCCGCCAGGCAATCGTCGCAGCCGAACACCCGGTTGCCCATCGGCGCCCGGAACTCCGCCGGGATCGGCCCGGGATGCTCGATCGTCAGGTAGGCGAGGCAACGCCGCGCATCGAGCTGGTAGGGCGCCGGCAGCGCGTCGGTCGGGCAGGCGTCGAGGCAGCGGCGGCAGCGGCCGCAATGGTCGCCCTCCGGCGCGTCGGCCGGCAGCGCGGCGGTGGTGTAGATCGCCCCGAGCAGCAGCCAGTTGCCGAAGGACCGCGACACCAGGACGCTGTGCTTGCCCTGCCAGCCGAGGCCGGCGGCGGCGGCGAGCGGCTTCTCCATCACCGGCGCGGTATCGACGAAGACCTTGACCGCGGCTCCCGCCTTGGCCGCGAAGGCGCCGCCGAGCTCCTTCAGCTTGCCCTTGATCACGTCGTGGTAGTCGCGCCGCCGGGCATAGACCGAGATCGCAGCCCGCTCCGGCCGGCTCAGGGCCGCCAGCGGGTCGCCGTCGGGCCCGGCATTGACCCCGAGCATCACGATGCTGCGCACCTCCGGCCACAGCCGTGCCGGATCCGCCCGCTCCCCCGTGCGCTCCTCCATCCAGGCCATGTCGCCATGGTGCCCGGCCGCGAGCCAGGCGGCGAGGCGCTCGGGCAGCGCCGGCACCGCGTCGGGCCGCGTCACCGCCAGCGCGTCGAAGCCGAGGGCCCGGGCGCGGGTCTCCAGGAATCGTCGAAGGGCGTCGGGTGTCATACGGTTTCCGGTTGATCGCTTCGCGATGCGGAAACCGGCGTCGCTCAGGCGCCGCGCGGGCTTTGATACGGTTTCCGGAAGGGATCTTCCGGAAACCGTATCAGAAGTCGAGATCCGCGTAATGGTCGGCCGGTGCCATCCCGGCCACCCGGTCGGCGAGCAGGCTGCGGAAGGACGGGCGGGATTTCACCCGGGCGTACCAGTTCCTCGCCATCTCGTCCTCGTCCCACGGCACGTCGCCGAGGTAATCCACGCACGACAGATGGGCCGCCGCCGCCAGATCGGCGTAGGTCAAGCTGCCGCCGGCCAGCCAGTTCCGCCGCGAGATCAGATAGCCGATATATTTCAGGTGGTAGCGCACGTTGCTGCGCGCCGCTCGGATCGCGTTCATGTCCGGCGGGCCGCCGCCGTACTGCGAGGTCATGAAGCGCTTGTGGATCTTCTCCGTGACGAGGTAGCCCGTGACCTCCTGGTCGAACTTCTGCAGGAACCAGTCGAGCAGGCGGCGCACCTCGACCCGGGCGGCCGGGGATTCCGGCAGCAGCCGGATCCCGCTCAAGCCCAGTCCCCGCGTCTCGTCGAGGTACTCGGCGATCACGCCGCTCCCCGGCACGGCGAGCCCGCCCTCCTCCACCAGAACCGGGGTGGTGCCGGCGGGGTTCATCATCAGGAACTCGTCCCGGCGCTCCCAGGGGCGTTCCTCGACGAGGTGGGGCTCCATGCCCATCTCGGCCATGACCAGGCGCACGAAACGGGAATGCGGGCAGAACGGGGAGTGGTGGAGCGTCGCCATGCGGGGCCGTTTCGCGCTTCGTGTGTCGGCTGGCCTGGAAGGTCGGCTCGCGGTGGGTCGTGTGTGTCCGAATTGACCGCCGCAGGATTAACGTCTGGTCACCGAGACATGGATATCTTTCGGCATCCTTAACACGGGTGATCGTGGCTGGTAACCGAGCCTCAACCATGGGGGGACCAGGATAGGCCATGAGGCCGGTCCGGTCCGGAGCCCCCCACCACAGACTTGCCACAGAGCGGGCGCCGTACCGGCGCGCACGATGCGGGGGCGGCGCCAAGGCCTGCGCCCCGTTTCCTCAACCCCGCGGTCGCGTGACCGCCCGCGGCGCGACCACGAGAGCAGGCGACATGACGACGGCGACAGGCAAGGCGGGCGGGCCCGCCCGCGGCACGGGTTCCGGGCGAGGAGCGCGGTGATGGACGTCGCCAGCATCGGCAAGGCCGTGGTGCTCGCCCTCGTCGAGGGTGCCACCGAGTTCATCCCGGTCTCCTCCACGGGGCACCAGCTCCTCGTCGGCCACTTCATCGGCTTCGAATCGCCCAACAACACCTTCGAGGTGCTGATCCAGCTCGGCGCCATCCTGGCGATCGTCGGGGTCTATTTCCGTCAGCTCCTCGACCTGCTGCGGCGCGCGCCCCACGACCCCAACGCCCGCCGCTTCATCCTGGCGATCCTGATCGCGTTCCTGCCCGCCGCGATCATCGGCGGCCTGTTCTCGAAGTACATCAAGTTCTACCTGTTCAACCCCTGGATCATCTGCTCGACCCTGGTCGCCGGCGGCCTGGTGCTGCTCGTCATCGACGAGACCGAGATCGAGCAGAAATACGACGACGTGCACCAGTTCTCGCTGCCGATGGCGCTGAAGATCGGCCTGTTCCAGTGCCTGGCGATGATCCCCGGCGTGTCGCGCTCCGGCGCCACCATCGTGGGTGCCATGCTGATGGGCTCGGGCAAGCGCGCCGCCACCGAGTTCTCGTTCTACCTCGCGATGCCGACCATGGCCGGCGCCTTCGCCAAGGACCTGCTCGACAACTACAAGAACCTGTCGAAGGACGATGTCGGGCTGATCGCCATCGGCTTCGTGGTGGCGTTCCTGTCGGCGTTGTTCGTGGTCCGCAAGCTGCTCAACTACGTCTCCCGTCACGGCTTCTCGCTGTTCGCCTGGTGGCGCATCCTGGTCGGCGCCGCGGGCTTCGCCGGGTTGATCGTGTTCGGCTGAGCCGGTGTCGGAGGTCCGGCCTCCGGGGGACCTCGACCAATGGCCGGTGGCGCGGCTATGTCCTGGCGCTAGGGAGAACACCCAGCGCCAGAGGACCCCGCCATGGACGATACGACGCTCGCCGCCGCGTTTCCGGCCGCCACCGAGGCGCAGTGGCGTGCCCTGGTCGACGGGGTGCTGAAAGGTGCCGATTTCGACAAGCGGCTGGTGCGCCGCACGCCGGACGGGATCAAGGTCGCGCCGCTCTATCCTCCGGCCGAGGCCGCCTCCCAGCCGGGCCGCGCCGTCCCCGGCCGCTGGCGGGTGAGCCAGCGGGTCGACCATCCCGACGCGGCGGAGGCCAACGCGCTGGCGCTCACCGACCTCGAAGGCGGCGCCGACGCCCTGACCCTGGTGATCGCCGGCGCCCCCGCCGCCCGCGGCTTCGGCTTGAGCGGCCCGGGGGTCATCGCGGCGGCCCTCGACGGGGTGATGCTGCCGCTGATCGGACTGCGGCTCGATGCCGGCGCGGCGGGGCCGGACGCCGCGACGGCGCTCCTCGCGCTGGCCAAGGCCCGCGGCGACGACCTCTCCGCCCTCGACATCGATCTCGGCCTCGATCCGGTCGCCGTGCAGGCCGCCACCGGCACCCCGCCGTCCTGGCCCGACCTCGCCGCGATCCTGCGCGACCTCGACGCCCAAGGCTTCGCCGGCCGCGCCTTCCTGGCCGATGCCCGCCCGTTCCACGAGGCCGGGGCGGGCGAGGCGCTGGAACTCGCCTGCGTGCTCTCCGGGGCGCTGGCGACGCTGCGGGCGCTCGAGGCCGGCGGGCACCCGCTCGAGCACGCCCGCGCCGCCCTGGCCTTCCTGCTGGTCGCCGAGGCCGACGAGTTCCTGACGGTGGCGAAGGTCCGGGCGCTGCGCCGGCTCTGGGCCCGGATCGAGGAGGCCTGCGGCCTGACCCCGGCGCCGATCCGCCTCCACGCCGAGACCGCCTGGCGCAGCACCACGACGCGCGATCCGTGGGTCAACATGCTGCGGGCCACCACCGCGGTGTTCTCGGCCGGCCTCGGCGGGGCCGATGCGGTCACGGTGCTGCCCTTTACCGCGGCGATCGGCCTGCCCGACGCCTTCGCGCGTCGCTGCGCCCGCAACACCCAGCACGTCCTGCTCGACGAGGCCAATCTCTGGCGCGTCGCCGACCCGGCCGCCGGCGCCGGCGGCTTCGAGACCCTGACGGAATCGCTCTGCACCGAGGCCTGGGCGCTGTTCCAGGCGATCGAGCGGGACGGGGGCATCAGTGGGAGCCTGCGCTCCGGTGCGCTCGCCGACCGCCTCGCCGCCCTGCGCAAGACCCGCGACGCGGAGCTTGCCACCCGCCGCCAGCCGATCACCGGCACCAGCGAGTTCCCCGACCTGCACGAGGCGCCGGTCGCGGTGCTGGCCCCCGCCCCGGCGGCTGCGCCGGCAGGGGAGGGCGCCCTGCCGTCCCGCCGCCTCGCCGAGCCCTACGAGCGCTTGCGCGACGCCTCCGACGCGATCCTCGACCGGACGGGCCGGCGCCCGCGGGTCTTCCTCGCCAATCTCGGTCCCTTGAGCGCCTTCAACACCCGCGCCACCTTCGCCCGCAACGCCTTCGAGGCCGGCGGCATCGAGGCGGTGACGAACGAGGGCTTTTCGGATCACGCCGCGATGGTGGACGCCTTCCGGGCATCCGGCACGCCGCTCGCCTGCCTGTGCTCGTCGGATGCGGTCTACGCCGAGGAGGCGGTGCCGGCCGCGGAGGCGCTGCGGGCGGCCGGTGCGGCGACCCTCTTCATCGCCGGAAAGCCCGGTGATCTCGAACCCGCTCTGCGGGCCGCCGGCGTCGCCCACGACCTCTATGCCGGCTGCGACCTGGTGAAGCTGCTGGCGCAGGCGCAAGAGGCGGCGCAAGAGGCGGCAAGGGCGTGAGGTCCACCGCGCCCGGTGCCGTCCGGCCCCGGGCGCCCTATCTCTGAGAGCCGTGACCGAGATCCTGTTCTACCACATGCAGCGCCAGCCCCTGGAGCAGGTGCTGCCGAGCCTCCTGGAGAAATCCCTGGAGCGGCAATGGCGCGTCGCCGTGCAGGCGACGAGCGAGGAGCGGCTGCAAGCCCTCGACGACCACCTCTGGATCTTCTCCGACGAGAGCTTCCTGCCCCACGGCACCGACCGCGACCCCGATTGCGCCACCCAGCCGGTGGTGCTCACCCTGCGCGACGCCAACCCGAACGCCGCCTCGATCCGCTTCCTGGTCGAGGGGGCACCCCTGCCGGACGACGCGGCGGAGTACCAGCGCATCTGCATCCTGTTCGACGGCACCGACCAGGCTGCGCTGCTGCAGGCCCGCGAGCAGTGGCGCGGCGCCAAGGAGGCCGGCCACAGCGTGGCCTATTGGCAGCAGGACGAGCGCGGCCGCTGGCAGAAGAAGGCGTGATGCAGGCTCCGGCTTGAAATGGTCGGCGACGGGCGCCGCACATCTCCCTTCTCCCCAGCGGGCAGGGCTGTCCGAGGAGAAGCCTGCGCTCGATCCTCGGAATGGGGTTGAGCGCAGACCCGAAACAGACCCAGGCCCCCGGCCCGCGAGGAGACGCCATGACGCGCATCACGACCCGGATCCTCGCCGTCGCGACGATCCTGCTGCTCGGGCCTGCCCCGCTGCTGGCCCAGCCGGCACCCCGCGAGAACCGCCCCCAGGAAGCCCGCCAGCCCGAGGGCCGGCGCCTGCCGCCCGACGCGACGACGCAGCACAGCCTGACCCTGGCGGGCGGCCGCACCCTGAGCTTCACCGCGGTCGCCGGCAGCCTGCCGCTCGTCGACGAGTCCGGAAAGCTCCAGGCCGAGATCGCCTTCACGGCCTTCTCCCTGCCGGGCGGCGACGCGACGACGCGCCCCGTCACCTTCGCGGTCAATGGCGGCCCCGGGGCGGCCTCGGCCTATCTCAACCTCGCGGCGGTCGGGCCCTGGCGCCTGCCGCTCGACGGGCCGAGCATCAGTCCCTCGCGGGTGCCTGTGGCGGTGCCGAACGACGAAACCTGGCTCGACTTCACCGACCTCGTCTTCATCGATCCCGTCGGCACCGGCTACAGCCGCGCCGCCGGCGACGACGGGAAGCGCTATTACGCGATCGAGAGCGACGCGGCCGTCCTGTCGGCGGCGATCGCCCGCTGGCTCCGCACCAACGACCGGCTCACTTCTCCGAAGTTCTTCCTCGGCGAGAGCTATGGCGGCTTCCGCGGGCCGCTGATCGCCCGCAAGCTCCAGGACGATGTCGGGATCGGGCTGTCGGGCCTGGTGCTGCTCTCGCCGGTGCTCGATTTCGCCTATCTGCAGCCGCCGCGCCACAACCCGCTCGGTGCCGTGACGCGGCTGCCCTCGCTCGCCGCCGCCGGCCTCGAGAAGCGCGGGCAGACGCCCGATCCCGCCCGGATGGCGGAGGCCGAGACGTACGCCACCGGTCCCTACCTCGCCGATCTCCTGCGCGGGCCCGCCGACACGGCCGCGACCGACCGGATGACCGGGCGGGTGGCGGCGCTCACCGGGCTCGACCCCGCCCTGGTGCGGCGCCAGGCCGGCCGGGTCGCCGGATCGAGCTACCAGCGCGAGGCCGACCGCGACTCCGGCCGGGTGGCGAGCGCCTACGACACCGGCGTCACCGGCTGGGACCCGGATCCGAGCGCGGCGCAGGGGCGCTTCGCCGACCCGATCCTCACCGCCATGGTGGCACCGCTGACGAGCGCCATCGTCGATCTCACCGCCCGCACCCTGAACTGGCGCGTGCCGAACCTGCGCTACGAACTCCTCAACAACGCGGTCAACGCCAGCTGGAACTGGGGCGGCGGCCGCTCGTCGCCGGAGGTGGTGAGCGACCTGCGTCAGGCGCTCTCCCTCGACGGCAACCTGCGGGTGCTGGTCGCCCACGGCTACACCGACCTCGTCACGCCCTACTTCGCCTCGAAGCTGATCCTCGACCAGATGCCGGCCTACGGGACGGAGACGCGCCTCTCCCTTTCGGTCTATCCCGGCGGGCACATGTTCTATTTCCGCCAAGGCTCGCGGGCGGCCTTGCGCGGCGACGCGCTCCGCCTCTACGAGACGGCCCTGGCCGCGCGGCGAAGCGGGCAGGGGACGAGGACGGACGAGGGACGATGAGGCCGACGGTGAACGGGATCGCCCTCGCGGGGATCGCTCTGGCGGGAATGGCGCTGGCAGGGTGCAGCAGCACCGATCGGGCCGCCCCGCCGGTGAGCATCGCGGCCCCGAAGCCGCCCCCGCCGCCGGCGGCCTCGCCCTGGGGCCCGGTCCTGGCCTCCGACGGTACGTGCACCGGCGCGGTCCCGGCCGCGGCCACCGAGATCGCTCCCGGCATCGCCGAATGCGAGCTGGTGCGGCTCAAGGGCAAGCCGCCGACCGACGTGCTGGTCGGCGAGAGCGGGCGGGGCCAGCGCGAGGTGCAGGTGCTCTACACCGAGCCCGGCGCGAAGGAGCTGTACTTCTTCGTCAACAACCGCCTCGACCGGATCGTGAAGTAGGGCCGGGACCTCCGGCCCTCCCGCCGCGGCCCGCCGGGTCGCGCGGCGGCCGGGCCATGCGCTCATTGGGATGCGCGACCGTGCCGGGATCACGCGGCCTGTCGCGGGGACCCGCGCGCGAGACGAGAGACCCCAAGTAGGGACCACGACCACCATGCGTGAACCGAATGCGGTCGATTTCTGGCGCGGCATCGCCCTGATCACGATCTTCATCAACCACATCCCGGGCAACGTCTTCCAGAACTATACCTATTCCCAGTACGGGATCTCGGACGCCGCCGAGCTGTTCGTGTTCCTGGCCGGCTGGTCGATCGGCATCGCGACCCGCGGGCGCGACGGAGTGCCCGAGCCGGCCCTGCGCACGGTCCTGCGGCTGCTCTCGCGGATGGTCGAGGTGTACCGGGCACAGCTCGTGATCACGGCGATCGCGCTCGCCATGCTGGCGGGCGCGGCGCTCTACCTCGACAACCCGCTGCTGGTGGAGTGGCACAATGCCGGGCCGATCTTCAGCGACCCGATCCAGGCCACCGTCGGCTGGGTGACCCTGCTACACCAGCTCGGCTTCTTCAACATCCTGCCGCTCTATGTCGTGCTGCTCGGCCTTGCCCCGGCTTTCGTGCTGCTGTCGCGGCTGCATCTCGGCCTGGCGATCGGGATCTCGGTCCTTGTCTACGCCGTCAGCCTGGTGTTCGAGATCAACATTCCGAGCTGGCCGGTGGAGGGGCACTGGTTCTTCAATCCGCTGTGCTGGCAATTGCTGCTGGTGCTGGGCTTTGCCGCCCACGAGTGGCGGCGCAGCTCCGAGCGGTTCCTGGCCTGGCGCCGCCGGCTGATGCCGCTCGGGGTGGTCATCGTCATCGTCGGCGCGGTCCTGTCCTGGTTCAACCTTCGGCCCGACCCGCTGGCGGTGCCGGAGCCGCGGCTCCTGTTCATCTTCGACAAGTCCTACCTGTCGCCCGCCCGGCTGGTGCATTTCCTCGGCGTGATGCTCGCCTTCCAGGCGGTGTTCGGCCTGGTCCAGCCGCGGGCGGGCTGGCTGACCCGGCAGCTCGCCGGGCTCGGGCGCAACTCGCTGGCGGTGTTCTCGGTCGGCTCGGTCGCCAGCCTCGGTGCACAGCTGATTCGTTTCTGGACCGGGGGAGGTTTCGCGACCGACGTCTTTGTCGTAGGGTGCGGATTGGCTTCACTCTCCTTCACGGCATGGTTCGTCGAATGGCGCTCTCGCTCCCCCCGGCCCTCCTCGGCGGCGTGAGCCTCGCCATGCTCGCCTGCCTCGGCTTTGCCGTGCAGGCCCAGTCGACGACGCCGACGCCTCCCGTCCAGGCCCAGCCCCAGCCGGCCCTCGCCGAGATCCCGGCGCTCCAGGCCACCGCCCCGAGCCCGGACGCGCCGGATCCCAGCCTGTCCCCCGAATGCCGGGTGCCGGGCTCCAAGCTCTACACGCTCGCCAAGCTCAAGGCGGTCAAGAAGGCCCTGCTCGAGCACCGCGCCGTCCAGGTCCTGACGATCGGCTCGAATTCCGGCGGCATCGGCACCGCCGCCACCTATCCGGTGCGCCTGGAGGATGCGCTCACCCGCTCCCTGCCCGACATCGAGGTGACGGTGGAGAGCCGCGGCGTCTCGGGCGAGATCGCCTTCGGGGCGGCCGAGCGCCTGCGCAACCAGGTGGCAGAGATCGAGCCCGACCTGGTGGTCTGGCAGGTCGGCGGCAACGACGCGCTGGCCCGCGTCGACATCGAGGACTTTTCCCAGTCCCTCGCCGAGACCGTGGCCTGGATCAAGTCGCACGGCATCGACGTGGTGCTGGTCGACCCGCAATACACCGCGAGCCTCGCCAAGGACGATTATTACCGCCAGTTCGTCCAGGCGATCCAGAAGGTGGCCGAGCGCGAGCAGGTGCCGCTGGTCCAGCGCTACGAGGCGATGCGCTACCTCGCCACCCGGGCGATCAGCGCCCTCAAGGGCGACACGGCCCAGGCCGGCGCCGGCTTCCGCCTCGCCGATCTCGGCTATCGCTGCATGGCCGAGCACGTCACCCGGGCGATCACCGTCTCGCTGCTCCAGCCGGACATCGCCGGGCCGATGGTGCCGCCGGCGGCGCATTGAGCGCTTCGCGACCCAGTCGCACGATGGCGAATCCTCGTCGTCCCGGGGCTCGGCGCGGCCGAGAACCCGGGACGACGTCGCGGGTGTGATGGGCGGCTGGATTCGACGCCCTGCCTCACGCCTCCGCCAGCACCCGCGCATTCCCCCGGATCGCGGATTCGCTCACCGCGATCCCGAGCCCTGGCCCGCGCGGCACCACCACCGCCCCGGCCTCGACCGGCACCCGCGCCTCCAGCACGTCCTCGGTCAGGACGTGGTGGGGCATGTAGAACTCGCAGCCGAGCGAGATGCCGGGCGTGGCGGCGATGAGCTGGGTGCCGGCGGCGAGCGCGATCCCGCCTTCCCACAGGGTGCCGCCGTAGCCGGGCAGCCCCGCGGTCTCGGCGATCGCCATCAGGCTCTGTGCCTTCAGCATCCCGCCGCACTTCATCAGCTTCACCGAGACCGCGTCGGCCGCCCGGCGCCGGACCACCTCCAGGGCGTCGGCGGCGTCGAAGCAGCTCTCGTCGGCGAGGATCGGGGTGTCGAGGGCCTCGGTCAGGGCCGCCATGGCGTCGAGGTGGCGGCGGGCGACCGGCTGCTCGATGAAGGTCGGCCGGAACGCCTCGACGTCGCGAAGAATCCGCAAGGCCCCGAACGGCGCGAGGGCCTGGTTGTAGTCGACCCGCAGGTCGATGCGGTCGCCGAAGGCGGCCCGCATCGCCTCGAGATGGGCGAGGTCCTGGTCATGCGACGTCACCCCGGTCTTCACCTTGAACAGCCGCTGGCCTTCCGCCGTCATGGCGTGCATGCGGGCGAGGTCGGCCTCGAAATCGGGATCGGCGATCGAGAACGACAGCGGGATCGTGTCCCGCACCCGGCCGCCCAGCAGCTCGGCGACGGAGAGCCCGGCGGCGTGGCCGAGGATGTCGAGCAGCGCCATCTCGACCGCTGCCTTGGCGTCGGTGTGGCCGGTGAGCGCCCGGTCGAGATCGGCGGCGAGCGCCCGCACCGCCTTCGCCGAGCGGCCGAGGATCAGCGGGCGCAGGTAGACGTCGAGGGCCGCGAAGGCGCCCTCGGCGGTGCCGGTGAACACCTGCCACGGCGCCGCCTCGCCCCAGCCGACCACGCCCTCGCGGGTGGTCAGGCGGAGCAGCACCCGCTTGACGCTGCCCTTGACGTCGCCGACGCCCTGGCGGCGCGCCATCCTGATCGGGCTCTCGATCAGGACGACGCGCAGGTTCTCGATGATCAGGTCGCGGCTCACGTCAGCCCTCCATCGGCGTGGACGACCTGGCCGGTGACGTAGGAGGCGGCCGGCGAGGCCAGGAACGCGACGAGCGCGGCGATCTCCGCCGGATCGGCCCGCCTCCGTAGGGGAATGGCGGCCTCCAGCGTCGCGATCGCCTCCGCCGACAGGGCGCCGCCGCGGCCCGGATCCTTGCGGGTCAGGCCCGGCGCCACCGCGTTGACGGTGATGCCGTCGGGCGCCAGCTCGCGGGCGAGGCTGCGCACCAGGGCTTCCAGGGCGGCGCGGCCGGCGGCGGAAGCGGCGAACAGGCCGAGATCGGCCCGGTAGAGATGGGCGACGTAGGACGACACCGCGACGATCCGCGGCGCGTGGCCCGCCCGCAGCAGCGGCGCGGCGGCCTGCGCGAGATGCAGGAACGACTCGGCCGACAACGCCAGCGCAAGGCGCAGGCCCGCCGCGTCGAGCGCGAGGGCGCCGCCCCGCTGCGCCTTGCCGGCGGCGGCCACCAGGGCGTCGAGGCGCCCGAACGTCTCGGCGGCGAGCGCCACGCCGCGCGGGCCGGTCTCCGGATCGGCGAGGTCGCCGAGCCAGGTCGCGACGGACGCGCCCTGGGCGCGAGCCGCCTCCGCGACCTCCGCCAGGCCGGAGGCGTTGCTGCCGCTATGCAGCACGAGGGCATGTCCAGGGGCGGCGAGCGCGAGCGCCGTGGCGCGGCCGATGCCGCTGCCCGCACCGGTGACCAGGGTGACGCGGGTCATGATGTCAGAGCCTCGCCCCGGCGATGGAAATGGGCCAGGAAGGCCTGCGTGTCGGGGTGCCGCGGCGCGTCGATCAGGGTGCGGGCGGGGCCCTCCTCGACCACGACGCCGTCGCGCAGGAACGCCACCCGGTCGGCGACCTCGCGGGCGAAGGCGATCTCGTGGGTGACGATCACCATGGTCATGCCGTCGGCGGCAAGCGCCCGCATCACGCCGAGTACCTCGCCGACGAGCTCGGGGTCGAGGGCCGAGGTCGCCTCGTCGAACAGCATCACCGCGGGTTCCATGGCGAGCGCCCGCGCGATGGCGACGCGCTGCTTCTGCCCACCCGACAGGCGGCTCGGATACTGCTCCGCCTTGTCGGCGAGGCCGACCTTGGCGAGCAGCGCCCGGGCCCGCGCCTCGGCCTCAGGCTTGGGCAGACGCTGCACGGTGCGCGGGCCCTCCATGACGTTCTGAAGCGCCGTCAGGTGCGGAAACAGGTTGAAGTGCTGGAACACCATGCCGGTCGTGGCGCGAAACCGCGCGAGCGCCGTCGTTCCGGGCAGCCTGGTGCCGGGGCCGAACCGGAAGGCGTCGTTGCCGACCCGGACCTCGCCGGCATCCGGCACCACCAGGAGGTTGATGCAGCGGAGCAGCGTCGACTTGCCGGAGCCCGACGGCCCGATGAGCGCGACCACGCCGCCGGCGGGTACCGTCAGCGACACGTCCTTGAGCACCGCGTGGGTGCCGAAGCTCTTGGCGAGATGCGCGATCTCGATCTTCGCCCCGGCGGGAGCATCCGTCATGGCATGAAGCCTCAATCGCTGGTGGCGAGGCGCTTCTCGCCCCGGCGCACGATCCAGGTGAGCGGGTACAAAGCCGCGAAGTACAGAACCGCCACGAGCGTGTAGATCTCCAGCGGCCGGTAGCTGTCGTGGGCTGCCACTTGGCCCTGGTAGAGCAGGTCCGGCACCGCCAGCACCGAGACCAGCGAGGTGTTCTTGAACTGGATGATCGACTGGTTCATCAGCGGCGGCACCATGCGCTTGAGAGCCTGGGGCAGGATGATCCGGCGCAGGCTCTGGGCCGGTGTCATCCCGAGGGCCGCCGCCGCCTCGCCCTGGCCGCGGTCGATCGACACGATGCCGCCGCGGATGATCTCGGCGTAGAACGAGCCGCCATAGAGCGACAAGGCCAGCACAGAGGCGCCGACCGCCGAGATCTCGATCCCGGCGAGGATCGGCAGGGCGTAGTAGAACCACACCAGCTGCACCAGCAGCGGGGTGCAGCGGAAGACCTCGATATAGGCGTCGCTGAGCCAGCGCAGGGGCGCGAAGCCGGACAGCTTGGCGAGGGCGGCCGCGAGGCCGACCAAGAGCCCGATCACCACGATCGCGACCGTGAAGGCCACGGTGACGCCGAGCCCCTGGACGAACAGCCAGCGGTAGGTCCAGAGCGAACCGAAATCCCACGTATACATCTCAGGTCGCTCCGCGGCCTCACCGACTCACAGCGAGATGCCGGCCGGCATGTCGGCCTCGGTGACGCCGACCAGCTCCATGTTCGACACGATGGTCTGGCGGATGAAGCCCAGCCCCTTGTTGTAGTCGATCCAGGTATTGACGAAATCGCGCAGCGTCTTGTCGCGCTCGCGCCGGAAGCCAGCATTCGAGGTGGTGGCGAAGACCGGGTTCGGCACCACCAATTGTCCGAGCGCCGGGTTCTTCTTCAGCACGGTCATCGCCAGCATCAGGATCAGGCATTGCGCGTCGACGCGACCGGTCGAGAGCGCCAGCGTCGCCTCGTCGGCGGACTTGAAGCGCATGATCTGGGCCTTCGGGCACAGTCGCGTCACGACGGCATCGTGCGAGGAGCCGACATCGACCGCGAGCTTGACGTCCGGGCTGTTCAGCTCGGCCCAGGTCTTGGGGGCGAAGCCCTTCTTGGCGATCACCGTGAAGGCGTTGCTGAAGACCGGGACCGAGAAATCGACCACCAAAGCCCGCTTCGGGGTCGGGTTCAGGCCGAAGAACATGTCGATCTTGTTGGCCTGGAGGTCGAGCACCGCATTACCCCAGGTGGTCTCGGACAGTTCCAGCTCCGCCTCGAGCTCGGCGGCCAGCGCCTTCGCCATGTCGACGTAGAAGCCGCGCCACTGCCCGGTGGCCAAGTCCTTCTGGTAGTACGGCGCGCCGCCGGCCACCGCCGCGGTGCGCAGCTTCTTGGTGCGCCGGATCCGGTCGAAGGCGCTCTCGGTGGCGTCTTGCGCCAGGGCCTGTGAGGAGAGGACCGGGGAGGAGACGACGGAGGCGGCTCCCGCCACCAGGGTGCCAGCCCCAACAAGGCCTGCCAGCGATCTGCGCGACAGCATCACGAAAAACTCCTTCTCGGGCGCCTTCCCGAGGCCGCGCTTTGCACGTGGCGGGCCAGAAGGAAGGGCTGTCAGGGTTTGCGTGATGTTACTCCGGGCGTGTGCCGTTTCGCCCCGATCGGGAGATGAGGTCGCCTCGCCCCTCCGCCCTCCGCCCCGGAAGCCGCGCCTCGCCGAGATGCACCGCCTGCGCCCCGACCTCGTAGGCGAGTTCCCGCACGGCTTGGAAGCCGATCGGCACCGGGGCCGTCACCGGGAGCGGCAGCGCGTCCTCGGTGATCGTGCCGGCGACGAGGTCGGCGAGCACCCGCCCGAAGGCGGTGCCGGGGGCGATGCCGCGGCCGTTGTAGCCGCTGAACGCCACCACCCGGCGCGCCAGCCGATGGAAGCGCGGCAGGGCATCCGTCGTCATGCCGATCTGTCCGTACCACTCGGCCTCGAACGGCACGTCGCCGGCCTGCGGAAACAGCTGGCGCAGGGTGCGTCGTGCCCAGGCCCGGTGCACCGGCCCGCCCGTGCCGCGCAAGGCGCCGACGCTGCCGATCACCAGCCGGCCGGCGGCGTCGAGGCGGAACGAGGTCAGCACCGCCTTGGTGTCCCAGGCGCCCTGGCGCCCGGGCAGGACCGTGCCGCGCAGATTGTCGGAGAGCGGCGCGGTTGCGATGTTGAAATACGGCAGGCGGGCGATCTCGGCCCGGATCTCCGGCCAGGGCGCCCGCGTATAGGCGTTGGTGGCGACGACGACCCACTCGGCGCTCACGCACCCGCCCGGCGTCGCGAGGCGCCAGCGCCCGCCCTCGTCCGCGACGCCGAGGACAGGGCTGCCGGTATGGATCGCGGCGCCTGCCGCGAGCGCCGCCCGGGCGAGGCCGCGGGCATAGGCCAGGGGCTGGATCGTACCGGCGCGCTCGTCGAGGAGCGCGCCCGCGTAAGCCGGCGTGCCGGTGAGCCGGGCGGCCTCCGCGGCATCGAGGAGGCGCACCGGCGCCCCGCGGGCCTGCCATTGCCGCGCCCGGTCCTCGAGATCGGCCAGGCCCTTAGGCCCGACCGCGCAATGCAGCGTGCCCGCGCCTTCCGCCTCGCAGGCGATGCCGTGGGTGGCGACGAGATCGAAGACGCGTCGCGGCGCATCGCCGAGGAGGGCCAGCAGCCGCTCGCCGCGCTCGGGCCCCAAGGCCGCCGGCACGAGGTCGGGCTTCACCCACAGGCCGGCATTGACGAGGCCGACATTGCGCCCCGACCCGCCGAACCCCACCGCCTCGCCCTCCAGCACCACGACCCGGGCGCCCGTTTCCGCGAGGTGGAGGGCCGCCGAAAGGCCGGTATAGCCGGCCCCGACCACCGCCACGTCGGCTATCGCGTCGCCGCGCAAGGGGGCGGTCTCGGGGGCGGGCGGAGCGGTTCTCTCCCAGAGGCCGTGCGAGCGGGGATCGTTGTTCACGGGTGTGCCGGGTTTCTCAGACGGGTCCGGCACCATGCCCGATCGGCGCCGCGGCTGGAAGCAGGGCGTGCGGCATGGCACTCAGGGCGGCCAGGGAGGTCCGCATGACCGAGTGCAACGCCGTCGACGCCGCGATCACCAGCCGGCGCAGCGTCCGGGGCTTCCGGCCCGATCCGGTGCCGATCGCGACGGTCCGCGACCTGATCGCGCTGGCCGGCCGGGCGCCGAGCGGCAGCAACATCCAGCCCTGGAAGGTTCATGTTGTCACCGGTGCGGCGCTCGCGCGCCTCACCGACGCCCTCACGGCTGCCCACGAGAGCGATACGCCCGAGGCGCGGGACTACGAGTATTATCCGGTCCATTGGCGCGACCCGTATCTCGGCCGCCGCCGGGCGCTCGGCTGGCAGCTCTACGGCCTCGCCGGGATCGAGAAGGGCGACCGCGACGGCGCGAAGCGCCAGATGGGCCGTAACTTCACGTTCTTCGGCGCCCCGGTCGGCCTCGTCTTCACCATCGACCGCGACTTGGAGCAGGGCAGCTGGCTCGATTACGGGATGTTCCTGCAGACCCTGATGCTCGCCGCCCGCGGCCGCGGCCTCGACACCTGCCCTCAGGCGGCGATCGCCAGCTATCCGGGGGTGGTGCGGGGCGAACTCGGCATCCCGGAGAGCGAGACGATCGTGTGCGGGATGGCGCTGGGATTCGCGGATCCGGACGAGCCGGTGAATGCTTTGCGGGCGGAGCGGGAGCCCGTGGAAGCCTACACGGTGTTCCACGACGGGTGACAGGGGTCGAACGATCTGGTGATATAGGAGACGCGAACCTCAGGACGATCCATGCAGCAAGACTCCGACGATGAGGATCGGCGACGTCTTTATCATCGATATTATACTTGCTTGCTGACGCTTATGGCTGCAATCTCGCTGGCGAGTGCGTTCTGGGGTTATCAGAGGGCGCGATATGTTGACGATTTATATCACTTGATCAATCCGGGAGATAGACCTAACAAGGGCGAGGGAACGATCCAGTATTTGTTCTCGTTCCCGGGCATGCTGGTGCTGGCAACCATTGCCAACTGGGTCGCCCCTGGTTACATGCTGCGTCGCTCGCCTCAATCGGAGCCCGGTTTCGCTGTCGCGATGATGGTTGCTCTGGCGCTGGCATGTGTCTTCGTCACAGCGACCTTGATGCGCGTCCACGCCGTCAGTCTGCTCGTCGGATAGAGCCGGACCAGCACGCAGGAGGCGCGTTCGCGTCGTCCTCGATCGTCAGCGATCGTAGGTCCCCCGGTTCTCGTCTGCGGCGATCCCCCGGGATGACCTAGACACACGAGGACTTGGAAAGTTGCCGGCGTCGGTGCCAAGTCGCTGCTTCCAAGTCGCCGGCGCAACGAGTCAAGCAGGCTTCCACGTTGCATGGCCGACCGGCGGCCATCGATCGTCGGACGCCTCGTGGTCGGATGGATGATGCCGCCCGGTACGGATCGTCGCCGCATGGCGGTGCTGAGCCTTCTGGTCCAGGCGGTCGGGTGCGGGGTCCTCATCCTGGCGGATGCGACCGCCTCCCTGCTGCTGCTGGGCGCGGTTCTCGTCGGCCTCGGCATCGGCAACGCCACGTCGCTGCCGCCGCTCATCGCGCAGGTCGAGTTCACGCCGGCCGAAGCGCCGCGGGTCGTGGCGCTCATCGTCGCCATCTCCCAAGGGGCCTACGCCTTCGCGCCGGCCGCGTTCGGGCTGCTGCGGCAGGCGGGATCCGATCAGGCGATCTTCCTGGTCGCGATCGTCATCCGGGTCGCCGCGGCGGGCGCGTACCGGGCGGGGGCCGGTGCCTCTGCGCGACGGAGCGGAACGCCCGACACTCGGCGGTAATGCCAGCGATGCGGGTGCCGGTGACCAGAACGCGGCGGGCCATCGGCCTGCTACTCCACCCTGACCGCCGGCTCGAACCGCCCCTTCACCTTCACCGGCACCGTGAAGGTCCGCCCGGCGAAGCGGTCGTCGCTCCGGTCCGGGTCGAGGCCCTCCGTCGCCGAGGTGACCACCAGGGTGTCGGCGTCCGGCCCGATGAAGGCCGGGCAGGTCACCTGGCGCGCCGGCATCGCGATGCTGCGCACCCGCGTGCCGTCGGGGGCGTAGGCGTCGAGGCTGGCGCCGCCCCAGCGGGCGTTCCAGACCAGGCCGTCGGCATCGATCACCGCCCCGTCCGGCGCGCCCTCGGAGGCGGGGATCGTCACGAAGACCTGCCGGTCGCCGGTGGGCAGGCCGGTGGCGGGATCGGTGGCGACGCGCCAGATCGTGCCCACGTCCGAATCGGCGAAGACCGCGCTCCCGCCGTCGGCGGTGAACGCGATGGCGTTCGGGATGGTGAGGCCGGTGAACAGCGTCCGCACCTCGCCGCGGAAGAACCAGTGGATCGCGCCGAGCCCGTGCTCGGCGTGCTTGCCCATCGTGCCGAGCCACAGCGCCCCGCTCGGATGAACCCGTCCATCGTTGGAGCGTGTCTCGGGCCGGTCGGCCTCCAGGGCCGTGAGGAGCCGCATCCGGCCGCTCGCGATGTCGCGCAGGTACAGCCCGTCCTCGGCCCCGAGCAGCAGGGTGGCGTCGTCGACCCGCGCCACCATCGAGGCCATCACCGGCAGGTCGTGCAGGGTGGTGCTGCCGCCCGAGAACGGCCGCTCGCACAGGTGCTTGCCGAGGATGTCGAGCCAGTAGAGCCGGCCGAGGCCGGGATGCGCCGCCGGTCCCTCGCCGAGGATGCAGGCGCGGTCGCAGAAGATGCCGGCCCAGCCGCTCATCGGGCGTCCTCCTTGGTGAAACGATACGCGATGATCTGGCGGTAGGTCTCGCCCGGGCGCAAGGTCGCGCTCGGGAAGCCCGGATGGTTCGGCGCATCCGGGAAGGCCTCGGGCTCGAGGCAGAGCGCGGTGCGGGCGTCGTAGCCCAGGCCCGCCTTGGGCAGGTTGGTGCCGTCGTAGAACTGCACCGCCGGGGCCGTCGCCAGGACCGTCAGCGCCACGTCGCTGCCCGCCGCGGTGATCCGCCCGACCGGGCGCGGCTCGGCCACGGTCTCGCGCCCGAGCACGAAGGCGTGGTCGAAGGCCTGGGTGCCGATGCGCGTCGGGCGGCGCAGGTCGAAGCGCGTGCCGGCGACCGGGGCGATGGCGCCGGTCGGGATCTGGCCGTCATCGACCGGGAGATACGCCTCGGCCGGGATCTCGATGACGTGGTCGTCGACCACCGGCGCCGGGAAGCCCTCCGGGGGCAACAGCAGGTTGAAGTAGGTGTGGTTCGTCAGGTTGACGATCGTCGGCCGGTCGGTCGTGGCGACAAGGGTGGCGCGCAGGGTGCCGGGGCCGGTGATGGCGTAGGTGCAGGTGACGTCGAGCGCCCCCGGATAGCCCTCCTCGCCGTCCGCGGACCGATAGGCCAGGGTCAGGCTGCGCGCGTCCACCTCGGTGAAGGTCCAGTTGCGCCGCGAGAAGCCCGTCGCGCCGCCATGCAGGTGGTTGCGGCCGCCCTCGTTGCGGGCCAGCGCGTAAGCGGTGCCGTCGAGGGCGAAGCGTCCGCCGGCGATGCGATTGGCGAAGCGCCCGACGATGGCGCCGCATTGCGGGGTCTTGTCCACGTAGTCGTGCGGGTCGTCGCGGCCGAGCACCATCGGGTGGCCGTGAAAGTCGAGCCGGCGGATCACCGCCCCGACACTCAGGATCGCGACCGAGAGGCCGTCGCCCTCCAGCCGCGCCTCGAGGATCGGGCTGCCGTCCGGCATCGTGCCGACGGGGACGGGGGCTCTGTCGCTCATGGTCGGGCTCCTCGGGGAACCGGGACAAGGGTAGGGCGCGGGCTCGCCGCCTCCACCGCCGCAGCGCCGTTCCGGAGCCCATCGCGAACCACCACCTCGGTCGTCCGGGCCGCCGCCGCCGGATCGCCGGCGCGGATCGCCGCGGCGATCGCCGCGTGGGCGCGCCAGGAGGTCTCGTGCGCCTCGGGGTCGGTCGGCCGGCTCATGCGGAACACCACGTCGAGGGCGGCCTCGGTCACGGCGCCGACGGAATGCATGAAGACGTTGCCGGAGGCATCCGCCAGGGCGAGGTGGAAGGCGAGGTCGGCGCTCGCGAAGGCCGGGTCGAGGCCGGCGGCGTCCCGCATCGCGGCGACGCAGGAGTCGAGGCGCGCAATGTCGTCGTCGGTCCGGCGCTCGGCCGCGAGCGCCGCCGCCGCCGGCTCGATCGCCAGGCGGATCTCGGCGAGGTCGCGCAGGAAGCGCCGGTCGATGCCCGCGTCGAGGGACCAAGCCAGCACGTCGCGGTCGAACAGGTTCCAGGCCGCGCGCTCGCGCACCCGGGTGCCGACCCGGGTGCGGGCCTCCAGCATCCCCTTGCCCGACAGCGTCTTGACCGCCTCGCGGAGCACCGTGCGCGACACGCCGAAGCGGGCGAGCAGCACCGCCTCGCCCGGCAGCACGGCGCCCTCGGGAAAGCACCCGCCGACGATGCCGGTGCCGAGCGCCCGCGCCACCCGGGCATGGCCAGGACCCCCCCGGACCCGATCCCCTTGGCCTCGATCCCCTCTGCCCAGATCTCCCTGGCCCGGACCCGTCGGTGGCACGATTCCGGCGCCGATCTCATCCAAGGTTGCATCCTCCCACCGCGTTTCGCCTCTTGCCCGCGGGTCAGGATTCCGCGATAACGGCCGGGCCACTGGAATAGTCATATTAAATGATTTTCAGTGCGTCGAGCGGACCGACGGGCTTCAGGGAGGAAGCGGTGGCGGCAATCTATCCGGACCTTGCGGGCAAGGTCGTGGTGGTGACGGGCGGCGGTTCCGGCATCGGGGCGGAGCTGGTCCGGCACTTCGCCCGACAGAAATCCCGGGTCGGCTTCCTGGACATCGCGGACGCGCCGTCGCGGGCCCTGGCCGCCGAGCTGGAGGGGCAGGGCCTCGCGGTCGCCTTCGAGCACGCCGACGTCACCGACATTCCGGCGCTCAAGGCCGCGATCGGCCGCATCCGCGACCGTTTCGGCCCGGTCGACGTGCTGATGAACAACGCCGCCCATGACGAGCGCCACGCCACCGAGGAGGTGACCGAGGCCTACTGGGACGGCCGCATCGCCGTGAACCTCAAGCACCAGTTCTTCGCCGCGCAAGCCGTCCTGCCCGACATGAAGGCGACGGGCGGCGGCGCGATCGTGAATTTCGGCTCGGTGTCGTGGATGATCGGCCAGGGCGGCATGGCGGCCTACACCGCCTGCAAGTCGGGGGTGATCGGGCTCACCCGCTCGCTCGCGCGCGACTTCGGCCCCTACAACATCCGGGTCAACGCGCTGGCGCCGGGCTGGATCATGACCGAGCGCCAGCTCGCCCTCTGGGTCACGCCGGAATCCGACGCCGAGATCAATGCCCGCCAGTGCCTCAAGCGCAAGCTGGTGCCGGCGGACGTCGCCCGCTTCGCGGTGTTCCTCGCCTCGGAGGAGGCCGGGGCCTGCACCAACCAGCATTACGTGGTGGATGGCGGCTGGGTGTGAGGGGGGCGGCATGCCGGCCCTCGTAAAGAGATCCGCAGCTGAACATGGCGCGGGTTTCCCCTCCCCCGCAGAGGGGGGAGGGGTAAAGCCCGAGCCGTCATCTTGTCCCGGACGGCCCCTGCGGCTCCCGGTCTGAAAGTCTAGGCTGCGTCAGCCCGGCAGCCACACCACAGAAACATCAAATCCGGCAGAATGGCAGGACGCAATCCTGTCGGACATTACTCACCGGCAGCCCCGCACGACGAAGATGCGGGGATTTGGGAGGAATCATGAAGTCGTTCGTCGCCCTCGTCGGCGGAGCCCTGATGGCTGCCGCGATGCTCGCAACTCCCGCGTCTGCCCAGCAGAAGGGCAAGATCGGCGTCTCGATGCCGACCAAGTCGTCGGCGCGCTGGATCGCCGACGGCCAGGGCCTCGTCCAGGCGCTGAAGGCCAAGGGCTACACCCCCGACCTGCAATACGCCGAGGACGAGATCCCCAACCAGCTGTCGCAGATCGAGAACATGATCACCACCGGCGCCAAGGTGCTGGTGATCGCGGCGATCGACGGGACCACCCTGTCGGACGTGCTGCAGCAGGCGAGCGACCGCGGCATCAAGGTCATCGCCTATGACCGCCTGATCCGCGGCTCGAAGAACGTCGATTACTACGCCACCTTCGACAACTTCCAGGTCGGCGTGCTGCAAGGCAGCTACATCGTCGACAAGCTCGGGCTGAAGGACGGCAAGGGGCCGTTCACCGTCGAGCTGTTCGGCGGCTCGCCGGACGACAACAACGCCTACTTCTTTTACGACGGCGCGATGTCGGTGCTGAAGCCGTACATCGATTCCGGCAAGCTGACCGTGCCGAGCAAGCAGCTCGGGATGGACAAGGTCTCGACCCTGCGCTGGGATGGCGCGGCGGCCCAGGCCCGGATGGACAACCTTCTCTCGGCCTTCTACGGCAACAAGCGCCTCGACGCGGTCTTGTCGCCCTATGACGGCATCTCGATCGGCATCATCTCGTCGCTGAAGGGCGTCGGCTACGGCTCCGGCGACCAGCCGATGCCGGTGATCACCGGCCAGGACGCCGAAATCCCTTCCGTCAAGGCGATCATCCGCGGCGACCAGAGCATGACGGTGTTCAAGGACACCCGCGAACTCGCCAAGGTGACCAGCGACATGGTCGACGCGATCTCGACCGGCGGCCAGGTCCAGGTCAACGACACCAAGACCTACAACAACGGCGTCAAGGTGGTGCCGTCCTACCTCCTGAAGCCGGTGGCGGTCGACAAGTCGAACTGGGAGAAGACCCTGGTCGAGAGCGGCTACTACAAGGCCCAGCAGGTCAAGTGATGGCGGCGTCCCCGGCCTTGGCGGTGACGCCGGCCGCGTCCCCGATCCTGGAGATGCGCGGCATCACCAAGGCGTTCCCGGGCGTGAAGGCGCTCGACAACGTCACCCTCGCCGTCCGTGCCGGCGAGATCCACGCCGTCTGCGGCGAGAACGGGGCCGGGAAGTCGACCCTGATGAAGGTGCTGAGCGGGGTCTACCCCGCCGGCTCCTACGACGGCAGCATCCTGTTCGACGGCGAGGAGCGGCGCTTCTCCGGGATTCCCGACAGCGAGGCGCTCGGCATCATCATCATCCACCAGGAACTCGCCCTGGTGCCGCTGTTGTCGATCGCCGAGAACATCTTTCTGGGCAACGAGGCGGCGTCGCGCTTCGGGGTGATCGACTGGCCGGTGGTCATGGCGCGCACCCGCGACCTCCTCGCCCGCGTCGGCCTCGACGAGGCGCCCGAGACCCTGGTCACCGATCTCGGCGTCGGCAAGCAGCAGCTCGTCGAGATCGCCAAGGCTTTGTCGAAGCGGGTGCGGCTCCTCATCCTCGACGAGCCGACCGCCTCGCTCAACGAGGGCGACAGCGCCGCGCTCCTCACCCTGCTCGAGGCGTTTCGCGAGCAGGGCATCACCTCGATCCTGATCTCGCACAAGCTCAACGAGATCGCCCGGGTCGCCGACAGCGTCACGATCCTGCGCGACGGCGCCAGCGTCGAGACCCTGCCGCGCGCGGCGATGCTGGGGCCGGACGGCCGGCTCGACGAGGACCGGATCATCAAGGGCATGGTCGGGCGCGACCTCGCCCACCGCTATCCGCCGCGGGAGGGCGTCGCGATCGGCGAGCCGCTGCTGGAGGTGACGGGCTGGAGCGTGCGCCACCCGCTCCATCCCGGCCGGCTGGCGGTCGAGGACGTGAGCCTGACGGTCCGTCGCGGCGAGGTCGTCGGCATGGCGGGCCTGCTCGGCGCCGGGCGGACCGAGTTCGCCATGAGCCTGTTCGGCGGCGCCTACGGCCAGCGCGTCGCCGGCGAGGCGCGCCTGCGGGGCCAGCCCACCGATCTCGGCAGCGTCGAGAAGGCGATCCGCGCCGGCCTCGCCTACGCCACCGAGGACCGCAAGGGCTACGGCCTCGTCCTGCACGAGGACATCCGCACCAACGTGTCGCTGGCCAACCTCCCGGGCGTCGCCGCGAAGGGCGTCATCGACGAGGACCGCGAACGGGCGGTGGCCGAGCGCTACCGCGAGCGCCTGCGCATCCGCTCGTCGGGCATCGACCAGGTCACGGTCAACCTGTCGGGCGGCAACCAGCAGAAGGTCGTGCTGAGCAAGTGGCTCTTCGCCGATCCGGACGTGCTGATCCTCGACGAGCCGACCCGCGGAATCGATGTCGGCGCCAAGTACGAGATCTACGCGATCATCAACGACCTCGCCCGGCAGGGGAAGGGCGTGCTGATCATCTCGTCCGAGATGCCGGAACTGCTCGGGATGTGCGACCGCATCCTGGTCATGAACCGCGGCCGCATCGTCGGCGAACTCTCCGCCGATGAGGCCTCGCAGGAGGCGATCATGCGGGCCATCGTCACCTCGGGAGGCTAGAGACACCCATGAGCGACACCGCCACTCCCGCCACCGCCCCGCGCCCGGCGGCCTTCGCCGGTTTCAACCCGAAAGCCTTTACCGGCTCGCTGCGCGATTACGGCATGATCCTGTGCCTCGTCGGCATCGTGATCTTCTTCCAGTTCTTCACCGACGGGGCGCTGCTCCGCCCGCTCAACCTCACCAACCTGGTGCTGCAGAACAGCTACATCGTGGTGATGGCGCTCGGGATGCTGCTGGTCATCGTGGCGGGCCACATCGACCTGTCGGTCGGCTCGACCGCCGGCTTCATCGGCGCGCTCGCCGCGGTGCTGATGGTGCAGATGGGCCTGCACCCGCTCTTCGCCACCTTGCTGTGCCTCGTCGCCGGCGGGCTCATCGGCGCGGCGCAGGGCTGGTGGGTGGCGTACCTGCGCATCCCGTCCTTCATCGTGACGCTCGCCGGGATGCTGGTGTTCAAGGGCCTGACCCTGGCGCTGCTCGCCGGCCAGTCGGTCGGGCCGTTCCCGCCCGATTTCCAGAAGCTCAGCTCCGGCTTCATCCCGGACATCGTCACCGGCGGCTCGCTGCGGATCACCTCGGTGCTCGTCGGCGTCGCCCTGGCGCTGATCCTCGTCGGCTCGAACCTGCGCCGGCGGCTGGGCCAGCAGCGCCAGGGCTTCACGCCGGAGCCGATGGCCACCTTCGCGCTCAAGAACGCGCTGGTCGCCGCGGTGATCGTCGCCTTCAGCACCTGGCTCGCCACCTATCGCGGCCTGCCGAACGTGCTGATCGTGATGTTCGCGCTGATCCTGCTCTACCGCTTCGTGACGAGCCGCACGGTGATCGGCCGTCGCGTCTACGCGCTCGGCGGCAACGAGAAGGCGGCGAAGCTCTCAGGGATCAACACCGAGCGCCTGACCTTCCTCACCTTCGTCAACATGGGGGTGCTGGCGGCGCTCGCCGGCCTGATCTTCGCCGCCCGCCTCAACACCGCGACCCCGAAGGCCGGCCTCGGCTTCGAGCTCGACGTGATCGCCGCCTGCTTCATCGGCGGAGCCTCGGCCTCCGGCGGCGTCGGCAAGGTGACGGGCGCGGTGGTCGGCGCGCTGATCATGGGGGTCATGAACAACGGCATGTCGATCCTCGGCATCGGCATCGATTACCAGCAGGTCATCAAGGGGCTGGTGCTGCTCGGGGCGGTGAGCATCGACCAGTATTATCGCAAGCGGTGAGGGCCCGGGATTCGTCGAAGGGACGCGTCTGATACCGCCGCGCCTTCGAACGGATCCGTTCGAAGGCGCAAGGCAAGCCCGAACGGGCGTCGGCGCTGATGCGCCGGACGCTTTGGCATCGACGTGTCGATGCCAAAGCGCGAGGGTATGAGGCCATCGACGACATCCCGGGTTCCGCTGCGCGGCCCCAGGATGACGTCGAGAACCGCGATCCCGCCGCGAGGGACGCGGGTCGATCGTGGTGCGAACCCCATCGCCCGCCAGACGTTGCTCCCGGGAAGAACTACCCAGGAGTACTCCATGGCTGACCCGAACCCGACCAAGACCCAGCCGCCCGGCGTCGACGAGGACGCGATCAGCCGGCCGCGGCTCACCCCGCAGGGGCGCGACGCGCCGGAGGCCGGGGGCGAGGACGCCACCGATCCGGCGGGCGGCGCCAAGCAGGGGCAGGGCGACAAGGCGGAGGGCTAGAGCACGTCACGATCGCGTGGCCATCGCGACGCTCTCTAAGTCCTTGGTTTGCCGCATTTTCTTCGACGAACCGGGATCCACTTCGTCGGAAAATGCTCGAGGCCTCACGGCGCCGCTGTCCGGGCGCGCTCGCGCTCGGCGGCCAGGGCCGGGGCGCCGAACCACTCCGCCCGCATCGCTTCGCGCAGCAGCGCGCCGACCGCCGGGGCGTGCGGCCGGCCGCGGACGGTGACGAGGTTGACCTCGCGCCAGAATTCCGGGTCGACCAGCGGGCGCGCGACCACCCCGGGATGCGTGACGCAGGAGCGCGGCATGAACCCGAATCCGAGCCCGGCCGCGATCATCGCCAGGATCCAGTCGTCGCGCTCGCTCCGGTAGATCGTCTCGCAATCGGTGCAGCCCTGCGCCTCCCAGATCGGGCCGGCGACGCCGCGGAACTCGCAGCTGAGGCGGTGGACGTAATGCTGGCCGCTGAGGTCCTCCGGGCGGATCGCGTCTCGCGCCGCCAGCGGGTGCCCGGCCGCCACGGCGATCACCATCGGCTCGCGGAACAGGGCGACGGGATGGAGCCGCGGATCGGGATCCCGGCCCGGCAGGCAGTAGAGCGCCACCTCCAGGCTGCCGGCGAGCAGACGCTCCTCGAGGGTGCCGGCGCTGGCATCGACGATGTCGAGCTCCAGGTCGGCGTGCCGCCTCCGGAGACCGCCGATCAGCCCGATCAGGGCGTCGGGCTGGATCGTGCACATCACCCCGAGGGTCAGGCGGGTGCGGCGCTGCCGGCCGAAGGCGCGGGCCTCGGCCTGCGCGGCCTGCGCCTTGGCGTAGACCTCCTCGAGATAGGGCCGCACGGTGCGTCCGAGTTCGGAGAGCTGCGTGCCGGTACGCTCGCGATGGAACAGCGCCCCGCCCAGTTCCTGTTCCAGGAAGTGGATCGCCCGGGTGAGCGAGGGCTGGGTCACGTGGCAGGCCTGGGCGGCGCGGGTGAAGTTGTGCTCCTCGCACAGGGCCAGGAAGTAGCGGACCTGGTGCATCTCCATCGCCGCCCTCCGCAGCATCGGCCTTGGACCGAAGGGCCCCGCCACCTGGGACGGTCGCGAGGCTAACACCGCGAGGGCCGGCCGGGAACGCGGATGCCGGGACGGGTCGGCAGGGACGCCCCGTCAGCACCATGGGCAGGAGGGCCAGGCCGGCGGATCCGAGGGGCGCGTCGGCTCGGCCTGGCGGAGAGGGCGGGTCGTGCGGAGCGGCAGCCTCCGTGGGCCGCCGCCGGTGCCGGTGGTGCGCGGCGGCACAGGCATCGCGGTCGCGACGGCGTCCCGGTTCTCGGGGTGCAGGAGCGACTGGGTCCAGGCATCGGCGGGACTGGTCGAGACGGTCGCGAGTACGGCGCCGGCGAGGAGGAGGCTGCGCATCGGAGGAACCCTTTTCCGGACAGCGGAGGCGGAATGTCCCGCTCGATGACCGGATCCTCGCTCCCGCGCCCCTGAGCGGGCCAATGCCGTTCGCCTATCGTGGCGATGCCGTCCGGCTCTCGTCCCCGGCGCGGCGGTTGACGGACCGACGCGGACGGGCGCCTAAACGGGGCCTCGCGACATGCATCCGCGCCCGGCGCGCCCCATCCTGGAGAGCCCCCATGAGCCGCCTCGTCTACGTGCTGAACGGCCCGAACCTGAACCTGCTCGGCAAGCGCCAGCCGCACATCTACGGCAGCGAGACGCTCGCCGATGTCGAGGCGTCGTGCCGGGCGCTCGCGGGCGAGCTGGGACTGGAGGTCCGCTTCCACCAGTCGAACCGCGAATACGAGATCATCGACTGGATCCACGAGGCGCGCGAGACCGCCGGCGGCATCGTCATCAACCCGGCGGCCTTCACCCATACCTCGGTGGCGATCCTCGACGCGCTCAACACCTTCGAGGCCCCGGTGATCGAGGTGCACATCTCGAACGTCCACAAGCGCGAGGCCTTCCGCCATCACTCCTACGTCTCGCTGCGTGCCGATGGCGTGATCGCGGGGCTGGGCACGCAAGGGTATGGGCTGGCGTTGCGCCGGGTCGCGCAGCTGATCGGCGAGACGGCGTAGAATCAGGTGGACCGGAGGCGGTCGCCCGCCTCCGGTCCTCTTGCCCCGCGGCCCAAAGTTCTGTTTCGCGTCCCTCGGGATAGCCGCTTGTGAGACGCAAAGTTCTGGGTTCGACGGACGCGAAGTTCCGTTTTCCCTCGGACGGCAAGCGGCACCGAGGATCCGCCCCTCAATTGTGGGTTTCACAACCGGCGCCGATCCTGCTGGGAGAGGCCATCGTGGCCGTTTCGGGCCTGGTTCGATGCACTACGACTACGAGGCCGCCGCGAACCGTCGGCGAGCCGCAGAGCTACTGGCGACGCTGAAGGGGCGGGTCCCCTACGCCGAGGGCGCGCTCGACGCGACGTTGGCGCGCACGGCTTCGACATCGTCGGCACACTGGCGGCTGTCGAACGTCGTCGGCGTCCATCTCCACGAGACGCCCGATGGCTGGTGCGCCGACCTCGTCTTCGAGGGGCTGCCCGATGGCGTCCCGTCGATGATTCCCACTCCGAAGCCATTCCATCTCCGGGTCGACGCCGTGCGCGAAGCCATAGGGCAGCTGAGGCTGTGCGACGGGCGCGAGAAGCTGCCCCTACCGCCTGGAGGTGCCGAGGAGCTCTGGTTCAAGTTTGACCTCCTCGACGTGCGGGTCGACCCGAATCACCTGCCGACCCTCGCCGCCAGCGCCCTTCCTCACGAGGAGAAGGTCGAGATCGCGAAGGGCAAGCTCGCCTCGCTTCGCCTCGTGATCTGCGACGACGAGCCCATGACGGCCGCGAGGCTGGCGACCGCGCCTGCCAAGCTTCAGGACTTCACGCGGCTGATGTGTGCCTACGCCTGTACCCAGGGCTTGAGGCAGTTCACCCTCGCCGACGGCGTCATGGCCGATTATGAGCTTGCCGCGATCGCACCGATGCGCTGAGGCAGGGCGCCTTCGCCCGCGAACTAGAGGGGTTTGCCTATCGGCGTTTCACTCCTTCGTGCTTGCCTCTTCATGGGAGAGGTCCTCACGCAGGTAGATCCAGGTATCAATCTCGCTGACCTCGAAGGCGGGCTTGCGGCCAGCCCGCTTTAGATCGGAGCGTACCAGCCGGGGATCGCGGCCTTGCAGGCGGCCGAGCTCGCTCAAGGTTACGTAGCGCGCCCTGAACGCCTCGACGCTATCGCGTGTAACGACCGGGATATGGCGCCGGAAGACCGGGCAAAACTCCTGGGCGACGGTCAGATGCCCGGTCGCGATCAAAGCGCGCATCGTCGGGAAGCTCAGCCCCCGCACCTCGGTGGCCAACTCCTTCAGCATCAAGCCAGTCCGGGGCCGAGCGTCGCGTTGCAGATGCGATATCACCTCATCGACATCCACGAGCAGGTCGTCGTATCGGCGACCATCTCTCAATCGTCCCTTCCATGTGAGCTGCCCCTCCAGGATCATTCGAACCAAATCCGCGCAGTTCGTGGACGCCGCGAAGCAGGCGCGTCCGATGGTGCGCTGGCCCCTATGCGGGCGTTCGATCGAAACCGAACCTTCCAACAGGGTTTCCATAAATCCAGCGAGCTTGGCGCGTGGCACACGGTGCCTTGCCCTTCGAACGGTCGTGGATGCGAAGAGCGTCGGCAGAAGTCCCTGAGCGACAAACTCGACGAGATGCTTCTTCGGGATCCCGGTCGCAGCCTGCACCTCGCTGAAGGACATTGCCTCACCGAAATCCCGTAACAGGTGATCGAACTCGTCGACCCGAATGGTCAAACGACTACGACCGGGTGCGGACAATGCTGACCCAAGTCCGGCCCTCGCAAAGATCACCTTGAGGGTGGGGCGGGTGGTCCGGGACGCCGCGGCGGCGGAGGTTGCCGTGTGCAGGCGCCTACGCTCCAAGACTTGGCCTAGAACCAGGGACCCTCCCGGAAGCGGCACGTTCTCTATGATATGCCCGCGCACCACCTCCCGGAACGCGTCGAAGCCGGGATCCTCGGCGTTCCTTTCCAGGATCCTGAGGATGTGGCCATAGATGCCCATCATCCCGACCTGGCCGACCCCATGGCTTCTCTCGACTAACGTTGAAAGGAACCGCTCGATCGCCGGCCTACCCTCGGCAGCTATGTGGTAGCCTGTCAGCCACACGGCCGCCCGCTCCTTGCCTGCGAGTGACCTCAACCGGCTGCGGGCAACCCCCGCAAACTCGATGCCGATGGCCTCGCAGACCACCATCGCGGCGTGCAACGGCATCTCGTTCAGCCAGTTCGATGCATCCAACTCGCCGCCGATGCGACGCAGGACCCATTCCTCGAAGGCGTTTGGGTCCGCGGGCTCCGCCACGGAGCATAGGCGCCGGATGTTCGGCAGAACCTCGATCCGCATGTCCTGCGAGAAATCCGCGACGGAGCCGCGACAGTCGGCCCGGCTGGTTTCAGCGAGGTAAACGCCGTGCTCCGGGCAGGAACGAACCTGATCCACCATCCACTCGACACGGAGCCAAGGTCGGGCCACCGCCGGCACGTCATGCGGAGGTTCGACGAGGTCCTGGCGGATGCAGTGGGGACAGAAGCGATAGTAACCCGAGAGGAGCGTTCCCCGAGCGAGCCTCACGTCTTGGAGATCGGTGAAAAGACCATCGGATTGTCGCCGAGGCGTGTGATGTCGAAGCGCATCCAGTTGCAACTGGTCGAGGCTACCGAGCGCGGCCACACCGTCGATTTCGCGATCGTGCCCGTTGTAGATACCGCGTGGGTACAGACCGTTCGCGCGCACCAAGAAGTTCATGTCGAGGCCGTTCAGCGCCGCCAATCGTGCAGCGTAGCCGACTGCTGGCTCCCGCGGATGCGGCGGCAACTTCCAGCGCAAAGGCTCGATCGGTGCGGAGGTCATCGTCCGGCGCCCTCGTTCTCCTCCACGTCGAGGTAGAGCCCAGAGGGCAAGGACGCCCAGGCATCCACCATGAACGGGTTCAGCTCGTTGCGGTCCCGTGTGCGCGAGCAATTCGCATAGGCCAATGCGAAGTGGCCGGGGAGGAGCTCGTTGCAGTTCGGGGCGTGCAGCGCCTCATGGATGGCGTTCACGACGACCTTGCAGATCCGGCCGAACGCATAGTCCGCGGCGTGGGCCACACGCTCCGGCATGTCGGTTTCGGGCAGCGACCCGAGGCCGAGGCCCGCGGCTTCCGACAGGTCCCTCATGATGCGAATGACCTGGTTGCGCTGACCTGGAATTCTCAGGCGCGGCAGGTGGACCCAACGCCCGCGGCGCTCGTACTGGCGGTCGGCCATGCCGATCCTCCTGATGCTGGGCAAGCCGGACAGCACGAAGGCGACGGGCCACACGTTGGAGATCGAGACCGCCTTGATCGCGGTGGACAGCTCCCTCAGCGCGACCTCGTTATTCTCCCTCTCGGTGATGTGCGAGATCTCGTCGATGTGGACGAACATCACGCGCCTGCGTCGCAGCGCTTCTGGCATCTCGCTCCAGAGGTCGCCTTGCCCCCGGTCGGGCTTCATCGGATGGCCTGCCGCGGCGATGATCTGCCTCGCGATGATGCGGGGGAGGGAGTAGCCCGATAGCTTGACCGAGACGTAAGGCTCGATGGTGCCGAACGAGGTCTCGATCGGCTGGAGGATCGGATGCCTGCTCATGACCCGCTGGACCGATTCCGACTTCCCCGCGCCACTATCGCCCGTGACGAAGAAGATGTCCGGCTCCTTGCGAGACACCTCACGGGTCGCGACCACGTGCTCGACGTATCGGGAGAACAGCCCTTCGAGCAGCGTATCGCGGCGGCTCTCCACGTGGACGGCCAGCACGCGGTCAAGGCGTTCGACGACTTGCCGGCTCTTCTCGGGGAGGCGTGCCCTGAGAGCGCGGCGGTAGGCCGCGTCATCGTCGACGGTGGGAATGTCGAAGGCGGGGCCGCGCCCGAGCCGCTTACCGTCGGTGCTCATAGTCCGTCCTCGTCGTCCATGTCGCTCGGCCTGAGGAGCTCCTCCGCACCCGGGACGACGCGCGTCACGGCGGCCGGCGGCAGCCGCCCCGGCGGTGCGGCGACCGACGTACCGAGGTTGCCAGGCCCGTATCCGGCCGGGGCCGGAGGGCCGCTTGGCGCCGCTTGCTTGGAGACGGCCACGAGCCCACGGCGCTCGACCGCCTTGACCAAGCGGTTGAACTGCTCCTCGGATATGACGTCCGACGGCACGCCCGCCCTTCGGCGAGCGGCCTCGGCTTCCTTCATGAGGTCGTGGAGGGCATTGAGCTTGAACGGGTAGCCCGCCAGGCGCTCCTGCCGGGCGAACCGCCGAGCCTCGCGGTTCTCCTGTAGGACCTCCGCGAGCGTGAGATCGTGGAGGTCCTGGCACTCGAAGGGGAGGTAGGAGCCGTCACCCGGGAACTGCTCCCGGAACTCGCTCGGCACCCGCACCAGGATGGTGCCCATGTCGTCGGGGTCCGTGACGATCACCAGCGGCTTGCCGCCGACCAGTCCCCGAAGCTTCCCCATGAGGGGATGGACGTACTGTGAATTGAGGTAGGTGACGCCGTCGGCGGCGAGGAACCTGTTCGGTACAGCCAGGCCGAAACTCAGCATGCGCTTGAAGTGGTCGGGCGGTGGGGCGAGGTTGTTCTCCGCCTGATGCCACGCCTGGTAGGGGCGCTTCCCGTTGAGCCCCGCGTGTGAGGTGTGGTGGTAGTCGTCGACGATGAACCGCACCAGATGCAGGTAGACGTCCTCGGCGAGCAAGCTCGCGAGTTCCTCGGACCGGTACTCGCCCCGCTCCACGACGTTCGAGAACGACTGCCCGGTGTAGAGACGGCAGAGTCTCTTGATGTTTCGGAAGAACGACTCGATCGTCCCGCGCTGCCGGGGGTCGGGTCCGGGCAGGCGGTGCTCGATGTCAAGGCGGCCTAGGGTGCTGTGGAAATCGCCCTGGAAGGCGGGCCCGCCATCCGTCGCGATCTCCGTCGGCCGCGCGGTCATCGGCCAGTCGCTCTTAGCTCCGGCGAGGGCGACAAGCGGCCCCTTGTCGACCACGATGCTGCGCAGTGCCGACTTTGACCCCGCGGCCGAGGGAGCGAAGGGCGTCACCTGCAGGCCGACGACGCACTTCGTGACCACGTCGATCGCGACGGTGACGGTGCAACGGACCGCGACGCGGTTCTTTCGGAGCCTGCGTTCCTCGGCCTTCGCGTTGGCTCCCAGCGTCGCCCGCACGTGCTTGTTCTGCAGGACGGCGAAGAGATCCATCTCCCAGTCGTCCATCTCGACCCGGTCCATCCGTTCGAGCTTGGTGAGCCCGTCCAGGGACACGAGGCCGTTGCCCACCGGCGCGTACTTCAACAGCGCTCGCTTGTGTCCGAGATGGGCCAGGTCGACGAGGATCGGCGGCAGCTTGGCGATGCGCCGGCGGACCGTGCGTTCGCTCACCGAGACCCGCTCCGCCGGCGACAGCCGATCGTTGAGTAGCTTGAGGTCGGCCGCGATGCGGAGGTGGATGTCCGTGACCTTCGGCCGAGCCGCGCTGGCGAAGGCGCGCACATGCTTGTCGACGATGCCGCGTGCGCGCGGGTCGAGCTGCTCGCGATTCCCGCACTTATGGTATTGTCTCCGCAGGACACCGGGTCGATCGTCCCCCGCGTCGAGCATATTGAGCCAGCCGAGGAGCGTTGTCGCTCCAGGATAGTCGAAGGTCTTGCGGCTTCCGCCGGCCTCTCTCCTGCCAGGTGGCCGCGTCGTCCCGAAGGTGTCGACATACCACTGAAGCATCGCGTGCTTCTCGGCGGCGATGAAGTTGGAGATGTCCTTCGGCGTCTTGTTCAGTCGGCTGGCCCGTCCGGCGATCCCCTTCCAGGCATGCCGGAAGCGGACGCACCACTCGACCTTCCACGCGATATCGCGGAGCTCGGCGTCGGTCAGGTCGTGGAGGTCGGACAGGTCCCCGCCATCGGCGCGATCACGGAGCAATTGGTAGGCGTGCGAAAAGTACCCTTCCTCAATCCGGATGCGCTTCGCCTCCCGGAGGCGGGCGTACTCCTCGTCGGTGAGGGGAGAGAGAGCCGTTTCGACCACGGCGTCGTCGACGACCTGGCGCAGGAGGTTGGCCTTGCCCTCCCTGCCCGCGGGACGGTACCGCACGCCCGCGATGGTGACGCGGTCGTTGAGCCCGAGTGCATAGCGTTCGACCGCCATCTCATGTTCTCCGGGACGTGCGGCAGCGCGAAGATGACGTTTGCGTCGATCTTCGCGCGCCGAGTTGTCGGCCTCGTTAAGGGCGATGGTTACCGTTCTCGTTCGCGTTCGCGGCCCGGTTCGTCAGCGGCAAGTCGAGGTGGAGCCTCTCCCCGGGTGGACTGGCCAGGATCCCGGACTGCAGGAGCGCCACCGCCGCACGGACGCCCCGCTGGCCGAGGCCAGAGGCGAGGGCGACCTCGCGGAAGGTGGTTCCCGGTCCGAGCCGCGTGAGCGCGGCTTGGACCGCCTTCAGCGCGGCATGGTCACGATCCCGCCCGCATCGGAGGATGAGGCGCCCGTTGAGGACCGCGACCGGATCGAGGGTCTCGTAGGTGACCGTGCGAAAGTCGTCCGCGATCTCCGCCCCATGCTCGGCGCAGATCGCCCGCAGGACAGCCTCGACCCCGTCGGCTGCCACCGCCGCCTCGGAGTGCTTGACCGCGAAGGCTTCCCGCCTGCCGTCCGCCCACTCGACGATGAAGTCGATGAAGTGGACGCGCGGATCGCCGTCGAGGTGGTACCGCACCGATCTCTGCTCGCGGATCCGGACCACTCCGGGCAGCGATGCCAGCACGGTCAGGACCGCGCGTTCGACCTCGCTCTCGTAGTAGTACCAGACACCTCGGAAGGGGTCGGGTACGGTGCCGACGGACGACCTGAACCACTTCGGCCTGGGGAAGCGGTCCGGATTGGTGTCGCTGGCATCGTACCCGACGAGGCCGGTGGCCGACTGCGCGGCTTGCCCGGTCTCCCCCTTTGGGCAGGGTCAGCCTGTCACCCTTTGGCGGGAATGACGCCCCGGTGCCCGAGGCGCTCGGCCCGACGGGCTCGAATATTGGACGCGATGATGCTGTGGCGTGCGGGCATGGCGATGCTCCTGGATGACAGGCATGACGTCGCGCCTCGCGATCGGGCGCGCCTTCGATCTCGGTGAAGGAATGGGCGTCCGCGGACGCCCAAGGTCATTTCCGGCTGGGAGAGATCGCCGTCGATAGGGCGCCCGACCGGAAGGCGGAGAGGGTCATGCAGGACATGGCGGTCTTCCTCCGATCTTGGCTTGGGCGTGAGCCGTCGCGGGAAATCCAGGCGGCCCGGGGAGAGTGCCGGCGGACACCTACACGGAGGTTAATTTTTCCCTGGACCCGATAGGACCCTGTGGACAACCTGTTCGAATATCGGCTCCGCAAAGCCCGATCTGAGACCATGCGGAGCCGGGTTCATCGGTCAGGTGAGGTCGGACGCCCCCTCGTCCAACCAGCCCTCGGACGATCGGCGATCGGCGAAGGGACGGACCCAAACGTCACTGGGGTGCCGTCCCCCGCGGCTGGCCAGAGCCCTGGCGCGAGCCTCGGCCTCGCGCATGGCGGAACTGCCGAGCGTCTGTAGCAGGTCCCTGATCGTCCGCTCGAAGGCGGGCTCGCCGAGCTCGACCCGCATTGTGGAGAGCCGGCGGAACAGCTGCCCGACCTGGGCGTCGGGGTTCATGTCATCGCGCATCGCGAGCCCTCCCGTTACGGTTCGACCGCGCCGGGGTTCCGGCGTGGCTTCGGATCAGGCGCTCGACCTCCTCCCCCGACAGGACCCGGGTCGCGACGAGCCGCTCGGCCACCGCCTCGATCGCCGGACGGTGGTCGCGCACGAAGGCTACGGCCCGGGCGTAGAGCGCCTGAAGATCCCGCTCGACGACCCGGCGCAAAGCGGGGTCGTCCCGCATCGCGGCGACCGCCGCGTCGGGGCCGCCGCGGATCGCGAGTTCGTCACCAAGTCCGAACGTCGCGTGGATGGAGGCAACGAGTTCGGTCGCCTTCGCCAGGTCGCTGCCCGATCCACCACCGGCGCCGGTGTTCGCCGCCCCGCTGGAGGCGTCCATCGCCCGGCCTGCGAGGGCAACGATCACGAGGTCCTCGATCTGCGCCCGCGTCATCAGTGTTCGACCGTGGAGCAGGGCGCGGACCGACCCGGCCGTCCCGGTGCTCATGGCGAGGCTCACCGAGCGAAGCGTGCCGATGTCACGGATCCGGGCCGCGACCGCATGGGCCGCCTCGTGACGGGCGCAGACCGCGAGTTCCTCGGGCGTCCGGTCGTCCTCGGGCGCGACCGCACGGGCGAGGTCCGCGACGACCATGCGACGGCCCTCGGCACGGGCCGCGGAGCGCGCGGCCTTGATCCACCCGACCGCTTCCGCCCCGGTGGCGCCTGTGCCGAGCATCGCCACCGGCATCAGGTCCTCGCCGGGCAGGTCGGCACCGAGGTGCTGCCGGAGGATGCCCGCGAGGTCCTCGACCGAGGGGCGCGCGATCTCGATCGGCGGGAACAGCCGGCCGGGCCGGATCATCGCCGGATCGAGGGCCGACAGGTGGTTCGTCGCGCCGACCACGATGAGCCGCGAGGCGTCTCCGGATGTTGTGCTGTCGAGGGCGGCGAGCACCCCGGTGATGACGGGGGTCCACCAGTCCCGCCCGCGGGCGCTCAAGCCATCGCGGCTCGGGATCGCATCGACCTCGTCGAGGAAGAGCAGGGCTGGCGCCTGGGCCGCGGCAAGGGCGAGCTTGCCTTCGAAGGCCTTGAGGACGCCGTCGAGGTACCCGTTCGAGCCGGTGAACCACCCGCTCACGGACGTTGCGATGAGCGGGATGCGCGCCGCCTTCGCGACGCTCCGGACGAAGGAGGTCTTTCCCGTCCCGGGCGGGCCGTAGAGCAGCGCGGTCCGCTGCACCGCGGACCAGTCGAGGCGACCCTCGCGCCAGGCGTCCAGGTCCCGGACGAGATCCCTCGCCCACTCCATCGCAGGGCTGCCGTAGCCATGCAGCGTCTCCAAGTCCGGCACCTCGCCGAGCTGGGGATCGATGCCCGAGCGCGCCTCGGCGATCGAGCGGATCCGCGCGATGCACTCGCGGGGCGTCGAGCCGATCCGGATCTGCGAGGTCAGCGCATCGAAGTTGAGCGACCCTGCGACCGCCACAGGCATGCGGCGGGCGCGCTTGCCTGTGGCGGCGCGGATCGTCTCCGCGACGACACGGTTCGAAGGCGGGCCGATGCGGATGACGAGGTCGGCTGCGGCGACGAGGGCCTCGGGCAGGTAGCGCTCCGGCGCGTGCGAGACCCCGGCGACGCGGGCCCCCTCGCAGAGGAGCCGCGCGACCTTGTCGTTGCCCTCGCTCGGCTTGTGCTGGGTCTTCGAGGAACCGTCTCTAACCTCGACGTGGACGAAGGGGACGATGTCGCGGAGGGCGCTGCCGACGTGCTGGCACCAGTCGGCCGTGGGAACCTCGACGACGACCGCCAGGCCTCCCGGGCCGCGCAGGCGGCGCAGGCCGGCCGGGCCGAGGGCTTCGAGGAGCGCGGCGCCGGGCAGCACCTCCCGCGCGGCGCGCAGGCCGGCGAGGCCGTGCCTGACGTAGGGCGTCTGCGCGTCATCGGCGGGAAATCCCGCTTCGTCGCGCGGCATCAGCTCTGGGACGAAGGCGTCGTTGCCGTGGCTCGGCTTTCGCCCGTTCTGGGAGTTGGACATTTCGGCTGCCTCCATGCGCGAGGCAGCCGGCCGCGATTGCGGCCCGGTCAGACCCCGGGAGGTTTCGGTTCGGTGCGGGAGACGCGACGCGGGCCAGGTTTGGCGACATGCGTCACGGGCCGGTCGAAACGCCGGCGGATCACCCGTTTTCGCGGGGCGCGCAGGGGCATCGGGAGAGCTTTCCAGGCTGGGTCCGCCCGAGCGTCAGCTACGAGGGCGGGATGGGGCTCCGGCACCGGACCGGTAGCGCATGGGGCGCCGTCGAGGCGTACGAAACACATACAGAACGGCAGGAATCGCGGTCAACGAAAACTGCTGCCTTCACAGCAGATTTTCGGGATCGGTGGATAGCGGGGACGGCCTGCTGATGTTTATCGCCTGTTAACCTTCGATCATTGGCATCACAGTTCCTTTGGGGGGTAGCCCGACTCAAATTGGGGTCTAGCTCTGAGGATGGTGTATGCTCCTTTTGCCGATATTTTATGCGATCCGAATAGAGATATCTCCATGTATCGCTGCATCGCAGCGCAGCCCTATGGCCGAAGCCTTATTTCACTGGTTCCGTTAATCCATTTAGAAAACATCGCGTAATTCTTAGGACTTCTTTTAATCCAAAACGTTTCCCGTTCCGTTCCCTTTATTGTTGACCGACTCAGGTATGGGTAAAGACCAAGGAAATCTTCGCCCACGAACGCATTCCGTCGCACCTTCAGGACCGGAGCGACGCCAACCTTGCGGCCTAGTCCGTCCATAAACCCTAGTTCCCAGGGCATCCATCGAGACAGCTGCGAATGACTACTATAAATGTAAATCAATGAGCTTGAAGAATTCAGGCGATGTCGTAGAAGCTCAGCTGTCGCAACGGTGACTTTGTCCGGCGATATCTGCGGGTCCGTGTACTTATCTACATAGACGCTAAGACCATCTTTTTCTAAAAAGCTTTTGATGCCCAGTATGATGCGTTCGGGCTCGTGCGATGAATGGCTCAGGAACACGTCAAACGTGTCCTCCGGGGCCTTGGCTTCCACAAGGATTTCGCGGGCTGTTTCTCTCCTATCTAAGATAGTGCGTCTCGCCTCGGCCACGACCTCAGCTTCCGTTAACAGCGGCAAGGTGCTTCTCCATCGCGTTCGTGACCGCTCGCGGCACGTCTGAGACATCCTCGGAGGACCGGCTCGGTCGGCTGTAAAAAGCCAAGCCTCCCTTCCCGACCCGTACGGCCAACCTTATCTGTTCATCGAGTCTGGATCCCGCAATCATTGCGCCTCGAAGGTGGTGTGGCTTGAGCAATTCGTGGCGAGGTTCGCGGTTTGAACGGCGATTGCCGATCGGCCAGCTGCTCTTGGTCCCTCAAAGCAATCGCTCATGTCCACGCCAGGAGGAGCGGTCCGGTAGTGCTTCGGCTCTGGATGACCGCCTATGGTAGAAACCGCGGCGGCACCATCGTGGCAGGAAGCGCTGTCCGGAACGCCTGAGCTCGACTCGCTCGGACAGAATTTCCTTGCGCGTTATGGCGACCGATCATGGTCGCCAACGGAGCCCGATCGCGTCGCAGCCCACCTTTTCAGGGTCGAGCTCATGTCGCGGGTGGCGACACGTCGTCTTGGCTACACGCAGGGGGTGGAGGCGAGCGCCCTGCGAAGCTTGCATGTCCTCTTCGAGCGGGCGAGGGACATCAGTCGCATCAATGGCGCGGCGGCGACGACCGAGACCTTCGTCTGGCATGTTCTGAATGTGCACGTCGCCCCGTTCACGGCGAAGTGGCACTCCCGCAGCGAGGCGGGACTGCTCCGGGCGCTCGACGAGGGGGACGAGTTTCGCGAGGAGCTCGGCAAGGTGCAGGAGGCCTTGCGAGCGTTGGACGCTGCGCTGCGGCTCATTCTCGAAACGGAAGGCTACGTACCGTCGGACGATCCCGGACCGGACGCTGACGAACTCGAAAGCGAGTTTGCTCGATCGGTCACGTGGCGTCCGATGGGGATCGTGGCAGGGACCCTTCCACCCGGCTCGATGGGCGCGATGGAGAAGGAGGCCGTGAGGGCAAGGCAGGCCCGACACGGCATCCCGTCGCGGGACTGGGCCGCAGGGATCGCCTTGTCGGGAGGCGGGATACGGAGCGCGACCTTCGCGACGGGGGTGCTCGCAGCGCTGGCGAGGCGAAACTTGCTTCCCCAATTCGATTATCTGTCCACGGTCTCCGGCGGCGGCTATGCCGGGGCCTTCCTGACCCAGCTCGTCGGCTCGGCCACGGACGACGGCATCGGGTTGGGCCGGAAACAGGAGCCGTTCCTGAGGGCCGAAGGGGAATCGGCGATCCTCAAGACCCTTCGCCAGAAGGCCCGTTACCTTACCGGTTCCTTCTGGGAGCGTGTCTCCGTTGCCCTAAGGCAGTCGCACGGGCTCTTTGTGAACGCCGTCATCCTCTTACTCGCGACCGGGTGGTTCGCCTTCGCCGAGACCATGGTCCGGCCGTGGATCCCGGCATGGACGACGGCGATCCTGGCCCTCGCCCTCCCGGCCCTCGCCGTGGGTATCCTCGCCTTGGTCGGAAAGTGGCTGGAGCCCGTGGGAGAGAAGCCCGGCCGCGTCCAGATCGCGATCGGCCTCCTCTTCGTTGTGCCGCCGCTCTGGTATTTTCTGGGCGTGACGCATTTGGTCTGGGCCGGCCTGGGGCACCTACTGTCGTCGACCATCGAAGGGGCATGGGATCCTCTCTTCACGGTCCCCATCGCTCTCGCATCGGCGCTCGCCGTCGGCGTGTCGCTGATCACGGCCTTCGTGCGCCTCAGGAGCGTCACCGTCGCGGTCGCGACGATCGTGGTCGCTCTCATCGCTGAGAACGCGATGTACGCCTGGCTCGCCGGCCTGTCACTGGGATGGCGCACGTTCGCGTTCCTCGCGTTCACGGCCGTCGGTCTCGGCTCGGTCGCGTTCATCGACGTGAACCTGACGTCCCTGCACCGCTACTATCGAGCGAAGCTCGCCGCGGCCTTCCTCGTTGACCCGAAAGGGGCGAGCGTGGCTCCGACCAAGCTGAGCGCCATCAACACGAGCCGGACGCCTTTCCCGATCCTCAACTGTGCCCTCAACGTTCCCGGATCCCGGAACCCAGCGGTGCGCGGTCGGCTCTGCGAGGTATTTTCGTTCACGCCGGTGGCGACAGGGTCCAATCTCGTGGGCCATCGACCCACCCGAGATTGGGAAGCCGTCAATCCGGACCTGGATCTGGCCACCACCATGGCCCTCTCCGGGGCCGCGGTGTCGCCTCAGATGGGGCTACGCACGACGCGGCTGGCCGGCTTCTGGCTCACCCTTTTGAACATCAGGCTCGGCGCTTGGCTGAAGAGGCCGGATAAGAATGGTTGGGAGCGCCCGCGCCTATGGTACCTCCTTCATGAGTTCGCCTCGACCGCCGACGAGACGCTCCCCTTCGCCCATGTCTCGGACGGGGGGCATATCGAGAACCTGGGGGTCTACGAGCTGCTGCGGCGCCGCTGCCGGTACATCGTCGCCGTCGACGGCGAGAACGACCCCTCGATGACCTTCCATGCGCTGACCAACCTGCAGCGGCTGGCCTACATCGACTTCGGCGTCGTCCTGGACATCGATCTTGACGACCTTCGATTGGGGGAAGAGGGGCTCAGCCGGTCTCACTTCCGGTTCTGCCGGATCAAGTATCCCGGCCCGGCTGATGGCGAAGAAGAGATTGGATACCTCGTCTATCTCAAGCTGTCCCTGACTGGGAACGAGGACGAGTTCATCCGACGGTATCGGCATGACGAGCCGGAATTCCCCCATCATCCGACCGCGGACCAATTCTTCACGGAGCCGCAATTCGAGGCCTACAGAGCGCTGGGCGAGCACATCGGCGAAAAGCTGTTCCTGAAGGCCATCGTGGGAGCGGCCGGCGAGCCGGGCGACGTCGACCTGGAGAACTGGGTGAAGGCTCTTGGGCGGGCCATGCTCTGATACCACGGCCGCGCCTCGGCTCGATGCGCGGCGCCGGCACGCTCAGATGAGGTGCAACGTCTCCGCTTGCCCGCTGGGGCGGCCCATGGACGGTCGCCGGCGCCGGGCGGCCCTGGCCACGGCTCGGTCGTCACCGTCGCCCGAAGTTGCCCCGCCGAGGTCGAGCACGATCTGCTTCGACGCTGGCTGCTTCGCGGCAGCTGGAACGGAAGCATCGGCCGGCAGGGCGAGCTTCCATTTGGGCGGGAAGAACAAGGCGATGGGGTCCGGCGACGCGGCGAAACGCGCCTTGATGCGCGACCGGTTGCTGGCGAGCTCGGGGACGGCCTCGCGGCAATACTTGTCCAGCTCACAGAACAGGCCCTGGCAGTCGATGGCGTGCAGCCTGCGCCCGAAGAGACCGTCGAACGGAAGCGCAAGGCGTCGGAACTCCTCTTCCTGTCGCTCGACCATCCAGAGGATGGCGTCGGACGGGGAGTAATCTCCAAGGCTAGTGAAGGCCTTGCTCAATCCGCGCAGGGCCCCAGGGCCGGCCTGGGTGTAGTCGTCCTCGTCGAAACCGAGAAGGTCAGAGTAATTCAGGTCGATGGCAGTCTGATAGGCCATGAACGGCCCCATCAGCGGAAAGGCTTGGAGTGCCCCGACGACGCCTTCCAAGGAGTTCGCCCCTCGGATGATTTCGGCGAGGCGGCCTTCTACGAACATGTGCCGGAACAGCCCGACATGGTTGCGGTGTTTCTCGTCGAAGCCGTAGGCTTTGTTGGCGCATAGGATGAAGGCGCCGGTGTACAGGCCTGAATTGGCCGCCTTGACGCGGTCCAGGGCCTTCTCGAAACGGCCGGACCTGAGGTCGTCGATCGTGGGCGGACGCCCCAAGGCGGCCCGGATGCCGTCCCACGTGCGTATATTACTGAACGTACGAAATGCCACGATCTGAAACACGCGATCGGCATAACTTCCGGCATCCGACGCGTAGGCGACATCTCGGATCAGGTATTGCGACACCCGGTCCGCCGCACGGAAGACGTTGCAGAACTTGTACGTGTTCAGGATGGCATCTTCGCACCAAGGGAAAGCGTCGGCGGCAAGGCGTCGCTCGAAGATCCGCTGCCGTCTCGATGCGAACGTCCAGTAGAGCTCGTAGACACCCTTGCGGGCTACGGGCGGCGCGCGGCGGATATGGACCTGCATGGTTCTGTGCCTCGTCACGCTAGCCTGAGGAAGACGCCGGTATCGTGCAGGTTGAAATAGCGCCGGTCATCGGCCAGGCGCTTCGCGGCGATGCGCTCGCCGACCGTGTAGAGGTGCCGGTTCCGGCCGGCCCAATGGTCGAAGACGATGGCCCCTCCGACCACGACCCTGTCGGCGACGACATCGAGAATGGCCGAGGCGGATGTGTGGTTGTCCGTGTCGACGAAGGCCAGCACGACATCCTCCCCGGATAGGCGTGCAACGGTATCCACCACGTCCCCCACCACGAGCTCAACATCGCGGTCCCGAAGGTACGACCGCACCGCCGATTCGTCACGGAACACGCAATCATGATGGGCATACATGTCGAGGATGCTTCGAGCCTTCGGAAACCCGTCGAAGGTGTCGAAGCCGATGACCTTCCAGCGGGCCCCCACGGTCTCGACGAAGCGGGAAAGCAGCATCGTGGTCCCGCCGCGGAAGGATCCGAACTCCGCGACCACGCCACTCAGTCCCAGCCGTGCGGCCAGCTGGAGGCACTGGTAGAGGTGTATCAGGCAGTTCGGGTAGCCGTTGGCGAGCGAAGGCACGAGCGCGTTCCGGACCACCTCGTGAAAGACCGGATCGCGGAACGCCAGATGGCCGTAGCCACCTATCAGGATCCGGACGCCCGGGGCGACGTGCGCGACGAGAGCGACCAGCAGGTCCTCCTTGCCAGCGTCCTCCGACACGATGACGACGTCCGGGCGGTCCGACGCGAGGCGCCCTAGTGCGGCGTAACCTTTCCCGGGTGCGTCCGGGGCGTCACTCCCGTCAGGGGCGTACAGGCCGATCAACCGGTCGCTGAGGCCGAGCGATGCCAGGAAGCCGATGATGCGGGCGGTCGCAGGCGCACGGCCGACGATCGCGACGCGGGCGTTCGGCTGCGCGGCGAGAGCCTCGGCCAACTGGTCGAGAAGCTTGTCGAGGTCCTCGGCCTTCACGGCGCGCCTTTCCCGACCGCCGAGAGCGCTGCCTCTTCGGCAATGAGGGCAGCGACGTCGCGCGGCTGGCTGGAGGCGATCGCCGCCAGGGCCGCCCTTGCCGCGTCGCGTAGGTCGTTCACGAGTTCGATCACGGCCGGGAGGTTCCCACCGTCGCCGGCCAAGGGCCAGAGGCGTTCGAAGATGTCCACGACGTTTCGTATGGAAAGGGCCGGATCTGCATCGGGCGCGTGGAACGGATCGGCGTCCACCAGCGCGTCGAAATTCGCTTCGTGATTGCTGAGCGGTCGTGGGGCGTCGGCCGGCAGAAGGGCCGAGGAAGGCTCTTGTTCAGCGAGGAGCAGCCGATACTTCGTGGCGTAGACATAGAGATCGAGCGCCGTATCGAGCGCGGCCTCCTCGCCAGGCCCGTTTCCCCGGTCGAGGACGACCTGCAGCCGGTCGACCTTGCGGGCGATGTTTGGCAGCACGCTAACAAGCTCGCCTCGGCGCTTCCAGGCAGCGCCGTATGCGCGGTCCTTGCGGGCGTGGAGGCTCTTCACGGCCTGCTTGAACAGGTCGGCGGCAGGGGCGGAGGCCGCGGTCGCGGCGAAATAGGCGGCCAGCCGAGGATCCGTGAGGGCTTCGAGGCGCTCCGGAAAAGCCCGGCACTGATGCTCCCAGACCGCGGCTGCGGCGTCAGTCGCCGGCAGCGCCGCCAGCTCACGCCGCAGCCTGCCCTCGGGCCATCCCTGGGCTCCCCAGCGGATCCGGATCGCCGCGAGCCACGAGGCCAGGAGGGGGTCAGCCGTCGCGGCACATGCCGGAAGGGGCGCCTCCGGATCGGCGCTGACCGACGCCTCGACCTCGAACCATTCCCCAAGGACTTCGGCGAAGGTCTCCCAAGGCGTGGCGAAGCGCGGCGTTTCGAGGCCATAATCGTACGGCGACAGACCGTGGAAGGAGCGCAGGATCCGTTCTGCGCGCGGCCAGTGCTGTTCGTAGACGTGGAAAGAGGTCGCGAGCCAGGTCTGTCGACCGACCTTGGCGCCGAGCCAGTGCGCCATGATCTCATGGAGCAGGCTCCACTCGAAGGCGTTGGCGCCAGAGAACCCCCAGACCGCGTCGTTGCTTCGGACGGCCACCGCGAGATGGAGATGGCCGTTGCGCAGGATCCAGCTCAGCCAGTTGTTGCATGGGATGTCGTCGACGGCGGAGAGGTCGATCGCAGGGTCGAATAGGTTCATGACCGCCCGGCGACTTGAGCGGTCCTGCATCAGCAGGCGCCGCACGTGCTCGAACTGATCGACGGACCCGTTCCAGCGGCGAAGGCGCGGTCCGTAGGCTCCACGCCACGTCGATCCACCGTCGTTCGAAAAATCGGTGGCCCTGGGAAGGTACCGGCCGAGCCACTCGACGTCATTGCGTCCCGCTATGACCCAGACTGCCTCGGCCATTTGGGCGAAGGCATCATTGCGCCGCTCCGGTACAAATACGAACCGCTCCAGGGGCCGTTCCAGGATCGTGACCCGGTGAAGGATCTCCCGCGTAGCCTTGCCGGCGACTGTGACCGGGGAGCCGGTCCGCATCACGGCCTCAAGGCCATCGACGGTCGCGAAGCTGACGTTTCGCGACGGGCGCGACATGGCTGACCCCTAAATTCCTCGCATGGCCGGTGCATCGGAACATACGGTGAACCGAGAATACATGCCGCAGGCGCGGCGTCCAGCGCGTTGGACAGCCTTCATTACGGTTTGCAGGTGGCGTCGAACCGTAGCGGCGCCACGCATGCGGCACACGGCCATTTACGTGCAGGCAGAACCGCCCCCTAGGAGCGTGTTGCAGGAGCGGCTGGCGTGTGGCGGAGGTTGATACCTACGTGCCGTGGCTTGGGGCTAGGCTTGCGCCACCGAGACGCTTTGATTGTGAAGGACCTGCGCCTGCTTGAGCATCCCTCGAAGCACCAACGTCACCGCCTGGTCGATATGAGCAGTCCGCGCCAACGTTCGGTTCTCGTCCTCGGTGAGGCCGTTGTTCAGTGAGGACGGCGTCATGCGCTTGAAAGCCTCGCGGCCGGCCCATTCGCACGAACCTCCTTCGGCTGGGACCAATCCGAGGTCCACCGCGATGTCCCGTGCGCAACCGCCGAAGCCTCCGAGTATGAATATCGGCTGGTTGGCATGGAGCGCGAACAGCGTTTCCTCAGCGATGCCGGGCATGCGCCCCTTGTAGCCGGCCACGCGGCCTCCGAGCACGACCCTCGCATCAGTGGCTTTGGTCAAGGCCGAGCGCATGGCAGTGAGCCCGGTACCCCACTGTTCGCTGGTGGCGTCGTAAGGCTCCGGGGCAAGTGTATCGAGGGGTATGTCTCGGCCGTCGAGATCTAGGCAGCGCACCTCCGCCACGCCTTTCAACTCCCGTGCTACCTTCTGGATATCCTGGCCCCGACACCCGGCGTGAACGGGCCACGACAGGTAGCTGACGACGCCGGCGGGCTCGTCGTCGGTCGGCGCGGCACGGCGATGCCGGGCAACGAGCTCGACCAAAAGCGCAGTGAAGCCCTCGTCCCGCAGGTCTCCTGCGTAGGCGAGCCGGGCACCCATGGCCAGAAGATGCCGAACCACCTCGGCCATCGCGTCGCGCAGGTGCTCTTCGGCGAGTCCGAGGATCGCCATGTCTGCACTCTCGGAAATCGAGATGGCGACGGTCCGCGCACTCAATGGGGTAAGATGGCTCATCCCGTCACCTCGCCGTCCCAGCCTGCAAGCCACTCCGTGAGAGTACGCAACCGTACCCTCGGGGCAATCACCTCGAACAGGCGCCTCTCCTCCGCCCCGATGGGGGGATCCGGATAGATCAGCGTGACGTCGGCATCAGCGCGATCTTCGAGCCCTGCGAGCGAGATGAGCTCGGGCGGTCTGGGAAGGAAGACCGCGCTGTCCTCAGCATCGGTCCGGGCGAGCTCGATCCGGCAACGCCAAAGGAAGTCCTTCAGGACCTCGTCGAGCAGCCGTCCGACGACGTGGTCGATCCTGTCGAGGGCGTGCGGGTCCAGCCGGACGATGGGCACGTTGCCCATGTAGGGAAAGCCGCGCTCGTCGCCCTCGGATATACAGTTCGCCACGACCAGAGGCACGTTCCAGCGCTTGGCTTCGATGATCTCCCGACGGCACCATTCCCGGGACGAGTAGCCGTCGGTGTGAATGGCCACCACCGCGCTAACTCGCACCTGCCGCAGGATGACGTCGTCAAAGCGGACGCCGGTCGGGATGTCGTGGACATCGAAGAACGTCGAGAGGCCGTCCCCGTTGTAAAGAGCGTCGCGGACAGCGCGCGCAATGCGCGCGCCATCGGGATCGTGCTTGGAATGGCTAAGGAAGATCTGGACCTTGCGTAAGTAACGGTCCAGCTCGTCCTCGGGCTCGTCCGGCCGCCGCAGCCGCTCAAGGTAGGCCCGGAGCATCCTACCGAACTGGTAGGTGAGGTCGGAGACGAGGCGCCGGCGCCGATCAGCCTGCCTCATCCGCCGCCAGCCGTCCCAGCGCACGGCCTGCTGCATCAATCCAGTCCTTCCGAAGGCACCATCGATCGCGACCGGGAATATCCGCGATCGCAGACCGGCCAGATCGGTCCTGAAGGCCAGGTCCCGGATCCATGCCATGTAAGCCGCATCCTGCGCGAAGCGGGCGTCAATAAGCGGCACAATCGCAGTGGTTTCGCTCTCGTCGAGGTCAATGTCCCGAAGATTGCCGATGTGAGGGTCGATCTCCGAGCGATACAGGACGCTCAAGCCGGTTCCGCCCGCAACGTTCTCGTAAAGTTCGCGCCGGAAATGTTCGTACAGGCTCTTGGCAATCGACCGACCAGCCGCGAACGCGGGGTGCCAGACGACGTAGACGGCGAGGAAAGGTCGGGTGGAGTGCGGCAAGGATCTAAGGCCGTCAATGAGAGGAGAAATCCGGAGAATCGCCGCTGCATTATGGGTCACAGGCGCGTCGGCCCTACCGCCCGGAGAGGCATGGCCCAAGGCTCCACTAGGAGGGCTTCATACCACGGATTGCAGGGCTACCGGGAGGCCGAACCTAGGCCGCGCTGGGCTTGATAGGATTGTGCATGGGAGCTTGATCCAACAACTCCTCATCGCCACATTCACATCGGTTGAATCTTGCCCGAAACCAGGGGCGCCCCAACCATGGATGCCCGCTCGATGAGCAAGAGAACTCACGTATTCATCAGTCACCATCACGCGGATGACGACCACGTGACCAGACTGACCGGCATGCTGCAGCGGAATGGCTACGATATCCGAAACAGCTCCATTCGCGCTAAGCCGGCCAACAAGGAGCGGCTCAAGAACGGCCTCATCAAGGACGAGGTTCTCAAGCGTCTGCTGCGGAGAAAGATGTCATGGGCGTCTACCGTCGTAGTGCTGGTGGGAGCCAATACACACGCTCGGCCTTGGGTTGACTGGGAGATCAGGAAGGCAAAGGAGCTTGGTAAAATAATTGTTGGCATTTACACTCGCGGAGGCACGAAGGCTGACATTCCACCTGCCCTCGAAGATTATCAGAGCGCCATCGTCAACTGGAATTCAAAAAGCCTGATGGACGCGATCGCAGGGAAAGACAATCCCTTCGAGGATCCTAGCGGGGGAGAGCGAGAGCCAGTTCACGGCTCGTCTACTTCACGCTGCTAACTGGGCTAAAGAGTCAATGGCCCGCGTCTATGTATATGTGGTAAAGTACGATTTCGGCTTTGCTCCCAATCCTTTTCAGGGAACATGCACATTGGCTTGCTGCATGCCCATCATTCGGAGGGTAGCACAGGTCGGCGACTGGATTGTTGGTATGGGAGGCCGAGACCTCAAAGCGACGGGCAGGTGCATCTACGCAATGCAAGTCTCGTCTGCCATGAAATTCGACGAATATTGGAGTCACGAGGATTACATCCGAAAGCGGCCAAAGCGCAACGGCTCGCGTGTCGCTATGGTTGGTGACAATATCTACAGGCACGCTCCAGGTGGCGGCGGTTGGCTTCAGGAAAACTCGATCCATAGCATGCCTGACGGAAGCCAAGATCTACTTAACACGACTCATGACGTTAGCGTGGATAGGGTTTTGATTTCCACGAACTTCATCTACTTTGGCAGCTTGGCTCCTACAGTCCCCCAAGACGTCATCGCGTCGATCGGTTACAGGAACGGCCGAGGGCACCGCGTGTACTCCGCCGAACGCAGTTCAACGTTTCTCAATTGGATCGTTGAACAAGCAAACGGAGAGATGAACCGCGTAGTCGGTGATCCATTTCAATTGAGGCAAAGTGATAGGCGGTTCTCCCGAGAAAAAAACCGGCTATTATAATCAGGCAATCGGGCCGCGCCGGGCGTTCTCGGCTAGGCGGAGGCGGATGCCGTCGAGGCTCACCGGGCGGAAGCCGAAGCAGTCGACCCCGACGTCAGTGCTTGTGGCGGCGCCGGGCAGCCGGCCGTGCGAGTGGCCGTAGAGATGCAGGTCGCCCCGGTGCTGGCGCGGCCATGCGCGGTGGGCGTAGTGGCTGCACCAGATGCCCTGGACGGTGCCGCCCGGTTGCGGGACGACGACGCGGGCGACATCGACGACGGCGTCCCAGGGCAGGCGCGCGCCGATGCGGTCGTGGTTGCCCCGGACGAGGTAGCGTCGGCGGCCGCTGAGGCGCGCGAAGATCGCACGGGCGCGCTCCTCGGGGCAGCGATGGCAGAAGTCACCGAGGTGCCAGACGGTGTCCTCTGGGCCGACGGCCGCGTTCCAGTTCGCGACGAGGACCTCGTCGTGCTCGTCGATCGTGGCGAAGGGTCGGTTCAGGCCGAGGCGCGGGCCTAGGACGGCCCGGTGGGACCAGTGCGTATCGGCGGTGAAGAGGGTTCTGGGCATGGGGCCTCCAGGGCGGAGGCTCGCGATCGCGCGGATCGAGCGCTCCGGGTCAGCGGGTTGCGGGCGATCCGTGGGGTTTCATGGAGACCTTCCGGGCATGGGGCGCGCGACTCCGAGGCGCGGAACGCGGGAAGCGATACTGTGCGACCGTTACCCGAAAGAAGCGTGGGCCTTAACCCTCGGCGCCGAGGATCCTGTGGATCGGGAGGGTGTGGCGATGGCGACGCGGCAGGAGGCCTTCGAGGCGGCGGAGCCGGTGGCGGAGCGGGCCGCGCTGGAGGTCCATCGTCCGGCCAGGCTTGAAGCCTGCGGAGCTCGGTATCAGGCCGCGCCGGAAGCCTGCCGAGCAGGGCCGGGCAGCGGGACCGCGACGCTGACCCTGAGGCCGTCCGGGTCGAAGGCGATGTCGACCTTGGCGCCCACCTGAAGCGTGAGCACCCTTTTCAGGAGCTGCGAGCCGAAGCCCTCGCGCGTCGGCAGCGCGATGGGCGGACCGTCGTGCTCGTTCCAGGTCCAGTGCAGCATCCGCCCCTCGGCTCCATCCTCCACCGACCAGGTTACCTCCAGGCGTCCCTCCGGGTCGCCGAGCGCGCCATGGCGGATGGCATTCGTGGCCAGCTCGTGCAGCGCCATGCCGACCGGCACCGCGAGGTCCGAGGCGAGCACGACCGGTGGCCCGGTCAGGAACACACGCCTTCTCCCCGGCTCGTCGTAGGCTTTGAGTTCGGCGGTCAGAAGCCCCTCGAACGAAACGACCTGCGTGCGGTCCTCCGTGATCAGGGCGTGCGTGTTGGCGAGCGAGGCAATGCGGCCCGTGAACGCCTGCCGGAACTCGGCCAGGCCAAGGGAGGAGCGAAGGCTGGCGTTGAGGACCGCCTGAACGGTGGCGAGGGTGTTCTTCACGCGATGGTGGAGCTCGCGGACCAGCAGGTTCTGGCGCTCCTCCGACGCATGGCGCTCGGTGACGTCGCGCTGCGCCGAGACCCAGCGCACGATGCGGCCTCCTGCGTCCCGCACCGGGGTGATCAGCCATTCGACCACGTAGGTCGTGCCGTCCTTCCGATAGTTGAGCGCCTCGCCCTGGGCGGCCTCGCCGGCTTCGAGGGACGCGCGCAGCCGATCGAGCGAGGCGCGATCCGTCCGGGGACCCTGCAGGAACCGGGGCGAGCGGCCCAGGATCTCGTGCGCCTCGTAACCGGTCATCCGCGTGAAGGCGGGATTGGCGTACTCGATGCGGGGGCCCGGCTCGTCGAGCTCGGCGGAGGTGATGAGGATGGCCTCGCCGGACGCCTCTACGACGGCCTTGAACACCTCCAGGTCCGGCAGCACCCCTGTCACGTCGTCCCGCCCCTCCGAGGCTAATCCCCGACCGGTTCCCGGTCCGACGAGGTTCGGGATTAACCTGGGACAGTGGCGCCGGTTGCAGACCCGGGCCTCGACGCCGGCCGCTCGACCCGCGCCTCGTCGCCGCAACCCTTGCGTCGGCGAGTGCGAGCCGCCGAGCCGCAGGCCACCTCGACCGGAACGCCCCGCGGCCATCCCCGTTGTCGAGCGCTCGCCCCGGGCGGGGGCCCAGGAATACGGAGGAACCCATGAGCATCTTCGGGTCGATCATGTCGAAGATCTTCGGTGGCGCCGCGAGCGCCCAGGCCGCGGCCCCGCACGCCTCGGAAACGCCGAGCGTCTCGGCCGCAGCGCAGGGCCAGGACGGTCCGACCGGTTCGGCCAGCAGCGCCGCCGTCCCCTCGATGAGCGGGGCGCCGTCGCCGGTCGCGGCCGGACCGTCCGGGGCGGGCCACGCGAACGTCGATGTCGGCCAGGTCCTCGCCGACCTCGCCTCCAGGAAAGGGCAGCAGCTCGACTACAAGCGCTCCATCGTCGACCTGATGAAGCTCCTCGACCTCGACAGCAGCCTGCAGGCCCGCAAGCAGCTCGCCGACGAGCTGAATTACACGGGCGACAAGGAGGACTCGGCCACCATGAACGTCTGGCTGCACGAGCAGGTGGTCCAGAAGCTCGCCGAGAACGGCGGCAAGGTGCCGGACGACCTCAAGCACGCGTGACCGGCTCGGAAGCTGCCATCGAGACCATGGGGTGACCGGGGGCTTCCCGGTCGCCAACCGAGGGAGACGAGCATGACCGAGAAGAAGGGCCACGGCAGCGACACGGCCAAGAAGGCCAACGCCAAGGCGAGCCACGAGGGCAAGTCGAACCCGCGGACCTCGTCCTCTGCCCAGGCCGAACTGGGCAAGAAGGGCGGCAAGAGCAAGTAAGCGCCTCACGTGCCGTCAAGGCCCCACCGGCTCGCCAGCCACCACGTCGTCCCCGACGGATCGCCCAGGTTGCCGCGCATGTCGTCCGCCACGCCTCGGCGCACTTCCTGAAAGACCGCCGTACCGGCCTCGCAACCCCTCGCCCCTGATCCCCGATCCCGCTGTGGCGCCTACCCCGAAGGGGCGGCTCCCGGCCTACGAAGCAAGGGACCCTTGCCGTCCGGGAGCGTTGTCCCGGGGCGGCCTCGGCCGGCGCATTCCCGGAGCGTTGCGTATGGAACATGGTGTGGCGGCGGCGGTCCTGTGCATCGTCGCCGGCGGGGTCGCCGCCCAGGTCCTCGCCGCCCGGCTCCGCGTCCCGGCCATCGTCCTCCTGCTCGGACTGGGCTTCCTCGTCGGCCCCGTGCTCGGCCTCCTGCATCCCTCCGAGGCTTTCGGGCCGAACCTCCGCCCCTTGATCGGCCTCGCCGTCGCGGTCGTGGTGTTCGAGGGCGGCCTCGCCCTCGACTTCCGCGAGCTGAGAGCCGCCGGCGGAGGCGTGCTGCGGCTCACGGCCATCGCGCTGCCCATCAACTTCGTGCTGGGCACGCTCGCCGCCCACCTCATCGGCGGCATGCTGTGGGGCCCGGCGGCCGTGTTCGGCGCGATCCTGGTCGTCACCGGTCCGACGGTCATCTTGCCGCTCCTGCGCCACGCCCGGCTGGAGCGCCGCTCGGCCTCGTTCCTGAAGTGGGAGGCCATCGTCAACGATCCCGTAGGGGCGATCCTGACGGCCATCGTAATCGAGATTCTGGTCGGCTCGGGCCACCGGTCGGGCGGGGAGGCCGTGACCGACCTCGCGCTGCATCTCGCCGAGGGCGCGGGGGCCGCCGCGGTCCTCGGCGTCGGCTCCGCCTTCCTCGTGGCGTGGGCGTTCCGGCGGGATCTCGTGCCCGAGACCCTCAAGACGCCGCTGCTGCTCGCGCTGGCGTTCGTCGCCTACGCCGTGCCCAACCTCCTGATGCACGAGGCCGGGCTGATCGGCGCGACCGTGTTCGGCATCGCGCTCGCCAACCTTCACGTGTCCGGCATCGCGGAGCTCCGCCGCTTCAAGGAGGCGCTCGTCGTCCTCCTGGTCTCCTGCCTCTTCGTCGTCCTCACGGCCGACCTCGACCTCGCCGTCCTGGGCAAGCTGTCCCTGCCCATCCTGGCGTTGACGGCCGCGACGTTGTTCGTGGTGCGACCAGCGGCGATCTGGCTGGCCACGTGGCGCAGCGACCTGACGTGGCGCGAGCGCCTGTTCGTCGGATGGATCGGCCCGCGCGGCATCGTGGCGGCAGCGGTCGCCGGATTGGCCGGCCCGAGGCTGAGCGAGGCGGGCTACGCCGGCGGCGACCTGATCCAGCCGACGGTGTTCGCGGTCATCGTCGCGACGGTGTTTGCGCACGGCTTCTCGCTCGGGCCGCTGGCGCGACGCCTCGGGCTCTCGGTCGCGGCCGACGCGGAGCGCCTGGCCATCGTCGGGGCCTCGCCGTGGTCGAGCGACCTCGCCGTGACGCTCCACAAGGCCGGCGTTCCGGTCCTGCTGATCGACACCTACCCCGGGGCCCTGCGCGCGGCCCGGTCGGCGGGCGTGCCGACGTTGCAGGCCGAGCTCCTCTCGCGCCATGCGGAAGAGGGCTTGGCAGACCAGCCGCCGGACTACCTGCTCGCGGCGACCCGGGACGAGCTCTACAACGCCCTGGTCTGCACCCGGCTCGGCCCCGAGCTCGGGCGGGAGCGGGTCTACCAGCTGGCGCCCTCGGCCGACCACCTGCTGCACGCCGAGACCGGCGTGAGCCGGGATCTGCGCGGCAAGGTGCTCGCGGACGGGGGCCTGGACTTCGAGACACTGGCCGAGCGGTACGGCGCCGGCTGGCGCTTCTCGATGGCGCCCGCCGGTGCCGCGGACGTTGCGGCCACCCCGTGCCTGCTGGTCATCCGCCCCGACGGCCGTCTCGACTTCCCTTCGCCCGAGCACGAACTCGGGGCTCCGGAGCAGGGTGACAGGTTGGTCCTGCTCGCGGCGCCTCGCAGGGGCGCCCGGCCGGAGACCGATGCCCGCTCCAACGCCGATGCAGCCACCGGCTAGGCGGACCGGCACGCTCGACGTCCGCAATTCACCCGCAATCCTGCCGCATCGACCGCGCCCATCCACTTGGCCGCCGCGACCGAATCCCCGAAGCCAGGTGCACCGGCGCCGCCGCCACGGCCGCAGGTGGGTACGGCAAGGGCACGGTGAGCATGAGCCATTACCTCGTCAGGCGCGCCAACGTCCTCGTCCTCGTCGTCCCGCTGGTCTTCCTGAGCGTGATCGGGGTCTTCGGTTGGGAGCGGCTCAACGCCTCGCGCGACGCCCGCGCGTGGTCGCAGCACAGCTATGCCGTGCTCTCCACGATGAAGGACCTCGCCATCGCGCTGCGCGACGCGGAGCGCGGCCAGCGCGGCTACCTGCTGACCGGCCGCGACGAGTACCTCGGTCCCTACCACGTCGCCCGCGACCGTCTCGGCCTCCTGCAGGGCGAGCTCCAGAAGCTGACCGCCGACAACCCCGCCCAGCAGGAACGGCTGCGCGCCCTCGCGCCCGCCGTCCAGCACAAGCTTGAGGAACTCGCCCAGACCGTGCAGGCGCGCCGGGACGGCGGCCTTGAGGCCGCCCTGCGCATCGTCAACACGGACGAGGGGCGCGGCCACATGCGCGCGGCGGAAACCGTCCTCGCCGCCCTGCTCGGGGACGAGCAGCGTCTTCTCGACGAGCGCCTCGCCCAGAACGACGCCCGCGCCGCCTGGACCCGTTGGTTGGTCGGTGCCGGCTCGGCGCTCGCCGTCCTGACCCTGCTATGGGCCACCCGGCTCCTGAACCAGGCGTGGTCGCGCTCCTACAGGACCGAGGCCGAGCAACGGGCGCTCGCCCTGCGCCTGCGCGCCACCCTCGACAGCCTTAGCCAGGGCGTCGCGGTGTTCGGGCGCGACCGCGCTCTCGCGAGCTGGAACGAGTGCTTCGTGGTCCTGCTCGACCTGCCCAAGGCGATGGTGCGCCCAGATGCCCCCTATGCAGCCTTCGTCGAGCACACCGCGGAGCCCGGGCGTCCAGCGCTGGAGACCGAGGACCAGATCCGGCACGGGAGCCGAAACCCGCGCGAGGCCGTCACCTACGAACGCGAGCGCGCCGACGGGCACCACCTGGAGATCCGGCGCACACCGATGCCCGACGGCGGCTTCGTGCTCACCGTCTCGGACATGACGAAGCGCGCCCAGGCCGAGGGCGTGCTGCGCGAGGCCCAGAAGATGCAGGCCATCGGGCAGCTGACCGGCGGCATCGCGCACGACTTCAACAACCTGCTTCAGGTCATCCTTGGTAACCTGGAGTTCGTCCGGGCCAAGCTCGACGCCGACGCCAAGCTGCAGCAGCGGATCGAGCGGGCATCCTGGGCGGCCCAGCGCGGCGCGACCCTGACCGGGCAGCTCCTCGCCTTCGCGCGCAAGCAGCCGCTGGCGCCCGCCGCCATCGACCTCGCTGCGACCATGCCGGACCTGATCCCGCTGTTGCGCCGGACCCTCGGCGAGCACATCGAGGTACGCTACGTCGAGACCGCCGGCCTATGGCCGGCGATGGCCGACCCGGCGCAGCTGGAGGCAGCGGTCCTGAACCTCGCGCTCAATGCACGCGACGCCATGCCGGGCGGCGGGCGGCTGACCATCGAGCTCGGCAACGTGGTCCTGGGCGAGGAGTACGCGCGTGACCACGCCGAGGTCGTTCCCGGCGACTACGCCCTGGTGGCGGTCTCCGACACTGGCCATGGCATGACGCCGGAAGTCCTCGCGCGCGTCTTCGAGCCGTTCTTTACGACCAAGCCCGACGGCAAGGGCACGGGGCTCGGCCTCGCCATGGTGTTCGGCTTCGTCAAGCAGTCGGGCGGGCACGTGAAGATCTACTCGGAGCCCGCCGAGGGCACGACGGTGAAGATCTACCTGCCCCGCGCCGTCGGGGCGGTCGCCGCGGTCCAGCGTACCGGCGCGCCGGTGGAGCTGCCGCGCGGCTCGGCCACGGTCCTGGTCGTCGAGGACGAGGCGGCGGTGCGTGAGATCGCCTGCGCGATCCTCGCCGACCTCGGCTATCGGGTGCTGGAGGCGCCCGATGGCGAGGAGGCGTTGCGGGTGTTCGGGGCCAATACGGCTTCCGTCGACCTGCTGCTCACCGACGTGGTGCTGCCAGGCAAGGTGCGTGGACGCGAGCTTTCGGAGCGCGTCCGAATGCTACGCCCCGAGGTGAAGGTGCTCTTCATGTCGGGCTACACCGAGAACTCCATCGTGCACCATGGGCGGCTCGACGACGGCGTCCAGCTCATCGGCAAGCCGTTCAAGCGCGAGCAGCTCGCCCGCAAGGTCGCGGAGGTTCTCGGTGGTCCACCGACCGCTCCGGAAGGCGTCGGCAAGGTGGTGGAGCTCAGGCCGAGGCGGGACACCTGAAGCTGGTTCGCATTCCTGCGAGCGCGGGGCTCGCCACCGTTCCTCAGGCCTGGAACCGGTGAGGACAATGTCTGCCCTTACGTCAGCTGGACGAACGAGCACATCCGGGCGCCATGCGACCGGCGGTACAGGCCAGGCCTTGGTCGAGGCGGGATGGTTCCGAGCGCCGACCTTCGCCCGCGACGTCCGCAGCTCCCGGTCAGTCCGCCGCCCTGGGGGCCGGGACTGCCCGACCCTGGACGAGGTGCGGGCTGAGCATGATGCCGGCGGTGTCGTCCATCGGCACCTCGATGGTGCAGCGTAGCCCTTCCGGAGCGAAGTCGATGTGCGCCACGCCGCCAAGCTCGCGCCCGATGCACATCGAGATCAGGCGCGTGCCGAAGCCCCGGTGCTTCGGCACGACGACCGGCGGACCGCCTGCCTCGACCCAGTCGAGGCGGAGGTGGCTCGTGCCGCTCTCGCCGAGGACGACCTCCCACCCGACCCGGACTTGGCCGGCCGGCTTCGACAGCGCCCCGTACTTCGCCGCGTTCGTGGCGAGTTCGTGAAGCGCCATTCCCAGGGCCAGCACGTGCCGCGGCGGCAACTCGACATCGGGGCCGCCGACGACGAACCGCTCGCCCGCGGTCCGGTAGGCGCCGATCTCGTTCCCCAGCACCTCGCGCAAGGGTGCGCCGTTCCAGTCGTCGCGGGTGAGGAGGTCGTGGGTCTTGGATAGGGCGAGGATGCGCGCCTCCAGCTCCTCGGCGCGCCCGGTCCCCTCCCGAGCCGATTGCCGGATGAGCGATTGCACCGTGGCCAGGGTGTTCTTCACCCGATGGTTCAACTCGTGCAGCATCGTCACCTGGCGTGCCTGCATCTCGCGTCCGCGCTCGATCTCCTCGCGCAGGTTGGCATCGTGCCGCTGGAGCGCGGCGGCCATGGCGTCGAGCCGTGCCCCCAGTCGCCCGAACTCGCTCGAACCGCGCAGGCCGGTGCGCACGTCGAGCTCGCCCACGTTCCAGGCGGCGGCCGCCCGGTCGAGCCGCTCGAACGGCCGCCGGATGAAGGCGCGCCCGGCCACCAGGGCTGCGGCGACCGCCAGCGCGGCGCCGAGCGCGATCAAGATGAGCCCGCGCCGGGTAGCTTGGTCCACGTCGGCGAAGGCGAGGTCCCGGTCGCGCCCGACGATGACGCGCATGCCCTGGAGCACGCCGTCCGGGAGCACCTGTGCGATGACGCGCTCCCGGCCGTCGTAGGCGTCGTCGATGCGCACGCCCTCGCCCTGGGCATCGAGCTTCGCCAAACTCTCCGAAGCGATGGGTCGGCCGACCCAGCCGGCGTCGTCGGGCCGGCGCACCAGGATCAGGCCGTCCCGTCCGGTCAGGGTGGTGGCGGTGCTCTCCATCCGTAAGGCCGGCTGCAGGTAATCGGCGAGCCAGCCGAGGTCGATGGCGGCCGTCAGGACGCCGAGGGCCGTCCCGTCCTCCGCCAGCAGCGGCCGTGCGAAGTGGACCGAGGCCTTTCCCGTGGCGGAGCCGCGCGCGTAGGTGCCGACGACGAAGCCGCCCTCGGCGAGGGCGCGGCGATGGTAGTCGCGCTCCCCGTTCGTGTACGAGCCGGGTGCGGAGCCCAGGCTGTTGCAGATGACGGGTCCGTCGGGTCGCGCCAGCGCGAGCAGCAGGAGGTGGGGGATCCTGGCCACGGCCCGCTTGAGGTATGCCGTGCACGCCTCGTGGTCGCGCGTGCGCACGGTCGGATCCTCGGCCACGAGATCGAGCGCCTGCTCGATGCCGCCGGCGAGGTGGCGCAAGTTCAGCGCGACGACCCTTGCCGTGGCGAGCGCGTCCGCGCGGACCGCTTCGTCGCGGGTGCCGCGCAGGGCGTACTCGTTGTAGCCCTGGATCGCCAAGGCGGGCACGAGGGCGAGGAGGACCAGGAGGAGGGTTCGGGTGGTGAGTGACACGCGACGGTGAGGCTCCGGACCTGCTCGGATTGGAACTGGGAGAGACATGCCGGCAGCCCCGTCACGGTCGTGCTTACGTTCGCGAGGTCGCTCCGATGCCGCGGCTGGAGGTCACCGGGCAGTATCCCGTCGGCAGCCCTTTCCCGACTTGGGTGAACGCTCCCGAGGAGGAATGGTCTCCTTGAACCGCACATGTGCGGACATGCGCTTCCTAGGGCGCTCAAGGCTGCCGAATGCGATTCTGGCGTTGCGTCAGGCAACCCATCATCAAGGCGCCGCGATGAGCTCCTTGATGCGCGAGGCCAGCGCCTCCATCACGAAGGGCTTGGTCAGCACCTGCATGCCCGGCTCCAGGTGGCCGTTCCCGACCACGGCGTTCTCGGCGTAGCCGGTGATGAACAGCACCTTCAAGTCCGGTCGGCTCACGCGGCCGGCATCGGCCATCTGGCGTCCGTTCATGCCGCCCGGCAAGCCGACGTCGGTGACGAGCAGGTCGATGCGCACGTCCGATTGAAGCACCTTCAATCCGGCGGCCGCATCCGCTGCCTCGATGGCGGTGTAGCCCAGGTCCTCCAGGACCTCGGTCACGAGCAGGCGCACCGTCGGCTCGTCGTCGACGATGAGCACCGTCTCGCCTTGCTCGGCGCGCGGGGCCGAGGCGAGGTCCGGCATGCTGTCGGCGCCCTCCGCCTCGCCGTAATGGCGCGGCAGGTAGATGCACATGGTCGTGCCCTGACCCATCTCCGAGTAGATGCGCACCTGCCCGCCGGACTGGCGCGCGAACCCGTAGATCATGGACAGGCCGAGCCCGGTGCCCTGGCCCATCGGCTTCGTGGTGAAGAACGGGTCGAAGGCGCGGGCCACGACGTCGGGCGGCATACCGGTGCCGGTGTCGGTCACGCACAAGGACAGGTACTGGCCCGGTGGCAGGTCCCGCTCCTTGGCGGCGCGCTCGTCGAGCCATTTGTTGGCGGTCTCGATGGTGATCCGGCCGCCCTCCGGCATGGCGTCGCGCGCGTTGATGCAGAGGTTCAGCAGCGCGTTCTCAAGCTGCGGCGGATCGACCAGCGCCGGCCATAAGCCGGCGGCCCCGACCACCTCGATGTGGATGGCCGGTCCCACGGTTCGGCGGATCAGGTCTTCCATGCCGTGGATGAGGGCGTTCACGTCGGTGGGCTTCGGGTCGAGGGTCTGGCGCCGCGAGAAGGCGAGCAGGCGGTGGGTGAGGGCCGCCGCTCGCTTCGAGGCTCCCTGGGCTGCGTTGATGTAGCGGTCGAGGTCGGTCAGCCTGCCCTGGCTCATCCGGGTCTGGAGGAGCTCCAGGCTGCCGGAAATGCCGGTGAGCAGGTTGTTGAAATCGTGCGCCAGGCCGCCGGTGAGCTGCCCGACCGCTTCCATCTTCTGCGATTGGCGCAGCGCCTCCTCGGTCCGCGCGAGCGCCTGCGCGGCCTCCTTCTCGGCCGTGACGTCCCGGCCGACAGCGTGGATGAAGTCCGCGTCCGGCACCGCCGTCCAGGAAAGCCACCGGTAGGAGCCGTCCTTGTGCCGGTAGCGGTTCTCGAAGCGGGGAATGACCGAGCCGGCCGAAAGGTCGCCGGCGGCCGCGGCGGTCGAGGCCGCGTCGTCCGGGTGGACGAGGTCCATGAAGGAGCGCCCGACGAGCTCGTCCCCGCTCCAGCCGAACAGCGCGGTCCAGGCCGGGTTGACTGCCACGATGGTGGCGTCGAAGCGCGCCACCAGCATCACGTCGGTCGAGAGGCGCCACATGCGATCGCGGTCGCGCGTGCGCTCCTCGACCTGCTGCTCCAGGGTCGCGTTGAGGCACTCCAGCTGGGCCGTGGCACGTTTGCGGTCCTCGATGTCGGTGTTCGTGCCGATCCACCGGACTACCGCGCCGCCCGGATCGCGGATCGGCTCGGCCCGAACGAGGAACCAACGATAGGTCGCGTCGGCGCGACGGATGCGGAATTCAGTCTCGTAGAGGGTGCCGTCGGCGAGCGCCGCCGCCCAGGCCCGGCCTGCGGCCTCGACGTCATCCGGGTGTACGATGGACGCCCATGCCGTCCCGTCGAGCTCGCCCGGCACGGTGCCGGCGTAAGCGTGGACCTGCTCGTTGAACCAGTAGAGGTCACCGTTCGCGTCGGCGGCCCAGACGTGGTTCGGCATGGCCTGCGCGAAGACCCGGAACTGCTCCTCGCTCTCGCGCCGGCTCGCCTCGGCGCGGAAGCGCTCGATGGCAGCCCGGGTGCGCTCGGCGACGTCGCGCACGAAGGCGAGCTTATCGGTGCGCCAGTCGCGCGGCTGCCGGTCGTGCAGGAAGAAGAGCGCCACGATGCGCCCGTGCTCCATCACCGGCACGTTGATCAAGGCGCGTACGCCTATGGCCAGGAGCGGTCCCGGGTTGCCCGCGGTGCGCGGATCGACCGTCACGTCCGGGATGACGACCTCGCGGCCTTCCGCCAGGCCGGAGCGGACCTCGCCGTAATCGGCGAAGCGGTGCCGCCCGGCGAGGCTGACCACGCCCGGGGCCGTCCAGTCCCGCTCGATATCGACGTGCTCCAGCGCCTCGTCGACCGTGCCGTACCCGGCCCGGTCAAGACCTAGCGTGCGGGCCATGATCTCGGCGCCGGCGGCCGCCATCTCGGCGGTGCCGCGGCATTCCTGGAGGCGGTCGCCGATGGCGATCAAGGCGTCCCGGAAGGACTCCAGCCTGCGTCGTTCCGCGAGGTCGCGGGTGACGGTACCATAGCCGGTGACCGCACCCTCCGCGTCGCGGACCGGGAAGATGGTGTAGTGAACCGGGACGGCGGCGCCGGTCGAGAAGTTGCGGAACGCGAGGTCGCCTTCCCAGAAGCCGCTCTCGCGCGCGGCCGGGAGCGCCTCATCCAGTACCCTGGTCCTGTCGTCGGGCTCGAAGTAGTCAGCCACGTCGTAGCGGCGGGCTTCCTCCAGGCTCGCGAGGCCAACGAGCCTGCGCCCCGCCTCGTTCACGAACTCGACCTTCCCGTGGAGGTCCGCGAGGCCGATGAAGTCGCTCGATTGCTCGACGAGGGCCGCGAGCCGGCGCGCCCGCGCCTCGGCGGCCCGGGCCTCGGTGATGTCGCGGACCGTGCCGACGAAGCGTACGGGCCGGTCGTCCCGGTAGACGGTGTTGCCGCGCGCGGCCAGCACGCGCTCGGCGCCGTCGTGCCGCCCGACGACGCGGTATTCCAGCTCGAAGCCCTCGCGCGCGCCGATGGCGGCCTGGACCGCGCGGTCGGCCCGCTCCCGGTCGTCGGGGTGAACGCCCGGCAGGAAGGCTCCTTCGTAGGAGACGGGGTCGTCGGCCGACAGGCCGAACAAGGCGCGGGTGCGCGCGTCCCAGGTGAGCGCGCCGGTGACGAGGTCGTAGTCGTAGATGCCGGTCCCGGCCCCCTCCAGGGCCAGCCTGAGCCGGTCCTTCGCCTCCTGCAGGTCGGCCCTGGCGCGGTGCCGCTCGGCGATGTCGGTGACCATGACGAAGATGCCGTCGACGACACCGCTCGCGGTCCGGCGAGGGATGTAGCGGATCTCCGATTGCCGGGGGATGCCGTCCCGGTACGGCATCAACGCGTCGAAGGTGACGTCCTCGCCGGCGAGCGCACGCGACATGAAGGGTAGCCGAGCCAGGTAGAGCGCCTCGCCGACGACCTCGCGCACCGGCCGGTCCAGGATCTCGCTCGCGGACCGTCCGAACCAGGCTTCGTAGTGCCGGTTCACGAACCGGTAGACGTGGTCCTGGTCGATGAGGCTGATGAGCACCGGCAGCGCGTCGGTGACGACCTGCAGCTCGTCGCGGACGCGGCGTGTCTCGCCCTCCGCGACCGTCGCCTCGGTCCGGTCGCGCAGGATCTTGAGGAAACCCAGATCTGCGCCGTCCGGCGAGCGCAGGGGCATCATCTCGCCGCTCGCCCAGAACCGCGAGCCGTCCTTGCGCAGGTGCCAGCGCTCATCCGCCGCGCGTCCCGTCTCGGAGGTGCACCGCATCTCCGTCCGCGGCCGGCCCGCGGCCCGGTCCTCGGGGGTGAAGAAGGTCGCGGCCGGCTGCCCGACCATCTCCCCGGCCGACCAGCCCAGGATGCGCTCGGCGCCCGGGTTCCAGGCGGTGACGCGCCCTTCGTGGTCGGTGGTGATGATGGCGAAGTCGATGGCGCTGTCGAAGATTGCCCGGCAGAAGGCCGGGGTCGGCTCGCAGGGCATGCGCGGAGAGGAGGCGTTCAAGGCAGGGTTACGCGGAGTGTTCGAGGAGGAGGCGGGCGCCCGACGAAGGTGGGAGCTGATTGCCCGTCATTTGAGGCGAGGCGTAGGCCGACCCAAGAGGCTTACGCAACCTGCGCCCACCAGGCCGCGTCGCACGCGGGCGTTCCTGTCGCCGGCGGTCAGCTGGATGCCGCGACGGTGTCGGCCATGCGGGCCTGACGCGCGCCCAGAGGCTTGTCGCCGCCGACCGTCGTGTCGCGGGCGGTCTGGTGCTCCATCTCGGCGTTGAGCTCGGCCCCGAGCAGCACCACCGTCGTGGACAGCCAGATCCAGGTCATGAAGCCGATGGCTGCGCCGAGCGAGCCGTAGGTCTCGTTGTAGCTGCCGAAGTTCGCCACGTACCAGGAGAACAGCCCCGACGCGACCAGCCACAGGGTGCCGGCCACCGCGCTGCCCCAGGTCACCCAACGCCATCGGGGCTTCCGGCGGCTCGGGCCGAAGCGGTACAACACCGCCAGGCTGGCGACGACGAGGACGAGCAGGGCAGGGAACCGGAGCAGGGCGATGTACCAGGCCTTCTGGTCGAGCCCGAGCACCTGCAACGCGGCCGGCACGACCACGATGCCGGTGAGCGCCAGCACCACGAACAGCAGCGCCCCGGCCGTGAAGGCGAGCGACTGCAGGTTGAGCATCACGAACGAGCGCTTCTCCTCCTCCTCGTAGGCGATGTTCAGCGCGTCGAAGACTGCCTTCATCCCGCCGTTGGCGCTCCAGAGCGAGATCAGGATGCTGACGATGGCAGTCAGGCCCAGCGCCTTGTCGCCCTTGTCGACCAGACGCTTCACCTGCCCGCCTACGATGTCGATGGCCCCGTCCGGCAAGATGCCGCGCAGGTCGTTCAGGTGATGGTTGATGGTGCTTGGGTCAGCCACCGCGCCGTAGATGGAGACGAGCGCCGCGATGGCCGGGAACAACGCCAGGATGGCATAGAAGGTCACGCCCGCCGCGACCAGCAGGATGCGGTCGTTGGAAAACTCCTGGTAGAGGCGGAGCGCGATGTCCTTCCAGCCCTTGGCGGGGATCTCGGAAGGCGTGTCCGCCTTGCGCCCGCGCTCCGGTTCGGCCTCCGCCAGGCGCTCGGCCGCGGCGCCCTCGTGCGAGACGGGCCCATCCTCGGTGCCGAGCTTCCTGTCCTCCTTCGCGGGACGGCTCGACGCGGCCGGCAAGGAGCCTCCTCGCCGTTTCGGCAAGGCGACCAAGCCGACGAGGGCCACGCCCAGGAACGCGGTCCACAAGGTCGGCGAGGTCCGCTCTGGGCGAGCGGAAGGAGGCGTCGAGGTAGGCTGATCCGTCATGGCTCACCGGGGCGCAGGGCTCACGGTCGGCCCTGGGGCATCTGAACAACGGCAACGGACACGCTTTGGTGCCGACGGACCGGCGATATCGTGCTCGCCGGCCGTTCGACGTTCAGGCTGCCGCGACGACGCAGTCTCCAAGGGAGCGGTCGTGCGCGCCAACCTGCACTATCTAGGGCCCGGACCGACCGAGCGTCGCGGGCCAGGGCGCTCCGCCACGCCGAAGCGACAGGTGACGCGACAGCCATGCCATGCAGGACTTCCCGTTGCGCGACATCCCCGGCGGGCCGGGGCCGTCTGAGGGCCACGAGCGACGCGGCGAAGGGTTGCGGGCGACATGCCTGACGCGTTCCCGTTCCTGCCGCCCGGGGGCGTGACCGGGGCCGAGATCCGCGCCCGCGACTGGTCGGCGACACCCCTCGGACCGCCGGAAGCCTGGCCGACGGCCTTGCGCTCCACCCTGTCGCTGATGCTGTCCTGTCCCACGGCGATGTTCCTCGCCTGGGGACCGGACCTGCTCTGCTTCTACAACGACGCTTACCGGCCAATCCTCGGCTATCGACTGCACACCGCCCTCGGCAGGCCTTTCCGCGAGGTCTGGGCGAGCATCTGGGGCGAGATCGAGCCTCTGGTCGACGCCACGATGGCCGGCGAGAGCCAGAAGCTGACGAACGTCATGCTCGACCTCTCGCGCGAGGGAGTACCCGAGCGGAGCTGGTGGTCCTTCACCTACTCGCCGGTCCTCGACGATGCCGGCGCCGTCAACGGCCTGTTCTGCGTCACCGCCGAGACCACGGACAGCGTGCTCGCCGAGGCCGCCTTGCGCGAGAGCGAGGACCACTTCCGGCACACGGTCGAGCTCAACCCGCAGGTGCCCTGGACTTGCGACCCGCACGGCAACATCACCTCGTACTCGAACCGCTGGCTCGAACTCACCGGGCAAGCCGCCGGCGAACCGGACGGGGCGGGCTGGGCCAAGGCGCTGCACCCCGATGACCTGCCGGGGACCATGACCGCTTTCGCGGCCTCGCTGAGCTCCGGCGAACCGGTGGACGTCGATTACCGCATCCGCGTCGCTGGAACCGGGGAGTACCGCTGGATGCGCGCCCGGGCGCGGCCGCGCCGGAACGAGGGCGGCGACATCGTTCGCTGGTACGGCGTGGTCGAGGACGTCCACGACCGTAAGGTCGCAGAGGAGCGGCTGCGCGAAATGAACGCGACGCTCGAACGCCGGGTCGAGGATGCGCTCGCGCAGCGCAAGCTCTGGGCCGACTTGTTCGAGGCGACCGACGCCCTGGTCGCGGCACTCGACCCCGATTACCGCGTGCTGGCCTTGAATCGCGCCTTCGCCGACGGCTTCGAGGCCATGTACGGTGCCCGGCCCAAGGTCGGCGACGATCTCCTGGGCCTCCTGGAGGGCGTTCCCGAGCAGCGGGAGCTGGTACGCACGGTCTGGGAACGGGCGCTCGCCGGCGAGGAGTTCGTGACCGTCGAGGAGTTCGGCGGCTCAGGGCGGTCGCGGTCCTTCTACGAGATGCGGTTCACGACGCTGCGGGACGCGCAGGGACGGCGGATCGGTGCCTTCCAGTACGCCGTCGACGCCACCGAACGGGTACGAGGGCAGGAGCAGCTCGCCCGGGCCGAAGAGGCGTTGCGCCATGCCCAGAAGATGGAGGCGGTGGGCCAGCTCACCGGCGGCGTTGCGCATGATTTCAACAACCTGCTGACCATCATCCGCTCGTCGGTCGAGTTCCTGCGCCGGCCGACCCTGCCGGAGGAGCGCCGCGCCCGCTACCTGGAGGCCGTGGCCGACACGGTCGACCGGGCCGCCAAGCTGACGAGCCAGCTCCTCGCCTTCGCCCGCCGCCAGGCCCTCAAGCCGGAGGTGTTCGAAATCGGCGAACGCGTGCGGGCCACCGCGGAGATGCTGAACGCGGTGACCGGTGCGCGCATCCGCATCGCGACGGAGGTGCCCGACGGACCCTGCCACGTTCGGGCCGATACGAGCCAGTTCGAGACCGCGTTGGTGAACCTCGCCGTGAACGCTCGCGACGCCATGGATGGCGAGGGCACGCTGACGCTCCGGCTCACCTGCGGCGAGGCGCTGCCCTCTATCCGCGGGCACGCGGGCGCGCCCGGCCCCTTCGCCGTCGTACGGGTCTCGGACGAGGGTGCCGGGATCGCGCCGGAGTTCCTCGCGCGCATCTTCGAGCCGTTCTTCACCACCAAGGAAGTGGGGAAGGGAACCGGGTTGGGCTTGAGCCAGGTCATCGGCTTCGCCAAGCAGTCGGGCGGCGACGTCGACGTGGCGAGCAAGGTGGGGCGCGGGACGACCTTCACGCTGTACCTACCCCATGTCGGCCCACCCGTGGAAAGCGAGGAGGACGGCGACGAGAAAGCCGGCGAGCAGGACGCGGGACGGGCCCTGTCCGTGCTGGTGGTGGAGGACAACCTCGACGTCGGGCGCTTCTGCACGCAGCTCCTGGAGGATCTCGGGCACACGACGGTGTGGGCGCACAACGCGGAAGCCGCGCTCGACGAGATGGGAAGGATGCCGTCGCGGTTCGATGCCGTGTTCTCGGACGTGGTGATGCCCGGCATCGGGGGTGTCGAGCTCGCGCGGCGGCTGCGGGTCAGCCACCCGGACCTGCCGGTGATCCTGACCACCGGTTACAGCGACGTGCTGGCCCGGGACGACGCGCACGGCTTCGAGCTCGTGCGCAAGCCCTACTCGGCCGAGCAGGTCGCGCGGGCGCTGCGCGGTGTCCTGGCTCGTCAACGGAAGCGGACACCGGCCTGAGGCCATGCGTCGAGACGACGAGGGCACGAAGTGGCCTTACGGACGCTACGCCAATTCGTGCCGGCAGCCTGCACCATGCCGCTGGCTGAAGCTCTTGAGCCAGCGTCGGGAACTGGTCCGATACAACGGGAATGCGGCAGCGACCCGGTCAACGGCGAGCCGGTGCCGCAAAAGCCCTTTCGCGTCAGCAGGCTCAGGCCGTCAGGCGTCGGACGTTGGCGGCGACCAGATCTCGGTAGCGGGTGATGACGTCATCGTGGGATCCACCGGTCATCAGGGTGTTGGCGGCCTCCATCGCGGCCACCACCTTCTCGCCGACCATCGAGACCATCTCGGCCTGTGCCTCGGCCCCGCCCCAGGCGATGCGCACCAAACGCAGCTCGATGACCTTCTGAGCTTCCAAGGCAAGCAGGAACGCGGCACAGAACGGGTTCGACATGGAAGCTCCCACGAGGGTCGTTGGTCCTATAACGTGAGGAGCGGCACCGTGTTGCCGGCCTAAGGCTACACAGGCCGAAGCGTCCCTTCGTGCAGGTTGCGTCCCGGTGCACACCGCAGGCGGGATGACGCTCGCTTCGGATGTCACTGCCTTCCTCGGACGCCTGATCCTTCGATTCGAGGCCCCACTGACTGTCGGAGTCGCTTTAACCGCAAGTTTGCCACCAAACGGTTAAGAAGCCAGGGACGACTTCCTTCGAAAGCTGCGGTAAGGTTTGGCGTGACATAAACCGGGCAACGACAAGTCTGCCTGGGAGTGTCCGACGATGGTCCTGCCGCCCCGCATCGCGCGCCGGCTCGGCTCCACCCGCACCTGGATCGCGATGGGCGTGCTCGCGCCCGTGGGCATGCTCCTGGTCTCCGCGCTGATGCTGCTCGATCTCAGGCGGGACGCCTGGGACAAGGCCGAGCAGACCTCGCAGAACCTGCTGCAGGTCATCGAGCGCGACATCGCCCGCAACGTCGAGGTCATCGACCTCTCCCTTCGGGCTGTGGTCGACAACCTGCGGGTCCCGGGCGTCGAGGCGCTGAGCCCGGAGATGCGCCAGCTCGTCCTGTTCGACCGGGCCGCGACCGCGCGCGACATGGGCGCGATGTTCGTGCTCGACGAGAACGGGGAGGGTATCATCGACGCCGCTCAGGTCCCCTCGCGGCCGGTGAACTACGCCGACCGGGCATACTTCAAGGCGCACAAGGCACGTCCCGACCTCGGTCTCCACATCAGCCAGCCGCTCGTCTCGCGACTGACCGGGGACCGCACCATCGTCCTGAGCCGACGCATCGACAAGGCGGACGGCAGCTTCGGCGGCATCGCCCTGGCCACGTTGAAGCTCAGCTACTTCAGCAGGCTCTTCGACCGGATCGGCCTCGGGCAGGGCGGCGCCATAAACCTCTACCTGCGCGACGGTACGCGGCTGATGCGCCACCCGTACGACGAGGCCGACATCGGCGTGAACATCGCGGGGGCGCCGACCTTCGTGCGCTTCGTGCGCGAGGTCCGCGGGAGCTTCGTGGCGACCTCGGTGCGCGACGGCGTCGAGCGGCACTTCGCCTTCACTCAGGTCGGCGACCTGCCGTTGGTGCTCAACGTCGCCCTGGCGACCGCCGACATCGAGGCCGGATGGCGCGCCAAGGCCGCCGTCATCACCGCGGTGGTCGTAGTCCTCTGCGGCCTGACCGCTTGCCTGTCGCTCCTGTTCGGGCGGGAGCTCCGCCGCCGCGCCGAGATGCAGGCCGAGCTCGCCCGGCTGTCGCTCACCGATGCCTTGACCGGGCTGCCCAACCGCCGGCGTTTCGAAGGGACCTTCGAGCACGCCTGGAAGAGCGCCCGCCGCACGGGCAAGCCGTTGTCGCTCCTCATCGTCGATGCCGACCACTTCAAGCGCTACAACGACCGGTACGGCCATGCCGTGGGCGACGCGGTGCTGAAGGGGCTGGCGCGCTGCCTGTCGGCGAGCGTGCATCGGCCCGACGACCTCGTGGCGAGGGTCGGCGGTGAGGAGTTCGTGGTGCTGCTGCCCGACACCGACGAGGCCGGTGCCATGCGTGTCGCCGACAAGGTGCACGCCGCCGTGGCATCCCTATCGGTCGAAGCCGCCCGCATCGACTCCGGTACGGTGACGGTCAGCATCGGTCTCGCGACGGAGAGGGGCGGAGCATGGCAGCGCGCCGGGGCGCAGTACGAGGCCGCGGACGCGGCGCTCTACCAAGCGAAGGCCGCTGGCCGGAACAGGACCTGCGTCGCCGATCGGGGCTGTGCGCCACGCCGCCTCGGCGAGGCGGCTTGATACCGGGCCCAATGATCCCGCAATCGCATGCGAGGGCCGCCGGACGAAGGACGGCTGGCGTAAGCTTTCTCCGCCGTACTTGTGCCGGACGCGCTGGTTCAAGCACATAAGCGATTCCGATCCCGCAAGGACCCGCCCGCCGGATGCAAGGCCTGCCCGCGACCTCCCCGAACCCATTTCCCGGCGGCGGCGCGATGGCCGTTAGGATGCGGGAGTTCGACTGGGACGCGAGCGCACTTGGTCCCGTCGCCGCGTGGCCGGCGGAGCTGGCCGTCACGGTTCGTACGATGCTCCGGGCCGCCACCCCGATGGCGGTCTACTGGGGACCGGACCTCCTCATCCTCTACAACGATGCTTGGTCGGCGCTCGTCGGCGGCAAGCATCCCGGCGCCCTGGGCCAACCGGCGCGTAACGTCTTCCCCGAGGCTTGGCACGAACTCGGGCCGATGTTCGCCCGGGTGCTCGACGGCGGCGAAGCCGTGGAGGTGCAGGACCAGCGGCTCGTCCTCGACCGGAGCGGCACGACTGAGGACACCTGGTTCACCTACGGCCTCAATCCGATCCCCGACGCGGAGGGCCGGGTCACCGGTGTCCTGAACGTTGCGCACGAGACGACGGGGCGCGTGCGCGCCGCCTCCGGCTTGGTCGAGAGCGAGGAGCGGTTCCGCAGCTTCGCGGAGAACTCGGCCGACGTGCTGTGGATCGCGAACCCGGATGGAGGCCGGCTTGAGTACCTGAGCCCGGCCTACGAGCGTGTCTGGGGCGACCGGCGCGAATTGGTGATGGGCGACCTCGGTCGCTGGGCATCGCTCGTCCACCCGGAGGACCGGGAGCGTGCCTATGCGGCCATGCCGCGCCTGCTCTCCGGCGAAACCAACACCGTTGAGTACCGCATCGAGCGACCGGACGACGGGACCGTGCGGCACATCCGCGACACCGGCTTCCCGATCCGCGACGCGGAAGGCCGCCTGCGGCGCCTCGGCGGCATCGCGCAGGACGTCACCGCGGAACACGCCCGGGAGGAGGCGCTGGAGCGGCGCATTGCGGAGAGCACGGCCGAGCACGACCGGGTCTGGCGCAACTCGCGCGACCTGCTGGTGGTGGTGGGCGTCGACGGCATCTTCCGTGCGGTGAACCCGGCCTGGAAGGCCATCCTGGGCCACGACCCGGCCGAGGTGGTGGGGCGAAGCTTCCAGGAGTTCATCTGGCCCGAGGATGGCGTCGTCACGCGTACGGCCCTGTCATACGCCTCCGCGGCGGACGACCTCACGGCCTTCGAGAACCGCTATGCGCACCGGGACGGCACGCCGCGCTGGATCTCCTGGCACACGGCGGCCGAGGGTGACATCGTCTACGCCTACGGGCGAGACGTCACCGCCGAGAAGGAACGCGCGGCGGCGCTGGCCGAGGCGGAAGAGGCGCTGCGGCAATCCCAGAAGATGGAGGCCATCGGGCAGTTGACGGGCGGCGTGGCGCACGATTTCAACAACCTGCTGACCATCATCCGCTCCTCGGTCGACTTCCTGCGACGGCCGGACCTTCCCGAGGCGCGCAAGGCCCGCTACCTCGACGCCGTCTCCGACACCGTCGCCCGGGCCGCGAAGCTCACCGGACAATTGCTCTCCTTCGCGCGCCGGCAGGCGCTCCGGCCGGAAACCTTCGACGTCATCGAGCGCCTGCGGGGCGTGGTCGAGATGCTGGATTCGGTCACCGGCGCCCGTATCCGCATCGTCGCCGAGATGCCCGAGGCGGCCTGCTTCGTCCAGGCGGACGTGAGCCAGTTCGAGACGGCGCTCGTGAACATGGCGGTGAACGCCCGCGACGCCATGGACGGCGAGGGCACGCTGACCCTGCGGCTCGCCTGCGGGCTCGACAAGCCGGCCATCCGCGGCCACGCGCAGGCCCGGGGCCCTTTCGCCGCCATCTCGCTTTCCGACACCGGCTGCGGCATCCCGCCGGAGGCGCTCGCGCGCATCTTCGAGCCGTTCTTCACCACCAAGGAGGTCGGCAAGGGTACTGGTCTGGGGCTGAGCCAGGTGTTCGGGTTCGCCAAGCAGTCGGGCGGCGACGTTGACGTCGCCAGCACACCCGGGCGCGGCACCACGTTCACCCTCTACCTGCCGGAGGTCGCGCCCGGCGTGGGCGAGGAGCCCGGCCCCGCCGAGGTCGAGACGGCCACGGGCGGTGCGGGCCAGCGGGTGCTGGTGGTGGAGGACAACGTCGAGGTGGGCCGCTTCGCCACCCGCATCCTGGAGGATCTCGGCTACCGGACGACCTGGGCCGCCAACGCCGCGGAGGCGCTGGAGCGGCTCGGGGAGGATTGCGGTGGGTTCGACGCGGTGTTCTCGGACGTGGTGATGCCGGGCATGAACGGGGTTGACCTCGCGCGCGAGGTCCAGCGGAGGCACCCAGACCTGCCGGTGGTCCTTGCCTCCGGCTACAGCCACGTGCTCGCCCGGGAAGGCAGCCACGGCTTCGAGCTCCTGCACAAGCCATACTCGACGGAGCAGCTCTCCCGCGTCCTGCAGCGGGCCCTGGCGCAGGTGCCGCGATGAGCGGCTTCCGGATGGACGCGCGCTTTGACGCCTTGCATCGCGGCCGGCGCCGGGCATGACGTACGTAACGTTCCCATTCCCTCCGCACCTGCCCCTGCGATCCAGCCAGTGACCACCCACGCGACCCTCCCGACGCCTGCCGCCGTGAACGCCGAGAGCAGCCGCGCGGAACTCCTGGACGAGATCGCGCGGCTGCGCGGCATCGTCTCCCGCCACGGCCTCGGCGAGGCCGGGGAGCCGGAGGCGGACATCGGCTTCATGGCCGGCGGCGGCGAGATGGGCGCGCTCATGCGCTCCATGGACTGGTCCGCGACCGCCTTCGGCCCCGTTTCCGGCTGGTCCCAGGCCCTGCGCTCGGCGGTCAGCATCTGCCTGACCACCCGCTTCCCCGTCGTGCTCTACTACGGGCCGGAGCGCGCCCTGATCTACAACGACGCCTGGCGGCCGGTGGTCGGCGACAAGCACCCGTGGTCGTTCGGACGGGCCGGCACTGAGGTCTGGGCCGAGATCTGGGACATCATCGGCCCGATGTTCGACACGGTGTTCGAGACGGGCGAGGCGACGTGGTCGGACGACCAGCTCCTGCCGCTCAACCGCTTCGGCTACGTCGAGGAATGCTACTTCTACTACTCGTACAGCCCGATCCGCGGCGAGCTGGGTCGGGTCGAGGGGATCTTCACGGCGGTGGCCGAGACCACCCAGCGGGTGCTCGCCGACCGGCGCACGCGGCTCCTGCGCGACCTCGCGGCCCGGTCCATCGAGGCGAAGTCGACTGCGGAGGCCTACGCCATCGCCGCCGAGGTGCTGGCCGGCGACCCACACGACGTGCCCTTCGCCCTGCTCTACACCCTGGACGCGGACGGCACCGGCCTGACGCTGGCGGGCCAGGCCACCATGCCGGGGGCCGCAGACCGCGTCGCCCTCGCCGGCGACGCGGCGGACGACCCGTGGGGCCTGCGCCGGGTCGCGGAGACCGGGACGCCCGTCCTGCTCGAAGGGCTTGACACCCGGATGCCCGGCCTGCCGGGGGGGGCCTGGCCCGAGTCGGTCACCCAGGCCCGGGTCGTACCGGTCACCGCCGGCAAGGGCGGGCGCACGAGCGGGATCGCCGTTCTCGGGGTGAGCCCGCGCCTGCGCTTCGACGAGCGCTACCAAGCGTTCTGCGAGCAGGTCGCCTCCAATCTCAGCGCGGCCGTGACGAACGCGCTCACCTACCAGGAGGAGCGCGCCCGCGCCGAGCGCCTGGCTGAGCTCGACCGCGCCAAGACCCTGTTCTTCTCCAACGTCAGCCACGAGTTCCGCACGCCGCTGACGCTGATGCTCAGCCCGCTGGAGGAGATCCTCGCCAAGCCCGAGGGGCAGGTTCCGCCGGACGACCGAGCGCTCGCAACGGTCGCGCACCGCAACGGGCTGCGGCTGCTGCGTCTCGTCAACGGCCTGCTGGACTTCTCCCGCGTCGAGGCAGGCCGCACCCGTGCCGCGTTCCGGCCGACCGACCTGCCGCGCCTCACCGCCGAGCTTGCCGGCAACTTCCGTTCGCTGTGCGAGCAGGCCGGGCTCGACCTGGTAGTCGACTGCCCGCCGCTGGACGACCTGGTGCCGCTCGACCCTGACATGTGGGAGAAGGTGGTGCTTAACCTCCTCTCCAACGCCTTCAAGTTCACCTTTGAGGGCCGCATCACGGTGACGGTCCGCCGGGAGGACGATTGCGCCGTCCTCACCGTGGCCGATACGGGAACCGGGATTCCGGCCGAAGAGCTGCCGCGCCTGTTCGAGCGCTTCCACCGCGTCGAGGGCGCGCGCGGACGCACCTTCGAGGGCAGCGGCATCGGCTTGGCGCTGGTTCAGGAGCTGGTCAGGCTTCACCACGGCTCGATCCGCGTCGAGAGCGAGCCGGGCCGCGGCAGCGCCTTCCACGTCTCGCTCCCGTTCCGGCAGGCCGACGCGCCGTCGCCGCCCGTCGAAGGTCCGTCGCAGGTTTCGACCGCGGTGCGCGCCGAGGCGTTCGTCGCCGAGGCCCGCCGCTGGATGTCGGGCGAGACGGAGGCGGGTGCGGCCCTCGACATCGCCGCGACGCCCGACGAGGCGTCGTCGGTCCCGGCGGTCGGGCGCATCCTGCTCGCCGACGACAACGCCGACATGCGCGACCACGTCCGCCGGCTCCTAGCCGAGCGCGGCTACACGGTCGAGACCGCCCCCGAGGGCGAGGCCGCGCTGGCCGCGGCCCGGGCGCGGCGGCCCGACCTGCTCCTGACCGACGTGATGATGCCCCGTCTCGACGGTTTCGGCCTGCTCGCCGCCGTCCGGGGCGACGAGGGGCTGCGCGACCTGCCCGTCATCATGCTCTCGGCCAGGGCCGGCGACGAGGCCAAGGTGGAGGGACTCGGCGCGGGCGCGGACGACTACCTGACGAAGCCTTTCTCGGCCCGCGAACTCCTCGCCCGGGTCGGCACGAACCTCCAGCTGGCGCGCGTCCGGCGCGAGGCCGCCGAGGCGCTCCGGCACGCCAACGAGGGGCTGGAGGCCGAGGTCGCCAGGCGGACCTCGGAGCGCAACCGGCTCTGGGAGACCACGAACGACCTGATGGGCACGGCCCGCCTCGACGGCTTCCTGAAGGTCGTGAACCCGGCCTGGACGGCGGTGCTCGGCTGGGACGAGGCGGAGTTGCTGGGGAGACCCTTCGTCGATTTCATCGAGCCGGGCGACCACGCCGCGACCGCCGACGTGGTCGCCCGGCTCGCCCGCGGGGAGAGCGTCTCGGGCTTCGTCGACCGCATCCTGACCAAGTCCGGAGCCGGCCGCACGGTGATGTGGACGGCAGTGCCGGACCCCGGGACCGCGCTGTTCCACATCGTCGGCCGCGACCTCACCGACCAGCACCGCGCCGAGGAGCAGCTCCGGCAGTCGCAGAAGATGGAGGCGGTCGGCCAGCTCACCGGCGGCCTGGCGCACGATTTCAACAACCTGCTGACCGGCATCTCGGGCGCCCTGGAGCTTCTGGAGAGCCGCATCGGGCAGGGGCGCTACACCGACGTGCCCCGCTACATTGCGGCGGCGCAGGGGGCCTCGAAGCGGGCGGCCGCCCTGACCCACAGGCTGCTCGCCTTCTCCCGCCGGCAAACGCTCGACCCGAAGCCGACCGACGCCAACCGGCTGATCGCCGGGATGGAGGAGCTCGTCCGCCGGACCATCGGCCCGGCCATCCACCTGGAGGTCGTCGCCGCCGGCGGCCTGTGGGCGACCCTCGTCGACCCGCCGCAGCTTGAGAACGCGTTGCTGAACCTGTGCATCAACGCCCGCGACGCGATGCCGGACGGGGGCCGCATCACGGTCGAGACCGCCAACAAGTGGCTCGACGAGCGCGCCGCGCGCGAGCGCGACCTGGAGCCGGTGCAGTACGTCTCGATCTGCGTCACGGATACTGGCACCGGCATGGCGCCAGACGTCGTCGGGAAGGTGTTCGACCCGTTCTTCACGACGAAGCCCATCGGGCAGGGTACCGGCTTGGGCCTGTCCATGATCCACGGCTTCGTGCGCCAGTCGGGCGGGCAGGTCCGGGTCTACTCGGAGGTGGGGCAGGGCACGACCATGTGCCTGTACCTGCCGCGGCACTACGGCGAGGCGGAGAACGCGGACGCGGCCCCGGACCTGGCGCACGCGCCGCGGGCGGAGCAAGGCGAGACGGTGCTCATCGTCGACGACGAGCCGACGGTGCGCCTGCTCGTCACCGAGGTCCTGGAGGATTTGGGCTACACGGCCATCGAGGCGGCTGACGGGGCGGCGGGCCTGAAGGTGCTGCGGTCGGACGCGCGCGTCGACCTCCTCGTCACCGACGTCGGCCTGCCGGGCGGCATGAACGGGCGGCAGGTGGCCGACGCGGCGCGCGTGACCCGACCCGACCTGAAGGTGCTCTTCATCACCGGCTACGCGGAAAACGCTGTGCTCGGCCACGGTCACCTTGAGCCCGGCATGCAGGTGCTGACCAAGCCCTTCGCGATGGAGGCGCTAGCGATGCGCATCAAGGACCTGATCGGGCGAGGCTAGCCAGGTGGGGGCTTCTTCAGGCTGGCTCGGCCTGAACGTTCACCGGCGTCCCGTCCTCGGGCGGCGACGTGCACCGCCGTGCCGATGCGCCGGCCTCGTCCGTCATCGTCCCCTGCGTGGTCGAGCCGACCCTGCCGGCGCGGCTGCCCCATATCAAGTTGGCGGCTGGCTTCCGGCCACCGCCCCTCACTCCTGAACCTGCGCCTGACGCGATGCGGCCGTCCCGTGGCAATCGATGGAGAGAAGGTGATCCGAACTCGGCTAGCCGGAGAACGTCAGATCGCGACGTGCGCATCCTATCCAGGATTGAGTGTGTCGAGGTTCGCATCGGATGCGCCGGGCGGGCATGGACGCCACGTCGTTATCCTTATGCTCCTATCTCGCCTCCGCGACCGATCCCCCCCGATCCAGGACGGGTTCCAGGAACCAATCCCTCCGGCCCAGGTCCCCTCGGATCCCCTCGTCGATCAACGCATACGTTCGGGGCGAGCTGGTCTCCCAGGCTTACGACACCGTCGAAAGGACCGCTTCACTGACGAAGCGATCCCTTCGATACCTAGATGGAATATCCCCTAAGAGCATTTGTCTTTGAACGGGACTTTGGTTCCGAAATCGGAACTTTGGGTCCTAGTTCACCTCTCGAACGGACTGATGCTGGGGGAAATCAGTCCGTCGAGAACCGATAGTTCAGGCCGGCGCGGACCACGCCGAAATCGGTCTTGGCCTTGCCGAGGCCGTAATAGGCGCTGGTGGCGGTGTCGTAGACGAGGCCGCCGCTGCCGCCGTTGCGGTCGAGGCTGACGTAGAGCGCCTCGATCCGGGCGCTCAGCCGCTCGGTGAAGGCGTATTCGACGCCGCCGCCGGCGGTCCAACCGGTGCGGAAGGTTCCCGGCAGGGTGCCGGTGTAAGCGGACGCGGTCGACGCGGTGCTGCCGCCGCCATAGGCGAAGCCGCCGGTGCCGTAGACCAGGAAGCGGTCGAAGGCGTAGCCGAGCCGGCCGCGCACGGTGCCGAACCAGTCGAGGCTGGGGCCGACATCATGGAACGTCGCGGTGCCGACGAGCCCGCTGCCGGGCCGCCCGAAGGTGGTGCCCTGGATGTCGGCCTCGGCGCCGATCACGAAGCCGGAGCCCGGCGTGAGCTGGTAATTGTAGCCGATCTGCCCGCCGCCGACGAAGGCGGCGTCGCGGCGGCCTGGGGTCACGGTGCCGTAGGTGGCGTCGGTGAAGCTGCCGCCGCCGCCGCCGAAGCCGGCGCCGGCATTCACGCCGGCGTAGAACCCCGTCCAGGTGAAGACCGGAACGGGGGTGAAGGCCGGCGGCGGGGCGACCCGGCGCGGCAGGTCGGCGGCGGCGGCCGGAGAGGCCGCCGGCAACGGGGTCACGAGGGCGGCCGCCAGGGCGAGCGCGCCGGCGGTGCCGAGCGCTCTTGTCAATTGGGTCATCGGGGATGCCGTGTGTGCGGTTCTTCGGGAGGGGGCCGGGGCGGGACGCCGCCCCGGCCTTTGGGGACCGGCCGAGTGATCGGGGGCCGGCGGCGTCCGAACCGGGGTCAGAGGTTCTGGACGATGCAGATCGCCTGGAGGGCGACCAGCAGGATCGCGCCGCCGATGACGAGGCACAGGGCGGCGAGGATCAGCGCTTCGCCGCCATCGGCCGGCTCGCGCCGCGAGCGGAGGGCGGGGCGGAACGCCTCGAGTTCGGGCGCCGGGAAGGCGCGGCCGAGGGGCGCCGGGTGCGGGCGGTCGCTGCGCAGGGCTTCGAGCATCGCGACAAACTCCTTCGTCAGCGCGCCGCAGCGGGCGCCGGGTGGGCGCGGTCGGCGAGCGTCGCGGCGGCCACCGGCAGGCTCAGAGCCGCGATGACCGCGAGGCTGCGCATCAGCATCGCGACGGGCACCCTGAGCACGGGCCGGCGCAGCGTGGCGGGAGCGAGTCGCAGCGGCTCAGAGCCTTGGATGCGGCACGTCAGGGGGAGGGGGCTGGCCATCGGCGGGGGTCCTGCGGCTGTTCCGGTGCGGTGGCTCCGGCGTGGGAAATCCGACCACGACCGACGATTTATGTGGGCAAATTTCCCACGTCAATCGGAAAACGCCCTGTGTCGCGCTTTTGTGGGATTGTGTCCCACGGCACCTTCGCTACAACGACCGTGATGTCCGAGCCGACCCCGAGACTGGCCCCCGACGCGGGCGCCCTGCAGGCCCCCCTCGCCCGGCTGCTGCGTCCGCTGGTGCGCCTGTTCGTGCGCAGCGGGATCACCTTCCCGGCGCTCACCGACTTGCTGCGTGAGCTCTACGTGAACGTCGCCGAGTACGACTTCGCCCTGCCCGGCAAGGACCAGACCGACAGCCGCGTGAGCCTGCTCACCGGCATCCATCGCAAGGAGGTGCGCCGCCTGCGCGGCGCCGGCGCCCCGGTGAGCGCGGTACCGGCCGCGGTCTCGCGCACCAGCCGCATCATCGCCCGCTGGGTCGCTGCGCCCGACTTCACCGAGGCCGACGGGCGGCCGAAGGCCCTGCCGCGCGCCGCCGAGACCGGGCCGTCCTTCGAGAGCCTGGTCGCCTCGGTGACCCGCGACCTGCGCCCGCGGGCGGTGCTCGACGAGTGGCTCGACCGCGGCCTCGTCACCCTCGATGCGCAGGAGCGGATCGTGCTGGCGGAGGCGGCCTTCGTGCCGAGCGGCGGGGGCGGCCAGCAGCTCTATTATTTCGGCCGCAACCTGCACGACCACATCGCCGCCGCCGTCACCAACATCCTGGAGGAGAAGCCGCGCTTCTTCGAGCGCGCGGTGCATTACGACGGGCTGTCGCCCGAACTGGCCCGGCGGCTCGAGGCGCGGGCGCGGGAGATCGCCATGGACGCGCTGCAGCAGGCCAACCGCGAGGCGCACGCGGCCTGCGAGACCGACCCGGGCGGCGAGGCGCGCTGGAACTTCGGCATCTACATCTACAACGAGGACGCGCCGCGAGCCCAACAACAGAACTCGCCGCGAGCCCAGCACGAGAGCTTGCCGGCTGCCGGCAACGAGGCCGCACCCCGGCCCGAGCCGACGGCGTGAGGGCGCTCTCCGTGCAGCATACGCCCTCCGTGACCCGGCGCGGCCTGCTGCGCCTCCTCTCCGGCGCGAGCTGGCTCGCGGTCGCCGGTCCCGCCGGCGCGGCCGGCGACAAGATCCTCGACCAGGGGATCGGCGGCACCGGCATCCGTCCGGGGCCCGACGACGAGGGCGACCGCGGCATCGGCGGCACCGGCGTCGTCGGCACCATCCGGGGCTTCGGCAGCATCATCGTCAATGATTTGCGTATCGCCTACCCGCCCGAGGTGCCGGTGACGATCGACGGCCGGGCGGCACGGGTCGAGGACCTGCGCGTGGGCCAAGTGGTGCGCGCCCTGGCGCAGCCGGGCGGGGGCGGGCTGTCCACCGCCGGCATCGCGGTGATTCACGAGGTGGTCGGCCCGGTGCAGCGCGTCGGGGCCGACCGGCTGACGGTGCTCGGCCAGGCGGTCGCCACGGCGGGAATGCCGCCCGAGATGCCGCGGCCGCGGCTCGGCGAGCGGGTCGCGGTCAGCGGCCTGCGCCGGCCCGACGGCAGCATCGCGGCGAGCCGGATCGATCCGGCCGGATCCGCGCCCGACCTCGTCGCCGGCCCGGTGCGGCGGGGGCCGGGCGGGGCGCTCCGCATCGGCAACCTGCCGCTCGCCGGCCTCGATCCGGCGCTCGCCGGCGGACGGGCGGTGGCGGAGGGGAGCCTCAGCGGCTCGCGGCTCGCGGTCACGCGGGCGGTCTCGGCGGCCGAGCCGTTCGGTGGCGAAGCACGGCGCCTGTCGATCGAGGCCTACGTGACCCGGGAGGGCGGCGTGCTCCGCACCGGCGCCGGCTATGCCGTCGTCGGGCGGGGCGGTCTCGTCCCGGCGGGCGGCGGTCTCGCGATCCTCGACGGCAACGCCGGTCGCGGCGGCCGGCTCGACCTCGACGGGTTGCGCCTGCGGCCCGACCCGGCCGGGCGCGAGGGGGGGCGGGATGCGGTCGGCTCCGGAAACCCGGGCCGCGGCGGCCCCGGTCAGGGCGGGCCGGGCGGCCCCCGCACCGGGCCGCATGGCGGATCGCAGGGTGGGCCGCAGGGCGGGTCGCATGGTGGGTCTCTCGGCGGACCGGGCGGGCGCCCCGGCCCGTCCGGCCGCTCGGGACCGGTCGGCGAGGGGCCGTTCGGCGGCGCCGAGGGCGGGCGCTTCGGCGGGCCGGGCCGCGGCGAGATCGATCCGCGCATGCCGGGCGGCGAGGGGACGGGCCGGTTCGGCAGCCCGGGCGGCTTCGGCGGGCCGGGCGGGTTCGGCCGGCCCGGGGGCGAAGGCGGGTTCGGCAGCCCCGGCGGCGGCTTCGGCGGGGGAGGGGGCGGGTTCGGAGGCGGCGGCCGGCGCTGATTCGCATCGGGAGCCTCGGGGGATGCCCGGAAACCGGTGGATGCGCCTCTCGCCGGCCCTCGCCTGTGCCCACGGGGCCACACCGCAGTGCGAAACCTGACCGTTTTCCGGTTGAGTTAACGGCCAAGTTCGGCTGCCGAACGGCCAAGTCTCTTTCCCGCCGCATTTGAAACGGAGCAGGATGGGCCTTCCCGTCGGCGCGGCAGCGCACCGGCTCCCTCCAGCAGGTTGTTGCATGCGCAAGCGCCTCCTCATCGCCGTCGCCGTCGCGGCGCCGCTCCCGGCCTCGGCCCAGGTGAGCCCCGTTCGCGACAACATCGACGCGCTGATCGAGGCGCATGCCAAGGCCAACGGCGTCCCGGCCAGCTTCATCCACCGGGTGGTGAAGCGCGAGAGCGGCTACAATCCCCGCGCGGTCGGCCGCGGCGGCGCGATGGGCCTGATGCAGATCAAGCACGGCACCGCCCGGGCGCTCGGCTATAGCGGCCCGGCTGCCGGCCTGCTCGACGCCCGGATCAACCTGACCTACGGCGTCGCGTATCTCGCCGGTGCCTACAAGACCGCCCACGGCAACGAGGCCCAGGCCTACAGCTACTACGCCCGCGGCTACTACTACGCCGCCAAGCGGGCCGGTGTTCGGACCGATGTCGCCGAGCTGGAGGCGCCGCCGGTGCGGGAGGCCCCCGCCAACCCGCTCGGCAAGTTCTTCACCAACGTCTTCGGCGGCCGGCCGGCCGCCGCGACCGCCACCGCCTCCGCCGATCCGTCGGTGGCCGCCCTCGCGGGTGCCTACGCCCAGCAGGCCGCCGCCCAGCCCTACGCCCTGCCCACCCCGGCCGCCCCGCAGCCGGTCACGGCGGCCCAGGCGCCCGCCCAGGCGGCTCCGGCCCAGATGGCCTCCGCCCAGATCGCCGCTGCCCAGGCGGCTCCGGCCCAGGCGGCTCCGGCCCAGATCGCCGCCGCCGAGCCGACGGTCACCGTCCCGCTGCCGCCGGTCCGCCCCGCTTCCCTGGCCTTCCACGCCGCCCCGACGCCCGCCGCCGGTCCGGCGCTCGCCTATGCCGACAACTCCGCCGCCGCCGGCCTGCCGTTCCCGACCGCCGGCCAGACGGTCAGCCTCGCGGCGACGCCCGCCGCCCCGGTCCCGCCGACGGCCGCGCCCGTTCCGCCCGCCGCCACGACCACGGTCGCCGCCCTGACGCCCGCCGCTGCCGCCCCGGTCGAGGCCGAGACCGGCCCCAAGATGCCGATGCCGCCGCGGCGCCCGGTCGAGTTCCGGCACTTCGTCGTGCGGAAACCCGCCCCGGCGGTGCCGCAGACCGCCGCGGCGACCCCCGAGCCAGCGGCGGCCGCGGTCAGCCAGTAGGATCTGCTCGGGTCCATCCCGACCGGCGGAGAGACCGGCGAACCACGTTTCCGCGGCCCGCCATCGCCCCGGGGCCGCGCAGCGGAGCCCGGGATGACGCCAGGAGTCAGGCTTCGGAGTCAGGCTTCCCGGCCGGCAGGCCTCGCCGCCTCATTCCTCCCCGACGAACAGCGATCGCGCCTGCGCCGGCGTCGCCACCCCGATCCCGATCGACCGGGCAAGGGCGGCAAGGCTCGCGACCTGGGCGGCGTTGCCGGGCGCCAGGCTCCCGTCCGGCCGCCACAGGTTGTTCTCGAACCCGACCCGGGCATGGCCGCCGAGCGCCGCCGCGGTGACGAGGCAGGCCGCCTCCCGGGCCCCGAAGGCGCAGAGCGCCCAGGGCAGGTCGAGATGGTGCTCGGAATTCCAGGCGGTCAGGAACGGCAGCAGGTCGGCCGGGTCCGAGCGCTGGCCGACGGCGTAGCGGCCGAGCACGAACAGCACGCTCGCCCGCTCGAGCGGGATCAGCCCCCGCGCCACCAGGCCCTGGAAGCGCGTGACGTCGCCGGCATCGTAGAGGATGTGCTGCACTAGCACCCCGGCCCGGGCCTGCTCGGCGAGGAAGGCGCCGGCGGCGGCCTCGTCCTCCGGCTCGGCGAACAGCTCGCGCAGGGCCACCGAGAACGCCTCGGGCTTCAACGCCCGCATCGCCGCCATCTGCTCGGCCGGGGCGTAGAGGCCGACCGCCTCGGTGGTGACCTGGCAGATCATCTCCGGCCCGGCCTCCCGCCGCACGGCGGCCAAAGCCGCCCGGTAGCGGTCGAGGTCGAGGGTGTGGCGGGCTTCCGCATCGCGCACGTGGAGATGGATCATCGCGGCTCCGGCCTCGCGGCAGCGGGCGGCCTCCAGGCCGATCTCCCGCGGGTCGATCGGCAGGGCGGGGTGATCGGCCTTGGTGCGGCGGGCGCCGTTCGGCGCCACCGTGATGACGAGGGGAAGGGCCATCTTGTCTCGGTTCCGTTCGGCGAGCGCCGGGACGACGACGCGGCACTGTGCACCGCCTTCGTCCCGCCGCCCAAGGGCAGAGAGGGGTGATCGTGGGTGGCCATCGCCGCGGTCACGCCGGCCGCGAGCGCCGGTGCAGCCACAGCACCAGCCCGGCGATGGCCAGCACCGTGGCGAGGCCCGACGCCGTCAGGATCCGGCGGATCAGCGGGGTGTAGATTCCGGTCTGCGGGTCGTAGCCGTAGCAGAGCAGCAGCAGCCGGTCCGAGAGCGCCCCGACCCGCCCCTCGCCGGCCTCGACCAGGGCGAGGCGCAGGTCGCGGGCGGTCATCGCGAGGGGCGACAGGGCGCGGGCGACCCGCCCGTCGCCGGTGAGCACGAGGGCTCCGGCCGGGTGGGCATAGGACTCGGTGTCCCGGTCGTAGGCGTAGGCGTAGCCGACCGCCCGCGTCACGGCCTCGACCGTCCCCGGCGCCCCGGTGAGAACCGTGGCGCTGTCGAGCAGCGGCCCGGGCCCGAGCTGCCCGGCCACCATCGTGCGGGCGGTGCCGGCATCGGCGCGCGGGTTGATGCCGAGGGTCACCAGCCGGTAATCGGTCCCCGGCGTCAGGCCGGTCGCGGCGAGCGCCGTGCCGGCGACCGCGAGCATCGGGTCGCAGACGTTGCGGCAGGCATAGTCGAGGGGCATCAGCAGGGCGGGCCGCCCGTCGAGGGCCTGGCCGAGGCTCAGGCGGCGGCCGGCCGTATCGGTGAAGGCGGCCTCGAGGGGCGCCCGGGCGCCGGGCGGCGGCGCGAGCCCGACGCCCGAGAGGTCCCTCGGCGTCAGCCCCGCCGCGGCCGGCCCGGCGAGACCGAGGAGGACGGCCCCCGCGACGACCGACGGCCGGGCCGCCGGGCCGAGGCGGCGAGCGGGCCGGATCCGCGGGACGCCGGAAGACGGATTGCCTCGAGAGATCATCGCTTGCTTCAAACGCACTGAGCCCGCACCCTGACACGAGATAGGGCGCGGAATCGGGCGGCCGCCGGCGCCGGGCACGCGACGGACAACGGGCCGCAGCGAAGGGGGTCGGATGGACGAGATTCGCGACGCGGCCGATCTGCGCGACCATATGGGCCCGGTCAGCCGTCTGGCCGAGGGCAAGGTGCTGGCACGGCTCGACGCGCATGCCCGCGCCTTCATCGCGCTCTCGCCGTTCCTGGTCGCCGCCACCGCCGATGCCGAGGGCCGGGCCGATGCGAGCCCGCGGGGCGACGCGCCGGGCTTCGTCCAGGTTCTCGACGAGGCCACCCTGCTGATCCCGGACCGGCGCGGCAACAACCGGGCCGACAGTTTCGGCAACCTCCTCGCCGCGCCGGGCATCGGCCTGATCTTCCTGGTGCCGGGCATCACCGAGACCCTTCGGGTCAACGGCACCGCCCGCATCAGCACCGATCCGGCCCTGCTCGCGCCCCTCGTCGCGCAGGGCAAGGTGCCGACGACCGGGCTCCTCGTCACGGTGCGCGAGGCGTTCTTCCATTGCGGCAAGGCGGTGATGCGCTCGCGGCTGTGGGACCCGGCGGCGCAGGTGCCGCGCGACACGTTCCCGAGCCTCGGCCGGGTGCTCGCCGAGCAGACCGGCGCGCTGGCCGTCGCGGAAGCCGAGCAGCTGATGGACGAATCCTACCGGACCCGGCTCTATTGAGGCGTCTCGCTTCCTGATTGTCCCCGCCGTTCTGCGGTCCGGAGGTTGCACGCGCGACGCGGGCGGCTCCATCGTGCTATCGTGCCCCGGCGACGGCGCCCGTGCGGAGGCGGCGCCGGAGGTGGCGAGGATCGCGCGATGACAGGACAGGAGACGCCCGACCCGCTTCGGGTTCTCGTGGTCGAGGACGAGTACTTCATCGCCGACGACATTTCCCGCGCCCTGGTCCGGCACGGCGCCGAGGTGGTCGGCCCGGTGCCGACGGTCGAGGAGGCGCGCCGGCTCCTGGTGGCGCACCCGCTCGACCTCGCGGTTCTGGACATCAACCTGCGCGGCGAGCTCGTCTATCCGCTCGTCGCCGAGCTCGACCGGCGCGGCGTGCCGGTGGTCTTCGCCACCGGCTACGACACCGCCGCGATCCCGTCCGATTACGGCGCGATCCCCGCCTGGTCGAAGCCCTTCGACTACGAGGTCCTGGCCGGCCTGCTGCCCGGCCTGCGCCGTCCGTGATCCCGCTCGCCGCCTGAGCGAAGCCGGTTTCCGCCTCGCGACGGCCATCGCCGGGCGATCGACCGGAGCGCGCATGATGCGGCGCAGCGGAACCGTCACGCTCTCTCCCGGTTCTGCCTTACGAGCCGCATCTGCCCTGAGGGCAGCACAGGAGTGAGAGACCGCATGGCAGCAGAGAAGGAAACCAAGGCCTTTCCGGCCGCCGCGAGCACGCGGGTTCCGTTCGCGCTGGCCTTGTCGGCCCTGGCCGGCTGCGCGGACGCGATCGGGTTCCTCGAATTCTCGCAGCTGTTCATGTCGTTCATGAGCGGCAACACCACCCGCCTCGGTGCGGCGGTGAGCCTCGGCGAGTGGGGCAACGTCACCCGGGTCGGCAGCACCATCGCGCTGTTCTGCTTCGGGGCGTTCCTCGGCACCCTGATCGCCGCCGCCGTCGGCTACTGGCGGCTCGCGGTGCTGCTCGGCCTGCAGGCGCTCCTTCTCTGCGTCGGCCTGGTGATGCCGCGCGGCCCGTTCGAGTTTCCGCTCCATGCCTACCCGATCGTCCTGGCGCTCGGCATGCAGAACGCCGTCCTCCAGGACGAGGAAGGCCGCAGCCTGGCGCTCACCTACGTCACCGGCGCGGTGGTGCGCTTCGGCACCGGGCTGGCCAACCTGCTGCTCGGCCATCCCTCGCCGTCGTTCTGGATCCAGGCGCCGCTCTGGGCCGCCCTGACGCTCGGGGCGATCGTCGGCGGCTTGCTGCACGGCGCCTTCGGCGAGCGCGCCTTCCTGGTGCCGGCGGTGGTCGCGGCGATCCTAGCGGTGACCGCCCTGGTGATGACCCTGGTCCACGGCGACGGGCCGCTGGTCTCCGGCACCAAGTCGCCGGCCCCGGACGCCGCCGCCACGGCGCCGCCGGTGGTGTAGCGGCCACGGCCCGGAGCGGGTCCGCCCGCTCCGGCAAAGATTACGCCGAGTTCATCGGGCGGAGACGACGGCGTAAGCCAGGACCCGTCATAACGGCATAGTCGCCGGACGCGACGCCGCCCTCACACCCCCCGGGGCGGCGCCGCGCCACAGGCCCCGAGGGCCGCGGCGCCGGGTCATCATCGTCGCCCCCCAGACGACCCGGTGCTCCGCGCCACGGCAGGTCGAGTCCCCCCGGGCTCGGCCTGCCGACTCCCGGCGGCGATGCCCGGCGTGCCGCGATTCCCCTCCCAATCCGCGGCACGCCGGGCGGGGCCGACCCCCGAGGCGCCAGGATCCCGGTTGGACACGTCCCGGTCGAGACGTCCCGGTCGGAGACGAAGCCCGGCGTCGGAGATCTCCCGAGCGCCGAGGATCTGCCCTAGAATGCCCGACATGCGCCTCCTGATCATCGAGGACGACCGCGAGGCGTCCGCCTATCTCTCCAAGGCCTTTCGCGAGGCCGGCCACGTCGCCGACACCGCCGATGACGGGCTCGACGGCTACGCGCTCGCCCGCGAGGGCGCCTACGACGTCCTCGTCGTCGACCGGATGCTGCCCAAGCTCGACGGCCTGTCGCTGATCCGGTCGTTGCGCGAGCAGGGCGTCGAGACGCCGGTCCTGATCCTCTCGGCGCTCGGCCAGGTCGACGACCGGGTCAAGGGCCTGAAGGCCGGCGGCGACGATTACCTGCCGAAGCCCTACGCCTTCTCCGAGCTGATGGCCCGGATCGAGGTGCTGGCCCGCCGCCGCGGCGGCGGGGGCGGGGCCGAGACGACGAGCTACCGCGTCGGCGACCTCGAGCTCGACCGGCTGTCGCACCGGGTCAGCCGGGCCGGCCAGGAGATCCCGCTCCAGCCGCGGGAGTTCCGCCTGCTCGAATACCTGATGCGCCATGCCGGCCAGGTCGTCACCCGCACGATGCTGCTCGAGCATGTCTGGGACTACCATTTCGACCCGCAGACCAACGTCATCGACGTCCACGTCTCGCGCCTGCGCGCCAAGGTCGACAAGGGCTTCGAGCGCCCGATGATCCACACCGTGCGGGGCGCCGGCTACATGGTCCGCGCCGGCGGCGAGGCGTGAGCGCGCCGCACGCCACCACCGGGCCGGCGGCGGCGGAGCCCGCCGGCTTCGCGCCCGCGACCGTCACGCCCGACGGCCTGCTGGCGCGCCTCGGCGCCCTGTTCCGCACCACCGCGTTCAAGCTGTCGCTCGCCTATCTCCTGGTCTTCGCCGCCTTCGCATTCTTCGCGCTCGGCTACGTCGCCTGGAACGCCCGGCGCGTCCTCGACGACCAGATCGTCTCGACCATCGAGGCCGAGATCAACGGCCTGTCCGACCAGTACGCCTCCGGCGGCATCCGCCGCCTCGTCAGCGTGGTCGAGCGCCGCTCGCGCGAGCCCGGCGCCTCGCTCTACCTCGTCACCACCCCGGCCGGCGAGCACGTCGTCGGCAACGTCGAGTCGCTGCCCGCCGGCACCCTCGCCGAGCCCGGCCAGACCGAGACCGCCTATAGCCGCGTCGGCGACGGCGACCGCCTCGACCACCGGGCGATCGTCCGCATCTTCACCCTGCCGGGGGGCTTCCGCCTGCTGGTGGGCCGCGACGTCGAGGAGCGCGACCGCCTGCGGGCGGTGATCGGCCGCGCCTTCGCCTGGTCGCTGATGCTGGTGGTGGGCCTCGGGTTCCTCGGCAGCTGGTTCATCGCCCAGCGCGTGCTCAAGCGTGTCGACCACATGACCGAGATCACCCGCGGCATCATGGCGGGCGACCTCGACGGGCGGCTGACGCTCGCCGGCACCGGCGACGAGCTGGACCGGCTGGCCAGCAACCTCAACGCGATGCTCGACCGCATCGGCGAGCTGATGCGCGGCATGCGCGAGGTCTCCGACAACATCGCCCACGACCTCAAGACCCCGCTCACCCGCCTGCGCAACAAGGCCGACGCGGCGCTCCGCGAGGGGCGCGACCCCGATGCCCTGCGGGCGGCGCTCGAGGCCAATATCGAGGAGAGCGACAACCTCATCCGGGTGTTCAACGCCCTGCTGATGATCGCCCGCCTGGAGGCCGGCAACGCGCGCGAGGGATTGGCGGAATTCGACGCCGGGGCGGTCGCCCTCGAGGTCGCGGAGCTGTACGAAGCGGTGGCGGAGGAGCGCGGGATCGCCGTGACGGCCGAGGTCGAGGACGGCCTGGTGCTGCACGGCAGCCGCGAGCTGATCGGACAGGCGATGGCGAACCTGATCGACAACGCCCTGAAATACGGGGCGGGCGCGACCGAGCCGGTGGTCAGCGTCGCCGCCCGGCGCGAGGACGGCGAGATCGTGCTGTCGGTCGCCGATCGCGGCGAGGGCGTACCGGAGGCGGAGCGCGGCCGGGTGCTGGAGCGGTTCGTGCGGCTGGAGACCGCCCGCACGCGGCCGGGCTTCGGCTTGGGGCTCAGCCTCGTCAATGCCGTCGCCCGCCTGCACCAGGGCCGCTTCCTCCTGGAGGACCATGCCCCCGGCCTGCGCGCGACCCTGCGGCTGCCGGCGATCCGGGAGCCGGCCGCGAAGGAGACCCCGGGAGGGGAGATGTCGGCATGACCGGATCGTTGGCCGCGCGCCTGACCCGGGCGCCCCGCCTGGCCGAGCCGGAGCGGGCGAAAGCCCGCCTCGACGAGCTCCTCGCCGCGAGCCCCGATCTGGCCCCGCGGCTGGAGCCCGCCCGCGATCTCCTCCTCGGCCTCGCCGATCACTCGCCGTTCCTGTGGGGGCTCGCCGCCCGCGATCCCGCCCGGCTCGCCGGCCTGCTGGAACGCCCCCCGGAGGAGGCGAACGCCGCGATCCTCGCCGATCAGCGGGGAGCGGGGCTTGCTGGCCCTGCGGGGCTTGCTGGCCCTGCGGGGCTTGCCGGCGGCGACGTCGCCGGGCGGCTTCGCCGCAACCGCGCCGCCCATGCGCTCCTGGTGGCGCTCGCCGATATCGGCGGCGTCTGGCCGCTGGAGCAGGTGACGGCGGCGCTCTCCGATTTCGCCGACGCATCGGTGAGCGCGGCCGTCGACGCGGCCCTCGTCCAGGCCGCCGGCACCGGCCGCTTCCGCCCCGCCGATCCGGCGCGGCCCCAGGACGGATCCGGCCTCATCGTGCTCGGGATGGGCAAGCTCGGGGCCGGCGAGCTCAACTATTCGAGCGACGTCGACCTGATCGTGCTGTTCGATCCCGACGCCGCGCCCCTGCGCGAGGGCGTCGAGGCGACGCCGTTCTTCAGCCGGATCGCGCAAGCCGTCGCCAAGCTGCTGCAGGAGCGCACCGCCGACGGCTACGTCCACCGGGTCGATTACCGCCTGCGGCCCGATCCCGGCTCGACCCCGACCGCCCTGTCGCTGCCCTCCGCCTACACCTACTACGAGACGGTCGGGCAGAACTGGGAGCGCGCCGCCTTCATCAAGGCGCGGCCGGTCGCCGGCGACCTCGCGCTGGCGGACACGTTCCTGGCCGAGCTGCGGCCGTTCATCTGGCGCAAGTACTTCGATTTCGCCTCGATCGCCGACGTCCATGCGATGAAGCGGCAGATCCACGCGGTGCGCGGCCACGGCGCCATCGCGGTGGCCGGCCACGACATCAAGCTCGGGCGCGGCGGCATCCGCGAGGTCGAGTTCTTCGTCCAGACCCAGCAGCTCGTCTTCGGCGGCCGGCGCCCCTCCTTGCGCGGCCGGCGCACCCTGGAGATGCTGGCTGTCCTGCACGACGAGGGCTGGATCACGCCGCAGGCCCGCGACGAGCTCTCCGACGCCTACCGCTTCCTGCGCACCGTCGAGCACCGGCTGCAGATGGTGGCCGACGAGCAGACCCAGCGCCTGCCCGACGAGGCGGGAAAGCTGGCGCGCTTCGCTCGCTTCCTCGGCTATCCGGACGAGGCCGCCTTCGGCGCGGCGCTGACCGCCGAGGCGCGGCGGGTCCAGGGCCATTACGCGCTCCTCTTCGAGGCCGAGCCGGACCTCGCGGCGGAGGTCGGCGACCTCGTCTTCACCGGCGTCGAGGACGACCCCGCGACGCTCGCGACCCTGAGCCGCCTCGGCTTCCGCGAGCCCAAGCAGGCGACCGAGACGGTGCGGGGCTGGCATTTCGGCCGCCGCCCGGCGGTGACGAGCCCGCGCGCCCGCGAGGTGCTGACCGAGCTGGTGCCGGCGCTGATCCAGGCGCTCGCCGGCACCGCCGATCCGGACGGGGCCCTCGCCGCCCTCGACCGCGCCTTCGGGCGGATGCCGGCGGCGGTCGAGCTCCTGACCATCCTGCGCTCGCACGAGCGGCTGCGGCTGCTCTTCGCCGATCTCCTCGGCACCGTGCCGCGGCTCGCCGACACGGTCGGGTTCAGCCCGCACGTCCTCGACGCGGTGATCGACCCCGCCTTCGTGGCGCCGGTGACCGAGGCCGAAGCCCTGGCCGTCCAGTTCCGCCAGGGCCTCGGCCAGCCCCGCGACCTCGAGGATTTTCTCGATCGCAGCCGCGACGCCGCCCGGCAGTTGCGCTTCGTCAACGGGGCCCGGCTCCTCTCCGGCATCCTGCCGCCCGCGGGCGCCGGCCGGGCCTATGCGGGCATCGCCGAGGCCGCCATCGCGGCAACGCTCCAGGCGGTCGAGGCCGCCTTCGCCGAGGAGCACGGCCGGGTGCCGGCCGGCCGGTTCGCCGTTCTGGGCCTCGGGCGCCTCGGCTCGCGCCAGCTCACCGCCGATTCCGACCTCGACCTCGTGGTCCTGTACGATTTCGACCAGGACAATCGCGAGAGCGACGGACGCCGCCGCCTCGATGCGGCGGTCTACTACAACCGCCTGACCCAGCGCCTCGTCGGCGCGCTCACCGTGCCGACGCGGCGCGGCCGGCTCTACGAGGTGGACCTGCGCCTGCGCCCGAGCGGCGGCCAGGGGCCGATCGCCAATCAGTGGCACCGCTTCGCCGCCTATTGGCGCGAGGAGGCCGCCCTGTGGGAGCACATGGCGCTCACCCGGGCCCGGGCCATCGCGGGCGACGCGAGCCTGAGGCAGGAGGCCGACGCGACCGCCGCGGCGGTCCTGCGCCAGCCGCGCGACGCGAGCGCCGTCGCTCGCGAGGTGCGGGCGATGCGGGCGCTCGTCGCGCGCGAGAAGGGCGACCACGGCCCCCTCGACCTCAAGCTCGCCCCGGGCGGGCTCCTCGACCTCGACTTCCTGGGCCAAGCCCTGGTCCTGTCTCATGCCGGCACCCATGCCGACCTCGTCGGGTGCGACGCCCCCGACGTGCTGGAGCGCGCCGGCGCCCACGGCCTTGTCGACGGGGCCCAGGCCGGACGCCTCGTCACCGCCTACCGGCTCCTCGACGACGCCCATCACTGGCAGCGCCTCATGGTCGAGGGCGATTTCGGCCGTACCGCCCCCCCGGCCGCCCGCGCCCGCCTCGCCGCCGCCCTTGGCCAGCCCGACGAGGCGGCGCTGGCGGCACAGCTCGCCGAGACCCGGGCCGGGGTGCGGGAGGCCTTCGAGACGATCCTGGGCTGAGCCCGCTCCGGCGGGAGGGGGCCTTGCGCGCAGCCGATCTCCCCCCGACCGGCATCGGCAAGATGCGGGATCCCTTTCGGGACAGCCTGGCGAGTGGGGGCGGGAGAAGCCGGCCGTCCTGGCTCGCACGGATCGCGCGCATCGCGAACGAGCCGGTGGATGCGTGCGGCCGCGTCTTCGGCGAGGCCGCCCGGAACCGTTGCTGATCATGGAACATCCGGCGCGGCCGGGCATTGACGTGGCGGCACGGGCGTATCGCAGCGGCGGGCCGCACGCCGCGCCGTGCGCGTGGCTGATCGTTCCCGGTCGCTATACGACGGTTGATCGCCAGTGACCCAGCGATTTCAATGCCCGTCGCCACGGCTCAACCGAATAATGTGCTTCGTATAACGCCGCATCACCCCGGCGACCTCTCGGTGAGATGCACGGTTTTATCGCCTTCCTTGGTGCGATTTACGGTGCATTAAAAATTCTCTTGCTTTCTGGCGCGAGCAGCCTCCTCAAGGGACCTGGCCGGTGCTCGCCAATCTCAAGATCCTTCACAAGCTCACCGCCGCGATCGCGCTGATCGCCGCCATCGTCGGCGGCTGCGTCTGGTACGCCCAGGGGCGCATGAGTGCGATCGACGACGCCTACAGCCGGTTCATCGTCCGCGAGGCCCGGGTGCCGGCGATGGCGCGGCGCCTCAACCGCATCACGTATACGCTGAACTACGCCGTGTTCCGGATCATCGCGGAGAGCGAGCCGGAGATGATGCGCCGCACGAATGCCGCCTTCGACGAGGCGCGTCGCGACCTGCCGGTCACCCTCGCCGACATGCGCACCAACGCGCCGACGTTCCTCGCGCGGATCGACACCCTCGCGGCCGGCCTCGACGGGCTGACGGCGAAGCTCGACGCCGTGCGCAAGCTGGCCGTGGCGGAGAAGAACGCGGACGCCCTCCAGCTGTTTCGCCGCACGGTCGACCCGATCCTGCCCGAGTTGCTGCGGGAATCGAACCAGATCGCCGTCGATATCGAGGCTTACGTCGCCACGAGCTCGGACGACCTGACCGACCAGACCAACGCCACCCGCCACCAGCTGCTCGCGCTGAGCGCCCTCGGCATGATCCTCGGGCTCCTCGCGGTCGGCCTCGTGACGGTTCTCGGCGTCACCCGGCCGATCGGCCGCTTGGTCAGCGTCCTTCAGCGCATGGCCCGGGGCGAGATCGAGGCGGAGATTCCCGAGGCGCGCCGCGGCGACGAGATCGGCGCCATCGGCCGCGCGGTCGATGCGATCAAGGCGATGGTGGCCCAGAAGGCGGCCGAGCAGGCCGAGATCAAGCGGATCGCCGACGCGGCGGCGGACGAGGAGCGCCGGCGCACCATGCTGGCGCTGGCCGACGGCTTCGAGCGGGCGGTGGGCGGCATCGTCGGCGGGGTCTCGGCCTCGGCCACCGAGCTGCAGGCGACCGCCGGGCAGATGACCGCGACGGCGACCGAGACGGCGGCCCAATCGGCCACGGTGGCGGCCGCGGCCGAGCAGGCGGCCTCGAATGTCGGCACCGTGGCGGCGGCGGCCGAGGAGCTCGGCGCCTCGGTCCAGGAGATCGGCCGACAGATCGACGGCTCGGCCCGCCTCGCCCAGGCGGCGGTGGCCGAGGCCGACCAGACCGGCGCCCGGGTGCGCGAGCTGAGCCGCATCGTCGGCACGATCGGCGACGTCGCCGGGCTGATCTCGTCGATCGCCAGCCAGACCAACCTTTTGGCGCTCAACGCCACGATCGAGGCGGCCCGGGCCGGCGCCGCCGGACGGGGCTTCGCGGTGGTGGCGGCCGAGGTCAAGGAACTCGCGGCCCAGACCGCGCGGGCGACCGAGGAGATCGGCCAGCAGATCGCGGCGGTGCAGGGCGCCACCGGCGAGACGGTCTCGGCGATCGCCGCGATCACGGCGCGGATCCGCGAGATCGATGCGGTGACGGTGGCGATCGCCGCGGCGGTCGAGGAGCAGGGCGTCGCCACCCAGGAGATCGTGCGCAACGTTTCCCAGGCCGCGACCGGCACCGGCGAGGTCACCGGCACCATCGTGGGCGTCGCCGGCGCCGCCGAGGAGACTGGCGCCGCCGCGACCCACGTCCTCGCCTCGGCGACCGAGCTGTCGCGCCAGTCCGAGCATCTCGGGGCGGAGGTGGCGCGGTTCCTGACGACGGTGCGGGCGGCGTAGGCCGCTTCCCTCGGCGCCTCTCCCGGACCAGCCCGTCCGGCGGAGGACGCGCCTTCCCAGGTCGGTCCCGGGACCGCGAAGGCGGAGCCCGGGATCCAGAAGCGCAGGTCGCTCAGACGGGCGCGGAACGCCGTCCGCCTCCCTCGGAACGACTCGCGCGTCCGGATTTCGGGGCTCCGCTGTCGCGGCTCCGGAATGACCGGGAGGAATGTCGGTTCGGGCGGGACGATCAACCGGAGGCTGTTACGCCTCGACCTCGGCCGCCACCTCCTGCGCCTGGGCCGCATCGTTCAGGCCCGGACGGGGCAGGCGGACCAGGACGATCGTGCCGGTGCCCTCTTCGGAGCGGATGCGCAGGCCGCCGCCATGCAGCTCGGCGAGCGAGCGGGCGATGGCGAGGCCGAGGCCCGAGCCCTTGTAGCTGCGGGCGAAATTGGTCTCGACCTGCTCGAACGGATAGCCGAGCTTCGGCAGAGCCGTCTTGGGGATGCCGATGCCGCTATCCTCGACGAAGATGTGCACCGCATCGATGGCGCGCCTCGTCCGCACCGCGACCCGACCGGCCTCGGGGGTGAACTTCACGGCGTTCTGCAGCAGGTTGACCAGGATCTGGTGCAGGGCGCGCTCGTCGGCCATCACCAGGGTGTCGGTGCTCATCTCGACGCTGACGGTGAGGCCCTTGGCCCGGGCCGGCTCGGCGATCAGCTTCAGGGCGCGCTCCAGCGCCTCGCTCACGGCCACCGGCTGCTTGGCGAGCTTCACCCGGCGGGCGTCGATCCGCGACATGTCGAGAATGTCGTCGATGACGGACAGCAGGTAATGCCCGCTCGAACGGATGTCGCGGCAATATTCGCGGTACTTCTCGGAGCCGAGCGCCCCGAACACCTCGCTCTCCATCACCTCGGCGAAGCCCAGGATGGCGTTGAGGGGGGTGCGCAGCTCGTGGCTCATATTGGCCAGGAACTCGGATTTGGAGCGGTTGGCGCTCTCGGCCTGGGCCTTCTGGTCGAGGTAGCGCTCGGCGAGATCCGCGAGCTGCTGGGTCTGGATCTCGAGGGTCCGGCGCGAGCGCTTGAGGTCCGCGATGGTGGCGATGAGCTGGCGTTCCGATTCCACGAGCCGCTCCTGGTGCCGCTTCAGGGCCGTGATGTCGGTGCCGACCGAGACGTAGCCGCCGTCCTTGGTGCGGCGCTCGCTGATCTGCAGCCAGCGCCCGTCGGCGAGCTCGGCCTCGAAGGTGCGGGCTCCCGCCTCCGGGAACTCGCCGGCGGGAATCTCGCGCCGCACGGTCGGCAGGGCGGCGCGTCCCATGATGGCGTCGTAGCGGCGGCCGGGCTGGGCCTCGTCGGAGGTCAGGGCGTGCAGGCGCCGGAACTTCGAGTTGCACAGGACCAGGCGGTTCTGCGCGTCCCACAGCACGAAGGCCTCGGACACCGCCTCGACGGCGTCGCGCAGGCGCATGTCGGCGGTGGCGGTCGATTCGGCGAGGCGGCGCTGCTCCGAGATGTCGATGACGATGCCGACGAGGTGGCGGCCATTGTCCTCCAGGTCCTGCACGATCTCGGCCCGGGCCTTGAGCCAGACCCACTCGCCGCCGGCGCCGCGGATGCGGAACTCGTGGTCGACGGTGGTGTCGCGGGCGGCGAGCTGGCGGGCGAGGCCGTAGAGATCGGTATCGTCCGGGTGGACGAGGCCGTTCACGTCGCCAAAGGAGAGAAATTCCTGCTCCCGGACGTAGCCGAGGAGCTGGTACATCGAATCCGACCAGTAGATCCGGCCGCGCGGGATGTCCCAGTCCCACAGGCCGCAGCGGCCGCGGCCGAGCGCGGTGTCAAGGCGCTGGCGCACCTGCTCGCAGACCCGGTCGACGGCGCGCGCCCGGTCGGCCTGGAGCGCGTAGGCGAGCCCGGTGCAGACCACCACCAGCGTCACGGCGCCGACCAGCACCGCGGCGATGCGCGCCCGCCCGGCCCACAGGGCAGTGACCGAATCGAGGGTCTGGACCACCGCGACCTGCACGACCTGTCCCCCGCCCGGGACCGCCCGCACCGTCGCCAGGGCCCGCTCCCCGTTGCCGAGCACCACCGGGAGCACGCCGGCGCGCTCGCCCATGATGCCGAGCACCTGGACCTCGCCGACGAACTCGCTGAAGTTGCGGGGCAGGCCGGCCTGCTCCGGCAGGACCGCCAGGATCGCGTCGTCGGCGCCGACGAGCAGGAGGCTGCGGCCGGCCGGCAGGCCGCCGGGGGGCAGCAGGCGCACCAGCCGCTCGCGCAAGGAGGCCGCGCTCACCGGCTCCGAGCCGAACGAGCGGCCGAGGGAGGCCGGCAAGGTCCCGGCCATCAGCCGGGCCACCAGGTCGATGTCGCGACGGGCATCGGCGACCACCTCCTCGCGGTGGCCGGAGAGCTGCAGGGCCGTGACGGTACCGAGGCAGATCAGGAACGCCGCCAGCATCGCCGGAACGGCGAACCGGAGCCAGGATTCCGCATGGGCGAGGCGTTGGTGCGCGGCCTTCGAAACCCGGCTGATCCCGAGAATCGTCGCGGCACGCGCAGAGAAGGGGGCGGGATCCGCCTCCAGCATACCCAAACCCCCAACGGAACAGAAAATCAGATGCCGCGGAGGTTCCCGGCAGGCCCCCGAATCGAGCCTTAATCTGGCATTTCCACAAGCATTTTGTCCAGCGCCTCGCGCCGTGGAAATGAAGTGTTAACCAGTGATCCGAGTGGTGGACGATTCTGCACGCAGCGCGATTTCGCTTTCTGCGACAGGCGTTTGGGAAGAGGTTCGAGAATTATTCCACCGGCGCGAGCGAGCGCCCGGCGATGTCGCTGACGTCGGGGGAGAGGCCCGGCGCCGTGGCCACGCGGGAGAGGGCCTCCTCGGCCTTCCGGCGGCGTCCGCCCTCGACCATCCGCCAAGTATTGAAGGCAGTTAGCAGCCGCGCCGCGACTTGGGGATTTTTTCCGTCGAGGGCCAGGACCACCTCCGCGGTCAGGTCGTAGCCGGCCCCGTCCGGCCGGTGGAACTGTGTCGGATTGTTGAGGCTGAAACTCGCGACCAGCGAACGGACCCGGTTCGGGTTGCCGAGCGAGAAGGCGGGATGGCGCATCAGGCCGCGGACCCGGTCCAGGGTGCCGGCCTCGGGGATCATCGCCTGGAGGGCGAACCACTTGTCGAGCACCAGGGGCTCGTGGCGATAGGTCTCGGCGAAGCGGGCGAGCGCCGCCTCCCGGGCCGCGCCCGGCACCAGGCTCACGCTCGCGAGCGCCGCGAGCCGGTCGGTCATGGTCGTGGCCGCGTCGAGCTGGGTCAGCGCGAGGGCGGTGCCCTGCTCCGGATCGGCCGCCGCGACGAGGTCGAGGGCGGCGTTGCGCAGGGCGCGGCGGCCGGCGCTGGCCGCGTCCGGGCTGAAGGGCGCGCCGGGCGGCTCGGCCAGGGCGTCGCGCAACGCGAGCAGCCGGGGGCCGAGATCGCGGCCGAGCTGCCGCCGCAGGGTCTGGCGCGCCCGCCAGATCGCGTCCGGATCGACCTCGGCGGCGATCGTCTGCGCCACCTCCTGCTCGCCCGGCAGGGTCAGGACCAGGGCGGCGAAGGCCGGATCGGCGAGCGCCTCGGCGTCGAGGAAGGTCGCCAGCGCCGCCGTGAGCGCCGTCCCGTCCGGCCCTGCCTCGTCGGCGAGCGGGGCCCCGGCGCGGGCGCGGCCGGCCAGCACCTCCATGGCGAGGCTCTGGGCCGCCTGCCAGCGGTTGAAGGCGTCGGCATCGTGCGCCAGCAGGGTCAGGCGCTCGTCCCGGGTCAGGGCGTGCTCGACCTTCACCGGGGCCGAGAACCCCCGAAACAGCGACGGCACCGGCGCCGCCGCGACGCCGGTGAAGACGAGGCTGTCCTCTGCCGCCTCGAGGACGAACACGCCGTCGCGCACCCGCTCGCTCGCGCCCGCGACGTGTCCACCGCTGCCTCGTCCATCACCGCCTTGTCCACCACCGCCTTGGCCGCCGCCCTGGGCGACGAGGCCCAGGGCAACCGGGATCACCAGGGGCTCGCGGGCGGCCCCGGCGGTCGCCTCGGTCGCGACGCGCGGCAGGCCCTGGCGGAAGGCCAGGGTGTAGGTCTGCGCCGCCGGGTCGTGGGTGCCCGTCACCGATACGGTCGGCGTGCCGGCCTGGGCGTACCAGCGGGCAAAGGCGGTCAGGTCGCGCCCGCTCTCGGCCGCGAAGGCGGCAAGGAAGTCCTCGACCGTCGCGGCGGTGCCGTCGCAGGTGGCAAAGTAGCGGTCCATGCCGCGCCGGAAGGTCTCGGGGCCCAGCAGGGTGCGCAGCATCCGGACGATCTCGGCGCCCTTCTCGTAGACCGTCGCGGTGTAGAAGTTGTTGATCTCGCGATAGGCCTGCGGCCGGACCGGATGGGCCAGCGGCCCCGCATCCTCGGGGAACTGGCGGGCGCGGAGGGTGCGCACCTCGGCGATGCGGTGGACCGGGCGCGAGCGCTCGTCGGAGGAGAATTCCTGATCGCGGAAGACCGTCAGGCCTTCCTTGAGGCAGAGCTGGAACCAGTCGCGGCAGGTCACCCGGTTCCCGGACCAGTTGTGGAAGTACTCGTGGGCGATGATCGCCTCGATGTTGGCGTAGTCCGCGTCGGTTGCGGTGTCGGGGCTCGCCAGCACGTACTTGTCGTTGAAGATGTTGAGGCCCTTGTTCTCCATCGCGCCCATGTTGAAGTCGGAGACGGCGACGACGTTGAAGACGTCGAGGTCGTAGGCGCGGCCGAAGCTGCGCTCGTCCCAGGCCATCGAGCGGGCGACCGCGTCGAGGGCGAAACCGGCACGGTCCTCCTTGCCGGGCTCGACATAGACCGCGATCTCGACGTCCCGGCCCTCCATGGTGGTGAAGCGCGAGGCCACCCGGCCGAGATGGCCGCCGACGAGGGCGAACAGGTAGGCGGGCTTCGGGTGGGGATCGTGCCAGACCGCGTAGTGGCGGGTCAGGCCGGCTACCCCGTGCTCGACCGGGTTGCCGTTGCCGAGCAGCACCGGCGCCTCGCTCCGCTCGGCCTCGATCCGGGTGGTGTAGACCGCCATCACGTCCGGCCGGTCGAGGAAGTAGGTGATGCGCCGGAACCCGTCGGCCTCGCACTGGGTGCAGTAGACGCCGTTCGAGCGGTAGAGCCCCATGAGCTTGGTGTTGGCGCTCGGGTTCACCTGCGTGGCGATCTCGAGCACGAAGGGGCGCTGCGGCGGCTGGTGCAGGGTGAGGCTGCGGGGCGTGACCTCGATCGCGCCGGGGCCGGTCGGCTGGCCGTCCAGCGCGATCGCCAGCAGGGTCAGCTCGTCGCCGTCGAGGATCAGCGGCGCGCCGGGCTCGCCGGCGGGGTTCGGGCGGAGCGCCAGGGTCGCGGTGATCCGGGTCTCGGTCGGATGCAGGCGCACGTCGAGCGCGACGCGGTCGATCAGGTAGTCGCTCGGGCGGTAATCGGCGAGACGAACGATCGACGGCATGGCGGGGTCCTCGGCGGTCGCGCGGGCGGCGGGGCCTTCGAGCCTTTGCACCGTCGCCGGCCCCAGCGCAACGCGGGATCGGGGCTCCCCGCCGGTCGGGCCGCGCCCTAGCTACGACGCCGGATCCGGCGCCCGACACGCGCGCCCCGACACGCAAGGATGGAGTGCCATGGAATACCTGCACACGATGGTCCGCGTCGCCGATCTCGACCGGGCGCTCGACTTCTACTGCAACAAGTTCGGGCTCCAGGAGGTGCGCCGCACCGAGAGCGAGAAGGGCCGCTTCACCCTGGTGTTCCTGGCCGCCCCGGGCGACGCCGCGCGGGCCAAGGACACCAAGTCGCCGCTGCTCGAGCTGACCTACAACTGGGATCCGGAGGAGTATACCGGCGGGCGCAACTTCGGCCACCTGGCGTATCAGGTCGACGACATCTACGCGACCTGCCAGAAGCTGCAGGAGGCCGGCGTGACGATCAACCGCCCGCCGCGGGACGGCCACATGGCCTTCGTGCGCTCGCCGGACGGCATCTCGATCGAGATCCTGCAGAAGGGCGGGCCCAAGCCGCCGCAGGAGCCCTGGGCCTCGATGCAGAACACCGGCAGCTGGTAGCGACCGGCGGGCGGGCCCGATCCAGGCCCGCCCCTGTCATGATCGTTATGCCCCGGCCGCCGGCGTGATGCCGAGCTCGGCGAGCTTGGCGTGGATCGCCGTGACCGGGCGCTTGAGCTTCAGGCTCATCACCGAGGGCGGGATGCCCTCCTGCGCCATGGCCTTGAGCTGCTGCACGGTCTCCAGGGTCCAGCCCGCCTCGATGGTCTCGCTCATCCGGGTCGCCTCCTGTTCGTCGCGGCCGCGCCTCGCGGCGGCCTTGGACGTGTGCAGGTAGGGAGTATCTGTGGCCGGGCAACCCGGTCGTCGCGACGCGCGCCGGACGCACCCTGTGGAAGCACCCGCCTTGACGTGCTGCCCCGGGCGTCGCACATCGGCGCCGTCAGCCGGCCGGGCGGCCGCTCCGGTCCCGTCAGCGGGTTCGCCTGCTTTCGCGGGATCGGGGAGGAAAGTCCGGGCTCCATGAAGAGACGGTGCCGGATAACGTCCGGCGGGGGCGACCCCAGGGACAGTGCCACAGAGAGCAGACCACCGGGCGGGTCCTCGCGGACCCGTGCCGGCCAGGGTGAAAGGGTGCGGTAAGAGCGCACCGCGGACGCGGCAACGCGGACGGCACGGCAAACCCCACCGGGAGCAAAACCGAATAGGGGCGGCACGCGCGAGCGATCGCGCAGGGCTTCTTCAGGCCCGTCGCCCGGGTTGGTTGCTCGAGGCGGCCGGCAACGGCCGTCCCAGAGGAATGGCCGCCACGTCAGGGGGATCCTCGCGGATCCCTCGGGCCATACAGAACCCGGCTTACAGGCCGGCTGATACCCAATTCCGATGACGGGGCGTGAGAGCACGCCCAGCTGAGTCGGCGCGGGCGCGAGGCAACGGCCATGGTGAGCCTGCGCCCGCGGCCGAACAGCCGCGCCCGCCTCGACTTTTCGATGGCGCCCGTGCACGGCACAAGCCTTCGTTAACCTTGCTGGTCTCTGATGCCACACGGACGGGTGCTGCCCGCCGCGTGTGCCCTCGCGTTGACGACCCCAGAGCCCCATGATACCCCGAGCCATCCCGTCCACGGCGATTCCAGCATCGGCGGCCGCAGCCCGCGAGAGCAGGCGTGATGGTCGCGCGTCGATGCCTGGCGTGGGCATCGCGGCGCCCTGGCGCCGATCCCGGCCGGCCTCGGCCCGGCTCGTGCGGACAGCGGAGCACCATGGATCGTCACGCGTCACTGCGCGCCCGCCGCGCGAGCGTTGCCGCCGTCTCGCCGGGCCGCGCGGCCAAGTCCTTGTCGGGGTGCAAGTTCGTGTCGGGGTGCAAGTCCGTGTCGGGGTGCCTGTCGTGACCGAGGCCGCCCCCCACATCCCGGTCCTGCTCGCCGAGGTCCTGCAGGCCCTTCGCCCCGGCGAGGCTCCGGCGGCGGTGATCGACGGCACCTTCGGAGCCGGCGGCTACACCAAGGCGATCCTGGCGGCAAATCCGGGCAACCGCGTGCTCGCCATCGACCGCGACCCGACGGCGATCGCCGCCGGCCAGGCGCTGGTCGAGCGGGAGGCCGGGCGCCTCGTGCTGGTCCAGGGCCGCTTCGGCGACCTCGACGCGATCGCCCGCGACCACGGCTTCGCGCAAGCCGACGGCGTCGTCCTCGATATCGGCGTGTCGTCGATGCAGCTCGACCAGGCGGAGCGCGGCTTCTCGTTCCGGTTCGACGGCCCCCTCGACATGCGGATGGAACGGGCCGGCGAGAGCGCCGCCGATCTCGTCAACGACGCCTCCGAGGCCGCGCTCGCCGACGTGATCTACCATTACGGCGAGGAGCGCCGGGCCCGGGCTGTCGCCCGCGCGCTGATCGAGGCACGCCGGCGCGGCCGCATCGAGACCACGGCGGCCTTGGCGGAGATCGTCGCCGGCGTCGTGCGGGCGGAGCCCGGCAGCGGCATCCACCCGGCGACCCGGACCTTCCAGGCCCTCCGCATCGCGGTGAACGACGAGCTCGGGGAGTTGCAGCGGGCGCTCCACGCCGCCGAGCGCACCCTGCGTCCGGGCGGGCGCCTCGCGGTGGTGACCTTCCACTCGCTCGAGGACCGCATCGTGAAGCAGTTCTTCTCGGCCCGCAGCGGCCGGGCGGTGGCGGCCTCGCGCCACCTGCCGATGGCCTCGCAGCCGGCTCCCCGCAGCTTCACCCTCGCCACCAAGGGCCCGGTCGCCGCCGGCGAGGCCGAAGCCTACGCCAATCCCCGCGCCCGCTCGGCCAAGCTGCGGGCCGGCGAGCGCACCGAGGCGCCGGCACCGCCGCCGCTGACGGTGCTGGAGGCCCTGGCCTCCCTGCCCGAGACCCAGACAAGGGGAGGGCGCCGGTGATCCGCCTCCTGCACCTCGCGGCGATCGCCGGGCTGATCGCCTCGGCCATCTACGCCTACTCGATCAAGTACGACACGCTCTACCAGGCCGAGCAGGTCGCCAAGCTGAAGACCCGCCTGCGCAAGGAGCGCGACGCGATCGCGGTGCTGCGCGCGGAGTGGCAGCTGCTGACCCGACCCGACCGGCTCCAGGGCGCGGTCGACAAGTACCTCACGCTCGAGCCGATCGGCACGAGCCATCTCGGACGGCTGGCCGACCTGCCGGCCAAGGCCGACCGCGGCGACGAGATCGCCCGCAAGCTCGAGGCGCTCGGCCTCGGCGCCACCGCGACCCCGGCCAAGGAGCAGCGCCCGGCCGCCACGACCGCGGCCGCGACCACCGGCCGATCCGAGGAGCCCCGCACCACCGGCTCCACCTCCACCCGCACCCCGACCGCCAAGAGGTAGGCGCCGTGAGCCAGGACCAGGACTTCCAGGATCACGACGCCCCGCCGACCCAGCCCGGCGCCGGGGCCAGCGGGGATGGCCAGGAGACCGCCCCGGCCCAGCCGCGGCGCGACATCGCGGCGATGCTGCGCAGCGGCGTCACGGCGATGTTCCGCCTCTCGGTCGAGCGCAGCGCCGCCCGCGTCGGGCTCGTCAGCCTCGTCTTCGGCGCGGTGTTCCTGACCCTGATGGGCCGCCTCGTCAGCTTCGCGCTGTTCCCCGACGACCCGGTCACCGCCTCGGCGCGCCGGGCCGAGGCCGGCGGCACGACCCAGGTGCGGCCCGACATCATCGACCGCAACGGCGAGATCCTGGCGACCGACATCCGCACGGTCTCGGTCTTCGCCGAGCCGAAGAACATCTACGACAAGGACGAGGCGGTCGAGCTGCTCACCGCCGTCCTGCCGGAGATCAACGCCCGCGACCTGCGCGAGAAGCTGTCGTCGAAGAAGGGCTTCGTCTGGGTCAAGCGCGAGATCACCCCGCGCCAGCAGGTCGAGGTGCACCGCCTCGGCATCCCGGGCGTCGGCTTCCTGCCCGACCACAAGCGGGTCTATCCGAACGGCACGGCGGCCGCCCACATCCTCGGCGTGACCAACCTCGACAATGTCGGCATCGCCGGCATCGAGAAGTACATCGACCGCCAGGGCCTGCGCGACCTCACCAGCCTCGGCTTCGTCGAGAAGTCGGCCGACATGGCGCCGGTCCAGCTATCGATCGACCTGCGCGCCCAGCACGCGGTGCGCGACGAGCTGGCCTGGGGCATGGAGCATTACCGCGCCAAGGCGGCGGCCGGCCTGATCCTCGACGTGACCACCGGCGAGGTGATCGCGCTCGCCTCCCTGCCGGATTTCGACCCGAACGAGCCGAAGGACGCGCTGGACCCCGACCGGATCAACCGGATGAATGTCGGCGTCTACGAGATGGGCTCGACCTTCAAGGCGATGACCCTCGCCATGGCGCTCGATTCCGGCAAGTTCACCGTCAACTCGACCTTCGACACCCGCGGCGGCGTGCTGCATTGGGGCCGGCAGAAGATCCACGAGTATCACGGCACCAACCGGGTCATCACGATGCCGGAGGTGTTCACCCACTCCTCCAACATCGGCTCAGCCAAGATGGCGCTCGGCATCGGCGTGCCCGGCCACAAGGCCTTCCTGAAGAAGATGGGCCTGCTCGACCGCCTGCGCACCGAATTGCCGGAGAGCGCCGAACCGATCATCCCGCCGCGCTGGACCGAGATCAACACCATCACCATCGCGTTCGGCCACGGCCTCGCGGTGGCGCCGCTCCAGGCCTCGGCGGCGGTGGCGGCGATCGCCAATGGCGGCTTCCTGATGACGCCGACCTTCCTCAAGCGCAGCGAGGCCGAGGCGCGCGAGAAGGCGACGCAGGTGCTCTCGCCCCAGACCAGCGAGGCGATGCGCTTCATCATGCGCCTCAACGCCACCGAGGGATCGGCCAAGAAGGCGGCGATTCCGTACTACTACGTCGGCGGCAAGACCGGCACCGCCGAGAAGGTGATCCGCGGCCGCTACGTCAAGAACCGGCTGTTCACGACCTTCATGGCCGCCGCGCCGATGGACAAGCCCAAGTATCTGTTCGTCACCATCATGGACGAACCGCAGGCGGTGGCGGCGGAATCCGGCACCTATGCGACGGCGGCCTGGAACTCGGGCGTCGTCACCGGCCGGGTGATCGCCCGGGTCGCCCCGATCCTCGGCCTGCCGCCGCAATTCGAGCCGCCGGCGAAGCCGTTCCCGCTGATGGTCAAGCTCGGCGCCTATCACGTGAACCAGCTGGACGGACGATGAGCCTCACCCTCGGCGATCTGTTCCCGGAGGCCGGCCAAGCGGCCGGTCTTTCCGTCACCGGCCTCACCGCCGACAGCCGCAAGGTCGCGCCCGGCTTCGTGTTCCTGGCGGTGCCCGGCACGGCGGCCGACGGCCGGCTCTTCGCCGCCAAGGCGGCAGCGGCCGGCGCTGTCGCGATGGTGGCGCAGGGCGAGCGCCCGGCCGATCTGCCGGAGGGCGTCGCCTACCTCTCCGTGCCCGATGCCCGCGCGGCTCTGGCCTCGGCCTCGGCCCGGCTGCATCCGCGCCAGCCCGAGACCGTCGTCGCGGTCACCGGCACCAGCGGCAAGAGCTCGGTCGCCGATTTCGTGCGCCAGATCTTCGGCCGCCTCGGCCGGGAGGCGGCGAGCCTCGGGACGCTCGGGGTGATCACCACGTCCGGCGCCGCCTACGGCTCGCTCACCACCCCCGACCCGATCACCCTGCACCGGACCCTCGACCGGCTGAGCGCCGACGGCGTCACCGAACTCGCGATGGAAGCCTCCTCGCACGGGATCGAGCAGAGCCGCCTCGATGGGGTCCGCCTGACGGCCGCCGGCTTCACCAATCTCGGCCACGACCACCTCGACTACCACCTCACGCCGGAAGCCTATCTCCAGGCCAAGCTCCGGCTGTTCACGACCCTGCTGCGGGCGGACGGCACCGCGGTCGTCAATGCCGACGGTCCGCGGAGCGGGGCGGTGATCGCGGCCGTGCGGGAACGCGGCCTGCGGCTCGTCACCACCGGCCGGGCCGGGGAGGGGATCCGCCTCGTCTCCGCCCGCACCGAGGGCTTCGCCCAGCGCCTCGCGATCGCGGTCGCGGGGGTGACCCACACCGTCGATCTCCCCCTCGTCGGGGCGTTCCAGGTCGAGAACGCCCTCGTCGCCGCCGGGTTGGTGCTCGCGACCCCGGCCGGGGCCGTGCGCGAGGCGGAGGTGATCGCGGCGCTTTCGCATCTCGCCGGGGTGCCGGGTCGGCTGGAGCGGGTCGGCACCGTGCGCGACGCGCTCTGCATCGTCGACTATGCCCACAAGCCCGACGCGCTCGCCAATGTCCTCGACGCGCTGCGTGCCTTCACCACCGGGCGGCTCGTCTGCGTCGTCGGCTGCGGCGGCGACCGCGACAGGGCTAAGCGCCCGCTGATGGGCCGCATCGCCACCGACAAGGCCGACCGGGTCATCGTCACCGACGACAATCCCCGCAGCGAGGACCCCGCGACGATCCGCGCGGCGATCCTGGCGGCGGCACCGGGCGCCGAGGAGATCGGCGACCGCGCGGAGGCGATCTGGGCCGCGGTGCGAGACCTGCGCGCCGGCGACGTGCTGCTGGTCGCTGGCAAAGGTCATGAAACGGGCCAGATCATCGGCGACCGGACGCTGCCCTTTTCCGACCGCGACGCGGTCCTGAGCGCGATCGAGGAGACCCGCGCATGACCGAGCCCCTCTGGACCCTGGACGCCGCCGCCGCCGCCATGGGCGGCCGCGCCGCCGCGGATGCGTCCGCTCCCCAGGCCCTGTCCGGCCTCTCGATCGATACCCGCACCCTGAAGGTCGGGGACCTGTTCTTCGCCATCAAGGGCGAGGCCCGCGACGGCCACGACTTCGTGCGCGACGCGCTCGCCCGCGGCGCCGGCGCCGCGGTGGTGGCCGAGGAGCGCGCCGCCGACCTCGGCGAGGCCGGACCGCTGATCGCAGTTCCCTCCCGTGACGATGACGGGGTCCTGGCGGCGATGCGCGGCCTCGCGGTCGCGGCCCGGGCGCGAACGGCTGCGCGGGTGCTCGCCGTCACCGGCTCGGTCGGCAAGACCGGTACCAAGGAGGCCCTGCGCCACGTGCTCGCCGCGCAAGGCACCACCCACGCCTCGGTCGCCTCCTACAACAACCACTGGGGCGTGCCCCTGACGCTCGGCCGGATGCCGGCGTCGAGCGCGTTCGGGGTGTTCGAGGTCGGCATGAACCATGCCGGCGAGATCGCCCCCCTGACCCGCCTGGTGCGGCCCGAGATCGCGATCGTCACCACGGTCGAGCCGGTCCATATCGAGCATTTCCGCTCGCTGTCGGGCATCGCCGACGCCAAGGGCGAGATCTTCTGCGGCCTGGAGCCCGGCGGCGTCGCGATCATCAACCGCGACAACCCGAATTTCGAGCGGCTGAAGGCCCACGCCCTCGCCTCCAACGCCGGCCGGGTGGTGAGCTTCGGCGAGCACCGCGAGGCCGACGTGCGGGCCGAGCGCATCGTGATGCGCCCGGACCTGTCGATCGTCGACGTGCGGGCGATGGGTCTGCCCGTCACCTACCAGCTCGGCACGCCGGGCCGGCACACGGCGCTGAATTCGCTCGCCGTCATCGCCGCCGTGCAGGCGCTCGGCGCCGACCTCGCGCTCGCCGCCCTGTCGCTGGCGCAGCTGCGCCCGCCGGCCGGCCGCGGCGCCCGCCACGTCCTCCCGGTCGCGGGCGGCGAAGCGCTCCTCGTCGACGAGAGCTACAACGCCAACCCGGCCTCGGTGCGGGCGGCGCTCAGCACGCTGGCCGGCGTCGAGACCGCCGGTCGGCGCATCGCCGTTCTCGGCGACATGATGGAGCTCGGCGCCGACGCGCCCGCCCTGCACCGCGGGCTGGCCGAGGCCGTCGAGGAGCACGGGATCGACCTCGTCTTCACCGCCGGCCCCCTGATGCAGGAACTGTTCGAGGCGCTGCCCGCCTCCCGCCGCGCCGGCGCCCGGCAAAGCTCCGCCGAGCTGGTCGATCCGGTGATCGAGGCCCTGCGCCCCGGCGACGCCGTGATGGTCAAGGGCTCGAACAGCACCCGCATGGGCCGGATTGTCGAGGCGCTCAAAGCCCGCTACGGGGTCGGCGCGGAGCAGGATCTCGCCGTCGGCCGCTCCGGCTGAGCCACCTTCGAAGGACTTCTGACGCGCTGGCGCGGGTGTGAGCCCGGCGCCGCCGCTCGCCCACGATCGGATGCCCCCGGGATGCTCTACCTCCTCTCCGAGCTGAGCGGCGTGTTCTCGCCGCTCAACGTCTTCCGCTACATCACCTTCCGGACCGGAGGCGCGCTGTTCACGGCGGGCTTCTTCGTGTTCTGGTTCGGGCCGTGGATCATCTCGCTCCTGCGCCTGCGCCAGGGCAAGGGCCAGCCGATCCGCGAGGACGGGCCGCAATCGCACCTGCTGACCAAGCGCGGCACGCCGACCATGGGCGGGCTGATGATCCTGGCCGGCGTGATGGTGGCGGTGATCCTCTGGGCCAACCCGCGCAACCACTACGTCTGGATCGTCATGATGGTGACGCTGGGCTTCGGCGCGATCGGCTTCTACGACGATTACCTGAAGGTCACGAAGCAGAGCCACAAGGGCTTCTCGGGCAAGTTCCGCCTCGGTCTCGAAGCGCTGATCGCGATCGCGGCCTGCGTCGCGGTGGCGGAATACTCCGCGCCGGGCCTCGCCTACCGGCTCGCCTTCCCGGTCTTCAAGGACGCGATCATCAATCTCGGCCTGTTCTACGTCGCCTTCGCGGGCTTCGTGATCGTCGGCGCGGGCAACGCGGTCAACATCACCGACGGCCTCGACGGGCTGGCCATCGTGCCGGTGATGATCGCGGCGGCGACCTTCGGGATCATCGCCTACCTCGTCGGCAACGTGATCTACGCCTCGTACCTGCAGGTGAACTACGTCCCGGGCACCGGCGAACTGGCGGTGGTCTGCGGCGCCCTGATTGGGGCGGGCCTCGGCTTCCTGTGGTTCAACGCGCCGCCGGCCCAGATCTTCATGGGCGATACCGGCTCCCTGGCGCTCGGCGGGCTGCTCGGCACCGTGGCGGTGGCGACCAAGCACGAGATCGTGCTCGGCATCGTCGGCGGCCTGTTCGTGCTGGAGATCCTGTCGGTCATCATCCAGGTCGCCTCGTTCAAGCTCACCGGCAAGCGCGTCTTCCGCATGGCGCCGATCCACCACCATTTCGAGCAGAAGGGCTGGAAGGAGCCGCAGGTGGTGATCCGGTTCTGGATCATCGCGGTGGTGCTGGCGCTGCTCGGGCTGGCGACGCTGAAGCTGCGGTAGGGGAGCAACGCCCTCATTCGCGGTTCAGATATTGCAATCTCCGCCAACGCTTGAAAGGAAGGCACGTCCCCCTCGCCCGTGTGGGAGAGGGGTCAGGGGTGAGGGTGCTACGGCTCTGAGTCTAGCTCTGAGCGTTACGCTGCCAGCACGACGGGCACAGCTTTACACTGAAGCGTGTCACCCTCACCCCTACCCGTCTCCCACTCGGGAGAAGGGATCCCGCGCCATTCCAATGGACCCGGCGGACACCGCATGACACCCTCCACCACCTTCGCCGACCGGACGGTCGCCCTGTTCGGTCTCGGCGGCTCGGGTCTCGCCACCGCGCTCAGCCTCAAGGCCGGCGGCGCCCGGGTGATCGCCTGCGACGACAACCCGGCGCGGATGGAGGCGGCGCGCCAGCAGGGCATCGAGACCGGCGACCTGCGCCAAGCCGAGTGGAACGACTTCGCCGCCCTGATCCTCGCCCCCGGCGTGCCGCTCACCCATCCGGCGCCGCACTGGACCGTGGACCTCGCGAGGGGCGCCGACGTGCCGGTGATCGGCGACATCGAGCTGTTCTGCCGCGAACGGGCCGCGACCAGCCCCGATGCGCCCTTCGTCGCCATCACCGGCACCAACGGCAAGTCGACCACCACGGCGCTGATCGCCCACGTCCTGGCGAGCGCCGGCCGCGACGTGCAGATGGGCGGCAATATCGGCACGGCGATCCTGTCGCTGGCGCCGCCTTCGCCCGACCGGGTCCACGTGATCGAGCTGTCCTCGTTCCAGATCGACCTGACGCCGTCGCTTAGCCCCACCCTCGGCGTGCTTCTCAACCTCACCCCCGACCACCTCGACCGCCACGGCGACATGGCGCATTACGCCGCCATCAAGGAGCGGCTGGTGACCGGTGCCGCCCACGCGATCGTCGGCGTGGACGACGAATTCTGCCGGGCGATCGCGGATCGCCGCGCGGGGCCGCTGACCCGGGTCCACGTCTCCCGAGGTCATGGCGGCGAGGCGGGGGAGGGGCCGGGCATCCTCGCCCGCAACGGCGTCGTGATCGACGGGCGGCGCGCGCCGCCTGAGCCGGTGGCGGACCTCTTCGGCATCGGGTCCCTGCGCGGTGCCCATAACTGGCAGAACGCGGCCATCGCCTACGCGGTCGCGAGCGCACTCGGCGTCTCGCCCGACGCCTTCGCGGCGGCCCTCGCGAGCTTCCCGGGCCTGCCGCACCGGATGGAGGAGGTCGGGCGCCGCGGCCCCGTCCTGTTCATCAACGATTCGAAGGCCACCAACGCCGATTCGACCGAGAAGGCGCTCTCGGCCTTCCAGCACGTGCACTGGATCCTCGGCGGCAAGCCGAAGGAGGGCGGGATCGCGAGCCTCGCGCCGTACTTCCCCCGCGTCGCCCACGCCTACCTGATCGGCGCCGCGACCGAGGACTTCGCCGCCGCCCTCGACGGGCATGTGCCGTTCAGCCGCTGCGGAACGCTGGCCGCCGCCGTCGCGGAGGCCGCCGCGGCGGCGGCGACGGATGCCAAGGCCGATCCGGTGGTGCTGCTCTCGCCGGCCTGTGCGTCTTACGACCAGTTCCGCAGCTTCGAGGATCGCGGCGACCAGTTCCGGACATTGGTCCAAGCACTGCCCGGATTGCGGCCGCCCGGCGCCTGACGCCCTATCGCCGATGGGGCAAATCGGCGTATGCCGCGTCCCGCAACGGCCCGAGGCGTCCCGCGCCATCGTACCGGCCCAATCATGCGCTTCCCCAGCGGTGCCATGCAGCCCCCCCAACACCTCCTGCCCGCCGACGCCCCGGCCGCCGCGCCCGCCCCGCATCGCGCCGGCCCGCGCAAGATCATCAGCTGGAACCTGCTGCGGCGGACCGGCGCGACCGTCGACGCCCTCGAGGCGCTGATCGCGCAGGAGAAGCCCGACCTGCTGCTGATGCAGGAGGCGACCGTCGACATCACCGAGCTTCAGGCCCGCGCCGGGGGGCACTACGCCTGGGCGCCGCTGCCCAAGCGCATCCACGGCCTGGCGATGTGGAGCCCGACCCCGTGGGCGACCCCGCCCCGGGTCATCACCCTGCCCTCCGGCGCCCTGATCGACCGGGTGTGCCAGATCGTCGATCTCGGCGCCTTCGGGGTCGCCAACGTCCACCTGTCGCACGGGCAGGTGCTGAACCGGCGCCAGCTGCGCCGCATCGCCCAGCACCTGCCGGTACGGGCCGCGGTGCTCGGCGACTACAACATCGTCGGGCCGGCCCTGCTGCCCGGCTTCCAGGACGTCGGCCCGCGCCACCCGACCCACGCCATGGTCGAGCTCGTGCCCCTGCGGCTCGACCGCTGCCTGGTGCGGGGGCTGACCTGCCGCGGCCAGGCGGTGCTGCCGCGGGGCGCCTCCGACCACCGGCCGATCGTCGTCCATCTCGAGCCCGGCCACCGCGAGCCCCGGCGCGAGGCCCTGCGGAACCGGATCGAGGCGTTCCGCGACCGGGCCGAGGATCTCCGCAAGCGGGTGCCGCTCAAAGATATGGCAGCAGCAATCGCACGCCGGCGTCGCGCAGGCGCACGGCCATCCCGCGAGAGTTGAGGTCGGCCATCGTCAAGGGCTGCTCCATCTTGGCCCGCATCAGCCCGTCGAGATCGGCCGCGAAGTCGGGATCGTAGACCTCGACGTTGAGCTCGAAGTTGAGCCGGAAGCTGCGGCTGTCCCAGTTGGCGCTGCCGACGAAGCACCAGGCGTCGTCGACCACCATCAGCTTCGAGTGGTCGAAGGGCGGCCGGTCGAGCCAGATCCTGACGCCCGCCTCCAGCAGCGGCCCGACATGGGCCCGGGTCGCCCAGTCGACCACCCGGTGGTTGCTCGCCTGCGGGATGATGACGTCGACGGTGACGCCCCGCATCGCCGCGAGGCCGAGCGCCGTCAGCAGCATCTCGCTCGGCAGGAAGTAGGGCGTGGCGAAGCGCACCGAGCGCCGGGCGGTCGCGACCGCCTCCAGCACCACGAACTCGATCTTCTCGATGTCGGCGTCCGGCCCCGAGGTGACGACCCGCGCGAGCGAGGCGCCGGCCGGCGGGATCTCCGGGAACCAGGCCGGTCCCTCCAGGTCCTCGGCCTTCACGAACGCCCAGTCGCGCCAGAACGCCTGGGCGAGCTGGCCGACCACCGGGCCGTCGATGCGGAAATGGCTGTCGCGCACCGGCTCGGGCGGGTTCTTCGCCATGACGTTCTCGTCGGCGATGTTGACCCCGCCGACGAAGCCGGTCCGGCCGTCGATCAGGAGCAGCTTCTTGTGGGTGCGCAGGTTCAGGAACGGCATCCGCCACGGCAGCGCCGAGTGCATGAACAGGCCGGCGGGGATCCCGAGGCGCCGCAGGCGCCGGTACATCGCCGGGAAGAAGTAGCCGCTGCCGATGCCGTCGATCAGCACGCAGACCGCGACGCCCCGGGCCTGCGCGGCGCGAAGCGCCGCCGCGAAGGCCTGGCCGCTGTCGTCGTCGCGCATGATGTAGCTCGACAGGGCGACGCTGGTCTGCGCCTCGCCGATCGCCGCCAGCATCGCCGGATAGGCCTCGTCGCCATGGCGGTAGCGCTCGATGCGGTTGCCGGCGACGAGCGGCAGGCCGCTGATCCGCTCGACCGCCTGCTTCAGGGGCTGGAACGCGCCGGGCACCTCGGCCACCGGCGGCGGCGGCGCCCCGGGCCGCGGTCCCGGCAGCACCGGCAGGCGGCGGGCGCGCCGGCTCACCCGGTTGATGCCGAACATCACGTAGAGCGTGCTGCCGAGCAGCGGCGAGAGCCAGGCCAGGCCGATCCAGCCGATCGCGGCGCCGACCTCGCGCTTGTTCATCAGCACGTGCACGGTGACGATGAGCGCGAGCGCGAGCCCCAAAGGCGCCAGCACGTCCGACCGGATCGAGGTCAGGATTCCGATCCAGCGGTAGATCTCGTGTTCCACACGGGTCTCCTGCGGCCGCGCCCGCGCCGCCCTCACGGCGGGGATACGGGAGGACGGACCGGGAATCCACTCGGGCCGCCCGCCGTCCACGACCGCCATAAAAAATCCCCCGCCCCGAAGGGGCGAGGGATGACACGTCAGACCGTCCTACGGCCGATCAGGCGCTCAGGGCTTCCTTGGCCCGCTCCGCCCGCTTGCGGTCGTTCGGGTCGAGCACGGCCTTGCGCAGGCGGATCGACTTCGGGGTCACCTCGACCAGCTCGTCGTCCTGGATCCAGGCGAGCGAGCGCTCGAGGGTCATGCGGATCGGCGGGGTCAGGCGGACCGCCTCGTCCTTCGAGGTGGTGCGGATGTTGGTGAGCTTCTTGCCCTTGAGCACGTTCACCTCGAGGTCGTTCTCGCGGTTGTGCTCGCCGATGATCATGCCCTGGTAGACCTTCCAGCCCGGCTCGATCATCATCGGGCCGCGATCCTCGAGGTTCCACAGCGCGTAGGCCACGGCCTCGCCCTGGTCGTTGGACATCAGCACGCCGTTGCGGCGGCCGGCGATCTCGCCCTTGTAGGGCTCGTAGGCCTTGAACAGCCGGTTCATGATCGCGGTGCCGCGGGTGTCGGTCATCAGCTCGCCCTGGTAGCCGATCAGGCCGCGGGTCGGAGCATGGAACACCAGGCGCAGGCGGTTGCCGCCCGACGGGCGCATCTCGATCATGTCGGCCTTGCGCTCCGACATCTTCTGGACGACGACGCCGGAATACTCCTCGTCGACGTCGATCACGACCTCCTCGACCGGCTCCATCGTCTCGCCGGCCTCGTCCTTCTCGAACACGACGCGGGGCCGCGACACCGCGATCTCGAAGCCCTCGCGGCGCATGGTCTCGATCAGGATGGCGAGCTGCAGCTCACCGCGGCCGGAGACGTAGAACGAGTCCTTGTCGGCGGCTTCCTCGATCTTGAGCGTGACGTTGCCCTCGGCCTCCTTGAACAGGCGGTCGCGGATCATGCGGCTCGTGACCTTGTCGCCCTCGGTGCCGGCGAGCGGGCTGTCGTTGACGATGAACGACATCGTCACGGTCGGCGGGTCGATCGGCTGGGCCTGGATCGGGGTCTCGACCTGCGGGTCGCAGAAGGTGTCGGCGACGGTGCCCTTCACCAGACCGGCGATCGACACGATGTCGCCCGCCTCGCCGACCTCGATCGGCTGGCGCTCCAGGCCGCGGAAGGCCAGGATCTTCGAGACGCGGCCGGTCTCCACGACCTTGCCCTCGCGGTCGAGGACCTTGATCTGCTGGTTCGGCTTCACCGTGCCGGAGGCGATGCGGCCGGTGATGATGCGGCCGAGGAACGGGTTGGCCTCGAGGAGCGTGCCGAGCATCCGGAACGGGCCGTCCTCGGTCTTGGCCTGGGGCACGTGCTCGAGCACGAGGTCGAACAGGGGGGCGAGGCCGTCGGACTGGTCGCCCTCCGGCGAGGTCGCCATCCAGCCGTTGCGGCCCGACCCGTACAGGATCGGGAAGTCGAGCTGCTCGTCGGTGGCGTCGAGCGCCGCGAACAGGTCGAACACCTCGTTCACCACCTCGGTGATGCGGGCGTCGGGCCGGTCGACCTTGTTGACCGCCACGATCGGGCGCAGGCCGATCTTGAGCGCCTTCGAGACCACGAACTTGGTCTGCGGCATCGGGCCCTCGGCGGCGTCGACGAGCACGATCACGCCGTCGACCATCGAGAGGATGCGCTCGACCTCGCCGCCGAAATCGGCGTGGCCGGGGGTGTCGACGATGTTGATGCGGGTGTCCTTCCAGACCACCGAGGTGGCCTTGGCCAGGATGGTGATGCCGCGCTCCTTCTCGAGGTCGTTCGAGTCCATCGCGCGCTCCTCGACCCGCTGGTTCTCGCGGAACGAGCCGGATTGCTGGAGCAGCTTGTCGACGAGGGTCGTCTTGCCGTGGTCGACGTGGGCGATGATGGCGATATTGCGCAGCTTCATGGGATATCCGAAGCAAACAAAGCCCGGCACGCCGCGGGCCGCCAGGATGGCAGCCGGACGCATCGAGCCGGGGGAAAACTGTTGCGTCGCAATATAAGGTGTGAGGCCGGTTCGCAAGAGGCCCCCTCGGCAAGCGGCCTCGCGTCCCGGACCGCGTCACTCCGCCGCGGCGGAGAGTGGATCCGGCTCGCGATCGAGGCCCTGGCGGTCGAGCAACGCCTGCCGCTCGACCAGGAGACCCCGGCGCTCCGCGATCGCCCGCCGCGCCTGGTCGAGGCCGAGGGTGAAGGCCGCGACGCCGGCATTGTCGATGGCCCCCGTCCCGGCCCGGGCGAGCGCCGCGGCCAGGATCTCGTCGGCCTGCCGCTCGAGATCGGCGAGCTCCAGCTCGTCCTCGACGTCGCGGCTCGCCCGCACGATGGCGAGCAGCTGGCGCAGCAGCGCCATGTCGCGGGCCCGCGACCGGTTAGCCGCGCGCGACACCAGGGTGGCGGCGGCCGAGCCGAGGATCGAGACGCACATCACCAGAAGGTAGAACCAGTCGCCGTAGCGCTCGAAGAAGCTCTCGACCTCGCCCTCGTAATAGGCCTGCGCCCCGGGATGCACCGGCAGCGACGCGCTCTTCGAGGTGTCGGGCGCCTCGATCTGGTTGGCGAGCGGCACCTCGACGGCGAGGCCGGGCCGGTTGACGAAGAGCAGCCGCGTCAGCTCCGAGACGGTCGAGTCGGGCAGGCGCGCCTGCGCGACCAGCCGGTGGCTGACCCCGACCGTGGTCACGGTCTCGGCCGGGCGCGGTGGGGTGCCGCCGAAGGTGCCGCGGGCGACCTCGAGGCTCTCCAGCGCCGGCCAGCGCCGCGCCAGCACCGCCGCCTCGCCGATCGGGATGAAGCTCGGGGTGCCGCCGGCCTTCGCGATGCTCGCCACCACGTCGCCGGCGGTGCGGCCGGTGAGCGGGCTCACCACCATCACGGCGTCGACCCGGCCCGCCCGCAGGGCCTCGCCGGCCTCGCGCCCGTCGCCGAGGGGCACGGTCGTGACGGCCTCGGCCGGGACGTCGTAATGCTCCAGGATGCTGGCGAGCAGCCGGGCGTTGCCGGCCGGGTTGCGCACGATCCCGATCCGCTTCCCCCGCAGGTCCGGTACCGCGGCAAGGGCGGGGTCGGTCGCCAGCAGCAGCACCGCGTCGCGGTGAAGGATCGCCACCGTCTGGGTGCTCGCCGGGATGCCGACATCGGAGCGTACCACCGCGAGGTCGGCCTTGGCCTGCTCGGCCGCCGCGGCGCTCTCGGCGACGCCGCTCGTCGCCACGGGGCGCAGGCGCACCTCCTCGTGGCTGCGGGCGAGGCTCTGCGCCACCGCCGCGACCAGGCGTGCATCCTCGCCCCCCGCTGGCCCGACGGCCACGCGCAGCGTCGTCGGCTGCCCGAGCCACTGATAGGCGAGCAGCGCCGTCGCCACGAGGGCGAGGAGGGCCGCGAGGACGAGGGGAAGGTGGCGCCGCATGACGGCGGCAGAGTGGGCGTGGACGCACGGTCCGGCAATCCGGCCGATTGGCGCGGGCGATCGCCGCCGGGGCCGCGGCAGGGCGCCATGCGCCGGCGAAGGGGCTTGGGCCGTGCGCGTGGATCCGGCACTGCGGATCGCGTGACGCGATCGCCTCGGAAAGGGAGATGTCCAGCACATCGGGCCGCGCAGGGGACGAGGCCCGGACGTGGGAACGAGCACGGTTCCGGCGCGCCGCCGGAGAATGCGGCTGGCGTCTGGCGCGATCTGCACAGATGTTCTGTTATATCTCAATCATTCTGCGGCGGACGGGGCGAATCGCGGTCCTTACATCGCAGAAACGGATTGGAAAAATTCATGACGATATCGCCGTGCGGCCGATCGAGCGCCGGACGCTTCCGAAATCTCTTGCTGCTTACGTAGTGTTTCCCCTAAATTGAGGGATCACAACTGCGGAACGACCCGGCTAGATTGCGAGCCAGGGAGAGCATGGTGCCGGGACCGGACGTCCCGCTCCTTGTCCGAGAGAGCTACGAGGGGGAGCATGCAGTGAGCGCGGGCAGTGCATTTCCGGTCCGGGAGACCATCACGAAAGCCGCCGCGGTGTCGTACCTTGCCGTGAGGTCGTACCATGTGCTGGCGCATGCGGGGACGATGATCGAGGCATCGATCCGGCTGGCCATCGCGATCGTGATCGAAACGCCGATTTTCGTCCTGGCGTGCGCGATCCTGATCAACGTCGTGCTCTTGAATTTCCTCGTGCCCACGATGAAGGCCGTCGCCCGGAAGGCGAGGCGTCGAGCGGAACTCCGTTCCCGGGCGGTCGGACCGCTTCCGCGCCGACCCGCCGTGACGGCTGCGAGCGGCCTCTGTCGCCGATCGGGCCGCCGCTGACCGGGGTTGCGTTCGGGATCCGTGATCCCGGACCATCGGCTCCGCACCAGCCTCCGCCGTGTCCCTGTGCGGCACGCCAACGCAAGTCTGCCCAACGCAAGTCTGCTTAGAGCGACATCCGCCATCCCAGCGCGACCACCGCGACGATCGCCGTGCCGAGCGCCGGCCCCAGGGCCGCGATCACCCGCGCTCCGGGATGGTAGCCGGGGGCTGCGAGGTAACGCTGATGCGCGTGATTCTCCTGCCGGAGCAGCGGCGCGTTCATGCGCGCCGCCGCTCCGGGCGTCCGACCCTGTTCCATGATGCCGTCCCCGCCCGCTTGTGCCACCCTCTCGGGCGGCGCGAGACCTGTTGTGTGGGACCCATCAGGCGCCGGACGGCGTGAAGAGGCGGTGAATCCGATCGTTCGGATTGTCCTCGTCGTGAATCGGGAGTTAGCGCGCCTTGATCGGATCGAGGCCGGTCTCGGCGACCGTCGCGGCGTGCTCGGGGGAGGAGAGCCAGGCGATGAGCGCGCGGGCCGCCTCCGGGTGCTTGGCGCCCTTCGGGATGCCGGCGGAGAACACCGTCACCTTCTGCACCTCCGGCGGGATCGGCCCGACGATGGTGATGCCCTTGACCGGCTTCAGCTCGGCGATCTGCTGGAAGCCGAACTCGGCGTCGCCGCGGGCGACGACGTTGCCGACGCGCTCGGCGACGATCATCTTGCTCTTTCGCGCCAGCTCCGCCTCGAGACCGAGCGTCTTGTACATCTCCTTCTCGATGTAGACGCCGCTGGCGCTGTCCGAATAGGCGATCGAGGTGGCGCCGAGCAGCGCCGTCTTGAAGGTGTCGAGGGTGCCGATCTCCGGCACCTTGGCCCCGGCCTTCACCGCCAGCGCGATGCGGGAATCGGCCAGGGCCACTTTGGTGCCCGGCTCGATCTTGCCCGCCGTGTCGAGGGCGTCGAGGGCGTAGCCGACCATGATCACCACGTCGGCCGGCTCGCCGCGGGCGAGGCGCACGGGGATCGCCTCCGGCGCCGTGCCCATCGACGGGCCGTAGGCGGTCTCAACCTTGTCGCCGGTCTTCGCCTCGAAGCCCGGCACCAGGGCCTGATAGGCGGCGGTGAAGCCGCCGGAGATCATCACCCGAACCTCGGCGGCCCGGGCCGGGGCGGCGAGAACGAGCCCCGCCAGCAGGCCGGCGGCGATCCGGGTGAGGCGGCGGCGACCGCCATCGGCGCGCGATGTCGTCATGGGACCTGGCTTGATCATGCTTCCTCCCGGAGAGACTGTCGGGGTGCTCCTTCTCGGCACCTCCCTGTTGGTAAATCGACTCCCTGGCAACCTCCACTGATTCCGGCGGGATGAAATTTCTGTATCAAACGTGTCGGGGATGGCTGTAGAGAGAGCCCAGTCGAGGGAGCCCAAGGCAGGGGAATGAGCATGGCAGGTCCGGTCCATGGTCCGCAGGGGTCGAAGGTCGCCACGGTGTTGCGCGTCACGAGCGGCAACTTCCTGGAAATGTTCGACTTCTTCCTGTTCGGCATCTACGCGAGCCACATCTCGAAGGCCTTCTTCCCGGCCGAGAACGAGTTCGCCTCGCTGATGTTCACGTTCATGGCGTTCGGCGCCGGCTTCCTGATGCGTCCCCTCGGGGCGATCTTCCTCGGCGCCTATGTCGACCGGATCGGCCGGCGCCAGGGCCTCATCGTGACCCTCGGCATCATGGCCGCCGGCACGGTGCTGATCGCCTTCGTGCCGTCCTACCAGACCATCGGCCTCGCGGCGCCGTTCCTGGTGCTGATCGGCCGCCTGCTCCAGGGTTTCTCGGCCGGCGTCGAGCTCGGCGGCGTGTCGGTCTACCTCGCCGAGATGGCGACGCCCGGCCGCAAGGGCTTCTACGTCTCCTGGCAGTCCGGCAGCCAGCAGGTCGCCGTGATGGTGGCGGCGCTGATCGGCTTCGGCTTGAGCCGCGCCCTGATGCCGGCCCAGATGTCCGAGTGGGGCTGGCGCATCCCGTTCTTCATCGGCTGCCTGATCGTCCCGTTCCTGTTCTACATCCGGCGCTCGCTGGAGGAGACCCAGGAATTCCTGCACCGCAAGCACCGCCCGTCGCTGCCCGAGGTGTTCAAGTCGCTCGGCGAGAACTGGAAGATCGTGCTCCTCGGCATGCTCTTGGTGGTGATGACCACGGTGTCGTTCTACACCATCACGGTCTATACCCCGACCTTCGGCAAGAGCGTGCTGAAGCTGTCCGAGACCGACAGCCTGATCGTCACCTTCCTCACCGCCCTGTCGAACCTGTTCTGGCTGCCGGTGATGGGCGCGCTCTCGGACAAGATCGGCCGCAAGCCGATCCTGCTGGCCTTCTCGGCGCTCACCCTGCTCACCGCCTATCCGGCGCTGGCCTGGCTCACCTCCAACATCTCGTTCACCAACATGCTGATCACGCTGCTGTGGCTGTCCTTCCTGTACGGCAGCTACAACGGCGCGATGGTGGTGGCGCTGACCGAGATCGTCCCGGCCAACGTCCGCACCACCGGCTTCTCGCTCGCCTACTCGCTCGCCACCGCGTTGTTTGGCGGCTTCACCCCGGTCGTCTCGACCTGGCTGATCGAGGCGCTCGGCAACAAGGCGGCGCCGGGCCTGTGGATGGCGTTTGCCGGCGCCTGCGGCCTCGTCGCGACCCTGCTGATCTACCGTCGCGGCGCGGCGGCGACGGCCGGGGTTCCCGGCAGCGCCCGCCCCGTGGCGGGCGAGTAAGGGGCTCGGGCCTTTAGGCCAGGTGCCTCACAGGCCAGCTGCCTTTCAGGGGCCAGGAGCCTTTCAGGCCAGGAGCCCGTCGAGGGAGCGGATCACCCGGACCGGGGCGAGGTCCGGGTACTCGTCGGGCTGGCCCGTCCGGTTGACCCAGACCGGGGTGAAGCCATAGGCCGCCGCCCCGGCGATGTCCCAGCGGTTCGAGGACAGGAACACGATCCGCTCCCGCGCGACGCCGAGGCGCGCCGGCGCCAGGTCGTAGGCGGCGGGCGCGGTCTTGAAGGTGCCGGCGGGATCGACCGACAGCACCGCGTCGAGAAGGCCGCCGAGATCCGCCGCCGTCACCGCCGCGTCGAGCATCGCGGTGTCGCCGTTCGACAGGATCGCGGTCTTGAGGCCGGCGCCGCGCAGGTGCCGCAGCGTGGCAGGCACCTCCTCATAGGCGTCGAGGGCCTTGTAGGCCTCGAGCAGGTCCGCCCGCACGCCCGGGTCGACCTTCGGATGCTTGGCGAGGGCGAAATCGAGGGCGCGCTCGGTCAGCGTCCAGAACGGCGCGTAGCGGCCGGCGAGCGCCAGCACCCAGGAATATTCGAGCTGCTTCTGCCGCCAGGTGTCGGAGAGGCCTTGAGCCTCCGGGCCGACCGCGCCGGCATGGCGCTGCACGGCGGAATGGACGTCCAGCAAGGTGCCGTAGGCATCGAAGACGACGGCGTCGGCGCGGTCGAGCGGGGCGGGGAGGGGCATGCGGGGCCTCGTGCGTCGTGGGCGGATCGGACCCGTTAACGCATGAGGGGCGCCCCGGCTTCAGAATCGGACCCTGTTCGGACTTGCCTGGGCAGACCTGCCGTTCCCTGCGTGATCCCGGGGCTCCGCTGCCGTGGCCCCAGGACGACCCGGAGGGTGTCAGGATTGTCGAGGGACCCGGACTGGCGTCACACCCGCCGCAGCCGCACCCCGAACAGCCGCAACGCCACCAAGAGCGTCGCCGCATAGGCGACGAGCCCGGCCACCCCCAGCGCCGTCAGCACCGCGAGCTCGCGGAACCGTGGCAGGGACGGCATCAGGCGCTCGATCAGCGGCAGGCCGCCGAGCGTGCAGGCGGCGAGCACGCAGCAGGCGGCGAGCACCCCGCCGGCGGTGACGATCAGGGTGCGGCTCGGCGCGGTCCAGCCGCGGCCATAGGCGAGGCAGAACAGGATCAGCACGTTGACCCAGACCCCGGCGGCGGTGGCGAGCGCGAGACCCATCACCCCGAGCGGGCCGGTGAGCACGACCTTGAGCCCGACATTGACCGCGACCGCGGTGAGCGAGGCGACCACCGGCGTGCGGGTGTCGTGGCGGGCGTAGAAGCTTGCCACGATGCTGCGGATCAGCACCGCCGCCGGCAGCGCCAGGCCGTAGGCCGCCAGCACCGCGCCGGAGCGCGCCGCCGCCTCGGCGTCGAAGGCGCCGCGCTGGAACAGGGCCGTCATGATCAGGTCCGGCACCAGCAGGAAGGCGACCGCGAACGGCGCCGACAGGGCGAGCGAGAAGCCGGTGGCGCGGTTCTGCGCCGCGTGGGCCCCGTCGGCGTCGTTCGCGGCGATGCGCCGGCTCATCTCCGGCAGCAGGACGGTGCCGGCGGCGATGCCGATGACCCCGAAGGGCAGCTGGTAGAGCCGGTCGGCGTAGTAGAGCGCCGAGACCGCGCCGGTCGGCAGGAACGACGCGATGATCGTGTCGGCGAACATCGCGATCTGCACGCCGGCCGAGCCGATCACCGCCGGCCCGAGCATCCGGAAGAACCGGCGCATGCCGGCATCGTTCAGGGTCGGGCGCACCAGCGATGGCGCGAGGCCGGCCCGGCGGGCATCGGCCCAGACCAGGAGGAATTGCAGCACGCCGGAGACCGCGACGCCCCAGGCGGCGGCGTATCCGGCATTCGGGAACAGGAACGCCAGGGCGAGCGCGGCCAGCAGCGAGACGTTGAGGAGGACGGGGGCGGCGGCGGCGGCCGCGAAGCGCCGCCGGGCGTTGAGGATGCCCGACAGCAGCGTCACCTGGGTGATGAACAGCAGGTACGGGAAGGTGATGCGGGTCAGGGCCACGGCGAGCGCGAATTTCTCCGGCTCGTCGGCGAAGCCGGGGGCGAGCGCCCGCACGATCAGCGGCATCAGCGGCAGGGCCACTGCCAGCAGCGCCACCTGCACCAGCAGCATCAGGGTGAAGACCCGGTCGGCGAAGGCCCGGGCCGCACCGGCCTCGCCGCCGCCGTCGAGGGAGGCGTAGGTCGGCACGAAGGCGACGTTGAACGCGCCCTCGCCGAAGATGGCGCGGAAGTGGTTCGGCAGCCGGAAGGCCACCACGAAGGCGTCGGCGATCGGGCCGGCGCCCATCACGGCGGCCATGACCACGTCGCGCAGGAAGCCGGTGGCGCGGGAGACCAGCGTCCAGCCGCCGACCGAGAGGATGCTGCGAATCATGGCGCCGTCGATAGCACAGGCGTGAGGCCGTGAGCGGGATGCACAAGCCTCACGCGGCGCCGAATCGCGCCGTCACGCGGCGCCGGAATAGCGCGCACGCCGCTCGCTGCGCCGGTCGTCCCGCACCAGGCGGTCGTGGCCCGCCGCCGCCGGGCCGATCCGCTCGGCGACGACGTAGAGCGGCCGGCGCTTCACCTCGGCGAAGATGCGGCCGATATACTCGCCGATGATGCCGAGCGACATCAGCTGCACGCCGGAGAAGAACATCACCGAGACGATCAGCGAGGCGTAGCCCGGCACGTCGGGGCCGCGCAAAAGCGTGTCGGCGATGAAGTAGAGCGCGGTCAGGAAGGCGATGCCGGCGATGGCGCCGCCGAGATAGGTCCAGACCCGCAGCGGCACGGTCGAGAACGAGGTGATGCCGTCGAAGGCGAAGCGGAACAGCTTGCGGAAGCTCCATTTCGAGCTGCCGTGCTGGCGCTCCTCGACCTGGTAGGGCACGCCGACCGAGCGGAAGCCGATCCAGGAATACAGGCCCTTCGAGAACCGGGCGCGCTCGGGCAGCGAGCGCAGGACCTCGACGCCCTTGCGGTCGATCAGGCGGAAATCGCCGGCCCCCTCGGGCAGCGGCATCTCGCCGAAGCGGGCGAACAGGCGGTAGAACAGCCGGGCGAAGCCGCGCCGCATCGCGCTCTCGTCGTCGCGGTCGGTGCGCTGGGCGTAGACCATCACGTTGCCCTCGCGCCAGCGCTCCCAGAAGGTCGCGATCAGCTCGGGCGGGTGCTGCAGGTCGGCATCCATGAGGACGACGGCGCGGCCCTCGGCATGGTCGAGCCCGGCCGCGATGGCGATCTCCTTGCCGAAGTTGCGGCTGAACGAGACCGCGCCGATGCGGGGCTCGGCGGCGTGCTGGGCGGCCACCACCGCGGCGGTGTCGTCGTGGCTGCCGTCGTCGACGAACACCACCTCCCAGGCCGGGGTCAGGCGCTCCAGCACCGGGATCAGCCGCGCCAGCAGCGGGGCGACGTTGGCGCTCTCGTTGAAGACCGGTATGACGACGCTCAGGTCGACCGGTTCGGGGTGTCTGAACAGCTCCACGGCGCTGTCCCTCGTTTTCGGTGTCTGGCGCCGGCGGGGAGCCGGCGGGGGCGGTCGTCGAGGCCGGTGCGCTCACCGGCGGCTCTAAGCGCGAGATACGCGATGCTTCCTGAACGGCGCCCGGTCGTGCTCTGCGCCGACGATTACGGCCTGAGCCCGGGCGTCAGCCGGGGCATCCTCGACCTGGCGCACAGGCAGCGCATATCAGCCACCGGGTCGATGACCAACATCCCGGCCTTCACGGCGGCGGCGCCGGCCCTGCGGGAACTCCGCGGCACGGTGGGCCTGGGCCTCCACCTCACCCTGACGACGGGCGAAGCCCTCGGCCCCCTGCCGCGCCTCGCGCCGGACGGGCGCCTGCCGCCCCTCGGACGGCTCCTGTCGCTCAGCCTGACGGGGCGCCTGTCCGCCGCGGAGATCCGTCCCGAGATCGAGCGCCAGCTCGACGCCTTCGCGGCGGCGATGGGCCGGCTGCCAGATTTCGTCGACGGGCACCAGCACGTCCATGTCCTGCCCGGGGTGCGGGGGGCGCTGCTCGCGGCGCTCTCGGCCCGGGGCTGGCGGGGCTGGCTGCGCGATCCGGGCGACCGCCTGCGCGCGATCCGGGCCCGACCGCAGGGGCGCAAGGCGGCCGTCGTGGCGGGTCTGGGGCTCGGCTTCCGGCGGGCGGCCGAGCGGGCGGGCTTCTCCACCAACCGGGGTTTCTCCGGCTTCTCGGATTTCGCGGACGGGGAGGGGTTTGCGGACGCCTTCGAGCGGAGCCTCCAGGCGCTGGGGCCGGCGCCCCTGGTGATGTGCCATCCGGGCGAGATCGATGAGGCGTTGCGCGCCCTCGACCCGGTGGTCGCGAGCCGGCCGCTGGAACGCGCCTATCTCGGATCGGACCGCTTCGCGGCGTTCTTGGAGCGGGAGGGGATCCGGCTCGTGCCGAGGCCCCTTGCACCGCGGGAGCAGTCTGCCTGATCGGGGCGACAAGGACATGCGCCCGCGCTCCGACCTCACGGGGTCGTTCCGGGCTCCGCTGCGCGGCCCCGGAATGAGCAAGAGCGTGGCGGATCCTCCGGCCGCGTCACGCATGCGCGCCAAGAACCGGGCCATTCAACGAGAAAACCCCCTCGCCCGGGCGGGGAGGGGGCTCTCGATGGGCCGCTATCCGGCGCCGATCAGGCGATCGCCTCGCCGTACATCTTCTCGACGTGCTCCCAGTTCACCAGGTTCTCGATGAACGCCTTGAGGTAGTCGGGACGACGGTTGCGGTAGTCGATGTAGTAGGAGTGCTCCCACACGTCGACGCCGAGGATCGGCTTGGCGCCGTGGACCAGCGGGTTCTCGCCGTTCGGGGTCTTCATGATCTCGAGCTTGCCGTTCTTGACGGCGAGCCAGGCCCAGCCGGAGCCGAACTGCGATACGCCGGCCTGGATGAAATCGGCCTTGAACTTGTCGGTGCCGCCGAGGTCCTCGGCGATCTTCTTTTCGAGCGCCCCCGGGATCGCGCCGCCGCCGTTCGGCTTCATCCACTGCCAGAAGTGGATGTGGTTGTAGTGCTGGCCGGCGTTGTTGAACAGCGGCTGGTTCTGGCCGTAGGAGGCCTTCACCACCTCCTCGACGCTCTTGCCGGCGAGTTCGGAACCCTCGAGGAGCTTGTTGCCGGTGTCGACATACGCCTTGTGGTGCTTGTCGTGGTGGAACTCCAGGGTCTCCTTCGACATGTAGGGCTGCAGCGCGTCGTAGGCGTAGGGGAGTTCGGGCAGCGTGAAGGCCATGGCGTGTCTCCGGATCGCATGGGTTCGACGCGGCAGTTCCTGACGGGCACCGCCGCGGCACCCGCGTCTACCTAAGTCGGCCCCGGGCCGGCGGCAACGCCGCCGACCCTTCCGGATGCCTGGATCCCGGACTTTGGTCGCCGGTCGAGCGCGGCGATTTTGCAAAAGCGGCCGGCCTCGTTAAGTCTGGGCCGTCACGGGCGGGCGGGGCGGCGGCCCCGGACCGCCCGTTCGGCTGTCCCAGCCGTGCCCGAACCGTCCGCCACGCGGTGCAATTCCGGCCGCAAGCCCGAGAGTCCGATGATCGTTGCGTTGTTCGTGCTCGCCCTCCTGATGCTGATCGGCGGTCTCGCCGCGATGGTGCAGGGCATTCCGTTCGTGCGGCTCGAGGTCGGCTGGACCATGGTGATCGCCGGCACCGTCGGGGCGAGCGCCGGCGCCGTGCTGCTCGGGATCACCGCCGTGGTGGCGCGGCTCGGGCGCATCGAGCGCGCCCTGGCCGGACGGGGCGCCGACCATCCTGTCCCCGCGCGCCCGATCCCCGAGCATCCCATCCCCGAGCGCGCCGCGCCGGTCCCGGCTTTCACGGCGCCTGCGGCATCGGAGACCGGCGCCGCGCCGATCCGGGCCTTGCGCGGCGAGCCGGCCCTGCCGCCGGTTCTGCCGCCGATCCCGTTCCCGGCCGTGACCCCGCCCGCGCCCGAGCCGCGCCCGGCCGAGCCGACGGGCCACGACGGCGGGGCGGCGCTGGCGGCCGGCGCCGGTCTGGCGGTCGGCCTCGCGGCGAGCGAGCTGCGCCTGACCCGGGCCGAGGACACCGACCCGCCGGCGGAGCCGCCGGAACCGACGCATGGTGCGATGACGCCCCGAGAGCTCGCGCATCCAGAGCTTGCGCCGCACGACCTTGCGCATCGCGAGCCCTATCCTCCCGTGGAGGAGCCCCGGTTCGAGATGGGCGCGTCGCATGACGAGCCGGCGTCCCCGCCGCCGCACGTCCTCCAGGCCGCGGAGCCGCCCCCGCCGCCCCCGCCGCCGGCGGACCCCGCTCCCCCGCCCCCTCCGGCGGAGGAGGAGTTCCTCCCCGACGAGCCGCCGGGCAAGACGGTGATTGGCACCTACGATTCCGGCGGCAACACCTACACGATGTATGCCGACGGCACGATCGACGCCGAGACGCCGGCCGGGCGCTTCCACTTCGCGTCGATCGAGGAGCTGAAGGCGTTCCGCAGCGCCGGCGGCGAGGGGGCGGCCCGCTCCGCCTGACGGGTCAGCCGCCGCTCACAGCGTCGCCAGTGGGTTGAGCGCGGCGTTGCGGGCCGGCAGCGGCGCCAGCATGGTGAGCGTCAGGCCGTCGGGGGCGTAGTCGGTGGCGACCTCGGCCTGGACCTGGGTCGTCAGCACCCGTTGCAGCAGGCGCGAGCCGAAGCCCTGGCGGGTCGGCGGCGCCACCGGGGGACCGCCGGATTCCTGCCAATGGAAGCGCAGGCGCGGCCGGTCCGCCTCTGTCTCGACCCGTGTCTCGACGCTCCAGCGGATCCGCACCCGGCCGCTGCGGTTCGACAGCGCGCCGTACTTGGCGGCGTTGGTGGTCAGCTCGTGGATCGCCATCCCGATCGGTACCGCGATCTCGGAGGGCAGGTCGACCGCCGGCCCGTCGAGCTCGATCCGCCCGCCGCTCCCGGCTTGCATCGTGCCGTCGGCATAGGGGCGCAGCTCGTTCTCCAGCAGGCTGCGCAGGGAGGCGGTCTGCCACACGTCCTCGGTCAGCACCGAATGGGTGTGGGCGAGCGACATGATGCGGCCGACGAAGGCCTCGTAGAAGCTCTCGATGCTCGACGCGGTCCTGGCCGTCGAGCCGACGATGGCCTGCACCGTCGCCAGCGTGTTCTTCACCCGGTGATGCAGCTCGCGGATCAGCAGCGATTGGCGCTCCTCGGCGAGCCGCCGGTCGGTGATGTCGGCGACGACGCCGATCAGCCGCCGCGGCAGGCCCGCCGCCCCGTCGCGCTCGAAGCGCCCGGCCATCTCGATCGTGCGCCAGTCCTGCGCCGCCATCCCGTCGCCGGCGCGGCGGATGCGTGCCGTCGCGTGCAGCACCCCGTCGCTGTGGAGCGCCGCGGCCACGGCCGCCCGGAACCCCGCCTTGTCCTCCGGGTGGACCACGCGGCGGAAGAACTCGCGCATGCTGATGGTGCCGTCCTGCGGCCGCCGGTCGAAGATCTCCCACATGCGCTCGTTCTCCCAGAGCGACTGGTCGTCGAGCACGTGCCACTCGAAGATGCCGAGGGCCGCCACCGTGGTCGCCACCCGCAGGCGTTGCTCGCGGTCGTGCAGGGCGCGGCGGGATTCCTCGCGGGCGGTGACGTCCTGGAGCACGCCGATCATGCCGGTGAGCGTCCCGTCGGGGGCGCGCAACGCCTGGCCCCGGGCGGAGATCCAGGCCTCCTGGCCGTCCGAGGACCGGCGGAACCGCATCTCGACGGCGTAGGGGAGACCCTTGGCGACGGCGTCCTGCACGGTCGCCCGCAACCGCTCGAGGTCGTCGCGCCCGACCGCGTCCCGGAGATCGGCCCAGGCCGGGGTCGCGCCGGCCGGATGGCCCAGGATCGCGGCGGCCCGGTCGGACAGGGCCACGCGGCCGTCGGCCGGGTTCCAGCTCCATTCGCCGAGGCCGGCCGAGGCGAGGGCGAGGTGGGTATGCTCCGCCCGGGCGGCCGCGGCCCCGTCAACCTCCGGCTCGACCGCGACGACCCGCAGGCCGTCCCGCTCCGGCCCGGTCCGGAGCCGCACCCGGAGCGGCGACCCGTCGGCCCGACGCCAGTACGCCTCGCCCGCGAGGTCCGGGCCGCTCTCGCGTCCGTGCGGATGGTCGAGATCGGCGAGGGGGCGCCCGACCAGCGCCTCGGGCGCGAGGCCCAGGAGGGCGCCGAGCGCCGGGTTGGCGGCGGCGATGCGCCGGTCCGCCCCGGTCAGGCAAGCGAGGGCGACCGGCGCGCCCTCGAAGGCGAAGCGGGAGAGGGGATCGTCCGGCAGGTCGGGGGCGGCGTCGGGCCTCTGGTCCAAATGCGGCTCAATCCTGGTGATCGGCGGGCGGATCGGCGGAAGGCGCGAGTCCTGTCTCCCACCGACGGGCGCCGCCCGGCTTGGCTGCTCTGCCGGGGAAAAACCATGCCCTTCCGCGCGTTCGGCGGCAAGGTCGCGATGATAAGGTCGCCTGCCGGGGCTCGGGACGCGGTGCGCGGGGACACGCCCCGGGCCGTCAGCGGACCGGCATCTGGCGGATCGCCGCGATCAGGATGGCGCCGCGCTCGATCGTCATCCGCTGCGCGAGGAGCTTCCTCTCCGCGCGGACGGCCGCGAGCTCGTCGCGCGTCTCGACCTGGAAGGCGGCGATCTCCGACCGGAGCCCCGCGAACTCCGCCTTGATCGAGCCTGCGCGGCTCCGCGGATCGGCAGGCCGCCCTGGGCCGACGCCGCGAACACCTCGGACCGTCCCCTCCGCCTGCTCTGCGGCGAGGCGCGCCCGCTCCCTCGGGGTGCGGGCGCGTTCCGGGGTGTCGAAGACGAGGGTGGTGATGGGCCCGAGTCGAGCACGGGCCCGGATGACGCGACAGGAGCCGGCGTCCCGACCCCCTGCGCTCACACCCGCCGGAAGGTCAGGTAGGTGGGCCGTCGCCCCTCCGCCGTGGTCTTGGCCTCGTAGCGCGTGCCGGGCCATTCCGGCCAGGGCGTGGTCCAGTCGGCGGCGCGGGCTGCCGTCCAGCGCAGGGCGGGGCAGCGGGCGGCGCGGACCAGGGTCCAGCCGACGTAATCGTCGATGTCGGAGGCGAAGCGGAACTCGCCGCCGGGCTGAAGCACCCGGGCGATCTCGCTCAACGAGTCGTCCGAGACGAAGCGGCGCTTGCGCTGCCGGCGCTTCGGCCACGGATCGGGGTAGAGCAGGAACACGCGGCCGATGCTGGCATCGGGCAGGCGCGGCAGCAGCTCCATCGCGTCGCGGTCCCAGAACCGGACGGTGTCGATCTCCTCGTCGTCGACGGTGCGCAGCAGCTTGACCACGCCGTTGACGAAGGGCTCGCAGCCGATGATCCCGGTCTCGGGGTTGAGCCGGGCCTGGGCCGCCAGGTGCTCGCCGCCGCCGAAGCCGATCTCGAGCCAGGTCGCGGCGACCGGGCGGGGAAACAGGGCGGCAGGGTCGAGGCGGCCGGTCTCGGGCAGGCGCAGGCGCGGCAGCAGGTCGGCGAGCCGCTCCTCCTGGCCGGGGCGCAGGCGCTTGCCCTTGCGCCGGCCGTAAAAGGCGCGGGCCCGCTCAGGGCTCGCGTCGGTGTCGTGGTCGTCCATGGTGTCCCAGTGCCGAAGGGGCGTGGAGACGCCCCGTTAGCACCGGGGCGCCGGATCAGGCCAGGGCGCTCTTGAGCTGGCCGACGAGGTCGGTGCGCTCCCACGAGAAGCCGCCATCGGCATCCGGCTCGCGGCCGAAATGGCCGTAGGCCGAGGTGCGGGCGTAGATCGGCTTGTTGAGGCCGAGATGGGTGCGGATGCCGCGGGGCGACAGGTCGACGAGCTGGCCCAGGACCGCCTCGAGCTTCGCCTCGTCGACCTCGCCGGTGCCGTGCAGGTCGACGTAGATCGACAGCGGCTTGGCGACGCCGATGGCATAGGCGAGCTGGATCGTGGCCTTGCGGGCGAGGCCTGCGGCGACGACGTTCTTGGCGAGGTAGCGGGCCGCGTAGGCCGCCGAGCGGTCGACCTTGGTCGGGTCCTTGCCCGAGAAGGCGCCGCCGCCGTGGGGCGCCGCGCCGCCGTAGGTATCGACGATGATCTTGCGGCCGGTGAGGCCGCAATCGCCGTCGGGGCCGCCGATCACGAACTTGCCGGTCGGGTTGACGTGCCACACCGTCTCGTCGGTCACCCAGCTCTCGGGCAGGGCGGCCCGGATGTAGGGCTCGACGATCTCGCGCACGGCCGCCGAGTCGAGCGACTCGTCGAGGTGCTGGGTCGAGAGCACGATCTGGGTCGCCGCCACCGGCCGGCCGTCGGCGTAGCGGACGGTGACCTGGCTCTTGGCGTCCGGCCCGAGCTTGGCCGCCGCGCCCTGCTTGCCCTTGCGGGCATCGGCCAGATCCTTGAGGATCTTGTGGGCGTAGTAGATCGGCGCCGGCATCAGGGCGGGCGTCTCGTCGGACGCGTAGCCGAACATGATGCCCTGGTCGCCCGCGCCCTCGTCCTTGTTGCCCGCGGCGTCGACGCCGACGGCGATGTCGGCCGACTGGGCGTGCAGGTGGATGGCGACGTCGTTGTTCTTCCAGTGGAAGCCGCTCTGCTCGTAGCCGATGTCCTTGACGGCTTCGCGGGTCAGTTCCTCCAGATCCTTGAAGGTGACCGAGTCGGGGCCGCGCACCTCGCCGGCGATGACGATGCGGTTGGTGGTCGCCAGGGTCTCGACGCCGAGACGGGCTTCCGGCATCACCGCCAGGTAGGCATCGACCACGGTGTCGGAGATCCGGTCGCAGACCTTGTCCGGATGGCCCTCGGAGACCGACTCGCTGGTGAACAGGTAGTTTGAACGCGGCATGATTCGCGAAGCCCCCAGGGTCACGTCGGGAGCGGCGCGTTGACCGATTCGAGCCCGACACTTCGATTGTGGGCGGTTCTGGCAGCCGGAATCCCGAACGTCAATCCGACGGACCGGAGTTGTTCGCTTTATCGAACGCTTGTTGCCCAGAGAGCGCATGGTCGACGGCCCGCACCAGGCTGCTCAGCGCCTGTCGGCGGTCCTGGTCGAGATGGGCGTCGGCGGCGCGCGCCACCGCCTCGGCGAAGCCGGTCCAGCCCGCCAGCGTCTCGAGCTGCGCCTGCGGCCGGTCGCTGAGGCCGGGCTGAGACGAATCGCGTCCCGGCATGCCGTCGAAGAAGAAGCTCACGGGCACGCCGAGCACCCGCGCCAGCGTGTCGAGGTCGGTGGCACTCAGGCGGTTGGCACCCTTCAGGTATTTGCCGAGCTGGGACAGCGACACCTCGAGCGGGCCGGCCAGGGCCTCGCGGCTGAGGCCGGCGCGCAGGCGCCGTTCCTCGATGACGCCGCCGATATGGACGTCGCGGTGGTCAGCAGGTTTCCCGGCCATCTCTCGGCTCGCAGGGCTGCCCGCGCGTCGCGTCGCGGCATGGAAGACGACGGGTTGATTGTTGATTCCCAACGGTTGCAATCGCGTAAATGCCCGCGGTTTGAGCGAACGCTTCATTCGGCATAGCGGATGACGGCGCGGACATCGGACCGGGAGGCCGGCCTTCACCCCGCGTGAACGCGGTGCCGCGAGGGGGCGGGATGAGGCCGGCTGATCGCCGCGGCCCCTCTGCCTGCCGCGGCGAAGGAGGAGGATGGGCCGTTGCTCTCGACTGCCGATATCGGCCTGCGGCTCGGCGCCGCCCTGGCGCCGCTCGCCGGATCCGGCGCATCCGGCGACGCGACGGCCGGGGCGATCGCGTGCACGATCGCCGGGATCGGCGACCGCGAGCGCCGGCGTGACCGTGAGAGGCGAGGGGAGCCGGGCGCGGCCGCAGCGCCGCCGCGGCGATCTGGAATAGCCGCCACCCTCGGCACCGTGTGCGTCCTCGGCGAGCCCCTTGCAGCCGCACCGGTCGGCGGCGTGATCGGCGGGGCCCGCGACGCGAGGCTGCGGAACCGAAAGGGCGCGGCCGGCGCGCAGCGGCCGGTGAGGCCGACCGGGATCAGGGGCGCGTCGTCCCGGGATCGAGGGTCAGGACGAGAGACGCTTCTAGTACGCGCCGCCCGGAGGTATCGCGCACCTGGGCGCGGCAACGGGCCCGTCCGTCGCCACCGGCTTCCTCGCGCATCATTTTTGTAAGGACATGCCGAACATGGTCGCGCGCGGCGTTCAGGTCGGCGAGTTCGGTGCCCACGTCGTCGAGGGTTGCGGTGCCATCGAACGTGTCGATGTAGTAGCGGGGCATTGCGTCATCTTTCCGGGATCGGGACCGGGTGAATGACCGGCCGCTCGCGCAAAGGTTCCCTCGCGGGCCGGTGACCGCGTCGGCGCCGGTCCGACGCTGGGGGACGCGCTGCGCCGCGATCAGCCCCCTGGCCGATGGAGGTTGCGGCTGAGATCGATCAGCTCGCGCTGCACCTGCCCGTCGACGTCGTCCGGCACGTCGCCGGTGATCGCGACCACGATGCGCTGGCGGGCGACGTCGAGGAAGGCGGCCGCCTCGTCGCGGTCGCCCCGGAGATACAGCGAGCCGAGCGTCTTCTCGCGCCAGACGACCGAGATGATGAATTCGCCCGGCGCGACTTCCTCCAGGCCGACCTGAAGTGGGGTTCCGTCTTGCGCCATGATGTCGGGATCGATCGTCGTGAGAGGTCCGACCGTAACCGGCCGAGCATCGCAGCCCATAGCGCGAAAACGCGAGGGGGGACACTGCGAATCTCGCAGAGGGACAGTGGAGACCCACGGAACCTGACGCAGGAACCTTCCCCGAAGCAAAAGGAAGCCGCCCTCGCGGGCGGCTTCAGTCAGGGAGGAAACGCCCTAGGAGGGCTGCAGCACGGCGACCGAGCCGCGATGCTGCATTGCAACAACTCGTGTTGCAGCGCATCGTTCCAACCCGCCCGAGCCATCGCCGGATCCCTCGCCAGAACCCGCGACGATCATCGTCGGGAGCGAGACCTCATGGGTTCCAAGAACACATGGGCCGGAAGGACTCATAGGGAGTATGAGGCGTTGGGCGGTGACGATCCATGGAGAGTTGTCACGGAGCGCCGTCATGGCCCCACCGAGCCACAAGCCCGAACGTACCACCAACCGCCTGCGGCCCGCCCTGCTGGGCGTGGTGCTCATCGCGCTGGTGATCGCCCTGATCGCCTACGCGGTCCTGGTCGGCCCCCGGTGATCCGGACGGCTCCCTTCGCGACCTGCCTGCGGCGCAGATGACGACGTCCCGCGACGCACGAAGCCTCATCCGCGGATCCCCGGCCCGCCAAAAGCCCGCGACCCTGCCCGCGACCGATCCCACCGCCATCGGGCCGCTGCCGCCCGGAGCCGCGGTCGCGCCGGACCGCGGCGCCACCTCCAGGGTGCCGGAGGAATCCATGTCCAAGTCCGATGAGGCGTGGGACCGGCGAGGCATGACGTCCCCTGCCGGCGGCGCGCCCGATCTCGGGCAGGTGCGTCGGAAACGGGAACGGGTCAAGGCTTTCGGAGTTGGCTGGCATCAATGAAGCACAGCAACGGGACAGACGACGCATGGACATCTGGCGATTGATCGACCGCGATCACGCGAACATCGCACAGCTCATCCGCGAGATCCCGAACGCACTCAACGGTCCGGGGGTCGTTCGGAGCCGGGAGAGATTGCTGGCCGATCTTCTCGACGAGCTTCACGCCCATGCCGTTGCGGTCGATGCCGGCCTGTTGACGATGCTCGACCGGCGCGGCGAGGCGCGCGCGATGGTCGACGACCTGCGGCGCGAGCACCGGCAGGTCATGGCGCAGCTCGATTCCCTCGCCCGGGGCCGTCACGCGCCCGCCTCCGGCTGGCTCAACGCCTTCGAGGACATGACCTACGGGGTCGACCGGCATCTCCACCGGCACGGCCACGAACTCCTGCCGCTGGCCCGCCGGCTCCTCTCGGAGGACGAGATCCGTGCGGCGGGGACGGCGTTTGTCCGGGCGCGCAGCCGCGTGCTCCAGTCGGGGTCGCGCCGGCCGCAGGCGGCGGCAGGGTCGGGCGGTCTCGCCCTCGCGGCGAGCCTGGGCCTGGCGGCGGCCGGTGCGGCCCTGCTGGCCTGGCGCCTCGGCCAGTGGCGGGGTGCGCCCAAACCCAAGCTCACGCAGACGCCTGCGCCGAAACCCTCGACGCGCGGCCGAGGCGAGGAGGATGGCCTTCGCCGCGGCCAGCCCCGGGCGGACCTCGCCGCCGCGGCGGCACCCGGCGAGCGGAGACCCGGCGAGGATCTGCGCGCCCGGCAGGAGCGTCTGCTGGATGAGGCGGTCGAGGAGACGTTCCCGGCGAGCGACCCGATCTCGCCGAGCCGGATCACCCGGTAGGAGGCGTCGTGCCGCAGGGCGCCGGCCGCGCCGAACTTCGGGTCGTGCGGCGCGTCATCTTGGAGGATCGCCTGCCTGCCGATCGCCCTGACACACAAGCGGCGAGAGCCGCGTCGAGACCGAGAGCCGCATCATGAGCTACGAGACCGACGTTCCGCCCCACCTGTCGGCGCAGCGCGCCAGCACCCCGGCCCCCATCGACGCCCCGATGCCCAACACGGCGATGCTGAAGGGCGACATCGATTCCGGCCGCAGCGGCGACAAGGTCGAGGTGTTCGATCCCGGCATGGCGATGCTCGGGACCTGCGAGGAGGCCGGGGGCAACGCGTTGTCGCCGAAGGACATCGCCAGGGCCCGGCTCGCCGAGATCAAGGAGCGGTGGCGCCTCTCCCCGCGCAAGCCGGGCATCGCGCATGACCGCGCCGACCCGACGCTCGCCCTCTATATCGGCTTCATCGGCGCCGCGGGCATCGGCCTGTCCGCGGCGGTCTGGTTCGTCAGGGCTGTCGTGTAAGCGGTCGTCTCTCCGAGGCGCCGGCTCGCGCCTCGGGTCTGCGTCGCATGGCCGGGGGGCTCAGGCCCGCCGGAGCGCCAGCGCGGCGCGGAACGGTGCCGTCACGAGGGTGAACAGGGCGCCGAGCGTGAGGACGAGGGCGACCGAGAGGAGCGCCCCGAAGATGCCGATGAACCGCATGGTACTGCCTCGCTGGAAGGGCGTCGGGCCGCGTCGCGACCGTGTCGCCGGGCAGACAGCACCGCAATCAAGGCGGGAGTGAGGTTCAAAGGCCACGGGCAAGCCGAATCGCCTGTGGATGCTTCGCCGGGCGCCGGCGTCGAGGGCGGGACGGTGCCCGCGGCCTCCGATGCGGCCGTTGGGCCGTCGACGAACCGGTCTCCACTCCGTTGGACAGGATTCGCGCCGGGCTTCGTCACGGCTCGTCCGCCTCGGCGAGGGCCCGGATCGCCGCGAGGGCGCGGCGCCGCCCGGCCGGATCCCCGATCCTCGCCCACAGGCGCAGCAACTCGCCGATCTCGTCCGGAAAGCCCGGCGCGTGCGCCGACTCGATGAGCATGTCGGGCGAATAGCCGAGCGCGTCGGCGACTCGCTGCAAGGTTGCGCGGGCCTTTTGCTGCTTCCTGTCCGTCGCGGGGACGTGGTTCACCCGTGCAATCTTCCTCTGCCGGCAGGGAAGAGAGAGTGATGTGACGCGGGCCGTCCTTGCCTTCACATATGACACGCCTCGATCGGTCTTGTCGTCGAGGTCGCGCCGGGCTGGCCGGCGTGTGGCGTGATCGCTTCGGAGAGGGCGATCGACTTGTGCATGACGGGAGGGTGAGAGGCTGGTCCGGTCGCCAGGCCTACGATCCGCGCAATCCCGTCCCGGGCGCCGACCGGCTCCATGTTCGGGGCGCAGCACGCTGGGAGAAGCGCCCCGAGGACACGACGATGCGAATCCGATCCGTGCGAGAGAAATGTTCGTCACGGCGTCCGCCGCGCCGCGGATCGCTCCCGGCACGATCGTCGGACGAGTGTGGCGTCCCCGGCAGGGCTCGAACCTGCGACCCCAGGTTTCATACCACTTCGGCTTTCGCCGCCGCCGCGAGGCGTTCGTGGTCTGGACTATCCCTTCACCGTAGCCTTCAGAAGGCCCTTAGGTGCCGCCCGTCTAGTCTCTACACCTTCCCGGCCTGGCGACCGGGCTTGGCTCGGGATCGGCGTGAGACCTGTCGGCTCGACGCTTTCCCCGACTTTGAGCGGATCCGCCGCGCGGTTTCCCGGCGCGACGCCCAATTCGGTTTAGGAAACCTGTGCTCTGTCCAGCTGAGCTACGGAGACCCACGGCGAGCCTCTTACCATCTCGGCCCGCTTCCGCCAACCTCGCGTCGAACGTCTTGAAGGAGGGCGCGTGAGGGGACGATTGGCGGCGGGGCTCGGCCTCGCGCTCCTCGCCGGCGCGGCGGAGGCGGCGAGCCCGCGCGGCCGCGAGCCGCCGGCCTGCCGCGGCCGCGTCGCCGGCCGGGACCGGCTCGACGCGGTTGCTGCACGGGGTGAGCTGGTCCTCGCCTCCGGGCGGCGGGCCCGGCTCGACGGCCTGCGCTGGCCCGACGATCCGGTGGCGGCGGACGCCGCGCGGACCTGGCTCATGGCCCTCGCCGGGCGGGCGCTCGCCACCCGCGAGGCACCGGAGCCGGACCGCTGGGGCCGAATCACCCTGGATGCCGCGACGCAGGAGAGCGAGCCGCTGGACCTCGCCGGCGGGCTCGTCGCGGCCGGGCTCGTCGTGGTCGATGCCGGGGAGAGCGACAGCCTGTGCCGGCCGGGGCTGCTGGCGCTGGAGGAGGCGGCGCGCCGCGCCGGGCGCGGAATCTGGGCCGGGGCCTCGCCGGTGCCGACGGAGGAGGTCGCGCGGCTCGCCGCGCTTCGGGGGCGCTTCGCGGTGGTGGAAGGGCGGGTGCGCAGCGTCGGCGAGCGCGAGCGCCGCACCTATCTGAACTTCGCCCCTTTCGGCGCGGAAGGTGTTACGGTCACGGTGTCGAAACGCACTTGGCGGATCATGCTTGAACGTGGTTTCTCTGGTGTCGCGCTTCGGGGGCGGCGCGTGCGGGCTCGCGGCATCGTCGAGCTGTGGCGCGGGCCGACCCTGGATGTCGGCGCGGCCGAGATGATCGAGATGCTGGACGAGGAGCAGGCGCAGCGGCGCTGAACGCGATGGGGTGGCCTTTCACGCGAACTCAGCCTGCCGGCCGCGCGGCGGCCCTCTTGCCTGCCGCGGTCGTATGGCCTGCGGCGGCCTTCTCTCTGCTGTCCGCGGCGGGCTTGAGCCTGCTCGTCGCCGCCTGCACCGCCGACCAGACCGGCGCGCTGGCGCCGGTGGCGGCCGTCGTGCCGCCGGAGGCGCCGCGCACCACCGGGCGCGACCGGCCGGCCAACGACGCCGATCACGCCAAGCTCGTGGCCTCGTTCGGCGGTGAGTACAGGGCGCCGGCGGCCTTCCGCCTGGTCAGCGACGTGACCGACCGCCTGGTCAAGGCGACCGAGCGGCCGGACGAGACCTATGCGGTGACCCTGCTCGATTCGCCGGTGGTGAACGCCTTCGCGCTGCCGACCGGCCGGATCTACGTCACCCGCGGCCTCCTGGCGCTCGCCGACGACACGTCGGAGCTCGCCGCGGTGCTCGCGCACGAGATCGCCCACGTGACCTTGCGTCATGCCAGCGCGCGGACCGAGATGGCGCTTCGCTCCGAGCTCGTCAGCAAGGTTGTGGCCGACGTCCTCAACGACCCGGCGACCGGCGCCCTGCTGCAGGACCAATCCCGCTTCGTCCTCGCCCGGTTCTCGCGCACGCAGGAATTCGAGGCCGATCAGACCGGGGTGCGCACCCTGGCGCGGGCCGGCTACGACCCGTTCGGCGCCGCCCGCTTCCTCACCGCGCTCAACCGCACCACCGCTCTGCGGGCCGGGTCCGGGCTGAATGCCGAGCCCGACATGCTGGCGACCCACCCGAGCACGCCGGAGCGCATCACCCAGGTGACGCAGGCCGCCCGCCGCATCGGCGCTCCCGGCCTCGGCACCGACGACCGCACCCGCTACCTCGCGGCGATCGACGGCATCGCCTATGGCGACAACCCCGCCGACGGGCTGATTCGCGGCCGCCGCTTCATCCATCCGCGCCTCGGCGTCGCCTTCGAGGCGCCGGAGGGCTTCGGGCTCGACAACACCGCCCGGGCGGTGCTCGGCACCACTCCGGATGGCAGCCGCCGCCTGCTGTTCGATGCAGTCGAGACCAATGCCGGCCAGGGTCTCGAGGAGGTGCTGAAGGCGACCTGGAACGACGCGATCGAGACCGGCAGCTTCGAGAACCGGATGCTGAACGGCTTCCCGGCGGTCACGGCGGTCTCGAAGGGCAAGGAGTGGTTCTTCCGCCTCGCCGCCGTCAGGGTCGGGACCAACACCTTCCGGATGATCATGGCGGCCAAGGGCACGACCGATCCAGAGCCCGCCTTCGGCCGCTGGCTGTCGAGCGTCGCCCTGGTGACGCAGGAGGAGGCCCGCAGCCTCAAGCCCCTGCGCATCCAGGTCGTGACGGCCGCCCCCGGCGACACCGCCGAGAGCCTGGCCCACCGCATGACGGCCGTCGACCGGCCGCTCGAGCGCTTCCAGGTCCTCAACGGCCTCGACAAGGGCGTGCCGGTGCGCGCCGGCCTGCCCTACAAGCTGGTCGTCGAGTAGGGGAGGAGGCGAGGGCCGGCCGGGTGGAATTCTCCGGACCGCCCCGCTTCTCAACCCCGACCGGCCATGCTATCTGGACGGCGGCCGCGGGTGTAGCTCAATGGTAGAGCAGCAGCCTTCCAAGCTGAATACGAGGGTTCGATTCCCTTCACCCGCTCCACTCCCTTTCCTGTGACCCGACAATGACTTACGGGCATGCCGTCACGTTGGGGTGAGGCTCGGCACGGGCAGGGATACAACGGATGACCCCTCCAGGGCGTTGTATCCGGGGCCAGGGAAGCCCTAACCAAGCCCCGAATCACCCCTTGCGCGCGTGTCGGCGATCGCGAATCCTGCGCCCTCATCGGGAATCGCTCGCCATGCCCCACCTCAAACGGAAACGCACCATGGCCTGAGCCAGCCACCCGCTTCACGGACGGCACGATCGGGGTCCTCACTGCGGCCGCCGAGGCGGCTCAGCGCGCCCTCGTGGCCTCCATGCCGGGCGCCCTCGATGAGCCTGTGCCCTTCGTCCCCGGCAGCGTCCGCATGTTCAAGGCCACCCGCCGCTCGGACGGGGGGACGCCCTCCGCGCTGGTGTTCGTCACGGACGAGGCGGCTGCCTACCTCGACGTCGAAGTCACCAGCGGCACCCGGCGCGCCGGGGACACGAGCGCGACGCGGCTCGGCCCCCTCGTGCCGGGACCGGCGGCCCTGCGCGACCGCTTCGGGAATCTACCAAGGGGGGGCGTGGCCGCGGCCATGCGGGAGCCCGACGTCGCGTGGGTGACGCTCAAGCTCGGGCAGCCGCCCGTCCTTGCGCGCAGGCTCTCCGCGAGCGCCTGGAGGTACTCGCCCTCATCGTCGAGGAGACGCACTACGAGCCGCGCTGGGATTTCCGCGGGATCCTAACCCAAGCCGTCGCTGCCTACATGGGCGAAACCGGGTCCTTGCAGGGCTGCTGACCCTGTGCAGACCTTCCGGCCCGCCAACCCAGACGTCTGCTCGATAGGAGAAGCGGACTTGTGAGCGGCAGTCACGTTCTGGGCAAGTCGAGATGCGTCGGTGGGAGGAGGGTAGATGTCATACGGCTTCTGATTGATCGCGTCGCGATGCGGGAACCGGCGTCGCATGGGTTTTTCGTGGTCGTCGGTGGCGCCTGTGCTTGATGAAAATCATCGGAATGTCAGGATTGATACCGTAGTACCTTCGAACGAACTCGTTCCAAGGCGCTGGCTGAGCCCGAACGGGCGTCGACGCTGATGCGCCGGCTGCCTTCGCATCGACACCTCGAAGCGAAGGCGCGACGGTATGATGTGTCCGGCATGGCGCGCACGGCGAGATCGATCATCGGCAGTCAGTTCCGGAGGTGAAGCGGAGCGCAGGGCCCTGCCATGCGAGAGCAGGTCGGTCACGGCCGGTTCTGCTTCCGACCGACAGCGCGAGACGATATCGTTGCGATCACCATGCACAGCACACCGATGCGGTTGCACCTCACGACCTGAAGCCGCCTTGTGAGTCACGCTCTTTCCCGGACGACTCTGGCGATAGCGGAACAAGATCCGGGAAAGAGAGCGAACAGCGCGGCAGGAGGATGCACTACCGCGTCGACGTCCGCGCGAGTGCCCGGGCGAGCGCCTCCCGGTGCTCTGCGGTGGTATGCGCGATCGCCTGCGCCGCGGCCGAGAGCTGCAGGAGCGAGGGAAGGGTCGCGAAACGTCCCTCGCGCAGCAGGCGCTTCGTCGCCCGGACCGCCTGGGGCGGGTTGACGGCGATCCGCTCGGCGAGCCGCCCTCAGCTCGCCCGCCGGCACCACCTGCGAGACGAGCCCGCAGGCCAGAGCCTCCTCGGCCGAGACGAGGTCGCCGGTGAGCGCCATCTCGCAGGCCTTCGACCAGCCGACGACCCGCGGCAGCAGCCAGGCGCCGCCGTCACCCGGAATGATGCCGATCTTGACGAAGCTCTCGGCGAAGCGCGCCGTATCGGCGGCGATGCGCAGGTCGCACATGCAGGCGAGGTCGGTGCCCGCGCCGATCGCCGGGCCGTTGACGGCGGCGATCACCGGCACGTCGAGGGCCTCGAAGGCGAGCGGGATGCGCTGGATGCCCTGCGTGTAGTAGGCCACGGTGGAACTGGGATCCTGGGCGCGCTCCTCCAGCGCGTCCTGCATCGCCCGCAGGTCCCCGCCCGACGAGAAGGCCGAGCCGGCCCCCGTCAGGATCGCCACCCGCACGGAGGGGTCGGCGCCGACCCGACCGAGCGCTGCGACGAGGCCGTCGACCACGTCGCGCTCGGAGATCGGGTTGCGCGTCTCCGGCCGGTTGAGCGTCAGGGTGACGATCCCGCCCTCCTGCTCGTAGAGCACCGCGTCGGTCATGGTTGGTCTCCGATCATCTGAGCCCGAGGCCGCGGGCGATGATGCCGCGCAGGATCTCGCGGGTGCCGCCGCGCAACGAGAAGGACGGCGCGTGCAGCGCCGTGTAGGCCAGCACCTGCGCGAAGGTCCGGCTCTGCAGCGTCGGCGGACCTTCGGCCAGGAGGTCGCGGGCGATCTCGGGGATCTCCTGCTCGACGAGGGCGCCGAGATCCTTGACCATCGCGGCCTCCAGCGCCGGATCGGCGCCGGCCTGGAGCAGGCCCGCGACCGAGCGCGACATCCGTCGCAGTGTGATGAGCTGCGCGCCCAGCCGGCCCAGCGCGATCTCGGCCCGCGCATCGGCCGCCGGCTGCAAGGCCCGCACCAGCTCGACGAGGAGCCAGAACGACGACAGGAAGCGCTCCGGCCCGCTGCGCTCGTAGGCGAGCTCGCCGGTGACCTGGGCCCAGCCCTCGCCTTCGCGCCCGAGGAGCGCGTCCTCGGGCAGCGTCGCGTCCTCGAACACCACCTCGTTGAAGTGATGCTCGCCGAGAAGGTTGCGGACCGGCCGGATGGTGATCCCGGGCAGGCTCAAATCGACGATGAACTGGCTCGTGCCGGCATGCCGGTGCTCGCGGTCGGGTGGCCCGGTGCGGCAGAACAGGATCATGAAGTGGCAGTGGGTGGCGTTGGTGGTCCACAGCTTGGTGCCGTTGACCCGCCAGCCATCGCCGTCGCGCACCGCCTTGGTGCGGACCGAGGCGAGGTCCGAGCCGGAATCCGGCTCGCTCATGCCGATGCAGAAGAAGCATTCGCCGGCGGCGATCCGGGGCAGGATCGCGCTTTTTTGCGCCTCGGTGCCGTAACGGAGCAGGCTCGGGCCGCTCTGGCGCTCGGCGATCCAGTGCGCCCCCACCGGCGCCCCGGCGGCGAGCAGTTCCTCGAGCAGCACGTAGCGCTCGAGGCCTGAGCGCTCCTGCCCGCCATAGGCCTTCGGCCACGTGAGCCCGAGCCAGCCCCGCTGCCCGAGCTTGCGCGAGAAGGCGGGATCGAGGCCGTTCCAGCTCTGCGCCCGGTCGAGTGGCGCGCGATGGTTCAGCTCGTTCGCCAGGAAGGCCCGGATCTCGGCCCGGAGGATGTCCGCCTCGGGGGACGGGGGCGGCGGCGGAAAGGTGAAACGCGACATGGCAATCATCCTCAGACGGCCGTGATCGCGGGCCACAGCCCTTCGGGGCCGGCGGCGATCAGGTGGCGGCCGAGCACCTGCGCCCACTCGGACTCGCGCCCGAACGCGTCGCGCCAGGCCCGGAGGCGACCGGTGTAGTGGTGCAGCCGGTGCTCCTCCGTGAAGCCGATCGCGCCGTGGACCTGATGGGCGATGGCCACCGCCTGGCCCGCCGCCTCGCCGGTGCGGATCTTGGCGGCGGCGACCGCCGGCAGCAGCCCCGGCCCCGGCGATGCCGCCCAGGCCGCCACCGCCTCCGCCGCCAGGTCGGCCGCGGCGGCGGCCGAGGCCGCCTGACCAGCGAGAACGGCGAGGCTCTGCTGCACCGCCTGGAACTGGCCGATGGCGCGGCCGAACTGCCGGCGCTCACCGGCATAACCCACCGTCATGGTGCCGACGGCACCGAGCGCGCCGGCGATCATCAGGGCGCGGGTGGCGGCGCCCGCGGCCCGCAGGTCGGCTGCACCGAAGGGAGCCGGGGCGCCCTCGGCAGACACGGCCTCGAAGCGCACGGCATCGCTCGGATCGCCGGCGATGTCGGTGCCCGGCTCGACCGTGAGCGCGGCCTGCGGCAGAGCGATCAGGACCGGCCCGCCGGGGCTGTCCGCCAGGACCACGACCGCCCGGGCGTGCCGGCCCCACGGCACGCCCCAGGCCTGGCCGGTCGCGCGGCCGGCGCGATCGAGCCTGACATCCGACCCTTGCGCGACAGCGAGGGGCCCGGCCGGAACCTGGATCCCGGCGCGAGCCAGAAGGAGGCCGGCGAGCATCGTGTCGGCCAGCGGCAGCGGCAGGGCGTGGCGTCCCGCGACCGTCAGCAACGACAGGGCGTCGGCGACCGGCACCCCGAAGCCGCCGGCCTCCTCCGGCAGGATCGCGGCCGGCAGGCCGACCTCGTCGAGGGCCGCCCACACGTCGTCGGGCCATTCGCCCTCGGCCGCCTGAGCGCGGGCCTGCGGGGTGAGGCGGTCGGCGAGCAGGCGGTCGGCGGTCTCGCGCAGCATCGCGCCGGCCTCGTCCGCCTGGAACCCGGAGGGAGAATCCATCATGTCAGCGTCCCTGGAAGGCGGGCCGGCGCTTCTCCAGGAACGCAGTCTTGCCCTCGTGGTGGTCGGCGGTCTGGAACAGGGCGGCCTGGGCGCTGCGCTCCCAGTCGAGGACCTCGTCGATCCCGCGGGCCAGCCACTCCTTGGCCATCGCGGTCGGGAGCGGTGCCAGCCCGTCATAGGCGCGGGCGAGCGCGACCGCCCGATCGAGCGCGGTCCCGTCCGGCACGACTTCGTCGACGAGGCCGATCTCGAAGCCGGTGCGGGCGCCGATGGGGTTCGCCTGGAGCAGGATCTGGCGGGCACGGCCCTGGCCGACCCGGGCCGGCAGGGTGTGGAGCAGGCCGGCATCGGCGACGAGCCCGACCTTCGGGAACGAGGCGACGAAGCGCGCGCCCTCGGCGGCCACGATCGTGTCGCACAGGAGCGCGACGCTGAAGCCGGCGCCGGCGGCCCAGCCCTCGACGGCGGCGAGGTAGGGCTTGCCCGACTTCACGATCGCCCGGACAATGGCGTGGAGCAGCCGGAAGCGGTCGCGCCCGCCGGCGAGCCCGTCGGCCTTCATCGCCGTGAGGTCGCCGCCGGCGCTGAACACCTGCGGCCCGCCGGTGATCACGACCGCCCGGATGGCGGCGTCGCGCTCGATGCGGTCGATCGCCTCGGCGAGCGCCACCCGGATCGCCGGCGTCAGGGCATTGCGCTTCCCCGGCTCGTTGAGCGTCAGGATCGCGACCGCGCCGTCACGGCGCTCAAGGAGCACGGCCTCGTCGGACAGGGATGTCCCGCTCATCGCGCCACTCCGTTCTCGGCGCCCGCGAACACGGCGCGCCCGTTGTCGATCACCACGATGTCACCCTCTGGGACGGGCTGCCGGGAACGCGCCGTCGCGCCAGATCTCCGAGGGGATCAGCGTCCGTCACGGATGATCCCCTTCTCCCGCAGCGCCGCACGCTCCGCCTCGTCGATTCCGAGCGAGGCCAGCACGTCGGCGGTGGCCTCGCCGAGGGTCTGCGGGGCGATCCGGTAGGTGGCGGGGGTGCGCGACAGCTGGCTCGGATAGCCGATCACCGTGACGGGCGTGCCGTCCGAGCGCTCCATCCGCTTGAGCAGGCCGCGGGCCGCGACCTGCGGGTCGGCGAGGATCTGGTCGATACGGTTGATGGGACCGCCGGGCACCCCGCCCGCCTCCATGGCGGCGAAGACGTCGGCGGAGGTCCATGGGCGGATCGCGGCGCCCAGGCTCGCCTCGAGCTCCTTCCGGTCGCGCAGGCGTCCGACATTGTCGCGAAAGCGCGGATCGGCCGCGAGTTCGGGCAGGTTCAGGAGCGCGCACAGGCTGCGGAACTGCCCGTCATTGCCGCAGGCGACGAGCACGTGGCCGTCCGCCGTCTGGAACTCGCGATAGGGCACCACGTTCGGGTGCGAATTGCCGAGCCGGCCGGGGGTCAGGCCGCCGACGATATGGTTCATGCCCTGGTTGACCAGCACCGCGACCTGGCTGTCGAGGAGGGCGCAATCGATGTGCTGGCCCTCGCCGGTGGCGGTCCGGTGGTGGAGCGCCGCGAGGATCGAGGTCGCGGCGTAGAGGCCGGTGAAGAGGTCGCTCACCGGCAGCCCGACCTTGATCGGACCGGCGCCGGGCTCGTCGTCGGGGCGGCCGGTGACGCTCATCAGGCCGCTCATGCCCTGGATGAGAAAGTCGTAGCCGCCCCGTGCGGCGTAGGGGCCGGTCTGGCCGAACCCGGTCACCGAGCAGTAGATCACGCCGGGATTGACCGCCGACAGCGAGGCATAATCGAGGCCGTAGCGGGCGAGCGCCCCGGTCTTGAAGTTCTCGACCACGATGTCGGCCCGCTCGGCCAGCCGCCGCACCAGGGCGGCGCCCTCGGGCGTGCCGAAATCGATGGCGACGCTGCGCTTGTTGCGGTTGGCACAGAGATAGTAGGCGGCGTCCGACGGTCCGTCCGGCCCCTGCACGAAGGGCGGGCCCCACAGCCGTGTGTCGTCGCCCGTCTCAGGCCGCTCGATCTTCCAGACCTCGGCCCCGAGGTCGCCGAGAATCTGCGAGGCCCAGGGCCCTGCGAGCACGCGGGAGAGGTCGAGGACTGTCAGTCCCTGCAACGGGCCCGGCACGGCGCTCGGAGGCGCCGCCTCCGGTCCTGCCGCCGCTCGCGTCTGATCCGCGCCCGCCAAAGCCGCGTTCCTCCGGTCCCGTTCTTGTTCATTTCATCAGTTGAAATGCTTGTTCAAAACAGCTTAGACCGATCGGCGGCGGATGCAATGCCGACGTCGATTCCCGATGCGTCGACCGAGAGAGTTTCTATGCCGTCCTTCGAGCCCGTCACCGCGGCCCTGCGGGTGCTGGAGGTCCTGTTCGCGCTCAACCGTCTCAAGGAGGCGAGCGTCGGCGATCTCTTCCGCGAGACCGGGCTCAACCGGCCGACGATCGTCAGGATGCTCGAGACGCTGATCCATGCCGGGCTGGTGGCGCGCCACCCGTCGCGGCCGGTCTACGTCACCACCGGGCGCACGCTCGAACTCAGCAGCGGCTACCGGAAGCACGAGGAGATGGCGCTCGCCGCCGCCCCGATCCTCGCGCGGCTGCACACTGCGCTGCAATGGCCCTCCGACGTCTCGGTCTTCGACGGCGACGCGATGGTGGTGGCGCGCACCAGCCGCGGCGAGGGGGGGCTGCACTTCAACCGCCGGCCCGGCTACCGGGCGCCGCTGCTCGGCACGTCCCTCGGCATGGCCTTCCTGGCGTTCTGCGACCCGACGACCCGCGCCCGGGCGCTCTCCGCGCTCGCCGCGTCGGACGACCCGTGGAATGCCGTCGTCCACGATCCCGAGAGGCTCGAGGGGCAGCTCGCGACGGTGCGGGCGAACGGATACGCCAGCATGAACCCGGACTACTCGCGCACGTCCTACAACGGCGTCGCCTCGGCGATCGGCGTGCCGGTGCTGATCGGCGGGGTCGCGGTCGGGAGCCTCAACCTCATGTACCTGCGCCACGCCCTCGACGAGGCCGACGTGGTCGCCCGCTTCGTCGCCCCCTTGCGGGCGGCGGCGGCCGAGATCGCCGCCGCGCTCTCGACGATGCGCGGCGGGTGACGGTCGGGGTGCGACGTCCGGCGGGAGCGGGGCTCACGCCCGGTGCGACAGGACGATCCGTCCGGCGACCGCGCCGGCTTCGAGCCGCCGCATCGCCGCCTCCGCCTGGTCGAGGGGCACCGTCTCGGTCTCGACGAGGGTCAAGCCGTGCCGGCGCACGAGATCGACGAGGTCACGCAACTCGCCGAGATTGCCGACATACGAGCCCGTGAGCGTGAGGGCGCGGAGCGGCAGGAGCGGCAGCGAGAGGGTGACCTCGCCGCCGAACATGCCGACCACGACGTAGTGGCCGCCGCGCCGCAGGCCGTCGAGGGCGAAGCGCGCCGTCTCGGTGGTGCCGACGAAGTCGATCGCCGCCGCGAGCCCGGTCTCGAGGGCCAGGAGCTCCGCCCGGGCGCCCGGATCGGCCGGATCGAGCACCCGGTCGGCGCCGAGCGCGAGGGCCCGCTCGCGCTTGGCCGGCGCCGTGTCGGCGACCGCGACGCGGGCATGGCCGAGGGCCCGCGCGAGGCGCAGCGCGCTCTGCCCGAGGCCGCCCGCCCCGACCAGCAGGAGCCAGTCCCGGGCCGGGTCGCCCCCGATCTTGCGCAGGGCCGAGTAGGCGGTGAGGCCCGAGCAGGCGAGCGTCGCGGCTGCCGAGGGGTCGAGGCCTTCCCCATCGATCAGGTAGCGGGGATGGGGCACGACCACCTTCTCGGCGTAGCCCCCGGGCCGGTGCACGCCGAGGCAGCGCCCCGCCGCGCAGAGATTCTCCTCGCCGGACAGGCAGCGATGGCAGGCGCCGCAGCCGATCCACGGATAGGCGAGCACGCTGCGGCCGATCGAGCCGGCGATCTCGCCCGCCTCAGGCCCCACGGCCGCGATGCGCCCGAGGATCTCGTGTCCGAGGGTGACCGGCAGCCCGACCCCGCGCTCGGCGAGGCTCAGGCGTTTGCCGCCGCCGAGGTCGTAATGGCCCTCCCGCAGGTGGAGGTCGGTGTGGCAGACGCCGCAGCGCTGCAGGTCGAGCACCACCTCGGTGCCCTGCGGGACGGGATCCTCCTCCACCACCCTACAGAGCGGGCGGCTGAACTCGGTGACGGCGTAGCGTCTCATGGAACAAGCTCCGGGGGCAGGATGGTCGAGGGCGGGCTCGTGACGGGCAGGGTGCGTCATGGCACCAGCGGGCAGCCGCCCTCGCCGAGCGGGCGGAACGCCTCGTTGCCCGGGATGCGGCGCACGAGCTTGTAGAGGTCCCACTCGCCGGTCGATTCCGCCGGGGTCTTGGCCTGGAACAGGTACATGTCCCGAACCACCCGCCCGTCCGGCCGCAGCACGCCGTCACGGGTCATGAAGTCGTTGATCGGCGTGCGACGCATCTGCGCCATCACCGCCTCGGGGTTCTTGCTGCCGACCGCCTTCACTGCCTTCAGGTAATGGAGCGTGCCGCTATAGGCGCCGGCCTGGGTCATGCTCGGCATGCGCTTCATGCGCGCGAAGAACCGGCGCGACCACGCCCGGGTCTCCTCGTCCTGGTCCCAGTAGAAGGCCTCCGTCAGCAGGAGGCCCTGCGCCACCGTCAGGCCGAGGGAGTGGACGTCGCTGAGGAAGGCGATGAGCGCCACCAGCTGCATGCTGTCGGTGAGGCCGAATTCCCGCGCCTGCTTGATCGCGTTGATGGTGTCGGTGCCGCCGTTGGCGAGGCCGAGGATCTTGGCCTTCGAACTCTGTGCCTGGAGCAGGAAGGACGAGAAATCCTGCGTGTTGAGAGGATGGCGGACCGCGCCGAGGACGCGCCCGCCATTCGCCTTGACCACCGCGGCGGTGTCCCGCTCGAGCGCCTGCCCGAACACGTAGTCGGCGGTGAGGAAGTACCAGTCGGTGCCGCCCTGCTTGACCACGCCGGCGCCGGTGCCCTTGGCCATGGCGTAGGTGTCCCAGGTCCAGTGCGCCGCGTAGGGCGAGCAGAACCTGCCGGTGATGTCGGACGACCCGGCGCTGGTGACGAGGGCGAGCTTCTTCTTCTCGTTGGCGAGGTTGATGACCGCGAGGGCCATGGCGGAGGAGGGCAGGTCGGTGATCACGTCGACGCCCGAGTCGTACCACTGCCGGGCGATGTTGGCGGCGACGTCGGCCTTGTTCTGCCCGCCCGCCGAGACGACCTCGATCGGCTTGCCGAGCACGCTGCCGCCCGCATCCTCGACCGCCATCCGCACGGCCTCGACGGCGCCAAGGCCGCCGATATCCGCGTAGGTGCCTTCGAGGTCGACGAGGACCCCGATGCGGACCGGCCCCTCGTCGGCAGCATGCGCCGCCGGCAGACCGAGGCAGGCCGCGAGCCACGCCGCCGCGACACGCCCGGACCATCCCCGGGCTCCGGTTCCCTGCTTTGCCATTCCATCTCCTCCCTGGTGCGATGGGGCGGCCCGCGGCGTCTTCGCCGTCGGGCCGGAGCGTCCTTCAGCCCGTGTCGGCGCCGGGCGCGAAGGCGGCGCCGGACGCGATCAGCGCGTCGCACTCGGCCTCGTCGAGGCCGAGGCCGCGCAGCACGGTCCGGGTATCGAAGCCGGGCGGTGGGGCCGGGCGTCCGGCGGGGGCCGGCGCGCCGTCCTGCAGGATCGTCGGCCGGATGGTGCGAACCCGGCCCTCGGTCGGGTGCAGGTCCGTGCCGAGCAGCCCGACGGCGGCGAGGTGCGGGTCCCGCTCCAGGGTCTCGAGGGTGTGGCACGGCATCGCCGGGACGTCCGCCGCGGCGAAGATCGCGAGCCACGCCGCGGTGGTCCGGCTCGCCAATGCCTCCGCGCGGACGCGAAACCACAGGTCGACGTGCCGGAACCGGTCGGCGACGGTGCGCAGCCGCGGCTCGTCGATCAGGTCCGCGCGCTCGACCGCCCGCAGGAAGGCGTGCACCTGCGCGTCGGTGTTGGCCGTCAGGCTGATCCAGCCATCCGCCGTGGCGAGGGGCCGGTTGTCCGGGTTGAGCACGCGGGCATCGCCCGCCGGCCCGAGCGGCGGGTCGAAGCTGCGGGGGCCGAGATGCTCCTGCAGCACGAAGGCCGCCATGGTCTCGTGCATCGGCACCTCGAGCGTCGCGCCGAGCCCGGTGCGTTCCCGGGCGAGGAGGGCGGCCAGGATCGCCGAGGCGGCGATCTCGCCGGTGACGTGGTCCGCGAGGAGCAGCGGCACGTAGTGCGGGCGGCCGTCGCGGCGCTCCGCCAGCCCGGCGATGCCGGACACGCCCTGGACCACGCTGTCATAGGCCGGGCGGCCCCGGTAGGGCCCGCCGGGGCCGAAGCCCGTGATCGTACAGTGGACGAGGCGCGGTTGCCTGTCCCGCAGGCTGTCCGCGTCGAGGCCGAGCCGGGCCAGCGCCTCCGGGCGCATGTTGGCGACGACGACGTCGCTCGACGCGATCAGCCGCTCCAGCACCGCCCGCGCGGCGGGCGTCTTGAGGTCGAGGCCGAGCGCCTGCTTGCCCCGGTTCAGGTGCAGGTAGGAGCCGGCGTGGCGGCCGCCCGGCGACGGACCGCCTAGTGAGCGCAATACGTCGCCGGCGGGCGGCTCGACCTTGATCACCTCCGCGCCGAAATCGGCCAGCCGCAAGGTGCAGGCCGGGCCGACCACCACGCTCGTGAGATCGACGACCCGGATGCCGGCGAGCGGCCGGGGGGCGGGCGAGGGGCAGGGGGAGGGGGCTGGCGCGCTCATCGGAAGGTGGCGTCGAGGGCGACCCGCCCGGCATCGTCCTCGGCCCAGACCCGCCATGTGCCCAGCTCTTCGCCCCCCTCTTCGCCCGCCTCCTCGCGCGCCTTCAGGTGCATCGGGCGCCCGCAAGAGAGCGGGTGCAGCAGGCGATAGCCGAAGGCGGCCGGTTCCCGGCCGGCGGCCTCCCGGGCGAGCTCCAGGGCGAGGAGGGCGGTCAGGGGGCCATTGACCACCAGGGCCGGATAGCCCTCGCGACCGGTCGCGTAGGGCGCGTCGTAGTGAATGCGGTGAGCGTTGTAGGTGACGGCGCAGAACCGGAACAACAGCGTCTCGTCCGGCGTGAGCGTGCGCGCGATCTGTGCGGGCCGAGCCTGCGCGGGTGCGGGCGCGGGCGCGGTGGCGTCGGGCGTGGTGGTGGCCGCCTCGCGCAGCACGTAATTCTCGTGCTCGGTCACCACGGTCTCACCGTCGATGGCGAGGGTGCTGCACACCGTCACCACCGCGATCCGGCCGCTGCGGCCGGTCTTCTCCGCCACGCGCTCGATCGTGGTATGCCGCCGCACCGTCGCGCCGAGCGGGATGTCGCCCGCGTAGGTGGCGCGTCGTCCGCCCAGCATCACCCGGGGCAGACCGAGATCCGGCAGCGCGATGCCAGGCCCGGCATAGCCATCCGGCCGCAATTCCGCTTGCGGCAGGGCGGTGGGAAACAGGCCGACATGCCAGCCACGGGGGATCACGGTGCCCTGCGCGCCGGTTCGCCAGTCCCGGCCGAGCAGGGCCGCCATCCGGCGCAGCAAGCCCGGCGTGGCGATGTCGTCCGTCCACGCCTCGGGCGGCGCGGAGGCGGTTCCGGTCGCGCTCATCGCGCGCTCCTGCGGCGCGGCGCCTCGGCGGCGGGGGCGCGCGTGGTGCCGAACAGGGCGGGCTGCGCATCGCGCACCAGCGCCGCGAGGGCGTGGCCCAGGCCGTCGAGCCCTTCTCCGCCGAGCTGGCCCTGGAACAGGTGCGCCGCCACCACGAGGCGCGGGCGTCCGGCGCCGTCGCAGAGCGCGGAGGCGACCGAGGTCACGCCCCGGATCAGCCGCCCGATATCGACGGCGTAGCCGCGCGCCGCGCACGCCTCGACATCCTCCAGGAAGGTCTCGAAGGGGACCGGCACGTGCCAGCGGATCGCCCCGTAGCGCGCCTGGATGCTGGCGCGCGGCGTGTGACCGGCCGCCGCCACCGCCCGGCCGATCGCCCCCGCATAGGCCGGGATGCGGGTGGCGAGCCGGAACTCGATGTGAATGCCGTTCGCCGGCACGATGCGCCCGAGGAGCAGCGCCTTGTCGTCCGGGGCGACCTGCCAGACGCTCGCCGTCGCCTCGAACTCCGTCGCGATCTGCTGCAGCCCGGGCTGAAGCAGTTCGAGGTCCGAGCGGTTGAGAAGCGGGCGTGCCACTTCGAGGAGACCCAGCCCGAGGCGGTAGGTCTTGGTGTCCAGCGCCACCGTGACGAACCCCTCGCCCACCAGCGTGCGCAGGATGTTGAGCGTGGTGGAGGGGCTCACCCCCGCGGCGCGGGCGATCGCCGTGACCCCGAGCGCCTCGCGGGCGGTTGCGACCGCCCGCAGGATCGCCACGGCCTGGGTCACCGCCCCTACCTCGCGGCCGACCTCCATCACCGCCGCTCCCTCCCCGGCCTGGCTCATCTTAGCCCATCCTCGCGTCTCGTCCCGATCTCGCCCCTTGCACTGCAGAGCGTTTACGGATCACAATAGCATTCAGCCGGTGAAATAAAAGCGGCAGTTCGCAAGGGTCCGGTCAAACGGGCCCGGATGCGGCGGGAGGGAACGAGATGGCAGGCATGCGGTGGGGGTGCGCCTCGCGGCGCACCGGGCGGTTGCTCATCGGCACTCGGTTGGGCTGGTTTCCGGGGCGCTTTGCGCCGGCGCCGCATGCGCTCGGAACAGGGGAGGGGCGGACGCGACGATCGATCGTCGTCCCCCGTCTCATCCTGAGCTGGATGCTGCCCGTGCTGGCCGGCCTCGGCGCCGCCACCGCGGCCCGTGCCGACACCGACGTGCTGCGGATCGGCATCATCACCGACATGAGCGGCCAGTACAGCGAGGGCAACGGCGAGGGCTCGGTCGCCGCCGCCCAGATCGCGGTCGAGGATTTCGGCCCGACGGTGCTGGGTAAGCGCATCGAGATCATCTCGGCCGACCACCAGAACAAGCCCGACATCGCCTCCACCATCGTGCGCAACTGGATCGACACGAAGGGCGTCGACGTGGTGGCGGAGGGCGTGAACTCCGCGGTCGCCCTGGCGGTCCAGGCGGTGACCCGCGAGCGCAACAGGATCTTCCTGATCTCGGGTGCCGGTTCGTCCGATCTCACCGGCAAGTCGTGCTCGCCGACCAGCGTGCAGTGGACCTACGACACCTACGCCTCGTCGAATTCCACCGCCAAGGCGCTGGTCGCCCGCGGGGCGAAGGCCTGGTACTTCCTCACCGCCGATTACGCCTTCGGCCACGCGCTGGAGCGCGACGCGACCCGGGCGGTCGAGGCCGCGGGTGGCAAGATCGTCGGCAAGGTCCGCCACCCGTTCAGCAATCCCGACTTCTCGTCCTTCCTGCTTCAGGCGCAGGCCTCGCCCGCGCAGGTGATCGCCCTTGCCAATGCGGGCAGCGACTTCGCCAACGCGATCAAGCAGGCGCATGAATTCGGTCTGTCCCAGTCGGACAAGATCATGGCGGCCTTGCAGGTGACGCTGACCGATTCCGCCTCCCTCGGCCTCGAGGTGGTGCAGGGCGCGCTGTTCACCGACAGCTTCTACTGGGACCGCACGCCGGAGACCCGGGCCTATGCCGAGCGGTTCTACGCCCGCCGCAAGGCGATGCCGACCGCCTACCAGGCCGGCGTGACCTCGGCGCTCACCCATTACCTCAAGGCGGTGCAGGCCGCCGGCACCACCGAGTCGGCCGCCGTCATGGCGAAGATGCGCGCGATGCCGGTCAACGACTTCTTCGCGCAGGGCGGCAAGGTCCGGGCCGACGGCCGCATGGTCCACGACATGTACCTGATGCGCTTCAAGAAGCCGTCCCAGTCGAAGGGCAAGTGGGACCTCTACGAACTCGTCGCCACGGTCCCGGGCGACGAGGCGTTCCGGCCGCTCAGCGAAGGCGGATGCCCCCATGTCCAGAACTGAGCCCGCCGACGTGAAGAGTACCGGCGTGAAGACTGCCGACGTGAAGACTGCCGACTTGGCTCCCCTGGTCCGGCCCGGTGCGGTCGCGATCATCGGCGCGTCCGCCGACCCGACCCGCATCGGCGGCCGGCCGATCGCCTACATGCTGCGCGCCGGCTTCCAGGGCGCGATCCTGCCGGTGAACCCCAACCGCGCCGAGGTGCAGGGGCTCGCCAGCTACCCGTCCGTCGCGGCCCTGCCGCAGGTGCCGGACGTCGCCGTGGTGGCGGTGCCGGGCGCGGCGGCGCTCCAGGCGGTGGAGGAGCTCGGCGCACGCGGCACGCGCTTCGCCGTGATGTTCACGGCGGGCTACGCCGAGGTCGGGGAGGTGGCGGCGCAGGAAGCCCTCCTCGCGGCGGCGCGGCGGCACGGGATGCGGCTGCTCGGCCCCAACTGCCTCGGCCTGTTCAACGCGGCCGCCGGCTTCTACCCGATCTTCACCGCCTCGCTCGAGGGCGGCCTGCCGCTGCCGGGGCGGATCGGCATCGCCAGCCAGTCGGGGGCCTACGGGACGCACCTCTTCGCCGCCTGCCGGGCCCGGGGCATCGGCACCGGGATGCTGATCACCACCGGCAACGAGGCCGACCTGTCGGTCGCCGACGCGATCGGCTGGATGACCCGGGACGACGGCCTCGATGTCATCATGGCCTACGTCGAGGGCGTGCAGGACGGGCCGGCCTTCGCCGCCGCGCTCGCCGACGCGCGGCGGGCGCGAAAGCCCGTCATCCTGATGAAGGTCGGCCGCAGCGCGGTCGGCAGCGCGGCGGCGCAGTCGCACACCGCCTCGATCGCCGGCAACGACGCGATTTTCTCCGCGGTTGTGGCCGAGCACGGCGCGATCCGGGCCCGCTCGACGGAGGAGCTGATCGACATCGCCTATGCGGCGACGCGGCGGATCTACCCGGTCCCGAACACGCTGGGGGTCATCACCATCTCGGGCGGAGCCGGCGTGCTGATCTCGGATGCCGCCGAGGGTGTGGGCCTGCCGATGCCGCCGATGCCGGAGGACGCGCAGGCGCGTCTCAAGGCGATCCTGCCGATCGCCTCGCCGCGCAACCCGGTCGATTGCACCGCCCAGGCCTTCAACGACCTGTCGCTGATCGGCCGCTTCACCGAATCGATGATCGCCGAGGGTGGCTACTCGTCCATTCTGGCCTTCTTCACCCAGATCGGCGGCGCCCCCAGCATGGCGCCGGCGATCCGCGCCCAGCTCAACGCCGTCAAGGCGCGCCATCCGGACCGGCTCTACGCCCTGTCGGTCCTCGCCTCTGAGGAGCGAAACCGCGAATACGAGGCCGACGGCTACCTGCTCTACGAGGACCCGGCCCGGGCGGTGGTCGCCCTCGACGCGATGGGCCGCCTCGGCGCGAGCTTTTCGGAAGCCGAGCCCGCCGCGCCAGGGACGATGGCGGCGGTCGCGCTGCCGGAGACGACGCCGAGCGAGGCGGAGGCCAAGCGCCTCCTCGCGGCGGCCGGCATCGCGACGGTGCCGGAGGCGGCGTGCCCCGACGCCGAGGCGGCGGTCGCGGCGGCCGAGGCCCTCGGATTCCCGGTGGTGATGAAGATCCTGTCGCCGGACATCCTGCACAAGACCGAGATCGGCGGCGTGCTCCTCGACGTCGCCGATGCCGGGGCGGTCCGGAGCGGCTACGCCACGCTCCTGGAGCGCGCCGCCCGCCATGCTCCGTCGGCCCGGATCGAGGGCGTGCTGGTGGCGCGCCAGATCAAGGGCGCGGTCGAATGCATCATGGGCATCCAGCGCGACCCGGTCTTCGGCCCCGTGGCGATGGTCGGCCTCGGCGGCGTCTTCGTCGAGGTGATGCGCGACGTGGTGTTCCGGCGCTGCCCCTTCGGCGAGGACGTGGCCGAGGCGATGATCCGCTCGATCCGGGCGGCGCCGCTGCTGCTGGGGGCCCGCGGCCGCCCGCCCTGCGACGTGGCGGCGCTGGCCCGGATGCTGGCGCGGCTCTCGGTCCTCGCCGTGCAGGCCGGGCCGGACCTGGCCGCGATCGACCTCAACCCGGTCCTCGCGCTGCCGGACGGCGCCTACGCGGCCGACGCGGTGATCGAGATCGGAGCCGCGCCGTGAGCGACCCCGCGCGCATCCCGGTCATCGTCGGCATCGGGGAGGTCGCGGACCGGCCGGACGCGCCGGGCCGGGGGCCGCTCGGTCCCGAGCCCGCCGCCCTGATGGCGGAGGCCCTGCGCCGCGCCGATGCGGATGCGGGCGGCCGCTTCCTCGGGCGCCTCGCTTCCCTCGACGTGGTCAACGCGGTGTCCTGGCCCTACGCCGACCTGCCGGGCCGCGTCGCCGACCTGATCGGCCACCGCCCCACCCGCCTCGCCTACGGCCCGGTCGGCGGCGAGACCCCCGTGCGCTTCCTGCACGAGGCCGCGCAGCGGATCGCCCGGGGTGAGGCCGAGGTCGCGGCGTTCTGCAGCGGCGAAGCGGAGCACAGCGCCGCCGCCGCGCGCCGCACCGGCCTCCGGCCCGACCGCGACGCTCTCCCGCCCTGGACCCCGCCGGACCCGGCCTGGACCAACCCGCGGGTGCGCGACTACCTGCACCCCCAGGCCCTGCGCCACGGCCTGTCGCAGCCGGTCTTCGTCTACCCGCTCTACGAGACCGCCTGCCAGGCCGCCTGGGGCCAGACCCCGCGGGAGGGGCGCGCAGAATCCGCCGCCCTGTGGGCCGCGATGTCCCGGGTCGCGGCCCGGAACCCCAGCGCCTGGCTGCGCCGCCCGACCGCCCCGGAGGAGATCGCCGAATCCTCGCCCGGCAACCGGCCGATCGCCTGGCCGTACCAAAAGCTGATGGTGGCGAACCCGGTGGTGAACCAGGGCGCGGCCGTGATCGTCGCGAGTCTCGCCCGCGCCCGCGCGGCCGGTCTGCCCGAGCACCGCCTGATCCATATCGGTCCCGGCGCCGCGGCGAGCGAGCCGCGGGACTGGCTCGCCCGCGACGCCTTCGACCACGCCCCGGCCCAGGATGCGGTGCTTGCCGGGGCGCTCGGCCGGGCCGGCCTCGCGCCCGCGGACCTCGCGGCGATCGAACTCTACAGCTGCTTCCCCTGCGTGCCCAAGATGGCGCGGCGCACTCTCGGCCTGCCGCCGGAGACCGTGCCGACCGTCGCGGGCGGGCTGACCTTCTTCGGCGCACCGCTCAACGGCTACATGGCGCATGCGGCCTGCGCGATGGTCCGTCTCCTGCGCGAGGCGCCGGGCGGGGCCGGGCTGCTCTACGGCCAGGGCGAGTTCGTCACCAAGCACCACGCCCTCGTGCTCGCGAGCCGACCGCTGCCCGCCTGCATCGAGCCCGCTTCCGTCCAGGGCGAGGCGGATCGGCGACGCGGTGCCGTCCCGCCAATCGCCGAGACGCAGGCGGGTCGTGCGGTGATCGAGACCCACACCGTGCTGTTCGACCGCGAGGGCGCCCCCCAGAAGGGGGTGGTGGTGCTGCGCCAGGGCGGCGCGCGGCTCCTGGCGCGGGTGCCGGCCGCCGATCACGCCACGCTCGCGGCGCTCACCGACCTCGACCGCTCCCCCGTCGGCCTCGCCGGAACGCTGCGCCCGGCGCCGGACGGACTCGCCGAGTGGAGGATCGCCTGATGGATGAGGCCCCCGTCCTGACCGAGCGCGTCGGCGATCACGTCGCGGTCGTCACCCTGAACCGGCCGCGGGCCCGCAACGCCGTCGATCCGGCCCTGGCCCGCGGCCTCGCCTCGGCCCTGGCCCGCATGGAGGCCGACGCGGCGATCCGCGCGGTGGTGCTCGCCGGCGCGCCCTGCGGGGTCTTCTGCGCCGGCGCCGACCTCAAGGTCGTGGCGGCGGGGCGGGCGGACGACCTCTGGACGCCGGAGGGCGGCTTTGCCGGCTTCGTGCATGCCCGGCGGGCAAAGCCCTGGATCGCCGCTTTGGACGGCCCGGCCCTCGCGGGGGGCTGCGAGATCGCCCTGGCCTGCGACCTGATCGTCGCGGCTGAGGGGAGCGGCCTCGGCCTGCCGGAGGTGCGGCGCGGGCTGATCGCGGCGGCGGGCGGCCTCTACCGGCTGCCGCGGGCGCTCCCGCGCGCCGTCGCCCTGGAGATGATCCTGACCGGTGCCACCCTCGACGCGCCGCGTGCCCACGCGCTCGGCCTCGTCAGCCGGGTGGTGCCAGAGGGCCGGGCGCGGGAGGAGGCGGTCGCGCTGGCGCTGGCCATTGCCGCGAATGCGCCGCTCGCGGTGCGGGAGAGCCTCGCGGTCGCCCGCCTCGCCTCCGACGCGGACGAGGCCGTGCTGAGGGCGGCGAGCGCCGCGGCGCGCGCGCGGATCCAGCAATCCGAGGATTACCGCGAGGGACCCCGGGCCTTCGTGGAGAAGCGCCCGCCGCGCTGGACGGGGCGCTAGGTCTTTGATTTTGCCGCATTTTCTTTGACGAACCGGTATCCACTTCGTCGGAAAATGCTCCAGGGCAGGGAGGAACCCGATGGGGATGCTGGAGGGAAAGGTCGCGCTCGTCACCGGGGCGGGCGGCGGCATCGGGCGGGAGATCGCGCTGGCCATGGCGCTCGCCGGCGCCCGGGTGATCGTCAACGACGTCGGGGCGAGCCTGAGCGGGCTCGGCGAGACCTCCGCCACGCCCGGCGAGCAGACCTGCCGGATCATCGAGCAGCGCGGGGGCGAGGCCGTCCTCAGCACCGAGACGGTGGCGGAGTGGGCGGCGGCCCAGCGCATCGTCGCCACCGCCCTCGACGCCTTCGGGCGCATCGACGTCGTGGTGAACAACGCCGGGATCCTGCGCGACCAGATCTTCCACAAGATGTCGCCGGAGGAATGGCTCTCGGTGATCAACGTCCACCTCAACGGTAGCTTCTTCGTCGCGCGGGCGGCGGCCGAGCATTTCCGGCGCCAGGAATCCGGCGCCTACGTCCACATGACCTCGACCTCCGGGCTGATCGGCAATACCGGCCAGGCGAACTACGCGGCGGCCAAGCTCGGCATCGCCGCCCTGTCGAAGTCGATCGCCCTCGACATGGGACGCTTCGGCGTGCGCTCGAACTGCATCGCTCCCTTCGCCTGGAGCCGGATGACGAGCGCGATCCCCGCCGGGACGGACGAGCAGAAGGCCCGGGTCGCCAAGCTCCAGGCGATGGGACCGGAGAAGAACGCGCCGCTCGCGGTCTTCCTCGCCTCCGAGGCGGCGCGGGACATCACCGGACAGATCTTCGCCTCCCGGCACAACGAACTGTTCGTCTTCAACCACCCACGCCCGGTGCGCGGCGTGCACCGGGCCGAGGGCTGGACGCCGGAGACGATCGCCGAGCACGCCCTGCCGGCCCTGCGCGGTCACCTCGCACCCCTCGACCGCAGCCCCGACGTGTTCTCCTGGGACCCGGTCTGACCATGAGCATCAACGGACGCGCCTACATCGCCGGGGCCTACGAGCACCCGACCCGCAAGGCCCCGGACAAGTCCGTGGCCCAGCTCCACGCGGAGGTCGCCGTCGGCGCACTCACCGACGCGGGGCTCACCAAGGACGACGTCGACGGCTACTTCTGCGCCGGGGACGCGCCCGGCCTCGGCCCGCTGGCGATGGCCGATTACCTCAACCTCGACCTGCGCCACCTCGACAGCACCGATCTGGGCGGCGCCTCCTATCTCGCCCACGTGGCGCACGCCGCCCAGGCGATCGCCATGGGCCACTGCAACGTCGCCCTGATCACGCTGGCGGGACGGCCGCGCAGCGCCGGTCACTCCGGCACGGCGGCGCGGCCCGTCATCGCGGACGCACCCGACAGCCCCTGGGAGGCGCCCTTCGGCCCGACCACGGTGAACCTCTACGCGCTCTGCGCCCGCCGACACATGCACGAGTTCGGCACCACGCCCGAGCAGCTCGCCTGGATCAAGGTCGCGGCCTCGCACCACGCCCAGCACAACCCGCACGCCATGCTGCGCGACGTGGTGAGCGTGGACGACGTGCTGGCCTCGCCGGTCATCGCCGATCCGCTCCACCGCCTCGATTGCTGCGTGGTCAGCGACGGCGGCGGCGCCCTGGTGGTGGTGCGGCCCGAGATCGCCCGCAGCCTGAAACGCCCGCTGGTGCGGGTCATGGGCGCGGGAGAGGCCGCCAAGGGGCAGCGCGGCGGCGAGGTCGACCTGACGTGGTCGGCGGCGCGCCGCTCCGGTCCGGCCGCCTTCGCCGAGGCGGGAGTGACGCCTGCCGACATCAAGTACGCCTCGATCTACGACAGCTTCACCATCACGGTGCTGATGCAGCTCGAAGATCTGGGCTTCTGCGAGAAGGGGCAGGGCGGCCGCTTCGTCGCCGACGGCAACCTCATCGCGGGGAGCGGGCGGCTGCCGTTCAACACCGACGGAGGCGGGCTGTGCAACAACCACCCGGCCAATCGGGGCGGGATGACCAAGGTGATCGAGGCGGTGCGCCAGTTGCGCGGCGAGGCGCATCCGGCCGTGCAGGTCGGCAATTGCGACCTCGCCGTCGCGACCGGGATCGGTGGGCTGCTCGGCAGCCGCCACGGCGCCGCGACCCTGGTGCTCGGGAGGGAGTGAGCGATGGTGAGGATCGACAGCCGCGACGGGCTCTGGCCGGATCCGCCCGAGAGCCCGGAGAGCGCCGCCTTCGTGGCGGCGGCGCGCGAGGGCCGCTTTCTGCTGCGACGCTGCCTCGCTTGCGGCAAGGCGCACTGGTATCCGCGCGCACGCTGCCCCTTCTGCCTCGGCGAGACCGGCTGGGAGGAGGCCTCCGGGCGTGGCACGGTGTACAGCTACACGGTGCTCGCCCGCGAGGCTCCCCCGCGCGCATTGGCGTATGTTGCCCTTGAGGAGGGGCCGATCATGCTCACGAGCCTCGTCTCCTGCGATGCAAGTTCCCTGGCGATCGGTCAGGCCGTGACCCTGGTGTTCGAGCGCTCGCAGAACGGGATGCCCGTCCCGTGCTTCCGGCCTGCCGCGGGGGGCTGATTCCGGTTCGTCTCCCGTCGCGAGCGCTGCCCACGGCTACCGGCGGGCGATCGAGCCGGCGGCGGTGAGTGGGCGAGCCGCGGGTGAGACTGCGATCGCGCTGGCTCACGCCCGACGGCCGTTCTTGACCACCGCCTCCGTCGGCCGTGGGCCGCAGGCCGTCGCCCCCGGTCGCCCTGTACCGGCGGCTCGGCATCGGCCTGCTGGAGGCTGTGCCGAGCACGATGACCTTTACCGCACATTGCTCGGCTCCACCGGGGCAACCGGCGGAACCATCCGCGCCGGACCCCCGGGCCGGCGGCAATCGACGACATCCTGAACGGCGCCGTTGCACGTCGTGCGGCACGGACGGTCAGCTCCTGGCGCGAAGCCCGGCCAGTTCCGCGGCGCCGCCGCCCGGACGGGAGGGGGCGCAGCAGCGGCTGTCGCTCCCGCACATCACCGGGGACGATCCTGCCCGCGCCGGACGGCGAGCCGGTAGAGCGGCGCGCTCAAGAGCACGATGAACAGGATCCGCACGAGGTGGAAGGCGGTGACGTCGCCGACATTGAGGTGCAGCGCGCGTGCCGTGAGGCCGGTCTCCGCAGCGCCGCCCGGCGCGGTGCCGAGCACCAGGGCCTCGAAGCCGATCGACGACACCTGGCTGAGAGCGAGCGACAGGAGAACGGTCCAGACGAGCAGGGTGAGGGTGCCGCCGATCGCCACCGGCAGGAAGCGCCGTGCCGTCGAGACCGATTTGCGGGTGATGCGGGTGCCGAGGGCGCAGCCGATCAGGAGCTGGCTCAGCCCCAGGGCCGGGAACGGCACCCCGGCCCGCGGCACCTCAAGGAACGCCGTACCGGCCCCGATCAGGAGGCCCCCGAGGAGCCAGTTGTTCGTGACCTTGAGGCGACCGAGCGCGGCGGCCAGCGCGCTGCCGGCGGCCAGCATGGCGCAGAGCACGGGCAGGCTGCTCTCGCCTTGATGGAGCGCGGCGTCGAAGGTCCCGGGCCGGCCGAGCCACGAGATCGCCACCGGGACCGTCAGCACCACCACGACGATCCGGAAGGATTGCGACAGCGCGACCAGCGCCGTGTCGCCGCCGAAGCGGTCGGCGAGCACCGCCATCTCGGCGACGCCGCCCGGCAGGCTGGCGAAGTAGGCGGTCGTCCGGTCGATGCCGGCGAGCCGGGCGACGAGGACCGAGACGCCGATTCCCGCGCCGATCGACAGAAGGGCCGCCGCCGCCATCAGGCCCAGGCTGTGCAGGAGCCCGGCGACGAAGGCCGGCGTGAAGGCGAGGCCGAGCGCCGTGCCGGCGATGATCTGGCCGAACTGCCGGCTCTGCGACGGCACGCCGGTCGGGCACCAGGCGAGGCCCGCCAGGGCCACCGCCACCAGCGCCCCCAGCATCCAGGCGAGGGGGATTCCGGCGAGGTGGAACAGGGCGCCCCCCGCGATCCCGATGGCGAAGGTGGCGGCTGCGCGCGTGGCCCCGGCAGGCATCGACATGATGGTCTCCGGCATTCGACGGCCCCTGCGGCGCTTCGACGGTCATGCGGACCGCTCGCGGGCTCGCCCAGTGTCCCGCGTCCATAACCGGCTGCCGCCGCCCGGGCCCTATAGCGATTTGGGATATCTGCTGTTCTGGTTTCGACAGCGTCCGAGATCTTGCCTGATCCGGCGATGTGTCGCTGACTGACGGCACGACTTCATCGAGCGACGCGAGCGAGCATGGCCGGAAGCCTGACGGAGCACCTCGTCGCGAGCCTGTCGCGGCCGATCGCGGCGGCGGACCGCGAGCGGGCGAGCCTGCACGTGCTCGACTGGGCGGCCTGCGCGGCGGCCGGCGCGCGCGAGCCCGTCGCGGCCTTCCTGCCGGCGCTGGCGGAGGGCGGGCGGGCGGGACCCTGCTCGCTCGTGGCGGGCGGCAGCGCCGACGCGACGGCGGCGGTGCTGGTCAATGCCGGCCTCGGCAACGTTCTGGAGATGGACGACGTGCATCGCGGGGCGATCGTGCATCCGGGCGACACGATCGTCCCGGCCTGCCTCGCGGTCGCCGAAGCCGCCGACCTGCCGGGCGAGGCCCTGCTCGACGCCGTGATCACCGGCTACGAGGTGGCGATCCGGCTCGGGCTCGCCGCCGGCACCGGCCATTACCGGCTCTGGTACACCACCGCGACCTGCGGCACCTTCGGCACGGCCGCCGCGATCGCCCGGCTCCTCGGCCTCGCGCCGGAGCGGGTCGTCGACGCGCTGGGACACGCCGGCATGATGGCCTCCGGCCTGTGGCAGTGCCGCGAGGAGCCGACCGCGTCCAAGCAGCTCGCCACCGCCCACGCGGCCCAGGCCGGGGTGATGGCGGCGCGCTACGCCGGGGCAGGGGCCCGGGGGCCGCACCGGATCCTGGAGGGCGCGCTCGGCTTCTTCGCGGCGACCTGCCCGACGCCGCGTCCCGAAGCCATCACCGCGCCGGTCGGGCCGTGGCTGATCCACGAGGTCTCGTTCAAGCCCTGGCCGGCTTGCCGGCACGTCCATCCGGCGATCGAGGCGGCCTTGGCTTTGCGCGACCGGGTGGCCCCGGGGGAGATCGCGGCGGTCCGGGTCGCGACCTATCGCGACGCCCTCGCCTTCGCCGACCGGCCGGACCCGACGACGCCGCACGAGGCCCGCTTCAGCCTGCAGCACTGCGTGGCGGCGGCCCTCCTCGACGGGCCGGTGACGCTGGCCCACAGCGCGCCGGAGGCGCTGGCCTGCCCGCACCTCGGCGCCTTGCGCCACCGCGTGGCGCTCGCCGAGGATCCGGATCGGACCGCGCGCTATCCGGGCCGGTTCAGTGCCGGGCTCGCGATCACCCGGGCCGACGGCACCGTGCTCACGGCCGCGGTCGAGAGCGCCAGGGGCGACCCCGAGAACCCGATGAGCGCCGACGAGATCCGCGAGAAGGCGAGGGGCCTCCTCTCGGGGGCGCTCACGCCGGAGGCGGCCGGGGGCGCCGTCGCGGCGGCGGCGGCCTTGCCGGGCGGCCTGCCCGTCCGCGCCTTCGGACGGGCCCTTCGGGCCGACGACTTACCCTCGAACGATGGACGGATCGATCATGCAGCCTGACCTTCGCCGGGACCTCCACGCCGTCGGCCTCGACTCGGGCTGGGAGCCGGTGCCGGGCGGCGCCCCCGGCCTGCAACAGAAGATGCTGTCGAACTGGCTCGACGAGGACGCCAAGGTCGGCTGCCGCACGCGGCTCATCCGCTTCCCGCCCGGCCAGACGGTCCCGGCTCGCTTCGTCCACGATTACTGGGAGGAGGTCTACATCCTCGACGGCCGCCTCGCGATCGGCGTCGGCGAGGACGGGACCACCATGGAGACGTTCGGGCCCGCGAGCTACGCCTGCCGCCCGCCCGGCACGCCGCACGGCCCGTTCCGGTCGGAGGCCGGCTGCCTGTTCCTCGAAGTCCAGTACTATTCGGGAGACGCGGCATGAGCCTGGTGGCGTTCCGCGACGTCGAGAAGACGTATGCGAGCCGCAGCGGGCGGCCCTACACGGCGATCCGCGGCTTCGACCTCGATCTCGCGGCGGGCGAGTTCTTCTGCCTCCTCGGCACCAGCGGCTGCGGCAAGACCACGGTGCTCAACATGCTGGCGGGGTTCGAGCACCCGTCCGGCGGCACCATGACCGTGCGGGGCCGGCCGGTGCGCGGCCCGGGTCGGGACCGCGGCGTCGTCTTCCAGGGCAACGATTCCCTCTACGACTGGCTCACCGCGCTCGAGAACATCGCACTGGGCCCCCGGCTCAGCGGCCTGCCGGCGGCGGAACGCCGCGAGCGGGCGAACCACTACCTGTCGCTCGTCGGGCTCGCCCAGCAGGGCGGCAAGTATCCGAGCGAGCTCTCGGGCGGCATGCAGCAGCGCATCCAGATCGCCCGTGCGCTCGCCAACGATCCCGACATCCTGCTGATGGACGAGCCCTTCGGCGCCCTCGACGCCCAGACCCGCACGACGCTCCAGGCCGAGCTCCTGCGGATCTGGCAGGCGACGCGCAACTGCGTGCTGTTCATCACCCACGACATCGACGAGGCCGTGACCCTCGCCACCCGCATCGGCGTGATGCGGGCCGGCCCCGCCTCCACGCTCAAGGCGGTCATCGACGTCGATCTCGCCCCGGAGGACCGGGTGCGCACGAGCGAGCGCTTCATGGCGGTCTACCGCCGGGTCCACGCGCTCCTGAGCGACGAGGTCACCCTCGCCGCCCTGCAGGCCCATTGATGGCGACCCTGGCCTTGCGCGCCGCGCCCGCCGCCGTTTCCGCCTGGAGGAGCACGCTTACGGGCGCCGCCGCCACCCTCGCGGGCTTCGCCAGCCTGTTCGTGCTCTGGCACCTCGCGTCCGTCTACCTCGTCGGCTCGGCGCTGTTCCCGCCGCCCCTGCGCGTGCTCGCCCGGGGAATCGAGCTCGCCCGCGACGGCTCGCTCCTCGACAACGTCTCGGTCAGCCTCGGCCGGATCCTCGCCGGCTTCGCGATCGGCTCGGCCTGCGGGGTGGTGATCGGCTTCGTCCTCGGCGCCGTGGCGCCGGCCCGGCGCGTCCTCGAGCCCTATACCGAGTTCCTGCGCTTCATCCCGGCGACGGCCTTGATCACCGTCGCGGTGATCTGGTTCGGCATCGGCGAGAGCTCGAAGATCTTCCTCATCGCCTACACCACCGTGTTCATCGTCATCATCAACACGGCGGCGGGGGTGGCGAGCATCAACCGCAACAAGGTGCGGGCGGCGCTCTGCCTCGGCGCGACGCGGCCGCAGCTGTTCGTCCACGTGCTCCTGCCGGCCGCGACCCCCTACGTGCTGACGGGGATGCGGATCGCGATGGCGAATTCCTTCACGACGATCGTCGCGGCCGAGCTCGTCGCCGCCAATGACGGCCTCGGCAAGATGCTGTGGGATGCCCGGCTGTTCATGCTGGTCGACGACATCTTCGTCGCGCTGATCTGCCTCGGCTTCCTCGGCTTCTCGGCCGACCGCCTGTTCCGCTGGGCCATCCTGCGCTTCGCCCGGCGCTTCTCACCCGTGATGTAGGGGACGAGCCATGAAGAGACCGATCCGCCGGGCCGCCCTCGTGCCGACGCTGATCGCGTCGGTGTCGACGCTGATCGCGTCGGTGTCGATCCTGATCGCGCCGGCCCTGCTCGCGGCGGGCGCGGCCCGCGCGCAGCAGGCCCCCGCGAAGATGACGATCGCGACCGGCGTCGACCCGTCCTTCGCACCGTTCTACGTGGCGAAGGAGGCCGGCATCTTCAGCCGCAACGGGCTCGACGTGCAGGTCAATACCGGCCCGTCGGGATCGGCCATGGTCGCGTTCCTGATCGGCAACCAGATCAATGCCGCGTACGGGGCCGAGCAGGCGGGCGTCTCGGCCCACGCGGTCGACGACAACGTCGTGGTGGTGGCGGACGGCACCGAGCTGAAGCGCTGGATCTCGATCGTCGGCTCTGCCGCGGTCCCGGACCTGGCGGCCCTGAAGGGCAAGACGATCGGCATCGCGCGGGGCACCGGCAGCGAGACCTTCTGGCTCGCGGCGATCAAGGCCAAGGGGCTCGACCCGGCCGATTACCGGGTCGTCAACGTCGAGGCGCCCGAGATGGTGGCGGCGCTCGAGCGCGGCAACATCGACGCCTTCGCGGTCTGGGAGCCCTGGCCGACGCGCGCCATCGGCGCCGTCAAGGGCGCGAAGGTCCTGCTGACCAACGAGGGCATCATCAACGTCCGCAACTTCGTCTACATGAACCGCGGCTGGGCGACCAAGAACCCGGACGCCTCGCGCCGCTTCGTCACCTCGCTGGTCGAGGCGGCGGACCGCATCAAGGCCGACCCGGGGGCTTCCGTCGCGATGGTGGCGAAGTTCCTCAAGCAGCCGCCCGCGCTCGTCGGCGAGCTGATGCCCAAGGTCGACTACACGATGAACCTGTCGGGCGGCACGCTCGCCAACATCGCGGTCGCCATCGATCACCTCAAGGGCGCCGGCAAGCTGACCAAACCCGTGCAGCCGGCGGAGATGATCATGCCGGAGCTGATGCGGGAGGTCCGGCCGGCGGCGGTGGCGCTGGGCAATTGAGGCCGACGCACCGGCGCCCGCCGCGCCTCAGAAGGCGCGGGCGAACCGCGCCGGCGCCGTCCAGTGCTGGCTCTGCGCGATCTCGTGCACGACCGACTGCACCGCCCGCACGACGATGCGGTTCGCCGCATCGATCCGCACGCCGGAGGTGGCCAGCGCCAGGCGGCGCTCGAGTGCCGGTTCGACGAGCGGCAGCGCCTCGAGCTCGCCGGTGCGGACCTCCTCGGCGACCGCACCGTAGGTGAGGAGCGTCGCGAGGTCGGTCGTCGCGACGAGGCGCTTCATCGTCGGGACCGAGTCGATCTCGAAGCGGACGTCGAGACGCAGGTTGCGGGCGGTCAGCTGCGTTTCGGCGAGCTGCCGGATGCCGTGGTTGCGGCACGGCATGACGAGCGGCAGGCGCTCCAGCATCGCGCCCGAGACCGATGCGATGCCATCCTGTCGCGGTCGGCGCACCAGGCAGACCGCGTCGGCGAGCAGGTGTTCGGCGACGATCGAGCTCGGCATCCGGCCCTCGTAGACGACCGCGATGTCGACCTTGCCGTCCTGGAGGAGGTTCATCATCGTGCCGCTCATCGCCTCGCGGACGTTCAGGCGGATGCCGGGATGGCGCTCATGCAGCCGCACCACCAGGGGCTCCAGCAGGGCCGTGCTGAGCGAGGGCAGCACCCCGAGCGACAGCGAGGCCTGCGGGGCGCCGCCAAGCGCGCGGATCTCCCGCGCCACCCGCGCGCTGCCGTCGATCATCGAATCCGCGAAGGCGATGAGCAGCTCGCCCGCCGGCGTCAGGTGCACGCCGCGCCCGTCGCGGTAGAACAGCAGCGCGCCGAGCTCGTCCTCGAGCTGCTTGATCTGGCGGCTGAGCGCCGGCTGCGCGATGTCGATCTCGGTCGCGGCGCGCGAGAAGCTGCCGGCCTTCGCGACCGCGTGGAAGTACCGGAGCCTGCGGAAATCCATGGGTTCTCCACTCCGTCCGTCTGCCGCAGCATAGCCGCGAGGACCGGGTGGCCGATGCCCATAGTTGTGACAGCATGCCGAGCGGAAACGGCGTCTTTGTAAGCAGAGCCGGCCCGTTTCAGACTATTGCGCCGCCTCCGCGAGGTCGTCGTGAAGCTCGGCGAGCGCCCGGCGCACGAGCGCGTTGAAGGCCGGCGCGGTGGTGTCGCGCGGGCGCGGCAGGTCGACCGGGATGATCGTCCGGATGCGCCCCGGCCGCGGCGTCATCACCACGACCCGGTCGGCGAGCACGATCGCCTCGCTGACGCTGTGGGTGACGAACAGCACCGTCGTGCGCCGCGCCTGCCAGAGGCGCAGGAGTTCGCCCTGCATCGCGCTGCGGGTCTGCGCGTCGAGGGCGCCGAACGGCTCGTCCATCAGCAGGAGCTTCGGGTTCGTGGTGAGGGCCCTGGCGATGCCGACGCGCTGGCGCATGCCGCCCGAGAGCTCGTGCGGGTACTTCTCCGAGAAGCCCGAGAGGCCGACGGTCTCGATCATCGCCTCCGCGACGCGGCGGCGCTCGCGCGCGCCGGTGCCGCGGGCCTTGAGGTTGAACTCGACGTTGCGCCGCGTCGTCATCCAGGGAAACAGGCCGTGCTCCTGGAACACCACGGCGGCGTCCGCGTGCGGCCCCTGGAGGTGCCGGCCATCGACCAGCACGGTGCCCTCGCTGTGCGGCTCGAGCCCGGCCAGGATCTTCAGGAGGGTGGACTTGCCGCAGCCCGAGACGCCGAGCAGGCAGAGGAACTCCCCGGGCTCGGCCTTCAGCGTGACGTCGCGGAGGGCCGTGACCGTCTCGGCCCGGCGCGCGTAGGTCTTGGAGAGGTGGCGGACGTCGATGAGGCTCATGGTGCGGCGACGAGGCCTTCCTGCCAGCGGCAGAGACGATCGCGGGCGACCCGGATCAGCTGGTCGAAGGCGAGGCCGACGACGCCGATGATGATGATACCGGCGACGATCTCGTCGGGCCGGAAGATCTGCTGCGCGTAGAGGATCATGTAGCCGAGCCCGGAGCGCACGGCCATCATCTCGGCGGTCACGACGGTGAGCCAGCCGGTGCCGGCGGCGAGCCGCAGGCCGGTGATGATCGACGGCAGGGCGTTCGGCAGCAGGATGTCGAGGAGCACCAGGCGGTCGGAGGCACGCGCCACCTGCGCGACGGACAGGAGCGTGCGCTCGACGCTCTTGACGCCGAAGATCGTGCTGATGAGGAGCGGCCAGAACGCCGCGAACCAGATCAGCATGATCGCCGGCTTCTCGCCGATGCCGAAGAACAGGATGGCGAGCGGGATCAGGGCGATCGCCGGGAAGCAGCGGAAGATCTGCACCGTCCCGTCGAGCAGGCGCTCGAGGGTGCGGTAGCGGCCGATCAGGAGGCCGAGCGGGACCGCGGTGACGAAGGCCAGCGACACGCCGACGACGACGCGGGTGAGGCTCGCCAGGGTGTGGCGCAGGAGCAGCGGTCCCTCGTCGGTGAAGACGCTCCAGACCTCCATCGGCGAGGGGAAGAGCGCGGCCGAGTAGATGCCCGCCCGCGCGGCCAGCTCCCAGGCGGCGAGGAGCGCGAGGAGGGGCAGGATTCCGATCGGGACGCGGCGGAGGAGGCGGGCCATCGGCACGGGATCAGCGCGGCAGCAGCCGGTTCCAGTCCGGCAGCTTCGCGGTCATCCGCGCCTCGAGCATCATCTGCCCCAGCGCCTCGACCTGCCGCCGGAAGTCCGGGCCGGTCTCGGTGGTGAAGAAGGTGTTCTGCAGCGAGGCCAGGGCCACCGGGCGGGGCAGGTTCAGCGTCTTGACGATCGCGTCGGCGGCGCTCGACGGGTCCTTCTGAAGCTGGGCGGTGATCTCTCGGTGCGCGTCGAGGACCGCCTTCGTGGTGGCCGGATTGGCCTCGACGAAGGCCGGCGCGGCCATCAGCGCCAGGTTGCAGCGCCCCATCGGCGTGTCGTAGCCGCTCCAGAGCGGCTTGCCCCAGCCGTTCACGACCGGGAACGCGGCGTAGGGCTCGGGCGCCATCATGGCGTCGATGTCGCCGCCGCGCAGCGCCGCCGGCATGTCCTGCGGGTTCATGAAGACCACCTCGGTCTTCGCCGCGAGCCCCTCCTTGATCAGCTTCCATTGCAGCGACAGGTGCTGGATCGTGCCGGCCTGGGCGGCGACCTTCCGGCCCGCGAGGTCGGCGAGCGCGGCGATCTCCGGCCGGGCGGTCAGCGCCCAGCCGCCGTCGCAGGCATTGGACAGGATGCTCAGCGCCGTGCCGCGCCCGCCCAGGCTGATCGCGGCGCTGACGCCGCCGTAGCCGATCTGCGCGTCGCCGGAGGCCACCGCCTGCATGCGCTGGGTGATGCTCGGGAAGACGAGCGTCTCGGCATCGAAGCCCATCGCCTTCAGGCGCTCGGGCAGGAGGAAGCTCGCGATCGTCGTGCCGGCGAGGATCGTGGCGATCTTGACCGACTTCGTCTCGGCCCGCGCCCCGGACGGGAGGATCGCCGGCGCCGCGAGCGCGGCGGAGCCTGCGGCGATGAGGTGGCGTCTGGTGAGCATGAGCTCCTCGGGACGATGGAAGGCCGGGGCGCGGCCCGCTCGGCGAGCCCTCATGCAGGAAGGGCGCCGCGACGGGCTCGGGGCTGCGACCATAGTCGGCAGGCAGGGCGCCGACATGCCCGGCGCGCTCTTTCAGCTATGCCCGCGCGGCCACTGCGCCGGTCGGCGCCCGGCGGCTTACGCTTCCGGCGATCGCCCCGGCACGCGGCAGGGATCGCTCCGCCCGCCGTCGCCATCCGGGCTCGTCATGAGAGGCCGTCATGCCGTTCCTGCCCGTCGCGCCGCTTCCCGACGACATCCTGCAAAGCCGCATCGCCTACGATCCGCGGGCGTCCCTCGCCGCGCCCTACGTGCCGCTCGCCGCGGCGTTCCTCGCCGGCCGCGACACCCCTCGCGACGCCCTCGAGCGCGGCCTTCACGCGATGCAGCAGGGCGAGCCGTCGGTGCGGGCCTTCGTGGTGAGCGATGCCGCGGCGGCGCGGCTCCTGGCCGACGCCGCGACGGCGCGCTGGGCGGCGGGGCGCCCGCTCTCGCCCGTCGACGGCATGCCCTTCGCCGTGAAGGACATGATCGAGACGATCGACTTCGCGACGGAAATGAACAGCCCGCTCTATGCCGGCTGGCACGCGCGGCGTGACGCGGCGGCGGTGTGGGCCCTGCGGCAGGCCGGCGCCGTGATCGTCGGCAAGACGGTGACGACCGAGTTCGCCTGCGGCAATTCCGGCCCGACCCGCAACCCCTACGACTCGGCGCGCACGCCCGGCGGCTCGTCGAGCGGCTCGGCCGCCGCCGTCGGCGCCGGCATGGTGGCGCTGGCGCTCGGTACGCAGACCCAGGCCTCGACCCTGCGCCCGGCGAGCTATTGCGGCGCCTACGCGCTCAAGCCGAGCCACGATGCGCTCCATACGGGCGGCGTGACGCCGCTCTCGCCGACCCAGGACCATCTCGGCCTCATCGGGGCGAGCCTGGAGGACGTCTGGTCGAGCGCGAGCGCGATCGCGCGGCGCGCCGGCGGCACCCCACCCCATCCCGGCCTGCAGGGGCCCGCGCACGTCCCCGAGGCGCGCAGGCCCCGGGCCCTCGTGCGCCTCGACATGCGCGGCTGGGGCGAGACCGACGCGCCCTCGCGCGCCGCCTTCGAGGAGGCCGTCGCGGCGATCGCCCGGGCCGGCGTCGCGATCATCGACCGGCGGGGCGATCCGGAGGTCGAGGCGCTGGAGCAGGAGATCGTCGCGGGCAGCGAGTATTCCTACGACATCTTCTCCTGGGAGGCGCAGTGGCCCCTGCGGAGTTACGCCGATCACGGGCTCGACCGGGTCGGCAAGCGCATCCACGAGCTCCTTGACCACACCGCCCGGATGACGCCGGAGGGCTACCGCGCCGCCCTCGCGTCACGCGAGGGGCTGCGGCGGCAGGTCGAGGCCCTACGCGCCCGCGCCGACGGCTTCCTCGCCCTGTGCTCGAGCGGGCCGGCGATCGTCGGCCACGACTATACCGGCTCGCGCAGCTACCCGACGCCCTGGACCATGGTGGCGGGGCCCGCCTTCGCCCTGCCGCTTCTCGCCGTCGACGGGCTGCCGCTCGGCCTCCAGCTCGCGGGTTTTCGCGATCGCGACGCCGAGGCCTGCGGCGTGGCGCGCTGGATCCGCGATCTGCTCCTCCCCGACAGCCTGTGAGAGTACTCCCCACCGTGTCGAACCCCCGCATCCCCTACTGCCTCGCCACCGACATGCCGCGGCTCGCCCCGCCGGACGGCAAGCCGCTGATCGTCCACATCGTCGCCAATATCGAGCACTGGCCGTTCGACCGGCCGATGCCGCGCAAGATCCTGCCCGGCCCGCACGGGATGGACCGGTCGCCGGACGTGCCGAACTTCAACTGGGTCGAGTACGGCATGCGCTGCGGCCTGCCGCGGCTCCTGCGGGCGATCGGCGAGCGCGGCCTGCCGGCCACCGCCGCGATCAATGCCAGCGTGATTGAGGTCTATCCCCGTGCGGCCGAGGCGATCCTGGCGGCCGGCTGGGAGTTCATGGGGCACGGCCTCACCCAGCGCGCGCTCCAGAACGAGCCCGACGAGGTGCCGATCATCGACGAGACCCTCGCCCTCATCGCGCGCTTCACCGGCCGAAAGGTCCGCGGCTGGCTCGGGCCGGGCCAGAGCCAGACCGACCACACGGCCGACCTTCTGAAGGAGCGCGGCATCGAGTATTGCTGCGACTGGCTGATGGACGACGTCCCCACCTGGATGCGCACGATCCACGGCCCGATGATCGCGATGCCGTACTCCTTCGAGTACAACGACGTGGTCGTCTGGGCGATCGACAAGCACTCGTCCGACGAGCAGCACCGCCGCGTCGTCGACGCCGTCGAGACGTTCGAGAAGGAACTCGCCGATCAGCCGCGCGTGCTGACCCTGCCGCTGCACCCGCACGTGCAGGGCGTGGCCCACCGCATGAACCACTTCGAGCGCACGCTCGACCTCTTGATGGCGCGGCCCGACACGATCTTCATGACGGGCTCCCAGATCGCCGATTGGTTCGTGGGCCTCGGCATCGACGATTCTGCCGTCAGGAACTGACGCGGCCGCCCGGGTTGCCCCGCGCCGGCCCTCGTCCAGGGCTTTGCGCTCCGCTCACGCCAGGGCCACGAAGCCTGCCGCGCGGGCCGCCATCCTGCGAGGACCGGGGACCGGGCACGGGATCGCGCTCGTCATCGCGGGAGTGCGACAGGCCGGTCAGCGCTGCCCGCGGGGATCCAGCCGCAGCGCGCACCGTCGCGGGCGAAGGCGCACCCCCGAGAAGGTCGGACCGGCCATCGTATCCCGGCCGTCCCGTCAGCGCGTCCGGATCGGCCCCGGGACCTCTGCTCGGTACGTCTGGGATCCCACCCGATCGCCCGGCGGGTCGGGAGGCCGAGTGGGTCACGTGCGCGTCGTCGGTGGATCGGTACGCCTCTTCCAGCTGGCGCCAAGCCCCAGCCACCGCTTCAGGACGAGGGTGTGGGCGGGATCGATCCCGCCAGTCCGTCAAACATGCTCTTCACTCAAATACGCACGCCCGTGCTTGGGAGCTGCTCGACGGCATCCCGCGCCGTATTCGGATGGTCCAGGCGGCCAGGGCATCATCGCGACTGCCTCCCTTGTCGAGCCGCAGGCCCTCGCTCCAGAGCCGAGACACAAGATCCAGCCGCCTGATGAAGGATCGTCAGCAGGGTGCGGAAGCCCTCCGCTGACCGCTGACGTCCCTCCCGATCATGACGCCATCCGTCTGACCAGATGGGATACCAAAATCGCCGTATTGGTAAAATGATGTGCGTATGCTGTATATATTTTGAGCGAATCCCCGAAAAGCACGAACATCTTGAATTGATGGTATTTACGGCTGCTCATCGATCGCTTAGGTTTGGGATACCAGACATGGAGCCATCAATTCTCATGGCCGCCGATGAGCCTGTACTGAGCAACATCGTGCCGCTGCCGCCCGCCGAGGGCGGCATCACGACCCAGGTCTATCTGCGCCTGCTGCAGGGGATCGAGCGGCGCGAGTACCGGCCGGGACGGCAGATGGATGAGCGCGGTTTGGCGGACGCCATGTCGGTATCCCGCACGCCGCTGCGCAACGCGCTGAGCCGCCTGCTCGGGGAGGGCTATCTCGAGCGTCTGCCCAACGGCTCGCTCGCCGTGTGTGAGGTCGGCGCCGGCGAGGTGCTGGAACTGCTGGCCGTCCGCCAGTTGCTGGAGCCGGAAGCCGCGGCGCAGGCCGCCGGCCGCGTCGCGCTCGATATGGCGATCGGCCTGCGCCGCCGGCTCGTCGATCTCGATCCCGAGGCTTCCGGCTTGCTCGCCTGGCAACTCGGCGACCGCATCCATGACCTCGTCGTCGAGCATTGCGGCAACCAGTCCCTGGCCAGGATCGTGACCGATGCCCGCCGGCGCATCCACATGTCGCCTCTCGAAGAGGTGTCGGGCCGGTTTGAGACGGCGAGGGCGGAGCATGTCGCGATTCTCGACGCCCTGGTGCGCGGTGACCCTGCGGAGGCCCGACAGGCGATGGCAATCCATCTCGGCAACAGCCGTGCCGCCTTCCTCGGCACCTTCGGGATCGGGCGATGACCAGGCCGGCCGAGACGGAACCGATGCTTGCCGTCGGGGTCGAGCCGCTGACGGCATCGTCGTTCGAGCCCTTCGGCGACGTCATCGCTCACGCGGGGGACGCGCGGCGCCGGTTCTTCCCGCAGGTCCACGACCACACGCCCGAGGCGGGGCAGGCGAGTTTCTGGGTGTCGCGCGTGGACGATGTCGGTACGCTCCCTCTGACGGTGACGCTGTTCGAACGGCACCCGTTCTCGGCGCAGACCTTCCTGCCGCTGACAGGCGCGCGCTACCTTGCCATCGTGGCGCAGAGCGACGATCGCGGCTGTCCCGACCCCCGGACGCTGCGCGCCTTCCTCGCCGGACCGGGCCAGGGCGTCACCTATCGGCGGGACGTCTGGCATCACGGCATGACGATCCTCGACGGACCGGCGCAGTTCGCCGTGCTGATGCACAGGACCGGCCGCGACGACGACGATGTCTTCCTCGATCTCGCGCGTCCCGTCGTCGTCCGCCCGCCGCGGGCGACAGCACCAGGAGACGATCGATGAGCCGGGATACCCATCTCACGCGCGACTTCGTCGGCTATGGCGCCGCGCCGCCCCATCCGCACTGGCCGCATGGCGCCCGGCTCGCGCTCACCATCGCCATCAATGTCGAGGAGGGCTCCGAGGCCTCCTTCCCGGATGGGGACGGCGTCAGCGAGACGCGTCTCACCGAGGGCGGCGGCGGCTTCGACGGACGCGACCTCGCGGCCGAGTCGATGTTCGAGTACGGCAGCCGCGTCGGGTTCTGGCGCATCAACCGCCTGCTGGCCGAGCGCGGCCTGCCGGCGACGATCTTCGCCTGCGCGCTCGCCCTGGAGCGCAACCCGGGCATCTGCGCCGAGATCGTGGCGCGCGACTACGATATCTGCGCCCATGGCTGGCGCTGGGAGCGCCACCAGACCCTGAGCGAGCAGGAGGAGCGGGAGAGGATCGCGCGCACCGTCGAGAGCCTGAAGCGCACGGTGGGGCAGGGACCGGCCGGCTGGTACTGCCGCTACGGACCAAGCGTCAACACGCGGCGGCTCCTCGTCGAGAATGGCTCCTTTCTCTATGATTCCGACGCGTATAACGACGAAATCCCATACTGGACGCAGGTCTCGGGGCAGAATCACCTCGTCCTGCCCTATAGCCTCGTCAACAACGACGCCAAGTTCATCACCGGCCACGCCGCGACGGCAAACGACTTCTTCGAGAGCCTGCGGGACAGTTTCGACATGCTGCATCGCGAGGGTGCGCAGCAGCCGCGGATGATGTCCGTCGGCCTGCATCTGCGGATCGCCGGCCATCCCGGGCGGGCCGCCGGGCTCGAACGCTTCCTCGATCACGTGCTGCGGCACGAGGATGTCTGGGTCTGTCGGCGCGTCGAGATCGCCCGCCACTGGCGGGAGAGGCATCCGCCTGCCGTCTGAGACTGCCGCGCCTTTGAACGGATCCGTTCGACGGCGCACGGCAAGCCCGAACGGGCGCCGGCGCCGATGCGCCGGACGCCTTGGCATCGATGTGTCGATGCCAAGGCGCGAGGGTATGAGACGGATCGTCAACGCACCATCGAAACAAGGGGATCACCGATGATCGGACATCTTTGCCGCCGGGTCGCGGCGGCTGCGATCGTGCTCGGCCTCGTCGCCCTGCCCGCCGGGGCGCAGGAGGCGGATCACCCGGGCGGCAAGACGCTCGTCGTCGGGACCGATTTCGGCGTTGCGCCGTGGATCATGCGTGGCGCCAGCGGACCCGAGGGCTTCGGCAACGACCTCATCGTCGAGATCGCCAAACGGCTCGGGCGTCCCGGCGTCGAGATCGTCGACGTGCCGTTCTCCGGGCTGTTCGCCGCGCTCTTCGCCAAGCGCATCGAGTTCACGGTGAACCCGCTGAACATCACGGCGGAGAGGGCCGAGCGCATGCTGTTCACCGAACCCTTCTTCGCCACCGGAAACGGCTTCCTGACGCGTGCCGGCGAGACGATGAAAGGGTTCGAGGATCTCAAGGGCAAGGCAGTCTCGGTCAATCGCGGCACGATCTCCGACACCTGGGCCACCGCGAACGCGGAGGCATACGGCTTCGAGGTGCAACGCTACGACAGCTTCCCCGATACCGTGCAGTCGGTGATCACGCGGCGCTCCTTCGCCGCGCTGAACGAGATCCCGACCACCGTCTATGCCGCCAGCCGCAACAAGGCGCTCACCGTCGCCTTCAAGGACTTCAACGGCCGCAACTTCGGCTATGCTTTCCGGCTTGAGAGCGTTGCGTATCGCGACAAGGTCGAAGCCGTGATCGAATGCCTGAAGGCCGAGGGCTGGCTCGCGAAACTGTACGAGAAGTGGTACGGCACCGCGCCCGAGAAGGGAACGTCGATCGACATCGTCTATCCCGGCTACGGTGCGCCAGGTTTCAAGAACTACGATCCGACACCGCACGCTCCAGCCTGCAAGTGATTCCTTGCAGGTGATTCCTTGCAAGTGACGTCTTGCAGGTGAATTTCTGCAAGAGAATCCCTGCAAGTGACTCGCCGCGAGCGGCACGTCTGCCCCTGAGTCGTAACCCCTCCGTCCTCTACATCCGGCCGGAGACGGCCAAGCCTTCAGCGCCGTCGGAATCGAGGCCCAGGGGTCTCCTCTCCCGGCTTGTCCGAGTGCAGCCATGGACCGGATCGTCGACAACTACTTCAATTTGCACGTCATGGCGGAGGCCTTTCCCGCCGTGCTGCGGGGATTCGGCATCACCGTGCTGGTCACCCTGCTGGTGATCGTGTCCGGGCTCTCGGTCGGCCTCGGACTGGCCGTGCTGAGGACGCAGCGCATCCGCGCGGTCGATCTGCTGATCGTGGTCTACATCGATGCCTTCCGGACGCTGCCACAACTCGTCGTCATCATCGTCATGTATTTCAGCCTGCCCTATGCCGGGCTCGCGCTGTCGCCCTTCGTCACGATGGTCTTGGCACTGGGCATGATCCTGTCGGCCTTCGCGGCGGAGATCTTCTGGTCGGCGATGCTCGCCGTACCACGGGGTCAGAGCGACGCGGCCCGCGCGCTCGGATTGCGGCCGCGCCATGTGCTGACGCTGGTCGTCCTCCCCCAGGCGATCCGCTTGGCCCTGCCGATGCTGACCAACCGGGCGATCGCCATCGGCAAAGGCACCGCGCTGGGAACCGCCGTCTCCCTGCCGGAAACGCTCGGCCAGGCTCAGAGCGTCATGGCGATCGTCGCCAACCCGTCGCCGCTGACTCTGGCGGCGCTCTTCTACCTGGCGCTGTTCATCCCCCTCGTCGCACTCAGCCGCGTGGTCGAGACGCGGTTCGGACCGGGGCATTGAGGACGGAGACATGATCGAACTCTTCGTCGAAAATTTTTTCAACCTCGACTCTCTGCTTCAGGTCTACCCGCTGCTGTTGCAGGGATTGCAACTGACCCTCCTGCTCGCGGTCGTCGCCCTGCCGCTCTCGATCCTGTGGGGATTGGCCCTCGCGGTGGCGTATTCCTTCCATGTTCGGATCCTCAACGTCGCGCTGATCTGCTACATCGATCTCGTGCGCGCCTTTCCGGTCGTGGTGCTGCTCGTGCTGATCTTCTACGGTCTGCCGCTGCTCGGCCTCAAGCTGGGAGGTTTCACCGCGGCGGTCCTGGCGATCGCCCTCAACAATTCCGGATATTACGGCGAGATTTTTCGCGCCGGCATCGAATCCATCCCCAAGGGACAGCGGGAGGCGGGCCGGTCGCTCGGCCTGCGCGACTGGCAGGTGATCGCTCTCATCGTCCTGCCTCAGGCGCTGCGCAAGGCGCTGGCCCCTTTCGCCAGCAACTCGCTCGAACTGGTCAAGACGACCTCCATCGCGGCGCTCGTCGCGCTGCCGGAACTGCTGCGCTCGGCCCGCGTCGCCCAGGAGCAGACCTACAATCCGACGCCGCTGATGGCGGCGGCGGCCCTCTACGTCGTGCTGCTCTGGCCCTTCGCACGCTGGGTGGCGGTGCTGGAGCGGCGCGCGCAGATGCAGCGCTGAGGCGGGGAAAGGATCGCGAGCATGTCGTGCAGCACAGCCCCGGCCATGAAGGTCCTGATCACCGGCGGCAGCGGCTTCGTCGGCCTTGCCCTCGCGGAGAAGCTGCTGGCGGATGGTGCGGAGGTCTGCCTCTTCTCCGCCGCGGCACCGCCTCCCGCGCTGGCCGATCGGCTCGCCGGCGACCGCCTGCGCGTCGTCACGGGCGATGTCCGTTCGGCCGACGACGTGGATTCCGCACTCGCCCTGAGCGGGGCCACCCGTCTCGTCCATGCCGCCGCGATCACGCCGGGGCCGGAGCGGGAGCTGCGCGAGGCCCGCACCATCCTCGACGTCAATATCGGCGGCACGGTCAACGCCGTCGAGCGCGCTGCGGCGGCCGGCCTTGCACGGGTCGTCGTCCTCAGTTCGGTCGCCGTCTACGGCTTCTCCCCGCCCGCCGCCTCGGGCCTCTACGAGGAGGCGGGCTCGGCGCCTGCGCCGGCGACGCTCTACGGCATCTCCAAGCTCGCCGCCGAGCAGACGGCCTTGCGGCTGGGCGCCTTGCACGGGCTGGACACGAGGGTCGTCCGTCTCGGGCCGGTCTTCGGGCCGTGGGAATACGCCACCGGCCTGCGCGACGCGATGAGTCCGCACCGCCAGATCCTCGCCGCCGCCCGCGCCGGCCGGCCGGTCGTCCTGCCGCGTCCGATGCGGGCGGACTGGCTCTATTCGCGGGATGTCGGCGCCGGCCTCGTCGCGCTTCTGCACAGCGAGACCCTCACCCACAGGCTCTACAACCTCGGGGCTGGCCGCGTGAGCGATCTGCCCCAATGGTGCGTCGCGCTCGAGCGGGCGGGACTGCTCGTCGACTGGCGCGTGGCGCGAGAGGGCGAGGCATCGGAGATCCGCTACAATCTCGCGCAGGATCGTGCCGCCTTGGCGACCGACCGCATCGCGGCCGATACGGGCTTCCGACCGGGCGCCAACCTGGAGGCACAGGCCGGCGATTACCTTGACTGGCAAGGGCGTGCTGGAAAATTGCAATATTAAGACGCCAGAATCTTCCGTATATTCATAGTCATATCGCTGCCTTGAGGTTGAATATATTCGAAATTTCACGACGGTGAGAGTGATATGATGCGACACCCTCTCCCTGATGATGGAGGCAACGGGAGAGCTGTCCCGGCTGTCGGACGGGCAAGGGCAGGCGATCACGCCGGTCAGGCCGACCACCCGCTTGGCGCGCATCGCAAGGGTGACCGCAGGCGCCGCGCGGGCATCCTGCACGTCATCCACGTCCGGTCGTCGCTGGACGGACAGTCCGAGCGGGTAGGGGGTCTCCCCCGACACCATCCACAACCGCTTCAACGGATGGTGGCGGCGATCCGGTTCGGGAGAGGACCGGTCACTCCGGCGTGGCAAATGCCGGTCCGGCCATGATCCAGACGAGCTCCGCCGGTCGCGGACCATCGTTCCACAGAACGTGTGGCAGGGCGGCGGAGAACTGAAAACTGTCGCCCTCGTTCAGGACACAGCTGTCGGCACCGACCGTGAGATGGATCCGCCCGCGCAGCACCAGCCCGGCCTTCTGCCCCTCCTCGCGAATCACCTCGTCGATGCGTGCCCCGCTCGGCATGGTCACGAGCAGCAGGCGCAGCCCTTCGGTGGCCGCGGGCGACAGGATCGCCTTGTGGATGGCCAAGGGACCCACGATGAGATGGGGCCGGGCGGCGAGGCGGCGGACGAAGACGGGGTCGGTACTCCGGGCCGGCGTACCCTCAATGAGCGTCGTGAGCGAAACCCCGAGCGCGATACGCAGGCGCTCCAGGGTCTTGAGGCTCGGATTGCCGAGGCCTCGCTCGATCTGGCTGATCACCCCGGCCGACAATCCCGCCCTGATCGCGAGCTCCGAGGTCGACAAGCCGGCGCGCAGGCGCAGGCTGCGGATGCGTTCACCCATCGCGAGCGTGTCGAGGGTATCGTCGAGAGCGTCCCGCGGACCCAGCGGCTCAGGCGACGTCGGATCCATCTCGTCCTTCACTCCCGGTCGTGGGCCCGTCCTTCGCCTGACGCAACGTCGGAATCAATCCCCGGTCATGCGCTCCGCCGCGCCGTGCGCCGGGCGGCGAGGCGGTCGCGAAGGCTGAGCCACGCGAACACGCCCGGCATGAACCAGGCGGTGCCGTTCATCAGCGGCACGAAGCCGGGAGCCCGAAAGTCGAGGGCCGAGATTCCGGCCTGGTCGCCCAGGACCTGGAGGGCGGCCTTCTGACCGGCCCACCGCGCCCAGACCACGCCGGAGCCGCAATAGCCCGCGGCGTAGCGCACGCCCCGGCGGCTGAAGATCCGGGGGATCATGTCGCGGTTCATGGCGACGTAGCCGTACCAGCTCTGGGCGATGTCGACCCCGTCGAGGGCCGGGAAGATGTCGGCGAGGGCCCGCCGCAGGTTGTCGACCGGCCAGTCCGGGTCGCCGGCGATCGTGCCGTCGCGGCCGCCGAACAGGATCCGGGTCCCGTCGGGCGAAGGGCGGTAGTAGTAATGCAGCCGGCGCGTTTCGGTGTACATCATCCGCGGCGGCATCAACTCGCCCATCAGGTTCGGCGAGAGCGGCGCGGTCGCGACGATGCGGCTGCGGACCGGGACCAGGCGGCGGCGCAGCCAGCGATCCGCGGCGTCGGTGTAGCCGTTGGTGCCGACGATGACGTGGCCGGCCCGCACGGTTCCCCGCGCCGTCGTCACCGCGTGGCCGTCGCCCTCCTGCCGGATGCCGAGCACCGCCGTCTCGCCGTGGATCGTCGCGCCCGCCTCCCGCGCCAGGCGCAGCATCCCGGCATGGAACTTTCCCGGATGCAGGCCGCCGATATCCATGCGGACATTGCCGCCATGATAGTAGTCGGTGCCGATATACTGGCGCTGGTCGGCGCGCGAGACCGGGTGGGCGTCGATGCCGAGGGTGCGCTGCAGGTGCTCCGCCTCGCGGGCGAGGCCGTCGTAATCCTCCGGGGTCGCCGCGCCGGCGAAGCGGCCGGTCAACCGGAAGTCGCAGTCGATGCCCTCGCGCGCGATGAAGGCGTAGAGGTCCTCCCGCGCCGCCTTGGCCTCGGCCAGGACCGCGTCGGCCCGCGCCTCGCCGAAGCGGCGCACCATCTCGGCGCGGCTGAGGCGCAGGTTGCCGCTGGTGATGCCGCCATTGCGGGTCGAGGCGCCCTCGCCGGGATGCTGGCGGTCGAAGACCTGGACCGATCGCCCGGCCCGCGCGAGCGTGATCGCCGCCGACAGCCCGGTATAGCCGGCCCCGACCACCGCGACGTCGCAGGTCTGGGCGACCGGCACCTGCGGCAGCGTCGCCAGGGGCGCGGCCTGCCACCAATAGGCGTCGCGCACACTCATTCGATCCTCCCTTGATCCGCGCTGAGAGCCCTGCCCGATCACGCGGCAACCGAGCGATGCTCTAAGTTTCTGACTTTGCAGCATTTTCTTCGACGAACCGGTGTCCGCTCCGTCGGAGAATGCTCCAAGCAGACTTGCGTTGGCAGGCCAACGCTTCGCCCGCTCAGGGTCTTGTTCTGTCGCAGAGTTTTGGCGCCGAACCGGTAACCGCTTCGGCGAAATCTGCTCAGAGGCGCCCGCCGTCGACGGCCAGGATCTGGCCGGTGATCCAGCCCGCCTGCTCGCTCGCCAGGAACAGGGCCGCCGCGGCGATGTCCTCGGGCGCGCCGAGGCGGCGGGTGTGGAGCGAGTCGAGGATCCGCGCCTGCCCGGCCTCGCCGTAGGCCTCCCACTGCGCGTGGGTCGCCGGGTTGGTGAGGATCAGGCCCGGCGCGACCCCGTTCACCGTGGTGCCGTGCGGCCCGAACTCCCAGGAGAGCTGGCGCACCACCCCGACGAGGGCATGCTTGGCCGCCGCGTAGGCCTGGATGCCGGTGAGGCTCGGCCGCAGGCCCGCGCCGGAGGCGATGGCGACGATCCGGCCCCAGCCGGCCTGCCGCAGGTGCGGGGCGGCGGCCTGGGCGACCCAGAAGGCCGCGTCGACATTGGCCTGGAACAGGGCCCGCCACGCCGCCTCGGTCACCGCCTCGATCGGCCCGCCGACCTGGCCGCGCACGCCGCCGGCGGCGAGTGCCAGGATGTCGAGCCGCCCTTCCTGGCCAAGGACGTCGCGCACGAGCCCGTGCGCCACCTCCCGGTCCGAGAGGTCGCCGGCCTTCGCCGGCAGGCCGAGGTCGCGCCCGACTGCCGCGACGCCGTCGGCGTCGAGATCGGTCAGGTGCACCCGCGCGCCGGCATCACGGAACGCCTGCGCGAGGGCGCGTCCGATTCCCTGCGCGGCGCCGGTCACCAGCACCACGCGCCCATCGAGACGGATGTCCATGATCGCCGTCCTCCTCGTGCCCGGTCGTCAGCCCGCGATGCCGATGCGCTCGCGCAGTTCCAGCCACCACCCGTAGGAGGGCGGCCAACGGCGCCACTCCGGGTCCGCGCCGAGCGCCTGCGCGGCGTGCAGCGCCCAGTGCGGGTCGGTCAACGCCTCGCGGCCGATGGCGATGAGGTCGGCCTGGCCCGCCTGCAGGATCGCCTCGGCTTGCGGCCCATCGAGGATCACCCCGACCGCCATCGTCGGAATGCCGGTCTCGCGCCGGATCGCCTCGGCATAGGGCACCTGATGGCCACGCTGGAGCCGCGTGCGGGTCTTGGCGTAGTCCATCATCGAGTTCTCGGCCCGGATCCCGCCGGACGAGCAGTCGATGACGTCGACGCCGCGGGCGGCGAGCTCGCGGGCGAGCACGATGCTGTCCGCGATGGTCCAGCCGTCGCTGCGAGTGTCGAGGTCGGGGCGCCAGTCGACGCAGGAGATGCGGAACAGGAGCGGCTTGCCCGCCGGCCAATGCGCCCGCACGCTCTCGGCGACCTCGAGCGCGAAACGCATCCGCCCGGCCCGATCGCCGCCGTAAGCATCCTCGCGGCGGTTCGAGACCGGCGAGAGGAAGGAGTGGATCAGGTAGCCGTGGGCGGCGTGGATATCGAGCACGTCGTAGCCGGCCCGGGCCACCCGGGCGGCGCCGCGGCCGTAATCCTCGACCAGCCGGGCGATCTCGTCGGTGGTCATCGCCCGCGGCTGGTGCCAGCCCTCGACGCTGCGCCCGTCGGAAGCCGCGACCGGCTGCCAGGGCGTTTCGCCCCGCGCCGCCTCGGCCGCGCCGAGGGGGCCGAGGCCCTCCCAGGGACGCTGGCGCGAGGATTTCGGGCCGGCATGGTGGAGCTGCGCCGCCGCGAGGCTGCCCTGCTCCTGCACGAAGGCGGCGATGCGGGCAAGCGGCGGCACGTGGTCGTCGGACCAGATGCCGAGATCGCCGTAGGTGTTGCGCCCGACCGGATCGACGATCAGCGCCTCGGTCATCACCGTGCCGGCCCCGCCGACCGCGTATTTGGCGAGATGCTGGAAGTGCCAGTCGGTGGCGAGCCCGTCGGGGGCCGCCTTGTACATCTGCATCGGGGCGATCACGACCCGGTTCGGGAAGGCGACCTCGCGCAGGCGCAGTTCGCTGAACAGCAGGGTCTCGGCCATCGCGCCCTCCTACTCGCCCGCCCGCGCAGGCGTGCGGATCGCCGCGAGCCGCGGCAGGTCGCCGAAGCGCGCGCACAGGGCCTCGTAGGCCGCCTCGACGTCCGGCGCCCCGCCCCCCGCGGGCGCCTCGCGGCCCTTGAGGGCGCCGAAGACCTGGTGCTTGACGAAGAAGCGCCAGGTGACCGGGATTGCGGCGAGGATCCGGGTGAGGGTCGCGTAGCGCTCCTCCGTCCAGACCCGCTCGAAGGCGACCCGGCCCGGTCCGTGGCCGAATGCAGGCCCGTCGCTCTCCGGCGACCGCTCGCCGCGCAGGCGGGCGGTCGCCGCGGCATCGAGGGCGAGGTCGGGTCCGAGCACGACGCCGTAATCCTCCCGCGCCCGCGCGGCCGAGACGAAGCCCCGGCGCACGTCGGCGATCACCTCCTCCGTCGGGCGCGCGAGCGGGTCGCCGTAGCCGCCGGCGCCCGGGCCCTGGATCAGGATGATGTCGCCCGGATCGCAGGGCACGATGTCGATGGAACCGAGCTCCACGACGGCGTCCGTGCCGGGGTTGCGGGCGAAGCGCGATGGGGCGCCCGAGCGGCCGCCGCGCAGGCCCCAGGCCGAGAAGACCGAGCGGTCGCGGTTGCGCGCCGTCACCATCGATTGCGGCGCGAAGAGCTGGAACTCCATCTCCAGGGCCGTGCCGCCGCGCCAGCGCCCCGGCCCGCCGGAATCCGGCACCAGCCCGTAGCGCAGGATCCGCACCGGCACCTCGGCCTCGTTGATCTCGACCGGGGTGTTCTTGAGGTAGGACATGTTGGCGCCGCAGCCCTCGGCACCGTCGGCCCCCGGGCTGCCGCCGCCGCCGCCGCCGACCGGCCCGATCGAGGCCATCACCGCGCGTCCGGTGCGGGTCGAGGTCTTGACGTTCATCAGGCTCATGCCGCTGCCCGGCGAGGCCGGCATCCGGTCGGGCAGGGCGCGGCAGAAGGCGCCGAGCACCACGGTCTGGGCGAGGTTGCACATCAGGCTGCGCATGCCGACCGCTGCCGGCATCACGGCATTCATCACCGAGCCCTCCGGCAGGACGGCGCGGGCCGGCCGCACGAAGCCGGCATTCAGCATCGCGGTCCGGTCCTGGGCGTAGAGGGCGTAGACGACGCCGACCATCGCCAGGGCGTGGCGCTCCTTGCCGCCGGTCGGCACGTTGAGGGACGAGGCGAGCTGCGGGTCGCTGCCGGTGAAGTCGAGGGTCAGGCTGTCGCCGTGGATCGTCAGGGTGACGGCGACCCGCACCGGATAGCCGCCGGCCTGGTCCTCGTCGGCGTAGTCGGCGAAGAAGTACGCGCCATCGGGGATCTTGGCGATCACCGCCCGCGCCTGGCTCTCGGCGTAGTCGAGCAGGCCGGCCAGGCCATCGCGAAAGTCGTCCTTGCCGAAGCGGTCGATGATCTCGTGGATCTTGCGCTCGCCGACGTTGACGCAGGCGATCTGGGCGTTGAGGTCGCCCCAGTTCTGCTCCGGCAGACGCACGTTGTTGGCGATCAGCCGCAGCAGGTCCTCGTTCATGACGCCGTCGCGCATCAGCCGCATCGGCGGGATGCGCAGGCCCTCCTGGTGGATCTCGGTCAGGCTGCGCGACAGGGTCGCCGGCACGGCGCCGCCGACATCGGTGTTGTGGATGTGGCAGCCGACGAAGCAGACGATCTCGCCATCGCGAAAGACCGGCTTCCAGATATGGACGTCCGGGGTGTGGGTCGCGACGTAGCCGGCATAGGGGTCGCTGGTGAGGCAGATGTCGCCCTCGCGGTAGTCGAAGAGCGGGATCACCTCGCCGTAATCGAGGCCGGTATACCACGTCGCCCCGAAGGTCTTGGGGGACGCGACGGTCAGCCCCTCGGGCGTCAGCACCTGGCAGGAAAAATCCTCGGTCTCCTTGACGAAGGTCGAGTGCGCGGTGCGCATCAGGGTCCAGCCCATGCTCTCCGCCGCGGCGGCGCAGTAATTGGCGAGGACCTGGAGATTCGTGCGGTCGAGCGTCACCGGGCGGCCTCCGGGCTGATGCGCAGGTTGGCGTAGGCGTCGACCCGCGCCGCGAGGCCCGGGGGCAGGATCGTGGTGCAATCGTCCTGGGTGACGATGGCCGGCCCCGCGAAGGTCTGGCCGGGGCGGAGGTCATCGCGGCGGTAGACCGCGACCTCGCGCTCGGCGCCGTCGAGGAAGGCGGTGGTCGTGCGCACCATCGGGGCCGGGCCGGGACTAAGATCGTGGCGCGGCAGGTCCGGCTTGACGGTGCGGCCGCTGACGACGAGCCGCAGCGAGATCACCTGCAGGGCGGCGTGGCGGTCGGCATGGCCGTAGACCCGCTCGTGCTCGGCGTGGAAGGCCGCAGCGATCGCCGCGACGTCCCCGGCCTCGGCGCTCGCCGCGTCGATGGCCGTGTCGATCTCGAAGGACTGGCCGCGGTAGCGCAGCTCGGCCGAGCAGGCGAGGGCGGCCGGGCCGTCATAGCCCTGATCGCCGTGCAGCCAGGCGAGCCCGCGGCTTTTCAGCTCCGCGAAGGCCTCGCGCAGGGCCGGCGCGAGGTCGGGGGTCAGGTCGGCGTAGAGAGTCTTGATGAAGTCGTTCTTCAGGTCGGCGATGAGGCCGCCGAGGGCCGAGAGCACGCCCGGCGTCAGCGGCACCACGACCTCGCGCATGCCGAGCTCGCGGGCGAGGAAGCAGGCCATCATCGGCCCGGCGCCGCCGAAGGCGAGGCAGGAGAATTCCCGCGGGTCGATGCCGAAGCGCGACACCAGCGCGCTCACGTCGGTGTACATGCCCGAGACCGCGATCCGGATGATCGCCTCGGCGGTCTCCTCGACGCTGCGCCCGAGCGGGCGGGCGAGGTCGCCGACGACGGCGCGGGCGCGCTCGCGGTCGATCGTGACGGCGGCGTAGCCGATCTCGGCAAGACCGACGAGGCCGAGCGCCGCGAAGGCGTCGGTGATCGTCGCACGCATGCCGCCGCGGCCGTAGCAGGCCGGGCCCGGCCGCGAGCCGGCGCTCTCGGGCCCGACTTTCAGCACGCCCTGTCCGTCGATCCAGGCGATCGAGCCGCCGCCCTCGCCGATCGAGGACACCGAGACCGATGGAATATGGATCTGGAAGTCGCCGATCTGCTCGCCGGTGCCGTATTGCGGCTGACCGTCGACGATGATCGCCACGTCCGCCGAGGTGCCGCCGATGTCGAGGCTCATGCAGCGCGGGATGCCGCAGGTCTCGGCGACGTAGGCCGCGCCGATCACCCCCGAGGCGGTGCCCGAGAGGATCATCTGCACGCACTCGCTCTTGCCCTGCTCGGCGGTCATGATGCCGCCGTTGGACTTGGTCAGCCGCGGCTCGGGCGCGACGCCGATCGAGTGCAGGGCGGCCTGGAGCGAGCCGAGATAGTGCGCGACCCGGGGTTGCACGTAGGCGCCGATCGCCGCCGTGATGGTCCGCTCGTATTCGCGGATGATCGGCCAGGTCGCGCTCGACAGGAAGACCGGGAGCCCGGGCGCGAGCCCCTCGATCATCGCCTTCGCGGCCTCCTCGTGGGCCGGGTTGCGGTAGGCGTGGAGGAACGACACCACGATGCCCTCGGCGCCCGCCGCCTTGGCGCCCGCCACCGCCGCGCGCAGGCTCTCGGGGTCGAGCGGCTGGAGCTCGCGCCCGTCCGCGTCGAGGCGGCCGGCGACGCCGAAGACCCGGTCGCGGGGGATCAGCGGCGCCGGACGCTTCGAGAGCAGGTTGTACATGTCCGGGATCTTGAGCCGGGCGATCTCGAGCACGTCGCGAAAATGCTCGGTGGTGAACAACGCCAGACGCAGGCCCTTGCGCTGGATCACCGTGTTGATGCCGACCGTGGTGCCGTGGGTGAAGTAGGCGATGTCCGCCGGGCCGATGCCGTAGCGCTCGCCCGCGAGCTTGATGCCGGCGATCACCTCCGCCCCGGGCTCGTCGGGGCGCGAGAACACCTTGAGGCTCCTGAGGCTCTGCGTCGCCTCGTCGAAGAGGGCGAAGTCGGTGAACGACCCGCCGATGTCGACGCCTACCCGGTAAACCATGACCTTGCCTCCCGGCCGGGCTTGGCCCGGCCTCAGACAGACCGCCGGGCTTGGCCCGGCCTTGGAGAGACTGCCGCGCTCGGCCCGGCCTTCGAACGGCCTCGCGTGTCCGGCCCGTCAGGCCCTCAGCGTCCGATTTCCTTGTTCCAGGTCTCGACCCACTTCGCCTGGCGCGGCGGGATCTCCTGGAACGGCGGGAAGATCAGGCGCTCGGGCGCCGTGATCTCGTGCGCGATCTTGGGATCGAACACCGCGTCCTTGTTGACCACGCCGTAGCGGATCGCGCTGCCGAAGCAGGATTGCGCCTCGGCGCTGAGCGACAGGTCGGCGAAGGCGTAGCCGAGGTCGCTGCCGTTCTTGACCTTCTGGATCCAGGTCAGCCCGACGATGACGCCCGGATCGGGATTGACGTACTTGAACTGCGGGTTCTTGTCGTCGATGAACGTCCAGGCGCGGCCGTCCCAATACATCGCCATGTCGATGTCGCCGCTCCTCAGGCCGTTGAGGACGCCGTTGGGGTCGGTCCACAGGCTGAGATTGCCGCTCTTCTGCATGCGCTTGACCGCGGCGAGGCCGGGCGCGACGTCGTCGATGCCGCCGCCATACAGCGTGGCGAAGCTCCAGACCGACACGGTCAGGCCGCCGCTCGGATAGTTGACGTTCGGCATGGCAGCCTTCCACTTGCCCGCCACCGTGCCCTCGACGAAGGACTTCCAGTCCTTGGGCGGCTCGGGCACCGTCTCGGTGTTGTAGATGAGGCCCATGCCGCCGTAATTGTGCGGCGCGCCGTAGCCGTCGCCGAGGCCCGCGAAACGCGGCCCGAGCTTGGCGAGGTTCGGCACCTTGTCCGGGGTGAAGCGGTCGACGAGGCCGCGGTTGATCGCGTCGTAGGCGGTCTCGGACGGGTTGTAGACGATGTCGAGGGGCGGCTTGCCCGGGCTCGCGGCGATCTGGTTCAGCCACTGGATCGGGGCGCCGAGCACCACGTCAACCGTCTTGCCGGTCTTCTTCTGGAACGGCTCGACGACGCAGCGCCGCAGGCTCTGCTCCCAGACGCCCCCGAAGGCCCCGACCACGAGGTCGGCGGCTTGCGCGCCGGAAACACCTCCTGTGGCGAGGCCGGCCAGGATTGTGAGCCGGAGGCCGGAGGCCCGCGCCGGGCGGGGGCGCCCGCGCGCCGCGCCGTCGATCCCCGATCCGTCACCGTGCTGCGCGTCCATGAACCGGCTCCCTCGCTCGGTCTGTGTCGGCGCGAATATTCACTATCATGAACGGGCACACAACCCGGCGCCGACGACAAACTGCCTGAATGCCCATGAAATCGCCAGTTGCTCAAAATTATAACTTCCAGAGATCAGACCATCGACTTACGATTTGCGGTACGGGAGGTCGCAACGCCCCGAAGATCGCTTGACGATCCTTATTCATTTTAGTGAATATGCGCCGGGGCGGGCCGGACGCGTTCCGTCCGCTGCGCTCCGATCCTGCGAGGGCCTGCCGATGACGAGTGCCGTGCCGCTGACGCTGGTCGAGGTCAGCAAGAGCTTCGGGTCGCTCCAGGCCCTCAAGCCGCTGACGCTGGCGATCGGCGGCGGCGAGATGCTGGCGCTGCTCGGGCCCTCCGGCTGCGGCAAGACCACCACCCTGCGGATCATCGCCGGGTTCGAGACGCCCGATACCGGGCAGGTGCTGATCGGCGGCGCCGACGTCACCGATCTGCCGCCCAACCGCCGCGGCCTCGGCATGGTGTTCCAGAACTACAGCCTGTTCCCGCACATGAGCGTGGCCGACAACGTCGCCTACGGCCTCAAGATGCGCGGCGTGCCGGCGGCCGAGCGGCGGGTGCAGGTGCGCCGGATGCTCGATCTCGTGCGGCTCGGCCAGTACGAGGACCGGCAGATCCACCAGCTTTCCGGCGGCCAGCAGCAGCGGGTGGCGCTCGCCCGCTCGCTCGTCACCAACCCGTCGGTGCTGCTCCTCGACGAGCCCCTCGGCGCGCTCGACAAGAACCTGCGCGAGCGCATGCAGTTCGAGCTGCGCGAGATCCAGCGGCGGCTCGGCATCACCTCGATCATCGTCACCCACGACCAGGAGGAGGCCCTGACGATGAGCGACCGGGTCGCCGTGATGGCGGAGGGCCGCATCGTCCAGGTCGGCCCGCCGACCGAGGTCTACGACCGCCCGCGCACCCGCTTCGTGTCGGAATTCCTCGGGACCGCCAACATCTTCGCCGGCACGATCGCGGACCGGGCCGGTCCGTTCGACTGGGCGGTGGCCCTCGACATCGACCGGGCCGCCCCGAGCCTCGTGCGGTCCGACGAGCCCCTGGCCTCGGGCCGCCGGGTGCTGATCGCGGTGCGGCCCGAGCGCCTGGCGATCCGCCCGGCCGGGGAGGGCGAGATCCCGGCCCGGGTGCAGGACGTGGTCTTCCGCGGCAGCTACTTCGCCTACGAGCTCGCGGTGCCGGGGCAGCCCGGCCCGGTCTTCGCCTACAGCCAGTCGCGCCGCGACGTGCCGGCGGACGGGCGCGTCGGCCTGACTTGGCCGGCCGACGGCGCCATCGTCCTGCAGGATGCCCCATGATCACCGACGTCGAGATGACCGCCGACGCCGAACGCCCCGCGCCGGCTCTGGCGAGCGCCGCGCCGGCGCGCGGCGGGCGCGGGCCCTACCGCCTGGTGCGCTCGCGCTGGACGATCCCCGTCCTCGTGTTCCTCGGCTTCTTCTTCGTCATCCCGCTCGGCACCAACGTCTGGCGCAGCGTCGCGACGGGCCAGGCGCTGACGGCCGGGCCCGTCGTCTTCTACGCCAAGCTCCTCAGGGACGCCTACTACGTCGGCATCCTCGCCGAGACCCTCAAGGTCGGGGCGATCGCGACGCTGCTCTGCCTCGTCCTCGGCTACCCGGTCGCCTACTTCATGGTACGTCATGCCGGGCGCTGGAACGCGCTGATCGTCTTCCTGCTGATCGCGCCGCTCCTGACCTCGATCATCATGCGCACCTTCGGCTGGCGGGTGCTGCTCGCCCGGAAGGGGCCGGTGACGCTGCTCCTGCACGATTGGGGCCTGATCGCCCGGCCGGCGAACCTCGCGGACGATCCGGTGGCGGTCTACGTCGCGCTCGTCCACGTGCTGATCCCGTTCATGGTGCTGTCGATCGTGGCGGTGCTGCAGCAGGTGGACCGGCGCCTGGAGGAATCCTCGCGGGTGCTCGGCGCCGGCCCGCTCGCGACCTTCCTGCGCATCACCCTGCCGCTCAGCCTCGACGGCGTCGCGACCGGCTGCATCCTGGTCTTCGTCGTCGCCAACGGCAGCTTCCTCACCATGCTGCTCCTCGGCGGCGGCAAGGTGACGACGCTCTCGGTGCTGATCTACCAGCAGTTCAACGTCGCGCAGGACACGGGCTTCGCCGCCGCGATGGGCAACCTCCTGCTCTTCGTCGCCCTGATCTGCCTCGCGATCCAGGCCCGTTTCCTGCGCCGCCAGGGAGTGAAGGCATGACGCGCGCCGCCCCCGTCCCAGCCCCCGTTCTCCCAGCCCCCGTTCCCCTGCGCCGCCGCCGGCGGCCGAACCTCGCCGCCTGGGCGCTCGGGGCCTACGTGGTCCTGTTCCTGGCCTTCATCGTGGCGCCGATCGCCGCGGTGGTGCTGGTGTCGTTCTCCTCGGCCTCGTTCATCACCTTCCCGATCCCCGGCTACACCCTGCGCTGGTACTGGCGGATCCTCGAATACCGGCCGTTCCTCGAGGCGATGTGGGTCTCGATCGAGGTGGCGCTGGCCTCGACGGTGCTGGCCGCCATGCTCGGCGTCCCGGCGGCTCTGGCGCTCGCCCGGTCCCGCTCGGCCTTCGCCGCGGTGATCGCCAACCTCCTCCTCGCGCCGATCACCGTGCCGGCGATCGTGCTCGGCCTCGCGCTGCTCTACTTCCTGGCGAGCCTGTCGCTCGGCCTGTCGCTGACGGCGCTGGTGATCGCCCATACGGTGGCGGGCATTCCCTACGTCACCCGCACCGTCCTGGCGGTCTACCGCGCCCTGCCGCCCGACCTCGAGGAGGCGTCCGCCGTCCTCGGCGCCACGCGCTGGCAGACCTTCCGCTACACCACGCTGCCCCTGGTGCGCCCGGGGGTGTTCGCCGGCGGGCTGTTCGCGGTGCTGACCTCCCTCGACAACCTGCCCCTGTCGTTCTTCTTCGGCAGCGCCACCACCAACACCCTGCCGGTGGTGATGCTGAGCTACATGGAGAACCAGTTCGATCCCTCGATCGCCGCGGTCAGCACCGTGCAGATGCTGATCGCCATCGTCGCCCTCGTGGTCACCGACCGGGTCTACGGCATCGAGAAGCTGACGGCGGCGTGAGGCGGGAGCCTCAGCCCAGAAACGTCCCGAAGGTCTCATACAGCCGCTCGCCCCGGCGCAGGATCTCCAGCATCGCCTCGCGCCGGCGCCGGGCGACCGCGCCGACGATGAGGCCCGACAGGCTCATCGCCGCCGTGAACGAGTCGAACACCGACTGGCTGCGGGTCTCGATCAGCAGGCGGTGGGTGGCGTAGGGGCAGAGCGGCGAGAGCGGGCTGTCGGTGAGCGCGATCACGTCGCCGCCGAGCTCCCGCAGGCTCGCGGCGGCCCTGGTGGTGTTGGGCGAGTAGCGGCGGATGCTGATCGCGATCAGAAGGTCGTCGGGCGTGAGCCACAGCAGGCGGTCGGCGATGCGCGCCTCGCCGGTCTCGAGCAGCGTGACGTCCGGCAGGCAGAGGTTCAGGTGGGTCTGGATGTAGTAGGCGATCGGGAAGCTGTTCTTCTCGCCGATGACGTAGATCCGACCGCGCCCGGCGCAGAGCCGCGCGACGATCGCCTCGATCTCGCGATCCGACAAAGCCGCGAAGGTGGCGCGGATGTTGTCGATCTCGGTCTCGAGGGTCCGGGCGGTGATCTCGCCCTGCGACACGCCGTCCTCGGGCAGCCGGACCCGCTCGGCGGGGGAATGCAGCTTGCGCGAGACCTCCCGGCGCACCTCCTGCTGCACCTCCTGGAAGCTCGCATAGCCGAGCTTGGCGAACAGCCGCACCACGGTCGCGGCGCTCACCCCCGTCGCCCGCGCCATCGCCGAGGCGCTGTCGAGGCAGGATTCGGGATAGTGGGCGATCACGTAGCGGGCGATCTCGGTCTCCCGGGCGGTGAGCGCCTCCCGCCCGGATTCGAGCCGGTCGAGCAGGGTCGGGGCGTCGGCGGCGAGGTCCGTCGCCGTGCTCACGCCAGGGGCACTTGGGTTTGGGGCACTCGGGACGACGGCGCCCGCAGGATCGTCAGCGCCGCGGCCTGGGCCCGCGGCACCATCGTGTCGAGCCGGCAATATTCCTCGGGCGTGTGGGCGCCGCCGCCGACCGGGCCGGTGGCGCAGAGGGTGGGCGCGCCGACCGAGGCGGTGAACCCGCTGTCGGCCGAGCCGCCGGTGAACTCGCCCTCGACGGCGAACCCGATATCGCGGGCGCACCCTGCGTAGAGGGAGAACAGCGCCTGGCCCGCCTCGCTCTCGACGAGGGGCAGGAAGCCGGCATCGTCGACGATCCGCGCGCGCGTGCCTGCCGGCTCCTCCTCGGCGACGATCGCCTCGATCGCCTGGCGCACCGCGCGCATCGCGGCGTGGTCGCGGAAGCGCACGTCGATCTCGAGTCCCGCCTGCGGCGCCACCGTGTTGACGGTGACGCCGCCGCTGGCCAGGCCGACATTCACCGTGGTGCCGGCCGCGAGGTCCTGGAGCGCGTGCAGCTTCAGGATCTTGCGGGCCATCGCGTCGATCGCGCTCGCGCCCTTGCCGGGCTCGACGCCCGAATGCGCGGCCCGGCCGGTGATCGCGACGCGCAGGAAGAGCGCGCCCTTGCGCCGCGTCACGACGTTGCCGGAGGCCCGTCCCGGTTCGGCGTTGAGGACGAGGGCGGCGCCGCGGGCCGCCGCCTCGATCACCGGCCGGGAGGCCGGCGAGGCGATCTCCTCGTCGCCGGTGCAGAGCAGCGAGAGCGGCATCGGCGCGCCGCCGGTCGCCGCGAAGGCCTGGGCGACGAACAGGTTCATCACCAGCCCGGCCTTCATGTCGGCGACGCCCGGACCCGTGGCGACGCCGTCGGCGATCCGGAACGGCCGCTCGGCGGCGGTGCCGGCGGGAAACACCGTGTCCATGTGCCCGAGCAGCAGGGCGTGGCCCCCGGGCGCGTCCCCCGGCAGCTCGGCGAGGAGGTTGTCGCCGTGATCGGGATGGGCGATCACCCGCGTCGGGATGCCGGCCCCGGCGAGGCTCCGGCGCAGGACCGCGCCGACCCGGTCTATCCCCGGCTTGTCGCGGCTGCCGCTGTCGATCGCGACGATCTCGGCGAGGAGATCCGCCATGGCGTCGTGCCGGTCGGCGAGCCAGGCGAGCACCGCGCGCTCGCGGTCGTTCAGCGTCATCGTTCCGCGATCCCGAGCAAGTTGCGCAAGCAGGTCCGCCTCGGTGTCACACCGCGCTGGCGAAGACCAGCATGTTCTCCGGGCGGAAGCCAAGGGTGACCGGGCTGCCCAGGACCGGGGCCTCGCCGTGCCCGTCGCCGTTCGACGCCATGGCGATCAGGGTCTCCCCGGCGCCGATATCGACGTGGTGGTAGGTGACGGCGCCGGTATAGACGCTGTGGCGCAGGGTGCCGGAGACCAGCGCCCGGCCGGGCCGGGCCTCGGCCGGCGGGTTGAGCTCGACCTTCTCGGGCCGCACCACGAGGTCGACCGCCTGGGCCGCCGCGAGGCCGGCCTCGGCCGGGACCCGGATCGTCTGGCCGGAGCGCATCGTCACCGTGGCGGTGCCGCCCTCGACCGCCTCGATCCGGCCCGCGACGGCGTTGGTAAAGCCGATGAAGTCGGAGACGAAGCGGCTGCGCGGCCGCTCGTAGACCTCCGCGGGCGTGCCGGTCTGGACCACGCGGCCGGCCTCCATCACCACGACGCGGTCGGACAGGGTGAGGGCCTCCTCCTGGTCGTGGGTGACGAAGACCGTGGTGATGCCGACCTCGCGCTGGAGTTGCCGGATCTCGACCTGCATCTGCTCGCGCAGCTTGCGGTCGAGGGCGGCCAGCGGCTCGTCGAGGAGCAGCACGCTCGGCCGGGTCACGATGGCGCGGGCGAGCGCGACGCGCTGGCGCTGGCCGCCCGAGAGCTGCGAGGGCCGCCGGTCGGCGAGGGGGGTGAGCCGGACCTGCGCCATCGCGGCGGCGACCTTCGCGTCGATCTCGGCCCGGCCCTCGCGCCGCATGGCGAGGCCGAAGGCGACGTTCTCGGCCACGCTCATGTGCGGGAACAGGGCGTAGTTCTGAAACACCATGCCGATGTTGCGCTTCCACGGCGCCACGTCGTTGACGAGGCCGCCGCCGATCCGGATCTCGCCGGCATCCGGGTGCTCGAGCCCGGCGATCATCCGGAGCGTCGTGGTCTTGCCGCAGCCCGACGGCCCGAGGAAGCTCACGATCTCCCCGGGCCGGATCGCCAGGGACACGTCCCGGACCGCCGGGACCGCGCCGTACCACTTGCGCACGCCGCGCAGGTCGACGCCGACGGCGTCGGAGGAAGAGATCATCATCGCGCGCCTCAGCCCTTGAGCGTCCGGTCGATCAGGTTCTTGAGCCGCGGCATCTCGGCGCCGAGCTTGACGAAGTCCGGACGCACCAGGTTGGCCACCGCGCTCTCCGCCGTGACGATCGCCGGGTTGGCCTTGAGGGCGTCCGGCACCGCGACCCGGGTGCTCGCCGGCGAGTAGAAGCCGCGCTCGATCCAGGCGCGCTGGCATTCGTCGGAGAGCCAGGTGTTGAGGTAGCGCTGGGTCAGCTCGCTCACCGCCGGCGAGAAGCCGGCGCAGAGCTGCATGTGGCCGGTCCACTGCACCGCGCCCTCCTTCGGGATGGTGAAGGCGACGTTCTTGCCCTGGGACTTCGCCATCGCGGTCCAGGAGCCCCAATGCGGTGCGAGCCACACCTCGCCGCGATGGACCAGATCCTCCTCGGCGGTCGGCGAGTTCACCCAGGCGCCGATATTCTCCTTGTGGGGCGCCCAGGCCTTGATGCCCTCCTCGACGCTCGGCCCCTTGCCGGTGACGACGCCCGCCATGACGTAGGTGTCGTAATAGGCATCCCACATCGACACCCGGCCCTTGTACTTGGGGTTCCAGAGGTCGGTCCAGGATTTCGGCTCCTCGACCTTGTCCGGGTTGTACATGATGCCCCAGGGCGTCAGCTGGAACGGGATGCCGAAGCCGCCGGGCGTGACGAGACCGGCCGGCAAGGCGGCGGCGTTCGGCACCAGGGCGGGATCGATCTTCGCCCACATCTTGTCGTTGAGGCCGCGCTGGGCGAACAGGTCGTTGACCATCGCGCCGCTGACCACCGGGTTGCCGCGCTGGGCCAGCATCTTCGGGTAGGCGACGGCGTTCGAGGCGGCCTCGAACGCCACCTCGGTCTTCGGCGCCTCCTTGCGGAAGGCCGGCAGGGTGACGTCGCGCAGGATGTCCGGGACGATGCCGGGCTGGGACAGGATCACCAGCTTGGCGACATCGGCCGCCGGCGCCTGGGCCAGGGCCTCGGCGAAGGACAGGAGCGAGGTGCCGGCCGCGCCCGCACCCACCAGCCCCTTCAGGAGCGAGCGGCGGTGGGGATGGCCCGCGAAGGCGGCAAGGAGGTCGTCGGTCTCGGCCATGGTCTTCAGCATCCCGTTGCTGCGCGAAAGGGGAGGGCGGAGGGCGGCGCGTGAGTGTCGCTCGCAAAACTCCCGATCACCGTCGGCGCGGCGGGAGTTGCAGGAGGCGCACTTAGCCGCCGAACTGCTTGCCGAGGCCGACGAGGCGCTCGATGATCAGGATCGCCAGGCAGGTCAGCGCGAGCAGCACCGTCGAGATCGCCGCCAGCGTCGGATCGAGGGTGAACTCGCTGTAATTGTACATCTCGAGCGGCAGGGTCATCACGCCGGGGCCGACCAGGAACATCGACACCGTGAACTCGTCGAACGAGATGATCAGCGCGAAGGTCGCGCCGGCCAGGAGGCCCGGGCGCAGCATCGGCAGCGTCACGTGGCGGAAGGCCTGCCAGCGGTCGGCCCCGAGCGTGTGGGCCGCCTCCTGGTAGCTGCGGTCGATCTCCGACAGGGTCGCGACCGCTGTGCGCAGGATGTAGGGCAGCGTCAGCACGACATGGGCCAGCGCCAAGCCCCAGAAGCTGCGCAGCAGCCCGAGCGGCGTCATCACCAGGGCGAGCGCCGCCGCGAGCACGATGGCCGGGAAGACCAGCGGGGTCATGAACAGCATCAGGAGGGCGTCGCGGCCGGGAAACGTGTGGCGCACGAACGCGATCGCGGCCAGCACGCCCGCCACCATCGAGATCCCGGTCGCGACCAGCGCCACGGCGGCGCTGAGCGCGAAGGCGCTGAGGAATTCCGGCCGGGCCCAGATGTTGGCGAACCAGCGCAGCGAGACGCCGCGGGGCGGGAAGGTGAGCGACACGTCGCTGCTGAAGGCGAGCGGCACCACGATCAGCACCGGCAGGGCCAGGAACAGGATGACGAGGGCGACGTAGGCCGCGAGCAGGCGCTCGCCGCGGGGCACCGTGCGGAGAGGCGGGGCGGGGAGATCGTGGGCGGCCATGACGGTGCTCCTCAGCGGCGGGCGTGGCGGCGCAGGAACAGGCCGTAGGCGGCAAGCACCACCAGGGTGCCGGAGGTCAGGATCATCGCGGCCGCGGCTCCGGTCGGCCAGTCGACCAGCACCACCATCTGCTCGTGGATGGTGACCGCGAGCACGCTGACCTGGCCGCGCCCGAGCATCACCGGGGTGACGAAGGCGCCGACCGTGAGGCAGAACACGATGACCGAGCCCGAGGCGATGCCCTGGACCGAGAGCGGCAGGGCGACCTTGAGGAAGCGGCGCAGCGGATCGGCGCCCAGGACCGTCGCGGCCTCGAGGCAGGAGCGGTCGATCTTGCCGACCACCGCGGCGACCGAGAGGATCATGAACGGCAGGAGGATGTGGACCATGCCCAGCACCACGCTCCAGAAGCCCTGCATCAGCTTGAGCGGCTCGTCGATCACGCCGAGCCCGCGTAAGATCGCGTTCACCAGGCCCTCGTTGCCGAGGATGATCGTCCAGCCCAGGGTGCGCACGATGATGCTGACGAGCAGCGGCGCGATGATCCCGAGGAAGATCAGGTGCTTGCGCCGCGAGGACGAGCGCGCGAGGTACCAGGCGACCGGAAACCCGAGCACCGCGGTGAGCAGCGTGACCACGCCGGCGAGCAGGAAGGTGCGGCCGATGATGCGCAGGTAATACGCGTCGGTGAGGACGGCGCGGTAATGGTCGAGGGTATAGCCGGTCGGGTCGGGGAAGCGGTCCTGGAGCGAGACCTGCAGCATCGTCAGGCACGGCCACAGCAGCCCGGCGGTGAGGATCAGGAGGCCCGGGGCCAGCAGCAGGCCGAGCCCGAAGGTCCGGCGGTGCACGATCCGCCGCGGCGGGGCGGACGCGAAGGGGACGTCAGTTGACCCACTGACCGCCGTCGACATCGATGATCTCCCCGGTGAGGTAGTTCGGCTCGACGGTGGCGAGGAAGGCGATGACCACGGCCACGTCCTCGGGCGTGCCGACGCGGCCGAGGGGAATCGTAGCGGTGATCGCCTCGCGGTTCGCCGCGATCAGGCCGGAGGTCAGCGCCGTCTCGATCGAGCCCGGGCAGACCGCGTTGACGCTGATCGCCGGCGCCAGCTCCTTGGCGAGGGCGCGGGTCATCCCGAGGATGCCGGCCTTGGCGGTGCAATAGGCGAACTTGCTCACCGCCGACCGGGCGCCGCCGGTATTGGCGCTGACCGACGAGACGTTGACGATGCGCCCGCGCCCGGCCGCCAGCATCGCCGGCGCCACGCTCTTGCACCAGTTGAAGCAGCTCTTGAGGTTGACCGCGATCGTCCGGTCGTACTCGTCCTCCGAGATGTCGACGAGGGATTTCGGCTGCGAGATGCCGGCATTGTTGACCAGCACGTCGATGCGCCCGAACCGGTCGAGGCAGGTCGCGGCGTGGGCGCCGACGCGCGCGAAGGCGCTGACGTCGCCCGGCAGCGGCAGGACCGTGGCGCCCGCCGCTTCGAGCCGCGCGATCCCTGCGGCGAGGTCGGGCCCGTCGAGGTCCGAGAGGGCGATGCGGTGACCCTTCTCGGCGAGGGCGAGGGCTGTCGCGAGGCCAATGCCCCGCGCCCCGCCCGTCACGATCGCCACCGGTGCGGAAGCGGACATGGTCTGTCCTCAGAGGCTGCGGGCGATCCGAGGGAAGTTCAGCCCGTCGATGCAAAGATCATTGCATCGACGGATCTAAGCGTAAAGCTCATTTCATGAGCGCGGAAGCGTGCAACTGGCGCGATCCCCGGCAGGTTGCGGCTCTCCTCGCCATTCCCCTGGAGCAGGCGGTGCCGATATCCACCCGCACGCCGCGCGGGCGGTCCTGGGGCTGGGCGCGCCGTCCGATCGGGTCCTTCGCCTGTCGCTGTCGATGCCGGGGAGCACGCGGCTCCGTCACGCGGACTTGTGGTCCGCCGCCGCGAGCGCCGAGAGCAGGGCCGCCCCGGTCCGGATGCCGTTGACGAAGCAGTCGACCCTCAGGTTCTCGTTCGGGGCGTGGTTCGCCTCGTCGGCATTGGCGTAGGGGAGGACGAAGGCCGGCACGCCGAGGATCTTGGTGAAGACATAGTCGGGCAGGCTGCCGCCGAGCGAGGGATATTCGTAGGGTTCGAGCCCTTGAGCGGCGAGGACGGCCTGTCGGATGGCGGCACCGAAGGGCGAGTCGACCGGCGTCTTCGAGGGCAGCATGCCGTGCTGGCGCACGACCGTGACCTCGGGCGCGTGGCGGCGCACATGGGCTTCGACCTTGTCGAGCACGTCCTCCGGCATCATCGCCTCGACGAGGCGGATGTCGCACTTCACGACCCCCTCGCAGGGCAGCACCGTCTTCGAACCGGGACCGCCGTAACCGCCGTGGAAGCCGTTGATGGTCAATGTCGGCCGGAACATCAGGCGCTCGGCCACGCCGAGTTCCGCCGGCGCGTCGAGCCGCTCGAGCGTCAGCTCGGCCTTGATCGACTCGGGATCGAGCGGGAGCCGGGCGGCGATCGCCCGCTCCTGGTCGGTGGGCGGGACGATGCGGTCGTGCAGGCCGGGAATCGTGATCTCGCCGGCGGCGTTCTTCATCGTGCCGAGCAGGTGGACGAGGGTCCAGAGCGGGTTCGGCACCACGCCGCCGAAATTGCCGGAATGGACGTCCCGGGCCGCATGCCGGCAATGCAGCTCGAAATTGACGACGCCGCGCACGCCGTAGGTCAGGACCGGGCGGCCGGAGGGATGGATCGGCCCGTCTGCGGTCACCACGAGGTCGGCCTTCAGGCGGTCGCGATGCGCCTCGACGAACGCGGCGATGTGCGGCGAGCCGATTTCCTCCTCGCCTTCGAGCAGGACGACGACGTTGCAGGGCAGGCGGCCATGCACGGCAAGGTGGGATTCGATCGCCAGCAGCTGGGCGAAGTGCTGGCCCTTGTTGTCGCCGATGCCGCGGGCGTAGATCCGGCCGTCGCGGATCGTCGGCTCGAAGGGCGGCGATGCCCAGGCCTCCAGCGGCTCGGGCGGCTGCACGTCGTAATGGCCGTAGAGCAGGATCGTCGGCGCGCCGGGGCTCTCGTCCCGGCGGCCGAGCACCATCGGGTGGCCGGCCGTCTCGATCGCTTCCGCCGTGAAGCCGAGGCCCGTCAGGTGATCGACGAGCAGCCCGGCGACCTCGGCGATGCCGATATCTTGCGCGCTGATGCTCGGGTGGCGGACATACTCCATCACCCGCGCGATGAAGTTCTCCTCGTTCGCCGCGATGTGATCGAAGACCTTCTGGAGGTCTCCCTCTCGGCTGGCCGTGTTCGTCACTCGCGCCTCCCTAGTTCTCGTCGGTCCGGGTGAGCAGGATGGCCCCCGACACGTGGATCTCGCCGTGCCAGCCGGTCGGCACCAGGGTGGTGGCGTCGAGCTGCGCGACGATGGCGGGGCCCGCGAAGCGGTCGCCGGACCCGAGCTGAGCGCGCTCGTAGAGCGGGACGCTCGCCGGCCCGGTCGCGAGGTGCACGGTCAGCTCGGCCCCCGGGACGGCGCCCGATCCGGCCGGCAGGGTCTCGCGCGGCGCCGGCGGCATCCGGCCCGTCGCCTCGACGCGCAGGGTGACGAGTTCGATCGGGGCGTCGAGCGTGAAGCCGTAGAGCGCCTCGTGCGCGGTCCTGAAGGCCGTCTCGACCTCCTCGACCGTGTCCGACCACGGCACGGCGAGCTCGCCGCCCTGGCCGTGGTAGCGCAGGAGCGCGACCCGGGCGTGACGGCGGTCGACCTCCGTCACGCCTTCCGCCGCGAGCCAGGCTGATGCTTGCCCTTCCAGCCCGGCGAGGATCGCCCCGGCCGCCTCGACGTCGATCCGGCCGGCCCGGGGCAGGGTGCGGCTGAACTCGGCTTTCAGATCCGCCGCGAGCAGGCCGTCGGCGCAGAGCACGCCCGGGGCCGGCGGTACGAGGACGCGGCGGATGCCGAGCAGGTCGGCGAGCGCGCAGCCGTGCAGCGGGCCGGCGCCGCCGAAGGGCACCAGGGTGAAGTCGCGCGGATCGTGGCCGCGCTCGACCGAGACGACGCGCAGCGCCCCCACCATGTGGTTGTCGGCGATCGCCAGGATGCCGCGGGCAGCCTCCTCTGGCGTGAGCCCGAGCGGCTCGGCCACCGTCGTCGCGACGATCGTGCGGGCGGCCGCGCGGTCGAGGGCCATGCGCCCGCCGAGCAGCCGCTCCGGCAGGTGGCCCAGGACCACGTGCGCATCGGTGACGGTCGCCTCGCGGCCGCCGCGGCCGTAGGCGGCGGGGCCGGGATCGGCGCCGGCGCTCTGCGGCCCGACGGTCAGGGTGCCGCCGGTGACGCGGGCGATCGATCCGCCGCCGGCGCCGATCGTCACCATGTCGACCATCGGCAGGGGGAGCGGCCACTCGCCGACATGGCCCGCCTGCGTCAGGCCGATCCGGCCGTCCTTGATGAGGCAGATGTCGGCGCTGGTGCCGCCGAGATCGACCGTGATGAGATCCTGGATGCCGCAGGCCGCCGCGACCTCGCGCGCGCCGACCACGCCGGCGGCCGGCCCGGACAAGGCGGTGAGGGCGGGGGCGCGGCGGATCGCGGCGGCGCCGGCGATGCCGCCATTCGACTGCATCAGGAGGAGCGGGGCCGCGACGTCGGCCTCGTCGAGCCGCGTCTGCAGGCGCGACACGTAGGTCGAGACGCCCGGCATCACGACGGCGTTGAGCACCGTCGCGAGCGAGCGCTCGTACTCGCGCACCACCGGCAGCACGTCGGTCGAGGCCGTCACCGCCAGACCGGGCAGTTCCGCGCGCAGGATCTCCGCCACGCGCTGCTCGTGCGCCGGATTGGCGAAGGCATGCAGCAGGCAGATCGCCACCGCCTCGACCCCGGCGGCACGGCAGGCTTCGGCGGCCGCGCGCACGCTTCCCTCGTCGAGGTCGTCCAGGACGACGCCGCCGGGCCCGATCCGTTCGCGCACCTCGAAGACGCGGGAGGCGGGAACCGGCCGGGCAGGCTTGACCCAGGAATAGAGGTTGGCGCGGCGCGGGATGTCCTGGCGGCCGATCGCCAGCACGTGGCGGAAGCCCGCGGTGGTGACGAGCGCAGCGCGCGCGCCCTTGTCCTCCAGGATCATGTTGGTGGCGACCGTGGTGCCGTGCAGCACGCGCCCGAGAGCGGAGGCCGGGACGCCGGCCTCCTCCAGCGCCAGGCCGATGCCGGTCATGAAGGCACGGGAGGGATCGCCCGGCACGCTCGGCGTCTTGGCGCGCCAGACCCGGGCCCTGCGGGGATCGTGCAAGGCGACGTCGGTGAAGGTGCCGCCGATATCGACCGCGACCGCGAGGGAGGAATCAGGCAAGGGCATCGACGTACTCGTGACGGTGGAAGGCGCGGGTCTCCGGGCGATCGGCGCGGGCACGGGCGGTGGCGGCCTCGTCGAGGGTGCCGTCGCGGATCACCACGCCGTAGAGGCGCGCGGCCGCCCCCATCGAGACGAAGCCGCCGAGCACGTCCTGCAGGACGGCCTCGGCCGGACGGTCGAACGGATGGCCGTGGCCGCCACCGCCGCCCGTCTCGATGCGCAGGGTCTCGCCGCGCGTGAGCCGGTTGCCGTCCGAGAGCGGGGCGAGCACCCGCTCCTGCGGCGTGCCGGCATTGACGATCGCCCGACCGACGCCGCCCGCCCGGCCGCCGCCGATCCCCCAGGGCGGGTTCGCGACGCCGTCGATGCGGAGGGCGAGCACCGCCTCGTCGGCCAGGATCTCGTACTCCCTCACGATGCCGCAGCCGCCGCGGTGGCGCCCGGCGCCGCCGGAATCGGTCACGATGCCGTAGGCGCGCAGGCGGACCGGGTAGCCGGTCTCCAGGAACTCGACGGGATAGTTCTCCTGCGCGACGAAGTAGACCGCGTCGATCCCGTCGGCGTTCGGCCGCGCGCCGTAGCCGACGCCGATCCCGTCCGAGAGCAGGAACGGCTCCGAGACCCCGGCCTCAGTGCGGTAGGTGCCGCGCATCAGGATGATGACGTAGGCCGAATGCGCCGCCGGCGCCCCGCCGCCGGCGACGTTGACGAGGCCGTTGAGCCCCGCGAGCACCCGCATCATCGTGAGCCCCCGCATGCCGAGCGGCGCCGGGAAGCGCGGCCAGAGCAGCGAGCCCTCGCGCAGGCGCACCTCGTCGAGCGCCTGCGGCCCGCCGGCGTTGCAGACCTGGGCCGGATCGCCGCCGAGATAGTAGAGCCCGAGCGCCATGCCGGGCACGCCCGGATTCATCAGGAAGTTCACCGGCCCCGGCGCCTGGTCGTCGGTCTCCGTGGCGTCGAAGACGAAGCGGTCCGTGCCGTCGTCGCTCCGGCTGCGGGTGAGGGCGAAACGCATCCGGTAGGGTCCGCCGCCATGGCCGTCGGAGTCGATCGCGTCGGTGAAGCGGTGGGTGCCGTAGGCGAAGGTCCGGCTCAGCTTCTCGCGCACGAGAGCACGGGTGCGGGCGAGAAGCTGTCGCAACGCGTCGGCCACGACGTCCGGGCCGAACCGATCGAGGATCTCTCCCACGCGCCGCACGCCGAGATCGACGCTCGCCATCAGGGCCCGCATGTCGCCGAGGCTCTGGGCCGGGAAGCGCGAGTTGCGGTGGAAGATCGCGAGCGCCGCCTCGTTGGTCCGGCCGCGGTCGATCAGCTTGCAGGGAGGAACGATGATGCCCTCCTGGAAGATGTCGGTGGCGTCCGGGCTGATCGAGCCGGGCCGCAGGCCCCCGATATCGGCGAAATGCGCCCAGGCCATCACGAAGGCGCAGAGCCGGCCGTCGCGGAACACGGGGGCGAGCAGCACCTGGTCGTTCGAGTGCGAGACGGCGCCGCGCGAGCCGTAGCAGTCGTTGTACCAGTAGAGGTCGCCCGGCCCCATCGTGTCGGGGGGGAAGTCGCGGAAGACCGGGCTCGTGATGTCGCCGAAGATCGGCACGTTCGAGCCGACCGCCATGACGCCGTCCGCGTCGAACAGGCCGGTGTAGAAGTCCTTCTTCTCGCGGATGAAGGCCGAGATCGCGGTGCGCTCGATCAAAGCCTCCATCTCGGCCTGCGCGGCCCGCACGGCGCCGCGCACGATCTCGAGGGTGACGGGATCGCACACGGCTCCGGGCCTCGGCCCGGCTTCAATCGAGCGGAGCATTGGTCGGATCCTTGATGAGGAGGAGCGTCACGGCGCTGATCAGCGCGGAGGCGACGACGAAGAGCGACGGCGAGACCGGGCTGCCGGTCTCGCGGATCAGGAAAGTGGCGATGAACGGCGCGAAGCCGCCGAAGATCGTGACCGCCAGGCTGTAGCCGATCGAGAGCGCGGTGAAGCGGACCCGGGTCGGGAACAGCTCGGCCAGGACGGCGCAGAGCGGGCCGGCATACATCGCGAGCAGGAAGGCCGCGATCGACTGCGTCAGCACGAGGCCGAGGCCGGTCGGGTGGCTCACCAGGAGGGCGAAGAGCGGGTAGCCGAGGACGACGTAGCCCAGCGCCGAGATCAGCAGCACCGCCTTGCGGCCGATCCGGTCCGAGAGGTGGCCCATCACCGGGGTGAACGCTGTCAGCACCAAAGCGGCGACGGCCGAGGAATAATAGGCGGTGCCGGGCGCGATGCCGAGCTGCCCGGAGGCGAAGCTCGGCATGAAGATGTTGAAGGTGTAGTTGCCGACCGTGCCGACGATCGACAGGCCGAAGGCCGCGAGCACCGGCCGGCGATAGACCGTCAACGCGTCGCGGACCGGGTGGGAGGCCACCGTGACTTGCGAGACCGCACGCTCGAAGGCCGGCGTCTCGGACACCTTCGAGCGCAGGTAGAGGCCGATCGGCGCCAGCACGAAGCCGCAGATGAACGGGATGCGCCAGCCCCAGGACGTCATGGCGGCGGGATCGAGGGTCGAGTTCAGGATCGCGGCCATCAGCGTTCCGGCGATGAGCGCGAGGCCGACGCTGAATTGCTGCATGCTGCCGATCAGGCCGCGGCGGCCCGGGGGCGCGTACTCGACGAGGAAGGCGGCGGCTCCGCCCCACTCGCCGCCGGTCGAGAAGCCCTGCACCAGCCGGCAGGCGACGAGGAGGAGCGGCGCCCCGATCCCGATCGTGGCGTAGGACGGGATCAGGCCGGTCAGCGCCGTGGCGGTCGCCATGAGGCCGACGGTGAGGATCAGCGCCGCCTTGCGGCCGCGCCGGTCGCCGTAGGCCCCGATCACCACGGCGCCGACCGGCCGCATCACGAAGCCGACGCCGTAGGTGGCGAAGGTCGAGAGCAGCGACACGACGGGATCGCCGGCAGGGAAGAAGTTGGCGCCGATCTGGGCCGCGAACAGGCCGAAGATCAGGAAGTCGAACAGCTCGACGAAGTTGCCGACAGCGCAGGACACGATCGCCCGCCGCCGGATGCGGGCGTGATCGGGCGCCACCCCGGTTTCGGGCGTCGACCGGGACGCCGGCGCGTTGATGGCCGCTCGCGACATCACTTCCTCCCCTGTCAGGCCGGCCCCGGCGGGCGGACGCCGTGGTTTCTGCAAGCCGTGCACCAGCCGCGAAGACGCGCCGCTCCAGGAGCCGCCCACAGGGGAAGCGTCCCGACGGACCGGCTGGCCTGCCGTGGAGCGCGGCAGATGCTGCCTTTTTGTCTTCTTGTCTGACAAGGTTGCGCAGAGTGGAGCGGCTGTCGAGAGGCTGCCCTGCATGGCGGTGCGGCGCATGCGCGTGCTATCGCCGGGGCCTGGGTCCGAGGAGAGGGGCATGATCTCCGGAGCGCTGGGGACGCTCGCGCCGCCGCAGCTGGTGCGCGAGCGGGCCTTCGAGGAGGTGCGGGACGCGATCATTGCGGGCCGCATCGCGCCCGGTGCGCGGCTGATCGAGCGCGAGCTCTGCGCGGCGCTCGGGGTCAGCCGCGCCTCGGTGCGCGAGGTGATCCGTCGGCTCGAGGCGGAGCGGCTCGTCTCGGTCGAGCCTCGCAAGGGGCCGACCGTGATGGCGCTCACCCGCAAGGACGCGACGGAAATCTACGAGGTCCGCGCCCTGCTGGAGGCCCTGCTGATCGAGCGCTTCACCGATGTCGCGAGCGGGGACGAGATCGCGCATCTCGAGGGCATCTTCACAGAAGTGAGGGCGGCTGCCGCGAGCAACGCAGTCTCGGAGATCGTCGCGCTGATGCTGCGCGTCAACGACCACCTCTTGGACGTGGTCCGGCACGACGTCGCCCGCGACCTGCTCCGGCAGCTCAATGCCCGGATCAATTTCCTGCGCGTCCGCGCCATGGCGAAGCCGGGGCGGATCGCCGCGAGCCTCGAGGAGATCGGCGCCATCCTCGACGCCGTGCGCGGCCGCGACGGCGCCCGTGCCGGCGAGCTGATGAAGGCATCGGTCGAGCACGCGCGCGACGCGGCGCTGGAGCAGCTCGCCCTCCTGGGGTCACACCGGGAGAGAGATCACCCCTCCGGCAGGCGTCGCGAGCCGGACGGCTCGCGCCGGGCCCTCGGACATCGAGATTCACGCTGAGGTCGCGCGCCCTTCGCCGGCGAGGACGCGGCGATCGAGCGGCCCATGTCGCGCAAAACCCCGCAGCGCCCGCTGGCGGCACGCCTTGACGAGCCGCTGCGCCCGCCGCCGGCTGATCCTGGTGTCCGGGCGGCCGACATCACGGACTGGCGCCCCGCTTGTTCAGCAGGACCCGCCCCAGGCGACCTCCCGCGTTTGGTAAAACAGGGGAGCGTGCCCGTCCTGCTCGGTTCGGGTAAGACCATTCGACTCGACGCCTGAGGATGGAAGCACCGCCTGACCAAGCCACGCTGCCCTTGGGCCAACGGTCAGGTCGAGCGGATGAACCGCACGATCAAGGATGCGACCGGTCGGCGCCACCACCACGACAGCCACGTCCAGCTGCGCAGGCATCTGGCGGACTTCGTCGTCGCCGACAACGATGGCCGGCGCCTTGAGACCTTGCGGGGCCTCACACCGTATGAGGCCATCGGCAAAGCCTCGTTCACAGAACCAGGTCGGTTCAGGGCCAACCCGCTCCACCAAAGGCCGGGGCCAACCATCTAAGGCCACCTGCGTCTTCTCAAGATTTCCGTTAATCGGCCTCATGTAGAAATCGCACACTGCGCGCGCATATCTCGTTATATTTCGATTTTATATTAGATGTTATTTATGATTTTAATGAAAAATAATTTCATATCGGCAATAATATTGAGTATTTGAATTTTTCGGAATAAGCGTTCGACGTGTGTCAAGTCGGCAGGAGTTTTATTCTCAGATGTCGTTATTAGCCAACAACGTCCGCAGGTCGGTTTCGCGGCCTTCCGAGCGGACGCAGTGACGCAACCGCGTGCGCCCGCGCCGAGATGAGGAAGGCGGTCAGTCCACCGACGCACCGAAAGACGGCCGGGCGACGAGTGACGGGCAGGCCTGCATGGATACCGTCCCGCGCCGTGCTCCTACTCTCCGTGCAAGCGTGCCGCAATGCCGGCGACGACGTCCTCGACGATGGCGTGCAGGTCCGATGGCGCCACGCCGTCGCGCGCCTGGATCGAGAGGCCCTGCATGACGGCGACCAGATGCCGGGACAGCGTTTCCAACCGATCGTCCCGCGCGAAGGGGGACAAGGCCGCAATGATCCTCCTGCGCAGGGCCTCCCGCCGCGCAGCAGCGTCGCGGGCCAGGTCGGCGTGATCGGGATGACAGGCAACGAGGCCGCTCGAGATCATGCAGCCTCTCTCGTGCGGGCGCTCCGTCACGGCGGACACGGCGTTGGTGAGCAGCACGCGCACCGCGTCCGGCAACGACGCTGCCGACCGGATCGCCGCCACGTCCAGGATGCCCCGGCTCTCCTCATAGCGCTCCATCGCCCGCCGGTAGAGGCCCGCCTTGCTGCCGAAGGCGGCGTACAGGCTCGGAGGAGCGATCCCGATCGCCTTCGTCAGATCTCCGATCGACACGCCCTCGTAGCCATGACGCCAGAACAGCAGCATGGCGGTCTCGATCGCGGCGTCCCGATCGAAGCTCCACGGCCGACCGCCGCGCCCTGTCGCATCCTGTTTCATAGCGATCACTAAACAGCGCTTGACGAGGTTGGTCAAGGCGGTAGCATAGCGATCACTAAACAAACGGATGTGCACCATGGACCATACCCGCCGCGGCCTCGTGACCACCCTTGCCGCCCTCGGCGCAGCGGCCCTGCCGCTTCAGACAACCTGGTCCGGCGCACCCGCGCGGGCCGACACCGGCGACGGGCCCCGGACGAATGGCCGCGCGGCGTTCGCCGCCCGATCGGCCGACGGGACGGCACTGGCGGGCGAGGCCGCGGGCGATCCGGACGCGCCCGAGATTCTCTTCATCCACGGCCTGCGACAGAGCCGGCTGAGCTGGGACAGGCAGTTCGCCGATCCGGCGTTGGCAGCCTTCCGCCTCGTGCGCTTCGACCTGCGCGGGCACGGCGATTCCGACAAGCCGGATGCGCTCGCCGCCTATGCCGATCCCGACCGGTGGGCCGACGACGTCGCGGCCGTGATCGCCGCGGCCAGGCTGCGCCGTCCCGTCCTCGTCGGCTGGTCGCTCGGCGGCTACGTCGCGGGCGCGTATCTCCGCAAGCACGGTCCTGCGGGTGTCGCCGGCGTCAACCTCGTCGACGCCGTGACCAGGCTGTCGCCGGACCTGCTCACGCCGCTCGCCGGCGACTTCACCGGGACCGCGACCTCGCACGACCTGGCGACGCGCGTCGCCGCGACAGCCGACTTCCTCGCTGCCTGCTTCCACCGCCTGCCGTCCGGCCGTGAGTTTCAGCAGATGCTCGTCGTCAACGGCATGACGGCGCGTGCGGCGAACGAGGGCTTCGTGAAGACCCCGGTTCCCGATCTCGAGCCCGTCTTTGCGGCTTACGACGGCCCCGTCCTGCTGACGCACGGCGCCCATGACCGCCTCGTCCGCCAGGCGATGGCGGAGCGGATTCAGGCGCTGAGACCCGGACGCCGTCTCTCCGTGTTCGAGGAGAGCGGGCACAGTCCGTTCTACGAGGAGCCGGAGCGCTTCGGGCGCGAACTCGCCACCTTCGCGGCCGCCGCCGTCAAAGCCTGACGGACACGCCTAGAGGGGCAGGACCGCTGCGCCGTCCCGCATCGTCCGTCACGGGGCGCGAACGGGCGCGTGCACCGGCTCGCCCCCCGGCATCGACGGATCACCGGATTCGGAGAGGACGACGATGACTCCGCTGGAGACGTTCTGCGCCGTGCTCGTGCCGCTCCTCTGGGGCGTGCAGTACGCCATCGTCAAGGTCGGTCTGGCTACCTTCCCGCCCTTGTCCTTCCTCGGTCTGCGCTTCGCGGTGGTGGCGCTGATCCTCCTGCCGTTCGTCGGGTGGCCGACGATGCGTGAATTGCGCGTCATCCTCCTCCTGTCGATCGTCCTGGGCGGGCTCAATTTCGGTCTCGCCTTCGTCGGGCTCGCCGGGGCCCCGGCGAGCGTGACGGGCATCGCCAACCAGCTGTGGTCGCCCTTCGCCCTGATCCTCGCCTGGCCGCTGCTCGGCGAGCGGCCGTCGTGGCACGTCGTCGTCGGCGTCCTGATCGCCTTCGCCGGTGTGACCCTGGCTGTTGCCGACCCTGAGGTTGTCGCTCCGCTCGTCCCGACGCTTCTCGTCATCGGTTCGTCCCTGGCGTTGGCCTGCGGCAGCGTGCTGACGAAGAAATACGGTCCGCTCGACCCCATGAGGCTGATGGCCTGGATGTCGCTGTTCACGGTGCCGCAGGTTCTGGCGGTCTCCGCGGTCACGGAGGCGGGACAGCTGCGGGCGTTGGCGCAGGCGGACCAGGCTGCGTGGCTGTCCTTCGCCTACACCGTGCTGCTCGGGGGCATCGGCGGCTTCGGCCTGTGGTTCTGGCTCCTCGCCCGGTGCCCGATGACGCGGCTGGCGCCGTTCACGCTGCTGCAGGCAGTCTTCGCCCTTGCCGGGGGAGTGGTCATCCGGCACGAGCCGCTCACCGCCACGCTCGTCGCCGGGGCGGCCCTCTGCATCGCGGGCGTGGCGCTGACGCAGCGGCCCGTGCCTGTGAGCGCCGCTCCCCCACGCTGATGACGTCCGAGCACCGGGGCGAACCCTCGACGGCGTGAGCCGGAGAAAGCGCCTACGGCCGTTCGACCGCCGATTCGATCTCGTCCGCCCGGTCCTGGGACAGGTAGCGCTCGCCGCCATCGGCGACGATCGCCACGATCGTTCGCCCGGCATGCTCCCGGCGTCCGGCGAGCACGGACGCGGCGTGCAGGACCGCGCCGGAGGAGGGCCCTGCGAACAGGCCCTCCTCGCGGGCGAGCGTCCGGGCCGCCGCCCGCGCCTCGCGGGTCTCGCACGGGATGAACGCGTCGACGACGCCTGCGTCGAAATTCGCCGGCAGCAGGCCCGCCTCGACCCCGGTCACGCGGTGCACGCCCTCGACGGTGTCGACATGCGGCCGCTCGCGCGTCGGGACCGATCCGGGGGCCGGCTCGACCGCCACCACCGTCACCCCCGGCTTGCGCGCCTTGAGGAAGCGGCCAGTGCCCGAGATCGTCCCGCCCGTCCCGATCGCCGCGACCAGGATGTCGACGGCACCGTCCGTGTCGCGCCAGATCTCGGGGCCGGTCGTGTCGTGGTGGATGCGAGGATTGGCCGGATTGGCGCGCTGGTCGGTGTAGAAGGCGTCGGGATTGTCGCGCCGCACGCGGTCGATGATCGCGTCGACACCGCCGGGCGCGAGGAACTCCGCATCGTCGATCGGCACGGTCTCGGCGCCGTAGCGGTGGATGAGCGCGACCTTCTCGTGGCTCGTCGAGGCGCGCAGGTAGAACTTCGCCCGGTAGCCCCGGGCCGCGGCGAGCGCCGCGAGGCCGATCCCGGTATTGCCGCTGGTGAGGTCGACGAGAAGCTGTCCCGGTACCAGCCGGCCCTCGGCCTCGGCGGCGCGAATGATGCCCCAGGCGGTGCGGTCCTTGATGCTGCCCGCCGGGTTCAGTGCCTCGACCTTGGCCAGGATGCGGGCCCGAAGGCCCCGCCGCTCGCAAAAGCGCCGGAGTTCGAGGAGCGGCGTGTCGCCGATGAGGGCGCCGAAATGGTCGCGCGGATCGTCCATGATCTCTCCTTGGCCCTCTCCTTGTCGTGCCTCTCGCCCGCCGCCGTCAGGCCGCTGCTCGCTTCGGCGACGGCCGGTCCGGATTGCGGTCAGGATCACGCTGCCGCCCAGCCGAGCCTGGGCGCGACGAGGGGCGCGACATCGGCGAGGATCTGGCGATAGCGGCGGCTGCGACGTTGTGGGGCACCAGGAAGGCGAGGCGCGGAATCGCGAGGAGCGCCATCGCGTCAGTACTTCGGCAGGCCGGGCGGGTTGGTCTCGGAGCGCGGCAGCGCCTCCTCCTCCAGGCCCCAGCGCGCGAGCATCCGACCATACGTCCCGTTCGCGATCAGGCCGTTGGTGGCCTGCGTCAGTGCATCGACGAGGCCGCTGCCCTTCCGCGTCGCGATCGCCACGTCGGACTTGAGCGGCCAGCCGGCGCTGAGCGTGCCGACCCGCCGGATATCCCGGTCGCGGGCCGCCACGAAGACGAGCTGGGCGTGCGGCTGCACCACCGCGTCGGCCCGGCCCGAGCGCAAGGCGACGAGGCGCGCCGCCTCGTCGTCGAAGAGCTGCAGGTCGATGGGCTTCAGGCCCGCCGCTACGTTCTGTCGGCTCCACTCGACCAGGATGCGCTCCTGGTTGGTGCCGCCGCCGACGCTGATCGTCAGCCCCGCCGCGTCCTTCGGCTCGCGGATATGGTCGATCCTGCTGTCGGCGCGCACGAAGAAGCCGTGCAGGCCCTGGCGATAGGTCGAGAAGTCGAACTTCTCCTTGCGCTGCTCGGTGACGCCGACATTCGAGATCACCGCGTCGTAGCGCCCCGAGGCGAGGCCGAGCGGCCAGTCGGCCCAGGCCACCGGGACGAGGGCGAGCTTCAGCCCAAGGCTGTCGGCGACGAGCTGGGCGAAGTCGGGATCCGCGCCGATGACGGTCTTCGCATCGGTCGCGTAGGTGCCGAGCGGGGGGCCGCCCGGGGTGATCGCCACCGTGAGGGTTCCCGGTTCGACGAACCGGTACCTGTTCGGGAGCCGGGCGACCGCCGCCGGGTCGGCCTCGGCGCGGACCCGGCCGGGCTGCTCGGGTCCGAGGTCGACGAGCGCACCCTGCGCCGCGGCGGGCAGGATCGCTCCGGCGCAGGCCGCGCCGACGAGGAGCGGCAGGAGCCGGCGCCGCAAACTCGTGATGAAGAGGTTCCTGGGGACGCTCATGGAGACGCTCATGGGGATCTTTCGGCTCTCAGGCCCGCGGCAGGCCGGGCGGGTTGGTGCGCGATTCCTCGATCGCCTCGGCCGAGAGGTTCCAGCGCGCCAGCGCCGTGGCGTAAGTGCCGTTGCGGATCTGGGTGTTGATGGCGTGCGTGATGCCCTCCGCGAGGCCCGCCCCCTTCCGGCTCGTCACGGCGATCTCGGCCGCCACCGGCCAGCCGCCGCTGAAGTTGCCGGCGAGCCGCGTCTTGCCCTCTCGGGCCGCCTTGAAGCTCAGAAGCGCGTTGGGGCCGAGATAGGCGTCGGCGCGGCCCGATTCGAGGGCGAGGTAGAGCACCACGTCGTCGTCGTAATACTGCGCCTCGACGGGCTTGAGGCCGGCCTTCACGTTCTGGTCGTTCCAGCGCAGCAGGATCTGCTCCTGGTTGGTGCCCGAGGAGACGATGACCTTGAGCCCGGCCACGTCCTTCGGCTCGCGGATGACGAGGGGGTTGCCCGCCTTGACGTAGAAGCCGAGCAGGTCCTTGCGGTAGGTCGAGAAGTCGAACTTCTCCTTGCGCTGCTCGGTGACGGTGACGTTCGAGATCACCGCGTCGAACCGGCCCGACGCGAGCCCCAGCGGCCAGTCGGCCCAGGAGGTCGAGACGATCTCGAGCCGGCGGCCGAGCGCGTCGGCGACGAGCTGGGCGAGGTCGATTTCGGCGCCGATCACCGTCTTCGTATCGCTGGCGTAGCCCGCGAAGGGGAGACGCCCGGTGTTGTTGCCGACCGTGAACACGCCGTCACGGGCGAACTTCGCGTCCTTGGCGATCAGCCGGATCGCCTCCTCGTCGCGGGGCGCGCGGACGCGGCCGGGCTGCTCGGGGGAGAGGTCGATCGCCTGCGCCAAGGCACGGCCGGAGAGGAGGGCGGTCGAGGCGGCGGCGAGAAAGGCGAGCGAGTCGCGGCGGGTCGGCACGGGGCGAGGTCCTTCGGGGGAGGGCTGAGGGGCGGGGGAGGGTAAGGGTGGGGAGGGTCAGAGCACCTTGGCGAGGAATTCGCGGGTGCGGGGATGGTCCGGCGCGGTCAGCACGCGGGAGGGCGGGCCCTGTTCGAGGATCCGGCCGTCCTCCATGAACACCACCTGGTCGGCGACCTCGCGGGCAAAGCCGATCTCGTGGGTGACGATCACCAGGGTGGTGCCGGAGAGGCTAAGTTCCTTGATCACGTCGAGCACCTCGCCGACGAGTTCGGGGTCGAGGGCGGAAGTCGGCTCGTCGAAGAGCAGCACCTTGGGCCGCAAAGCCAGCGCGCGGGCGATGGCGACGCGCTGCTGCTGCCCGCCGGAGAGCTGGCGCGGATAGGCGTCGGCCTTGTCGGCGAGACCGACCCGGGCGAGCAACTCGCGCGCCTCGGCGACCGCCTGGGCCCGGGGCAGGCCACGAACGGTGACCGGCGCCTCGACGATGTTCTCGATCACCGTGAGGTGCGGGAACAGGTTGAAGCTCTGGAACACCATGCCGACATCGACGCGGCGGGCGAGGATGTCCTTCTCCTTGAGCTCGTAGAGCGTGTCGCCGTCCTGGCGGTAGCCGATCAGATCGCCGTCGATAGCGATGAAGCCGGCATCGACCCGTTCGAGATGGTTGATCGCCCGCAGGAGCGTCGACTTGCCGGAGCCGGACTGACCGATGATCGCCGTCACGCTGCCGGGCCGCAGGGCGAGGCTGACCGCGTCGAGCACCTTGAGGGGGCCGAAGCTCTTCGAGACATTCGTGATGCGGATCTCGCCGCCCTGGCGGGCGGGCAGGACCGACGACGGTGAGACGGCCGGGACGGCGGGCCGTGCAGGAGCGCTGGCCCGGCGCAGGCGCTTGAGCGCGGTGCCGATCAGCGAGGGCGGCGGGTTCCGCAGCGCGCCGCGTGCGTAGTAGCGCTCGACGTGGCGCTGGACGAACGACAGGACGCTGAGGATCACCAAGTACCAGACGGTCGCCACCATCAGGAGCGGGATGACCTCGAGGTTGCGCCGGTAGATGACCTGGATCGTGTAGAACAGCTCGGGCAGGGCCAGGATGTAGACCTGCGAGGTGCCCTTGGCGATGCTGATGACCTCGTTGAAGGCGGTCGGCAGGATGGTCCGCATCGCCTGCGGCAGGACGATGCGCGAGACCTGGCGGCGGCGCGGGAGCCCGAGCGCCGCGGCGGCCTCGTGCTGGCCCTGGTCCACCGCCAGGATGCCGCCGCGCACGATCTCGCTGGAGAAGGCGGAGGCGTTGAGGGTCAGCCCGATCACCGCGGCGAGGAACGGCGTGATCGCTTGCGTCGTCTGCCAGGAGGCGAGCGTGATCCCGGTGAACGGCACGCCGAGCCAGATCGTGTCGTAGAGATAGCCGAGATTGTTGAGGATCAGGAGCAATACGATCAGCGGGATCGAGCGAAACAGCCAGACGTAGCCCCAGGCGAGCCCCGAGAGCAGCGGCGAGCCGGAGACCCGGGCGAGCGCGAGCAGCGTGCCGAACAGGAAGCCGAGGACCGTCCCGAGCGCCGTCAGGAGCAGGGTGCGCCCGAGCCCGACCAGCACCGGCTCGGCGAAGAACCACTCGGCGAACACGTCCCAGCCCCAGCGCGGGTTGGAGAGGACCGAGTACAGGACGCCCGCGATGACGAGACCGGCGAAGATCGTGCCTGTGGTGCGGGCCGGGTAACGGGCCGGGACGACGCGAAAGCCGCTGAAGTCGCGACCGGGGGAGGCGGCGCGGGCCTGCGCGGGTAGGTCCGCCACGTTGGCAGCGAGGGGCATGGGGGATCGGGCTCGGCTACAGTGAGGGATCGTTCGATCAGGCGGCTGTGCGCTGCGGGCCGGTATCCGTCAGCGCGGCGCCCGGCAGCGCCTTCTCGAAGGGCAGGATGCCGTAGGTCTCGGGATCGACGTCGAGGTCGAACAGGGGCGTATAGCCGAGGCCGAGATAGAGCCCCTTGGCCTCGGGCTGGCGAAAGCCCGTCGTGAGGGTGGCCCGCACGTAGCCCTGCCGCACGGCCTGGGCCTCCAGCTCCGCGACGACCCGGCGCGCCAGGCCCTGGCGGCGAAAGGCGGTGTCGGTCCAGACCCGCTTCAGCTCGGCGGTCCGCGCGTCGAAGCGCTTGAACGCGCCCCCGGCGATCGCGACGCCGTCGCGCAGGAGGAGCAGGAAGTGGCCGTCCGGGCCTGCGAAAACCTCGGGCGGGTAGCGGGTCATCTCGGCGCCCGGCGGATCGCCGAAGTAGCTGCCGTAGCGGGTGACGTATTCCTGCGTCAGCTGGTCGACGAGGGGCTTCGCCCGTGGGTCGAGGGGCGTGGTCGAGACGAACAGGTCGGGCATGGGCCGCTCCAGTCGCGGGATCAGGCGAGGAAGGTTTCGGCGAGGCGGACCCAGTAGCTCGCGGCAGGCGCGATCAGGGCGTCGTCGAAGTCGTAGTCCGGGCTGTGCAGCGGCGGCCCGTCGCCGTTGCCGACGAAGAGGAAGCTGCCGGGACGCGCCGCCACCAGGTGGGCGAAGTCCTCGCTCGCCATCCGCGGGCGGAACTCGTCCGCCACGCGCTCCGGCCCGAAGGTCGCGAGGGCGACCTCGCGGGCGAAGGCGGTCTCCGCCGGGTGGTTGCGCAGGGGCGGCAGGCCGCGGCGGTAGTCGACCTCTGCCTGAGCGCCGTAGCTCTCGGCCTGGGCGCGGGCGATCGCGGAAACCCGCTCTTCCAGCCGGTCGCGCACGGACGGCTCGAAGCTGCGGATGGTGAGCGTGAGGTCGACGCTGTCGGGGATCACGTTCGAGGCTTCGCCACCGTGGATGGCCCCGACGCTGACCACCGCCGCCTCGCGCGGATCGACGTTGCGCGACACCACGCTCTGCAGCGCGAGCACGATGGAGGATGCCGCCACCACCGGATCGACGGTCTCGTGGGGCGAGGCGCCGTGGCCGCCGCGGCCGACGATCCGGATCGTCGCCTTGTCCACCGCCGCCATCGCCGGCCCGGCGACGAAGCCGAACTGGCCGCGCGGGACGCCAGGCCAGTTGTGCAGGCCGAACACCGCGTCGACCGGGAAGCGCTCGAACAGGCCCTCGCCCAGCAGCGTCCGCGCCCCGGCGCCGATCTCTTCGGCGGGCTGGAAGATCAGCGTCAGCGTGCCGGAGAACTCGGCCTCGGCGAGGCGCCGGGCGGCAGCGAGCAGGATCGTGGTGTGGCCGTCATGGCCGCAGGCATGCATCGCGCCGTCCGTGGCGCTGGCATAGGGCAGGCCGGTGCGCTCGCGGATCGGCAGCGCGTCCATGTCGGCCCGCAGACCGAGCCGGCGCGCGCCGTTCCCCTTCCGCAGCACCCCGACCACCCCGGTGCCCCCGAGCCCGGCCGTCACGGCGTAGCCCCAGGCGTTCAGCCGTTCGGCCACGAGGCTGCTCGTGCGGGTCTCCCGGAAGGCGAGTTCCGGGTGCCGGTGCAAGTCCCGACGCAAGGCCGTGAACTCGGAGAGCGTCGCGAGGATGCCGGGGTCGATCCCCCGCTGAAGTTCACCCGTCCGGATCGTCATCGCCCGCCCGCCCGGCGCGCGGGCGCCGCGTCCTCGGCGGCGTAGCGGCTTTCGCGACGCGGGAGGCCGAGGTGGTCGCGCAGGGTTTTTCCGGGAAGCGTGCGATCGTAGACGCCGCGCGCCTCCAGCACCGGGATCACGAGGTCGACGAAGTCGTCGAGGCCCTGGCCGATGACGGGAAAGCCCAGCACGAAGCCGTCCGCCGCCCCCTGCTCGACGCGGGCGATCAGCTCAGCCGCGACCGCCTCGGCCGAGCCGACCAGGTCGGTGCGCGGGGTCGCCGCCTCGAGCGCTGCCTCGCGCAGGGTCTGGCCCTTCTCGCCGGCGTTGCGCTTGATGCGGTCGGTGGTGGAGCGGAAGCTGTTGCGGCCGATCTCGCCGAGGTCAGGGAAGGGCGCGTCGAGCGGGTAGGCGGAAAAATCGTGGTGATCGAAGAAGCGGCCGAGATAGGCGAGCGCATCGTCGATCGAGATCAGGTCGCGGATCGCCCGGTACTTCTCCTCGGCCTCGGCCTTGGTCCGCCCGACGATCGGGCCGGCGCCGGGGAAGACCTTGAGGTCGTCGGCCCGGCGGCCATGGGCGACCGCGCTCGCCTTGAGGCTGCGGTAGAGGCTCTGCGCCTCGGGGAGCGGCACGTGGTTGGCGAAGACCGCGTCGGCGTGGCGCCCGGCGAGCCCGATGCCGGCCTCCGACGAGCCGGCCTGGAACACCACCGGCTGGCCTTGGGCCGAGCGCTGGATGTTGAGCGGGCCTTCGACCTGGAAGAAGCGCCCCGTGTGGTCGAGGCGGTGCAGCTTGTCGGGATCGAAGAAGCGGCCGGTCTCGCGGTCGCGCGGGAAGGCGTCGTCATCCCAGGAATCCCACAGGCCCTTCACGACGTCGAGGTGTTCGCCCGCGATCTCGTAGCGGAGCGCGTGCTCGGGATGCGGCCGGCTATAGTTCCGCCCCGAGCCTTCCAGCGGCGAGGTCACGGCGTTCCAGCCGGCCCGGCCGCCGCTGATCAGGTCGAGCGAGGCGAATTGCCGGGCGATGGTGAAGGGGTCGCTGTAGGAGGTCGAGACCGTGCCGACGAGGCCGAGTGTTTCGGTGCTCGCCGCCAGCGCCGACAGGATGGTCAGCGGCTCGAAGCGATTGAGGAAGTGCGGGATCGACTTCTCGTTGATGTAGAGCCCGTCGGCCACGAACGCGAAGGCGATGCCGTTCGCTTCCGCCTTGCGGGCGTTGCGGATGAAGAAGTCGAGGTTGACGCTGGCATCGACCGGGTTGCTCGGGTGGCGCCACGCATTCATGTGGCTGCCGCCGCCCTGGAGCATCAGGCCGAAGGTGAGACGGGTCTGGGTCATCGCATGGCTCTCGAATTCTCAGGCCGCCAGCGCCGGGGCGTCGCCCGCGAGCAGGGTCACGGAGGCGAGGCGCTGAGCCGTGGCGGAAGGCGGCGTATCGATCACGAACTCCTCGATGCCGAAGCGGGCGTGGAGTTGGTCGAACTCGGCCCGGACGTGCCCGGCGGTGCCCGACAGCACGTGCGGCCGGCGGGCCTCGGTCCGGTAGGAGGCGGCACCGGCCTGCCGGGCGAATTCCGCGGCTTGCGCCTCGCTGCCGAGATTGACGCTCTGGCCGTCGGGCAGCGTGACCCGCACCACCTGGAGCGGGTCGGTCAGCGCCCGTGCCTCCTCGGTGGTCGCAGCCGCCAGCGCGGTGACGGCGAGAAGGGGCGGGGCCGGGGCGCCGGCCTGCGCGTAGGCTTCCAGGCTCGCCTCGATCGCCCGCGGATCGCCGTTGAGCTGGCCGGCATAGACGAAGCGCCAGCCGAGCGCTGCGGCCGTGCGTGCGCTGTCGGGGCTGGCGCCCAGCAGGATGCGCTCCGGAACCGCGGGCGGCGTCGGCAGGGCGCGCAAGGACCCCGTCTCGGGGGGGGCGAGGTAGCGGTCGAGTTCGGCGAGGAGGTCTTCGAAGGCGGTAAGCTCTGCCGGATCGTGCAGCCGCCGCAGGGCGCGGGTCGCGTCGGGCAGGCCTCCCGGGGCCTTGCCGATGCCGAGGTCGATCCGGTTCGGTGCCAGGGCGGCGAGCAGGTTGAAGGTCTCGGCGACCTTGTAGGGGCTGTAATGCGGCAGGAGCACGCCGCCGGATCCGAGACGGATGCGCTGGGTGCGGGCGGCGAGATGCGCGATCAGAACCTCTGGCGCGGTGCCGGCGAGACCCGGATTGGCGTGGTGCTCCGCCACCCAGAAGCGTGCGTAGCCGAGGCGTTCGGCCGCTTGCGCCAGCACGATCGTGCGCTGCAATGCGGCGGTGGCCGGCTCGCCGGGCAGCAGCGGGCTCTTGTCGAGGAGGCTCAGGCGATAGCTCATCGGGAACTCGGACGGTCGGAACGGCGCGGTGCCGCGAGGGTCCCGCACGGGCTGCTGCGATCGGAGGCGGCGGCCCCAGGCTCGGTCGGGGGAGGCCGGTTCGCGTCCGGTCCGGGCGCCGACGCCTCGGCGCGTCCGTGCCGCGGCCCGGCGATCGAGGTGAGGAGCGCGATCAGGATCATGGCGGGTTGTACCGGTCTCCCGCGCCACGGTTGGGGCGTTGCGCGTCAAGCATTCGTCGCGATCGGCGAAGCAGTTTGAAAAACCGAGCCGCGCGATTACGAAGCATCTGTCGTGAATTGATGCGATTATCTTCCTTGTCGTCGCCTGTCGTCAACGAAACCCGCTTCCAAAGATCGGCAACGACAGGGCAGAGCGCTTTGCCGGCCGGTGTGAAACCGGGAGGATCTTCTCCTAGGCCGCGCTGATGAGATCCGCGCCGGCGAGCGGCGGCAATTCGAGGTTGGAGCGGAAATCCTCGCCGAGATAGTCGATGTCGATCAGGCCGCGGCGCCGCAGCTCGGGCATGAGACCGTTGATCAGGAGATCTTCCTGATCCGGGTTGCCGAGCCCGTGCAGGGTGACGACGTCGAGGATCCCGGCGCGGTAGCGCTCCTCGAGGGCGTCGGCCAGTTGCTCGGGGGTGCCGGCGACCGACCAGTGGCCGGTCTCCTGCGCCTCGATGATGAGCCGGCGCAGCGGCAATCCCTGCTCGGCATAGCGGCGGAAGATCTCGGCCCGGCCGCGCCGGCGGTTGATGCGCGTCACCTCCGGCAGCAGCGACGCGGGAAGGGGCGCGTCGAGGGGAAGACCCGACAGGTCGATCTCCCCGCCCAGCATGTCGGCGAGCTTGAGCCGGCCCTGGTCGTAGTCGATCCGGGCGTGCTTCTCGGCGAGGCGCCGGCCGACATCGGCCTCGGACTCGCCGATGAGGCCATGGAAGGAATTTATCACGAAGGGCAGGCCGAGCCCACGCCCAGAGGCGGCGGCGCGCCGGCGCAGCTCGGCCGTGAAGGCGACGGCGCCTTCGAAGCTCGGCTGCGAGGTGTAGACCACCTCGGCATGGGCGGCGCCGACGGACACGCCCGCCTCCGACTGCCCGGCCTGGAACTGGACCGGGCGCCCCTGCGGCAACGGCGGCACGTTGAGCGGACCGGCGACCGTGAAGTGCCGGCCGCGATGGTCGATGCGGTGAAACTTCGACGGATCGACCGCAATCGCGCCCGACGCCTTCCGGGCGACCGCGTCGCGCGCGTTGGCGTCGAACAGGGCGTTGACGACCGCGATGAACTCGGCGGCCCGGTCGTAGCGCGACTCGGGGTCCGGCAGGGAGTCGCCGAAATTCTCCTCGCCGACCGAGGAGGTCACGGCGTTCCAGGCGGCGCGGCCGCCGCTGACGTGGTCGAGGGTGGCGAGCTGTCGGGCGAGGTTGAAGGGGTGGTGGAAGGTGGTCGAGACCGTCGCCACCAGCCCGATTCGGGAGGTCGCCTGGCTGAGCGCGGCGAGCGCGATCAGCGGCTCCTGCACGCCGGCGGTTCCGGCAAGGCCTGCGGGATCGATCTGCAGCAAGTCGGCCGTGAAGAGGCCGGTGATCCGCTCGGCCTCGGCCTTGCGGGCGAGCGCGACCGCGCGGCGCAGGCCGTGGCCGGGATCCGCGTCGTTCGCCGCCGCGACGAGAGTGGGGGCGCCGACGAGGGTCTTGAGCCGGCGGGGACGGGGCAGGGCCATGGGGGTTCCGGGCGAGGCCCGCCGGCGACGCGGCGGATTGGTGTGCAGGTGGGCGTGACGACGGGATCAGGCGGCCCGCGCCTGATGCGCTGCGATGCGGGCGAGGAGCCGTTGCTCCTGCTCCGCCTTCAGAGCGTTGACGCGGGCGGTTGCCGCCTCGAACGACGCGGCGGGTGGGTAGGCCGGGGTGGTGAGGCCGACGCTCGAACCCAGGGCTTTCTCGAACGGCAGGGAGCGGTACAGCAGCGGGTCGGCGGCACCATCGAAGAGCGGCCGGTAGCCGAGGGAGGCGTAGAGCGCCGTCGCCTCCGGCTGGCGAAACCCCGTCGTGAGGTAGGCCCGAGTGTAGCCGAGCCACAGGGCACTGTCCTCGAGGGCCTGGACCACACGCTTGGCGAGCCCCTGGCGCCGCAGGTCGGGCCGGGTCCAGATGCGCTTGAGTTCGACCGTCACGTCGTCGTGGCTCATGAACGCGCCACCGGCGATCGTCTCTCCGTCGCGCACGACGAGCAGGAAGTCCCCGAGCGGCGGGCGATAGGCCTCGGCGGGGTAGCGCAGGATCTCGGCCCGGGCGCCGCCCGGCCGGTTCACCGCGCCGTACCGGCCGTCATACTCGGCCACCAGCCCGTCGAGGAGGGGTTGGGCGGCAGGCTCCAGGGGGGACGAGCGGACGATGACGTCGGTCATGGTGGGCTCCGGGATCGGGGAATTCGGCACAGGGGCGCGCCGGCGCGCAGGCATCGGACGACGTCGGTCGAAGCAGCTCGCCGCGCCACGTCCGTGTTGATGATGGTCATCGCAGATCTGCCAGGACTTATCTCGCACCTAGCAGGGGCGTTTCTGGAAGAATCCTGCGATCTGGATTTTTCAACTATCGAGATATTCGACCAGTATCGCGGACCGCGTCAATGAAAGCGATCTCTCTTTTTGCGTGGATTCGAAGGACGAACAGGCTGCCAGTACCGGCCCACGTGGGAATCCCGCCATCCATCCGCGATCGCCGCGCGGTTCGGACGAAGCACGAGTCGCGTCCGCAGCGCCTCATCGCTTCCGGCGAAAGCCGGCGCCGGGATGGCTGTCGGCCAGCTGCGCGCCGCGTCCGGAAAACAGCTTCTCCCGCAACGTCCCCTCGCGATAGGCGGTCTTGAACACGCCGCGGGCCTGCAACTCGGGCACGAGCAGGGTCACCACCGCGTCGAGCGATTCCGGCATCACCGTGCGCACGAGGTTGAAGCCGTCCACATCCGTATCGTCCACCCAGGACAGGAGCTCGTCGGCGACCTCGCTGGCCGAGCCGACCACCAAAGCCGCCCGCGCGCCGGCCGGCGTGAAGTCGAGGAGGTCGCGCACCAGGGTCGGGCGCTCGGCACGGGTGAGGTTCTCCACCGTCGAGCGGATCGCGTGGGTGCGCCGGAAGGCGAGGGGATCGTCGAGGGACAGGCCCGAGAGGTCGATCCCGGTCCAGCCGGAGACGAGCGCCAGCTGGCCCGCCGCGTCGATGTAGCTCCGGTACTCGTCGCGCAGGTCGCGGGCCTCGGCCGAGGTCGGAGCGACGATCACGGTGGCGCCGAGGAAGGTCAGGACGTCGTACGGGTCGCGCCCCGCCTCCCGGGCCGCCTCGCGCACGCTTCGCACCGCCTTCGCGGCGGCGGGTTTCGTCGGGCCGTTGAGGAAGACGCTCTCGGCGTGCCGCCCGGCGAAGCGCACGCCCCGCTCCGAGGTGCCGGCCTGATAGAGGACCGGCGTTCGCTGCGGCGAGGGCTCGGCGAGGTGGCGCGCATCGACCTTGTAGTACGGGCCGTCATGCACGACGCGATGCACCTTGTCGGGCCGCGTGAACACGCCCGCCGCCCGGTCCCGCACGACCGCGCCGTCCTCCCAGGAGCCCTCCCACAGCTTGTAGACGGCCGCCATGAAGTCCTCGGCCGCCTCGTAGCGCTGGTCGTGGTCGCGCGAGACCGGCAATCCCATGCCGCGGGCGCCGCTGTCGAGGTAGCCCGTCACGATGTTCCAGCCGAGGCGGCCCCCGGTGAGGTGGTCGAGCGTCGTGAAGCGGCGGGCGAACTGGAACGGGTGGTCGTAGGTCAGGTTCGAGGTGATGCCGAAGCCGAGATGGCGCGTGACGTGCGCCATCGCCGAGACCGCGAGGATCGGGTCGGCGTTGGGCGCCTGGGCGCCGGCGAGGAGCGCGGCGTCGCCATTGCCGGCATAGACGTCGTAGAGGCCGAACACGTCGGCGATGAACAGCCCGTCGAGGAAGCCACGCTCCGCCGTCTGTGCCAGGTCCGTCCACCACGACAGCGTGTTGTACTCGGCCTGGGTGTCGCGCGGGTGGCGCCACAGGCCGGCCCAATTGTGCGACGGGGCAGCCATCTGGAAGGCGTTCAGGCGAAGCTCGCGGCGCATCGTCATGGTCTCGACCGAATCCCCTCACCGCGGCTCGCGGCGGCGTCTCACGGACGATGTCGCCGATGAGGGCACACGAGTCAAATTAGTTTATCAAAATTATCGACTATGCACCTGGCGTCTCCGACCGCGGTATCGCCGATGGATCTCTCGCCACACGATCTCGCAACGACGCTCCCCGGGGACCTGCCACGAGGAGCGACGTCAAGCCGGTGCCTTTGCCGATCGGCCGGCGGCGGGTGGGCGCGAGCCGAGATGCGCCCGCAGGGTCCGGCCCTCGTACTGGTTACGGAACAGCCCGCGGCGGCGCAGCTCGGGCAGGACCAGTGCGATGAAGTCGTCGAGCCCGCCCGGCAGGGTCGGCGGCATGATGTTGAAGCCGTCCGCGCCGCCAGCCCGGAACCGCGCCTCCATCTCGTCGACGATCTGGGCCGGCGTGCCGACGATCTGCGAATGGCCCCGCGCCCCGGCGATCCGCAGGTAGAGCTGGCGCAGGCTCAGCCCCTCGCGCCGGGCGAGATCGAGCATCAGCTGCTGGCGCGACTTGGCGCCCTCGGTCGCGGGCAGTTCCGGCACCGGGCCGTCGGGATCGAAGCCCGAGAGGTCGTGGCCGACCATGCGGCTGAGCAGCGCCAGCCCCACCACCGGGTCGATCAGCGCCTGCAACTCCTCGAACTTGTCGCGCGCCTCCGATTCGGTGCGGCCGACGACCGGGAACAGCCCCGGCATGACCTTGAGGTCGTCGGGGGAGCGGCCGAACCGCGCCATGCGGCCCTTGAGGTCGCGGGAGAACTCGACCGCCTCGTCGAGGGTCTGGTTCGCCGTGAACACGATCTCGGCGGTACGTGCCGCCAGATCCTTGCCGGGACCCGACGAGCCGGCCTGG
>NZ_VDDA01000079.1 GCF_006151805.1 Methylobacterium terricola | reverse complement strand
CATGCGCTCCCACTGAGTGTCGCTAAGAACGAGACGGTCCAGGACGCCCAAAGCGGCTCTCCAAAAAGCAGCCTTGAATCACGTCTCAACCAACCGGGAAACCCCAAGAGTCCACACCGCCTAAGCGATCTTCTCGCATATCCCGAAAAACGGGATCCAGATGTTGATGTCGACGCTGACGCGCAGAGGCGCTTCCGGGGATGGGGCGTGACGTCAACGCCGAGGCCTCGAAAGCCCGGTGCTCTCCGCCTCCAGCACCTCGATTTCGGAAAGCTCCGCCATGGCGGGATCGATCCGGCGCTCTGCCGCCATCGCCGCGGATGTTCGATCGAACCTGTGCCGCGCGACGACTGCCTCCATTTCCCTGGCGAGCTTCCTCAGATGCACCGTGTCCGAACCGGACCGAAGTTCGAGCAGTGCGTCACGAACTCCCTTCGGCAGGTCGGTGAACACATGCACGGCGGCCGCGACCAGGTTGGCAACGGTCAGGTGCTCGGCCGTTGCCAAGGCCCTGACACGCTCGGCAACCTCGGCGTCCAAGTTCGTCGATACGGTGACCGCAGGCATGTGAGTCACTCATAGAAATACAATAGAACTATATCACGAAGGCGGCCACACGGTAAGGCCTGCGCCGTCGTTCTGACTGGAGGTCCCGGCTAGGATTGCAGCCGGGAACCGGGCGGCATGGCTTGCGGTGGACCTAGTCGGTCCGCTTGGCCTCTTGGCATCCGTTCGGGCATGACCGGGATGTCCCGGTAAGAGCGATATCAAACAGGGTGATTTGGCGAGGTGCGACGGTAGCGGTCGGGATGCGCATGTTGGCGCAGACGGGTCCGCCTGCCGCCCTGCGTTCGATAGGGCCATCCATCTCGCGAAGGGATGCGTAATGTAGCACAACCTTCTCATGAACGGCCCGCCCGGGGCCGGCAAGTCGATGCTCGCCGCCCGGCTGCCCTCGATCCTGCCGCCGCTCGGCCCCCGCGAGCTGCTCGAGGTCTCGATGATCCAGTCGGTGGCCGGCACGCTGAAGGACGGCGCGCTCTCGAACCGCCGGCCATTCCGGGCGCCGCACCACTCGGCCTCGATGGCCGCGCTCGTCGGCGGCGGCATCGGTGCGCGGCCCGGGGAGGTATCGCTGGCCCATGGCGGCGTCCTGTTCCTCGACGAGCTGCCCGAGTTCAACGGTCAGGTGCTCGATTCCCTGCGCCAGCCCCTTGAGACCGGGACCGTGATGATCGCCCGGGCCAACCACCGGGTGACCTACCCGGCCCGGTTCCAGCTCGTCGCGGCGATGAATCCGTGCCGCTGCGGCCAGGCGACGGAGCCGGGCTTCGCGTGCCGGCGTGGGCCCAACGACCGCTGCGTCGCCCAGTACCAGGCCCGGCTCTCCGGTCCGCTCCTCGACCGGATCGACCTGCAGATCGAGGTGCCGGCGGTCACCGCCGCCGACCTGATCCTGCCGCCACCGGACGAGGGCTCGGCGGAGGCGGCCACCCGCGTCGCCGCGGCGCGCGTCCTTCAGGAGCGGCGCTACGCGGAAGCCGGCCAGCCGCCCGGCACCACCAACGCCTCCTGCCCGGCGACGCTGATCGAGGAGGCGGCCCGGCCCGATGCCGACGGCATGGCCCTGATCCGCGATGCCGCCGACGCCATGCGCCTCTCCGCCCGCGGCTTCCACCGGGTCCTGCGCGTCGCCCGAACCCTCGCCGATCTCGATGGTGAGGGCCGGGTGCGCCGGCTCCACCTGGCCGAGGCCCTGTCCTACCGCAGCCGGGCCGACCGGCGCCCCGCCGCCGCCTGACCCGTGATGGTGAATCGGGTGTGACCCTGGTCCGGAGAATCGTCGCGATCGGCCGCATGATCCGCTAAGTCACTTTCCCAACTCATCTTTCAGCTCCGCCTGGCAGTCTCCCGGAGGGACGCTGGAGGATGCGTGATGGTCTGGCTCGGCGCGGCGATCGGTGGTCTCTCGGTTCTCGCCTGGCTGGGTCTGCGCTGGCGGAGCGGTCAGCGCCTGACCCAGAGCCGGCGCGAGGGCGAGGTCGAGCGGCTGCACGACCTCGTCTGGCGCACCTCGGAGAGCGAGGAACGCTACCGCAGCCTGGTCGAGGCCCAGATCGAGCTGGTGGTCCAGCGCGATGCGGAAGGGCGCATCACCTTCGCCAACCAGGGGTTCGCCGACTTGCTCGGCACCACGCCCGAGGCGCTGCTGGGCACCACCCGGGAGGCCGATGTGGTCGAGACCGGTGCGATGCGCCAGCGCGCCGACGGCGCCCGCCTCGCCGATGTGGCGATCGCGCCGGAGGGCGGTGGGCCGCTGCGCTGGTTCGCCTTCGTCGAGACCGTCACGGTCGGCCGCGACGGGCGGGCCGAGGTCCTGCGGGCGGGCCGCGACGTCACCGAGCGCGTCGAATCCGCCCGTTCCCTGGAAGAGGCCCGCAGCCGGGCTGAATCCGCGAGCGTGGCGAAGTCGCGCTTCCTCGCCAGCGTCAGCCACGAGTTCCGCACGCCGCTCAACGGCATCATGGGCATGGCTGACCTGATGCTCGACACCCCGCTGAGCCCGGAGCAGCGCACCTACGCGGAGGCGGTGAAGACTTCCGGCGAGGCGCTGCTGTCGCTCATCGACGGGATCCTCGACTTCTCGAAGATCGAGGCCGGGCGTCTCGATCTCGCGGCGGAGCCGTTCAATCCGGCGGCCCTGGTCGAGAGCGTGGTCGAGCTTCTGGCCCCGCGGGCCCAGGACAAGGGCCTGGAGATCGCCGCCGACATCGAGGCGCTGCCGGCTGCCCTGATCGGCGATTCCGACCGGGTGCGCCAGATCCTGATCAATCTCGCCGGCAACGCAGTGAAGTTCACGGAATCCGGCGGCGTCGGCGTCACGGCATCATGGGAGGCGGGCGGATTGACGCTGGCCGTGCACGATACCGGCCCCGGCATCCCCGTGGACCGCCTGCCGGTCCTGTTCCAGGAATTCGAGCAGGGCGACGGCAGCGCGAGCCGCCGGCACGAAGGCACCGGCCTCGGCCTCGCCATCACCCAACGCCTCATCGACCGGATGGGCGGCCGCCTCACCGTTACCTCGCGCCCGGGCGAGGGAAGCTGCTTCGAGGTCCGCCTGCCCCTGCGCGCCACCGCGAGCCCGCCCCGGCCGCCGATGCCGTGCCTGTCGGGGCAGCGCGTCCTGGTGGTCGCTGCCGCTGCCTTCGAGGCGCCCTACATCGCGCACCGTCTGGGTCGCGCGGGTGCCGAGGCGGTGGTGGTCGAATCGGCGGCCGAGGCCCTCACGATCCTGGCCGATACGACGTTCGCGGCCGTCATCGCCGACCGGGCCCTCGGCGATGCCGCGGTGCGCGGCATCGCGGCGGCGGCCCGTCGGGCCGGGGTGAGCCGCAGCATCGTGCTGCTGTCGCCGTTCGACCGGCGCGATTTCGGCTCGCCGGCCGCCGCGGGCTTCGATCGCTACTTGATCAAGCCGGTCCGCCTGACCTCGCTGCTCGCCCGCCTCGCCGAGCCGGCCCCGCCGCCGACCTGCATCCTGACCAGCCCCGACGGCAGCCTGCGGCCCCTGAACCGCCGGCCCCGGGTGCTGCTGGCCGAGGATAACCCGATCAACGCACTCCTCGCCACCAAGGCCCTGGAGCGTCTGGGCGCCGTCGTGCTCTGGGCGCGGGATGGCGCCGAGGCGGTGACGCGGTTGCAGGAGGCGGCAGCCTCGGCCACGCCGTTTGATCTCGCCCTCGTCGACATCCGCATGCCGAACCTGGACGGTCTCGAGGTTGCGCGCCGCGTGCGCGCCCACGAGGCGCAGCACCGCCTCGGACGGACGCACCTCGTCGCGCTGACCGCCAATGTCCAGGAGGACGACCAGACTGCCGCCCTGGCTGCCGGATTCGATGGGTTCCTGGCAAAACCTCTCGACCTCAAGGCCTTGCCGCCGCTCCTCGAGGCGCGGGCAGCGTGACCACCGCCGATGGTGTCGCGGCTTCCCCCGTCGGGCGATGTCCGACGGAGGCCCATGGATTTCAGGCTTGCCTTAGCTGATCCGCGACACCCATGGGGGTGCCGGGGTGGTGTTCGGAGCCCTGTCCGCGGGCTGCCGATCACTGCGCACAACGGGACCGTTCACCGGGATCTGCGACGCACCGACGCCTCCATGGAAGTGCCTCGATGCCTCTGAGAACCAGTCCGATCGGAACCGATCCGACTCACCCAGCCGGTGCTGATATTCCCTGGGTCCATCCGGGATCGCACAGCAGAGCCCGGGCTCCAGAGCCGCGGTATCCCGGTCAACCAAGTAGCCGCCGGAGGGGAGAGGCCCCTGAACGCGACGAAGCCCGCCAGGGATGATCCTGGCGGGCTTCGGTCGATTAGATCGTGACGAGGGAACGTGACGTGCTTGGCAGGTCTGGCGGTGACCGACTCTCCCGTGTCTTGAGACACAGTACCATAGGCGTTGGGGCGGTTAACGGCCGAGTTCGAGATGGGATCGGGTTTGCGATCACCCCGCTCAGACCACCAGACCGGCCAAGCACGTTCGTCCGGCAAGCATTTGTGTATATGTCTTCATCGTGCTGTGG
>NZ_VDDA01000078.1 GCF_006151805.1 Methylobacterium terricola | reverse complement strand
GGCGAGGCGGGTGCGGCGGCAGAAGCGGGGCGATCGCAGACCAGAGGTCGTCGGGAAGAAGCGGGCGAGCCATACCACCCCAACGCCCAACAGACCCGATCGTGCCGTTCTGTTAGGCGCTCTTAGACAATTTGTCGAGCGTGCCGGCTTGGCTTGCAGATGCTTTATGCCGGATCGTTACCCGCGGCGGCTTTGCAATTAGGGCAAACTATACCGACAAAGATGAGGTGGTGCTGGACGCGACTCGCCCAATCATCCTGAACGGCATTCCGGCCCTGACGGATCGTGCCGACCTCGGGAGCCGCACCCTCACGGTTCGGCTCGCGCCGATCTCCGAGGAGGCTCGCCAGACGGAAGACGAGATCGAGGCACTTTGGGAAGCAGCGCAGCCGCGCGTGCTGGCGGCCCTGTTCACTGCCCTGTCGGCGGCCGTGCGCAACATTGGCCGCACGCGCTTGCCGGGCCTGCCGAGGCTGGCCGATCTGACAGAGTGGGTCACGGCGGCGGCACCGGGGCTGGGCTGGGAGCCCGGCGAGTTCGTTAGCCTGATCACGACAGCAGCGCGCGAGGCCGCGAATTCGGCATTCGAGGCCAGCCCCGTCGCTATCGCGATCAAGGGCCTTGCCCTCGACAAGAAGCTTTGGTCCGGCACGGCGACCGACCTGCTCCCACTCCTAAGGGACAGGGTGGATCCCGCGATCCTGAAGCTCCGGATCTGGCCGGAGACCAACCAGGCGCTCGGCAACGCGATTGATCGGGTGATCCCCCTGCTCAAAGGCCAGGGCGTCACCGTAGAGCGGCGCCACTCCGGGAAGCGGACTATTACCATCGCGCTGGCGGCAGGAGCGGAATGAGCTGCCGCCACGGAAGCGGACGGTGAGACCAACCGCCGTGGGGCGAGGACCGATACCCTATATAGATCTAAAAGATATCCTTGGGATATTTATCAGGTATCACGCGCTAGTTTCTCAGCGATCGCTTGAAGGATCCAGGTGTTGCGCGGCAGCTTGACCACGCTGGCGCTCCGGGCCTGCTCCAATCGCTCGAACAGGTCGCTGCCGGCCGGGAATTTCAGCGGGTGCTGCGCGCCCTTCGCCTCGCGCTCCTCCGGCACGGGGGTGGGGACGGATCCACCCTTGCTGATGAAGGCCTCGATGGGGTCGGGGCTAGCCACCTTCTGGGTCGGCCGGGTCGGCTTCGCACTCAGGGCCATCGCTTACGCTCCCACTTGATCTCTTCCAGGGGTCTTCGAGATATCGAAAAGATATCCGTAAAGGGCCCGCATCTCGTCGGAGGCCTTCGGATCCTGAGGCCGCAACTCGGTCACGCCGAGGCCTGATGCCGCTGCGGCCCCGAACGCCTTGCGGCTGCCCAGCCCAGTCGGGATGAAGGTGAGGGCAGGCCGGGAGCGCAGAAGCTCGGCGGCCTCTGCGTTCTCGTTGCCGCGTGGGTCGGCCTTGTTGATGAAGGCGAAGGCCCGCAGATCCGGGTTCACCGTGCGGGCCTCCTCAACGAGGTCGGACACCTTGTCGAGGGTCCACACGTCAAAGGACCGGGGGGCAAACGGTACGAGGTAGGCGGAGCAGACGGAAAGGGCTGCGCGCTGGCTCACCGTGTCTCGACCGCCAGTGTCGATGACCACGTGCTGATATTTCGGGGCAAGGCGCTGGACGCCCGTGCGTACGGCCGGACCGGTCAGCGCCACGCAGGTATAGCCCGCCCCGCCGGGGCGGGCGCTCTCGCGCAGGTTCGTGAAATCGGTCGCCGTCTCTTGGTCGTCGGCGTCGACTAGGAGCACGTCCAGGCCCGCGGCGGCGAGGAGGATCGCGAGATTGGTGGCGACCGTGGACTTACCGGACCCACCCTTGGTCCCGCCTACCACGGTGATGACCGTCTCCATTCCCCCGCCTCCGATATGCAAACCATACCTTCAGGATATCCTCTAGATGCCTTTTTGCAATCCGTAAGATGCTCGTGAGAGATCTCTTGCCCTGCCCGCGGCCTGCGCGCTTCCGCCCGGCCCATGGCTGCACCCGGCCTCGACGCCGGCCGGGGCGGTGGTGATCTGCGGTCGTAGGTGTCGCCGCAGTGATTCACCATTACGGCATATACCAAAACCCCTTGTTAGCCTGGTGGTTTTGGCATATACTAAAACATGCTGTTCACCTACGATGAGCCCAAGCGGCAGGCGAACCTCTTGAAGCATGGCTTTGACTTCGACGAGTTCGAGGCGGCCTTCGACTTCGACCGGTACGCCGTCATGCCGACCAAGCCGAGCCGCACCGGCCGCCCTCGGCGGATGCTGGTCGGGACTTGGTACGGCGTGACCGTCGTCGTGGTGATCGTCTCCCCGCTCGGCACGGAGGCCACGAGCCTCATCAGCATTCGCCGGGCCGATCGCACTGAGAGGGCTGCCTATGACGCACTCTGACCACGCCCCCGGCTACATCCCGAACCCCAACTTCACTCAGGAGGATTGGGACGAAGTGTGCGACACCCCCATCATGACCGCCGAGGAGCTTTCCCAGATGAAGCTCGGACCGGCCGACCTGCCGCCGGAACTGGCTGCCGCCTTCAAGAGCCGCGGCGGGCGCCCGAAGGCGGCGATCAAGCGCGTGCCGATCTCGCTGCGCGTCGAGCCCGAGGTGCTGGAGGCGTTCAAGGCTGCCGGTCCGGGTTGGCAGACGCGGATGAACGAGGCGCTGGCGGAGGCGGCGCGCCGGCTGAAGGCCGCGTGAGCCGCGACGCAGGCCCCGCGGTCGCTCTCCGGGCACCGTCGCGCCTTCGGCGCGAGGCCTCCTTGCCTTGAGGCCGAGCCCGGTCGATCGCGGTCGGGCTCGATCCGCCCCCCCGGGGGCCGGGAGCGGCCCGCTTTCAGGCGGCGCGCTTCGCAATCTTGGCGATCGTCGCCCGGCTGCATCCCGTGGCGCTCTGCACCTGAGACCAGGACACGCCCTTGGCGAGCATCGCGGCGATGCTGGCGTTGCGCTCCGCATCCTCCGGGCGGCCCTTGTAGCGGCCCTCAGTCTTGGCTTTGGCCTGGCCTTGCGCCTGCCGCCGGCGGCGGTCGTCGTAATCCTTGCGCGCCACCGCGGCGAGCACGTCGAGCATCATGCCGTTGACCGCCTCGAACACGCGGGCGGTGAAGTCGTCGGGGCTGGCCGTCGCCATCATGTGCGAGGTCGGCAGGTCCAGGGCGACGATGCGGATGCGCCGGGCCGCGATCTCGGCCTTCAGCCTCTCCCAGTCCTCGGCAGTGAGACGCGAGAGGCGGTCGACCTGCTCGACGAGGAGCACGTCGCCCGGCCGCGCGTCCCGCAGGAGGCGGAACAGCTCGGGGCGGGCGAGCTTCGCGCCGCCCTCGTTCTCGACGTACCAGCTCGCGACGTGGAGTCCGCGCTCGGTGGCGAAGGCCTCGAGCTGCGCGCGTGCCCGTTCGGCGTCCTGCTCGGAGGTGGAGGCGCGGAGGTAGGCGCGGACGAACATGGCGGGACCCATCGGTTCAGTTTGGATGGTTCACATCATGCTAGTTCATTTTGAATGGTCAAACGGTATTTGTTGAACCATCCGGGAGCCGGTTCAGGAAAGGCATACCCAACCTGAACCATCATGAGGCGTCCGCCGCGCGGCCTGCGGGATCTGGTGGCCGCAGAAGTCGCCTCGGATCGCGCCGAGGTCCGGGCTCACGCCGAACAGGTGCGTCGTTCCCCACCCAGCCGCGTGCGCCTGCATGCCTCAGCGCTCGACGAATTCGCAGCAGCGCTGGTGGGTCTCGCGCCATTCGGCGTCGCGCAGGCCGCGGCACGGGACGACGCCCGGCGACAGGCTGGCGAGGCCGCGGGACCATTTGAGGACAAGGGGTGGGAGAGTATCCATCGGGCGGGTCTAACCCACCTGGGATCTTCAAGCAGCACGTGGACAGGCCAAGGCGACAGGATGGTCATCGCCCACAGCCCGGGATTGGCGACAGGTAGGCGGAGTTGCGACCGTCTTCTGCCGCCGTGGTATCCACTCGACCATCGATATACGGCGACAAAGCCCGGCCGTCCGCGCGAAGTTAGCCCGGGACGACGTGCCGAAGCAGCACGATCGTCGCGACGCCGACCGCCACAGTCCCGATAAGAGGTAACCGGGTCGCGGCGGCAATGGTGATCGCGCTGGCTGAGGTCTCGCGCCAGCCCGTCGCGAGAAGCGACGGCGCGATCACCGCGACCAGCACCGCGGGAGGGATCGCATCAACGGCGGCCTTGGCGCGCGGGCCGAGCTTTAGCCGGTCGCCGAGGGCTAACCCGCTGATGCGCGTGGCATAAGTCACGACGGCCATCGCGACGATCGTTACGAGTGTCGGGAGATCGACGATCATCGGGCCTCGTCCGGTCGCCAGGCGAGCGCCGCCCCTGCAATGCCGGCAGCGGCGCCGGCCATCACGTGCCAAGGCGAGCCCACGAGCCGGTAGCACAATGCTCCGGCGACCGCGGCGGCAATGACCGGCACCGCCGTGCTGCGTCCCCGCCACAGGGCCGCGACGATCCCGATGAAGAGGGCCGTGAAGGCGAAGTCGGCACCGATGGACCGTGGGTCACCGAGCAAGGACCCCGCGGCGGCGCCCAGCGTCGAGCAGGTCACCCAGTTGATCCAGAGCGTCGCCCCCATGGCGCCGAAATAGGCCGGCGTCAGGGGACGGGCGGTCGCTCGTCGCTCGCCGAAAGCCCAGGTCTCGTCGACGAGCGCGTAGAACGTGAGCAGGCGCTGCCAGGGACGGAACGCACCCGTCTTGGGTGCGAGGGATGCTCCCATCAGGATGTGGCGGAGATTGATGAGAGCAGTCGAGGCCACGAGCGTCCCAATCGCGAGAGGGTAGGTCCAAAGTTCGATGATCGCGAACTGTGCCCCACCGGCACAGACAAGCGCGGACATGAGGGCGACCTCGGCGATCGAGAGGCCCTTGCTCGCGGCCAGAGCGCCGAACAGCAACCCGATCGGCACCGCAGCGATCGCAGCCGGCGCGATGTCGACGACGCCCTCCAGAGCTTCGCTCCGACTCGTCCCGGCTGACATGCCCGAAGGCCGCATGGGCGTTACTCCGTCGATGGGATCTTCCCGCGGTATCAGCTATCGCAGCGAGTGGACAGAGTCGCGAGACTGCTGCGCAACCTGGTCCTCCTGGCACGATGCGACCATCTGCACAGCGAGCGCTTTGTCCGAAAACGGTCGGTTCCGGACAGGCCTAGTGCCTTGACTCAAACGGATGGTGCAGCGTTGCCGTTGACGGCATCGAGGATGGCGGCGGCCGGCTTGGTCCAGACGAAGGGCTTCGGCCTGCCGTTGTGCTCGGCGATGTAACGGTTGA
>NZ_VDDA01000077.1 GCF_006151805.1 Methylobacterium terricola | reverse complement strand
GGCGAGGCGGGTGCGGCGGCAGAAGCGGGGCGATCGCAGACCAGAGGTCGTCGGGAAGAAGCGGGCGAGCCATACCACCCCAACGCCCAACAGACCCGATCGTGCCGTTCTGTTAGGCGCTCTAAATCGTCGGCCGCCGGAAAGGTCCGCCGACTGGTGCCTCCGGAAGGGGGCAGGAACCCGCACGCACAAGGAACGAAAGGCGCATGGGCGACATTCTTCCTGCGAGCCAGCTTGGCTGTAAGGACTGCCGCCCATGACCCTCCTGATCGTCCTCATCCTCCTCATCCTGCTCTTCGGTGGCGGCGGCAGTTTCTACGGCGGCGGTCGCTACCGCACGGGCGGCCTCGGCATCGGCGGCATCCTGCTCATCATCCTGATCGTGCTTCTGCTCACCGGCCGGATCACCATCTGACCCCTCCTGCCCGTCTCCCGCCGCCAACACCATCGGTGGGTAACGGGCATCCTGTCGCTGTGGCTTGTCCCGGAGCTTCACAAGGATCCGGGGCGGGTTAGGCCTTCCCAATGGCTACTCTCCCACCCCTCGTCCTCGAATGGTCCCGCGGCCTCGCCGGCCTGTCGCCGGCGGTGATCCCGTGCCCCAACTTCAAGCCCGACGAGTGGCGCGAGACGCACGAGCGCGGCACCGAGTTCGTGACCCTGCGTGGTGCCCGGGCGCTCGAATACGGCTGGGACGCCGTCAGCTTGTTCGGGTTGAGCCCGAAGGATGGCATCATCCGCGTTGACTGGACGGGTGTGCTGATGCCGTTCTGGGCTGAGTTCGTCGAGATGACCCCGGAGTACATCGCGTTCGGCAAGGTGCGGGCGTTCAAGGATCAGCCGATCCGATATCGAGGCGTGCCGGTGTGGGGGTTCAAGCGATGAACTGGACGCCGAGAGCTTAAGTTGGACAAGTCTGGCAAAACAGGGGGCATGGCCGAGGTGGCTCGGCTCGCGGATCTCCTTGCAGGACGTGTGCTCGCCGAAGGCCTCGGGAGCCGATCAACTCCCATCATCCATATCCGTGCGCTTGTGGATGCAGCTATGTTGCTAGAGGATTATGGGCACGAGATACCGCCCTCTCTCGAAATGCTGATCCGGGAGGTTCAAGAGGCGATGGGCAATCAGGAAAGATGACGCGTCTCAGGGCCGCTCGACGACCACTCAAGTTTCGGCGCAGCGTCGTCCGCGACCTCAAGAACCGCATCCGCTTCGCTGTCGTCGGCCTACTCGTTCTGATCGGCCTCCATGTCGTCTCCATGATTGCCTTCGAGCATCTGGCGCTCGGCGAGGCGATATGGCTGACCTTCACCACAATCACGACAACGGGTTATGGTGACTACTCAGCGAAGACCACGGCCGGTCGCGCTTCGACCATCGTCCTTATTTACCTCAGCGGCATCTTCCTGCTGACCCAGGCCGGTAGCGCCTTCTTCGAGTTCAGGATCCTGCGGCGTGACCGCAAGCGGCGTGGCGAGTGGAGGTGGAACATGCGCGACCACATCGTGTTCGTGAACGCTCCTGCGGACGAGCCAGGCGACTACCTGCGGCGCTTGCTCGACCAGCTGCACCGCTCGCATGCAAACTACGCGACTGTTCCCTCTCTCATCCTGACCGAGGCGTTCGCAGACGGCCTTCCGCCAGACCTTGAGGACGACCCACTGATCGTGCAGTTGAAGGGGCGTTTTGATGATCCTGCAGCTCTGGAGGCCGCCGGCGTCGATAATGCCCAGGTGCTCGTCATTCTCGCCGAGCACGAAGGAGACCGGCTGTCCGACAGCCGCACCTTCGACATCATCCATCGGTTACGGGAGCGCGGGATCACAGCACGGATCGTCGCGGAATGCGTCGATGATCTTAACCGTGAGCGACTGAAGAAAGCTGGCGCATCGGCGATCGTGCGCCCTCTACGCGGCTATCCTGAAATGATCGTCCGCGCGATCGTTGCCCCTGGCACGGAATGGGTGATCGAGCGCCTGTTCTCCAGCGAAGGGGATGAGTGCTTGCGGTTCGATGTGCGGTTCAGTGGGTTGGCGTGGGAGCGTGTCGTGCAAGCCGTGCTCGGCGCCAACTACGGCATCGCTATCGGCTATGCTGATGCGGAGGGCCGCCCACATAGCAATCCCGCCCCGAATGCAGTAATCGATGCGACCGCTCTTTTCATCCTAGTTGGGGAACGTCAATTAACCACCGATGTCGCTCTGCACAAAATACTTTTATCAATTACAACATAGATAATCTGTTTCATGATGAGAAAATGTAGGCGATCAATGCGGTTGTTCGCGTGCTATCATCGTGATCTTTCAAGGTCACCAGCTTCCACTGTCAACCCAAAACTATGCCCAATCACAAGGCCAACGCCGCACGACCTGAGTAGCAATGCTGTCTGAGGATAACCGTCGTCAGGTGCGCGAGGCTGCCATCCTGGAACGATCGCGTTTCCCCGATCTTCTCCGACGCGAGAAGCCATGAGCAGAGCACGATGGACGATGATCGCGTATGGTCCTTTGAGAAGAGCCTTTGGACGGGCGATGCGGATCATTACCGACAGCTCGTCGACGACGAGTGCTTGACGGTGCTCCCGCAGCCGCCGTTTGTCATGAGCGGGAAGCAGGCGATCGAGGCGGTCGCCCATACGCCCCGGTGGTCGGAAATCGAAATATCCCAGGAGCAGATCTCGCGGCCACAGGAGGGCCTGATCGTCATCGCCTATCAGGCGACGGCTTCACGCGGTGAGCAGGCCTATGAGGCTCACTGCACCTCTACCTATCGGCGGCTCGAGCACGACAAGTGGCGCGTCGTGCAACACCAGCAGACGCCGCCCATCGTGAGTCGCCCTGCCGTCGAAGCTGTCGAGTAAGGCTGGCGGCGCGCGGCGGGCTGATGATCAGGCTCCATCCCTCCGCTCGCCCCGCGCGACCTCGGCCATCATCTCGTCCGGCAGCGGACGCTGGAGCTGCAAGGCCTCGTCAGCCGGTGCTTCCAGCCAAGTGCGCCACTCCTCCGCGGTGGTGAGCAGCACCGGCATCGCCTTCGGATGCACCGGCCCGACAACGCCGTTTGCCTGGGTCGTCAGGAACGAGAACAGCCGGTGCTCCTCCTCGACCGGCTCGTCCCGCTTCGGCCCGCGCAAACCGGTCCAGGGGCGCCAGATCCCGGCGAAGGCGAAGAGCGGCCGGCTCTCGTCGAGCGCAAACCACACTGGCGTCTTGCGCGGTTTGGTGTCGGCGTACTCGCTGAACGAGGTGACCGGCACCAGGCAGCGGTGCGCGGGTTTGAGCCAGGGCCTCCAGTAGGGCGAGGCGACGTTGCGCACGTTGGTGACCGGCTGGGTGCCGACCTTCGGCGGCGGAAAGCCCCAGCGCATCATGGTCAGCACCCGCTCGCCATCATCGACATAGACGACGGGCGCCATCTGGTCGGGGAAGATCCCGGGCAGCGGCGGCAGGTTGCCGGCCTCGTCGCGATCAACCGCGAAGGTGCGCCGGATTTTATCCTGGGAGCGGGCGAGGCTGTAGAGATTGCACATGATCGGGATAGTAGCCGATCTGCCCCTGCTAGTCCTTTGATGTCGGGACGAGCCGTTACGTGAGTGTCAACAGGCCACACGCGCAGCGAAGCTGAGTGGCCGGTATCGTGACATGCCGATCCGAACCACGCCCTGATGTTTTAGGCGCACCTCGCCTCAGCTACAAAATACTAGGTCAAGATGCGCATATTATATTTTTTGATTGCATTTTTGCGCGTTGATACATGCATCAAATTAATCGGTCCATCAGATCACGCATGGGTACGATCGCGTTGCCTCTGAGCAACATGCGCCACTAAATTTGGAAGCGACCGGACTAAATCGGCAGTAGTTGGGGCGCGTCTCACCTGTGATGTCGCACGGCTGTGCCATCTGCGGCAGGTCGTGAGCAGGCCCGATCCAGCATTTACGGCCCAGGTCGAACGACCGGCGAAGGGTAGACCATGCAAATCCCCCGCACGTCATCACTCGGGCTGGTTGTACTCGCGGCTGCTGTCGGTTCACTTCCGGCCCGGGCTCAGACGGTTTCAGAGATGGCGGCCCGGATGGATGCCATGCAGCAGCAGATGCAGGCGATGCAGCAGGAACTCGCAGCCCTGCGCTCCCGGAGCGGGGTACAACGGGCTGACATCGCCGGGCAGGCTCGGCAGCAGCGTGCGCTGGGCGCGGTGGAGCAGCGCATTCTCGCCAAGCAGAGGCAACAACAGGAGGTTGCCCGGGTGGGCGGACCCGGTGGGGCACGCGCGGCGGCCAGCGAGCACACCCCGATCGTGCTGGCTAATGACCTTATTTGCAATGCCGGCAGCTACACGTTGGGATCGGCGCTGTGCTTCACGCCGGGCGGCTTCGTTGAACTCGCCGGCATCTTCCGCAACCCGAACCTCGTCTCGGATGTCGGGACCGATTTCGGCGGGATCCCGTTCGGCAACTCGCTCCAGTCGCGCGAGAGCGAATTCCGCTTCTCGGCGCGCCAGAGCCGCCTGAGCGGCATGTTCACCGCCAAGGTCGATCCGACGCTGCAGATCAGCGGCTACTACGAGATCGACTTCCTGGGCGCAGGCGTGAACTCGAACTCGCGCGAGAGCAACAGCTATGTGCCGCGCATCCGGCAGATTTTCGCGACCGTCGACAGCCTCGACACCGGCTGGCACGTGCTCGCCGGCCAGGCCTGGAGCCTGGCGACCACCAACCTGTCCGGCATCACGGCGCTCAAGGAGCAGATCCCGCTCACCATCGACGTCCAGTACGTCGTCGGCTTCAACTGGACCCGCAACCCGCAGATCCGCGTGGTGAAGGACATTGCCCCCGGTGTGTGGGCCGGTATCTCGCTGGAGTCGCCGCAGAGCGTGCTGCCTGCGAGCCCATTTGCGACACCAGTCGGCTTGACGGCGAACCTCAGCAACCCGGGCGATCCGATCGGTCAGCTCAACAGTGCGACCACCTACTCGAACAACAACGCTCCCGACATCGTCGGCAAGCTCGCCTTTGAGCCAGGCTATGGCCACTATGAGATGAAAGGGCTGATGCGCTTCTTCAACGACCGCCAGATCGGCCGATCGAACGACGCGGTCGGCTACGGCATCGGTGCGGCGGCAACCTTGCCCCTCTTCGATAAGCGCGTCGAGATCCAGGCCAGCGGCCTGGTCGGGGAGGGCATCGGCCGCTACGGTTCCGGGCAGCTGCCAGACTTCGCCCTGCGGGCCAACGGGTCGATCGCGCCGATCCCGACCTTCCAGCTCCTCGCCGGCGCGGTCGCGCACGTCATGCCTGGCACCGACGTGTACCTCTATGCAGGCTGGGAGCACGCGAACCGAACGGGTGCGCTCAGCACAGCCGGCTACGGCTCACCGACTCTGGTCGTTTCGGGGTGCAATATCGAGGGCGCGGCCTCAACCACGTGCCAAGCCGAGACCCGTGACCTGCGCGAAATCACCGGCGGGTTCTGGCATGATCTGTACAAGGGCCCTTACGGCCGCTTAGTCGTGGGTGCGCAGGCTGCCTATGTCGAACGCGATGCCTTCCGAGGCGCCCTCGGGGTCCAGCCCTCGACCAGCGCTGTCATCGGCCTCGCTTCGCTGCGCTACTATCCGTTCTGATC
>NZ_VDDA01000076.1 GCF_006151805.1 Methylobacterium terricola | reverse complement strand
CGCGACGGCCGTGATCCCGAACAATCCCTCGCGATCCAGGAAGTATGAGCTCGATACGGCCCTTTATACGGAGCGCCACCTGATCGAATGCTGTTTTTCCAAGCTCAAACAGTTCCGACGCGTCGCGACACGCTACGAGAAGACAGCCCGCAACTACGCCGCCGTGGTCACCATCGCTGCCATCGTCCTATGGCTCCGATAACTGTCCACACCGCCTAGCAGCACGAGACAGACCAGGGACATCCCGATCCCGAGCAGCGTCGCAGGTTCGACACGCTGCAGTTGCTCCAACGCCATCAGGAACGGCACCACCGATCCGGCAAACAGGAACAGGCCCGGCCAGTCGAATTTTCCGCGCTCACCGCTGCCCTCGCGGCCGGGTAGCCGCACCAATAGCACCATCGCCAGGAGGCCGAGCGGTAGGTTCACCAAGAAGACGGAGGGCCATCCGAACGCCTGCGTCAGCGCCCCGCCTGCCACCGGCCCGAATGTCGAGGAGGCCACGATCACCGCGGCCATGAACCCTTGGGCTCGGCCCAGTTGATGGCGCGCGACGTTCTCGGCCAGCACCGCCTGGCTCAGCACCATCAAACCGCCGCCGCCGAAGCCCTGCAGGATGCGTGCCCCAACCAGGGTCAGGAGGCTATGAGCTAAGGCGCACAGCACGGACGCCGTGACGAACAGCGCCAAAGCCAGCAGCAGCATGCGTCGCCGCCCGAGAGCATCCCCCAGCCGACCGTAGACGGGGGCCGCCACGGTGCTGGCGACCAGGTAGGATGCGACCACCCAGGAGACCCGCTCCACGTCGCCGAACTCACTCGCCATCGCAGGCAGCGCCGCCGTGATGATGGTGCCGTCCACCACGGCTACGAATGTCGGGAGCAGAATGGGCGGAAACACCCGCCGGAGTGGCAAATTCATCGGTGCCATTCTCAGATAGGACCAGCTGCAGCAGGGCTGGCGGTGGCGCTTGGAGAGAGCGGTACACGGATGTGGCAGTTGGAGATATGGCAACGCTGCTCGCCGCGGTTGCGCGCACATCAAGGCCCGATTGCCCGCCGGTAGCGGGAACTACCGATGATCGCGATGGTGTGGGCGGCTTCGGCCGGGTATGGCAACGAGCCGGCGGACGGGGGATGCATCCCGGGTGTACCCGGGTCGGCATGATGCGGACCGATAGGTCGCTCCACCAGGGCGGATCGCTCGCCGAACTTTGAACACCCTTGCTGCTCTAAAAAGACGAAGGGTAGGAAACCGTGGCTGCGAGTTTGGGCCGTGCCGCCCTGCCTGATCCCGAGCCGCGAGCGGCGCTGTGCAAGTCCGTGATGACAGAGGCGCGGGTAGTTAAGTACACCTTTATCGGCGATGGCGGCCAACGTCACGCAAATGGGAGGAACTGGTCGATGCAGGGAATGATGCGTGCGCTTGCGGCCGTCGCCCTCTGTACCATCCCCTTGGGAGCTCGGGCCGAGTACCGCGTGCGTGAGGTCGGCAGCTTCCACATCGGCGGGCACGAAGTCGCGCTCGAAGGACTGCCGAAGTCGCAGATCAGCTTCACCGCGGGCATGGCGCCGATCACTGTCGATCCGAACGGCCAGTTCGAGACCGGACAGATGTACGTGCAGTATGTGAAGCTTGCAGAGCCCTCCGCGCCGTTGCCTATCCTGCTCTGGCACGGGGGTGGACTGTCCGGTGTGACTTGGGAGACGAAGCCCGATGGCAAGCCGGGCTGGCAGCAGTTCTTCCTAGAGCACGGTTACGACACCTACGTCTCGGACGCTGTCGAGCGAGGGCGCGCCTCGTGGTCGCGCTACCCGGAGATCTATACCTCTCCCCCGCTCTTCCGCACCAAACGCGAGGGCTGGGACATCTTCCGCATCGGCCCAGCCGACGGGTGGGCGCAGGAGCCGAGCGCACGCCACGCGTTCGAAGGCACGCAGTTCCCAATCTCGGACTACGACCAGTTCGCCAAGCAGGCGGTGCCACGCTGGGCGACGAACGACGCGGCGACGCAAGCCGCCTACGACGCCTACGTGCGCAAGGTCTGTCCCTGCGTGATCGTAGTGCACAGCCAGGGCGGCAATTTCGGGTACACGGCCGCGCTTCACAACCCGGACTTGGTCAAGGCTCTCGTGCTCGTCGAGCCATCCGGCGCGCCCAACCCCGCGAAGGCGGACGCAAGCGCGGTGAAGGACATCCCGCACCTCGTAGTGTGGGGCGACTATCTCGACCGGGTTCCGTTCTGGACGCCGCTGGTAAAGGCGAACGCCGCGTGGCGCGACGCGGTGAACAAGGCGGGAGGGCACGTGGAGTGGCTCGAACTGCCCAAAGCCGGCCTTCGCGGCAACACGCACATGCTAATGATGGATCGGAACTCGGACGCGGTCGCCACGCGCGTGTCTGATTGGCTCGCTCAGCAGAAGCTGACGCGGTGACGACGCCGCACGTTCGCCTGCTACAAGGTCCGGCGGGCTCGGCGTCCGCCTGATTGCCAGCAAAGCATGAGCACTGAGATCGGCTGCAACCTCTACCGCGAAGGCCTCCTAGCCGACGACGCGCTCGAGGCGGCGCCCGGCTCATCGCACGAGGCCGCGCGGGCCTTCACGTGGTGCCAGCGCACCGAGAACAGCAGCACGCCCCAGAGCAGACCCTCCTCCAGATCCTCCAGCGCGAATTCTTCATCCATCTCCGGGTTGTCGAACGTAAGGCTTAGCCGGTTGCCAGTCATCAATAGGCGCTTGAGGCTCATCTCCCCGTTGACCACCGCGACCACCACCGCGCCGGAGGCGGGCCGCAACGACCGGTCCACGATCGCCAAATCCTCGTCGTGGATGCCGGCGCCCTTCATGCACCAGCCGCGGACGCGCCAGATGAAGGTCGCCGGAGGGTTCGGCACCAGCCATCTCGGCAGCTCCAAGGCCCCCTCGATGAAGTCCTCGGCCGGGCTCGGGAACCCGGCACAGAGCGTCGGGAGCATGAACGGGATCCGCACCAACCCGCCGTCGTCCGCCGCCTCTGCACCGACCCGATAGAGAGTCACGCGCGCCCTCCGTGTTAGAACGGAAAGAGAACAAACAGGCCGGAGGTTCCCGGTCAAGGCCACGCTTCGGGCCTGTGTGGAGCGGGGATGACAGGATCAGGAGATCGTCATGGGGATGCGGACGACGTTCATGGTGCAGACGTTCGAGATCCACCGAAAGCGGCTACGGCCGGGCAACCGGGACGTGGCACCGACGGAGAGCGGGGCGCTGAAGCGCGCCGAGGCAATCGCTCGACGGATGCCGGGCACGGCAGCCTTGCGCATCGTGGCGGATGACGAGACGGGCGAGATTGAGAGCGTCGCGATCCTCAGCCAGTTCGTGGAGGTGCCAGAGGATTTCGCCGAGCAGGTCAGCGGCGGGTGAGGACCATCATCGTCTGAGACGTGCTGTGGCCGGAGGGGCGGAGGCCAAGCCAAGCCGTTGATGCCACTCATGGGTGTATCCAGGACGCTACAGATTGAGATTATCTATGGTTTTTCCCGTGATCGCTCTCCCTACGCCGCTCTGAGACACTTGATCTGCTCCGTGAGCTCCTCCAGTAAAAATTGTTTACGACGCGCATGTTCTTCGTGACCATAAAGTCGAGGTACGATAATGTCAGTTTTGTCTGATAATTTTAGAATAATAGACCAATCATCGGGAGCAAATCTTGCAAATATAATTCTTTCTATAGATACATCCAGTGAAGTTGTATTGGAGGCCTCAGGAACCATTTATGGAAGATCTATAACTGGTTTATCTACTTACATGGGTGCAACTAACACTGTTTATGAGCAGTTTTATTTTGGTCAATACGGGAGAGTTAGTTATTATTATAATTTCCAAAATATAAGCGTCTCAACAGGCGATATACAATACAATATTGTTGGATCGACAAAACCGCCAAATCTCGTCGCTACTGTCTCAGGATCCGATAATTCGCAAGCAAATGGCACGAGCACGTCGCAGCTCTTCAGTCGCCAATTGATCCCGCCAGTGTGCTTTGTGACAGGCGCGTTGATCCGCACTACCCGCGGTGAAATCGCCGTCGAGAAGCTGAGGGCCGGCGACAATGTGGTCACCGCCTCTGGCAATTTGCGGCCGATCATATGGATCGGGCATCGCGATCTCGACGGACGCGGCCGGACCCTGCTGGCCTACCAGCAGCCGATCCGCATCCGCGCCGGTGCATTCGGTCCGGGCCTGCCCACCCGCGCCCTCCTCCTCTCGCCCGGGCACCCCGTCCTCGTCGGGGCCGATGCTGACGGCGTGGGCGGCCACCTCGTGCCGATCATGTGCCTCATCAACGGCACCACCATCGCCCGAGAGCCAGTCTCGTCGGTCACCTACTGGCACGTCGAACTCGACGCCCACGACATCCTGCTCGCCGAGGGCCTACCGGCGGAAAGCTACCTCGATTGGGGCGACCGGCCGTTCTTCACCGAAGGCTCCAACCACGCCCTGCACAACCCCGACTTCGTCGTGCCCGGCCTCACCGCCCGCTGCCGACCGGTCGCGGTCGACGGGCCTGTGGTCGATGCCGAGCGGGCGCGCTTGGCGCGCGTGTTCGCGGCCTCGCTCGGCGCCGACTGCGCCTGGGATGAGGCAGGGCGCTTCGCCTGGATCGCCGCGTAGGCCCGAAACGAAAATGCCCTGCCCGGCGGCTGCCGGCGGGGCTGAAGGTGCGGGCCTCACTTCCCATGAGGTGGCCGGTAACAGGTTGCCGCCGGACGGGTTCCGGGCTCAGCCGTCGTGACTACCGGTGTGCGCCCTCCCTTGCATGTCCTGCTTGCGCTTGATGCTGCCGGAGGCAGCCTACCGCATTCACTTTCCCGGATCAGACCCGAAAGGCTCTTTTCTGGTGGCCTGTGCCGATAGCGCCATTAACGCCGTTAGGTGGCCGATTTCGGCCTTCTGAACGGTCTCGCCGCTTTCCTGCTTTCCCTACCTAATGTGCCAATAGCGTCATTAGCGCCGATAGATGGATGCAGCAGACGGCATACAGCCCACGGACGCCGTACTCCGTCTTTTAGAGACAAAGCAAAATTACCTATCGGCGCGATTGATGATATGCTGATTGCTGGAAGGCGACTCAGCCGGAAGATACCGCGTTCCGCGTCATGCTCCTCGAAACGGTCACAGGCTTGCGGGTTTCGATCATCTGATGACCTCTGCTGCGAGTTCCTGGGGGCCCTTTGATCCGCGCATCGAGGAGGCCGAGCGCCGAGCCCGACTGCGCTGCCTTCGTGGACTTGCTCGAGTTCTGTCCGGCCCGCGCGCCGCTGACCTCTGTCGCCACCTCGCCAAGGCCGAGCATGACACCGCTGCCCTGGCTCTCGCCCTTGCAGCCCTGGACCGCCTTCCGAGCGTTGATCGCCGACAAATCGTCGGGACCTACGCCGCCGTTCACCGCCCCGCCGCTGCCTGAGGAGCGCCCATGCCCACTACCGCCGCCCGCAAGACGCAAGACTCAGCTACCATCACATCCGGGCTACTCGCCCTCCTCACGGCCCTGCACGGCGCCCCCGCAGGCTCCCCGGCCGCGAGCGCCTACACCGCCGCGTTGCGACGCCGTGGCGAGGACCTGTCCGCGATCGGCGGGCGTGATGCGCTCCATGAGGCCCGCGCCGCTGCTATCGCCGCCTCGCCGGATCACGCCGCCGCGATTGATGCGGCTTGGTCGACCATCCCGGGATGGACCACATGACCGAACCCACCTCTCCCTACCATGCCGCCATGTGGGATGCCGCGCTGGATGCCGACGGCGCGGCCAAAGCGATCGAGGCTCGGCCCGACGCCTCTGTCATACGCTAGGCGGTGTGGACAGTTATCGGAGCCATAGGACGATGGCAGCGATGGTGACCACGGCGGCGTAGTTGCGGGCTGTCTTCTCGTAGCGTGTCGCGACGCGTCGGAACTGTTTGAGCTTGGAAAAACAGCATTCGATCAGGTGGCGCTCCGTATAAAGGGCCGTATCGAGCTCATACTTCCTGGATCGCGAGGGATTGTTCGGGATCACGGCCGTCGCG
>NZ_VDDA01000075.1 GCF_006151805.1 Methylobacterium terricola | reverse complement strand
CTCCACCCGTGAGGCGCAGGCCACGGGCTTCCAGCCGCTGCCGCTGCGCTGGCGGATCGAGGCGACGTTCGGCACGCTCTCGACGCGCTACCGCCGCCTGACCCGCCACTGGGAGCACAGCCCAGCGGCGGCCGAGGACAGCATCAGTATCGCCAATTGCCATAGGCTCATGCAGGCCTATGAGCGGCACCAATACAGCTCTTCATAGTCAAACAGGCTCTGAGAGCGTCCGCGAACTACACTCTCACCTATCTCGGAGCCGACCTCACCATCACCCAGCCGACCGCAAGCTCTGTCCAGGGCGGCATCGCCGCAACCGAAGCCAGTTTCGCAAGTACGGTTCAGAGCCTCCCCAATAACGCTCAGACGCCATCCGTCCTCCTGCCGCAACCCGTGCGGAGCGTTGTGCAAACCGCGGCGCAGCCGGTCACCGACCCGCGGTTCGACAAGACGGTCGTCTGCCTCATGGCCGGCGGATGCTTCATCGTTCCGCCCGTGACGCCGCCCGCCGCGCCGCTCGGCTCGACGATCCGGCCCCAGGCCAGCGCTACCCCCGTTGCCCCCTGACGGGCACGATCCATCCCACCTTCCGGACACAACCGTCGAAAGTCGCATGAGCGCCCTGCCCCTGTTCTACCGCTCGGTCGTCCCCCTCGACCGTGACGCCCACCGTGCCTGGCACCTCGCCCAGCCGCAGCGCTTCGCCTTCGCCAGGGCCAGCCACCTCGTCCCGGCACTGGCCGAGGAGATCGGCGCCGCCTGCCGCCACCTGCCCGTCGTCTTCCTGCCCGAGAGCCTCGGCCCCGTGCCGGTCTTCCTCGTCGGCGCCGCCCCGGGACACTGCGCCCTCATCGACGATCAGGGCACCTGGACCGGCCGCTACCTGCCCGCCTATCTGCGCCGCTACCCGTTCATCCTGGGCGAGAGCGAGGGCACCGAGCCCCTGGCCTGCATCGACGCCGAGAGCGACCTGCTCCATCGCCACGGCGCCGCCGAGCCGGCGGAGGCGAATGCAGCGAGCCTGCCGCTCTTCACCGAGGACGGGCAGGAGACGCCGCTGCTGCGGGAGCGGATCCGCCTCGTCGCCGACTACGCCGAGGCCGCCCGGCGCACCGCCGCCTTCGGGCGCCTTTTGCAGGATCTCAAGCTGCTGCGCGCCCTCACCATCCAGGTGCAGCACCCGCTCAGCGGCGAGAGCCACACCCTGCACGGCGCGCTCGGCGTCGACGAGGCCGCCCTGGCCGCCCTGCCGGAGGAGGCCTTCGCCCGACTGCGCCGCGAGGGCTGGCTGGCGATGATCTACGCCCACCTCGTCAGCCTGCAGGCCGTTGCCGACTTCCTCGTGCCCAGCCTCCCCGCCCCCGCGGCGCCCGCCACCCTGACCGATGCCGCCTGATGCTCCGTTCTTTCCTGCCCCCCTCGTGCGACATGCGCCTCGCCCTGCCTTCGGTGCTCATCACCTCAGGCCTGCTCGCCGGCCTCGCCGGCGCGCCGGCGGTCGCGCAATCCCCCAAATCCAAGCCGGCCGCCGAGGCTGCGCCGACGGTCCCGGCCGAGCCCGGGCTGACGACCGCGACCTACGGCGACTGGATCCTGCGCTGCCAGCGGCTGAGTGGGGAGGCCCCCAGCCGGGTCTGCGAGGTGTCGCAGACCATCCAGGCGCAAGGCCAGGCGGCACCCGTGGCGCAGATCGCGATCGGCCGCCTGCCCGGGCAGGACGGCCTGCGCATGACGGTGCTGCTGCCGGCCAATGTCAGCTTCCCGTCGAGCGTACGGGTGGCGGAGGGCAAGGACGCCAAGAACGGCCTCGACCTGGCATGGCGGCGATGCATCCCCGGCGCGTGCGTGGCGGATGGCGCCGCCGCAGACGCGGTGCTGAGCGGCTGGCGCAAGGCCGAGGAGGCAGGCCGGATCGCGTTCAAGGATGCGGACGGGCGGGAGGTGGCAGTCTCGCTGTCCCTGCGCGGCCTCGGCCCGGCGCTGGATGCCCTCGGCAAGGAGAAGATCTGAGCTCCTGAACCGCCTCTGGCCTCCCGGAGGCTCCGACCTCTGATCCCCTGGCGCCTCGGCATCGACACGTCGATGCCGAGGCGCCAGGGGATGACTGGATCGATCCGGGGGCCGCGTGCGCTAGGCGACGTCCCGCGCCAGAACCAGGAGCGCCCGTCCGGGCAGCCGCAGGCTGCCACCCGCCTGCACCACCTCCCGCCCGACCGGTCGTCCATCCACCGCCGTCGTATCGAATAGCGGCGTCCACGGCCCGCCGATGACCGCGGCGATCCGGAAATCCAGCGCCCCCTCCCCCGCATTGGCGAGGACCAGGAGCCGCCGCCCGTCCGGCGCATCGTTGCCGATCTGCATGCCGAAGGCCCGGCGCTCGCCGTCGCCCCAGGCCGCATCGTCCATCTCGGCGCCGCAGGGCGAGAGCCAGTGGACGTCCTTCAGGTCCCCCGGCGCCACGGTCTCGCCGGTCAGGAACTTGCGACGGCGCAGCGCCCGGTGCTCGCGGCGCAGCGCCAGGAGGTTCCTCACGAACCCGGTCAGGGCCGGATCGCCGCCGTCATCCGCCCAGTCGACCCAGGAGATGGGATTGTCCTGGCAATAGGCGTTGTTGTTGCCGCCTTGGCTGCGCGAGCGCTCGTCGCCCATCAGGAGCATCGGCACGCCCTGGGCGAGCAGGATCGTGGCGAGCAGGTTGCGCTTCTGGCGCGCGCGCATCGACAGGATCGCCGGATCGTCGGTCGGGCCCTCGACGCCGTAATTGCGCGAGACGTTGTGGCCGTGGCCGTCGCGGTTGCCCTCGCCGTTGGCCTCGTTGTGCTTCTCCTCGTAGGCGACGACGTCGGCGAGCGTGTAGCCGTCGTGGGAGGCGATGAAGTTGACGCTGGCGCCAGGCCCCCGGCCGGAGGCGGAAAAAATCTCCTTCGAGCCGGTGAGCCCTTGCGTCAGCTTCGGCAACTGGCCGGAATCACCCCGCCAGAAACCGCGGGCCGCGTCGCGGAACTGGTCGTTCCAGTCGCTCCAGCCGACGGGGAAGCCGCCGAGCTGGTAGCCGCCCATGCCGATGTCCCACGGCTCGGCGATGAGCTTGACCCGCGACAGGACCGGGTCCTGCGCCATCGCCTGCAGCACCGCGGCGCGCGGCGTGAAATCGTAGGGGGAGCGGGCGAGGCTGGATGCGAGATCGAAGCGGAAGCCGTCGATGCGGTAGGCCTCGACCCAGTGGCGCAGGGAATCCAGCACCATCTGCATCACCCGCGGCACCGCCACGTCGAGGGTGTTGCCGCAGCCGGTGCAATCGATGTCGCGGCGGGGATCCTCGGGCTGGAGCTTGTAGTAGCTCGCATTGTCGATGCCGCGGAACGACAGGCTCGGGCCGGTATGGTCGGCCTCGCAGGTGTGGTTGTAGACCACGTCGATCAGCACCTCGATGCCGGCGGCGTGGAGCTGGCGGATCGCGCTCTTCAGGCCGGCGGTGCCCGCGGGACCGAGATAGCGCGGCTCCGGCGAGAAGTAGTTGAGCGGCGAGTAGCCCCAGAAATTGGTCAGGTCTTTTTCGACCAGGAAACGGTCGTCGACGAAGGCCTGGATCGGCAGGAGCTCGATCGCCGTGACCCCGAGGCGCACGAGGTGATCGACGATCGCCGGATGGCCCAGAGCCGCGTAGGTGCCGCGCCAGGGCAGGGGCACGCCCGGATGCGTCTGGGTCAGGGCCCGGACATGGGCCTCGTAGATCACGCTGTCGACCAGCGGATGACGGAGCGGCGGATCGTCGTGGACCGGCGCCTCGGGCGCCGTCACCACGCCCTTCGGCATCATCGGAGCGCTGTCGCGCCGGTCGAGCACGTCCTCGCGATGGCTGCCGCGGCGATAGGGATAGAGCGCGTCGTGCCAGCGCACCCGGCCGTGGATCTCGCGGGCATAGGGGTCGAGGAGGAGCTTGTGCGGGTTGAAGCGGTGGCCCCGCCCCGGCTCCCAGGGGCCGTGGACCCGGTAGCCGTAGAGCTGCCCCGGCAGCACGCCCGAGAGGTGGCCGTGCCAGACGTCGTCGGTGCGCCGCGGCAGCCGGACCACCTCGGTCTGCACCCGTCCGGTGGGGTCGAACAGGCACAGGTCCACCGCGGTGGCATGGGCGGAGAAGAGCGCAAAATTGACTCCGCGCCCGTCGAAATGGGCGCCGAGCGGCGCAGGCGCCCCGTCATCGAGTGCGATCATCCGGTCCGCCATTCCCTCGCGCGAATTCGGAGCCGACCATGCCCGCGGACCAGCCGGCTGCCAAGCTGACGGAAGGTTCGGTCCTCAGGCCGCTTCGCTCGCCGGCTCGCGGGAGACGAAACCCACCGCCTCGCGCAGGGTGTGCAGGCCGGCATCCGGCCGCGTGCCGGCGACCGAGAGGTGGCGGCGATACGGCCGCGCCCCCGGCCTCCCGTTGAACAGGCCGAGCATGTGCCGGGTCATCGCGTGCAGGCGAAGCCCCTCCTCGAGCCGTTTCGCGATGTAGGGCTCGTAGGCCTCAATCGCCGCGAACGGGTCGGCCACCGGTGCCGGCGCGCCGAACAGCTCCGGATCGACGCCCAGCAGCAGGGCCGGCTCGGCATAGGCGGCACGGCCGAGCATGACCCCGTCGAGGGCGAGACCGTCCACCGGCTCCAGCGCGGCCCTGGCGGTCGCGAGGTCCTGCAGGCCGCCGTTGAGGGCGACGGGCAAATCGGGATTCGCGGCCTTGAGCCGATGGACCCGGCCGTAATCGAGGGGCGGGATGTCGCGGTTTTCCTTCGGCGACAGGCCCTTCAACCACGCCTTGCGGGCATGCACGATCAGCGCGTCGACGCCAGCGGCCCGCACTGACGCGGTCAGCGCGTCGAGCGCCGCCTCGGGATCCTGATCGTCGACGCCGATGCGGCACTTCACCGTCACCAGCACCGAGACGGCAGCCTTCATGGCAGCGACGCAGTCGCCGACCAAAGCCGGCTCGCGCATCAGGCAGGCGCCGAAGCGCCCGTCCTGCACTCGGTCGGACGGGCAGCCGACATTGAGGTTCACCTCGCGGTAGCCGAACGCCTCCGCGATGCGGGCGGCGGCCGCGAGATCGCCCGGATCCGACCCGCCGAGCTGGATCGCCACCGGGTGCTCCAGGGCATCGAAGCCGATCAGCCGCTCCCGCGGCCCGTGCAGCACCGCGCCGGTCGTCACCATCTCGGTGTAGAGCAGGGCGCGGGCCGAGAGGGTGCGGTGGAAGGCCCGGCAATGGCGGTCAGTCCAGTCCATCATGGGCGCAATCGAGAAGCGCCAGGGCGAGGGCGTGTCGGTCATGGTCGTCAGGTGGTGATCCGCCCGGCCTTGTCCATGCCGAGCCCATCGAGGGTGGGGAACGGGTCAGTGACCGTGCTTGCAGTTCGGGCCGTGGACGTGACCGTGATCATGCACGTGGTGGTCATGCGCGTGGTGGTCATGCGCGTGGTGGTCATGCGCGTGGGCGTGCTGATGGGGATGGCCATGATCATGATGGTCATGATCATGATGGTCGTGGCCGTGATGCCCGTGGTCGTGAGCATGATGCTCGTGCCCCTGGTGCGCATGGCCGTGGTGATGGTCATGCCCGCAGGTGCTGTGGTCGTGCGCCTCCACCTCCTTCTCCGGGCGGAACGGGCGCTGGAGCGCCGTGGCGGTGCAGCCCTGGCCACGGATCAGCTCGGCCACCACCGGATCGTCGAGGACGTAGACGGCGTCCGCCGTCACCTCGGCCTGGACGTGGTTGCTGCCGAGCTGCCAGGCGAGGCGGGTCAGGCGGACCGGGTTCTCGGCCTTGACCGCGAGCAGCGCCTGCGGGGCGGCGAGGATGCGCACCAGCTTGCCGTCGTCCAGGCGCACCGCGTCGCCGTCCTCGAGCGTGGTCTCGCGGTCGAGATCGAGCCGGAAGGCGAGGCCGCCCCGCGCGGTCAGCTCGGCGCTGCGGCGCGAGCGGGCGGCGTGGTCGAGGGCGACCTCGTCGGCGACGGCGTCGGGGCGAACGGCGGCTTTGCGGACGATGGTGGTGGCGCGCTGCATCGGCGGAGGGTTCCTCGCGGGTCTGGCGCTCCGTGTAGAGCATTTGCCGGGCGTGCGGCAGGCCCCTGCCTCCGGCCCGGTGTGGCCCCGCTGCCGCACCTTAACGGTTCGTTTCCCAGCCAGGCCCGCGCCGGGGAACCATCGCACGGCCAAGCTCATTTGGCGTTAAGCTGCGGCACGGCTAAGCTGGGAGGCAGCGGCGCGGGCATGAGGCCCAGGGCCAGAGACCGCGACACGCACGAGGGGATCACACCATGAAGAAGCTCATCGCCGCTACGCTCGCCGGCGCCCTGGCGCTCTCGGTCGGCGCCTGCAACACCCCCGGCGACCGCGCCGCCGGCGGCGCCGCCCTCGGCGGCCTGACCGGCGCGGCGATCGGCGCGGCGGCCACGG
>NZ_VDDA01000074.1 GCF_006151805.1 Methylobacterium terricola | reverse complement strand
TCCGTCAGGTCACTCGGATAGCGACGGCCGTCGTCCTTGTAGAGATCGCGATCCGCCTGCGTCCACATCGGCTCCTCCTGCCAACGACAACGCGCGACTGGCTCAATCAGTCAAACAGGCTCTGAGACTCCCGGCACCCTGTGGCGCCGCAATCTCTGGGTCTGGACCGCCCTGATGGCGCTCCTGGCCTTCAGCGCCTGGGCCGCCTACTGGCCGTACGGCCGCATCGACACCGCCGTGGGGTTCGGGATCGCCGGTGCCAAGACGGCGCTCGTTGCCCTGGTCTTCATGCGCCTGAAGCACGCCAGCGGTCTCGTGCGCATCGTCGCCGCCTGCGGCCTGTTCTGGGCCGCGATCCTGTTCACCTTGACGCTCGCCGACGTGCTGAGCCGGATGGTGAACCGGTGACGTAGTCGCGCCCCCGCATCGGCGTCGGCCTCGAACAGTGTGTTCGCTGCTCCCGGTTTCCGCGTTGCCGCCCGTCAGCCCCGCCGTTTCCGTCGCTTCTCGACGTCATAGGGGGCTCGGATCGGGCTTGTCCGTCACGGCCATGTGAGGCCGGGCCGGCGGCCCGCTACGCCACTGCTCTGCCTTTCGCGAGCGTTCCTTCCGTCCCTTCTCGTCAGGTGGCGTGCCGTCGCAGTGCGTCTCTGTCATGGGACCTTTTTCCAGGACAATCCCGTAGCGGCTCGATGGTCCAGCAGCGCACAAGTGCGCGATCGACGTAATTTTCGATCGATGACCATTGATGTGATCCTCTGTCTACGCTGCGATCGGTCTTTGCTGCTACGCGGGATTGTCTCGCTGTCCCGAACCCCTTTCAGCGGGACCGGCGGGCCGGGTCTCCAATCGGAGGGAACGCCCCGGCCCGCCGTTCCGATGCCGCGAGATGAACGATCGAGAGCACACCTCCACAGGAGTCGAGCAGCCTAGGGTCGAGGCGAAGGATCGCAACGGGCCGGTCGCGGCGTATAGGCCGACCTACATTCGCTCCTTGATGCCGGACCGCACCAGCCACCAGTTCACCGGATAGCTCGTAAGGAAGCCGGCGATCATCGCACCCTGTATGGCAAACCAGAACTCGGCCGTGTTCACCGGGGTGCGGTGCCCGAAGAGGTGCTTGAACACATAGAACTGCGCGAAGGCCATGAAGCCGTACATGCCGACCTGCCAGGCGACCAGCGAGGCGGTATCGGCCTTGAGCGCCGCGATGATCCCTTCGCCCGGCGAGAGATCGCGCATCGGCACGATGGCGAAGTACTGGAACACGATCCCGAGCCCGAAGGCGAACAGGAAATCGAGGATCCAGACGGCAAACATCTTCTCGGAGAAGAGCGATTGCCAGCCGAACCAGACAGCCACCGCCGGCACAAGGAAGGCCAGCCACTCGGCGGCGACGTCTCCCAGCATGCAGCCGCTGCCGCAATGCAGTGCTCCCTTGCCAACCATCACCGGGAAGGGCGTCTCGGTCTTGGCTAAGGGCGTCTCGTGCCGCGAATGTGCCGCGTGATGCGCCGCCATGCTCGCCAGCCGCCCGTAGCGAAAATACGCCCAGACGACCGCTACGGTGCCGAATAGCGCCGTGACCGGCCAGACGACGTTCATGACGGTCATGTATTGCGGGTGCCGGATCACATCGATGGAGACGATCAGCGCGCAGGCCGCCCCGACCAGCAGGGCGGCGAGAGAGAGGGCGTCGAGCCAGACTGGAAACACGCGGGCCCTTTCGGTGATCGGGGGCGCAACGGAAGGCCGCTGCCCTTGTTCCAAAGCGCGAACAAGACCAGTCACCGCCGGTTGTCGCCTGCGAGGCCGCCCTGGAACGCTCCTCCGTGGCGCGCCCGCAGAGAGGCGCGATCGCGGAGAAGTCATGAGCGCCGAACCCGCCTCGAACCTGCTGCGCCGGCCCGGTCCGCCGGATCCCGTGCCCGATAGCGATCGGCCGAAGGCGTTCGACCCGCGCTTCACCGACGTGGTTCCGCCCCGGGCCCGCCTCGTCTCGCTCTACGATCAGGCGGTCTTCAGCGAGGGACCGGTCTGGTGGTCTGCCCGGAACATCCTGGTGTGGTCGGACATCGAGGGCCGTCGCGTGCTCGGTTGGCATCCGGACGGTTGCGTGCGGGTCGTGATCGACGCGGCGCCCTTCATCAACGGCAACACGGTCGACCGAAACGGCGACCTGATCCACTGCGAGCACGGCAACCGCCGCCTGTCCCGCACCACGCCTGACGGACGCTCATCGCCTGTGGTCGAGACCTACGAGGGCCGCAGGTTCAACGCGCCCAACGACGTGGTCTGCGCCGCCGACGGCGCATTGTGGTTCACCGACCCGGCCTACGGCCTGCGGCTGCCCAGGCAGGGTGCGCTGGCCGAATCGGATCTCGGGCATCACAGCGTCTATCGGTTCGACCCGAGCACGGGCCGCGTGCGTCGCATGGCCGATCTCGGCCAGCCGAACGGGCTCGCCTTCTCGCCGAACGAGCGCACGCTCTACGTCAGCGACACCTCTCGCACCGAGGGCGGCGACGGGCACACCATCCATGCCTACCCGGTGGGCGACGATCACAGTCTCGGCGAGCCGCGCATCTTTGCCGAGATCGAGCCCTGCGTACCCGACGGCTTTCGCGGCGACCACCGTGGATGGATCTGGACGAGTTCCGGGTCCGGGGTGCAGGTCTTCTCGGCGGAAGGCCACCGGCTCGGGCTGATCCCAACGCCGCAGGTCTGCTCGAATTGCTGCTTCGGCCCGGGCGAACGGCGGCTGTTCATCACCGCGCAGGCGCATCTCTACGCCGTCGATCTCGCCGGCGACTGAGGCGGATTCCGGAACGGCCCATGCAGGCCGGAAACACCTGATACGATCCGGAAACATCTCGGCCAGGAACATCCCCAGAGTATGCCGGTTGGCCTCGCGACAGAGGCAATGCCCAAAGGACATTGTCCCAAGGGGCACGGTGAAGAGCCGGCCGCCGCATCCGCCACAGGACCCGGATCGGGTCCGCGATGCCGCACGGCTTTCGAGGAGCAGCCATGGCCGACGCCGTCGCCGATTTCTTCTGGAAGCGTCTCGCCGAGTGGGGGGTGAAGACGATCTTCGGCTACCCGGGAGACGGCATCAACGGCCTGCTCGGCGCGCTGCAGCGCAACGACCTGCCGTTCGAGTTCATCCAGGTCCGCCACGAGGAGATGGCGGCCTTCATGGCCACCGCCTACGCCAAGTTCACCGGCGAGGTCGGCGTCTGCCTCGCCACCTCCGGGCCCGGGGCGACGCACCTGCTCACCGGCATGTACGACGCCTATTCCGACCACGTGCCGCTGCTCGCCATCGCCGGCCAGCAGGCCCGCAACGTCAACGGCGCGCACTACCAGCAGGAACTCGACCTCACGAGCGTCTACAAGGACGTGGCGGCCTACGTGCAGCAGGCGGCCTCGCCGGCATCCGTGCGCCACATCGTCGATCGCGCCATGCGCATCGCCAAGGCCGAGCGCAAGGTCGCGGCGATCATCCTGCCGAACGACCTGCAGGACGTTCCCTACGAGGCTCCCGTGCGCAAGCACGGCAACACCTTCTCGGGCGTCGGCTGGACCGCCCCGAAGGTCGTGCCGTTCGAGGCCGACCTGCAGCGCGCCGCCGACGTGCTCAATGCCGGCGAGAAGGTCGCGATCCTGGTGGGCGCCGGCGCGCTGCACGCCACCGACGAGGTGATCGCGGTGGCGAACCGCCTCCAGGCTGGCGTCGCCAAGGCGCTGCTGGGCAAGGCCGCGCTCCCCGACGACCTGCCCTTCGTCACCGGCACGATCGGCCTTCTCGGCTCCAAGCCCTCCTCCGACATGATGGCGGGGTGCGACACCCTACTAATGATTGGCTCCGGCTTCCCCTGGGCCGAGTTCCTGCCCGAGGAAGGCCAGGCCCGCGGCGTGCAGATCGACCTCGCGCCCGAGATGCTGTCCCTGCGATACCCGATGGAGGTGCCGCTCCAGGGCGAGTCGGCCGAGACCTTGCGCGCGATCCTGCCGCTGCTCGGGCAGAAGGCGGAGGGCGGCTCCTGGCGCAAAGGCATCGAGAAAGGCGTCGCCTCCTGGTGGAAGGAGGCCGAGGATCGCGCGATGGCGAAGGCCAACCCGGTGAACCCACAGCGGGTAACCTGGGAGTTGTCGCCGCGGATGCCCGATCGGGTGATCGTTACCTCGGATTCGGGTTCCTGCGCCAACTGGTACGCCCGCGACCTGAAGATGCGCCGCGGCCAGATGTGCTCGCTCTCGGGCGGCCTCGCCTCAATGGGCGCGGCGGTGCCCTACGCCATCGCAGCCAAGGTGGCCCATCCGGACCGGCCAGTGATCGCGCTCGTCGGCGACGGCGCCATGCAGATGAACAACATGGCCGAGCTAATCACGGTGTCGAAGTACATGCACCGCTGGCCGAACAAGACCTGGATCTGCTGCGTCTTCAACAACGAGGACCTGAACCAGGTGACGTGGGAGCAGCGGGTGATGGAGGGCAACCCGAAGTTCGAGGCGAGCCAGACGATCCCGAACGTGCCCTACCACAAGTTCGCCGAGCTGATCGGGCTGCGCGGCATCTACGTCGACGATCCCGCCAGGATGGGCACGGCCTGGGACGAGGCGCTGGCGAGCCCGGTGCCGGTGGTGCTGGAGGTCAAGACCGACCCAGAGGTGCCGCCGCTGCCGCCGTACTTCACCTTCGAGCAGGTGAAGAACTACATGTCGATGCTCGGCAAGGGCGATCCTAAGGAGCGTCACCTCCTGGTCGATACCGCCCGCCAAGTGCTGAGCTCCGTCCTACCTGGCAGAAAGAGCTGAAGGCCGGATCCGGCGCAACGACCATGCGTGACGATCCGACCATCCAGGCGGTACGGGCGCGGGCCTACACCGTGCCCGCCGACGCGCCCGAGGCCGATGGGACCTATGCCTGGGACAAGACGACAATCGTCGTCGTCCACGTCGAGGCCGGGGGAGAGACCGGCCTCGGCTACAACTACACAGACGCCAGCGTCGTGCCCCTGATTGAGGGGACGCTGGCGCCGCGGCTCTCGGGCCTCTCGGCCTTCGACATCCCGGGGGCCAACGCGGTCCTATGGGGAGCGGTGCGCAATATCGGCCGCTCCGGGCTCGCGGCGAGCGCGATCTCAGCCCTCGACACCGCCTTGTGGGACCTGAAGGCGCGCCTCCTCGGGCTGCCGCTGGCAACCCTGTTCGGCCGGACACGGGAGCGCGCCGAGATCTACGGCAGCGGCGGCTTCACCACCTACGACGACCGGCAACTGTGCGAGCAGCTCGGAGCCTTCGTCGCGCGCGACGGCTGCCGGGCGGTGAAGATGAAGATCGGCAGCGAACCGGCACGCGATCCGGCCCGGATGGCGGCGGCGAAGGGGGCGATCGGTGACGCGCAGCTGTTCATCGACGCCAATGGCGCCTTCACGCCGAAGCGCGCGCTCGCGATGGCGCGGGCCGCCGAACCGTTCGGCGTGGCGTGGTTCGAGGAGCCGGTGACGAGCGACGATCCGGGAGGGATGGCGGCCGTTCGAGCCGCGGCGCCCGCCGGCCTGGAGATCGCTGCGGGCGAGTACGCCTACACCCTCGACGACCTGCAGCGCCTGATCCGTGCCGGGGCGGTCGACGTGGCGCAGGCGGACGTGACCCGCTGCGGCGGCTATAGCGGCTTCCTGAAGATGGCCGCCGTCTGCGAGGCGGCGCATCTCGACCTGTCCGGTCATTGCGCCCCTGCCCTGCACCTGCCGGTCGCGGTGGCGGCGCCCCGCTTCCGGCACCTCGAATGGTTCCACGACCACGTCCGCATCGAGCGGATGCTGTTCGACGGGGCGCCGGTGCCGCAGGGCGGCGCGATCGCCCCCGACCTGACCCGGCCGGGCCACGGCCTCACCCTCAAGACGAAGGCCGCCGATGCCTACGCTGCCTGATCGCGGCCCCCGCCCGCCCGAGCGCCGCCGCGGCCCCCCCGGGGCAGTCCTGAAACGCCGCGTCGCCCCGGTGCGGGTCGAAGCGGCGGTTCACCCCGTCGTCGCCCTCGCCGCGGTCGCGGCCGGCGCCGGCCTGCTGACCTGGTTCGCCGCCGGGCGCTCAAAGCGCCTCGGCTCCTCCCCGGCCGGGGGCCCGTCGGAGGGGCGCCGCTACAGCCCGCGCGGCAGCGCCGTGACCGCGAGCGCCGCGCAGCGCCTCAACCACGCCTCGTCGATGCTCGCCGCCTCGGTGCTGTTCGACTCCGGTCTTGAGCATTACCGCGGCCAGTTCTTCAACCGGGCGATGTACACGCCGATCGTCGTCTCGAGCGTTACCCTCGCCTCGTCGCTGCACGGCGCCGGCGACACCGATCCCGCCAGTTCCCGCGTCCGGCACGCGGTGCAGGCGCTAGGCGGTGTGGACTCTTGGGGTTTCCCGGTTGGTTGAGACGTGATTCAAGGCTGCTTTTTGGAGAGCCGCTTTGGGCGTCCTGGACCGTCTCGTTCTTAGCGACACTCAGTGGGAGCGCATG
>NZ_VDDA01000073.1 GCF_006151805.1 Methylobacterium terricola | reverse complement strand
CGAGTTGCCAATTAAGGCTGTGACTGTATGCATCCATGGCGGCATATGCCGCTGTACTCCAGACTTGAGAACATCAGGCTGCCCGCACGGTGTCGAGGAAGCGCGCCACCTCGGCCGAGAGGTACTCGGACTGGCGCGATAGCTCGCCGGCAGCTCCAAGGACCTGTGAAGCTGCTGCTCCCGTATCCTCAGATGCACGTGCCACACCCACGATATTGCCGGTGACCTCGCCGGTGCCGGCCGCCGCCTGGGAGACGTTGCGGACGATCTCCTGGGTTGCCGCGCCCTGCTCCTCCACCGCCGCCGCGATCGAGGTGGCGACGCCAGAGATCTCCTCGATCCGCGCCGTGATCTTGCCGATCGCGCTCGCTGCCTGACCGGTTGTCGCCTGGATCGCCGCGATCTGGCTCGTGATCTCCTCGGTCGCCTTCGCGGTCTGGCCGGCGAGTTCCTTCACCTCGGCGGCCACCACCGCGAAGCCGCGGCCGGCCGCACCGGCCCGGGCCGCCTCGATCGTTGCGTTCAACGCCAGCAGGTTCGTCTGGGCAGCGATCGACGAGATCAACCCGACCACGTTGCCGATGCGAGCAGTCGCCTCGGTCAGCGCCCGGACCTGATGCGCGGTCTGCCCGGCCTCAGCGACGGCGGCTTGCGCCAGCCGAGCCGAGCCGTCGACCTGACGGCCGATCTCCTGGACGGACGCGCCGAGTTCTTCAGCCGCCGCCGCGACGGTGCCAACGTTCGCGGACGCCTCTTCGGCCGCCGCTGCGACGGCGGTGGACTGAGCAGCCGTCTCGGTTGCGGTGGCGGTCATGGTCTGGGCGGTGGCCTGCAGCTCGGTCGCTGAAGCAGACACCATGCCGACGATGGTGCCCACCGCAGCCTCGAAGCTGTCAGCCATCTGGCGCATACCGGCGCGGCGCTGCTCCTCTGCTGAAGCGCGGGCAAGCGCCGTCTCCTCTTCGAGCTGACGCGTGTGGATCAGGTTGTCTTTGAACACCTGAACCGCTGCAGCCATGGCGCCGATTTCATCCCGCCGATCGCCGTAAGGAACACGCGCTGTAGCGTCCCCGGAGGCCAGGACGCGCATCATGTCGGTCATACGGGTCAGGGGGCGCGCGATCCGCAGCAGGCCGAAGAGCATTGCGCCTAGAGCCGCAGCCAGAGCCAGGCCGACAGCCGCGGCTGACACCAGTGTGGCTGCGGCCGCAGCTGTGACGCTGGCATCAGCATCATGTTGGGCACCGCGTTCGTTCAGGGCAACAATTCGATTGAGCGCCTCACGCATCGCATCGTAAATAGCAACGTTTTGTGTACTTAAAAGCGTCTCCGCTGCCTTACTTATTTGGTCAGCTATGACAAGACGTAGGATCTCTCTTGCGGCTTGGTTATATTTTGTCCAATCAGCAGAAAAACTCTCATAGAGTGCACGTTCTTCCGCTGATGATATGAGCGGTTCGTATCGAGCCTTTGCCTTAGCGGCACGATCAACGCTCATTTCAAATTGGTTGCGATTGTCCAGGCGGTGCTGCTCGTTATTTCCATCGCTGATGAGCCGGTACTGTTTAATGCGAATTTGATCAATCTCGGCTCGGATTGCATTAGTGGATGAGACAGACGGTATCCAATTTTGTGCGACTTCAGCAACGCTGTGCTGTATGCTGGACAGCTTGATCAAAGAAATAGCGCCTTGAGCGCAGGAAATAAGCGCCAACCCAGCGAATAGGCCGGCCAGCGTGGTTTTGATTGTGAGGCGCATTGGAGAAGTGCCGGCGCATGAGTGGCCGATCGATCCGCCGCGTGCGCTACCGATCAGGTCTGGTGACTATCTACATTTTAGTTTCATCGTTAAATAAATGATTAATTGGCAATTTATAACATGTTATATTGAGTAACATTTGTTAGATCATGTCGGTTTCTGCGTGTGTTCTTTTATCGACATAAAGGATGGGATTAGGTCAAATCGTATGGCGTTCGTGACGCCGCTGCCTCGCCCATGACGGAGGCCGCACAGAGATTGCGGGGGCTCGTAGCGCTTCGGCGAGGCGGCCCCCTGCTCCTCAGGGCCATCCCGCAACCGCTTCTCTGCTCTGCCCGATCGCACCGACTGGTGGGTGAACAGCTGCGAGGCTGATCATCCCGCCCCAGTGAGGGCGCCGACTCCACCAAAGTTTGACGAACCGTTGCCGTTCGTGCCGAATGCCAGCTTGGGCGACTCGCATCCTGTGGGTCGCTGAGGAGAACACCGCCGCAGCAGTGAGACCCTAGAACGCCAAACGGCCCCTCTCCTTGCCGGGAGAGAGGCCGTAGCGCCGCCGAAGCGGGTATCGGAATGGGTTGCACCTCCGATATCGCCAGACACTCCCTCCGGAGTCAAGCTTGAACCTTGGTTCAGGCAACGGTGGTGGCTTGCCTAGTGAACGGAGCGCTTGCCGGCGCCTCCGATCGATCTGCCGCGGCCCGAGAGGGCCGAACGATGACGTGTGCCTACCGCTTGCCGCGCTCTGTCGCGGACAGGCTTGAGACGGCCCTGCGTGGCCGGAAGAACGCGGCTGCCTGCCTTGCCTTGGCGACGTGGCTCGGGCGGTTCTGGAGCGCCCCCAGGCGGCTCCTGTACTCGTTCCCGATCGACAGGCGGGCGATCGCCGGCCGGGAGGATCTGGGGCTGTCTGAGGCTCGGGTGCGCGGCGCGCTCGCGGTCCTGGAGGAAATCGGCTTCGTCGCCCGGTACGAGCCCGACCCGGGCAAGCGGTATCAGCGCACGGCCGAGGGGCTGCACAGGCGCCCGCTGCTGTTCCGGTTCGCCGAGGAGTACGCCGTAGCCTTCACGGCCGCGAATGCGCGGGCTCAGGCGGCCCGTGGAGCCCCAGCGCCCGCTCGGCGCCCAATCCCGCGTCCTGAGCCCAAACGGGCGCCAGCGGCCAACGTCGCCGCCCCCAGGGGTATGCCATCGGCCCAAGTCGCCCAAAAACAAACCCCAGGCGGAAGCCGATTGATTATGGGCGAGATAGGATCTGACGAGCGAAAGGGTCCTCTCGAAGCTGCATTGGCACGGTGGGCGCAAGGTGTAAAAATGCAATCAGAACTTTAATTCTGACGCCAAGCCTCGTTCTTACCTCAAATGGAGACGGCTTCAAATGAACGAAGAGATCAAGAAAGCGGTGCGCAAATTGGACGACGCGATTAGGAACGTTAAGCAAATCGAGACCTGGGCGCTACATGGTAGCGGAAATGACAAGAACGGATATTTTCACAGAATAAGAGTCGACGCCGGTCGAACATATCGCGAGATAGAAGAGGCTAGTAATATGCTCAAAAAGCTGGGGTAATATAACCTCAATCCGTTGTCGGATCGGAACTGTCGCAAGCTCTGCCGAGGGGCAGGGTCGACCTCGACCGATCAGGCCGAATGAGAATTCGCGCGGGTGGTGGGACTGGCCGAGCCATGCCGCAGGCGCAGACGAACGTTCGACAAACTGGACAAGGCGCCCATATTGCGCTGGTGCACCACGTGCACTATGTTCGTGCCATGTGAAGGGCCCATGCCGCGTGCCGACGTTCAAGAAATTCGACAGCTTCAGGCTTGAGGTGCGATCCCGGGATCACAACCCGCCTCACTTCCACATCCTGAGCAGCGATTTCCACGCTCTAGTCGATATCCGGACCCTCCAAGTGATTGAGGGGACATACGATCGAAAGGCGCTCGCGGAAGCCGTGGCCTGGGCCGTGGACCAGACGGAAAACCTGTTGAACGAGTGGAGGCGTCTCAATGAGCGACTACGGGACTGACATCGTCACCGTCGGCCGTGCGCTCCCCAAGCTGGCGGGCGTTGAGCCTGGCAACGGCCGGTTTGACGTGCGCGTGACATGGGCTTCTGGCGAGCGCGCCGGCCGCACGGACACGGTCGACCTCGCCCCAATGATCTTCACCTTCAAGGTGTTCAAGCCGCTGCGCGATGGCACCGTGGCCTTCGATGCTGTGCGCCTGGGCGACTACGGCGCCTCAATCGTATGGCCGGACAACGACGACCTCGACATCGGCGCTGATGCCATTGAGGAAATGGCGTCCGAGGCCATGACGAATGCCGACTTCGAGGCTTTCCTAAAGCGGAACAGATTGACCTTCGACGCCGCTGCAGCACAGCTCGGCATCGCCCGTCGGCTGGTGGCCTACTATGCCAAGGAGCGGGAGATCCCGCGCTATATCGCGCTCGCCTGTCGACAGCTCGACCTCATGCTAGGCGCAGCGGATGAACAGGTTCCGGCAGCCGGCGAGCCATCTGTGGCGGGTGGCATGATGCATATGCATTCCATGGCGGCTCATGCACGTAGTCACGACTTCGATGATATGGCCCATGCACGAGGTTACTACGTCCCTCATCTGGAACGGGGGTGCTTGCTCGCATCCGGTCCCATTGTATCCACCCCTAGTGTTTGGGCCACCGCACCCGAAAACATTCATCGGATGGGCCTCGCCGGGATGGGCGCCGCTGGAACACAGCGTTTCGTGATGCCGCATCTGTCGGGCAAGGCCTGGCAATCGACAGCTAGCAGTGGCGCCATCCCTGCGGATGAGGTCAAGGATTGGATGATTAAACACGGCGCTAAGCAGCGCTCTACGGACGAGTAGGGCGATGAGGGGTGGGATTTCAGGTCGGCGGCACCCTGTTCTCTGAACGGCGTTCAATGTAGGGTCTGAGCGATATCCTACACTTAGGAGCCGTCATGAGCCGCGGGCTGGGGATCAGGCAACGGGCGTTCCTGTCGGCCCTGGCTCGCCTCGACGGGGACGGGGTGCCGCGGTGGCGCACACCGGCGGAGGTGCTGGCCGTCATGGGGCCGCTGCCGCTTGGCCGCGCCGAGAGGGCAGAGCGGCACTTCGACCGGGCCGACCGCGCGCAGCTCGCTCATCTCCGGGAGCTTGTCGCTGCGGGGTACCAGTTCGCCGTCGGCGGTATCGCCGTGCACGAGGATCGGATTGCGGAGCGGGAGCGGCGGTGGCGGTGGGGTACTCCTCAAGCACCCAACACGGCCCGGATATCCCGCAGGGCCGGGGAAGCAGCCAATCCGTCCAGGGTTCTAGCCCTCCTGGCTAAGCGCGGGCTCGTGGAGCGAGAGGCGCATTGCGGGCCGGGATCGCGGGTGCGTTTGCTAAAGTAGGGGAAAGTAGCCAACAGATCGGATTTCGGACGGCGATCCAGTTTGATTTTTAATCAAGGATTTTCAAGGCGGCAGGGCCGTGGCCACCCGTCTGAAATAGAGGCGGATAGACGGCAGCGCTCAGAAACAATCCGGGCTTGCGGGTATCAGCGAATGACAGGAAATGAGTACATTCTAGGCGGTTCGCCACGGAATTTCGGAATACAGCGGGAGTTTCAAAATGGGCGGCCTCGGCAGCGGACGATCGGGTGGCAGGCCTACGGTCGAGAGTTCGCTGGCTCTGCCGATGCGGACGCTGCTCGAACACAGGGGCGAGCGCCGGGAATGGGCTGGCGAACTGACCTACACGCGCAACGGCTACCCCTCGGGGAGCCTCCGGTTCGCCATCCGGCTCGATCCTGAGAGCTATTCCGGGGTCGTTGCGGTACGGCACCAGCGGCAAAGCCCATGGGGAGATGTCGAGGCGCCCGAGCCCTATGCGATCAAGCTGACGGCCACGGATCAGCCCTTCGGCGGCCTGCGGTGGTGGCTGATATGCCCCCTGTCGGGGCTGCACTGCGCCAGCCTGTTCCTGCCCTACGGCGCCCGGAAGCTTGGATCCCGGCAGGCCTACCGGCTCGGGTACGTCAGCCAGCGGCAGAGCCCGCATGATACGTCGATTGAGCGGGTGCGGAAGCTGCGGAAGAAGATCGGCGGCGGCGACAACATCACGACACCGCTCCCGCTCAAACCGAAGTGGATGCGCTGGCGCACTTATGATCGGCACGTGGCCGCGATCAGGGCGGCAGAGGGACCGCTGCTGACGCACTCGCTCGCGGCCCTGGAAAGCCTCAGGAAGGGTCTTCAAAGGAACGCCTGAGGCGGGCGCAAACACCAAAGCAAATCAAAGCGCCCGCACGCGCGGAAGCACGGGCGGAAGCACGGGCGCCAAAACGCCTGAGGGCCGGGAGCGGGCCGGACGGGCGAACTGGAAGCATGGTCGACACACGGCCCGGGGGATCGCGCTCCGGGGGATGATCGCGAAGGCGGGGCGCGACCTGGACGAGATGATCCGGGCGGCTGAGACGGCTATGGATGTCGGGCGGGGCTGATCGCGGCGAGGGTCTGCCCCGGACCTCGAGCGGATCCCGCGCTAGGCGGCCATCTTGCGGCAAGACGCTTCACAAGCTCTGCATGCCTGAACGCAGGCATCCATGTCGCCGACCTCCTCACACGACGCGGCGCAGGCCGCGCAGACCTCGGCGCATGCGCTGCACTGGTGCTTGTGCAGAGCGGTGCCGATCAGCATGAGGTGGGCGCTCGATCGGCAACTCTCGGCGCAAGCCATCATCAGGCGGAAGTGCTCGGGCTCGACGTGCTTGCCGCCGGTCTCCAAGCAATGCGTTGAGGCCATGCTCAGGCAGGTCTGGTAGCAACGCAGGCAGACGTCGATGCAGGCTTGCATGTCGGGATTGGTCGGCATGGATCGCTCCGAAATGTGTTGGAGCCTGAGTGATGCCGGCAACAGCTATCGGATAAAATTACTCACGTTGGTATTGCTGCACTGGATACCGAGTCAGCGTGACCGTTACGCCCTCCGCTCCGCGCTCTGGTACGAACAGCGTCTGCCAAACGGGCATCAAGACCATCGCAGCCGGTCCGCACATTCCGGGCACTTAGAGCGCCTAACAGAACGGCACGATCGGGTCTGTTGGGCGTTGGGGTGGTATGGCTCGCCCGCTTCTTCCCGACGACCTCTGGTCTGCGATCGCCCCGCTTCTGCCGCCGCACCCGCCTCGCC
>NZ_VDDA01000072.1 GCF_006151805.1 Methylobacterium terricola | reverse complement strand
CGCGACGGCCGTGATCCCGAACAATCCCTCGCGATCCAGGAAGTATGAGCTCGATACGGCCCTTTATACGGAGCGCCACCTGATCGAATGCTGTTTTTCCAAGCTCAAACAGTTCCGACGCGTCGCGACACGCTACGAGAAGACAGCCCGCAACTACGCCGCCGTGGTCACCATCGCTGCCATCGTCCTATGGCTCCGATAACTGTCCACACCGCCTAGCTGGCCTCACCGGGCTGATCGGCTTTTGCTTTCACGCCTACAACGTCGGCAAGCGCGAGGGCGGGTACTCCTTCCAGAACCTGTTCTACGCAGCCCCGATCGGTGCCCCGATGGCGCTGACCCTGGCCGGTCTCCTCGGGATCGCCGCCGAGCACGTGCGCGACGCCGATCCCGACGAGCCCCGGCTCGGCGGCTGGCCGGCCGGGCGGGGACTGGCGCTCGCCACCGCCAGCATGCTCGCTGGCACGGCCCTGGAGGCCGGGCTGCTGCATTTCCGCGGCGCCTTCCAGAACCCGGCGATGGTCGTCCCCGTCACCCTGCCGCCGTTCGCCGCCGCGCTCCTCATACGCGCCGCCGGGCAGCCCGAGGGCGCGAGTCAGCTGGGCGCGAGATGGGGAATGTGGGCCGTCTCAGCCATGGGCGTGGGCGGCGTCGCCTTCCACGCCTACGGCGTCGCCCGGATGATGGGCGGCTGGGACAACTGGCGCCAGAACCTGATCGACGGGCCGCCGCTGCCGGCTCCCCCCTCCTTCTCCGGCGTGGCGCTCGGCGGTCTCGCCGCCCTCGAACTCATTGAGCACCGCCGTTTCCGCCTTTGACCCTGAGGGCCGCATGCTGCCGAGACAAGACCTGTACCCCGGCTACGACGTGCTGGCGAAGCGCGACGGCCCGTCCTGGAACGCTAAGACCCGCGCCGTCCTCGACGAGCGGCTCGCGATCGGGCCGGAGATGCGCCGCTTCTTCGACGAAGCCGAGTGGATGACCCTGAAGGCTCTCGCCGCGCGCATCGTGCCGCAGCCGGCCGACCGGGAGGTGCCGGTCCCTGTCGCGGCGCTCGTCGACTACAAGCTCGCGATCGGCGAGCATGACGGCTACCGCGACGCGACGATGCCCGACGAGCGCGAGGCGTGGCGGCAGGGCCTGCGAGCGCTCGACGCCGAAGCGCGGGCGCAGTTCGGTGCTCGTTTTCACGAACTCAGTACCTGGGCACAGGACGAACTCCTGAAACTTGCCGAGCGAGGCGAACTCACGGACGCGGCCTGGGCGAGCATGCCATCGAAGCTGTTCTTTAAGCACCGCGTCCTCGGCGACGTGGTGAAGGCCTACTATGCTCACCCGACCGCCTGGAACGAGATCGGCTGGGGCGGCCCGGCGAGCCCGCGCGGCTACGTGCGGATGGATTTCGACCGCCGCGACCCTTGGGAGGCGGCCGAGGCCAAGCCCGGCCGCGAGGACGAGGCGTACGCGGAAAACCTCCGGGTCGGTGATTGAGGACGAGTTCACGGACATGCGCATCCCCGGCCTCGGCAACGCCGCCGACAACCCGAAGCACGGCACGCCGGGCGACGATCCTGAGCACCACCCCCGTGCCCGCGACGGCCGTGCCCCCAATGTGATGCGGATCGGCGAGTGGGTGCCGATGCGCCAGCACCGCGACGAGGACGAAGTCGATTTCGCCGTCGTCGGCACTGGTGCGGGCGGCGGCACGCTGGCCTGCCGGCTCGCCGAAGCCGGCTTCTCGGTCGTTGCCTTCGATGCCGGCCCGTATTTCCGGCCGCTGGAGGACTTCGCCTCCGACGAGAGCCACCAATCCAAGCTCTACTGGACCGACGAGCGCATCGTCGACGGCGAGAACCCGCTGCAGATGGGCTCGAACAATTCCGGCAAGGCGGTTGGTGGCTCCACCGTGCACTACGCCATGGTGGCCCTGCGCTTCCGGCCGGAATGGTTCAAGGCGCGCACGCTGATGGGCTACGGTGCAGACTGGCCGATCGACTGGCGCGAGATGTGGCACTACTACGATCAGGTCGAGGACGACCTGAAGATTTCAGGCCCAGTCAACTATCCGTGGGGACCGCATCGCCGCCGCTATCACCGCCGCGCGCACGAGATCAACGCCGCCGCCAAGGTGTTGGCCCGCGGCGCCGAGGCGATGGGCATCGACTGGACGCCGACGCCGCTCGCCACGATCTCGGCTCCCCGCGGAGACGCACCGCCTTGCGTGTATCGCGGTTTCTGCACGCTCGGCTGCTCGACCAACGCCAAGCAGAGCGTACTGGTCACCTACCTGCCCCGCGCCCTCAAGGCTGGTGCCGAGATCCGCGACCTCGCCATGGTGGGGCGGATCGAGACCAGCAACGGGCGCGCCACCGGTGTGCACTATCACCGGGAAGGCCGCTGGCGGTTCCAGCGCGCGAAGAATGTCGTAGTGGCGGGCTACGCCATCGAAACGCCGCGGCTGCTACTAATGTCGGCCAACCGGGAGTTTCCGGACGGGCTCGCAAATTCCTCGGGGCTCGTCGGCCGGAACCTGATGGTGCAGGGCAACCAGGCGGTCTGGGGCGTCTTCAACGAGGAAATCCGCAGCTACAAGGGCCCGCCCTCGCTCGCGATCAGTGAGCACTGGAACTACGACGACAAGGGCAGTGGTCCCTTCGCAAAGGACTTCTTCGGCGGCTACTCCTACATGAGCCAGGGCCCGCTGCCGCAGCTCTGGGCCAATACCCAGGCGTCGGCGCACGGGCTGTGGGGCGAGGCGCTGGTCGCCGAAATGCAGCGTTACAACCACGTCGCCGGTCTGAAAGTCGTCTCCGAGTACATGCCGCAGGAGCGTAACCGGGTGACGCTGTCAGACGTCAAGGACCGATATGGTCTGCCGGTCGCCCGCATCACTTATTCGTGGTGCGACAACGACAAGGCGCTGAACCGGCACGCGCTGAAATTCTTGCGCCAGGCGCTTGAGGCCGCCGGTGGCCGTGAGATCTGGGACCAGGGTGACGACACCTGCCACCTCAACGGGACCGCCCGGATGGGCAATGATAAGCGGACCTCCGTGGTAGATGCCGATTGCCGCTCCTGGGACATTCCGAACCTCTGGATCTGCGACGGCTCGGTCTTCCCGACCGTGGGCGGGGTAAACCCGTCGCTCACCATCCAGGCGATCGCCCTACGCACGGCGGACCGGATATTCGCGGCCAGAGGCGCATGACGGCGGTGCTCAGCCCAACCGCTCACGCCTATGCGCCAAGGTGATGGCGCCGGATACAATCAGCCGCGACGGGACATCGGCAATTAGCTACAAGGATCTTGTGGAAAGGACCAGGGATTCAACCAGGCGATCCCAGGGCCGAACTCTCTTATACCGTCGCGCTTAAGCATTGACGTGTGTGATGTATGTGAAGTTTGCCAGGGAGCGGACGCGCTCTGGTTCAGCGGTGAGTGGGATTGGGATTGCCCCGGATCGGATACTGCTGGCGAATGCAGTGGCTCAGGCCGCTTGGCTGATGATGCGAGCGAAGGGTGATCGCCGCGTTGACGCGACGGCCTCACCCGCCAGCCAATCGGCGATCCGGCCGATGTTGAGGGCAGTGGCGGTGAGCACATGCTGGAGATGGACCTTGGCGAGCCCGAGGTAGCGGGCTCGTCGCAGATGCATGGTGCGTACGCCCAGCGACAGTGTCCCTTCGATGCCCGCCCGCCAGCGGTACTGCTCGGCGAAGGCCTCATCGGCTTCTCGCGCTCGCGCGGTCTCCAGCGCGGCGTGTTCCTCGCGCCGACGAGGTGTGAGCAAACGGCGCGGGGAGCGCGTACAGTTCTGCTTCAGTGCGCAAGGTTTGCAGTCCGCACTGGAGAAGCGGATGCGGATCACCGTGCGTCCCAGGTTGTGGTCGGGGCTCCAACTCGTCGTGGTGTGACCAGCAGGACAGGTGGCGATCTTGCGATCCCAGTCGATCTGGAAGTCCTGAAGCCTGAAGGCTCCCGACTGACGCGACTGCCACTGCGTATCCTGTGGGCTCGGCCCGAGCAGCATCACGGCGTGATCGCGTGCACTGGCGAGCAAGAGGTCCGCATCGACGTAGCCGGCATCGACCAGGTGCGTATCCGGAAGAAGATCCTGGGCTGCCAGATCGGCATGGATCGCCCCGAGTGCGTCGCGGTCAGCGACGGGGGCCAGCGTCGTCGCCACGTGAGTGATCAGGCGGGGGCGATCGGCGGCGCAAGTCTCGGTGAGGTGGACCTTGTAGCCGATCCATGTCGTCGAGCGCTTCTTGGCGTAGTGCGTCTCTGGATCGTAGGGCGAGGCGATCATCAGCAGAGAGGGTGGAGTTCCCTCCGAGGAGGTTCGCCAGACAACTTGCGTGGTCTGCGGGTTCTTATGATCCGGGTCGTCTTTCGTGCCGGTCTCGTCATCGACCGAGACGATCTGGAAGTTCTGCACCCAGACCCGGCCGAGCAGGATCACGGCTGGGATCTCGCGCAGCCAGGCCGGTGCGTCGGGCGAGAACACGGCCGCCAGGAGCGTGTGTCCGTCGCGGCCGACCTGTTCGGCATGAGCGCGACGGGCCGCTTCGCCCTGCGGGACGTACAGATCGTCGGTGGGCTTGGCGTAACGCTCGCTCCAAGTCTCCTCGGCGTGGGCACGCAGCCACTCGGGAGCCGCGACGGCAAGGGCATTGAGCGACGCACGCAGGGTCTCGGTGACGCAACCGAGGCGGTTGAGGCTGCGCACGGCCCCCAGAACGTGCGTACTGTCGGTGCGCTGGCGGCCTCGCGCGACCAGGAGCCGGCGCTCCCGGCACAGGGCCAGGAGCGTGTCGAGCAGGAGCGTCTCGGCGTGGCCGGCCACGAGGCGGGAGCGGAACTCGCTGAGCACCGAGGCGTCGAAGCCCGGGTCGGTGAGATCAAGGCCCAGCAGGTACTTCCAGTCGATGCGGCTACGCACCGCCTCGGCCGCGCGGCGGTCCGAGAGGTTCTCGGCGAACTGCAGCACGGTGACGAGAGCCAGCCGCCAGGGCGCTTCGGCCGGACGGCCGCGGGCGGAGAACAACGCCGTGAACTGCGCGTCGGTGAACACGGTGCCGAGTTCATCCCTCAGCCGCAGGTAGGCACTGCCCCGCGGGAAGGCGGCTCTCGCCACGGCGGCGGTCTGGCTGGGAACCTCGGCGGGTGAGCTTGGCTGCAGCGACATGACGAGCCTCCGAAAGCGTCGGATTGCGCTGCCACATCAACGAGCTAACCAGACCGATGGATTCGCCAGCAGTATCCGATCCGGGGCAATCCCAATCCCACAAGGTACCGTGGGGCAGGGATGACGAGGCAGCGCTGACTGCTGATCTGATCGCGCTGGCGCGTCGCTATGGGCGCTACGGCTACCGGAAGATCGGGGCACTGCTGAAGGCTGCCGGCTGGCTGGTCAACGACAAGCGGGTCGAGCGGATCTGGCGGCGCGAAGGGCTGAAGGTTCCGGCCAAGCAGCCCAAACGCGGACGGCTCTGGGACTGAGTATGACCGGACGGGGCATCGTCATCGACATCACGGAGAGCAAGCTGGACGGGCGAGTCGAGGACCGGGCATTCTTCTTCACGGAGGAGGATACCAAGACCCCCCTCTATCGCGCAGCGGCCTGTGCCATCCAGGCGCGGCAAGCCATCGATGAGGTTGCCGGGTCGGAGGGGCTCGGTCGACGCACTGCTCCTGGCGCTCGGACGCGCCCTTGCCGGCCGCATCAGCACTCTGGGGCCATGAGCAATCCCGATAGCTGAGGCGGCGATGGACCTCGGCTTATGCTGCTGGGTACGGCCCCTGAAACAGGTCACCCATAGCCTTGCGCCGGAACAGGGTGCGCCAGTGGCGGTGGACTGCACGGTGGTGCATCGATGGTCTCACGCAGCCGGCAGCGACCTTGAGCCCTGGCCCTCGCCATCCTACGCGACGTTAGCTTCCATCAATGACGCCGGCTCCGACTCGTGCCAGACAGCGCAAGGTTGTTGAGATGCGAAACGCCGGCAGCCGTAGCGGGCCGGGGGGGAGTCTCACCGATCCTCACCCCGGCTCGCCCTATTTACTCGAGTACGATGTCTCGATGCCCGCGACTCGCGGGCGATGACGTCCTTGGACTCGGGATCGGCGGGAGGGTGAGTCACTGCGTGACCACGCGCTTCACGATCTGCTGTAGGGCTTCCTTGAAGGCTGCCTGCGCGCCTTCGATTTCCTCATACCGAGCACCCTTCATCAGCTCGGCGGTGAACCATTCGCCTGGCGTTTCGCTAGACCCCTCGCTTCGCCAACGGCGCACGCGCCCAATGGGTTTGTCATTGCGGTAGACCTGTCGCACGCGCGAGCGTCCGTCGAGTGCTGGGCTCCAGACCCAATCGAAGCTGATCGCCATCCCGCGGGCCTTTCCGGCTTGAGGGCGGTTCGTGTCAACGCCGATTGAAGTCTGACCCACCTTTGGGCTCTCCCGCGTTTGTGGTGCAGCCGGGCGCCGAGTCACGCGGCCGCATCGAGGCGGATCAATCGACTGGGCCGCCTCGACCATGCGAGTGGAGACCAGCACTGTTGGTCCGTTATGGATGAGCCTCTAACGAACCGGTCCTGACCGCCGCTTCCGACCCATCACGGACCCTCGCACGATCGAGCCGCTTGGGTTTGGTCCTTAGCCACCTTTAAGCTCTGCCGATACGAGAGCAATTTAGACTGGCTCAAAAATAATGCCCGCAATTGATTGGCTGCCTTGCAGATGTTTCGCTTTAAAACGCGCGGATGGCTCGCAGTGTGACCTATCAGATTTTCGACATGCCGGACGGCCGATTTTCCGTCACCGTGACCATTGAACCGAACAAGACAATGGTCCGCGCCGGCTTCGCGACCCAGGCCGAGGCCGGCGCCTGGGTCGAGGGTTTGCGGGATATCATGGCGGCCCTCGGCGCACCGGTGAGCCTCGCTTTCCCTGAGTACCCCGGGTCATTGCCCTTAAACGAGGTGCTGGCATTCATCCGTAAGGCACCCACCGACGCCGACTGACGGCAACCCCGTGGGGGTGATCTGTCTCAGCCAAACCAGAGACGCAGCTGGAAGAGGTGAGGGATCAGTACCCTTTCCTGTCGGGTACGGTTCGTGCTGGCCGCCCCTGATGCACAACATGGGTCATTGTCAGCCAAGCGGAGGTGCGTATCTAGTGCATTGACGCATTCAGAGGATTCACAGGGGGCATGAGGCATGCGAGTCTGAGGCATGGCTCAGACTGTCTGTGTGATCCCCAGCGCCGCCGACCTGACGCGCCTGTCCGCTATCGTCG
>NZ_VDDA01000071.1 GCF_006151805.1 Methylobacterium terricola | reverse complement strand
CGAGGCGGGTGTGGTGGCAGAAGCGGGGCGATCGCAGCCCAGAGATCGTCGGGGAGAAGCGGGCGAGCCATACCAGCACAACGCCCAACCGACCTAATCGTGCCGTTCTGTTAGGCGCTCTTAATCTCGGCTCATGCCCCGGACGTCGACCTCCACCCTCGCGCTTCTCGACCGTCTGATCGCCTTTCCCAAGGTCAGCCGTGATCCCAACCTCGCATCGATCGACTTCGCCGCCGGCTTCCTCGCCGAGCGCGGCGCGGCGGTCGAGATCGTCGCCCCCGGGCGGGCGCAAGGCCAATCCTTTCGCCACCCTCGGTCCGCCGGACGCTCCCGCCGTCATGCCGTCGGGCCATACCGGTGTCGTGGCGGTCGACGGGCAGGTCTGGTCGGGCGATCCGGTCCGCCTGGACGTCCGGGAGGGCGGGCCTACGGGCGCGGCGTTGCCGATATGAAGGGCTTCCTCGCGGCGTCGCTCGCCCTCGCCGACCGGGCTTCCGGCTGCCGGCGAGCGGCTGGCGGTGCCGCTGCACCTTGCGCTCAGTCACGACGAGGAAGTCGGCTGCCTCGGCGTGCGTTCGCTGATCGCGCGGATGGCCGCCCGGCCGCTGCGCCCGCGGCTCTGCCTCGTCGGCGAGCCGACCGCGATGCGTATCGCGATCGGCCACAAGGGCAAGCTCGCCGCGCGGGCCTGCGCCCACGGGGGCGCCGGCCATGCGGCGCTGGCCCCCGGGGCCCTCGACGCCATCTACCTCGCCTGCGACGTCGTGGACCGGCTTCGCCTTCGCCAGGGCGCACTGGCCCGAAGCCGGCGCAGCGACACCGACGACGACGTGCCTTCCACGACCATCCCTGTCGGGCGCATCGACGGCGGGACGGCGCTCACCATCGTGCCCGAGCGCTGCACGCTGGATTTCGAGATCCGCAACGTTTCGGGCGTAGATGCGGGCGCGATCCTCGACCTCCTGCGGCAAGACGCCAAGGAGATCGTCGCGGCCGAACGGGGCCGCTTCACCTGCGCGGAGATCGAGACCGTGATCGCCTATCCGGCGCTCGATACGCCGCCCGCGGCGGAGGTCGTCGCCTTCGCCAAGGCGCTGGTCGAGGACGAGGGCCACTGCAAGGTCGCCTTCGGCACCGAGGGCGGCCTCTTCCGCGAGGGGCTTTCGATCCCCACCGTCGTCTGCGGGCCGGGCCCGATGGACCAGGGCCACAGGCCGGACGAGTTCATCGCCCTCGACCATCTCGCGGCGGCCGGCCGGATGATGGACCGGCTCCTCGCCCGGCTGCGGATCTGAGCCGGGGACGGCCTCGGAAAGACCGAAGCACTGCTGATCCAAATCGTAATGTTCGCCAGTCACGAGCTGCGTTAGCCCAGAGGACGAGCGTTGCGCAGGGAAGGACGTGGCAGATGTCAGTGGAGACGATCGACACGCTCGTCGTCGGGGCCGGTCAGGCAGGCGTCGCGATGAGCGAACACCTGACGAAGCAGGGCGTGCCCCATCTCGTCCTCGAACGGGCGCGGATCGCCGAGCGCTGGCGCACGGCCCGCTGGGACTCGCTCGTCGCCAACGGCCCGGCCTGGCATGACCGCTTCCCCGGCCTCGACTTCGCGGCCTTCGACGAAGACGCCTTCGTGCCGAAGGACCAGGTTGCCGAATACTTCGCCGCCTATGCCCGCGCCTTCGGCGCCCCGATCCGCTGCGGCGTCGACGTGATCAAGGTGCGGCGCCTCGACGGGCGTCCGGGCTTCCGCGTCGAGACCTCGCACGGGGCCATCGAGGCGACCACCATCGTCTCCGCGACGGGCGCGTTCCAGAAGCCGGTGATTCCGCCGATCGTGCCGGCCGAGGCGGGCCCCGTCCAGCTCCACTCGAATGCCTACCGCAACCCGGCCGCGCTGCCGCCGGGCGCGATCCTGGTGGTCGGCGCGGGCTCCTCCGGCGTCCAGATCGCCGACGAGCTGCTGCGGGCGGGACGGCGGGTCTACCTCTCGGTCGGCCCTCACGACCGGCCGCCGCGCGCCTATCGCGGGCGCGACTTCGTGTGGTGGCTCGGCGTCCTCGGCAAGTGGGATATCCAGGCTCGCGCACCCGGCACCGAGCATGTCACCATCGCGGTGAGTGGTGCCCATGGCGGCGAGACGATCGACTTCCGCCGCCTCGCCCATCGCGGCATGACGCTGGTCGGCCGGACGACGGACTGCCGTAACGGCGTCCTGAGCTTCGCTCCCGATCTCGCGGCGACCCTCGTGCGTGGCGACGCCTATTATCTCGCGCTCCTCGACGAGGCCGACGCCTATGCCGCGCGCAACGGGCTCGACCTGCCGCAGGAGACCGAGGCCCGCGTCTTCCTGCCCGATCCCGCCTGTGTCACCGATCCGATCGAACGCCTCGACCTCGCGCAAGCCGGCATCTCCGCGATCATCTGGGCGACGGGCTACACCTCCGACTTCACCTGGCTGGAGGTCGACGCCTTCGATGAGCAAGGCCGGCCGGACCACCAGCGCGGCATCTCCCGCGAGCCCGGCATCTACTTCCTCGGCCTCCCCTGGCTCTCGGGCCGCGCGTCCAGCTTCATCTGGGGCGTCTGGCACGATGCCCGCCATCTCGCAGACCACATCGCGACGCGGCGCAGCTATCTCGACCATCACGTCGCCCGGTGCCGCAGGGCGTCGGCGGTCTCGCCGGCGGCCTGACGCCGCGCCCTCCACCCGTTTCCCACCGCATGGAGCCTGCCGTGACGGCACATACGCGCATCCGCACGTTCAACACCAAGGACACCTATCCCGAGCAGAAGCTCGACAACGACCTCTGCCAGACCGTGGTGGCGAAGGGCAGCATGGTCTTCGTGCGCGGCCAGATCGGGCAGGACCTCGACACCTCGCAGAGCGTCGCCATCGGCGACCCCTCCGGCCAGGCCGAGAAGGCCATGGCCAATATCGAGATGCTGCTGACAGAAGCGGGCTCCCGGCTCGAGCACATCTGCAAGATCACGATCTACATCGTCGATCCGCGCTACCGCGAGGCGGTCTACCGCGTCGTCGGGCGCTGGCTGAAGGGCGTCCATCCGGTCTCGACGGGCATCGTCGTCTCGGCCCTCGCCCGGCCCGAATGGCTGGTCGAGATCGACGCCATCGCGGTCATCCCGGAGGACGCCGCGTGACCGTCTCGATCGTCGCGCGCTGCCCGGAAACGGGCATGTTCGGCGTCGCTGTCTCTTCCTCCTCGCCGGCCGTCGCGGCGCGCTGCGCGCATGCGCGAGCCGGGGTCGGGGCGGTCGCCAGCCAGAACGTCACCGATCCCTCGCTCGGCCCCCGCGCGCTCGACCTGATGTCGCTCGGCGCCGGCGCCGAACAGGCCGTTGCGGTGCTGCGCGCCTCGGCGCCGCACATGGAATTCCGCCAGGTCCTCGCCGTCGACGGCCGGGGCGGCACGGCCATGCATTCCGGCCCGCGTGCCCTCGGCATCTTCGCCGAAGCGAGGGGCGAGAGCGTCGCCTGCGGCGGCAACCTCCTCTCCGGCCCGCACGTGCCCCAGCGGATGGTGGAGGCCTTCGAGGCCTCGTCCGGCCATCTCGGCGACCGCCTCGTCGCGGTCATGCGCGCGGCGGTCGCGGCGGGGGGCGAGGCCGGGCCGTTGCGCTCGGCCGGCCTGACACTGGTCGACCGGGTGTCCTGGCCGGTCGCTGACCTTCGCGTCGACTGGACCGAAGACTGCCCCGTCGAAGCGCTGGCCGCGCTCTGGGCGCTCTACAAGCCGCAGCTCGCGGACTACGTGACCCGCGCCCTCGATCCCGGCGCCGCGCCGAGCTACGGGGTTCCCGGCGACGAATAGTTCGATGCTATAGCGGGGCGGTGTCGAAACGCCGCCCCTCGAGGCCCGGATGCGCTATACGCTGCGCCAGTTGGAGTATTTCATCGCGGTGGGCGAGGCCGGCAGCATCACGCTCGCCTCCGAGCGCGTCCACATCTCGCAGCCCTCGATCTCCGCCGCTGTTTCCCATCTGGAGCAGGAGCTGAACGTCCAGCTTTTCGTGCGCCACCACGCGCAGGGCCTCTCGCTGACGCCGGCCGGCCGCGACCTCCTGCGCGAGGCGAAGAGCCTCGTGGCGCAGGCCGAGAGCCTCTACCTACGCGCGACGGAGGCGACGGGGCAGGTGCGTGGCTCGCTGTCGCTCGGCTGCATGGTCACGCTGGCGCCGATGCTGGTGCCGGAGCTGACGCATTCCTTCACCGCGGCCTTTCCAACCGTCTCGATCCGCACGGTCGAGCGCCACCACGAAGATCTCTTCGAGGGCATCCGGCATTCGGAACTCGATATCGCCCTCTGCTACGATCTCCACATTCCCGACGACATCGAGTTCGTACCGCTCGTCAAGCTGCCGCCGCACGTCCTGATGGGCGAGGCCGACCCGCTCGCGCGGCGGCCCTCCGTCATCCTTGAGGAGATCGCGGCAAAGCCGATGATCCTCCTCGACTTGCCGATGAGCCGCGAATACTTCCTGGCGATCTTCCTCAAGCAGGGCCTGGAACCGACCATCGCCGCGCGCTCGGCTCATCACGAGGTGGTGCGCACCATGGTCGCCAACGGCTACGGCTATTCCATCCTCAACGCCACACCCCGCTCGGACTACGCCCTCGACGGCCGCCGGCTGGTGCGCATCCGTCTCGGGGGCGATCACCGGCCGATGACAATCGGCGTTGCCACGCTGAAGTCGCTGCGCAAGACGCAGCTCGTCGCTGCCTTTGCCACCCACTGCCGGGCGCATATCTCGGATTCCTATATTCCCGGCATGGTTGCTCCGAGCTTTGGACCCCGCAGGCGATAAGGCCCGATCCGATTTCTCAGGGATCGACGGCAGGGGGCGCTCCGAAGCGGGCTTTGAAATAATCGACGCAGTGATCCACGAAGCGTCCGAGGAGCGGGTCGCCCTCGTCCTGATCGCGCGTCGCCAGCACGATCCGCAATGGCCGGAGGGCGTCGCGCAGCCGCAGCACCTTCAATGATTTGAGATCGTAGGTCGTCGTGGTGTGGGGGCGCATCACCAGGAGCGTAAATCCAAAACCGTTGCCGACCGCGCTGCGCACCGCCTCCAGGGACGTCGAGGCGTAGGCGATGGGCGGCGCGATGCCGTGCTCGCGCAGGAGATCCTCGAAATAGCCCCGGCTGCCCGGCCCATCGAACATCACGTATGGCTCCTCCGCCAGTTCGCGCAGCGAGACCAAGCGCTTGCCCGCCAGCGGATGGTCGGCCGCGATGACCACCCTTGGCCGCAGCGCCGCGAGCGGCAGGACTGACAGGCCGGCGAGATCAGCCCCGAGATCGTAGGTCAGTGCGATATCGAGGCTCCCGACCCGCACCTCCTCGGCCAGCGCCGTCAGGCTCAGCTCGCGCGTGACCATCCGCACCCCGGGATGGCGGTCGAGATGGCTGCGCACAAGGCTCGCGGCGAAGAACGGGGCGAGCGTCGCGAAGCAGCCGAGGCGAATTTCCCCTGCGACCTGGGAGGCGAGCGCCGCCGCCTCGCGGGCCACCTGCTCGGCCTGTCGCTCGAGATCCGCTGCATGCTGGAGGAAGGCGCGCCCGTGCCGCGTCAGAGTCGTGCCGCGCGCGTGCCGGCGGTCGAAGAGGCGCAAGCCCGTGACCTCCTCGAGCTTCTCGATCGCCTGCGCGACGGCGGGCTGGGAGATGTTGAGCGCGCGCGCGGCCTGGGCGATCCCCCCGTTCTCCGCCACGGCGCGGAAATAGGTGCATTGCCGCAGCGTGAAGCGAACCATATTTTGCCTTTCTTGAAGGCTGGAGTTTCAGAGTTTTTACCTGTTCCAGCAGGTGTTAGCCATGGGGCACCGCGAATGGAGGGAGGCGCGGGCCGCGCCCGCGCCTTCCGCACAGAGAAAGGACGCGTCCCATGTCGTCGCACGCCCCACTCGGCGAGCTGCTTCAGGCCGCCAGCCGTCCGTTCCACGACGCGGTGGCCATGCCGCCCGGCGTCTACAAGGACGAGGCCTTCCTCGGGCGCGAACTGGAGACCATCTTCGCGCAGGAATGGATGTGCGTCGGACGCGCTAGCGCTCTCGCCGCGCCCGGCGACTATCTCACCTGCGAGGTGGCGAACCAGCCGATCATCGTGCTGAGGGACCAGAAGGGCGAGCTGCGGGCACTGTCCAACGTCTGCCTGCACCGCATGTCGACGCTCCTGGAAGGGTCGGGCCGTGCGCGCAGCATCGTCTGCTCCTACCACGCCTGGACCTATAATCTCGACGGCACGCTGCGGGGCGCGCCGTTCATGAAGGAGACGACGGGCTTCTGCAAAGAGGCCTACAAGCTGCCGCAGATCCGCTGCGAGGAATGGCTCGGCTGGATCTACGTGACGCTCAACCCTGCTGCGCAGAGCGTCAGGGAGCGCTTCCGGCCGGTCGAGGAACTGGTCGCGCATTACGGCATGGAGAGCTATGTCGAGTGCTTCCGCGAGAGCCATGTCTGGGACACGAATTGGAAGGTGCTCGCCGAGAACTTCATGGAGAGCTACCATCTGCCGGTCTGCCACGCGGCGACGGTCGGCCCGCATTCCCGGCTCGAAGAGATGATCTGCCCGCCGGGCTCGCCGGATTTCAACTATCACTGGATCACCAAGGAGGCGTCGCTGGCGATCGGGAACGCCCATCCCGACAATGTTCGGCTAGAGGGCCACTGGCGCAAGACGACGGCGCTCCTCGCTCTCTATCCGAGCCATCTCATCACGCTGACGCCGGGATATTTCTGGTATCTCTCGCTCCACCCCAAGGGTCCTGGCCAGGTCCACATCACCTTTGGCGGCGGACTCTCGTTGGAATTCATGGCCGATCCGAAGGCGGAGGACTATGTCCGCGACCTCAAGCGGCTCCTCGACGAGGTGAACCTTGAGGATCGCGGTTGCACCGAGAAGGTCTATCGGGGGCTGAAGGCCGAGGCTGCGAAGGCGGGCCACCTCTCCTACCTGGAGCGCCCGATCTACGATTTCCTGCAATACATCGCCGCGCGAACCGGCGGTTTCGAGCGCGAGTTCCAGAGCGCAGCCGAATAGGCGTCGAGAACCTTTCGAGGCGGTGCCAGCCCTCGGTGGCGGCCCTTGACCGGAAAGCCGAACGAACCATGGCGACCATCACCTGGAAGCCCGAGGGCCACCCCGACATTGTTGCGGAGGTGTGCGACGGCCGCACCCTCATGGAGGCGGCCCTGACGCATTCCGTCCCCGGCATCTTCGGAGATTGCGGTGGCGCCCTGGCCTGCGCGACCTGCCACGTCGTCGTCGCCGAGGAGTGGCTCGCCGCAACCGGACGGCCAGGTCCGGACGAGGACGAGGTGCTGGACATGGTGGAGGCTGGTCGGCGGCCGAACAGCCGGCTGAGCTGCCAAATCCGCGCTCATTCGGACCTCGACGGCCTCATCCTCCACGTTCCCGTCTCGCTCCCATGAGCTCCGGCGCCATGTTCTCCCGAACGGTTGTCGTCGGCGCGGGTCAAGCCGCCGTTGCCTTGATCACTCAGAGCCTGTTTGACTGATTGAGCCAGTCGCGCGTTGTCGTTGGCAGGAGGAGCCGATGTGGACGCAGGCGGATCGCGATCTCTACAAGGACGACGGCCGTCGCTATCCGAGTGACCTGACGGA
>NZ_VDDA01000070.1 GCF_006151805.1 Methylobacterium terricola | reverse complement strand
CGCGACAGGCGCGGCGCTCAGAGACGTGCAGGACGTCCCGGACATGCTCGATGCAGGCGCGCCGGCGCGCGGGGCTCAGAAGTTTCCCCGGGCCGCCTCCTGCAGGATCAGCTTGTCGAGGGTGAGGTCCGCGATCGCCTTGCGCAGCCGCTGGTTCTCGGTCTCCAGATCCTTCATCCGGCGGACCTGGTCGGACTTGAGCCCGCCGAACTCCTTGCGCCCGCGGTAATACGTGACCTCGGTCACGCCGATCGCCCGGATCGCGTCAGCCACGCTCTGCCCCTGCGAGACCAGCACGTCCACCTGCCGCAGCTTGGCCACCACCTCTTCCGGCTTGTGCTTCTTCGTTCCCATCGCGTCCGTCCTCCGTCGGCTCAAAGCCATACTCAAGGGCGGACCACTCCGATGGGGGCTGACCAGCAGACTATCAAGCACTAATTCTGCCGGCTTCATTGGTCATGCTGGGCCATACTGTGCATGAATATTTGCAGTAACGGCAGAAATCGTGAGTCGAAACGGGACGAATGCCGAGCATCAGAGCTCGCCCGTCAGGAACTGGGCGCGTCCGTACCCGAACGACCAGTCATCATCGGTGTTGCTGACCATCGAGACGACCACGTCGGTCGGCGCGATCCCGCACCTCTCTTGAAGCCGCTCGACCAGGAGGCGGTCGAACGCCTCCTTCATCGCCCGGCTGCGCGGCCGAGTGGTCACCTGCAGCACCACGCATCGTTCGGTGCGGGGGATGCCAAGGCCGGTATCCTCGACGATCAGGTGCGCGGGCGGGTGCTCGTGGACGATTTGGTCGCGGTCGCCCGGGGGCACCTGGACCGCCTCCAGCATGGCCTCGTGTGCGGCGGCGAGCAGAGTGCGCAGATCCTCGGGGCTGCGCCCCTCGATCAAGTCGAAACGAAGCAGGGGCATTGGCTCTGTCCGGTGCCGGTCAGGTGGCGAGGGTGTGGCGGGCGACGGAGGCGAGCCGCACCTCGGCTTCCACCGCGAGGCGTTCGACCAGTTCGCCCGCGGGCGGCAGATCCCGGACGAGCCCGATCGCCTCGCCGACGGTGACATTCGAGACCTCGTAGTCGCCGCGGCGGTCGGCGGCCTCGACCCGCTCGCGCTCTGCGCCGACGAGGCTGCGCAGTTCCTCCTCGCGCCCGTGCCACGTCTCGATGAAGCGGTTGCGCATCAGACGGCCGGTATATTCCGGCGGCCAGGCGCGGTTGCGGACGATGTCGTAGACCGAGGTGCGGACGGTCTCGTCGCCGGTGGCGGCCACGACCCGGGCCTTGGCCGCTGGGTGGATCAGCGCTTCCTGCGTCGCCCAGAACCGGGTGCCGATGAGGACGCCGTCGGCGCCGAGCATCAACGCGGCGGCGATCCCGCGCCCGTCGGCGATACCGCCGGCGGCGAGCACGAGAATCTCGGGGCGCTCGCGGGCGACGAGATCAACCACGCTCGGCACCAGGGTGAGGGTGCCGCGGGTGGTCAGGCCGTGCCCGCCCGCATCGGTGCCCTGGGCCACGATCACCGAGGCGCCGACGTCGAGCGCGCGCCGGGCGTGGTCGAGGTTGTGCACCTGGCAGATCAGCGGCACGCCGGCCGCCCGCACCGTCTCGGCGAAGGGCGCCGGATCGGAGAACGAGAGCATCAGCGCCGCCGGCCGGCGCGCGAGCGCCAGATCCAGCAGCGACGGATCGCGCGCCATCGACCACGTGATGAAGCCGCAGCCGACGCGCTGGTTGCCGGCCTTGGCGAACTCGGCCTCGAGGATCTCGCGGTTGCCGTAGCCGCCGCCGATCATCCCGAGTCCGCCCGCGGCGCTTACCGCCGCCGCCAGGGCACCGCCCGCGGCCGGGTCCATGGGGGCCAGAACGATAGGATGACGAATCCCGAACATGTCCGTCAGACGGGTTCGCAGTGCCATGATGCAGCCCCAGTGAACCGTCGTCCCGGCGGGCCGATTCGGCTCTGGACGGAGTTTGTAGCCGGGGGCACGTTTCTTGAATAATGATTCCTTCAGATGGGACTCATCTGAGATTGCGATGTCATGAACAGCACCGACCTGATGTTTTTCGCGGCAGTGGCCGAAGCGGGCGGGATCGGCCGTGCCGCTGCGGCGCTCAACACTGTCCAATCCAACGTCACCGGCCGGATCCGCTCGCTCGAGCAGGCACTCCATACGCCGCTGTTCTACCGGGGCACGCGGGGGGTGACGCTGACCCGAGCCGGGGAGCGGCTGCTGCCCTACGCCACCCAGGTGGCCCGCCTCCTGGCGGACGCAGAGCAGGCGGTCCTGTCCGACGAGACCCCGCGGGGTCCGCTGCGGCTCGGCTCGATGGAGACCACCGCCGCGCTCCGGCTGCCCCGGCTTCTCACAGCCTACGCCGCCCGCTACCCGGAGGTGGACATCGAGCTGACTCTCGGGCCGACCGAGGCCCTGATAGCCGCCGTGCTCGACCGCCGGGTCGAGGGCGCGTTCGTCTCGGGGCCGATCAGCCAGAACGATCTGGCCGTCCTGCCGATGTTGGAGGAGGAGCTGGTGCTCGTCGCGGGCGCCCGGGTCGGCAGCCACGACGAAGTGGTCGACCTGCTGGCGAGCCGGCGGGAGGCGCGGGTGCTGGTGTTCAAGACCGGCTGCTCCTACCGCCTGCGCCTGGAGGGCTTCCTGGCCGCGCACGGCCTCGTCCATGTCCGCCGGATGGACTTCGGCACCCTCGACGGCATCATCGGCTGCGTCGAGGCCGGCATGGGCGTGTCCCTGTTGCCGCGCATCGTCGCGGAACCGATGCAGAAGAGCGGTCGCGTCTCGATCCACGCGCTTCCCGAGGGCGCCGGCCATGCGCAGACGCTTGTGGTCCACCGCAAGGACACCCTCCTGACAGCGGCGTTCGAGCGCTTCCTCGACTGCGCCCAAAACCTCTTCGATTTTCCGCCGCACGACCCGGTGCAGCCCACGCCGGACAGCCGGCAGGACTCGCGGGTGCCCGGCCTGTCGGGACGGGGCTGATCGCCCCCGCCACGGCGGAACGTCCTCGCGCGACGGGCGGGCCCGTTGCTGGCGACGGACCCCGCCCCCTCTGGACGATCGGCCGAGAGCAGGACGATGCGGGCGCGCTGGATGTGCTTGAGAGACCGCGTCCGATCGGCGACGACAGCGGACAGGCGCGCCAGGTCGGCGGCACTGGGGATCACGCAGATTGTCTGAGCCATGCCCCAGACTCGCATGGCTTACGCCTCAGGTGAATCCTCTGAATGCGTCCATGCATCAGGGGCGCAGCCTCCGCGCTCATGGGCGCAAGGGAGGCGTATGGAACCAGGCGCCTCGGACGCAAAACGAGGAGACGCGACAGACCTAGGCTTGGCACTGCCCGGACGGGCCTTCTCCTGCCGCTCCTTGCGGGCGCTCGCCGGCGGGTTGGACGAGGTGCGCGAGGTCTTCTCGAGCGATGCCGCTTCAGCACCCGCTCGATCAGTTCCTCCCTGCTCAGGCGCTTCAGATCGCTGCGGCTCATCCCGACAAGGAATCAGCCAAACCGCCAGCCCACGAGGGGGCGACCCCGACACCCGCACCGCGACTGAATCACGCCGTCTTGGCACTCCTGGGCAATGACGTAAATTTAATTATTGTTATTCGATGCTGAAGCTGCCCGGCCATGTAGCCAGTCTATGATCAGAAACATGGCAATCGCAAAGACTGTCAGTAGGGCGGCCATTGCGAGGATCGAGGGATTGATCTGATCGCGAATTCCCGACCACATCTGGCGTGGAATCGTTTTTTGTTCGGGTCCGCCGATAAACAGGATGACGATGACCTCGTCGAAGGAGGTGGCGAAGGCAAAGACGGCACCGGTGGCGACGCCGGGCGCGATGAGCGGCAGCGTCACGCGGCGGAAGGTCAGCAGCGGCGGCGCTCCGAGGCTGGCGGCGGCCCGCACGAGGTTCCGGTTGAACGACATCAGTGTGGCGGTGACGGTGATCACCACGAAGGGCGTGCCGAGCGCCGCGTGAGCGAGGATGACGCCGGCATAGCTGCTGGTGAGGCCCAGCGGCGAGAAGACGAGGTAGAGGCTGACAGCCACGACGACGATCGGGATGATCATCGGCGAGATCAGCAGCGGCATGATGAAGCTACGGAATGGGAAGGACGGCCGGCTGATGCCCATCGCCGCCGCCGTGCCGAGCATCGTTGCAATCGCCGTACTGGCGATGCCGATGACGAAGCTGTTGACGATCGCCAACCGCCAGTCCTTGGACGACACGAGCGCGGCGTACCACTGGGTGCTGAAGCCTGACATCGGATAGGAGAAATAGGCGCTCTCGTTGAAGGAAAGCGGGATGACGATCAGCACGGGGGCGACGAGGAAGACGAGCACGGCGGCGGAGAAGAGGCGCAGAACCGTCCGGCCAAGGCGTTCGGTGTGTGTGGTCGACTGCATGAGAGCCCCTATCCCAGCCGGAGCCGGTCGACGCCGACGAAGTGGTTGAAGACGAAGTAGACCGCGAGCGTCAGCAACACGAGATAGACCGAGAGCGCACCAGCCAATCCCCAGTTGAGCTGGCGGTCCATCTGGAAGGCGATGAGCTGGCTGATCATCTCGTCGCCGCCGCCGCCGAGGAGGTCAGGAGTGATGTAGTAGCCGATAGCCAGCACGAAAACGAGGAACGTGCCCGTCCCGATGCCCGGCAGGGTCTGGGGCACGTAGACCCTGAGGAACGCGACGGCAGGATGGGCGCCGAGTGACACCGCCGCCCGCTGATACGTCGGCGAGATGCCGCGCATGACCGCGTAGTTCGCAAGGATCATGAAGGGCAGGAGCACGTGCGTCATGCCGACGAGAACGCCGGTGCGGTTGAACATCAGCGCCAGCGGCCCGGATGTCAGGCCAGCCTGCGCAAGGAGCGCGTTGACGATGCCGTTCGGTTGCAGGAGCACGTACCAGGCGGTCGTGCGTACGAGCAGCGAGGTCCAGAACGGCACGATGACGAAGATCATCAGCCGATGGCTCTGGCGCTGCGGCAGCGTGGCGAGGAGGTAGGCGACAGGATAGCCGAGAAGAAGGCAGATCAGGGTGACCGAGCCGCTGATCAGGAAGGTGCGCGCGAAGGCCGCCTGATAGATGCGCTGGTCGGGCGGCAGCTCCGAGAGGCCCTTGGGGCCGGCCCTCAGATCGATGGCAGACAGCAGGTAGTCCGGAGTGATCCGAGCCGAGGCCCGTTGGATAAAGCGCCAAGTCTCCGTCTCCCCCCAGTGGTGGTCGATATCGACGAAGGCTTGCTCCACGGGACCGGCGGCGGGGTCGGGCAGGCGTCGCGCGGTCTTCAGGATCAGGCTGCGGAAGCCGGGCTCGTAATTGTTAAGCCGCCGCGCCGCCGACACGAGGGTCCCGTTCTGCTGTGCGGCGGCCAGGTCGGCGGCCAGCGCCGCGAAGACGGGGGATGGCGGAAGCGTCGCCCCGCTCCACCCTGCGAGGCCGGCCGAGACGCGCGGGAAGGCCGCCGCCACGTCGTCGCTCTGGATGCTGCGCATGAGCAGGGCGCCGATCGGGTAGAGGAAGACCGCGACGAGAAACAAAAGCAGCGGCAGGGCGAAGGCCAGCGACCGCATCGCCTCGCTGCGCCGGGCGGCCCTATAGGCGTTGCGGCCCTCCTGCGGCATCGATTTCGCCTCGGAGCCTACCGCCATCGCTGGTACCTCACGGATCGCCAAGACCGCATCCTTTCCCTGAAAGGCGACGGGCGCCCCATGCCGGCCGGGGCGCCCCGCGTGTCACTGGCCGAGCCAGGTCATGAAGCGGCTGTTGATGCTGTCGTATTTGTCGGCCCAGAACTCGGCATCGATCTGGAGCGCGTTCTTGAAGTTGTCCGGCGCGGTCGGCATGTCAGGCAGGACGGCCTTGTTCATCGCCTCGACCGAAGACTTGCGTGGCGATGCATAAGAAATAAAATTCGAGAGTTTCCAGATGTTGTCCTTGGCGGATGCATATTTGATGAATTTCTCCGCCAGGTCTTTGTCCTTGGCGCCGGTCGGGATACCCCACCACTCGTAGTCGTAGACCTGCCCGTCCCAGACGATGGCGAAGGGCTTGTTCTCCTTCTTCTTCGCGTCGTAGATGCGGCCGTTATATGCCATGGTCATCGCGACGGCGCCGTCGGCGAGGAGCTGCGGCGGTTGCGAGCCGGCCTCCCACCAGACGATCCGGTCCTTGATGGTAGAGAGCTTGTTCAGGGCGCGCTTGACCCCGTCGTCGGTCGCCAGCACCTTGTAGACCTCGCCGGCCGGCACGCCGTCCGCCATGAGCGCCCATTCCATGCTGACCTTCGGGCTCTTGCGCAGGCCCCGCTTCCCCGGAAATTTTTGGATGTCGAAGAAGTCGGCAACCGTCGTCGGCTGCGTCTGCATCTTGCTCGTGTCGTAGGCGAAGACGGTCGACCAGATCATGGAGGACACGGCGCAGGGCAGGATTGCGCCTTTGATGAAGTCCGACCGATCGCCGAGGAGCGCGGGGTCCAGCTTCTGCAGGAGGCCCTCGTCGCAGGCGGTGATGGCGTCGTTGGTCTCGAGGTCGATGAGGTCCCAGATCGTGTTGCGGGCCTCGACCATGGCGCGCAGCTTGGCGACGCCGCCGTCGTATTGTTCGGTCGCGATCTTGACGCCCTGCGCCTCTGCGAAGGGCTTGAACCAAGCCTTGTCGGCCGCGGCCTCAAAGGCGCCGCCGTAATCGACGATGTTGAGGGTCTTCTCCTGGGCGGCGGCCGGCAAGGCCAGCAGGGCGTAGCCCGCCGCCAGCAGGGCGGCCGCTCGCGATGCGGTTCGTTGGGATCTCATGATCGTTCCCCTCGGTGATGCGATGGAGGTGTCAGTTCGGTCGGGCATCGACGATCTTGCAGTCGTCGTAGCGCCAGGAGACGCCGACGGGCTCGCCGTTCGCCGGCAGGGTCGTCCGCTGGGTGTTCGGGACCTTGATGACGAAGTGCCCCGCATGGCCGGTGGCGAGGTGGATCCGCCGGTGGTCGCCGCAGTAGATGATCTCCTCGACCGTCCCCGAGAGGCGGTTCTGAGGCTCGCCGTCGCCTGGATCGACCGTGACACGCTCCGGTCGGAGCGCCAGGACGGCCGCATCCCCGGGCCGGAGGGTGCCGCCCGCCCGGCCTTTGAATGTCCGGCCGCCCGGCAGCGTCAGTACGGCGTAGCCGTCCTCGAAGCCGGAGACCTGACCGGCCAGCGCGTTGTTCTCGCCGATGAAGTCGGCGACGAAGGCGTTCTCGGGATCCTCGTACAGGTTGGCCGGCGAGGCGATCTGCTGGATCGCGCCGCCCTCGAACACGGCGACGCGGTCCGACATGGTGAGCGCCTCGCCCTGATCGTGAGTGACGTAGACGATCGTGACGCCGAGCCGGCGATGAAGCCGCTTGATCTCGTACTGCATCGTCTCGCGCAGCGCCTTGTCGAGCGCGCCGAGCGGCTCGTCCATGAGGACGAGGCGCGGCTCGAAGACGAGGGCGCGGGCAAGCGCGACCCGCTGCTGCTGACCGCCAGAGAGTTGGCTCGGCTTGCGCTCCCCCAGGCGCCACAGCTCGATCATCTCGAGGGCGCGGGCTACGCGGTCCCGCTGCTCGCCCTTCGCCACGCCGCGCACGGACAGCGGAAAGGCGATGTTCTCGGCAACGGTCATGTGCGGGAACAGCGCGTAGTTCTGGAAGACCATCCCGATGTCGCGCTTGTGGGGCGGCAGCGCGTTCAGCGTCCGACCGTTCAGCCGGATCGTCCCCCCGCTGGGGCTCTCGAAGCCCGCGAGCAGCATCAGGGTCGTGGTCTTGCCCGATCCGGAGGGGCCGAGCAGCGACAGGAACTCGCCTTCGGCGATTTCCAGATTCAGGTCCCGGATGACATAGGTCTCGCCGTCATACGTCTTGCGGATGTGCGAAAAGGTCACGAAGGGGTCGGACGCGGCCATTCAGGCGTCCTTTCCGAAGGCGCGCCGACGGTTCCGCCCGAGACACGCATCCGAGCCGGCGCTCTGCTTGCCGTCATCTTCGATCATGAGCGCTCGGTTGGCTGGCATGGCGTCCTCGTCGACCCTGGGTTGGGTAAAACCAAGTCGACCCTGGGGTTGGCAAAAATAAACATGCAATTTCTGCTGCCGCAAGGCCGGCAAGGCGATGGAACCTCCGCCGCGGGATAGGATTTTCCGAAGCATTGCAGAGGGCATGCCTCGACAGACCCGGCCGGCCACGGGCCGGCGGGCCGGCGGCCAAATCGGGGGTTCAGAAAAAACGATGCCGCACGAGGAGGCCGGGGCCTTAGAGCGCCTAACAGAACCGCTCGATCTGGTGGAGGGTGATGATGCTGGCCTGGAGGAATGTGAAGGCCTCATAGATGTCGGCACGCCGTTCGTAGCGGACGGGCAAGCGGCGGGCGCGGTT
>NZ_VDDA01000007.1 GCF_006151805.1 Methylobacterium terricola | reverse complement strand
CCCGCGTCTCCTCGCCGAGGCGGGCGGTCCGGCGACGACGCCGTCCGGCGCGGCGGGCCTTGCCGGCCTGCTGGCGGTCCTGGCCGATCCGGCCCGGGCGGCGGATCTGCGCCTCGACCGGGACAGCCGCATCCTCGTCCTCGTCACCGAAGCGGCGCTGGAGGGGGCATGACGACGATTGATCCGGCCGCCTTGCGGGACATGGTCGCCTGGCGGCGCGACCTCCACGCCCATCCCGAATTCGGGTTCGAGGAGCGGCGCACCGCCGCCTTCGTGGCGGGACGCTTGCGGGATTTCGGCCTCGACGTCGCCGAGGGGATCGGCGGCACCGGGGTGGTCGGCACGCTCCGGCGCGGCAGCGGCCCCCGGACGATCGCGCTCCGCGCCGACATGGACGCCTTGCGCATCGCCGAGCAGGGCACCCACCCCCACCGCTCGACGGTGCCGGGGACGATGCATGCCTGCGGCCATGACGGCCACACGGTGATGCTGCTCGCCGCCGCCCGGGTGCTCGCCGCCGAGGGCGGGTTCGACGGGACGGTCCGATTCCTGTTCCAGCCCGCCGAGGAATGGGGCCGCGGCGCCCTCGCGATGCTGGAGGACGGGCTGCTGGAGCGGTTCCCGTTCGAGGAGATCCACGGCCTGCACACCCTGCCCGGCCTGCCCGTCGGCCATCTCGAGACCCGCCCCGGGCCGATCATGGCGGCGGAGGACAATTTCGAGATCGTGCTCCGGGGCGTCGGCGGCCACGCCGCCCGGCCGCACGCGACGAGCGAGGTCCTGGTCGCCGCCTGCGCCACCGTGATGAACCTCCAGACCATCGTCTCGCGCCGCCTCGATCCGGCGGAGACCGCCGTGGTCTCGGTGACCGAGCTGATCGCCGACGGCACCCGCAACGCCCTGCCCGGCCAGGCGCGCCTCCTCGGCGATGCGCGCAGCTTCCGGCCCGAGGTCAGCGCCGCGATCGAGCGGCAGATGCGTGTGATCGCCGAGGGCACGGCGCTGAGCCACGGCGTCACCGCCGAGGTCACCTATACCCGCGAGTTCGTGCCGCTCCTCAACGATCCCGCGCTGACCGAGGAGGCGCTCGCCGCCGCCCGGACCGTGCTCGGGCCGCAGGCCGTCGCCGTCGCGCGGGCGCCGATGACCGGATCGGAGGATTTCGCCCGCTTCCTCGCCCACGTCCCGGGGTGCTTCGTCTTCCTCGGCAACGGCGAGGATTCGGCGCCCCTGCACAACCCGACCTACGATTTCGACGACGCCGCCCTGCCCCACGGCGCGGCCTATCACGTCGCCCTGGTCCGCCGGCGCCTGCCGTTCGTCCCCGGGGCCTGATGCGGCGCTCATCGCGCCCGCGATGACCCGCCGACGACGAGGCCCGCCACGATCAGCGCCGCGGCGGCGGCGAGCGTCGGGCCGATGCGCTCGCCGAGCAGCAGCGCCGCGCAGGCGATGCCGACGAGGGGCGTGGCGGTGAGGCCGAGCGCGGTGGTCACGGCCGGCAGGCTCCGGTTCACGACCGCCATCGCCCCGTAGCCCAGCACGGTGCCGACGAGGCTGCTCGCGAGGAGCAGGGCGACGATCTCGCCCGTCCAGGCGAAGCGGGGCGGCCCGTCGCGCCACAGGGCGAGCCCGGTCAGCACCAGGGCCGCCACCAGGGCCTGCCAGACCAGGAGCTGGAGCGGGCCGGCGCGCCAGGGGCGTGACCGGATCAGCACGATGTTGGCCGCCCATGCCACGGACGCCGCCAGGACCAGGGCGCAGCCGGTCACCGTGTCGGCCCGGCCCCAGTCGAAGGCCGCCGGGTTGAGCAGCACCGCGAGGCCGGCGAGCCCGAGCCCGACTCCCGCGAGGCGGCCCGGACCCAGCCGCTCGCCGAGCGCCAGCGGCGCCATCAGGGCGACCCAGAGCGGGGTGGTGTAGCCGAGCACGATCGCCTGGCTCGCCGGCAGGAAGGTCAGGCCCGCCCCCGACAAGGTCGAGAACGCGACCATGTGCAGGAGCCCGGTGCCGGCGATGGCCGGCAGGTCGCTGCGGGGCGGTCGGACCAGCCGGCCCGAGGCGGCGAGGATCACCAGCACGGCCGCGAAGGCGATCCAGCAGCGCAACGCCGTGGTCCAGAGCGGCGGCACCGCCGCGACCAGCAGCTTGGTGACGGACCAGTTGCAGCCCCAGGCCGTGACGACGACGGCGAGGACGGCCAGGGCCTTGGGCGTCGAGACCTGTGGTGTCGGGAGACTCGGGGGCATGCCGTCATCCTTCGCCCCGGCAGCCTTGATCCGGGGGCGGCGACCGGCATAGCGTCAGACTGGACCTCGTCCGAGATCCGCTTCCGCCATTCCCGGGGTACCAGCGGATGACGGCCGTCCTCGCCGATCTGGTTGCGCTCGACCCGTGTCGCGGGCGCGGCCTGTCGGCCGATCTCACCGCGCAGCTGCGGGACCTGATCGCCCGGGGCCGGCTGGCGCCCGGCGCGATGCTGCCGTCGAGCCGGCTTTTCGCGCAGGATCTCGGCGTCTCGCGCAACACCGTCATGGCGGCGTGGGAGCAACTGGCGGCCGAGGGCTACCTCGTCGTGCGGCAGGGCTGCCGACCGGTCGTGGCCGCGCAGGGCGGCTTCGCGCCGGGGCCGGCGCGAGGCCCCGACGATCTCGGCCGCAATGGCCTTGCGGCCGGGCCCGCGCTCTCGGCCTGGGCCGCCGCCCTGCCGGCCGCGCCGGCGGAAACGGGCTTGCGGCCCTTCCGCACCGGCTTTCCCGATGCGCGGGAATTCCCGCACGCCGCCTGGGCCCGCTGCCTGCGCGAGGCCGCTCGCCGGCCTCCGCCCGGGCCGCCCTTCGTCGCCAACAGCCCCGCCCTCCAGACGGCGCTGCTGGACCATCTCGCCGCCGCCCGCGGCGTGCGGGCGTCGCCCGATCAGGTCGTCCTCCTGCCGAGCGCCCGGGCCGCCCTGGCGCTGATCGCCGCGATCCTGCTCGATCCCGGGGACGAGGCCTGGATGGAGGATCCCGGCTATCCGGGGTCCTGGGCCGCCTTGCGGGCGGCCCGGGCGCGCATCCGCCCGATTCCCGTCGATGCCGGAGGCCTCACCCTCCCCGAGGACGGGCCGGCCCCGAAGCTCGTCGTCACGACACCCTCGCACCAATTCCCGACCGGAGGCCTAATGCCGCTCTCCCGGCGGCGCGCCCTCCTGCGCCGCGCCGAGGCGGCGGGCGCGATCGTCGTCGAGGACGATTACGACGGCGAGTTCCACTTCGACGGCGCGCCGGTCCCCGCCCTCCAGGCCCTCGACGAGGCCGGGTGCGTCGTCTACGCCGGGACCTTCTCCAAGGCGACGCTCCCGGCGATCCGGATCGGCACCATGGTCGTGCCACGGCCCCTTCTCGCCCCGGTGCTGGCCGCGCAGCGCCAGCTCGGCCTGTTCGCGGCCTCCCCGGTCCAGGACGCGCTGGCCCTGTTCCTCCGGCGCGGGCATTACCGGGCCCATGTGCGCCGGGTGCGCCGGCTCTACCGCGAGCGGCGGGACCGCCTCGTCGCGGCGTTGCGCGCGCACTGCGCCGACCGGCTGGACGTCGCGGCGCCGGCCGGCGGGCTCCAGCTCCTCGCGACCTTGCGCGACGGGGGCGACGACGTGGCGGTGGCGGCCCGCGCCGCGACCCGCGGCCTCGACGTGCTCCCCCTGTCCCGGCTCCATGCGGGACCCACCGACCGGGCCGGCTTGCTCCTCGGCTTCGCCTCCTGCCGCCCGCAGGAGCTTGATGCGGCGGCGATGCGGCTGGCGGAGGCGCTGGCGGTCGGGGATGCCGATCCGGATCTGGTCGGCTCGGCCGTGTGATACGGTTTCCGCCTGATCTGTCATTCAGTCAGCAAAGCGCGGGATCCCCTCTCCAGGCGATGCCGGGCTTGCCCGGTATCGCTGCAAGGTGTGGGGTAGGGGCGATCGAAGATCGCGCGAGGGTGATACGGGTCCGTATGAAGCGCCCAGTGTCGACCTGCCAGCACGACGGTCACAGCTTTACATTGCAGTGTGTCACCCTCACGCGGGATCTTCGATCCCCCGGCCCCTCTTCCACTCGGGAGAGGGGAGACGCGCTCTCCTGTCTTCGGGCAGATCAACTGGAACTCGTATGACGGGCTGCCGTCCTCGCACCCGCGCACGGCGGACGATGCTCTCGCGCCACGCGGCCCGCAGTCCGGGCTTGCGGTTCACATAAGCATCTGCTTATCTATGGTCATGGTCGAGGACGACATCTTCCGGGCCCTGGCGGACCCCACCCGACGCGCGATCTTCGAGAAGCTCGCGGACGGGTGCATGAACGCCAGCGCACTCCGCGAGGGCATGGCGATCAGCCAGCCGGCGATGTCGCAGCACCTCGCCGTGCTGCGGGGCGCCGGGCTCGTGCGCCAGACGCGGCAGGGTCGTTTCGTGAACTACGACGTCGATCCGGCCGGCGTGGCACTCATCGCGCAATGGCTGGCGAAGTACCGTGCCTACTGGCCCGCCCGCGTCGACGCGCTCAAGGCCGTGCTGAAGGAGATGGACCAATGAGCGACCCGGCGCGTCACGAGCCCGGCCCCGGCATCGAGCAGGCCTACGCGCTGAGCGAGCCGCCCGAGAAGGTGTGGCGTGCGCTCAGCCTCCCGGCGCTTCGGGAGCATTGGCTGCCCGAGGCGGCCCTGGCCGCGCCCGAACCGATCGCCGTCACGCCCGGGCGCGAGGTCAGCTACCGGATGCGCGAGGCCGTCCCGCCCTACCTCGAGAGCACGGTGACGTTCCGCATCGCCCCGAACGGCACGGGCGGCACCTGCCTGCGGATCATTCACGAACTGACGGATGCCCGGTTCACGCATCTGACGAAGGCCGCCGCGAACGGCAACGCCCCCCGGTTGCGCGCGGCCTGACACCGCGCGTCCTCATAAGATCCGATGGCGCAACGCTGCTTGAACCCTCGCTTCTGCATCATTCGCCGAACCGGTCACCGCTTCAGCGAGTGATGTCGAGAGCATCGCCCGATCGCTTTGCAATCAGACGCTCCTCTCGCTCGTCGATTTTGCCGCATTTTCTGCGACGAACCAATCTCCTTCGTCGGAAGATGCTCCAGCCTCATCCCGGAAGATCGGAGGTCGCCGATGCGCGACGCGATGCAGCTCGTCCCCATGGTCGTCGAGCAGTCCAGCCGCGGGGAGCGGTCCTTCGACATCTATTCCCGCCTCCTGCGCGAGCGCATCGTCTTCCTCAATGGAGAGGTGAACGACACGGTCTCGGCGCTGGTCTGCGCCCAGCTCCTGTTCCTGGAGGCGGAGAACCCGACGCGGCCGATCCACCTCTACATCAACTCGCCGGGCGGCGTCGTCACGAGCGGGTTTGCGATGTACGACACCATGCGCCACATCCGCGCCCCGGTGCACACGCTGTGCATGGGAATGGCCTACTCGATGGGCTCGTTCCTGCTCATGGCCGGCGAGCCCGGGCAGCGGGCCGTGCTGCCCAATGCCAGCATCCTCATCCACCAGCCTCTGGGCGGCTACAAGGGACAGGCGTCGGACATCCTCATCCACGCCGCGGAGACGCTGCGGACCAAGCAGCGCATGACGCGGCTCTACGCCGAGCATTGCGGGCGGTCCTACGAGGAGTTCGAGCGCGCCATGGACCGCGACCGCTTCATGACGGCGGAGGAGGCGCTCGACTGGGGCCTCGTCGACCGTGTCCTCGCTCCCGCGCCGGCAGGCGGCCTCGCGTAGGTCGCACGGACCACGAGGGCCGCGCCTGAGACGTCCGCGCTGGAGCGGCAGGCCAGGAACGAGCGTCAGCGCGCCCGACCGCGTCGAGGATCGACACGATGCGCATCGCCGTGAACGGTGTGCGGCTCTTCGTGGATGTCGCGAATCTCGGCCTCGTGCCGGACGGCGACACCATGCGCGAGAAGCCGGCGCTCCTCATGCTGCACGGCGGGCCGGGCTGGGATCACACCGGCTTCAAGGAGGCGTTCGCCAGCCTCGGCGATGTCGCGCAGGTGATCTTTTGCGACCTGCGCGGCAACGGCCGCAGCGAGGGCAACGATCCCGCGACCTGGACCCTGGCGCAGTGGGCCGACGACGTGAAGGGTCTCTGCGACGCGCTCGGTCTCGTCCGCCCGATCGTGTGCGGTCTGTCGTTCGGCGGCTTCGTCGCGCAAGCCTACGCCACCCGCTACCCCGACCACCCGGGCAAGCTCACCCTGCTCAGCACGGCCGCCAGGATCGACTTCCCGACGATCTTCGCCGCGTTCGCGCGTCTCGGCGGCCCCGAGATCGGCGCGCTGGCCGAACGCTACTGGATGAACCCGACCCCGGAGGGACGGGCCCGCTACCTCGAGCGATGCCGGCCGTTCTACCGGCACCGGCGCGACCGGCCGCCCCCGAATCTGTCGCGCATCATCATGCGGACGGAGGTGGCGTTGCACTTCAACGGGCCCCGCAACGAGCAGGGGCGGTTCGACTTCCGCGACGGCCTCGCCACGCTGCGCTGCCCCGTGCTGCTGATGGCGGGCGAGCACGACCCCATCGTGCCGATGCCCCTGGCCGAAGCGACGGCCGCGGCCATTCCCGCCCACCTCTTGCGCTTCGAGCGTCTGGAGCAGTGCGCCCACGACATCCATGGGGACGATCCGGAGAGGGTGTTCGGGGCCATCCGCGACTTCATCACGGCCCCACGCCCGTCCTCCATCGACGGTTGAAGGAACCCCCTCGTAACGCTGCGCCGCGCGCGTCTTGAACCTGGACCTCCGGGCCCAGGATCCACGGCGGGCCGCCTACGCGTCCTCCCGCAGGGCCTCCGCCACCCGCGCCTCGAGGATGTCCGGCCGGCGCAGGATCAGCGCGCCGCGGGTGCGGTCGACGAGGCCTTCCTGGGCCATCACGGTGAATTCCCGCGTCACCTGCTCGCGGCGGCAGCCGATGCGGGCGGCGAGCACGTGGTGGTAGGGCGGCGGGCTCACGGCGCGCTCGCCGTCGGTGCCGGGCCGGGGGGCGGAGAGGCGCAGCAATTCGGCGTAGAGGCGGTGGCGCAGGTCGAGGACCGCGTGCTCCATCAGCCGGGCGTTGAGCATCCGCACGCGCTTGGCGAGCAGCCGCAGCAGCTTGTCGGCGATCGGCGGGGCCGCGAACACGATCTCGCGGAAGACCGCCGCCGGCACCACGCAGAGCTCGCCGCGGGTGAGCGCCGTGACGTTGGCCGAGCGGCTGACCCCGTCGATGGCGGCGAGCTCGCCGAAGAACTCGCCGGCCCGCATCTCGCCGAGGATCACCTCCTTGCCGGATTGCGTCCGGTTGAGGATCCGCACCTCGCCGGCGGCGAGCAGGTAGACGTCGGTCGAGGCGTCGTCGAAATCGACCAGGATCTCGTTGGCGTCGAACCGGCGCCAGATGCAGCGCGATTCGTACGAGGTCAGGTCGACGCCCGCGTCCTTGAAGAACGGAAACCCTGCGAGCCGACCCATCTGCTGCCCTCGACCCCCGCGCACGCGGCGTTGCCCCGCGTATCTAGCCCGGCGCTGCCGCGCTCGCCAGGGCGCGGGCGGCCTTCCCCCCGGGTCATGTGCCGGACAACCCGCGGTTTTTTCGACTTCAGGCCTTCACGATCGTCGCATTTGTTAGTTCATCCGTGAAGCCGTGCCGCGCCATGACGTTGCGGGTGTCGACGACGAGCCGGGCTTCGTGCGCCACCAGCCCGTAATCGACGCCGTCGTGATCGGTGGCGATCAGCACCGCGTCGACGGCGCGCAGGATCTCCGGCGTCAGGGCCTCCGAGCGCCGCCCGGCGAGCTCCGGGTGCTCGCGGGTCGCCGGCAGGACGGGCACCAGGGGGTCGTGGTAGAGCGCTCTCGCGCCCCGGGCCTCGATCAGCCGGATCAGCTTCAGCGCCGGGCTCTCGCGTGTATCCTCGACGTTGCGCTTGTAGGCGAGGCCCAGCACCAGCACCGTTGCGCCCGAGAAGGCGCGGCCGGTGCGGTCGACGGCCGCCGCCAGGCGCTCGACCACGTGGTAGGGCATCCGCGTGTTGACCTCGCCGGCGAGTTCCACGAACCGGGCCGGCACGTCGAATTCCCGCGCCTTCCAGGCGAGGTAGAACGGATCGATCGGGATGCAGTGGCCCCCGAGACCCGGCCCGGGCTGGAACGGCATGAAGCCGAACGGCTTGGTGGCGGCGGCCTGGATCACCTCCCAGACGTCGATCCCCATCGCGTCGTAGACGAGCTTCAGCTCGTTCACGAGGGCGATGTTGACCGACCGGAAGATGTTCTCGGTGAGCTTCACGGCCTCCGCCGCCGCCGCCGAGGAGACCGGCACGGTGCGCACCACCAGGGCGCCGTAGAGGGCGTCCGCCAGGGTCCGGGCGGCGTCGTCGTCCGCCCCCACCACCTTGGGGATGCGGGCGGTGTCGAACTGGTCGTTGCCCGGATCCTCGCGCTCCGGCGAGTAGGCGAGGAAGAAGTCGTGCCCGGAGCGCAGGCCCCCTTCCTCCAGGATCGGCCGCATCACCTCGGCGGTGGTGCCCGGATAGGTGGTCGATTCGAGCACCACGATCTGGCCCGGCCGCAACCGCGCCGCGATGGCGCGCGCCGTGGCCTCGACGTAGGACAGGTCGGGCTCGCGGTGGCGGGTGAGCGGCGTCGGCACGCAGATCAGCACCGCGTCGGGTTCCGACAGGCGCGCCATGTCGCCGGTGGCCGCGAAGGTGCCGGCGGCGAGCGCGGGACCCAGGGCCTCGCCCGGGATGTGGTGGAACGCCCCCTCGCCCCGGTTCAAGGCCGCGACCCGGCCGGGATCGACGTCGAAGCCGAGCACCGGAAAGCCGGCCCGGACCGCGGCGAGCGCCAGCGGCAGCCCGACATAGCCGAGGCCGACGATGCCGATCAGGGCCCGGCGCTCGGCGAGGAGCCGGCCCAGGGTGTCGGAGGAGGACGTCATCGCGGGTCCGGGCTCAGGCATCATGGCCTCGCTTACACGGTGCGGGGCCCCGCGCTGTCAACACGCAAGCCCCTCACCGATCCACCCTTGCCTCCGGTGCCCGCCGCCCCCACAACGCGCCATGCTCCGCGTCAACGACCTCACCTACCGGATCGGCGACCGCCTGATCCTCGACCATGCCAGCTTCGCCCTGCCCGAGCGGGCGCGGGTCGGGATCGTCGGGCGCAACGGCGCCGGCAAGACCACCCTGTTCCGCATCATCCAGGGCGAGATCCCCACCGAGGGCGGCACGATCGGCCTGCCGAAGGGCACCCGGATCGGCGGCGTGGCGCAGGAGGCGCCGGCCGGCCCCGAGACCCTGCACGCGGTGGTGCTCGCCGCCGATACCGAGCGCACGCGGCTGATGGAAGAGGCCGAGACCGCCGACGGGTTGCGCCGGGCCGAGATCGAGACGCGGCTCGTCGACATCGACGCCCATTCGGCCCCGGCCCGGGCCGCCGCGATCCTGCACGGCCTCGGCTTCGACGCCGAGGCGCAAGGCCGGCCCTGCTCCGACTTCTCCGGCGGCTGGCGGATGCGGGTGGCGCTCGCCGCGGTGCTCTTTTCCGAGCCGGACCTGCTGCTCCTCGACGAGCCGACCAACTACCTCGACATCGAGGGCACGCTCTGGCTCTACGACTACCTCGAGCGCTATCCGCGCACCGCGGTGATCATCAGCCACGACCGCGACCTCCTCGACACCTCGGTCGACCACATCCTCCACCTCGATCGCGGCAAGCTCACACTCTATCGCGGCGGCTACACCTCGTTCGCCCGCCAGCTCGCCGAGAAGCGCATGCTCCAGGCCAAGGCCCGGGTGAAGCAGGAGGCCGAGCGCGCCCATCTCCAGAGCTTCGTCGACCGCTTCAAGGCCAAGGCGACCAAGGCGCGCCAGGCCCAGTCGCGGATGAAGCGGCTCGCCAAGATGGAGCCGATCGCGGCGCTCATCGAGGACGACGTGCCGGTGATCCACCTGCCGAGCCCGGAGCGCGCCCTGTCGCCGCCGCTCGTCGCGATGGAGCGGGTCCAGGCGGGCTACCCCGACCGCACGGTGCTGACCGGCCTCAACCTGACGCTTGCCCCCGACGACCGGGTGGCGCTGCTGGGCGCCAACGGCAACGGCAAGTCGACCTTCTGCAAGCTCATCGGCGGCCGGCTCGACCCGCTGTCGGGCGAGGTGCGGCGCTGGGGCAAGATGAACGTCGCCTACTTCGCCCAGCACCAGCTCGACGAGCTCAGGCCCGCCGAGAGCGCCTACGCCCATGTCCGCGACCTGATGCCGGACGTGCCGGAGGCGAAGGCCCGGGCGGCGGCGGCCCGCCTCGGCTTTCCCGGCCACAAGGCCGACACCCCGGTCTCGCAGCTCTCCGGCGGCGAGAAGGCGCGGCTGCTGATGGGGCTTGCCGCCTTCAACGGCCCCCACCTGCTGATCCTCGACGAGCCGACCAACCACCTCGACATCGAGAGCCGCCAGGCGCTCGTCGAGGCGATCAACGACTACGAGGGCGCGGTGATCCTGGTGAGCCACGACCGCTTCCTGGTCGAGGCCTGCGCCGACCGGCTCTGGCTGGTGCGCAACGGCACCGTGAAGCCCTTCGACGGCGACATGGACGATTACCGCCGCCTGGTGCTCGCCGGCCCGGAGACGGAAGCGCAGAAAGCGCAGGAGCCGACCGGCGGCGCCAAGGCGGTGGAGCGCCGCTCCAACGCCGAGCGCCGGGCCGCGCTCGCCCCCCTGCGCCGCAAGCTCGAGGCGGTGGAGGCGCGGATGGCCAAGCTCACGGCCGCCATCGCCAAGATCGACGCCGCGCTCGCCGACGGCACCGCCTTCCGCACCGATGCCGCCAAGGCCGGCGAACTCGCCCGGATGCGGGCCGAGGCCGCGTCGGCCCTCGGGAGCGCCGAGGAGGAGTGGCTGGAGGTGAGCGGGGAGCTGGAGGCGGACGCGTGACGGACGGGAGTGCTCCGCAGGGTACGGCCGGCTACGCCGCCGAGGCCGAGAGGTTGGTCTCGCAATACGAGAGCATCACCTTCTCGGAGATCCACGCGGCGATCCTGCCCCTGCTTCCTGCGCCACCGGCCCATGTCCTCGATGTCGGAGCCGGGACCGGGCGCGACGCGGCAGGGTTCGCCGCCCTCGGCTACCGCGTGACCGCCGTCGAGCCGACGGCCGAGCTGCGCCGGCGGGCGATGGTGCTGCATCCCTCGCCGCAGATCGCCTGGCTGGACGACGGCCTGCCGGACCTGCCCGCGCTCGCCGGGCACGGCGCGGCCTTCGATGTCGTGATGCTCACCGCCGTCTGGATGCATCTCGACGCCGGCGAGCGGCTTTCCGCGATGCCGCGCATCGCCGGCCTGATGCGCGTCGGGGGCGTGATGGCACTGTCGCTGCGCCACGGGCCCGTGCCGCCCGGGCGCCGGATGTTCGACGTGACCGCATCCGAGACGATCGATCTCGCCCGGGCGCAGGGCTTGCGGTGCATTCTGTGTCGCACCGACGAGGATGCCCAGCTCGGGCGTCCCGGCGTCACGTGGGACCGGATCGCTTTCGTTAAGGAGGATACTCCGGGGGCTTCACGCGCCTGAGACGATCGCCTAGGGCGGGGACGCACGTCGTCTCAGCCCGGGCAGCCATGACCACCCCCTCCTACGTCCTCTCCCTCTCCTGCACCAACGTCCCGGGGATCGTGGCCGGCGTGTCGGCCTACCTGTTCGAGGCCGGCTGCAACATCCTCGACGCGCAGCAATTCGACGACGTCGAGACCGGCCGCTTCTTCATGCGGATCGTGTTCAACCCGGTTCGGGCCGAGCCCGGGCGGGACGCGCTCGCCGAGGGCTTCACGGCGGTGGCGGCCCGCTTCGGCATGGACTGGACCTTGCGCGACCGGGCCGAGCGGCGCCGCGTGATGCTGCTCGTCTCGCGCTTCGACCATTGCCTCAACGACCTGCTCTACCGCTGGCGCATCGGCGAGCTGCCGATGGAGGTCTGCGCGGTCGTCTCGAACTACCCGCGCGAGATCTACGGCGCGGCCGACCTCGCCGGGGTGCCGTTCCACCACCTGCCGATCACGCCGGAGACGAAGCCCCAGCAGGAGGCCGCCCTGTGGCGCCTCGTCGAGGAGACCGGGGCCGAGCTGGTGGTGCTCGCCCGCTACATGCAGATCCTGTCGGACGACCTCTCGCACAAGCTCGCCGGCCGCTGCATCAACATCCACCACTCGTTCCTGCCCGGCTTCAAGGGCGCCAGGCCCTACCACCAGGCCCACGAGCGCGGCGTGAAGCTGATCGGCGCCACCTCGCACCTCGTCACCGGCGACCTCGACGAGGGGCCGATCATCGAGCAGGACGTCGAGCGCATCTCGCATCGCGACACCCCCGACGACCTCGTCCGCAAGGGCCGGGACATCGAGCGCCGGGTGCTCGCCCGCGCCGTGCGCTACGTGCTGGAGGACCGGGTGATCGCCAACGGCCGCAAGACGGTGGTGTTCACGGATTGAGGCCGATGGGCGGCGCGCTCGGATGACCGGCTTGGCGCCGCCCGTCCCGCCGGGTAATCCGGTCACGAACCGAGCGGGCACCGCCCGCGCGACCACCCGGAGCTGCTCATGTCCGACCTCACCCTCGACGCCGCCTCGACCATCGTGACCGCCGCCCTCAAGGCCGGCCGCGAGCTCGGGCTGAAGCCCCTGGCGGTGGTGGTGCTCGACGCCCGCGGCGCCCTCAAGGCGGCGGGCGTGGAGGACGGCACCAGCCTCAAGCGGTCGGAGATCGCCGCCGGCAAGGCCAACGGCGCGCTGGCGCTCGGCATCGGCTCGCGGGCCATCGCCAAGCGGGCCGAGGAGCAGGCCTATTTCGTCGCCGCGGTGACCCATGTCGCGGGCCCGGCCGGCCTGATCCCGGTCCCGGGCGGCGTGCTGATCAAGCGCGACGGCACGCTTCTCGGCGCCGTCGGCATCTCGGGCGACACTTCCGACAACGACGAGAAGGCGGCGCTCGCCGGGATCGCGGCCGCCGGGCTCCAGGCCGAGACCGGCGCCTGAGGCCGGCGATGCGGCGCCGGGACGTCCTCGCGGGGTTGGGCGCCGCATCGTTGAGCGCGGCGGTCCCCGCCCGGGCCGCCGGGCCCGCCTCCTACCGGCGCGGCAACGGCGCCGACCCCGAGACGCTGGATCCGCACAAGACCTCGACGGTGGCCGAGGCGACGATCCTCCTCGACCTCTACGAGGGCCTGAGCGCCTACGGCCCCGACGGCAACCTGGTGCCCGGCGCCGCCTCCGGCTGGACCACCTCCCCCGACGGCCTGACCTGGACCTTCTCCTTGCGCCCCGACGGGCGCTGGTCGAACGGCGACCCGTTCGTCGCCGACGACGTCGTGCACGGCTTCCGGCGCATGCTCGACCCGGCGACGGGGGCGAAATACGCCAGCGTGCTGGCGCCGATCCGCAACGCCGAAGACGTCAATCGCGGGGCGATGCCGGTCGACGCGGTCGGCGTCGCCGCTCCCGACCCGCTGACCGTGGTGATCCGGCTCGCGCAGCCGACGCCCTACTTCGTCGAGCTGATGGCGCACCAGGCGAGCATTCCGGTCCACCGGCCCTCGCTCGCCCGCTTCGGCGACGCCTTCACCCGGCCCGGCAACCTGGTGTCGAACGGGGCGTACCTCCTCAAGGACTTCTCGCCGAACGACCGCATCACAGCGATCCGCAACCCGCATTACCGCGAGGCGAGCAAGGTCGCGATCCCCCAGGTCGAGTACATCCCGACCCCCGATCTCGCCGCCGCGGTGCGCCGCTTCGCCGCCGGCGAGATCGATTCCCTCGAGGACCTGCCCGCCGACCAGGTCAAGGCGCTCAAATCCCGCTTCGGCGCCGGCGTGATCCTCAATCCCGCCCTCGGCGTGCTCGCGCTGATGGTGAACGTGAGGAAGCGCCCCCTCGACGATGCCCGGGTGCGTCGCGCCCTGTCGCTCGCCCTCGACCGCGAGTTCCTGGCCGAGGCGGTGTGGGGCGAGACGATGCTGCCGGCCTATTCCCTGACGCCGGCCGGGCTCGACAATGCGCTGCCGCCGCCGACGATGCCGGGCCGGGACCTCTCGCCGCTGGAGCGCGAGGATGCGGCGGTCGCGCTCCTGCGCGAGGCCGGCTATGGGCCCGGCGGGACGCCGCTGGCGGTCGAGCTGCGCTACAACATCACCGACAACAACCGGAACACCATGGTGGCGATCGCCGACATGTGGCGGCCGCTCAACGTCGCGACGTCCTTCGCCGCCACCGACGCCAAGACCCATTTCGCCTACCTGCGCGACGGCGGCCCGTTCGACATCGCCCGGATGAGCTGGCTTGCCGACTATGCCGACCCGCAGAACTTCCTGTTCCTGGTCGAGAGCACCAACGACGGCTTCAATTCGGGCCGCTACGCCAACCCGGCCTACGACGCCCTGATGCGCGATGCGGCCCGCGAGACCGACCTCGCGGCCCGGGCCCGGATCCTCTCCCGGGCGGAAGAGCTCTTCCTCGCCGACCTGCCGTGGATCCCGCTGCTGCATTACCGGCACAAGCACCTGATCGGGCCGCGCCTGCGCGGCTTTACGCCCAACCTGCGCGGCGTCTCGCCGACCCGCTGGCTGTCCCTCGCATGAGGCCCCGCGCATGACGGCCTACATCCTGCGCCGCCTCGCCCAGAGCGTCCCGACGCTGTTCATCGTCGTCACCCTGTCGTTCTTCCTGGTGCGGCTGGCGCCGGGCGGGCCGTTCGACCTCGAACGGCCGCTGCCGGCCGCCGCGATGGAGAATCTGCGCCGGGTCTACGGCCTCGACCAGCCGCTCCTCGTCCAGTACGGCCGCTACCTCGCGGCGCTGGCGCGGGGCGATCTCGGGCCGTCCTTCTCGGTGCGCGACCTCTCGGTGGCGGAGCTGTTCGCCCGCGGCCTGCCGGTCTCGATGACGCTGGGCGGTCTCGCCCTCCTCGTCGCGCTCGTCCTCGGCACGGGTCTCGGCGCGCTCTCGGCCCTGCGGCGGGGCGCGTGGCTGGACCACGCCGTGACGACGCTCGGCACCTTCGCGCTCACCGTGCCGGGCTTCGTGGTGGCGCCCCTCCTCCAGATCGCCTTCGGGCTGTCCCTGCGCTGGCTCCCCGTCGGCGGCTGGGACGACGGCGCTCCGAGGAACCTCGTCCTGCCGGTGGTCACCCTGGCGCTGCCGCAGGTGGCGGTGATCGCCCGGCTGGCGCGGGCCGGCCTCGTCGAGGTGTTCGACCGGCCGCATTGGCGCACCCTGCGGGGCTTAGGCCTGCCGCCCCGCATCCTGGCGCTCCATGCGGTGCGCGGCGCGGCCCTGCCTGTCGTGTCCTATCTCGGCCCCGCCGCGGCCGGCCTCCTCACCGGCTCGGTGGTGGTCGAGACGGTGTTCGGGCTCCCCGGCGTCGGGCGCTACTTCGTCGACGGCGCGATCAACCGCGACTACACGCTGGTGCTCGGCACCGTGGTGCTGATCGCGGTGTTCGTCCTCGTGCTCAACCTCGTCGCCGATCTCGCCTGCGCCCTCATCGACCCGCGCCTGAGGGAGTTCGGGTGAGCGCGTCCCCGGCCGCCCTCGCCTTCGCCGAGGCCTCGCTCCTCGCCCGCGCCCGCCGGCGCCTCGCCGGCGACCGCGTCGCGCGGGCCTGCGCGGCGGTGCTGGCCCTCGTCACGCTCGCCTGCCTTTTCGGGCCCCTCGCCACCGGCCACCCCTACGACCGGCTCTATTACGACTATCCCGGCACCCCGCCCTCGCTCGCGCTCTACCCGAAGCCGGACGCCGTGCGCCCGGCCCTCGACCGCCTCGCCTTCCGGATGCGGGTGCGGGCCGAGGATGTGAGCGTGACCGGCGCCGCGATCCGCGCGACGCTCGCCGCCGACAAGCCGGTCGACCCGCGGGTGCTGACCTTCTTCGCCCGCTCCGACACCTTCGGGGAGGCGCGCATCCTCGGGCGCTCCGAGGACGGGCGCCGCCTCACCGTCGAGGCGCCGCTGCGCTCGCTGCGCTTCCTCGCCGGCACCGACGCGCTCGGGCGCGACCTCCTCACCCGCACCCTCGTGGCAGGGAGGCTGTCGCTGGCGCTCGGCCTGATGGCGACCGCGGTGGCGCTCGGCATCGGGGTCGCCTACGGGGCGCTCGCCGGCACGCTCGGCGGCCGGGTCGACGCGGCGATGATGCGCCTCGTCGACATCCTGTACTCCCTGCCCTTCGTGTTCTTCGTCATCATGCTGGTGGTGTTCTTCGGCCGCTCGGTGGCGCTGATCTTCGTCGCGGTCGGGGCCGTCGAATGGCTCGACATGGCCCGCATCGTCCGGGCGGAGGCGCAGGCGATCCGCCGGCGCGACTACGTCCGGGCGGCGGAGGCGCTGGGACTCACCACCGCGGCGATCCTGCGCCGGCACGTGGTGCCGAACCTGCTCGGCCCCGTCGTCGCCTTCGCGGCCCTGATGGTCCCGCGGGTGATCCTGCTCGAGAGCTTCCTGTCGTTCCTCGGGCTCGGCGTGCAGGAGCCGGCGACGAGCTGGGGCGTACTGATCGCCGACGGCGCCCGCAGCCTCGAGACCGCGCCGTGGATGCTGGTCGTGCCGGCCGCGTTCCTCGTCGCCACCCTGCTCGCCCTGACGCTGCTGGGGGAGCGCTTGCGCGACGCCCTCGACCCGCGGGAGGCCGCATGAGCCTCCTCTCCCTGCGCGGCCTGACCGTCCGCTACCCGCAGGCCGGCGTCACGGCGCTCGACGGCCTCGACCTCGACCTCGCCCGCGGCGAGACCCTGGCCCTCGTCGGCGAATCGGGCTCGGGCAAGAGCCAGGTCGCGCTGGCCGCGATGGGCCTGCTGCCGCCCCAGGCGCGCGTCTCCGGCAGCGTGCGCTTCGACGGAACCGAGCTGACGGCCCTGGACCGCCCCGCCCTCGACCGGATCCGCGGGGCGCGCATCGGCCTGGTGTTCCAGGAGCCGATGACCGCCCTCGACCCGCTGTTCACGGTCGGCCACCAGATCGCCCTGCCCTTGCGCGCCCATCGGTCGTTCAGCCGGCGCCGGGCCGGCGCGCGGGCGCGCGAGCTCATGGATCTCGTCGGCATCCGCGATGCCGCTTCGCGCCTCTCCGCCTATCCGCACGAATTGTCGGGCGGCGAGCGCCAGCGGGTGATGATCGCGATGGCGCTCGCCTGCGAGCCCGACCTTCTGATCGCCGACGAGCCGACCACGGCGCTCGACGTCACCGTCCAGGCCCAGATCCTGGCGCTGCTGGCCGACCTGAAGGACCGCCTCGGCCTCGCGCTCCTGTTCATCACCCACGACCTCCGGCTGGTCCGGCGCATCGCCGAGCGCACCGCGGTGTTGCGCGCCGGCCGCCTCGTCGAGACCGGGCCGACGGCGCGGCTGTTTCGCGACCCGCAGGCGCCCGAGACCCGCGATCTCCTGGCCGCCGAGCCCACCGGGCGCAAAGCGCCGGTGCCCGCTTCGGCCCCGGTGGTGCTGGAGGCGCGCGGCGTGTCGGTCGCCTATCCGGGGCCGCGGCGCTGGCTGCGGGCCGGGCCGCCGCGCCTCGCGGTCGAGGGCGTCGACCTGACGCTCCGGGCCGGCCAGACGATCGGGGTCGTCGGCGAATCGGGTTCGGGCAAGTCGAGCCTCGGCCGGGCGCTGCTTCGCCTCGAGCCCGCCGCTCACGGCCTGGTGCGGTTCGAGGATCGCGACCTCACCGCCCTCGACCGCACCGCGCTGCGGCCCCTGCGCCGCGGCTTCCAGCCGGTGTTCCAGGACCCGATGGGCTCGCTCTCGCCCCGCCTCACCGCCGGCGAGATCGTCGCCGAGGGGTTGCGGGTCCACGCGCCACGCCTCGACGCCGCCGCGCGCGACGCCCGGGCGGCGGAGGCCTTCCGCGAGGTGCGCCTCGATCCCGCCTCGCGCCACCGCTTCCCGCACGCCTTCTCGGGCGGCCAGCGCCAGCGCCTCGCCATCGCCCGGGCGATGATCCTGCGCCCCCGCCTCGTGGTCCTCGACGAGCCGACCTCCGCCCTCGACCGCACGGTGCAGCGCGACATCGTCGCCCTGCTGCGCGACCTCCAGGCGGCGCATGGCCTCGCCTACGTCTTCATCTCCCACGACCTCGCGGTGGTCCGGGCCTTGTCCGACACCGTGCTGGTGCTCCGCAACGGGCGCGAGGTCGAGCGCGGCCCGACCGATCAGGTGCTGGAGCGCCCGCGCGAGGCCTATACCCGGGCGCTGGTGGCGGCGGCCGGTCTCGAGGGCGGTCTCGCGCAGGCGTGAGCCCGCCCGGCATCCGTTGCGGCGCCCCGGGGCTTGAACCCCCGGCGCGGGCGCGCCACTTCGCGCCTTCCGATGGGGCATTTCCTGGAGAATGAGACAGATGCGCTCCGCGCTCGCCCTCACGCTGCTCGCGCTCGCGGCCGCCGGTCCGGCTGCCGCCCAGCCGGCCCCCAAGGGCCCGAAGGCCCCGCCGCCGCCGAAGGAGACGCTGCAGCCCGACCCGACCGCCGCGATGCTGTTCCCATGCCGCACGCCGGAGGAGACCTGCTACGTCGGCGTGGTCAAGGACGGCAAGGTCACGGTGCTGTTCACCAACGACCGCAAGGCCGACGAGATCGCCGGCAAGCCGATGGCCGTCTCCGGTGACGGGCTGGACCTCGCGAAGACCGAGAACCGGACCGTGATGCTGGTCGGCAGCTACGATCCGAAGGACGGCCTGACCAAGGCCGAGGTGGTGGATGTCGCGAGCCCCCTCGTGGCCTTCGCGCTGAAATCCACCATCGGCGGCGGCGAGCCCGACGAGGGCGGCGACGAGCCCCCGGCCCCCCCGCCGCCGGCACCGCGCAAGAAGTGAGGCAAGCGCACCGCTCCGGCTAGGGCGCAGGTTCTGATCCTCCCCCCGCCGGGGGGGAGGGTTCGGACGCGGGAGCATCCTGCGACATCCTGGTTGATGTACTAAAACATTAGTGCTTCAATGCGCGCGTCACAGGCCGCTCGCACGCGGCCGCGGAGCGGCGAAGCCGTCCGGGCGATGGGGAGGACTCGGGTTGGGGCGGCGCGGCCCCATGGCCATTCCCCGACGCCCCCGGCCCTCCGCCCCCGACCGGAGAATCCCCGATGCCCCTGAGCCCCGAGACCCGCGCGACGCTGAAGACCGTCAGCATCGCGACCCTGGCCACCGCCCTGTTCAAGCGCGGCCTGCGCAACCAGGTCATCCAGGATGTGCGCCCCCTCAACCCGCAGGCCGGGACGATGGTCGGCGAGGCCTATACGCTGCGCTACATCCCGGCCCGGGAGGACCTGAACACCCTTGCGGCGTTCCGCGACCCCGGACACCCGCAGCGCGTCGCCGTCGACCAATGCCCGGAGGGCGCGGTGCTGGTGATGGACAGCCGCAAGAACCCGCGCGCGGCCTCCGCCGGGGGGATCCTGGTGACCCGGCTGATGAAGCGCGGCGCGGCCGGCGTCGTCACCGATGGCGGGTTTCGCGATTCGCCGGAGATCGGCACCCTGCCCTTCCCGGCCTATCACAACCGCCCGTCGGCCCCGACCAACCTCACCCTGCACCAGGCCCTCGACATCAACGTGCCGATCGGCTGCGGCGACGTCGCGGTCTTCCCGGGCGACGTGGTGGTGGGGGACGCGGAGGGCGTGATCGTGATCCCGGCGGAGATCGCCGACGAGGTCGCCGCGGAGGCGGCCGAGATGACGGTGTTCGAGGATTTCGTGCTGGAGGAGGTCCAGAACGGCCGCGGCGTGATCGGCCTCTACCCGCTGATCGACGAGCAGGCCAAGGCCGACTTCGCGGCCTGGCGCCGGAAAACCGGGCGCTGACGCGCCGCTACAGCATCAGCCCGACCATCAGCACCGCCACCAGGGTGGCGGCGCCGCCGAGCGCCGCGGCCCACAGCCCGACTTCGGCGGTGGCGCCGGGGCGGACGTTGTCGTTGGCGGCCTGCGGCAGGGTACTGGGGAAGCGGCGCCATTTGCGCAGGTGCGACGGCGCCGTCGCGATCAGGTGCGGCAGGGGGGCGACGGCGTTGTGGCGGCACGACATGGAATTGCGCTCCTGAGGGAGGCCCGCGCTCGAGGTGTCACGTCAGAGCCCGGCCGCGGAACCGTGGCGGCAGGTCTCACAGGGAGAACGCCGATCCCTGCCCCAACGATCCGTGCCCGGCGCAGATTCCGGGTCGCTTTCCTCAAGGTGCGGGTCCGGGGGCACCTACGGAACCGGCCCCGGATCGCACGGGGGAAGCCCGGCTCGGGGGCTGCCGGCGACCAGGCGGCCCGACGAGCGGGGCGGGACGGCCCCTCGGGTCCACCCGGATGTGGCCCCGACGCGCGCTGACCTGTCGCGGCGCGAGGCCTGACGCCGTGTCGGCCTCGCACGCCTCCTTGTGCTGGCGCTCCGCTCGGTGCCGGGGCTCCGCGGGTCGAGGGGGCCTCCGTCAGGCCCTGTCCGTTGGGTCGCGCTCGCGGTCGAGGAGCGCCCGCTTGCGCGCGACGCCCCAGCGATAGCCCGACAGGCTGCCGTCGCCGCGCACCACCCGGTGGCACGGCACCGCCACGGCGATCGGGTTGGCGCCGCAGGCGAGCGCCACCGCGCGCGCCGCCGCCGGTGCGCCGATCGCCCGCGCGACCTCGGCATAGGTCGCGGTGCGCCCCGGGGGGATCGCCCGCAGGGCCTGCCAGACCCGCTGCTGGAAGGCGGTGCCGCCGATGTCGAGGGGCAGGCTCGCGGCCGTGCCGGGGGCCTCGACGAGGGCGATCACCTGCCCCACCAGAGCCTCGAAGCCCGGGTCGCCCCCGCTCAGCGCCGCCTTCGGGAAACGGTCCTGCAGGTCGCGCAGCAGGGATTCGGGGTCGTCGCCGAGCAGGATCGCGCAGACGCCCTTCTCGGTCGCCGCCACCAGGACGTGGCCGAGGTAGCAGGCGCCGATCGCGAAGCGGATCGCCGCACCCTCCCCGCCCTTCCGGTAGGCCGTCGGCGTCATGCCGAGGCGGCCCGGCGCCGCGGCGTAGAACCGGCTCGCCGCGCCGTAGCCGGCGCCGTAGAGCGCCTCCGTGACGGTCCCGGCCCGCCGCAGCTCCTCGGCCGCACGCGCGGCCCGCCGGCTCTCGCCGTAGGCCCGCGGCGTCACGCCGGTGACCTGCTTGAACACCCGGTGGAAGTGGTGCGGGCTCAATCCCGCCGCGGCGGCGAGGTCGGCGAGCGCCGGCGGCGCCTCGGCCGCCTCGATCGTCCGGCAGGCCCGCGCCACCGCCTCGGCCTGGCGGGCGTGGAGGCTCGCCTCGTTCGGCCGGCAGCGCCGGCAGGGCCGGAACCCCGCCGCTTCCGCCGCCGCGCAGGTCGGATGGAAGCTGACATTCTGAGGGAGGGCCGGCCGCGCGGCGCAGCTCGGGCGGCAATATACCCCGGTCGTGCGCACCGCGTAGACGAACAGGCCGTCGGCCGTCCGGTCGCGGCGGGCGACGGCCGCGAAGCGCGCGGCGTCGTCGTGGGGCGGGGCGTCGTGGGGCGGGGCGATGGTCGTGGCCCCCGGATGCGGGGCCGCGCAGTCGGGATCGGGGTTGCGCATGATCGTCCTTGCCTCCCTGTCCGGGCGATGACGCCATCCTGGCGCCATGCCGGGCGCCCTGCATCCCGGCGCTTGCGGCCGAATTCGGTCTGCCGCTTGACCCAGGTTTACTCCGGACGACGGTCCGGCGCCGCCCCCTGAAACCGGCCCAGCGATGGGATGTTGGCCTCGTATCGGGCGGCCCGGGAGCTGCCCGACGCACCCGCCGGCCCCGTTTCCTCCCCTGCCGGCGTGGGGCTCGTCTCTCGGATCTCCTCGACTCCCCCGCTGCCGACGGTCCTCGGGACCGTCGCCGGCGGGGTTTTTGTCGGAGGCGGACATCGGGACGGAGGGCCCGGGGCCGGTCGCTCCCCCCGGATGGGATCCCGGCCGTCTCCCGGCAGGGTCGAACACGGCTCCTGCGTCGCCGGCTCGCGAATGCGGTGGAGCGTGGCGGCACGGCTCTTGGCGCGGCGGGCGGGCCGGGTCTATGCCGGGGCCAGGCAACGACATGCGCCGCCCCCGCGCAGCGGCCTGCCAGGGTGACACGCCGCTTGACCGACGCGCTCGACGACATCGCCGCCATCCTGGAGCGCACCGGCGACTACCGGGTGCTGCGCCGGCTGAGCCCCTTCGTGCCCCCGCCGGACGCGCCGACCGAGCCGACCTTCGTCGGGCTGATCCTCGACACCGAGACGACCGGCATCGACGTGACCGCCGACGAGGTGATCGAGCTCGGCATCGTCAAGTTCGAGTACGGCGCCAGCGGCCGGATCTACCGGGTGCTGGAGCGCTTCAACCAGCTCCATCAGCCCTCCGGCGCGATCCCCGAGGCGGTGGTGCGCCTCACCGGCATCACCGATGCCGACGTCGCCGGCCAGCGCATCGACGATGCGGCGGTCGAGGCGCTCGCCGCCGAGGCCCGGGTCGTCATCGCCCACAATGCCCGCTTCGACCGGCAGATGTGCGAGCGCCGCTGGCCGATCTTTGTCTCGCGCAACTGGGCCTGCTCCTGCCACCAGATCCCCTGGCGGGCCGAGGGGCACGAGGGCATGCGGCTCGGCCACCTGCTCGCCGATCACGGCCATTTCCACAACGGCCACCGGGCGATCGACGATTGCGAGGCGCTGCTCGCGGTGCTCGCCCGGCCGCTGCGGACCTCCGGGCGCCTGGCGCTCGCCGCCCTGCTCGAGGCGGCGCGGCGGCCGACCGTGCGGCTCTGGGCCTCCGACGCGCCGATCGCCCTCAAGGACCGGCTCAAGGACCGCAACTACCGCTGGTCGCCCCGGCGCCGCTGCTGGTACGTCGACCTCGATGAGGAGCAGATCGAGATCGAGCGCACCTTCCTGTCGCGGGAGATCTACCGCGGCACCCTGCCCTCCGGCCTGCCGGCCGACCGCTTCACGGCGCGCGACCGGTTCTCGACGAGGGCGGATCCGGAGGCGTAAGGCGGGCGGCCGCCGCCCGGGATCGCTCCGCGTCCGGGGCGCAGCCGGACGTCGCAGGCTCTCCCTTCCCGGATCTCCCTCCACTGCGTTTCGATGGTCCGGGACAGGGTGGGATGAGCTGACGAGACCCGTTCGGGCTCGCCGGGACCCCGGCCACCTCTGGCGAGCCTGATGATGAACGCGGTCTTGCCGCGTTCCCCCGAAATACCGCCGGCCGCATCAACCCGGCGATCATCCTGCCGACCGAATGATCCGGTGCCGCGAGCCGGTTTAAGACTTGCACCGGCCCCACCATCGTAGCCTGCGCCAAGATCACAGCAGCACAGGCCGAAACGATGTCCTTGGCGAGCCCCCTTCCCTCCGGTCCCGGCGCGCGCGGTCGCGACGATGCGGCCGCCATCCCGGGGCGCGACGAGGGCCCGCTGGTGCCCCTCGTGGTCGATCTCGACGGCACGCTGCTGCGCACCGACCTCCTGCTCGAGGGCGTGGTGGCGATCCTGCGGCGCAACGTCCTGATGCTGTTCGCGATGCTGGCCTGGCTGCCCCGCGGCCGGGCTTATTTCAAGCGCCGGGTCGCCGAGCACGCCGCCCTCGACTTCGCCACCCTGCCGGCGAACGAGGAGCTGCTCGCCTATATCGCGCTCCAGAAGACCCTCGGGCGGGAGATCGTGCTCGCGACCGCGGCCGACGAGCTGATGGCGCGCGGCATCGTCGAGCGGTTTCCGCTGTTCGACCGGGCGGTGTCGAGCGACGGGCTCGTCAACCTCAAGGGCGAGGTCAAGGCGAAAGCCCTCGCCGCGCTGTTCCCCCGCGGCTTCGACTATGCCGGCAACGCCGCGGTCGACCTGCCGATCTGGGCCCGGGCGCAACGGGTGATCCTGGTCGAGACCCCGGCGAGCGTCGCCCGCGCGGCGCGGGCCGGGGGGCGGCCCTCGGAGGAATTCGCCGCCGCCCCGCGCCTGCGGGCGCTCGCCAAGGGCTTGCGGCTGCACCAATGGGCCAAGAACGGCCTCGTCTTCGTGCCGATGCTGCTCGGCGGGCTCGCCGGCAGCGCCGGCGCCTGGGCCGAGGCCGGGCTCGCCTTCCTGTCCCTCGGCCTCGTCGCCTCGGCGAGCTACCTCCTCAACGACCTGTGGGACCTGCCGCATGACCGGGCGCACTGGTCGAAGCGCCACCGGCCGCTGGCGAGCGGGCGGCTGCCGCTGGCCACCGGGCTCGCGGCGACGGTGGGCGGGCTCGGCCTGGGCTTGGGCCTCGCGGCCCTCGCCGGTCCGGCGGTCCTCGCCGCACTGCTCGCCTATCTCGCCGTCACCCTCGCCTACTCGTTCTCGCTCAAGCGCGTGCCGATGCTCGACGCGCTGATCCTCGGCGGGTTGTTCACCCTGCGGCTCGTCATCGGGGTCGCGGCGGTCGGCGGCGCCTGGTCGCCCTGGCTCCTGACCTTCTCGATGTTCCTGTTCACCTCGCTCTCCTTCGCCAAGCGCCACACCGAGCTGCGCGGGGCGGTGAAGCGCGGGCGCACCGGCCAGCTCTCGGGCCGCGGCTACCGGCCGGCCGACGAGCCGGTGGTGCTCGCCTTCGGGATCGCGGCGGGCCTCGCCAGCATCGTGATCTTCATCCTCTACCTCGCCAACGAGGCGTTCCGGCATGCCGTCCTGTCGGCGCCCCTGGCGCTGTGGGCGTTTCCGCTGGTGCTGGTGCTGTTCATGGGCCGGATCTGGCTGCTCGCCGGCCGCGACGAGCTCCACGACGATCCCGTCGCCTTCGCGGTCAAGGACCGGCCGAGCCTGGCCCTCGCGGCAGTCGCCGGCCTGTCCTTCGCGGTCGCCGCCTTCGGGCTGCCGGGCTGGGGCCTGTGATGGCGCCGGAGGTCGTCCGCTTCCTGGTCGCCGGCGGCTCGGCCGCCGCGATCAACTGGCTTGCCCGCATCCTGCTCTCCCTGGTGATGCCGTTCTGGGCGTCGATGCTGGTTGCCTACGGGATCGGCATGGCGGCGGGGTTCTGGCTCTACCGGACCTTCGTGTTCCGGGGCGCCAGCACCGGCCCGCTCCCGCGCCAGGCCGCCGTCTTCGTCGCCGTCAACGCCGTCGGCGCCGGCGTGGTGCTGGGGGTGAGCGCCGCGCTCGTCGCCGGGCTCGCCGCCCTGGTGCCGGTTCTGCCGCTGCCGGCGGCCGAGGCGCTCGGCCACGGCGTCGGCATCGCCGCCGGCGCGGTGTCGAACTATTTCGGCCACCAGATCCTGACCTTCGGCACGCGCCGCGCGCCCGCCGGGATTCAGATCTTGTAAAGGCTGGTCAGCAGCGTCACCGCCGCGTTGGCGAGGATGCCCCAGGTGACCAGCAGCGGCAGGGCCGCGAAGGCCCGGGGCCGCTCGCCGCGCAGCATCAGCACGATCAGGATCGGCAGCCAGTCGAGGGCGTAGCGCTGGGTGGCGGTCTGGTCGGCGCCGTTCGAGTGGTAGAACAGCGTGATCCCGGCGATGATCGCGATCACGGCGGCGCCTGCCGCGAAGGTCCGGTCGAGGCGGGCGTAGAACGCCAGCAGCAGCCACGGGCACATCACCAGGAGGGCGGAGCCCGAGCGGTCGATCCCGGTGAGCTGGGTCAGGTACGGCCCGCCGAACTCGAAATGGATGCCCTGCAGGAACAGGTAGAGGGTGTTGAACAAAAGGTAGTCGCGCGAGAAGATCCCGACCTCGGAGATGCGCCGCCAGATGAAGCCGCTGCTGCCGGGATTGTGGATGAAGGCATAGCCGGTCTCGGTCGGGCTGCCGAAGCGGGCGTAGTTGTAGGCGACATACGCGATCAGCGCGACCGCCACCGGGATCCCGGCGAGTACGATCGGGCGGACGAGGTCCCGCGCCGTCTCGCGCCACGCGCCCGGCCGGCCCTGGTGCTGCGGCAGCGCCAGCACGAGCAGGAACAGGGGGTAGAAGATCGCCATCTGCCGGCACAGGAAGGCGAGCGCCACGAACAGGCCGGCGAGCGGCAGCGAGCGCCGGCAGATCACCGCCCACAGGCTCAAGGTGGTCATCAGGAAGCCGACCGACTGGGCGTAGAACCACACCCCGTCCGACCGCAAGCTGACCTGGAACAAGGGGCTGGCGAAGGCGATCGCCGCGAGCAGCCAGAGCGCATCGGCATCCTCGACGTCGAGGGCCCGGAAGATCCGGTGCCAGGCCCACAGGCTCAAGGCTCCGAGCGCCAGCGCCAGCAGCACGAAGCCCTTGAAGCCCGGAAACCCGAACACGGCGACGAAGGGCAGCGCGACGAGGGCCGGCAGCGGCGGGAAGATCACGTAGGTGCGGCCCTGGAACAGGGCGCAGTCGATCTCCGGGCAGGTCTCGATCCACAGGCGTCCGTGCAGGAACGCGTCGGCGAGCGCCCCGTGCGAGTTGAGCCCGGGATCGCGCAGGACCCCGCGCAGGATCAGGAGGCCGAGGAGCGCCAGGGCGCCGAGCCCGGCGAGGACGGCGAGCGCCCGGTTGCGGTTGTCCTCGGAGCTGCGGTGCATGGGGACCTGACGGAGCAAGGGGATGGGCGGGGCCGGTCCTCCTTTCTTCACGGTCAAGCTTAACCGGGTCTTTCGCGGCGAGGCGCGACCGGCAGGGGACCCGTCCTCTTTCGCGAGGCGGCCCGTGTCCGGTCGGCCGTTGCGGATGCCGACGACGGCGCGCATGTCAAACGGATTGAGCGACGTGTTGAACAGGCTGATCGCCATGGTGACCGGCCGATCGATCTCCGCGCCTCGGAGGCCGGAGCGCTCGTTCCGGAGGACGCCCAGCCGGCGCCGGGCGCGTCGATGGTTCCCCGGGTGATGGATCGCGCCGCGGAAATGGTCCTGTTGGATGCGGAGACCCGTCAGGTCGGTGCGCGGCTCCCGTTCAAGCTGATCGAGCAGGCCAGGCGACGCACCGGCATCGGATCCACCACGGATCTCCTGGCCTTCGCCCTCGCCAGCATCGCCGTCGAGGACGATTTCGCGACGGTCCTCGCGCAGGCCCGAGGCACGCTCGATCCGGACCTCGACATCGGCTTCTGAGCGTGCCCCTGCTCTCGAAGCACGCAGAGAAGGTCTGTGCGCGTCTCGACCTGGCGCGTCTCGACCTGGCGCGTCTCGACCTGGCGCGTCTCGCGCCGCGGCGACGGACCGGGCTCACGGTCCTGGACGATGAGGCTCCGTCGGCCGGCGGGCCGCTTCTGCTCGATACCGGGGTCTATATCCACCAGCTCGAGGGCCGGACTCCCCGCGCGCTGGATGACTTTCTCGGCTTGCGTCGGATCAACCACAGCGTCGTCGCCGTCCAGGAGGTGCTGCACGCGATCGGCGTCCTCGATCCCGCCGACCCGCGCAGGCAGGCGAATGTCGGAGCCATTCGCCGTGTCCTCGACGGCATTCCTTCGCACCGCCTGCACACACCCACGCAGGACGTGATGACCGACGCCGCGGTCTATGCCGGCATCCTCTGCCGACTTCAGGGCTACGCGAAGGACAGGCGCATGAAGGCCCTGCACGGGCGCATGAAGGCCCTGCACGACTGCGCGCTGTTCTTCCAGGCCCGACGGCTCGGCTGCATCCTGCTCACCGCGAACGTCGCCGACTTCGATTGCCTGCAGCAATTGCGGCCCGAGGGACGGGTGCTGTTCTACGCCGCCGCCTGATCCCGGGTCCTCACCCGTGTCACCGAGGCCACAGGACCGCTCCCCCCGCTCTGGTATGAGGGGTGCTTCACCACCCCTTCCCCATCGCGTCGCCCGAGCCCCCGCATGATCGTCGTCGAGGACACCACCGGTTCGACCGGGGCCCTTCCCGTCCTGGCCGTCACCGGTCTCGCCCGCGAGGCGCGGCTGGCCGATGGGCCGGGCGTGGCGGCGGTGGGGGCCGGGGGAGACCCGGAGCGGCTGCGGGATCTCCTGAGGGCGCGTCGCAGCCCGGGCTGCCGGGCGGTGATGAGCCTCGGCATTGCCGGCGGGCTCGATCCCGCGCTGGTGCCGGGCGACGTCGTGGTGGCGACCGGGGTGAGCGCCGGCGGGATGCGGCATCCGGCCCATGCCGAGGTCGTCGCGGCGCTCAGGCATCGGCTGGCGGGCGTGCCGGCGCGGGTCGTGCTTGCCGATGTCGTCGGGGTGGAGGCGGCGGTGCTGTCGCCGCAGGCCAAGGCGCAGTTGCGCGCCGAGACCGGCGCGGCGGCGGTCGACATGGAATCCCACGTCGCGGCCGCCTTCGCGGAGGCGCACGGCCTGCCGTTCTGCGCCGTGCGGGTGGTGTGCGACCCCGCCGACCGCGCCCTGCCGGCGGCGATCGCCAAGGCCATCAAGCCGGACGGCGAGCCCGACATCCTCGCCGTCCTGGCGGCGTTGGCCCGCCGCTCGGCGAGCGTGGGCGGGCTGGTGCGCCTCGCCCGCGACTCGTCGGCGGCCTTCGCCTCGTTAGGCCGCTGTCGCGCGCTTCTTGGCGTCGGCCTTGGCGTCCCGGATCTCGGACAGCTTCTGCGCGACGTTGCGTGAGAACACGAACTCGGCCGGGCGCTGGTTCTCGAGGGAGATCTCGGGAGCCATCTCGCCCTCGGTCTTGATCCCGCGGAGCGCGTAGATCACCGGCTTCCACGGCTTCTTCACCGAATCGACCACCGACGAGGCCTCGTAGCCCGAATGCACCATGCAGTCGGCGCACTTCTCGTAGTTGCCGGTGCCGTAGGCGTCCCAGTCCGTGGTCTCCATCAGCTCCTTGAAGGTCTTGGCGTAGCCCTCGCCGAGGAGGTAGCACGGCTTCTGCCAGCCGAAGACCGTCCGGGTCGGGTTGCCCCACGGCGTGCAGTGGTAGGTCTGGTTGCCGGCCAGGAAGTCGAGGAACAGGCCCGACTGCTGGAAGGTCCACTTCTCGCGGCCCTTCTCCTTGCCGAGGCGGAACACGCCGCGGAACAGGTCCTTGGTCGCCCGGCGGTTGAGGAAGTGCTGCTGGTCGGGGGCGCGCTCGTAGGCGTAGCCGGGGGAGACGGTGATGCCGTCGATGCCCATCCGGGTCACGCTGTCGAAGAAGTCGGCGATCTTGTCGGCCGAGGAGTTGTTGAAGAAGGTGCAGTTGATCGTGACCCGGAAGCCCATCTCCTTGGCCTTCTGGATCGCCGCCACCGCCTTGTCGTAGACGCCGCGCTGGCACACCGACTGGTCGTGCATCTCCTTGTCGCCATCGAGATGGATCGACCAGGTGAAGTACGGGCTCGGCTTGTACTGCGCGATCTTCTTCTCGAGAAGGAGCGCGTTGGTGCAGACGATCGCGAACTTCTTCTGGGCGATGATGCCCTCGACGATCTGCGGCAGGTCCTTGTGCAGCAGCGGCTCGCCGCCCGCGATGACGACGACGGGTGCGCCGCACTCGCGGACCGATTCGAGTGCTTCGTCGACCGGCAGGCGCTTGTTGAGGATCTCGTCCGGATAGTCGATCTTGCCGCAACCCGCGCAGGCGAGATTGCACCGGAACAGGGGCTCCATCATCATGACCAGCGGATACCGCTTGCGGCCGGTGAGGTGCTGCTTGAGAATGTAGCCGCCGATCTTCGCGACGTACCGGAGAGGAATGCCCAAGACCAAGGCTCCTTGTGTCGTGGTTCGTGTCGGGTGCTGTGCCAAGCGGGCTGATTAGCCCGAAAAGTGGCGGATTTCCAGCAAGCTAGGTTCGAAAGGGTCCAAGCTTGGTGCGGAACGGCCTAAGTGTGGCCCAAACTCGACGGGAGAGGGAAGCTCACGCTCTCGGCAACGCCCGGAAGCGTCGAAATCGTCAGGGGGGTGCGACGCTGCAGCGCAGCAATCACCTCGGCGATCACCCCCTCGGGCGTCGAGGCACCGGCCGTGAGGCCGAGGGTGCGCAGGCCTGTCAGATCGATTCGCTCCAGATCCTCCGCCCCCTCGACGAGGTGGCTCGGCCGGCCGGCCTCGGCGGCGATCTCGCGCAGACGGTTGCAGTTCGAGGAGTTCCTGGCGCCCACCACCAGGATCAGGTCGGCGATCGCGGCGAGCGCCCGCACGGCGGCCTGACGGTTCTGGGTCGCGTAGCAGATGTCCTTCGTCTCGGGCCCGACGAGGTCGGGGAAGCGGCGGCGCAGGACCGCGATGATCGCCCGGGTGTCGTCGACGCTGAGCGTCGTCTGGGTGACGTAGGCCAGCGCCGTGTCGGCGGGCAGATCGAGGCCTTCCGCCTCCGCCACGCTGCCGACGAGACGGACCTCGCCGTCGATCTGGCCGAGCGTCCCCTCGACCTCGGCGTGGCCCGCATGTCCGACCAGGATCACGGTGCGGCCTTGCGCGGCGTAGCGCCGGCCCTGCCCGTGCACCTTGGCGACCAGCGGGCAGGTCGCGTCGATGACGGGCAGGTTGCGCCGCGCGGCCTCCGCCTCGACCGCCCGCGACACGCCGTGGGCCGAGAAGATCGTGGTGGCACCGTCCGGGACGGCGTCGAGGCTCTCGACGAAGCGGGCCCCCTTGGCCTTCAGGTCGGCGACGACGCGGCCGTTATGGACGATCTCGTGGCGGACATAGACCGGGCCGTCGTCCCGGGCGAGCACCCGCTCGACGATGTCGACCGCCCGCACCACCCCGGCGCAGAAGCCCCTCGGCTGCGCCAGCACGAGGGCGACCCCGTTCTCCCGCGTTTCCGCCACCGGCCCTCCGTCGCGCCGTCTCCCGGACCCCGCACCGCCGGGCGAAAGTCCCCGTCCTCGCGACGTTTACGGCGAGGATCGCCGCCGGGTAAAGCCGCGCTGACCGGGCGCGGGGCGGCCGGGATCGTCGCCCGGGCCGGGGATCCGTTTGCCGCCAATGCGTTGCAATCGGGCCTGCGGGTCATTACCTAGCGCGCCACGGCCGGGCTCGGATCGAGCATGTCCGTGACGAAATGCGCGTCTCCGTGGCATGGTTACCCACCGTGACCATGGGCGCCGCCGCTCCGCGCGCTATACTGGCCTTCCGCCGGTGCTCGCGCCGGTGCCGGGGCCTCGCCGCTCCGGCGGGCCGATCCACAGGGACTTCACCGGGCCGCCGCGATCCGCCGCGCGGCCCGCGAGCTAGAGGCAGGCTTCGCATCGTGATCGAACGGCTCGTGGCGTTTTCCGTACATCGGCGCTGGCTCATCATCGTGGCCGCGCTGCTGCTCACCGTCGCGAGCGCCGTCATGGCGGCGCATCTCTTCCGCATCAACACCGACGTCGAGCGCCTGATCACGTCGGACGTGCCCTGGCGCCAGGACGAGATCCAGTTCGAGAAGACGTTCCCGCAGCGCGGCAACCTGCTCGTGATGGTGGTCGACGGGCAGACGCCGGAACAGGCCGAGGAGGCGGCGACCCGCCTGGCCCAGGCCCTCTCGACCCACAAGGATCTCCTTCCGATCGTCTATCGGCCCGATGGCGGCCCGTTCTTCGACAAGAACGGCCTGCTGCTGATGTCCCAGAAGGAGCTGGACCAGACCACCGAGAGGCTGATCCAGCAGCAGGGCCTGCTCGGGCCGCTCGCCGCCGACCCGTCCTTGCGCGGCATCATGCAGGCCATGGTGATGGGCGCCCAGGGGGTGAAGGCCGGCCAGGCCAAGCCCGAGGATCTCGTCGGCCCGATGGGCCAGATGAAGGAGGTCTTCGACAAGGTTCTCAAGGGCGAGCGGGCCCAGCTCTCGTGGCAGCTGCTGCTGTCGGGCGGCAAGGCGGAGCCGAGCGACCTGCGCCGCTTCGTCATCGCCCAGCCGGTGCTCGACTACGACGCCCTCCAGCCCGGCGAGAAGGCGACGCAGCTGATCCGCGAGACCGCCCGCAGCCTCGGCTTGACCGAGGCCAACGGCGTGCGGGTGCGCCTGACCGGCCAGGTCGCGGTGGCGGACGACGAGTTCGCGACGCTGGCCGACGATGCGGGCCTGAACTACTCGGTCACCGGCGGCGCCATCGTGCTGTTCCTGTGGCTGGCGCTGCGATCCGGCAGCCTCGTCGTCGCCGTCCTCATCACCACCTTCGCAGGGCTCATCGTCACTGCCGCCCTCGGCCTCGTGATGGTCGGCGAGCTGAACCCGATCTCGGTCGCCTTCGCGGCCCTGTTCGTCGGCCTCGGCATCGACTTCGGCATCCAGTTCGCCGTGCGCTACCGCGCCGACCGCTTCGTCGAGGGGGATCTGGAACAGGCGATCCGCTCGGCCGCCCGCGGCGTCGGCTGGTCGCTGACGCTCGCGGCGGTGTCGCTGCTCGCCGGCTTCTTCTCGTTCCTGCCGACCGATTTCCGCGGCGTGTCGGAGCTCGGCCTGATCGCCGGCGTCGGCATGATCGTCGCCTACTTGTTCTCGCTGACCCTGCTGCCGGCGCTGATCGCCGTGCTGCGGCCGCCGGGCGAGAAGCAGGAAGTCGGCACCGCCGGCATGGCCTCGGTCGATCACTGGATCCTCGAGCACCGCAAGCTGGTCCTGGTGCTCACCGGCGTCGTGACGGTGGCGGGCCTGCCCCTGCTGTACTGGTTGCCGTTCGATTCGAACCCGATGCACCTGCGCAGCACGAAGGTGGAATCGGTGGCGACCTATCTCGACCTCGCCAAGGACCCGAAGACCAGCCCGAACTCGATCGACGTGGTGGTTCCGAACCGCGACGCCATCGCGCCGATGGTGAAGAAGCTGCTGGCCCTGCCGGGCGTCGCCGGGGTCGTCGACATCAACACCTTCGTGCCCGCCGACCAGGACCAGAAGCTCGCCACCATCGAGGATGCGGCGCAGGTGCTCGGCCCGGTGCTCAACCCGCCCCGCGTCGCGGCCCCGCCGACCGACCGCGAGGTGGTGACGGCGATCCGCAACGCGGTCACGGCGCTCCGCGGCATCGCGCAAGGCGCACAAGGGCAGGCGGCGAACGCCTCCGGCCCGCTCGCCACGATCCAAGGCTTCACCGACACCCTCGACCGCCTGGCCGCCGCCGAGCCGCCGGTCCGCGAGGCCGCCGCCGCCGCGGTGGTGCCGAACCTCAAGGCCCTGCTCACCCGCCTGCGCGGGCTGCTCTCGCCGGAGAAGATCACGCTGGAGAACCTGCCGGCGCAGATCCGCTCCGAATGGATCGCCGCCGACGGCAAGGCCCGGATCGAGGTGCAGCCCAAGGGCAACTCGAACGACAACCTGGTCCAGCGCCGCTTCGCCAAGGAGGTCCTGAGCGTGGCCCCGCACGCCACCGGCGCGCCGGTCGCCACCACCCTGTCGAGCCACACGATTCTCGGCGCCTTCATCGAGGCGGGCCTGCTGGCGCTGCTCTCGATCTTCATCATCCTGTCGGTGGCCCTGCGCCGGCCCTGGGACGTCGCCATGGCGCTCGGACCGCTGGTGCTCGCCACCCTGTGGACGCTGGAGGCGCTCTACCTCATCGGCATGCCGCTGAACTTCGCCAACATCATCGCGCTGCCCTTGATGCTGGCCGTGGGCGTGGCCTTCCACATCTACTACGTGATCGCGTGGCGTGCCGGCGTCGCCGACATGCTGGCCTCGAGCCTGACCCGGGCGATCTTCTTCTCGGCGCTCACCACCGGCACCGCCTTCGGCTCGCTGGTGCTGTCGAGCCACCCGGGTACCGCCAGCATGGGCAAGCTGCTCGCCCTGTCGCTGTTCTTCACGCTGGTGGCCGCCTTCTTCATCGTCCCGGCCTTCCTCGGGCCGCCGCCGAAGCAGAAGGCCAAGGACGGGGTGCCGGAGACCGAGGCCCGGCGGGATCCGCTGATCCCGGCCTGAGGCCGAGGACGAGATCCGCAACCACAAGGCCCGTCCCTCCGCGGGGGGACGGGCCTTTTTCGTCATGGGCACCGGTTGTCCCGGCCTGCCCGGATCAGGCCGTGCCCACAAAGGCTGGACTTTAATCCCCTGGCCGGTTGCGGCGCCGCGAAGTCCCGTGCTACGCACAACCCATGATGCAGGATCGAGCCATACTGGTCTCGCGGCCCACGCCGCCGTAGCGCCCCGCTCTCCCGCGTCTTTCCCCCACGTCCATCCTCCGTGCCCGTCCGCATCGCGCGGCCGGTCGTCCTCGCGCGCCTGTCGCGCCCGTTCTCGAAAGCCAACATCCCATGAACCTCGTCCGCCTGCGGCGCGAATGGGCGCCCGACGTCACGCGCGAAATCCTGGCCGGCACCGTCGTGGCGCTCGCCCTCATCCCCGAGGCGATCGCGTTCTCGATCATCGCCGGGGTCGACCCGAAGGTCGGGCTCTACGCCTCGTTCTGCATCGCGGTCGTCACGGCGATCGCCGGCGGGCGGCCGGCGATGATCTCGGCCGCCACCGGCGCGATGGCGCTGGTGATGACGACGCTCGTCAAGGAGCATGGCCTCGGCTACCTCTTCGCCGCCACGATCCTGACCGGCCTGATCCAGCTCGCCGCCGGTGCCTTGAGGCTCGGCAACCTGATGCGGTTCGTCTCGCGCTCGGTCGTCACCGGCTTCGTCAACGCGCTCGCCATCCTGATCTTCCTCGCCCAGATGCCGGAGCTGATCGGCCGCGGGCCGGTCGTCTACGCCATGACCGCCGCCGGCCTCGCGCTGATCTATGGGTTGCCGTACCTGACCAAGGCCGTTCCGTCGGCGCTGGTGACGATCGTGCTGTTCACCGCCCTGTCGATGAGCCTCGGCCTCGGCATCCGCACCGTCGGCGACATGGGGGCGCTGCCGAGCGAATTGCCGAGCTTCGCCCTGCCGCAGGTGCCCCTCACCCTCGAGACCCTGCGGATCATCCTGCCTTACGCCCTGACCCTGTCCATGGTCGGCCTGCTCGAAAGCCTGATGACCGCGGCGATCGTCGACGAGCGCACCGACACGACCTCGAACAAGAACCGCGAATGCGCCGGCCAGGGGCTCGCCAACGTCACCGCCGGGCTGTTCGGCGGCATGGCCGGCTGCGCGATGATCGGCCAGTCGGTGATCAACGTCTCGTCGGGCGGCCGCGGCCGGCTCTCGACCCTGTGGGCCGGCGCCTTCCTGCTGTTCCTGATCGTCGTGCTCGGCCCCTACGTGGCGCAGATCCCGATGGCGGCCCTCGTCGCGGTGATGATCATGGTGTCGATCAACACCTTCCAGTGGCGCTCGATCCGTACCCTCCTCACCCACCCGACCACGTCGAGCATCGTGATGCTCGGCACCGTGGCGGTGGTGGTCGCCACCCACGACCTCGCCAAGGGCGTGCTGTTCGGCGTGGTGCTGAGCGGGCTGTTCTTCGCCCACAAGGTCACCCGCTTCTTCGCCGTGACGTCCTCGCGCGAGGGCCGCATCCGCACCTACCGGGTGACGGGCCAGATCTTCTTCGCCACGGCGGAAGCCTTCCATGCCGCCTTCGACTTCCGCGAGGAGGAGTTGGAGCGCGTGGTGATCGACCTGACGGACGCCCATTTCTGGGACCTCACGGCGGTCAACGCGCTCGACCGCGTGGTGCTGAAGTTCCGCCACCACGGCGTGCCGGTGGAGGTTGCCGGGCTCAACGCGGCCTCGGCGACGCTGGTGGACCAGCTCGGCACCCACGACAAGCCGGGAGCGGCCCTGGCCTCGGGGCATTGACCTCGCGCGACGGAGCCAGGCTCCGTCGCCCCTACCCCGCCCGCGCCGTCGCCCCGTGCACCATCGCCAGCACCCCGGCGCGCAGGAGGTCGTGCTTCGTCGGCAGGCCCGGCCCGGTCGGCAGCCGGCCGGCGGCGGCGAGCGTCGCGATGCCGTGGGACAGCGCCCAGACTTCCAGGGCGATGAAGCGCGGATCGACGCCCCCTGAGAACCCGTCCGGGAAGGTCGAGCGCAGGGCCTCGACCAGGAGGCCGAAGGCGTCGCGGTCGCTCGGGGCCTGCTGCGGCGGTCCGCCGCCCGGCGGGCAGCCGTCCGGTCCGGCCGGTCGGGCCTCGAAGATCGCCGCGTAATAGCCCGGCTCTTCCTCGGCGAAGGTCAGGTAGGCTTCGCCCATGCGGGTGAAGCGCTCGAGCGGCGTGCCGGGGCCGCGCAGCGCCCGGGCGAGGCGGGCGGCGAGCTCGGTGAAGCCGCGCTCGGCCACCTCCTCCAGCAAGGCCTCGCGGCCGCGGAAATGGCGGTAGAGCGCCGCCGGCGAGACGCCGACGAGGCGCGCCGCGTCGACCAGGGTGAAGCCGCCGATCCCGCGCTCCGCGATGAAGCGGCGCGCGGCCTCGATCAGGGCCTCCTTGAGGTTGCCGTGATGGTAGCCGCGCCGGTCGGACGGGCCGCTGCGCCAGGGTCGCACCGTGTCTTCGTCTCTTCGCAGGGCCGGATCGGCCGCTCGCCAAGCCCATAGAGCATTTTCGCGCCGACGGCAGGCTCAACCGGTCCGGCGGGCCAGATGGAAGCGCGGCACGTGGTCCGGCCGCATCACGGTGGTCGCCACCGGCAGGACCGGCCGATCGCCGTCGAGGGAGAGCCGGAACCCACGCATCAGCCGCGCCAGGACCAGGATCGCCTCGGCCAGCGCCAGCTGCGCGCCGATGCAGATCCGGGGACCGGCCCCGAACGGCAGGTAGACGAAGCGGTCCGGCTCCGGGCCGTCGAGGAAGCGCCCGGGGTCGAACGTCTCCGGCCGGTCCCACCAGCGCGGGTTGCGGTGCAGCACCCAGGTCGGGATCATCACGATGCTGCCGGCCGGGATTTCCGTGCCCTCGACCATGCTCGCCCGCGCGGCGCGGCGGGGGATGACGTAGACCGGCGGGTAGAGCCGCAGAGTCTCCTGCGCCACCGCCTTGGCCAGCCGCAGCTGCGGCAGGGCCGCCGCGGCGCCTGCCTCCGACAGGTCGAGCCCGGCGGCCTCCGCCGCCAGCGCATCCTGCATCGCCGGCGCGCGGGCCAGCAGCGTGCAGGCCCAGAACAGGGTCGAGGCGGTGGTCTCGTGGCCGGCGACGATCAGGGTGCCGACCTCGTCGGCGAGCAGCCCGCCGGGCGCGTCGCCATGGGCGTCGACCAGGAGGTCGAACAGGTCCCGCGCCGCGCCGGCCGCGCCCTGCCCCCGCCGGGCCGCCAGCACCGCCTGCACGACGGTCAGCCAGCGGCGGCGGAAAAGCGCCCGGCGCGGGGTCGACGGGGTCGGCCAGCCCGGCGGCAGCAGGAAATCGGCCACGGTCGGTCGGCCGAGCCGGTCGAGATAGCCGGAGACCAGCGTCCGGATCTCGCGACCCAGCGCCCCGGTCTCGAGGGAGAACATCGAGGTGGTGGCGATGTCGAGGGCGACGCGCTGCATCTCGGAGCGCAGGTCGGCCGGGGCGCCGTATCCCGCCTCCAGCCGGCGGCACGATTCCTCCGCGCTGCGGGCGACGAAGCGCAGCATCAACGGCAGGGTGCGGGGCGTGAAGGCGGGAGCCAGCACCTTGCGCTGGTGCCGCCAGGCCTCGCCGTCGGCGAGAACCAGGCCGTTCCCGGCGATCGGCCCGATCGCCCGCCGGCCGGCGGGCAGGCGCACGAAATCCTCGGTGGCCGAGAGCAGGACGTGGCGGGCGCCGGCGGGCGTCGCGAGCAGCACGATCCGGCCCCCGCCCGGCAGCGGGATCGTCACCGCCGGCTCGTGGAGGCAGGCGCGGGGGAACGCCTCCAGGGTGTTGCGCCGGAACGCGCCGAGGAGCTTGAGCCAGCCGACCCGCTCGGCGAGGGCCGGCACCGGCGGCGCGTGGAGCGCCAGCGGACCGGGAGCCGTCATGGACAAGGAATCAGGTCTCCGGTGCGCGTCCCCGACGTTCTAGGCGACCGGTCCGGGCCCCGCCAAGCTCGCATCGTGCGAGCGGGTATCCGTCAAGCCGAGATGCTGCGCGATCCGTGCGCCGATCGCCGGGAAGCCGAGCCGCCCGAGGGGACCGGGCGCGATGCCCGGCCCGAAGGCCAGGACCGGCACCTGCTCGCGGGTATGGTCGGTGCCGCTCCAGGTCGGGTCGTTGCCGTGATCGGCGGTGACGAGGCAGAGGTCGCCGGGGCCCAGGGCCGCCCGGATCTCCGGCACCCGGGCGTCGAAGCGCTCCAGGGCCGCGGCGTAGCCCGGCACGTCGCGGCGGTGGCCGTACTCGGTGTCGAACTCGACGAGGTTGGCGAAGACGAACCCGCCGTCGGGCAGGTCGGCGAGCGCCGCCAGCGCCGCGGTGAGGCAGGCATCGTTGCCGCCGGGCTTGATCTCGCGGCCGGTCGCGCGGTGGGCGAAGATGTCGCCGATCTTGCCGACGCTCACCACCGGCCGGCCGGCGGCGGCGAGGCGGTCGAGGAGCGTGTCGGCGGGGGGCGTGACCGCATCGTCGCGCCGGTTGCCGGTACGGGTGAAGCCGGATGTCGCGTCGCCGACGAAGGGCCGGGCGATGACCCGGCCGATGCGGAAGGGGTCGCAGAGCCGGCGGGCGATGGCGCAGAGGTCGTAGAGCCGGTCGAGCCCGAACGCCTCCTCGTGGGCGGCGATCTGGAACACGCTGTCGACCGAGGTGTAGCAGATCGGCTGGCCGGTCCGGACATGCTCCGCGCCCAGCGCCTCGATGATCGCGGTGCCGGAGGCGTGGCAATCGCCGAGGATGCCCGGCAGCCCGGCTTCGGCGATCAGCGCCCGGGTGAGTTCCGGTGGGAAGGCCGGGCGGGTCGCCGGGAAGTGGCCCCAGGCGAAGTCGACCGGCACCCCGGCGATCTCCCAGTGGCCCGACACTGTGTCCTTGCCCCGGGCGCTCTCGACCGCGTGGCCCCATGCGCCCTCGACCGGGCCGGACGGGGCGAGGCCCGGCGGCATCCGCCCGCTCGCCGCGTCCGCCGCGAGGCCGAGGCCGAGGCCGGCGAGGTGCGGCAGGCGCAAGGGACCGGCCCGCAGGCCCGCCCGGTCGCCGCGACCCTCAGCGCAGGCCTCGGCGATGTGCCCGATCGTGTCGGCGCCCGCGTCGCCGAACTCCGCGGCGTCCGGCGCCCCGCCGATGCCGGCGGAATCGAGGACGATGAGGAGCGCCCGGCTCATTCGCTCACCGCCCCGGTCGGGGCCGCCGCGAGGTCGAAGGCGGCGGCGAACAGGGCGCGGGTATAGGCGGTGCGGGGTGCGGAAAAGATGTCCTCGGCCGCGCCCTCCTCGACCACCTGGCCGCCCTGCATCACCATCACGCGGTTGGCGAGCGCCCGCACCACCTTGAGGTCGTGGCTGATGAACAGGTAGCCGAGGCCCCGCCTCGCCTGCAGGTCGCGCAGCAGCTCGACGATCTGGGCCTGGACCGACATGTCGAGGGCCGAGGTCGGCTCGTCGAGGACGACGAAGCGCGGATCGAGCGCCATGGCGCGGGCGATGGCGATGCGCTGGCGCTGGCCGCCGGAGAATTCGTGCGGATAGCGGTCCATGGCGGCCGGATCGAGCCCGACATCCTCGAGCGCCCGGGCGACGATCTGCCGGCGCTCGGCGTCGCTGCGTCCCTTGCCCTGCACCTCCAGCCCCTCGGCGACGATCTCGGCCACCGACATCCGGGGCGAGAGCGAGCCGTAGGGGTCCTGGAACACGACCTGCATCTCGCGCCGCAGGGGCCGCATGGCGTTGGCCGACAGCCCGTCGATGCGCCGGCCGAGATAGACCACCGGCCCCTCGGACGCGGTGAGGCGCAGGATGGCGAGGCCCAGCGTGGTCTTGCCGGAGCCCGATTCGCCCACCACCCCGACGGTCTCGCCCTGGCGTACGCTCAGCGCCACGCCGTCCACCGCCTTGACGTGGCCGGTGGTGCGCCGGAGCAGGCCCGTCTTGATCGGGAAGTGGACCCGGATCGGCCCGGCCTCGACCAGGATCGGCGCCCCGTCCGGGACCGGGTTGCCGCGGCCCTTCGGCTCGGCGGCGAGCAGGCGCCTGGTGTAGTCGTGCTGCGGATGCGAGAAAACCTCGGCGACCAGGCCGGTCTCGACGATGCGGCCCTCGAGCATGACGCAGACCCGGTCGGCGACGCGGCGCACGATGCCGAGATCGTGGGTGATGAACAGCATCGCCATGCCGAGGCGCGATTTCAGGTCGGCCAGCAGCGACAGGATCTGCGCCTGGACGGTGACGTCGAGGGCCGTGGTCGGCTCGTCCGCCACCAGCAGGTCGGGCTCGCAGGCGAGCGCCATCGCGATCATCACCCGCTGGCGCTGCCCGCCCGAGAGTTCGTGCGGATAGGCGCCGAGGCGGCTTTCGGCGTCGCGGATGCCCACGAGGGTCAGGAGTTCGAGGGTGCGGGCCCGGGCCGCCTCGCCACTCATCCCCTTGTGCAGCCGCAGCACCTCGCCGACCTGCTCGGCGATGCGGTGCAGCGGGTTCAGGGAGGTCATCGGCTCCTGGAACACCATGGTGATGTCGGCGCCGCGGATCTCGCGCATCTCCGGCTCGGAGAGCGTCAGCAGGTCGCGGCCCTTGAACCGGATCCGCCCCGCCGGCACCGCGCCGTCGACGAGGCGCAGGATCGAGAGGGCCGTCACCGACTTGCCGGACCCGGATTCTCCGACCAGGGCCACGGTCTCTCCCGGCGCGATGGCGAAGGAGACGCGATCGACGGCGCGGGTCTCGCGCCCGCCCTGGCGGAAGGCGACGGAGAGGTCCTGGACGGAGAGGAGCGGGTCGGTCATCGGCTCACATGTAGGGCGGCGGCGCGCCGGTGGACCGGTCTAGGCCATTCCCCGGCGGGCGGGAAATGGGGCGTCGTCCAGGGCTGTCGGGGAAACGGGAAAGCCCTGCGAAGACGTGGGCAACCCGCCCCTGCCTCCCCCTCACTCGTCCACCCGCGGCGCCTGGCCGCGATCGATCGGCAGCGGCTGGAGTTGCTTCACGCTCTCGCCGCTCGGCAGGCTGCTGGTGTCCCAGCCGCCGCCGATCGCGCCGATCAGCGACACCGCGTTGGTGAAGCGGTTGAGCCGGACCTGCAACGCCGTGACCTCGTTGTTGAGTTCCAGCGCCTGGGCGGTGACGACGGTGGTGTAGTTCTGGGTGCCGGCACGGTACTCGTTCAGCGCGATCTCGACCGCCCGGCGCGACGATTGCACCGCGAGGTCCTGCGCCCCCTGCTGGCGGGCGAGGATGCGCTGGCCGGCGAGCCCGTTCTCGACCTGCTGGAAGGCGGTGAGCACCGTCTGGCGGTAATTGGCGACCGCGGCGTCGTAGGCCGCCTCGACGGCCTGGAGGGCGGCGGTGCGGGCGCCGCCATCGAACAGCACCTGGCTGCCGGAGGCCGCCACCGACCAGAACGAGTTCGCCGCCGCGAAGAAATTGCGCGCCGGGTCACCCGAGATGCCGCCGCTCGCCGACAGGGTGACGGTCGGGAAGAACGCCGCGACGGCCACGCCGATCTGGGCGCTCTGCGACTGCACGCTGCGCTCGGCGAGCGCGATGTCGGGCCGGCGCTCCAGGAGGTCGGAGGGCAGGCTCACCGGCACGTTCGGCGGGCGGGACGGCAGGCTGCCGCGGGCCAGCGACACCTCGGAGGGCGGGCGGCCGATCAGCGTCGCGATCGCGTGTTCGAGGTTCGCCCGTTGCAGCCCGACCGCGATGGCATTGGCCTGGGTGGTCTGGAGCTGGGTCTGGGCGGTGATGACGTCGGAGCGGGCCGCGACGCCGGCATTGTACTGGTTCTGCGCGATGGTGAGCGAGCGCTGGTAGGCCTGCGCCGTGCGCTCCAGCAGGCTCTGCAGCGATTCCTGATAGCGCAGCTGGTAATAGGCGGTCGCCAGCTGGGTCTGGAGCGCGAGGCGCACCGAGGCGAGGTCGGCGGCGCTGGCCTGGGCGGCGGCGACGTCGCTCTCGATCAGGCGGCGGATGCGCCCGAACAGGTCGAGTTCCCAGGTCGCCGAGCCCTGGAGCGTGACGGTGGTACGCTCGACCCCGCCGGTGCTGGAGCGGCTGATCGACGGCGCGCCGAGCGCCGTGGGGAAGAGCTGCGCGCGGGCCTCCTGCACCAGGGCGCGGGCCTGCCGGTAGGCGGCGACCTGAGCGCGCAGGTTCTGGTTGTCGACGTCGATCAGGCGGATCAGCCGGTCGAGGGTCGGATCGCGGAACACCCGCCACCAATCGCCCCGCTCGGCCTCGTCGAGGGGTCGCACCGGCCGCCAGTGGCGCGGCGGCATCGGCCGGGCGCCGCCCTCCTTGAAGGCGGCGGGGGTCTCGACGGTGGGGCGGGAATAATCGGGCCCGACGAGGCAGCCGGCGAGCAGCAGGGGGAGCAGGGTCGCTGCTGCCAGATGCGTGGCGCCACCCCCCACCCTTCCCCCTCTGCGGGGGAGGGTGGCGAACGCAGTGAGTGCAGCGGGACGAAGTCCCGCCGAGAGGGGCAGCGCGACGCTGTTCCAGCGGGCGCCCGTCAGAACGGTGCCGCCATGTCCGGAAGCGTGGTTCCCCTCTCCCGGCCTGCTCCGCAGGCCACCCTCCCCCGCGGAGGGGGGAGGGTTCGGGCGCGCGTCTGTGGCCAACGGCACAACGAGATCGTCGAAAACAGTCATTCGGCCGGCAGCGCCCGCGTGGCGGAATCCCCGCGCCGGCGGCGTCCGACCCAGAGCCGGAACCGGTCGAGGTACAGGTAGACGACGGGGGTGGTGTAGAGGGTCAGGACCTGGCTCACGATGAGGCCGCCGACGATGGCGATGCCGAGGGGACGGCGCAGCTCGGAGCCCTCGCCGCCGTCGAGGATCAGCGGCAGCGCGCCGAGCAGTGCGGCCAGGGTTGTCATCATGATCGGGCGGAAGCGCAAGAGGCAGGCTTCGCGGATCGACTCCCGCGGGCTCAAGGACCGGGTGCGCTCGGCGTCGAGCGCGAAGTCGATCATCATGATGGCGTTCTTCTTCACGATGCCGATCAGCAGGATCACGGCGATCAGCGCGATCACCCCGAACTCCTCGCCCGCCAGCATCAAGGCCAGGATCGCCCCGATCCCGGCCGACGGCAGGGTGGAGAGGATGGTGAGCGGATGCACCCAGCTCTCGTAGAGGATGCCGAGCACCGCGTAGACCGCGAGCAGCGCCGCCAGGATCAGCAGCGGCTGGCGCGAGGACGAGGATTGGAAGCTCTTCGCCGCACCGGCGAATTCGCCGTGGATGGTGGCCGGCAGCCGCAGGTCGCGCATATGGCCGTCGATCGCCGCGGTGGCGTCGCTCAGGCTCTTGCCCGGCGCCAGGTTGAACGACAGCGTCGTGGCGACGAACAGGCCCTGGTGGCTGACCTGGACCGGGGTCGAGCCGGTCTCGAAGCTGGCGAAGGCCGAGAGCGGCACCATCGTCTCCTTGGCACTGCTGACCGCGGCGCTCGACGAGGCGCTGGAGCGGCCGGCCGCCGCGATGGAGTTGGTGGCGGCGTTGCGGGCCGAATCGGTCGCCACCGCGGCGGCGGCGGCATTCGCGTCGGTGGGCGCGGTCGCGGCGCTCGCCACCGTGCCGGCGACCGCGTTGGTGGTGGCCGAGCCGCGGGCCCGCGCTCCGGACGTCGAGACGTAGATCAGCTTCAGCGTCTCGGGGTTGTCGAGGTAGCGTGGCGCGATCTCCATCACGACGTGGTACTGGTTCAACGGGTTGTAGATCGTCGAGACCTGGCGCTGGCCGAAGGCGTCGTAGAGGGTGTTGTCGATCTGGTCCGGGGTCAGGCCGTAGCGGAAGGCGGTCGGCCGGTCGATGACGAGGCGGGTCTCGAGGCCGCCCTGCTGCTGGTCGGAGGTCACGTCGGTGAAGGTCGGGTCCTTCTGGAGCGCCTCCAAGAGCTTCGGGGTCCAGGTGTAGAGCTCCTCGCTGGTGTCGCCCTGGAGCGTGTACTGGTACTGCGAGAAGCTCTGGCGCCCGCCCATCGAGAAGTCCTGGCGCGGGAACAGGTAGAGCCGGGCGCCCGGGATGCCCGACAGCTTCGGGCGCAGACGGGTCATCACGTCGCTGATCGGGTCGCGCTGGCCGAGGGGTTTGAGGCCGACGAAGACGTTGGCCGAGTTGGTGCCGCGCCCGCCGGTGAAGCCGACCACGCTCTCCACCGCCGGATCGGCCTGGACGATGGCGGTGGCGCGCCGGAGCTTCGCGCTCATCGCCTGGAACGAGATGCGCTGGTCGGCCTGGATGCCGCCGATCATCTGGCCGGTATCCTGCTGGGGAAAGAACCCCTTCGGCACGATCACGTAGAGGTAGACGTTGAGCACGACCGCCGCGAGCAGCACCAGCATCACGATGACGCCGTGGCGCAGCGCCCAGTCGAGGGAGACGCGGTAGGCCGACAGGAGGCCCGAGAACCCCGCCTCCAGCCCCCGCGCCACCGGGCCCTGCCGGGCGCCGTGGGCCTCCGGCTTGAGGAAGCGGGCGCATAGCATCGGCGTGGTGGTGAGCGAGACGACGAGCGAGATCAGGATCGCCAGCGACAGGACGACGGCGAATTCCTGGAAGAACCGCCCGACGATGCCCCCCGCCAGCAGGATCGGCAGGAAGACCGCGATGAGCGACAGGCTCATCGACAGCACCGTGAACCCGACCTCGCGGGCGCCGATCAGCGCCGCCTCGACCCGCGAGCGCCCGTCCTCGATGTGGCGCTGGATGTTCTCCAAGACCACGATCGCGTCGTCGACGACGAAGCCCGCCGCGATGATCAGCGCCATCAGCGAGATGTTGTCGAGGCTGTAGTCGCACAGCCACATGGCGGCGAAGGTGCCCACCAGCGAGATCGGCACGGCGACGGCCGGGATCAGCGTGGCGCGGGCCGAGCGCAGGAAGCCGAACACCACCAGGATCACGAGGCCGACCGAGATGATCAGCGTACGCTCGGCCTCCGCCAGCGACGCCCGGATGGTGAGCGAGCGGTCGCCGGTGACGATCAGCTCGGTGTCGCCCGGGAGCGCCGCCTTGAGCTGCGGCAGGGCCGCCTTCAGGCGGTCGATCGTCTCGACGACGTTGCCGCCGGGCTGCTTGTAGACGATCAGCAGCACGCCGCGCTGGCCGTTGACGAGGCCGAGGTTGCGCCGGTCCTCGACCCCGTCGACCACCTGGCCGACGTCGCGCAGGCGCACCCCGGCCCCGTTGCGGTAGGCGACGACGATGTCCTGGTAATCGGCGGCCTTGCGGCCCTGGTCGTTGGCGTAGAGCTGGTAGCGCCGCTCGCCGGCCTCGATCGCCCCTTTCGGCGAGTTGGCGTTGGCGCTGGCGAGCGCGGCGCGGATGCCTTCCAGCCCGATGCCGTAATGGAACAGGGCGTTGGGATCGAGCTCGACCCGCACCGCCGGCAGCGACGAGCCGCCGATCTCGACGTTGCCGATGCCCTCCAGCTGCGACAGCTTCTGGGCGAGCACGGTCGCGGCGGAATCGTAGAGCGTGCCGGGGCTCAGCGTCTTCGAGGTCAGGCCGAGGATCAGGATCGGCGCGTCGGCCGGGTTGAACTTGCGGTAGGTCGGGTTCGAGCGCAGCGCGGTCGGCAGGTCGGCCCGCGCGGCGTTGATCGCCGCCTGCACGTCGCGGGCGGCGCCGTTGATGTCGCGGTCGAGCCCGAATTGCAGCACGATCCGGGTCTGCCCGACCGAGCTCGTCGAGGTCATCTGGTCGACATCGGCGATCTGGCCGAGGCGCCGTTCGAGCGGCGCGGCCACGGTGGTCGCCATGGTGTCGGGGCTGGCGCCGGGCATCTGCGCCTGGACCAGGATGGTCGGGAAGTCGATCTGCGGCAGCGGCGCCACCGGCAGCCGCACGAAGGCGAACAGGCCGGCGAGCAGCACGCCCAGGGTAAGGAGCGTGGTGGCGACCGGGCGCAGGATGAAGGGGGCGGAGAGGTTCACGCGGCGTCCCCGGGGGCGCCGCCGCGGTGAACCCTCCCCCCTCTACGGGGGAGGGTGGCCTGCGGAGCAGGCCGGGAGAGGGGAACCACGCTTCCGGAAAAGGCGGCACCGTTCTGACGGGCGCACACTGGACCAGCGTCGCGCTGCCCCTCTCCCGCCCCGCATCCGCGGGGCACCCTCCCCCGCAGAGGGGGGAGGGTTATTGGCGTCGCGTTCACGGCACCGCCTCCCCGTGCGCCAGCCCGCTGTCGCGCCGCCCGCTCAGGCGCCGCCCGAGCCGGTCGAAGGCGAGGTAGATCACCGGCGTGGTGTAGAGCGTCAGGATCTGGCTCACGATCAGCCCGCCGGCGATCGAGATGCCGAGCGGCTGGCGCAGCTCCGAGCCGGTCCCCGTCCCGAGGATCAGCGGGATCGCCGCGAACAAAGCCGCGAAGGTCGTCATCAGGATCGGGCGGAAGCGCAGGATGCAGGCCTCGTAGATCGCGTCTCGCGGAGCCAGGCCCTCCTCGCGCTCGGCCTGGAGCGCGAAGTCGATCATCATGATGGCGTTCTTCTTCACGATGCCAATCAGGAGAACGATGCCGATGATGCCGATGATGTCGAGGTCGTGCCCGAACAGCATCAAGCCGGCGAGCGCCCCGATGCCGGCGGACGGCAAGGTCGACAGGATCGTGATCGGGTGGACGAAGCTCTCGTAGAGGACGCCGAGCACGATGTAGACCGTGACGATCGCGGCGAGCACCAGGAACAGGGTGTTGTCGAGCGAGGCCTGGAACGCGAGCGCCGAGCCCTGGAAGATCAGCCGGAAGCTGTCCGGCATCCCGAGTTCCGCTTCCGCCGCCTTGATCGCCGCCACCGCCGGCCCGAGCGAGGCGCCCGGCGCCAGGTTGAACGAGATGGTGGTGGCCGGGAACTGGCCGAGATGGCTGATGAGCAGCGGCGCCCGCCGCTCGCTCACCTGGGCGATGGCGGTGAGCGGGACCTGGCCGTTGGTGGCGGTGGAGGACGGCAGGTAGATCCGCGACAGCGATTCGAGCGTCCGGTGCAGCTCCGGATCGGCCTCCAGGATCACCCGGTACTGGTTCGACTGGGTGAAGATCGTCGAGATGATGCGCTGGCCGAAGGCGTCGTAGAGGGCGTTGTCGACGGAAGCCGGGGTGATGCCGTAGCGGCCGGCCGTGGCGCGATCGATGGTGATGTAGGCCGAGAGCCCGCTCGCCTGCCGGTCGCTCGCCACGTCGGCGAGGTCCGGGATCTGCTTCAGGCGATCGACGAGCCGCGGGACCCAGGTGTCGAAGGTCGCGGGGTCCGGGTTCTCCAGGATGAACTGGTACTGGGTGGCGCTCACCGCCGTGTCGATGGTGAGGTCCTGCACCGGCTGCATGAACAGCGCGATGCCCGGCACGTCGGCGACCCGGGCGTTGATCCGCCGGATGATCGCGCTCGCGTTCTCCGTCCGCTCCTCGCGCGGGCGCAGGTTGATGAGGAAGCGGCCCGAGTTCAGCGTCACGTTCTGTCCGTCGACGCCGATGAACGACGACAGGCTGACCACGTCCGGATCCTTCAGGACCGCCTCCGCCAGGCGTTGCTGGCGCTCCGCCATCGCGCTGTAGGAGACGGTCTGGTCGGCCTGGGTGATGCCCTGGATCAGGCCGGTATCCTGCACCGGGAAGAAGCCCTTCGGGATCACCACGTACAGGTAGACGGTGAGGACGAGGGTGCCGATGGCGACCAGCAGCGTCAGGCCCTGATAGGCGAGCACGCCGCGCAGGGTGCGGCCGTAGAAGGCGAGGCCGCCCTCCATCAGCCGCCGCCCGGCGCTGGAGATCCGCCCGGCGGCGCGGGCCTGGGGCGGCTGGTGGCGCAGGAGCCGCGCGCACAGCATCGGCACGAGCGTCAGCGAGACGACGCCCGAGATCACGATGGTGGCGGCGAGCGTGATGGCGAATTCGTGGAACAGCCGGCCGACCACCTCGCCCATGAACAGCAGCGGGATCAGCACCGCGAGCAGCGACACGGTGAGCGAGATGATGGTGAAGCCGATCTCGCGCGAGCCCTTCAGCGCCGCCTCCATCGGGCTGTCGCCCTCCTCGACGTGGCGGGCGATGTTCTCGATGACGACGATCGCGTCGTCGACGACGAAGCCGGTCGCGATGGTGAGCGCCATCAAGGACAGGTTGTCGAGGGAGAAGCCCCACAGGTCCATCACGGCGAGCGCGCCGACGAGGGAGAGCGGCACCGACAGGCTCGGGATCAGGGTGGCGGGCAGCGAGCGCAGGAACAGGAAGATCACCAGCACCACCAGGGCGATGGCGAGAAGCAGCTCGAACTGCACGTCCTCGACCGAGGCCCGGATCGTCACCGTGCGGTCGGTGAGCGGGGTCACCTGGATCGCCGCCGGCAGGGTCGCCTGGAGCTGCGGCAGCAGCGCCTTGATCCGGTCGACCACCGCGATGACGTTGGCGCCGGGCTGGCGCTGGATGTTGAGGATCACCGCGGGCGTGGTGTCCATCCAGGCCCCGAGCTGGGTGTTCTCCGCCCCCTCGACCACCTCGGCCACCGCCGAGAGCCGCACCGGCGCGCCGTTGCGGTAGGCGATCACCGCGTCGCGATAGGCGCCGGGGTCGCGGATCTGGTCGTTGGCGTTGATGGTGAAGGACTGGGTCGGCCCGTCGATCGAGCCCTTCGGGGTGTTGACGTTGAGGTTGTTGATGGTGGTGCGCAGGTCGTCGATGTTGAGGCCGTAGGCCGCGAGCGCCGAGGCGTTGAACCGCACCCGCACGGCGGGCCGCTGCCCGCCCGCCATCGAGACGAGGCCGACGCCCGAGACCTGGCTGATCTTCTGGGCGAGCCGCGTCTCGGCGAGGTCGCGCACTTGCGTCAGCGCCAGGGTCTTGGAGGTGAGCGCCAGCGTCAGGATCGGCGCGTCGGCCGGGTTGACCTTGGCGTAGACGGGCGGCGCCGGCAGGTCGCTCGGCAGCAGGTTGCCGGCGGCGTTGATCGCGGCCTGGACTTCCTGCGTGGCGATGTCGATGCCGAGATCGAGGTTGAACTGCAGCGTGATGACGGAGGCCCCGGCCGAGGACTGCGACGTCATCTGGTTGAGGTTGGCGAGCTGGCCGAACTGCCGCTCGAGCGGCGCCGTCACCGCCGAGGTCATCACCTCGGGGCTGGCGCCGGGATAGAAGGTCTGGACCTGGATCGTCGGGTAATCGACCGAGGGCAGCGCCGAGAGCGGCAGGTTGAAATAGGAGATCATGCCGACGAGCAGGATCGCCAGCATCAGGAGCGTGGTCGCGACCGGGCGCAGGATGAACAGGCGGGAGGGGTTCATCGAACAGGTCCGGTATGGCGCACGCGGTCAACCCTCCCCCCTCTGCGGGGGAGGGTGGCGAACGGAGTGAGCGCAGCGGGACGAAGTCCCGCCGAGAGGGGCGGCGCGACGGTGATCCAGGGGGCGCCCTTCATGGAGCGCGCGACATTTCCGGAAGCGGGGTTCCCGTCTCCCGCCCCGCTCCGCGGGGCACCCTCCCCCGCAGAGGGGGGAGGGGTCAGGGCGGCGCGTCTCACCATGGTCAGGGGTTCTGGCTTTGCCGGCGACGATGCGGGCGCTCGCCCTCGGGACGCGATCCCTCCTGGCGCTGCCCCTCCGGCCGCGGCTGTGCCGCCCCCTCCCCGTTCGCCGGCTTCGCCTCCGCCTCCGGCCCGGCTGCCTTCTCCGGCCGCCCGCCGGTCACCCGCACCTGCGCCCCGTCCTTCAGCCGGTCGGTCCCGTCGACCACCACCCGGTCGCCGACCGCCAGCCCCTTGGTGACGACGGTGCGCACGCCGTCGCTCTCGCCGATCTCGATCGGGCGCACCGCCACCTTGTCCTCGCCCGTCAGCAGGTAGACGTAGGTGCCGGGCGTGCCGCGCAGGACCGCCGCCGCCGGTACGAGCGCCGCGTCGCGCACGGTATCGACGTCGAGGCGGGCATTGACGAACTGGTTGGGGAAGAGCCGGTCGTCCTTGTTCGGAAACAGGGCGCGCAGCTTCACTGTGCCGGTCGTCACGTCGATCTGGTTGTCGACGGTGTCGAGGGTGCCGCGGGCGATCTCGGTCGTGTCCGAGCGGTCGAAGACCCGCACCGGCAGGGTGGCGCCGGCGCGCAGGCGGTCCATCACCCGCGACAGCACGGTCTCGGGCAGGGTGAACAGCACCGAGATCGGGTGCAGTTGCGTCACGACGACGATGCCGGTCGAGGCGGCGGTGACGTAGTTGCCCTGGTCGATCTGGCGCAGGCCCACCCGCCCCTCGACCGGTGCGGTGATGCGGCCGTAGCTGATGTTGAGCTTCTGCTGGTCGATCTGGGCCTGGTCGGAGGCGACGACGCCCTCGTACTGCTTGACCGTGGCGGCTTGCGTATCGACGTTCTGCTTCGAGATCGAATCCTGCCGGTTCAGGGTCTGGTAGCGGGCGAGGTCGAGGCGGGCGTTCTGGAGCAGCGCCTGGTCGCGCAGGAGCTGGCCCTGGTACTGCGCCAGCAGCGCCTCGTAGGGGCGCACGTCGATCTGGGCCAGGAAATCGCCGGCCTTGACGGTCTGGCCCTCGCGGAAGCCGATCTGGGTCAGGTAGCCGCTCACCTGCGAGCGGATCGTCACGGTGGCGAGGGGCGTCACGGTGCCCAGCCCCGACAGCACCACCGGCATGTCACCCTTCTGGACGGCGGCGATGCCGACCGCCTGCGGCCCCTCCCCGCCCGCGCCGCGGCGCCCGCCGCGCCGGCCGCCGGCCGCGGCCTGCGGCGTCTCGGACTTCCGGAACCCGTCCGGGAGATAGGTCCGGTACGCCCAGTACCCGCCGGCAGCGAGGGCCAGCAGCAGGACGAGCCAGACCGGACCGCGGCCGCGCCGGCGCCCGGCCTGCCGCGTCTCGACCGCGTCGTCGGTCCGGATGGGAGACAATTCGTTCATCGACCTGGACAACCCGGACTTGAAGAAACCTTGAACTCGCGCCCCCGCGACGCTTCTGATGTCGTGCCGGGGGCACCGGCCGGCGCCTGCGGCACGTCGCCCCCGAAGCCCCGCCCCGGCCCATTCCGCACGGCAATGCGTCGCCAGTACGACGGCGATGTTGCCTCACGATTACTGAACGGCGCCCGAGCATCGCCCTGGAAGGGCCACGATCGCTCGCCTTATCTCCCGCCCAGAGGCGCGACACGGCGCCGCCACGCAGCGATAGTCCGCGGTACGCTCATGCACTTCCTCCACGACCTGCCGGTTGCCGACCTGATCTCGCATTACGGCTACTGGGCGATCTTCGCCGTCATCACCCTGGAGAGCGCCGGGGTGCCGATGCCGGGCGAGACCGCGCTGATCTCGGCGGCCGTCTATGCCGGTTCGACCGGCCAGCTGCGCATCGGCCTCGTGGTGCTGGCCGCGGCGCTCGCCGCGATCATCGGCGACAATCTCGGCTACTGGGCCGGCCGGCGCTGGGGCATGCCGCTGCTCCTCAAGCACGGCGGCAAGATTGCCCTCGATCATCGCCGGCTCAAGCTCGGCCAGTACCTGTTCCAGCGCCACGGCGGCAAGATCGTGTTCTTCGGCCGCTTCACCGCGATGCTGCGCGCCTACGCGGCCTTGCTCGCCGGGGTGAACCAGTTCGAGGCCCGCCGCTTCTTCCTGTTCAACGCCGCCGGCGGCATCGCCTGGGCCTCGCTGATGGGCTTCGGCGCCTATCTGTGCGGCCGCTCGATCGAGCACGTCGTCGGGCCGATCGGCCTCGGGCTCCTCGCCTTCGTGGTGTTCGGCGGCATCGCCCTGTGGCTGTTCGTGCGCCGGCACGAGGCGCGGCTGACGCTGGAGGCCGAGCAGGCGATCCCGGGCCCGCTCGCCTGAGCCGTCCATTGCCGGCCGGCCTCCCGGGTGGCATGAGGCGGGCCATACTCCCCCACCCCGCTCCGCCTCCGCGCGGGGCGGCCGCGGCCCGCCGCGGCCTCGAACCGGCCCGATGACACAGACCATCCATCCCTTCGGCACCTACGCGCCCGTCGGTCTCGTGCGCTGGATCCTCTCGCGCACCGAGCGCCTGCCCTACGAGAAGTGGGGCGCCCGGCGCCTCGCCATGATCCTGCGCCGCTCCGCCATCCGCCTGCTGCGCGGCCGGCCCCTCGACGTCGAGCGCTACGGCGCGCGGATGCGCCTGCACCCCTACAACAACAACTGCGAGAAGAAGGTGCTCTTCACCCCGCAGTTCTTCGACCCGCTCGAGCGGCAGGTGCTCCAGGACAAGATCTTGACCCGGCGGATCGGGCCGGACTGCGTCTTCCTCGACATCGGGGCGAATGTCGGCGCCTACGCGCTGTTCGTGGCGGCGCAGGCCGGCCCGGGCGCGCGGATCCTGGCGGTCGAGCCGCAGCCCGACATCTTCGACAAGCTCGCCTTCAACATCGCCCAGAACCCGTTCGGCAGCGTCAAGGCGGTCGCCTGCGCGGTGGCCGACAAAGCCGGCGAGATGACCCTGTTCGTCGATCCGCGCAACCGCGGCGAGTCGAGCCTGAAGGTGGTCGGCACCAGCGAGGGCGCGGCGATCCGGGTGCCGGCGGTCTCGCTCCTCGACCTCGTGCGCGGCGAGGGCCTGACCCGGATCGACGCGGTCAAGCTCGACGTCGAGGGCGCCGAGGACCTGATCCTCGAGCCGTTCCTGCGCCAGGCGCCGCCTTCCCTGCTGCCGCGCCTCCTCGTGATCGAGGATGGCACCGACCTGTGGCAGACCGATCTTGCCGCCCTCCTCACCCGCCACGGCTATCGCCGCATCGCCCAGACCCGGTTGAACCTGGTATTCGAGCGGGAAGGGTAGAGGGGGCGTTGCCGCGGTACCCTCTCGCCTTTTCCCGGGCCCATGCAGCGTCAGCGGAATGGGACCCGGGATCCAGCACAAGACTTCGCGACGCGTCCGTGCGTCCGCAACGGTGCAGTAGAAGGAGCCGCTTCGCGGCGAGTCCGACGTCTGGATCCCGGATCTCCTTCCGCTGACGCTTCAGTCGTCCGGGAAAGGGCGGTGCTGTCGATCCGTATCCCCTTGCGGCTCCTCCACCCCCGCCCGATCTGAAGGGCGCCGATGGCCGCCCTCGCCGCCCCTCCCCGCGCCCGCTCGCCCGACGCCCTCGCCGGGTCGATCGAGCGCGTCACCTTCCACAACGCCGAGAGCGGGTTCTGCGTCCTGAAGGTCAAGGCGCGGGGCCGGCGCGACCTCGTGGCGGTGATCGGCCACGCGCCCGCGGTGGCGGCGGGCGAGTGGGTGACCGCCACCGGCACCTGGGTCAGCGACCGCGAGCACGGCCTGCAGTTCCGCGCCGACACCCTGGCGGCGACGCCGCCGACCGGCGTCGAGGGCATCAGCCGCTACCTCGCCTCGGGCCAGATGCGCGGCATCGGCCCGGAGATGGCCAAGCGCATCGTCAAGGCGTTCGGGGCCGACACCTTCGCGGTGATCGAGGGAAGTCCTGAACGCCTGACCGAGGTCCCGGGGATAGGCCCGACCCGCGCCGCGCGGATCAGGGCGGCCTGGGCCGAGCACAAGGTGGTGCGGGAGATCATGGTGTTCCTGCACGCCCATGGCGTCGGCACCGCCCGGGCGGTGCGGATCTTCAAGACCTACGGCACCGACTCGGTCCAGGTGATGACCGAGGACCCCTATCGGCTCGCCCGCGACGTGCGCGGCATCGGCTTTCGCACGGCGGACGCCATCGCGGCAAAGCTCGGCCTGGCGCCGACCGCGCCCGAGCGCCTGCGCGCCGGCCTCGCCTTCGCGCTCCAGGCGGCGATGGATGACGGCCACTGCGCCTTGCCGGTGCCGGACCTGATCACCCGCGCCGCCGAGCTGCTGGCGGTCGATGCGAGTTTGCTCCGCACCGCCCTCGTCGAGGAGATCGGCGGCGAGTCGGTGGTGATGGACACGATCGCGGACGTGCCGCACCTGTTCCTGCGCGGCCTGCACGCGGCGGAAAGTGCCATCGCCGAGCGCCTCACCGCCCTCGACGACGCGCCCCTGCCCTGGGACGAGATCGACGCGCAGGCCGCGCTCGCGAAGGTGGAAGCCGAGACCGGCCGGCCGCTCTCGCCTTCGCAAGCCGCGGCGGCTGCGACGCTGCTCAACGCCAAGGTGGCGGTGATGACCGGCGGGCCCGGCGTCGGCAAGACCAGCACCCTCGACGCGCTGCTGCGGATGATCGACGGGGCCGGGGCCGAGGTGCTGCTCGCCGCCCCGACGGGCCGCGCCGCCAAGCGGATGAGCGAGCAGACCGGCCGCGAGGCGAAGACCATCCATCGCCTGCTCGAGATCGACCCGCGTCACGGCGGCTTCCAGCGGAACGAGCACTCGCCACTCTCCTGCGACCTGCTGGTCCTGGACGAGGCCTCGATGATCGACGTGCCGCTGATGAACGCCCTCACCCGGGCCCTGCCGCGCCACGCCGCCCTCTGGCTCGTCGGCGACGTCGACCAGCTGCCCTCGGTCGGGCCCGGCCGGGTGCTCGCCGACGTGATCGCCTCCGGCCGCGTCGCGGTGGCGCGCCTGACCGAAGTCTTTCGCCAGGCCGCCGAGAGCCGGATCGTCACGGGCGCCCACCGGATCAATGCCGGGCAGATGCCGGAAGGGGCCGACACCCCGGACGGCGACTTCTTCGTGGTCAGGATCGACGATCCCGAGATCGGGGCCGACAAGCTGGTCGAGATCGTGACGCGGCGCATCCCGCGCCGCTTCGGCCTCGATCCGGTCAAGGACGTGCAGGTGCTCTGCCCGATGACCCGCGGGGCGCTGGGGAGCCGCCACCTCAACCAGGCGCTCCAGCGGGTGCTGAACCCGAACCCGGCCGTGTCGGTCGAGCGCTTCGGCTGGATCTTCGCCCCCGGCGATCGGGTGATGGTCGGGCAGAACGATTACGACCGCGAGGTGTTCAACGGCGATCTCGGCGTGGTGCTGCGGGTCGATCCCGAGGACGGCGTGCTCACCGCTGGCTTCGACGGGCGCGAGGTCGCTTGGCCGTTCGAGGAACTGGACGCCTTGAGCCCCGCCTACGCCATCACGATCCACAAGTCGCAAGGCTCGGAATATCCGGCGGTCGTGATTCCGGTGGCGCTCCAGCACTACACGATGCTCGCCCGCAACCTGCTCTATACGGGCGTGACACGAGGCAAGCGGCTGGTGGTGCTGGTGGCGCAGACCCGGGCCGTCGCGATCGCGGTGCGGGGCGGCGCGCGGCCGCGATTCACGAAGCTGGCGGAGTGGTTGCGGAAGCCGGCGCGAAAGCGAGCCAGCAGTCCCCGGTACAGCTCTCCCCTCCCAAGCCCTTCCCCTTTCCCGGACGACTGAAGCGAAGTGGAAGGAGATCCGGGACCCAGCACAAGAACGCGCGAAGCGTCCGTGTGTCTGCAACGGTGCAACACAAGGAGCCGCTTCGCGGAACATTTCCCCTGGATCCCGGATCTCCTTCCGCTGACGCTTCAGTCGTCCGGGAAAGGGGAGGTTTTCAGGGTGTCCGGGGCTCAATACCCCTTCTTCACCTCGGCGAGCGCCCGCGTCAGCCCCTCCGCCACGCTCTGCCGCTCCGCCGGCGAGGCGTCGCGGGCGACCAGCACCCGCTGGCCGCGCGACACGAAGGCCAGCGAGAGCAGCCCGTATTCCTCGTCCTCGACCTTGTGCAGCCGGGTCCAGAGCGGGTTGAAGCGCCACTCGGCCCGCTCGCCGCGATGGCTGACCCGGGCGACCAGCACCTCGATCTGGCTGATCACCACCTCCTCGAAGGAGCGGCCGCGGCGGGCGTTGAGGGTGAGCGCGAGCCACAGGGCGGCGATGTCGAGGCCGAAGAACCCGGTGACCGGCCACATTCCCATCTGCAGGAAGGCGATGCCCGTGACGAGCGACACCGCGCCGCAGGCCACCATCACGACCCGGAAGCCGAGGCGCGACAGCGAGCAATGCGGCCGGATGGTCGCGGAGAAGACCGGGCGCTCGATCGCATCCGGATCACGCCCGTAGGGGTGCCGCGTCCTTGCGTCGTCGGGTGCCTTGCCGCTCGCCATCCGCCCCATATAAGGCGCGCATGACTCGCCGGAAGCAGGCCGCCCCCGACAAAATCACCGCACCCGTCAAGGCGGGGCTGGTGAAGCCCATGACGGCCCGGGCGGTCACGCCCGAGCCGGTCGATGCCGCGACGCTCGCCGAGATCTTCGCGCGATTGAGCGCCGCCAACCCGGAGCCGCGCTCCGACCTCGAATACCTCAACCCCTACACGCTGCTCGTCGCGGTGGTGCTCTCGGCCCAGGCGACCGACAAGAGCGTCAACCTCGCCACCGCGCCGCTATTCGCCCGCGCCGACAACCCGGCGGCGATGCTGGCGCTCGGCGAGGAGACGGTGCGGCACCACATCCGCACGATCGGCCTGTTCAACACCAAGGCCAAGAACGTCATCGCGCTCTCGCGCATCCTGATCGAGGAGCATGGCGGCGCGGTGCCGCGGGAGCGCGCGCACCTGGAGGTGCTGCCCGGCGTCGGCAAGAAGACCGCCAGCGTGGTGCTCAACGTCGCCTTCGGCGAGCCGACCATCGCGGTCGACACCCACATCTTCCGGGTCTCGAACCGCGTGCCGCTGGCGCCGGGCAGTACCACCGACAAGGTCCAGGCGGGGCTGGAGGCGATCGTGCCCGAGCCCTACCGCCTCAACGCCCATCACTGGCTGATCCTGCACGGCCGCTACGTCTGCAAGGCGAGGAAGCCCGAATGCTGGCGCTGCCCGATCGCCGATCTGTGCCGGTACCCGGACAAGACGGTGGGGCCGGGGTGAGGCCCCGATCGATCCGCGACACCCCGGCTTTCCTCCCGGGCCAAATCTGCTACCCTGATGGCATGACCCTGCCCCGTCCCTTCGCGCGCCTCATGGCCGTGGTGATCGTGATGATCGCCGCGTGCATCGGTGCGCCGCTGGTCGGGGTGTCGTCGGCCCAAGCCCATCAGGGTCATGGCCATCAGGGTCACGCGCATCAGAGCCACGCCCGTCACGAGCAGTCCGTTCAGGCGCCCGCCGCGACGCTGACGCCGGTCGAGGCGCGCTCGGTTGCGGAAGGCCGGCGCCTGACCGTCGCGAGTGCGGACGAGGCGCGCGACGCCCGGCCCTGCAACGGCCTGTGCTGCCTGATGGGCGCCTCGTGCTGCGTGCCCGGCCTGCTGCCGGACGGGCTGGCGGCGTTCCTGAGCCTGCCGCCGTCCCGGCGCTTCGCGGCGGCCGAGGATGCGCTGCCCGCCGGCATCGTGCCGGATTCCCCCGCGAGACCCCCCAGACCCTTCGCCTGACGCACAGCGTCCCGCGCCGGCGCGCCGCCCTGACGGGTGGGCGTCCCCGCGGGCGCACGATCCCGTCCGCTCGCGAAGGTTTCCTCCCCCGATGGTCCCGTTCCGGTCGACGGCCGCGCCGCGTGCGCGGGCCGTTGCGCTCGCCCTGCTGGCGCTGCCGTTCCTCGCCACCCTCGCCTCCGCCCATGAGGGCCACGACCACGGCGCCCCGCCCCCGCCGGTCTCGAAGACCATCGCGCCGCGCGGCGAGGCGGCGTCGGCCGCCTTCGAGCTGGTGGCGATCCCCGGCGGCGACGCGCTGGTGCTCTACCTCGACCGCTTTGCCACCGGCGAGCCGATCACCGACGCCCTTCTGGAGGTCGAGACGCCGGCCGGGCCCGCCACGGCGCACCCGGCCCCGGACGGCAGCTACCGCCTCCCCGCCCCTTGGCTCGCGACGCGCGATCCGAAGGACGACCACCTCGACCTCGTCGTCACGGTGACGGCCAGCGGCGACCTCGACGTGCTGCCGCTGACGGTGGCGCTGCCGAGGGCCGCCGATCCCGCCCGGTCCGGACACGCGGCGGAGCGCCAGGACGGTCACTGGCTGCACCGGCTCACCGAGGGGCTGAGCGAGCGGCTCTCCGCCCGCGATCCCGGTGCCGGCCTCGCCGCGGCCGGGGGCTTCGTGCTCGGCCTCGCCGCCATGGGGCTGATGCGGGCCGGGCGCCGGGCGCCGGTGCTGGCCGTGCTGGTGCTCGCCGCAACCCTGGTCCTCGGCGCCACCGCCTTCGCGCATGACGCGCAGAGAGGGTCGGTGGATCACCCGGAGGTCCGCGCCGCCTTCGTGCCCAAGCCTACGGATCTCGCCGCCGACCTCGCCCAGCGGCTCGCCGACGGGGCGGTGTTCGTGCCCAAGCCCACCCAGCGCCTGCTCTCCCTGCGCACGCAGGTGGTGGCGGAGGGCGCGTTCCGCCGCACCGTGTCGCTGCCGGGGCGCATCATCCCGGACCCGAATGCCAGCGGCGTGGTGCAATCCTCCGTCGGCGGCCGGCTGGCGCCGCCGCCGTCCGGCACCTTCCCGCGCCTCGGCACGAGGGTGCGCCCGGGCGAGGCGCTGGCCCTCGTCACCCCGCCGGTGCAGAGGGTGGACCTGTCCGACATGCGCCAGCGGCAAGGCGAGCTCGACCAGCAGATCGCCATCGTGCAGCGTCGGGTCGACCGCTACCAGAAGCTCAGCCCCAGCGGTGCGGTCTCGCAGGTGCAGCTCGACGAGGCGCAGGACGAGCTCAAGGGCCTCAAGGACCGCCGCACCGCCCTCGACCGCCTCCGCCAGGAGCCCGAGGTGCTGACCGCCCCGGTCGGCGGCGTGATCGCCGAGGCCGCGGCCGTGGCGGGCCAGATGGCCGCGCCGGGCCAGATGGTGTTCCAGATCGTCGACCCCGACAGGCTCTGGGTCGAGGGCTTGAGCTTCGACGCCCTGATGCCGGCTTCCGATGCCACCGCGCGCCTCGCCGACGGGCGCAGCCTGCCGCTGGCTTACCAGGGCGCGGGGCTGGCCGACCGCAACCAGGCGATTCCGGTGCAGTTCGCGATCCAGGGCGGCACGGAAGGCCTGCGCGTCGGCCAGTTCGTCACCGTGCTGGCCGCGACCGATGCCGAGCAGCGCGGCCTCGCCCTGCCGCGGGCGAGCGTGGTGCGCAGTGCCAACGGCCAGGACGTGGTCTACGCCCACATTGCCGCCGAGCGCTACGAGGCGAAGCCGGTGCGGGTCGCGCCCCTCGACGGCGCCCGGGTGCTGGTCGAGGCTGGGGTCGAGCCCGGCACCCGCGTGGTGGTCCAGGGCGCCGAGCTCCTGGACCAGGTCCGGTAGCGAGGCGCCCCGATGTTCTCCGTCCTGGTCACGCAATCGCTGCGCAACCGCCTGCTCGTCCTGGCGCTCGCCCTCGTGCTGGTGCTCTACGGGGCTTTCAGCCTGACGCGGCTCCCGGTCGACGTCTTTCCCGACCTCAACCGCCCGACCGTCACCATCATGACCGAGGCCGAGGGCTACGCGCCCCCGGAGGTCGAGCAGATGGTGACCTATCCGATCGAGACCCGGCTCAACGGCCTGCCGGGCGTGACCCGGATCCGCTCGGTCTCGGGCGTCGGCCTGTCCGTCGTCTACGTCGAGTTCGCCTGGGGCACCGACATCTACCGCAACCGCCAGCAGGTCGCCGAGCGCCTGAGCCTGGTCCAGGACCAGCTGCCGCGCGGGGTGACGCCCCAGATGGGCCCGGTCTCCTCGATCATGGGCCAGGTGCTGCTGATCGCGGTCACCGGCGAGAACCTGTCGCCGATGGCGCTGCGCGAGACCGCCGATTTCGTGCTCCGGCCGCGGCTCCTCACGGTGCCGGGCGTGGCGCAGGTGATCCCGATCGGCGGCGAGGTGCGGCAGTTCCGCGTCGCCCCGAACCCGGCGGCGATGCGGGCGCTGGGCGTCACCAACGCCCAGCTCGATGCGGCCCTGCAGCAATTCGGCACCAATGCCGGCGGCGGCTTCACCGACCAGTATTCGCGCGAGTACCTGATCCGGAACATCGCCCGTACGATGAGCCTGGAGGATCTGCGCGATCTCGTGGTGGGGGCCGCCAGCAATGCCCCGGTGCGCCTGCGGCAGGTGGCGGAGGTGTCCTTCGCGGCCAAGGCCAAGCGCGGCGAGGGCGGCTACCAGGGCAAGCCGGCGGTGATCGTCTCGGTCGAGAAGCAGCCGGACGTCGATACGGTGGCGCTGACCCGCTCGATCGAGGCGGCGCTCAAGGACATCGCGCCCTCGCTCCCCGCCGGCATCTCCGCCGACAGGATCCTGTTCCGCCAGGCCGACTTCATCGAGACCTCGATCGCCAATGTCGAGCGGGTGCTGGTCGAGGCGATCCTGGTGGTCGCCGTGGTGCTGTTCGCGTTCCTGCTCAACCTCCGCACCACCCTGATCTCGCTGACGGCGATTCCGGTCTCGATCCTGACGACGGCGCTGGTGTTCCATCTGCTCGGGCTGTCGATCAACACCATGACCCTCGGCGGCCTCGCCATCGCGATCGGCGAGCTCGTCGACGACGCGGTGGTCGACGTCGAGAACATCTTCCGCCGCCTGCGCGAGAACCGCGCCGCCGGCAACCCGCGTTCGGTCTTCGACGTGGTGGTGTCGGCCTCGAACGAGGTGCGGTCGGGCATCGTCTACGCCACCGCGATCATCGTGCTGGTCTTCGTGCCGCTCTTTGCCCTCTCGGGCATCGAGGGGCGGCTGTTCGCGCCGCTGGGGCAGGCCTACATCGTGTCGATCCTGGCGAGCCTCGTCGTCTCGATCACCCTGACGCCGGTCCTCGCCGCCTGGCTCCTGCCGGGCATGAAGAGCCTGGAGGCGCACGAGAGCCGCGTCATCCGTGGGCTGAAGGCGGTCAATGCCGCCGCGCTCCGGGTGGCGTTCCGCCGCCAGGGCCTGCTCGTCGGCACCGTCGCAGCCCTCGTCGCGGCGGCGGGCATCGCGGCGTCGCAACTGCCGCGGGCCTTCCTGCCGCCGTTCAACGAGGGCTCGTTCACCGTCACCATGGCCTTCACCCCGGGCATCTCTCTCCCTGAGAGCAGCCGGGTCGGCGCGATCGCCGAGCGCCTGCTGATGGAGATTCCGGAGGTCGCGGCGGTCGGCCGGCGCACCGGCCGGGCCGAGCTCGACGAGCATGCCGAGGGCGTCCATTCCTCCGACCTCGAAGTGGCGCTCAAGGGCGGCGGCCGGTCGAAGGCCGAGCTGGTCGCCGAGATCCGTCGGCGCCTCGCGGCGCTGCCGGTCTCGGTCAATGTCGGCCAGCCGATCTCGCACCGGCTCGACCATATGCTGTCCGGCGTCAGGGCCGAGATCGCGCTCAAGATCTTCGGCGAGGATCTCGATTCCTTGCGCCGGGTGGCGGCCTCGCTCCAGGAGCGGATGCGGGCGATCCCCGGCCTCGCCGACCTCCAGGTCGAGAAGCAGACCCGGATCCCGCAGCTCGAGATCCGGGTCGATTACGGACGGGCGGCGCTCTACGGGGTGCAGCCGGCGGCGCTCGTCGAGCAGATCGGTCGGCTCTCCAACGGGCGCCTCGTCTCGACGGTGGTCGACGGCTATCGCCGCTTCGACGTGGTGTTGCGGCTGCCCGAGGCGCAGCGCACCACCACGGGTCTCGGCGACCTCCTGGTCGAGACGCCGTCGGGCTGGGTGCCGGCGCGCCAGCTCGCCGATATCCGCGAGACCGACGGCCCGAACCAGATCCTGCGCGAGAACGGCCGGCGCCGCATCGTCGTGATGGCGAACACCAACGGGGAGGCCGACATGGCGGCGATCGTCGCCGGCATCCGTCAGGCGGTGACGGCCGAGACCCTGCCGTCCGGCGTGTTCACCCGCCTGGAGGGCACGTTCCAGGCGCAGGAGGAGGCCAGCCGCACCATCGGGGCGCTCTCCCTCGTCTCGCTCGGGTTGATCTTCGCGCTGCTCGCCAGCCGCTACCGCTCGGGGGCGCTGGCGCTCATCATCATGGGCAGCGTGCCGCTCTCCCTCGTCGGCTCGGTGGCGGCCCTGTGGCTTGCCGGGCAGCCGCTCTCCGTCGCCTCGATGATCGGCTTCATCACGCTCACCGGCATCGCGGCCCGCAACGGCATCCTCAAGGTCAGCCACGTCCTGAACCTGGCGCTCGACGAGGGCGTGCCGTTCGGGCCGGACCTCGTGGTGCGCGCCAGCCTGGAGCGGCTGACCCCGGTGCTGATGACCGCGCTCTCGGCCGGCGTCGCCCTGGTGCCGCTGCTCTACGATGCCGCGAGTCCCGGCAAGGAGATCCTGCACCCGGTCGCGGTGACGATCTTCGGCGGCCTCGTCAGCGCCACCCTCCTCGACGCGGTGCTGACGCCGGTGCTGATCCTGCGCTTCGGCCGCCGCCCGCTGGAGCGCCTGGCGGCGGCGCGCGACGCCGCGCGGGCCGGGGCCCCCGCTGCGCCCGCGCCCGCGGACGCGTTCTGATCCTCCCTCAAACCACCCGGAGACCCCGATGCTTCAGCGCCTCCTCACCGCCGGCACCCTGGCGATCGCCCTGCCGTTCTGCGCCCACCAGGCCTGCGCCCACGAGGGCACCGGGGAGAAGGGCGGGCGCCTCGCCGATGCCGGTCCCTACCATATCGAGCTCGTGACCAGGGACCGCCGGGTCGAGGTCTGGGTCTACGACGCCCAGGAGAAGCCGGTCTCCCCGGCCGGCTTCAAGGGCACGGCGATCCTGGTCGTCGGCGGCAAGCCCGCCCGGATCGTCCTGGCGCCCGCGGAGGCGCGGCTCGCCGGCGAGGCCGCGGTGGCGCTCGGCACGAACCCGAAGGGCGTGGTACAGATCACCGGGCCGGACGGCGCGGCGGCGAGCGGGAAGTTCAACTGAGCGGGCGCGCAGCGCCTGTCCGCCCTGGATCCGGACACGACACCCTCCCGGGTCCGCGTCACGGCCCCTCGGCGGACGGGGCAGGCGTCATGCCCGTTGCCCAGATCCGTCGCGCCAGTTCGCGTCGATGCGAGGGCCAACGCGACCGAAGGCCCCGCGGAGAGCGACGCCGTCCTGGAGCCACGCAGCCGAACGGGGGCTCCACGCCCAACAGCGATGCAGGGACGGCGCTCCGACCTCGTCCGGTGCGGAAACTATGCTTGGCTCCCGGTTCCGCTGCGCGGTTCCGGGAATACGAGAGAGAATTGAGGCCCGGTCGATAAAATCGACCGACCTTACGCCGCCTTCTGGACCATCTGCCCCGACACGAAGGCCCGGATGTTGCGCATGGTCGAGAACGCGTCGCGGTTGAGCAGGTGTTCCGGAAACTCGATCTCGAAATGCTCTTCCAGGTCCATCATCACCTGGACGGCGCCGAACGAGTCGAGGCCGTTGTCGAAGAGGCAGTCATCGTCCGAGAGCTGGTCGATGGTGCGGGCGAGGGTGCCGTGGCGCGCCAGAATCGTGCGGATTGCCTCAGCATAAGCCATCGATCGCCCTCAATCTAGTTGCTGCATCCTAGGCAGTTACACGGCAGAAATCAAACTCATTCCGGCGGGCTGGTGAATCGTCTCGTACCATCCGGGCCGCCCCGCCGGTCTTGGCCCGCCCGGCATCAATCCTGCGCTGCCGCGCCGAACGGGCGGCCCGGCATCCCCGGACCGGACAGGGTTGTGCGAGAACGGCACGGGTGGCGGACGATGAACAGGCGCGACGGGAAAGACCGGTTCGAGGTATTGGATGCCGGGCGCGGCATCTGCGCATTGACGGTGGCGTTCTTCCACATGCCGCTCGCCCACCCGTTGCTGCAGCAGTCGTGGTTCCCGAACCTGCAATTCTGCGTCGACATCTTCTTCGTGCTGTCGGGCTTCGTATTGCTGCACGCCTATGGCGACCGGCTGGCGACCGGCCGGCAGGTGTTCCGCTTCGGCCTGATGCGGTTCGGCCGGCTCTGGCCCCTGCACGCCGCGACGCTCGCCCTCCTCATCCTGCTCGAGCTGGTGCGCTACGCCTACCTGTCGCGCCATGCCGGCACGCCGGTCGCGACGCCGCCCTTCGGCGCCGGCCACCGGCCGATCGAGATCGTCACCCACATCCTGTTCCTGCACAATTTCCGCACCTTCGGCGATTACAGCTGGAACTTCCCGTCCTGGAGCGTCGCGGTCGAGTTCTGGGCCTCGCTGGGGCTGGCCCTCACGGTGATGATCGCCGGCCCGCGGGCCCGCCTCGTCTTTGCGACCTTGGCGGCGACCTTGGCGCTGGCGCTGTGGTGGGTGAGCCCGCGCACGCTATTCGTGATCCAGAACTGGGGCATCGTGCGCTGCCTGTTCGACTTGTTCGTGGGCTGCCTCGCCTATACCCTGCGCGACGCCCTGCGGCTGCCGCGGGCCGCCGCGACGGTGGCGGAGGCCGCGGCCGCCTTCGCCGTGGTGGCGGTGGTGGCGCTGATGCCGCAGGGGATCGAGGCCTGCGCGGCGAGCCTGGCCTTCGGGATCGCGATCGCGCTGTTCTCGCACGGGCGGGGTGCCCTGTCGGACCTCGCCCGCGCCCGGCCGGCCCAGAGCCTCGGCCTGTGGTCGTTCTCGATCTACCTGCTGCACCTGCCGGTGATCCAGGCCTTCACCACCGCGATGCATGCCGTCGAGCTGCGCACCGGCCTGCCGCACACGGTGATCCTCGGCCACGACCGCTACCTCGATTTCGGGTCCGGCGCCGCCAACCTGGCGGTCGCCGCCCTGCTGGTCGCCGTCACCGTGCCGCTCGCCGCCCTCACCTGCCGCCTCGTCGAGCGCCCGTCCCTCGCCTGGTTCCGTCGCAACGACGCCCGGCTGGCAGCGGCGATCGCGGATCCGGCGGCGGAGCGGGCGCGCGTCGCGGCCGGCGGCGCGGCGCTGGTTCCGCGCTGACGCGGAGGCGCCCGCCGGCCTGTCCCGGTTTGGGATGACCCGGCGGCCGAAACGGCTGGCGGATCGGTAACCGAACCATGACTAAGTTCCTGCCTGTACCCTGCAGGTTCAGGGAAGATCGACCGACGCGCTCGACCGGGGGATGACTGTCGCGAAAGCGAGTCATCGGCCGTGCGGCGCAGGCGCGGACATCGTCCCGGCGCCCGCGCCGCCGTCGGCCGGATGTCGCGAGTGGACCTGGCAAGTGGACCTGGCAAGTGGACTTGGCGAGTGGACCTGGCAAGTGGGCATCGCATGAGGCAGGGGCACGAGATGTCGACGGCAGATCCCGCCGCGGCCACCACCCGCAGGACCGGCGGCACGCTCGCGGATCTGTGGGGCTCGGCGCGCCGGCGCAGCCTGTGGATCGTCGCCAGCGCCGGCGTCATGGCCTCGCTCGGCGGGCTCTACGCGCTCAAGCAGGTCCCGACCTACCGCGCCACGGTCGAGCTGCTGATCGACCCCCAGGCGCTGCAGATCGTCGGCCGCGGCCTGTCGCGCCAGGACGCGCCGGCCCAGCTCGACTTCGCCAATCTCGAGAGCCAGGGGCTGATCCTGCTCTCGGCAAAGCTCCTCGACCCGGTGGTGGCCGAGCTCGGCCTCGCCGAGGACCCGGTCCTGACCCGCGGCGCCCCCCCGGGTGCCGACTCGGCGGTGGTCGCGCTCGAGGCCCTGCGCAAGCGCATCGTGGTGCGCCGGGTCGAGAACTCGTTCAACTTCCAGCTCACCGTCGCCTATCCGGACGCCCGGCGCGCGGCCGAGATCGCCAACACCATCGCGGCGCAGTTCTTCGAGGTCGGCGCCCGTGACCGGATCTCGGCGGTGCGGCGCGCCAACGAGGCGCTGCTGACCCAGGCCGGCGACCTGCGCGCCCAGCTCAACCGGGCCGATGTCGCGGTCGAGCGCTACCGGGCCGAGAAGGGGCTGATCGGCTCCAGCGATGCCGGCCTCCTGGTGTCGCAGCAGCTGAAGGAGCTCTACACCCAGATCACCGCCGCCGAGACCAACCTCGCCCGGCTCTCGGCGCGGCGCGAGCAGGTGCGCGCGCTGCGCGAGCCCGACGGACAGGTCCAGGCGGTGCCGGAGGCCGACACCTCCCAGGTGATGGTGTCGCTGCGCACCCAGTACGCGCAGACCCTCCAGGAGATCGCCCAGCTCTCCCGCAGCCTCGGGCCGAGCCACCCGCAGATGATCGCGCTCGCCGCCCAGCGCGCCGCGACCGCCCGGCTGATCGCGGCCGAGGCCGACCGGATCCGCCGCACCATCGACGAGGATCTGCGCCGGGCCGAGGCGTCCCTGCGCCAGCTGCGCAGCCGGGCCGACCGGCTGATCCAGAACCAGACCAGCAGCAACCAGGAGGGCATCCGCCTGCGCCAGCTCGAGAGCGAGGCGGAGGCGATCCGGCGCACCTACAACCTCGTCCTCGACCGGACCAAGGACCTCGAGCAGCAGCAATCGATCAACCCGAGCAACTCGCAGATCGTCTCCCGGGCCACCCCGCCGCTCAAGCCCTCGGACACCCCGGCACCGATCGTGGTCGTCGCCGCCGGTCTGTTCGGCGCGGTGCTCGGGCTGATCCTCGGCTTCCTCTACGATCTCTGGCGCGGCAACATCACGACGGTGGCGGGTCTCGGCGCCGCCGGCGCGCCGGTCTGGGCCCGGCTGCAGCGGCCGGGGCGGCGCGGCCGGGGCGGCGGGGCCGACGAGGCGCTCGTCACCGTGGCCCGGGAATTGCGGACCCGGCTCGCCGGCCGCAACCAGGCGGTGGTGGTCACCGTGGCCTCCGACGGGTTCGGGCCCGAGCGCCTGCACGCGGCGGAGGTGCTCACCGACCTCCTGATCCGCCTCGGCGAGCCGGCCCTGCTGGTGCCCGAGCAGGCCCATGCCCGGCTCGGCTTCGGCGACGGCCCGCGCTCCGACGTCCCGGTCCGCGGCCAGCTCTCGGTCGTCGAGCCCGTCCGCGGGGTCGAGCGGATGATGCGGCCCGAGATCATCGTGGCGGAGCGCGACGTCGGCCGCGGCGACGGCTGGCTGTCGATCCCCGAGACCTCGGATGCGATCCTGCTCGTCGTCGCCCCCGGGCGGATGACCCGCGCCCGGCTCGAGCGCCTGCTCGAGACGCTCGACGGCGCCGGCCGCTTCCGGGCGCAGGGGCTGTTCGGCCTCGTCGCGGTCGAGGGGCGGCGCTCGATCGCGCCGCTCCGGCCGGCGGCCGGCTCCTCGCCGGTGCCGGGCCGCGTGCGGGCGGCGTGAGGAGGACCGGATGACCATGGCCGCCGCCGCCCTGCCGGCCGCCGACCGGCGCGCGCCCTACCAGGCGCGGGCGGCCTTGCTCGTGCTGATCGCGGCGCTGGTCTTCAATGCCGGCCTGTGCTTCCTCAACACCGCCGGATTCCCGGTCTCGGGCGGTACGGTGATCGGCGCCGAGGTGGCGATCATCGCGCTCACCCTCGGCTTTGCCCTCGACGAGCGGCCGGGGCCGTGGCTGATCCTCGCCGGGCTCGTCTCCTACGGTCTGCTCCTCCTGGCCTTGCGCGGCTCGACCGACGTCAAGGGCGTGCGCGACTTCCTGATCCCGGTCGTGTTCTACAATCTCGGGATGCGCTCGCCCGACCTGCGCAGCGCCGACCAGGCGGTGCTCGCCTCCGGAATCATCGTCGTGGTCATGGGGCTGTTCGAGTACGGCCTGTTCGACACCTATCAGCAATACTTCAACATCGTGCGCTACTACGTGGCCCGCGGCAGCATGTCCGCGTCGGAGATCAACGAGCTGACCGGCTCGCTGTTCACCAGCGGCATCCGGCCGGATTCGCGAACCATCCTGCCGTTCCTCGGGCCGCACCGCGTGTCGTCGGTCTTCCTCGAGCCGGTCTCGGCCGGCAATTTCGGCGCCGTGCTGTTCGCCTGGGCGCTCTACCGCCGCACCATGCGGGGCCGGGCCTGGCTGTTCCTCTGCGCCGCCGTGACCATCATCCTGGCCGATGCCCGTTTCGGGGCCTATGTCTGCGTCGCGATCGCCGGAGCGATGCTGGTCGGCTGGCGCCTGCCGCGCCTGCTCTGGTTCGCCCTGCCGTTCACGATCCTCTTGGCGCTGACGGTCTACGGCTACGAGAGCATGCAGGTGAGCTGGCAGAACGACATTGCCGGCCGGCTGCTCTGGGCCGCCCTGCTCGTCACCTCGCTGCCGCCCGCGGGCGTGATGGGCATCCTGCCCGACAAGCTGTTCCTGTCCGATTCCGGCTACGCCTACGCGCTGACCCAGCTCGGCATCGCCGGCACCCTGGTGGCCTGGGGCCTGTTCGTGCTGATGCCGGCCCGCAACCCGGACGGCTGGCGACTCCGCTGCGCCATGGCGATCTATCTCTGCCTCCTCCTCGTCATCAGCGACTCGCCGTTCTCGATCAAGACCGCGGCCCTGGTGTGGTTCATGCTGGGGGCGGCGGATGGGGCGGAGCCGGCGGAGGAGCAGACAGCCACCCCGTGATCGGTCATCCGTACGGGACTGTCGCGAACGGCGATGCGGGAATTCGAGGATGCTCGCGGCAAGAGCCCGTTCGCCGGGTGGTCTCACGATCTGGACGCGCAGGCTGCCGCCACGGTCCAGAAGGCTGCGGGCATGCAGCCGGCTGCCTCGGCTGCGTCCCGCGGCGGCGCCCTTTCTCTTGCGCAAGACGGGCGTTGGCTCGGGGTTCGCGCACCGGCCGGACGCGCTTGCGGCCCGCGCCACCGCCGACCCGGCGCCGCAAGAGCGAACAGCGTTAACCCGACCTTAAGCGGATACCGGCCCTGGTTGCAGAGCGCGGGTGCCACCTTCGGGGCGGGGCTCGGCTGGCGCGGTGGAACCTGTTCATGCTGGACTCGGTCCGGATCTCGCTCAAGGTGCTGAACGCTGCCCAGCTCGCCGGGGTGGCGGCGGCGGCCTTCGGGCTGGCCTGGTTCGGGGGGGCGCTGTCGAGCGCCCCGCGCCAGGCCGGAACCGAGCGGCCCGCCCTCGTCCAGGCCGCCCGGGCCTATGCCGACGCCCTCGACGAGGAGCTCGGCGCCGCGATCGGCGACGCCCGCAACGCCGCCCTGCTGCTGCGCCTCGACGATTCGGGCGTGTCCGATGCCTGGCGCGCGGCGCGGCTGCAGGACTGGCTTTCCCTCAATCCACGCTACCGCGACGCCGTGCTGCTCGCCCCGGACGGGACCCCGCGCGCCTCCGGCGGCGGGACCCCGCTGCTGCGCATCGCGACCGCGGCGCCGGCCCGCAGGGCCGAGATCGCGATCACCGCGGGTCCCGACGAGGCGCCCTTCGCCCTGACCCTGGCGCTCGGGCTGCCCGGCCGGTCGGACAGCCTCGTGCTGCGCGCCGCACCCGCTTTCTTCGACGGCATCGGCGAGCGCATCCGCCGCGGCGTCGGCGCAAGCGAGGCGATCCGCGACGGGATCCGCTTCGCGGTGGCCGGGGCGGATGGCCGCGCCCTTCTCGGCGTCCTGCCGGCCGCCGACGACCCACGCCCGCACGAGGCCGCGCCGACCCGCGGCAGCCGCGACCTCGCCAGCCCCGGCTGGCTCGTCACCGCGTCGGCCCCCGGGATCCCCGTTGCGGCGCCGGCCGGGGCGGATCCGCGCCTGATCGCCCTCGGCCTCGCCCTGGTGCTGGGCGCCGGCGGCCTCGGCTACGCGCTCGGCGGGCGGGTCTCGGCGCGGCTGCGGCGCCTGGCCGACGACGCTCCGGGCGACGGTCTCGACGGGGCGCCGGTCTCGCGGGTGCGCGAGATCGCGGCGATCTCCGGCACCGTCCGCGACCGGACGCTCAGCCTCGATGCCCGGCTCGCCGGGGCCGGGAGCGGCCTCGACCGCGTCCGCGGCCGGCTCACCACCTTCGAGGCGATGTCGGGCTGGACCTGCTGGGAGATCGATCCCGAGACCCGGCAGGTGGTGTGGTCGGATCGCGCAAGTCCCGGCACCCCGTCCGGCACCCTGGCGGGCGCCGACCGCGTCGCGACCATGGCCGACCTCGCGGCCCGCTTCGAGCCCGCCGACCGTCCCCTGCTAGACCTCACCCTGGCGGCGGCGCTCGCGGCCGACGGTCCGCACGACGTCGCCTTGCGCCTGCGCGGGCCGGGGTCGGAGGCGGGCGGGCGCCTGCTGGTGCGGTTCCTGCGCGGCCGCGATGCCGCCGGCCGGGTGCGGGTCCACGCGCTCAGCCGGGCGATTCGCGAGGGGGATGCGCCCGACACCCCGGCCGGCGCCAACGAACGGCGCCGCAACCTCGTCCTGCGCCGGGTCACCGACGGCATCGTCCACGATTTCAACGACGTGCTGACGGTGGTGCTCGCCAATCTCGGGGTGCTGCGGCGCCAGACCGCCCTCGATGCCCGCCAGGCCGCCCTGACCGATGCGGCGCTCGCCGGCGCGCATCGCGGTGCGGCGCTCACCCGCCGCCTGCTCGGCCTGGTACGCGGCGGCACCGAGGCCGCGGGCGGCGACGCCTCCGGCGCTGACCTGGCCTCGTCCGATCTCGCCGCGACCGTGGCGGCGTTCCTGCCCTTCCTGCAGGCGAACGTGCTGCGCGAGGCTCCTCTCGTCACCCGCATTCCCGACGATCTGCCGCGGGCGCGCTGCGGCGAGCGGCTGCTCGAGCTGGTGCTGCTCAACCTCGCTTTCCATGTCCGCGACCTCGGCCTGCACGGCTTCGCGATCGGCGCCGCCGCGCACCCGGCCGGGGCGCCGCCGCTGCCCGGGATGCCGGAGGGGCCGGCCCTGCGCATCCTGTTCGCCAGCGGGCGGCGGGGTGCCGGCGCGGTGATGCGGCCGTCGCCACGGTCGCTCGACACCGTGGCGCAGCTGGTGCGCGACGCTGGCGGCGCCTGGCGCCTCGTCTGCGACGGGCGCGGCGAGGAGGCGTTCCTGGCCGAGATCTGGCTGCGCGCCGAGGCCCGCGCCCCCGAGGCGGTCGCCGCCCCGGCCGAGGCGCGCTTGCGCATCCTGCTGGTCGAGAGCGACAGCCTCGTGCGTGCGAGCGTCGCGGAAGCCTTGGGGGAACTCGGCCACGCGGTGGTCCAAGCGGCCTCCGGCGAGCACGCGCTCGCCCTGCTGGCGCAGGATGCCGCCTTCGACGCGATGATCGCCGACCAGGCGATGCCGGTGATGACCGGCCTCCAGCTCGCCGCCACCGTGGTCGAGCGCCATCCCGGCATCCGCGTCATCCTGGCGAGCCCGCACGGCCAGCTGCCGGCGGCGGCCCGGCGCTTCCTGCAGCTCGACAAGCCGTTCCGGCCCGAGGATCTCGCCTCCGTGCTCGGCGCGGCCGCGCCGGCCGCGAACCGCGCCGCCTGATCCGGCCCTGCCCGTCGCTCAAGGAGCAACAGGAATACTCGGCGCTGGCTCGGTAAAAATTGCCTCTCGTCTTTCGCTTCGAATGAAAGCTAAATTTTAACCGTTCCCCTGCATAAATCGGTGGGTATTCGATCGACACCTTGCAGAGGAGGCGGCGTTGATTGCCTCGGTCCAGCATCGAAACCGGCGCGTCCTCGGCGCCGGCCTCTCCCTTCTCGCCGGCCTTGCCGTGTCCGGCGAGGCCCTGGCGGCCGACCTGCGGGCCCCGGCGGCGGCGAGCGCCGACTGGTATACCGGCGCGCAGACGCAGGCCGTCGACGACAGCTGGGCGATCGCCGTCGACGGCTCGACCAGCGTCACCTCGAACAGCTCGGCCTTCGGCTCGGTCACCGTCACGGCGCCGGTCGCCGGCTCGGCGAGCCAGAGCGGGCCGCGGGTGCGGGTCGAGGCCATCGCCGGCACCTACTCCTATCCGGGCCAGGCCGTCGCCTCGCGGGTGACGGGCTACCAGGAGGAGGGCTCGGTGATGGCCGGCTACGAGTGGATCTGGCGCGACGCCGCCCTCGCCGGCTTCATCGGCTTCAACGCCCGCAGCAACCAGCTCTCGGTCGTCGATCCGGGCAACCCGGTGGTCGGCACCGGTGTCGGCCTGCGCGTCGCGGCGAACTTCTACGCCAACCCGACCGACCGTACCATGGTGTCGGCCTACGGCTCCTACTCGACCAAGTTCAACGCCTATTATTCCCGCGTCCGCCTCGGCTACATGGTCGCCGACGGCGTCTATATCGGTCCCGAGGCTTTGTTCCTCGGCGACGACTTCTTCCGCCAGTACCGGATCGGCGCCCACCTCTCCGGCATGAAGTTCGGTCCGGTGCAGATGTCGCTGGCGGCGGGCTACGTCCAGGACCGGGTCCAGGGCTCGGGCTATTATTCGAGCATCGAGGCGCGGGCGAATTTCTGAGGCCCGATCATCGCGTCGACCGATGGTCGACGCCTCACGGTGTCGTCCTCGGTGCTGCGCACGGATCGGCCATGATGGTGTCGGCACCCGTGCCGTCCATCGTGAGCCCCTGCCCCTTTCCCGGGCGACTGCAACGAAGTGAAAGGAGATCTGGGATCCAGCATAAAAAGCCGCGAAGCGTCTCTCTGTCTGCAACGGCGCAGCATAGCAAGCCGCTGCGCGGCACGTCTTTTGCTGGATCCCGGATCTCCTTCCGCTGACGCCTCAGCCGTGCGGGAAAGGAATGTGCGAAATCTGGGGATGAATTGCCGCCGGGCCTCACGGCGTCATGGGCGTATCCATCACGCAGCTAGAGCGCGTCACGATCGCGAAGCGCTCTAAGTCTTCGATTTTACAGCATTCTCTACGATGAGCCGGTATCCACTTCGTCGGAAAATGCTCGAGAACCGCTCAGACGTCGATCTTGAAACCAAGGTCGATCTCGCTCGCCGGCTTGCCGGACAGACCCCAGTTCTCCGGATCGACCTCGATCAGCACGACCTTGATGTCTGCGGCCGGGACGTCGAAGAGCGCCAGCTCGTCCGAGATCGCCTGGTAGAGCCGGCGCTTCGCGTCCAGCGATCGCCCGGAGAAGAGCGTGATCTCGATCACCGTATATTGCGGGCCTTTCGTCGGAGGCGTGATCAGCGCGTCGTCGTCGAATTCTTGCAAGAAGATGCAGCGGTCGTGCTCGGGGATGAGTAGCCCTGTCAGCAAGGCCCGCTGCACAGCTTCGATGACGGCGCGCGGCCGACCGGCGATCCACCCCTGACGGGTGCTGATACGGGTTGATGGCACCGGCATCGTCTCCGTGATGGCATCGTCTGTCTGATTCTCAGCCAATTATGCTTGACGACCCTTTGCGTCCGCAACGGAACGGGAGCCGGCATGATCCGGGGCCTGACTCTCTTGGGCTGACTGCGGAGACGAGCGTAAGAGTTCCTGCGCCGCGGCGCAGCACGTTGCCCGCGATCCGCCCCGGGGCATCCGACGGGCGGTCGGTGAGGCCGGGATGACGGCGGAGGCCTCCGCCGGCCCATCGGGCGCATGCCGCAGAGCCCATCGCCGAGTTATCCGATCCAACCCCGCCATCCCCGCTCGTTCGAGGGGTCGCGCGACGTATGGGATGGCACAACCGTATTGATACCAAGTTTATTTCAGCAATTCCAGGTTGACTCTCGCAGAGTCGTGATGCCCTCGTCCTGGCCGTTGATCTTCGACACTAACAGAATATTCGAGGAAAAAATTCGTCCGACCCTTCTGTATTGTGGATGGTCTTTACCAAGCGAGGCCCGTCGATTTGCCAACAAATGCGACTTTTTGCGCGTGATAGCGCAAATTCCCAGCTTGAGTTGCTGATCGAAATCAGGCTTTCGTAACGAGAAATGGACATAATCTGATGGCTTAGGGGCTGGTGATTCTGGAGAGGCGGGCGTGGTGCGTGCGTTGCGATGGCTGGCCTGGATGGGGACGACGGCGGCTGGCCTCCTCCTGCTGAGCCAGCCGGTCGGCACCCAGAACCAGCTCGCGATGAGTCTCGCCGCCATGGCGGCGATGACCGGGCTGTGGCTCGCCTTCGACGGGCCGCGGGCGCGGTTCGTTTTCCTGGCGCTGGGCAGCCTGGTGGTGCTTCGCTACATCCTGTGGCGGGTGACCGACACCCTGCCCTCGCCGGGCGATCCGGTCAGCTTCGGCTTCGGCCTGCTGCTGCTGCTCTGCGAACTCTACTGCGTCTTCATCCTGTTCGTCAGCCTGATCATCAACGCCGAGCCGCTGCGCCGGCGCCCGCCCCCGGCCGCGCCCGCCGCCGACCTGCCCCGTGTCGACGTCTTCGTGCCGAGCTACAACGAGGATGCCGGGATCCTGGCGATGACGCTGGCGGCGGCGCGCCAGATGAACTACCCGCCCGAGAAGCTGACGGTCTGGCTCCTCGACGACGGCGGCACCGACCAGAAATGCGCCGACCCGAACCCGGAGAAGGCCGCGGCGGCACGGGCGCGGCGGGTCGAGCTGCAGGCGCTTTGCGCCGAGCTCGGCGCCCGCTACCTGACGCGGGCCCGCAACGAGCACGCCAAGGCCGGCAACCTCAACAACGGTCTTGCCGCCGCCACCGGCGACCTCGTGCTGGTGCTCGACGCCGACCACGTGCCGTTCCGCTCTCTGCTCAACGAGACCGTCGGGTATTTCGCGCAGGACCCGAAGCTCTTCCTGGTCCAGACCCCGCACGCCTTCCTCAATCCCGACCCGATCGAGCGCAACCTCAAGACCTTCGAGCGGATGCCGTCCGAGAACGAGATGTTCTACGCGGTGACGCAGGCCGGGCTCGACAAGTGGAACGGCTCGTTCTTCTGCGGCTCGGCGGCGCTGCTGCGCCGCGTCGCCCTCGACGAGGCCGGGGGATTCGCCGGCATCACCATCACGGAGGATTGCGAGACCGCGCTCGGGCTCCACGGCACCGGCTGGACCAGCGCCTATGTCGACAAGCCACTGATCGCCGGCCTGCAGCCCGAGAGCCTAGCGGCTTTCATCGGCCAGCGCTCGCGCTGGTGCCAGGGCATGTTCCAGATCCTGCTCCTGAAGAATCCTCTCGTGCAGAAGGGGCTGAAGCCGATCCAGAAGCTCGCCTACCTGTCGAGCATGACGTTCTGGTTCTTCCCGATCCCGCGGCTCGCCTTCATGTTCGCGCCGCTGCTGCACATCTTCTTCGACCTGAAGATCTTCGTCGCCAGCGTCGATGAATCGATCGCCTACACGGCAACCTACATCGTCATCAACCTGATGATGCAGAACTACGTCTACGGGAAGTTCCGCTGGCCGTTCGTCTCCGAGCTCTACGAGTACGTCCAGGGCCTGTACCTGTCGAAGGCGATCGTGTCGGTGATCTGGTCGCCGCGCAAACCCACCTTCAACGTCACCGACAAGGGCGTGACGCTCGACCGCGACCACCTGTCGGCGCTGACCCTGCCGTTCTTCGCGGTCTACGGCCTCCTGCTGGTCGGCTGCGTGGTGGCGGGGTGGCGCTACCTGTTCGAGCCCGGCGTGACCAACCTGATGCTGGTCGTCGGCCTGTGGAACTTCTTCAACCTGCTCACCGCCGGCGCCGCGCTCGGGGTCTGCGCCGAGCGCCGCCAGCTCGAGCGCACGCCGTCGCTGGCGATCCATCGCCGCGGCCAGGTCGCCCTTGGCGGCCGGGCCGTGGATGTGGCGATCGAGCGGGTCTCGGCCGAGGCCTGCACGATCCGGATGCCGGCGGCCGCCCTCGCCCCCGGCGCCGGCCACCGCCCGGTCCACGGTACGCTCACGGTCGAGCCGGTCGCCGGCGCGCGCCCTGCCGGCGCCCTGCCGGTGGTCCTCGGCCCGGTCACCCGGGCCGGCACCGACGCGGTCTGCCGCCTCGCCTTCGGGACCCTGCGCCCGCAGGATTACGTCGCGCTCGCCGGCCTGATGTACGGCGACGCCGAGGCGATGCGCCGGTTCCAGCTGCGCCGGCGCCGCCACAAGGACCTGTTCACCGGAACGCTGCAATTCATCTGGTGGGGCCTCGCCGAGCCGTTCCGCGCCCTGCGCCTCGCGCTCGCCGGCGAGGTGCCCCGCCCCGCCGCGGTCGAGGACCCGGCCGCGGCGGCCCCGGTCTACGACGAGAGCGCCGAGACTCCCGTTCACGACGACCGCGCGCCGACGCCGGTGCAGCCGGTCGACCTGCCCCTCGCGGCTCCTGCGCGGCCGACGCTGCCGGTGCGGTCTCAACCGGCGCCGGCCCAGGCCGAGGCGGAGGCTGACGGCGACTGGGTCCGCCTCATGCTCGACTACGAGAACGACCGCGCCCTCGCCGAGAGCGGACGGCGCACCGATGCGGCGTGAGGCTGCGATGATCCTGCGGCGTCCAGGCGGTTTCCGCCGCGATCCCCTCGTGACAGCGCGGGTGCGTGCGGTGGCCCGCGTCGCCGGCGTCCTCGCCTTCCTCGCCACCCCGGCCCTGGCCCAGAGCTTCCTCGGCACCGGCCCGGCCGAGCGCCTGACCCTGCCGCCCGCCGGCGAGCCCCTGCGGCCGGCGCCGCAGAAGCCGCCGGCCCCGGAGGCCGACCCGGCCCGGCGCGGCGTGCCGCTGACCGCGGCGGTGGCGGCGGCGCGGCGGTTTCCCGCGGACACGCGGGGCTACCGCCTCGCCGGCGAGGAGGATGCGCTGCCATTCCCGGTCTACCTGACCGAGGCGCAGGCGCGCGGACAGACGAAGCTGCGCGTCTCCTACCTCTCGGCGATCTCGGTCGCGCCGGAGGCCTCCGAACTGTCGGGCAGCGTCAACGGCACCAAGGTGGGCTGGACCCGGATCCAGGCGCCCGGCGCCGTGAAGGTCGTGGAATTTCCCCTGCCCGAGGGCCTGCTGAAGCCCGGCTACAACGCGGTGGTGCTCGCCGCGAGCCAGCGCCACCGGGTCGATTGCTCGACCGGGGCGACCTACGAGCTGTGGACCCAGATCGACCCGTCGCGCTCCGGCCTCGTCGTGGCGCAGGCCGGCGACCTCGACCTCAAGTCCCTGGCGGCGCTCGAGCCCGACGAGAGCGGCGCGCTGCCGGTCGCGGTGCTGCTCGCCGAGCGGCCGAGCCCGGAGCGGCTCGAGCGGATGATCGGCGCCGTGCAGGCGGTGGCCCTCGTCGGGCGGCTCGCCCGTCCGGCGGTGACCTTCGGGGCGCCGCTCATGGGCCGCGCAGGTCTCAACCTCCTCGTCGGCACCGCCGCGGAGATTCGCGGCACGGAGGGCGTCGAGGAGCTGGGGCCGATCACCGGGCCCCGGGTCGCGCTGCTGGCCCCCCGCGGCAGCCGCGCGCCCGTTCTCGTCGTGACCGGCGCGAGCGCGGCCGATATCCGCCAGGCCGTCCAGACCTTGGCCGCCGCGGGCGACACCGGCGGCACGCCGGCGGGCGCGCGGGCCGCCGAGCTGGCCCGGGGCTATCCGGTGCGGGGCGGCGAGAGCCTGACGCTCGACCAGCTCGGGGTGACGAGCCGCGAGTTCAACGGCCGGCTCCTGCGGGTCGGCTTCGAGGTGCGGTTCCCGGCCGATTTCGTCCCGGCCGATTACGGCAAGGCGATGCTGCACCTCGCCGGCGGCTACGCGGCGGGGCTCGAATCGAGCGCCCAGATCGTCGTCGACATCAACGGCCGCAACGCCGCGAGCGTGCCGCTGCCCTACAGCCGTGGCGAGGTCTTCACCGACAGTGCGATCCCGCTCCCCTTGAGCCTGTGGCGGCCGGGCCTCAACCGGGTCGAGATCAGCGCCCAGCTCCCCACCGCCGCCGACCGGACCTGCGACACCCTGGCCCCCGGCGCCCGGCGTGCCCGCTTCCTGTTCCTCGACCGCACCCGCCTCGACCTGCCGGCCTTGGCCCGCGCCGTGCGCAGCCCCGACCTCGCCGCGGTCAAGGCCGGCGCGGTGCCGTTCCTGACCCCGGACCCTGCGGCTCAGGGGCCCCGCCCGCGCCTGGTCCTGCCGACCCCCGACCGGGATTCCACCTCCGCCGCCGCGACCCTGGCGGCGCGCCTCGCCCTCGCGGCCGGGCGGGTGATCGATTTCGAGATCGGCAGCGACGACCGTGCCGCGGGCGGCGGCGCCCGGCTCGTCGTCGCCCCGGTCCGCGCCCTGACCCCCGCCGCCCTCGACTCGGTCGGCCTCGATCCGGGCCAGGTCCGGAGCATCTGGGAGGGCCGGGCCGAGACCGTGGCCACCCCCGGCCCGTTCGGGGCCGAGGGCGTCGTCACCCTCGACCGCTTGCGCCGCAACCTGCCGATGCGCTGCGCCCTTCCGGCCTTCACGACACCCCTGCGCACCGCCGCGCCGGCGCCCGTGGCGACGCCGGTCTCGGTGCAGGCGCCGCCGGCGCAGCCACAGGCCCCCGCCGGGGCCCCCGACGACAGCGACGCCGACCTCGTCGCCCGCTGGGACGATTCGGCCCGCGGCGCCATCGTTCCGGCCGTGCTCGCCAATGCCTGGAAGGCCCTGGCCCGCTGGACCGGGGAGGCCCGCGACCTCGGCTCGCGGGCCATGGGCGGGCCGGCGCCCGAGGCGGTGCCGCTCAATCCCCGCGCTTCGCTGATCGTCGCGCAGGGGACCGGCCAGGGCGAGGGCGGCGGGCTCGCGGAGACCACCGTGCTGGTGACCGCCCCCAACGCCTCGATGCTCCGGGCCTCGGTCTCCTGCCTCGTCGATCCGGTGGTCTGGACCGGCCTGTCCGGCCAGGCCGCCTTCCTCGACGCCTCGGACGGCAGCCTGACCACCGTGCAGCCTAAGAGCGTCGGGCTGGTCGAGACGCAGAGCCGGGGTCTGGCCAACCTGCGCCTGGTCGCGGCGGCCTGGCTCTCCCTCAATCCTGGCGCCTACGTGGCGATGACGCTCCTGATGGCGCTCTGCCTCGGGCTCGCCACGACCAGCCTGGTGCGCCAGCTCGGACGGAGGAACTCGTGAGGCGAGAACTCGTGAGCCGCTTCGCCGCCTGCGCCGTCCTTGTCCTCGCGGCGGCGCCGGCGGGCGCGCAGGTTCCTCAGCCGGCGCAGGGATCCGAGGGCACGCCGATGGCCCAGACCCAGGAGGCCACCCCCGTGCCCCCCGCCACCGCGGTGCCGAGCCTGCCCCGCGCCGCTCCGCCGCCCGGCGCCCCGGGCGAGGCGCCCCGCGCCGCCGGGCCGGCGCTCGCCGGCAGCCTCGGCGACGATCCCGCCTGGCGCGCCTACCGGGCCCGGTTCGTCACCGAGAAGGGCCGGGTCGTCGACACCGCCAACGGGATGATCAGCCATAGCGAGGGTCAGGGCTACGGCCTGCTGCTGGCGGTGGCGGCGGGCGACCGCGCGGCCTTCGAGCGGATCTGGGGCTGGACCCGCGCCAACCTGATGGTGCGCTCCGACGAGCTGATGGCCTGGCGCTGGGCGCCGGACCAGCGCCCGGCGGTCGCCGACATGAACAACGCCACCGACGGCGACATCCTGGTCGCCTGGGCGCTGACCGAGGCGGCGGAGGCCTGGGGCGAGCCGTCCTACCGCACCGCCGCGCGGCGCATCGCCGTCGAGTTCGGCCGCAAGACGATCCTGTTCCGCGATTCCCATGGCCCCCTGGTGCTGCCGGCGGTGGCCGGCTTCGCGGCGCGCGACCGCGCCGACGGGCCGCTCGTCAACCTGTCCTACTGGGTGTTCCCGGCCTTCCAGCGCCTCGGGATCGTGGCGCCCGAGTACGACTGGGCCTCGGTGATCCGCAGCGGGGTCGAGATCCTGCGCCGGTCGCGCTTCGGCCCGAGCAGTCTGCCGACCGAGTGGATCTCCGCCAAGGACGAGGCGTTGCGTCCCGCCGACGGCTTCCCGCCGCTCTTCTCCTACAACGCCATCCGGATCCCGCTCTACCTCGCCTGGGCCGGCATCGGCCGGCCGGAGGATTACGCGCCGTTCCGGACCCTGTGGGGCGGGATCGACCGCGAGCGCCTGCCGATCGTCGATACCGGCGACGGCCGCCCGGTCGAGTGGCTGACCGAGCCGGGCTACACCGCGCTCCCCGCCCTCCTCGCCTGCGCGCAGGACGGCACGCCGTTCCCGGAGGGCCTCCGCAGCGTGCAGGACGGACAGAACTACTATCCCACCACGCTCCACCTCCTCGCCCTGGTCGCGGCCCGGATGCGATACTCCTCATGCCTCAGATCGTGACCAAGCCCCTCGCCTTCCTGCTCGCGCTCGCAGCAGCGCCCGCCCTCGCGCAGGCGCCCGACCCGGCGGCCCCCCGAATCGTCTATGGCGACGGGGCGCGGGCGCCGGCGATCATGGTCGAGCCCGAGACCTCCCGCGCCCCGGGCATGGTCGACGAGAGCGCGCTGCGCTACTACGCCTCGCAGAAGCAGACCGCCCGGATGAAGGCGGAGATCGCCCGCCTGAAGCGGCTCTATCCGGGCTGGACCGAGCCGCCGGACCTCGACAGCCTGCAGCCGAGCCCGCCCGAGGAGGCGCCGCTCTGGGACCTGTTCACCGCCGGCCGCCTGCAGGACCTGCGCGCCGCGATCAATGCCCGCCACTCCCTCGATCCGGCCTGGCAGCCCTCCGAGGAACTGGCGCGCAAGCTGCGCCGGGCCGAGTTCCGCTCCAGCGTCGCGGCGGCGTCGGGGAAGACCCCCGAGGAGATCGTCGCCCTCTACCGCGGCGATCCGGGCGCCCTCGACCCGGCCGATGTCGAGAGCATCTGGACCATCGCCGACGGGCTGGCGGCCACCGGCGCGACCGAGGACGCCTTCACGCTCTACAAATCGGTCCTCGACGGCAATGCTGATGCGGGCGCGCGCCTCGCCACGATCCAGAAGGCGATGGCCCGTCTCAGGATGGACCAGGCCGAGCGCCTGATCGCCATGGGCAGACAAGAGCCGGGCCGCCAGGATCAGGCCGGGCAATCGGAATTCGACCCGATCCGCCTCGACATCACCCGGGCGCGCATCGCCGCCTTCCTGCACGACGAGCCGGCCCAGACCCCGACGCTCGCCGACCTCACCGCCTTCCAGGCCTATGCCCGCAAGACCGCCGAGCCGAGCCAGACCGGGCTGCTCGGCTGGTACGCCTACAAGCGGCGCCAGTTCCGCGAGGCGCTGGAATGGTTCAAGCAGGCGATCGCCCGCGGCGGCGACGCCATGGTGGCGCACGGCCTCGCCCATACCCTGCGCGAGCTCAACATGATGCGCGAGGCCGAGGAGGTGGCCTATGCGTGGCGCGACCGCTTCGTCGGCAACGAGTTGCTGTTCGTCGATCTCCTCGAGCGCAAGCTGACGCTGGCGAGCCCGCCCTTCATCGAGCCGGCCCGGATCGAGCGCTACGCCCGGGTCGTCAACGCCACTGCCTCCGGCGAGGGCGCGCAGGGCCTGGCCTGGTACGCCTACAATTCCTGCCAGTTCGACGCCGCCCTCGAATGGTTCCAGCGCGCCGTGGCCTGGATGCCGAGCGAGAGCACGGTGTTCGGCTACGCCCTGACCCTGCAGCGGCTCAAGCGCCAGCGCCCCGCACTCGAGGTGGTCAACCGCTACGACGGGCTGTTCCCGAAGGTGGTCGAGCTGCTGTTCCGCGAGAGCCAGGGCGGGCCGCCGCTCCCTTGCGCGGTGCAGGCGGCGCCTCCCACCGCCCCGGCCGGACGGACGACCGCGCCGCCGGCCGGCGCCCCGCGGCCGGAGCAGCCGGCGCCGCAAGCCTCCTACGGCCGCGTGCCGCGGCCGGACGCACCGGGCGCCGGCGGCCGGGCCGAGGCGGTGCCGGCGGCGGTCCAGCGCGGCGAGTTCCCCCTGGCGGTGCCCCTCGACAATCCCCTGCGATACCCGCCTGCCGGCCTGCCGGCCCCGGCCGCCGGAACGTATGCCCGCGAGCCGGCGACGCCGGCCCCGCCGCTGGTGGCGCGCCGGGTCCCCGGCGCGGGGGCGATGCCCTACGAGCGCTACGGCTACGCGCTGCTGCCGGGCTATAACGGCCTCGACAAGCCGGAGGGCTTAGGCGTACCCCCGCCCGGGACCCTGTGGCAGGACCAGCAGGGCGAGCGCACCCGGTCGGCGGCGCCGGAGAGCGTGCGCTTCTCGGTGCCGGCCCGCACCACCTCCGAGCGCACGCTCCCCTCCGAGAAAGGCTATCCGTGAGCGGCCGCACCCTCGCCCGCCTTCTCGCATTCGTCCTGATCGCCGGCCCCGCCGCCTCCTCCTCGAGCTCGGCGCAGCCCGTCCCGGCCCTGCGGATGCCCGGCGCCGGCCGGGTCGCGGCGGTGATCGAGACGCGCCAGCGCGACGGCTTCGACCAGCGCATCCGTTACGAGGGCGGCGACGGGCGCAACCACGCCGAGATCGCCTTACGCACCGAGACCGGCGACCTGCTCCTCGCCTTCCCGCCGCGCCTCGCCAAGCCGAGCGAGTTCGGCATCGCCGGCGAGATCGCGGTGCGCTTCCCCGGCGAGGCGATGCGGGTGGTCGCGCCGCGGCGCAACGCCTACGGCCCGGTCGGCCTGGCGCTCGGCCTCGATTGTCTCTATGCTTGGCAGTGGTTCGAGCGGCCGCGGGCGGGTGCGCAGGTCGCCAGGAGCGACGGGCTGTTCGGCGTCTCCGATCCGTCCGCCCCGCGCCGCGCCCTGTCGCTGCGGATCCGGCTCTGCCGCACCGCCCAGGCGAGCCTCGACCAGCTCGTGGCGGCGGTCGAGCGCCTGACGATCGCGCTGCCCGGCGACGGGACCGCCCGGCCGGCGCCCGCCCCGCTGCCCCGCCGGCGCCCGCCGCCCCGTCCCGCCCCGGAAGCCCGCCAGGCACCGCCGCCGCAGCGCCCGCCGCAGGAGCGCCCTTCCCAAGAACGGCCCTCCCAAGAGCGGTCCACCCAAGAGCGGCCCGCGCCGCAACGCCCCGCACCGCCGGAGCGGCCGCAGGCAGAGCCGGCGCCGGGCCGCCCGACCGTTCCGATACCGCCGGCCGAGAGCGGACGCCGCTATCTCGCGCCGCGGAGTCAGGAGCCGCGGGCGCCCGAGATCCCCCCGGCCCCCGAGGCCGCGCCCCGCAGCGGCACCCAGCGCTACATCACCGACGGTCCCCAGCCCGCCGAGCCTCCCGGCGGTACCCCGACGCCGAGCCCCGCCCCGAACGCCGTCCCCGGCCGCGGCACCGGCGAGACTTTGTCGCGCGACCTGCCACCGGAGGCCTATCGGCCGCCGCCCGAGCGCAGCCCGGGCCGATGAGCGCCGCTCGGAGCGGGGGCTTGGCGCCTCCGTCGCCGGAAGGTCCAACTTGATCACGAAGGCGTAGTCCGGCTACCACTTCCGCGTGTTCTTCTGAACCGATTGCCTCGGGGTGCAATTCGGGAAGCGGAGGTGGCGGGTGCCAAGGCCGGACCGCGTGCTACAGCCGCCGTCGCCCGCCCGCGTGGCGGCCGATTTCACCGACCTGACCGGCAGCTGGGTCTGGGACATCCCGGCCGATCGGGTCTATGCCGACGATGCGGCAGCCTTCCTGTTCGGGCTCGACCCGGACCAGGGCCAGACCGGCCGGCCGGTCGAGGCGTTCGAGGTCGGCATCCACCCGGGCGACCGGGAGACGGTGGCGTCGCAGTTCCGCGCCACGGTCGCCACCGGTGGTCTCTTCGTCGCCGAGTACCGGACCTGCCCGTGCGACGGGTCGATCCGCCGGGTCCTCGAGCGCGCCCATGTCTATCTCGACGCGGCGGGGCATCCGCGCCGCGCCCACGGGATCATCGTCGACATCACCGACCGAAAGCCCGTCGGGGGGCTGACGAGCCACCCGGCGGAGGGGGCCGACCATCCGCTGGAGCGGGCGACCGACCTCTGCATCGCGGCCCGCCAGGCCGTGCGCGAGGCGCGCCGGCCCTTCCTGCTCAAGCTCGTCGACATGGTGCTGATCGAGCTCGGCCGCGAGCTGACCGGGGTGATGGAGGCCGAGCGCCGGCGACGGCTGAGCTGAGGGCGGGGCCCCGTCGCCGCCGCCCGTCCGGGCCCGGGCAGCGCCGGCGAGCGAGTCCGTTCGCCGGCGACGATGCGGTGTGCCCGACGCGAACGTCCGGAAACGGCGTCAAACGGTCTCCCCGCGCCGCCGCCGTTCGGCATCGTCCCAGGCGGTGAGCGGCTGGTAGTCGGGCACGAAGCCCAGCCCCTTGCGGGCATCCGACGACACCGCGACCTGCGAGGTCGTCACGTCGATCAGCGCCGGGGCGTCGGCGGCAAGCGCCCGCGCGATCGCCGGGGCGAGATCCTCCGCCCGCTCGACCCGCTCGCCATGGGCGCCCAGCGCCCGGGCCATGGCGGCGTAGTCGGAATCGGCCAGCAGCGTGCCGACGACCCGGCCGCCGTAATTGAACTCCTGGTCGTAGCGCTCGATGTTCCAGGCGGCGTTGTTCGACACGATGATGACCGGCTTCGCCCCGTGGCGCACCGCCGTGTCGATCTCCATGGCGTTGATGCCGAAGGCGCCGTCGCCGGTGACGCAGATCACCTGCCGGTCGGGGAAGGCGAGCGAGGCCGCGGTGGCGTAGGGCACGCCGATTCCGAGGCAGCCGAAGGCGCCGGCATCGAGGTAGGTCCGCGCCTCGAGGCCGACCCGGGCGAAGCTGAGCAGGTCGCCGCCATCCGCCACCGCGATGTAGTCGGGGGACGCGACCTGCCGGATCGCCGCGAAGATCGCCGCCGGGTGGACGCGGCCGTCCTCGCCGGTCTGCGGCACGCTTCCGCCGGTCGAGCGCGTGACGTGGCGCGCCCGCAGGTCCTCCGCCCAGGCCCGGTCGAGGGCGGGCGCCCGGTTGCCGGCGGCATCGACGATCGCCGAGAGTGCCAGGGCGGGCGTGGCGAGGAGTTCCGGCTCGCCGCGGCGGTTGTCGACGAGTTCCCCGGCAGTGTCGGCGATGCGCACGAAGCGGGCATTCGGGAACACCGCCGGCGAGCCGTAGCCGAGCTGGTAATCGAGCTTGCGGCCGATCACCAGAACCACGTCGGCCTCGGTCATCGCCGCGGCCCGCATGGCGCCCACCGTCGCCGGATGGTCGGCCGGGACCAGGCCGCGGCTCTCCTGGGTGTCGAGATAGACCGCGCCGAGGGCGTCGAGGAGGCGCACCAGCTCCGGCCCGGCGGTCCTCGCGCCCCGGCCGCTCACCACCAGCGGGCGTTTCGCCCCCCACAGCACGTCCACGGCCTTCGCGACCCCGGCCGGGTCGGGCGGCAGACGGCGCGGGGCCTTGGGGGCCATCCAGTCGTCGAGCACCAGCTGCGGCGGCACGTGGGCGCGCAGCACGTCGGTCGGGATCTCGATGTAGACCGGACCCGGCTCGGCGAGATCGCCCATGGCGCGGGCCCAAGCCTCGTCGAGGTCGCGGATCACCTGGTCGGCGACCCGGGCGGTGCGCGACTGGCGGGTGACCGGGCGCAGGATGTCGACGTGCGGGATGTCCTGGAGCGGCCCGAGATTGGCCTGCGGCCGCGAGGTGCAGCCGCCGATCAGCAGCACCGGAACCCGCGCCAGCGAGGCGTTGGCGATGCCGGTGACGCAGTTGGTGACCCCGGGCCCGGCGGTCGCCATGCAGACCCCGACTTCGCCGGTGAGTTCCGCATGGGCGTGGGCCATGTGGACGGCGGCGCCCTCGTCGCGCACGTCGACGATGCGGATGCCGAGGCGGGCGCAATGATCCCAGATCGGCTGGATGTGGCCGCCCTGGAGCCCGAACACCCGATCGACGCCCCGCGCCTTCAGGAACCGGGCGATCCAGGCGGCGCAGGATTGCGCGTCGGCGTTGAGGTCCTGGACGGTGGCCTGCTGGCTCATGGGTTTCCCTCCCGTTCGTGTTGTTGTTCGCGCCTTCGCAGCGTCTCCCCCCTCTCCCGAGTGGGAGAGGGGATCCCGCGCCTCACAATCCTAGGGGATACCTCGGCGAACTACCCCTCCCCCCGCACCAGCCGCTCCTTGAGCTTCCGGTGCAGGGTCTTCCCCGTCGCGGTCCGGGGCATCGCCTCGTCGGCCATGAACGAGACCGTGCGCGGGCGCTTGAAGCCGGCGAGCCGGTCCTTGCACCAGCCGAGGATCTCGCCCTCGCTGGCCGCGGCGCCGTCGCGCAGCACGATGACGGCGTGGACGCGCTCGCCCCAGGTCTCGTCCGGCAGCCCGACCACCGCGACGTCGTGCACCGCCGGATGGCCGCCGAGCAGCGCCTCGACCTCGGACGGGTAGATGTTCTCGCCGCCGGAGATGATCATGTTGCTCTTGCGGTCGACGAGGTGGATGAACCCGTCGGCGTCGCGCCGGGCCATGTCGCCGACGGTGCAGTATTCGCCGCGGAACGCCTCCTTCGTTTTCTCCGGCAGCTTCCAGTAGCCGTCGAACAGGTAGGGATTCGAGCAGAACAATTCGCCGGCCTCGCCGTCCGGCACCTCGTGGCCGGCTTCGTCCAGCAGCTTGATCGGCGCCGAGCCGACGCATTCGCGGCCGACCGAGCCGAGCTTGGTGAACTGCTCGGGCGGGTGCAGCATCGTCGCCCAGCCGATTTCGGTGGCGCCGTACAACTCGTAGAGGCCGGAATTCGGGAAGAACTCCATCACCGCCCGCTTGGTGTCGGGCCTCGCCGGGGCCGAGGAGATCATCAGGCGGGTGATGCGGGTGAGGTCGTGGCGGTCCCGCGCCGCGCGGCTCAAGGACAGCATCATCGCGTAGTGGGTCGGCACCAGCGAGGTGAAGGACGCGCCCCCCTCGGCGAGGGCCCGCACGCAATGCTCCGGGTCGAAGCTCTTGCGCGAGTAGACGCTGGTGACGCCGCCGCAATAGCTGAACGCCCCAAAGAAGTAGAGCGAGTTGGCGTGGCAGAGCGGCATGACCAGCAAAGCCGAATCGCGCCGGTGGATGCCGAGTTCGATCTCGGTGATCAGCGACAGCATGGCGGCGCCGCGATGCGAGCGGATCGCCCCCTTGGGCTTGCCGGTGGTGCCCGAGGTGTACATCAGCATCCACGGGTCCGCCGGATCGATGGCGGTGCCGGGCTCGTCCTCCCGCGCCCTGGCGATCAGGTCCTCGTAGGACGAGAAGCCCGCCGGGCACGGCTCGGCTCCGAACCACACCACCCGGGATTCGGCGATCGGCAGGTCGGCGCGGATCTCCTCGATCGTGCCGGCCAGTTCATCCTGGAGGATCAGGGCCGACACCTCGGCATCCTCCAGGATGTAGCGCACCTCCGGCCCGACCAGCCGGAAGTTGATCGGCACCGCGACGAGGCCGGCCTTCGCCATGGCGGCGTAGAGCTCCAGCCACTCGACGCAATTGTAGGCCAGCACCGCCACCCGGTCGCCCTTCCTCAGGCCGAGGCCCAGGAGGCCGTTGCCCAGGCGGCAGGCGCGGGCGTTCCACTGCCGGAAGGTCATCTCGCGCTCGAGGTCGCGCGCGCCGATCCGGTCGGGCTGCAGGCGGGCCTGGACGGCGAGCATCTGCCCGGGCGTGAGCACATCCCTCATCGTGGTCGTCCTCGTGTCCTCGTTCGGCGCAAGACGTTGTCGGCGCTCTCGACGGGCGTGCCATCCTCCGGGTCGTCCCCGGGGCCGCGACAGCGGAACCCCGGATCCATAATCGCCGACGAACCAGGACGATGCGGAACGATCGTCGCCTCGTTCGGCCACGTCGGCGGTGATGGATCCCGGGTTCCCGGCGGCGCCGAGCCCCGGGATGACGCAGTGAAGCTCAAGCCCGTCGGTGGACTCTCGTGATCGTGCTCAGCCGATATCCCCGGCATATTGCTGCACCAGCGCCCAGGCCTCCGGCCCGAACTTCTCGCGCCACTGGCCGTAGAACTTCGTCGCCTTCAGCGCGCCCTGGAAGGCGGCCGGCTCGGTGGCATTGAACACCAGGCCCCGCCCCTCCAATTCCTTCTGGGTGTCGCGGTTGGCCTGGGCGATGTCGTCGCGCTCCCGCAACGCCGCGGCGTTGAGGTGCTTCTGCATGATGGCCCGCACGTCCGACGGCACGCCCTTCCAGACGCGACCGCTCGCCATCATCCAGAACCCGTCCCAGGCGTGGTTGGTGAGCGAGCAGTATTTCTGCACCTCGTAGAACTTGGCGAAGTTGATCAGCGCCAGCGGGTTCTCCTGCCCGTCGGCGATCCGGGTCTGGAGCGCCGAATAGGCCTCGCTCAGCGGGATGCTGACCGGGCTAGCGCCCAGCGCCGAGAACATCGAGACCCAGAGCGGCACCACCGGCACCCGGATCTTGAAGTTCTTGAGGTCGGCCGGGGTCAGGATCGGCTTGGTGCTGGTGGTGATCTGGCGAAAGCCGTTGTCCCAGGTCGTCTCGAACGGGACGAGGTTCGCCTTCTCGATCGACCGGCGGATATAGCCGCCGACCTCGCCGTCCATCGCGGCCCAGACCTTGTCGTAGCTCGTGAAGGCGAAGCCGATGCCGGTGAGCGAGGTCGCCGGAACCAGGGTCGAGACCACGGTGCCCGGGAAGGTCGCGAGTTCGAGGGCGCCCGAGCGGATCTGGGACAGCATGTCCGAGTCGCTGCCGAGCTGGTTCGACGGGAACAGGCTGATCTCGACGGCGCCGTTGGTGTCCTTGGCGATCGCCGCGATCGCCTCCTTGAGGCGCACGTTGACCGGATGCGGCACCGGCAGGTCGGTGCCGAGCTTGAAGGTGAGCTTCTGGCCTTGTGCCAGGGCCGGCCGGGGAAACCCGGCCGCCAAGGCTGCGGCGGCACCGAGGCTCGATGCCAGCAGGTGCCGCCGGTGAAGGCGCGTCGAGCGCGGGTCGTCCATGGCGTTTCTCCCTCGACTGAATCCCGGTGCCGTCGTTCCGGGACCATCCCGCTGCGACACTCTTTGAATTCAGAATTCGAATTTCGAATTCGGTATTGCACGCGCCTCCGGTTTGCGCAACACGTCGGGGACGAGTTTTTGCGTGAAGGGGGTCCGGCCATGATCAGCGAGACTGACGCCCGCCAGCTGACGCGCCATCGGCTCGTCGAGCAGGTCTACGGCGCGATCTTCAGCGAGATCACCGAGGGGCGGCTGCCGCCCAACACCCGGCTGATCCAGGACGAATTGGCGGAGGCCTACGGGGTGTCGCGCCAGCCGGTGCAGCAGGCGCTGCTGCTGTTGCGCAACCACGGCATCGTGCGCGACGCGCCGCGCCGCGGCCTGGTGGTGGCACCGCTCGAAGCCGCGTTCGTGCAGAACCTCTACGAGGTGCGCGGGGTGCTCGAGGGCCTGACGAGCCGGCTCGCCGCCGAGCGCAATGCCGCCCGGGCTGGCCGAGAAGGCCCTCCCCTGGTGGCGGCGGGGCGTGCGGCGGTGCAGGCCGGTTCGGTGGCGGCGCTGATCGAGGCCGACATCGCCTTCCATCGCTTCCTCGGCGACATCGCCGGGAACCCGATCATCGTCGAGACCGCGGCACCGCACTTCAACCACCTGCGGCGGATCATGGGCGAGGTCTTGCGCGAGGACGAGGCGATGCCGGCCCGCATCTGGGACGAGCACGCGGCGATCCTGGAGGCGATCGCGGCGGGCGAGGCGGAGGCCGCCGACCGGCTGTCGCGCCAGCACATCGCCCGGGCAGCGACGGTGTTCGTGGAGCGGCTGCAGACGCAGGAGGATGCGTTCGCGCAGGAGGCGCGGAGCCGGCGGGTGCGGCGTTAGCGAGACACTGAGCGATGCTGCGGATGATCGTGTCGCGGCATCGTTTTTGACACCGTCCCCCTTCCCGGATCTCCTTCCGCTTCGCTGCAGTCGTCCGGGAAAGGGCGTGGAGTTCCAACGACGGAGCGGACGGATTCCCACACGTGGTCCAGGCTTCTCGGCGGCCGAGGAGAGAGCCCCGACCGCCCCTCGCCCTCACCCCCGCGCGAACACCCGCGCCGCGCCGACCGCCAGCGCCACCCGGTCGCCCGGCTCGTAGACGTCCGTCACCTTCACCTCGACCGGCGCCTCGGCCCCATCGAGGAGGATCTCCGCCACGGTGCCGCGCCCGGTGCGGCGCCACTCGCGCACGGTGCCGGGGAGCGTGCCGGCCCCCTGCCCGACCGTGAGGTCCCAGGGCCGCAGGCAGAGGTCGACCGGTCCTTGCGGCCAGCCGGGTTCCGCGGCGATCACCGGGCGGCCGGCGACCCGGACCTCGCCGTCCGCGACCTCGGCCGGCAGACGGGCGGTCTCGCCGACGAAGGACATCACGAAGCGCGAGGCCGGGTGGTCCTGGACCTCGTGCGGCGCGCCGACCTGCTCGATGCGGCCCTTGTTGAGGATCGCGATCCGGTCGGCGAGCTCCAGCGCCTCGTCCTGGTCGTGGGTGACGAAGATCGTGGTCTGGCCGGTCTCGCGGTGGATCTCGCGCAGCCAGCGGCGCAGGTCCTTGCGCACCTGGGCGTCGAGGGCGCCGAACGGCTCGTCGAGGAGCAGCACCGAGGGCTCGACCGCCAGCGCCCGGGCGAGCGCCACCCGCTGGCGCTGTCCGCCGGAGAGCTGGCCGGGATAGCGCTTGGCGAGGTCGGGCAGCTGCACCAGCTCCAGCAGGCGCTCGACCCGGCGGCGGATCTCGTCCTCCTTCGGGCGGTGCGCCCGGGGGCGCGAGCGCAACCCGTAGGCGATGTTCTCGAACACCGTGAGGTGGCGGAACAGGGCGTAGTGCTGGAACACGAAGCCGACGCCGCGGCTTTGGACCGGGATGTCGGTGGTGTCCTGCGAGCCGAAGAACACCCGGCCGCCATCCGGGATCTCGAGGCCGGCGATGACGCGGAGCAGCGTCGTCTTGCCGGAGCCCGAGGGGCCCAGAAGCGCCAGAAGCTCGCCCGGCTCGATCGCCAGGCTGACGCCCTCGAGCGCCGCCGGCCCGGGGCCGCCGTAGCGCTTGACGATGCCGTCGACCCGCACGGAGGTGCCGGCCTGGCGCAGGCGCTCGGTGGAGGCCGCCTCGACCGGGCGGGCCTGCGCGTCGCGGCGCAGGGACAGGGCGGTGGGAGCGAATCCGGCCGTCATCTCAGTGGGCTCCGCGTCCAGCCAGCGCATCGGCATGGCGCCATTCCAGGAAAGACTTGCCCGCCAGGGTGACGAGCGCGAGGAGCGCCAGAAGCGAGGCGATCCCGAACGCCGCCACGTAATTGTACTCGTTGTACAGGATCTCGACGTGGAGCGGCATGGTGTTGGTGAGCCCCCGGATCCGGCCCGAGACGACCGAGACGGCGCCGAACTCGCCCATCGCCCGGGCATTGCACAGGAGCACGCCGTAGAGCAGCGCCCAGCGCACGTTCGGCAGCGTCACGGTGCGGAACATCCGCCACGGGCTCGCGCCGAGGGTCAACGCGGCCTCCTCGTCGGTGGTGCCCTGGTCCTGCATCAAGGGGATCAGCTCGCGGGCCACGAACGGGAAGGTGACGAACACGGTGGCGAGCACGATGCCCGGCACCGCGAAGATGATCTCGATCCCGTGCCGGTTGAGGAACGGGCCGAGCAGCCCCTGCGCCCCGAAGATCAGCACGTAGATCAGGCCCGCCACGACCGGCGAGACCGAGAACGGCAGGTCGATGAGGGTGATGAGCAGGTTACGGCCGCGGAACTGGAACTTGGCGATGGCCCAGGAGGCGCACAGCCCGAACACGACGTTGAGCGGCACCGCGATCACCGCGACGAGGAGCGTGAGGCGGATCGCGGCTTGCGCGTCCGGCTCGGCGAAGGTGGCGAGATAGGCCCCCAGCCCCTTGCTCAGCGCCTCGACGAAGACGACGGCGAGCGGCAGCAGCAGGAACAGGGCCAGGAAGGCCACGGCGAGGAGGATCAGCGCGATCCGGACCGGGCGCGGCTCAGTCAGTGCCGCATGCGGGCCGCGGTGGACCGGAGGGCGGATGGACGGGACGGTGCTCTCAGACATGGCCGAACCTGCGGCGGCTGAAGTCCTGGACGAGGTTGATGACGAGCAGCGCGGCGAACGACATCAGCAGCATCACGGCGGCGATCGCCGTGGCACCCGCATAGTTGAACTCCTCGAGCTTGATCACGATCAGCAGCGGGGCGATCTCCGAGACGTAGGGCAGGTTGCCGGCGACGAAGATCACCGAGCCGTACTCGCCGACGGCGCGAGCGAAGGCTAATGCGAAGCCCGTGAGCATCGCCGGGATCAGCGGCGGCAGGATCACCGTCACGACGGCGCGGAAACGCGAGGCGCCGAGGATGGCGGCGGCCTCCTCGCTCGACTTGTCGATCTCGGCCACCAGCGGCTGCACCGTGCGGACGCAGAACGGCAGGCCGACGAAGACGAGCGCCACCAGGATGCCCAGCGGCGTGTAGGCGATCTTGATCCCGAGGCTCATCAGCGGCTCGCCGAGCCAGCCGTTCGGCGCATACAGGCTGGCGAGCGCGATGCCGGCCACCGCCGTCGGCAGCGCGAAGGGCAGGTCGACGAGCGCGTCGATGATCCGCCGCCCGGGAAACCGGTAGCGGGTCAGCACCCAGGCGATCAGGAGCCCGAACACCGCGTCGATCGCGGCGGCCGCGAGGGAGAGGCCGAACGAGGTCTTGAGCGCCGCGAGGTTGCGGGAATCGGTGATCAGGTCCCACAGCCCGGCCGGGCCGACGCTGGCGGCGCGCAGCAGCAGCACCGCCAGCGGCAGTAGGACGATCAGGGTCAGGTAGGTGAGCGTGATCCCGAAGGTCAGGCGGAATCCCGGGAGCGCGCTCGGTCGCCGGAAGCGGGACGCGGCCCGCCCCGCGGGCAGGGCCGCGGCGTTGCTCATTGACGGGCTTTCAGGATGGCGTCGAACACGCCGCCATCGTCGAAATGGGTTTTTTGGGCCTTGGCCCAGCCGCCGAAGGTGTCGTCGATGGTGACGAGCTTCAGTTTCGGGAAGCGGGCGAGATCCGCCTTGTCCGCCGCCGCCTCGTCGCGCGGGCGGTAGAAGTTCTTGGCGATGATCTTCTGCGCCTCGGGCGTGTAGAGGAACTGCAGATAGGCCTCGGCCTGCTTGCGGGTGCCCTTCTGATCGACATTGGCGTCGACGAGAGCGACCGGCGGCTCGGCCAGGATCGAGATCGAGGGGACGATGATGTCGAACTTGCCCTTGCCGAATTCCTCGTCGGCCAGGAACGCCTCGTTCTCCCAGGCGATCAGCACGTCGCCCAAGCCCCGCTGCACGAAGGTGGTGGTGGCGCCGCGCGCACCGGTGTCGAGCACCGGCACGTTCTTGAACAGGGCGGTGACGAAGTCCTTCGCCTTGGCGTCGTCGTTGTTGTTCTTCGACAACGCGTAGGCATAGGCCGCGAGGTAGTTCCAGCGCGCGCCGCCCGAGGTCTTCGGGTTCGGGGTGATGACCTGGATCCCCGGCTTCACCAGGTCGTCCCAGTCCTTGATCGCCTTCGGGTTGCCCTTGCGGACCAGGAACACGATGGTCGAGGTGTAGGGCGTCGAGTTGTTCGGAAGGCGCTTCTGCCAGTCGGCCGGCAGCTTCTTCGAGCGGGCCGCGATGGCGTCGATGTCGCTGGCGAGCGCCAGCGTCACCACGTCGGCCGGCAAGCCGTCGATCACCGAGCGGGCCTGGGCGCCGGAGCCGCCATGCGAGGCGCGCACCGTCACGGTCTCGCCGGTCTTGGCCTTCCACTCCTTGGCGAAGGCCGCGTCGATCGCCCGGTACAGCTCGCGGGTCGGGTCGTACGAGACGTTCAGCAGCGTCTGCGCCTTCGCGGGAGCCGGGGCTCCCGCCAGCGCCAGGAGGGAGGCCCCGGCGGCGAGCGCCAGGGACGAGCCGCGGAACAGCCGCTTCAGGGAGCCGAGGAGGCCGCCGCCGGCGGGAGCCGCCTCGGCCTTCGCCCCGGTCGTCGGAGCCTCGGTCGTCGCGCCGCCCTGCGGCGCCGCCTGCGGGGCCTGGACGAGGCCCAAAGCCGCCGTGTCGGTGGTCGCCCGGTCGATCAGGATCAGGCTGCCGGTGTCGCGGTTCTGCCGGTAGGCATCGACGGCGACCTTGCGGTCGAGGCTCAAGGTGACGTCGCCGATGTCGTTGGCGCTCAAGCTCTCGGCCGGCACGCCCTGCCCGGTCTCGGTGTCGATGCGCGCGCGCACGGCTTCCACGACGGCATTCGCCGTCACCGTGCCGACCTTGGCGAGGTAGGTGTCGCCCGGCTTCAGCCCGGCCTCGTTGGCCCAGAACAGCCGGACCTCGAGCCGGTCGCTGACGATCGGCGGCTGGCCGGCAGCCGTGATCACGCTGCCGCGCGAGGCATCGACCTCGTCGGCGAGCACCAGGGTCACCGACTGGCCGGCGATGGCCCGCGGCAGGTCGCCGTCATAGGTGTAGATCCGCGCCACCGTCGACGGCGTGCCGGCGGGCGCCACCACCACCTTGTCGCCGACCGCGACCGCCCCCGACGCGATCAGGCCCGAGAAGCCGCGGAAGTCGGAATTCGGCCGGTTGACCCACTGCACCGCCATGCGGAAGGGAGCGACCTCCTCCTCGACATGCGCGGGCACCTCCTCGAGGTATTGCAGCAGCGGCGCGCCGGCATACCAGGGCGCCGCGGTGCCCGGCAGCACGACGTTGTCGCCGTTCGCCGCCGAGAGCGGGATGCCGGTCACGTCGGCGAAGCGCAGATCCTTGGCGAAGGCCTGGAACTCGGCGACGATTGCCTCGAACCGGCCTTCAGACCAGCCGATCAGGTCCATCTTGTTCACCGCCAGCACGACGCGGCGGATGCCGAGCATCGAGACCAGCAGCGCGTGCCGACGGGTCTGAGGGCTCAGGCCCTTTCGGGCATCGACCAGCAGCACCGCGACCTCGGCGGTCGAGGCGCCGGTCGCCATGTTGCGGGTGTACTGGACGTGGCCGGGCGTGTCCGCGACGATGAACGAGCGCCGCTCGGTCGAGAAGAACCGGTAGGCGACGTCGATGGTGATGCCCTGCTCGCGCTCGGCCTGGAGGCCGTCGACGAGGAGCGCGAGATCCAGCTCGCCGCCCCGCGTGCCGTGGCGGCGCGAGTCGCGCTCGAGCGCGCTGACCTGATCGTCGAAGATCTGCTTGGTGTCGTGCAGCAGGCGCCCGATCAGGGTCGACTTGCCGTCGTCGACCGAGCCGCAGGTGATGAACCGCAGCACTTCCTTCCGCTGATGGGCGGCGAGAAAGGCCTCGTAGCCGAAGGCGCGGGTGGATTGGTGCACGGTCATCAGAAGTAGCCTTCCTGCTTCTTGCGCTCCATGGCGCCGGCGCCGTCCTTGTCGATCACGCGGCCCTGCCGCTCGGAGGTGCGGGCGGCCAGCGTCTCGCCGATGATCTCCGGCAGGGTCGCGGCATCGCTCTCCACCGCCCCGGTCAGCGGGTAACAACCGAGGGTCCGGAACCGCACCAGCCGCATCTCCGGGGTCTCGCCGGGCTGGAGCGGCAGGCGCTCGTCGTCGACCATGATCAGCTGCCCGTCGCGGCTCACCACCGGACGCTCGGCGGCGTAGTAGAGCGGCACGATCGGGATGTTTTCCTGCTCGATGTAGAGCCAGATATCGAGCTCGGTCCAGTTCGACAGCGGGAACACGCGCAACGATTCGCCGCGCTGCTTCTTCATGTTGTAGAGGTGCCAGGGCTCGGCGCGCTGGCGCTTCGGGTCCCAGCGGTGCTGCGCGGTACGCAACGAGACGATGCGCTCCTTGGCCCGCGAGGCCTCCTCGTCGCGCCGCGCGCCGCCGAAGGCCGCGTCGAACTTGTGCTTGTCGAGGGCCTGGCGCAGGGCCTGGGTCTTCATCACGTCGGTATGGACCTCGGAGCCGTGGCTCACCGGCCCGATGCCGCGGGCGAGCCCGTCCGGGTTGGTGTGGACGAGGAGATCCAGGCCGAGCTCCTTCGCGCGCTGGTCGCGGAACGCGATCATCTCGCGGAACTTCCAGGTCGTGTCGACGTGGAGCAGCGGGAACGGCAGCCGGCCCGGCGCGAACGCCTTGAGGGCCAGGTGCAGCAGCACCGAGGAATCCTTGCCGATCGAGTACAGCATCACCGGGTTCTCGGTCTCGGCGACCGTCTCCCGCATGATGTGGATGCTCTCGGCCTCCAGGCGCTGGAGGTGGGTCAGGCGGTCGAGGCCGTCGGTCCGGGTCTTGAGGGCGGCGCTCATGCGACCAGCTCCGGGTTGGATGATGTGGAGGAGGAGCCGGACGAGGCCGGCTCGAAGGCGCGGGGCTCTTGGCCCAGGATCTTTTGGCCAAGGATCTTTTGGCCCGGCTTGACCTCGCTGCCCGGCGCGCCGGCGACGTGGAGGCCGCATTCCTGCTTGCTCGCCTGCTCCCACCACCAGCGGCCGGCCCGCTCGGGCTCGCCGAGCTTCACCGCGCGGGTACAGGGGGCGCAGCCGATCGACGGGAAACCGCGATCGTGCAGCACGTTGTACGGCACGTAGTTCTGGTGGATCAGCTCGGCCAGGGCCTCGCGGGTCCAGTCCGCGATCGGGTTGAGCTTGATCAGGCCGCGGGCCTGGTCGGCCTCGGCCAGCGACGTCTCGGCCCGGTTGGCCGACTGGCCGGCGCGCAGGCCCGTGAGCCAGCCGGCGGCGCCGGCGAGGGCCCGGCCCAACGGCTCGACCTTGCGAAAGCCGCAGCAGGCCTGGCGCGCCGCGACCGAGTGGCGGAAGCCGTTGATGCCGGACTCGGCGACGAAATGCTCCTCCGCCTCGCGCTCGGGCGCGTAGGCGCGGATGCGGAAGCCGTAAGCCGCCTCGGTCTCGGCCCAGGTGTCGTAGGTCTCGGGAAAGAGCCGGCCGGTATCGAGCGTCACGATCTCGGCTCGCGACTTCGCCATGCGCAGGGCATGGGTAAGGGCCTGGTCCTCCAGGCCGAAGCTCGTGGTGAAGACCAGGCGGCCGTTCACCGTCGCGTCGATCAACGCCAGGCGCTCCGGCAGCGCGAGGGGACGCAGGCGCGAGGCCAGATCCTGCGCGAGGGCGTCCTGCGCCGCGCGGTCGAGGGGAAGGGTCATGGAGAGCACGGGATTGGCTGCTTGTCTGCCGGGGTAACTGTTCGCTATACCGAACACTGTCAAGGCATGGCTGGGATGCGGTCCCGGGGATTTTTGCGGCCATCCGCCCGGAATCGCGGGTTATACCGGCTCCCACGAACGTCTCGGCAGGAAATCCGTTCCCTGACCGTGCGACATCCTTGAAAGAATCTTCTCCAAAACCGGAGTCGTGCAGTGGATGCCATCGACCTGAAGATCCTCGCCCTGCTCCAGACCGACGCGACGCTGTCGATCGCGCAGATCGGGGAGCGCGTCGGCCTGTCGCAGACCCCGTGCTGGAAGCGCATCCAGCGCCTCGAGGCCGACGGGGTGATCGACCGGCGCGTGGCGGTGCTCGACCCGGTGAAGCTCGGTCTCGGGTTGACGGTGTTCGTCTCGATCGAGACCAGCGACCATTCCCGCGAGTGGCTGGAGCGTTTCGCCGCTACCGTCTCGGGGATGCCGGAGGTGCTGGAATTCTACCGCATGGCCGGCGACGTGGACTACATGCTCCGCGTCGTGGTGGCCGACATGCAGGCCTACGACGCCTTCTACAAGCGCCTCATCGCGGTGCTGCCTTTGAAGAACGTCACGTCGCGGTTCGCCATGGAGAAGGTGAAGAGCACCACTGCGTTGCCGCTCCCGACGGCACCGTTCATCCAGCCCCTGGCAGCGAACGGAAAATAATATTCTCCCACGGCGGCTGCCGACGATAACGACGATCTCCCGCGGACGCGTTCTTCAAAAAGAACATTCCTGTTGACTCTGGGACGGCGCCGGCACATCTGTGCGGGCATGTCTCGCCCCGCGCTTCTTCCCCGCACGGCTCCCTTCGGCGACGCCGAGCGGGCCCATCTCGATGCCGCCCTCGGCTCCACCACCGCCCTGCAGCGCGCGTGGCTGGCCGGCTTCCTCGCCGGCCTCGACGCTGCGTCCGGCGCCGTGCCTGCCGAGGCCCCTGCTCCGGCCGCCCCGCCCCGCGCCGCCGAGCCGCTGACGATCCTGTTCGCCAGCGAGTCCGGCAATTCGGAGAAGCTCGCCGGCGACGTCTCCAAGCTCGCCCGCAAGACCGGCTTCAAGCCGAAGGTCGTCGACTTCGCCGATCTCGACGTCGCGTCCTTGAGCAAGGAGAAGCGCGTCGTCGTCATCGCCGCCACCTGGGGCGAGGGCGAGCCGCCGGCCCGGGCCGTGCGCGCCTATGGCGAGATCATGGGCGAGGGCGCGCCGCGTCTCGACGGGGTCGAGTTCGGCGTGCTCGCCCTCGGCGACACCTCGTATGCCGAGTTCTGCGCCATCGGGAAGCGCCTCGACACCCGGTTCGAGGAGCTTGGCGCCAAGCGCGTGCTGCCGCGGATCGACTGCGACCTCGACTTCGACAAGCCGGCCGCCGCCTGGATCAAGGACGCCCTCAAGGCGCTCGCGCCGCCTGAGCCCGCCGGCAACGTGGTGGCGGTCGATTTCGCCCGCACGGCCGGCGCCGACGAGGAGGTCGAGGTCAGCCGCGAGCCGGTCACCGTCGAGGTGATCGAGCACGTCAACCTCAACTCCTCGCGCTCCGACAAGGAAACCATCCACCTCGCCCTCGCCTTCGAGGATGCCGCGCCCGCCTACGAGCCCGGCGACTCCCTCGAACTCTATCCCGAGAACGATCCGGCCCTGGTCGACCAGATCCTCAAGGCCGCCGGCCTCGAGGGCGATTCGGTCCTGCGCCAGGCGCTGCTCGCCGAGCGCGACATCACCACCCTGTCGGCCGCCACGGTCGAGCGCTTCGTCAAGGCCACCGGCCACGAGGAGGCCCGCCGCCTGGTCGAGTCCAACGAGGTCCGGGCCTGGATCGAGGGCCGGCACCTGATCGACCTGATCGAGACCTACCCGGCGAAGCTGTCCGCTCAGCATCTCTCGGACATCACCCGGCCGCTGCCGCCGCGGGCCTACTCGATCGCCTCCTCACGGGCCGAGGTCGGCGACGAGGCCCATCTCACCATTGCGGCGGTGCGCTACACCACCCATGACCGGGCCCGGACCGGCGTCGCCTCGGTCCACGTCGCCGACCGGATCCGCACCGGCGCCAAGCTGCGCGTGCGGGTCAAGCCGAACAAGCATTTCCGCCTGCCGTCGAACCCGGCCACCGACATCATCATGGTCGGCCCCGGCACCGGCGTGGCGCCGTTCCGCGCCTTCGTGCAGGAGCGCCGCGCCACCGAGGCGCCCGGCCGCAACTGGCTGTTCTTCGGCGACCGCCACTTCACCCACGACTTCCTGTACCAGCTCGAATGGCAGGAAGCCCTGGAGGACGGCTCGCTGGCGCGCATCGACGTCGCCTTCTCCCGCGACCAGCCCGAGAAGATCTACGTCCAGGACCGGATCTGGGAGCAGCGGCGCGAGCTGGTCTCCTGGCTCGACGGCGGCGCCCATGTCTACGTCTGCGGCGACGCCAAGGCGATGGCCAAGGACGTGCGGGCGGCCCTGGTGAAGGCCTTCGCCGACGTGAAGGGCCTGGACCCGGCTGCCGCCGAGGCGGCCGTGGCCGGCCTGGAGCGCAGCCACCGCTACCAGCAGGACGTTTACTAGGATCGGCACCGCCCGGTGCGCCTCCCCCCTCTCCCTGCGGGCCGGGAGAGGGGGAGGTGCCGGATGTGGCTCTTCCGGAAACGCCCTCTCACCTTCGCCCTCCGGGCTTGCCGTACCCTCTGAACGAGGGCACGGCCCTTTCCCCGCCCGCAGGGAGAGGAGAAGGGAGCCAGATCCTGCAATGGGGCCGGCTCCCTCGCCCGCAATCAATCCTGAGGCGTTACACCCTCACCCCCGCCCCTCCTCCCACCCGGGAGAGGGGTTCCCGCGTCTCTTCCGGCGGTGCGCTCGCCGGGAGGAACCGGGTCGTCTACGCCTCGCGTGAGGCGCCCGAATGGACACCACACCCATGGCCGACACCAAGACCGCCGACCTCTCCCCCGCCGAGCGCGTCTACGACACGCCGCCGACCGAGCGCCCGATCACCGAGGCGGAGGCTGCCCGGGCCGCCAAGCTCTCGGCCAACGAGCACATCAAGATCGCCAGCGGCTACCTGCGCGGCACCCTCGCCGAAGGCCTGCTGAAGAACGCCACCGGGGCGATCTCGGACGATGACGGGCAGCTCGTGAAGTTCCACGGGATGTACCTGCAGGACGACCGCGACCTGCGTGCCGAGCGGACCAAGAAGAAGCTCGACAAGGCCTACTCGTTCATGATCCGCCTGCGCATCGCCGGCGGCGTCGTGACGCCCAAGCAGTGGCTGATTCTCGATGAGATCGCCCGCACCTACGCCAACGGGACCTTGCGCGCGACGACGCGGCAGACGTTCCAGTATCACGGCGTCATCAAGTCGAACCTCAAGCGCACGATGGCGGCGATCGATGCGGCTTTGCTCGACACGATCGCAGCCTGCGGCGATGTCAACCGCAACGTGATGGCGGCGACGAACCCGGCCCAGAAGGGTGCCCACGCGGCGGCCTACAAGCTCGCCAAGGACATCTCCGACAGCCTGCTGCCGAAGACCAATGCGTGGCGCGAGATCTGGCTCGACGGCGAGCGCGTGGTCGGGGGTGAGGACGAGGGCGAGGTCGAGCCGGTCTACGGCAAGACCTACCTGCCGCGGAAGTTCAAGACCATCGTGGCGGTGCCGCCCTCCAACGAGGTCGACGTCTACGCCCACGACCTCGGCTTCATCGCGATCCTCGACAAGAAGGGCAAGGTGACGGGCTGGAACGTCACCGTCGGCGGCGGCATGGGCATGACCCATGGCGAGACCGACACCTTCCCGCGCACCGCCGACGTGATGCTGTTTTCGGAGCCGGAATACGCCCTCAAGGTCGCCGAGGCGGTGATGACCGTCCAGCGCGACTGGGGCAACCGCAACGTCCGCAAGAACGCCCGCCTCAAGTACACGATCGAGCGCTTCGGCCTGAAGGCCTTCCGGGCCGAGGTCGAGAAGCGGGTCGGCCGCGCCTTCCAGGATCCGAAGCCGTTCACCTTCACCGGCAACGGCGACCGCTACGGCTGGGTCGAGGGCGACGACGGCAAGCACCACCTGACGCTCTACGTCGCCTCGGGCCGGATCAAGGACATCGAGGGCGGGGCCCAGATCCTGTCCGGCCTGCGCCGCATCGCCGAGGTGCACCAGGGCGATTTCCGCCTCACCGGCAACCAGAACGTCATCATCGCCAACGTCCCGGCGGACAAGAAGGCCGAGATCGACGCCCTGGTGCAGGAATACGGCCTCACCACCGGCGCCGGCGCCCTGCGTCGCAACAGCCTCGCCTGCGTGGCCCTGCCGACCTGCGGCCTCGCCCTTGCCGAGAGCGAACGCTACCTGCCGAGCCTCGTCGACGAGCTCGAGGAGAGCCTGGCCTCCCACGGCCTTTCCGACGACGACATCACCATCCGGATGACCGGCTGCCCGAACGGCTGCGCCCGGCCGTTCATCGCCGAGATCGGCCTCGTCGGCCGCGGCCCCGAGCGCTACAACCTCTATCTCGGCGCCGCCTTCGACGGCTCGCGGCTGAGCAAGCTCTACGCCGAGGACGTCACCGCCGCCGACATCCGCCCGAAGCTCGACCCGCTCTTCGCGGCTTACGCCAAGGACCGGACCCAGGGCGAGCGCTTCGGCGACTTCGTGATCCGGGCCGGGTACGTGGCGAAGACCGGCAACGGGCCGGACTTCCACGTGCAGACGGGCGCGCAGAAGGCGGTGGTCTGAGCGGGGATCGCCCAAGAGGCAGTCAGGCGCATACGCGGAGGGCGTCGGGGGTTTCGTGGACCCTGAGGCCCCCGGGGCTGCCTCTCCGGGATTCACGTCGTGGATCCCGGACCCATCACGTCATCCCGGGTTCCCCTGCATGGCCCCGGGGTGAGCTGGTGGGCGCCTTGCTCGCCGGCTCGATCGAACAAAGTCCCGGGTGGAGCGGCGTCCCCTACCCCGCGGCATCCAGTTCCTTGACGATCGCCGCGATCACCCGCGGATCCGTCGGCTCGACCTGGGTGGCGAAGGCCGCCGCGATGTGCCCGTCGCGGCCGACCAAGTACTTGTGGAAGTTCCAGCGCGGGGTCTCGGCCGGCTTCTCCGATGCCGCCCAGCGGTAGAACGGGTGCGCCTGCGGGCCCGTCACGCTGGTCTTCGCCATCACCGGAAAGGTCACGCCGTAGTTCTTCCGGGCGGCGTCGGCGATCGCCAGCCCGTCGAGGGGTTCCTGGCGGCCGAAATCGGCCGAGGGCACGGCGATCACCGTCAGCCCGCGGGAGCCGAACCGGGTCCAGAGCTGCTGCAACCCTGAGAATTGCGGAGCGTAGCCGCAGGCCGTCGCGGTATTCACGACCAGGATCGGCTTGCCGGCCTGCTCGGCCAGGGCGAGGCTGCCGCCGTCGGGCCGCGCGAAGCGGAAGGCGGAGGCCGTCACGCCGCTCTGCAGCGGCGCAGCCCACGCCGGGAGGGCGACGGCACCGGCAAACACGAACAGGGCCTCGCGGCGGACGACCGTCATCGAATTGCTTCCTCGGGAGCGCTCGCGTCGATTGTCTCGCGGGTTCCCGTGTCGCGCAAGCGGTCGCGTAAGCTCAAGCTTGGTGGAAGTCCGGCATGACCTGGCATCCGGGAGGCGTCTTGCCGTGAACTTCCCCCCGACTGTCACGTTGTCCCGCCAGATGAGCGCCAGGCGCTGTGGGAGGTCGACGTGAACCGGCACGAGATCCTGAATTACTTCGAGCATCGGCGCGACGGCGCCTGGGTCTGCACCCGGCCGGTCACCCTGACCACCGCCCGCGAGAGCGTGGCGATTCGTCCCGGTGCCCGGTTCGATTACGGCAAGAAGGTCGGCGGCATCGATCTCGCCGAGTATCTGGAGCGGCTGGGCTCGCAATTCGGCTCCTGACGGCAATCCTGGCCGGGTGACGCAGATGCCACACCCGCGCGGAAGGTCGCCGGTGCCTTTTGACCCCGACGCGATCGGCACGATAGGCTTCGCGGATGATCCCTGCCCTGTCCGCACCTCCACCCGTCGAGGAATCGTCGACCGACACCCGCCTTCGCATCCTGGCGACGGCGGAGCGCTTCTTTCGTGAGATCGGATACCAGAAGACCACCGTCGCCGACATCGCCAAGACCCTGCGGATGAGCCCGGCCAACGTGTATCGCTTCTTCGACTCGAAGAAGGCGATCAACGAGGCGGTGGTCGCGCGCATCATCGGGGAGGTCGAGGCGCGGATCGCCGCCATCGCGGACCGGCCCGGCCTCCCGGCGGAGGCGCGCCTGCGCGAGATCATCGTCTTCCTGCACCGCGACGCCGTCGGCCGCTTCACCGGCCATCCGCGCATGCACGAGATGATCGAGGCGGCGATGTCCGAGAGCTGGAACGTCTGCCGTCACCATGTCGACCGCATCACCGCCGTGCTGGAGCGGGTCATCGCCGACGGCGCGGCGCGCGGCGAGTTCGGGGTCGAGGACCCGGCGGTGGCGGCGCGCTGCGTCCACACGGCCATCGTGCGTTTCTGCCACCCGGTCCTGGTGGTGCAATGCCCGGAGGATTTCGTGCCGGCGCTGGACGCGATGATCGCGTTTTTGATGGGGGCGCTGCGGGCGGGGGCGGCTCGCGCTGCCTGAGCCGCCGTTACGATCCAAAAGAACAGATTCGAGAGGCAGAGGGGCCTGAGCCCTCCCCCGCGGAGGGGGAGGGTTCGGCTGCCGCGTCCTACCGCGCCTCCGCCTCGGCCGGCGGCTCGCGCTCGACGGTGCGGAACCCTTCGAGCTCGCCGAGATAGCTCCGTGCCCACCAATCCACGTCCTCGCGCGTCATCCGCTCGAACATCGGCTTCCAGCGCTCCACCCGCTCGGCCTTCGGCATGTAGAGCGCGGCGCGGATCGCCTCCGCCACCTCGAACCGGTCGTAGGGATTGACCAGCAGTGCCTCGGGCAGCTGCCGGGCGGCGCCGGCGAACTTGGAGAGCACTAGCACGCCCGGATCGTCCTCGCTCTGGGCGGCGACGTATTCCTTGGCGACGAGGTTCATGCCGTCGCGCATCGGCGTCACCACGCCGACCCGGGCGGCCCGGTAGAGCCCGGCCAGTACCGCGCGGGGATAGGCCTTGGTGACGTACTGGATCGGCGTCCAGGACGGCTCGCCGAGCGAGCCGTTGATGTTGCCCAGAACCTCGTTCACGTCGCGGCTGAGCTGCTCGTATTCCGGCACCTCGGTGCGCGACTTCGGGGCGATCTGCAGGAAGACGACGTTGCCGCGCTGGTCGGGGTTCGAGGCGAAGAAGCGCTCGACCGCCTCCATCCGCTCCGGCACGCCCTTCGAGTAATCGAGCCGGTCGACGCCGATCAGCAGCTTGCGGGTGCGCAGGCCCGCCACCGTGTCGCGCACGGTGCGGTTCATGCCGGCGCGCTCGGCGGCCTGGCGGAACCCGTCGACGTCGATGCCGATCGGGAAGCTGCGGATGCGGGTGCGGCGCCCGTCGACCATCAGCGAGCCGCCGCCCAGCGGGATCGCCCGCAGCTCGTCGACGAGGTTGCGCGACAGGTTGTGCACGTCGCTATCGGTCTGGAGGCCGATCAGGTCGTAGTCGGAGACCGCGCGCAGCAGCTCGGTCGAGGCCGGGAGGGTGTTGAACACCTCGCCGGACGGCCACGGGATGTGGTGGAAGTAGCCGATCGGGTTCGAGACGCCGAGGCCCCGCAGCTCGGAGGCGAGCGGGATCAGGTGGTAGTCGTGGACCCAGATCAGGTCGCCCGGCTCGATCAGCCCGGCCAAGGCCTGGGCGAAGATCCGGTTGACCCGCTGGTAGCCGGCATAGTCGGCCCGCGAGAATGCCGCGAGGCCGAGGCGGTAATGCATGATCGGCCAGAGCGCGCGGTTGGCGAAGCCGCTGTAATACTCGCGGTGGTCCTGGGGCGACAGGTCCATCACCGCGTATTGCACCCGCCCCCGGTCGGCGATCACCGGCTCGGAGGACGGGGTGTCGGTGATCTTGCCGCTCCAGCCGAACCAGAGGCCCTTGTAGGCCGTGAAGGCCTCCTTGAGGGCGACGGCGAGCCCGCCGGCCGCGACCGCCTTGGAGCCCGATTCCGGGACGGCGACGCGATTCGACACGATGATGAGGCGTGACACGGCGGGTATGGACTCCGGCTGCACGGACCTGGAGCATTTTTCCGACGAGGTGGGCACCGGTTCGTCGAAGAAAATGCGGCAAAAGTAAGGAGCCGGAGCCCCATCCGATCGCCTCGCGGTCGGATGGGGCTCCGGTGGGGCGGGAACGTCGCCGCGTCCATCCGCCCCGACGGACAAAACGCGCTGGGAGCAAGCGCGATCCCGCGGATTTGGTCAACCCTTCCGGTGAATCCAGACCCGGCCGCGCCCGGACCGGCTGTGCCCGGCGCTCCACAGGAATCCCGCCGCGATTCCTCCTTGGTTAAGGCCGGAACCGGGCGCCTTGGCTGCTGTTACTCGCAATATCGTCGCATGTGGTCGGCGGGGCGGCCGGTCCGGCCTGCCCGCCGCGCCGAGAAGGAATGGAGTGCCCTCATGAGCGCGGGTTACGACAACGGACAGCACCGGGGCGACGATGGGCGGCCGGCGGATTGGAACGACCTGCGGTCGGACGTGCGCCAGCTCGGCGACGTCGCGATGGAGCGCGGCTTCAGCCTGGTCGAATCGGCCCGCGAGCAGGTCCACGGCTACGTCGACCGGCGCAAGGGCGACGCCGCCCAGTCGGTCTCCGACCTCGCCCAGGCGCTGCGCGATTCGGGCGGCAAGCTCGATCAGCAGCCGAACGTGAAGGCGTTCTTCGACAGCGCGGCGGAAGGCCTGGAGCAGCTCTCCGGCTCGATCCGCGAGCGCAGCTTCGAGGATTTCTACAGCGAGATCGAGGCGGTGGCCCGGCGCCGGCCGGCGGCGGTGGCGGTGGCGACCTTCCTCACCGGCTTCCTCGCCGCCCGCTTCATCCGGGCCTCGGCCCAGGCCGCCCACGTGCTCGACGGCCGCGAGGCGTTCCGCGAATCCCAGGCGCGCGCCCGCAGCACCTACGACCGGGCAACCGATTCGTTCGGCACCCGGGATGCGGGCTATCGCGACGTGCCCGGCGCCCACAGCGAGCCCGAGACCGCCCGCCCCGACCCGTACCGCACCGGCGCGTCCGGCCCGCGCTACTCGGCCTGATCGGAGGAATCCGCGATGGCCGATCCTGCCACCGGCCGCCCGAATGGCGGCCCCGCCTCGCCCGGCAGCATCCAGGGGCTCCTGGGTGACGCCCTGCGCGAGACCACCGACCTCGCCCGCAAGGAGATCGCCCTCTTCCGCACCGAGATGTCGAACAACCTGAGGTCGCTGTTCCTCGGGCTCGGCATGATGGTGGGCGCTGCGGTCTTCGCCGTCGTCGCCCTGCTGGTCCTTACCGACGCCCTGGTGAAATGGCTCGCCACGGTGGTCCATTCCGAGGCGCTCGCCGCGCTGATCGTCGGGGCGGTGTTCCTGGCGATCGGCATCGGGCTCGCCCTGTGGGGCCGCAGCGCGATGTCCCTGTCCACGCTGACGCCGACCCGCACCACGCGCCAGGTGCGCCAGGATGCGAGGGTTCTGTCCGAGAGGGTGTCGGGATGACCCAGTCGATCAACGAGCTCGAACACGACATCGAGGAGACCCGCGCCCGTCTCGACCGGACGATCGACCAGATCCAGGGCCGGCTCTCGCCGGCCAGCATCGTCGACGAGATGCTCGGCACGGTGCGGCAATCGCCGGCGAGCGGGCTCTACGACGGGGCGCTGGAGGCGGTGCGCCGCAACCCTGTGCCGGTGATGCTGATCGTCGCCGGTGTCGGCTGGCTCATCCACCGGGTCGCCCGCGAGTCGCAGCGCCGCCAGCACCTCGAGGCGACGATGAACGGCGCCGAGGCGGTGCCGGTCCTGAAGACCGGTGCGGCCCGGGTCTACGACCCCGACCGGCCGACCGCCCACCCGGCTGCCGATCGCGTCGCCGACAGCATGCGGATGTGATGGGCGCCGGCCCTGCGCCGGTGCCCTCCCCCCGTCGTCCTGTCGGCTGCCGACGCCCCCGTCGCACCCTCCCACGGAGTACCAGAGCATGGCAGAGCACACCATCAACCCGGCCAATCCGGGCGCGCCCTCGGCCCATACCCCGGCCACCAGCCCCGAGCGCAACCTGCACCAGGACCACGATACCGTCCGGCAGAACCTCGACGCGGCACAGGGAGCCGCGTCCGACGCGGCGAAGACCGCCGGGCAGACCGCCCGGGATGCCGCCGACGCGGTGAAGGACGCGGCATCCACTGCCTCGGAGACGGTGAGCGACACCGCCTCGGCCATCGGCGACCGCATCAGCCAGACCGCCGAGCAGCTGCGCGCCAAGGCCGACGCCGCCGCCGACCGCCTGAAGCAGGGCGCCAGCGAGGCGGTGAACCGCGCCCATGCCCAGGCGAGCCAGACCTACGGCGCCGTCGGCGGCCGCAGCTCCGAGACCCTCGACCGGGCCCGCGACTGGGCCACCGACCGGATCGAGACCGGCTCGCGCACCTACTCCGACCTGCGCGACCGCGGCAGCGAGCGCCTCGCGCAGGGCCAGAGCGCCGTCGAGCGCTTCGTCACCGAGAACCCGGTCCTGGTCGGCGTCGTCGGGCTTGCCGCCGGCATGCTGCTCGGCGCCCTCCTGCCGCGCACCCGGCAGGAGGACCAGACCGTCGGCCCCTACGCCGACGAGGTCCGCGACCAGGGCCTGCGCTACGCCCGCGAGGCGACCGAGCGCGGCCGGCAGTTCGTCGAGAGCGCCCTCGACCAGGCCCAGGACGCCGCCGTCGCCGCCGCCAACGCCGCCTCGGACGAGCTGCGCAAGAACCAGCCGGGCCAGACGGGGACCGGCGAGCCGGGCCGGCAGACGCACTGAGCCCACCCTCCCCGATCCATCGTCCGATCGCGCGTGGCCGGCCCTTCGGGGCCGGCTTTTTCGTGTCCGTGTCCCCTGCTTCCTGCCCGTATTCCGGGACCCGCGACGCCCCGGGCCGCGTTGTCGGCCATGATCTCCTCTCCCGCTCCCGGCCCGCGCCTCGGCTTCTGCTGCAAGTTCATCCCGGACGAGGAGCCCGGCCGGCACAAGACCATCAAGGCGGCCAAGGAGGCCGCCCTGACGATGAACGTCACCACGGTGACGATCGCGCATCTGCGCCGTCTCGACCCGGCGGCCTCGCGCGAGAAGCTGGTCTCGGTCGTCACCCACAACCTCGCGGCGATGGGGCGGCAGGTCGCCTGGGTGGCGGCCCGGCCGCCGCTGGAGCGGCTGTTGCGCCTCGCGAGCTCGATCCTGCCCGGCTACACCCACCCGGAGGTGCGCGACCTCTACGCCGACCCGGAGTTCCGCCGCACCATCGAGACGGGCTTAGCCGCGGTCGGCGAGGCGGCGCGGGCCGGCGGCGTGCGGCTCAGCATGCATCCGGGCCCGTTCTGCATCCTGGCGAGCCGCAACCCGGCGGCGCTCGAGAACGGGATCGCCGAGCTCGACTACCACGCCGAGGTGATGGCGATGATGGGTTATGGTGGCGGGTGGCACCCGCACGGCGCCCACGTCAACATCCATGTCGGCGCCCGCGACCCCGGGGTCGAGGCCTTCCGGGAGAACCTGGCCCGCGTCAGCCAAGTCGCCCGCGACCTCGTTACGGTCGAGAACGACGAATCCGCCTTCGGCCTCGACGAGGTCCTGCGCCTCGCCGACAGGGTGCCGGTGGTGCTCGACCTGCACCACCATTGGATCCACAGCCGCGGCGGCTACATCGCGCCCGATGACCCCCGCATCGTCCGGGTGATCGAGTCCTGGCGCGGGGTTCGCCCGATCAGCCATGTCAGCGTCTCGCGCGAGGACGTGCTGCCGGGCCACGACCCCGACACCCTGCCCGACTTCGCGGCGCTGACCGAGGGCGGCCTCAACGGCCGGGATCTGGCCGCCCATTCCGACATGATGTGGAACCGCGCCTTCAACGACTACACCGCCCGCCATCTCGCCTGGTGCGACATCGAGGTCGAGGCCAAGCTGAAGAACCTCGCCTCGACGGGCTTGGCTCTCCATGTCGGGCCGGCGCTGTCGGGGCTGGCGCCGGCCGTGCCGGTCGTGCCGCCGCTGGCGGCGGAGTAGGATGGTCTCGACGCTGCCCCCACCTCGCTGTAACGGTGCGGCATGAGATCGGCCGATTGCGACATCCTCGTCGTCCCGGGTTACACCAATTCCGGGCCCGACCACTGGCAGAGCCGCTGGCAGGAGCGGCTCTCGACCGCGCGCCGCGTGACCCAGGAGAGCTGGGACCAGCCCGAGCCGGAGGCGTGGCGCGACGCCGTGATCGCGGCGGTGCAGGCGGCGAACCGGCCGGTGGTGCTGGTCGCCCACAGCCTGGGCGTGGTCTCCTGCGCGCAGGCGGCGCCCTACCTCCCGGTCGGTGCGGTCGCCGGCGCCTTCCTGGTCGCGCTGCCCGATATCGAGCGGCCGGACACGCCGGCGGTGCTGCGCGCCTTCGCGCCGATCCCGCGCGAGCCCCTGCCCTTCCGGTCGGTCCTGGTGACGAGCCGCACCGATCCCTACACCGCCTACGACCGCGCGGCCGAGTTCGCCGCCGCCTGGGGCGCGGAACTCGTCGATGCCGGCGAGTCCGGCCATCTGAATTCCGACAGCGGGCATGGGCCCTGGCCCGAGGGGCTGATGCGCTTCGCCGGCTTCCTGCGCAGCCTGTAGCGCCGTGGTCCCCTCCCTCGACATGGTCGAGCCGGCGACGGCGGCGACCTTCCGCGAGGCCGATTACCTGGCGGCCAACCCGGACATCCACCTCGCGGTGCGCGAGGGCCGGCTCGCCAGCGGCCGGGCGCATTTCGACAAGCACGGCCTGCGCCAGGGCCGGCGCCAGAGCCGCCTGCCCGAGGGGCTCGACGCCATGCGGGCCCACAAGCTCGCGCGGCTTGGACCCCTGATGCGGGACGACCTGCCCCACCGGCGGATCGGCGAGAAATACGATTACCTGAGCGAGGAGTTGCGGGCGCTGTCGGGCGCCGAGGACAGCCCGAACGTCTCGCAGAACGCCTATGACGGCCACGTCCAGGAACTGATCGCGGCCTATCCCGACGGGCTGGTCCTCGATTGCGGCGCCGGCCGGCGCGACCGCTACTACGCCAACGTCGTCAACCTCGAGATCGCCGATTACGACACGACCGACGTGCTCGGCATCGGCGAGGTGCTGCCGTTCCGCGATGCCAGCTTCGACGGGGTCATCTCGATCGCGGTGCTGGAGCATGTCCGCGATCCCTTCGCCTGCGCCCGCGAGATCGCCCGGGTGCTCAAGCCCGGCGGGCGGCTGGTCTGCGCCGTGCCGTTCCTGCAACCGCTGCACGGCTATCCGCACCACTACTACAACATGACCGGCGAGGGCCTGCGCAACCTGTTCGCCGACCACCTTGCGGTCGATCACCAATATGTCCCGGCCTCGCTCCTGCCGATCTGGAGCCTGACCTGGATGATCCAGTCCTGGGCCGCCGGCCTGCCGCCGGACGTCCGCAAGCGCTTCCTGTCGCGCCGCCTCTCCGACTTCACCGCCGACCCGCTCCTGCTCCTCAACGAGCCCTACGTCACCGGGCTCAGCGACCAGAAGAATCTGGAGCTGGCGAGTGGGACGTATTTGTTCGCGCACAAGGAATAGAGGCACGGACCGGGCCGGCGGCGCCCCGCCGGACGGGTGCCGCGCGCCGGCCCGGCTCTCCGTCCGCGGACGCTCCCGTCGTGCGGGACAGCTGACGGCGTCGTGCCGCCGGACGATCGCGTCGTGCGCGCCGGCGATGACGGGGGCGCGCCGCACCGCGCCCGAGAGGACGGCCGTCCCGCCCGGCCCCGGGCATCGTCTCGATCTGCGATATTTCTAGCAGATCGATCCGCCTTTCATTAAGACTGACGCTCGTTTACGCAGTATTATACTCCAGGTTGCACCCGCAAAGACGGCAATGTCCGTAGCGGAATTCTGGTCATGATTCGTTATCCGCGGGCGATTACCGGATTTAAACGGCCGCCCGGCAGTGTGGGAACTGCGACAACCGGATGATGGATTGCGACACCGAACCATGTGGCCGGCCCTGAAGACGATCGCGGCCCTCGCGATCACCTTGCCCCTCTGGGGCTTCCCCAGTACCGCCCAGGTCGAGCCGCGGACGATCCCTGCGGCGTCCCGAAGCGACCTCGACACCCTGCTGTGGCCCACCATGGATTCCGGTCGGCGGATCGACCAGCGTGGTGCGGCCCTGCGTCCCGCGGATCTGCGCGACCGGATCGCCGTGGTGGCGTTCGTGGCGCCCGATTGCTCGATCGTCTGCGTCACCCGCCTCCTCGATCTCGACCGGGTCGCCAAGGCCCTGCCGGGGGCGGCCCACGACCGCGCGGTGTTCCTCGCCGTCTCGCTCGCCGGGACCGGGGGCAACGGGACGGCCCTGCGCGCCTTCGTCGACGGCACCGTGGGAACCGGGACGCGGCTGCGCGTGCTCTCCGGCGACGCGGACTGGACCGCGGCGATTGCCGCGATGCTGCGCTACCCGGCGGCGTTGCTGCCGGAGCCGCCGCCGCAGGTCCTGGTCTTCGACCGGCGCGGCGGGATGGCCATGTCCTATGGCGGCGACCCGGTCGATCGCCCGCGGCTCGAACGCGACATCCCCCTCCTCGACAGCTTCGCCGGGGGGCTCGACGCCGCCCCCGCGCGCGAATCCCAGCCCCTCTGACCATCTCACGCGAAAGTCTCGGCCGATGACAGCAGCGATCCAAGCCGGGCGCCGTTCGCGCCTGCGCGACACCGCCCTCCTCTCCGCCACCATTCTGGGCGCAGGCCTCCTCTCCCCGGCCCAGGCCGCGCAGTTCGGCGTCGTGGTCAACCAGGTCGCCGACCCGGTGCTCGGGAGCGTGGCCCTTCCCGACAGCGCGCCGACCATGGGCGTGTTCTCGAGCGTGCAGAACTGGCCGATGAACGCCATCACCCTCGGCCTGCTGCCGAGCGGCAAGGTCGTGTCCTACGGTACCCCGCTCGGCAACCCGAACAACCAGGACGGGCGCACCTTCGACGTGTGGGATCCGACCAAGGGCGTCGCCGGCGGCCACGTCACGCTTCCCGGCGTGACCGGCGTCAACAGCTTCTGCGCGGCGCAATCCTTCCGGGCCGACGGGTCGCTGTTCCTCGCCGGCGGCATCTTCGACAACGGCAACGACAAGGGCAGCGCGATCCTCAACAACACCGCCACCGGTGTGTCTCCCGCCGCGGCCAAGCTCGCCAACGACCGCTACTATGCGAGCATGATCACGTTGCTGAACGGCCGCCAGCTGATCATGGGTGGCTCCTATCCGTACCAGGGCGGTGCGGGCGACCCGCAGGGCAGCATCGACAAGGGCCTGATGACCGGGATGACCCCGGAGATCTACGACGGCACGCAGTGGCAGAGCCTGTTCGGCGCCAAGAGCCGCGACGCGTTCGGGCCCGACAACAACCGTTTCTGGTATCCGCGCGCCTGGGTAGCGCCGAACGGCAAGGTGTTCGGCATCTCCTCTGACAAGATGTGGTTTCTCGACCCGTCCGGAAACGGCTCGGTCAACGTGACGAACTTCCGGGACCCTCAGCGTCAGGCTTCCTCGGCCACCGACGCGCCGAATGTCGGCCCGGTCTCGACCGCGGTGATGTTCGACACCGGCAAGATCCTCCAGGTCGGCGGCAACAGCTTCGACAACTTCTGGGGCTTCCTGGCGAGTAGCCGCGCGACGGTGGTCGACATCACCACCGGCGCCCCGGTGGCGATCGATACCGCGCCGATGAATTACGGTCGTGCCTGGGCCCAGTCCACGGTCCTGCCGACCGGTCAGGTCGCCGTCACCGGAGGCAGCCTGAACAACAACCAGGACGGGGCGAACTCGGTCGTCCAGGCCGAGATCTGGAACCCGGCGACCGGCCGATGGTCGGTCGGCGCGTCCGGCTCGGTCTATCGCGGCTATCACTCGACCGCGATCCTGATGCAGAACGGGGCGCTTCTCATCGCCGGCGGCGGCGCGCCGGGCCCGGTCAACAACCAGAACGCCGAGGTGTTCTACCCGCCCTACCTGTTCGCCACCGTCAACGGCAAGACGGCTCTCGCCCCGCGCCCGCGGATCGTCAGCCTGTCGACCGCGCAGATGCAGCACGGCCAGTCGATGCAGGTCGAGCTGACCTCGCAGAACGGCCTGTCGCAGGTGGTGCTGATCGGCTTGAGCGTCGTCACCCACAGCTTCAACTCGGGCCAGCGCCGCATCGTCGCCGGCTTCACCCAGGCCGGCAACACCGTGACGGTGCAGGCGCCGGCGAACGCCAACATCGCGCCGCCCGGCTATTACCAGCTCGTCGCGATCGACCAGAAGGGCGTGCCCTCGCCGGGCGTCATCGTCGCGCTGGGTGCGGGCGTCGCGGCCCCGCCCCAGGTCGCGGCCCCGGGCGTGGTGACCGCCACGAGCGGGCAGAACGACGGCGGCACCGCGTGGCTGGCCGGCGGCGGCGCCGGTGGGGGCAGCGGTGGCGGCGCGTCCGGCGGGTCGGGCAGCATCGGCTCGGCGGTGAGCCTGCAGGCGAGCAACTACACCACGAGCTACGTCACCAACGTCAACGGCACGGCCCGTCTCGTCACCCCGGCCAATGCGGGCGACAAGCAGCAGGCGACCTTCCGGATGGTCGCCGGCCTCGCCGGCTCGGGCGTGTCGTTCCAGGCCAGCACGAATGCCAGCCAGTATCTGCGCCACCAGAATTTTCAGATCTGGCAGCAGCCCAACGATGGCGGCGACATCTTCAAGCGCGGCGCGACCTTCACGCCGCGCGCGCCCCTCGCCGGCTCGTGCGGGTGCAACACCGGGACCTGCACGTCCTACGAGTCGATCGACTGGCCGGGCTACTATCTGCGTCACGCGAACTTCAGCGTCTACATCGCGAAGCCGGATGGCGGTGCGACCTACAACCAGGACGCCTCGTTCTGCGTCGCGCCGCCGGCCGACGGCTCGGGCAGCATGCCGGCGGCGAACGGCCAGTGGACACCGATCGGCATCGCCGCCGCCCGCGTCTCGGTCGGGACGGACGGGACCCTCGTCACCCTCAACGCCGACAACAACGCGCCCTGGCGCTACGTCGGCGACGGCAACTGGACGCCGCTGCCGGGCAACTTCAGGGATATCGCCGTCCTGAATGCCAAGAGCATCTACGCCATCGGCATGGACGCCAACGTCTACCGCTACGACGGCCAGAACTGGACCGTGATCGGCACCAATGCCAAGTCGATCGCCGCGGCGGACGGCACGATCCTCATCGCCAACGGCAACAACGACATCTGGCTCAAGCAGTCGGACGACAACACGAATGCCTGGCGGCAGCTGCCCGGCAAGGCGTTGCGGGTCGCGGTGATGAACCGCAACAGTCTCTGGCATATCGGCACCGACAACGCCGTCTATCGCGGCGACCAGGGCGGCAACTGGGCGCCCGTGGGGCCGGATGCGGCCGAGATCGCGGCCTCGCCCGACGGCAGCGTCCTGGTGACGAACACCGCCACCAAGAAGATGTGGCGCAAGACCGGCGACGACACGGTGGGGAACTGGACGCAGATCGATCCGAACTTCCAGGCGACCGCGCTGGCGATCCCGAACGCCCAGCGGGCGATCGTCGTCGGTCTCGATCGCACCATCTATCGCTGGTAGCCGCCGGCACCCGTGCAGCGCCCGGCGTCGACGCGCCGGGCGCTTCGCTTGCGCCCCCCTCTGCTCCTTGCGCTCACCCCTGCTCTCGCGCCCGCCGGGCCTCGTAGGCCTTGAGGTGGGTATAGGCGGTCGCGAGATGCGGCCGCGCCCCGCCCGGATCGGCGTTGCTGCCGCGGGCGAGGAGATCGCCGACGATGTGGTCGGCCTCGATCCGGGCGTTCTTCTGGATGTCGCGCAGCATCGAGGCGGTGAAGCCGGAGCCGGCCGCCGTCAGGGTGCCGCGGCTCGAGTCTAGGAACTTCTCGCGCGGCGCGTGACCGGCCCCGACCGCGACGGCGCGGCACTCGTCCAGCAGGCCCAGCATCAGCGCCCGCCCGCCCGGCGCCGCCACGATGTCGCCGACGGGGGCCCGCATCAGGCAGGTGCCGCAGGCGAGCGTGGCGAGGAAGACCCACTTCTCCCACATCTCGAGCAGGATCCTGTCGCTCAGCCGCGCCGCGAAGCCCGCCCCCTCCATCACCGCGGCGACCCGGGTGATCCGCTCCGAGCGCGTGCCGTCCCGCTCGCCGAAGGTGAGCGCGTGCAACTCGCTCATCTGCACGATCTCGCCTTGGGCCGAGAGCGTCGCCGCGATGGCGCAGGAGCCGCCGAGCACCCGCTCCGCCCCGAAGCGGGCGTCCAGCGCATCGAGATGCGCCATTCCGTTGAGGATCGGCAGCACCAGGGTGTCCGGCCCGACCGCCGGGGCGACGTCGTCGAGGGCCCTGGCGAGGTCGTAGGCCTTGCAGCTCAGGATCACGAGGTCGAAGGGGCCGGAAATCGTGCCCGCCGTCACGGTCCGCGGCCCGTCGATCCGGAAATCCCCGAGCGGGCTCTTCACCGCGAGGCCGTCCTCCGCCAGCCGCGCCGCCCGCGCCTCGCGCACCAGGAAGGTCACGTCGCGGCCGGCCGCCGCCAGCCGCGCCCCGAAATATCCGCCGGTCGCCCCGGCGCCCACCACCAGCACCCGCATGCCGTCCCCTCCTGTCCTTTGGTCACCCCTGACCTGTTCCGGCGGAGCTTCGCATCGCTGCCCGTTTCGTCCAAGGTGCCGCCTGGTCGGGATGGACAAGGGTTGCGGCACGTGCGGGGTTTGAAGGGGCGGCTGCCGGGATCGCGGGATCTCGTCGGGATCTGGGTCCGGCGCGGGCTGTTCGTGATCGGCGGCATCGCGGTCGGTGCCGCGGCGGTGTTGATGGCGTTCCTGGCCGATGCGGCGCAGTCGGCGTTCCGGGCGGTGCTCGGGGTGTCGCCGCTGATCGCCCTGGTCCTGACGCCGTTCGGCTTCGGGCTCGCGGCGCGCCTCGCCCTCACGGTGTTCCCGAACTCGCAAGGCAGCGGCATCCCGCAGGTGATCGCCGCCCGCGACATCGAGGACGCGGCTCTGCGCCATCCGCTGATCTCCCTGCGGACCGCGTTCGGCAAGATCGTGGTGATGACGCTCGGGCTGTTCTGCGGCGCCTCGACCGGGCGCGAGGGCCCGACGGTGCAGGTCGGCGCCGCCCTGATGGCGGCGGCAGGTCCCCTGGCGCCGGAGCGCCAGCGCGGCCTGCTGCTCGCCGGCGGCGCCGCCGGGGTCGCGGCGGCCTTCAACACGCCCCTCGCCGGCATCGTGTTCGGCATCGAGGAGCTGAGCCGCGCCTACGAGGCCAAGACCTCGAGCCTGATCCTCGGGACGATCATCGCGGCGGGCCTGACCTCGCTGGCGCTCGTCGGCAACTACACCTATTTCGGCACCACCGCCGACACCCTGCCGCTCGGCTGGGCCTGGGCCGTGGTGCCGCTCTGCGGCATCCTCGGGGGATTCGGCGGCGGCCTGTTCAGCCGCATCGTCATCGCGGTCTCCCGCGGCCTGCCCGGCGCCGCGGGGCGGTTCGTCTCAGGACGACCGGTGGTGTTCGCCGCGCTCTGCGGCCTCGGCGTCGCGCTGTGCGGGCTCCTCACCGACGGGCACATCTACGGCACCGGCTACGAGGAGGCGAAGGCGCTGCTGCACGGCACCGCCGAGACCCATGCCTGGTTCGGGCCGCTGAAGTTCGTCGCCACGACCCTGTCGTCGATCAGCGGCATCCCGGGCGGGCTGTTCGCCCCCTCGCTCGCGGTCGGGGCGGGGCTCGGCGCGCAGATCGCCGCCCTGTTCGACGGCGTGCCGGTCGGCGCCGTGGTGCTGGTCGGGATGGTGGCCTACCTGACCGGCGTGCTGCAGGCGCCGATCACCTCGTTCGTCATCGTGTCGGAAATGACCGAGAACCACGCCCTGGTGATCCCGCTGATGATCACGGCGCTCCTGGCCGACGGAGCCTCGAAGCTGGTCTGTCCGGAGGGGCTCTACCACGCGCTCGCCGAGCCGATGGTCGAGCGCCTCACCGGGCGCCGGGCGCACGCACCGGCGGTGGACGGGCCGGCGTGAGAGTGCCGCCGTCCCGAGCCCACGCACTGATCCCGGGGCCGCGAAGCGGCGCCCGGGACCAGAATGGCGGGAGGTTCAGGCGAGCGCGGGGCGCGGGCGGCCGTCCGAGGCTTCGGCGCACCCGGGTCCCGGGTTCTGCGGCCCGGTCCCGGACGGATGAGGGAGGGTGAGCCGACCCGGTTCGGCCGGCGGGACCCTGCCCGTCATCCTCAGAGCGGCGGCATGCCGAACTGGGCGACGCGGCGGTTGTGCTCGAGCCAGAGACGCAGCATCTCGGCGAACAGGCCGGGCTTGGCGGAGGCCTTGACGGCGGGGATACGGGTCGCGGCGATCGACGGGGAGGAGGCCATGGGTCCGGCTCCGAAGTTGGGAGGTGGGGTGGAACTCTGTGGTTCCTGTCCCCGACCATGACCCCCATTGTGCGTCGCAGCAATCGCCGATCTCGCAGTTGCGATATGCGCTTACAGCATGCGAGTGACGTCATTATGCTGAATCGCCCGTCAATCATGCACGATATGCCTGACTGGCGGGCGTCTCGTCGCTTTTCGCGGCACCAGGTCAGCTGTCCAGGGCGGTCCGGTCGACCTCGGTGGTGACGGTGCCGAGGATCCGGGCGCGGGCATGCTCCAGGGTCTCGCAGGCCTCGGTGAGGGAGCGTAGCGGGGTGCGGCCCCACTCGGTCATCAGCACCACGCCGTCGAGGAGCGGTGCCAGCGCCAGGACGGCGGCGGAGCGGCCGACCGGCGGCAGATCGACGATCACCACGTCGTAGGCGTCGCCGAGGCTCGACAGCAGCGCCTCCATGGCGGGCGAGCCGAGCCAGTGCGGCGAGGGCAGCCGCTCGTGCGCGAGCGGCAGCACGTCGCAGCCATCCGCGAGCGCGGTCACGTAAGGGCGCCAGCGCTCCGCCGCCGCGGTTCCGAAGCCGCGCAGCTCGGCCACGATCCCCTCCCCGTCGCCGAGGTCGCCCGACGGATCGGGCGACACCGGATCGGCGGCATCGGCGTCGATCACGATGGTGCGGGCGCCGGCGGCGGCGTAGAGCCGGGCCAGCTCGATCGCCGCCAGCGCCTTGGTGCGCCCGCAGGCGCGCCCCGCCGCGGTGAGGCCGATGGTGCGCAACGGCGCGGCGTGGCTCGCCGCGGCAAGCGACAGCCGGGTCCATTGCAGGCCCTCGGCCAGTCCCGCGCAGGTCCGCGCCTCGCCGGAGAGGCCTCGCCGCGGCCTCCGGGGCGAAGCCGGGATCCAGCCGAGGCAGTCCCGCCCGGTCGCCGCCCGGACCTGGCGCCGGGAGCGGGCGCGCCCGTCGAGCAGGAGGCCGGCGAGGCCGACGGCGACGAACAGCCCGGCGCCGGCCGCCGCGCCTGCCGGCATCGTCAGCCGCAGGCCGGGATTGGAACGGAACAATGGCCGGGTCGCCGCGGTGATGACCCGGGAATCGGCCACCGGCGCGCTCTGGCGCTGCACCGCCTCGGCGAGCACGACGAGGAGGCTCTCATAGACCTTGCGCGAGGTCTCGGCGGCGGATTCGAGCTCCTCCAGGGTGCCGGGCTCGTCGTCTGCGGGCGCTCGCGGGACGATCTGGGCGCCGGCGCTCGCCATCGGCCCGTCGGCATCGTCGCGCCGGCCGCGGCGGATGCGGTAATTATGGGTGGCGCGGAATTCCTGCACGGCGCGGATCGCCGTGTTCATCTGGGTCCGGAAGCGGTCGACGCGCTCGTTGAGCCAGTCGGTGGCGTAGCGCGAGGCCTCGATCCGGGCCTCCATCTTCTCGCGCAGGAACTGCTCGACCACGGCGTTGACGATGTCGGCCGCCTTCTGCGGATCGCGGGCCGCGAAGGTGATGTCGAGGGCGTAGGCCAGGCCCGAGCGGCGCACGTCGAGCCGGGCCGCGAAGGTGTCGAGCAGGCGCCGTTCCGTCTCGAGGCCGCGGTCGACCTCCGCCTCGGCCCGCCCGGTCGCGCCCTTGAAGGCGGTGCGGGCGGTCTCGATCAGCGTGCCGATCCGGTCCTGGATCGCGGCAAGCAGGCCCGGGGGCCGGGTCGCGGCGGCGCCGAATTCCGGGTCGTCGCGCAAGCCCAGCTTGTCGATCACCATCCGGGCGACCTTCTCGGAGCGGAGGATCGCGATCTGGTTGGCGATCTGCCCGGTATCGATGGCGAAGCGCGACTCGGCCCCGGGCTCGGCGAAGAGCGGCGGCATCTTGGAATCGATCACCAGCTGCGCCCGCGCGGTGTAGACCGGCGCCGCGGTGAGCGCGTAGAGCGCGCCGAGCGCCGCCCCGGCCAGGGCGCAGGCGAGGATGCGGGCGCGGCGGCGGCGCAGGAAGGCGAGGATGTCGCGGACCTCGAGGCTGCGGGTCTCCGGCGGGTCGTCCCGCAGGCGCGGGGCCAGGGCCGGGTCGGTCCAGATCGGGTTGTTCAGCAAGATCGGCTCTCTTCGGCTCGACCGCGGCGGGGACTCTTCCGGGTTCGGCGGCTCCCCCGCGGGCGCTGGTGGCCGCCGCGGGCGGAGCCGGGGTGATGGGATCCCGCCTCCGCCCGTGACCCCGGCAAGGTACGTCCGCCCCGTCCCGGGCCGGAACGCCGCGGAACGGCGTAAGGGCGGCCCCCGCCCGCCCGGGCGGCGGAGGCGGGCATCGCCCGTTCGGCCCCCTTGCCCGCCCTTCGGCGGAGGCGTCGAGGCCGTTCCTCCCTCCGCCGACGGAGCGGCCTCCTCCGAACGGCCGAGGGGTCGTGCCCTCCCCTTGCCCCGGCCGGGTGAGGCGGCCGGCGCCCGGCGCCCCGAAAGCCGGTGCTGCGGCGCGGGCCGCCGGCCGCCTAGGCTTCCCGTCTCGCGACAGACCCGTGGTCCAAGGAGCCCGCCCGCATGCCGATCACCGACGTGTCCCTCGACGACGGCGCCAGCCTGACGCATCCGGATCTCGTCGACCTCGCGGGGTGCCGCATCGGCGCCGGCGCCCGGGTCGGTCCGTTCGTGCAGATCCGGCCGGGCAGCCGCGTCGGCCCGCGCTGCAAGGTCTCCTCGCACAGCGTGCTCGGACCGCGGGTCGAGCTCGGCGAGGGCGTGTTCGTCGGCCACGGCGTGGTGATCGGCGACGCCGATCCGGGCGATGACGACGCTCGACGACCGACCCGGATCGGCGCCGGGGCCTCGCTCGGCTCGCGCGCGACGGTGCTGCCCGGCGTCACGGTCGGCCGCGGCGCGCTCGTCGGCGCCGGCGCCGTCGTCGAGGCCGACCTGCCCGACTTCGCCCTGGCGGTCGGCGTGCCGGCCCGGGTGATCGGCGATGCCCGCGACCGGCGCGGCTTGCCCCCGCACGACCCGGCCGGGCGCCTCGACGAGGTGGCGGCCGGCTGAACGGGGCGCCGGGCTGCTCGGCCCGGCACCCCTCGGGGTCAGGGCGTCGCGGCGGCCTTCGACAGGCCGGTGACCTGCGCCGAAGGCTCCTCGCTCAGCCAGCGATACAGGATGCCGCCGAGCGCACCCCCGATGACCGGCGCGAACCAGAACAGCCAGAGCTGACCCAGCGCCCAGCCGCCGGCGATCAGGGCTGGTCCCGTGCTGCGGGCCGGGTTGACCGAGAGGTTGGTGATCGGGATGCCCACCAGATGGACGAGGGTGAGGCAGAGCCCGATCGCCAGCGGCGCGAAGCCCACCGGCGCCTTGCCGTGGGTCGCTCCCATGATCACGAACAGGAACATCAGGGTCAGCACCACCTCGGCGAGGAAGCACGACACGAGGGAGTACTGCCCGGGCGAGTGCTCGCCGTAGCCGTTCGCCGCGAAGCCCTTGGCGAGGTCGAAGCCCGGCGCGCCCGAGGCGATGACCCAGAGGAGGCCCGCCGCCGCGACGGCGCCGACGAGCTGGGCGGCGATGTAGGGCCCGACCTCCCGGCCCGGGAAGCGCCGCCCGGCCGCGAGCCCGATCGTCACTGCCGGATTGAGATGGCACCCGGAGATGTGGCCGATGGCATAGGCCATGGTCACCACCGTGAGGCCGAAGGCCAGCGCGACGCCGGCAAAGCCGATCCCGAGCTCCGGAAAGGCCGCCGCGACGACGGCGCTGCCGCAGCCGCCGAAGGTGAGCCAGAACGTGCCGATCGCCTCGGCGGTGCATTTGCGGATGTCCATGGGCGTCTCCTCGTGCCGGACGTCGGCGGCGAGCATCCGGCCCGGATCGCGGCGCGCGGCACCGTCCGGATCCGTCGGAGGAGAGGCTGGCCCAAGGTGGGGTGCGTGCTGTGTTGCTTGCTCAAGATTTCCTTGAAGCATGGATCGCTGTCAAGGCATCGGATCATCGTGCCGCTGTACTGGCGGGTGTACTGGCGGGTGCTGTCGCCGATCGATCGGGTTGTCGCGCCGGGGCTTCGGCTCGAGTCAGGCGGCGATCCGTCCACCGGCCCGGTCTTTCCGGGGCCGCGCGACGGCGCTCGGCATCCGGCAGCGCGGTTCGAGGCTCGCCAGGCGGGGCGCGATCCGCGCTTTCCCGTACGGCCTGCTCACCGCCGTCCGAACAGCCGCTCGACGTCCGACAGCTTCAGCTCGACATAGGTCGGGCGGCCGTGGTTGCACTGGCCGGAGAACGGCGTCGCCTCCATCTCGCGCAGGAGCGCGTTCATCTCCTCGGGCCGCAGCCGGCGGCCGGCGCGGATCGAGCCGTGGCAGCTCATCCGCGACAGGACCGCGTCGAGGCGGCGGGCGAGCGGGTCGGCCCCGCCCTCGACGAGCGCATCGACCACGTCGGTGAGGAGGGCGCGCAAGGACCCGCCGGCGAGCGCGGCGGGGACCTCGCGCACCAGCACCGCGCCGTGGCCGAAGGCTTCGAGGACGAGACCGAGATCCTGCAGGGATTCGGCGGCGTCGGCGAGGCGGTCGGCCTCGACCGGGTCGAGCTCGACCACCTCGGGGATCAGCAGGATCTGGCGGGCGATGCCGCCGCCGGCCCGCTCGCGCTTCAGCCGCTCGTAGACCAGCCGCTCGTGGGCGGCATGCTGGTCGACAATGACGATGCCGTCGCGGGTCTGGGCGACGATGTAGGTCTCGTGCAGCTGCGCCCGCGCGGCGCCGAGGGGATGCGGCTCCGCCGCGCCGGCCGCCGCCTCGGGGGGCGGCGCCCGCAGGTCGGCGCTCGGCGCCGCGAGGTCGCCGGCGAAATGCGCCTGGCGCCCCTCACCGAGCCCTGCCCGGGGTGGCGCCTCGTCCGCGGCGTGGTCGTCGGCCTGGTAGGCCGCCTGGGCGGGCTCCTGTGCCTCCCAGGGCGCCTGCGGCGGCTCTCGCCGGGCGTCGGGCCCGAAATCCCGCTCGAACGCCTCCACCCGCCCCGCGCCGTCCGGCCGGGCCGGTCTCGTCTCGTCGCGGCGCGCGAACAGGCTCGCGGGCTGGCGCGCCGCGCCACCGGGCAGCGACATCGGCGTCTGCGCCGGCCGCAGGCTCTCCAGGGTGCGGGACGCCACCGTGCCGGAGCTACGCCCGCCCTCCCGGCGCAGGGCCTCGTGGATGGCGCTGACGATCAGCCCGCGCACCAGGCCGGGATCGCGGAAGCGTACCTCGGTCTTGGCCGGGTGGACGTTGACGTCGACGAGGGCCGGATCGCAGGTGAGCGCCAGCGCGAGCACCGGGTGGCGGTCGGAGGCCATCACGTCGGCGTAGGCGCCGCGCACCGCCGAGAGCAGCAGCCGGTCGCGCACCGGCCGGCCGTTGACGACGAAGTGGACATGGGTGGCGGCCGCCCGGTGGAAGGTCGGCAGGCCGACATGACCGTCGAGGGCGAAAGCCTCGCGCTCCAGGCTCAGCGGCGCCGAGTTCTGGCCGAATTCCGGCCCGAGCACCGCGACGAGCCGGCGCAGCCACGAGCCCTGGCCGGTCTCGGCCGGGAGGACGAGGCCGGCCGAGGACGCGCCTTCCCCAGTCAGGGTGAAGCGGATCTGCGGATGGGCGACCGCGAGGCGTCGCAGGATCTCGCCCACCGCCGTCGCCTCGGCACGGTCGGACTTGAGGAACTTCAGGCGGGCCGGCGTGGCCGCGAACAGGTCCGTCACCTCGATCCGGGTTCCCGGCTGGCTGGCGGCCGGCCGCACCGGCCCCTTGTGGCCGGCATCGACGACGATGACGTGGCCGTTCTCGGTGCCCGGTACCCGCGAGGTGATGGCCAGGCGCGCCACCGCGCCGATCGACGGCAGCGCCTCGCCGCGAAAGCCCAGGGTGTCGATGCGCTCGAGGTCGCCGCCCGGCAGCTTCGAGGTGGCGTGGCGCTCGACCGCGAGGGCGAGGTCGTCGGCGCTCATCCCGCCGCCGTCGTCGACGACCCGGATCAGCTTGCGCCCGCCGGCCGCGATGGTGACGGCGATGCTCGACGCCCCGGCATCGATCGCGTTCTCGACAAGCTCCTTGACCGCCGAGGCCGGCCGCTCGACCACCTCGCCGGCGGCGATGCGGTCGACGAGCACGGGGTCGAGGCGGCGGACCTGCGGACGTCCGGGGGATGAAGCGGCCATGACTTGGATATAAGGTCGCGCGGGCCGTCCCAGAAGGTGCGGCGGGCCCGTGTCCACCGTCCAAGTCCCACTGCGCATGTCCACCGCGCCTGTTCACCGGAGGATCACCACGATGGCGGAGGATGACGGGGTCACGCTGCGCGCGTGCGCTGAGGCCGACCTGCCGGCGGTGACCGCGATCTACGCCCACGCGGTCGCCACCGGCCGCGCCTCGTTCGAGCTCGACCCGCCCGACCTGGCGGAGATGGGTCGGCGCCGCGCGGCGCTCGTCGACGGCGGCTATCCCTATCTCGTCGCCGAGCGGGCCGGCGCGGTCGTCGCCTACGCCTATGCCGGCGCCTACCGACCCCGGCCGGCCTATCGCGGCACCGTCGAGACCTCGGTCTACGTGCGGCCGGACCAGGCCCGGCGCGGCCTCGGCCGCCGCCTCCTCGCGGAGTTGATCGACGCGGCGACGCAAGGGGGATTCCGCCAGATGGTGGCGGTGATCGGCGATTCCGACAACGCCGCCTCGATCGGCCTGCACGCCGCCCTCGGCTTCCGCCATGTCGGAGTGCTGCGGTCGGTCGGCTGGAAGCACGGCACCTGGCTCGACACGGTGCTGATGCAGCGGGCGCTGGGCCCCGGGGACGCGGCGCCGCCGGGATCTTGAGCCGGGACAGACTGTCCCGGGGTCAGTTACGGGGACTTAACCCTGACCATTGTACCGCTCTTAACTATGAGGAGCCGGCGCCCCGATGGGTCCTGGCGGAGCGGAGCGGCAGGCCCGTGGCGGACGAACGGCGAACATCCGGACAGGTCGGCCCCGGAGTCCCGGCCCTGGTGCTGGCCGCCTCCCTCCTCGCCGCGGGCCCGGCCGAGGCACAGAACGCCGCACCGGGAGCGGCGTCGGCCCTGTCGCAGGCGGCCGATCCGGGCCTCACCGGCCCGCTGCCCGGCGGCCAGGATCCCGACACCTTCGCGCTGCGCGGCGCCAACCCGGCGCTCCGGGGCGGGCTGCCCCGCGCGGGGGCGGGCCAGGGTGCGGCCGCCCGCTCCGGCGCCCGCCTGCGCACGCCGCCGCAGCGGCGGACCCGGGCGCCGACCACCGCCATCACCCGGCAGGCGACCCGGCAGGGCACCGCCGACGACCTGCGCCTGCGCCCGACCGTGCAGATCCCGGTCTCCGGGTTGCCCGACATCGCCGGGGCGGTGCCGCTGCTGCGCCGGCGGCCGATCGACCCCCTCGACCCCTACGCGCCGCTCGGCATCCGGGTCGGCAGCCTCACCCTGTTCCCGGCCTTCCAGCAGAGCGTCGGCTACGACACGAATCCCGACCGCTCGATCCTGCGGCGCGGCTCGATGGCCCTGCGCAGCCAGGGCGAGCTGCGGGTCGACAGCGACTGGTCGGCCCACTCGCTCACCGGCGACCTGCGCTTCGGCTATCTCACCTATCCGGACAACCGCAACGCCGACCGGCCGGACGGCGACGGCGCGATGCGGCTGCGCCTCGACGTCGCCCGCGACACCAAGGTCGACATCGAGGGCCGCTACGCGATCTCGACCCAGCGCGCCGGCAGCCCGGACCTCAACGCCCAGGTCCGCGACCGGCCCCTCGTCGCGGCCTATGGCGGCACCGTCGGGGTGACGCAGAGCTTCAACCGGCTGCAGGTGACGGTGGCGGGCCTCGTCGACCGCCAGACCTTCGAGAACGCCCAGCTCTCCAACGGCACGGTCCTGCGCCAGGACGACCGCAACGCCAACCAGTTCGGCCTGCGCCTGCGCACCGGCTACGAGATCCGGCCCGGCTTCACCCCCTTCGTCGACACCCTCGTCGATACCCGGATCCACGACTTCGCTGTCGACCAGTTCGGCCTGCGCCGCGATTCCAGCGGGGTCACGGTGCGCGGCGGCACCAGCTTCGAGGTCAGCCGGCTCCTCACCGGCGAGGTTTCGGCCGGCTACCTGTCGCGCCACTATGCCGACAGCCGCTTGCGCGACATCACCGGGCCGGTGATCGATGGCGCCGTGACCTGGGCGGCGACGCCGCTCACCTCGGTCCGGGTCGGCGCCTCGACCGGCGTGATCGAGACCATCGTGCCCGGCGCGAGCGGCATCCTCACCCGCACCCTCGTCGGCGAGATCACCCACGACCTGCGCCGCAACCTGCGCCTGACGCTGACCGGCACGGTGATCAACAACGACTACCAGGGCACCAGCATCCGCGAGCAGGGCTACAGCGCCGGCCTCAAGCTCGATTACCGCCTCAACCGCTGGCTCGGCATCCGCGCCAGCTACGCCCGCGAATTGCTGAAGAGCACCGCGATCGGGTCGAGCTATCACTCGGACACGTATCTGGTCGGGGTGCGGGTGAACCCGTGAAGGGGCGGGCCGGTCGCTCCTGACCCAGGCCGATCGTCGCCGCGCCCCGCCTCATCCCCTCGCGCCTTGGCATCGAGACGGCGATGCCAAGGCGTCCGGCGCCTCAGCGCCGACGCCCGTCCGGGCTTGCCTTGCGCCGTCGAACGGGTTCGTTCGAAGGCGCTGCGGCATCACACCTCCAGGATCGCCTTGATCACCCCTGCCTCCGGCCGCAGCCAGTCGCGGAACAGGTCCGGCCCCGCCGCCAGCGGCCCGCGATGGGTGCGCAACGCCTGCGTCGGCACGCGGCCGGCCTGCATCTGGCGGACCACCTCGGCGAAGTCGTCGGGTTGGGCGTTGCGGCTGGCGAACAGGGTGGTCTCGCGCTTGTGGAACTCGGGATCCGAGAACACGATGTCGTCGCGCACTACGCTCACCAGCACGTAGCGCCCGCCATGGCCGACGAAGCCGAAGCCGCGCTGCATGGCGGCGCGGTTGCCGGTACAGTCGATCACGCAATCGTAGAAGTCGCCGGAGGTCGCCGCCCCGGCCTTCGCCTCGGCGTCGTCGGAGGCCACGAGCAGCGCGTCGGCGCCGAGCGCATCGTGCGTGAAGGCCAGCCGGTCCTCGCGCAGGTCCATGACGGTGACATGGGCGCCGCGCGCCTTGGCGAAGATCACCGCCGACATGCCGATCGGCCCCGAGCCGACCACCAGCACGCGGTCGCCGGCGCCGATGCCGCCGCGCTTCACGCCGTGGGCGCCGATCGCCAGGAACTCGATCATCGCGGCGTCGTCGAGCGGGATGTCGCCGACCGGCACGACGTTCCGCGCCGGCACGCTGATCAGCTCGGCCATGCCGCCGTCGCAGTGGACGCCGAGCACGCTGATGTTCTGGCAGGCATTGGTCACGCCTTTTCGGCAGGCGACGCAATGTCCGCAGGACAGGTAGGGCACGATGTAGGCGTTCTGGCCCGCCTCGAGCCCGCTTCCGGCCGGGGCGCGCTCGATCGTGCCCGACAGCTCGTGGCCCATCACCCGCGGATATTGCAGGAACGGGTGCTTGCCCTGGTAGATGTGGAAGTCGGTCCCGCAGATCCCGACCCGGCGGATGCGCACCAGCGCCTCGCCCTCGGCCGGGACCGGCTCCGGCCGCTCGGTCAGCCGCAGGCGGCCCGGCTCGTCGCAGATGAGCACCTTCATGGGTGGGGATCTTTCGGAAGAAGAGAGGGGGATGGGCTGGTGGTGCGAAGATGAAGCGCGTGCCTTCCTGTCGCCCGGCGGGCGGGGGGAGAGCCGCGCCCTCGTTCGGAGGGCGCGGCAAGGCCGCAGGGCGAGGGTGAGGTGCCGGAAGAGGCTCCTCCGGACACACCCCTCGGCCTCGCTCCGGCTGCGCCTCCCCTCGCCGCATTTCCTGAACGGGAACACGGCCCTCTCCCCGCACCGACGTCGGTCCTCGCTTGCGGATCCCGGACACGCCCGGGATCCGTCGGGAGGAGGAGGGAGGTCGCGCCAATCTTCCGGTTACGCCAGCATCTCGGGCGGCAGGTCGCTGCCGTGGTACTTCTTGTAGATCGCGTTGAGCTCGCCGTTGCGCAGGTTCTTGCGCACCCACTCGTTCAGCGCGGTCTGCAGCTTGGGCTCGCCCTTGCGGATGCCGATCGCGTACGGGAACGTCCGCATCACGATCTTGGTCTCGAACGGTGCCGGGGGCTTCCGGGCATTGGCGGTGTTCATGACCTGCGGCGAGGTCGCCACCATGTCGACCTGCCCCGAGACCATCGCGGTGATCAGCGTGGCGTCGTCGTCGTAGCGCACCATCTGGGCGCCCTGGGCGCGGGCGGTCGCCTCCTTGTCGTTGGTGCTGCCGCGGGTGGTGCCGAGGCGCTTGCCGACGACCGCGGCGTAATCCTTGACCTCACGGTCCTTCGGCCCGGCGATCACCGCCTGGATCACCCCGTAGGGATCCGAGAAGTCGATCACCTTCTGGCGCTCCTCGTTCACGCTGAACGAGGCGATGACCATGTCGGCCTTGCCGGTGAGCAGGAACGGCACCCGGTTCGGGCTCGTCACCTGCACGATCTCCAGCGGCAGCTCCCACTCGGCGGCGAGCCGCCGGGCGGTCTCGACGTCGGAGCCGGTCGGCTGCATCGCGGCGTCGGTCATGCCGAAGGGCGGCGAGCCGAGATCGAGGGCGACGAGCAGCTTCTTGCGGCTCCTGATCGTGTCGAGCGTGTCGGCGAGGGCCGGCATCGCCAGGGTGGCGGCGGCCGCGACGCCGCCGGCCAGGAAGGTCCTGCGCTTCATCCCTAAGTCTCCTTTGGTCTTACAGCCCGCTGCCGACGAAGTCGCGCAGCTCGGGCGTTTGCGGGTTGTCGAGGTCGCGGCCGGCCAGGGTCTCCCAGACCCGGCCCTGGCGCATGTAGATGACGGTGCCGGCGACGCGGCGGGCAAAGCCCATCTCGTGGGTGACCAGGATCATGGTCATGCCGCCGCGGGCCAGATCCTCCATGACCTTCAGCACCTCCGCGGTGAGCTGCGGGTCGAGGGCGGAGGTGACCTCGTCGAACAGCATCACCTGCGGCTGCATGGCCAGCGACCGGGCGATGGCGACCCGCTGCTGCTGACCGCCGGAGAGCTGCTCGGGGTAATGCCCCGCCTTCTCGGACAGTCCCACCCGGGTCAGGCACTCCATCGCCAGGTCGTGCGCGTCCTTGCGCTTGAGGCCCTTCACGCAGGTCGGGGCCAGCATGATGTTCTGGAGCGCGGTGAGGTGCGGGAAGAGGTTGTAGCTCTGGAAGACGATGCCGACGGAGAGCCGCAAGGCCCGCTTGTCGAGGGTGGGCGCGTGGATCGCGTGGCCGCAGACCTCGATCGCTCCCGCCTCGATCGTCTCGAGGGCGTTGATGCAGCGCAGCGCAGTGGATTTCCCGGAGCCGGACTGGCCGATCAACGCCACCACCTCGCCGCGGCCGACCTCGAACGAGACGCCGTCCAGGACCTTCAGCGGGCCGAAGCTCTTGTGGACGTTGGCAAGCTTAACGACGGCCGACATTGAGCCTCCTCTCCAGCCCGCGGCTCCAGGCCGACAGCGGATAGCAGATGGCGAAGTAGAACATCGCCACGGTCACGAAGATGATGAAGGGCTGGAAGATCGAGTTGTTGATGAGTTTGCCCGCCTGCGACAGCTCGACGAAGCCCACGACCGAGGCGAGCGAGGTGTTCTTGACGATCTGGACCAGGAATCCGACCGTCGGCGCGGTGGCGAGGCGCATCGCCTGCGGCAGCACCACCCGGGTCAGGCGCTGCCAGGGCGACAGGGCCAGGCATTCCGCCGCCTCCCACTGGGTCTTCGGCACCGCCTCGATGCAGCCGCGCCAGATCTCGCCGAGGAAGCCCGAGGCGTAGATGGTCAAGCCCGCTCCCGCCGCGATCAGCGCCGGCAGCTGGTCGAAGCCCGCAATGGCGAGGCCGAAATAGATCATGAACAGCAGGATCAGCAGCGGCGTGCCCTGCACCACCTGCACGTAGGCGGATGCCGCGCCCCGCACGACGCGGTTGCGCGAGATGCGGGCGAGCGCCACGCCGAAGCCGAGGAGGCCGCCGCCGACGAAGGCGATGGCGGAGAGCGCCAGCGTCCAGCCCGCGGCCTGGAGCAGGAACCAGAGGTGCTGGGGTCCGAAAGTGGGCATCGCTCCCCTCCCCGCTAGAGGGCCGTGCCGAGCTTGCGCCGGCGGGTGAAGACGAGGAGGCCGAAGCCCCAGAAGGCCCATCGCACCACGAAGGACAGGGCGAGGTAGACGAGGCCGACGGCGATGTAGGTCTCGAAGCTGCGGAAGGTGTCGGATTGGATGCGGTTCGCCACCGCCGTCAGCTCCTCGGCCGAGATCTGCGAGCAGATCGACGAGGCGAGCATCAGGAGCACGTACTGGCTGACCAGCGCCGGGTAGACCCGCTCGATCGCCGGGCGCAGCACCACGTGCCAGTAGATCTGGCGGCGGTTCAGCCCCAGGCACTCGCCCGCCTCGACCTGCGCCCGGTGGATGCTCTCGATCCCGGCGCGCATGATCTCGCACGTATAGGCGACGACGTTGACGACCAGCGCCGCGACCGCCGCGACGTTGGCGTCGACCCTCAAGCCCAGCACCGCGATGCCGAAATAGACCAGGAAGATCTGGACGAGCAGCGGCGTGTTGCGGATCACCTCGACATAGGCCCCCACGGCCCGCCTGAGCCAGGGCGGCCCGTCGGCCCGGGCGATGGCGCAGAGCGCGCCGCCGACGAAGCCGAGCACCGTCGCCACCGCCGAGAGCTGGAGCGTGAGCCAGACGCCGGCGGCGAAGTCGCGCCAGTATGGCAGCAAGGACGCGAAGTCGAATTGGTAGGTCATGCCGCGTCCGCTTGCGGGTAGGCGGCGGCGAGCGCCCGCAACACCGGGGCGGGCAAGCTGGCGCCCGCCTCCTCGACCCAGGCCAGGAAGGCGTTCACCCGCCGCGCGACCTTCTGGACGTGGTTCTGGGCGATGTCGGCGAGCCGGTGGTTCAGCGACGGGTTGAGGAACCGGTCGAGGGTGGCGGCGACGTAAGCCTCGGCCTGCGCCTCCATCCCGCGGGCGGCGAAGCCCGGCACCACCTCGTCGCGGTAGAGCGCGTCGAGCCGCGCCCGGACCGCCGGATCGGCGAGGATCGCGCGCACGGTCTCGTCGGCCGGCCGGCCCTCGCGCTGCCAGATCTCGGCGAGGACCGTGTGGCCGAGATTGAGGATGTGCAGCTTCAGCCGCTCGTAGGGTTCGAGATCGTCGGCGAGGACGATGCAGGGATGCTCGCACGGGAGCGCGAGGCCCGGCCGGCGCTCGATCGCCCATAGGGCGTAGGGCTCGGCCACGGCGCCGACGGGCTCGATCGGCTCGGAGACGATCCGGTCGACGAGGGTGTCGGTGAAGATCACGTCCGCGCGCAGCCAGGTCCGGAACTGCTCCGGCAGGCCGGCCTCCGTGGCGAGGTGAAGGACCAGATCCTGCAACACCCGGCCGTTGCGGTTGATCAGCTCGCAGGGCAGCACCGTGAGCGGGCGCCCGCCGGCCTGCCAGCGGCGGTAGAGGAGCTGGGTCAGCTTGCCGGGGAACGACGCCGGCGGCGCCGCCTCGATCAGGCTCGGACCGCGATCCGCCGCCGCAATCGCGTAGCCGGTATCGCCGGTATTGGAGAGGACGATCTCGGCCTCGTCGACGAACAGGGCCGTCACGGCGTCCCAGTCGGTCGTGGCCGAGAGGCCGCGGTCGATGCTGGTGACGGTGACCTGCCGCTCGACCGCGACGCCGTCCTCGATGCCACGGATGATCACCGGATACCCGCCCGGCGCCCCGAAGGCGGCGACGCGCCCCGCCCGGGCGGCGCTGCCGGAGGTCTGCACCACCGCGACCGGGCCGACCGCCTGGCCGGCCTCGCGCGCCTCGTGGATGAACAGGTCGGCATGGGCCTGCAGGAAGCGGCTGGTGCCGAACTGGACGACTCGCCCGGGCCGGGCGGAGGACGTCTCGTGGGCGGCGCTCATGCGGAACGCGCCGCGAAGGCGGAGATGCTGCCGTTCAGGGCCAAGGGCGTGTCCTCACCGGGTAGGTCTTATGTATTATCATGCATAAAGAACCGTGCGACCGTGGCTGTCAATCGGTTTTTTATGTGCGAAAAACCGCCGTGGGGGCGAGTGGACGAGTCCGGGCCGGCGTGCTGGAATCGTGCCCCTGGGAGGGCGGGATGCGGGCGAACACGGTCCATAAGCGGGCCTACAACCACTGCTTGTCTACGCTGGCGGCGCGGCCGCTCGGGTCCTGGGGCGTCTCGGAGGCCGAGCTGTCGGACGCGCTGGAGGTCAGCCGCACCACGGTGCGGGGCGTGCTGTCGGGTCTGGCGGCCGCCGGCATCGTCGGGACGGACGGGACGCGGCGGCGCCTGATCCGCCACCCGGTGCCGGAGGATTACTTCCCGGGCTTCGAGACCGAGACGGTGGCCGAGGCCGTCGAGCGCAAGTTCATGCAATGGGTGCTGCAGGGCGATTGCCGCCCGGGCCAGGTGGTCAACACCTCGGAACTGGCCCGCCTGTTCGGCGTCTCGACCACGGCTGTGCGGGAATACCTGACCCGGTTCAGCCAGTTCGGGCTGCTGAAGCGGCGCGAGAACAGCGGCTGGATCTTCGCCGGGGTGACGCCGGACTTCGCCGCCGAGATCTACGAGATCCGCGAGATGTTCGAGTTGCGCTCGGCCCGCCGCTTCGTCGAGCTGGCGCCGGACTCGCCGGCCTGGGCCGAGCTGGCCTCGATCGAGCGCGAGCATCACGCCCTGCTTTCCGAGATCGACGCGCGCTATCGCGACTTCTCGCGCCTCGACGAGCGGCTGCACCGGCTCATCCACGACACCTCGCGCAACCGGTTCATTCGCGACTTCTACGATGTGATCTCGATCATCTTCCACTACCATTACCAATGGGACAAGTCAGACGAGAAGGAGCGCAATCGCGTCGCCCTGCGCGAGCATCTGGACTACATCGCCGCCCTGCGCTCGCGCGACCTGCGCCAGATCGACCAGACCTGCCGGGCCCATCTGCGCACCGCCCGGGCGACCCTGCTGCGCTCGATCGCGGTCGGCCCGCTGGGCGGCGCGCCGGAGCGGGGGCGCGGGCCGGATGCGGCCAAGCCCGGGGTGGTCCTGCCCGCCGAATGACGCCGGAAAGCTCTCGATCTGGCCGCTCGGCCCGAGTATCGACCGGTCGCCGTTCCGGACATTTTCAATCATCATCGGTCGATCGACGCTGCATCCGCAGGGTACGGTCTTGATATGTCGAGAGGTTCGGCCAATCATCGTCGTCAATACGGCATCGTTGTCCTGCCCGGCCGAGGCCCGTGAGAGTTCGTGTCCGTAGGTAAGGCTTCCTTCACCCTGTTGCGCGAAGAAGAGAGCGGCCGTTCGCGGCGGCCTTGCCGGGACGAACCCTTCACGGGGGCGAAGCCTTGCGAGACGGCCGGCGCTCCCACATCCTTCGGAGATCAGATGCCGGTGCGGCGCGCGAGGTTGGAGGGGCTGGGCTGCCTCCTGGCGATCCTGGCGGGCGCTGCCGGCGCGGCGCGGGCGCAGAGCCTTGAGGAGGCCTCCGCGGCGGCGCTGGAGTCGAGCTTCGTGCTGCGGGCCGAGCGGGCGCGCCAGGACGGGGCCGAGGAGCGCCTGCGCGGCGCGATCGACGCGTTCATGCCCACGGTCGCCTTCACGGCCGACCGGCCGCTGCGCAGCCGCATCACCTACTCGCCCGACGCTGCGCCCCCGGTGGTCGGGCTCGACTCGACCCCGCGGCGTTCGCCGACGGTGGTCGGGCTCTCGGCGAACCTGCCGCTCTTTGACGGCTTCCGGCGCTGGAACAGCTACCAATCGGCCCGGGTGCTCGCCGAATCGGGCCGGCTCCTCCTGATCGGCCGGCGCCAGCAGGTGCTGCTCGACACCGCCATCGCCTATATCGCGGTGCTGCGCGACACCCGGATCCTCGCGGCGCGGGACGCGCAAGCGGCGGCGATCCAGCGGATTGCCGCCTTCACCGAGAAGCAGCTCGAGCTCAACGACGCGACCCGCACCGACGTGGCGCTCGCCCGCTCGCGGGTGCAGGAGGCCGAGGCCCTGCGGGTGCGGGCGCAGGCCGACCTGACGGCGTCCCGGCTCGACTTCACGCGGCTGACCCGCATGCTGCCCGAGAGGATGCTGCCGCCGCGCCTGCCCGACGGGCTGCCGCGCAGCGCCGACGCCTTCGCCGAGCTGGTGCGCAAGGCCAATCCCGACATCGCGGCGTCCCAGCTCGAGGCGGAGGCCGCGGGCTACCAGGCCAAGGCGGCGCTCTCCGACCTGCTGCCGAAGGTCAACCTGCAATTCTCGAAGGTCGCGCAGATCGGCTACAGCCCGGTCCTCGACCGGATCACCGACACCACGACCCGGGTGGTGGCGACCGTCCCGCTCTACGAGCCCGGCACCCTGCCGCGGATCGGCGAGGCCTCGGCGCTGGCACGCCAGCGCGGCTACGAGGCGCAGGACCGCGAGCTCGCGACCCTCACCTCGGCCCGCATCGCCTTCGCCCGGCGCCAGGCGACGGCCGAGCAATACACCCAGCTGGTGGTGCGGATCCGCGAGCTGCGCGAGACGATGCGGGGGTTCGGGATCGAGCGCGCCGCGGGCTTCCGCACCGTCCTCGACGAGTTGAACATCCGCGGCGAGCTCGCCAATGCCGAGGTGGCGGCGGAGATCGTGCTGAACGAGCGCGACGGCCAATCGCTCCAGCTCGCCGCCGCGGCGGCGCTCCTCGACGCCGCTCCCGGCGGATCGCCGGCCCGTCGCTTCGACGCGGTCGCGCCTCCGCCGCCCCCTGCCCTGCGTCGCTCCCTCGCGGGTGTCCCGCCTGAAGCGCCGCCGGGCTTGCGCGGCAGCAGCCCGCCGGCCGCGAGATCGTTCCCGGCGCCGGTGCTCCGGGTATCGCGGGCGGACGAGGCGCGGTAAGGCGGGTCGGCGGCGTTGGGCGAGACCGGGGCCCGATCCGGATCGCCCAGGTCCCCTCTGCGGGGCGCCTCATGCCATGGGCCCCGATCGCCGATGCGTCGAGGGATGATGCGATATCCGTGAGGTTTCTCCGAAAAGCGGATCATCAGCCCCGCGGTGGAGCCTGCGGCTCCGCACGCTTGAGCGATCACGCGGGCATCGTCTATCCCGCCGCGCCTTCGAACGGATCGGTTCGACGGCGCAAGGCAAGCCCGAACGGGCGCCGGCGCCGATGCGCCGGACGCCTTCGCATCGACGTGTCGATGCCGAGGCGCGAGGGTATGACTGCCCGGCGCCGATCCTCAGCGACCGCGCCGACCGAGCATCGCGCTGATCTTCGGCGCAATGCGCTGCGCGACCATCCCGTAGCCCTCGGCCGTGAGATGCTGCCCATCGGGCTGCCGCGCGGTGTCGGGAATGCCGGCGGAGAACCGACCCAGGAAAACCGCGCGATGTCGCATGGCCGCCTCGCGCCCTGCGCCGCCAAGCCCGTTGAAAACGGCGACCGCGATGCCTCGTGCCTGCAACTGCGTGATCAAGGCGTCGAGATTGGATGCCGATTGCGCCGGGTCGACGATACGACCGCCCTGCCGCCGGCCGCCCCGACCGTCGTTGTCGCCCGGCTGTAGGATCACCACCCTCGTCCCGTCCGGCACGCTCGACCCGAGACGGTTGAGCATGCCCTCGGACGTGTCGCCGCTCACGCCTGCATTGATGACCGAGACGTCGAGGCCCTTCGCGCGGAGGATGCGCTCCAGTTGTGCGGGGTAGGCCTCCGCGGTGGTGAGCTTCATCCCCTCCGTATTGCTGGCGCCGAGGGCCACGATGGTCGCCGATGCGGCCCGTGCGTCTTCTGTCGCAAGCGGCAATGCAGCCAACCCAGCCAGCATCGCCGTCACCAAGATGCGGCCAGTCACGGGCATGCGTCTGTCCTGCTGGATGAAGTATCGAACTCTCGTTCGCCCGCCACGATAAAATGACCTCCGGTAAAAATCTAGCCGCCGCGGGGCCCGCTCCACGTCCGCGGCGGCCCATCGTTAGGTCGGGCGGCGGGCCTTTCGCTCCGCGGGCTCGGCGAAGAAATTGTGGGCGAGAAGATCCTTGGCGAGAAAATCCTCGGAACGGCCGTTCCGGGCGCCGCTTATGCGGCTTCTGTCTCACCCCGGGGGGCGCCGAGCCTCGTCGGGCGAGCCGAGCAGGCTTTCCCCCTGCTTATACCCTCGCGCCTTCATCGACGTATCGATGCCAAGGCGTCCGGCGCATCAGCGCCGGCGCCCGTTCGGGCTTGCCTTGCGCCCTCGAACCGATCCGTCCGACGGCGCGGCGGTATTATGCCCCACGGCCTGAGATGCCGACGCGTCGGGCCGTTGCTCCATCTCGCATTCTCGATGCAACACCAGCGGCTTGGCGGCGATTCGAGAACGGGGCCAACGGTCGTCCTCAACGACCGTTGGCATTACGCCGCCTCCGGCACCCCGGGCTTCTCCGGCGGGCGCGGATCCTCGGTCAGGCGGCCGTTCTCGATCCGGAACACCCGGTCGACCTGGTCGAGCAGGCGCTCGGAATGGGTGATGAAGACCTTGGCGGCCTTCACGCCCTTCAGGCTCTCGACCAGGGCCGTCTCGGTCGCCGGATCGAGATTCGCCGTCACCTCGTCGAGGAGCATCAGCCGCGGCCGGCGGCAGATCGCGCGGGCGAGCAGCAGGCGGCGGCGCTGGCCGGTCGAGAGCACGCTGCCCTCCTCCGAGACGTGGGTGGCGTAGCCCTGCGGCAGCCGCTCGATCTCGTCGCGCAAGGACACGCGGATCAGCGCGGCCTCCATCTCGGCATGGGACACGGCAGGATCGAACAGCGACAGGTTGTCGGCGACGGTCCCGGCGAACAGCCCGTCATCGGCGAAGACGACGCCGAGATTGGCCCGGTACTCGCGCTTGCCGAACTGGCTCAGGGGCACGCCGTCGACCGTGACCGAGCCGGTGGCGGGCTCGGTGAGGCTCGCCAGGATCCGCATCAGCGACGACTTGCCGGAGCCCGAGGCGCCGACGATCGCGATGGTCTCGCAGCGGCCGACATCGATGGTGAGCGAGGCCCCGGTCAGGATCGGCTCGTCGCCGCGGCCGAAGCGGATCGTCACGTCCTCGACCTTGATCTCCCGGCGGATCGCCCGGTGGACGCCCGCCTCGTGCAGGCCCTCCTCCGGCGCCTGGCCGATGACGTCGTCCAGGCGGGCGACGTGGACCTTCAGGGTGGCGAGCTGCAGCAGGCTCGTGGTCAGGTGGTTGACCCGCTCGAAGAAGTCGCCGCGCAGCGCGATGAAGGCGTAGAGCGTGCCGATGGTGAGCGTGTTCTTGATGACGCCGGTGATGCCGAGATAGAGCGTCGTCACGGTGCTAAGCGCGATGACGACGTGCATCATGAGCTCGGCGTCGAGCCCGGCCTTCTTCGCCCGGAAATCGAGATTGGCGAAGCGCGCGAAGCTCTCGAACCAGGTCATGGCGAACAGTTCGGTGCTGTTATGCGCCTTGAGCGCGCCGATGCGCTGCAAGCCGTCGATCAGGCTGGCCTGCTCCTGCGAACGCGCCTCGAGCGAGCCGGCGGTGGCGCGGTCGAGGGTCGGGAAGGTGACGAAGCGCATCGCCAGCACCGCGGCGAGCGTGCCCAGCGTGATCGAGGCCATGACGGGCGAGTAGTAGTACATCAGCCCGACCAGCAGGAACGACGTGCCGATATCGGCGAACGACGTCACCAGGCCCCCGACCATGAAGTTGCGGATCGTATCGATCGACTGGATCCGGGTGACGAAGTCGCCGGGGTGGCGCAATTCGAAGTAGCTCAGCGGCAGCCGCAGCGCGTGGCCGACGACGTTGCGGGTGAACTGCAGCTGGAGCAGCGTCGCGGCGCGTAAGGAGATGTAGCCGCGCAGCCACTGCCCGAACGCCTCGAACAGCATCATCAGGACGAGCCCGGCGGCCAGCATCTGCATCAGGTCGAGATCGACCTGCGGGATCACGACGTCGAGCGCGATCTGGAGCAGCACCGGGGTGGTGAGGCCCAGGAGCGAGATCGCCACCGAGACCAGGGTGATCTGCCAGACCGTGCCGCCGAGGCCTCGAGCGCTGCGCAGGATGTCGAACAGCTTGAGCCGCCCGCCGACCTTGATCGCCTTGAAGTCCATCCGCGGCGCGAATTCGAGGACGATGCCGCCGAACAGCCGCTCCATGTCGGCGCGCTCGTAGATGCGCAATCCGAATTCAGGGTCCTGGACGTGGTAGCGGCCGCGGGAGATCCGCTCCAGCACCACGAAGTGGTTGCCGCGCCAGTGCAGGATCGCCGGCAGCGCCACCTGCTCCAGCTCGGTCACGCCGTCGAGGGCGTAGCCGCTGGCATCGAGCCCGAGGCTGTCGGCCAGCGTCACGATGCTGGCGAGCGTCATGCCGTTGCGCGACAGCGGGAACAGGGCCCGCAAGTAAGCGAGGTCGATGTCGTGGCGGTGGTAGTTCGCCACCATCGCCAGGGCGGCGAGGCCGCACTCGTTGGCCTCGTTCTGCAGGATCGCGCGCACCCGGCGCTTGGGCGCGAGCGCGCGCTTGAGCCAGTCGGTCATCGGATCATCATCCCCTGCCGCGCATCGCCCGGATCGGATCGAGCATCCAGTCGATCAGCCGCCGCCGCTCGACCACGATGTCGGCCGAGAGCGTCGAGCCGATGCGGATCGGCTCGTCGATCCCGTAGGCGCGCATGGTGCGTGACTCGGGCCGCACCTCGACCCGGTAGACGGATTGGCGCGCGGCGGCGGCGGCCCCGGCCGCGTCGCCGGTGCCGTCATCCGCGGAAGCGAGCATCGGGTTGCGCAGAGGCGTGCCGGAGATCACCGCGATCGCCCCCTTGGCGATGCCGAAGGTCTTGAACGGAAAGGCGTCGTACTTGAGCACCACCTCCTGCCCGACCTTGGCGAGCCCGATCGCCCGGGCCGGCACTTCGAGCACGATCAGGGGATCGGCCCGGGTGTCGCCGAGGATCGCCACCACCTGGTCGGCGGTGACCGAATCGCCGGGCTGGACGTAGAGGCCGGCGACCTGGCCGTCGGTAGGGGCCACCACGTCGATGCGCGACTGGGCGCCGAGCGCGGTGATCTGCGCCTCGATGGCGCTCAATTCGTTGCGGGTCGAGGCGAGCTGGGCGGCTTTCTCGGTGTCGCCGGTGCGTTGCGCCCGCAGGCGCTCCGACGTGCCCTGCTTCAATTCGGCCCGGCGGGCACGCAGCTCGGCGATCTGGCGGGCATAGTCGAGGGCGGCGCGGCGCTGGCCGTTGAGGGTCTCGCGGGTGGCGTAGCCCTGCTTCAGGTAGGCCTCGACCCGGGAGACCATCTCCTCCTGCTGGCGCAAGCCCTCCTTGAGGGTGCGCTCCTGCTCGTCGAGGGCGCGGACGACCGCGGCGACGTTGCGCTCGGTCTCGTCGCGGTCGCCGCGGGTCGACTCGAGATAGGCGGTGAGGCGGGCCGCCTCGGCGGCGAGGCCGGTGCGGCGCTCCTGCAGGCTGCGGAGCGTGGCGCCGACGGTCGAGACGCCCCCGGTCGTCTGCTCGCGCAGCTGCACCTGCATCAGGCGCTGGCCGCGCGTGACGGTATCGCCCTGCTTGACGGCGATCTCCCGGACGATGCCGGCGGCCTGGGCGTCGAGGCGGGTCAGGCCCGATGCCGCGGAGACGTAGCCGCGCACCGATTCCGAGCGGGCGAGGCGGCCGAGGAACAGGCTCGCCACGATGACCACGATGATCGCACCGAAGAACCACGCCATCCAGAGGCTGCCGCGGTCGTGCTGGAGGTGGACGGTGCCGCTGATCCGCCGACGCTGGAAACTGGCCTCCGCAGGGGGAGGCGCCGCGGGTTCGCTCATCGACTGTCCGCTCGCGAGACCTTACGCCGCGAGGGTGTGCGGCGCCTCCCCGCCTGCCGGAGAGTTGTCGTGCATCGTGGCAGACGAGGGTAAATAATCGGCGAGCGACGGCCAGAGATGCCACTGTTCCGGCCTGGCCGCGATCGCCGCCTGGAGGTGCCGGCGCATGATCTCGGTGACCTGCACGCGCTCCTCCGCCGCGCCGCCCCGGACCTCGAAGGGCTGGCCGATGGTCACCGTGTCGCCGTGATCGTCCATGGTGGTGGCGAGCGGCACCACGGTCGCGCCGGTGAGCCGGGCCAGGGTATCGGTGCCGAAGGCGAAGCGGAACGGCAGCCCGAACATCGGCATCTCGGCCGGCGCGCCGTAGGAGGGGGCGAGGTCGCAGAACACCACGATCACCGCGCCCTTCTGGGCAAAGCGCACCGCCGAGAGGAAATCGGCCCGCGCGCTGACGTTAAGGAACCGCACGTCGGCCCCGGTCTCGCGCAGCCGCTCGATCACTTGCGTCTCCAGCGCCAGGTCGTCGCGCTGGCGCAGCACCAGCATCGGCCGGCCGGGGAAGTACCGCAGCAGCAGGGTGGCGAGGCCGAGCACGTAGGCGCCCATGTGGAGCGGCGCCAGGATCACCGGCCGGCCCCCGGTGGCGACGCGCTCCATCACCTCGGGCGCGGTGATGGTGACGCGGTCCATGTCGCGCCGGATTGCCGCGACCGGGCGCCGGTGCAGGGCGCACCATTCGAGTTCGGTGGCGGCGTCGTGATGGTGGGCCGCCGCCGACAGGCGCAGGGATTCGCGGCGTGGCAGGCGCAGCACGCTCTCGAAGGTGGCGGCAAAGCCGGTATCGTCGCGCCGGCCCGTGAGGCGGCCGGGCAGCCTGCGCGCCGTCAGGATCATGCGCAGGAGGCGCCGGCGCCAGGCCAACGGCAGGCCGGCGAGGCGGGCATAGGTCCAGGGGATGGATGGGGCCGTATTCATCAGGCTCTGATCCTCCTCGACGATGGGCCCCACCCCGATCCGCATCCGGGCGAGACGTCAGCACCGGAGCGGGCGCCGCTCCGGCGATAGCCGTCACGCGTCAACAAGCGTCTAAGCGGGATCGGGCAATCCGATCCTGCTCAGCGGTGTCAGCACTTCTTCGACTTGGTGCTGCACGGGGTCGGGGCGCAGGGCGCCGGCAGGCAGACCGAGGCCGAGTGGGAGACCGAGATGCCGCCGCAGATCGTGCCGCCGGCGACAGTGGCGAGGGTCTTGGTGTCGAGCGTCTTCATGATGTCTCTCCTGTCGTCTTGCGTTGCGTCGTGCGAGGCGCTGTTCAGCGGCTCAGCATTTCTTCGACTTGCTGCTGCACGGGGTCGGGGCGCAGGGCGCCGGCAGGCAGACCGAGGCCGAGGCGGAGACCGAGATGCCGCCGCAGATCGTGCCGCCAGCGACAGTGGCGAGGGTCTTGGTGTCGAGCGTCTTCATGATGTCTCTCCTGTCGTCTTGCGTTGCGTCGTGCGAGGCGCTGTTCAGCGGCTCAGCACTTCTTCGACTTGGTGCTGCACGGGGTCGGGGCGCAGGGCGCCGGCAGGCAGACCGAGGCCGAGTGGGAGACCGAGATGCCGCCGCAGATCGTGCCGCCGGCGACCGTGGCGAGGGTCTTGGTGTCGAGCGTCTTCATGATGTCTCTCCTGTCGTCTTATGTGTCAGTCGTGCGAGGCGCTGTTCAGCGGCTCAGCACTTCTTCGACTTGCTGCTGCACGGGGTCGGGGCGCAGGGCGCCGGCAGGCAGACCGAGGCCGAGGCGGAGACCGAGATGCCGCCGCAGATCGTGCCGCCGGCGACCGTGGCGAGGGTCTTGGTGTCGAGCGTCTTCATGATGTCTCTCCTGTCGTCTTGCGTTGCGTCGTGCGAGGCGCTGTTCAGCGGCTCAGCACTTCTTCGACTTGCTGCTGCACGGAGTCGGGGCGCAGGGCGTCGGCAGGCAGACCGAGGCCGAGTGGGAGACCGAGATGCCGCCGCAGATCGTGCCGCCGGCGACCGTGGCGAGGGTCTTGGTGTCGAGCGTCTTCATGATGTCTCTCCTGTCGTCTTGCATTAAGTTGAGCGAGGCGCTGTTCAGCGGCTCAGCACTTCTTCGACTTGGTGCTGCACGGGGTCGGGGCGCAGGGCGCCGGCAGGCAGACCGAGGCCGAGTGGGAGACCGAGATGCCGCCACAGATCGTGCCGCCGGCGACGGTGGCGAGGGTCTTGACATCGAGCTTCTTCATCGGAGCCATCCTCATCTCCGGGATTATTGCCGCGTCCCGTTCGCAGGACTTGAGATGCCAGATGACCCGGAACGTGTCGATAGCCCCGATGGGATACGTAGGTCGCTGTTAACCAAAGCGATTTCCGAAAATGGATCCGGTACAAGACCTTACGCAAGGTAGTCGGAAAATGCGTAGGTAATTTCCTTGGGGAAGGCCTGTGTACAATCTCCCACCGGCCGGGGTCGGCATCGCCGTGGGACGGTGCCGCCGCGGGGCATGAATTCCCTGCTCGTTCGGTCTCCGGATCACCGCGGCGACGAAGAGATCCCACGTCCTCCCGAGGCATCGATTGCCGTTGCCGCAGCAGGACACATTCGCCCGGGAGGCGTCGAACAATCCCGGGACCATCCGACGATGAGGTCCCGAGCCTCACTGCATCCTCATGCCTGCAGGACGTGGCTTCAGGCCTGACAAGTTGCGAGACGTATTCGCCGCCGCGGCGGGTGATCGTGCGGGGGGCGGTTTATGCGACCAGGCGCGGCGGCCGCGCCCGCTGCAGCATGCCGAACAGGTCGCGCGGGTCGTCCGGATCGGCGAGGAGGTCGAGGTCGTCGTAGTACGGGTGCTCGGCCAGCAGGTCGCGCACGGTGCGCAACGCGGAGAAGTCCTCGATCGCGAAGCCGACCGAGTCGAACACCGTGACCTGCCGCGCGCTGATGCGCCCCGGCGCCGCGCCGGCGAGGACCCGCCACAGCTCGGTGACCGGGTGGTCCGGGGCGAGCTGCTGGATCTCGCCCTCGATGCGGGTCTGCGGCTCGTATTCGACGAAGAGGGCGGCGCGGGTCAGCAGCGCGGGGGCGAGCTCGGTCTTGCCCGGGCAGTCGCCGCCGACGGCGTTGATATGTACCCCCTCCCCGACCCGGTTGTCGCCGAGGATCACGGCGTTGCGCTTGTCCGCCGTCACCGTCGTGATGATGTCGACGCCGCGGACCGCCTCCTCGGTGCTGGCGCAGGCCGTCAGGTCGAAGCCGAGGCCGGCGAGGTTGCGCAGGCATTTGCGCGTCGCCGCCGGGTCGATGTCGTGGAGGCGCAACGTGTCGACCCCGAGGAGCGCCCGGAAGGCCAGGGCCTGGAACTCGGCCTGGGCGCCGTTGCCGATCAACGCCATGGTGCGCGAGCCCGGCCGTGCGAGGGCTCGCGCGGCGAGCGCCGAGGTGGCGGCGGTGCGCAGGGCCGTGAGGAGCGTCATCTCGCTGATCAGCACCGGATAGCCGTTACCGACATCGGCCAGCACCCCGAAGGCGGTGACGGTCTGGCGCCCGCCGGCGGCGTTCTTCGGGTGGCCGTTGACGTATTTGAAGCCGTAGGTCGTCCCGTCGCTGGTCGGCATCAGCTCGATGACGCCCTCCGCGCTGTGGGCGGCGATGCGCGGCGTCTTCTGGAAGGCCTCCCACCGCGAGAAGTCCTCCGCGATGGCGGCGGCCAGCCGCGTCAGCATCGCCTCGATCCCGACCGCGTGGACGAGGCGCATCATGTTGTCGACGCTGACGAACGGGACGACGTTGAGGGCCGGCATCTAGAAGCTCCGTGTCGGTCGGTCGAGGATGCGGCGGCCGAACAGGCTGGCGGCGAGGTCGGTCATCAGCAGGGCGGTGCGGCCGCGCTCGTCGAGGAAGGGGTTGAGCTCGACGAGGTCGAGGCTGCGCACCAGCCCGGAATCGTGCAGCAGCTCCATGATCAGGTGGGCCTCCCGGAAGGTGGCTCCGCCCGGCACGGTGGTGCCGACGCCCGGCGCGATGCCGGGATCGAGGAAGTCGACGTCGAGGCTGACATGGAGCAGGCCGTCCGCCGCCCTCACCGCGCCGAGGAAGTCGCGCAAGGGGGCGACGATGCCGGTCTCGTCGATGTCGCGCATGTCGTGCACCCGGGTGCCGCCGCCGGCCAGGACCGCGCGCTCGGCCGGATCGACGCTGCGCAGACCGATCATGCAGATCCGGGCCGGATCGAGCGCGGCGGCGAGCGGCGGGAAGTAGCCCTCGAAGCCCGGTCGGCCGGTGAGATAGGCCAGCGGAACACCGTGCAGGTTGCCGCTCGTCGTCGTGTCGAGGGTATGGAGGTCGGCATGCGCGTCGAGCCAGAGCAGGAACAAGGGCCGCCCCTCCGCCCGCGCCCGGAGCGCCATGCCGGCTACCGTGCCGGCCGAGAGGCTGTGATCGCCGCCGAGGAAGATCGGCCGCGCAGCCTCGCTATGCCGGAAGGCGGCCGCGGCGAGCGCCAGGGTCCAACCCGCGGTCTCGGCGAGATGGTGGATCGCGCGATTCGGGTGCGGCGGCGCCGCGAAGGATTCGGGGGCGACGGTGCCGGCATCCTCGACGGCGATCCCGAGGTCGCGGATCGCGTCGCCGAGGCCCGCCGCCCGATAGGCGCTCGGCCCCATGTCGCAGCCGAGTCGGTTCGTGCCCGACTGCACCGGGGCGCCGACCAGGATGCAGGATTCCGGATGCTTCACCGACGCGCTCCCGCCTGCCTTCGACCCTGGCCTTCGACCCAGGCCACGGTAGCAACCGGCTGCGTCACTCTGAATCCGGTAACCTGATCGATTTTTCAGCCGGATCGCGCAATTTGGAACGTATCATCGCGCAAAATGGCGGCGACAGGACCGGAATGCGGGAGCCTGAGATGGACGCGCTCGATCAGGCCCTCGTCACTCTGCTGCGGCACGATTGCCGGCGCCCGATCTCGGACCTGGCGGCGATCCTCAAGGTGTCGCGCGCCACCGTTCGGGCACGGCTCGACCGGCTCGAACGCGACGGCGAGATCATCGGCTACACGGTGGTGCTGCGGGCGGATGCGCAGGCCGCGGCGGTGCGGGCGATCACCCTGATCGCCGTCGAGGGACGCCGGGCCGGCGACGTCATCGACGCCCTGAAGGGGTTCGCCGAGATCACCTCGGTCCACACGACGGTCGGCACCTGGGACATCGTCGTGGAGCTGTCCGCCGGCAGCTTGCCGGAGCTGGACGAACTCTTGCGGCGGGTGCGCTTGGTGCCGGGCGTGACTACCTCGGAGACGCACTTGTTGCTGTCGACGCCGCGCAGCGCGCGGGCGCGGCTCTAGGTGGTTCACGCGACGGTTCTGCCAACCCTCCGCGTCATGCCGGGCTCCGCTTGCGCGGCCCCGGCATGACGCCGAGAGCGGCAGGATCGTCGCCAGAGAGGCGAATGGGCGTCGACGGCCGGTCGGGCGTCAGGCCCGCCGCCTCGCCCCGCTCAGACCGGGCGCTGCAGCTTGCAGCTGTCGATGGCGCCGAGGGCCTTCGCGCGGGCCGAATCGTTGAAGTAGCCGGTGGCGCGGTAGGCCTCGATCTCGGAGGCGTCTAGCGCACGCAGGGTGGCCTTGGCGTAGCAGCCGCAGGGGCGCTCGACGCTGGTCTCGGCGCTGTTCTGGAGCCGGGCCTGGACGACGGTGCAGGCGCGGCGCACCCGGGCCTCGAGGTCCGACTTGGGCGCGGTGCGCAGCGACGGATCGGGCTGGTAGGCTTCGAGCTGCGACGAGGACGCGCCGGCGAGGGCCGCGGTAGCGCCGAGCGCGAGGACACCGGCGGCGAGGAGGGTGCGGAGACGCATGGGAGAAGAGGTCCGTTGGGCTGCTTGTCGTCAAGCTCGACCGTTGGACGCCGAAACTCCCCGCCCGCACAAGGGCGGGCGGGCCACACCGGCAGGGGAAACGCCGCTCCCGGCTATTGCGGCAGCACCGCGATCGCCACCCGGTTGTCGTGGAAGGCGGCGCCGCCGAACGGAGCCGCCGCATCGGCCCCGGTGAGGGTGTTGATGCCGCGCCCGTCCGGATAGGCGTCGTTGGGCCAGATCGATTCGGCGATCAGCACCCCGCGGCGCAGGCCCGGAAACAAGGTCGCCCGCAGGGTGACGGCGCCGAGCGCGTTGGTGAGGCGCACCCAGGCCCCCTCGCCGATCCCGAGCGGTTCGGCATCCTCCGGGTGGATCATCACCGTCGGATGGCGCTCCTTGGCGAGCGAGGTCGGGGTCTCGGTGAAGCTCGAATTGAGGAAGTTGCGCGCCGGGCTGGTGGCGAGGCGGAACGGGTGCTCCACTGTCGCCGTCATCAGCGGCGCCTCCCAATGGTCGGGGAGCGGCGGCATCGCCGGTCCGCGCGGGCCGTCCTTCGCGACCGGCACGGTCGCCCAGTCGGGCCGGAAGCGGAACCGCCGGTCGGGATGGGCGAAGCCGTCGAGGAAGTGGGCGCGCTCGAAGGGCGGCTGGACGTCGAGGAAGCCCTCCTCCTCCATCTCCGCCAGGCTGCCGCGGCGCGAGGCCTTGAGCGTCGCGTCGATCAGCTCGCGCGGGGTCATGGAAAAACCCGGATGCTCAGCGCCGAGACGCTCGGCCAAGGCCACGATCACCTCGTGGTTCGACCGGCACAGGGACGGCGGATCGATGCGCTTGAGGCCGAGCTGGATGTGCTGCTGGCCGCCGCCGGTATAGAGGTCGTCGTGCTCCAGGAACATCGTGGCCGGCAGGACGAGATCGGCCATCCGGGCGGTCTCGGTCATGAACTGCTCGTGGACGCAGACGAACAGGTCCTCGCGGGCAAATCCCCGCTTCACCAGTTCCTGCTCGGGGGCGACCGAGACCGGGTTGGTGTTCTGGATCAGCATCGCGGTGACCGGCGGGCCGTGGTGCAGCGCTTGCCGGTCGCCGGTGAGCACCCGGCCGATCTGCGACTGGTCGAGCATCCGGGTGCCCGGCCGCACTGCGTCGAGCCCCTCGATCAGGCGCTTGTCGAGGCCGAACACGCCGCTGTTCGAGTGGAAGGCGCCGCCGCCGCGATGCTGCCAGGCGCCGGTCACCGCCGGGATGCAGAGCGCGGCGTGCATGTTGGCGGCGCCGTTGCGGCTGCGGGCGAAGCCGTAGCCGAGGCGGAAGAAGGTGTTCCGCGTCCGACCCACGAGATGGGCGAAACGCTCGATCTCCTCGACCGTGAGGCCGGTGATGGCGGCGGCCCAGGCGGGGTCGCGGCTCGTCAGGTGAGCTTCCAGCTCCGCCGGGCAGTCGGTGTAGCGGGCCATGTAGTCGCGGTCGGCGAGCCCGTCGCGGAACAGCACGTGCATCACCGCGCAGGCGAGCGCCCCGTCGGTCCCCGGCCGCAGCAGCAGGGCGAGGTCGGCCTGTTTCATGGTCGGGTTGTCGTAGATGTCGACCACCACCACCTTCGCGCCGCGATTCTTGCGGGCGGCCTGGACGTGGGTCATCAGGTTGACCTGGGTGTGCACCGGGTTGGTGCCCCAGATCACCACGCAGTCGCTCTCGGCGATCTCGCGCGGGTCGACCCCGCCGAGGCGGCCGGTGCCGGCGATGTAGCCCGACCAAGCGAGCGTGGTGCAGATGGTCGAGAACTGGCCGGAATAGCCCTTGGCGTGGCGCAGGCGGTTGATGCCGTCGCGCATCACCAGTCCCATCGTGCCGGCATAGTAGTAGGGCCAGACGGCTTGCGGCCCGTGCGCGGCCTCGGCCTTGCGGAATTCCTCCGCGACGCGGTCGAGCGCCTCGTCCCAGCCGATCGGTGCGAACTCGCCCGAGCCCTTGCGCCCGGTGCGGATCAGGGGCTGGGTCAGCCGGTCGGGATGGTGGATGCGCTCGGCGTAGCGGGCGACCTTGGCGCAGACCACGCCCGCCGTATAGCTGTGGCGCGGGTTGCCGCGCACCCGGCCGATGGTCGCGCCGTCGATCACCTCGACCTCGAGGGCGCAGACCGACGGGCAGTCGTGCGGGCAGGTGGACGTCGTCCGCTCGATCCGTGGCTGCGCCGTCACCGCTCGCTCCCCTGAATGGAAAAACCCCCGCCGCGTCGGCGGCGAGGGCTGTAGCCTAGCGGCGATTTCCCGAGCGGGAAACCGTCAGCCGACGATGTCCTTGTCGTCGAAGAACTGCTTGATCTCGATGCCGGCGTTCTCGAGGCTGTCGGAGCCGTGGACGGTGTTCTCGCCGACCGACTTCGCGAACTTCTGGCGGATGGTGCCGTCGGCGGCCTGGGCCGGGTTGGTGGCGCCCATCACCTCACGGTACTTGGCGACGGCGTTCTCGCCCTCGAGCACCTGGACCACGACCGGGCCCGAGGTCATGAACTCGACGAGCTCGCCGTAGAACGGACGCTCGGCGTGGACCTCGTAGAACTTCTTGGCCTGGGCGTCCGACATGCGGATGCGGCGCTGGGCGACGATGCGCAGGCCCGCCTCCTCGATCACGGCGTTGACCGCGCCGGTGAGGTTCCGGGCAGTGACGTCGGGCTTCAGGATGGAGAAGGTGCGCTCGGTGGCCATGGGACGTCCGTTCGAAGAATAGCGGTGGCGTGGGCGGTGGGAGGCCGCGCGGCACCGGACCCTGAGGTCCGGCGGAGCCGGGCGCGAGCGCCCGCGCGCCGGGTCCTGGAGCGGACGTCCGGCGCCGGGCTTATAGCGGCCGTCCCGGCGCCCCTCAAGCGCGGAAGGCGGCATGGGTGGGGTGCTGGCTGCGGCCACGCCGCAACACGGCCGAAAAATCGCCCCAAAGCTCGGGCTTCCTGGCTTCGACGTGACCTTTCGGCCACGCCGTCCGGTTCGCCGCGGCGGCGTCGCTCATCCCCTTCCGCGCGCCGGCGGCCCCTTGCCGGGCGCCCGACCGCGGACAGCCAGGAGGCTCCAGCATGCGCTCGATCCTGATCCCGACCCTCGCCGCCTCCCTGCTCTCGGCGGGCGCCGCCGCCGCGGCCCCCGCCGGCGACCCCTCGGGCACCTGGCTCACCGAGGACGGCCGGGCCAAGATCAAGATCGAAAAGTGCGGCCCGGGGGCGGCCCATGCCTGCGGCAAGGTGGTGTGGCTGAAGACGCCGCTGAACGACCAGGGCCAGCCGCGCACCGACATCAAGAATCCCGACCCGAAGAAGCGCAGCCGCCCGGTGATCGGCCTGACCCTGATGGACGGGCTGAAGCCCGAGGACGGCGCCTTCAAGGGCCAGATCTACAATGCCGAGGAAGGCAAGATCTACGACGTCTCGGTCAGCCGCGAGAGCGCGAGCGAGCTGGCGATCTCCGGGTGCATGCTGAAGATCCTGTGCGGCTCGCAGACCTGGACCAAGGCCCCGGACGAGTTCGCGCAGGTCGCGCCCGTCCCCGCGAAGGCGAAGCCGGCCGCCAAGCCCGCCGAGTGAGCCTCGCTCCCGCGCGTCAGGCGCGGGAGGCCGGGCCCGGCTCGTCCGGGGCCGGCTTGAGCCGGAAGCCGCGCAGGACCGCCGGCCGCGCCTTCATCCGCTCGATCCAGGCCGCGACGTGCGGGAAGGCCGCGAGGTCCTGGCCCTGGCGCTCCCACAGCTTGGCCCAGGGCAGGATCGCGATGTCGGCGATGGTGTAGTCTGCGCCGGCGACGTGGGGATGGCGGGCGAGCTGGGCGTCGAGGGTGGCGTAGAGCTTCGTCGTCGCCGCGGTGAAGCGCTCGATCGCGTAGGGAATCTTGTCCGAGGCGTAGATGCGGAAATGGTGGGTCTGGCCGAGGGTCGGGCCGAAATTCGCCGCTTGCCAGAACAGCCAGATATCGACGGCGATCCGGGCCCGCGCCTCGGCCGGGTAGAACAGGCCGGTCTTGCGGGCCAGGTACTGCAGGATCGCGTTCGACTCGAACACCGTGATCGGCTCACCCCCCGGCCCGTCCGGATCGACGATGACCGGGATCTTGCCGTGCGGCGCCACCGCCAGGAACTCGGGCGCTCCCTGCGCGCCCTTGCCGATGTTGATCGGCACCATGCGGTACGGCAGGCCGCATTCCTCGAGCATGATCGAGGCTTTCCAGCCGTTGGGCGTCGTCCAGTAGTAGAGGTCGATCGGCGGCGTCGTCACGGCCGACATGCGGCTGGTCCTTCTCGCACGGCGGGGACGGGACACGTCCGTCGCGCATCGGGCTTCCCGATCAGGTAAACAGGGCCGGGGCTACCCTGTACAGGGTGAAGGTTGTCTCAATCACCGAACGCGCGGCTTTGTCCGCGTGGCGGAACGGAGGGGCCGGACCATTGTCCTATCCTTCGCCCGATCTCTTGCCGTTGCGTCACCGTGTGGCAAGGTCGGCGTCGCGCCAGCCGATCCGGTGGTGCCCGTCCGGCGAGTCCTCCCGATGACCCCTCCCCTCATCCGCGCGATCCTGGCAGCCCTGCTGGTCGCCGCGCCCGCCTGTGCCGTCGCGCAAACCGGATCCGGTGAAGCGATGTCCAGCCACGTGGTTCCTGGTCAAGCCGAGCCGGGCGCCGAGGCGAAGCGGCGTCGTGAGCCGAGCGCCCGGAGCCTCGCGGCCCGCGAGCGCCAGCGCCGATGTGGCGCCGAGTGGCGCGCGCTCGGTCGCCCCGAGAAGGAGGCCCAGGGACCGCGTTGGCCGCAATACTACAGCAAATGCGTCCGCCGGCTGAAGGAGCAGCGGGCCTGAGCCGTCGCGATGCCTCCGGCCGACCGATGGTGAGCTGACCGGTTTTCCAGCCTCCTGCCGCAGTCGCTCCCCCAGTCGGGCCGCCTGCGCGGCCCGCAGGGACGCATCAGACCCTGGCAGCGCTTTGTTAGCTCTTAGGCGATTGGCGCATTTTGATCTTCACGTTCTTTGCGATAGCGATTTTTGTTAGTTGAATCGACCTGTATGGGATGCTACAACAAGCACATCCTGAGTTTCGAGACCCAGGGCACCTGCAAGGCGCACTCATCGAGTGCGCCTTTTTTCTTGTCTTCATGGCACGAGACGAAAAAAGGGCCCCGGCTTTCGCCGGGACCCCCGATATTGAACGTCAGATGAGCTTAGAAGTCGCGCTGGACGCGCATGCGGATCTGGAACGTGTCGGTCGCGTTGGTGGTCGGCAGGACGCCGCCGCCGGCGACGACCGGCTGGCCGTTCACGACGTTGACGACGTTGGCGCCGCCGAAGCCCGGAGCCTTGTTCTGGTCGATGACGCGACCGCTCTGCAGGGCCAGGCGGGCGTAGTTGCCCTCGAGGCCGATATCGAGGTCACGCACCGGCGACCAGATCAGGCTCGCGCCGGCAACGATCTGGTTGGTGTCGCGCAGCTGGTTCGTGAACGCGAAGCCAGGAGCGAACGGGCTCGGCAGCGGCGAGGTCGCGAAGCCGCTGGCCTGGTTCACGAGGCCGAGGTTGGCGCGGCTGGTCTTGCCGTACGACATCTCGCCGTAGCTGCCGAACACCGCCGAACGCCACTCGGGGGTCCAGTAGTGCAGGTAGGCCGCGGTGACGGTCCAGGAGGTCGACAGGTCGAGCTTACCCGTCAGCGGATCGACCACCGCGTCGACGAGCGAGGTGCCGAAGGTGGTGCCAGTGGCGAGCGAGGCGAAGTTGGTGTAGCTGCCCAGCCACATGTTGTAGCCGGTGGCGCGGGTGGTGCCCTCGCCGTAGGAGCCCTGCAGGTAGAGCAGGTCGCCCGGGGCGATGAACGGCATGTTGAGCTTCAGGCCGCCCTGGATCGCCCAGCCGTACTCGCTGGCCGGACGGGGAGCGACGGCACCGATGGTCGAGGTGCCATTGAAGCCGCGCACGGCGGAGGCATTGGCGGTGTTGATCTCGTGCACGAGAGCCGAGACCTGCGCCGAGCCCCAGGCGGCGTCGTAGCGGAGCGCGCCGACGAAGTCGGGCAGGCGGTTGCGCTGGACGACGTCGTAGTCGGCGATGATCGGCTGGCCGAAGGCGTTGGTGCCGAGCACCGGGGTGAAGTTGCCGGCGCCCGGCTGGAACACCTGGAAGGCGGTGAAGGTCGAGCCGCCGCTGGCGCTGCCGTAGATCGGGGTCTTGCGGAGCAGCGGGTCTTCCATCGACAGGGTCGCCGAGAAGCCCTGACCGAACGTCGCCGTGTAGGCGAGCAGGTTGGTCGAGGCGTTGTCGGAGCCGAGCGACGAGCCGATGAACTCGAGGTCGTGGGCGTAGAAGTCGAAGAACGAGGCCGCGCGACCGGCGGTGAAGCCGGCGAACTGGATGAAGGCCTTGTCGAGGCCCACGTAGTTGGTGACGCGGCCGAAGGTGTCGACGCCGAGCGCCGGGAAGCCGGTGCCGGCCAGACGCGAGGTGCCCGAGGCGAGGAACGGACCGGTGCCGTAGGCCAGATCCATACGCACGAAGGCGCGCAGGGTGCCGTAGGCGGTCGACGTACGGGCGTCGAGGTTCAGGCGGCCGAGGCCCTGGTAGCCGGTCAGGTCGCCCGAGCGGGCATAGGCCTGCAGGTAGGTGGCCTGGAACCGGGCGCGGCCGGAGACGCGCAGGCAGGTATCGGTGCCCGGGATGTAGAAGAAGCCGGCGCCGTGCGTCGCGCAGACGCGCACGTACTCGACGGGGGCGGCCTTCTTGATCGGCAGATCAGCGGCTTGGGCACCAGCAACGACGGTCAGGCCAGCGGCCGAACCCAGCAGAAGGCTCTTCACGAGCTTCATTGAGACCTCCAAGATTTCGGACCCGAAAGGGGTGAACGACTCTGTTCCGAAGACCTCGCCGGCCTCGAGACCATGTCCCTCTTATGCCCCTGGAGATCCGGCGGCCGTACCGACCTGCCGAACCGCACCGGATCTCATCCGGTGCGGAGGAACATTCTTTCATGACGCTGAGTTGATCAATCTCTCCCAAGAACTAACACGCCGTCACGGGTCCCTTGGGGCATGATTGTGGCAGAATCAACACATTTTTACATGGGAGTGCTCGAGATATACTTTAAGAGCTAACTAAATCAATAAGATCTGACAAGGCGCCATGGTAAGTTACACGGCATCACAAATATGAACTAACATAGCATAATTTTCGAATAATTTGTCAGAATAAACGAAATTATGATATGTTAGTGCAAATGTTACATCTTAGATAACACTATTTTATGCAGTGAATCACATTTCCCGATGGTTTCTAACCAATATTAATCGATGCATATTATTGAAATTTACCTGTATTCGTCCGGGGATCCGATCCGCGGCTGTCCCGAGCCGGCGCGTGTCCCGCTCCTCCCTGCCATCGGATCGGCGGGGTACCGAGAGGCGCCGGGCCATGCCGATCCCGCCCTCGCGGGACGACGGATCGCGCCGTCCTCTCGGGCAGCCTCGGCAGACCGGCACCATGACGGTCCGGCCGGGCGAGTCGGGTCGGGGGCGGCGTGCAGCCAGCGGCCTCGACGGCAGGGCCGGCGACGCGCAGGATCGTGGCCCGGTTCGCTGCATTCGCGCAGTGCTCGTCCGGCGTCAGGCCGCGTTGCTCGCCCCTCTCCTGTTCGGACGCAGGCACTTTATTGGGGGGCAAGTCGATCATGACGGGTTCGAGCTTTCGAATATTTCGTCACGCGCCGATGACGAAACACTGGCAGGTTCGTTTCGGGCGAATCCGAACCGGGACGCAAAATTACGGACATGCACCGCGCCTATACCCCTCGCCACAAGAGCCCGGAGACACAAAGGGCTGCGAGGAGGCGACGATGATTGTGGCGCGGATGATCCTGGTGAGTGCGATGCTGACGGTCGGCATCGTCGAGACGACGCGGACCGTGGTGCCGCGCCTGGCCGAGGAGGCGCCCGCGACCCTCTCCGGCCGGGCCCCCGTCGATCCCGCGCCGGTGGTGCCGGTCCCGTCGGCCCCCGCCGCCGGCCCGGTCTGCGCGGGCGCGACCTGGCCCTATCTGCCCGAGAGCTGCCTGCAGCCCGCCAGCCCGGCCGAGCCGCGCCGGCCGGTGCGGGTGATCGAGCGGCAGCGTTCGCCCGCGCCGGCCCGGATCCCGGGCCGGGTGTCGGTCGGCTGATGCGGCGACGAGGCCGTCATGCCGCATTTCAGCGCCGATCTCCTGGACGCGTTCTTGGACGGCGACCCCGCGGAGCGGGAGGCGTTGCACGCCCTCCTGGGCGGGGCGCCCTCCGCATCCGGCGCGGGCCAGCCTCCGGCTCACCGTGCCAGCCCGCCTCCGGCGCCTGGCTGGGAGCCGCGGCTAGGCCGCTGCGCCGCCTGCCGGCCGGCTCCCCTGCTCCGGCCGGCGCCGCGTCCCGAGAGCCCGGGGAAGTCCCGCGCGGCGCGCCCGCCGCCCGAGGCGCGGACCATCGGGCGCCGCCCGGGCCTGCCGTCTCTCCGGTCTCGCGGCGGCGCCCGCGGCCATCCGGCCCGGCAGGGGGCCGGCCCGTGACGCGGCGGCCCGGTCTGGCAGACCTTGAGAATTGATGCATAGTCGTCACCCGCGGCGGAGCGGGGCCACGATGCGGGTCGGCCACAAGATCTTCCTCGTCGGCGGCCTGCCGATCACCATCGCGGCGCTGATCGCGCTCGCGGGCTGGCTGCTGCTCGCCCAGGCCGAGAGGGCCCGGGACGGCGCGGTGCTGGCCGGCGCGATCTACCGCACCCTGACCCTGTCGACGACGGTGCGGGACGAGTTCCTGGCGGCGCGCCCGGCCGAGCGCACCGACCATGCCGAGCGCTTCGCCCGCCTGACTGCCGAATCGGCCGGCTCCCTCGACGAGCTGCGCCGCTACGCCCGCACCCCGGACCAGGCGGCCCGGATCGAGGCGGCCCGCGCCGCGCTCAAGGATTCGATCGACCAGATGCAGGCCCTGGTGCGGATCACCCGGGAGAATGACGGGCTGACCGCCGAGATGGCCGCCCGCGCCGATGCCCTGGTGAGCCTCGCCGACCAAGCCCGCGACCGGCAGCGCGCCGCCAATACCGACCTCGTCGTCTCGCTCACCGCCAAGGCCGCCACCCTGCGCCAGGTCCGCGACGTGGTCGGCGCCGTCAACGAGCTGCGCGCCCTGGTGGCGGAGGCCGAGATCGATGCGCTGCGGCGGGCCGGCACCGCGCCGTCCGGGGAGCGCTCCGCCGAGCCTGCTGCGATGGTCCCGGTGTCGATGGTCCATGTCCGCAACGCCGCCCGCGACCTCGCGGCGGCGCTCAAGGGCGACGGGCGCGGGGCGGAAGCCGAGGAGCTCCTGATCCTGACCGCCGCCTACGAGGCCTGGCGCGGCGGCGAGGAGCCGCGCCCGGTCGCCGCCGGTGGCGTGGTCCCGGACCACCCGCCGCTCCCCTCCCCGGTCAACGTCCTCGACGAGTGGTGCGACCGGGTGCTCAAGATCGACGGCTCGGCCCAGCGCGCCTTGCACGACGAGGTGACCCAGCTCCTCTCCTACGCGGTACAGGCCAACGAGACCGAGCAGGCGACCCAGAACATCGCGCTCGAGACCCTCAAGCTCGGGCAGCGCACCGCCGAGGCCCTGCGCCGGCGCGACGTGCCGGCGGCCGCCGCGATGCTCGAGGACGGGCGCCGCCTGTCCGAGACCGCCGCGGCCCTGCCGATCTCGCCGCTGATCCAGGGCGAGATGATCGAGGCCATCGACGGCTGGCGCGAGCGCCTCGGCACCACGGTCGAGGGCCTGCGCCGGCAGAACGAGGGCATCGCCGCGATGGACGGCCTCGCGGCGGTGATCGGCGAGACCGCCCGCAGCCTCAACGAGGTCTTCATCGACGATGCCGACCGCTTCGGCACCTTCCTGCTGCGGCTGCTGCTCGTCGGCGCCGGGGCCGGCCTCGTGCTCGGCTCGACGGTCGGCCTCGTGGTGGCGCGCTCGATCACCGCCCCCTTGCGCCAGCTTCAGCGCGGCATGCTGGCCCTCGCCGCCGATCCGGGCCGGCGCGAGATGGCGGCGGGCGATGTCGGTGCCGCCGTCGGGCGCCGGCGCGACGAGCTCGGCGACATGGCGCGGGCCACCGCGATGTTCGTCGAGGAGATCGGCCGGCGCGAGCGGGCGCTCCGCCGCGCCAAGGAGGAGGCCGACCGGACGCTGGCCGAGCTGCGCCAGACCCAGTCCGACCTGATCCAGGCCGAGAAGCTCGCCTCCCTCGGGCAGCTCGTCGCCGGGGTGGCGCACGAGATCAACACGCCGCTCGGCATCGCGGTCACCACCGCCACCCTGGTCCGCGACGAGGCGCGCGAGTTCGGCGAGGTGGCGCGGACCGGGCAGCTCTCGCGCTCGCGCCTGACCCACTTCGTCGACCGGATGCAGGAGGGCTCGCACCTGTTGACCGCCAACCTCGCCCGCGCCGCGGACCTCGTCCACAGCTTCAAGCAGGTCGCGGTCGACCGGGTGAGCGACGAGCACCGCCGCTTCTTCTTGCGCGAGTGGCTCGGCGAGTTGCTGCGCAGCCTTGGGCCGCTCCTGCGCCGGGGTGGGCACCGCCTCGATCTCGACGCCCCCGACGAGTTCGAGGTCGATACCCATCCGGGGGCGCTGGCGCAGATCATCACCAACCTGGTCAAGAACGCCGTGGTGCACGCCTTCGCGGCGGGCGAGGCCGGGCGCATCACCGTCGCGGTCGCGCGCGAGGGAGATTTCGTGCGGCTCGAAGTGCGCGACGACGGGCGCGGCATCATGGCGGCGGATCGCGAGCGCATCTTCGATCCGTTCTTCACCACCGCCCGCCACAGCGGCAGCTCGGGGCTCGGCATGCACATCGTCTACAACCTCGTCACCGGGCAGCTGCAGGGCCGCATCGCTGTCGAGAGCGAGGCCGGGCGCGGCACGGTGGTGCGGGTCGAGTTCCCGTGCCGCCTCGCGCCCGCGGTGCCGCTGCGACAGGCGCCGGTGCCCCAGGCCGCGGCGGCGCGATAGGGCGCGGTCGGCACGGAACCTCCTGCACGGAACCTCTTGCGCGGCGCCTCTTGGGAATTCCCGCCTTTCGGTGTGTACTCACGCCAAGCATGGCCGGGCCGTGACGGCGGCCGCGAGGGGGTGAGAGACCCGGGATGGATCGACCTGTCGGGATACGCCGACCGGGCGCGCGGCGCGCGACCCTGGCTTCTGTCCTGGGCGCCGCGCTCGCGCTCGTCGCGGCCTCCCTCCCCGCCGCCGCCAAGACCCTGGTGTTCTGCTCCGAGGGCAATCCCGAATCGCTGAACCCGCAGCTCGTCACCACCACGACCGGGATGGATGCGGCCTGGCCGGTCTTCGACACCCTGGTGGCGTTCGAGCCCGGCACCACCTCGATCCGCCCGAGCCTCGCCGAATCCTGGACGGTCTCGCCGGACGGGCGCGACTACACCTTCACGCTCCGCCCCGGAATCCGCTTCCACCGCAACGCCCGGTTCCAGCCGACCCGGCCGCTCGCCGCCGAGGACGTGGTGTTCTCGATCACCCGGCAATGGCGCGCGGACCACCCGTTCCACACGGTGTCGGGCGGCCAGTACGCGTATTTTCGCGACCTCGGCCTGCCCGACCTGATCGAGGCGGTCGAGGCGCCCGATGCCCGCACGGTCCATATCCGCCTGCGCCAGGCCGACGCCACCTTCCTGCCGAACATCGCCATGACGCTCGGGGCGGTGCAGTCGGCGGAATACGCCGCCGCGCTCCTGGCCGCCGGCGAGGCCGCACGGTTCGACCGCGAGCCGATCGGCACCGGGCCGTTCAGCTTCATGGCGTTCCAGCCCGACATCGCCCTGCGCTACCGCGCCTTCCCCGAGCACTGGCGTGGCCGCCCGGCGATCGACACCCTGGTCTTCTCGATCACCCCGAACGCGGCGGTGCGCCTCGCCAAGCTCCGGGCCGGCGAGTGCCACCTGATGCCGTTCCCCAACCCGGCCGACCTCGCCGCGATCCAGGCCGATCCGGGCCTGACCCTGATGCGGGAGGAGGAGCTGAACATCGGCTACCTCGCCCTCAACGTGCTGAGACCGCCTTTCGACGACCTGCGGGTGCGCCGCGCCGTCGCGATGGCGATCGACAAGGCGGCGATCGTGGCGGGGGTCTACGGGCCGGGCGGCACGGTGGCCCGCTCGCCCCTGCCGCCGAACCTCTGGGGGCACGATCCGGCCCTAAGGGATCCGCCCCTCGACCGGCCCGGGGCGCAGCGGCTGCTGGCCGAAGCCGGCTTTCCCTCCGGCTTCGAGGCCGAGCTGTGGTACCCGCCGGTGAGCCGGGCCTACAATCCCAACGGCCGGCGCGTCGCCGACATGATCCAGGCCGACCTCGCCCGCATCGGCGTGCGGCTGCGGCTGATGACCGACGAGTGGAGCGCCTATCGGGCCAGGATGCTGGCCGGCCAGCCCGCGATGGCGCTGTTCGGCTGGACTGCCGACAACGGCGACCCGGACAACTTCCTCGGCGTGCTGCTCGCCTGCGTGCCGGCGCAGTCCGGCGGCAGCAACGTCGCCCGCTGGTGCGATCCGGCCTTCGACACCCTGGTGACGCAGGCCCGCCGCACCCCCGACCAGGACGCCCGGGCCGCGCTCTACCGGCGGGCGCAGGCGATCTTCGCCCGCGAGGTGCCGTGGGTGCCGATCGCCCATTCGGCGGTGTTCGTGGCGGCACGGCGGGAGGTGACCGGCTACCGCATGGATCCCCTCGGCCGCCACCTGTTCCGCGACGTCGACCTCAAGGGAGGGGGCGATCCGCGCGGCGCCGACGCCCCGGCGGCGCGGCCGGCGTCTCAGGGCGCTGACGGCCGGGTGCCGTAGGCCTCCGCCATCGTGGCGATGGCGGCGAGCTTGGCGTGGTAGGCCGACCAGTCGTCGGTGGCCGCGATCGGCGCCCACAGGGCCTCGACCTCGTCGATCAGCATCGTGCACGGTGTGGCTTGCGCGAAGTACGGGTGGTCGAGCCGCGCCGAGGGATCGGGGCTGAGGCCGGCGAGCGCCTGGCGCACCCGCGCGAAGCCATCTCCTTGATAAGAGGCGGCGGCCGGGCTGCGGGCGGCGCGGTCCTGGCTGGCGAGCCCGCCATACCAGTCGAAGAAGGCCTGCTCGAACGGCGCCCGGCTCGTCTGCAGGAAGGCCCAGAACGCGCCGACGAGCGCGTGCATCGCCGCCTCGTCCGCCGGCACCGCGAGGCCGAGCCGCCGCAGGATCGCGTGGGCGAAGGCTTCCTGCAGGGCCGGGCCGTAGGCGTCCATGGCGGTCCCCAGCCGCGCCTCATCGGAGAGCGGCAGCAGGCATTCGGCCAGCCGCGCGAGGTTCCAGCCCAGCGCCTCCGGCTGGCGCCCGAAGGCGTAGAGGCCGGTCTCGTCGAAATAGGCGGCGGTGAAGCCCGGATCGTTGACCGGGGCGAAGCGCCAGGGGCCGTAATCGAAGCTCTCGCCGGTCACGTTGATGTTGTCGGTGTTGAGCACCCCGTGGACGAACCCGGCCGCCATCCACTGCGCACCCATCCGGGCGACGCGGCGGCAGACCTCGGTGAGGAAGGAGGCCGCCCGGTCGGCCGGGTCGTCGCGCCACGTCTCCGGGAGGTAGGTGCGGACCGCGTGGTCGAGCAGCCGGAGCAGGTTGTCGGTGTCGCCGTGGGCGCGGAAGCGCTGGAAGGTGCCGATGCGGACATGCGAGTGGCTGAGCCGCACGAGCACCGAGGAGCGGGTCGGCGACGGCTCGTCGCCGCGCATCAAGGCCTCCCCGGTCTCGATCAGGCTGAACGACTTCGAGGTCTCGACCCCGAGCGCCTCGAGCATCGCGGTCGCCAGCACCTCGCGCACCCCGCCCTTGAGGGTCAGCCGGCCGTCCGCGGTGCGCGACCACGGCGTCTGCCCGCTGCCCTTGGTCCCGAGATCGAGCAGACGGCCGTCCCTCAGGTCGTGCAGTTGTGCGAACAGGAAGCCGCGACCGTCGCCGAGTTCGGGGTTGTAGCTGCGGAACTGGTGGCCGTGGTAGCGCAGGGCCAGCGGCTCGGGGAAGCTGCCGGGAAGCGCGACGAAGCGGCCGAAATGCGCGACCCACTCCTCGTCGCTGAGCCCGCCGAGGCCGACCCGCTCGGCCCAGGGCTGGTTGCGATGGCGCAGGATGTGGGCGGGGAAGCGGGCGGGCGCGACGACGTCGTAGAAGTCGGGGCCGAGATCGGCGTGACGGCGCGACGGGCGGAAGGCAGGGGCCGGCATCGGATCCTCGGCAAACAAGACGAACAGGCGCGGCGGTCGAAAACCGGGAGGCCAACGCGCCGCGGCGGCACGCGGGTCCCTCCCCGCTTCCGGGGCTCCCCATCGGGAGGAGCATGGCCGTGCTCATACGCCACACTGGTGCGTGAAAGACACGGGGAAAAGATGGCGAATCGGGCTGTCAATCCGTGCTCCGACGTGAGAAAGTAACCCCCGTCATCGCCACGCGTGGCAGATCCGCCTTGCGGTACGGTCTGAGTTGCGTCAGGAGTGTGGCGGTCATCTTGGTCACCGCAACCGGGAATGGAACGATCTCGAGGCGTTCGCTGTCAGGTACAGGGCGCACCGGGGTACAAGGGTGGTCGGCGGTTTTTACGTTTTGGCGAGCTTCTAATGGGACGTGGTCGTGATTTCAGGGAGCCGCGCCGTCGCGGCTTCGACGAGGGTGGCGGCGAGCCGCGGTGGCCTGATCAGGCTCAGCCGAGCGGCGGCTACGGCGGTGGCTATGGTGGCGGTGGCGGCGGCTACGGTGGTGGCGGCGGCGGTGGTTACGGCGGTGGCGGCTTCGGCGGCGGCGGCGGTGGCTTCGGCGGCGGTGCCTCGCGCGGTGGCGCTGCCCCTTCCGGGCCGGAGCGTGACGCGACGGTCAAGTGGTTCAACAAGGAGAAGGGTTTCGGCTTCGTCGAACTCGGCGACGGTTCGGGCGATGCCTTCCTCCACATCCGCGCCGTCGAGGCGGCCGGCCATGCCGACCTCATGCCCGGCACTCGCCTGACCGTGCAGACCGCGCAGGGCCAGAAGGGCCCGCAGGTGACCAACATCACCAGCGTGGACACCAGCACGGCCGAGGCCCCGGTCCGTCGCGATCCCCGTCCGCCGCGCAGCGGTGGCTTCGGTGGCGGCAGTTTCGGTGACCGTCCCGAGCGCGGTGGCGGCGGTGGCCGCTTCGCCTCCGGTCCGTCGACCGAGATGAGCGGCACAGTGAAGTGGTACGACCCGGCCAAGGGCTTCGGCTTCGTCTCGGTCAATGACGGCGGCAAGGACGTCTTCATCCACCGTTCGGCGCTCGCCCGCGCCGGCCTCGAGTCCCTCGCCGAAGGCCAGCCGGTCACCATGGGCGTGGTCGAGGGCATGAAGGGCCGCGAGGCGCAGAGCATCAGCGTGGACTGATCCTCGGTGCATTTCCGCACGGATGATCGAGCGACACGGACGGAGCGGTGGCCCCTGGCCACCGCTCCTTTCCGTTTGGGCGCCGCCCTTCTGGGGCTTGCCCTGATGAGTGCCCTCCCCGCTCCCGCCGCGGCCGAGGACTTCACCGGCTTCTACGCCGGGGTCAATGCCGGCTACGGCTGGAGCAAGGAGCGACAAAAGGGCGGCGTGACGCCCGGCGCGCCGCTGCCCGCCTGGGGCCCGCCGCGCCAGGCCGACGGCCTGCCGCCGAGCGCCGCCCGGGCCGCCGACCGCAACCCGGCCTTCTCGGGTGCCAAGGGCGGCACGCGCTGACACGGTCACGTTCGCGCAAGCGCGCGGACGTCGCCGGGGTCTCGATCGACGGCGCGGATGCCGGTCCGTCGAGGACAGTGCCGCGAAGACAAAGGCCTGGAATGCGGTCCGATGGCAACGCGACCGGGCGGTGCCGTAGGGCGTGGCGTGGTTGCGGCAAGTGGACGAAGCAAGTGGAGGCGTGCGGAACGGCAGCGCTTGTGGCATGGTGGCGACCGAACCCAACCGGGCTCGGGACCCCTTCACCATGACCACCGTTCACGACGTCACCCCGGACCAGCTGCGCGGGCTGGAAGCCGCCGGCGAGGCCGCCCTCAATGCCGCGCTCGGACGCCTCTCGGCCCGCGAGCGCGAGGCCTACTGGGCCTCGGTGCGCCGGGCCTACAACGCGCCCTACAATGATGCCGTGAAGGCGCCGCGGAGGGGCACGGCCGCGCAGGCGCGGGCTGTCTGAGAAACCGCGCTGGGGAGGCACGGAAACCCTCCCCCTCTGTGGGGAGGGCGGCCCCTGCGCCAGCAGGAGTCGGGAGAGGGACAGCGCGACGCCGATCCAGGCGGAGCCCTTCACACCGCTTCCGCCCGATCCGGAAGCGTGGCTCGTTTCTCTCCCGCGCCGCGGGGCACCCTCCCCCCGCGGCGGGGGAGGGTTCTGGGCGCTGAACGCCCGACGTCCTTACTTCGCCTTCTTGGCCCGCTCGATCCCCTCGAGGATCAGGCGCTGCGCCTCGGCCTTGTCGCCCCAGCGCACGATCTTCACCCACTTGCCGGGCTCGAGATCCTTGTAGTGCTCGAAGAAGTGCTGGATCTGATGGATCGTGATGTCGGGCAGGTCGGTGTAGTTCTCGACGCGGTCGTAGCGCTTGGTCAGGTTGCGCGACGGCACGGCGATGATCTTCTCGTCCTCGCCGGCATTGTCCTCCATCACCAGCACGCCGACCGGGCGCACGCTCATCACCGCGCCGGGGACGATCGCCCGGGTGTTGGCGACCAGCACGTCGCACGGGTCGCCGTCGCCCGACAGGGTGTGGGGAATGAAGCCGTAGTTCCCCGGATAATGCATCGCGGTGTAGAGGAAGCGGTCGACGATCAGCGTCCCGGCATCCTTGTCCATCTCGTACTTGATCGGCTCGCCGCCGACCGGAACCTCGATCACGACGTTGACGTCTTCGGGCGGGTTCTTGCCGATGGAGATGGCGTCGAGGCGCATGTGAGAACTCCCTGCAAGGGCGAGAGCGCCCCTGAATGGCGCGGTCCTTAGAGGGCCGCGGGCGCGGGCACAAGCGCCGGGATGCAACGGAGGCCGTCACAGTCGAGGACAAGTTCCGTCCCGGCCCAGCCGATCGCGAAAACCGGCCAGCCCGAGCCCGTTGCTGCGGATGAGTATCGATTGGGCAGGTTACGGCGCCCGGGCGGTCAATTCACGGGCAGGCCGCCCCGCCGCCGTCTCCCGCGTCATCCGAACAGGTAGGCGACCTTGTGCAGCTCGGCCCCGGCGATGCGGTCGCAGGCCTCGGCGACGACGCGCCCGCCCATCCGCTCGTAGAAGTCCCGCGCCCGGTCGTTCTCGGTGAGCGACCAGACCGCAACCCGGCGCACGTCCCGGTCGGCGAGGTCGTTGCGCACCGCCCGGAACAGCCGGGTGCCGTAGCCGAGGCCCTGGTAGGTCGGCGCGAGATAGATCTCGTCGATCTCGCCCTCGGCCTTGAGGGCCCGGTCGCGGCAGCGGCCGTAGGAGACGTAGCCGATGACGCTCTCGCCCAGTTCCAGCACCACCAGCGGCCGGCTGCGGCCGAGGGTGGAGCGCCACCAGCGCGGCCCGCGCCGGGCGAGCATCCGGTCGAGGGCGACGCCCGGGATGATGCCCTGATAAGCCTCGCGCCAGGCGGCGTCGAAGATCTCCGACAGCATCCCGGCATCCTGCTCCCGGGCCCTGCGAATGCTGACGACCTGAGTGCTCACGGTCATTCCCCCCGATTGTTAGCCGACGGATCGCGTCCCTACGATGCGGGGGGAGCGTCGCAAGCGCAATGCCAGGCTTCTGCGCCGGCTCATCTGCGGCGGCGTCGTTGCGGCCGGGTCACGCGGCTGGTAGAGCGGCACCCTGCCCGTCCGTGCGAATCGCGACCCTTCCAGCCAGGCGCCTGCCCCTTCGTGCTCAATCGCTTCCTCCCGCCCGAGACCCGCTACGCCCGCCGCATGGCCCGCATCGCCCGCTGGGAGCAGCCGATCGCCGGCCCGGGCGGCCGCCTGCGCGCCTGGGCCAACATGCTGCTCGTCGATCACGGCGTGTTCCGCCTGGCCTATCTCAACCGCCACCGGATCGGGCGTGGGCTGGTCTGGCGCTCGGCCCAGCCGGGGCCGCACGACCTCGCCTGGTTCCGGCGCCAGGGCGTGCGGACCATCATCTCGCTGCGCGGCGGGCGCGAGCACGGCTCCTGGCAGCTGCAGCGCGAGGCCTGCGAGCGCGAGGGGCTCCAGCTCGTCGAGTTCGTGATGCGGTCGCGCGAGGCGCCCGACAAGGCGACGCTGCTGGCCGCCAGGGACTTCTTCGCCGGCCTCGCCTATCCGGCGGTGCTGCACTGCAAGTCCGGCGCCGACCGGGCGGGGCTCGCCGCCGCCCTCTACCTGATCCTGCACGAGGAGCGCCCGGTGCGCGAGGCGGCGCGCCAGCTCTCGGCCCGGTTCGGCCATTTCCGCTTCGCCAAGACCGGCATCCTCGATGCCTTCTTCGAGCGCTACCTCACGGAAGGCGAGCCCAAGGGCCTGAGCTTCATGGACTGGGTCGAGCACGTCTACGACCCGGAGGCGCTGAAGCGCGATTTCCGCGCCGGGTTGTGGTCGGACCTGCTGGTGGATCGGCTGTTGCGGCGGGAGTGACGCTCACCCCCGCGTCGTCAGCAGCACCCCCGCCCCGATCGCCAGGATCGCCCCGACATGGAGCAGGTCCGGGACCTCGCCGAGGATCGGAATCGCCAGCAGGGTGGCGATCACCGGTACGAGCGCCGTGAAGGCCGGGGTGCGCCGGCCGATCAGCGCCAGGGAGCGGTTGAAGGCGACCAGCGCCACCACGCTCACCAGCACGCCCTGGTAGAGCGCCTGGATCGCGACCTCCGCCGGCGGTGCGTCCAGGATCCGCGACAGGCCCGAGGCGAGGTAGAGCGGGATGTAGCTGACGAGCGAGCCGACGCAGATCAGCGCCGTCGCCTCCAAGGCCGTGAGGCGCGAGCGGCGCATCCGCACCGCGCCGGCGGCCCACAGGAAGGCCGCGGTGAGGAACAAGGCGTAGCCGAACAATTCGTCGGCATCGCGAAACCCGCCCGCCAGGGTCAGCGCCCCGGCGGCGATCAGCCCGAGGCCGGCCAGCGCCAGGCGGCCCGGCCGGTCGCCGAGCACCAAGGCGCCGAAGAGCGCGGCGAAGAGCGGCATCGTCCCCGGCGTCAGCGCCGCGCCATGGCCGGCCGGGGCGTGGCGCAGGGCGACCGAGATCAGCAGCGCGAAGGGCGCGCCCTGCGCGACGAACAGGATCAGGCCGTCGACGACGGCGTCCCGGCCGAGGCCGCGCAGGCGCAAGAGCAGGACCGGCAGCAGCACGAGGCCGCCGATGCCGAAGCGGAGCGCCACGAGGTCGGCGGGCCCGAGCGTGCCTCCGGCGCCCACCGTCCGACGGGTGACGACGAACCAGCCGCCCCAGAGGCTCACCGCGACGAGCGCGAAGGTGACGCCCTCGGCGAGCCGCCGGCCGGCCGGCGGCTCCGTTCCGGCTTGCCTCACGACGTCGCCGCCGCCGGGGCGGGCTCCCGGTCGTCGGTGAGCTGGAGCCGGTGCAGGCGGGCATAGGTGCCGCCGCGGGCGATCAGGGCCGCGTGGCTGCCGGCCTCGGCGACCCGGCCGCCCTCCATGGCGACGATCAGGTCGGCGTCGCGCACCGTCGAGAGGCGGTGGGCGATGACCAGCGTGGTGCGGCCCCGCATCAGCCGGGTCAGGGCCGCCTGGACCAGCTGCTCGGATTCGGCGTCGAGCGCCGAGGTCGCCTCGTCGAGGAGCAGAATCGGCGCGTCGCGTAAGAAAGCCCGGGCGAGCGCGATGCGCTGGCGCTCGCCGCCCGACAGCCGGTTGCCGGCGGGACCGACCCGGAAGTCGTACCCTTCCGCCCGCGCGGTGATGAAGTCGTGCGCGGCGGCAGCCCTTGCCGCCGCCTCGATCTCGGTTCGGCTCGCGCCCTCGCGGCCGAAGGCGATGTTCTGCGCGATGGTGTCGTCGAACAGGACGACCTCCTGCGACACCACCGCGACGGCGCGGCGGAGCGAGGCCAGCGTCACGTCGCGCACGTCCTGACCGTCGATTCGGACCCGGCCCTCGGCCACGTCGTAGAGCCGCGGCACCAGCGACAGCAGGGTCGACTTGCCCGACCCCGAGCGGCCGACGAGCGCGGTCGTGCGTCCGGCCGGGACGGTGAGGTCGATGCCCTCCAGCGCCGGGGCGTCGTCGCGGTAGCGGAAGCGCACGCCCTCGAACCGGACCTCGCCGCCGGCGACCGCCAGGGCCCGGGCGTCCGGCTTCTCCTGGATCGTCGGCGCCTCGTCCATCAGCGCGAAGGTGCGCGACAGGGCGGCGAGCGCCTCCTGCAGGATGGCGTTGAGGTTGCCGAGCGCCCGCGCCGGCTGGGCGGCGAGCAGCAGGGCCGCGACGTAGCCGGTGAAGTCGCCGACCGTCTTCTCGCCCGCGAGGATGCGGTGGCCGATGAAGGCGAGCACGCCCGCGACCGCGAGGCCGCCGCCGATCTCGAGCAGCGGGTCGAGCCGGCCGCGGGCATTGGCGGCCTTCATCTTCAGGCGGCGCACCTCGTCGAGGGCGTCGCGGGTGCGGCCCTTGAGGTAGCCCTCGAGGCCGTAGGTCTTGGCGACCCGGGCGCCGGCCAGGCTCTCGCTGATCAGGCTCGCGGTGAGGCCGACCTGCTCCTGGGTCGAGGTCGAGACCCGGCGCAGCTTCTTGCCGATCCGGGCGATCGGCCCGGCGACGAACGGCACGGTGATCCCGGCGACGAGCGTCAGCCACGGGTCCATCCACACCATGGCGCAGACGAGCGCGATCAGCATCGCCACGTCGCGCAGCAGCACGGTGGAGATCCGCGTCAGCGCCTCCTTGATGAAGGCGAAATCGGTGGTGAAGCGCTGGGTCAGGCTCGCCGGGCTCTCGCGGCCGAGCTGGGCCAGGTCCTGCTCGATGATGTGGCCGTAGAGCGCCGCCTGCATGTCGGCCTCGATCCGGGTGACGACCCGGTTGGTCAGCACCGTCTGGCCGAGCAGCGCGAAGCCGCGCACCGCGGTGACGGCGATCACCAGGACCGGGCCGTAGGCGAGCGCGCCGGCATCCTTGGCGTCGAAGGCGTCGAAGGCGGCCTTGATCAGGGTCGGGTAGAAGCCGGTGGCGGCGCCGATCACCGCGATCAGCACCAGCACGATCGCCAGCGTGCCGGCATGCGGCCTCAGCCAGTCGCGCCACAGCCGGGCGAGCAGCGGCAGCATGTCGCCGGAAAGGAGGGGGCGCCGCGCCATGATGCTCGCTTACGTCCGTGGGTCGGGACGTCGCGCTAGCACGGGGGTCGGCTCAGCGGCAATTCGGGGTGGCGCGGGGCCGGGTTGCGGGGACCCCGCTAATGCATCATCGCGAGGGCCGCGTGGATCACGGTCGCGCCGCCGATCGGGGCCATGAACCACAGCAGGATGTTGACGACGATGATCCAGACCAGCACACGCTCCTGGCGCCCGGTCAGCCGGGGCTGGGGCGGGCGCGGCGGCGGCTCCCAGGGCGGCTTCCATCCCCCTTCGACGAACATCGGCGCCTCCGCTCGAGCCTAGGCCTGCGGATGGTAGGGGGCGGGGGCGGCGGTGTCAGTGCGGCGTGTTGTGCTGCGAACGCGAAAACTGCCGCGCGCTCAGCCCTTGTCGCGCATCAGCCGCGCCTTGTCGCGCTGCCAGTCGCGCTCCTTGGCGGTCTCGCGCTTGTCGTGGAGCTTCTTGCCGCGTCCGAGCCCCAGCTCGACCTTCGCCCGGCCGCGCTCGTTGAAATAGATCTTCAGCGGCACCACCGTGTAGCCCTCGCGCTGCGTCGCGCCGATGAACTTGTCGATCTGGCGCCGATGCAGCAGCAGGCGGCGGGGCCGCTTGGTGTCGTGGTTGAAGCGGTTCGCCTCGAGATATTCGGGGATGTAGGCGTTGAACAGCAGGAGGTCGTTGCCGGAGGGGCCGGCGAAGGCCTCGCCGATCGTCGCCTTGCCGCCGCGCAGCGACTTCACCTCGGTGCCCGTCAGCGCGATGCCCGCCTCGACCGTGTCGGTGATCTCGTAGTTGAAGCGGGCCTTCCGGTTGTCGGCGACGACGCGGTTCTTCGACTCGGGTTTCTTGGCCATCGGGCGGCGGGGATCCTGGGAGGCGGGCGACGGGAGCCCTCGGGGCTCCCGTCCTACATATAGGAGCGGCTCAGCCGTTGGTGAGGCCGGCGTGGCGCAGCGCGCCGTCGACCAGGGCGCGCGTCCCCTCGCCCACCGGCACCATCGGCAGGCGCACCTCCTCGCTCATCAGGCCGAGGCGGGCGAGCGCGTACTTCGTCGGCGACGGGTTGGTCTCGGCGAAGAGGTGGGTGTGGAGCGGCATCAGGCGGTCCTGGAGGCCGAGCGCGGTGCGGAAGTCGCCCGCGAGGCAGGCCTCCTGGAAGTCGGCGCAGAGGCGCGGCGCGACGTTCGAGGACACCGAGATGGTGCCGTGGCCGCCATGCGCCATGAAGCCGAGGGCCGTCGCATCTTCGCCAGAAAGTTGCACGAAGTCTTCGCCCATGGCCTGGCGCTGCAGGCTGACCCGGGCCACGTTGGCGGTGGCGTCCTTCACGCCGGCGATGTTCGGAAGCTCGTAGAGCCGCGCCATGGTGTCGACGCTCATGTCGATCACCGAGCGGCCGGGGATGTTGTAGATCAGGATGGGAATGCCGACCGCATCGTTCACCGCCTTGAAGTGCTGGTACAGCCCTTCCTGCGTCGGCTTGTTGTAGTACGGCGTGACGATGAGCAGCGCGTCCGCCCCGGCCTTCTCCGCATGACGGGCCCGCTCGACCGCTTCCGCGGTGGAGTTGGAGCCGGCACCGGCCACCACCGGCACCTTGCCGGCGGCCTCGTCGATGCAGGCCTCGACCACCCGGTCGTGCTCGGCGTGGCTGAGCGTCGGGCTCTCGCCGGTGGTGCCGGTGGGCACCAGGCCGTGGGTGCCGTTCTCGATCTGCCAGGCCACGAAGGCCCGGAAGGCGTGCTCGTCGAAGGCGCCGTCGCGGAACGGCGTCACCAGGGCGGTGAGCGAGCCCCTCAGGCGCTGCGAGATCTGCGTCGACGTCATTCTGGCGTTCCTCGCCCGGGCGGGGCGGCGGCGCCCCCGGGATGTCTGGTTGGGAGGCCGGCCCGCATGAGGATCACCAAGGAAACCTGCATTGGGGGACCAACTCGGCCGTCCGGCGTCCGACACATAGAACCTCGGCGGCCCGCGCGCAAACGCTCCGCCGCGCCGGCCCAGCACGCGCGCTCCGGGTGGCGCGCGCGAACGCCCCGGCAACCGATCGTGTTCCGGCGCGATCGGCGGCCAGGGTTAATTGCTTCTTAATGCGACGATTCCACCATGGGCGCCCGGTCATTCGCGCTCCGGTCACTCGAACGTTTGGGGTCTCACCCGATCGCTCCGCGATCGCGCCAGGCTCCGGGTCTTTGGTTTGCCGCATTTTTCGACGAACCGGTGTCGGTCTCGTCGGACAATGCTCAACGGGAACGGGAACCATGCTGCTCTCGCCTCGACGGCGCCGCCTCGCGGTCCTCGCCCTCACGGTGTCCGGTGCCGCGCTGACCTCGCTGTCGGCCCTCGGCGGCTCGACGGTGATGGCGCCGCCGCCCGATGCGGCCCTTCCCGCGACACCTCTCGCCGCCACGCCCCTGCCCGCGGCCACGCCCATCCGCGCGGTCGAGCGCAGCGACGAGGACGGCCCGGGCACGGCCGAAGTCGGGGCGCGGCTGCCGCTCGCGGCGGCCGCCTTCGCCTCCGCCGACGCGGAGGCGCCGATCCCCTTCCCCGCCCCGGATGCCGCGATCGCCCCGCAGGCCCCGGTGCCGAGCGTGCCCGATCCCGGCCGGCCGGTGCTGGGCACCGAGGTCGACGGCCCGGCCCTGCGCGGCGCGGTCGAGGCCTACCGGCGCGGTCAGGTCAGCGAGGGCGACCGGATCCGCGACGGGATCAAGGATCCCGCCGCCCGCACCCTGCTCGACTGGGTGGCGATCCGCGCCGGGGCCGGCATCGGCTTCGAGCGCACCGTGGCGTTCATCCGCGACAACCCGGATTGGCCGGTCGGCGCCATGGTGCGCCGCCGCGCCGAGGAGGCCCTGCTCTCCCAGCGCAAGTCGCCCGCCCTGGTGCGGGCCTATTTCGCCGCCCGTCGGCCCCAGAGCGCGCCGGGCAAGTTCGCCCTGGCGCTGGCCTTCAAGGCCGACGGGCTCGACGAGGACGCCGCCGGCCTGGTGCGCGACCTGTGGCGCGAGGACACGTTCGGCCGCACCCTGGAACTGCGGGTGCTCGATGCCTTCCCGGGCCTCGTCGGCGAGGTCGATCACCGCTACCGCATGGAGCGGGCGCTGATGCGGGAGGATTGGGAGACCGCCGGCCGCGCCGCGGCCTACGCCGGCAAGGCCTACGGCACCCTGGTCCGCGCCCGCCGCGCCGTCGAGGCCAAGGCCGCGAATGCCGGGTCGGCCCTCGACGCCGTGCCGCCGAGCCTGCGCCAGGATTCCTCCTACCTGTTCTCCCGCGCCCAGTACCTGCGCCGCCTCGACAAGCCGGCCGAGGCCGCCGCCGTGATGGCGCAGGCGCCGCGCAACCCCGAGGTGCTGGCCGATCCCGACGAGTGGTGGATCGAGCGGCGCATCGTCGCCCGCAAGCTCCTCGACGGCGGCGACGCGAAGACCGCCTACGCGGTCGCCGCGGGCCACAGCGCCCGCACGGTCGAGAAGCGCATCGAGGGCGAGTTCCACGCCGGCTGGATCGCGCTCCGCTTCCTCAACGACGCGCCCCTGAGCGCAAGGCACTTCGCGACCGCCGCGGCGATCGCCGAGACGCCGATCTCGGTCGCGCGGGCGGCCTATTGGCAGGGCCGGGCGGCGGAGGCCGCGGGCGAGGCGCCGGAGGCCAAGGCCTTCTACGAGCGTGCGGCCCAGCAGCCGATCGCCTATTACGGCCAGCTCGCCCGGGCGAAGCTCGGCCAGCCCTCCCTGGCGCTGCGCCCGTGCAGCACGCTCAGCGACGACGCCCGCACCGCCTTCGAGAACCGCAACGCCGTGCGGGCCCTGCGCCTGCTGGCGGCGGCCGGCCTCAAGGAGCTGCTGCTGCCGCTCTACATGGATTTCGCTCAGCGTTTGACCGAGCCGGCCGAGCTCAACGCGCTCGGCGACATCGCGATGTCGCTCAACGATCCCCGCGCCCTGGTGGCGATCGGCAAGACCGCGGTGCAGCGCGGCCTGCCGCTCGACCGGCACGCCTACCCGACCAACGGCATCCCGTCCTACGAGGCCTCGTCGGCGGTGCCGCAGGTCGAGCGCGCGATGGTCTTCGCCATCGCCCGGCAGGAGAGCCAGTTCGACCCGCGGGCGCAATCGAGCGTCGGCGCCCGCGGCCTGATGCAGATGATGCCGGCCACGGCGCAGCGCACCGCCCGCCGGGTCAGCGCCGCCTTCGACACCGACCGCCTGACCAGCGATCCCGCCTACAATGCCCGCCTCGGCCAAGCCCATCTCGGCGAGCTGATGGAGGATTGGCGCGGCTCCTACATCCTCGCCTTCGCGGCCTACAATGCCGGCGGCGGCAACGTGAAGAAGTGGATCGACGCCTACGGCGATCCGCGGAATCCGGGCGTCGACCCGGTCGACTGGGTCGAGCGCATCCCGTTCACCGAGACCCGCAACTACGTCCAGCGGGTGACCGAGAACCTCCAGGTCTACCGGACGCGCCTGGCAGAGGCCGGGGATGGGCGCAGCGCGCTGCTGATCGCGGATGATCTGAGGCGCGGGATGCGCTGAGGGTGACGGCATCCGGCGTGCCCGGGTGCCGTCGGTCATCGACCGAACGAGATCGCGTCTCACCAACGATAGCGTAGCGTCGCCAGGATCGTTTGCCGGTTGCCGTAGTAGCAGCCCGTTGCCGCGATGCAGGTCGTCACGTAGGTCTTGTCGAACAGGTTCGTCGCGTTCACCGCGAGATCCACGCCCTTCAGCGTCGGGTACCGGTAGCCGAAATCGTAGCGGATCGCGGCATCGACCAGGGTGACGACCGGGATCCGATAGAGGTTCGCGTTGTCGCCCACGGATGCGCCGATGTAACGGAGACCGGCCCCGAGCCCGAATCCCGCCCAAGGCCCGGTCCGAACCGTGTAGTCGAGCCACGCAGCGGCCTGCTGCCGCGGCACGAAGGGCAGCTCGTTCCCGACGATGCTGACGCCGGCCGCATTGGTGTTCGCCTTGGTGAACGCGCTGTTCATCGCCGCGTAGGAGGCGATCAGATCGAGGCTGTCCGTCAGGCTCGCCTTGGCCTCGAGCTCCACGCCGCGGACGCGCGCTTCGCCGGCCTGGGTGCTGAAGCGGATGTCCAGGCTGTCGGGCGTCAGGACGTTCTGCTGCGTCAGATCGAAGACGGCAGCCGTCAGGAGCAGGTTGGTGCCGACTGGCTGCGCCTTGATGCCGGCCTCGACCTGCGCGCCGGTGGTGGGGGCGAAGGGCGCGCCGAGACGGTTCGTGCCCGAGGTCGGCTGGAACGAGGTGGCGTAGCTGACATAGGGCGAAAGCCCGCCGTCGAAGAGGTAGCTCAGCCCGACCCGTCCGGTGAAGGCGGCATCGTCCTGGCGGACCTGGGTGAGCGCGCCCGTCGTCACGGTGCGGGTGCGGGTCACCGCATCGGCCCAGTCCTGGCGTCCGCTGAGCGTCAGCGTGAACCCGCCGAAGCGGATCTCGTCCTGTGCGTAGAGGCCGGTCTGGTTGCGGCCCTGCGTGATCCGCGTGCCCAGGGGCGGACGGGTCACGGTGTTGGCGTAGACCGGCGCGAACACGTCGATCGAGGGAACGATGCGCAGCTGCGACTCGTCATAGCGCGCGTCCTCGCGCAGGTAATCGAGCCCGACGAGCAGCGTATGGGCGAACGGGCCGGTGCGGAAGCGCGCCTCGGCCTGGTTGTCGACGTTGAACAGGGTCGAACGCTCCGGGAAGGCCCAGGCGTAGCGCGACAGGGTGCGGCCGTTGGCGCCCAGGCCGATGCCCTGCACGCGCTGCGTCTCGGCGTCGACATGGGCGACGCGCAGGTTCTGCCGCACGGTCCAGACGTCGTCGAACCGGTGCTCGAAGGCGGTGCCGACGAAGCCCTGCTCCAGGCGGAAGCGGTCGTAGTTCGGCTCTCCGATGAAGCGGCGGGTCGGGATGCGTCCGCGCGGGTTGGTGTAGAGGGTGCCGAGCGTCGGCAGGGCCTGCGGCGCGCCGCCCCCGGGCGAGTCGATCTTCAGGTACTGCGACAGGATCGTCAGGCTGGTGTCGGCATCCGGGCGGAATGTCACGCTCGGGGCGATGAAGAGGCGGTCTTCCTCGAGGAAGTCCACCTGCGTGCCCGTGGTCCGTCCGAGGCCGGTGAGCCGGTACAGGATCTTGCCGTCCGGATCGACGGGGCCGGAGAGGTCGAACGCACCCTGGGCGCGGCCGAAGCTGCCGGTCTGAAGCTGGATCTCACGGATCGGCACGGCGCTCGGCCGCTTGCTGACGAGGTTCAGGAGCCCGCCCGGCGAGTTCTGCCCGTACAGTCCGGAGGAGGGTCCCTTCAGAAGCTCGACGCGCTCCAGTCCATAGGGCTCGATGCGCGGCTGCGAGTAGCCGCGGGCGCCGAACGGAAGCCGGAGACCGTCGAGGTAGCGCCCCGGCACGAAGCCCCGGACGGTGAGCCAGTCGACCCGCAGGTCGGTGTTGCCGTACTGGCCGACGACGCCGGGCGTGTATTGCAGCACCTGGGTCAGGGTCTGGGCCTGGCGATCCTCGATCTCCTTGCGGCCGATGACGTTGATGGCCTGCGGGGCTTCCAGGATCGGCGTGCCGGTCTTGGTCGCCGTCGCGCTCCGGCGCGCGACGTAGCCGCTGACGGGACCGGCGGCGCTCTCGCCCGACACCTCGACCATGTCGAGGAGCACGGTCGCCCCCTCTTGCCCGGTCGATGCTTGCCCGGTCGGCGCGACCTCGGCCACAACGCGCACCAGGGTCGCCGTGCGCGGGCTCGCGAAGTGCGGGACGAGGCCGGTGCCGGCGAGCAGCCGGCGCAAGCCCTCGTCGCGGCCGAACCGGCCCGACAGGCCGACCGACCGGAGTTGCCGCGAGGCCTGCGCGTCGTAGATCAGCTGCACGCCGCTGGCCGTCGCGAAGGCGGTCAGCGCCTCGTCGAGCGGGCCGGCGGGGATCGTGAAGGCCAAGGCCGCGTCGTCGGCCTGCTGCGCGACCGCCGACACGCGCACCACCTGGCCGATGGCGCTCCCGAGATCCGGCCCCGTGACGAGACCCGCCGAGGCGGGCGCCGGTATGGCGGCCACGAAAGCCGCGAGACCGCTCAATCCTGCCGCCATCCGACGTCCCTGTCGCTCTGCACCCCGTACACACCTGCTCATGGGCCCACCATCTCCGCGCAGCTTGCCGCTGCTCACCGGCAGGTCGTTCGTGCCTGCCTGGTTGCTGAGACGCCCGGGCGTGCGAGGCCCGCAAAAAAACTTTGGTGCGCGATCAGCGCAGGAGGATGAAGCGCTCGCCCAAACGATACTCGGAGAGGCCGAGCGCGGTGCGGATGCTGGCCAGGGCCTCGTTCGGCCGGTCGAGGTGGAAGACGCCGGTGACGCGCCGGGCTGCGGCGGTGCCGGCCACGACGATCCGTCCCGGCCGGTAACGGTTGAGATCGTCCACGACGGCGGCGAGCGGGGTATCCCGGAACACGAGCAAGCCGCGCCGCCAGGCCGCCGCGGTATCGTCGACCTTCCTCCGGACGACCGACGCGCCCTGCCCCGCCTCGATGCCGTCGCCCGCCCGCAGCAGGGTCGGAGCGGTCTCCCGGCCTGATCTGACTTCCGCTTCGCCGGCGAGGCAGGAGACCGTGACGACGCGGCTGCCGAGCCAGCCGCCATCAGGCGCCGGACGACAGGTGACGGCCAGCTCGCCGATCGCGCCGCCGCGGGTCGTCGTCCGTGTCTCGCCGGCCTGCACGGCGACCGGCAGGCTGCCCGTCGCCGTGACGACGAGAGCGCCCGTGACGAGGGTCACGACCTGTCGCTGCGCCTCGGCACTCACGTCGACGGAGGTCTCGGCATCGAGATCGAGGCGCGTGCCCCCGGCGAGGGTGATCGTTCGGATTTCGCCGGTCCCGGTCCGATGCATCGCGCTGAGCTCGGGCCAGCGCAAGGCGACTGCGCCGGACGCCGCCGCGGCCGACGCCGCGCCGACGCCCCAGGCGGCTCGACGCAGGACATGGCGCCGGGTCGGCGCGCTGGGTCTCGGCCGGTCCGCCGGGGGAACGTGTCCGCGCAAGGCGACCCCGGTCCGGTGCCAGAGATCGGCGGCCGCCAGGAAGGCCGCGTCGTGCTCCGGCTGGGCGCGCCACGCTGCGCAGGCTTCGGCATCGGCCTCCGTCGCCGCGCCCGAGGTCAGGCGAACGATCCAGGCGCGGGCTTCGCCCGCGATGCGGTCACGCCTGTCACGATGCCCGTTCTCGTCATGGACCTTGGTCATGTTCACCGTCGCCGCGCCGTCCGATCCGCCACGGTTGCCGCATCCGTTCCATACGCCCCTCGCCCGGATCATTCGACGTCTCGCCACCGACAGGACCGCCATCAACGTTTCGGCCGGACCCGGTCGAGCCGCTCCGCGCAATGATCGAGCGCCATGCGGATCTCGGCTTCGACCGTTCGGACCGAGACGCCAAGGCGGGTGGCGATCGCCTGATGGCTCAACCCATCGAGCCGGCTCAGCCGGAAAACCTCGGCGCGCCTGAGCGGCATCTCGGCGACGGCCCGTGCGAGGTGCTGACCTTCGATGCGCGCTTGCGCGGCGCGATCGGGACGTGCGGTCTCATCCGGCACAGCGAGCAGCGCATCGACCTCGTGGCGGTCGATCAGACGATTGGACCGCCGTATCCTGCGGCCATGGTCGACGGCTACATTGCTTGCCACTTGCAGCAAAAAAGCTTTATCGTTGCCGATATTCGCGATATCCGTTTCGGATCGAGCTATCTTTGCGAATGTTTCTTGAAGCAGATCGTGAGCATCCTCCCGGCCTACTTTGCGCGCAAGGAAGCGAAGTATCGCGGTCTGATGCAAACGATACAATAGGCCGAGAACCGCGTTGCGCTCGTCCCCGGCTTTTGATGCTGCGGACATTGGGTCGATCTGATGCACAGCGTCTAGGGGATGCGTGACACGATACTCAATTGCATCATGCCACGGGCATGCCTATGACCTAGATGTCACACATGAAGACAAATATAATCTTATTTGTAATAGATCCAATCAAGACAAGGGTGGTGTTAATCGTCATATCCGGGCGTCGTGACCGGTAGTTATCTCGGTCTTGAGTATCGAGGCCCAAGTTCAACGTGTCCGAGCCGGCTGCCCGCGACGATCGCAGGCGGATCAGCGGCGGAGAGAGGCGTCGTGATCGATTGCGGCCGCGGCACGAGCAGGAACCGACCAGCCCCCTCCGGCCCTCGTCGGCCCGAGACCGCGACGAGCCGATCGTCGGTTGACGCTAACACGCCGCGTCGAACTTCTCGCCCTCGTAATCCAGATGCAGGTAATCCGGATCGAACCGGGCCACCCGCGTCAGCCCCTCGACATCCGGGATCGCCAGAGCCTTGTCGCGCCAGTCGATCAGACCGGCCACCCGCAATTCGCGCAAGGTGCGGTTGACGTGCACCGCCGAGAGGCCGAGCGCGTCGGCGAGCTCGGCCTGGGTCAGCGGCAGCTCGCACCGCCCGTCCTTGACCCGGCCGACCGCCTGCTGGCGGAAATACACCTCGCAGAGCAGGTGCGCGACGCGCTCCAACGCGGTGCGCCGGCCGATATTGACCAGCCATTCGCGGTGGATCGCCGCCGTGACCAGGACCTCCCACCACAGGGCCTGGGTCAGGCGCGGGTCGGCATTCAGCATTTTCTGGAGCAGGTCGCGGGAGATCTTGGCGACCACTACCGGGGTGAGGGTGCCGAGGGCGTGATCCATCCGGCGCAGGAGGAAGATGTTCAGGTCGCACAGGTCGCCGGGCAGCAGGAACGACATGATCTGGCGGCCGCCCTCCGCGAGCTGCTTGTAGCGGCAGACCCAGCCGGCGAGGATCAGGTTGACGTCGGTCGGCTCCTCGCCTTCGGCGATGATGTCCTGATGGGTGTCGTAGTTGACGATCCGGGCCGTGGCGGCCTGGTGCAGCAGGCGCTTGTCCGCGTCGCTCAGGCGGGTGAACCGTTCGAGCTTGCGGATCAGCGGATTCATCGTGCCGGCCTCCCGCATGGTCGCCCGCGGCGCTGCGGCGCGGGTTCTCGTCGTTCCGGCCGGGAAGTTAGCGTCTGCCGCGCGACAGTAAAGCGGGGCGGCGGGGCCTCGTTCCGGGTCGGGGCGGTGCGCCGCGCCGTCCCGCTCCCGCCGGTCCAGCGCCGGCTCCTCGGTGCCGGTCGCCCGATGGGACATCCGCTGCTGGGCGGCCGATCGGCCGGGCCGGGGCGAGCCTCTCCGGCAGCACCCTCCGAAGATCCCGGCCGCTCATCCCCCGGCCTCGCCGCGAGGCCGGGGGATGACGCGGTCAGCCCTGCGCCAGGGCTGTCGCGACGCGGCGGGCGAAGGCGACGGGATCGCGCGGCGGGTCGCCGCCCTGGACGTGGGCGAGGTCGACCAGCGTCTGCGCCGCCTCACCGACATCCTCGCCGGCAGCCGCGCGCTCGGCGATGCGGCGGATCAGCGGGTGGCGCGGGTTCAGCTCCAGCACCGGCTGTCCACCCATCCCGCCACCGGCGCCGCGGCCGGCGCGGCGCAGCAGGCGCTGCATCTGCAGGTCGGGCCCGAAGGCCGGGGCCGACAGCAAAACCGCGCTGTCGACGAGGCGCTGGCTCGCCTTCACGTCCGACACGTCGTCCTTCAGCGCTTCCTTGAGCTTCGGCAGCAGGTCGGCGAGGTCGGCCGGGGTGTCTGCTTCGGAGACTTCGGGCTCGAAGGCCGAGAGGTCGTCGCCCCCTTGCGTGATGCTGCGGATCGGCTTGCCCTCGTAGGCGTCGAACCGCTCGGGCCAGAACGCGTCGACGTGGTCGGAGAGCAGCAGCACCTCGAGGCCGCGGGCGGAGAAGCCCTCGATCTGGGCCGAGCGCTTCAGCGCCTCCACGTCGTCGCCGACCAGGATGTAGATCGCCTCCTGGTTCGGCTTCATCCGCGCGACGTAATCGGCGAACGAGGTCCAGCCCTCGACCGTCGAGGAGCGGAAGCGCAAGAGGTTGGCGATGTCCTGGCGGTGCTCGGCATCCTCCCACAGCCCCTCCTTCAGCACCGGCCCGAAGGCCTGCCAGAACGGGGCGTAAGCGTCCGCGTCCTTCGACCGGGTCTTCAGCTCCGACAGGACCTTGGCCATCACCGCGCGGCGGATGCGGGCCAGCACCGGGGTCGCCTGCAGCATCTCGCGCGAGACGTTGAGCGGCAGGTCCTCGGTATCGACCACGCCCTGGACGAAGCGCAGCCAGGACGGCAGCAGCCCGGCCTGGTCGGTGATGAACATCCGGCGCACATGCAGGCGCACCTTGCTCTCGCGCTCCTCCTCGACGGCGAGGAACGGCTTCATGCCCGGCACGAACAGCAGCGCGGTGAATTCGAGCTGGCCTTCCGCCCGCCAGTGCAGGGTCGCCCACGGCTTGTCGAAGGCGTGCGCGACCTGGCGGTAGAACTCGGTGTACTCCTCCTCGGTCACCTCCGCCTTGGGCTTGCGCCAGAGCGCCGTGCCCTTGGTGCCGGGCACCTCCTCGCCGTCGCGGACCAGGGTCACCGGCACGGTGATGTGGTCGGCCCACTTGCGCACGATGGTCTCAAGGCGGAGCGGCTCGAGGTATTCCTCGGCATCGGCCTTCATGTGCAGGACGATGTCGGTGCCGGGCTCCGCCCGGGTGGCCGGCGCCAGCGTGTACTCGCCCTGCCCTTCCGAGGCCCAGGTCCAGGCCTCGTCGCTGCCGGCCTTGCGCGAGGTGACCTCGACCCGGTCGGCGACCATGAAGGCGGAATAGAAGCCGACGCCGAACTGGCCGATCAGGCTCGGGCGCTCCTCGGGCTTGGCGTCGGCGAGCGACTGGCTGAAGGCCCGCGTGCCGGAACGCGCGATGGTACCGAGGTTCTGCGCCAGCTCGTCCTTGCCCATGCCGATCCCGGGATCCGAGAGGGTCAGGGTCCGGGCGGCCTTGTCGGGCATGATCCGCACCTTCGCGTCGGCCGGCAGGGCCAGGGCGGCGTCGGTGAGGGCGCCGAACCGGCGCCGGTCGACCGCGTCGGCGGCGTTGGCGACGAGCTCGCGCAGGAAGATCTCGCGCTCGGAGTAGAGGGCGTGGACCACGAGGTCCAGGAGGCGCCCGACCTCGGCGCCGAAGCTGTGCCGCTCCACAGTCTCGGTCGGTCCGGTGTCGCTCGCTTGGGTCTCGCTCACGGTGTGGCTCTCCGGTGGGAACAATTCGTCGCGGGCGGATATGCGGGGCCGCGCCCGCCTTTTCAAGGAAGCGTGAGCGGTGCGCGGCGCGGCGGACGGCGGTCACCCGCGCCGCGGCTCTCCTGCGCACTATGTCCCCGTCTCCCCAATGCGACCGAGCGACAGCGAGGACCCATGACGAGCCAGAAGCAGAAGATGCTCGCGGGCGAGCTCTACATCGCCGACGACCCGGAGCTGACGGCCGACAACCGCCGCATCTCGGAATGGATGGACCGCTACAACGCCACCCACACCGCGAGCCAGCCGGAGCGGCAGGCGCTGCTGGCGGAGGCCTTCGCCCGGGTCGGCGAGGGCTGCACCATCCGCCCGCCCTTCTTCTGCGATTACGGCTACAACATCAGCCTCGGCCGCGGCGTCTTCCTCAACTTCAACTGCTGCATCCTCGACGTGGTCCAGGTGACGATCGGCGACAGGACGCAGATCGGGCCCGGCGTGCAGATCCTCACCGCCGACCACCCGCGCGATCCGGCCCAGCGCCGGCAGATGCTGGAATTCGGCCGGCCGATCGCGATCGGGGCGAATGTCTGGATCGGCGGCGGGGCGGTGATCCTGCCCGGGGTGACGATCGGCGACGACGCGATCATCGGGGCCGGCAGCGTGGTCACGCGCGACGTGCCGGCGGGTGGGATCGCGGTCGGCAACCCGGCGCGGCTGCGGCCGGCCGGCTGAGCCGGAGCGAGGATCGATCCGACATCCGTATGCCGACGGATCCACGCCGATGTTTCCACGGCACAGGGTCGTCCCGGGGCTCCGCTGCGCGGCCCCGGAACGACCCTGAGGGGATGAATGTCGTCGAGGGCAGCGCCCGCGCTGCGCCGCTCACCCCTCCGGCCGCCGCACCACCAGGAGGTTGGCCACCAGCACCTGCACCGGCTCGCCGTGCTGGTTGAGCGTCGTGGTGCGGACCTTGGCGAGGCCCTGGCTCGGCCGCGAGCGCGACGGGCGCACCTCGATCACCTCGCTCTCGAGCCGGATCGTGTCGCCGGGGCGCAGGGGCTTGGGCCAGCGCAGCTCGTCCATGCCGGCCCCGATGATGCCGCCGGAGAGCTGCAGCTCGCTCTCGACGAGGAGGCGCATGGTCAGCGACGCGGTGTGCCAGCCGCTCGCCGCGAGGCCGCCGAAGAACGTGGCCCTGGCCGCCTCGGCGTCGCGGTGGAACGGTTGCGGATCGAACTGCGTCGCGAACGCGACGATGTCGGCCTCGGTCACCGTCGTCTCGCCCGAGCCGTAGGTCTGCCCGGGGGCCAGATCGTCAAGGTATAGGTCGCGCGTCATCGTCACTCCCCTCCCGCCGCGGCGAGGGCGGGCAGAGCCACCCGCTCGCCGCGAAACCACGCGCCGGCGGCGACCGCGCCGGCGTTGATGAGCCCGAGCGCGGCGAGCCCGAAGCCGAGCGCCAGGAACACCCCGTCGAGCCCGAGGCCGAGGCGAAGGGCTATGAGCCCGCCGCCGATCGACACGGCCATGCGCGCCAGCCCCGCCACCAGCGGCCAGCCGACCCGGCCGGCGCCTTGCGAGGCGAAGTAGAGGGCGAGCCCGATTCCCGCAAAGCCGTAGAACGGCCCGACGAGATGGAGGTAGCGGGCGCCGACCGCGAGCATCTGCGGGTCGTGGCCGAACAGCCCCAGGAACGGCAGCGGCCACAGGGCGGCGGCGAGCCCGATCGCTTCCGTGAGCCCGCCGGCGATCGCCGCCCCGGTCCAGGCCACGCGCAGGGCGCGGGCCCGGTCGCCGGCGCCGATGCAGGTGCCGACCATCGCGCCGATCGGCGCGCCGAGGCCGAAGACGAGCGGCACCAGGAGATATTCGAGCCGCGCCCCCGTGCCGTAGCCGGCGACCGCGGCCGGGCCGCCGGCGCCCGCGAAGGCGGTGGCAGCGGCGATCGTCACGTTGGTGGTGGCGCTGACGATCGACGAGACGGCGCCGATCCGCAGGATGTCGCGCAACGGCGCCCAGGCGAGACGCGGCGGGCGGCGGCTCGGCCGCAGCAAGCCGCGCCCGGCCCACAGGTGGTGGACGAACACCACGGTGCCGGCCGCGTAATAGGCCAGGACCGCGACCCCGCCGCCGACGATGCCGAGGCCGGGAATCGGCCCGAACCCGTAGATCAGCGCCGGCGACAGCGGCACCAGCACGGCAGCGCCGATGCTGATGACGATCGCCGGCAGCGCCATGTTGCCGGTGCCGCGGATCACGGCCGCCAGGGCGTTGAACAGCCAGACCAGCGCCGCGCCGGCAAAGACCACGCCGCCATAGGTGGTGGCCGCAGCGAGCGAGGCGCCCTCGCCGCCCATCAGCCGGTAGAGTGCCGGGCCGTAGGCGAGGTCGAGCACCGTCGTGAAGAGGCCGAGCACGAGGGCGATCGCGGCGGCGTACCACGGCAGGGCGTCGGCGTCCTTGCGCCGCCCCGCCCCCACGCTGCGCGCCACCGCCGACAGGATGCCGCCGCCCATGGCCCCGGCAGAGATCATCTGCACCAGCATCAGGACGGGGAAGACCAGCGCCATGCCGGCGAGCGCATCGGTGCCGAGCCCGGCGACGAAGGCGGTCTCGATCAGCCCGACCAGGGCCTGGACCAGCATGACGACGACGTTGGGGGCCGCGAGCCTCAAGAGCGTCGGCCCGATGGGGGCGTGGAGCAGGCGGTGGGTGCGCGCATCCATCGGGCGGCGCTCCTCGTCGGATCGGCAGGGCCGGCGATCCCGGCACCGGCCATTTAGTGGCATATGCCAGTTTTTCGTCAAGCGGGACAAACGAGGATCTGGATCGAGATCGGCGACGGAGGGCGGGGATCGATGGCGGCAGGGCTGCGACTTGAGCCAGCCGCACGGCAGTCATCCATGCCGGCCCGGGCTCCGCGTCGCGGCCCCTGCGCGGACGTTGGAGAGCTTGCCCCTGCTGGGCGGGGTCCTGCACGCTTTCATACCCTCGCGCCTGGGCCCTGACGTGTCGATGCCGAGGCGTCCGGCGCCATCAGCGCCGACTCCCGTTCGGGCTTGGCCGGCATCCTCGGACGGGTCCGTCCGAAGATGCTGCGGTATCGGTTGCCGGCCCTACGCGACCCCGAGCGCCGCCAGCCGCTCCGCCTCGACGGCGGCGAGGTCGAAATCGTCCTCCGGCACGCGCATCAGGAAGCGCTCGACCTGCTCGGCGAGGACGAGGTCGGGCAGGATCCGCTCGATGTAGCCCCAGTCGAGGTTCGACGACCAGATGAAGTGGACCTCGCGGAAGGTCTCGGCCAGCATCGCGGTCAGGCCGTTGGGTGCGAAGTTGGCGCAGGAATCGCCGAACAGCACCAGGGTGCGGGGATCCGCCTCCGGCGACCGGTTGCGGTAGACCGCATGGGCCCCGGTATGCAGCTCGCCGAGGCGCCCGGCCGCCGTGTAGGCGTCGATCAGGGCGCCGCCGCCGACCCGCTCGGCGTCGCGGAAGAGGTCGTAGTTGCGCACGGTCTCGAGGGGTTGGGCGTCGAGCTTGTTGCCGATGTCGAGCACGGCCTCGAATTCCCGGAACGGCCGGTCGAGGAAGTCGGTGCGCGGGGTGGCGCCGCAGGCCCGGCAGACCAGCCGGTAGGCGAGCAGGCAGCCGTGGATGTTCCAGTGGGTGTCGGTGCGGTAATGCAGGTCGGGGCCGTCCCGGCGGGCCCGCATCGGCCCGAGGAGGTCGATCCACGCCCGGCGTCCCGGCCACCACCAGCGCATCAGGGCGCCGAGGCGGCGGGCCGGCCCGAGGCGCGGGTCGAGGGCGAGGCCGTCGAAGCGGTCCTCGTAGACGCTGAGCTTCTCGGGCACCACGAGGTGCAGGTAGCGGGTGCCGAGGCTCTCGCAGCGGCGGATGCGCCGCAGGATCCGCCGGCGCCACAGCCGCAGGACCCGGTTCATCGCGGGGATGCGCCGATACTGGTCCGCGACCTCGTTCGTGCCCCCGGTGAGGAAGAGCCAACCGTCCTTGCCCGCGTGATACATCCGGTTTCCTGCCCGCAGGCGCGCCGCGGAACGATGTGCGACCCGGGCGGTCTGATACCGCAGGATGGAAAAATAAAGGTGACCGGTCGGCCGCTACCGCGCCCGGACCTTGGCGCCGTAGCGGCGCGCCCACTCGGCCAGGATGCGGTCCCGGTTGCGGGCCATCCAGTCGAGGTCGTTGCGGATCATCCGCGCCTCGGCATGGGGCGGGTAGACCGGGCTCGGGCTGGCGACGCCCGGAAAGGCCACGATGGCGAAGCTGCGGGCGTAGAGCGCGTTGGCCTCGCGGCTCGCCGCCCAGTCCGCCACCTTCCGGGCGAGCGCGAGGTGCGGCCGGCCGGCGACGACCGCGAACCCTTCCGCCTCCCAGCCGGTGCCGTCGAGCGGCACCACGATGTCGATGGGCGCGCCCGCCGCCTTCTCGGCGGCGGCCCGCATGTCGAGGGACAGGCCGACGGCGTGGCGGCCGGCGGCCGCCTCCCGGCACGGGCCCGAGCCGCTCGGCAGGTAGGCGTCGACGTTCTCGTGCAGGGCGTCCATGAACGCCCAGCCCGCCTCCTCCCCGAGGGTCTGCAGCCAGGCCGCGACCAGGAGGTAGCCGGTGCCGGAGGCGGCCGGATTCGGCATGGCGATCCGTCCCTTGAGGCCGGGGCCGAGCAGGTCGCGCCAGAAGCTCGGGCGGGTGATCCGGTGGCGGGCCGCGACCTCGGTGTTGAAGCAGATGACCCCCAGATAGGCATCCATGCCGGTCCAGCTGTAGGGCGGGGTCGGGTCGCGGAAGAACGGCCGCAGCGCCTCGACGCCCGCCGGGCGGTAGGGATCGAGGAGGCCGGCGGCCTCGAACCGCAGCAGGCTGGTGGCGGCGAGGCCGAGCACCAGGTCGGCCTGCGGCGCGTCCCGCTCGGCGAGCATCCGGTCGGTGACGATCCCGGTCGAGTCCCGCCTCCAGGCGATCTCCACCTCCGGCACGGCCGCCTCGACGGCCCGGCGGATCGGGTCGAGCTGCTCGATCTCGAGGGCCGTGTCGGCGACGAGCCGCGTCCGCTCCGCGGCGCAGGCCGGGGCCGGCAGGCAAGCCAGGGCGCAGGCCGAGAATCCGGCCAGCATGCCGCCCAGCACGCCGGTCACGCGCCCGGTCCGTCGCGGGGGCCTGCCGCCCCGGTCCTCGCCCGCTCCCCTGCCGTCGGATGCCGGCCCCTGCATCGCGCTCCCCCCGGTCCCGCCGCGACCCGTGACGCGGGCCGATCTTCGCTTCAATCCGCCGCGTTCTCAGGATAGAATTCTTCCGCGACGGTGCGGTGCCGCGCCGCAGGCCGCGGATCCTCACCGGGACGCAGCCGCGGCCCGGCGCGAGGCGGGACGCGTCCGGAGGGTCACCAGGCCCGGGATCCGGCAGGTCTCCGCGCCGGTGCGCATGACTGCCGAACCGTGCGATAGGTCGTTGATATTGCCAGTTGTTCCGTGCCGAGGGGTCCCACCCCCACCGGAATTGCTCTAGGATCGTTCAACGGACTGTTTCCAGAGACGCCACGGTATGACCCAACCGACTCCGCCAGTCGCCTTGATCGCGGATGACGACGATTTCTTCCGCCTCGCCGTGGTGGCGATTCTGACCCGCAGCTTCGGCTTCGCCGAGGTCGTCGAGACCGGCTCCCTCGATGCGGCCCTCGACCAGCTCTCGACCCGCCGCGGCGCCGTGACCCTGGCGCTGTTCGACCTCGCGATGCCCGGCATGGAAGGGCCCGGGAGCCTGAGCGCGGTGCGCGAGTGCTTCCCGGCCGTGAAGGTGGCGGTGGTCTCGGCCTCGACCGAGCGCAACAAGATCCTCACCGCCCTCGGGGTCGGGGTCCACGGCTACGTGCCGAAGGGCATCGGCTCGGCCGAGCTGACCCGGGCGGTGGGCATGATCCTGGAGGGTCAGATCTTCGTGCCGGCCTCCCTGGCGGTGCTCGACGGCGCGGCCCCGCGCCCGGTGATCGAGCCGCGGCCGTCCGGCCTCGACGGTCGTCAGGACGGGCGCCAGCCCCGGATCCCCGATCTCACGCCGCGCCAGCGCGACGTGCTGGCCCTTCTGGTCGAGGGGCGCTCCAACAAGGAGATCGCCCGGCGGCTCCAGCTCGGCGAGGGCACCGTCAAGGTCCACATGGCGGCTTTGCTGCGCAGCCTGGGGGTGCAGAACCGGGCCGCCGCGGCGGTGGTCGGGGCGCGTCTCTTGGCGGAGTGATACCGCAGCGCCTTCGAACGAACTCGTTCGAGGGCGCAAGGCAAGCCCGAACGGGCGTCGGCGCGGACGCGCCGGATGCCTTCGCATCGACGTGTCGCTGCCAAGGCGCGAGGGTATGAGCCGGCGCGGGGATGCTCCGGGTTACGGTTCGGAAAAGAACCGAGGGGCGTGCCGCAATATAGGACCAATATCCCAGTTCGGCCGGGCGGGTGTTCCGCTTCCCTCCTCGCGCCAGGACAGACAGATCTGTCCGTCCAAAAAGGTCTTCATCGCCCGGCCGCCGACGGTCGATTTGCCGATATTGACCCTGCGTCATTTGATTGGAAGGGTTCGTCACTTGACACTGAAACGCTCTGTCGTATCTCCTTGGGATGTGGCGGATCAGACGATGACGGTGCGCGAACGCGCGGGCACTCAATCGTGGCGGGACCAACGCGGAATCGCGTCGCACGCATAACCTGATCCGCCTCGGGGCGGAGCGCGGCGGGATCGAGCGATGGATCGGGAAGCGATCGGAACTGAGAATATCCTCGCTGCCGTCGATGCCCTCTTGAACCTGTCACCGCTCAAGAAGTCGCCGCAACTCTCCGCCTTCCTGACTTATGTCGTGCGTGAGAGCCTGGCCGGGCGGGGCAGCCTGCTCAAGTCCTACACCATCGCGACCGACGCCCTCGGCCGCTCGACCAGCTTCGATCCGGCGACCGACGCGATCGTGCGGGTCGAGGCCCGCCGCCTGCGCCAGGTGCTGCAGCAGGTCTATGCCGATCCCGCCTGCCCGCTCGCCGTACGGATCGACCTGCCGCTCGGCCGCTACGAGCCGAGCTTCCGGCAGATCGCGCCGGTTCCGGACGGCTCGTCCGCGGCGGGCGCGGACGAGCAGGCGGAGGTGCAGGAGAGCGAGCAGCGCTACCGGGCCTTGGTCGAGGCGAGCGCCGCGGTGGAGTGGCGGGCCAATCCGGAAGGCGCCCTGACCCAGACCTTCGGCCTGAGCGCGCGGACCGGCCTGGGCGATGCCGAGCTGCACGGCTTCGGCTGGCTCGACACGTTGCACCCGCACGACCGCGCCGCGGTCGAGGGCCTGTGGCGGACCTGCTGCGAGAGCGGCACCCCGCTCGACGCGACCTACCGGCTGCGCCACCGCAGCGGCCTGTACCGCTGGATGCTCGGCCGCGCGGTGCCGCTCGAGGCCGCCGACGGGACGATCCGCGAATGGGTCGGCACCATGGCCGACATCGACGAGCAGGTCCGGGCCGAGGAGGCCGTGCGCACCAGCGAGGAGCGGCTGCGCCTCGCCATGGTGGCGGCCGAGATGATGACCTGGGACATCGACGTCGCGACCCGCCAAGTCTCCTGCTCGGAGATCGGGAACCAGCTCATGGGCGTGACGAACGGCCCGCTGGAGGAGTTCCTGGCGATGATCGTGCCGGAGGACCTGCCGGCCGTCCTCGCCAGCCTCGAACCCGCGATGCGGGGCGAGGGCGCCTATGATGCCGAGTACCGCATCCTCGATCACCAGGGGCGCCTGCGCTGGATGTCGGCCCGCGGCAGCCTGGTGCGGACGCCGAGCTGCGGCACCCGGCTGATCGGCGTCGCCTGCGACGTCTCCCTCCGCTATGGCGGCCCCCACCGCACGGACGACCGCAGGCTGTCGGCGTGACCCCGGCGGCGTGACGGGGCGCGATACGCCGGCCGGGCGGGATCCCGTCAGGCCGCGGCCTTGGCCGGGCGGGGCCCGCGCGGCGCCGAGGCGCGCTTGCGCGGCGCCTTCGCGGCCGGGGCGGCCGGCGTCGCCGGGCGGGGACGCTCGCCGCCCTGGCCGCGCTCGCTCCCGCCGTGCCACCACCCCTGCCAGCTCCAGCCGCCCGGGCCGGTGACGGCATAGAGCACGAAGCCGGCGGCAAGGCCGAGCTGGGCCAGGAACAGCTCCTGCTCGACCCGCGCGACGGCGCCGGAGAAGTCCCAGAACCGGTGCAGCAGCAGACCCGCCACCACCGCGTGGAGGCTCAAGCCCAGGCCGACGAGGCGCGGCAGCACGCCGAGAGCGAGGAGCAGCGGCCCGAACACCCCGATCACCACCGAGGCCGTCGCGACGGCGTTCGGCGCGGGCATCCCCGTCGCCGCGAGGGTCAGGGCGAAGCCCGAGGGGTTGAGCGCCCGTCCGATCGCCGCCGGCAGCAGGGCGGAGGCCAGGAGCAGCCGCCCGGCGAGCAGGATTCCGTCGTTGCGCGCAGCCATCCCGAGCCTTCCCCTGTCAGCCTGCCTGTCGGCACAGGACGGGACCTTGGCCCGGGAGGGTTAAGCCGGCGCTACCGCCCCCCGCTCCCGAACAGCTGGCCGCGTTCGGTCCACAGCACCATCGCGAGGGCGAGACCGCTCAGGCAGAAATACCCGATGGCGAGCGGGGTGACGCTGCCGTCGAAGGACTGGCCGACCAGCAGGCCGCAGAAGGCCGCGAGCAGCGTTGTGTAGAAGCCGATGAACGACGAGGCGGTGCCGGCGATCGCCGCCAGCGGCTCCATCGCCAGCGCGTTGTAGTTCGGCATCGCGAAGCTCATCAGGAACTGGCAGGCGGCCAGGGTGGCGATGAAGAGCCAGAGCGGCGGATGTCCCGCGAAGGCGAGCATCAGGGCGAGCTGCAGGCAGGCGACGAGGAACAGCCCGAGGGTGCCGGCATGGGCGAGCCGCCGCATGCCGAGGCGCCGCACCAAGCGCGCGTTGATCAGCGTCGCCAGCCCCATCGCCCCGGCGATGAGCGCGAAGGCGACCGGGAACAGGGCCCCGAGATGGTAGAGGCCGGTGTCGAAGATCGCCTGCGCCGAGCCGACATAGCCCATGATGCAGCCGGTGGTGAGGCCGAGCGCCGTGGCGTAGCCGAGGGCGGCGCGCGTGCGCACCGTGACGGCGATGCCCGAGCCGATCGCCCGGGCCGAGACCGGGCGGCGGAAGGCCGGGTGCAGGGTCTCGGGCAGGCGCCAGCCGAACCAGGCCAGGGTGACGAGGGCGAGCGCCAGCATCAGGCCGAAGATCAGGCGCCAGCTGCCGGCGAACAGGACGGCGCCGCCGAGCGAGGGGGCGAGGATCGGCACGATGAGGAAGACCATCATGCAGAACGACATCACCCGGGCCATGTCGCGGCCCTCGTAGCGGTCGCGGACGATCGCCACCGCCAGCACGCGGCCGGCGGCCCCGCCGATGCCCTGGATCGCCCGGGCGAGCAGCAGCATCTCGAAGCTCGGGGCCAGCATGGCGAGCACGGTGCCGGCGAGGTAGACCGCGACGCCGGCGATCAGGGCCGGGCGCCGCCCGGTCCCGTCCGAGATCGGGCCGTAGAGGAGCTGGGCGGTGCCGAAGCCCAGCATGTAGACGTAGACCAGGAGCTGCAGCCGGTTCGGGTCTTGGACCGCGAAGTCGTGCTGGATCGCCGGGAAGGCCGGCAGGAAGCTGTCGATGGTGACGGCGGTCAGCCCCATCATCAGCGCCATCAGGGCCACGAACTCGACGAAGCGGGGTCCCGCCCAGGCGGCCGCCGCTGGATCACGGCCGGGGACCTCGCGGGTCGGAGTCTCGGCGGCGCTCGGAGTCGCCTCGCCGCGTGCGCTGCTCGCCATGGTGCTCCCGGGGGCCGGCCGGCGGAGATGCCGGCAGGCCGTCGAGCAGTGCAGGAGGACGGCGGGACCCGCAAGGCGTGCGGGGGCATGGCAGCGATGCGGCCGTCCGGCCCGGGCGCCGCGGCCGGGGCGGCGCGTCGGCCGATCGTGCGACGGCGGCGCTCTTCGCCTCCCCGAAACCATGCGGTGCGACATCGTGGAGGATGACCCGAAGGCCGCGGCCCCTCCTCTTTCGATCCGCTTGATCGCCGTGCCAAACTCGGCAACCTGATTCGTGCGGGCCCGCGGCGACGTGCGGCCGTCCGTCCCGGCTCCCCGAGGTGCATGCCCCGGGAGCGCCCGGACGCTACCTGTGAAACCCGCCGGTCTGCCAAGCCGGCGCGGCCCGGAGCCTGTCCATGTCCGATGCTGGTGACCTGATCCATCCGGTGATCCTGTGCGGCGGATCGGGGACGCGGCTGTGGCCGGCCTCCCGCGAGAGCTTTCCCAAGCAGTTCATCCCCCTGGCCGAGCCCGGGCGCTCGTCGTTCCAGGCCACGGCCGCGCGGCTGTCCGACCCCGCCACCTTCGCCCGGCCGGCCGTCATCACCGCCAACGATGCCCGCTTCCTCGTCGCCGAGCAGCTCGCCCAGGGCGGGGTCGAGGCCGACATCCTGCTCGAGCCGTGCCGGCGCGACTCGGCCCCGGCCGTCGCCGTCGCGGCCCTCCACGCCGCCTCCCACGATCCGCAGGCCCTGGTGCTGATCCTGCCCGCCGACCACGCCATCGGCGACGACGCGGCCTTCGGCGAGGCCGCCCGCGCCGCCCGGGCCGGCGCCCGGGCCGGCCACATCATGACGCTCGGCATCGCCCCGACCCATCCCTCCACCGCCTACGGCTACATCCAGCCCGGCAGCCCCCTCCCCGGCGCCGCGGGCGGGTCCGGGGCCCGCACCGTCGCGCGCTTCCTGGAGAAGCCGGACGCGACCCGCGCCGCCGGCCTGATCGGCGAGGGCGCCTTGTGGAACGGCGGCTACTTCCTGTTCCGCGCCGACGTGATGCTCGACGAGCTCGAGACCCACGCGCCGGCGGTGCTCGCCGCCGCCCGCGCCGCATTGGCCACGGCCGTCCGCGACCTCGATTTCGTGCGCCTCGGCGTGGAGGCGTTCGGGCAGGCGCCGCAGATCTCGATCGACTACGCGGTCATGGAGCGGACCGAGCGGGCCGGTGTGCTGCCGGTGGGCTTCCCGTGGTCGGATATCGGCACCTGGGGCGCCCTGTGGGACATCGCCGCGCGGGACGGCGACGGCAACGCCCTGCGCGGCCGGGTGGCGTTGCGCGGCACCCGCAACAGCCTGGTCCACTCCACCGGCGAGATCCTCACCACGGTGGTCGGCCTCGACGACGTGGTGGTGGTGACGACCGACGACGCGGTGCTGGTCGCGAGCCGGGAGGCGGCCGGCGAGGTGAAGGGCCTGGTCGAGGGATTGCGGCGGCGGGGCGAGCCGGAGGCGGATGCCCACCGGCTGATGTACCGGCCCTGGGGCTCCTACCAGCGCATCGATATCGGGGCGCGCTTCCAGGTGAAGCGGATCACCGTGAAGCCGGGCGGGCGGCTGTCGTTGCAGAAGCACTATCACCGGGCCGAGCACTGGGTCGTGGTGCGGGGCACCGCGGAGGTGACGGTGGATGGGGTGGTGCGGCTGGTGCACGAGAACGAGGCGGCATACCTGCCGATCGGCTGCGTGCACCGGCTGGTCAACCCGGGCAAGATCCCGCTCGAGCTGATCGAGGTCCAGGTCGGCAGCTATACGGGCGAGGACGACATCATCCGCATCGAGGACGTCTACGGACGTGAGGGCGGCTAGGGCCCGTCTCGACGACCGGTCCCCGCGTCGTCGAGGCAGGATCTCGGCAACATGCCCCGAAGCGGCCGCCGGTTCGGCGGCGGCCATGATCGAAGGGCATGGGACCGGGCAGCGTTGTCCCCTGCCGCTCTGCTCGGCGCATCGCCAGATCGCAGCGCAACGCGGGGCGCGACAGGATTTTCCGGCCGCGTCGGCCGACCATTCCCCCAGCGACCTCATCCCGGTGTGGTGACGAGCGAAGATCGGCGGGTCTCGAAGGGCACCGCGACGGATCGCGGATCGGCGCGTTCCCCCGCGCCGCGGTCATGCGAACTCCGATGGATGGCTTCGCGATGCCGAGATCGCTCTCGCGCGAGTAGCCGAGGGCTGGTGATGCCGATTCCGAAAGAAGCAATCCGAGGATCGTACGGTGCCTCGAGACCATATTTTCTGCTGCATGGTCTAACGGCATGAGATGAATGCGCTGTCATGCGCCCTCAGGGCGATGACCGTGATTGGCATGTCGCCTCAAATTCGATGGGGCGGTCTTCAGTTCGTTCGACGGCACCCAGGCGTGTGACCTGGCAGTACCGGCCTCGTGCGCGCCCTCCATCGCTTTCGTGACGGTACATCGAGCAGGAGTTGCAGCGATTGCCGCAGCGGCCGGCGCGGATCCGACCATCTTTGACTGGGAAAATAATCTTTGAAATTTCATTTTACACTTTAAGGAACGAGTAGGTGCCCCAGCCTAAAGAGAAATCCCCCATGGAAGGCCGCCGACGGGAGACGGGAACTTGGCTGTCGAATCGTCCGCGGAAGCCGGCGGCATCGGGAGTCTGGACTGGCTGCTACGCTTCGATGCACGCGCCGAGGCGCGCTACGAGGCGGAGCACGGTCGCGATCGGGCCGCCGCGATGCTGCGGCTCCTGCTGATCGGCCTGATTCTCTACAACATCTTCAACTTCACCAGCGCCTGGATGACGCCGGACATCGCCGGGCTCTGCATCGTGCTGCGCCTGCTGGTCGTGACGCCGATCACGCTGATCCTCGCCTGGAGGATCGTCCGGGTCGGCCCAGTCCTGCGCGAGTGTCTCGCCCTGGTCACGGCGATCGGGGCGGTGGCGACGCCGCTCGTGCTGTTCTGGCTGACGCGGGCCCCGCTCGGCAACTACACGTTCTTCGATACGAGCCTGGTCGTCATCTACGCCAACGTGCTGTTCGCGATGCGCTTCCGGCACGCGCTCGTCTTCACGGCCGTGTCGCTGCTCGGCGCCGCCCTTGCCCTCGCCACGAAGCCCGAACTCGACCTCGCCCTGCGGTCGGTCCTCGGCCTGCAATTCGCCACCGCCTGCGCGGTGAGCCTCTACGCGAATTACTGCATGGAGCGGCGGCGCTGCGGCGAGTACCTGAGGACCCTCGCGGCGCAGCTCGCATCGGAGGCGGCCGAGGCGGCGGGCCAGCGCTACAAGGGCTTGTCGGGGACCGACGCTCTGACCGGGCTGCCGAACCGCCGCATCCTCGACGAGACGGCGGCAGCGTGGTGCGCCGACCGGCGCGCCGCCGCCCTCATGATGATCGATGTCGATCACTTCAAGTCGTTCAACGACACGCTGGGGCATCCGGAAGGCGATGCCTGCCTGCGGCGCGTCGCGGCCCTGTTCACCACTTTCGCCTCCGGACCGGACATCCTGGCCGCCCGCTTCGGCGGCGAGGAGTTCACGCTCATCCTGCGCGATGCCGGGACGTCGGAAGCGGTCCGTCTCGCCGCCGCTCTGGTGCGCGCCGTGGCGGTGCTCGGCATCGCCCATCCCGGCCGCCCGGACGACCTGGGCATCGTCACCGTCAGCATCGGCGTCGCGCTCAAGGGCGCGGGTGCCGCCTCCCCGCCGGACGCGCTGTTCGCCGAGGCCGACCAGGCTCTCTACCAAGCCAAGCGCCGGGGACGGAAAGGCTACGCCCTCGCGACGCGAGACGGGGCCGTCGGGGCGATCCCGTCGGTCGCGCGATCCGCCTGATTGAACCGGCGGCGCAGGATCCGCTCCACGGCAGCCCGGTCCACCATCGTCGGCGAGGCGCGGGGGCGCAGGGCGCGGCCGATCCGATCAGCGGGCGGTGCAGCGCAGCGCCTCGCGCTGGCAGGCGAAGCCCGGGGTCGAGCAATGGATCCCCTCGGCGCCGCGGGTGCAGACGCGACACGAATCGGTCCATTCGCGGCAGCCGCCATCCTCGGCCGGCGACACCGCGGCCGCCGGGATCGGCACCGGCCCGCGGGCCGGTGCGACATGGGCGACGAGGATCGTCGCCAGGGTGGCGGCGGTGGCGATCCACGCGAAGGCGGCGTCGCGGGAGCGGTCGGGTCGGAGATCGGCCATGACGGCGTCCTCTCCCGCCGCTTCCCGCCTGTCAATCCGTCAGGTCCTACTCGGCCGCCCTGACCTCGGGCGCGCCCACGCCGGCCGCCGCGAGGCGCGGCGCCGAGGACGCCTCGGCCACCGGCAGCTCGTCCTCCTCGGCCAGGACCACGAAACGGCCGACCTCGCCGTCATAGACCAGCAGGTGGCCGGTCTCGATCTCGAACAGCCAGCCGTGCAGGGTGAGCTGGCCGGAGGCGAGCGCGCTCGCCACGGCCGGATGGGTGCGCAGGTGGTTGAGCTGGGCCAGCACGTTCTCCATCGCCAGGGCGTGCAGGCGGCGCTTGTCGTCGATGTCGTCCGGATAGGCGTCGCAGACGATCTTGCGGGCGGCCTCGCCGTGGCGCAGCCAGGCAGCGACGCTCGGCATCTTCTCGGCCAGGCCCGGGGTCAGCAGGCCCTTCATCGCGCCGCAATCCGAGTGGCCGCAGACCACGATGTCGCGGACGTTGAGCGCCATCACGGCGTACTCGACCGCCGCGGTCACGCCGCCCATCATGGTGGCGAAGGGCGGCACGATGTTGCCGACGTTGCGGGTGACGAACAGCTCGCCCGGGCCCGCCTGGGTGATCAGCTCGGGCACGACGCGGGAATCGGCGCAGGAGATCACGAGCGCTTTCGGCTTCTGGCCGTCATGGACGAGGCGCTGATAGACCGACTTCTGGCTCGGGAACACCTGCTCGCGGAACTGGGTGAACCCCTGAACGATATTGTCCATCATCGGCAACTCCTCTCGCTGGCCGCACCCGCGCGGGCTCCCGCGGGAGCCGCGCCGTGAGCCGGGAACCATGATGCCGAGAACGTGGCAGGAGCCGGCGGGTTGCCCGCGGGCACGGCTCTCCCGCTGCGTCATCTGGCCCGGCGCCGTCGTGGGATGAGATGCTGGCCGTTACCGTAGCCGGTCGCAACGGCGGCCGGCAGGACACCTCCGGTTGCGTTCCCAAGGAAGGGCGTCACGGCGGTCAACGTCCCGGCGGTACCGAACGTCGCATCGGGCGGCGGGAAATCGCCGGCGGCCTGCGCGCTATGACGCCGCGGCGATTGCCGCGACGGAGGGGGCCGCGTCGCGACGAGTCTTCGAAGGACCGCCCCACGCACCCGCACACCTTCCTCAGCGTCGACGCCCATCCCTGCGGCAATCCAGTACGGGTGGTCGCCGGCGGCGGGCCGGTCCGGCCCAACGTGTCGATGGGCGAGAAGCGGCAGATCGTCCTGGCCGAGCACGACTGGGTGCGCCGTGGCCTGATGTTCGAGCCGCGCGGCCGCGACGAGGGGCGGGCGTCCTACTGCGACGCCCCCTCCCCGATCACCGTGAATCCGTGCGCTTCGAAGACGCGGCGAGCCGCCTTGCTCCTCAGATAGGAGAGGAGGCGTGCGCCGCCCTCGCCCTTCGCCTCCGCGGTGACCGCGACGGGGTAGATCACCGGCGGGTGGCTGGCCTGCGGGAACACGCCCACCACCTTCACGCCCGGATCCGACCTGGCGTCGCTCTCGTAGACCACGCCGAGCGGCGCCTCGCCCCGCGAGACCAGGGCGAGCGCCGCCCGCACGTTGTCGGCCTGGGCAAGCCGCGGCTGAAGCGATGCCCACAAGCCCAGTGTCTCGAACGCCGCCTTGGCGTACTTGCCGATCGGCACGGAATTGACCTCGCCGGTGGCGAGCCGCCCGTCCGGCCCGAGGGTCCGGGAAAACCAGTCCGGCGTGAAGGCCGCCTCGGTCGTCGTCGCGTCCTTCGGCGCCACCACCACCAGGCGGTTGGCGAGAAGGTTCACCCGGGTCTCGGGCCGGATCAGCTTGCGGGCGGCGAGGTAGTCCATCCAGTCGAGATCGGCCGAGGCGAAGAGGTCGGCCGGCGCACCCTGCTCGATCTGGCGGGCCAGCGCCGAGGAGGCGGCATAGCTCGCCCGGACCCGGGTCCCGCTCTCGGCGCTGAACGCCTTGCCGGCCTCGTCGAGGGCGTTCTTGAGGCTCGCCGCCGCAAAGACCGTAATCGGTTCCGCCGCCAGGGCCGGGGCGGCCAGCAGCGTGCTCGCGAGGAGGAGGCAGGTGGCCCGGAGGGCGCGGGTGCGGCGCATGGCGGAAGTCCGTTGGGTCGTCGCGGCCGGGAGATCGGCCGTTGCGTTATATGCCGTCAGGCATAGCGCGGGCCAGCCCTGGCGGCACCGACGCGCCGCCTCCCGATCCCCCCCTCCACCAACCATCGTCGGGTTCACGCACCATGCCGCCCCGTGCGACACTCCCGCCAACCAACAAGACGGCTCCGGGGGGAACCATCGCCATGCTGCTCTACGAGCATCCGCTCTCGTCCTATGCGCAGAAGGTCAAGATCGCGCTGCGCGAGAAGGGCGTGGCCTTCTCCGCCGAGCTGCCCGAAACCTTCGGCACCGGACGGAGCGACGGCCCGTTCGCGCAGGCCAACCCGCGCACCGAGGTGCCGGTTCTGGTCGACGGCGAGGTCGCGATCTTCGAATCGACCGTGATCCTCGAATACATCGAGGAACGCTGGCCGGAGCCGCCGCTGCTGCCCCGCGACCCTGCCGCCCGCGCCCGGGCCCGCATGACCGAGGAGGTCTGCGACACCCAGTACGAGGCGGTGAACTGGGGCTTCGGCGAGATCCTGTGGTTCCGCCGTGCGTCGGGTGCCCTCGCCGATCACCTGCGCGGCCAGGCGGCGGCGCAGACGAGGACTTTGCAGGACTGGCTCGCCGGCCGGCTCGGCGAGGCGGAGTGGTTCGGGGGCGCGTCCTTCGGCTGGGCCGACGCGGCGGCGGCGCCGATGGTCAACCGCTCGGTGCATTACGGGCTCGGACCCGGCGTGGGCAGCCCCCTCGCCCGCTGGCATGCCCGGGTGCGCGAGCGCCCCGCGGTGGCCGAGACCTTCCGGGAATTCGACGCCGCAGCCGCCCGGATGGCCGAGGCCGCCGACCTCTACACCACCGGCGGGCGCCGGCGCGAGTACCGCGACCACCGGCTCGAATGGATGGTGAAGTCCGGCGGCGTCGAGGTGGTTCTGGCCGGCCTGCGCGACCGCACCATCCGCTTCCCGTGGCCCGACCCCTCGCCCGACCCCCGGCCCGACGGCGAGGCGCCCTGACGGCGTCCGTCCCGCGATCCCGTCCTCCGCCAGCCCCCGGGAGATTCCATGCATCCCCTGCGCATCCTCGACCGCCTCGAGGAAATCCTGATCGCGAGCCTGATGGCCGGCGCGACGCTGCTGATCTTCGTCGCCGTCGTGCACCGCTACGCCTCGGGCATCGACGCGCTCTACCCCATCACCGCCGCGATCCACCTCTCCTGGGCCCAGGAGCTGTGCATCTACATGTTCGTCTGGATGGCGAAGTTCGGCGCGGCCTACGGCGTGCGCACCGGCATCCATGTCGGCGTCGACGTGGCGGTGAACCAGCTGCCGCCCGCCTGGCGCAACCGGATCGTGCTGTTCGGCCTGCTCAGCGGCGCGCTGTTCACGGCCATCGTCGGCACGATGGGTGCGCGCTTCGTCTACGGCCTCGTCGATACCGACCAGACCACGCCCGACCTCGAGATTCCGAGCTGGATCGTCTACCTGGCGATTCCCCTCGGCTCCACCCTGATGTGCTTCCGCTTCCTGCAGGTCGCCTGGCGCTTCTGGCGCACCGGCGAGCTGCCCCACCACGATCCGGGCCATGTCGAGGGCGTGGTCGAGAGCCCGCACGCGGCGGAAGACCTGGCCGAGACCCTGTCTCGTGAGGCCCGCACCGGAGGATCCGCGCGATGAACGCCGCCATCATCTTCGGGCTGCTCATCGCCCTGATGCTCACCGGCATGCCGATCTCGATCGCGCTCGGCCTGTCGGTGCTCACCTTCCTGTTCACCATGACCACCGTGCCGATCGAGGCGGTGGCGCTGAAGCTGTTCACCGGGATCGAGAACTTCGAGATCATGGCGATCCCGTTCTTCATCCTCTCGGGCAACTTCCTCACCCATGGCGGCGTCGCCCGGCGGATGATCAACTTCGCCACCGCGATGATCGGCCATTGGCACGGCGGCCTGGGCTTGGCCGGCGTGATGGCCTGCGCGCTGTTCGCCGCGATCTCGGGCTCGAGCCCGGCCACGGTCGTGGCGATCGGCTCGATCATCCTGCCCGCCATGGTGGCACAGGGCTTCCCCAAGCGCTTCGGCGCCGGGGTCATCACCACCTCGGGGGCGCTCGGCATCCTGATCCCGCCCTCGATCGTGATGGTGATGTACTCGGTGGCGACGAGCGGCGCGGTGGTGTTCGGGCCCGACGGCCAGCGCGTCTCCTCGGCCTCGATCTCGACCCTGTTCGTCGCCGGCGTGATCCCGGGCCTGATGCTGGCGGCACTCCTCGGCCTCACCACCTGGTACCGGGCGCGCAAGTTCGGCTATCCGCGCATGCCCAAGGCGAGCTGGCGCGAGCGCTGGGTCGCGTTCCGCAAGTCGGTCTGGGGCCTCTTGCTGATCGTGCTGGTGCTGGGCGGCATCTATACCGGCGCCTTCACGCCGACCGAGGCGGCGGCGGTCAGCGCCGTCTATGCCTTCGTCATCGCGCTGTTCGTCTACCGCGACCTCACCTGGCGCGACGTGCCGCGGGTGCTGCTCGATTCGGCCAACATGAGCGCGATGCTGCTCTACATCATCACCAACGCGGTGCTGTTCTCGTTCCTGATGACGAGCGAGCAGATCCCGCAGGCGATGGCGAGCTGGATCACCGGGGCCGGCCTGAACTGGGTGGTGTTCCTGCTGATCGTCAACCTGCTGCTGCTCATCGCCGGCAACGTGATGGAACCGTCCTCGATCGTGCTGATCATGGCGCCGATCCTGTTCCCGATCGCCGCCAAGCTCGGCATCGACCCGGTGCATTTCGGCATCCTGATCGTGGTCAACATGGAGGTCGGCATGTGCCACCCGCCGGTCGGGCTCAACCTCTACGTGGCCTCGGGCATCACCCGCATGGGCATCACCGAGCTGACCATCGCGGTCTGGCCGTGGCTCCTGACCATGCTGGGCTTCCTGGCGGTCGTGACCTACGTCCCGGCGATCTCGCTGTGGTTGCCGCGGCTGCTCGGGATGATGTGAGACTCAATCCATCGGGCGCGATCTTTCCGTGCCCGACTTTACCTCTCGTCAGGTAATGGCAACTAACGGTCATCTGCCTCTCAGGAGCGGAGCGAACCGAGATGCCACCGTCCGGACGGCCTCTCCCGGCCCGGCCCACCGCCGCCCTCGCCCTCTCCCTGGCGCTACTGGTGCCGGTCCTGGTCGCGCTCGCCCCCCGCACCGGCCCCGTCGCCGTGCTCGGCCCACCGGGGGCCGGGGCGGCGGAGGCAGCCCGCATCGTCGCGGCGGCCGGCGGCGTCCTCCTGCGGGCCGGCCGCTTCGACACCCTGTTGGTCGCCGCCTCGGACGAGCCGGGCTTCGCCCGCCGCCTCTACGCCGCCGGGGCCTGGCTCGTCGTGCATCCGGCTTGGGCCGGCCCCTGCACGCCCTCTCCCTCGCCGCCCTCCACGGATTCAGGCCGATGACGACCCTCGACACGCTCCGGCGCGCCTTCGCGCGCGTCCTGGTGACGCTCCTGTGGCTGCACCTGCCGGTGCTCGCCGCCACGCAGGTCCTGGTCGGCGGGCTCGACCCCGTCCAGCTCGTCGGTGCCGGCCTGCTCGCCGGGGTCACCACGCTCCTGTGGCGGCGCGACCCGATCGGCCTGCCGACCCGGCTGACCAGCGGCGTCGCGCTCATCGGCATGCCGGCCCTGCTGGTCGCCGCCCTCGACGGCCATCCCTGGCAGGCCGACACCCACATGTACTTCTTCGCCTGCCTCGCGGTGCTGGTCGGCTGGTGCGACTGGCGGGTGGTGCTGGCGGCGGCGGGCGCGACGGCCCTGCATCACCTCGTGCTCAGCCTGACCGTGCCGGCCCTGGTCTTCCCGGGCGGCACCACCGGCGACATCGCCCGGGTGCTGCTCCATGCGGTGATCGTGCTCATGGAGACCGGGGTGCTGATGTGGGTCGCGCACCGGGTCGCGCGCGCCTGCTCGGCCCTCGATGTCGCGGAGGCGGCCGCAGCCGACATCGAGCGTCTGCGCCGGCTCGAAGCCGAGCAGAGCAACGCCGAGGGCGAGGCCGAGCGGGCGCGCCGCGCCGCGACCCGCCAGCTCGCCGACGGGTTCGAGATGGCTGTGGGAGGCATCGTCGGCGAGGTTTCGCAGGCGGCGGGCGAGCTCCAGGCCACCGCCCAGACCCTCTCGGCGACGGCCGGCCGCAACGCCGCCCAGGCGAGCGCGGTGGCGGGCGCCGCCGCTGGCGCGGCCGAGGCCGTCGACGTCGTCGCCCGCGCGCTGACCGATCTCGGCGCCTCGGTGGCGGCGATCGGCCGGCAGGTCGACGCCTCCGCCGAGGGCGCCGAGGCGGCGGTGGGCGAGGCCGCCCGCACCGCCGAGCTGGTGCGCGATCTCAGCGAGGCGGCGACGCGGATCGGCGACGTCGTCGGGCTGATCTCGTCGATCGCCAGCCAGACCAACCTGCTCGCCTTGAACGCCACCATCGAGGCCGCCCGCGCCGGCGCGGCGGGTCGCGGCTTCGCGGTGGTCGCCGCCGAGGTGAAGGAACTCGCCGGCCAGACCGCGAAGGCCACCGACGAGATCACCGGCCAGATCGGGCGGATCCAGCGCTCGACCGAGCAGGCGGTCGGCGCCATCGGGGCGATCGGCGGGCGCATTCGCGACATCAGCACCGTAACGGGGGTGATCGCGGCGGCGGTGGAGCAGCAGGAGGCGGCGACCCAGGCGATCATCCGCACCGTCGGCGAGGCGGCCGCCGGGACCGGCGCGGTGCGCGAGACCATCGGTGCCGTCGCCGGTCTCGCCGGCGAGACCGGCGACGCCGCCGCGCGGATGCTGGCCTCGGCCTCGGCGCTGTCGCGCCAGGCCGGGCATCTCGACGGCGAGGTTCGCGGCTACGTCGCCTCGGTGCGCACGGGGTGATGGGCTGCGGGGCTTCGCGTCGCGGCGAGATGGATTAGGATCTAACGCGGGCTCGTTCCCGCTGGAGCCCGCCGAAGGAGCCTGCCATGCCGCTCGTCGTCCCGGTCATCCTCGGCTCTGTGCGCGAAGGCCGCAACGGATTGCGCGCCGCCCGCTACCTGGTTCAGAGCCTCGAAAGCCGCGGCCACGAGGCGCCGCTGGTCGATCCGGTGGAACTCGGCCTGCCGCTGCTGGCGCGGATGTACAAGGAATACCCGAAGGGCGAGGCGCCCGAGGCCCTGGAGCGGCTCGCCGCCCTCTATCGCCGCGCCGACGGCTTCGTGGTGGTCTCGGCCGAGTACAACCACAGCATCCCGCCGGCCCTGTCCAACACTCTCGACCACTTCCTGGAGGAGTATTTCTGGCGGCCCTCGGCGATCGTCTGCTACTCGGCCGGCCGCTACGGCGGCGTGCGGGCGGCGATGCAGCTGCGCGCGATGCTGGGTGAGCTCGGCACCCCGAGCATTCCGTCGCTCCTGCCGATCCCCGAGGTGCACAAGGCGCTGGACGAGGACGGCAGGCCGCTCCAGCCCTGGCTGGAACGGCCGACCGGGCGCTTCATCGACGAGCTGACGTGGTACGCGGAGGCGTTGCGGGAGAGGAGGAAGGCCGGGGTGCCCTATTGAGCGGGGCCCGCTCCGAGGCCCTACGGTTCGGCGGACGCCGAAGCGTCCGAGGCGCATCCGGGGCTAGCATCCGGTGCCGGCCATCGGCCGGAACCGGAGAGCCTCCCCCCATGAGCACCGACGCCGCCATCCGCCACATCCACGAGCAGTGGCACGAGACCGTGGTCCGTCGCGACATCGACGGATTGATGGCGCTCTACACCGACGATGCGGTCTTCGAGAGCCCGCTCGTCTGGGCAGCCATGCCGGAGGGCGGCACGGGTCTCCTGACGGGAAAGGCCGCGATCCGGGACTTCTTCGAGGCCGGATTCCGCTCGCCGCAGAACGGCCTGGGCCGCTGGTACCGCACCGGCGTCGTCTTCTCGGACGGGCGGCAGCTGGCGTGGGAGTACCCGCGCCAGACGCCCGAGGGCGATCAGATCGACCTCGTGGAGATGATCGACCTATCCGACGGGCTCATCGCCCATCACCGGGTCTACTGGGGCTGGGTCGGGGTCAGGACGCTGTCCAGCCTGCCCGGACGCTGACCGGACCCGCCATGGATCGGGCCGGCCGCCCCACCCTCACACCACCCCCGCCCGCAGGATGTCGTGGATGTGCAGGATGCCCACCGGCCGGCCGCGATCGACCGCGAACAGGGCGGTGATCCGGCTGCGGTTCATCAGCTCCAGGGCGGCGCTGGCGAAGGTGCCGGGGGTGGTGGTGATCGGGGTCGGGGTCATGATCTCCTCGACCCGCCGGGCGAGGAGGTCGCTGTGGCCGGCGCCGGTGCTCATGTGGCGGCGCACGTCGCCGTCGGTGATCATCCCGACGAGCTGGCCGTGATCGTCGACGATGCCGGCGCAGCCGAAGCGCTTGCCCATCACGGCGATCAAGGCCTCCGAGACCCGCAGGCCCCGGGGGACCAGCGGCATCTCCTCGCCGGCGTGCATCAGCTGGGCTACTGTCTTGAGCCGGGCCGCGAGCTTGCCGCCGGGGTGGAACACCTTGAAGTCGCTGGCCGAGAAGCCGCGGCGCTCGAGCAGGGCCACCGCCAGAGCGTCGCCGAGCGCCAACTGGATCACGCTCGACGAGGTCGGCGCGAGGTTGTGCGGGCAGGCCTCCTTCACCAGCGGCAGCGGCAGCAGGATGTCGGCGGCCTGGCCGAGCGTGCTCGCCGGATTCGAGGTCATGCCGATCAGCCGCACGGCGAAGCGCCGAGAGAAGCTGATGAGGTCGCCGAGCTCGGTCGTCTCGCCCGACCAGGACAGGGCGATCACGATGTCCTGCTGGGTGATCATCCCGAGATCGCCGTGGCTGGCCTCGCTCGGGTGGATGAACGAGGACGGCGTGCCGGTCGAGGCCAGCGTCGAGGCGATCTTGCGCCCGATATGCCCGCTCTTGCCGATGCCCGACACGATCACCCGGCCGGGGATCTCGTGGATCGCCGCGACGGCGGCGCCGAAGCCGGCCTTCAACTCGTGGTCGAGAGCACGGGCGAGGGTCAGGAGCGCCTCGGCCTCGGTGCGGACGCTGCGGATGGCGGAGAAGTGCGCCGCCTCGACCACGTGCCCGCCCTCGCCGGCTTCCGCGGCGTAGCTCCCGGCCCGGTTCGAACTCTCCATCGTGCTCCTCGACCCCGACATCATCTGGTGCCGGAGCCTGCCGACTCATTTGCGGCCAGAATAGGTGCGCCGGCGTGTTTTTCGTGGCTCGCCGGCCGGCCGTGGCCGAAGAGCCTCAGGGCCTCGGCCGCGGCTTCGAGGCCCCGGCCTACGCCCCGGTCCCGAGATAGCTCTCGACCAGGCCGGTCAGCTCGGCGGCGGTCTCGGCCACGGTGTGGTCGGCCGTGTCGATCACCGCCCTGGCCCGGGCGTAGAGCGGCTCGCGGCTGACCAGGATACCGCGGATTTCCCGCAGGGCGTTGTCGCTGTCGGGCATCCGCGTCGGGGCGATGCCCTTGGCGGCCTGCTCGCGCACCCGCTGGATGTGCTCCTCCGGCCGCGCCTTGAGCCAGACGGTGAAGAAGGCCGAGAGCAGGAGATCGAAGGTCACGGGCTCGGCGACGATGCCGCCGCCGGTTGCCAGCACCATCGGGCCCGGCCGCTCGGCGAGCCGCCGCAGCGCCCCCTGCTCCAGGCGGCGATAGGTCTCCTGGCCGTAGATCGCGAAGATCTCCGCCACCGACAGGCCGTTCTCGCGCTCGATCTCGCGGTTGAGCTCGACGAAGGTCCAGCCCAGCCGCTCGGCGAGGATCCGCCCGAGGGTCGACTTGCCGGCGCCGCGCAGGCCGATCAGCGCCACCCGCTGCGTCGGGGCGTCGCCGGGGGCGGCCGAGCCCGACAGCACGCGCTTGGCCTCGGCGATCTGGTCGGGCCCCGCCTTCTCCAGGAGGTCGCGGACCACCGGCCAGTCGGGCGGGCTCTCGACCGCGGCGATCAGGTCCTCGAGCCGCACGCCCATGGCAAGCGCCACCCGTCGCAGCAGGATGATCGAGACGTTGCCCTGTCCGCTCTCGAGCTGCGCGATGTAGCGCTCCGACAGGCCCGAGGTCTGCGACAGCATCTTGCGCGACATCGCCCGCACCGCCCGCATGGTGCGGACGCGCTGGCCGAGGACGGTCAGGAAGTCGGCCTCGGGCTCGCCGCCCTCGGCCTCGCCGGTCTTCGCGACGCCGGCCTTGGCATCGGCCTTGGCATCGGTCTCGTCCGCGCCCGGGCGCGAACCGGTTCTGTTGGCCATGGCGGAGCCTCAGCGCGACCGGCCGGCGAAGCGGCGGCTTCGTCCGGGCGGCAGGAGGGCGGGGCCTGAGGAGAGAAGGTGGAGGGTCATGGGATCGTTGGCGCCGCGGCGGGCGTCCCGCGGGGCGGGCCGCTCCATCCGGGCGGGTTCCGGGAAACGAGCGAGAGCCCCCCATGCTTAGCCCAAGCGGTGAGCCCTCGCCATGGTGCAGTGCGGGAGGATCGCGGCGATCGAAAGGAATTCGATCTTGCCGCGTGGCTTTTCCACGGCGAAGCGAGGCGTCCCTGCGTCGCCCCGCCGCGGAGGAGCCCCGCGCCTCAGCCGATCCGCTCGACGGCCAGCGCCACCCCCTGGCCGACGCCGACGCACATCGTCGCGAGGCCGAGCCGCCCGCCGGTCCGGGCGAGCTGGAGCGCCACGCTGCCGGCGATGCGCGCTCCCGACATGCCGAGCGGGTGGCCGAGCGCGATGGCGCCGCCATTCGGGTTCACGTGGTCGGCATCGTCCGGCAGGCCGAGGCCGCGCAGGCAGGCGAGCGCCTGCGAGGCGAAAGCCTCGTTGAGCTCGACCGCATCGAAATCGGACGGTTTGAGGCCCAGGCGCGAACAGAGCTTCTCGACCGCCGGGATCGGCCCGATGCCCATCACCCGCGCCGGCACGCCCGCCGAGGCGAGGCCCAGCACCCGGGCGATCGGGGTGAGGCCGTGCCGCTCCGCGGCCTCCCGCGTGGCGAGAACCAGCGCGGCGGCGCCATCGTTGACCCCGGACGCGTTGCCGGCGGTCACGGTGCCGTCCTTCCTGACGAAGGGCTTCAGCTTCGCCAGTCCCTCGGCCGTGGTGTCGGCCCGGGGATGCTCGTCGCGCTCCACCTTGCTGTGGCCGCCCTTGCGGTTGGGGATCTCGACCGCGACGATCTCGGCCGCGAAGGTGCCGTCGGCTTGCGCCCGCGTCGCCCGGGCTTGCGAGCGCAACGCGAAGGCGTCCTGGTCGGCGCGGCCGATCTGGAAGTCCTCGGCCACGTTCTCGGCGGTCTCCGGCATCGAATCGACACCGTACTGGTGCTTGAGCACCGGATTGATGAAGCGCCAGCCGATCGTGGTGTCGTGAATCTCCGCCTGGCGCTGGAAGGCGCCCTCGCTCTTGCCCATTACGAACGGCGCCCGGGTCATCGATTCGACGCCGCCCGCCACCGCGAGGTCGATATCGCCGGAGCGGATCGCCCGGGCTGCGGCCCCGACCGCGTCGAGGCCCGAGGCGCAGAGCCGGTTGAGGGTCAGGCCCGCCACCCGCTCGGGATAGCCGGCGAGCAGCAGGGCCATGCGGGCCACGTTGCGGTTGTCCTCGCCGGCCTGGTTCGCGCAGCCGAGGAACACCTCCTCCACCGCCTCCTTGAGGGACGGGTTCCGCCGTGCCAGCTCCGCCAGCGGCAAAGCCGCGAGGTCGTCCGCCCGCACCTTCGCGAGCGCGCCGCCGTAGCGGCCGATCGGCGTGCGCACGTAATCGCAGATGTAGACGTCCCGCACCGCGCTCATGAGGCTTCTCCCGATCGATGTTTCGAAAAACCGGTACGGCGGAGTGCGGGGGCGATCAAGCCCCCGCGCGGTGTCGCCCGGACCATGTCGGGGTCCTGACAGAATGTCGCGGCGTCTTGTGCGGCGCGGTCGGAACCCCCACTGTCCCGCTCTGTGACCGGTCGTTTCTGGACATCTCTCGCGCGGCTCTGCGCGACCGCCTTCCTCGGCCTCGGCCTCGCCATTCTGGCGGTGTCGGCGGCGGACGCCGCGGGCGGCCGTCCCGGGCCGGTGCTGCGGGCGGCCCAGGGCGCCTCGCCGATGGCGAGCCTGCACGCCCACTGGGTCAAGGCGCCGGCCTGCACCCTCACCGCCGGCGGGGTCGACAATCCGAGGCCGGACGATGGGGGCGCCGCCAGCATGAACCTCGCCTGCCCGGGAGACGGTCCGGGGGCGAGCGGCGCCACGCTGATGCCGCCGCGCCGCCTCGGCTCCCTGGTGCGCGAGGGTGCCGCCCTGCCGGAGCGCCCACCGAAGGCCTGAGCCCGAGGATGGCCGTCGCCCCGTCCCGGGTGCGGCCGCGCCGTCGTACCGACGCCCCGGAACCCTGCGCGCCTCGAGCACCGACGCCGTGCGCGCGTCGGCAGCGGATCCGGCGTGCGTTCCCCCATGATCCGTTCGAGCCGCGACGCGTTCCCATCGCGAGCCTCGTCCGACGTCTCGGCGGCCCTGTGGCCCCTCGACGGTCCGATTCCCCTTTGGCCCTCCCGGGCCGGGATGCCCCGCGGCGCGACGTGCCCGGCGGCCTCCCCAGCGTGCAGGAAAGACCGACCCGTGATCCAACGCCGCCGCATCCTCCTCGGAGCGACCGCCCTCTTCCTCGGGCTCGCCGCCTGCAAGCCGGCCCAGCAGGCCGCCGCGCCCGCGGCTCCCGCCGCCCCGCCGGAGGTCTCGATCGTGACGGTCCGGCACCAGCCGATCCCCTACGAACGCGACCTGCCGGGCCGCGCCGCCCCGACCCGCATCGCCGAGGTCCGGGCCCGGGTCGCCGGCCTCGTCGTCAAGCGCACCTTCGAGCAGGGCAGCCAGGTCAAGGAGGGCGACATCCTCTACAAGATCGACCCGATGCCGTTCCGCGCCGACCTCGCCAGCGCCGAGGCGACGCTCGCCAAGGCCGAGGCCGCCCTGGTGCTGACCCGCCAGCAGGCCGAGCGCCTGGAGACCCTGCTCTCCCGCCAGACCGCGAGCCAGGCCCAGTACGACGCCGCCTTCGCGGCCCAGAAGCAGGCCGAGGCCGAGGTCGCCGGCGCCAAGGCGGCCCGCGACCGGGCGCAGCTCAACCTCGGCTACACGGACGTGCGGGCGCCGATCTCGGGCCGCATCGGCCGGGCGCTGGTGACCGAGGGCGCCCTCGTCGAGCAGGGCGGTGCCAGCAACCTGGCGACGATCCAGCAGCTCGACCCGATCTACGTCGACATCACCCAGTCGGTCGGCGAGCTGAACAAGCTGCGCCGCGACCTCGCCAGCGGCGAGCTCGACCGCCTCGCCGCCGACGTGGCGAGCGTCCGGGTGATCATGGATGACGGCTCGCTCTACCCCGAGCCCGGCCGGCTGCTGTTCTCCGACGTGACCGCCGATCCGAGCACCGGGCAGGTGACCCTGCGCGCCGTCGTCCCGAACCCGCACGGCGAGCTGTTCCCCGGCATGTATGTGCGCGCGCGCATCAAGCAGGGCATCGATTCCGACGCCATCGCGGTGCCCCAGCAGGCGGTGCAGCGCTCGAACGACGGCCGCGCCCAGGTCTGGCTCGTCGGGGAAGGCGACAAGGTGGTGCTCCAGCCGGTCGAGGTCGGTCCGGTGGTCGAGGGCCAGTGGGTGATCCGCGACGGGCTGAAGGAGGGCGACCGGGTCGTCGCCGAGGGCTTCCAGAAGATCGTCGCCGGCACCAAGGTCGCGGCGGTGCCGTTCGAGACCACCACGATGGCGGCCGCCGGGGCCGGGGCGCCGGCCGCACCCGCCTCCACCGAGCAGCGCTGAGGAGGACCCGCATCGTGGCCAGCTTCTTCATCGACCGTCCGGTCTTCGCCTGGGTCGTCGCCCTGTTCATCTGCCTCGGCGGCGCGCTCACGATCCCGATGCTGCCGGTGGCGCAGTACCCGATCATCGCGCCGCCCTCGATCGCCCTCTCCACCGCCTTCCCGGGCGCCTCCGTCGAGGACCTCTATACCGGCACGACGCGCCTCATCGAGGATGAGCTGAACGGCGCGGCCAACATCCAGAGCTTCGAATCGGCGAGCGACTCGTTCGGCGTCGTCGAGATCACGGCGAACTTCGAGCCGGGCACCGATCCGGGCTATGCCGGCGTCGAGGTGCAGAACCGCCTCAAGCGCGTCGAGGCGCGGCTTCCGGCGGAAGTGCGCCAGCAGGGCATCCTGGTCGAGGAGGCGTCCGCCGCGACCCTCAACATCATCACCCTCGTCTCCAAGGACGGGTCGATGGACGAGGTCGCGCTCGGCGACTTCCTGATCCGCAACGTCATCAACGAGATCCGCCGCATCCCGGGCGTCGGCCGCGCCACCCTGTACTCGACCGAGCGGTCGCTCCGCGTCTGGATCGACCCCGACAAGCTGCGCGGCCTGTCGCTCAACGCCTCCGACGTGACGCAGGCGATCACGCGCCAGAACGTCCAGATCGCATCCGGTGCCGTCGGCGCGCAGCCGAGCCCCGAGGTCCACAAGATCAACGTCCCGATCCTCGTGAAGGGCCAGATGCGGGCGCCCGAGGAATTCGGCGCCATCGTGCTGCGGGCCAATCCCGACGGCTCGACCGTGCGCCTGCGCGACGTCGCCCGGATCGAGCTCGGCGGCGAGGACTACAAGTTCACCACCCGCCTCAACGGCGGCGAGGCCGCCGGCATCTCGGTGACGCTCGCCCCCGACGGCAACGCGCTCGACACCGCCAAGGCGATCCGCGCCAAGATGGAGGAGCTGTCGCAGTTCTTCCCCGATTCGGTGAAGTGGGACATCCCCTACGACATCACGCCGGCGGTCGAGGCCTCGATCGAGAAGGTGCTGCACACCCTCGTCGAGGCGGTGGTGCTGGTGTTCATCGTGATGTTCCTGTTCCTGCAGAACATCCGCTACACCCTGATCCCGACGATCGTGGTGCCGATCGCGCTGCTCGGCACCTGCACGATCATGCTGCTCGCCGGGTTCTCGATCAACGTGCTGACCATGTTCGGCATGGTGCTCGCCATCGGCATCCTGGTCGACGACGCGATCGTGGTGGTCGAGAACGTCGAGCGGATCATGTCCGAGGAGGGCCTGTCGCCCAAGGAGGCGACCCGCAAGGCGATGCGCCAGATCACCGGCGCGATCATCGGCATCACGCTGGTGCTCGTCGCGGTGTTCATCCCGATGGCGTTCTTCCCCGGCTCGGTCGGCATTATCTACCGCCAGTTCTCGATCGCGATGGTGACCTCGATCGCCTTCTCGGCCTTCCTGGCGTTGTCGCTCACCCCGGCGCTCTGCGCCACGCTGCTGAAGCCCGTCGAGCCCGGCCACCACCACGCCAAGCGCGGCTTCTTCGGCTGGTTCAACCGGATCGTCGACCGCGAGACCGCCCGCTACGGACGGGGCGTCGCCTGGGCGGTGGCCAAGGCCGGCCGGATGATGGTGGTCTACCTGATCCTGGTCGCGGGCGTCGCCTACGCCTTCGTGCGCCTGCCCGAGGGCTTCCTGCCGGTCGAGGACCAGGGCTTCTTCACCGTCGACATCCAGACCCCGCCGGGCTCCTCGTTCAACCGCACGCTCGCGGCGGTGAAGAAGACCGAGGAGCACCTGATGGCCCAGCCGGGCGTGGCGACCGTGACGATCGTCAACGGCTTCTCGTTCTCGGGCCAGGGCCAGATGACCTCGCAGGCCTTCGTGACGCTGAAGCCGTGGTCGCAGCGCGGCAAGGACCAATCGGCCGCCGCGCTCGTCGCCGGCACCAACAAGGCGATGGCGAGCTACCGCGACGCGGTGATCCAGGCGCTCGAGCCGCCGCCGATCGACAACCTCGGCAACGCCTCGGGCTTCAGCTTCCGCCTCCAGGACCGCGCGCAGAAGGGCTACGCCGCGCTCATGGCCGCGCAGGAGCAGCTGCTGGCGCTCGCCCGCAAGAGCCCGGTGCTCAAGAACGTCTACGTCGAGGGCCTGCCGCCCGCCCCGCAGGCGGAGCTGGTGATCGACCGCGAGAAGGCGGCGGCGCTCGGCGTCAACTTCGCCGACATCAACGACACCATCCAGGTCAATCTCGGCTCGGTCTACACCAACGACTTCCCCAACCGGGGCAAGATGCAGCGGGTGATCGTCCAGGCCCAGGATGCCCAGCGTCTCAACGCCGCCGACCTGCTGAACTACAGCGTCAAGAACCACCTCGGCACGATGGTGCCGATGTCGTCCTTCGCCGACCTGAAGTGGAGCGTCGGCCCGGCCCAGATCATCGGCTTCAACGGCTACCAGTCGGTCCGCATCACCGGCGAGCCGGCGGCGGGCTTCACCTCGGGCGACGCCATCGCCGAGATGGAGCGGCTGATGACGGAATTGCCGAAGGGCTTCGGCTACACCTGGACCGGCCAGTCGCTGCAGGAGAAGCAGGCCGGCTCGCAGGCGACGCTGCTCCTGGCGCTGTCGGTGCTGATCGTGTTCCTGTGCCTTGCCGCGCTCTACGAGAGCTGGTCGATCCCGCTCGCGGTGATGCTGGTCATCCCGCTCGGCGTGATCGGCTCGGTCGCCGGCGTGATCATCCGCGAGATGCCGAACGACGTGTACTTCAAGATCGGCCTCATCACGATCATCGGCCTGTCGGCCAAGAACGCGATCCTGATCATCGAGTTCGCGCGCGAGCTGTGGAAGCCCGGCACCAGCCTCGTCACCGCCACGGTCGAGGCCTCGCGCCTGCGCTTCCGCCCGATCGTGATGACCTCGCTCGCCTTCATCTTCGGCGTCGTGCCGCTCGCCATCGCGACCGGCGCGGCCTCGAAGAGCCAGCAGGCGATCGGTACCGGCGTGATGGGCGGGATGATCACCGCCACGGTGCTGGCGGTGATCCTGGTCCCGGTCTTCTTCGTCGTCGCGATGCGGTTCTTCCAGAGGAAGCGGGTGCGCGAGGAGGGGCTGGATGCGGCGCCGGGGGCGGCGCATGCGTCGGAGCCGGCGCGGGAGCCCGCGCACGGGCATTGAGGAGACAGTGCGGGCCGGCTTCCTGGCCGGTCCGCGCAGCCCAGGGCTCTGGCCAGGGCTCTGTCGACGGATCTCGGCCATCAGTCGACCTCGCCTCCGGTGGCGCCCGATGCTCTATTGCGGGCAACAGGCCGGCGCCCGATGCAAAGCGCGTCGCCTCCGACGGGAGTGACACGGATGCGCCTTCTCACCCTCTGCGCCGCGCTCGCCGTACTGGCAGGCCCAGCCGCCGCCGAGCAGGACCTGCTGCTCGGCGCCGACATGGCCTCGCCGAGGATGACGAAGGCCGAGATGACCCGGGCCGACATCGAGGCGCTGATCGCCAAGGCGAAGGTCGACGGCGCGCCGGTCGACCTCTCGGACAAGGCCCTGTCCGGCCTCGACCTTTCGGGGCTCGACCTGCGCGGCGCCAACCTGCGCACCGCGCGCCTGAACCGGGCGCTGCTCCGCGGGACCGATCTCAGCGGCGCCAATCTCGAGCAATCCTGGTTTCTCAAGGCCGATCTCTCCGGTGCCAAGCTCGTCGGCGCGCGGCTGTTCGGCATCACGGCGCGTGACGCCAATCTCGGCGGCGCCGACCTCAGCCGCGCGATTCCGATCGGCGATTTCCGCGGCGCCAACCTCAGCGGTGCGACCCTTACTGGCCTGAAGGCCGGGGCCGACATCAGGAACCAGTCGATGGGCCTGATGCGGACGGTGTTCGTCTCGGTGAACCTCTCGGGCGCTTCCCTGCGCGGCGCCGATCTCGGCCGCGCCCGGCTCGACTATGCCGATCTGCGCGGCGCCGACCTCACCGACGCGGTGCTGATGGGCGCCGACCTGTCGGGGGCGAACCTGACCGGCGCGACCGTGGCGGGGGCGGATTTCAAGAATGCCGACGTGAGCGGGGCACGGCTCGTCGACCTCAAGGGCCAGGACCGGGCCAGGGACTGGGCGGCGCGGGTGAATGCGGACCGGGCGATCACGCGGGGAGATCGCTGAGCGATCGCCCGATCGGATCGCGGCGGCGAACGGCTAGAGCGTCCTGGCCGTAAGCCAGGGCCCCTGTCCCAGCCCCCGCTTCCGCCGACGCGTCAGTCGTCCGGGAGGCGCGAGAGGCTGAAAGGGAGAAGCCTGCTGACGGGGACGGCGTTGCCGGGGTGCCGTACGCCCCGGCCGGATCGGAGCGGGCCCGTCCTCTACCCGACTGGGCTCCGCTCGATCTGCCGCAGCACGCGGTTCAGATCGAAGGGCTTCGGCAGGAACGTCGCCCGCGCCGGCAGCGCCGTCGCCGAGGGCGGGGCCTGGCCGGAGACGACGAACAGCAGGGTCGGCGGGAAGCGGTCGCGGACGTAATGGGCGAGCTTGAGCCCGTCCATGGCGCCGGGCATCTGGACGTCGGTCAGGACCACGCGGATCTCGCCGTGGCGGTCGAGCAGAGCGATCGCCTGCTCGGCATTCTCCGCCTCGTAGACCCGCCAACCGCGATCCTCGAAGAAATCGATCACGTCGAAGCGCAGCAGCGCCTCGTCCTCGACCACCAGGATGGTCTTGGTGCCGATCGGTGTGCTCTGCCCCACCGCTACGCCTCATCCCTCACCAGCGCCGCGTCGCTCAAGCGGGCATCCATCACGAAAACCAAGCCGTCCGGGCGGTAGTCGATCCCGGCCGTGCCGCCGAAATACGAGCGCAGCGAGCGCTCGATCAGGGTGCTGCCGAAGCCGCGCCGGGTCGGGGGAGCCACCGGCGGGCCGCCCTGCTCGCGCCATTCGAGCCGGAACCGCGCCTCCGCGCCCTCTCCGTTCCCCTCCCCTTGCACCTGCCAGCTCACCTCCACCCGTCCCGCGTCGTTCGACAATGAACCGTATTTGGCCGCATTGGTTGCCAGCTCGTGCAACGCCAGCGCGAGGGCAACCGCGACCTGAGGCTGCAGGGTGAGGTCGGGCCCGTCGAGCCGGATCCGCGTGCCGATCTCGCCGTGGGGGGCGAGCGACCGCGCGGTCAGCTCGCGCAGGTCGGCCGAGCGCCAGGAGGCGTTGGTGAGCACGTCGGTGGCGGTGCCGAGCGCCACCAGCCGTGCCGACAGGTCCTCGCTGGCCCGGCCGAGGTCGGAGGCGTTGCGCAGGGTCTGCCGGGTCACCGACTGCACCACCGCCAGCACGTTCTTGAGCCGGTGAGCGAGTTCGCCGTTGAGGAGCCGCAGCTCCTCCTCGGCCGCCTTGCGGGCGCGGAAGTCGCGGGTCACGGTGCCGGTGCCCACGATCGCTCCCTCGCTGTCGGTGACCGGGAAAAGCGAGGACAGGACCGGGATGAGCGCGCCGGTCCGGAAATGGCGAAGCGTCAGCTCGCCCGACCAGTGCCCGTCGCGGTCCACCGCCGGCAGCACCTCCCCCGCCACCGTGGCGACCTGCTCCGGCGGGAAGAAGTCGGCGATGGTGAGCGCGGTAAGGTCGGTCCCGTCGAGGCCGACCATGCGCCGGGCGGCGTCGTTGAGGTAGAAGATCCGGCCGTCGGTCTGCGCCATGCCGATGAAGTCGGTGCTGGTCTCGGCGAGCCGGACGAAGCGGTCGCGCTCCTCCTCGCTCTCGCGGAGGGCGGTGATGTCGCGCGAGACCGACAGGATGCGATCGAAGGTGCCGTCCGGGTTGCGGATCGGGCTGACGGCGACGTGCCACCACTTCGACGTCCCCCGCATCGTGCAGGCGCGGCCGACGAAGCTGCGCGCCCGCCCCGCGCGGGCCTCCGTCAGGGCGGCGACGGCCTCCTGGTGACCCTGGCCGGTCCAGAAATCGGGCCAGGGGCAGCCCCGGATGGCGTTGAAGTCGCTGACCTCCATCACCTGCTGCCCGCCCTCGGACATGAAGGTCAGCCGGCCGTCGAGGTCCAGGACCTTGATGCAGTCGGTCGAACTCGCCAGCACGCTGGTCACGAAGGCCTCGCGCTCCTCGGCCGCCGCGGCGCTGCGGGCCAGGGCGGCCCGCGACGCCTCCGCCTCGATCAGCGCGTGCCGCAGGGCGACCACCACGCCGACGAGGCCGGCCGTGGTGGCGGCGAAGATCGTCGAGGCGACGACCTGGATCAGCGACAGGGCGCCGAGCGGCGGCACGGCGAGCAGCACGATCCCGGCGCAGGCCGTCGCCAGGCCCGTCGCCCACAGGCCCGCCCCGCCCCCGAGCAGCAGCGCGACGACGACCACGCCGGGCGTGAACAGGAACCACGGCGCGAACTCGGCGAACAGCGCCCAGCGCAGCAGCGCGATGGCACCGACCGCGAGCGTCGCGACGCCGTACCGCACGGGGAAGGAGGGCCGGCGCGCCACAAGGGCGGTGCGGAGGCGGTCGAGGAGGCTGCGCAGGCGAGTGTCTTCCCTCGTTCGGCTCACGAGGAACGCCGACCCGGGACCTGTCCTGACGCAGGTGTCACGGGTGTCGGCCCCCATGATCGGCCGCCTCTAGCACGAGCGGTCGAGACTCCTCCAGGGTATCGCGGCGGTGTCCTGCCCGAATCTTCGGCGTCACCACAGCAGAGGATGCCTGAACACCTCGATCCGGTCCCCCTCCGCGACCCGCGTCACCGCCTCGGGCAGCTCGGCGAGCCCGTCGCTGCCGGTGAGCGAGGACAGGATGCCGGCGCCGTCGCGGGGGAACTTCACCGCCTCGACGACGCCGTCGGCGCCCCGGCGCAACGAGACGCGGACGTATTCCCGCCGCCCGGCCTTCTTGGCGTAGGCGAAGGCGGCGCGGGCCGGCTCGCTCGGGGGGGCGTCGAGCAGAGCGCCGCCGAGGCGCGCCAGCAGGGGGCGGACCACGAACAGCAGGGTGACGTAGACCGCGACCGGGTTTCCCGGCAGGCCGACGAACGCCGTGTCGCCGATCAGCCCCATCGCGACGGGCCGGCCCGGCTTGATCGCGAGGCGCCAGAACACCAGCCGGCCGATCGCCTCCACCGCTGCCTTGACGTGGTCCTCCTCGCCGGTCGAGACGCCGCCCGAGGTGACGATCAGGTCGTGGCCGCCGGCGGCCGCCCGCAGCCGCTCCGGCAGGGCGGCGGGGTCGTCGCGCAGGATGCCGAGGTCGCTCACCTCGGCACCCAGGCGGCGCAGCAGCGCCACGAGCAGCACCCGGTTCGAATCGTGGATCGCCCCGGGCCGCAACGATGCGCCGGGCTCGGCCAGTTCGTCGCCGGTCGAGAACACCGCGACTCGCAGGCGGCGTCGCACCGCGATCCGGGCATGGCCGGTCGCGGCGGCGAGGCCGAGGTCCGGCGGCGTGAGGCGGCGGCCGGCCGGGATCACGGTGCTGCCGCGCGCCACGTCCTCGCCGGCGAGGCGCCGGTTGGCGCCGGCTTTGAGGCCCGCGGGCAGCACGACCACGTCGCCCTCGCGCCGCACGTCCTCCTGCATGAACACCGTATCGGCCCCCGGCGGCATCGCGGCGCCGGTGAAGATCCGCAGCGCCGCCCCTGGGACCGCGGCGGCGTCCGGCAGGGCGCCGGCGGGCAGGCGCCCGCGCACCGGCAGCACGGTCTCCGTCCCGGCCGCGAGATCGGCGAAGCGCACGGCGTAGCCGTCGACGGCGGAATTGTCGAAGGGCGGCAGGTCGAGGCCGGCGAGGATGTCGGCGGCGGCGACCCGTCCGTCGGCCTCGGCCAGGGGCAGGGTCTCGGTCCCGGCCAGGATCGGCAGCCGCCCGGCGATCAGGGCCGCGGCGTCCTCGACGGAGAGCAAGGGACCGCCGAAGGCGAAGCAGTCGTCAGTCAGCTGCGCCATGAGATTCCATCCCTTGGGATTCCAGCCGCTCCAGCACCATCGAGAGGGGCTCCGACCGCGCCAGCACGATATCGGCGACCGCCTCGACCGCGTCGAGGGGGACGACCGGCCGGCCTGCCTCCGGGAAGGGGTGGTCGCTCGCCACCGCGACGATGCGGGGATCGTCCGGATGGAGCGGCGGGCGGCCATTGGCGTGGCGGTAGACCTCGAGTTTCGGATGCGCCGCGCGCTTGAAGCCCTCGATCACCGCCAGGTCGCAGGGTCCGAGACGGCGCAGCAGGTCGGGCAGGCGGGCCTCTTCCTCGACCTCGCGGATCTGCACGGTGCGCCGGCTCGACGACACGATCACCTCGCTGGCGCCGGCCTCGCGGTGGCGGAAGGAATCCTTGCCCGGCTGGTCGACGTCGAAGGCGTGGTGGGCGTGCTTCACCGTCGCCACGCGCAGGGACCGGCCGCGCAGGACCGGGATCAGCCGCACGAGCAGCGTCGTCTTGCCGGCACCGGACCAGCCGGCGAGACCGATGACCCGCATCGTCAGGCCCCCGCCCGGGTGAAGCCGAGGGCGGCGAGGTCGGGCGCCAGCGACGGATCGTCGAGGAGGCTCAGGAACGCGGCCAGGGCCGGCTCGTCGCGGCGGCTCTCGCGATAGGCGAAGTCGTAATGCTCCTCGGTCAGCGGCAGGAAGCTTAGGCCGTAGGCGTCCGCCACCGTTCGAATCGCCACGCCCCAATCCGCCCGGCCTTGCGCCACCGCCGCCGCGACGGCGTTGTGCGAGCGCGGCTGGTTCCAATACCCGGCCGGGCGGGCGCCGTTCAGAAGCCCTTCGACAAGCGCCCGGGTGCCGGCGCCGGTGTTGCGGTTGACCATCACCGCCTCGCCCTCGGTCAAGAGTCCTGCCACCGCGCCCTCCGCCGAGCGGCCCGCGAAGCGGGCGTCGCCCTTGCGGAACACCACGCCCTGCAGCCGGCGCCAGCCCGGCGCCAAGGCGAGGCCCGGGGTGAGGTAGGGCGCGTTGTAGCGCCCGGTCTCGGGATCGAGGAGGTGCATGGCGGCGAGGTCGCACTCGCCCCGGCGCAAGGCGGCGAGGCCGCCGGCCGAGCCGACCCACAGGGTGCGGGCCGAGACGCCGCGTTCCGCGAGGCGTCCGACCAGCCGGTCGAGGCCGAGGCAGTGGCTGCCGACGATCATCAGGTCCGGCGGCCGCGCCGCCCGGCCGATGCGGGACACCTGCACGGTCTCGCCGGCCTCGAGCCCCGCCCGGGCCGCCGGCACGGCGAAGAAGCCGTCCGCCTGCGAGAACGCCGTCACGGCGCCGGAGCCCTTGGCCAGCGGCAGGGCGACCCACCCGTCGCTGCCGCGGGAGAGCGCCGCCATCACGTATTCGGTGCGGCCGAGCTCGGAGGACAGGCGCTGCGGCAGGCGCGCCTCGATCGTCTCCTCCTCCCGGGCGGGCAGGCCGGCGAGGGCCCGGATCAGCGGCACCACGAATTCGTGGAAGGTGAACATCGCCGAGGTCGGGAAGCCCGGCAGCACCACCACCGGCACGTCGCCGGCCCGCGCGAGGCAGAGCGGCTTGCCGGGCTTCAGCGCGACGCCGTGGACGAGGATGCCGGGCTCGCCGAGCCGCGACAGGATGCGGTGAGAGACATCCCCCGCCCCCTTCGAGGTGCCGCCCGACAGAACCACGAGGTCGGACGAGGCGAGCGCGCGCGCGAGCGCCGCCTGCAACGCCGTCTCGTCGTCCGGCACGATGCCGCCGGGGACCGCAACGCCGCCATTCTCGGCCACGCTCGCCGCCACGATGGCGCCGTTCGAATCGTAGAGCTGCCCCTGATCCAAGGGGCGGCCCGGCGCCACCAGCTCGTCGCCGGTCGAGAGCACGGTCACCCGGGGCCGGCGCACCACCGCGACCTCGGCGAGGCCGCAGGCCGCCAGCATGCCGATCTCACGGGCGGTGACCAGGGTGGCGCGGCGCAGGACCGTCTCGCCCCGCGCCATGTCGGCGCCGGCATAGCCGACGAACCGGCCCGGGTTTGCGGCTTGCGCCAGCGCGACCGCCGGCTCCGGCCCGTCCTCGAAGTCCGTCGCCTCGACCATCACCACCGCGTCGGCTCCGCGCGGCAGCACGCCGCCGGTGGCGATCGGGGTGGCGGTGCCGGGGCCGACCGTGAGCGCCGGCGCGACGCCGCAGGCCAGGATCTCGCCGTTGAGGACGAGGCGGCGCGGCGCGGCCTCGCTCGCCCCTTCGGTGTCGGCGCTGCGGACCGCGAAGCCGTCGACGAGAGCCCGGTCGAACGGCGGCACGTCGATCGGCGAGGCGATGTCGGCGGCAAGCACCCGGCCGAGCGCCGCGGAGAGCGGCACGGTCTCGGGCGGCAGCGGGGCGTGCGGCACGGCCTCGCGCCAGCGCGCCATCGCCTCGTCCCGGCTCACCACCGCCAGGAACTGCTCCTGGCGCGAGGCCGCGGCGAGGCGGGCGAGGAAGGAATCGGCGGGGGGAACGGTCACAGCGGCAGCACCTCGACGGGGGTGCCGGCGGGATAACCCTCATGGGCCGGCGGCACCAGCAGGGCGGAATCGGCGAAGGCCAGCCGGTGGAGCGGGATCTCGGCCCCGCCGAGGGGCTCGGCCCCCGCCGCGACGCGGCGCAGGAACACCACTTCGGTGAGGCCGATGACGGAGGCGACCTTGCGGGTCAGCGAAACGACGTGCGGCGGGTCCGCCGCGGCGCCGGCGAGCGCCGCCAGCAGCGGCCGGCCGAGGGCGAGCCAGGCGGCCAGACCCGCATCCGGCCGCCCCGGCAGCAGCAGCACCGGCCGGTCCCCCGCCGCGCCGAAGCCGGCGCTCTCGCCGGGGCGCAAGGCGACGCCGTGGGCCTCGAGGCGCCCGGCGCGGGCCAGGGCCTCGGCGCTGGCGTCGCGCCGGCCGGGCCCTGTGCCGCCGATCACCACCACGGCATCGGCGCCCGGCCGCGCCAGGGCGTCCGCCAAGGCCGCCGCCAGTGCCTCCGCTCCGGCGCCGCCGGCCCCCTCCGGCGCCCGGCCGATCTCGGCGGTGCCGCCGCGGGCGACGATCCAGGCCTGGAGGACCGGGGTCAGGGCGTCGGGTCCGGTGCCGACGAGGCGCAGATGCGGGCGGCGCACCGGCACGCGGTCGATGCCGGCCGCCGCGAGGGCGAGGGCATGGAGCGCGCTCAGCCGCTCGCCTGCCGCGACCAGGCGGATGCCCGCCGGCAGCTCGGTGCCCGGGGCGCGGGTGCCCTCCCCGGCAGCAACCTCGGCCTCGATCTCCAACGGGTCGGCCCCGATCGCCTCGGGGGGCAGAAGCGCGTCGGTGCCGGGAGGAAGCGGGTCGCCGGCCTCGACCCAGGCCGGGGGCCGCGCCAGCCGCACCGGCGCGTAGGGCGAGGCGCCGACGACGGAATCCGCGCGCATTGCCCAGCCGTCCCGCAGGGCGGTGCGGTCGCGGGGCAGGCCGGCCGCGACCGCCACATCCTGCGCCGCCACCCCGCCCACGGCCTCGGTCAGGCCCGCCATGACGGCTGCCACCGGACGCGCCAGGCGGGCGAGCGCCGCCGCCGCCTCGGCGACGGGCATCAGCGCGGTCGTGGGCGCCCGCGGAATCACCGGCGGGCACCCGGGGGAAGTGACGAGGCCATGCGGCTTTTCTGATCCCGGGACGGAGGGTGAGCCGATGCGGCAAGCCCCGGCCGGGATCAAGGTTTCGGCGCTGGGCCGCGACCTCGGGGGAGAAAATGTCGCGGGAGGTCGGGGCCCCACCCGTCGCTCGGCCCGGCCGGCTCGGCACGGCCGGGGAGCGAGGGACGCGCGATAACCCCCCTTCGCTGCCCGGGTCCCTAGCGCGGATGGCGCAAGCCCTCGACCCGACGCCGGCTCGACGGGAGGTCTCCTCCCCCGTGGCCGCCCTTCTCCGCCTCCCGCTCGGCGTCGAGAACGTCGGCATCGGTGACGGCCTCGATCGGCTTCCCGATCTTGAGCGCCCGGGTCGGCACCCGAGCGCGCATCACCAGGATGACCGTCTCGGTGTCCGGGCAGCCGGGATCGGTGCAGGCGATCTCGGTGACCGACAGCGCGTCCGCCTCCGCAAGGGCCAGGACCCGGCGCGCCCGGGCCGCGAGCGCCTGGCGCGCCGGAGCCTGTTCCCGAACCCGCAGGCGGAGGGCTTTCAGGCTCGGGAACATGGATCAGGCCGCCCCCCAGGCCGGGAACGGATCCGGCAGGCTCCGGTCCGCCCTGACCGGCCCGTCCTCGCCGCCGACCAGGCAGGCATCGAGGGCGCGCCGGATCGCCGCCTCGTCGAATTCGGTGCCGATGAAGACGAGTTCCTGGCGCCGGTCGCCCCAGCTCTCGCTCCAGTGCCGGGCGAGCACCTCGCGCCATTCCGGATGCTCCGGCCAGCGCGCCCGCGGCACCGCCGCCCACCAGCGGCCGAGCGGCGTCACCCGGGCGGTCGCCCCGGCGAGCGAGAACTCGCCGACCCAGTCCGGACGGGTCGCGAGCCAGAAATGGCCCTTGGCGCGGATCAGCCCCGGCCAGGTCTCCTTGGTGAAGGCGTCGAAGCGGGCCGGGTGGAACGGCCGGCGGGCCCGGTAGACGAAGGAGGCGACGCCGTATTCCTCCGTCTCCGGCACGTGCTCGGCGGCGCCGTAGAGCTCCCGGTACCAGAGCGGGTGGGTCTGGGCCCGCTCCTCGCTGAACAGCCCGGTCTCGAGAACGGTGCCGAGCGGCACCCGGCCGAACTCCGCCTCGACGATCCTGGCGTCGCCGTTGAGGCCGCGCACGACCGCGCGCACGAGGTCGCGCTGGCCGGGCGAGACGTCGCCGGCCTTGTTGATCACCACCACGTCGGCGAACTCGATCTGCTCGACCAGGAGATCGACCAGGGTGCGGGTGTCCTCGTCCCCGGCCGTCTCGCCGCGGTCGCGCAGGAAATCCTGCGAGCCGTAATCGCGCAGCAGGTTCACCGCGTCGACCACCGTCACCATCGTGTCGAGACGGGCGACGTCCGACAGCGAGCGGCCGTCCTCGCCGCGGAACGAGAAGGTGGAGGCGACGGGCAGCGGCTCGGCGATGCCCGTGCCCTCGATCAGGAGCGCATCGAAGCGCCCCTCCCCGGCGAGGCGCCGCACCTCGTGCATCAGGTCGTCGCGCAGGGTGCAGCAGATGCACCCGTTGGTCAGCTCGACCAGCCGCTCGTCGGTCCGCGACAGGTCGGCGCCGCCGGCCCGCACCAGGTCGGCATCGATGTTCACCTCGCTCATGTCGTTGACGATGACGGCGACGCGGCGGTGGTCCCGGTTGGCGAGCACGTGGTTGAGGAGCGTGGTCTTCCCGGCACCGAGGAAGCCGGACAGGACCGTGACCGGCAGGCGGGGATCGCGGGGAAGGGTGTCGGACCGGAGCGAGGGGGATGGGCGTGAATCGAGCATGGGCACCTCCGCATTTGTAACAATATAACATTGCCATTCTTGTCAAGGCGCCGCCCCCCCGTGTCATCGCTTCCCCTTCCCGTCCGCGGGGGCCGGGCGGTACAGCCCATGGCTTCCTCGGGACCCGTTCGCCGCATGCGTGCTCGCCTCCGCCTCGCCCTCGTCGTCCTCGCGGCCACCCTGCCCCTCGCCGTCCGTGCCGAGGTGCCGATGCGCGGCCATGGCGGGCCGGTGCGGGCACTCGTCGTGACGCCGGACGGCCGGAAGGCGCTCTCGGGCAGCTTCGACGCCTCGGCGATCCTGTGGTCGGTCGAGGACGGGGCGGCGTTGCGGATCCTGCGGATCCATGATGGTGCGGTGAACGCGGTGGCGCTCCTGCCCGATGGCGGGCTCCTCACCGGGGGCGAGGACGGCCGCATCGCCCTGTGGCGCGACGGCGCTGCGCCGGAGCGCCTCCTCGGCCTGCATGCCGGCCCGGTCTCCGGCCTCGCCGTGGCGCCGGACGGGCGAAGCGTCGCCTCGTCGTCCTGGGACGGCACCGCCCGGGTCACGCCCCTCGACGGGACCGCGCCGGTGGTGCGGGAGGGCCATCGCGGCCCGGTCAACGGCGTGGCGTTCCTGCCCGACGGGCGGCTGGTGACGGCCGGCTACGACGCGACCGTGCGGATCTGGCCCGAGACGGGACCGCCGGTGACGGTCCAGACCGAAGCGCCGGTCAACGCCGTGGCGGTCGCCCCCGACGGCGAGATCGCGGCCGCCGGCGCCGACGGCCATCTCCGCCTGCTGCGGCCGGACGGGACCGTCCGGGCCAGCCTGGAGATCGGCCCGCGCCCGGTGGTGGCGCTGGCGCTGTCCCCCGACGGGCGTGGGATCGCCGCCGCCACGGTCGGCGGTGCGGTGGCGGTGGTCGACCGGGCCGGGGCACGGGTGCGGCTCACCCTGGTCGGGCCCGGCCTGCCGGTCTGGTCGCTCGCGTTCCGCGGCGCCGACGAGCTTATCACCGGCGGCGGCGACCGGCTGGTGCGGCGCTGGGACCTCGCCACCGGCGAGCCGATCGGGCCGCTGGCGATGAACCGCCCGGCCGACCCGCTCGCGGCCTTCGCCGGCGACCGCGGCGCCCAGGTCTTCCGCGCCTGCGAGGCCTGCCACACCCTGACGCCCGATGGCGGCAACCGCGCCGGCCCGACCCTCCACGGCGTGTTCGGCCGCCGCATCGCGACGGTCCCGGACTATCCCTACTCCGCCGCCTTCCGGCAGCTCGACATCGTCTGGAACGCCGAGACCATCGCCCGGCTGTTCGAGATCGGCCCCGCCCGCTTCACCCCCGGCACCAAGATGCCGGAGCAGACCGTCACCGCGGCCGAGGACCGGGCGGCGCTGGTGCGGTTCCTGGAGCAGGCGACGCGGTGAGACGCTCCTGCCGTCGCGTCACCACGAGCATTGACGGGGGACCGGGCGGGCGGAACACTGAGCCGCGGAGATCGTCATGCTGAGCGTCATCGAAGAGCTGTCAGAAGACGGGACCGTCCTCGACGCGGCGCATCTGCGCGCGCGGATCGATGATTGGCGGAGGCGGATCGACGACCTCTATCGCGAGATCGCGGAGTGGTTCCCGCATCTCGGCGTCGATTGGGACGGCACGACCGTCATGGACGAGCCGGTGATGCGCGCCTACGGCGTGCCGCCGGTCCGGCTGCCAGTCCTGCGCCTCGTCGAGGCGGATACGGAGGTCGCCGCCTTCGCTCCCGGAGGTTTGTGGATCATCGGCGTGAACGGCCGGATCGACCTGTCCGCCGGCCAGAACCGCTTCGTGATCCTCGACAAGGCCGGCATCTTCGCGCCGCCGCGCTGGACCATCGCCCCTGGCCTGGATCGTCTCGCCGTCGAGCCGTTGTCTCGCGCGTCGCTCGCCAGGGCCATCCAGTAAGGGCCTTTGCCGTGAAGCATCTGGCGGCCATCACCGCCGTCTATTCGGAAATCGCCACCGCCCTCGATGCGCAAGCCGCGCAGGCGCGGGACGCTGCGGACGCCGCGCTCATCGAGCGCGTCGCGCAGAAGCGGCAGATCAACGATTCCACCTACTTCATCCTCATCTGGGGCCAGCTCGAAGCCGAGATCAACCGGGTCGCCGAATGGGCGGTCCGCGCCCGCCGCAGCAGCATCCGCTGGGAGGACCGCCGTGCCTGGGACGCTCACGACCCGGAGAACATGTGGGCGAAGTTCGAGGACCGGGCCGCCCTGGTGCTCGACCGGCTCAACGTCGACTCCGATGCCTGTCGCCGGACGATCCGCTACGACGGCTGGCGCAACGGCATCGCCCATGGCGCGACCCTGGCGACCGGGATCGACGTCCCGACCGTCATCGGCGACCTGTACCAGATCGCCGGCGAGATCAGGGCGTGACCCTCACCCCTGCGGCGTTCCCTGCCGCGCCCGGATATAGTCCTCCGAGGTCTTCGGCCGGTTCTCCTCCGCCGCGTGCGGGTCGAAGCCCTGGGTGAGGACGTGCGAGACCCGGCAGGTGTCGCACATCATCAGGGCCTTGATCCGCTGCTCGCCGGCCTGGCCCGCGAACATCCAGTGGCGGTCCTGCAGGCGGCCGATCACCCGCTCGATGGTGCTGCGGGTGCCGAAGGCCTTGCCGCAGGCGATGCACGCGAACGGCTCCTCCTCCTTCAGCACCCGGCGTGGCGCCGCCCACGCGGCGAAGTCGAGCTGCGGCACGAGGCCGATCACGTCCTCCGGGCAGGTCGCGGCGCACAGGCCGCATTGCACGCAGGCGCTCTCGGCGAAGGTCAGGCGCGGGCGGTCGGGGTCGTCGGCGAGCGCCCCGGTCGGGCAGGCGCCGACGCAGGCGTGGCAGAGGGTGCAGGCCTCGGTCTTGAAATCGAGCCCGCCGAAGGGCGCCCCGGCATCGAGCGGCACCCGGTCGACCGGCTGCGGCGCCGCATGGTGCATCTCCGAGACCGCGAAGCGCAGCACGCCGCGTACGTCGCCGTCCGGCATGAAGCCCGACGGGGTCGGGGCCGGCGTGCCGCGGGCGGACTCCGCCAGGGTCTGGCCGAGGGCGTCCGGATCGTCGGTCTCGATCAGCGACACCCCATCGGCCCCGTAGCCGAGGGCCTCCGCCACCGTTCCGAGGCGGGCGGCGTTGCGGGCGAGCGGTGCGACGTCGTGCTTCGGCCGGGCCCGGACCAGGAACCGCACCGCACCGGCGCCGTAGGCGAAGGCCGCCGCGATCGCCTCGGGGCCGACCTGCGTCACCTCGTTGACCGCGAGCGGCAGCACGTCGGCGGGCAGCCCGTCGCCGAATCGGGCAAGCGCGTCGATCAGCGGGGCGCCGTGCGCCTCGTCGTGGATCAGCAGCACGGGCGCGGTGCCGCCGGCCTTCGCGTAGGCGGTGAGCAGCCGGCGCAGGCGGCGCAGCAGCGCGTCGGCCGGCGGCAGGGCGTAGGCCGCCGCGCCCGTCGGGCAGACCGAGGCGCAGGAGCCGCAGCCGGCGCAGACATGCGGGTCGATCGCGACGTGGTCGCCGGCCGGCGCGATGGCGCCCGTCGGGCAGACCTCGAGGCAGCGGGTGCATCCGGTGATGCGCGAGCGCGAATGGGCGCAGAGCTCGGCGTGGAAATCGACGAACTTGGTCTTGTCGAAGGTGCCGACGAGGTGGGAGGCCTCGAACAGCGCCCGCTCGACCGCTGCCGGATCGCGCGGATCGGCGCGGAGATAACCGCTGCGCAGCTCGTGGCCTGGGAAGAGCGGCACGCCGCCGGTCAGATCGACGACGATGTCGCAGGTCGAGGTCGCCCCGTCCCGCGACGGTCCGAATTCGAGGGTCCGGCGCGACGAGGGCAGCGGCAGGGCGGTGTCGTCGATCCGCAACGAGAAGGCGCCGAGATGGCCGGTCGCGGCCCGCACGGTGCCCTTCAGCACCGGGATCTCGCCGGAGCGCGGCGGCGCGACCTCGCCGGGGCGGGAGAGCAGCACCGTGACGTCGAGATGGTCGGCGAGGCGCCGGCCGGCCTCGATCGCGACCTCGTCGCGGCCATAGACCAGGGCGACGCCCTGGCTCTCGAAGCTCACGCTCGCCGGGGCCGGCATCGGCTCGGCCGCCGCGGCGAGCAGGGCCGCCATCTTGGGGCCGGCATCGCCTCCCTGCACCGACCAGCCGGCGGTCTCGCGGATATTGGCGAAGGCGACGCGGTCCTCGGCACCAAGCTCCTCGGCCACCTCGCGAAACAGCGGCGCCTTGAGGGTGCAGGACACGGTGACGGGGTTGCCCGAGGCCATCGCCGACCGCACGCGTTCCAGCTCGCGGCCGCAGAGCTGATCGCCCGTCTCCAGCCGACCACCGCAGGCCCTGCCGATCGCCGCCGCATCGAGGGGCATGCTGCCCTCGCAGGAACAGGCGATCACGATCCGATCCGACACCACACGCGTCTCCGACGGCGCCTCGCGCCTCTGGGCACCCCGAGGGAGCCGCCTTCCGGGGCCCCCTGGGGCGTCATGCCCCTTGTTCACGTCTCCAGCGCTATATACGAGCCGTTAAAAAGAACGACCCGACACGTGCGCGCAGGCGCCCCCGGCATTCCCGCATTCTCGCTCGACCCTTGCTCATGACCTTCGCGGAGATACGCAGCCTGATGCTGCCCCCGGCCTTCCGGCCGCTGCGGCTGGCCGCCACGGCCGGGACGGCGCATGACCGGGCCTGTGCGCTCGCGCAGGCCGACCATGAGGCCGCCGGCACGCTGGTGGTCGGGGCGCGGCCGGGGGTGGTCGACCTCGCGGTGGTGCTCGCGCCCGAGGAGCCGCTGGCGATCGCCCGCCGCGCCGGGCTCGTCGGCCTCACGGCGCTCGCCGAGGCGGTGGGCAGCGTCGCCCCGCCCGACAAGCCGGTGATCCTCGATTCCGCCGGCACGCTGGTCTTCGACCGCGCCCGCCTCGGCGGCGGGCGCCTCGCCTGGCCCGAGGCCTGCCCCGAGGAGGCGGTTCCGGACTGGCTGGTCTTCTCCGCCATGCTGATCGCCTCGAAGCGCGATGCGGGCGATCCCGGTCATACCCCCGAGTCGACCTCGCTCGAGGAGGAGGGCTTCGAGGCGAGCGCCGACGCCCTGGTCGAGAGCTTCGCCCGCCACCTCCTGCGCGGCCTGTCGCTCTGGGCCGAGGACGGGCCGGCGGCGTCCGTCGCCCGGGCGCGGGACTATCTCGACGCCGCCGACGGGCCGCTCACCCTCGACGGGACCGGCTGGTTCGATCCGGCCCGGGGAGGCCCGCGCCTGTGAGCCTCAAGCTCCCCCGCACCCTGCGGCTCGACCCCTCCGACACCCTGGTCTTCCCCCACGCCGCCCCGCCCGGCGAATGGGCGGTGACCGGGAGCTTCCTGTTCCTCGACGTGGACCCCGAGTCCCTCGTCGGCAAGGAGCGGGCGGCGTTCCGGGCCGGCTTCGTCGGCATCGACTCCTTCGGCTTCTCGACCCTGGTGGTGGTGAGCGAGGCGAGCGAGCCTGAGCGCGAGGCCGCCGTCGCGGCGCTCGCCGCTCAGATCCAGACGCGCCTCGGCGCGCCGGACCGGGCGAGCGCCGAGGCCGCCGCGCGGGAGGAGATCGCGGTGGCCGAATCCCTCTGTGCCCCGCCGGTCGGCACCGTGCTGGCCCTGCACCGCACGGTCGAGGATGGCGAGATCCGCGAGCGCTTCCGGGCGTTGCGCCCGCGGGAGGGCGCCGTGCCGGGCTCCGACCGGCGCCACGCCTATGCCCGCGCCTTCGATTTCTACGAGACCGACGAGGAGCCCGAGGAGCGGGTCGACCTCGCCGGATTGCTCAACCGGAACCCGTCCTGAGAGCCCGTCATGCCTGAATTCTGGGTCTCGAGCGGCCATCACCTCACCCGGCGCGATGAGGGCGGCGGGCTCGTCGTCACCGACGAGCTGCTGCTGGCCTACCTCGCCCGTCCCGAGCTGGTGCCGCCGGAGGAGGCCTGCGACGCCGAGCGGGCCTTGCACGCCGCCCTGCTCGCCGATCCCCGCCGCCCGGTGGCGCCCGCGGAGATCGCCGCGATGGCCGACGCCGATGCCCGCGAGAACTGGGAGATGATCCTCGCCTTCCGCGACCGGCTGCTCGCCGCCCGCTCGGTCGAGGCGGCCTATCTCGACCTCGCACGCCGGGGGGCCTCCGGCACGCCGCCGCTCTTCCTCAACCAGCTCGTGCACCTCATCTTGCGCAACGCCCTCGACGGCTGCGACGACCCCTATACCCTGCGTGCCGCCGAGATGTTCTTCCGGCCGCAGCGGGCTTCGCTCAGCGATGGGACGCTGCTCCTCGCCGATGCGGAGCTGATCGACGAGGCCGAGGGCGCCGGGCGGCAATCGCCGCTCGTCGCGATGCTCGGCCGCGAGCCGGTCTCCGAGCTCGACGTGCTGACCGCCGACAACACCTGGACCTATTGGAGCCGGTCCGACGCCTTCAGCATGGCGCTCAACCTCGGCTCGGACCCGAAGAGCCGCGACGGGCTGGCCCGCGCGATCGAGGCCTTCATCCGCCACCTGCTGGCGGTCGAGGTCGCGGTCGAGCCGATCGCCGCGATCGAGGACAAGGACTGGCGCTGGTTCGTCGGGCTCGACGCCGAGGGCACGCGGATCGGCAATGCCCTGTGGCGCGGCGAGGCGGTCGATGCGGCCACCCGCGAGCGGGTGCTGACCCTGTTCCGCCTCACGATCCTCGATCCGTCCCGTGCCGATCCGCGCCTCGGCGGCAAACCGGTCTACCTGCTGCTCGCCATGAACGCCGACCGGCTGGTGACGATGAAGCCGCAGAACCTGATCGCCGGCCTCCCGGTTGTCGTCACGGGAGAGGCCTGATGAGCACGAAGCTGATCTCCGTCGGGGTCGTCGTCGCCAAGCGCCGCCTGAAAGGGCCTTGGGCGAGCCATGCCTGGCTCCCCGTCGCGGTGCTCGCCGGACTGCCCGGCACCGCGCCCTGGACCCGCCTCTCGGCCTCCGAGGACGAGGAGACCTTCTACGCCGGGGCCTACGAGGTCGAGCTTCACCCGGCCGAGACGGCGCATTACGGCGACAACCTCGCGGCGGCCCAGCCCTCGCTCTGGGTCGCGCTCCGCGAGACGGCGCCCGAGACCTACGCCGTCGCCACCGTGACCGCCGATCCCTACGAGGGCGAATCCCTCGCCGAGGGCATCGGCGAGATCGTCGAGGCGGTGCCGATGCCGTTGGAGATCCAGGCTGAGGTCGGCGCCTTCTATCGGGCGTTCCACGTCGAGCGGGTCTTCCACAAGCGCAAGCGCGACCGGGCCGACCCGGAGGCCCTCGCGCGGCAGGGGGCGAATCACGGAGCGGGCGCCCGGCGCCGGCCGGAGGAGTCGTGAGCGACGGCTTCCTCTCCCGCTGGTCGCGGCGCAAGCGCGACGAGGCACGTCGGCCGCCGGAGGTCGCCCCCGAGGCGGCTCCGGCCGAACCGGTTGCGGCGCCGGCCGATGACGAAGGCACCCTGACGCCCGAGGAACTGGCGCGATTGCCTTCCCTCGACGCGCTCACCGCCGCGACCGACCTGACACCGTTCCTGCGTGCCGGCGTGCCGCGGGCGCTGCGCAATGCGGCTCTGCGGCGGATGTGGTCGGTCGACCCGGCGATCCGCGACTTCGTCAGCGAGGCGCGCGAATACGCCTACGACTGGAACACCCCCGGCGGCGTGCCCGGCACCGGCGGCGCGATCTCGGCCGAGGACGTGCGGGCGATGGTGGAGAAGGTGTTCGGGAGTGCGGAGGAGAAGCCTTCCACCGCTTCCCATCAGAGCGACGTCGCCAGGGAGAACGCGGACGTCCCCTCTCCCCGCGGGCCGGGAGAGGCCGTCCCCCCCCCTGTCGAGGGTGAGGGGGGCCCGGAGGGCAACGGTGATGGAGTGTTTCCGGACGAGACGCCTGCGGCACCGCTCCCTCACCCTCGGGTCGTTCCCTCCGGGATCGATGCGCCGCCGAGTGTCGCCCGCGACGAGGGGGGTGAAACCCTCTCCCCTCCCGCCGCGGGAGGCGATTCGCCCCATCCGCCTCTGCTCTCTTCCCCGGCCGATGCGGTCCTGAGGCTCGCTCCCGACCGTCCCGAACCGGCCCCGGAGCCCCCCACCCCACCCCGCCTGCGACGCCATGGCGGGGCATTGCCGATTTGAAGCGTTAGAAAGTCGAATTGCGCCCTACTGATTCCTCGCTATGGTGCCGGCGACGGGGCGCCGCATCCTCCAAATGGGGGAGGCCAGTCAGCCGGTAGGCTCCGATGGCGGAAACGCGCAGTACGAGGTGATGGTGAACCAGGGGCCCGGTCCGGTCGACGAGATCGACGCTCTGCGCGCACAGGAATATGATCTCCTGGCGGCCGTGCTCGGCCGCGCGCCGGCGCCCGACCTGCTGGCGGCGATCCAGACTCTCGACGGAGACGGGTCGCCCCTCGGCCAGGCCCATGCCGCCCTCGGCCGCGCCGCCCGCGAGGCGGAGCCGCGCGAGGTCGGGCGCGACTATTTCGCCCTGTTCGTCGGCGTCGGGCGCGGGCTGATCATGCCCTATGCCTCGTACTACCTCACCGGCTTCCTCAACGAGCGGCCGCTGGCCAAGGTGCGCCAGGACTTCGCCGCGCTCGGGATCGAGCGCGATCCGTCGTCGAGCGAGCCGGAGGATGCCGCCGCCACCCTGCTCGAGGTGATGGCGAACCTGTCCTCGGGCCGCCTGCCGGCGGAGCCGGGCGCCGATCATCGCTTCTTCGAGCGGCATCTGCAGCCATGGATCGGGCGTTTCTTCACCGACGTTGCGGCGCAGGCGGCCACGCCGTTCTACCGTGCGGTCGGCGAGCTCGGCGAGGTGTTCACGACGATCGAGGCCGAAGCCTTCGCCATGGAGGCGTGAGGTGGGTCGGGACGGGGCGGGCCGGGCCGAGATGGACCGGACAGACGAGTTGGGCCGGGAAGCGGACACGAAGAGGAGAGCCGCCATGCGGCAGGACGACAAGACCCGGACGGACGACGAGACCGGGATGGGGCGGCGGCAATTCTTCCGCGCGCTCGGCGGCGGCACCGCCGCGGCGGCGGCGGCGGTCGCCTCCGTGCCGCTGGGCACCACCGAGGCGCAGGCCTACGACCCCGGCAATGCCGAGACCCGGTCGCGCTACCGCGAGACCGATCACGTCAAGGCCTTCTACCGCACCAACGGCTACGAGACGCTGAAGAAGTGAGACCGGCGATGCTGACCAAGCGCAGGAGCGGCGTTGCGGGCCGCGGCAGCCACCAGGCCCTCGCCGCGGGCCTGACCGCCCATACCCTCGACCGTCGCGGCTTCCTGCGAAAATCGGGGCTGGCCGCCGGCGGGCTGGCGGCCCTCGGCACGGTGCGGCTCGGCGCGGTGCGCCCGGCCCAGGCCGCCGGTTCGTCCGCCGATCCGGCCCAGGCCGTGATCCGCAAGAACATCTGCACCCATTGCTCGGTCGGCTGCACCGTCACGGCCGAGGTGGTGAACGGCGTCTGGGTCGGCCAGGAGCCGTCCTGGGCAAGCCCGATCAACCGCGGGGCGCATTGCGCCAAGGGCGCGGCGATCCGTGAGCTGGTCCACAGCGACCGCCGCCTGCGCTACCCGATGAAGATCGTCAACGGCGAGTGGCAGCGGGTCTCCTGGGAGCAGGCGATCACCGAGATCACCGACAAGCTCCAGGCGATCCGTAACAAGAACGGCGCGGACTCGGTCTACTGGCTCGGCTCGGCCAAGTTCACCAACGAGGCCTCGTACCTGTTCCGCAAGTTCGGGGCGTTCTGGGGTACCAACAACGTCGATCACCAGGCCCGCATCTGCCACTCGACCACGGTGGCCGGCGTCGCCAACACCTGGGGCTACGGCGCCCAGACGAATTCCTACAACGACATCCGCAACGCCAAGACGATGATCATCCTCGGCGGCAATCCCGCCGAGGCGCACCCGGTCTCCATGCAGCACGTGCTGTCGGGCAAGGAGATCAACCGCGCCAACATGATCGTCATCGATCCGCGCTTCACCCGCACGGCGGCCCACGCCAACGAGTACGTGCGGATCCGCTCGGGCACCGACATCCCGGTGATCTGGGGCATCCTCTGGCACGTCTTCCAGAACGGCTGGGAGGACAAGGCCTTCATCGCTCAGCGCGTCTACGCGATGGACGACGTGCGCAAGGAAGTCGCCAAGTGGACGCCCGACGAGGTGGAGCGGGTCTCGGGCGTGCCCGGTGAGCAGCTGAAGCGCGTCGCCGAGCTGTTCGCCAAGGAGAAGCCCTCGACCCTGATCTGGTGCATGGGCGCGACCCAGCACACGGTCGGCACCGCCAACGTGCGGGCTCTCTGCATCCTGTGCCTCGCCACCGGCAACGTCGGCAAGCCGGGCACCGGCACCAACATCTTCCGCGGCCACACCAACGTCCAGGGCGCCACCGATCTCGGCCTCGATGTGACGACGCTGCCGCTCTATTACGGCCTCGTCGAGGGCGGGTGGAAGCACTGGGCCCGGGTGTGGGACGTCGAGTACGACTGGCTGCAGTCGCGCTTCGACGAGGTGCCGGCCAGCGCCGGCCGCAAGGCCCGCACGCGCAAGGAGAACATGGAGACCCCGGGCCTCACCTCGACCCGGTGGTTCGACGCGGTGAGCCTGCCGGCCGACCAGGTCGACCAGCGCACCCCGCTCAAGGCCATGATGGTGTTCGGCCACGGCGGCAACACCGTGACCCGGATGCCCGAGGCGGTGAAGGGCATGGCGGAGCTGGAGCTGCTCGTGGTCGCCGACCCGCACCCGACCACCTTCGCGGCGATGGATGCCCGCAAGGACAACACCTACCTCCTGCCGATCTGCACCTCGCTCGAGATGGACGGGTCGCGCACCGCCTCGAACCGCTCGATCCAGTGGGGGGAGCAGGTCGTCAAGCCCGCCTTCGAGTCGAAGACCGATTACGAGGTCATCTACCGGATGGCCCAGAAGCTCGGCTTCGCCGAGACGCTGTTCAAGGGCATCAAGGTCGTCGACAACGTCCCGGATGCCGAGGACCTGCTGCGGGAGATCAACCGCGGCGGCTGGTCGACGGGCTATTGCGGCCAGAGCCCCGAGCGCCTGAAGGCGCACATGAAGAACCAGCACAAGTTCGACCTCGTCACCCTGCGGGCGCCGAAGGACGACCCGGAGGTCGGTGGCGACTATTACGGCCTGCCGTGGCCGTGCTGGGGCAAGCCGGAGCTGAAGCATCCGGGCACGCACATCCTCTACAACACGTCGCTGCACGTGAAGGAGGGCGGTGGCACCTTCCGGGCCCGGTTCGGCACCGAGCGCAACGGCGCGACCCTGCTGGCGGAAGATTCCTTCTCGCTGGGTTCCGACCTCACCGACGGCTACCCCGAATTCACCTTCGGGGTGTTCCGCAAGCTCGGCTGGGACAAGGACCTGACGGCGGACGAGCTGGCGACGATCCAGCGGATCGGCGGCAACAACCCCGACGCGGTCAGCTGGGCCACCGACCTGTCGGGCGGCATCCAGCGGGTCTGCCTCGATCATGGCGTGATCCCGTTCGGCAACGGCAAGGCCCGGGCCAATGCCTGGAACCTGCCCGACCCGGTGCCGGTCCACCGCGAGCCGGTCTACTCGCCCCGCCCCGACCTCGTCGCCAAGTACCCGACCCGGCTGGACGAGCGGCAGTTCCGCATGCCCAATGTCGGCTTCTCGGTGCAGAAGGCGGCGGTCGATCGCGGGATCGCCAAGCAGTTCCCGATCATCCTGTCGTCGGGCCGCCTCGTCGAGTACGAGGGCGGCGGCGAGGAGACGCGGTCGAATCCGTGGCTCGCCGAGTTGCAGCAGGACATGTTCGTCGAGGTCAACACGGCGGACGCGGCCGAGCGCGGCATTAAGGACGGCCAGTTCGTCTGGGTCTACGGCCCGGAGAACACCGCGAAGGCCAAGGTGAAGGCGCTCGTCACCGACCGCGTCGCCAAGGGCGTGGCCTGGATGCCGTTCCACTTCTCGGGCTGGTACCAGGGCAAGGACATGCGCGACTTCTACCCGAAGGGCGCCGACCCGGTCGTCCTCGGCGAGAGCGTGAACACCGTCACCACCTACGGCTTCGACCCGGTGACGGGCATGCAGGAGACCAAGGTGACCCTCTGTCAGATCAGCGCAGCGTAAGGGAGGGGATCCTCATGGCGCGAATGAAGTTCCTCTGCGACGCGGACCGCTGCATCGAATGCAACGCCTGCGTCACCGCCTGCAAGAACGAGCACGAGGTGCCGTGGGGCATCAACCGTCGCCGGGTCATCACCCTCAACGACGGCAAGCCCGGCGAGCGCTCGGTCTCGATGGCCTGCATGCACTGCACCGACGCGCCCTGCGCGGCGGTGTGCCCGGTGAACTGCTTCTACACCACGGCGGACGCCGTGGTGCTGCACTCCAAGGACCTGTGCATCGGCTGCGGCTACTGCTTCTACGCCTGCCCGTTCGGGGCGCCGCAATATCCCCGCGTCGGGAATTTCGGCTCCCGCGGCAAGATGGACAAGTGCACCTACTGCTCGGGCGGCCCCGAGGTCGACCTCTCGGTCGCCGAGTACGAGAAGTACGGCTCGAACCGTCTCGCCGAGGGTAAGCTGCCGCTCTGCGCCGAGATGTGCTCGACCAAGTCGCTGCTCGCCGGCGACGGCGAGATGATCGCCCAGATCTACAAGGAGCGGGTGATCAAGCGCGGCTACGGCTCGGGCGCGTGGGGCTGGAAGACGGCCTACCGCGAGACGATCGCGATCTGAGGGGCACCGATGCGCAGGCTCACCTCCATCGCCCTCCTGGCGGCGACCCTGGCGCTGGCGGCCCCCGCCGTCGCGCAGGTGCGCGCGCCCGACGGCGCCCCCAACCCCACCGCCTCCTCGGTCAACGAGGAGATGCTGTTCAAGCAGGACCCGAAGATCCACGGCCGGATCTCGATCCCGAACGCCACCGCCGCCAACCTGATCCAGCCGCAAGGGCGGGAATGGCGCCAGTTCCGCGAATCCTGGCTGCCCTGGATCGGCGGGCTGGTGGTGCTCGGCATGCTGGCCGCGCTCGGCCTGTTCTACTTCACCCGCGGGCGCATCCGCCTCGAGCACAGCGAGGAATCGGGTAAGAAGATCCTGCGCTTCAACGCCTTCGAGCGTTTCTCGCACTGGATGACGGCGTCCTGCTTCATCGTGCTGTCGCTGTCGGGGCTGAACTACATCTTCGGCAAGCGGCTGTTGATGCCGCTGATCGGACCGGAGGCGTTCGCGACGCTGGCCCAGTACGGCAAGTACGCGCATATCTACCTCGCCTGGCCGTTCATGCTCGGCGTGCTGTTCATGCTCGTGCTCTGGGTGCGCGACAACATCCCGGGCAAGATCGACTGGATCTGGCTCAAGCAGGGCGGCGGCCTGCTCGGCGACGCGCATCCGAGCGCCGGCCGCTTCAATGCCGGCCAGAAGATGGTGTTCTGGATGGTGGTCGGCTTCGGGCTGGCCATGGGCGCCACCGGCATCATGATGATCTTCCCGTTTGCCGCGACGGACATCAACGGGATGCAGATCATGCAGGTGATCCACTCGCTGATCGGCGTGGTGTTCATCGCCGGCATCCTGGCCCACATCTATATCGGCTCGCTGGGCATGGAAGGCGCCTACGACGCCATGGGCAGCGGCGAGGTGGATCTGGCCTGGGCCAAGGTGCACCACGATCTCTGGGTGAAAGAGCAGCAGGCCAAGACCGCGAGCGGGCCGCAGCTCGGCCGTGGTCAGGTGCCCGCAGAGTGAGTCCGGCGGAATGAGAACGGGGCGGAGACAGCGATGAAAGCCTTCCTGGTCGCCGTGGCGGCGGCCCTGGTCCTGGCCACGGCGGCGAGCTTCCTGCTCGCCGAGAACCAGCGTTTCGCCTACCAGGCCTTCGCCACGTCCGGCGCCCGGGTCTCGGATCCGGGCAACAACCTCGTCGGCCCGCGTTGGACCGGCGACATCAAGGATCCCGGCCAGGGCGGCCACCACAAGGCGGAGACGGGCTCGTGAGCCGGACCAGCATCGTCATCCTCGCCGCCGCCGGCCTCGTCGCGTCCCTCGGCGCGGCCGAGGCCGCCGGCCCGCCGGCCAATCTGTGCCAGGAGCTCGTCGCCTTCGTGCACCCGAAGGCGCCGGACGCTCCCGCCGCCAGCGCTCCCCAGCCCGCCGCCGTCGCCGTATCGGCGCCCAAGCAGGGCGAGGCCCAGCAGCCGAGCGGCGGCGCCGGCGAGGTGCAGCAGAAATCGGGCCTGAGCGGCCCGGTGGCCCAGACCGGGCCCGGCGCCTCCGGCCCGCAGGGCCAGGCGCAGGCGCAATCCCAGGCTGCTCCTGCCCAAGCTGCCCCCGCGCAAGCCGCTCCTGCGCCGGCCGCCGCTGCCCCGGTCGCAGCGCCGGCGCCGAAGAAGCCGAGCCCGGAACAGATCGCGCAGGTCGATGCCGCGGCGGGCGCCAACGACATCCAGGCCTGTCGCGCGGCGGCACGGTCGATGCGCGTCGCGGGCGTGGTGATGCCGGCGCCGCTGATCGCGCTGGCGGCGCTCGATCCGAAGTTCTTCGCGGCGCCGTAACACGCGCTATGTCGTCCCGGGGTGTCCGGCTACGCCGAGCCCCGGGACGACGCGGAGGATTTCAGGTCCGTCGAGCAAGTCCTGCACGGCTCGGCAGCGTCACGCCAACGCCGGCTGCCGCTGTCTGTTTGGAAGACCTGTCCGAGTCACGGCGACAGGTCAGGGCCGCCCGGTCAGCCACGTCTTCGCCCGCACCAGATCCGCCTGCGACAGGCCGTGGCCGGCGGGCAGCACCTCGTGAGTGACCGTAGCGCCTGCCTGCTTCAGCATTCCTGCGAGGCGCGCGGCGTTGTCGCCCGGCACGATCGGGTCCATCCGGCCGGACAGGATCAGCACCGGCTCGCCAGTCAGGCGGGCCTCCGGCGGGTCGGAGAGCGGCACCATCGCCCGCAGCAGCACGGCACCGGCGAGCACGCCCGGGTGCAGCAGCATCAGCGCCGCCGCGATGTTGGCGCCGTTCGAGAAGCCGACGGCGAGCGGTGCGGCGATCCCGTACTCCGCCCGCGCGGCACTCACGAAGCCGGCAAGGTCGCCGGCCCGGCGCACCACGTCAGCCTCGTCGAACACGCCCTCGGCGAGGCGGCGGAAGAAGCGCGGCGCGCCGCCCTCCAGCACCTGGCCGCGGGGCGACAGCAGGGCCGCCCCGGGCGACAAGGCCCGGCCGAGGGGCAGGAGGTCGTCCTCGTCGCCCCCCGTGCCGTGCAGGAGCAGGAGCGGCACCGCCTCGGGCGTGGTCGCGGGCTCGTAACGGTGCTGGAACGACAGGGCGGCCATGGATGTCTCCGGGAGGATCTAAGCGTCGAACAGCTTGGCGCCGAACAGCGTGGCGACCCGCTGGGTCTCGCGGGCGAGCAGGAAGGCGTCGCCGGCCACCGCGACGAAGCCGAAGCCGGCCTCGAAATCAGCTTTGGCCGACGCCTCGTTGAAATCGAGCAGGCCCGCCGCCTTGCCGGCCGCGCGGATGCGCGGCAAGGCCGCGGCGATCGCCTCGCGCACCGGGACCGCATTGGGCTGGCCGAGATGGCCCATGCTGGCGGCGAGGTCGTTCGGGCCGATGAACACGCCGTCGACCCCCTCCACCGCGGCGATCTCGCCGGCCGCCTCCAGCGCCTCCTGCGTCTCGACCTGCACCACGACGCAGACCTCGTCGCCCGAGCGGTTATGGTAGTCCGGGCGCAGGCCGTAGCCGGTCGCCCGCGAGGTGCCGGCAAAGCCCCGGATGCCGTGCGGGGGATAGCGCGTCGCCGCGACGGCCCGGCGCGCCTCCTCGGCAGTCTGCACGAACGGGAACATCAGCGACCGGGCGCCCTGGTCGAGCAGGCGCTTGACCATCACCGGCTCGTTCCACGGCACCCGCACCACCGGCTCGGCGGTGCCGCCCTCCGCCGCCCGCAGGTGGTCGACGACCTGGATCAGGTCATTGGGCGAATGCTCCATGTCGATGAGCATCCAGGCGAAGCCGGCCCCGGCGGCGAGCTCGGTGATGCCGGGCGAGCCGGTGGTCATCCACAGGCCGGCCTGGGGCCGGTTCTCGGCGAGGCCGCGCTTGAACGGGTTGTCGAACGATTTCATGGCATGTTCCTCCCTGTCCTTGGTCGCGGCTCAGGCGGCCGGCTTGATATGCTTGAACATGTGCCCCCGCGCCTCGGCATCCAGCTCGGCCTTGAAGGGGAAGCGATCCTTCAGGGCGATCGCCCGGGCGGCGGCGGGGCGCGCCGCGATGGCGTCGTGGTGGCGCTTCAGGTTCGGGAACGCGTCGAAGGCGCCCTCGCCGAGGATGAAGGGCAGCATCCGGGACCAGCCCCAGACCGCCATGTCGACGATGCCGTAGGCCTCGCCCACCATCCACTCGCGCTCGGCGAGGTGCCGGTCGAGCACGCCGTAATGGCGCTTCGCCTCGTACTGATAGCGGTCGTTGGCGTAGGGGACTTTCTCCGGGGCGAAATTGCGGAAATGCACCGCCTGGCCCGAGAACGGCCCGATCCCGGTCGCCACGAACATCAGCCAGGACAGGAGCTGAGCCCGTTCCACAGCCGGGGCCAGGAACTGGCCGGTCTTCTCGGCGAGGTAGAGCAGGATCGCGTTCGAATCGAACACGGTCGTCCCATCATCGACGATCACCGGCACCTTGCCGTTGGGGTTCAGCGCCACGAACTCGGGCGCGAACTGCTCGCCCTTGCGGGTGTCCACGGCCACCGGCTCGTACGCGAGACCCGCCTCCTCCAGGAAGAGCGCGACCTTGGTCGGGTTGGGCGAGCCGTTGAAGTAGAAGGTGATCATCCGGGCCTCCACCTGTCGGGGTTGGATGCTCCTGAGTGGCCCCGGACGCACCCGGGGATCAATCGGCAGGTTCGAAACCCAGCGTTGCCGCACGGGGCCTGGACTCCGGGCGCGGATCCGCCATGGTGCGGGATCTGACCGCCGGATGACCCCGCCCCTGTTCCTCACCCCCGACGAGTGGAGTGCGCTCCGGCTCAGCCTGCTGGTGGCGAGCGTGGCGACCCTGGCGAGCCTGCTGCCGGGGCTCGGCATCGCCTATTTGCTGGCCCGCCGCGAGTTCCGCGGCCGGGCCATCCTCGACGGGCTGGTGCACCTGCCGCTGATCCTGCCGCCGGTGGTCACCGGTTACCTGCTGCTCCTCGCCTTCGGGCGCCGCGGGTGGTTCGGGCCGGCGCTCGCCGAATTGGGCATCGTGTTCTCGTTCCGCTGGACCGGGGCGGCGCTCGCCTGCGCGGTGATGGGCTTCCCGCTGATGGTACGGGCGATGCGGCTGTCCTTCGAGGCGGTCGACCGCAAGCTGGAACAGGCGGCCGGCACGCTGGGAGCCCCACCCCTCGCGGTGTTCCTCATCGTCACGCTGCCGCTGGCACTGCCGGGGATCCTCGCCGGGGCGGTGCTGGCCTTCGCCAAGGCGATGGGGGAGTTCGGCGCCACCATCACCTTCGTGTCGAACATCCCGGGCGAGACCCAGACCCTGCCGGCGGCGATCTACACCCTCACCCAGGTGCCGGGGGGCGAGGCCGGGGCGCTGCGCCTCACCCTGGTCTCGGTCGCCCTGTCGATGGCCGCGCTGATCGCCTCGGAATGGCTCGCCCGGCGGGCGAGGGGGCGGCTCGAGGCATGACGGGGCTCCCGGCATGATCGAGGTCGCGGTCCGCCACACCCGCGGCGCCTTCTCGCTCGACGCCGCCTTCGCGGCGGAAGGCCGGGTCACCGCCCTGTTCGGCCGCTCCGGCTCGGGCAAGTCGACCCTCGTCGACGTGATCGCCGGGCTGGTGCGGCCGGATCACGGGCGGATCGTGGTCGACGGCGTCACCCTCCTCGACACGGAAGCGCGCCTCCGGGTGCCGGTGCACCGGCGCCGCATCGGCTACGTCTTCCAGGAGGCGCGCCTCATGCCGCATCTCACCGTGCGCCAGAACCTGCTGTTCGGGCGCTGGTTCTCCCGCGACCGCGACGGGGGTCCGGGCCTCGCGGCGGTGGCCGATCTCCTGGGCCTCGCCGCCCTGCTCGAGCGGCGGCCGGCCGGGCTCTCGGGTGGCGAGCGCCAGCGGGTGGCGATCGGCCGGGCGCTGCTCGCCCGACCGCGGCTGCTGCTGATGGACGAGCCGCTCTCGGCCCTCGACGAGGCGCGCAAGGCCGAGATCCTGCCCTACGTGGCGCGCCTGCGCGACGAGGCGCGGGTGCCGATCGTCTATGTCAGCCATGCGGTCGCCGAGGTGGCGCGCCTCGCCGACACGGTGGTGGTGCTCGACCAGGGACGGGTCGCCGCCTGCGGCCCCGCTGCCGAGGTCCTGCGCCGGGGCGCCCTGTTCCCCGGCCGCGACACGGCGGAGACCGGCGCCTTGCTGCAGATGCGGGTCGCCGCCCATGACGATGCCTTCGGCCTCACCCATCTCGACGGCGCGCCCGGCCGCCTGACCGTCCCGTCCCTCCCCCTGCCGGCGGGGGCGAGCGTGCGGATCCGGGTGCGGGCCCGCGACGTGCTGGTGGCGCGGGAGGCCCCACGGGCTTTGAGCGCCCGCAACGTCCTCTCCGGCACCGTGACCGCCGTCACGCCGGGGGCCGGCGCCCACGCCCGGGTCGAGATCGCCTGCGGCGAGGCGAGCCTCGTCGCCGAGGTGACGCGGCTCGCGGTTCACGACCTCGCCCTGGCGCCGGGCCTGTCGGTGCTGGCGATCGTGAAGAGCGTCGCGTTCGACGAGGAGACGATCGGGGTGGTCGAGATCTGACGGTGGGCGTCGCCCACCGGGTCGGACGAGGGAAAGGCGATTGCCCAAGCGGTCGCCAGGATCTCACCGTCGGGCGGACATCGTCCCGGCCGCGAGGGCCTGTGTCGCGCGAGCCTGCGACCGCGTTCGCCGAAACCCGAAACAGGCTGGGGCAGGCATGGCCGGGAGGGCGGTGCAGGATGCGAACGGGTTTCCCATCGCCGCCAGCACCGCGCAAAAAACCCGACCGGATCGTCTCTGACCGTCGTGATAGGGTTCGTGGAGCGATGAGATTCCGCTCACAAGAGGGCTCGCGGGCGGCCATCCGCTTGGACGCTGGGCGCAGTCTCTGTGGCCTTCAAACGACGCGGACCGGTTTTTGCCGCGCGTTCGTGGAGAGATCCGGCAATCCGGTACCGTGGAAAACGGAAACGGCGGGCCCTCCGGCCCGCCGCTCCGTCACCTCAGCGTGCCGCTCCGTTCAGCGGGCGCCCGGCAGACGCTGGGCCTGCGCCAGATGCTGCTGCATCACCGGCAGGGCCTGCTGCACGTACGACCGGAGGGCCGGGTTCGGGCCCGACTGGGCGTAAGCCTGGTAGTTGGCGACGGTCATGCCATGGGCCTGCACCTGCATGCGGGCGTAGGTGCGGTCGAAGGCCGGGCCGGCCGGGGTGTCGGCGAGCTCGGCGAGCATCGCCTGCTGCTGCGGGCTCAGGGGAACCGCCTGGGTGGCCGCCGTGGTGGTCACGTCGCCGTCGAAATCGACCGCGTTCGCACCCATCCGGGCACCCCGGGCCGCGCCGGCGCCGAGGCCCTCGAGGCCGCCGACCGGGCCGCCCTGCAGGGTGCCGCCGACCACGCCGGCCGCCGCGCCGGTGGCCGCGCCGACCGCGCCGCCGGCGATGGCGAAGGGCGCCTCGATCAACCCGCCGATGCCCTCACCGGTGCCGCGGGCCACGTTCTCACGCCCGCCGAGCAGCGCGACGTTGGCGGCGCGGTGGTCACGGATCATCTCGCGGGCGTAATCGCGGATCCGCGGGTTGCGCGACTTGTCGAGCGCGATCTGGCTCGACTTCACCTCGAACGCGTTCGACATCAGCGCCATCGAGCGGAACTCGTTGAAGTTGCCGATCTGCTGCGCAAAGGCCGGGGTCGCGAGCGCAACGGCGAGGCCGGTCAGGGCAACGAGCTTCTTCATCGGTGATCTCCTAGAAATCTATTCTTGAGCGTCGGGCCCGGTCATCGACCGAATATCAAGGCGTTCGTTCGGGACGCCTTGGCAGGACGCTTTCGGTGCGGACAACGAGCTTTCGCGAGCATTGTTCCCATCGTTGCGTCATCAGCTTGCCTGCATGCGCTGGCCGGATCGCGGGCCCTTCCGGTATGACGGGGGCCTGACGCGCCGGACGGTCCGGGTGCGATCGCGACCGAGCCCCGTGACACGTCCCGCCCCCCTGCCGCTGATCCAGGTCCTGCGAGGGCTGGCCGCCCTGATGGTCGCCGCCGGCCACGCACAGTTCGAGGCTGCGGGTCTCGCCGCCCGGGCGGGCCTGCCCTTCGCGCCGGCTGCCTGGCTGCCCTGGCCGGCGGGGGTCGACGTGTTCTTCGTGATGTCCGGCTTCATCATCGTGCACGCGTCCGCCCCGTTGCACGGGCGGACCGACGCGCGGCGGGTCTTCCTCGGCCACCGCATCGCCCGGGTGGTGCCGCTCTACTGGCTCGCCACCACGCTCACCCTCGCGCTGGTCTGGCTCAGGCCCGGCCTCGTCGGCACCGGCACGGAGGGGCCGCTCTCCGTCGTCGCTTCCTACCTGTTCTGGCCGATGGCCCGGGCCGACGGGACGGTGCTGCCGCTCTACTCGCTCGGATGGACGCTCAATTACGAGATGGCGTTCTACGTCCTCTTCGCCCTCGTCCTGCCGTGGGGCCGGCGGGGGGCCGTGCTCGGCGTGGTCGCGCTCCTCGCCGCTCTCGTCCTCGTCGGCGCGATCGTCCGGCCCCTGCCGGTGCCGCTGGCCTTCTGGGGCGATCCGATCGTCCTCGAATTCGCCTGCGGCGCCGGCCTCGCCCTGGCGCGGCAGGAGGGCCTGCGGCTGCCGGGACCGGCGCGCCTCGCCCTGGCCGTCGCGGGCCTCGTCCTCCTGTCGCTCGCCGGCGAGGCGCCCGCCCTCCCCCGCTTCATCGCCTGGGGCGGGCCCGCCCTCCTTCTGGTCGCCGCGACCGCGCTCGGGAAGGCCGGCGCCGCGACCCGCGCGCTCCACCCGGCGATCGTGCTGGGAGACGCGTCCTACGCACTCTATCTCGCTCATCCCTTCGTCGTACGGGGGCTGCGCGTCGTCGCCGAAGCGACCGGCCTCGCGGCGATCCTCGGGCCCGGGCCGCTGGTGCTCCTGATGCTCGCCGCCTCGGCCGCCGCGGCGATCCTGCTGCACCGCCTCGTCGAACGCCGCCTCACCCGCACCGCCCGGGCGGTGCTCACGCCGACCGCCGATCCGGCGGTGAATAAGACCTAACAGGCCCGGATCCACCCTCGCGGAGGCGGCTTCGACCCGTTGACACTCTGTCAGCGGCATGCTGTTTCGCTATGCGATACGCGCATAAGCGCGAGCGAGGAAACGCAGGGGTGACGCGCCGACATGGCCCAACCGACCACCCACGCCGAGGGACGCGCCCGACCGGGTGCTGACGGCCGGGACATCGTCCTGTCCACCGAGGGGTTGACCAAGGAGTTCAAGGGCTTTCGCGCCGTGAACGGCGTGACGCTCGAGGTGACGCGCGGCACCATCCACGCGCTGATCGGCCCGAACGGCGCCGGCAAGACGACCTGCTTCAACCTGTTGACGAAGTTCCTGACGCCGTCGGCGGGCTCGATCCGCTACAACGGCCGCGACATTACCGGCATGAAGCCGGCGGATGTGGCCCGGCTCGGCCTGGTGCGCTCGTTCCAGATCTCGGCGGTCTTCCCGCACCTGACCGTCAAGGAGAACGTCCGCATCGCCCTGCAGCGGCGCAAGCGCGGCGACTCGTTCGACTTCTGGCGCTCCGAGACGGTGCTGCGGGCCCTCAACCAGGAGGCGCTGGCGCTCGTCGAGGCGGTCGGCCTGTCGGACTTCGCCGAGGTGCCGGCGGTCGAGCTGTCCTACGGCCGCAAGCGGGCGCTCGAGATCGCCACCACCCTGGCGCTCGAGCCCGAGATGCTGCTGCTCGACGAGCCGATGGCCGGCATGGGCCACGAGGACGTCGACCGGACCGCGGCGCTGATCCGCCGGGTCTCGAAGAACCGCACCATCCTGATGGTCGAGCACAACCTGTCGGTGGTCGCCTCGCTGTCCGACCGCATCACCGTGCTGGCGCGCGGCCAGGTGCTGGCAGAGGGCGACTACGCCACCGTGTCGAAGGATCCCCGCGTGGTCGAAGCCTATATCGGAGCCGGTCATGGCTGAGGCGGTGATGACGAAGCCGGCCCCGCAGGCATCCGCGGGCACCGCCCCCCTCCTCGCGGTGCAGGGGCTCGAGGGCTGGTACGGCGAGAGCCACGTGCTGCACGGCGTCACCTTCGACGTGAAGCCCGGCGAGGTGGTGACGCTGCTCGGCCGCAACGGCGCCGGCAAGACCACGACGCTCCGCGCGATCATCGGCATCCTCGGCAAGCGCAAGGGCTCGATCCGCTACGACGGCGCCGAGACCATCGCCATGGCCTCGCGCAACATCGCCAAGCTGGGCCTCGGCTACGTGCCGGAGGAGCGCGGCATCTTCTCGAGCCTGTCGGTCTACGAGAACCTGATGCTGCCGCCGCGGGTGAAGCCCGGCGGGATGACGGTCGAGCAGATCTACACCCTGTTCCCGAACCTCAAGGAGCGCTCGGGCAGCCAGGGCACCAAGCTCTCGGGCGGCGAGCAGCAGATGCTCGCCATCGGCCGCATCCTGCGCACCGGGGCCAAGCTGATCCTGCTCGACGAGCCGACCGAGGGCCTCGCCCCGGTCATCGTGCAGCAGATCGGCCGGACCATCGCCCGGCTGAAGACCGAGGGCTACACGATCGTGCTGGTCGAGCAGAATTTCCGCTTCGCCCAGACCGTGGCCGACCGGCATTTCGTGGTCGAGCAGGGCCGGGTGGTCGACATGATCCCCAACGCCGAGCTCGACGCCAACATCGACAAGCTGCACACCTATCTCGGGGTCTGATGCGGCCGCGGATCCTCCTCACGGCCCTGCTGGCGGGCTTCGCGCCGGGTGTGGCAGCGCTTGCGGACACGCCGGTGAAGATCGGCGTGCTGAACGACCGCTCGGGCGTCTATGCCGACATCTCGGGCGAGGGTTCGGTCGTCGCCGCCCGCATGGCCGTGGAAGATTTCCGCGCGAAGGGCCACGCTCTCGCCGTCGAGATCGTGGCCGGCGACCACCAGAACAAGCCGAATGTCGGCGCGGCGCTCGCCCGGGTCTGGTACGACCGGGAGGGGGTCGACGCGATCTTCGACGTGCCGACCTCGTCGGTGGCGCTCGCGGTCCATCAGGTCACCCGCGAGAAGAACAAGGTCTTCGTCGATTCCGGCGCCGGCACGGCGGATCTCACCGGCCCGGATTGCTCGCCCAACACCGTGCACTGGACCTTCGACACGGTGGCGCTCGCGAACGGCACCGGCGGCGCGATGGTCAAGCGCGGCGGCGACACCTGGTTCTTCGTCACCGCCGACTACGCCTTCGGCGAGGCGGTGCAGCGCGACACCACGGCGCTGATCCTGCGCAACGGCGGCAAGGTGCTCGGCGGCGTCAAGACGCCGTTCCCGGCCTCGGACTTCGCACCGTCCTTGCGCCAGGCGCAAGCCTCTGGCGCCAAGGTGATCGGGCTCGCCAATGCCGGCGGCGACACGATCGGCGCTGTGCGGGAGGCCGCGCGGCTGAGGCTCACGGAGGGCGGCCAGGCGCTTGCCGGCCTGCTGATCTTCTCCTCGGACATCCATGCCCTGACCCCGAAGGTGGCGCAGGGCCTGGTGCTGACCGAGCCGTTCTACTGGGACCTCAACGACGCCACCCGGACCTTCTCCGACCGCTTCGCCCGCCGTTTCGGGGGGCGCAAGCCGACCGCCGCCCAGGCCGGCGTCTATGCCGGCGTGCTGCATTACCTCAAGGCTGTGTCCGCCCTGCGGACGGCCGCCGATGGGGCCAAGGTGGTGGCGAAGATGAAGGAGATCCCGACCGACGACCCGCTGTTCGGCAAGGGCACGATCCGGGCCGACGGCCGCAAGATCCACGACATGTACCTGTTCGAGGTCAAGAAGCCCACCGATTCCAGGGGCGAATGGGACCTCTACCGGACGCTGGCGACCATCCCCGGCAGCGAGGCCTTCCGGCCTCTCGACCAGGGCGGCTGCCCGCTCGCGATGCGGGCGGCGCGGGCGGAGGACGCCAAGCCATAACCCCGAGAAGCGGGCGCGCGGCCTCGTCGCCGCGCGAAAGCCTGCCCGGATCTCATCGCATTGGCCGCCGCATGCGCGCGGCATCACAGGGAGGATGTTTGATGCTGAAACGGTTGTTGCTCGCCAGTGCCCTCTGCGCCGTCGCCGCCGGTCAGGCGGTCGCGCAGACGCCGGTGAAGATCGGCGTGCTGAACGACCGCTCGGGCGTCTATGCCGACATCTCGGGCGAGGGCTCGGTCGCCGCCGCCCGCATGGCGGTGGAGGACTTCAAGGCCGCCGAAAAGGGCCTGAAGGTCGAGATCGTCGCCGCCGACCACCAGAACAAGCCGGATGTCGGCGCCTCGATCGCCCGGCAATGGTACGACCGCGACGGCGTCGACGCGATCTTCGACGTCCCGACCTCGTCGGTGGCGCTCGCCATCAACCAGGTCACCCGCGAGAAGAACAAGGCCTTCATCAATTCGGGCGCCGGCACCGCCGACCTCACCGGGCCGCAATGCTCGCCCAACACCGTGCACTGGACCTACGACACGGTGGCGCTGGCCAACGGCACCGGCGGCGCGATGGTCAAGCGCGGCGGCAATACCTGGTTCTTCCTCACCGCCGATTACGCCTTCGGCCAGGCCCTGCAGCGCGACACCACCGAGGTCGTCAACAAGAACGGCGGCAAGGTGATCGGCGCGGTCAAGACGCCGTTCCCGACCGCCGACTTCTCGTCGTTCCTGCTCCAGGCGCAGGGGTCCGGCGCCAAGGTGATCGGGCTCGCCAATGCCGGCGGCGACACCATCAACGCCATCAAGCAGGCGGCGGAGTTCGGCATCACCGAGGGCGGCCAGGCCATCGCCGGCCTGCTGATCTTCTCCTCGGACATCCACGCCCTGACCCCGAAGGTGGCGCAGGGCCTGGTGCTGACCGAGCCGTTCTACTGGGATCTCAACGACGCCACCCGGACCTTCTCCGACCGCTTCGCCAAGCAGGCCGGCGGCAAGAAGCCGACCGCCGTGCAGGCCGGCGTCTATGCCGGCGTGATCCACTACCTCAAGGCCGTCGAGGCCCTGAAGGCGTCCGGCGACGGAGCCAAGGTGGTGGCGAAGATGAAGGAGATCCCGACCGACGACCCGCTGTTCGGCAAGGGCACGATCCGCGCCGACGGCCGCAAGATCCACGACATGTACCTGTTCGAGGTCAAGAAGCCGGCCGAGTCGAAGGGCCCGTGGGACCTCTACAAGACGCTGGCGACGATCCCCGGCAACGAGGCGTTCCGGCCGCTCGGCCAGGGCAATTGCCCGCTGGTGAACAAGAGCTAACAATCGACCACCCGGCGGCGCGCCTCGACGCGCCGCCGGTTCGAACCCGAACCCGGCCCGGTCCCCACGCGAGTCGCCAGACCCCATGCCCACGATCCTCGGCGTCCCCATGCAGGCGCTCTTCGGCCAGCTCCTGCTCGGCCTCATCAACGGCTCGTTCTACGCCATCCTGTCGCTCGGGCTGGCGATCATCTTCGGCCTGTTGAACATCATCAACTTCACCCACGGCGCGCAGTACATGATGGGCGCCTTCGTCGCCTGGATGATGCTGAACTACGCCGGCCTCGGCTACTGGTGGGCGCTGCTGCTGGCGCCGATCGTCGTCGGCATCTTCGGGGTGATCCTCGAACGGCTCTTGATCTCGCGGCTCTACAAGCTCGATCACCTCTACGGCCTGCTGCTGACCTTCGGCCTGGCGCTGATCATCCAGGGCCTGTTCCGCAACGAGTACGGCGTCTCGGGCCTGCCCTACGCGATCCCGTCCGAACTGTCGGGCGGCCAGCGCCTGCCGTTCATGTTCCTGCCGAACTATCGCGGCTGGGTCGTGGTCGCCTCGCTCGTCGTCTGCGTCGCCACCTGGCTCGTCATCGAGAAGACCAAGCTCGGCGCGTACCTGCGGGCCGCGACCGAGAACCCGACCCTGGTCCAGGCCTTCGGCGTCAACGTGCCCCTGCTGCTGACCCTCACCTACGGCTTCGGCGTGGCGCTCGCCGCCTTCGCGGGCGTGCTCGCCGCCCCGGTCTACTCGGTGAACCCCAACATGGGCGCCGACATCATCATCGTGGTGTTCGCGGTCGTGGTGATCGGCGGCATGGGCTCGATCCTCGGCTCGATCGTCACCGGCTTCGCCCTCGGCCTCGTCGAGGGCCTGACCAAGGTGTTCTACCCGGAAGCCTCCTCGACCGTGATCTTCGTCATCATGGTGCTGGTGCTGCTGGTGAAGCCCGCCGGCCTGTTCGGCCGCACCGCCTGACCGCCTCGCTGAAGGAACGATTGCCATGTCCTCCGCCGCGGCGTCCGCCGACGCCACCCCGATCGCCGCCGTCATGCCCGAGGGCAAGGACGTGAAGGCCTTTCACCGCCTGGTCTTCGTCATCATCGCGGTCCTGCTCGCGGTGCTGCCGTTCATCCTCTATCCCGTCTTCCTGATGAAGGTTTTGTGCTTCGCGCTGTTCGCGCTGGCCTTCAACCTGCTGCTCGGCTATGGCGGCCTCCTGTCCTTCGGCCACGCCGCCTATTTCGGCATGGCGAGCTACATCACCGCCTACACGGCCAAGTACTGGGGCCTGACCCCGGAACTCGCCATCCTCGGCGGCACCGTGGTGGCGGCCCTGCTCGGTCTCGTCTTCGGCGCGCTCGCCATCCGCCGCCAGGGCATCTACTTCTCGATGATCACCCTGGCGCTCGCCCAGATGGTGTTCTTCTTCTCGCTCCAGGCGAAGTTCACCGGCGGCGAGGACGGCATCCAGGCGGTGCCGCGCGGCCACCTGTTCGGGGTGATCAGCCTCGCCGACGACCGGGTGCTCTACGCCCTCGTCGCGGTGATCTTCTTCCTCGGGCTGCTGCTGATCTACCGCATCATCCACTCGCCGTTCGGCCAGGTGCTGAAGGCGATCCGCGACAACGAGCCCCGCGCGATCTCGCTCGGCTACCGCGCCAACCAGTACAAGCTCGCGGTCTTCGTGCTCTCCACGACGCTGGCGGGCCTCGCCGGCTCGACCAAGGCGATCGTGTTCCAGCTCGCCTCGCTCACCGACGTGCACTGGTCGATGTCGGGCGAGGTGGTGCTGATGACGCTGGTCGGCGGCATGGGCACGGTGTTCGGCCCGATCCTCGGCTCCTTCGTCATCATCGCGATGGAGAACTACCTGGCGCAGTTCGGCGCCTGGGTGACGATCATCCAGGGCGTGGTGTTCGTGGTCTGCGTGCTGGTGTTCCGCGAGGGAATCCTGGGGCTGGTGGCCCGGATGCTGAAGCGGCCGCTCTAGCTGTATCCGGCTCGGAACGAAGGCGGCGCCGGTCCTGCGATGGGCCGGCGCCGTCGTTGTCGGGAGAGGCCTCGGCGTTCTGTGAATGCGAGCGTCAGCGAGGTCGATGAGCCGCTCATCGTAAGACGCCCCCTTTCCCGGACGACTGGAGCGTCAGCGAAAGGAGATCCGGGATCCAGCGCGAGAAATCGCGAAGCGTCCGCACTTCTGCAACGGTGCAGCATTCAGAGCCGCTTCGCGGCACTTATCTCCTGGATCCCGGATCTCTTTCCACTTCGTTCCGGTCGTCCGGGAAAGGGGGAGGTTACGAGGCGCAGAAGTCGTAGAACATATTCTGCCTCGGGCGACGGAATCGATACCCCCGATGTCATTCCGCAGCAGCGGAACGGAACTCGGGATGACGGAGAGGGCGTCAGACCCCTCACCGCCCCCGCCCGTCGCGCCACTTCAGGAACTCCTGATACAGCTGGTCGCGGTCGACCTCGCTCGCTCCCCGGCGCTGGCCGAGGAACTGCGCCACCTCGCCGGGCGCCGCCGCGAGCTTCGGCGCCTGTCCGCCGCGATGCTCCAGCCAGTCCTTCGCCGCGGGGAAGCGGGGCCAGTCGGGCACCTCGGCGGACAGATTGACCTCGCGCCATTTCGGATGCCGCGGCGGTTTCAGGAACGCGTCGTACCGACTGAAGAAGGCGTCGACGAAGCGGGCGATGCGATTGTAGCGCTCGCTGCCCTTCGGCCAGTTATAGGCTCCCAGGATGGTGCCGACCGCGAGCGTGCGCACCGGCGCGCCCTCGGAGGCGAGGAGCGGGTAATCGGCATGGGTCAGCTCGGCCGGCATGTAGCTCTCGGCCGCGCCGCCCGCGAAGGGCACGTCGAGCAGGCGGAAGCGGTCGCCGCCCTGGAACTCGGCCAGCACCGCCACGGGCTTGGCCGCCACCGAGACCATCGCGGCGATCTCGCCGCGCTCCAGCATCGCCAGGGCCGTCGGCTGGTCGACATTGACCGGATCGACCGCGAGGCCGAGCCCGGCGAACATCGCCCGACCGGACACGTCGGTGCCGCTGCCGCGCACGTCGAAGCTCACCTTCCGGCCGGCGAGCTGGCGGATGTCGGTCACGTCCCGGCCGGCGACGACGTGCAGCTCGTCGTTGAACAGCCGGGCGATATACGCGATGTGCGACCGGGCGTTGCCGACCCGCTTGTCCTTGCGCAGCTGGTCGAGGGAATCGGTGCGCACGAAGCCGATGTCGATGCCGCGCAGGTAGCGCAGGTCGTAGGCGTTCTGCCCGGCCCCCTTGCCCATCACCGGCAGCACCCGCAGGTCGTCGACGCCGTCGAGCACGAAGGCGAGGTCGCTCGCCATGCGGAAATAGGTGCCGCCGGGGGTGCCGGAGATCACCGCCACCGTGTTGGCGTTGAGGTGGCTGCCGAGCGCGACATCCTCGGCGGTCTCCCGCAGGGCGGGTGCGCGCGGCGGGGGCGCGGCGGCCCGGGCGGGCCGGGCGGGTGCCGGCGCCGCGGGGCCGTCGACGGGCTGCGCCCCGGCCTGCGCGACGGTCCAGGGGAGAAGGAGAGCGAGCCAGAAGGCGGCGCGGGTCGTCATGAGTCTCGTCCCTCGCGTCGGATTGCTTGCCGGCCCATCACTCGCCAGCCCATGGGGCGGCGAGCGGTGGCACGAAGGGCGCGAGCGGCGGATCCTTGACCGGAACCAGGACGGGGGTCGGCAGGCCCGCCTGACGGATCGGATGGCTCCAGACCGTCGGGGCCCGCGGCGCGGCCGCGACGGGTGCCTCCGCGAGGCCCCGGCGGGCGAGCCCGCGGGTCTCCTGCGCCTGCCGGTACAGCGCGCTCGCCGTCTCCGGGTCGCCGCGCATGCCGCGGACCTGCAGGGCGGCGAGCTTGTCGGGATCGTAGGTTTCGGCGAGCAGCGCCGTGGCCCGGGCGCTGCCGCTCCGGACGCCGAGGGTGAGGAAGAGCCGCGCCCCGCTGATATCGCCGCGCCCGAGCAGCACCGCGACCCGCGCCAGCAACTGTGCCTCGTCGAGCGCCTCCGGTGTCGTGGAGGGCGCGCCGGTCTGCGGCAGCCCGCCCCGGGAGGCCGCGCCGGGCCGGGTCTGGAACACCAGCGAGGGCGGGGCGCCGCTCGCGTCCCGCGATGGGGCGTCCTGCGCCGTCACCTCTCCGGCTTTGACCTCCCCCGCGCGGTCGAGGCTGCCCCTCAGGCGGTCGAGGCGCCCGCGGGTCTCGGCCCCGTCCCGCTCGGCGGCAAGCCGACCCTGCTCGGCCCGGTCGCGGGCGCCGGCCGCGTCCACCGCCCGGGCATTCGCCTCCGACCGGGCGACCTGGGCGGCGCGGAGCGCCACGGCGAGGCGGCGCAGGCCCGCCCGCATCATCGCCCGCTCCCGCGCCGCCGACGCGGTCTGGGCCTGGAGGGCGACCTGCGCGGCCTCGGCGGCCGTCTCCAGCACGGCGACCCGCCGGCGGGCGTCGGCCAGCGCTCCCGCCAGCTGTGCCGACCGCGCCCGCTCCTCGCCGAGCGCCTGCCGGCGCTCGTCGGCCGCGCCCTCCGCGACCCGACGGGCCTCATCGGCGGCGGCGAGGGCCGCCCGCGCCTCGGCTCCGCCGTGATCCTGCGCCGCCCGTGCCCGCAGCGCCTCGACCTCCGCCCGGGCGGCGGCGAGCTCGCGGCTCGCCACCGCCGCGGCCTCCGAGAGGGCGCCGGCCCGGGTCTCCTCCCGCTCCAGGCGCCGCCGCACCGCCTCCGTCTCGGCCTCCGCCTGGCGCACCCGCGCCTCGGCCTGCCGCCGTGCATCCTCGACGGCCTGCGCCGCCGGGAGCGTGGCCGGGCGGGACAGGTCTCCCGCAGGGCCGGCGAGGTTTCCCGCAGGCCGGGACAGAATGGCGCGCGCCTGCATCTGGCGCGGCACGCCGGCCCGATCCGCCTCGGAGACCTCGGCGGAGGCAGGCACCGGGGCGGCGGCCGGGGGTGGGAGCGTGGCCGCGGGCGCCTTTCCGGCCTCCGGCGAACCGCCTTCCATCGTGAGCACCACGCCGGTCGCCGCGACGCCCAGGCATCCTGCCAGGCCGAGCCAGAACTTCATGCCGCGCCCCTTGGTCGGGCGGGCCCTCCGGTCGGGGGCGCCGCACCGCTTCGTCGCGACCGAGAGTGGGCCGCGGCGGCAGGGCCGGGCTACTTGCGCGATGGGAGCGGGCTGTGGCGGTCGCGCTTCCCCGAAAGGGGTGGGGCTTCCTCCTTCAGGCGGACGCGACGGCGCGCCGGATCACGGCCCGGACCCGCTCGGGCGCCTCGAACGGCAGGAAATGGGTGGTGCCCGGCAGAGTCTCGACCGCGATGCCGGTGCGCGGGCTCTCCTCGAGGACGCAGGTGCTGCCGGTCCCGGCCCGCAGGATCGCGGCCGGGCAGGACAGGCGCGCCAGCGCCGCCCAGGGATCATGCGCTTGCGCCATGTAGCTCGACGCCTCCCAGGCCCCGGTGCAGGCCAGCGTCACGCCGCCGGGCACGTCGCGGAACCCGTCCGCCACGTAATCGGCGAGCGGCGCCTCCGGCCAGGTGCGGAACGCGCCGCGACCGCGATAGGCGGCCAAAGCCGCGTCCCGGGACGGGAAGTCGCTGCGCCGCTTGATTGCTCCTTCGGCGAGGCCGGCATGGCCCTCCCCGCGCCGCGCCGAGGGCTGGATCACCGGATCGAGCAGCACGAGGCCGCGCACCCGCTCCGGCCGCTCGGCGGCGGCGAGCAGCGAGGCGGTGCCGCCCATCGAGTGGCCGATCAGCACGAGGGGCGGCGCGAGAGGATTCTCGTCGAGCCGGTCGAGGAGCGCGATCAGGTCGCGGGTGACGTCCCACCAATCCGTGCGCCCGGCAGGCTCGGCCGGCAGCGTGGAGCGGCCATGGCCGCGATGGTCGACGGCCAGCACGTGCAGGTCGGTCAGCGGCTCGAGCAGGCTGCGGTAGGTGCGGGCGTTGAAGCCGTTGGCGTGCAGGAGGAGCGCGTCGAGGGGCCGGGCCGCCGGCCCGAATTCCAGCGCGGCGAGGCGGCCGCCGGACGCGTCGCCGATGTCGAAGGTCCGCCGCACCAGCCCGTCGTCGTTCACGCCCGTATCCCCTTCGGCCGCGCCAGCGCGGTGCCGGCCGCGCCCAGCGCCATCAGGATCGCGGTGCCGAGGAACACCGCCCGCATCCCGACATGTCCCCCGATGAAGCCGCCGAGCAGCGGCCCCACCACCTGCCCGACGTACTGCGACGAGGTCGAATAGCCAAGGATCGTCCCGGCGACCCGGTCGGGGACCGAGTGGCGGATCACGCTGGCGATGCAGGGCAGGAGCCCGCCGAGCGCCAGCCCCATCAGGAAGCGCAAGATGACGAGCTGCCAGTCGCTCGTCACCAGGGCCTGCGGCACCAGCAGCACCGCCGACGCCGTCAGGCTCGCGGTGATGACCGTCCAGGGGCCGATCCGGTCGGCGAGCCGCCCGAGGCGCGGCGCCGACAGGATGCTGCCCAGGGCGGTCGCCGACATGGCGAGGCCGGCGACCAGGGTGACCCGGGCCGGATCGGGCGTCAGCTCGGCGACGTAGACGGTGATGATCGGCTCGACCGACATCACCGCCAGCATCAGGAGCATCCCGGTCGCCAGCATGGCGAGCGCCGGCCGCTTGTCGGGGATGCTGGAAAACCCGCCGCCGCTGCGGGCCGTGCGGGGCGGACGCGGGGCCTCGCGGATCAGCAGCAGGGTCGCGAGGAAGGCGAGGAAGATCACCGCCCCGGCGGCGAGGAAGGTGGCGCGGATGCCGATCACGGGCGGCAGCACCCCGCCGACCAGGGGCCCGACGAGGTTGCCCGCCATGATGCCGGAGGCGAGCATGCCCAGCGCCCAGGCCGAACGGTCCTTCGGCGTCTGCGTCGCCACCAGCACCGTCGAGCCGGAGGCGTAGCCGCCGAGCAGCCCCGCGAGCAGCCGCAGGCCCACGAGCTGCCAGACGTTGCCGGCGAGCCCGATCAGCGACATCGCGACCGCCATACCGAGGCTTGCCCGGATCAGCATCAGCTTGCGGCCGTAGAGATCGGCGAGGCGCCCCCAGAGCGGCGCCACCAGGGCGGCGCTGAAGAAGGTCGCCCCGAACGCCACGCCCGACCATTGCACGATCGCCGCCTGGTCCTTGACGCCGAGCTCCTCGACGTAGAGCGGCAGGAACGGCAGCAGCAGCGTCATCGCCACGATGGTGGTGAACGAGCCGAACACGCAGACCGCGAGGTTGCGCCGCCAATGGGCGTCCTCGGGGGACTCGTCCGGCAGTGCCGCGCTGCTGTCGCGGGTCATCGTTGGCGTTCTCCTCCCGCGCCCCGGTGGAACTCGGGCGCGGGCAGGACCCTAGACGCCTCCCCGCCCGCCGCGAACCCGCCCCGCAGGCGCGCCGGCATGCCCTGCTGTCATGCCGGCCGCCAATCCGGCCAGGCGGCCACGCGGTGCACCAGCCGGCGATCCCGCGCCTCCTCGCCGAACGGCGCCAGCTCCCAGTCCCACTCCCTCGGCGCCGCCCCCGGATCGACGCCGTAGAGGAGGTCGATCCGCTCGATCACCCGCCCGTCCCGGTCCGCTTCGGTCTCGTCGCGGTCGGTGACGAGGCAGATCCGTGCCGGGAGGTCCGCCAGGGCGTCGAGATGCGCCGCCACGATGTGCCGCCCGAAGGCGTCCGCGTCGGTCCAGGATCCGAGCCGTCCTGCCGCCTCGAGCCGCGCGACCGGCCGGATTGGCAGCTGCGACAGCAGGTTGGCCGAGACGACGAGGTCGGCCTCGCGGCAGACCGGCGGCAGGACCGGCCTTGCGGTCTCGCCGCGGTCGAGCAGCAGGCCGTTCGCGCCGCTGAGATCGTGGGTCAGGCGTGCGACGTTGGCGTGGCGGCGCGACCGCCACCGGGCCCGCCAGGGATGCACCGCGTCGACCAGGACCACCCGCCGGAACGCGGCCGCGAGGTCGTCGATCGGGACGTCGTCGAGGAGGCCCGAGCCCAGCACCACCGCGAGGTCGCGCCGGGGACAATCGCGCATCGCCGCCCGCACCGTGTCCTGCGCGGCGGCCAGGTGCGGCGCCCAGGCCGCGCGGCAGCGGCGCGACCGCGAGGCGAGCCGCACGCTGTCGCCGACATAGCCGAGGCGCCGGGCGGCGAGCGGCGCCGGCAGGGTGAGCCAATGCGCGAGGTCGAGGAGCACCTACAGCCCCCCGGCCTCCACCACGAAGCGCGCCACCGCCTCGACGCCGTCGCCGTGGCGCAAGGAGGCGAAGACGTAGGGGCGCTGGCCGCGCATGCGCTTGGTGTCCTCCTCCATCACCCCGAGATCGGCGCCGACGAGCGGCGCGAGGTCGGTCTTGTTGATGACGAGGAGGTCCGAACGGGTGATGCCTGGGCCGCCCTTGCGCGGAATCTTCTCGCCGCCGGCGACGTCGATCACGTAGATCGTCAGGTCGGCGAGCTCCGGCGAGAAGGTGGCCGCGAGGTTGTCGCCGCCGGATTCCAGCAGCACGAGGTCGAGGGCGGGAAAGCGCCGGCGCATCTCCGCCACCGCCGCGAGGTTGATCGAGGCGTCCTCGCGGATCGCGGTGTGCGGGCAGCCGCCGGTCTCGACGCCCATGATCCGCTCCTCGGCCAAGGCGCCGGCCACCGTGAGGAGGCGGGCATCCTCCTTGGTGTAGATGTCGTTGGTGATGGCGCAGAGGTCGTAGCGCTCGCGCAGGGCCTTGCACAGGCCCTCCATCAGGGCGGTCTTGCCCGACCCGACCGGGCCGCCGATGCCGACGCGCAAGGGGCCATGGCTGGAACCGGGGCCATGGCTGGAACTGGGGCTGGAGGTCATGGTGTGTCCGGTCTCCTTGGAACGCTCAGTACAGCCGCCCGCCATTCGGCACCGGCCGCTCGGGCGCGATCAGCACCACCGCGCCCTCCCCGTCCGGCACGCCGAGGGTCAGCACCTCGGAGCGCACGGGCCCGACCTGGCGCGGCGGCAGGTTGACGACGCAGAGCACCTGCCGGCCGACCAGGGCCTCGGGGGTGTAGTGCACCGTCACCTGGGCGGAGGATTTCTTCAAGCCGATCGCGGGGCCGAGGTCGATCACCAGCCGGTAGGCCGGCCGGCGCGCCTGGGGGATCGGCGCCGCCTCGACGATGGTGCCGACCCTCACGTCGAGCGCCAGGAAGTCGTCGATGGTCGCCGGGGCTGTCGGGGTGGTCTGGTCCATGAACCGGTCCGGGCGGGAAGGGATGGTGGCCGCGTCCGTATCGGATCCCGGCGGCGCAGTCTCGCCTTCGTTGCAGCGAGGCGGTGGACCGGGCCTGCCTCCTGAGATCGTCAGCCTCAGCGCCCGAGCCGGGACGCCGCGTCGCGGTGCGTCACGCCCGCGACACCACCGGCCCCCGCGGCGACCTGTGCTATGGCCCAGGGGATGACGAATCCCGAATCCCTGCGCGTCACCCGGCTGATCGCCCGCGACTTCCGCAACCACGCCGACCTCGACCTCGCGGTCGGCCGCCGCTTCGTCGCGCTGGTGGGGGAGAACGGGGCCGGCAAGACCAACATCCTGGAGGCGCTGTCGCTGTTCGCCCCCGGCCGCGGCCTGCGCCGGGCCGATTTCTCCGTGATGGCGCGCGAGGGCGGTGCCGGCGGCTTCGCGGTCTCGCTGACCCTCGAGGGACCGAACGGCGACCACCGCATCGGCACCGCCTGGGAGCCGCCGCGGGGACGCGAGGAGCGCGGCGGCCGGCTCTGCCGCATCGACGGCACCACCGCCTCCTCGCCCACGGCCTTCGCCGAGCAGCTGCGGGTGGTCTGGCTCACCCCCGACCTCGATGCGCTCTTCCGCGGGCCTGCCGGCGACCGGCGCCGCTTCCTCGACCGGCTGGTGCTCGCCGTCGATGCCGGCCACGGCGCCCGGGTGAGCGCCATGGAGCGGGCGTTGCGCTCGCGCAACCGTCTGCTGGAGGAGCGGCCGGATGACGGGCCGTGGCTCGATGCCGTCGAGCGCGAGGTGGCGGAACTCGCCGTCGCGGTGGCTCTCGCCCGGCGCGAGACGGTGGAGCGCCTCGACAGCCTGATCCTGTCGACCCGCGACGAGGCCTCGCCCTTCCCCTGGGCCGGGGTGCGGCTGGAGGGCGACATCGACGACCTCGTGGCGGTCTGGCCGGCGGTCGATGCCGAGGACCGCTACCGCGCCACCCTGCGGCAGAACCGGTTTCGCGACCGCGCCGCCGGGCGCACGCTCGCCGGCCCGCAGGCCTCCGACCTCGTGGTGCGGCACGGCCCCAAGGACGTCCCCGCCGCCACCGCCTCGACCGGCGAGCAGAAGGCGCTGCTGATCGGCCTTGTCCTCGCCCATGCCCGCCTCGTCACCGGCATGAGCGGGCTCAGCCCCCTGGTCCTGCTCGACGAGGTCGCGGCCCATCTCGATCCCCGCCGCCGCGCCGGCCTGTTCGACGCCCTCGAAGCCCTGCCGGGCCAGGTCTGGATGACCGGGGCCGATCCGGTGCTGTTCGGCGAGCTGGGCGAGCGGGCGGACGTGGTACAGGTGGCCGAGGGGAGCGTGCGGGCACCGTAGGATGGACGCGCACCGATCGCTATGGCTCGCCGTTCAGCGCGTCGACGACCGTCTTGTCCGCCTTCAGCGGATGCGGCGCGATGTCATGCGGGATCGGCTTGATCCGCGCCAGGAACGCGGCGAGCGACCGTTCGCGCCGTTGCAGTTCGTTCGCCGGGGCCATACCACCCTCTTCGCCCTTGTCGCGTCCCGCCGTCGGTGCCAGCGTCGCGGTGAGCCGTCGGCAGCCTCGTCGCGATGATCGCGCGTCGTGGTGGCGTCCCGTATCGGTGATGAATAGCTATCCTGTGTCAGGGGTCTTCCACACACCGTCCCCATTGCCGCCCGCCCGCAACGAGCCTGCAGAACCCCGATGACAGACCGCCTCGATGAGGCCCGCGCCGCCCTCCGAAAAACCTTCGGCTACGAGGATTTCCGTCCCGGCCAGGCCGAGGTGATCGGCGCCGTGCTCGACGGGCGCGACGTGTTCGCGGTGATGCCGACCGGCTCGGGCAAGTCGATGACCTACCAGCTCCCCGCCCTGGTGGAGGAGTCGCTGACTGTCGTCGTGTCGCCGCTGATCGCGCTGATGCACGACCAGGTGAAGCAGATGGAGGCGTTCGGCATCCCGGCCGGCACCCTCAACTCGACGGTGTCGGAATCGAGCGCCCGCGAGACCTGGCGCGGCATCCGCCAGGGGACCCTGCGCCTGCTCTTCGTCTCGCCCGAGCGGCTCCTGATGGACGGCCTGATCGAGGCGTTGCAGGGGGCCGGCGTTCGCCGGCTCGCCGTCGACGAGGCGCATTGCGTCTCGCAATGGGGCCACGACTTCCGGCCCGAATATCGTGATCTCGCCCGTGCCCGCGAGGCGCTCGGCGACGTGCAGACCGTGGCGCTGACCGCCACCGCCGATGCCGCGACCCGGGCCGACATCTCCGAGCGGCTGTTTCCCCGCGGCCGCAAGCCGGAACTGTTCGTCCACTCCTTCGACCGGCCGAACATCCGCCTGACCTTCGCGCCGAAGGAGCACCCGACGCGCCAGCTCTCCCGCTTCCTGCGCCCGCGCAAGGCGGAGAGCGGCATCATCTACTGCTCCTCGCGCAAGCGCACCGAGCAGATCGCCGAGATCCTGCAGCAGGACGGCTTCAACGCCCTCGCCTACCATGCCGGCCTGGAACAGACCGTGCGGATGCGCAACCAGGACACCTTCCTGCAGGAGGACGGCGTCGTCGTGGTGGCGACCATCGCCTTCGGCATGGGCATCAACAAGCCCGACGTGCGCTACGTCTGCCACGCCGACATGCCCTCGACGATCGAGAGCTACTACCAGGAGATCGGCCGCGCCGGGCGCGACGGGCTGCCGGCCGATACCCTGACCCTCTACGGCCTCGACGACATGGCGTTGCGCCGACGCCAGATCGACGAGAAGGAGGTACCCGACGACCGCCGCCGGGTCGAGCGCCGCAAGCTCGAGGCGATGATCGCGCTGTGCGAGGGCGCGACCTGCCGGCGCCAGTCGCTGCTCGGCTATTTCGGCGAGCAGAGCCAGCCGTGCGGCCGCTGCGACCTGTGCCGTGGCGGCGTCTCGCTGATCGACGGCACGGTGTCGGCCCAGAAGGTATTGTCGGCGGTGGTGCGCACCGGGCAGCGTTTCGGCGCTGCCTATATCTGCGATCTCGTCCACGGCAAGGAGAGCGAGCAGATCCGCCGCAACGGCCACGCCCAGCTCAAGACCTTCGGGGTCGGCTCCGACAAGCCGGTGGCGGCCTGGCGGGCGATCCTGCGCCAGCTCTTCGCCGCCGGCGCGGTGGCGGAGAACGGCGACGGCTACGGTGGCCTCTCCCTCACCGACAAGGGCGAGGCGATCCTGTTCGGCCGCGAGCCGGTGCAGCTCCGCCCCGACCCCGAGCCGAAGGCGCCGAAGGAGCGCCGCCGCGCGACCCAGGACGACGACACCCTCGGCCTGTCGGACACCGACGAAGCCCTGTTCCAGCACCTGCGGGGCCTGCGCGCGACGCTGGCCCGCCAGGAGGGCGTGGCCGCCTACATGATCTTCCCCGACCGCACCCTGATCGAGATGGCGCGGGCCAAGCCGATCGACCTCTGGGCCTTGCGCTCGATCCACGGCGTCGGCGAACGCAAGCGGGAGGCCTATGGGCAACCTTTCGTCGAGGCGGTGGCGGAGTTCCTGGCGGATGCGAAGCGGGCGGGGTGAGCGGGCTGTCGGTCGTCGATCCGGTCATCCCGGATGTCGCGGCCCCCTTCTCCCGTGCGGAGCGGCGTGGCGAGGCGAAGATCCGCCCGTGACCGTGGCCGCGAATCAGGATCCCGCATCGAGCGTCGGCCTGCCAGAGCATCGTCCGACGACGTGGGTGCCGGTTCGTCGCGAACATCCGATCATACAAAGGCTTAGAGAGCGTCGCGAATGCAGCGCGATCGTGACGTGCCTCAGACGATGCGCCCTGGAGGTGTGCCCCGCCTCCAGGCGCGGTTCTTCCCAGACAACCGGATTTCCACCCGCTTAGTCTCGCGCGTGATGGGCCGCATCATGTCCGGTGTGCTTGTAAGGCCGATAAATCGTGCCACGTTGGCCTAATGCGTGTGATTGGGTGCGCTATATAAAATTCTTGCAAATGTCGAAATCGTCTTCGGCATGGTGATCAGAGTATTAATAAAGCATGCTGAAGGCCGACACTCCAAGCGCCGACTTCGTTAGCCTCGCCGCCGCCATCGTGTCGGCCTACGTGACACGCAACAGCGTGCCGGCTGGGGATCTCCCCACGGTGATCGTCGCAACGTATGCCGCTTTGACCAAGCTCGGTGGGCCGGCGGAACCCGCGAAGGAGGAGCGGCCCACCCCGCCGGTGCCGATCAAGAAGACGGTGACGCCGGACTACATCATCAGCCTGGAGGACGGACGTCCCTACAAGACGCTGAAACGCCATCTCGCCGGGCGCGGGATCACGCCCGAGGCGTATCGCCAGAAGTGGGGCCTGCCGCACGATTACCCGATGGTTGCTTCCACATACGCGGCCCAGCGTTCGCAGCTCGCGAAGGTGTCGGGTCTCGGGCGGAGGTCAGCGTGAGGTCCGGGCTCCGTGGTCCTTAGGACCGGAGGTCCCCTTCCTCAGATCAGGCTGTGGCGGCGCGCAGACTGGCATCTTGGATGCTGGACAACAGCTGTTGCCCGTCCATCCGAATTGATACGACATCCGATCGGTTGCGTCGCAATGCGGATTTCAGCCTCGCCCAAACGCCGCGCAGGCTGGTGATACGGATTGAGCGCGAGAGGCTGAAAGCAGCCACGCACCGGGCTAAGCCGATCAGGATCGAAGGGCAGGTCGTCTCCTCCATGAGAGAGGAAATGCGCATTTTCCTCACAGCCTTCAGGGTGGCCTGACGGCCGTCGCTCGAGCGTTTTCCGAGGAAGCGGATAACGGTTCACCGCAGGCAATGCGGCAAGATCAAAGACCTGGAGCACTTATCCGGTTGCGACGCGATCGGATGATGCTCGAGGATCAAAACCCGATCAGCTTGACCGTGTGAGCGTCAGCTTCAACCCATTGCAGACGAGCGGCCCCTTTGCCGGTAGAACGTCCTGCATGACGGAACACACGAGCATCCATGTGCAGCGCGCCGATCATGTCGGCTTCGCGGTCGGCTCCCTCGACGAGGCACTTCGGTTCTGGATCGATGGGCTCGGCGCACGCCTCGTGCGGACGGGCGAGATGGGGGGCGAGTTCCTCGGTCAGGTGACCGGAGCGCATGGAGCGACGGTGCGCCTGGCGATCGTTTCGCTGGCGGATCAGACGATCGAGCTCCTGGAGTATCAGGGTCCGGACCGACCCCGCGTGCCGGCCAAGCCGTTCGACCCAGGCTTCGCGCATCTGGCCCTTGTGGTCGATGACATCGACGCGCTCCTGGTGCGGATCGCCGCCTACGGCTGGAAGGCGCAAGGCACGCCGCAACCGATCGCGGACGGTGCGCGGGCTGGAACGCGGGTGATCTACGCCGTTGGCCCTGACGGCGCGACGATCGAGTTCATGCAGCCGCCAGCGATCGCCAAGGATCCCTGATCCCCGTCGGGCGGGTGTCCGCTTCCCACCCTCGGCAGCGCTTCATGCGGTCAGGCTGATTGGGTTTTGACCCTAGGCTTCTCCCTGCCGTGTCCGAAAATCCCGCAGGGTCGCGGTCAAGCGCTCCTGCAGCACCGCCTCTGACAATGGGCCCGAGACGACGAGGCTCGCCACCACCTCCGGGTGCTTGAGCCGCTGCTTCGGCGTCCGGGCATGATTGGCGACCCGCAACTGACCCACCGCCCCGGGCAGGCCGAAATAGAAGCTCTCGCCTCGCGTCCCCTGCCCGATCTCCGAAAAACCCTCCGCGACGAGCAGTGCCCGCGCTCGCGCGATCGCCGCCGCCGGGGTCACGGCCGCCAGCCCGGCGCCTCGTCCTCCGCCTCGTCGTCGTCGGTCTCGCGATACGGCCCATCCGTCGCCTCGGCGCCGCGATAGCCCGTCGCCAGGACGTAGAGCTCGCTCGAATCCGCCCGGCTCGCCGCCGGCTTGACGTGGCGCACGGCGGAGAAATCGCGTTTCAGGTCGGTGAGCAGGCCGGCCTCGGTGCCACCTTGCAGCACCTTGGCGAGGTAGGTGCCGCCCGGTGCCAGGATCTCGCGGGCGAAGGCCAACGCCGTCTCGGCGAGCCCCATGATCCGCAGGTGGTCGGTCTTCTTATGGCCGGTGGCATTGGCGGCCATGTCCGACATCACGACATCGGCCGGACCGCCCAGCATCTCGGTGAGCAGCCCCGGCGCGGTCGGATCGAGGAAGTCGAGGGTGACGAAATCGACCCCGGGCATCGGCTCGATCTCCAGGAGGTCGATGCCGACGACCCGGCCGCGCGGCGCCGGCGCGCCCGGATGGCTGCCGACTCTGGCGGCGGCCACCTGCGACCAGCCGCCCGGGGCGGCGCCGAGATCGACCACTCGCTGACCCGGCCGCAGCAGCCGGAAGCGGTCGTCGATCTCCATCAGCTTGAAGGCCGCGCGCGACCGGTAGCCCTCACGCTTGGCACGGGCCACGTAGGGGTCGTTGAGCTGGCGCTCGAGCCAGAGCTTGGAGGAGACCGTGCGCCCGCGCCCGGTCTTCACCCGCTGCTTCAGGTCTCCCCGGACGCCGCCGCCGCGACGATCGCTCATATGCCTTGACCTTCGATGACCGAACCCTTTCCAGCCAGATGACGCCCCGGGCGCGCGGGCGCAAGCCCGCTTCTTGCAGCAAGCCCGCTTCTCGCAGACTGACCGCGCGCGAGCCCGGAGCGCGGCTGTCAGCCCGGCCGCACGCCCCGGCGCCAGACCCCATCCTCACGCATCATGTTCATCAGGAGGCCCTCGCGCAGGCCGCGATCGGCGATGCGCAGGCGCTCGGACGGGAAGGCACGGCGGATCGCCTCCAGGATGGCGCAGCCGGCCAGCACCAGGTCGGCCCGGTCGCGGCCGATGCACGGGTTCTGCGCCCGGTCCGACAGGCGGGTCGCGAGCAGGCCGTCGATGGCGTCGGTGACCTCGCGGTCGCGCATCCACAACCCGTCGATCCGCCGCCGGTCGTAGCGCGGCAGGCGCAGATGGGTGGCGGCGAGCGTCGTCACCGTGCCGGAGGTGCCGAGCAGGTGGAAGTTCGGCGCGTGGGCGGCGGCGCCGGCGATGAGCGCGAACTTGGTCAGGCGGTCGGCGACCTCCTCGACCATGCCCTCGAAGACCGGGCGGGTGACGTCAGCCCCGCCATAGCGCTCGGCCAGGGTGACGACCCCCACCGGGAGCGAGTCCCAGGCGCGGATGCGCAAGGTCGGGTCGGCGCTGCGGGCGAGCGCCGCCGACCCGTCGAGCCAGACGATTTCGGTCGAGCCGCCGCCGATATCGAAGATCACGACCGATTCAGCGTGCCGGTCGGCGAGCGCGGCGCAGCCGGTCACGGCCAGGTAGGCCTCGGTGCGCCGGTCCACCACCTCGAGATCGAGCCCGACCTCGCGGTGGACGCGATCGACGAAGGCCGGCCCGTTCACCGCGAGCCGGCACGCGGCGGTGGCGATCGATTTCGCCCGCACCACCCCCCGGGCGCGCATCTTGCCCAGGCACACCGCCAGCGCATCGACCGTGCGGTCGATGGCGTCCTCGCTCAGCCGGTCGTTGCTGCCCAAGCCTTCGCCGAGGCGCACGATACGCGAGAAGGCATCGATCACCCGGAACCCGTAGGGCGCCGGCTCGGCGATCAGGAGCCGGCAATTGTTGGTGCCGAGATCGAGCGCCGCGTAGGCGCGCCGCTCGCTCCGGCGTGAAACATCATCCTCCGCCCCACGGGGCGGAGGCGCGGTCGCGCGCGCTGTCTCGGCATACTCCGCGGCTCGCGCCGGCGCGGAGACGGCCGTCTCATCCCTCATCGGCGATGCCGATATCCTTCATGGTCGCACCCTTGCGGGGCGACAAGCCCATCACATGATGGGAAGCTTACGTGGCTCCGGCCGGAACGCAAAGCAGCGATCGTGCCGCGCCGGCCGTCCTCTCACCACGAAGTTTCTCTGGCGACCAAACGAGTTGTGGGCAATCGGCCGTTGGCGGAGCGCCCGCTCAATCGACCGCCGAGCCGGTCAACTCGGCCTGGGTGAAGCGCTGCTGCTCCTCCATCACCAACCCGGCGAGTTCGCGCTTGAGGGCATTGAACTCGGCCGAGGCGGTGTCACGCGGGCGGGCGAGGGGCACGATCAGGTCGCGCTTCATCCGACCCGGGCGGTAGGTGAGCACGACGATCCGGTCGGCGAGGTAGATCGCCTCCTCGATCGAGTGGGTCACGAACACGATGGTCTTGCGGTACTCGGCCCAGATCCGCAGCAGCTCGTCCTGCAAGGTGCGCCGGGTCAGCGCGTCGAGGGCGCCGAACGGCTCGTCCATCAGCATCACCGGCGGGTCGAGGGCGAGGATGCGCGCGATCGCAACCCGCTGACGCATTCCGCCGGACAATTCCTTCGGGAAGCGGGCGAGGAAGTCCGACAGGCCGAGCGTCCCGGCGATGCGGGCGACGATGGCGTCAGCCTCCGCCCGCGCCACGCCCTTGATGTCGAGGCCGAAGCGGATGTTCTGCTCGACCGTCATCCAGGGAAACAGCGCATATTCCTGGAAGACCATGCCACGGTCGGGCCCGGGATCGACGACCGGGCGCCCGGCCATCCGGATCGTCCCGGAGGTGAGCGGTGAGAATCCCGCGATCGCGTTGAGCAGGGTGGACTTGCCGCAGCCCGACGGCCCGAGCAGGCAGACGAACTGCCCGCTCGGAATCGTCGCGGTGACGCTTTCCAGCGCCACCACAGCGCCCGATCCGGTGCCGAACACCTTCGAGGCGCCGTCGATCTCGATCTCGGCGGCGCCCGGCGCGGCGGCGGGGTCGGGGCGGCGGAGCGTTGCAGTTGCCGTCATGTCAGCGCTCCAGGCCGCGGTGCCAGCGCAGCAGGTGGTCGTTCAGGCGCGACATCGCACCGTCGATGACGAGGCCGAGGATGCCGATCGTCAGCATCCCGCCGATGATCTTGTCCGACCACATATACTCACGCGCCTCGAGGATGCGGTAGCCGAGCCCGTCGGAAACCGCGATCATCTCGGCGACGATCACCACGATGAAGGCGGTGCCGATGCCGATGCGCATGCCGGCGAGCACGAACGGGCTCGCCGCCGGCAGGATCACCCGCCGGAACATCGTCCAGGAATTCGCACCGAGATTGCGCGCGGCGCGGACATAGATCGAATCGACTTGCCGCACCCCCGCCACCGTGTTGACGAGGACCGGGAAGAACGTGCCGAGCGCGATCAGGAACAGGGCCGGCGGGTTGCCGAGACCGAACCACACGATCGCGAGCGGGATATAGGCGATCGGCGGGATCGGCCGCAGGATCTGCAGCAGCGGATTGACGAGGCTGTAGAGCTTGTCGCTCGTGCCCATCAGCAGGCCGACCGGCAGCGCCAGTCCGACGCCGATCGCGAAGCCGGCGATCACCCGGCTCAGGCTCGCCACCGCGTCGTGCGGCAGCTCGCCCGAGAACAGCCAGGCCGTGTAGCTCTGGGTCGCCGGATCGTAGGGCAAGGCGGGAACGAGGCTCGAAACCCAGCGCGCCGCCACCGCGCTCGGCGGCGGCAGCACCACGGCTGAGAACAGGCCGGCGCGGCTCGCGATCTCCCAGACGATCAGCAGACCGACCGGCAAGAGCGCGCCGCGAAAGGCGGAGAGGCGGTTCACGTCGGATCTCCGGACCGGCTCAATTCGTCTTCGTCGTGCTCTTGGCGCCGAGTTCGGCCTTCGCCTTCTCGAGCAGGTCGAGCTTGACCCACTCGGCGTCGCCCTTCGGCGGGTTGACCATCTTGCCGAGACCGTACTTGTGCATCAGGTCCGCCGTGACCTGCATGTGGCCGGCCGGCATGTCGTAGGTGTAGTCGGCATTCTCCATCGAATCGCGAAAATCCTTGCTGCTGAGCTGGCCTTTGAATACCTGCTCGCGGACGTACTTCTCGGCCAGGTCCGGCTTCTCGATGAAGGTCTTGGTCGCCTCGACGAACAGCTTCAGGACCCGGGCGGCGACCTCGGGCTTCTCGGTGTACATCTTCTCGGTCATGACCAGCGGCCGGTAGGGCACGCCGACCGGGGTATCGTAGGGCTTGACGATCTCGTAGCCCCAGCCGTTCGAGATGGCTTGGGTCGATTGCGGCTCGCTCTGGCAGATCACGTCGACGTACTTCTGGGCCAGCGCCTGGTTCAGGTCGGCATAGTTGTTGAAGTAGACGAGCTGCACGTCCTTGCCCGGACGCTCCGACCAGGTCAGGCCGTTCTTCTCCAATTCAGCCAGCAGCATCAGGTCCTGGGTGCCGCCGCGCACCACCGCGACCTTCTTGCCCTTCACGTCAGCGAGGGTCTTGGCGCCGAGATCGGGCCGGCCGAGGATGCGCACGCCGCCATTGGCGAAGCCGGCCACCACCAGCAGCTTGACGCCGTTGCCGCGCGCCGCCACCGCGCCGTCGGCGCCCGAGGCCGCGATGTCGATCTGGTCGACCGCCATCGCCGGGTAGATGTCGGCGCCCTTCGCGAACTGCTTCTCGTCGATCTTCAGATTATACTTGCCGGCGATCTCCTTCATGTAGGAGATCGCGCCGTAATGGGCGAATTTCAGGTTGCCGAGACGGACGACGTCCTGGGCCGCGGCCGGACCGGCGAGGGCCGCCAGGAACGTGGCTGCGACGGCGAGGCGCTTGAGCATGATTCACTCCCTGTCCACCCGGCCGGTCGCGATGCCGGAGCGGTTTGGCGAGGGATACTGGACAAAGGTCGCGCCTGCTGAAAGGCGCATTACGGCGTCAGCGATAAGACTTTAGACTCGCGGATTAAACCGGGAGCCCCCTCAGAGCATGCCCTTCACCGCGGCGGCGGCGGCGAGGCGTGGCTGGGGGCGCAGCAGGCTCTTGACTTGCGAGAACGGCCGCGGCCGGTTGATCACCTCGTCGAGGCGCGACCACAGGGTCTTGGGCGAGAACGGCTTGGCGATGATCTCGTTGACGCCGAGGTTGATCGCCCGGTCGATCACGTTCCGACGCGGTTGGGCGAGCATCAGGATGATCGGCACGGTCGGGGCCGGCGAGGTTGCCGGCGTGCGGGCGAGCCGGATGAACTCCTCTCCCGAGAGGATCGCCAAGTCCCAGTCGAGCACGACCAGGTCGGGCTTGCTCTCGGCCAGCACGCCGAGCGCCTCGGCGCCGTCCGGCGCTTCCAGCAGCCGCTTGATGCCGACGCGCATCAGCATGTCGCGTACGATGCGGCGGATGTAGAGGCTCTCGTCGACCACGAGAGCCGAGAGATCCGGGAAGGTCGGAGTGGCGATCATCGCGGGCTTGGTCTCGGGACGCCGTCCCATATTGGGCCCGCCGTCCCTACGGCTTCGCTAACCGAGATGGTTAACGGACGACGAAGACTCGACGGAGGCGCGGCGGCGAGCCACTCTTGCAATCCGCGACCACGAACCGGGAGACGGCATGCCAACAGACCTTCTCTACCGCGACGACGCATATCTGCGCGAGACCGAGGCCCGTATCGTCGCTGCGGACGAGACCGGATTCATCCTCGACCGGACCTTGTTCTACGCGCAGGGTGGTGGCCAGCCCGGCGACCGCGGTCGGCTGGTGCGGGAGGACGGCAGCGAGGTGGCGATCCTCGACACCGTCTACGGCCCGGACAAGACGACGATCCTGCACCGGGTCGCGGCGGGAGGCCCCGTCCCATCCCCCGGCGAGTCGGTTCGCCTGATGCTCGACTGGCCGCTTCGCTACGCCCGTATGCGGGTGCACACCGCGCTGCATCTGCTCTCGGTGGCCCTCCCCTATCCGGTGACCGGCGGCTCCATCGGTGACGGCGAGGGTCGGCTCGACTTCGACATCCCGGATTCCGGTCTCGACAAGGACGCCGTCACGACGCGGCTGCGCGAGATGATTGGCCAGGATGCCGCCGTCTCGGTGTGCTGGATCAGCGACGAGGAACTCGCCGCCAATCCAGGGCTCGTCAAGACGATGTCGGTGAAGCCGCCGATGGGGAGTGGACGGGTGCGCCTCGTGGCGATCGAGGGACTCGACCTCCAGCCCTGCGGCGGCACCCATGTAGGCCGCACGGGGGAGATTGGCGTGGCGACGGTCACGGCGATCGAGAAGAAGGGCAAGCAGAACCGACGTGTGCGCGTGTCCCTGGCTTGAACGCGAGAAGGCCCGTCAGCATCAGTTGACGGGCCTTCTCGATCGGTTTGGTTGCGGGGACAGGATTTGAACCTGTGACCTTCAGGTTATGAGCCTGACGAGCTACCGGGCTGCTCCACCCCGCGCCAAGGCGTGATCGTGATGAGGGAACGTGACGTGCTTGGCAGGTCTGGCGGTGACCGACTCTCCCGTGTCTTGAGACACAGTACCATAGGCGCTGGGGCGGTTAACGGCCGAGTTCGAGATGGGATCGGGTTCAGATCACCCCGCTCAGACCACCAGACCGGCCAAGCACGTTCATCCGGCAAGCATGTGTGTGTGTCTTCGTCGTGTGTGGTTGATCCGGACACGGATCATGAGAGCGATCAAGCCGATCGAGCGATTAGTACTGGTCAGCTCAGCGCGTTACCGCGCTTGCACATCCAGCCTATCCACGTGGTCGTCTTCCACGGCTCTCAAGGG
>NZ_VDDA01000069.1 GCF_006151805.1 Methylobacterium terricola | reverse complement strand
CTCCACCCGTGAGGCGCAGGCCACGGGCTTCCAGCCGCTGCCGCTGCGCTGGCGGATCGAGGCGACGTTCGGCACGCTCTCGACGCGCTACCGCCGCCTGACCCGCCACTGGGAGCACAGCCCAGCGGCGGCCGAGGACAGCATCAGTATCGCCAATTGCCATAGGCTCATGCAGGCCTATGAGCGGCACCAATACAGCTCTTCATAGTCAAACAGGCTCTTACAGACGGAGATGACCATGGACCTCAAGCTCGGCGGCAAGACCGCCCTCGTCACCGGCGCCACCGCGGGCATCGGGCTGGCCATCGCCCGCCGCCTCGCGGCGGAGGGCGCCGAATTGGTGCTGCCCGGACGCAACCAGGCGAAGCTCGACGCGGCCGCGGGCACGGTCGCGGCCGAGCCGGGCGCGCGAGCGCCGCGCACGGTGCTGGCCGATCCGGCGACCGCGGAGGGGGCAAGAGCGCTGGTCGCGGCGGTGCCCGAGGTCGACATCCTGGTCAACAACCTCGGCATCTACGAATCGAAGCCGTTCGAGGAGATCACCGACGCGGACTGGCACCACCTGTTCGAGGTCAACGTGGTCTCGGGTGCGCGCCTCGCCCAGGCGTATTTCCCCGGCATGCTGGCGAGGAAGACCGGGCGGATCGTGTTCGTGTCGAGCGAGTCCGGCCTCGTGCCGCCGCCCGACATGCTGCATTACGCGGTGTCGAAGACGGCGCAGGCAACCATCGCCCGGGGCCTCGCCCAGCGTACCCGCGGCACCGGCGTGACGGTGAATACGGTCCTGCCCGGCCCGACCCGTTCGGAGGGCATCGTCGACTTCCTGAAGAGCGTCGCCTCCGATCCGGACCTGTCGGCGGCCGAACTCGAAGCCGAGTTCTTCCGGGTCCACCGCCCGCTCTCGCTGCTCGCCCGGATGATCGAGCCCGAGGAGATCGCCGGGCTGGTGACCTATCTGGCGAGCCCGCTCGCGGCGGCGACCAACGGGGCGAGCCTCCGGGTCGAGGGCGGCATCGTGCCGACCATCGCGTGAACGGTCACGCGGCCAGGATCTCGCGGTAGCGCGCGAGATAGGCCGCCGCCATGCGGGCCGCCGAGAAGCGCTCCCGCGCGGCGGCCCGGCAAACCTCCGGGTCGAGGGCGCCCGACGCCACGACCGCCGCGGCGATCCCGGCCTCGTCCGCGACCAGGAAGCCGGTGCGGCCGGGTTCGACGATCTCCGGCAGGGCGCCGCTCGCAAACGCCACCACCGGCGTGCCGCAGGCCATCGCCTCCATGGCGACGAGGGAGCTCGTCTCCGGGACGAGGCTCGGCACCACCAGGCAGCGCGCCGCCGCGAGGAGGCGCCGCTTGCGCGCAAAGCCCAACGGCCCGAGGAAGCGCCGGTGCCGGTCGAGGCGCGGGGCGATCGTGTCCCGGTAATAGGCCTGGTGGGCCGGATAATCGTAGACCTGGCCGCCGATCAGCAGCGGGAAGCCGCCGCGATGCGCCGCGGCGAGCGCGAGGTGGAAGCCCTTCTCCGGGCAGATCCGGCCGAGCGCCAGGGCGAAGGCCCGCTTCGCGTGGCGCGCCCGGTCCAAGGCCTGCACCGGCACCCCGTTCGGGATCGGCGCCAGCAGGGCGGGATCGGGCGGGCAGGTCCGGGCCTGCGCCGCCGAGACGCCGTGGAGCCAGGTCCGCGGCCGGCGCGGATGCAGGGCCTCCGGCGGGTACCAGGCGGGCGGCAGATGCAGGGTCGCGAGCACCGGCGGGCCGGGCGGCGGCAGGTACCCGGAAAAGTCGATCCCGTGCAGGTGGATCAGGTCGATCGGGTATCGTGCGAGGACGTCCGCGATGGCGGCGCGGTGACGGGCCCGGGCGCGGGTGCGGGCCGCCTCGTCGATCGGCCCGTCCTGCGCCGGCACCGGCACCAGGGTGCCGGCGACCCGGGACCCCGCCCGCGCCACCACGATCGAGCGGTGACCCGCCGCCACGAGGGCGGCGTCGAGCCGGGACAGCACCTGCTCGGCCCCGCCGACCGCGTCGGGGCTCACCGGCGCGAAGGGATAGGCGACGCTGAGGATGGTGAGGGGCCTCACGGCACCGGCCTTGCCTCGTTTCCCTTGGCCTCGTCCCCCTTCGGATGGCCGAGCGACAGCCGGCGCCCGGACGCCTGCCCGGCATCTTGCCCGGCATCCTCCGCCCCGAGGAGGGCCATCGCGGCGCGGTAGCCGTGGAGCGTGCCGGTATCGACGTAGGCGGTGCCGGCGCGCAGCCCGATTGCCCGGCCGCCGGCGGCGAGCCAGGCATTGACGAGGGTGCCGATATATTCGTCGCGGCAGTGCCGTGCCCGCCAGAGGGCGTGGAGCTCGGCGAGGATGCGGCCGGTGAGCTTGAACGCCCCCCAGACCCAGGACGAGGCGGGATTGGCCTGCTTCACCTGGATCTCCCGCACCGCGTCGCCGTCGAGCACCACGGCGTCGAACAGCTCCGGCCGCTCGACCGGGAAGAGCAGGAACGACAGCCCGTCGGCCGGCAGGCGCGCCAGCCCGTCATCCGGGAACCACACCGTGTCGGGCAGGCCGACCAGCACCGGCTCGTCGGGGGCGATCAGCGGCAGGGCGCGGAACAGCGCGTCGCACAGGCCCTCGGGCCGCGGCTGCACCACGTAGGCGATCGGCGCCGGGCCGTAGCCGGAGCCGTAATACTCGACGATGTCGGACTTGCCCGGGGCGATCACGAAGCAGATCTTGTCCGCCCCAGCCCGGATCATCCGCTCGACGACGTACTCGCTCACCGCGCAAGGCCGTTCGACCCCGTCGCGCAGGCGGCTGCCGACCGGCAGCAGCTCCTTGGAGAAGGCGAGCGGCTGGATGCGGCTGCCGCGGCCGGCCGCCGGAACGATGCCCCACATGCTCACGCCTCCATCACGATGGGGGTCCGGGCGGAATCCAGGATGGCCTCCAGCTCGACCGCCCGGCGGTCCGCGGTGTGGTCGGCCAGCGTGCGGGCGCGGCCGGCCTCGGCGATGCGGCGCAGCTCCGCATCGCTCCGGTCGAGGGCCGTCAGCACCGCCTCCGGCGTCTCGGCGAGCAGGATCTCGTCGCCCGGCCGGTAGAAGGCGTCGAGCCCGTCGAAGGCGTCGCTCAGCACGGCGGCGCCGCAGGCGGTGGCCTCGAACAGGCGGCCCGAGGGGCACCAGCCCATGGCGGCCATCGCCGACCGGGTGACGTTCAGCGTCAGGCGCGACGAGGCGTAGAAGGCCGGGTGCTCCCGCGGGCCGAGGTGGCGCACGAAGAAGATGTTGTCGGTCCAGGGAAAATCCGGCGGGTACTGCGCCCCGCCGATCAGGAAGCGCCGGTCCGGCCGCCGCCGGGCCGGCTCGACGAGGCAGGACACGACCTTCGCCTGCCGGTCGGCCGCGTAGGTGCCGAGATAGGAGAGATCGGCGGCGTCATGGGCCTGCGCCGCCGCCGGCCGATGCACCTCCGGGTCGACATGGCCGTAGAGCGGCGTCACCCGGGCCGCGCCGAGTTCAGTCCGCAAGCCGTCGAGGGCCGGCCCGCCGGTATAGCTCAGCACGAGGTCGAAGCCGCGAAGGCCGTCGGGACCGACATACGCCACCGCCTCGCCGCGGCGCAGCCGGTCGAGGGTGACGGGGGTGTCGAGGTCGTAGAACACCCGGAGCGCCGAGGCCCCGAGGACGAGGTCGGTGGCGGGGCCCGCATCGGGGCAGTAGGAGGTCACCATCGCGACCTCGGCCTCGGCGACGTCGCGGGCGGCCCGGGCCCGGATCTCCTCCCAGTCGGAGAACAGCACGAGCCGGCCATTCGGGATCTCGGTCAGGTCGCGGTGGGGCGCGTAGAACGGCAGGTCGCGCTCGTAGAACACCACGCTGTGGCCGCGCCGGGCGAGCGCGCGGCACAGGCCGCGCCACAGGGTGGCGTGGCCGTTGCCCCAGGACGAGCTGATCGTCAGGCCGAAGACCACGATCCTCATCGCGCGGCCCCCACCCGACGGCCGTCGGCCGATGCAGCTCGCCCCGTCTCCGCCATCCTGGTCCCCATCCCGGTCCCTTCCGCGCCCGCGGGAGAACGCACGCCGGCGAGATCCGTTCATGATCTAACAAGTCGGCGTCGGGCCATGTTTCGTGCAAGCGTGGCGGGAGCGTCCGAACCTCCCGCAGGCTCGGCCGTTGAGGGAAATCCGCCACGCGCCAGAAGGCCTCCCGGTTGCTCCGCGTCCTCACCTACAACGTGCGCCGCTGCCTCGGCGCCGACGGCCGTCTCGCCCCGGAGCGCATCGCCGCCGTGATCGCCGCCTGCCGGCCGGACGTGGTGGCGCTGCAGGAACTCGATGTCGGCCGCGCCCGCAGCGGCGGGATCGACCAGGCGACGGTGATCGCCGGCCATCTCGGCATGCGGTCGCATTTCCACCCGGCGATGCGGGTGAGCGACGAACTCTACGGCGACGCGATCCTGACCGCCCTCCCCTCCCGGCTGGTGCGGGCGAAAGCCCTGCCGGGCCATGACGGCTGCGAGCCCCGCGGCGCGCTCTGGGCCGCGGTGGTCGCGGGCGGAACCGAGGTGCAGGTCGTCACCACGCATCTCGGCCTCGGCCGGGCCGAGCGGCGGGCGCAAGCCGAGGCGCTGCTCGGGCCGGACTTCCTCGGCGATCCGGCCTGCCGCGATCCGGTGGTGCTGCTCGGCGACTTCAACGCCCTGCCGGGCTCGGGCGTCCACCGCCGCCTCGCCGCCCGGCTGCCGGACGCGCACGGCGCCAGGGCCTGGACGCGGCCGACCTTCCCGGCCCGCCTGCCGCTCCTGCGCATCGACCACGTCTTCGTCAGCCGCTCCGTCGCGGTGCGGGCGGTGCGGACCGTGGGCGGCACGCTCGCCCGCGTCGCCTCCGACCACCTGCCCCTCGTCGCCGACCTCGACCTCGCCCCGGCGCAAGCTGCCCGCCTGCACGCCGCCCGCATCTCCGTGCCCCGGGAGGAACCCGCGTGACGCAGGCCAAAACCGCTCACCGCACGACCGCTGAAGACACATCCTCTCCGGACAAGTCCGCCGAAGACAAGAAGGAGGCCTCCGCCCGCCGCCGGTTCTGGACCATCCTCCTCACCGTGCTCAGCGTGGCACTCGGCGGCTACCTGCTCTACCGCACCCTCGCCGGCTACAGCCTCGACCAGCTCGTCCAGTCGGTGCGGGCCCTGCCGGCCGGGCGGCTTGCCGCCGCCGGGGGGTTTGCCGCCGCGAGCTATCTCTGCCTCACCGGCATCGACTGGCTGGCGTTGCGCGCCGCCGGCACGCCGCTGCCCTATCCCCGCGTCGCGCTCGCGGCCTTCATCAGCCTCGGTCTCGGCCACAGCATCGGCTTTGCGGGCTTGAGCAGCGGGGCGATCCGCTACCGCTTCTACACCCGCTGGGGCCTCCACACCGCGGACGTCGCGAAGGCGGTCCTGTTCTGCGGCGTCACCGTCGCGGTCGGCCTGATGGCGCTCGGCGCCATCGCGGTGCTGGTCCATCCCGACCTCGCCCGGACCGTGACGGGACTCGGCTCGGGCGCCGTGATGGCGGCGGGCCTCGCCTGCGCGGGCGGCGTCGCGGGCTATCTCGGCCTCGCCGCCTGGTGGCGCAAGCCGCTGACCTTCCGGCGCTGGTCGCTCGAGATGCCGCCGCTGCCGCTGGCGGCGGCGCAGGTGTCCTTGGGCGCCGTCAACTTCGCCCTGGTCTCGGCCTGCCTGCACCAGGTCCTGTCGGCGGTCTCGGATGTCGGCTACCTGGCGGTGGCCTCGGTCTTCGTCATCGCCAACGCGGCGGTGCTGATCACCCACGTCCCCGGCGGCGTCGGGGTGATCGAGAGCGTGGTCGTCCACCTGCTGCCGAAGACCGACGTGATCGGTCCGCTGATCGCCTTCCGGTGCCTGTACTTCCTTGCGCCCCTGGCGCTCGGACTGGTCGCCTTCGCGGTCACCGAGGCGGTGTTCCGGTGGCGCGACGCGGGCGGGGCGGCGGCTACGCCGTCCCGAACGGCCGCTCCGGGTCGAGCAGCTCGGAGCTGACCAGGGGGTCGAACAGGCCCTCTTCCTCCGGCACCTCGCAGACCCGCAACGAGCGCGGCCCGCCCATGTGGCGCCGGATCGCCGCGATCAGGCCCTCCTGCGCGATCGCCTCGGCCATCGCGTCCGGGGCGACGCCCAGGTGCTCGGCCACCAGGCGGTCGCGGAGCGCGCGGAGCGCCCGGCGCTCGTCCTGGGAGCGGGCCTCGACCGCGAGGTCGCATTCGGTGTCGAGGGCGACCGAGCGGTTGTTCAGGTTCGAGGAGCCGATGCGCAGGAAGCGATCGTCGATCAGGACCAGCTTGGCGTGGACCTCGATCTCGCAATCTCCGTCCGGTCCTGGCACGACCGGATAGGCAACGAACAGGCGCGCGAAGCGGTCGGCGGCGCGCAGCCGGCGCAGCACCCGGTCCCGCGGCGTGCCCATGGCGACGCGCTCGGTGAAATTGTGCGAGCGGCGCGTCAGCACCACCACGATCTCGGGCCCCGTCTCCGCCGCCAGATGGGCGGCGAGCGCGTCGGCGACGAAATCGGCCGTGAGGTATTGCGCCTCGAGATAGATCGTCTCCCTCGCCGAGGCGAGGGCCGCGGCGGTGAGCGCCGCCGCCTCCTCGACCGAGGGCTCGCTGCCCTGGAGCGGCATGGTGCGGGCGATCGCGACCGGGGCGTCGGTGACGATCGGATCCAGGTCCCGCGGCCAGACCGCGCCGGCGGCAGGGCCGACCGGCGCCAGCACCTCGCCGGTGGCGGCGCGCCAGCGCTCGCGGGCGAGCGCGCCCAGCCGCGCGGCGGCCTCGCCGTCGACCGCCATCTGCAGGTCGTGCACCGGCGGGTAGAGCTCGCCGTCGGGATTGGTGCGCAAGCGGTCGCAGGCCGTATGGGCCACGGTGTCCCAGCGCCCGACCGTGAGATCGATGCCGCCGCAGAAGGCGATCCGGTCGTCGATGCAGACAAGCTTCTGATGATGGGCGGCGTAGAGCGGGTGGTGGGTGTCGAGGCGGACCGTGACCCGCGGATGCGCCTCCCACTCGGCCCCGAACAGCAGCGGCAGCGCCGCGCCCGGCCCGTGCACGGTCGCCACGCTCCAGACCAGCACCCGCACCTCGAGGTCGGGGCGCTGCGCCGCGAGGTCGCGCAGCAGCGGCCCCAGGGGCGGCGACTCCTCGGGGCTCGCCTCGTGGCGCAGGCGGATGCGCCCGTCGAAGTCCCAGCCGACGATCAGGATCGAGGATTGCGCCTGCCGCAGCGCGTCCTCCAGCCGGGCGAAGTACTCGGCGGAATCGATCATCACCGCGACCCGCCCGGCCGGCGCCACGCACCAGCAGGTGCGGCCGGGCTGGAACAGGGTCTCGGTCTCGTCGCGCGCGGGTTCGGTGGTCATGGGGCGCCAGGATCCTCCTGTCGGCGGCCGGGGATGGGGCCGGAACGGCGGGCGGACCCGTCCGTTCCCGGGCAGGCACCACAGAGATGACTCGCCGGCCCCGTCGCCGCCACGGTTTTCAACGCCGGCCCAGCCTCCTGCCGTCGCCCGGCGAGGCCGGAGGCAAGTGCCGTTTCGATGCGCAGGCCGCCCTCATTCGCCGAACGCGGCATCTTGCGCAACTGGGGGCGCGGCAGCCTCGACGGCGGTCTGCACGACGATCCGGCAGGGACGGCTCATCGGGATCGGGGCGACCGACGACCGCATCGAGGGCGACGTCATCGAGCGCGGCGGGCGGATGCGCGAAACGGAGACCGACAGGATACCCGCCGACGCCCTGACCCACGAGGGCGCCGCCGAGATCCTGAAGCGGGTCCTGGCCCTCCCCGCCGAGCCGGCGGCCGATCTCGATCCCGCAGCCGGGCTCGCCGGGCCCATCGAGCTCGGGCAGCCGCCGCATGGTGCCGGAGGCCGCGATCGCGGTCGAGATCCCGGGGAGCCCGGACGAGAGCACCGGCGTCGACTGGCTCGCACCGAACCTCGGCGAGGGCGAGCGCATCGCCCTCGCCGAGCCGATCGGCGCCCTGCTGGCGCGGCCGGCCGTGCGCCTGATACCTTCGCGCCTTGCGCCGTCGAACGGATCCGCTCGAAGGCACGGCGGTATGAAACCCATCCTGACGGCCCTGCGCGAGTTGAGCCTCGGCGGCGGCACGGGCGAAGGCGGGCGGCGCCGGCTCGGCCTCGTCGATGTCGCGTCCCTCGCGGCCCTGGAGCGGATCGGCCGGGCGGCGATGATCGCCTGGCGAGGCGGAACCCGGCGGTGGAGGCGCATGCCGTCGGCCGTGCCCACCGCATCCGGCCAGGACAAGCCGGTCTTCGTCCACAGGCTCGTCGCGGCCCGCCGCATCGAGGAGAAGAGGGAGGCGCTGAACGGCACGCAAGGGTGCGGTGGCCGAGCGCTGTGCGACCCAGCCGGGGCGCCGACGCCAGCGGACCTGGACGTGCTGCTGGAGGGGTGAGGCGGAGAAGGGCTTCACTCCCCGCCTCGCAGGCCGGACCGGCACCGGGTCGCCACGACGGGCCCGCAGCCGGCGGGGCCTGGGGTTTGGACCTCGACGGCGTGACCGTGCGGTTCGCTGCCCACGGTGGGAAGCGGCCCTGCGCCAGCCGCCCGGGAGTGGCCGTTCCGTTTCCGACTCAGATCGATCGCCTAGCTCTATTCCGGTCCGTCCGAGAACCAGACATCGCGACATACGGCAATGGCCGTATCGTCCGGCGCCCGGTCTTCGATCAGCCACGCCGCGCCGATGGAGCGTGCCTGCGATAGGCTTGGGGACTTGACGCAACCCGCGGGGTCCGACGCACCGACGCAGGGGATGAACCACGCGGGTCCCAGGAGCCGAACCTTGAAGCTCGCCTCCGCTCGCGTCATCATCAACGCGACCCCTAGTGCCTTGACTCAAACGGATGGTGCAGCGTTGCCGTTGACGGCATCGAGGATGGCGGCGGCCGGCTTGGTCCAGACGAAGGGCTTCGGCCTGCCGTTGTGCTCGGCGATGTAACGGTTGA
>NZ_VDDA01000068.1 GCF_006151805.1 Methylobacterium terricola | reverse complement strand
GGCGAGGCGGGTGCGGCGGCAGAAGCGGGGCGATCGCAGACCAGAGGTCGTCGGGAAGAAGCGGGCGAGCCATACCACCCCAACGCCCAACAGACCCGATCGTGCCGTTCTGTTAGGCGCTCTTAGACAGGGACATTGATGAAATATCACTGGTGGATCGTATGGGATTATCGGGGGCACAATAGGGGCTTCTACGATAAAGGGCAGGATTGGTGGCAAATCACATTCCCCTGGTCACCTCGACTGCCACGCATCGCCCTCATTGCTCGACGGATAAAATCTAGCACATAAGCAAATGGCTACTCAGGTTGCACATGGGGCGAGGGCGCGCCCACTAGTGCAGGTCGTGAACATTCATGAGGCGTACCGGGCGGCTCAGCATCTCTGGGACGGCGTCGGAGCGCGACCCTGCAGCATCGCGTGGAGAGATCAGCGCGGCTGCATCCACATAACGATGGTAGGCAGGCTTGCAGAGTTCGAGGGGGCACGCGTTGGCCTCATCGGTGATCGAATTCTTGATGAGATTGGAAGCCGCAGTCCGCAGAATGACAGAGAGCGCGATTACATTCTGAGCTTGCGCCTTCAGCATGAGATCGACTGCGAAGGCTGCATCCACGACGCCGACATGATGCGCGAGATCGCGCGGGCCTGGGGCGCCTAAGCCCCCTCTCCACCGACACATCTCCTCGCATTGCATTGGAGCACGCCCGTGCCCTCTCTCAACCTGCGCAACGTCCTGCGCCGCGACAGCAATCGCCCGACCTTTCGCAAGCGCGCCGCCATTCTGAAGGCCGCTGCGGCCCGTGTGATCCACGGCGTGCCGTCTCCTCTTGGCGCTACTAACCCCGTCCTCTCCGCCCTCGAAGTCGAGTTCAAAGACGCAATCGCAGAGCTCACCAAGGCGGATGACGCCATTGGCCGTGCCTACGAGGCACAAGACGAACCGCTCATGCCTGCTGCGTTGCTGCCCAAAAGAATAGATCTATAGATGTATAGTATTACTCGGCCGCATATAGCGCCGTGGGCCGGCGGGGGCGGCTTTTATCTACCCTACAGCCGCGTTCAGGTAGAAGAGTTACGGGGGCGTCGGCACATGATGAATATGCCGAGCCTCAGCGGTCAACGACCGGACCCACAGGCGCAGGCGCGCGGCGACGAAATCGTAGCAGCCTGGGATGCGTGGCAGGCGGAGACCGCGGCGGCCAGACAAGCAGTCGGGTTGCCGCCGCTCCTCGCTTCCCGGAATGCTGCAATAGAGCGGCGCGACAAAGCGCTGGCCCACACTCACGAGACGCCCGCACGCTCGCTCGCCGACCTCGTCCTCAAGGCCCGCATCACCTCGGCAGTGTGCGATGGGCTGTCGCTGCGCCCCGCAGACCGGGACCTGTGGCCCGACGCGGACGAGGCCATGCCCTTCGCCATCACGGCGGATCTGCTCGCCCTCTCCGGCGCCCGCGCAATGACGGGAGCCTGACCGATGACGAACGTGGTCACCTTCCCGGCACAGCGGCCCAGCGCTGCCGGCGCCACCTTAATGGACGGCCGCGGGGGCGCCGCGAGCCTGAGCATCGAACCGAACCCCGTCAGGCCACCAAATACGGCCCCTGGAACAGATCACCCATGGCTTTGCGTCGGAACAGCGTGCGCCAACGGCGGCGCTGATGCTCATCGCGATCGTGCAGCATGTGGCAGCGCTGGCAGAACGCCGCCAGGTTGGCGTCCTGGTTGTTGGCCGTGTCGTAGTCGCGGTGGGCGGCGACCAGCACCACCTTCGTGATGCGGATCTCTGAGAACGAAGCTATCCTTGAGCGGTGGGCGGCCTGAGACCGGCTATGGACCGACGAGCTAACCAAGGATGTCTGAACAGCATCCAGGTGCGCCAGGAGCGAGCGCGAACACATGCGGTAGAGCTTGCCCCGGTCATTGCCGAGCTGCGATCTGGTGGCGCGACGACCTTACAGGCCATCGCTACCGGGTTGAATGCCAGGGGTATCTCAGCGACTCGCGGTGGCCGGTGGACGCCTATGGCTGTGAAGCGCGTACTTGCCTGGGCGCTAAGTAACAGCGGGCCGGATCCTTCGGGGGAAGAGACCGAACCCGCCGGCCTCACCGAAGGTGGTCGGAATGGCGAGGCAGGCACGATGTAGCAGAGCAGGTGTTGCCAGGGCACGGGGAGACGAATGTGCCCTGGTCCACATGTAACGCTAGCCGTGCGGCCGAGAGGCGGCAGGCTGGTCTGACTCCCGAGCCAATGTTCTCCCGCTAGGGGCGTTCCAGCGCAGACAGTCGCTGTCACTCAGCGGCGGCTTCGGCCTTCTTCGGCCGGCCGCGGCGGGCAGGAGCGGTCGCCTGCGTCTCGGCTTCCGCCTTTCGCGCGGCTGCACGATCGCGCCGGATCTGGCCGAGGCCGAGGCTCTTGGCGAGTTCGGAGCGCTTGGCGGCGTAGTTCGCCGCCACCATGGGGTAGTCGTGCGGCAGGCCCCACTTCTGGCGATGTTCCTCAGGCGTCATCCCGCGGCTGCTCAGATGCCGCTTGAGCGACTTGTACTGACGGCCATCCTCGAGGCTGATTAGGTGATCCGGGGTGACGGTCTTGCGGATCGGGAACGGGGGTGTGAGCTTCTCGACCTGAGCAGGCGCGGCCAGGGCACCAAGCTTCGTCAGAGCCGCGTGGGTCGAGGCAATCAGGTCCGGCAGGTCAGTAGGGCGCACGCTGTTCTTAGCCACGTAGGCGCCGATGATGTCGGCAGCGAGGCCTATAAAATCAAGGTCGTTCTGTGTGACGTAATTCATGTGCGAGGCTCAAACCATCTATCTATCCGTATGAGAAGAATAGTCGGTGCTTATCAGGACGGGTCAAGTCCTATTTAACGTGGCGCCTGAAATTTCGTCTTCGAACATATCTCGAGAGGATCGAGTTGGTGTGATCATGCATCGTCACGTTTGACGGAGTACCGCGACGAAAGAGATGGCCTCGTTCAACCGGCCGTGCCCAACGGCAGAGCCTTCTTTGGCACCCTGTTAGCTTTCGGCAGAGACGACGGTTCGTGACCATGCCAGGAGAAGCACGGCTGTCGCGATGCGGAACGCCGGCAGCCGTAGCGAGCCGGGCGAGTTTTCGACCGACCCCTTGTCCCGGCTCGCTCCATCCAAATCACAAGCCGGTTCCTCACTGCCTACAGCTCGTAGGTCCCGTTGTCAGGCGGAGTAAGCTGGCTGGCGTGGCGGCTAAGTTAAAAGCACAAAATTGCCTGCAACGAGGCCGTGTTCGAAGCAATGTCATTTAGCACTTTTTCGGGCACATTCGATCCATAATCGTCATGAAAGGTTTATATTTTATTAATGCTGCTTATTTTGGTGATGCTACAGATGTATGGTAGCAGCAATTCAGCTGTAGATACATACATAGGATCATAGAGTATGTCTATAAATGTCAATAAAGATAATAATAGCAATTCGTATTTTGCAGGTCAAAGCGTTTTTGAAACCGCATCATTAAAAGGTACCGACAAAAAATCGTCGATTTATGTTATCGAAAGTCGTAAGATGATTCGCGATTGTCTTGAAAAATGCTTGATAAAAGCATTTGACGCTCAAACCATAATGGCGTTTGCTTCCATCAATGAATGGGATCAATCGAAAGTATTATGTAGGGCGGGAGACATCATTATTCTGTGCTGTGATGCGCACGATACTCCCCAAATCGAAGAGGATCGTAATGATCTTCTTTCTCGCCCAGGTATCGAGGCTAGATTTGTGTTTTTGTGTGACAGCGAAGATTTAGCCGGTGTCGTTGAACAACTGAATAAGGGCGCACACGGCTACATCCCGACTAGCGTCGGTCTCAATGTAGCGATTGAGGCCATACGACTGGTACAAGCTGGAGGAATTTTTATCCCCTCCAGCTGCGTATTCCAGCATTGCGAACCTATTGAGTCTGTGACACCTCGCAGCCAATTCACTCGACGTCAGAGCGCGGTGCTGGAGCAGCTACAGACGGGCAGGTCGAATAAAATAATAGCATTCGAGCTAAAAATGAAAGAAAGCACTGTCAAGGTTCATGTTCGAAATATCATGCGAAGACTTGGTGTTACGAATAGAACTCAGGTTGTTGTTGAGACTTATGGTAAAACAGTATCTTAAAGGCTCATTCTCAGATTTGTTGATTGTAATACAATGATTGATATGGGCAGTTAAGGCTGTCCATATCAAATATTTTAACATAAAAATCAATCAGCACAAAGATCAATCAAAAACATGTTGGCTATGTGATAAAGTATTTTTCCATTCCCCTGAAAATACAAGAGTTGCGATATACAAAACATTATTATGGCTATCCCGAACACTTACCTTAAAAGTTCGCCGATCACCATCGGGCATCTTCTGCCGCGCCATATCAGGCAAAGCCATATGCGCGGCATCTCGCGCAGCCTGAATATCAGGAAATTCTATTCCTTCATCATCTCTGATCGCCAGATCGTCATCATCGGTGTCAATGAAGTAGCGCGCCACGGTACTCTCCGCCGAACACAAGCGAGAGTGCATTCACCTCTCAAACGCTGACGCTCAGGATTGCCTGCCAGCGGTGAACCCTCATGCCTTATCCAAGAAGCCAACACAATAACACGCCTTGCGACATGATGGGGTTTTGTCGGAAAGCCTACTCAGCTCGAGGCATCGCCGCGCTGCCTCAGGTGCAGGTACTTCGGATCAAAATCGGCAAACACCTTCAAGCGCTTAACATCGGGAATGTGGATCCGCTTGTGTTTCCAGTTAATCAAGTTCTGCCCTCTCAACTCCTGCAATGTACGGTTGACATGAACGATGGATAAGCCAAGAGTATCAGCGATATCAGCCTGAGAAAGTGGAAACTCAAAGCTGTCTGCGTCCGCGTACCCGACTGTCTGCAGCCGCACCAGCAACTCACAAACCAAGTGCGCCATATGCCTGTCCGCCGGACGCTGCCCCATGCTGACGAGCCACGACCTTAGTGTGCCCTCGTCGACAAGTGTCGCCCACCACAGGGCCCGCATGATACGAGGGTGGTTCTGATTAAGTTCGTCGATGGTCGCTCTCGGGATCTCGACAATTTGACAACCCCAGCCCGTTCCAATAGTGTGGTCCATCTCACCCAGTATGGCGACATGCAGATCACAGAAGTCACCTGGTACGAGGAATGCCATTATTTGGCGCTTGCCGTCGGGAAGAATTTTGTATCGGCAAGCAAACCCGTCGATGACCAGATGAACGTTGTCCGGTCTTTCTCCTTCGGTAATGATGTCTTTGTTTGAAGGGACCCATTGAGTTTTACGACAGATCTTTTCTAGAACGGCCCGATCGTCGTCGGTGAGGTGAGCGCCGTACACGAGTTTCCGGATCAGTGGGTTTGACACAACGGTATCCCATGCCAGGCATCTTCACAGGAATGTTATCACAGAATAGTCGCGTGCAAAGCGTCGCCTGACCGACATGGAGAGTCAGGAAGTGGTCCGGCCGGTTAGCAGGAGCACGGCCGGAATGATAAGCAGGATGCTGCCGGCGCCGAGATCGCCTGCGCTGTAGTGACCGCCGCCATAGAAGCTGCCATCGTAGCCAATAGCAGGATGGGCAGAATGAGGACGATTAGAAGGGTCTCGGGCGGAAATCCCTATGGCCAAGCTGGCTGGTAGGATGAATGCCACACTGGTGCTGTTCGTTCCTCAGCCGGGGAAACCGACCGGTAAACGACGGCGACGTCTGAGCGGCGGGCCGGGTCGTTCCCTCCAGATGGAGACCCAGCCCGCCGGCCTTGCTGAAGGGTGATCGGAACAGCAGGGCACCTGCACTTAACAGCGAAGCCTGACGGTGGCGCAAATATCCGTTGGTCTGTGGAGTGCAGAATAAGCCTATCGGAATAGGGTAAGGATCACGTCCTCAAGCGCGAAGAAGATCCCCACGACGGCGATCGCGAGGCCTGCCACGATCAGGCTCAAGGTCCGGAACGGTATGGTGCACGCAGCCCTCTGTCGCCGCCAAGGGTTGATCGGGCTCACCTTACTCCACCGCTGCGGCATCAGCCTGCTTCAGCTGATCGCGGCGGGCAGGCGTGGGCGCGACCGCAACCGCCTCGCTCTCGGCTTCAGCCTTCTAGGTAGCCGCCTGATCGCGCCGGATCTGGCCGAGCCCGGTGCTCTTGGCGAGTTCGGAGCGGTGGGCAGCATACGTCGCGGCGACCATCGGGTAGTCGTGCGGCAGACCCCACTTCTCGCGGTAGGCCTCGGGGGTCAGCCCGCGCCCGGCGAGGTGCCGCTTCAGCGTCCGGTACGGCTTGCCGTCCTCCAGGCTGATGATGTGGTCGGGGGTGACCGTCTTGCGGATGGGGATGATGGGCTCAGGCTTTACGGGCTCAGGTGCGGGCGGAGCCGTCAACTTCATCAGTGCAGCATGGGTTGCCGCGATGAGGCCCGGCAACTCGGAGGCCGGAACGCTGTTCTTCGAGACGTAGGCGCCGACGATGTCGGCGGCGAGGCCGATGAAATCGGCGTCGTGCTTTGTGACGTCATCCATGTGCGAGACCCAAGATATCTATTTTTCTGCGCAGCCAAGATAGCGGGTGCTCTGCAGGACGGGTCAAGCCTTGTTTTGGCATTTCATTCAAAATTTCAGCAACAGTAAGGTTTCGAACAGATCGAGTTGCTGTGCGCTAACGCGCGACCGCCTCGGCTATTGCGGAGCGGATCTAGGTTTGACGAACGGCGGCAGCGCCCCGCGGGGCTTTTCATGCAGAACTGCCCCAACGATCTGGCCGCTCTCGCTATGGTGGAGCAGATAGAGGACCTGGGCTGGTGTCCGCAGGATCTCCTGGCGCAGCGGCTCCCCGGCCGGAAGGCGCGTCAGGGCGACCATCAGACACGGCAGCCCGGCGGATGCGACCTGCATCGCCTCGAACTTGATCTCGCGCAGGCCCCAGCGCTGGCAGGCAACGCCGGCCGTTGTGGACGGGAACGGGTTGGGCGCGAATGCCGTCGCCGAACCAGCGGCCCAATGCACCATGGGTGCCTTGGTCTGTCAGAGAACGTTGCCTTCGCCGACGCCCCACTTCCTTCCGCGTTCCCGTCGCCTCACCCCCGCGTCGTGCTCGTCGGCCACGCGAGCACGACCCTTGAGAAGCTCGGCTGGCCGGTCAAGCGGCGGTTGGGCACTGGCGCGCGATCACTTCCCGGATCATCGGCAAGCCCTCCTCAAGGATGTCAGCCATCTCCGCGTATCCGGGATCACCCGTGCCCCGGAAGTAGGCGATGGCATCCATGACGCTGCTGTGCCCGGCGATCATCCGACGGAAGTTGTCGAGGAGGCGTTGGTCTAGCTCGTCGTCGGTAAGGTGGCGCAGGTTGCTCATGTCGGCGTCCTTTTCCAGTCTGCGAATACGGCTCTCGAGGGTGCGGTTCACTTCTTCAGTCCTTCCAAGGCGTCGAGGCGGGCTTGCACGTCTGTCACCTCGATGCCCGGACGTGGGCGTCCACCAGCTTGCCAAGCTCGGCAGCCTCGGACGGGGTGAGTTCGGCGGCAGCCACAGCGGCGAGAAGCGCCCCGGTCGCCTTCGTTAGGTCGGCTGCGGTCTCGATCGGCGGTAGGGCGAACGGCACGGGTCGGTCCTTGCGGACGGGCATCAGGCGGTCGAGGCACAGGCGAAGAGCAGTGGGGTCGCCGTCCTTCGCCAGGGTCGTTGCTTTGCGCATGATGACGTCGGCATCGTCCGACAGGATCAGCTCCATCGCCTGCGCAACCCGGGTTCGACTGCCCTTGGCTCGCCCGGCAGGATTGCCGCTCTGCCCCTTCTGGAATGGTCGCCCTCTCGCGGGCATCACAGAGTCCTCTCGTTTACGGATCCTTATCCGAGGTTCGGCACGGTACCCGCTGATAGCGTTGCTCAGAACAGCCGCAGAGCAGCGGATCAACACCCATGCGCATCAACGGATCAGCAAGACGCTCGATCCCTATCGCGACTGAACGACCTCACTCGTCCCTCTCGGTTCCGAGCAGTATGATGCCTAGCGAGTCCCGTGTAACCCCCTCCGTAGCGCGGACGAAACCATTACTCTTCACGCGCTTCCGTTCAGATGGTGGCGCGAGACCGGAGCGAGAAAGTCTGCTGGTGAGCGTTGCCAGGGTCGTCGTCGCTGGTATCCTGCTTATGGGCTGGACTTACCTTGCTCCAGCAACGTCGGCTGTCCCTGCCTCGAACCTGATCCTGACCATCAGTCGTTGAGATAAGCGCCCGACGACGGATCCAGGGAGGCGCAAGCACGGGCGATGCACGGCTCGGGCTATCGCGCTCCGGCGGATCATCGAAGGCGGGGCGGGACCTCAATGAGATGATCCGGGCGGCCGAAGCCTCGATGGATGGCCGGGGAGGCTGATCGTCCGCCCGGGGGTCTGCTCCCGATCCATCACGGACCCTCGCACGATCGAGCCGCTTGGGTTTGGTCCTTAGCCACCTTTAAGCTCTCCCAGCACGAGAGCAATTCAGACCTGTTTAAAAATAATGCCCGCAATTGATTGGTTGCCTTGCAGATGTTTCGCTTTAAAACGCGCGGATGGCTCGCAGTGTGACCTATCAGATTTTCGACATGCCGGACGGCAGATTTTCCGTCACCGTGACCATTGAACCGAACAAGATCATGGTCTGCGCCGGCTTCGCGACCCAGGCCGAGGCCGGCGCCTGGGTCGAGGGTTTGCGGGATATCATGGCGGCCCTCGGCGCACCGGTGAGCCTCGCTTTCCCTGAGTACCCCGGATCATTGCCCTTAAACGAGGTGCTGGCATTCATCCGTAAGGCACCCACCGACGCCGACTGACGGCAACCCCGTGGGGGTGATCTGTCTCAGCCAAACCAGAGACGCAGCTGGGAGAGGTGAGGGATCAGTACCCTTTCCTGTCGGGTACGGTTCGTGCTGGCCGCCCCTGATGCACAACATGGGTCATTGTCAGCCAAGCGGAGGTGCGTATCTAGTGAGATTGGCCGGACCGAGGAAGCCAACAGGGCCTGGGTCGATCCGCGAAAGCTGCTGCCACAACCGCAAACACCCGGCAGCAGGCCAATGGATACCGAGGGCAGTCGCCGTGCGGGAC
>NZ_VDDA01000067.1 GCF_006151805.1 Methylobacterium terricola | reverse complement strand
CGACGATAGCGGACAGGCGCGTCAGGTCGGCGGCGCTGGGGATCACACAGACAGTCTGAGCCATGCCTCAGACTCGCATGCCTCATGCCCCCTGTGAATCCTCTGAATGCGTCAATGCACTAGAAGGCTGAAGCCGAGAGCAAGGCGGTTGCGCTTGCGCCCACGCCGGCCCGCCGCGATCAGCTGAAGCAGGCTGATGCCGCAGCGGTGGAGTAACGTGAGCCCGATCACCCCAGGGCGGCGGCAGAGGGTTGCGCGCACCTTGCCGCTCCGAGCCACCTTGAGCCTGATCGTGGCAGGCTTTGCGATCGCCGTCGTGGGGATCTTCTTCGCGCTTGAGGACGTGATCCCCACCCTATTCGGTAGGTTTATTGGTCGCGCCACAACCCAACGGGTATCTGTGTCACCGTCAGGCTTTGCTGCTAAGTGCAGGTGCCCTGCTGTTCCGATCACCCTTCAGCAAGGCCGGCGGGCTGGGTCTCCTTCTGGAGGGAACGCCCCAGCTCGCTACCCTTGAGGTATCCCGCAGGAACGCGACTAACCTGTACAAACGTTCACTGGCATCCGCAGACTATAGAGATACCGTGGGCACTCAGTGTGTCAGCTACAACCTGCAAAGTCGTTGCGCCACTGGCCTGCAGCTCGGCAGTGACAATAGATTAATCGGCAGCGTGTTTCACTGCACGCTCTTGCCCAGAGACGGTAGGGATATTTGCACGGCGATGTCAGAGGGAAATATAAAATAGTATCTTGCAATATGATCGATATTTTATAAATTTAATAATAAATTATTAATTATTTATTCATATAGATCGAGACTTTTATTTATTGATGCTTGTTTTTTGTTTAACAGTACACTGATCAACATATCAAGTTTATCTTGAAATTTAAGTACTTTGTTAACAATATTATTGCAGATATCCAACAGATGTTGGCGCACCAACTCATGTATGAGGCACCGATGCGCGCCTGCTTACTTCTTCTTCAACGTCTTACCCAACGCAAGCTCGCTATCCTTGGGCTTGCAGCTACACTTTTGCTCGCCACCGCCTCCGCCATGATGGTGCTCCAGATGCGCCAGAGTGCCTGGGATCAGGTTGCTCGGACCTCGCTGAACCTACTCGAGATCACCGAGAACGCCATCGACCGCAACATCGAGCTCTACGACCTGTCCCTGCAGGCAGTGGTCGAGGGTCTGCAAAACCCCAGGATCGAAGGCATCCCCTACGATCTCCGTCACCTCATCCTATTTGACCGCTCGTCGACCGCGAATGGACTCGGCGCCATTCTAGCCCTGGATACTCAGGGCAACGTGTTCATGGACTCGGCCTCGCAGGTGCCACGTCGCCTACAACTCGACGACCGCGACTTCTTTCGCGTCCACAAGGAGCGGCCGGATGCCGGCCTCTACATCGGCGAGCCGACCCGAACTCAGAAGGACAGTCGACTGATCATTCCGTTCAGCCGCCGCCTCGCTTACGCGGATGGGGCGTTCGCCGGGGTCGTCGTCGGTGCGATCGATGTCGCGTACTTCGATACCTTGCTGCGGCGTCTCAGCATCGACCCAGGCAGCAGCGTCGCACTCTTTCGCGCCGACGGCGTGATGCTCGCGCGCAATCCCTCGAACACCAAGACCATCGGCCAGAACATCGCCGGATCAGCGCACTTCCACCACTACCTGGAGCAGGACACCGGGCAGTTCGTCGCCACCGCGAAGGTGGACGGCATCGAGCGGTTCTACACCTTCAGCCGTATTGGCTCGCGACCCCTCATCATCAACGTCAACGTCTCCGTGGCGGCGATCCAGGCGATCTGGCGACCGAAGGCGATCGGCATCAGCGCCATCGTGCTGATCCTATGCTTGGGCATCACTGGCCTCACCCTGTTGCTGCAGCGTGAACTTGAACGGCGGATGCACGCCGAACGCGCGGCCGTCAGTGCCAACCAGGAATTGGCCAGACTGGCGACTACTGATGGTCTCACGGGACTGCCGAACCGACGCCACTTCGATACGATGTACGAGCAGCTCTGGAGCCAGGCAGAGCAGTCTGGCGAGATGCTCTCGCTGCTCCTAATCGATGCCGATCGGTTCAAGCGCTACAACGACACCTATGGCCACCTCGCCGGCGATGAGGTGCTGAGAACCATCGCGCGCTGCCTCAAGCGGGAGGTGAGCGGGCCTGACGAGGTCGCCTGCCGGATCGGCGGCGAAGAGTTCGGTGTCCTGCTGCTGGGGCCGACTCATCGTGAGGTGGCATCTCGGGCGGAGTACATTCGCCAAGCAATCGCGAGAACCCAGATCCCCCACAGGGGTCAGGATGGTGGGTTCGTGACCGTGAGTATTGGTGTGGTAAGTATCACGCAAAATAAGCATACAACGCAACGCGAATGCTTCGCTGCGGCAGATGCGGCACTATATGAAGCGAAGCGGCAAGGCCGCGATTGTGTGAGAATACAGTTCAACACGAATTGATTGGATATAAAATAAATATATATACTAAATTGAGTAAAATATAATGCATAATAATTTATACATAAAAAGATAAGAAAAACATTTTATTATTACTATATGTGATTATTAAATATTATAAACATATATATTTATTCCAATTAATTCCATCAATCATTTGAGACATTTTATAACTTCATTGTTTTACAATTGCGTAAATTAACATAGGTATATGACGCAATTTACCCGCCTGTCATTTGATATAAAACGTAATTTAACCGGCAAGGCGCAAATTAATTTCAGTCATAAACCGAACAATCGCGCCGCGCTCGCGCGGTTTGATTGGTCCCTCACACGCAGGCCTGCCCCATGCGTCTCTCACTCAAGACCACCCTCGCCGCTCTGTTCGGTGGTCTCGCCTTCATTGCCTGCGCGCAAGGGGCTGTATCGCTTGTTAAGCTCTCCGAGATCCGACACGACGTCATCGAAGTCGCCAAAAATTGGATACCCTCCGTCGCAGCCATCAATGCGATCCGCGCCGAGGTTGATCAGGTCCGTATCAAGCAGTACCGCCTCGTCACCGCCTTGTCCGATCAGCAGCGAACCGACGGCCTGAAGCAATATGAAACCAGCCTTGAGCGTGTCGCCAAGGCTCGTGCGCGCTACGAGCCGCTGATCTCCTCCGCCGAGGAGCGGACCTCCTACGAAACCTTCACGACTGAGTGGGCACGTTATCGGCGGGTTGCCGACGATATGGTGCGGCTAATCGAGGCCGGGCGATCCGCGGATGCACTCAGGACGCTGACTGATACGCAGAGCTTGGCAAGCTACACAGATATGCGCAACCAGCTCGATCGGGGCGTCGCAATCAACATGGGTGGCGCGCAGAGTGACGCCGATGCTAGCGTTGTCAGTGCCGATGCCGCCACACTGGCCTCCTATGTCGCGGTTGGATTATCTCTCGCAGCGGCACTCGCTGCCATGCTGTTTGGGATGATGCGCATCGCTCGCCCGCTCACGCATATGACCTCGATAATGGGCACCCTGGCGTCCGGTGACACCGCGGCAGACGTGCCTTACCGTGCGCGCCGCGACGAGGTTGGGGCGATAGCCACGGCCGTGCAGGTGTTCAAGGACAACCTGATCCACTCGCGTCAGCTCGAGCAGGAGACGGCGCTCGCCCGCGCCTCGGCCGAGGAGCAACGCAAGGCCGGCATGCGCCAGATGGCCGACAGCTTCGAGGCTGCCGTGGGTAGTGTCATCGGTACGGTGTCGGCGGCTGCCACCGAACTCCAGGCGACGTCCCAGAGCATGGCCGGCATCGCCAGGGAGACCGCGTCGCAGTCCACCACCGTTGCCTCTGCGGCGCAGCAAGCCGCCGCGAACGTTGGCACGGTCGCAGCCGCGGCGGAGGAACTCGGCGCTTCGGTCCTCGAGATCGGGCGCCAGGTGAACGGCTCGGCCAATCTGGCGCAGACCGCCGCAACCGAGGCGTCGCAGACGGCTGCGCTGGTGCAGGAATTAAGCGCTGCGGCCACCAAGATCGGCGACGTCGTTGCCATGATCTCGACCATTGCCAGCCAGACCAACCTTCTGGCGCTTAATGCCACGATCGAGGCCGCTAGGGCTGGCGACGCCGGCCGCGGCTTCGCAGTGGTGGCTGCGGAGGTCAAGCAGCTTGCCAGTCAGACCACGCGGGCGACGGAGGAGATCACCGGCCAGATTGGGCGCATTCAGGGCTCAACCAACCAAGCCGTATCGGCCATCGGCAAGATCACGGCACGGATCGAGGAGATCTCGGGCGTGGCGACCTCGATCGCCGCGGCGGTGGAGCAGCAGGGCGCGGCGACCCAGGAGATCGTCCGCAACGTCTCCCAGGCGGCCACCGGCACCGGCGAGGTGACGAGCAACATCGCGGGCGTGGCGGGCGCGGCCGAGGAGACGGGGGCAGCCGCCAGCCAAGTGCTGTCCTCGACTGCAGAACTCTCGCGTCAGGCAGAGCACCTCTCAAGTGAAGTTTCGAGGTTCCTGGCGACCGTGAGGGCGGCTTAAGATGGTATTATCGGACGACTTATGCGTTTATTGCAGATAAAACAGGATTCACGCCCGCCTGTAACTCTCTTATAGGTGGCAGAGATGACTCTCCAGCTGTCTCTGCCATTCGGATCAGCGGCTCATCCGTCACATGTCTTCTCTCCATCCTCTTGTCAGCCCGCGATTGGCTGACGCGCTCGTAGGAACCGCCGCCGTGGACGCGCTTATCGTCGACGACAGTTCAACCATGCTGCTGCGCCTCCGTATCCTATTGGCGCAGGAGCACGATGTGGGCGTCACCACGTTCACCGATCCCAGCGCAGCTCTGATCGAAGCGCAGACGCGTGCCTTCGACCTCGTGCTGGTCGATCAGCACATGCCCGAAATGGATGGCGTCACGTTCATCCACCGCATGCGCACCATCCCGCATTACGCGCAGGTGCCGATTGTCATGGTCACCAGCGACGCCTCGGACACTATCAGACTTGCCGCCCTGGAGGCAGGCGCTACGGACTTCCTGGACAAGGCTACGAAAGGCGTCGAACTCGCGGTCAGGCTTCGTAACCAGATCAGGCTCGCTGCTGCTGTGCGCCAGCTCGATGATGAAGCGGCTTCGCTCGCCAGCGAGGTTGAAACCGCGGTCCGTCATCTGCGAGAACGCGAGGAAGAAATCATCTTCCGGCTTGCCCTCGCTGTGGAGTATCGCGACAACGAGACCGGCGATCATACTTGGCGTGTTGCGCGTTATAGCCAGATTATAGCCGAATCACTCGGCCTCGAACCGGAGTTATGCCGACGCATTTATCTTGCAGCGCCACTCCATGATGTTGGCAAAGTTGCAGTTCCGGACGGGATCCTGCTTAAGAAGGGACGGCTGGACGATGCCGAAATGGAAACGATCCGGACCCACGCGGCAATCGGAAGCCGCATTCTCGGAGGCAGCGCATCTGAACTGATCCAGCTGGCAGCTGAAATCGCGGAAGCTCATCACGAAAAGTGGGATGGTAGCGGTTATCCGAATGGTTGGAGCGGAGAGGCGATCCCGCTCGCAGCACGTATTGTGGCTGTAGCCGATGTGTACGATGCGTTGACGACCGCTCGGCCATACAAGGATGCCATGGCGATGGAAGAAGCCTTGCGATGCATCCAGGCCGAAGCTGGACGGCATTTCGATCCAGCCTGCGTGGTCGCCTTTACAGCACGCTGGCTAGATATCGTCTCGGTCGGCAACGTGGCAGTAACGACGCGCGCCAAGCTCCTTGGTCGATCGACAGAGGCTTGGGCACGCGTGCCAGAACTGTTACGGGAAGTGCTGCATAGGCAGGGCGCCATGCAGCCTGCAACTTAACATCGCAACCAAGCACTCGCCGACCAACCTCGCGATCTGGCACTAAACTTGTGCACTGGCAGCATAAACTGACCTTTCGAATGGAAGGATCATCGTGCAAATGAGGCCATCACTCGCGAAGTCTACTGTCGTTTGCGCATGAAGCTCACGGGGCAGGGTACTCTCCAGCATCGTTAGCCCGAAGCCTCGGTGTGCTGGTGGTGCGATCGGTTGCGACAGACGACTTTCCCGCCACATTAAGACAAGCTGAGGTGCTCCCTCGTTGTCCTCGACCCGCCAGGATATCTGCACCTGTCCGCGGTTCGTTGCCAGTGCTCCGTACTTCAAAGCGTTCGTGGCCAGCTCGTGCACCGCCAGCCCAAACACTTCAGCCGCCTTCGATTGTAGCAATAGGTGCGGGCCGGCCACCCGCACCCGGTCGTCTTGGGCTCCAACGCACGCGAGTAGCTCGTCAGTGATGAGGCCACCAAGAGCAATGCCGCCGCTCGGATCACGCGCTACTGCGCTCACCACGCGCGCGAAGGCGTTGAGGCGCCCGTCGAGGTGGGCGACGTAGTCCGCAGAGGAGCTATGCGGCTCGGCTGAGTGCCGCACGAGCGAGCGAATGCCAGCGAGGGCTTTGCGCGCTTGTTGCTGCAATTCGGCCAAGAGGATGCCCTGACGATCCTGCAAAGCTTTGAGTTCGTGGATCTCGGTCGAGATGCCGAACCACTCCTGGATCGCGCCAGCAGTCTCACGTCGGGGTACGGCTCGCGTTTGGAACCAGCGATAGGTACCGTCCGACTCACGTCGCAGACGATGCTCGACGGCGAGTTCGCCCCGTGCACGCGCCGCATGCCATGCCTGCATCGTATGATCGCGGTCGTCGGGATGCACGATGTCGAGCCAGCCGCGCCCGGTCGATCGTGGATCGGTCTGGCCGGTATAAGCTTGCCATTGTGGGCTACCAGAGGTCCAGCGTCCCTCGTCATGAGAGCGCCAGACGAGTTGCGGGATTGCGGTCGTGAGCAGCTGGAGGTCATCACGGCTACGGCTCAGTTCGATTTCGAGCCGGGCTTGCTCCGCTCTAGCTTCGGCGAAGAGAAGTCTGCCGCGCTCGGCTGACTGCTCGCTCTCGTCGAGAAACATGCGCAGTCGCGCGTTCTCGGCCGCAAGCTCTTCAAGCGAAGCAGGAAGTTGCTGCTCGCCCGGCGATTGCTGGTGCGATGTCCGCGTTGAGGTATTCTGCTGGCTGGGTCGTGTCGGCATCATGGATGTCTCAGCCCTCCTTCGTATCGCGTCGCTGCCCCGTGTGGTTGAGGTGTAGGTAGCTCGGACTGAATAGAGCGCGCCGCTCCAAGGCTGCCAGGTCCGGGATGGTCAGGCGGCGATGCTTGATCGTGATGAGGCGTTTTGTGCGCAGCTCCTGGAGCGAGCGATTGACGTGAACCGTTGTCATGCCGGTTGTGTCGGCGAGGTCTGATTGTGTGAGTGGCATCGGACAGGAAGTATCCTCGATCAGTCCTACGCTGCGTAGGCGATAGAAGATCTCGCAGAACAGGTGCGCTAAGCGCTCTACCGCGTAGCGGCAGCCCATGTTCGTGGTCCACTCACGCTGCGTGGCCACGTTGACCAGCGTTTCCCACCAGAGCGCTTGGGCGATACACGGGTGAGCGAGGGTGAGGGCGTGGAGGGCGGCGGGCGTGATCTCGGTCAGAGTGACGGGGGTAAGCGCGCCCAGCGTGTGGTCCATCTCGCGCAAGATGAAGACGTTGTGATCGCACAGATTGCCCGGCAGGCAAAGGGCCAAGATCTGACGCCTCCCGTCGTACAGTTGCTTGTAGCGGTAGGCCCAGCCCGAAAGGATCAGGCGCATCACGTGTGGGCGATCGCCCTCGCGGATGATGTCTTCATGCGCGCCGTAGTGGCACACGCGATTGCTGGCCAGCGTGCTCAACGCGATTTTACTTGCGGGCGACAATTGCGTAAAATGCTCCAGTTTCCTGCTATGTATATTTCCCATACCTTCAATCCCCCTGCGCAAACCTAACTCAGAAAATCGTGATGCGCACGGGGTAAATTAGCGGATCGTGCTTCTAGTCTGGCTGAGACTCTTGGTAGCGACAGGTTACAAGAACCCACTCCCCGAGTGCCCCTTGAACGCATTCGCCCGGCGAATGTAGCCGACGACGGTCCGGGTATCCCGGTACCCGCTCTGGTCAATGATGCGAGCCAGATCCGCGCCGCGCTCCGCCGCGGTGGTGATGTAGCCGGCCCTTAGGCTGTGAGCCCCGAACGTCGAGGCGTCGAGCCCGACCGCGGTAGCATACCGCTTCACTATGTTAGCGACGGCCTGGGTGGTGAGACGGGGCGGTACGGCGACCTGATCGGACGACTTATGCGGATTTTCCGCTAAACTCGCCATAGCTGCCCCTCGCACGCGTCCGGATCTGGATACCGGCCGAAACACCGCCCCCTCGGTGATCCCCGCCGCGTCAAGCCAGTCACGGAGCAGGGCAACCGGACGAATGAACCTGCCAGTCGGAATGGCCTTCTCGAACCCGGCGCCTTCCTGATCGACCTTCGATCGGCGCACCAGCACCCGCAGGCCTTCGGGATCCTCGCGCAGGTCCGCCACGTCGAGGGCGACAAGCTCCGATCGGCGGAAGGCCCCAGCGAACCCGAGAGCGAGCAACGCCTTGTCCCGCTTGCCCGTGAGCGTGTCGGGGATCTGCATGAGCATCGCCGTGACGATATCGGCCGTCGCCGCCGCCTTCTGGTCCGGCGCCGTCCCGACCTTGCGGCGGATACCCTTCATCGTGGCCCGCACCGCCTCGTCCTCTGTCGGGTCCAGCAGCCGTGCGAGCTTGTGGGCGTACTTGATGGCTGCGAGACGCCGGCCGATCGTCGACGCCGCCCGGCCCGCCTCCGCCTCTGACACCAGGAAGCCAGCCACGGCCTCAGGGTTCGCAGGCAGCGGCCGGAAGCCGTAGCGGGCGCACCAGGCCTCGAACGCCGCGGCGTCGCCCCGGTAGGCCCGCACGGTGGCGTCAGCCTTCGATGCGCGCTGGTAGGCCTCGACCAGGTGCGCGGCCTCGGCAGGTAGGCCGGCGCCCTTAAAACCAGCCGGAAGGGTTTCAGACTTGAGCGTCATGACACCACAGCTTCTGGGATAACAGGACCGACCTGTCGCCAGCGGTTCAGCTCCTGATCGATCGCCCTCTCCGTGCCGGCCAGAAACTCACCGGCCGACAAGCCTGGACTGAGAGCCTGTTTGACTGATTGAGCCAGTCGCGCGTTGTCGTTGGCAGGAGGAGCCGATGTGGACGCAGGCGGATCGCGATCTCTACAAGGACGACGGCCGTCGCTATCCGAGTGACCTGACGGA
>NZ_VDDA01000066.1 GCF_006151805.1 Methylobacterium terricola | reverse complement strand
CGACGATAGCGGACAGGCGCGTCAGGTCGGCGGCGCTGGGGATCACACAGACAGTCTGAGCCATGCCTCAGACTCGCATGCCTCATGCCCCCTGTGAATCCTCTGAATGCGTCAATGCACTAGAAGTGCATGGCCCTCGCCACCGGCGGGGCGACAGAGGGTGAGCGCGAGGCGGGCCGAGCCGCAGCCGCCCGTGTGGCCGTGGCCGCTGGCCTGTCGTTCGAGGAGGCGGAGCGCCGCGCCGGTCGGGGTTTTGATCCGGGCAGCTTCGAGGACGCCTTGCCGGAAGCCGTGTCGCGCGGCGTGGCCAAAGCCTTCGCCGAAGCGATGAAGAAGGCCCGGGAAGCGGCGGCCCGCCAGCAGGCCCTTCGCGACGAGGAGCGCCGCGAGGCCGCCAGGGAGCGGCGCCGGCAGGCCAAGGCAGCAAAGGAGGCGTGGGCCGCCGCCGAACGCGAGATGGCCGAGTGGCCCGAGCGCGCCAAGGCCGAGCAAGCCGAGAGAGATCGCCTGTGGGCCGAACAACGTCGCGTCGCCGCGACCATGGAGGGAGCCGCCACATGACTGACCTATCCGCCAAGATCGCCCAGATGCTCCACACCGGCGACGGCATCGCCGGCCGCTGCGACCGCAACGACTTCCCCGCGATGGTCGACCTGATCCTCGAGCACTACCCCGAAGCGACCTGCGACGAGATCGTGCGTGGCTACCGCATATCGATCGAGCTTCTTGTGCAGGAGAAGGCGGAGGCTATGGTAGGGAGCCCCCGGTGAGAGCACCCTTGCCTGGGCACGCATCAGGGCCCGGGCGGACGACATGTACTCGTCGATCGCGTCCGGGTGCCGAGAGATGGGCTGGCAGGAGCCCACCTTCTACTGAAGGACGGATCGGGCCTTCTCACGGATAGCAGCAGCTAAGAATGCGGTCGATTAAAAGACATAGATTGGCAGTGCATTTAATAGTCTTTCGTCAATACAAAATATAATTATGCAGATGATTGACTCTGTGATGGTTATCGATGAAAAAATAGTCCTGTCATCCGAAGCAATATGGAAGCGCCAACCGCCTTTGAGATAAGCTAATTCACCACCTGCTTTCATTTCATTGATTACGATCTTGGCCTGCTCAATAGCCTCTTCAATATTATCGGCATACACCCCAACATCATCGACAAAAATCTCCCTGTCTCCGATTAGATCAAAGTAAAATCTATGCATACCTCGTCCTCCATATTGAGTGATCTCTCAGCATATGATTTGTTTTTTCTATTATAGTATTTTATCAAGCTTCGTAAATCTGAATATGCATGCATTAACATAGGATATATTCTAAAACGGCACATTAATACGGATTAACTGCTTTACATACGGCTCCGTCCGTGGCACCATAATAATAAGCATAATAGAATTTTGCTGATTAACAAAGATCCCTAGCTGTACCTCTAAAGGCTCACTGCGATGATCCCCCTTGCTAAACGCATTATCGAATTCGAAGATGGCGGCAAGGGTCAGGGTGGAAGCGACATAAAAACTCATGTTAGGTGGCAATTACAGAGGCTCTTGAATGCATCAACGCCGAAGGGCAAATTGCAGGACCGGACAAACTCAAGTGAAACATCTAGCGGCAGATCCTCCCCCCTGTGAGTTGCTGGGGACCGGCGATCGAGCGGTTGCCGAATGGATGGCCTGGGCCCGTGAGCAGATCCGATTGAGGGACTCGCTTGCGGAAGGAGCTGGGCCTGCATTTGATCGGCTGGCCGCCATCTAGGCCTGGGTCACGGCCCACAGTACCTGCATCGGCCTTGTGGGCCGCTCCCTGCCATCCGAGCCTGCCCCGATGCGGGCGGAATACGCCAAAAATCCACAACAGAGGCTCTACAGGCGTTTTCTGAGGCTTTCCGGTATCAAGGGCTCCCTGCCCGAACCGAGAAACGCCATCAGGAAGGTCCTGAGGGCAATCCGCGCGTTGCCGGGCGACGAGGGTGAGGTCCCCTGCTCCAATTGCCCCCGTTGGCTGCGATGGTCCTGGGCTGAGAAGGGTCATGGCTAGGTTGGCCATTCAACCCGCGTGCAGTTGCTCTTCCAGCAATGTCCCACCTATATACTCGCCACGTTCGCTACGAAATTTGTCCCCAAGGCATGGAGCTATGAAATATTAGATGAATATATCAGCTATTATTGTTGATGATAGCAAGCTTGCCAGGATGGTAGTAAGAAGATTAATTCAGAAGATTAAGCCAGAATGGGTGCTGTACGAGGCTGCTAACGCAGACGATGCACTCGCGATTGCAAATGAGAACCACATCGATGTGCTATTCGTGGACTATAATATGCCCGGTAAGAATGGTATCGATTTAGCAAAAGATATAATATCGGAAAAAAATAGCACCCCTATTGCAATCATATCAGCAAATATTCAAGATGAAATTATTGTAGAAGCCAGAAGAATTGGCGCATCGTTTCTGTCAAAGCCCCTGACTGAGGAAGCACTCTCCGGATTTCTATCAGGAGCAATGCTAAAATTACGCAAGGCAGGTAGGATTTCTGGGTAGCGAGACCGCCGATTGCCTGCAGGGGATGATGTAGGTGCGGGTGCGCCCGCCGCTGCCGGAGGTGCCGGCCAGGATCGTGCCGCGGGTCGCTGTTGACGCCGGTATCGGGGCGGGGATCCTGCCGTTCAGGACTCTTGGGCTGCCGTGAGACGGCCATTGACGGCAGGCCGGGTCTGCGTACATGAGTCGACCATGATGTCGGTCACCCAACCCGGTCATAAGCGGAAGACGCTCGGCGGCAGCTTCCTTGCCGGTCTGGGCGCGCTTGCGTCCATCTGGCCGGCTGCGCCTGTAGCCTCGCGCTACCCGCATCGTTCCGACCTCGAAGCACTTCGCGGCGATAGACAGCGGATCGGTGCCGATATGCGCCGCGTGATTGATCGCGAGCGCGCACGTGTCCAGGCGTCGAAGACCCGCTAACCCCCCGGCAGAGCCACAGCTTCCCGAGCAAACGGAGGCTTCCAGGCTTGAGGTTAACCAGTTCTGGCAAGGCCCTCTGCCGCCGCCTGCGATCCTTGAGCAGTTCCGCCAACTCGTTCCCGACGCCCCGAGCGCATCTTCAAGGCGTGGGAAACCGAGAGCGAGCACAGGCGCAGCTTCGAGATAGCCGCCTTGCGGGGCAATATCCGAACTGTCCGATATGGTCAGTTTAGCGCCGCAGCCTTCGCTTTGGCCGCTATGGGCGTTACTTGCTTCTGCGTCTGGATGGATCAGCCTTGGGTCGCCGGCATCGTAGGCGGCACTACCGTTGTTTCTGTTGTTGGTGCGTTCCTCTACCAGAGATTGAAGGGCGAATAGATCTGGCCGCTACGTAGCGTGGCGGCCGACTTAAGGTGACGCTGTTGCTCCTGCGACCCTGTCCCTCGGCGGCCTTGCGGCGCTTCTGCGCGCCTCCCCGACGCAGACAACATGGGTTAAAGGTTTCCTCCGAGGGAGAGGAACATGAACAAGCGGTTCGAGATGCTGGACCTCATGCGGACGATAGCCAACGGCCTCATAGGTGTCGAGGTGATGGCCGATTATATGGCCGAGGTTTCCGCTGAGTTGGACGCTGCAGGCGACAAGGACGCGGCCAACGTTCTGCGTATGCTGGCGCGCAACCACCGCGTTAGATTCCTGGAGCTGCAAGGCCAGCTCGCCGCTGCGAGCGTCGATTACGCCAGCCTGCGCCAGGGCGTGGACGGGGAAGCGTAAGGGCGCCTCCGCTCAGTGACGCACAACCCTGAAATCGTTGCTGAAACTACGCTACAATAACAAACGTTATTCGCATATTTTGCTAGTTCGATGAGGCAATTTTAACATGTGATGCATGTAATGACATAAAATTACCCTTGTGTATTTTGATCTAAGATGGTTGCAGACGCCAACCTGTAACCTAACTTCATCTTATCATCGGTGGATCAGAGACAGGTGCCGATGGCTGGGAGAGCCGTGAGCTTCCACCTGCAAACGCAAGGAGGAGGCGCAATGGCCCTCGCACCGAACCACTCCACGGACATGCTCATCCGCAAGCTGGACAGCATCGCGCGTCTTTCCGATGACGAGCGGCAGGCCATCGAACGCCTGCCCATCACGGTCAGGCCTTTGGTCTCGGGACAAGATATCGTGCACGAGCATGACCGGTCATTGCAATGCTGTCTTCTCCTGGATGGCTGGGCATGCCGCTACCAGCTGCTCAGCGAAGGCAAACGCCAAATTTTTTCGTTTCACATCCCGGGCGACATCCCCGACTTGCAGAGCCTGCATCTGCAGGTAATGGATCACAGCCTTTGTACACTGACCCCGGCTACGGTAGCGTTCATCCCTCACGCGGCCCTGCGCGATCTGACGGCCGCCTTACCGGGCATTGCGGCGACCCTCTGGCGCGACACCTTAGTGGACGCTGCCGTGTTCCGGGAATGGATGACCGGCATGGGCCGACGTTCAGCCTGCGAGGCGATCGCGCACCTCTTTTGTGAGCTGTACGTCAAGCTTGAAGCGGTCGGGCTGGCTGAGAACCACCGTTACCGGCTACCCGTCACTCAGGCGGAACTGGGTGATGCGCTCGGGCTCTCGAACGTGCACGTCAATCGCGTGCTGAAAGAATTGCGCGACAACAAGTTGATCACGCTGCACGGCGGTGGGCTGGATATTTTGGACTGGGCGAAACTAAGCAAGCTGTGCGGCTTTGACCCTACCTATCTGCATCTGGAGCGGCAGGCCGCATGAGCTTCCACCTTCAGCCCGTGCCGATTGCGACGGGCAGTGATGATACGGAGAGCCGGCTGGTGTTCGCGGATGGCTTCCTCGTGGCCGTGCTGGTTCGTCTCTCGGAGGATCACGGGGCCGAGGCAGGCCAGTGGTTCCTTGAGGCAGGGTTCGGCCGGGTTGATGATCCCCGTGAGCACAAGTTTGCCGATCTGGACGAGGCGCAGGCGTGGATCCAGCGTCGTCTGGACGGTCACTAAGCCATCGTGGCCAGACGCTTCGTGTTCGCCGCGACGTGCTCCCGGTATCGGGACACGACCGTATCGAACGACCCTCCGCCCATGAGTGTCCCGGCTGCCTCGATCGCGGCTGCGATTTTCTCGGTGACCATCGAGACCATTTCGTCTCGGGCATCCTGGCCACCCCAGGCGAGCCTAACCAGCCGAAGCTCGACGACCTTCTGAGCCTCGAAGGCCAGCAGCACGGTAGGACAGAACCACCACGCCCGGCCTATCATCTGACCCCGCTGAGCCTCGCGCCCTTCGTACTCGGCAACTGTAATGTCAGCGGATGCGTGGTCCAGCATCATGTATTCGATGTCGGCGGGACCAATAATTATCGCCACTCAACTGTCGTGTTGCACCGCACAAATTAACAATCTGCTTGAACATCAGGTTCCATGATGCCTGCACACTGGCACTAGTTCCACCCGTTGCCTTGGGTGAACTGCCCGATCTGCGACCCTGCCCCTCGGCAGAGCTTTGCGACGGTTTTGCGGTTCTGCCGGTCACAGGCCTACCCCTCGCCGTAACCGCTCTATCGCAGCCTCAAGGGGCGAACCTCCCCGCTCCTCACCCATAATCACCCGGCTTCCGCCTGTAGGGTGCTTTTGGGCGACTTGGGCCGATGGCATGGCCCTGGGGACGGCGACGTTTGGCGCTGACGTCCGTTGGGGCTCGGGACGCGGGATTTGGTCGCCTTGCCGGCGCCGGGGCTCCACGGGCCGCCTGAGCGCGGGCATTCGCTGCCGTGAAGGCTACGGCGTACTCCTCCCCGAACCGATGCAGGATCGCTCTGCGCTGAAGCCCGCCCTCGGTGCGTTGGTAGCGCTTGCCAGGATCGGGCTCGTATCGCGCCAAGAAGCCAACCTCGACGAGGACGGCGAGGGCGCCGCGCACCCGGGCTTCGGACAGGCCTAGGGCTTCGTGCCCGGCCAACGCCCTCCTATCGACCGGCAGCGCGCACAGCCGCCGCCGGGGGCTGCTCCAGAACCTCGCCAGGAAGTGCGCCAAGGCGAGGCAGGCAGCCGCGTTCTTCCGGCCACTAAGGGCCGTCTCAAGCCTGTCCGCGACAGAGCGCGGCAAGCGGTAGGCACACGTCATCGTTCGGCCCTCTCGGGCCGCGGTTCAGCATTCGGCGCCGCCGGCTGGCGGTCCGTTCACAAGGCAAGCCGTCCCCGTCACCGAAAGCGAAGCTTCGGATTGACTCGCACAGCGATTTTGAGGGATGATCCGTCTGTAGCGGACTGGATCAGCCCTTCGGGGCATCAGACCCCTGGCGGCCCTGGCAGGCTTCCGGGGGTCTCGCTTTTTGTGGCTGTCGTCGCGGCTGTGTTCCTTCAGCGACTCACCGGATGCGAGCCGCCCAAGCTGCCATTCGGCACGAACGGCAACGGTTCGTCAAACTCTGTCGGGGTTTGCGGCGCCACGGCGCGCGGGATAGGGCGCCCGATGCCGGCTCACTCGCCCACCAACCCCGAGTCGATCCACATCATCGCCCACGAGATCCATGAGCACTCCCGCCAGCGGGTCACGTGGTGGCGGACCTGGGGGATATGGACGTGGCCGATACCCGCGATGCCGAGCTGATCCATGCGGTCTATGACCGGGCGGGGGGCTTCGTGGCGATGAACCAGAGCCTAGAACGCAGAAAAGCTCGCCGCGGCGTTGGGCCGGGCGAGCTGGAGTGTGTCTTAGGAGATCGACCGATACGGTATTCTAAAATAAAATTGCGACATCAACCTGGATCAATCGTCGGTTATTTATTTGGATGCTGAGATCTCGGGCTGGTGCGACGGCCAGGGGCGCCGGCTCCGGCAGCGACTGCGCGATGAGGACCTGTTTTCCCGGATCCGGGTCACGAGGGTGGTGCTGGCCGCCGCTCACCGCGACCACGACACCGCCAACAACGAGGACGCCAACTTGGCGGCGTTCTGCCAGCGCTGCCACATGCTGCACGACCGCAACGAGCATCAGCGCCGCCGCTGACGCACTTTGTTCCAACGCAAGGCCATGGGCGACCTGTTCCATGGGCCGTATCCGGCCGCCTAAGATTTGGATCACTGTGCCAGGCGCACCGGCTGATCCTTCGGCGGACCGACGCCTGCTGGAACTGGCACGCTCGATCCGGCATAATTGGAGTTGATCGTGAGGTTGGCGCCGCCCTGCGTCTGGATTGTCCGGGCTACCACCACCGTCCAGGGCGACTGGTCGGCAACCTTGCTGTTGTTGCCGTTTACGCTCAAGTTCGCGTTTGGCAGGTAGACCGTACCGATGAGCTTGCGAGCATTGCTGGTCGAGATTTCAATATCGCCGGTGTAGCTGCGATCAGCAATCAGAACAAAGCCAGCATAGGGTCCGCTCTTGCGGCCCTCAAGTTGTAAGGCAGCACTGCCGGTGAACTGTGCCGTTGTGACTTTAAAGATCATCACAACGTCGGTACCGCTGATTGTGGCATTTCCACCAATAGTGAGACTTGGCCCTGCGAAATAGTGATCACCAGGCGCCAGCACGATGTTCGCCGTTCCGAACAGAGAAATAACGCCGCAATGCAGACCGGGTTTGAGGTAAGTGGTACTGCTTCCAAGGCTGAGAGAAAATGTATCGCAGAGGAGAGGCACCTCAATCTTCATTGCTGCGAATGGATCCGGCGCAGAAGGGGCGTCTGTCACAGGATCCGGACGAATTGGGCCTGAGGCGCCACCAGACGCGCGCGCCTCGCCGGCAGACAAGATGGTGCTCATGCCCGCTGTCATGTTGGAATTGCTATGGACCAAGCAATCGCTTGCTGTGATCGCAGAGTTACCCTGAAGCTTGATGCTAGTCCGGGTGCCCCCCTGGGAGCCGAGCACACAGAGAGGCTTACGTGCGGTGCGGATCGCTGTCGCGGAGGCTTGGAGGTTCCAGCCGCCCGGCGGTAGCAGGCTGCCGAAGAATGACGCCCGGTGAGCGGTCTGGTGCACCGTGACGGCGCGGGACGCGGCATCGACCGAGGCGGTCGAGACGATCGTCCAGCGCAGGCGCAGGGAGGCGGCCGAGCCGTCGGCGTAGAGGCGGGCACGCTCCGCCGTGGCGGCAGACTGGTCGACGCCGTACTCGCCCGCCCCCTGGAGCGCCGCCGCGTCGACGTTGCCTTGGAGCTTTGCCTTCGCGAGCATCACCTCGGTCATCTCGGCGACGCCGACCGCACCCATCGCCAGGATCGGGAGTAGGAGGCTGAACACGACAACCACAGTACCGCGCTGACACTGCCAGAACCGGCAACCGAAGCGTCGGACATGAGTGAGATTGATGGCCATCGTCAGACCAAGCGGATATCAAAATTTAGCCAATGCGCTGCGGAAGGTATCATTTGCCATGCTCAACCCAACAGGAATTAATTCTGATCGCTGATTTCAGAATTAATTCCTAACGCTTCGGCCGACGGCGCTGCGACGGGCTGATTTTTACGTGCCGGCTGCACGCTTCAATGGCGCACCCAGCAGGGTCTTTAGCTCAGACGCTTCAGGCTGCCGGGGCAGGGGTCGGTGACTGCGCCTGAGCGGCGGCGCCTACGACCAGACGTGCAGCTCCGTGGCGGTAAACGGCGGGGTCCAGGGCGATGACGAGGCGTGACAAGCGTGGACCGAGCCAGGGCCGCCCGAAGCACCACGATGACACCCCGCTGCCGCGGCCGAAGCCGGACGAGCCGATCCCGCCCGAAGCCGCCGAGGGCATGGGCCTGCCGCTGAACGACGACGAGCGCAGGAAGCGGGCGGAGGCCTTGCGCCAGAGTAGGGAGCGACGCGAATGGTAGCCTCTTAATGGTAGCCTCTTGTTGAGTGCGGCAGCCTGCGCCACCTCACCGACGACGAGCTAGACCGGACATCATCGGGGCCCTTCACAAGCCGGTTGCCGGGCACAGCAGCGTCATGGCCGCGATCGAGCATTATCGCGGGGCCGACAACCCCGACGAGCAGGCCATCTGCGATATGCTCATCGAGCACTTACCGATCATCCGGACCGTGATTGAGCGCCAGTACCCAACCGCCGCTTGACCGGCCAGCCGAGCTTCTCAAGGGTTGTGCTCGCGTGGCCGACGAGCACGACGCGGGGGTGAGGCGACGGGGACGCGGAAGGAAGCGGGGCGTCGGCGAAGGCAACGTTCTCTGACAGACCAAGGCACCCATGGTGCATGGGCCGCTGGTTCGGCGAGGGCATTTGCGCCCAACCCGTTCCCGTCCACAACGGCCGGCGTTGCCTGCCAGCGCTGGGGCCTGCGCGAGATCGAGTTCGAGGCGATGCAGGTCGCATCCGCCGGGCTGCCGTGTCTGATGGTCGCCCTGACGCGCCTGCCGGCCGGGGAGCCGCTGCGCCAGGAGATCCTGCGGACACCAGCCCAGGTCCTCTATCTGCTCCACCATAGCGAGAGCGGCCAGATCGTTGGGGCGGTTCTGCATGAAAAGCCCCGCGGGGCGCTGCCGCCGTTCGTCAAACCTAGATCCGCTCCGCAATAGCCGAGGCGGTCGCGCGTTAGCGCACAGCAAATCGATCTGTTCGAAACCTTACTGTTGATGAAATTTTGAATGACATGCCAAAACAAGGCTTGACCCGTCCTGCAGAGCACCCGCTATCTTAGCTGCGCAGAAAAATAGATATCTTGGGTCTCGCACATGGATGACGTCACAAAGCACGACGCCGATTTCATCGGCCTCGCCGCCGACATCGTCGGCGCCTACGTCTCGAAGAACAGCGTTCCGGTCTCCGAGTTGCCGGGCCTCATTGCGGCAACTCATGCCGCACTGATGAAGCTGACGGCTCCGCCCGCGCCTGAGCCCGTAAAGCCTGAGCCCATCATCCCCATCCGCAAGACGGTCACCTCCGACCACATCATCAGCCTGGAGGACGGCAAGCCGTACCGGACGCTGAAGCGGCACCTCGCCGGGCGCGGGCTGATCCCCGAGGCCTACCGCGAGAAGTGGGGTCTGCCGCACGACTACCCGATGGTCGCCGCGACGTATGCTGCCCACCGCTCCGAACTCGCCAAAAGCCTCGGCCTCGGCCAGATCCGGCGCGATCAGGCGGCTACCTAGTGCCTTGACTCAAACGGATGGTGCAGCGTTGCCGTTGACGGCATCGAGGATGGCGGCGGCCGGCTTGGTCCAGACGAAGGGCTTCGGCCTGCCGTTGTGCTCGGCGATGTAACGGTTGA
>NZ_VDDA01000065.1 GCF_006151805.1 Methylobacterium terricola | reverse complement strand
AACCGCGCCCGCCGCTTGCCCGTCCGCTACGAACGGCGTGCCGACATCTATGAGGCCTTCACATTCCTCCAGGCCAGCATCATCACCCTCCACCAGATCGAGCGGTTCTGTTAGGCGCTCTAAATGTGTCCGGCCCGGGAAGCGTTCGCGCATCGTCGGAAATTCATTCTCCCGTTTGCCCAAACAACAGCAAGGATCGTCTCCGGTCTCGTGGCTCTTTGGGAGGCGCGTTCATTGACGGCCGGGTCCGGCCCGGCTTGAATGCGGCGATCCGCCAGCCGTGGCCGCCGGGGCGCGAGTCGATCCATCGACCCCTTCCACGGGCGCCGCTCGCCCCTCGTCGAGGAGCCCTGTTCATGCCCGCCATCGCCAAGAGCCGCACCCTGATCGACCGCAGCCGGTATCTCGCCTGGAACGCGATCACGGTCCTGGTCTTCGTGCTGCTGACGGCTTACGTGGCGCGGGCGGACGCACCGGTCGCGACCGTGATCGCCGGGTAAGCGGCCTCGACGGTTCCGGCGCCTTCCCGGTCGTTCCGGGCTCGCGTCTTCGACGAGGTTCGATGGTGACCCGGAGGGGACGAGGGCCTTACCTGTCTCGATCCCGTACCAGCCCGAGCGACCCTTCCAGCACGTCCAGCAGCCGCTCGAAATCCCGCTTCTGCGCCTCGCTGAAGCCGGAGAGCAGCGCCGCCTCCCGGGCAAGCAGGATCGGCACCAGCTCGTCGTAGATCGCGCGGCCCTGCTCCGTCAGGTGCAGCATGATCTCGCGCCGGTCGTCGCCGCCCTCCTGGCGCGCGACGAGGCCGAGCGCGATCAGGTGGCTCACCGCGCGGCTGATCCGCGACTTGTGCGTGCGGGTGCAGCGCACGACGTAGGCCGCGCTGCGCGGGTCGTCATGCTGCCCCAACGTCGCCAGGACCCGCCATTCCGGGATGTCGATGCCGAATCGGGCGTAATCCGCCGCCAGGGCCTGGCTGAACTCGGTGGCGAGCCGATTGAGCCGGAACGGGGAGAAGCGGAGCAGGTTCAGGCGGTCCATCGGTCTGCGGTGCGGGCCCTTGACGGTTGCGTTCGCAACATCTTACATCAAGTTGCAAGTGCAACAAGCGACGTGCAGCAAGCGAAGTGCACCAAGGACTGCCGTCCCTCGGGACGCGCCGCACGATGCCGCATCGAACGGCATCGGCAAGACATTGCCACGGGAGGCAACCGCATGAGCAAGGGCTTCGCCAGCCAGGGCGACCTCGCCGAGAAGAAGGAAACCTTCTCGGAGCTGGCGCCGGGCGTCTACGCGCTCACCGCCGAGGGCGATCCGAATTCCGGCATCGTCGTCGGCGACGATTCGGTCCTGGTGATCGATGCCCGCGCCACGCCGCGCATGGCCGGCGACCTGGTGGCCAAGGTCCGCGAGGTCACCGACAAGCCGATCCGCCACGTCCTGCTCACCCATTACCACGCCGTGCGGGTGCTCGGCGTCGCCGGCTATCCGGACCGGGTCAACGTCATCGCCAGCGACGTCGCCCGGGCGATGATCGTCGAGCGTGGGCGGCAGGATATGGATTCGGAGATCCAGCGCTTCCCGCGCCTCTTCCGCGGCAAGGAAGAGATCCCGGGCCTGACCTGGCCGACCCTGACCTTCCACGGCGAGATGACCCTGTGGCTCGGCACGCGGGAGGTGCGGATCATCCATGCCGGGCGCGGCCATACCGCCGGCGACACCATCGCGTGGCTGCCGCAGGAGCGGGTGCTGTTCTCCGGCGACCTCGTCGAGTACGGCGCCACCCCCTATTGCGGCGACGCGCATTTCCAGGACTGGCCCGCCACCCTCGACCGGCTGGAAGCCTTGGGGGCCGCCGCCCTGGTGCCGGGCCGCGGCGAGGCGCTGACGAATCCCGACCAGATTCGGGAGGGGCTGGAGGGCACCCGCGCCTTCCTGCGCGACCTCTACGCCATCGCCCGCGAGGGGGTGGCCGCCGGCCACGACCTCAAGGCGGTGTATGACCGGGCGATGCGCGAGATGCGGCCCCGATACGGGCATTGGGTCATCTTCGAGCATTGCATGCCCTTCGACGTCAGCCGCGCCTACGACGAGGCCAAGGGCATCGACACGCCCCGGATCTGGACCGCCGAGCGCGACATCGAGATGTGGCGGGCGCTGGAGGGGTGATGCCGCTCTGACCCGGGTCTGAACGACGCCGACGCCCTCGGCGCCCTCCCGGGGCCGCGGGAGCGGGCCCGGACTGACGGGATGGCCGGTCCGGCCCGAGCGAAACGGATGGGCTCCGAGACAATCGTCGAGACAATCCCATGAGCACGCCCCGCTATGCCTCCGCGCCGCCCCCCGAGCTGACCGGCGAGGCCCCCCGCCGGCCGGTCGTGGTGATCGGCGCCGGACCGGTCGGCCTGACCTGCGCCATCGACCTCGCGACCCGCGGCGTCCCGGTGGTCGTGCTCGACGACGACGACACGGTCGCGACCGGCAGCCGGGCGATCTGCTGGGCCAAGCGCAGTTTGGAGATCTGGGACCGGCTCGGTGTGGGCCAACGCATGGTCGACAAGGGCGTGACCTGGAATGCCGGCCGGGTCTTCCATGGCGACCGCGAGCTCTACCGCTTCGACCTGCTGCCCGAGGGCGGGCATCGCCGCCCGGCCTTCGTCAACCTGCAGCAATACCACGTCGAGGCATTCCTGATCGACCGGGCCGGCGACTTTCCCGGCCTGATCGATCTGCGCTGGAGGAACGCCGTCACCGGCCTCGCCCAGACCGAGGACGGCGTGCGCCTCGACGTCGAATCCCCGCACGGGACCTACCGGATCGAGGCCGCCTGGGTGATCGCGGCCGACGGCGCCCGCTCCCCGACCCGCACCCGGATGGGCCTGCCCTTCCCCGGCCAGCGCTTCGAGGAGAGATTCCTGATCGCCGATGTCAGGATGCAGGCCGGCTTCCCGACCGAGCGCCTGTTCTGGTTCGCGCCGACCTTCCATGCCGGCCAGAGCGCGCTCCTGCACCGCCAGCCCGACGACGTGTTCCGCCTCGATTTCCAGCTCGGGCCTGATGCCGATCCCGACCTCGAGCGCCGGCCCGAGCGGGTGATGCCGCGGGTGCGGGCGGTGGTCGGCGCGGAGACGCCCGTCACCCTCGAGTGGTGCTCGGTCTACTCGTTCCGCTGCGCGCGGCTGGAGCGTTTCGTCCACGGACGGGTGATCTTCGCCGGCGACAGCGCCCACGTGGTGAGCCCGTTCGGGGCGCGGGGCGGCAATGGCGGCGTGCAGGACGCCGACAACCTGTGCTGGAAGCTCGCCCTGGTCCTGGCCGGCCGGGCGCCGCACGCGCTCATCGCCACCTACGACGAGGAGCGCGGCCGCGCCGCCGACGAGAACATCCGGCAGTCGAGCCGCACCACCGCCTTCATGACCCCGCGCAGCGGGCCTGAGCGCGCATTGCGCGACGGCGTGCTGGCGCTCGCCGCCGAGGCGCCCTTCGCCCGCGCCCTCCTCAATGCCGGCCGGCTGTCGCGTCCGTGCAGCCTCGCGGACCTGTCGCTGCAGACGCCGGATCCAACGGCGTTCGCCAGCGGGCCCGAACCCGGCACGGCCTGCCCCGACGCCCCGGTGACCGACACGGAAGGCCGGCAGGCCTGGCTGCTCGACAGGCTCGGCGGGACGTTCACGCTCCTGCTCTTCATCGACGCGGCCCCGGACCTGACGCCGCTCGCCGGCCTCGACCTGCCGATCGTCGTGATCGCCCCGGCGTCGCTCCCTCTGCCGGGCGCAGAGATCCTGTGCGACCCACAAGGGCTCGCCGCCGCCCGCTACGGCGCCACGTCCGGCACCACCTACCTGATCCGGCCCGATGCCCACGTGGCGGCGCGCTTCCCGGCTCTCGACCCCGACGCCGTCGCCCGGGCGCTCGCCCGCGCCCAGGGTCGCCCCGATTCCGCGATCCGGGAGGCGGCGTGATGGGGCTCCGGCAGGATGACGGCTTCTCCGGTCGCGCCGACGACGTGTACGCGATCCTGGTCCACGGCTACCGCGATCTCGACGAGGCCGAGAGCGCGGCGCTCACCCAGCGCCTCGTCCTGATCCTCGCCCACGAGGTCGGGGACCCGGAGGTGATCCGCGAGGCGGTCGCCCTGGCGCGGCGGACTGTGCGGGCGGATGCGGCCACGGATCCAGGCCTGGCGAGCACCTGAACTCCTCGAAGGCGGCGTCGGCGGACGCCGCGCCAGTTCCCCGGCGGACGGGAGGCAGCCTCCACGGGCCTCGACGATCCAGCCTCCGTGGCAAAGCCAGAGGGGACGCCTTGGCACCGGCGCCTTCGCGGCGGATCGCGTGGGTCGAATCACCCCGGAGCGGATCGCTGTCATCGGCGACGACGACCGGCATGTCCGCTTTGAGCGTGACCTCCGGAATCGGCCCGTTCCGCGACGGCGAAGACCGTCCGCCGCCAAGCCGTCTGCGGCGTTCTCCTCCGGGGACCAGCCACGTCCGGATCGTCGCGCGACCATCACGCATGGACGGCAGACCCCGAGAACGGCGTCGGCGTCGTCGCGCCCGGGAGCGCGCCCGAGAGAGCCGGTAGCGGCATCGCATTGCCTTGCCGCACCCGCCACAACGCCATCACCATCGGCCAGGCCGAGAACCGCCCTGCCCGCGCCTTCCCGGCGAGATCCCGCAGGTAGGCCCCGGGCGCGGCGATCGCCGTCCCGCGCTGCAGGATCCCCGCGACCACCACCGCGGCCTGCTCCTCGCCCATCGCCTCGACCGCCATGGTCCAGGCCGGCAGCCCGATCCCGAGGCTTGCCCGGGCGACGACGGCCGCACCGAGGAAGTCCCGCCAAGTGCCGATCCCGTGCCGGGCATAAGCCGTGATGTCCGGGCAAGCCTCGACCACCAGCCGCAGCGGCAGGGCGCGGCTCACCGGCACGACGCTTTCCGCCGGACCCATCCCGATCTCAGCCTCCTGTCCCCGCAAATCCCCTTCAAGATTCTGAGAAGACTCAGGTTTTGAACTCTGATGGTGGCAGCCGGCCTGGGACTCACTGGCATCCATTTTTTGGAATTCGATCGATTCCGCCAGGCACTTATCCACCGCGGCCCTCAAATCCCGCAGCTCCTCGGCGATCTCCGCCAGCACCGCGTTGCCGGCCGAGCGCGACGGCATCGCGCCGGCCCCCTGCAACTGCTCCTCGATCGCGTCCCAGGCGCCGCTCATGCCGGTCTCCCGCGCGAAGGCGACGATCTTCCCGATGTCCCGGCGCAGCAGCGAGATCTCTTCCCGCAGGACCGCCCGCGCCTTGGCAGCGGCCCGCACCTCGGTGGCCAGCCCCTCGAATTCACCTGCCCGCGCCACCAGGGGCGAGAGGTCGAAGCCGAAGGCCTGCTCGATCTGCCCGCCCTCGCCGCGGCGGGCGTAGCGCTTGCCGTTCGGGCTGTCGCGGCGGATCACCAGGCCGGCCTCGACCAGCTGGGTCAGCGCCCGGCGGAGCGTGGTCGGCGACGGCCCGTGGGCCCGCACCGACAATTCGCGGTTCGACGGGAAGACCACGAGGTCCGGTCCCGGCACCAGGGCGGTCTCGGGATGGAAGCTGAGCAGCGCCGACAGCACGGCGAGCGCCCGGTCCCCGATCCCGAGACGCGCCTTGGCCTCGGTCAGGTGACGGAAGGTGCGCCATTTGTGGCTCGCGGCCTCGTCCGGGCAGGCTTTCGCCGCCGCTTGCGCCGCCATCATGGCGAGCGACAGCGGCCGCCGCCCGAAGGGCGTCGTCGGTTGGGTCTGAGACATGGCTTTTGCCTGTCGTCAGGCAACAGAAAAGGGATCGCCGAATCGGCGCCACGCTTGACAGAATGTGCCGGATTTGATTCTCTCAGGCTGCCAGGCACTAAGAGAAGGGCTTCCGGGGCGTCGCTTCGGGGGCCTTTTTCTTTTGCCGGATCGATCCTTTCTGGGTTCGAGTGAGGGAAACCGCCGGACGGCGGGTCAACGGGCGCCCTCAGGGGACGCCGGTCACCTGGGGCATCACCCCGGGATGAGGGAACGGCTCACGCCGCGCGGCCCCAGGCCTGCGCGATCTCGCGGGTAATCTCGGCATTCACCGCATCGAGCGCCTCGACCGTCCGGTCGTAGGTCTGGCGGGAGAAGCTCTCGCGGCCGGCCTCGTAGAGCGTCCGCCCGGAGGCGCCGGCCTCCGCGATCGCCGTCGAGAGCGGCACCGCATGCGTCATCACCTGCTCGCCGAACAGCGAGCGCAGCAACCCGACGATCTCGGTCTGCCGCCCGTCATGCGGCTCGTAGCGGGTCACGAGGTAGCGCAGGAAGTCGTGCCGCAGGTCACCGCCGGCCTCGCGCACCGCGCCGAGCAGGTCGGCGGTCATGCGCAGCGCGCCGGACATGCCGGCGAGGTCGAGCATCTGCGGCTGCACCGTCACCAGGATGCCGGTCGCCGCGCACAGCGCGCCGAGGGTCAGCCCCCCGAGCTGGGCCGAGCAATCGACCACCACCACGTCGTAATCGTCGGCGATGCCCGCCAGAGCCTCGGCGACGCGGCCCACGAGGCTCTCGGGGACGGCCCCGTGCTCGCAGGCCATCAGCTCGAGATGGCCGGGCACCAGGTCGATGCCGGGGAAATGGGTCGGGCGCAGGATCGCCCGCAGCGGGCGCTCGGCCCCGTCGCGCCGCACCGCGCCGTAGAGGGTCTGGCTCACCCCGACATCGAGCTCCGGCCGGCAGCCGAACAGGCCGGAGAGCGCCGCCTGCGGGTCGAGGTCGACGGCCAGCACACGATATCCCTGCAACGCGAGATATTGCGCCAGATGCGCCGCCGCGGTGGTCTTGCCCGAGCGGCCCTTGACGGTGGTGACCGCCAGGACCTGCAGGTGCTCGCCGTCCCGGCGGTGGCGCAGGTAAGCGGGCCGCGTCCGGGCCAGATGCCGGCGCAGGTCGTTGATCTGCGCCAGGGTGAATTGTCGCCGGCCGGCCGGGCCCTTCTCGGGCTCCAGCGCCCCGTCCGACAGGATCAGCTGGCGCAAGTAGGCATCGGTGATGCCGATCAGCCGCGCCGCCTCGCCGGTCGGGAAGCGCCGCAGCTCGCGCCGCGCGGCCGGCGGGGCGAACCGCGCGCCGACCCGTTCGAGCTGGCGCGTCAGGGCGTCGGCATGGGCCGCGATCACGGCGTCGAACGGCGTCGCGGAGACCTGCTTCCGCCCGGCGATTCGACTTTCGGCACCCTTCGACATCTACGCTTTCGAGCCCCATCCGAGCAGGTCAGCGTAGTTTGGCGGACTCGGCCGACGGGGAGTCAAGCGTTAAGCCCCAGGCTCTCCGATTCAGGAGTCGACAACCTTTTCTCCACAGGAGTCAGGCGCTTCGCGTCCGAGACGGTGGTGCCGAGTCCCCGAATCGTGCGTTGGCGGGGAATCGATTCCGCGTCCTCGGATGGTCCCGTCGGAGAATCTCGGCACGTCCGCGCCGGCGCCGGCGCCGCCGCCGATGCGCCGGCCGCCTTCGCCGTCGTGCGGCGGCACGACGATCACGGTCCGGCGCGCAACCGGTCGAGCAGGCCGGCATCGGCGTAGCCGTCCGGCACCAGCCCGGCGCTCGCCTGCCAGGCGCGGATCGCCGCCCGGGTCCGCGGGCCGATCCGCCCGTCGACCCCGCCGACCGGGTGCCCCTTCGCCTCCAGGCTCGCCTGGATCTCCCGCCGCTCATCGCTGCCGAGCAGCCGGTCGCCCCGGGGCCAGGCCTGCGCGAAGCCAGGCTCGCCGCGCAGCCGGTCCGAGAGATGCGCCACCGCCAGCGCGTACGAGAAGGCGGCGTTGTAACCGAGCAGCGCCCCGAAATTCGGCCGCAGCAGGAAGGCCGGCCCCCTCGCCCCGGCCGGCAGGACGAGGCGCGCCATGTCCGTATCCGTCCCGATCGCCCTGCCGGCGGGTACGACGCCGAGCGCCCTCCACTCACGGAGGGTCCGCATCGTCGTCTCGTCGGCGAGGCGATAATCGAAGCCCGCCGGCAGCACGGCTTCGCCGCCCCAGCCCTCGCCCGGGCGCCACCCCAAGGTCCGCAGGTACTGCGCCGTCGAGGCGAGCGCATCGGGCACCGAGGTCCAGATGTCGGCCCGGCCGTCGCCGTCGAAATCGAGGGCGTGGCGCAGATACGTCGTCGGCATGAACTGGGTGTGGCCCATCGCGCCGGCCCAGGATCCGGTCAGCCGCTCCGGCGTGGTGCGGCCGAGATCGAGGATGCGCAGAGCCGCCACCAGCTCCTCGGTCCAGGTCGCGACCCGCTTGTCACCGGCACAGGCGAGGGTCGCCAGCGAGCGCAGGACCGGCCGCACCTTGCGGGGATCGTCGAGCACGCGGCCGTAGCCCGATTCGATGCCCCAGATCGCCACCAGCACGTGCCGGTCGACGCCGTACGCCGCCTCGATCGCCGGCAGGCTCGCCTCGGAGGCGAGCTTCGCCCGGCCGTCGGTCACCGCCTCCTCGCTCACCGCGGCGTCGAGATAGGCCCAGATCGGCTTCTCGAACTCGGCCTGCCTGCCCGTCGCCGCCGCGACCCCCGGATCGGCCGTCAGCCCGGAGAGCTGCGCCTCGGCCAGGGCCGGCGTTACCGCCTGCTCCGTCGCTCGGGCGATGAGGCCGGGTAGGCACGCGGCCAGCGACGGTTCCACCGGCGCGGGCGGGGCCTGCGCAAGGGCGGCCGGTGCCGCGAGGAGCCACAGGAGCGCGATCGGCACCCGCATCGAAGAGCCTCCTTGTCGATGGGCGATCCGGGCCGTCTCCGTCCGGACCTGTTCGAGACCCCGGTTCAGTGCTCCGGGAGGGCGAACACCGTGAGCTGCCCGCCCGCCGCGGTATATTGCGACAAGGCGGCATAGCCCCCGACCGCGCCCGACCCCTCGGCCGGGTCGGTCAGCCCGGCGGCGAGCCCGATCCCGGCCCAGCCGCCGATGCCCGACAGGACCGCCACGTATTGCCGCCCGCCATGCCTGTACGTGGTGACGTTGCCGACGATCCCCGACGGCGTCTTGAAGCGGTAGAGTTCCGTCCCCGTCGCGGCGTCGACCGCTTTCAGGTAGCCTTCGAGGGTGCCGTAGAACACCACCCCGCCGGAGGTGGCGAGCGCCCCCGACCAGACCGAGAACGGCTCCGGGATCGACCATTTGATCCGGCCCGCCAGGTTGTCCCAGGCGATGAAGGCGCCGGTGCGGTCGGAGCCGGCCGGCGGGTGCAGCGCCAGCGTCGCGCCGACATAGGGCTGGCCCGGCGTGTAGGTGACGTGGAACGGCTTGTAATCCATGCACATGTGGTTGGTCGGCACGTAGAACAGGCCGGTCCGCGGCGAGTAGGCGGCGGGCTGCTGGTTCTTGGCGCCGAGCGCCCCGGGGCAGATGCCGGTCACGGTCTCGTCCTCGCCGGCGACGCCCGGCGCGTAGCGCTCGTCCACCACCGGGCGGCCGTAGGCCGGCGAGGCGCGGTCGAGGTCGATCCGCTTGGCCCAGTTCACGCTCGGATCGAACTTCTCCGCCACCAGGAGCTCGCCGGTCTCCCGGTCGAGGGTGTAGCCGAAGCCGTTGCGGTCGAAATGGGTCAGCAGCCGGCGTCGGCGGCCCTCGACCTGCTGCTCGGTCAGGATCATCTCGTTGACGCCGTCGTAATCCCACTGGTCGTGCGGCGTCATCTGGTAGACCCAGCGGGCGACGCCCGTATCCGCGTCGCGGGCGACGATCGCCATCGCCCAGCGGTTGTCGCCCGGGCGCTGGGCCGGGTTCCAGGTCGAAGGATTGCCGGTGCCGTAATAGACGAGGTTCAGTTCCGGATCGTAGGAGAACCAGCCCCAGGCGCAGCCGCCGCCGGTCTTCCACTGCTCGCCCTCCCAGCTTTTCAGCGACGAGTCGCGCCCGACCGGGCGGCCGAGTTCCGTCGTCTTGTCCGGATCGATCAGCATCTCGTCGTCCGGCCCGGTGGCGAAGGCCCGCCAGAGGCGCCGTCCCGTCGCCTGGTCGTAGGCGGTGACGTGGCAGCGCGCCCCGTACTCGCCACCCGACAGGCCGACGATCACCTTGTCGCGCACGGGCAGCGCCGCCGCCGTATTGGTCTTCCCCTTGCCCGGGTCACCGTTTTGCACCGACCACAGCACCCGGCCGGTCTCGGCTTCGAGCGCCACCACTTTGGTGTCGGCGAGCTGCAGGAAGATCCGCCCGTCCTGATAGGCAAGGCCGCGATGGACCGTGTCGCAGCACATCACCGCGACCACGCCTGCGTCCTGGCGCGGCGCGTAGCGCCACAGGATCTTGCCGTCCTGGTCGAGATCGAGGGCCGTCACGGTGTTCGGGAACGGCGTGTGCACGAACATGATGTGGCCGACCACGAGCGGCGCGCCCTCGTGCCCACGCAGCACGCCGGTTGAGTAGGTCCAGGCGACCGTGAGCCGGCCGACATTCTCGGGCGTGATCCGGTCGAGTCCCGAGAAGCGGGTATTCGCGTAATCGACGGTCGGCAGCGCCGGATCCTCCCCGGCGAGCGCCGGGCCGAGACCCAGCAACAGAGCCGCCAACGCCACGTGTCTCATCCGTATCCCCTCCCCGGCTCCCCCGGATCTTGCACCGTCCGTCATAGGCGGACCGGGCGCGTCGGGCCATGCGTCCGGGCGGGGCACTCGCCGGGGAGGTGGTGAAGGACTTGAATCCTGCTCCGAGCACACCATCTCAACCTAGCCGGCGACGGGCCTCACCCGCTTCCGGCTCTTCGATATCGAAGGCGAGCGTCACCGCGGGTCCCGATTGGGGGCCGCGGATGGGCGTCGGTTCGGTCGCAGACCGGTCAGTTCCGGTCGTGTTGACAGGCAAGCCGGCTACCCTTAAACGACCGCTCACCGACGGGGCGCCGACGAAACGGCCCGCCCCGACGAACCTTCCCAGAGAAGAGCAAGCAAGGGCCAGGGCAACCCGGCGCTGCTTTTTGTTCTCTAGGGTATGAGATCTGGCTCCGGCCCGATCGGCTCTTTGACAAGTGCATACGAGAAAGAGAAGCGTGGACGGCGTCGTCCCTGCGGGCTGGTTCTTCGCGAACCAGCTGTGAGTAGGATGATGCTGGTCTGACGTTTCGGTGCTCACACGATCAGGTGGAAACGCCGGTCGGTTGTGAGCCTCCGTTTATGTTGTGATCAGCGATGATCAGTTCTTCAACTTGAGAGTTTG
>NZ_VDDA01000064.1 GCF_006151805.1 Methylobacterium terricola | reverse complement strand
CATGTCGCCGACCTCCTCACACGACGCGGCGCAGGCCGCGCAGACCTCGGCGCATGCGCTGCACTGGTGCTTGTGCAGAGCGGTGCCGATCAGCATGAGGTGGGCGCTCGATCGGCAACTCTCAGCGCAAGCCATCATCAGGCGGAAGTGTTCGGGCTCGACGTGCTTGCCGCCGGTCTCCAAGCAATGCGTGGAGGCCATGCTCAGGCAGGTCTGGTAGCAACGCAGGCACTCGTCGATGCAGGCTTGCATGTCGGGATTTGTCGGCATGGATAACTCCGAAGTGTTGTAGCCTGAGTGATGCCGGCAACAGCGATCGGAAAAAATCACTCACGTTGGTATGGCCACACTGGATGGCGAGCCAGCGTGACCTTTACGCCCAGTACCGCTGCGCGCTCTGGTACGAACAGCGTCTGCCAATCAGGCATCAAGATCTCCGCAACGCTCAACCGTCTCGGATTTCCGGATCCTGCCATCGCGTAGACAGGCGCTCGCGGGTAAGCTGCGGCCTGCTGAAGAACGCACCACGAGGCGGCAGCATGCGATGTCTAGCCCCGTCCGTCACAGCTGCCTGCGGGCTCTCCTTGGCGGGCGCACTGGCATTCCTGAGTGCGGCCGCGGCACAGGATGAGCCAATTACCCTGGCGGACGATCCCTTCGAGGTCACAGACCCACATGCGACGCCACCTGGCGAGGCGGCCTACTCCATCGTCGGGTCATACGAACGAGCCGCGACAGGCCGCGTGCGGAGCACCTGGGGCGCAGAGACCGAGCTGAGTTACGGCGTGGCACCCAACCTCGACGTGCGCATTGGGCAGACGGGTGCGTACGGCAACCTCGACGTACGGCGCCGCCTTGGAACAGCGTCGACCGAAGTGGGTGGAGACGGCTCGGAGCAGACGCGTGCAGCTCTCGGCGGAACGACCCGGCTGGGTGCGCTCTACCAGCTGACGGACGAGAGCATCTCCATGCCAATCGTCGGCCTACTCGGCCGCGTGCGCTCCCTCTACGGACCGGGTGGCACGGCCTACGAGACCGAAGCTACAGCCCTCTTCGGCAAGACACTTGTCGGCGGTGCGCGTCCGCTCGGCGTAAGTCTGAACGTCGGTACCGTCTATCGCTTCGATCCGGCACCCGGTGAGCGAACGACACGCTATCTCGTCAATGCCTCAGCTGGACAAGCTCTGGCGCGCGACACGGCTTTGGTCGTCACCTACGCGCGCGAGCAACAAGAGAAGGCTCAGCCCGACTACAGCCTAGTGCAGGTGGGCGTGCGTCATCGCCTGAGAGATCAACGTGCGATCCTCGGAGTTGCTATCGGCTTTGGGCTCAACCGGAACACGCCGCAGTTCCAGTTCGCCCTCGCCGTTCAATGGGAACTTGGCGCCTCGAACTAGGCAGGTGCATGTTACTCGGGGTGCACACCCGTGGCTCCGAGAGGCGCCATGAGCCAACATTGGGTCGGCAAGTGCCGAACCGCCGCTCCCGACCCACACCAACCATGCCCGTTCTCAGCCCGAGACCATCGCAGCCGGCCGGAGCATTCCGGGCACGGGATCTCGCCTTCGTCGCCCGGCTCGGCGGAAATCGCCCTCAGAGTGTCCCTAACGGCGTTTCGGGGGTCGGGCAGGGTATTAACCGACCGGAAAGCGCTAGAAAACGCCTCCAGGGCCTCCGCTGTGGATTGCTGGCCCGTCCCATGCGCTCGGGTAGACATCTGAGTGTTCGATCATGAGATGAATGGCACGGCACGCGACAAGGTTCTACGAAGGCTGAATGCCGCGCCCGACATGTCGCATGCCCTATCAGTGCCGTGCTGGAGGCCGAGGAGGGCCTTGCCGCTTATGCGGCGCCGAAGCGATTGCGCTGCGTGCCGTTCAACTGCATGAGCGGATCGCAGCCAATAAGGCCGAAGGCCGCTCCCTCTACGCGCAACGCGATCCGCTGCAGGCTGGACGGCATTCAAGCCGAAGGGAAGAATGACACGCGCTCGATTTAATCGAGGCGCGGTCGTAGGGTGGCATGATGATCGCCACCAACTCTCTCGCCGACCCCTTGCCGCTCGTCGCTGCGCTGGCTGAGGAACTCGCATTCGCGGTGACCTCCGACCTTATGGCCGAGCAGTATCGGAGGCCGAGCCCGGCACTCGACCAGCTCGCGGCTGCCAAAGCCTTCCTCGATCGGCATCAGCACCCGATAGGGCCGAACGCGCAGGAGGCGATTGAGATCGCCACAGCGCAAGGCGGACTACCGAGCTAGCTACCGAAAGCACGGCCGAAGCTCCAGCGCGAGCTCACATCACCCGTCCCTCTGGCCTCCTCGCGATGTCGGCGTTGAGGTTTGCAGGTGCCGTGAGGTGCTGCGAGCGTAAACAGCGAAGCTCCAACCTCAGGTGGCGACCTGGCTTCCCAGGTGCAAGTAGCCGGGTTCGAACTCGGCCAATGCCCGCAGGCCTGGATCATCGAGAATTCTCAGGTGGTTGCCCACGAGTTCGATCAGTCCTCGCTGCCGCAAGGTCTGGAGAGCGCGGTTCACATGCACCGTCGAGAGCCCAGTCGTGTCCGCCAGATCCGATTGCGTGGGCGCCAGGGCATAGCTGCTCTTGCGACCGTGGCCGACTGCGTGGAGCCGCGCCAGAAGCTCGCACATGAGATGGGCGACGCGCTCCACGGCCGAGCGGCGGCCCACATTCATCAGCCACTCGCGTAAGGTGGCCTCGTCCACAAGGGTCGAGATCCGTAACGCGCGAGTGATGTTCGGGCGGTTGTGCAGCAGGTCAGCTAATATCTCAGGCGCGAGGCGCACGACCTTGCAGGCGCTGAGCGTGGTGATTGTGTGATCCATTGTGTCGAGCAGGGTGACGTCGAGATCACCGGTGTCGCCCGGCACGAGGTAGGCGGAGATCTGGCGTGCACCGCCGACGCGTTGCTTGTGGCGGCAGGCCATACCCTCCAGGATAAGGATCACTCCGTCCGGCCTATCACCCGCACGGGCAAGATCGGTGCCCGGCGCGACGATGGTTGGCGCCGCGGTGATCCGTTCGAGCGCGGTGCGGTCCTCGTCTGACAGGGCCGTGAAGCCCTCCAGCTTCCGGATCAGCGGATGACGGCTTCCTGCAAAGGCGTCGCTCAGCCGACCAAACGTGACGGGCTCGGCGCTGAGCACCGCGGGTTCGAGCGCGGGGATCGCTCGGGTTAGCTCGCCCAAGACTGCGACCACATCCCTCGGCATGGCTGGCTTACCCAACCAAGGCACACCCTGAAACTCACTGGCCAACGGCTCATCCGGCCGGCAGGCGGAATGAACGATAAAGGGCACACCCTGCTTGCGCAGTTCGCGAGCCAGGGCCGTACAGGGACCATCCTTGAGCATGACGTCGACAATCGCGAGCGTAGGCGTCTCCCGCTCCATCAGGCTCAAGGTCTCCACCGCTGTCGCGAGCGGCCCGAGTACGCGGTAGCCCGCTTGCTCGAGCGCATCGGACAGGTCCATGCCGATCAGGAAATCGTCCTCGATCAGGAGGACGAGGGGCTGCGGGTCGGGATATGACATGCCTGCTCCGGGGGCTGAGCCGTTCGGCCCTTCGCCGACGCGCCGTTGCCGAAAAAGCATATAGCCCACGATTAAAGGCGACATAAGGCATCATCGAAACTCGGTACCAAAGCGGACATTTCTTCTTTGTACGGTACCGTACCCTTCTCAATTTCCTTGAACCGAGATGATGGGCATCCCAAATACGGTCTGTCGTCTGCCGATTTGTTCGGGCGTGGACGCTTGGGAGACCGCGCGTGCTCTTGCCCCAACCCGGAGCAGAGCCGTGTCTCAGCCTCAGCAAGCAAGCGTTCGCAACCGCCTTCTCCAGGTGCTCCCACCCGACGACTTCACCCGCCTCGCCCCGCACCTCGACGCTCAGCCGATCAAGCTGCGTGAGGTTCTGATCCCGGCCGACGAGCCGATCAGCCACGCCTACTTCATCGAGGAAGGGCTTTGCTCGATTATCGGCCACACGGCTGAGGGTCGGCTGGAGATCGGCACCGTCGGCTATGACGGCTTCGTCGGCACGCCTCTAGTGCTCGGAACCGACCGGACGCCGCACGTCTCGATGGTGCAGGGTGAGGGCATGGCTCTGCGCATACCAGCCGCTGCTTTGCGTGCCGCCTTCGACGAGAGTGCAACCATGCGAGGGGTACTCGGTCGCTACGTACAGAGCTTGATCGTGCAAGTGGGTCAGACCGTTTATGCCAATGCTGAACTCAACATCGAGGGCCGTCTGGCACGCTGGATCCTGATGATCCACGACCGTCTGCAGAAGGATGAGATGCCGCTGACACACGACTTTCTGGCGTTGATACTGGGTGTACGTCGGCCCGGTGTGACGACGTCAGTACACATTCTGGAGGGTGCTGGCATGATCAAGGCCATGCGGGGGCGTGTTCGCGTGCTCGACCGCGAGAAGATGATGGACCTGGCGGGCGATACCTACGGCGTGGCTGAGGCCGAGTACGAGCGCCTGCTGGCCGAGGCATGAAGAGGGCTGTCCAGGCCGCATGCGGATGAGGCTTCAGCCGACCTGCGACCCTGCCCCTCGGCAGAGCTTTGCGACGGTTCAGGGAAGTTCGTCAGCAGAACCTTCGTTGGCAGCTCGCTCGGCCTCAACGATCGCCTGAGCAATCCTGGCCACGAGGTCTTGCTTGGCATCATTGATGACTGCCTGATTTCCGCTCGTCACGACGGCAACGAGCTTCGAGCCCTCGTTATCCATGATCGCTCGCGCGGTGCGGATGGCATCTGCATGGGGTTCGTGAGGGCGAGGCAAGTTCTAACCCTTCTCGGAGTGAGGGCACCATCCTGGCTCCATCGACTGGCTCGTGCGTTGTCGTCATACAACGCTGGCAGGGACGCATGTCGAGCATCAGTGAGATCACCACCGAGCAACGGAAGGCACTCGCGGCGGCTGGCGAAGAGGCCCTGCGAGAGTCACTGCTCAAGCTTTTGCCATCTCAGCGTCAGGCGTTCTGGTTTGCGGTCTGCCGCTGCTACGGCAGGACGTATGAGCCAGCGGCCCCGTTTCGCACGAAGCAATGCGCATCATGACCTGCTTCAGCGAGACCGCAGCTCAAGATCGCTCGCGAGGGCCTCGCGGCCTGCTCCGGTGATACGAACTGCTACCCCATCAGGGTCGTGATCGGCCCACCCGCGTGCCACGAGGCTGGGCACGAACAGATCGTCATCTAGAACCAGCTTCGCTGTATCGCTAAGCTCGTACAGCGTGACCCATCCGTCAATCTTTTCAAGACAGCTTAACAAACGGCACTGTTCATTTGTCATGGCAAAATCCACCTCATGCGAACATATTTTCTGCAACTCACTTCAGGGGATATAGATGGTGTATCAGCCGCTTGTTTTCCAAAAAATGCGGAAACATTGACCTAGGATAATTTACATCTTTAATTTATGCTTCATGTGAACCATATCATCGGTGGATTAGGGACAGGTGCCGATGGCTGGGAGAGCCGCGGGCTTCCACCTGCAAACGCAAGAGGGAGTCACAATGGCTCTCGCACCGAACCACTCCACGAACATGCTCATCCGCAAGCTGGAGGGCATTGCGCGTCTTTCCGATGACGAGCGGCAGGCCATCGAACGCCTGCCCATCACGGTCAGGCCTGTTCCTAGACAACAGGAGGAGGAGCGAACCGATGGACGGGAACGGCGCGGGGCCGTTCCCGCCTGCGTGTCTTAGACGGGTTTGCGTGTGTCCGTCCCGCTCGATCCGGTACGGCTGACATTGCCCCGCTCGTCCTCGACCTCGACCTCGGTCCGGCGCACCTTATCGGTGACGGTCTCGGTGTGCTGGGTCGCATCCTTGCGAACCCCGATCTCCTCGACGACGCGGGCATCCTTCGACACCACCGCCTGCTCGTGCATCTCGGTGGCCTCGATGGTCCGCTCGGCAAACAGCGCCTCGTCGGCCGCCGTCACCGGGCGATCCACGGCACGGCGGTCGACGTGCACGGTCTCGTCACGCAACGTGACCTGCTCCTCGACTGGTGTCTCGACGACGTAGGATCGGATCCGCACACGGCCGTGCTCGGCCACCCGCTTGCCGACGTTGAGCCGTTCCTCGACCACCGGGATGTAATCCGTGCCGGTTGCCGCTCCTGCAGAAGCCTGACGCTCACTGGCCGCGTAAGCCGCCGTGCCGCCGGTCGAGGCGACCTCGCCAGCGACCGCCGTCGTGGTCGGGTTGCGAACGGCACCGGTGGTCGCGGTCGCGCCGGATGCCGCTCCGGCGTCGTAGCCGCTCCAGCCTTCCTTGCGCCAGGTCGCCTCGCGCTGGTCGAGGTCGACCGAGCCGTGCTCCTCCAGGATGTCGTAGGCGGTCTCGGCGTGAGCTTGATCGACCGAGACGCTCAGCATTGTGCCGCCGCGGCTCAGGCCCTCGCTGTAGGCGTAGCGGTCCTCCTCCGGCATGAAGGCGTCCTTGAGCGAGGCCCAGAAGCCGCCTTCGTCCCGGGTGTGGTCGTAACCCTTGCTCGTGCCGCTCTGGGTGGTCTGAGTGCCGGCGAGCAGCTTGATCGAGGCCTGCGGGATGCCGGCGGCCACGAGCTTGCCTTGCGCAGCCTGAGCGTCGGCCGGGTTGTCGTACATGGCTGTAATGGTCTGGGTCACGGGGTCTTCTCCTGTTGGGGAACTTCGCTGGCATGCCCGTCGGCGGACACGCGTTCGACCACAGCGTGCTGCCTGCGCAGCGTCACCGGAATTTCGACCACTTCGCCCAAGGTGGTCTGGCGGATGTGCACCTCCTCCTTGAGGACGAGGCGCTTCTCGACGACGAGGACCTCCTCCAGGACTGGGATGATGGTCACCCCGTTCTCCGTCCTGGTGGTTGGGGCGACCTCGCCCGCGGCGATGACCCGGTCGATGGGCACCCGGGTCACGCCGACTGCGTCGCTGCGCAGGGTCTCACGCAGCATTTCCTCTGTCGTCTCGGTCCGGGTCTGCACCCGAACCCGGCCTTTCTCGACCATCCGCTTCTCGATGCGGGCGGTCTCCTCGACGAGCTGGATCGTCTCGGTGTCTCCCGCCGCGGGCTGGACCGGCGTCCCGAGCCCCAGGGGATCGATCACGGTCGGATCGGTGCTCATGCGCGGCGCTGTCCAACCGGCACGCCGGCCGTCCGCGTGATGGTCGGGTCAACCGCGGCGCCGCGACCGGCGAAGAAGGCGGCGAGCGCGCCGAGGATCAGCGCCAGGGCACCGTAGAGCGCGGCCTGAGAAGCCGTACGAGCCGTGGCATCGGCTGCCTGCTTGGCCTGCTCCTTAGCCTTGGCCGTCGTGTCCTTAAACTGCTGGATGTATTGCTGGACCTGGGTCCGGGCCTGATCGACCGGGATGTTCTGCGCCCTGGCGAGAGCCTGCGCTGCCTTCTCGGTGGCTTGAGCCTGCTGGGCGTCGTCACCTGTGACCGCGGCGCGCATGGCGCTGACGGCAGCATCCTTGAGTGCGGCCGGATCCTGGCCATTGGCGCCGCTGCGAACTTGGCTCTCGATGCTGGCGAACGGATCGGAGATCTTGCTCAGCGATGGAGCGGCAGTCTGCGCCACGGTCTGGATCGAGCCACCGGCCGCCCTGCCGAGGCCGCCGACTGCGCCGGATGCGGTGTTGAAGGCACCGCCCACCAGGCCGCTCACCGCCGAGGAGAGCATGTAGAAGATCACCAAGGTCGCGACCGCCCAGGAGATCAGGCCGTGGTAGCCGGCGGTGGAGTTCGAGGGCTTGCCCGATAGACGCCCGGCAAGGTAGCCGCCGGCAGCCGAGGCGAGGATGCCGGAGATCACCCACCAGAGACCTGCACCCAAACCAAGCGAGCTCGCCGCCGGTGTTCCATCCCCGGTGGGATCCACCGTTGAGAGGCCGATGCCGAGGCCGAGCATGTTCAGGATGACCTGCAGCACCAGAGCGGCTGCGGCGCCAGCAAACACAGCGCCCCAGGAGATCTGATTGAGTGCGACGGTGCGTAGGTCCTCGGCCGGGGTAATCGGGCTGGTCTGCGGAAGGTCGCGCTCATGAAGAGTGCTATCACGTGAGCCACGTGCGGGATCTGAGATGGTAGGCATGATAACTCCGAGAGTTGATGCGTAGTGGCGAAGATGACGAGGCGTCGTTCATACGACCCCACGGCGCCCGACCAGAGCGTGATAAAGCCAGAGCACGACGACAGCGCCGACGATAGCAACGAGCAGACTGTAGAGGTTGAGTCCGGTGACCCCGGGCTCGCCGAACTGATTGAACAGGAAGCCACCGACTACCGCGCCGACCACGCCGAGCAGGATATCGACGACAAGGCCCTGGCCGGTGTTGTTGACGATCCGGCTCGCGATGAAGCCGGCGATTAGGCCGAGCACGATCCAGGCGAGAAATGACATGGGTTTAGCTCCAACTCGTTGCGCGCTGTCGCACCTGCTCAGCCGGACGCACGCCGCAAGCGGGTCGGGATCGGGCGAGCGTGATTGCGTTGACCAGCGATCTCAGGCAGGCGGCCTGATCCGCTTCGGTTTCTGCGTTGCCTGGGCACGCACCGCTTCGATAGCGGCGATCTCGACCGTAGCCTCGGCTTCGACCCGGGCATCTCCGAAGACGATGCCAATGGCCTGCTTGATCAGGGCACGTGCGTGGTCATCCGACAGAACCTTGCAGCCCTGGCCCATTCCCAACACCCCGCATTTTATCTTTTAATTATTTCTGAAATGCCCGTATCGAGCAGAGCTGCTGCAGTCACAAGCAGGCCAAATACGCGATGTTCCGCGAACGTATATATTAATTTTTTACATCAGTTCGTTTGGTGTTTTCGACCCAGTTTCGTGGCTTTCCCGGCTCCTCCCGCGGGCGCCGACCCGATGCCGCGTTCCCTGGCCCAGACCACCACCGCGCTGCGGCGGTTGACGCCGATCTTGCGGTACAGGCTGGCGAGGTGATTGCGCACCGTGCTCAACGACAGACCGAGCTCGGCTGCGATCTCCGGGTCCGTAGCACCCTTACAGATGCCCTCAAGCAAGTCGTGCTCGCGCCGCGTGAGCTTCTCGACGAGAGCTGCCGGCTTTCCGGGCGGCGATGGGTTCCGCATCAGGGCGAGCTTCTCGATGACACCGTGACTGAACCAGGAGGCGTCCGCCATCACCGTTTCGATGGCGGCGATCAGCTCCGTCTCCGTGCGCTTGCGGGCGGTGATGTCCTGGATCGCGCATAGAACGAAGGTTCCGCCATTGATCCGCACCGGCTCGGCCGAGACCAGGCAGTCGAGGATCTCCCCATCTTGGGTACGCAGACGTGCCTCGAAACCCCGAACCCCCTCTGATCTCTTCAGGGTGCGCTTGAACCTGGCCTGCTCCGCCTCGTCTACCCAGAGTCTCGATGCGACCGCGCCTGAGTTGTCGCCGGGCCCACCGAACATCGTGGCGAACGCCTCGTTGATGTCCGAGGCCACCAAGCTGTCCGTGCTGAGCAGGGCAGTCGGGACCGGGTTGAGCTGGAAGGCCTTGGCGAAGCGCTCCTCGCTGAGCTTGAGTTCCACCTCGGCTTTGCGGCGGTCTTCCAAGTCGGCGAAGGTGAACAGCATGCACGGCTCGCCGCCCGGCATCCGTATCGGATGGCCGGCCACGATGACGTACTTCTCGCTATCCGCAGGAACGTTCAGGCAAGCCTCCATCTGAGGGATGGTGCGGCCGGCATGCAGGTTCTCGACCGCGAGGCTTCGACCCTCGACGTGGGTGAGGAGATCGATCTCACAGAAGGACCGGCCTAGCACTTGCTCGCGGGTATAGCCGGATAGGTCGAGGAACCCTTGGTTGACCTTGACGTAGCGCAGGTCGGCCACGCGGCAGACCAAGGCTGGCGCGGGGTTGGCCTGGAACATGTCCTCGAAGCGCGCCTCCGCCTCGTAGCGGTCGCTCACGTCCTGTATCACCAGCGCGAGGCCTGTGGGCCGCGCGCTGCCGTCCATGGTGACCAGCGAGCGGATGCGGTGTACCCAGCGGCGGCGTGGATCGCGGAAGTTGTGTACCTCGACGTCGGTGTCCCGGAACGCTTCACCGGCCAGGAGGCGCTCGACCGGGGGCTGCAGCGGGCCGACTTCGGGGTGGCTGCGGTAGTCCACCATGAAGTTGCGCCGGTACTCGGCCACAGTCTCGCCGAGTTCGCTCAGACCGGCCACACCGTGCATCGCGAGCACAGCCTCATTGGCGTAGGAGATGGTCTGATCCGGCTCGATCAGGATCACGCCCTCGGAGAGGCCTGCCACGACCTGCCGCATCCGGTCCTCGTTGCGTGCCATGCCGGGCCTCCGCTTCCTTCACGGACAACGCCGTTGGGTGCGCGAAAGTCGCGCGGCAACACGAGGGGCCGGGGGAGCCGAGAAGTAATCGGGCGGCGGGAGATCCGAGGCACAGCTGAGCTATCAGCGCGCGAATCATCAGGGAGCTGTACGTACAGCCTTAGTCGGAGATGTGGCGGCGAGGCGGGTGACCTTGTTTATGCCGTGCTCACGAACCCAATTCGAGCTACTTAAGGACAGTGCCCGCCTGACCGCGTTCCCTTGGACCCGAGCATTGAGCGGTTCCTGGCGCACAGGGCGGGCCGGTTTGGGGACCCAGGCAGCGGACTGCATCGGCTTACACTGCGTCCGTGCCGAACTTCCCAATTCGACTGAGCCGACGACGCCCCCCCTTCCCCCCCACGTAGTCATGTGCGGGTGTGAGGTCGGCCGGCGGCGCTGCCGCGTTAGGCAAAGTTGGGAGTGCGGAGGCGCCGCGTCGACGGAACTTTGCCGCACGTCGCCGGGAACCGACCCAAGAAATTCGCTTTCTAGTAATCAATCGCCTGCTTGTCGGCCTATGCCCCCTACCTGGACTTAAGCGAGCATCGTCTCGTGCCGAGCGCATCAGGCCGCACATGCTTTCCGCGATCCCAATTCCGGGGCCGGTAGGAGACTCCTCATGCCCCCCACAATCTGCGGCCGGTCCGGATGCAGCTCGTCCGGATCAGGGAACGGTTCACCATGCACCCTCTCGTACCCGTCGCGTTCCTCTCCGTGTTGTTCCTGGTCCCGGCAGCGGCGCAGGACGCAGGCGGCCTCCCGCCGCCGGAGGCGACTGGACGACCCGCTGCGGGAAAACCGGCGAACCTATGCCGGGAACTGGTCGTCTTCGTCCACCAACCAGACGCGGCGCAGAACGCGGACGCACCCCCAGCGCAACTCGCGACCGCCGTCTCTGCCAAGAAGGAGAGTGCCGAGACCGCGAAGCCGCACGAGGGCGGGGGACAGGTTCAGCAAAACTCCGGGTTAAGCGGTCAGATCACCACGTCCGGCCCCGGCGCAGCAGGGCCGCAAGGCGACGCTCAGAACAAGGGCGCGCCGGCCGGCTCGACGGCCACTGCGGCCGCGGGCACGCCTGCCATGCCACCGGTCAAGCCGACGCTGGAGAACGTCCAGGAGGTCGAGAAGGCGAGCGCCGAAAATAACCTCAGGGGCTGCCGCGCGGCCGCCCAGAGGATGCGCAAGGCGGGTGTCATGATGCCGTCCCCGTTGCTTGCCCTGTCGGCTATGGACCCGAAACTTCTGGAAGCTGCCGGGCAGCCCTGATCCTAGCACTACTTTGGCAGGTTGCTCTTAAGGTGGCTGGTTGAGGGCGGCATCACAATGCGGGCACCGCTGCGGCGATGGCCGGCTGAGATGGTCGAGGATGGCTTGGCGGATGGCCGGCATCG
>NZ_VDDA01000063.1 GCF_006151805.1 Methylobacterium terricola | reverse complement strand
TCCGTCAGGTCACTCGGATAGCGACGGCCGTCGTCCTTGTAGAGATCGCGATCCGCCTGCGTCCACATCGGCTCCTCCTGCCAACGACAACGCGCGACTGGCTCAATCAGTCAAACAGGCTCTGACGCGAGCGAAGGCCGGCCCGGCGGCGCCGGCCTTCGCGGAGAGGCGGATCTTTTTGCGCTCCGGCCACGCTTGACTAGCGGCGGCCGCTCTGCGACTGGCGCCGCCCAATCGCTGCGTCCCGCAGCCGCATCGCCAACTCAGGGCAGGAAGCACCCCGCACGTGTCGCGCGCCTTCATCTTTCCGGGCCAGGGCAGCCAGGCCGTCGGCATGGGCTCGGCCCTCGCTCAGGACCACGCCGCCGCCCGCGCGGTCTTCGCCGAGGTCGACGAGGCCCTGGGCCAGCACCTCTCGCGGCTGATGTTCGAGGGCCCGGCGGAGGAGCTGACCCTCACCGCCAACGCCCAGCCGGCCCTGATGGCCTCGAGCCTCGCGGTGCTGCGGGTGCTGGAGGCCGAGCGCGGCCTCGATCTGTCCCGCGACGTCGCCTACGTCGCCGGCCACTCGCTCGGCGAGTACAGCGCGCTCGCCGCCGCCGGCAGCCTGTCGCTCTCGGACGCGGCCCGCCTGCTGCGCCTGCGCGGCGCGGCGATGCAGAAGGCGGTGCCGGTCGGCTCGGGCGCCATGGCGGCCTTGCTCGGCCTCGACGTCGAGGCGGCGACCGAGGTCGCGGCGGAGGCCCGCCGGGGCGAGGCAGGACAATCCGAAGTGTGCGATGTCGCCAACGACAACGGCGCCGGCCAGGTGGTCGTCTCGGGCCACCGCGCCGCGGTCGAGCGGGCGGTCGCCCTGGCGCAGGGGCGCGGCGCGAAGCGCGCGGTGATGCTGAACGTCTCCGCTCCGTTCCATTGCAGCCTGATGGCGCCCGCCGCCGAGGCGATGCGCGAGGCGCTGGCCGCCGTCGACCTTCGCCCCGCCACCGTCCCGGTGATGGCGAACGTGCTTGCCGCCCCGATCGGCGAGCCGGCGGCGATCCGCGCCGCGCTCGTCGAGCAGGTCACCGGCACCGTGCGCTGGCGCGAATGCGTCGCCGCGATGGCGGCCTCCGGCGTCGACACCTTCCACGAGATCGGCACCGGCAAGGTGCTGTCGGGCCTCGTCAAGCGCATCGCGGCGGGGACGAGCGCCACGCCGGTCGGCACCTCGGCCGAGGTCGCGGCCTTCACGCTCTGAGAAAGACGGTCTCCATGTTCGACCTCAGCGGCCGCAAGGCCCTCGTCACCGGCGCCACCGGCGGCCTCGGCGGTGCCATCGCCCGGGCCCTGCACGCGCAGGGCGCCCACGTGGCGGTCTCCGGCACGCGGCGCGAGGCGCTGGAGGCCCTCGCGGGCGAACTCGGCGAGCGCGTCCACGTCCTCGAGGCCAACCTGTCCGACACCGCGGCGGTGGAGGCCCTGGTGCCGGCGGCCGAAGCGGCCCTCGGCGGCCTCGACGTGCTGGTCAACAATGCCGGCATCACCCGCGACAACCTCTTCCTGCGGATGAAGGACGAGGAGTGGGACAGCGTGATCGCCGTGAACCTGACGGCGGCGTTCCGGCTGTCGCGGGCGGCGGTGAAGGGCATGATGAAGCGCCGCTACGGCCGCATCGTCAATGTCGGCTCGGTGGTCGGCTCCACCGGCAATGCCGGCCAGGGCAACTATGCCGCCGCCAAGGCAGGCCTCGTCGGCCTCACCAAGGCGCTCGCCGCCGAGGTGGCGAGCCGCAAGATCACCGTGAACTGCATCGCGCCGGGCTTCATCACCTCGCCGATGACCGACGTGCTGAACGACAAGCAGCGCGAGGGCATCCTCGCCACGGTGCCGATGGGGCGCCTCGGCGAGGGCGCCGAGATCGCCGCGGCGGCGGTGTATCTGGCCTCCGACGAGGCGGCCTACGTCACCGGGCATACCCTGCACGTCAATGGCGGCATGGCGATGTTCTAGGCCGATCCGCGGGAACCGGCGTCTCGGCCGGGGCTTGCCGGACACACGCCCCGGGCGGGTGGCACGGTTTCTTAACCGGAGGTGAAGCGGCCCTCGCCAGGGCTAAATCCCTGTGTTAAGCACCCGCCGGCCGTGCAAGGGGATTGACGGATCGGCCGTCCGCGGCTTTTCCACGACATGCGCGACCGGTGCTCCCGGCCGCATCACGACCTTCCCCGGGGCACCGCCCGCACGCGGCGGCCCCGAACAAGTTCCACGAGCAGTAACTTAAGGACCTACACGATGAGCGATATCGCGGACCGGGTGAAGAAGATCGTCGTCGATCACCTGGGCGTCGAGCCCGAGAAGGTGACCCCGAACGCGAACTTCATCGACGATCTGGGCGCCGACAGCCTCGACACGGTCGAGCTGGTGATGGCGTTCGAGGAGGAGTTCAACGTCGAGATCCCGGACGACGCCGCCGAGACGATCCAGACGGTCGGCGACGCGATCAAGTTCCTCGAGAAGAACGCCGGCTGATCGCCGCGTTCCTCCACTGAAAAGGTAATACGCTTCCGTCATGGGATCGGGTCGGGATAACGCGATGCGTCGAGTCGTCGTCACGGGCCTCGGGATGGTGTCGCCGCTGGGCAGCAGCGTCGACGTCACGTGGAGCCGCCTCATCGAGGGGCAAAGCGGTGCCGCCCGCGTCGAGGCCTTCGACGTGTCGGATCTGGCGTGCAAGATCGCCTGCTCGATCCCCCTCGGCGACGGCAGCGACGGCACCTTCAATCCCGACCGGTGGATGGAAGCCAAGGAGCAGCGCAAGGTCGACCCCTTCATCGTCTACGCGATGGCGGCGGCCGGCCAGGCGCTCGACGACGCCGGCTGGCACCCGACCTCGCACGAGGATCAGTGCGCCACCGGCGTCCTCATCGGCTCGGGCATCGGCGGCATCGGCGGCATCTACGATGCCTCGGTGACGCTGTTCGAGAAGGGGCCGCGGCGGATCTCGCCGTTCTTCATCCCGGGCCGGATCATCAACCTGGCCTCCGGCCAGGTCTCGATCGCCCACGGCCTGAAGGGCCCGAACCACGCCGTGGTGACGGCCTGCTCGACCGGCGCGCACGCCATCGGCGACGCCGCGCGCCTCGTCGCGCTCGGCGACGCCGACGTGATGCTGGCCGGCGGCGCCGAATCGCCGATCAACCGGCTCTCGCTCGCGGGCTTCGCCGCCTGCCGGGCGCTCTCGACCGGCTTCAACGAGGAGCCGCAGCGCGCCTCCCGCCCCTACGACCGCGACCGCGACGGCTTCGTGATGGGCGAGGGCGCCGGCGTGGTGGTGCTCGAGGAATACGAGCACGCCAAGGCGCGCGGCGCCAAGATCTACGCCGAGGTGATCGGCTACGGCCTCTCGGGCGACGCCTACCACATCACCTCGCCCTCGCCGGACGGCGACGGCGCCTATCGCTGCATGAGCGCGGCGGTGAAGCGCGCCGGGATCGACCCGTCCGAGATCGACTACATCAACGCCCACGGCACCTCGACGCCGCTCGGCGACGAGCTCGAGCTGAAGGCGGTCGAGCGCCTGCTCGGCAACGCCACCGACGTGGCGATGTCCTCGACCAAGTCCGCCACCGGCCACCTGCTCGGCGCCGCCGGCGCGATCGAGGCGATCTTCTCGGTGCTCGCCATCCGCGACGGCGTCGTGCCGCCGACACTCAACCTCGACAACCCGTCGGTCGAGACCGCGATCGACCTCGTGCCGCACAAGGCGCAGCAGCGGAACGTCGACATCGCCCTGTCGAACTCCTTCGGCTTCGGCGGCACCAACGCCTCGCTGATCCTGCGGCGCGTCTGAAGCCTGGATGCCGGGTGCGACGACCCGGCTTTCCGAACACCGCGATCTCGAAAGCCCCTCTCGCCCCCGGCGGGGGGGCTTTTCCGTCTGTGGCCGCCGGCACGCACCGGCTCCATTTCGCCATAAAACTTGCTAGGGTCTCGATCGCTTCCCGCCCCATCGGGCCGGCACGCGCGTCCACCGGCCGGCTTCCCGGACGCGCCACGACAGGACCGCCATGTTTCGCAGATCGAAGACGCAGGAACCGGCGCCGAGCGCGCCGGAGCCGGTCAGCCAGCCGAACCGGCTCGCCCCGCGCAGCCCGAGCGAGGCCATCAAGCCAACGGCCGCCCCGCCCCCGCCGGAGAAGCCGGTGCGCGAGCGCGGCGGCCTGCTCTCCGCGGTGAGCGGTTTCCTGACCCTGTTCGTCATCCTCGGGCTTGGCGCCATCCTGGGCATCGTCGTGCTGGAGCGCCAGACCAACGAGGCCGGCCCGCTCCCCGCCGACAAGGTCGTGGTGGTGCCGCGCTCCAGCGTCGGCGAGATGGCGGAACTCCTCAAGCGCGAGGGCGTGATCGCCCATCCGATGCTGTTCGAGCTGACCGCCCGCTTCGGCCGGAAGGCGGCGCTGAAGGCCGGCGAGTACAACTTCAAGGCCCATGCCAGCATCGACGACGTCGTCGACGTCCTGGTCCAGGGCCGGCCGGTCCAGCACGCCATCACCTTTCCGGAGGGCCTGACCAGCGAGCAGATCGTCGCCCGTCTCAACGACAACGACGTGCTGACCGGCGACATCAACGAGACCCCGCCCGAGGGCTCGCTGCTCCCCGACACCTACAAGTTCGAGCGCGGCGACTCGCGCCAGAAGATCCTCAACCTGATGCGCACCAAGCAGCGCGAGGTGCTGAACCAGATCTGGGCCCGCCGCTCGCCCGACGTGCCGGTACGCACGCCCCAGGAGATGGTCACCCTGGCCTCGATCGTCGAGAAGGAGACCGGCCGGGCCGACGAGCGCCCGCGGGTCGCCGGGGTCTTCGTCAACCGGCTCCAGAAGCGGATGCGGCTGCAATCGGACCCGACCATCGTGTACGGCCTCGTCGGTGGCCGCGGCACCCTCGGGCGCGGCATCCTGCGCTCGGAGATCGACCGGGTGACGCCCTACAACACCTACGCCATCGAGGGCCTGCCGCCCGGGCCGATCGCCAATCCGGGCCGCGCGGCGCTCGAGGCGGTCGCCAACCCGTCGCGCACCAAGGATCTGTTCTTCGTCGCCGACGGGACCGGCGGCCACGTCTTCGCCGAGACCCTCGAGGCGCATAACCGCAACGTCGCCCGCTGGCGCCAGGTCGAGAAGGCGAAGGCCGCCGCCGATCCGGGCTCGACGGTCGGCGTCGACAAGGTCGAGCCGCCGCCGCAGGCCGATCCGGCGGCCCTGCCGTCGCGCACGAGCCTGCCCGGCGCGCCCATGGCCTATGACGGCAGTGACGCGAACGGGGCGCGCTCGCGCGCCTTCGACGCCTCCGAGGGGACGGCCCGCGATCCCTTGCGCAACAAGACCTTCGACCTGAACTCGCCCAAGACCGTCCCGGTCCTGTCGCAGCCGAGGACCGCGCCCGGGTCGCGTTGACCTCCCGGCGGACGACGCGCGGCAGGCCACCGCGTCGTCCGCTCAAGCTCCTGTTTTGTCGCAGCTCCTTGCCGCAACGCCGGACACCCCTCTCGTGAAATCTGCTGAGAGCGCCTTGATGTCCATCGCCAGCATGACCGGTTTCGCCCGCGAGGCCGGGAGCACCGGGCCCGCGCACTGGGCCTGGGAACTCAAGAGCGTCAACGGCCGCGGGCTCGAGGTCCGGGTGCGAGTGCCGACCGGCCTCGATTCCGTCGGCGAGGAGGCCCGCGCCCTGGTGCAGAAGCGGGTCACGCGCGGGACCTGCCATCTGACCTTGACCCTCTCGCGCCTGGAGGCGGCGCCGCGGGTGCGGATCAACGAGGCGCTGCTCGCCGCCCTCGCCGAATCCGTGACCCGTGTCCCGATGCCGCTCGGCATCACGCTTCCCTCCGTGGACGGGCTCCTCGGGATCCGCGGCGTGATCGAGGTCGAGGAGGAGACCGGCGACGACGACGCCCTGCGCCGCGACCTCGCGGCGGCGGCCGGCCGCCTGGTCGAGGCGCTGGCGGAGGGCCGCCGGGCCGAGGGCCGGGCGCTCGCCGGCATCGTCGGCGGCCAGCTCGATGCCATGGCCGGGCTGGTGGAGGCGGCGGAGGCCTGCCCGGCGCGCAAGCCGGAGGCGGTGAAGGCCCGCCTCGCCGCGCAGGTCGCGGCGCTCATGGAGGCCGCTAGCCTCTATCCCGCACGCCTGCATCAGGAGGCGGTGCTGCTCGCTGCCCGCGCCGACGTGCGCGAGGAGATCGACCGCCTGCGCGTCCACATCGCCGCCGCCCGCGACCTGCTCTCGACCGGGGGTGCGGTCGGGCGCCGCCTCGACTTCCTGGCCCAGGAGCTCGGCCGCGAGGCCAACACCCTGTGCGCCAAGGCCAACGACGTGTCGCTGTCGCGCATCGGCCTCGATCTCAAGGCGGTGGTCGAGCAGTTCCGCGAGCAGGTCCAGAACGTCGAGTAGGGGACATTTGTCCCCGGCCCGGCATCATCTCTCCGGTTGCGCCATCGCCGAGCCGGCGGCATTGGGGAGGATCACGGGACGAAGGACCGCCCCGTGGCGGCAAGGGCCGGTGTCACGCCGGCCAGAGGATGAAGCAACGCGATGGCATCGACCGTGGGCTCCGAACTCCTGAACGCACCGGTGGCGCGCCGGGGCCTGGTGCTGATCCTCTCCTCGCCGTCCGGCGCGGGCAAGACCACCCTGACCCGGGCGCTCGCCCAGCGCCCCGAATGGGGCCTCGAACTCTCGGTCTCGGTCACCACCCGGGCGCGCCGCCCGTCCGAGATCGACGGTCAGCATTACCGCTTCATCGATCGCGGTGCCTTCGAGTCCTTGCGCGAGCGCGACGACCTGCTCGAATGGGCCGAGGTGCACGGCAACTATTACGGCACGCCCCGTAGCCCCGTGGAGCGGGCGCTCGCCGCCGGCCGCGACATGATCTTCGACATCGACTACCAGGGCACCCGCCAGGTGCGCGCCAAGCTGCGCGACGACGTCGTCACCATCTTCATCCTGCCGCCCAGCATGGCCGAGCTGCGCCGCCGCCTCGAGCGCCGGGCCGAGGATTCCGCCGAGACGATCGAGCGGCGCCTGCTCAACGCCCGCACCGAGATCGAGCGCTGGTCCGAATACGATTACGTCCTGGTCAACGACGACCTCGACCGCTCATTCAAGACCCTGGAGGCGATCCTCGCCGCCGAGCACCTGCGCCGCGAGCGCCAGGTCGGCCTCGCCGGCTTCGTCGGCCGCCTGCTCGCCGAGGGGGAGGCCGCGTAGGGCATCGTCCGGCGGGGCCCGGCTCGCCGCCGATCATGCGGGAAGCCGAAGCCCCGGAGTGGCGTCCGACGGCGCTGCGATCGCCCGCCGGTCTAGGAAGGAAGTCAGGATATCGGCGGCGGAATCCTGATGCGTCGGAACGAATCGCTCGCGATCGGGTTTCCCAAACGTCATATCCGCCACGTCGCTCCCCCGCGCCGCGCCGGTCGGTTCGAGGGATACAGCGATGCGTGAACTGGCCTGCGACGTGGCGATCATCGGGGCCGGCACGGCCGGCATCGCGGCGCACGGCGCGGCCACCAAGGCGGGGGCCCGCGCCGTCCTGATCGAGCGCGGTCCCGGCGGCACGACCTGCGCCCGGGTCGGCTGCATGCCCTCGAAGCTCCTGATCGAGGCGGCGCGCGCCGCCCATGACGCCCGCGAGGCGCAACCCTTCGGCGTCGTCGCCGGCGAGGTGCGGATCGACGGCCGGGCAGTGATGCAGCGGGTGCGGGCGTTGCGCGACGACTTCGTCGCCTCGGTCTTCTCGGGTCTCGACGCGATTCCGGAGGAGTTGCGCGTCACCGGCACCGCGCGCTTCGCCGACCCGACCACGCTCATCGTCGACGACCACACCCGGATCGCCGCAGGCTCCGTGGTCGTCGCCACCGGCTCCAGCCCGAGCCTGCCACCGCCCCTGCGGCCGGTCGCCGACCGCGTGCTCACCACCGACACCCTGTTCGAGATCGAGACCCTGCCCGAGTCCCTCGCGGTTCTCGGGGCCGGCGCGGTCGGGCTCGAAATCGCCCAGGCCATGACCCGTCTCGGCGTCCAGGTGACTCTCCTCGACCCCGCCGGGTCGATCGGCGGGATCCGCGACCCGAAGATTGCCGCTTGCGCCGCGTCCCTGCTCGGGGACGAGATCGACCTGAAGCTCGGCGCCACGGTCGAATCGGCCGAGGCCGTGGGCGACGGGGTGCGCCTGACCTGGCGCCTCGAATCGGGCGGGCAGGAGACCGGCACGTTCTCCCGCGTGCTCGCTGCCGCCGGTCGGCCGCCGAACCTCTCCGGCCTCGATCTCGCCGCCGCCGGGATCGCGTGCGACGAGGACGGCCTGCCGGACTTCAACCCGCGCACGCTCCAATGCGGCACCGCACCGATCTTCCTCGCCGGCGACGCCAATCACGAGCGCCCGGTGCTGCACGAGGCCCAGCGGCAAGGCTGGATCGCGGGCGGCAACGCCGCGCGCTTCCCCCAGGTCGAGGCGCCACCGCCCTGGCCGGCCTACAGCCTCGTCTTCACCGATCCACAGATCGCAGCGATCGGCCAGGCCTTCGACGCCGAGGAGGCCCATGACTGGATCATCGGGGAAACCTCCTTTGCCGACCAGGGCCGCGCCCGGGCGATGGACCGGGCGGCCGGACTGATCCGGGTCTATGCCGCCCCGGACGGCCGCCTGACCGGCGCCGCGATGATCGGCCCGGGGGTCGAGCACCTGTCTCACATGATGGTGATCGCCGTGCAGGAGGGCTGGCATGCAGCCACGTTCCTCGACCGGCCATTCTACCATCCCACCCTCGAGGAGGGGCTGCAGAGCGCCGTGAAGGCGGTGGCCGAACGCACGGGCGGCACGCGGTGACGTTGCGAAAAGCCGCGCCGCGGGACCTGCCGTTGCGGTTTCGTTCAGAGCCGGAAGCCGTTAAAGTGCGCCGTCCGTCGCCGGACGCGCGGCCGTGCCGGGCCATCGCCCCCTTGGAACAACCGTGACCTTGCCCGACCCGACCACGGATTCGACCATCGACCTCGACGCGCTCGCCCCGCGAGACCTTGACACGCTGCGCCAAGGCGTGATCCAGATCGACGGCGCCGGCGTCATCCACCGCTACAACCGGGCCGAGAGCGTCTTCTCAGGCCGCGCACCGGAGCGGGTGATCGGCCGCAACTTCTTCACCGAGGTCGCGCCCTGCACCCACCTGCCGCATTTCTACGGCCGATTCCGCGAGGGGGTGCGCCGCGGCCGGTTCGACCGCCCGTTCTCGTTCGTCTACGGGTTCGACCCGCGGCCGATGCAGGTGCGGATCACCCTGCGCCACGCCGCGGCACCCGACCGCTACTGGATCATCACCGAGCCGGTCGAAGCGCTGGAGCCGGGGCACCGGCGCGAGGCGGTGCAGGCGGCGGTGACCCAGCGGGTCCGGGCCGAGCCGGTCGATCCGAGCCTGTGCGAGCAGGAGCCGATCCATATCCCCGGGGCGATCCAGCCCCATGCCGTGCTGGTGGCGGCCGATGTCGACACCCTGACGGTGACGGCCTGCAGCGGCAACGTGCGCGATGCCCTCGACCGGGATCCCCTCGGCCACGATCTCGCCGGGCTGCTCGGCAGCGACCTCACCGACCGGATTCGCGCGACCCTCCAGGGCGAGGGGGTCGATCCCGGCCGCACCGTCCGCGCGCGCGTCGTGCTGCCCTCCAGCCTCGGCCTGCCGGTCGAGGCGGTAGCCCACCGCAACGGCGAGCGCATCATCGTCGAGCTCGAACTGGCGCCGGCCCACCCCGAGGATTTTCGCGCTGCGAGCCAGCTCGACACCGAGCTGGCGATCGGCCGCCTGCGCGGCGCCGTCACGCTGGAGGAGGCCGCCGCGGTAGCGGCGCGCGAGACCCGGGCGCTGACCGGGTTCGACTGCATCCTGGTCTACCGGTTCGACCCGGACTGGAACGGCGCCGCCATTGCCGAGGACAAGGATCCGGCCTGGACCCGCAGCCTTCTCGGCCTGCGTTTCCCGGCCTCCGACATCCCGGCGCAGGCCCGCGCGCTCTATACCCGCTCGAAGAGCCGCTTCGTCATCGACCGCGACTACGTGCCGGTGCCGCTGGTGGCGACCCCGGCCACGGCCAACGCCCCCGTCGACCTCACCTTCGCCCAGGCCCGCAGCCTGTCGCCGATCCACCTCGAATACCAGCGTAACCTCGGGGTGAACGGCTCGATGTCGGTCTCGATCCTGGTCGAGGGCCGGCTCTGGGGCCTGATGATCGGCCATCACCGGCGGCCGCACTACGTCGCGCCCGAGACCCGGGCCGCCGCGACCGTCCTCGCCGACGCTTTCGCGATGCGGGTCTACGAGCTCGAGAGCCGGCGCCTGTGGCAGGAGCAGCAGGCCCATCTCGCCCTCGAGAGCGAGCTGGTGCGCGAGCTCGCCCGCTCGGACGATTTCGTCAGCGCGCTGACCGAGCAACGCCACACCCTGCTCGACCTGTTCGAGGCCCGCGGCGCCGCCACCGTCTCGCATGACTCCGTGCGGCGTCTCGGCCAGACCCCACCGTCGGCGGCGATCCTGGAGATCGCCGATTGGCTGCGGATGACGGTTCCGCTGGGAAGCAGCAGCTACGTCACGGCGGAATTCGCCGTCGCCCACCCGCCGAGCGCACCCTACGCCGAATGCGCCAGCGGCCTGCTGGCGGCCTTCGTCGATGCGGAGCGGCACCACCTGCTGCTGTGGTTCCGGCCGGAGGTCCCGAGCACGGTCACCTGGGGCGGCGACCCGCGCAAGCCCGTCCTGGCCGGAAGCGGGCCGGTGGCGGTGCTGCCGCGGCGCTCGTTCGAGCGCTGGGTCGAGGAGCGCCGCGGCGTCTCGGAGCCGTTCGCTCCCTGGCAGGTCGACATCGCCGAGGCCCTGGCCCTGGCGGTGGAGGGCGTCGTCCTGCGCCAGCGCCGCAAGATCGCCGAGCTGACCGGGCTCCTCGCCGACAAGGAGCGCCTGCTCACCCAGAAGGACCTGCTCACCCGCGAGATCGACCACCGGGTCAAGAACTCGCTCCAGATCGTCTCGGCCTTCCTGCAGATGCAGCGCCGCCAGGTCACCGATCCGGCCTCGCAGGCGGCCTTCGCCGAGACCGCGGCCCGGGTGATGAGCGTGGCGCGGGTCCATGACAGCCTCTACCAGGCCGAAAGCGTCGAGGAGGTCGATCTCGGCCAGACGATCGAGAATCTCTGCGCCGACCTCGCTGGCATGGCCGGGGAGGGGCATGCCGTGGACCTCGATGCCGAGCCGGGCCTGATGGTACCCTATCGCAAGGCGGTGGCGCTCTCGCTGATCGCCACCGAGCTGATCACCAACGCGTTCAAGTACGCCTTCGCGGAGAGCGGCGGACGCGTTGCGGTCAGCGTCACCGGGGAAACCGAGGGGCGGGTACGGCTCTCCGTCTGCGACGACGGCCAGGGATTGCCGGACGGCTGGTCCGACGCGCCGGCCCGCGGCACCGGCCTCGGCATGAAGCTGATCCGGGCGATGCTTGACCAGATCAACGCGCGGCTCGAGGTCGAGAACCGCCCCGGCGCCTGCTTCACGGTCACGGCGTGAGCGAGATCCCGGTTAGTCCGATCCTGGAACGCCTGCGGGCGGAGACGCGGGAGGCGCACGAGGCGATCGAGCGCGATCTCGCCTGGGAGACGCGCGTCACGACCCGCGGCGGCTACCGCGCGCTGCTGGTCCGGTTCTGGGGGCTCCACGTCGTGCTGGAGCCGGCCCTCGCCGACGCCGTGCGGGATCCGGCCTTCTTCGACCCGCGCCGGCGCCTCGGACATCTCGCCGCCGATCTGCGCGTCCTCGGTCTCGACGAGGCGGCCATCGACGCGCTGCCCCGGGCTGTCTCCATGCCCCTGCCGTCCGATCGCCATCAGGCATTCGGCGTGCTCTACGTGCTTGAGGGCTCGACCCTCGGCGGACAAGTGATCGCCAAGCGGATCGGCCGTCAGCTCGGCCTCTCGCCGGAGGATGGCTGCCGCTACTACGCCGCCCATGGTCGCGAGACCGGACCGATGTGGAAAGCGTTCCGCCAGCGCCTCGCCGAGGAGGCACTGGCCGGCGATTCCGACACCATCGTCGCTGCGGCGACCCGGACCTTCGATGCGATGCGACACTGGCTCTGCGCCGCCCCCGAGACATCCTTGGGCGGGGAGGGGAGGGGGCGCATCGCGAAAGTCTCGGACAGGGGTTGACGGGCCGGAGAGCCGGTCATATACCCCACCCATCGGCGCCGGCCGCGACAGCGGACCGGGCGCTGAACTATCTCTTCGACAGTCTGGGCCGGCGAGCCTGACCTTGGTCAGGCGCTGGTCCTGTCGTCGCTGATGATACCCCGGTTCCGACCGGGCCGCTCTTTGACAAGTGCATACGAGAAAGAGAAGCGTGGACGGCGTCGTCCCTGCGGATCCGGGTTTCGGCCTGGATCGTGAGTAGGATGATGCTGGTCTGACGTTTCGGTGCTCACACGATCAG
>NZ_VDDA01000062.1 GCF_006151805.1 Methylobacterium terricola | reverse complement strand
CCAGACTCTCACCGACCGCCGCTTGCGCCACCACGCGCAGGCTGCCTAACTTCTCAACCCAGGTGGACCAGTGCCTCCGTTCCTGAGGCCCGCAGCCTGTCTCAAATCATCTGACGACGGACAACGATGAACCAGTCATCCTCCGTTCGTGAAGGGCCTCACTCTGTCTCACGGGCGCTGACGGCGGACAATCATGGCTGTCTCAGTCCCCCTTCGTATCGCGACGCTGTCCTATGTGGTAGAGGTGCAGGTAGCTTGGATTGAATAGAGCGCGCCGTTCCAAAGCTGCTAGATCCGGAATGGTCAGACGACGCTGTTTGATCGTGATAAGGCGTTCTGCGCGCAGCTCCTGGAGCGAGCGGTTGACGTGAACCGTTGTCATGCCGGTTGCGTCAGCGAGGTCTGTCTGTGTGAGCGGCATTGGACAGGAGGCCTCCTCAGTCAGCCCAACGCCGCGCAGGCGGTAGAAGATCTCGCAGAACAGGTGCGCCAAGCGCTCAGCCGCGTAGCGACAGCCCATGTTCGTGGTCCACTCACGCTGCGTGGCCACGTTGACTAACGTCTCCCACCAGAGCGCCTGGGCGATACACGGGTGCGCAAGGGTGAGGGCGTGGAAAGCGGCGGGCGTGATTTCAGCCAGGGTGACAGGGGTAAGTGAACTCAGCGTGTGGTCCATTTCACGCAAGACGAAAACGTTGTGGTCGCATAGATCGCCTGGTAGTGAGAGAGCCAGGATCTGCCTTCGCCCATCGTTCAACTGCTTGTAGCGGTAGGCCCAGCCCGTAAGGATTAGTCGTATCACGTACGGGCGATCCCCTTCGCTGATGATGTCTTCGTGCGCGCCGTAGTGGCACACGCGACCGTTGGTGTGCGTGTGCAGCGCCGCCTTGCTCTCGCACGACAAGCGCGCGAACTGCTGCAGCTTCGCGACGAGTGGGTTTTCCACAGTGGCAGTCCCCCCGACGCCAAGCTACTTCTGGTAGGCAAGTTTGCCCACACCTGGACCAGTTACATCAGTGTCGAGCTCTGCACGCTGCTCTCAGCTACACCGGGTTCTTCCACCTCGGTGACGGTCGGCGATGGGATGTCGAGATCTTGGGCTGGCGCGACGGCCAGGGCCGCTGGCTTCGGCAGCGGCTGCGCAACGAGGATCTGCTCGCCCGGATCCGCATCACAAAGGTAGTTCTGGCCGCCGCTCACCGTGACCACGACACCGCCAACAACGAGGACGCCAACCTGGCGGCCTTCTGCCAGTGCTGCCACATGCTGCACGACCACGACGAGCATCAGCGCCGCCGCTGGCGCACCCTGTTCCGGCGCAAGGCCATGGGCGACCTGTTCCAGGGGCCGTACCCAGCCGCTTGAGCCGAGATCTTCGCCGCCTCAGCTGTCGGGATTGCTCACGGCCCCAGAGTGCTGATGCGGCCGGCAAGGGCGCGTCCAAGCGCCAGGAGCAGCGCGTCGACCGACCGGCGCAGCCCGAGCCCCTCCGACCCGGCAACCTCATCGATGGCTTGCCGCGCCTGGATGGCACAGGCCGCTGCGCGATCGAGGGGGGTCTCGGCATCCTCCTCCGTGAAGAAGAACGCCCGGTCCTCTGCTCGCCCGTCCAGCTTGCTCTCCGTGATGTCGATGACGATGCCCCGCCCGGTCATACTCCCTGTCCGTTCGTCACGCTCATAGCGACCCCGGGCAAGCACCCAACGCAGGTCGCCGGGAGCAGGAAGCGTCCGGTACTCGATGACGAACAAGCCACCATGGTCACGCACGCGCTCGAGCTTGCTGGAGAAGGCGGTTCGATCGTCCGGATGGATGACCCGAGCGTATGCGGCCAGCGGCAGGCCGCCGGCCGCTTGAACCGGATCGACGCCGAACAGAGCGGCCGTCGTCGCATCGCCGAAGGTACGATCGGTGGAGGCGTCGGTTTCCCAAGTGCCGACCTGCGAGGCGGTCAGTGCGTCAGGCACGAAGGCGAGTACGGATCGGGTGACCTGGTTCGGCATGTCTCAAGCCTGCGACGCACGCCAAGATTGTAGAGCCTATCGAGGTTGTAGCGCATTTGTTCCCTATGTGATTGATATGCGCGGAAGAAGGAGCACGGAGGGGCATGTTTTCCTAACTCTCATTGATTCCCGCGAGAGAGGAGGCGAGAATGAACGTCGTGTCGTTCCCAGCCAAGATGCCGCTCCAACCCTCGGTCACGTCGCGCCGCCTGGGCGAGATCGCCGACGCGCTCGGCGTGTCCGTGGATACATTCACCGCGCCTGCTCAGCCTCACGTCCTGCACACGGGCGCGGATGGCACGCACTGGCTTCTGACGACTGACTCGCAGGGCGCTGCCATCGTTCGCTGCGTGTGCAGTTCGGCAGCAGGCTACAGCGCGACCGAGGAAAGCGTCGCAAGCTTCCTCATGCGCAACCCGGGCACCCCCCAGCACCAAGCGCTTGCCACGCTCATTGACCGCCTTCTCGTGATGCACCTAGCTCGCTGACGGTCGCTTGGATCCACCAACAGCGTTTTCGCGGCATCTGCTCCGGTTGAGCCGTCACAAAAATCCGCTCCCCGAGTGCCCCTTGAAGGCACTCGCCCGCCGGATGTAGCCGACGACAGTTCGGGTGTCTCGGCGGCCCGACTGATCCATGAAGCGGTACGCCACCGCACCCCTCTCCGCCGCGGTTGTGATGTAGCTGGCCCGCGGGGAGTGAGTTCCGAACGCCGAAGCATCGAGCCTGGCCGCGGTTGCATATTTCTTGACGATATCGGCGACGGCTTGGATGATGAGGCGGGCGGGGTTGGCATTCGAACCTGCCCGATCGCGACAGCGGCCGGAACACGGCCCCTCGCCGATCCCCGCCGCATCGAGCCAGTCGCGTAGCAGGTAACGGACTTGATGAGGCGCTGCCTCGCACTCTATGGATGAGGTCGACTCGGATGGATTAGGATCGGGCAATGGCCCGCACCTCTTGCCAGCACCCTGACAACTGCATCGCCGCGGGCCGCGGCGGCCCTTGCCGGCGATGTGATGCGGCGGCGATCGCAGAGCGCGCGGTTCTCCTGCGCCAGCGCATCCTCGCCAACCAGGCGGAGGGGCGTCCGCCCTACGCTGTGCGCCCACGTCAATCGCTCAAGCCTGCACGACGAGCGCCTTGATCTCCCCGCACTTAGCGTGGGCTCGCTCCGCTCGCATCAGGCGCGAGCTATGCGCAGCAAACCCTGTCCGCATAGGTATACCCATGTGGACAAAATGCGATCCGACGGGCGGGCGCCGGTTCAGTCGAGATGGTTCATCTGTTGCCGGTTAAGTTTGGCCAGTCTGGTAGGTATCCCCGGGCCGCTCCGAGGCGGTTCACGAAGGGCATGCCCAAAGAGAACCGGAGCGATTGGCCGCTGAGGATGGGAAGCAGACGCTCCTCGATCGGGTCATTCCTGCTATAGTATGCTGATGCGCGAAGCTAAAACCAAACTTAACATGGTTATTCGGCATGGAAATAAAAGTAAATAATATATCTCGGAACAATGTGCCCTCATCACTCCCTTGCAACGGCAGAATTTACCAACCGAGTAGGTGAATAAACTGCTGATTATTATCGAGAATTTTCAGCGTCGTCATCAGTTGCATTTGCGTTTTTAAAATTGAATGGAAGGAAGCGGCCAGAAAAGTTTGTTATTGGGCCAAAATATCATGTCCAGCAGTCGAATGCAGGTAGCCCAGCTTGAACGCGGCGATCACCTGCAGCCGCGACAGATCTAGGATCTTCAATTGTCTTCCCCGCCACTCAACCAGGTTCTGGTCCCGCATCACCTTCAGCGTGCGGTTGACGTGAACATTCGAGAGACCCAGCGTGTCGCCCAGGTCCTGCTGGGTGATCGGTAACCCGTAGCCGTCCCTTGTCGCGAAGCCGACCGCCTGCAGTCGCACGAGCAGCTCGCAGAGGAGGTGGGCCATCCGTTCGAGGGCTGAGCGGCACCCAACGTTCACCAACCACTCACGGCTGATTGCTTCCTCTTGAAGTTTCACCAGACGCAGGGCGTGCGCCGTGGCCGGATATCGCTCCAAGGTGCTGGCGAGAGCACGCCGCGAGATGAATGCCACCATGCAGGCACTCAGGGTGCAAACCGAGAAATCCAGCCGGCTTAGGTACCCAGCATCGGGCTCGCACAGGTCGCCCGGGAGCAGATGAGCTAGGATCTGGCGCTTGCCAGTCGGCTGGAACTTGCAGCGTGCGGCGAAGCCGTCCAGCATCAGGATCACCTCGTCCGGCGTATCGCCCTCGTGAAGCAGATCAGTACGAGGACCAACTTGGCGCATGCCGACACTCAGATTGGCCAGGGCGCTTGCATCGATCTCAGCCAGCGGGATCAAGCGATCGAGCTTACGGATCAGGACGTGGCGATGGTGCTGATTGAGTTGTGGAACCGGGATCCGGATCGGTTCGACGCGCTTGAAGCCACTCACCGGCTGGTATCCCGGTCTAGCTTATTCAGGGTCGCGACAACCTCGCTGGGCAGGGCGGGCTTTGCCAGCAAAGGTGCGGCCTGAAGCTCGGGACAGAGGGAAGTGTCTCGCCGCCAGGCCGAGTGGACCACGAACGGCACCTGACGTTGGTGCAGTTCGCGAGCTAGTTCGCTGCTCAGCCCATCGCGAAGGCGCACATCGACGATCGCGAGGTCGGGCGTGCGATGCCGGAGTTGGACAAGGGCGCCAGCGAGGGTGCCAACGGGACCGGCAGTGCGGTAACCGGCACGCGCGAGTGCCTCGCCGAGGTCGAGGCCGACAAGGGCATCGTCCTCAACAAGCAGCACCGTGATCCTCGGATCGGTGGACCTCATAGGCTCTCTCCTTGCAGATAATGACACCCGCCGCCCCCTCTACAATGGGCAACGACCTACGTGTAAGCTGCTGTAATTTATGATGAAAGGCCCCGTTGCATGTTGGTGTTGTAGCGAACGAAATTATTGTTCGCCATCGAACCAAAAAATCGTGACAGATTTGGAAGATGCCTACTTAGAAATATGACAAATGATATTGTAGTTATTTAATATTAAATAGCATATGATATTAATGTGTCGGCATTGAAAATCTTAAATTTGCAACCAAATAGCCGGTGTCACCTGCTCACTAATCGGGCGCAGGTGCTTGTGAGACGATGCGTGCTCTCGCCCCAAACCGGGAGAGAGCCGTGTCGCAGATCCAGCAAGCCTCCATCCAGAACCGCCTGCTTCGGGCGCTCACATCCGACGATTTCTCCCGGCTCCAGCCCCATCTGGAGACAATGACGTCCCAACTGCGAGAGGATCTCATTGAGGCGGGTGAGCCGATCAAGGAACTCTACTTCCCGGAGGTCGGGTTCGCCTCGATCGTCATCGACGGCCTTGCGCAGAAGATCGAGGTCGGACTGGTCGGCCGGGAGGGCTTGGTCGGCGCCGCACCGCTGCTGCTGGGTACCGACTGCACCCCACAGCAGTCGTTCATCCAGATGGCTGGTACGCTTCTGAGGATCGATGCGGGCGTGCTGCGCATCGCCGCCCAGGAGAGCACGAGTTTGCGCACCCTCTTGCTGCGCTATATACATACGCAGATGATCCAGGCTTCATTGACTATCTATGCTCACGCTGCCCTCAAATTGGAGAGTCGTCTCGCCCGATGGCTGCTGATGTGCCATGATCGAGTAGATGGTGACGAGCTGGTTCTGACGCACGAGTTCCTGGCGATGATGCTGGGTGTACAACGAGCCGGTGTAACGCTGGCGTTGCAGAACCTGGAGGGCGCAGGTCGCATCCAGGGTAGGCGCAAGCGCATCCGGATCCTCGATCGTGACAAGCTCTTGCAACTGGTGAACGGCAGCTACGGCGCGGCTGAGGCAGAATACGCTCGCCTGATTGGAGGTGCCTGATAATGGCACGCTACTTCTTCAACGTGCGCCAGCATCCTGGCCCTGAGGGGTTGGCCCACGACCTCGAGGGTGATGAGTTGCAGGACAGTGCGAAGGCGCGGGAGCATGCCCTGACGGTTGCCCGCGACCTGATCGCCCGGACGCGCCTGGACAGCGTTCGGGACTGGTTCGACTGCTCGTTCGAGATCACCGACCAGGAGGGCCAGCCTGTCATGACCGTGCCGTTTGGAGATACGGTGCTGGATGAGCCGGAAGACGGGGAAGGTTGAGCCGAACGGTCGAGAGCGATGACACGGGAGACGGTCTTGTCCAACCGATAGTCCCCGGCAGCAGGGTCGTTTTCGTTTAGGATCATGATGGGTGGAAAGCGGAAGCTCGATAGTGGCGTCTCAGCTAAGACGGTCTATCCTTGCCACGATGGCTCGACAGGGCCGGGGCCTCCACGGAGATAAAATCAAGGCGAAACAGAACGAGATTTCGCTCGTCCGTCACCTCGATACGCCAGTCCTCGCCAAGCGCTATGCTCTGAGCTTCACTCATGAAGATCTCGCCTGCGAATTGGATGGCTTTAATTCGAGCTTCCTGCCAGTTGGCAAGCTCGCTACCCATATCGTCGAGCATACTTACGCCGTCGTAGACGTTGAAAAAGAAACGAGGCACGTGACTCTCCGCCGTTGAGTGGGGCGGGAGTTGTAAACTCTCTGCTGTGGGCATGCCTGGATCAAATCCCACAATGCTACCCCACTTACACGCCGCGGCGATCAACAAACTAACGTAGATCAGCTTTTTACCGCTTAGCCTATATGTCGCACCGTATCGGTCATTGCGAAGCGCAAGCCCAAATTTCGAGTGTCGGTTTGGGCAACCTTCGACCCCATTGATGTCTGCGTGAAGGGTTTCTGTTTCTACATGGTGGATGAAGAATGCCTCGCCACTACGACATCGTTTCTCTCACCGGCAAACCACAGGGCGAGATCAATCCGTCCGGCCGGCTCTTAACCCAGGTAGTTGTGCCGTTTCCGCCCGACCGGCACTGCACGCCCCATGATCCTTCCTGCGCTCATCACCCGAAGCACCGGGCGCAATCCGGACCCTTGCGGTAGGGACGTTGAGGCGCTCGTGGTGGGCGTACGGGATGCAGTGGCAAATGCCATGGCCCGCGAACGCAAGGTCGCGCTACCTGGCTTGAGCGCATTTGCTACGAGGACGACGATCAGCCGTGCGGGGCGCGACTGCAGGATAGGCATGGTCGTCATCGTCGAGGCCAAGCGCAGTATCGTGCTTAGGCCCAGCGAGAAGATGCGACGGACAAGCTCTGAAGGGACATTTTCTGCCCTGCAAACGCAGCAACCATCGCGGTTCGTCCATTGAGAGCCGGCGTCCCAGCCCTCGATGTCTTCGAGGCAACCCCAAACCCTTACCTCCTGCTCGCAGCCGATAGCCCCGCCTTCACCATCATCGGTGTGAACGAGGCCTACCTTCATGCGACTATGACCGATCGCAAGGCGATCATCGGCCGACCGCTGTTCGAGGTCTTCCCGGATGATCCGGCTGTGCCGAATGTCTTCGGCGAGCGCAACCTGCGTGCCTCACTCGATCGCGCTATTCAGAGTAGATCGCCCGACCGCATGGCCGTGCAGCACTACAACATCCGGCGACCGGACGGGGTGTTTGAGGAGCGGCACTGGCGACCGCTTTCTATACCCGTCATAGGCCCCGGCGGGGAAGTTCTAAGCCTGATCCACTACGTCGTCGACGTCACCACCGATGTACTGCAAACGCGCGACGCTCAAACCGCGCTCACGGCGAGTGAGGCGCGTTATCAGGCGATCGTCGAGAGTTCGATCGACTACGCGATGGTTGCCATGGACCTGTCCGGCACCATCACCACTTGGAACACTGGCGCTGAGCACGTCCTGGGCTGGCGCGCCGACGAGATGATCGGCCGTCCGACCGAGACCTTCTTCACGCAAGAGGACCGCGCCGCCGGCGTCCCCGCCAAGGAGATGCGAGCAGCCCTCGAACAGGGCCGCGGCACCGACGAGCGCTGGCACCTCCGTAAGGGCGGTGGGCGGTTCTGGGCCAACGGCGAGTTGATGCCGCTCAAAGACGCGGCCGGCACGGTGATCGGCTTCCTCAAGATCCTGCGGGATCGCACCAGTCAGCGCGAGACCGAGGTGGCTTTGGCCGAGCAAAGCAGCATACTGCGCTCGGTAACCGATCACGTCAGCGAGGCCGTGTTCCGGCTCGATCCTGTAGGTACGATCCTGCTGGCCAACCCGGCGGCCGAGCGGCTGTTCGGCTGGCCCGCCGATGAGTTGGTCGGGAGGAACCTGCACGAGACGCTGCATCACCACCGGGCGGATGGCAGCACCTTTCCGGCCGAGGCGTGCATCTTCGTGCGCGCACTGCGCGAGGGAGCCTCGCTTATCGCTGAGGAAACAGTGTTCTTCCGGCGCGATGGCACGCCGGTGCCGGTGGAGTGCACCAATGCGCCCTTGCTCCTCGACGGAGAGGTGATAGGGGCGGTCGTCACCGTCACTGATATCACCGCGCGCAAGCGTGTCGCGGAGCAGCAGGACATCCTCAATCACGAGCTATCGCACCGCCTGAAGAACACCCTTGCTCTGGTGCAATCGATCACCTCTCAAACCCTGCGGAGTGCGCCCGATCTGGTAGCTGCGCGCGAGGCGATCGCCGCGAGGCTGATCGTCCTCGGCAAGGCTCACGACATCCTGCTCGCGGGCAGCACCGATAGCGCCTCGGTACGGACGGTCGTCGAGGGTGCGCTGGGCCTGCACGACGTGACCGGCAATCGCTTCCAGATCGATGGCCCGGATCTGGACATCGGTCCATCAGCCGCCCTGTCACTCGGTTTGATGCTGCATGAACTGGCGACCAACGCCGTCAAGTACGGTGCTCTCTCGACGCGAGGCGGCACCGTGGATCTCAGCTGGACCCTGGAGGGTGATGCTCTCGATGTAGTCTTCCGGCTCGACTGGCAGGAGCGGGGCGGACCACCGGTGACGCCGCCGAGCCGTCGGGGGTTCGGTTCGCGGCTGATCCAGCGCGGGTTCGCGGCTGGCGAGGTGGCTCTGAGCTATCCCGCCGAAGGCGTGCGTTGCAGCCTGACTGCGCCGCTCGTCGGGCTGGAGGCCGGACTATGACCCAGCCTCCCGAGACGTCCGTGAAGAATATGGGCTCGCTCAAGCCGGGTGCCGTTGCCCTCGTGGCCGAGGACGAAGCCCTGATCCGCATGGAGGCGGCCGACATGCTCGCCGATGCCGGGTTCGGCGTCTTTGAGGCCAGCACGGCCGGGGCGGCTCTCGGTTACCTCGAAGCGCATCCCGAGGTGATCCTGGTGATGACCGATATCCGGATGCCGGGTCCGAGCGATGGCCTTGCTCTGGCACACGCGGTGCGCGCACGTTGGCCTGAGATGGGCATCATCATCGTGTCCGGCCGCGTCTTCCCGACGCCTGCTGAGTTGCCGCGTGGCGCCCACTTCATTGGGAAGCCCTATCACGTCAGTCAGATCAGGCAGGTGCTACGAGAGATGGGCATGACAAAGCCGCATGCGCAACACTCACTGCGACAGACTGAAACGTAATGTTTTTGACCAATTTCCATTCGACGCATGGTAGCTTTATGTTTTTTTATTTCAATATCTATAAGCTACCTATAGCGGATCCCTCGCTTCCACGCTTTCCAATCCGCGCAAGATGGTCCTGATGCTGATGCTGTAGGTCTTCAAAGATGGCCAGGAGCGCTTCCGCCTCGTCAGTCGGCAGGCCCTTCCGCCGCAGGCGAGCGACGAGCGTGCGTTGCTTCGCAATGTGCCGGGCACCGTTCTCGACGTGCCGCCTAACCATGTCGAGTTCGGTTTCACCTTCGCGCATTGAGTATCATAGCAGACGTGTTCCGCCTGGAAACGTCCGCCTGCCACTCAGATCGGATCTTACGCGCGGCGCTCCGAGGTCCGTTCGTTATTCCGGTCGTCCATAGGGGCATACCATAGCGGACAGGCCCCCAACCGCCTGAAACCCTGTCCGCTAGGGTTACTTTCGATAAGCGGACAGGTCTTTATACGGACGCTATCTCAGCGGACGGTTTTGCCCCGTGTCCCAGGTCATCCTCTACGCCCTCGTGAGCACCACAGACCAGACGCCGCCCATCAGCGAACGCAGGCAGAGAGGCTGCGGGCTTCGCGATTGACGCCGTGGTTGCGGATGAGGGCGTGAGCGGCGTCAGCACCAAGCTCGCCGATCGACCGCAAGGCCGTCGCCTCTTCGACATGCTGCGCCGGGGCGATGTGCTCGTGGTCCGGTGGGTCGACCGGCTCGGCCGCGACTACCAGGACGTGACGACACCATCCGGGAGTTGATGCGCCGGGGCGTCATCGTCCGCACGGTCATTAACGGCCTGGTGTTCGACGGTGCCACCGAGGACCCGATGCAGCAGGCCGTGCGGGATGCGCTCATCGCCTTCATGAGCGCGACGGCGCAAGCGCAGGCCGAAAGCCACCAAGGAGGTGCAGCGCGCGGGCATCGCCCACGCCAAGGCCCGGGACGAAGCCTACCGCCGCCGAAAGCCGTCCTACTCCCTGGCGCAGCTCGACACGGTGACGGCGATGCTCGGCTACGGCGCCAGCGTCTCGGCCGTTGCTCGGGATACGGGCTTGTCGCGACAGACCATCTACCGCATCCAAGAGGATCCAGCCGAGGCCGAGGCAATCCTTGTACGATGGGCTGCATGAAGACCGGGATCAATCGATTTGCGGGCAAGGGCCGAGAGACGAGCATCCGCATCCGCCAGGAGCGAGCCAGGCGACATGCTGCTGATTTAACTCCCGTCATTGCCGAGATGCGGGCCGGTGGCGTGACTACCTTGCAGGCCATCGCAAGGGCACTTAATGCCCGCGGCATCCCCACAGCCCGCGGTGGGTCCTGGTCGGCTGTACAGGTTCAGCGGGTGCTCGCCCGGACGGCGTGATGGATCAGCGGGCCGGGTTGCCCCCTCTAATCCGAGGCCCGGCCCGCCAGCCCTACCGTTAGGCTAGGCAAGATGGCAGTACACAAGTAGCCCCAGCATCTCGATAGTGGCAGGCCAGAGCACAACGGGAAGCTGTTCAGACTGCGCCGGCCCGGCCTGCCTGTCGCGTAAGATCGCGGGGGCGATCCTCGATACGACTTGAGCGCGGTAACACGGGGCTGGCTGAAGGAGAATGCCGCGAGGCATGCCCCATGCAGCAGAACGTCCGCGTCCGCCTCCGCTACCAGGAAGCCCCTCACGGCTTCAGGGTTCGCCGGCAGCGACCGGAACCCATACGGCGCGCACCAGGCCTCGAATACCTCAGCGTCGCCCCTGTAGGCCCGCACGGTCGCGTCGGCCTTCGATGCACGCTGGTAGGCCTCGACGAGAGTGACGGCCTCGGCGGGCAGGTCGCCGCCATTGAAACCAGCTGGAAGGGTTTCAGACTTGAGCGTCATGACGCTACAGCTTCTGGGATAACAGGACTGACGAGCCGCCAGCGGTTCAGCTCCTGATCTATCGCCCTCTCCGTGCCAGCCAGAAACTCACCGGCCGATAAGCCTGGATTGAGAGCGGCAAGGTAGCTCACGACCACAGTGCCAGCCTGTGCCGCCGAGCCGACTGGCCAGAACAGTCCTGAATTCACCGCTACAGGAACGACCGGCAGATCGAGCCTGCCGTACAGCAATTCCACGCCGCGTTTGAACCGCAGCGGCTCGCTGATGGAGCCCCGCGTACCTTCGGGGAAGATCAGCACCGATCGACCGGCGGCCACGGCCTCCCGGCCCATATCGATCATCGTGCGCAAGGCCTGGGTGCCATTGGTTCGATCGACGATAATCATCGGCGAACGTCGCAGGAACCAGCCAACCACCGGGATTGCGAGCAACTCGCGTTTGGCGACGATGGCGACGTCCGGGATCAACACCAGGAAGGCCAGCGTTTCCCATGCTGATTGATGGTTGGCGACGATCAGGCAAGGCTGAGATGGAATGTGCTCGCGCCCCTTCTCAACGTAGTCCAGGCCAACGATGTGGCGCAGGCCGGCAAGAATGCCGCGCGCCTAGAGCCTCGTGGCAGAGCGGATCGGCCGAGGCGGGGCGCCGGCTAGGGCAAAGAACCCGAGCGGGGCGAGGAACAAGGCTGTCCAGATAGCCCAGTACGCGTTGAACGAAAGGGAGCGGATGCGCGTCACGATCTAGCCTCGGGCTTGAAGTGGCGTGGGCTGCACCACCGGTCGAGCGCCGGCGCCGTTGCCGGCAGGAAAGGCTGCTGCGGTTGCGACTTGGCCCGGAACATGGTGGACAGGTTCCGGGCCGCTGAGGCCGCGGATGAGGCCCCGCAGCATGCCCTTCACCTCGTCGACGCTCTCGACGGCGGCGCCGGCGGTGCAGCCGGGCCCAGGCAGGCGGATGCGCTGGGCGGTGCGCAGGGTGTCGTCGAGGCGCGAGAGGAGGTCCGGGGTGTCCATGGGCTCAGGGTCTAGAAGAAGACGCGTCGTTTTGGTCGACGCTCGGCTCGAACAATATCAATACTAACCCAACAGCATCACTGGGTAGGGGTCAGCATGCTAGCATCTATGGCTGCGAGCGACAGGTTGATCTTGCAACACAGCCCGGCCTCATCGAAGGCCAAATCGACCTCGCCCGCCAACTCGCGCCTCACGCCGCCTGCGATCAGGCGGGTCCCAAATCCTTGTCGCGTCGGCGGCACGACCCTGGGACCTCTGCTCTCCTGCCACGTCAGATGAAGCTGCGATTGGCCCTCCTCATCCCGCCCGGCGTACCAGCTCACCTCGATCCGGCCGCCGGGTACAGACAACGCACCGTACTTAGAGCGCCTAACAGAACCGCCTGATCTGGCGGAGGGTGATGAGGCTTGCCTGCAGGAACGTGAAGGCCTCGTAGATGTCGGCGCGGCGTTCGTAGCGGACGGGCAAGCGGCGGGCGCGGTTGA
>NZ_VDDA01000061.1 GCF_006151805.1 Methylobacterium terricola | reverse complement strand
GGCATGCAGGAACACCCGTGCCGCGGCACCGGCGAACCGCGCCGCGGCGGCGACCGCGAGGCCGTGATTGCCGTCGCTGGCGCAGACCAGGGCCGGCTGGCCCGCGGGCCGCGCCGCCAGGAGCGCGGCCGGGCTCGTCCCGGCGGCGCGGGCGAGCGCCATCAGGCCCGCATAGGTGCCGCCCAGCGACTTGAAGCTGCCGAGCGTCCGGTCGGTCTCGTCCTTGGCGAGGACCTGCGCCACGCCGAGGCGCCGGGCGAGCGCCGGCAGGCGGCGCAGCGGCGTCGGCGCATAGGCCGGATCGAGCCCGCGCAGGAAGGCGGCGATCGCTTCGGGGGACGGGAGAGAACCGGAAGATGATGAGGAGGCGTCGGTCATGCGCAGGAGCATGCCGGATCCCCACGACGGTTGGCGCCGAAATCGTGTTCCCTCGCGGCGGGATCCGTCATTCGCGAGGCGATCACGCCGAGATCCGTCGCGGCAGGCGCCGTCGGCGTTGCCGGCGAGCGGAGAGGCCCTCGGCCACCCCGTGCGCTCGCCCGCCTCGCCGGCCTGATCCTCACCGTCCGCGGCGGGCCGACAAGCCGGCGGCGGCCGTGGCGGCCGTTCCCGCGGCCACGCCCCTGTCGCCCGCCAGACGGCAGGTCTCAGCCCGGGCCTGAAACGGGATCCCCGGCGGCCATCACCCGCCTCGCGGCCTCGGCATTGGCGCGGGCATGCGCCTCGGGCGAAGTCGGGCCGGTCAGCGGAACCTCGACCGAGAGCGCGGCAGTCCCGGGCAGCGCCGCCAGCAGCGCCCTCAGGGGCAACACCCCCTCCCCCGGGGGCAGGCGCCCGCCCCGGGCCTCCTGGATGACGGCGTCCATCGATCGCGGCGCCTCCGCGCCGGCGTCGCAGAGCTGCGCGCTGCGGATCAGGGCCGGCGGTACGGCGCGCAGATCCGCGACCGTTCCTCCAGTGCGGGCGAGGTGGAGCGCATCGACGAGGACGCCGCCATTCGGCCGGCCGGCGGCCTCGACCACCCGGACCGCGTCGGGCAGGCTCGCGACCCGCCGCCACGCCATGCATTCGAGATCGACCCCCATGCCGAACCCCGCCGCGAGGTCGCAGAGCTCGGCAAAGTGCGCGACGAGGCGGGCGCGATCCGGATCGTCCCCGCATACGCTCAGTCGCTCGGCGCCGAGTCCTGCGGCCGCCTCGAGGATGCCGGCGAGGGAGGCCGGCACGAAATCCTCCCCGATGGTGACGAACTCGATGTCGTGGACGCGCAGGCCCTCCTGCCGCAAAGCCTCGCGCACGGCTCGGAAGGCGGGGCTCCCGTGGGCCAGGTCGTAGACCGGAGCGCCGGGGAAGGCCGGGTGCAGCCGCAGGCCGACCGCCGCGTAGCCGGTGCGGGCCGCGAGACGGACGAGCTCCAGCGGCGGCACCGCGATGCAGGTGAAATGGGCGAGGCCGAGCGGCCGGTCGGACGATGAGGCAGGCGGTCGGGCAGGCATGGGGATCGGCTCGGAGGGGTCAGGGGGCGAGCGTGCCGGCGAGGTGCCGCTGCAGGTTGGTGCCGGTGCGGTGGATGTGCTCGCGCAGGCGGGCGCAGGCATCGTCGGCGTCGCGGGCGACCGCGAGCTGGGCGATCTCGCCGTGCTCCTGCGCGACGTTCCGGTCCCCCCCCGGAGTCCGGCGCAGGAAGGTGCGCCGGTAGCGGTCGTTCAGGTTCAGCAGCACGCCGCAGAAGTTCAGGAGCAGCGGCATCCGGCACCCGGCGATCAGCGTGAGGTGGAACTCGCGGTGATACGCCTCCCACTGCTCCAGCGTCTCCGGCTGCGCGGGATCACGCTCGATCCGGTTCATGCGGTGGAGGGCCCGCATCACGTCGCCCTCCCAGTCCACCGTGCCGATCGCGATGGCCTGGCGCAGGGCCAGAACCTCGACCTCCTCGCGCAGCCGCGTGATCTCCGCCAGGTTCGACAGCGAGACCGGCGCGACGCGATAGCCGCGATTGTCCTCGAACACCACCAGCCCATCGGCGATCAGCCGGGCCAGGGCCTCGCGCAGCGGACTCAAGGACACGCTGAAGCGCTCTCGCGCCCGCTCCAGGTTGATCTTGCTGCCGGCCTCGAGCCGACCCGAGACGATCGCCTCGCGCAGCCGGTCGACGAGCTGGCTCGCCATGGTGTTCTTGCCGTCGCCGACGAGGGCGCCCGGCGCCATCGGGATCGGCGTCATCGGGACCGGGGTTTCGGCCATCGAGGTTTCGTGGATCGGCGCTTCCGGCGCCGTCGGAGCGGGCGCCGCGAGGCGGTCGCGTGTGGCGCGGCGAGTCGTCGCCTCGGTCAAGCCGTCTCTCCGTCCGGGACACCGGCCCGTAAGTTTCATCGATGATTTTTATAAAAAACGATTTTTCATGTCAACGCTGTCCGGGCCGTCATGCGCGGTCGTAGCCGGCCATCCGGGAGGGATGGGGCGCCGAATCCGCCCCAGCTGACGAAAGCACGAACCCGACCGAAAATCGGTGATTGACGAATAATCGATGATATGTGAGCAGAACGCGGATCCAGGGAGGCAGAGCCATGCGCATCGAGCGCCAGCAGGACGTGACGCCGGCCGTTCTGGAGGTCATGGCGCGGACGCGCGACCCGCGCCTGCGCGAGATCATGACCTCGCTCATCACCCACCTGCACGGCTTCGTCCGCGACGTGCGCCTCACCGAGGCCGAGTTCCGCGACGCCACCGCGATCCTCAACGAGATCGGCGCGCTCGCCTCCGACAGCCACAACGAGTTCGTGCTGATGGCCGGCTCGCTCGGCGTGTCGTCCCTCGTCTGCCTCCTCAACAACGGCGACCACGGCAATACCGAGACCTCGCAGTCGCTGCTCGGGCCGTTCTGGCGCCTCAACGCGCCACGGGTCGCGAATGGCGGTACCATCGTGCGCTCCGACACGCCGGGCGACCCGCTCTTCGTCACCGCCCGCGTGCTCGACGGCGAGGGCCGGCCGGTCGCCGGCGCGGAGGTCGATGTCTGGCACGCCTCGCCGGTCGGCCTCTACGAGAACCAGGACCCCGAACAGGCCGAGATGAACCTGCGCGGCAAGTTCACCACCGATGACGAGGGCCGGTTCTGGTTCCGCTCGGTGATGATGATCGGCTATCCGATCCCCACCGGCGGGGTCGTCGGACGGCTGCTGGCGGCTCAGGGCCGCCACCCGATGCGGCCGGCCCACCTGCACGCCCTGATCGCCAAGCCGGGCTTCAAGGTGCTGATCTCGCAGGTCTACGACGCGAACGATCCGCATATCGAGTCCGACGTCCAGTTCGGCGTGACCAAGGCTCTCGTCGGCGACTTCGTGCGCCACGACGGGCCGCATCCGGACGCGGCGGACGTGTCGTCGCCCTGGTACTCCCTCGACTACACCTACGTCATGGAGCCCGGCGAGGCCGTGCTGCCGCGTCCCCCGATCAAGTAATCCCGATTCTAGTCCGGAGCGAACAGCCGTGCTGAGCGACGATGATCACCGCAAGGCCGCCGAGGCCATCCTCAAGGCCGAGCGCGAGCGGGTGCCCTGCCCGCAATTGTCGAAGACCTTTCCCGGCATGGAGATCGCCGATGCCTACCGCGTCCAGGATCTCTGGGCCGAGGCGCGGATCGCCGGCGGGGCGCGGCTGGCCGGCCACAAGATCGGCCTGACCTCCCGCGCCATGCAGATGGCCTCGAAGATGACCGAGCCGGATTACGGCCGCATCCTCGACGACGCGCTGTTCAACGACGGGGCGCAGATCCGCACCGACCTGTTCATCAAGCCGCGGCTGGAGGTCGAGCTCGCCTTCATCATGGGCGAGGACCTGTCGGGGCCGGGCTGCCGCATCTACGACGTGATGCGGGCGACCGAGTTCGTGGTCCCGGCGCTCGAGATCATCGACTACCGCACCGAGGTGCCGCGGGCGATCGTCGACACCATCGCCGACAACGCCGCCTTCGGGGCGATCGTGGTCGGCGGCCGCACGGTCCGGCCCTTCGACGTCGACGTACGCTGGATCGGCGCGACGCTGTCGCAGAACGGCATCATCGAGGAATCCGGCGTCTCGGCCGCCATCATGGGCCATCCGGCCGCCGGCATCGCGTGGCTCGTCAACAAGCTCGCGGCGGTCGATGCGGGTCTCAAGAAGGGGCAGATCGTGCTCGGCGGCTCGTTCACCCGGCCCGTCGACATCAGGAAGGGCGACGTGATCCAGGCCGATTACGGCCCGCTCGGCGCCATCGGCGTCTCCTTCGTCTGAGGCGGAGGGCGGATCTCGCCGAGAACCGCGCCAGGCGCGGCTCGCGCGAGGGGCGCCGGCAGATCGGCCTGCGGTGCCGCCTGCCGGGCTCCTGCGCGGCGGAAGCCGTGGCGGGGTCTCGGCGGTGCGCCCCGCCGCCAACGACGCGGTGCTGATCACGCGCGTCCTCGATCTCGGCGCCCGGACCCTGCCGATCCCCACCGTCCGGGACGCGGATGCGCTCCGCCCGGCGTGCGGCCGAGGCGCTGTACGGTGCTGGTGCCGGGCGAGACCGGCGAAGCGCTCGACCTGCCCGAGGAGACCGGCGCGGTCGTCGGGCCGGAGGATTTGGCGGTGAGCCTCGGCCACCTGGAGGGGGGCGCGGTCTTTCCGACCTTGACCGCCTTGCCGGTTTTTCCCCTTCGTCAGCGCCGTGCTATCACCTTGGGCGTTGCAGAGAGCATCGCCCCCGCGATCTCATGCGACGGGCAGGCCGGGCCGGCGCAGTCTGAACAGCTTCCCGCTGTACCCTGGCCTGCCGCCGGGTCGGGGCGGCGGGCATGGTGCCGGGCCGCCGATCCGCATCAGCTAACCGTTAGGCTCCTGCCGGTCCGGGTCGCAAGTCGCCTCCAGGTTGAGGGTGACGGTGCAGAGCCGCTCCCCCTTCTCGTCGCGGATATAGGCCGCGAAGCGGCGTCGGCCGTCGCGCGGGGGCGCCTCGCGGCCGACATCGGGCAAAGCCGCGATCGCCGCATCGCGGGCGGCCTCGACACTCGGATACTCGTCCCCGTCGTCGTCGCGCAGGGAATGATCGCCATCCTGGTAATCGATGAAGAAGCGGGGCATCGCGAAGGGGATCCTGGCGGGAAGGGTCGTCGCGGAGAGGGGCGTGGCACGAAGGCCGTCTCTTGGGCTGAAAACCCCGACCGGGGCGAAGGTTGCAGGGCACCGTCATCGCCCGCGGATCCCCTGCGGCACCCTCCCCGGGATGACGGACGGATCTCCCGCCTTTTGTGCACTATTGCACAGACAAGCCGCCGAGCTCTGGGCTAGGAGGAAGAGCTTGGCCCTCGAACCCCGCCGCCGATGATCCCCGACGATCCCTTCCTGAGCGGCAACCTGCTCCTCGGGGCCCTGCACCCCAGGGACCGCACGCTGCTGGCGCCGCACCTGGAGGTGCGGGAGTGCCGGCGCGGCGAGGTGTTGTTCGAGGCCGGGGAGGACGTCTCCTTCATCTCGTTCCCGACTGCATCGACCGTCGCGGCCCTGGTGATCGCCATGCGGGACGGCCGTACGGTCGAGGTGGCGACGGTCGGGCACGAGGGGGCGATCGGCGGCGTGGTCAGCCAGGGCTCGCTGCCGGCCTTCAGCCGGGCCGTCGTGCAGATCGCCGGCCCGGTCCTGCGCCTGGAGACGCAGCGCCTTCAGGAGACGAAGTCCGCGTCCCCGGCCCTGCGCAACCTGTTCACCCGCTACGCGGATTGCCTGCTCGCGCAGGTCCTGCAGGCGGTGGCCTGCAACGCCCTGCACCCGATCGAGGAGCGCTGCGCCCGCTGGATCCTCGGCCTGCAGGACCGGCTCGGCAGCGACGTCCTGCCGATCACCCACGAGCTTCTGGCCGACCTGCTCGGGGTCCAGCGCTCCTACCTCACCCGTACGCTCAAGAGCCTGCAGCAGGAGGAGCTGATCCAGGTCCGCCGCGGGCGCATCGTCGTCTGCAACCGGGCGATGCTGGAGGCGAAGGCCTGCGAGTGCCACGGTGCGGTCAAGCGGCATTTCGAGACGGTGCTCGGCGCCCTGTGCGGCACGCTCGCCGCACCGGTGGCACTGCGCCCGACCTGCCGTCAGGCGTTCTGAGGAGCTGCGTCGGCACCCGCCATGGGACAGGATTTCGGCATCACGGACGCGGAGGCAGGAAAGCCCGGCCCCAGAAGCCCCGAGGCCGGGACTCCCGGGGCCAGGGGGCAGGCCCGCGCCTCGTCCGGCGAGCAGGAGCGCCTGCGCGTCCTCGGCCGCTACCAGATCCGCGACACGTCGCGCGACGAGGCGTTCGACGGTATCGCGCTCCTCGCCGCCGAGATCTGCGGCACCCCGATCGCCGCGGTCACCCTGGTCGGCGGCGACGGTCGGCCCGTCGTCAAGGCCGAGTTCGGGCTCGGCGTTCGCGACGTGCCGCTGGAGAGCCCGTTCTGCCGCCAGGCGCTGCTTGAGCAGGAGGTCTTGGAGCAGGATGTCCTGTATCTGCCCGACGCCGCGGAGGATCCCCGCTTCGCCGGCGACCCGCGGGTGGCCGGCGCCCCGGGCCTGCGCTTCTACGCCGGCGCCCTGCTCAAGACGCCGGAGGGCCTGGCCATCGGCACCGTCTGCGTGCTCGACACGGTGCCCCGCGCCTTGAGCGCGCGCCAGAAGGCGAGCCTGAAGCACCTGGCGCGCCAGGCCATGACCGAGCTGGAGCTGCGCCGCACCCTGCGCGAGCAGCGCGCCGAGCGGGAGTTGCAGGACCGGATCCTGGACGGCGCGACCGACTACGCGATCGTCGCGACCGACCGCCACGGCCGGGTCACCCGCTGGAACGAGGGCGCGACCCGCATCCTCGGCTGGACCGGGCCCGAGATGCTCGGCCGGCCCGTCGGCATGGTCTTCACCCCCGAGGACCGGGCCGGGCGGGAGCCCGAGATCGAGATGAACCTCGCGCTTGCCCATGGCCGCGCGCCGGCCGAGCGCTGGTACCTGCGCCGCAGCGGCGAGCGCTTCTGGGCGCAGGGCGAGACGATGCCGCTGACGGCCGAGGACGGGACGGCCCAGGGCTTCCTGAAGATCCTGCGCGACCGCAGCCAGCGGCGGGCGCAGGAAGCCGCCCGCGACGCCGATGAATTGCGGTTCCGCTCGCTCGTCGAGGTCAGCCCGCAGGTGGTCTGGTTCGGCGACGCCGCCGGCACCGTCACCTACTGCAACGCGTACTGGTTCGACTATACCGGCCTGCCTCCCGGCGACGTGAGCGAGGCGAGCTGGATGGGCGCGATCCACCCGGATCACCGCGAGCACGTCCGTGCGGCCTGGTTCGCGGCAGCCCGGTCCGGCACCCGCTTCGAGATGGAATTCCCCTTGTGCCGGGCGGATGGCGAGTACCGCTGGTTCCTCTCGCGCAGCCGGCCGGTCGAGGACGGCGACGGGCGGATCCGGAGCTGGATCGGCATCGCCCTCGACATCCACGAGCGCAAGCGGGCCGAGGGGCGCTTCCAGGTCCTGACCGCGCTCTCGCCCGCGACCATCTGGTTCGGAGATCCCGATGGCGGCCTCAGCTACGTCAACGACCGGTGGTACGAGTATAGCGGCCAGACGCCCGAGCAGGCCCTGCCGCTCGGCTGGGCCGAGGCCGTCCATCCGGACGACCGGCCCGGGCTGATGACCAGCTGGGCCGAGGCCCGTGCCCGCGGGTCCCTGTACGACACCGAGGCACGCTTGCGCCGCCGGGACGGGGCCTATCGCTGGTTCTCGATCCGGGCCGAGCCCTTGCGCGACGAGGCCGGCACCGTCCTCGGCTGGCTCGGCAGCAACAGCGACGTCCACGAGAGCCGCCGGACCGAGGAGAACCTGCGCCAGACCCAGAGCCTCCTGCGCCTTGCCGCCGAGGCCACCAGCCTCGGCATCTTCGACTACAACCTCGCGACGGGCGCTCTGACCTGGGACGCCCATGTGCGGGCGGCGTTCGGGCTCCCGCCCGACGCAGCCGTGAGCTACGCGACCTTCCTCGCCGGGCTGCACCCGGAGGACCGCGCGCGGGCGGACGAGGCGGTCATGGCCGCCCTCGATTCGGCGGGACCGGGGCGCTTCGACATCGAGTACCGCACCATCGGGATCGCGGACGGGATCGAGCGCTGGGTCGCCGCCAAGGGCCAGGCGATCGTCGAGCAGGGCTGCGCGGTCCGCTTCGTCGGCACCGTGCAGGACATCACCGCGCGCAAGCGCGCCGAGGAGCACCAGCGCCTGCTGACCGGCGAATTGCAGCACCGGGTGAAGAACACCCTCGCCCTGGTCCAGGCGATTGCCAGCCAGACCCTGCGCGGTGCCCGCGACGTCGACGAGATGCGCGAGGCCTTCGCGTCCCGGCTGATCTCCCTCGGGCGGGCGCACGACATCCTGACCCAGGCGAGCTGGACCGCCGCCCCGATCCTCGACGTGGTCGAGGGCGCGCTCAGCGTGCACCAGCCCGCCGGGCCGGCCCGGATCCGGATGAGCGGCCCGAACGTGCGGCTCGCCGCCAAGCCGGCCCTGTCGCTGGCGCTGGCGCTGCACGAGCTCGCCACCAACGCGTTCAAGTACGGCGCGCTCTCGAACGAGACCGGCCTCGTCGAGGTCCGCTGGCACGTGGTGCATGGCGCTGGCGAGACCCGCTTCAGCCTGACCTGGTCCGAGCATGGCGGCCCGCCCCTCCTCGCCCCGCCGCAGCGCAAGGGGTTCGGCTCGCGGCTGATCGAGCGCAGCTTCGCGGCGGAGGTCGACGGCGAGGTGACGCTGACCTATGCCCCCACCGGCGTGGTCTGCCGCCTCGTGGCGGCCCTGTCGTCGATGCAGGAGCAGCGCAGCGAGGCGGCCGCCTGACCGGTACGGGCCGCGTCGCATTTTGCGGAATCCGCAGACCCGGTCGCCGGCCGCGCGGCAAAGATCCGCGGGACACCGCCAGCCTCGTCCGGCGGAGCGTGGATCTGCCAGCGCACGCCCGCCGGGGTCGCCCGGGACGCGGTCGGGCGCCCCGGGAGACCGGTTGCGGTCAGCCGGCCGCCTCGACGGCGGGGCGGGTCACGATCGGCGGCGTTTGCTGATGCTGCACGACGCGCCACTTGTCGTGCGCGAGCCGCCGATAGGTCGAGGTGCAGTGGGCCTCGTAGGCCTCCTCCCCACGCGACGCCTTGGCGTGGTAGGCGATGACGATCAGGCCCTCCTGCGGCCGCGCGATCTGCTCCTGGGCGATCTCGATCGTCGACCAGCGCGGCGTGTGGGCGACCGCCTCGATGGCCTGACGGCCGCTCATGACGAAGGGCGGCTGCGGCAGCACCATCAAGCACTCGTCGTCGACGAGCTCGCGGTAGTGATCGGCGTCACCCGTCCAGAGACCCTTCTCGAAAGACCATACCCGATCGTCGTCCATCGGCTTCTCCTCACGCCATCTTGCGCCAGAGAAGACCGCAGGACCGCGATCGTTCCCGGTGCGGCGACGTGGCGGCCCCGGCGACGCTCTGCCAGTCTCCGCGTCGCGGCGAGCACCGCCCTACTCGACGATGCGAATCTTCTTGTCGGAAACCTTGACCAGCTTCGGGCACGACATGAGAAGGCGGATGTCGTCGTAATCCCGGTCGCTGCCCGCATTCGGCGGCCGGTCCTCCCAGCCGTAATACATGTACTTTCCCTCCTCGCAGCCGACGCTGGCCGTCGCCGGATCGTGGGTGACGTGACTGTTCGGCAGCACGCCGCCATCGGACCTCGACCGGCACGCGCTCAGGCTGTCGCAGACGATCGTCTCCACGATGGGGTTGTTCCTCATGTCGACGGCGGTGCGAACGGTCCCGTTCGTGACGCGGAATCCCTTCATGTTCATGGTCTGGGCCCGCGATCCGGTGTCGATCACGACGTCGGTATAGTATTCGTACACCTCCTGATGCTTGTCGTCCCATTTGCCGGGCGACGTCCGGGCGTTCCGGACGTTCCGCAGCATGGTGCTCGGCGCTTCGTTCTGCCCGCAGGTCGGCAGCGCCTGGGACGCGTAGTTCGTGGCCGGCGTCGCGTTGTCGGCGATCGGCGTGATCCCGCGCCGGCCGGCATCGGCCTCCTTCTGCCGCTCCGGGCTGGACGAGTAGCAGTAGAAGTAGAGCCTGTTGTAGTCTGCAGCCTCCGGCGACAGCTGCGACAGCGCCGGCGGCTTCGTTTCGTAGGTCGGCGCGACGCGGATGACGGTGGTCGACACGCCGACATCCATCGCACGGCTGGTCCCCGGCAGGAGATGAACGAACGAGGTCTTCATGCTCGTCGAAATCGTGAGACGGTAATTGGCACCGTCGAGCCAGCGGCCGCTGATCTGGAATCCGCCCTGGTCCGACCGCGCTCCCAGCTTCCTGACCAGTTCCTGACGGGCGAAGTCGAACCGTTCGCTCGCCGCCGCCGGCGTCTCCGCATCGGCGACGAGCAGCGCCGTCTGATCGCTGACCGTCTGCTCGATCGCCCGGATGCGCATCGCACTGCCGAAATCCACAGCCGCGCCGAGCATCCCGATCAGAGGGATCAGCAATATCCCGAACAGGGGTGCGATGGCTCCCCCTTCGTCAAAAGCCATTTTCTTCGAATTATGGCGCATTGAAAGCTTCTGGAGGACTCAATCGCGACTGTTATATCTTGAACAAGTAATTTTTTCCTGAAAATATCTGCAGCAGCGGGTGGATCGTGCGCCCGGTGCGATCCTGCGGTGCCTCTCGCCGGACGAGGCCAGATGGCGCGCCGCTGCCACGACGCCCCTGTGTCGAGCGAATGGATGGGAGGTCGGCCTCGTCCGCCGTCCCCGATGCCGTGGGTCCGGCGCCCGTTCCTGCCGAGCGCGATGCGCGTCGTCATGCCGGACGAACCGGCCGTCGATTGCTCTCGTCCTGGCTCGCGCTGCGCAGCCTCGCGGCCATGCGACGTGCCGGCAACGTGTGGCCAGTCCGTTGCTCGGTCCCGTACTTGCTTGACAGGGGAACGCTCCCCTCGCATCGCTGTCGAGGGGACGAGAGGCAGGCCTATCCTTCAAGAGGCCGCCGAAGGGGAACGCCATGCTGAAGACCATCGACCCGCTGCTCAGCGGATCGCTTCTCGCCGTCCTGGACGACATGGGCCACGGCGACGAGATCGTCATCGCCGATGCCAACTTCCCCTCCGCGAGCAACGCCCGGCGGCTGATCGACATGCCGGGCACGACGGCACCGGCACTCCTGGACGCGATCCTGTCGGTCCTGCCCCTCGACGACTTCGTCGAGAGCCCGATGGCGGTGATGAAAGCCCCGCCAGAGACCCGCCCGCTCTACGACGGCTACCAGACGAGCGCCGACCGCGCCGAGCGCCGGTCGATCACGATCACCGAGATGCCGCCGCAAGACTTCTACGCCCGCACCCGCGATGCCTACGCGGTGGTCCGCAGCGGCGAGCGTCGCCTCTACGGCAACATCCTGCTGCGCAAGGGCGTGATCCACCCGTGAGCGAGGTCATCGACAGCCACCAGCATTTCTGGCGCGTGGCGCGCGGCGATTACGGCTGGATGGGCGAGCACGTCGCCGCCCTCCTGCGCGACTTCATGCCGGACGACCTCGCGCCTCTGCTGCGCCGGGCCGGGATCGGCCGCACCATTCTGGTCCAGGCGGCTCCGACCGAGGCCGAGACCGACTTCATGCTGGACATCGCCGCGCGGACCGGCTTCGTCGCCGGCGTCGTCGGCTGGCTCGACCTCGAGTCCGACACGTTCCCGGACCGCCTGGCGCATTACCGGCAGAACCCGCTCTTCGTGGGCCTGCGCCCGATGCTGCAGGATCTCGACGACGACCGATTCATCCTGCGGCCCCGCATTCTCGACAACCTGCGGCGCGTGGCCGAGAGCGGGCTCGCCTTCGACATCCTGGCAGTCCCGCGCCACCTGCCGCACGTCGCCGAGGCCGTGGCCCGGGTGCCCGCCCTGCGCGCCGTGATCGACCATCTGGGCAAGCCGCCGGTCGCGGCAGGCGACCTCGATCCCTGGCGCGCCGACATCGCGGCCCTGGCGGCACTTCCGAATGTCGTCTGCAAGGTGTCGGGCCTCGTCACCGAGGCGCAGGCGGAATGGTCGCTCCAGGATCTCGCCCCTTACATCGACCACGTGGCAGACGTGTTCGGCGAAGACCGGCTGATGTTCGGCTCGGATTGGCCGGTCGCGACCCTCGCGGCGACCTACGGCGAGGTCGCCCACGCCGCCCGGGCCCTGCTCGGCCCCCGCTTCGGCCCGGACGCGATGGCGAAGATCTTCGGCGGGAACGCGCAACGCTTCTACCGCGTGAGCCGGTGAGGCGGCACGTTCGAGAGGTCGCGAGGATCGAGAGCCCCGCCCTCACAGGTACCCCTCTTGATCGCCGGGCGCACATACCCATCTGGGGTACACGCCGGCCGCGGAGGCCGGGCAGGTCCCCTGCCCCGCCTCCGGTCGTCATGGTCGAAACCTCCGGGGTTCGGTCGTGTTGACAGGCGAGCCGGCGACCCTTAAACGACCGCTCACCGACGGGGCGCCGCGACGAGCGGCTCCGCCCCACGGACCTTCCGAGAGACGACGAAGCAAGGGCCAGGGCAACCCGGCGCTGCTTTTTGTTCTCTGGAAGGTCGAGATCTGGCCCCGGCCCGATCAGCTCTTTGACAAGTGCATACGAGAAAGAGAAGCGTGGACGGCGTCGTCCCTGCGGATCCGGGTTTCGGCCTGGATCGTGAGTAGGATGATGCTGGTCTGACGTTTCGGTGCTCACACGATCCGGTGGAAACGCCGATCGGTTGTGAGCCTCCGTTTATGTTGTGATCAGCGATGATCAGCTCTTCAACTTGAGAGTTTGATCCTGGCTCAGAGCGAACGCTGGCGGCAGGCTTAACACATGCAAGTCGAGCGGGCCCTTCGGGGTCAGCGGCAGACGGGTGAGTAACGCGTGGGAACGTGCCCTTCGGTTCGGAATAACTCAGGGAAACTTGAGCTAATACCGGATACGCCCTTTTGGGGAAAGGCTTGCTGCCGAAGGATCGGCCCGCGTCTGATTAGCTAGTTGGTGAGGTTATGGCTCACCAAGGCGACGATCAGTAGCTGGTCTGAGAGGATGATCAGCCACACTGGGACTGAGACACGGCCCAGACTCCTACGGGAGGCAGCAGTGGGGAATATTGGACAATGGGGGCAACCCT
>NZ_VDDA01000060.1 GCF_006151805.1 Methylobacterium terricola | reverse complement strand
CCATTTAGGCGGCTTCGTCACACCTCCTGTGAGCTTCGACGCTCCAGCGTAGCCGGCTTCGGCAGCACACACTCGGTATCTCCCATAAGGCTAGGCTTTATCGTAGGCGCTGCTAAGCTCCCCCGGAAAGCGAACCCGCCGACTCGAGGAGCAGGGATGCCGATCCGGCCGGAGCACCGCTTCTTCTATCCCATCGACTGGCCGCAACTCTCCGACGCCATCCGCTTCCGCCGAGCCCGGGGCCGGTGCGAGGAATGCGCCCGTCCGCACCTGCAGCGGGATCTTTCACCTCGGCGATGGGCGGTGGTGGGATGCCGAGATCTCGGGATGGCGGGACGGCCAGGGACGCAGACTCCGGCAGCGGCTACGCGACGAGGACCTGCTTCCCCAGGTTCGGATCACCAGGGTAGTGTTGGCGGCAGCCCATCGCGACCACGACACCGCCAACAACCAGGACGCCAACCTGGCGGCGTTCTGCCAGCGCTGTCACATGCTGCACGACCGCGACAAGCATCAGCGCCGCCGTTGGCGCACGCTGTTCCGGCGCAAGGCCATGGGCGACCTGTTCCAGGGGTCGTATCCGGCGGCCTGATGCCGAAAGGCGTGGCTCGGCGAGCCAGCCATCCATGAACACCCTTGCAGTTATCGTCCTCGGCTACGTCGAAGCGTAAGCCGGCGCCCCGCATGGTGTAACCTCTTCAAACAACTGCCTAAATAATCTGGGGAGGCTCGCGCCGCCGCATATCCCAGCACCTCAGTATCCAACAGATAAACCGCCCATTCACCCCCTCATCAGAATTAATTATTAATCTTTGTCTGCGTTATAGTCAGAGAAATCATAAATCAAATTAAGAGTACCCGTTGATGGTCTTGCCATCCCGCCTGGCCCGGCAGCTTCGCTCCGCCCGCACTTGGATCGCGCTCGGCGTTCTGGCGCCCATCGGCATGCTCGTCGTGTCCGGGCTCATGCTCCTCGACCTGCGCCGGGACGCATGGGACAAGGCAGATCAAACCTCCCGCAACCTGTTACAAGTTATTGAGCGTGATATCGCCCGCAACATCGAGATCGTTGACTTGATCCTCCAAGCCGTTGTTGATAACCTTAGAACACCCGGCGTGGCGGAGGTTACTCCACAAATACGACAACTCATTCTGTTTGATCGTGCGGCTACCGCACGCGATTTAGGCGCTATCCTCGTCCTCAATGAAAATGGCGATAGCGTCGCTGACGCGGCCAGCTGGCCTGCTCGTCGGCTCAACAACGGTGACCGCGACTACTTCCAAGCACATAAAGCCAACCCCTACCTCGGCCTGCACATCAGCAAGCCCATATTCTCGCGTCTTTTGGGATCGCGCATAATGGTTCTAAGCCGACGCATTAATAAGCCGGACGGCTCCTTCGGCGGAATTGTACTTGGCAGTCTGCAGTTGTCCTACTTTAGCCATTTGTTCGATCAGATCGGCCTCGGTCAGGATGGCGCAATCAACCTCTACCTGCGCGACGGAACGCGCATCATGCGCCATCCTTACGAAGAGGCGGACATCGGTGTGAATATCGCCGATGCCCCGACCTTCCGACGGTTCGTAAGCGCCCCCTCTGGCAGCTTTGTCGGCACCTCGGTGCGCGACGGGATTGAGCGGCACTACGCCTTCACTCAGGTCGGTGGTCTGCCGCTCGTGCTCAATGTGGCTTTGGCGACAGCCGATATCGAGGCCGGTTGGCGCACCAAGGCTTTCGTCATCGGCGTAGTCGTCATGACCCTCTGCGGCCTGACCGTTTTTCTGTCGCTGTTGTATGGACGCGACCTGCGCCGTCGCGACGCACTACAAACTGAACTCGCCCGGCTCTCGCGCACGGATGCTTTAACTGGACTGCCGAACCGCCGCCGTTTCGAGGAGGTGTTCGGGACGGCCTGGGACAGAGCCCAGCGCACAGGGGAGTTGCTCTCGCTCCTCGTGGTCGACGCCGATCACTTCAAGCGCTGCAACGACCGCTACGGACACGCGATTGGCGACGAGGTCCTGAAGGGGCTGGCACGATGCATATCTTCGAGCGTCCACCGGCCTGACGACCTTGTGGCGCGGATCGGCGGCGAGGAGTTCGTGGTGGTGCTCCCCGAGACTGACGCTGACGGCGCGTTGCGCATCGCCGGCAAGATCCATGAGGAGGTGGCGACGCTTGGCATCTCCTCTGCCGGCATCTGCCCGGGGGCTGTCACAGTTAGTATCGGCGTAGCGGTCGGACCGGTTAAGGATGGTGCATCATGGGGTGACCTATACCGCAGCGCTGATGCCGCGCTGTATGCAGCCAAAGAAGCCGGTCGCAACTGCACTCGCTCCGCTACCCGCATTGCCAGTGAAGCACACAGGGTGCTCCGCTTAGTGGAAAGTTGATCCACGAACCTGTTGCTAAATCAGCACTCAAGGTAGCGCTGAGAAATACTACAGACTGGGATGGGCTGCGGCTGCGGAATGGGTTGCGGACGCTGCCTCTGCGATTGGGATAATGCAACGTCTGCTCACCCCCATTGTCCGCTCGTTACGCTCGTAGAGGCTTCTGGCGAGCCAACCCAACCGTAAGCTATCCTTTAACAACTCCTGGGCAGTATCCAGGTCAGCCTCCAACCTCGATCAATCGATGCGACCGCGAACTCTCCTCGTCGACGAAGAAGCCCGGGTTGCCGCCCTCGCCGAGTACGACCTTCTCGGATCACCTCCCGCGCCAAGCTTCACCCATATCATTGCCCTCGCCGCACGCCTGTTCCAGGTGTCGAGCGTTTTCGTCTCCCTTCTAGATCGCGAACGGCAGGTCTTCCACGCTAAGGTCGGTCTCAGCCTGTGCGAAACCAGTCGCGAGGTCGCGTTTTGCTCGCACACCATCGCGCAGACCAACACCCTTGTCGTTCTCGATGCTACCCTGGACCCTCGGTTCCAAGACAATCCCCTCGTTACCGGGCCGCCTTACATTCGGTTCTACGCCGGCATCCCGTTAACGACGCCTTCCGGTCATGCTATCGGCACGCTCTGTCTGGTTGATGCCCAACCCCGCAACTCCTTCATTGAGCCCGACCGACAGATCCTGCAGCAACTCGCCGATCTCATCCTCGACCGCATGGAGCTGCGGCGGCTCGAGGTTGCACGGCGCGCGGGCCAATCGCGTTTCGAGCAAATTACGTCGACCTCGCCCGACGGCATTATTTGCGCCGATGCAACAGGCTCCATCACCGTCTGGAATGCTGCCGCTGAACGCCTGTTCGGCCACAGCACCGCAGACGCGATTGGACGCTCCATCGACTTGATCGTCCCCGAACGGATGCGGGGCGGTCACGGCGGCGGCCTGCAACGGGTTGCTGGCGGCGGCAAACCTCGGCTGGTCGGCAAGACCGTTGAGCTGCCTGCCTGCCACGCGGATGGCACTGAGTTCCCGATTGAGCTGTCGCTATCGCAGTGGCACGAAGACGGGCGGACCGCGTTCGGGGCGATCGTGCGCGACATCCGGGAGCGGCGGGTCAACGAGGAGCAGTTGTTCCGCCTCGCGCACCTCGACCCGCTCACCGAGCTGCCCAATCGGACAGTGCTGCGGGATCGTCTAGGCGCGATCACCGCCGCGGCCCGTCCCGTAGCGGTGCTGATGCTCGACCTGGACGGCTTCAAGGAGATCAACGACAGTCATGGCCATGCCGCCGGAGACGCCGTCCTCCGGGAGGTAGCCGCTCGCCTACTCAGCAGCATCCGCCCGACCGATACGGCATCGCGGCTCGGCGGAGACGAATTCGTGCTCCTGCTGTCCGACCTCAGCGATCGACTGCGAGCGAGCACGGTAGCAGAGGCTGTCATCTCTGCCATCACCGCACCAATCGAGTACGAGGGCCAAACGCTCCGTCTCAGTGCTAGCATCGGCATAGCCTTGTCGCCAGCGCACGGTGATACCGCTGACGAGCTTCTCTCATGCGCTGACTTCGCGCTGTACCAGGCCAAGAACGCGGGGCGAGACTGCTGCCGGCTGTTTGCTCCCGCAATGCGGCAGGAGGCACAACGCATCCGCACTTGTCGGTATGAACTGGGTCGAGCCCTCGAACGCGGCGAGTTCGTGCTGCACTACCAGCCGCAGGTGCGGCTCGGCGACGGGGCTCTGGTCGGCGCTGAAGCGTTGATCCGCTGGCAGCACCCCGAGCGTGGGCTGCTCGCGCCGGGCGCGTTCCTCGACGTACTGGATAGCAGCCGTTACGCGGCAGCTGTCGGCGACTGGGTGCTCGCCACGGCGTGCGCACAGGCAGTACGATGGCGCGAGGCGGGCGCACCGGAGTTCCGCGTCGGAGTGAACCTGTGCAGCGCGCAAGTGCAGCGTGGCGATCTCGCTGAGAAGGTGGCGGCTGCCCTGCGTGATACAAGCCTACCTCCTGCGGGCCTGGAACTCGAGATCACCGAGACCATCGTGTTGCAACACGATGGCGCGCTGGTCATGGCATTGCGTGAACTGCACGAGGCTGGCGTTGGTATCGCGTTCGATGACTACGGCACGGGCTACGCCTCACTCAGCATCCTGAAACGCTTCCCGCTGACACGGCTTAAGATCGACCGCTCATTCGTCACTGGGATGCTTGCTTCGGAGCAGGATCGGACGATCGTGCGGGCGATCCTGCAGCTCGGACACGGTTTCAAGCTTGCCGTGATCGCCGAGGGCATTGAGACAGAGGCCGAGGCCATGCGCCTGCGGGCGAAAGGATGTCAGGAGGGGCAAGGCTACCTATTTGGTAAGCCTATGTCATCGGATGCGTTCACGGCATGTTATGGGCTTGCCTCGACAATTAGATAGATATTTTCTATATATTTTAATAAATATTTGATGTATATTCTGTTTATACATGAATAAATATTTTTGTTTATAAAGAATGAATATATTTATACCGTTTTAAGTTGCGCTGTACGTCTGATCTGGGCCGCCTACGATTGGGCGCGCGACTTCATGGCGATGAACGGCGAGCAGACGCAGGGCGAACGCGCGCGGACCGAGCCAGGATCGACCGAAGCGCCGCGATGACACCCCGCCGCGGTCGAAGCCGGACGAGATGATCCCGCCCTAGGCAGCCGAGGGCATAGGCCTGCCGCTGAACGACGACGAGCAGAGGAAGCGGGCGGAGGCTCTGCGCAAGAGCCAGGAGCGAAGCGAACGCTGATCGTCGTCCTACAGAAACCCACTCCCCGAATGCCCCTTGAACGCGTTCGCCCGGCGGATGTAACCGACGACCGTCCGGGTATCCCGGTTCCCGGACTGATCCATGATGCGGGCGAGACCCGATGCAGCAGGCCGTGAGGGACGCCCTGATCGGCTTCATAGCAGCCACGGCGCAGGCGCAGGCGGAAGCCCACCAAGGAGGCGCAGAGGGCCGGGATGAACCACGCCAAGGGCCGCGAGGACGCCTATCGAGGGAGGAAGCCCAGCTTCACGCGGGAGCAGTTCGAGGCCGTGCAGGGGGCTCTAGGCCAGGGGCAGGGGGTCTCGGAGGTCGCCACCGCGACTGGCCTCAGCCGCCAGACGGTCTATCGCATCAAGGGCAGCCCTGCGGAGGCAGAGGCGGCCCTGGCGCGGTGGGAGGCGTGAGGGCAGGCTAGGGGCGAAGAGGCGGCAGCCCGGCACCCGGTAGAGGCGTAACGCGGGCACCAGGCTGCCGCCGAGCCGGGGCAGGCCCTTCAGGATGTGCCAGGGCGCGGCGGGAAACTCCGAACGGTGGGCCGAGCCATTTCGGGGGGTGGCCCAGCCCACCGGCCTCGCTGACGGGGGAGTGCAGTGCGACGGCATGTTTTCCCATCTAATAGCCTTGCGTGCAATCAAATTGGATGCACTGATAATATCGCAGCGTTACCGGCCTGCTGGCAAGTCTGACATTGTTGAAGAATGAGGGGGTCCCTAGCAGTCTTATGGATTTGCGGTATGGTGCCCCCGAGACGGCGCTTGCTTTAGCGCTAGGATCCCTCTTTGGAACGCAATGCCCCTTTACCGCTTCAGCCTCCTAGTCAACGATCGCTGCGTTGAGAGCGGCATAGGTATCGAGCTTGCCAACGAGAACGCTGCGCTCGCCCAGGCCTGGCACATAGGCAGGGCACTCCTCAGCTTCCCCGACCGCTGCGACGCTTGGCTCAAGGGCGTGCTCATAATCGACGCCGAAGACGGGAAGGCGAGCTTCGCCCTCTCGATGGCGGATATAGCGGGCAGGTGTCTGGGCGCTGGGCTGCACTAAGGCGGCACTCGGAATACTCAGAGCGGCAGGCCAGGGCACAACGGGAAGCTGTTCAGACTGCGCCGGCCCGGCCTGCCTGTTACGCGAGATCGCGGGAGCGATGCTCGATACGACCCATGGGTGGTAACACGGGGCTGGCTGAAGGAGATTGCCGCGAGGCATGCCTCTATGTAGCAAGCGCGCCTCCGCCTCCGCCACCAGGAAGCCGGCCACGACCTCAGGGGTCGCTGGCAGCGATCGAAAGCCATAGCGGCGACACCAAGCTTGGAGCAACTCGGCATCGCCCCTGTAGGCCCGCACAGCCGCATTGGCCTTCGATGCCCGCTTGTAAGTCTCGACGAGGGATGCGACCTCGACAGGTAAGACCGGGGCTTTGGCACCAAGGTCATCGACATGATGGCTCGCGATTGAGGACTCAAATCGCGGAGGGGACCAACATCTGAAAAACAGCATTCACGTCTTGTCTCTCCGCCACTGAACCGCAAGCACCAAAATTATCATGGTCAGTAGAGCACAATTTATTGCGAAAAGTATCTGATTTACTGGCAACATTTCCTCAAATGGCGCAGATACGTAGACCATGAAGCCAACTAATCCGGAGCCCCCAATCGTTGTTAACTGTCCATCGCGAGGCTCCATGACCGGACCTCTCATTTGGATCTTCACGTGCTGCGCACAGCAGCGCACACTGGCCTTGTGTACGCGCAAGGGAGTTCGAAACACACCATCCTAGTTTTTATAATCGGCCTACTTCGCAATCTCTCTGTACTATCCGAACGGCAACCTACTGCTCAGAGCCGGTAGCGCTCGGCGAGCGCCAGGAGGGCGCTGGCGAGCTCGCTCAGGTTGGCAGCGGCGGCCTCGACCTGGCGGGTGCCGGCGGCAGTCTGCTGGCTCGCCTGGCGGATGTTCTGGAGCGCGCCCATCACCTGCTCGATGCCGAGCTGCTGCTGGTTGGTCGAGGCGACGATCTGCTGGAAGGTCTGCACGCTCTCCTGCACCCGGGCGGTGATCTCCTCGATCGTCGCATGGGTGATGTCGGTGCGCTCCTTGCCGACCGCGACGCGCTTGACCGCTTCCTCCGTCAGCATCACCGAGGCGTTGATGCCGCGCTGGATGTCGCCGAGGATGGCGCGTACCTGGCCGGTCGCCTCCTTGGCCTGGTCGGCGAGCGCCTTCATCTCGAAGGCCACCACCGCGAAGCTGCGCCCGCTCTCGCCTACTGCAGCCGCCTCGATGGCGGCGTTGAGCGCGAGCAGATGCGTGCGCTCGGAGACGTCGTTGACCGTGGCGATGATCTCGCCGATCGCCTGCGTCTTCTCGCTGAGCGCCACGATGTTCTCCGCCACCGCCTCGCTCTGCTCGCGGATCGCGTCCATGGCGCGGGCGGTCTCGTTGACAGCGCGTAGGCCCGCGCTTGAGGTCTGCGCGGTGGCCTGAGCGGTAGCGATGACCTCCTGGGCGCGCTTGCCGATCTGGGCGCCGGCATGGGTGATCTCGTCGACGGTCGCGGCGGTCTCCTGCACGGCGGCGAACTGCTCCTCGACGCTCGCGGCCTGCTCCTGGGCCGAGGCGCGGATCTCGGCGGCGGCGGCGTTGAGGTTCGAGGTCGAGGTGCGACTGGTCTGAGCCAGATCGGTCAGGCCTGCGACCATTGAGTTCAGGGTCGTGCCAAGCCGACCGATCTCATTTCGGCTCCTTACGGTGACACGACCCGTCAGATCGCCCGTACCGACGTGTTCGACGAAGGCCATCACGGTTCCGAGTGGCCGGACGATGAGGCGATTGATAGCCATGCCAATGGCCACGCAGATCAGAAGCGTGAGCAATGTGCCAAACCACAGCGTCAGGTTTGCAGCACGCTCGGCCTGCGCGAGACGCGCATTCTGCGTCACACGATTGGCTTCTTCGACAGCCTCGATGGCGGCGAGCTTCTCACGGAAGGCGTCGAACAGCTTTTTGCCTGAGCCGTCGGCCTCAATGCGGACGGCTTCGGGACGCGTCGCTAGATCGGGTGCCTTACCAATCGCTGCCTCGGCGATATCGTGCTGCCATGTGCGAGCTGCCGTGATGGCGTCGGCTAGTAAGCGCGACGTCTCAGCATCTCCGCCGATCAAGGTGCGCAGATGCTGGACCGCTTCATCCAGGGCCGGCTTTCCTGCGCGATACGGCTCCAGGCTGCTCGTACGACCTGTCAGCAGGTAACCGCGTAGCCCCGTCTCCTGATCGACCATGGCGGTGCGGAACTCGCCAAGGACCCGAATGATTTGGCTCGAGCGACCTCGCGCCTCGGTGGCAACGTGCAGCTGATCCAAAGAGAATAGGACTGCCCCGCTACTGAGGAGCGACACAACGGCGATGGCCGAGATGGCACCGCCGAGCGAGCGGTTGAGGCCGAAGGAGTTGGGCATGCCTGGCCGTTCTGCTCAGCTGGATGGGTCGTGCTGATCGGGATGGCTGCGCTTTAGCGGAAGGTTACCATCCCAGGCAATTCGTATGACGGGAACGGAGCCAATCTCACCCAGTTGCCAAACGGCACACTCCGCGACCGAAACGCGGCAGTGGGCCACCGGTGAGCCGTCAAACGCTCTCACCCATGCCCTCTCAAACTTTCGAGAATGACGCTTATCGGTGGTTTGGCCGGAGGTCGAGACGCGGAGGTATGCGAAGATGCAGGGCGTGAGGCAGGTTTGTCCGAAAACCCTGACCGGAACTAGTGGTCTGTCCGGAACTTGCGGAAGATAGGTTTTGAACAGGTCTGGCCGTCCTGTCCAGAACCGGTGGGTAGTGGCGGTTCAGCTAGCAAGTGTTGAACCGCAAATCCGCGGTAGTTCCAGACATCTATCGGAGACCGTCAGAATGGCCGCTCGTGGCTCAACAGCAGCCGTTTGACAGGAACGGCTGTGATCGTGTCCACGGCTTGTCCACTTGGCTCCCGTTGAACCGCATGAAGACGTGCCGACCGCCCCGATCATCAGCGCGGCGAGTGAGAAAACTTCAAGCTCAGCAGGAAACACTTGGACCCTTGCGGTGATCAGGGGCGCAACAGAACGCTACTGTCCTTGCTTCTGAAGTGCGAACAAGATCAGTCGGCGCCGGTTGTTGCCTGCAAGGCTGCCTTGGAATGCCCCTCCATCGCGCCCCGCCGAGAGATGCGATCGCGGAGGACTCATGAGCGCCGAACCCGCCTCGAACCTGCTGCGCCAGCCCGGTCCGCCGGAGCCCGTCCCTGATGTCGATCCGCCGAAGGCGTTCGACCCACGCTTCACCGAAGCAGTCCCGCCCCAGGCCTGTCTCGTCTCGCTCTACGATCAGGCAGTCTTCAGCGAGGGACCGGTATGGTGGCCCGCACGCGGGATCCTGGTGTGGTCGGACATCGAGGGTCGGCGCGTGCTCGGCTGGCACCCGGACGGCTGCGTGCGGGTCGTGATCGACGCGGCGCCGTTCATCAACGGCAACACGGTCGACCAGAACGGCGACCTGATCCACTGCGAGCACGGCAACCGCCGCCTGTCCCGCACCACGCCCGATGGACGCTCCTCCGTGGTGGTCGAGGCTTTCGAAGGCCGTCGTTTCAATGCGCCGAACGACGTCGCCTGCGCTGCCGACGGCGCCTTGTGGTTCACCGATCCGGTCTACGGCCTGCGCCTGCCCAGGCAAGGCGCTTTGGCCGAGTCGGATCTCAGACACTACAGCGTCTACCGGTTCGACCCAATCACGGGCAGCGTGCGGCGCATGGCCGATCTCGGCCAGCCGAACGGGCTCGCCTTTTCACCGGACGGTCGCACGCTCTACGTCAGCGATACCTCGCGCACCGAGGGCGGCGACGGGCACACCATTCTGGCTTTCCCAGTTCGTAACGATGCCGGCCTCGGCGAGCCACGCGTCTTCGCCGAGATCGAACCCGGCGTGCCCGACGGTTTTCGGGTCGACCACCGTGGATGGATCTGGACGAGTTCCGGGTCTGGGGTGCAGGTCTTCTCTCCGGATGGCGACCGGCTCGGGCTGATCCCAACCCCGCAGACATGCTCGAATTGCTGCTTCGGCCCGGACAAGCGGCGGCTGTTCATCACCTCTGGGCAGCACCTCTACGCCCTCGACCTCGCCAGCGACTGAAGCCGACTAGGCACGAACCCTGGCGCCGCCCAGGAGTGCCGGAAACATATGACACGAGATGGAAACATCTCCGCCAGGAACATCCCCAGAGTATGCCGGTTAGCCCCGCGACAGAGGCAATGCCCCAAGGGCACGTTGAAGAGCCGGTCGCCGCATCCACCGCAGGCCCCCGATCGGGTTCGCGATGGCGCACGGCTCCTGAGGAGCAGCCATGGCCGAAGCCGTCGCCGATTTCTTCTGGAAGCGTCTCGCCGAGTGGGGAGTGAAGACGATCTTCGGCTACCCGGGCGACGGCATCAACGGCCTGCTCGGCGCCCTACAGCGCAATGACCTGCCGTTCGAGTTCATCCAGGTCCGGCACGAAGAGATGGCGGCCTTCATGGCCACCGCCTACGCCAAGTTCACCGGCGAGGTCGGCGTCTGCCTTGCCACCTCCGGCCCCGGGGCGACGCACCTGCTGACCGGCATGTACGACGCCTATTCCGACCACGTACCGCTGCTCGCCATCGCCGGCCAGCAGGCGCGCAACGTCAACGGCGCGCATTACCAGCAGGAACTCGACCTCACCAGCGTCTACAAGGACGTGGCGGCCTACGTGCAGCAGGCGGCCTCCCCCGCTTCGGTGCGCCATATCGTCGATCGGGCGATGCGTATCGCCAAGGCCGAGCGCAAGGTCGCGGCGATCATCCTGCCGAACGACCTGCAGGACGTTCCCTACGAAGCCCCCGTGCGCAAGCACGGCAATACCTTCTCAGGGACAGGCTGGACCGCCCCGAAGGTCGTGCCGTTCGAGGCCGATCTCCGCAGGGCCGCTGACGTGCTCAATGCCGGCGCGAAGGTGGCGATCCTGGTGGGCGCCGGCGCGCTCCACGCCACCGACGAGGTGATCGCGGTAGCGAACCGCCTGCAGGCCGGCGTCGCCAAGGCGCTACTTGGCAAGGCCGCGCTCCCGGACGACCTGCCCTTCGTCACCGGCACGATCGGGCTCCTGGGCTCCAAGCCCTCCTCCGACATGATGGCGGAGTGCGACACCCTGCTGATGATTGGCTCCGGTTTCCCCTGGGCCGAGTTTCTCCCTGAGGAAGGCCAGGCCCGCGGCGTGCAGATTGATCTCGCGCCGGAGATGCTGTCCTTGCGCTACCCGATGGAGGTGCCGCTCCAGGGCGAGTCGGCCGAGACCCTGTGCGCGCTCCTGCCGCTGCTCGAGCAGAAGGCGGAGGGTGGCTCCTGGCGCAAAGGCATCGAGAAAGGCGTCGCCTCCTGGTGGAAGGAGGCCGAGGATCGCGCGATGGCGAAGGCCAACCCGGTGAACCCGCAGCGGGTAACCTGGGAGTTGTCGCCGCGGATGCCCGACCGGGTGATCGTGACGTCCGATTCCGGCTCCTGCGCCAACTGGTACGCCCGCGACCTGAAGATGCGGCGCGGCCAGATGTGCTCGCTCTCGGGTGGCCTCGCCTCGATGGGGGCGGCGGTGCCCTACGCCATCGCCGCCAAGGTGGCCCATCCGGACCGGCCGGTGATCGCGCTCGTCGGCGACGGCGCCATGCAGATGAACAACATGGCCGAGCTGATCACAGTGTCGAAGTACATGCATCGCTGGTCCAACAAGACCTGGATCTGCTGCGTCTTCAACAACGAGGACCTGAACCAGGTGACCTGGGAGCAGCGGGTGATGGAAGGAAATCCGAAATTCGAGGCGAGCCAGACGATCCCGAACGTACCCTACCACAAGTTCGCCGAGCTGATCGGGTTGCGCGGGATCTACGTCGACGATCCCGCCAGGATGGGCGCGGCCTGGGACGAAGCCCTGGCGAGCCCGGTGCCGGTGGTGCTGGAGGTCAAGACCGATCCCGAGGTGCCGCCGCTGCCGCCGTTCTTCACCTTCGAGCAGGTGAAGAACTACATGTCGATGCTCGGCAAGGGCGATCCGAAGGAGCGGCACCTCCTCGTCGATACGGCACGCCAAGTGCTGAGTTCCGTTCTGCCCAGCGGCAAGAGTTGAAGGCTGGGTCCGGCACAACGACCATGCGTGACGATCCGACGATCCGGGCGGTGCGGGCGCGAGCCTTCACCGTGCCCACCGACGCGCCCGAGGCCGACGGGACCTATGCCTGGGACAAGACGACGATCGTCGTCGTCCACGTCGAGGCCGGGGGCGAGACCGGCCTCGGCTACAGCTACACCGACGCTAGCGTCGTGCCCCTGATCGAAGCAACGCTGGCGACGCGGCTCTCGGGCCTCTCGATCTTCGACATCCCGCGTGCTAACGCGGTCCTGTGGGGGGCGGTGCGCAATATCGGCCGCTCCGGGCTCGCCGCGAGCGCGATCTCGGCTCTCGACACCGCCTTGTGGGACCTGAAGGCTCGCCTCCTCGGGCTGCCGCTGGCGACCCTGTTCGGCCGGGTACGGGAGCACGCCGAGATCTACGGCAGCGGCGGCTTCACAACTTATGACGACCGGCAGCTCTGCGAGCAGCTCGAGGCCTTCGTCGCGCGCGATGGCTGCCGGGCGGTGAAGATGAAGATCGGCAGCGAGCCGGCGCGCGACCCCGCCCGGATGGCGGTGGTGAAGGGAGTAATCGGCGACGCAGAGCTGTTCATCGACGCCAACGGCGCCTTCACGCCGAAACGCGCGCTCACGATGGCCCGGGCCGCCGAGCCGTTCGGCGTGACGTGGTTCGAGGAACCGGTCACCAGCGACGATCCCCAGGGGATGGCGCTCGTCCGTGCCGCGGCGCCTGCCGGTCTGGAGATCGCGGCGGGCGAGTACGCCTACACCCTCGACGACCTGCAGCGCCTGATCCGTACCGGTGCTGTCGATGTGGCGCAGGCGGACGTGACCCGCTGCGGCGGCTATAGCGGCTTCCTCAAGATGGCCGCCCTCTGCGAGGCGGCGCATCTCGACCTCTCCGGTCACTGCGCCCCCACCCTGCACCTGCCCGTCGCGGTGGCAGCACCCCGCTTCCGGCACCTCGAGTGGTTCCACGACCACGTCCGCATCGAGCAGATGCTGTTCGACGGGGCGCCGGTGCCGCGGGACGGCGCGATCGCTCCCGACCTGACCCGGCCGGGCCATGGCCTCACTCTCAAGACGAAGGCCGCCGATGCCTACGCTGCCTGATCGCGGCCCCCGCCCGCCCGAGCGCCGCTTCACGCCCGGAGCCGTCATGAAGCGCCGCGTCGCTCCGGTGCGGGTCGAGGCGGCCATCCATCCGGTGGTCGTCCTCGCCGCGGTCGCGGCGGGTGCCGGCCTGCTGACCTGGTTCGCCGCCGGGCGCTCGAAGCGCCTCGGCCTTTCCCCGGCCGGTGACTCATCAGAGGGGCGCCGCTACAGCCCGCGCGGCAGCGCCGTGACGGCGAGCGCCGCGCAGCGCCTCAACCACGCCTCCTCGATGCTCGCCGCCTCCGTGCTGTTCGACTCCGGCCTCGAGCATTATCGCGGCCAGTTCTTCAACCGGGCGATGTACACGCCGGTCATCGTCTCGAGCATCACCCTAGCCTCGTCCCTGCACGGTGCCGGCGACACCGATCCCGGCAGTTCCCGCGTCCGGCACACGGCGCAAGCGCTGGCGGGCCTCACCGGGCTGATTGGCTTTGGCTTCCACGCCTACAACGTCGGCAAGCGGGAGGGCGGGTACTCCCTTCAGAACCTGTTCTACTCGGCCCCGATCGGCGCGCCGATGGCGCTGACGCTGGCCGGCCTCCTAGGCATCGTTGCCGAGCGGGTGCGCGACGCCGATCCCGACGAACCCCGCCTCGGCGGAAAGCCGGCAGGGCGCATGCTGGCGCTCGCCACCGCCGGCATGCTCGCCGGCACGACCCTGGAGGCCGGGCTGCTGCATTTCCGCGGCGCCTTCCAGAACCCCGCGATGTTCGTGCCCGTCACCCTGCCGCCGCTTGCGGCAGCCCTCCTCGTCCGCGCCGCCGGCAAGTCCGAGGGCGCGAGCCAGGTCGGTGCGAAGTGGGGGATGTGGGCGGTCTCCGCCATGGGCATCGGCGGCGTCGCCTTCCACGCCTACGGCGTCGCCCGGATGATGGGCGGCTTCGACAACTGGCGCCAGAACCTGATCGACGGACCACCGCTGCCGGCTCCCCCCTCCTTCTCCGGCGTGGCGCTCGGCGGCCTCGCCGCCCTCGAACTCCTCGAGCACCGTCCGCTTCGCCTCTAATCCGAGGGCCGCATGCTTCCCAGACGAGACCTTTATCCCGGCTACGACGTACTGGCGAAGCGCGACGGCCCGTCCTGGAACGCCAAGACCCGCGCCGTACTCGACGAGCGACTGGCGATCGGGCCAGAGACGCGTCGCTTCTTCGTCGAGGCCGAG
>NZ_VDDA01000006.1 GCF_006151805.1 Methylobacterium terricola | reverse complement strand
TCAACCGCGCCCGCCGCTTGCCCGTCCGCTACGAACGCCGCGCCGACATCTACGAGGCCTTCACGTTCCTGCAGGCAAGCCTCATCACCCTCCGCCAGATCAGGCGGTTCTGTTAGGCGCTCTTAATTTTGCTATTCGCAACTTCCGGATCTTCGGCGATAGTCGCTAAAATGACCTGCTTCCTGCCGCAAGCTATCACTGCAGAAAGGGTTCAAGCTAGGCTGCCATAAGACTCTGAGCATAAGACTCTGATGTCGTGGCCGCCACTCAAGGGGCTGCTTCTTCCTACGAAGCGGCCATCTGAGCTATGGTGCTTCAAGGTCTGCATGGGGTCAGTTTCGGCTCTGAAAGTCAGCGAACCGCGCGCTCAGGCGATCGCGATCCGGTTGATCGGCGCGACGGTTGGGGAGCCGTATTGTGCGGCCGGCCATTGCCTTGATCCCCTGTTCTAGCATCGGGCCGTCATCGATCGCCAGGAGCTGCGGGCTGACGTGTATCCGGAAGTCTGGATCGATGCCGATGAGGTGGGCGTCGAACGCGGCATGGTGCACCTTGGATAGTGGCAGACCGTTCGGCACGATCGGCTGACCGAGGGTCTCGTCCCGGTCCGGTGCTATGTGCGCAGCGTCAAGTAGGCGTGGCTCCGGCAGCCCCGAGATCGCGCATCGCCCCCCGTAGGCGGCCAGGACGGCCTCCCGGAATGTAGCCTGATGCAGGCGCTGCCGCACGAGCCGCAGGCCATAGCGCCGCTCTGCCGCCGTCGGCATGTTCCGGGGGGCCTCTGCTTCTCTGAGCCCGAGCTCGCCGGCTGGCGCTCCGAATGCGAGCCGCGCCGTCAGCGTGTCCGCTGACCAGTCGGCGACATAGGTCGGGTACACCAGCGTGTAGCGGCCCGGTGCGACCCCGAGGAAGTACAGGATCGGCACCGCTTCCCGCATCGCCTCGCGTAGGTGACGGTTCTCCGGCATGTCGGGGCCGCCGACCATGAAGGCATAATCCACCACTTCGTCGCCGGCCAGAATCTGGCGGTGAACCTGCCGCTGGTCGTCGTACCAGATCTTGCTGCCCGTGCTCGGGAAGACCGTGCGCACGCTGAGCAGGTGACGCATCACGCGTGGGCGGAAGATGCCGCGCTGCGGGTTGATCAGAGGTACGCGCTCGCCCGCGTAGGCGAAGCCGGCCGCGAGGTCGTCCGACGTGAGCACGCCTGCAACCGCGCGGCGCCGTAGCTGCTCGACGGCGGCTGCGCGCATCGCCGCGTCGGTGAGCGGGTCGGCTGTCATCCGCGGTAACGTTCCTCGCGGTGCCAGCGCAGTGCGTCAGGCGATGGCGCTCCGCCGCGCGGCGGACGAACCGTTGCACCGTGCAGGTCGTAGTACTGTCGGCCGTTATCGAAATCGGCCTTCAGCCGGGCGCTCACCTCAAATCGGTGGTCCGGCGAGACCGTGACGTAGCCGAGATCGAAGAGTCGGTGGATGTCGGTGCGCAGCAGCAGCCCGTTGGAGAGGTGATGCGCACCGCCCTCAGTGAATGGGCGGATGTGGGCGGCGTCCAGGATCGGCAGCGTCCGCTCGCCCGTGACGGCACAGCGCCGCTCGTAGCCGTCGGTCACGGCCAGACGGAACGCTCCCTGACCAAGACGAGGCAGCACCAGCACAGGGGAACCGTAGCGGGGAAGGTCTACAGCAGGCGCTGCCGGCTCAGACGCCGAACCTGTGGCGAGACGCTCAGTCACAGCGTCCCAGATCGCGCGTCCCTCAAGTTCGTCGGTGCTGTACCCCTTACCCTGAACGATGGCCTTGGCGAAGCTCGCTGGGGTCGGTAACCATTGCGCGCGAGGCCAGAAGAACGGCTGCGTCAGGATGCGGCAGCCGATCATCGGATCGCTGCGTGGGTCAAGCGGTCCCGCCTCTCGCCGGTAGCGCGCGATGCGTCGGCGCATCTCGGCGAGACTGGACGCCCCATTGCGGGTCTCGAAGGCTTCCCAGGCCAGTGACAGTGGTGCGAGCGAGCCGTGGGAGAATACGCCACCGCCGACGATGACATCGTCGGGCGCGTGTAGTTTGAACAGCAGCAGTTCACCCGGCTGTAGGGCGCGGAAGTTGTAGCGACCGCTCGGCTGCCAGAAGTTTACCTCATCCGGCGTCTGCCGGGCGAGGGCATCGAACCAGTCCCGGTCGGTGATCGCGACGAACAGGTGAACCATCCGTCGAGCGTGGTGGAGCGCCCGACGTTTGGCAAGGCCACGATCGTATCGCTGGCCGACAGACTTGATGACGCGCCCGCGTCGACGCAGAACGTCCCGGTCTCTTCATCGCCGATCCAGTCGGCATTTCTGCTCCACGGGCCGCATGAGTGTTTTAAATGGGGCCATCGCCGCCTACGATCGCGGAGCGGCGGCGTTCACGGCGCGCTACGAAGCGGTGAGCGCTGGAGCTCTGTGGGGGCGGCTTCAGGACCTGTTGCCGAGCGGTGCGGGACGCCTCGCCCTCGATGTCGGAGCGGGCTCCGGCCGTGACGTGGCGTGGCTAGTCGGCTTGGGCTTCGAGGTCGTAGCCGCCGAGCCTGCCGCTGGGATGCGTGCGGAGGGCAGGCGGCTGCACCCGGAGCTGCGCTGGGTCGATGATCGATTGCCCGCGTTGACGGCCGTGAACTGCGCCTGTCGTTGCGCCGAGAGCAGTGGGGTGGCTGTGAGGTTGATGAGCGTCTCCAGAGGCATTGACCTATCGGGCCGAGCTGGAGGTCGCTGACCGCCGTCGAGGCCGCATGTCGGCAGAACCGGCCCGTCGAGAGGTGCCAAGTTTCAAACACTTGGCGGGGTCAAGATTCGTGGAAAATCTGCAATGGTCCGCGTCGGGTGGTCGCGGTGCTGAGGTCAGCCGGGCGGAGAGCTCAAGAGCGCTAAGTCATAGGGCATGGTGGCAGAGGTGCCGGGGACCAAGGGGGCATTCAACCGCCTGCCGGCTGTACGCCGGTGCTTACCGGCTGAGGCGCCGTAGGCGGCAGGGCGGCCTGCCGGTCCAGTCCGTCTGGCGCCGGCTGGAGTGATTTTCGGTGTAACGTAGTGGCCGCTATCGGCGCCAAATAGCCGTGGACGCGGTCTCCCTACGCAGCGATGCTGAGCTGGCGTGTCGGACGGCCGCGCCCTCAGCGCTTGTCGCTGTCCGCGGCCTTCGCCCGTTGTAGTTGCCAGACCGGCACTTGGTTCGGGTCGAGCCGGGCACGACGCTCCGTCATGAACCGGCTGAACGAGGACGTCGTCGACAGGACCGCGTCTCCAATCGCCAGTCGCAGCCGCCGCTGGCCGCTTTCCTCAATGTCGTCGGTCTCGCGCAGCAGGCCCTGCACTCGGTGGAGGTCGACCGTGCCGCCCGCGATCAGCGCACTGGCGTTCATGGCATGATCGGGGGCCTCGGTGTGGCACCAAAGCCAAAGCAGGTGCTCCGCGCTCGCCAGCCGCGCCGGGACGCCGAACCACGGGCGGGTGATCGCATTGCCCAGCAGCCCCGACTCGGTCGCGCAGGTGCAGGGCCGCAGCGTCAGCTCGATGGGCCGCCGGCATAGATGCGGGTCCATATGAGCGGCGAACCGGGTCCGCGTCGCCCGCACGAGGTCTGCCGCGCGCTCGCCCCCATCCGTGCCGAGATCAGCCACGATCTCGATGTCGCCGACAAAGCGAGCCTGCTCGTGCAGCGTCAAGGCGATGCGCCCGAGAACGGCGTAGGCGGCCCCAGCCGCGTCGAGCCGCCCGATGATGTCGCGGAAGATCGCTGGCAGCATCGGCGTGGCGCGCAGGGTCGAGAACAGCTCTTCCGCCGCCACGTATGACCGACAGGCCTGGAACTTGGCAGTACGGATGTCGCCTGTGCCGAGGCTGCACACGAGCTCGTTGCGGCCCAGGCATCGCCGCAGGTCGGCCGGAACACGGCGTCGGAAGTGGAAGATGCGTCCGCGCTGGACGATGTTGGCGACCGAACCCAAACCGCGCTCCCGCCGTCTCGCGGACGGCCTGTGTAGCAGCGGTGTGTAGCAACACGCTCAAACCGCAGGGCGGTTCAGCGAATTCGTAAATGCCTGGAGCAGCTTAGGTCGCCGAGTGGCTGGGGGACGTGGATTCGAACCACGACTAACGGAGTCAGAGTCCGCTGTTCTACCGTTAAACTATCCCCCAACGAAGCGGTGCATGCCATGGAGCAGAGGAGCGATCCGTCCGCCCGGTGTGTTGCGTCACCGCCTCGGGTGCGGTGGAGATAGGCGGGTTCGCGGATCCGGTCAAGGCCTTCTTGCGCGGCCGGGCCGGATGGCCATCGCCGCGGTTGCTCGGGCGCGGGACGCCGGGGAGCGTGGCCGCCGCACTTCGGTCGACGGCAAGGTTTCGACGCATCGGCCGCCAGGGTCGTCCGTCTCGCTGTTTCGACGCGAAGGCTGAAGCCGCGATCGCTGCGGTGCAGCAGGCCATGGGCCCGGCGCGTGACCAGCGGCGCGACCGCCGGCGCGCCCGGGAAGACCGATCGGGAAAAACCAGAGTCCGGCCGCGATACACAAGTTTTCCTTGGCGGAGCGGCTGTTTCACTTGATGACGGCGTGATCCGCCCGATATGCCTGGACGACTCGGAACGTGCCGGGTTGTTCAGATCGGGATGGAACCTCGTGTCGGACGTCAACCTGGAGCAGGCATCTGAGTTCGTCGGTCTCGCGGCCGACATCGTCTCGTCCTATGTCGCCAACAACAATCTTCAGGTGGCGGAGCTGCCGGCCCTGATCGCGTCGGTCCATGCCGCCCTGGCCACCCTCGGCCAGCCGGCGGCGCCGGCCGTCGAGGAGACGCGGGCGACCCCGGCGCAGATCCGCAAGTCGGTCACGGCCGACCACCTGATCAGCTTCATCGACGGCAAGCCCTATCGCTCGCTCAAGCGCCACCTGACCTCGCAGGGGCTCACGCCCGCGGAGTACCGCCAGAAGTTCGGGCTGCCGCACGATTACCCGATGGTCGCGGCGAGCTACGCCGCCCAGCGCTCGGCCCTGGCCAAGAGCCTGGGCCTCGGACAGCGGCGCCGCGACGCCGCGGCGGCGGCCGCGCAGATCGAGGAGGTTCAGGCCGCAGCGGCCGAGCCCGTCGCCGTGCCGGAACCCGCCGCCGAGCCCGCGCAGGACAAGCCGGCCCCGCGCCGGCGCGCCCGCAAAGCCGCGGCCGAGTAGGATGGCGCTCGCCAATCCCTGGCGGCGGTCGCGCGGCCGGCGCCTCCCGTCGCGCGAGCAGGTTCTGCTGCTCCTGGCCGGGGCGGCGATCGCGGCGGTCGGCGTGGCGCTGGCCGGCGGCGACCTGCTAGGGACTTGGCCCGCCGGGACTTGGCCCGCAGGGACATGGTTTGCACGGACCTGGCTCGGATGACGCGGCGCCGATGAAGCAGACCTCATGCGCGATGGCGCTCGTCCTCGTGCTCGCGACGGGGGCGGCCGCGGCGCCGGACGGCAAGCCCGTTTCCGCTGCGGCGGTGATCCGCTCTTGCAGCGGCGAGGCGCTGCCGGAATACCGGAAGGGGGCGTGCCTCGACGAGGCCGCCAAGGCGCTGCGGGGGCGGCTCGATGCGGCGGTGGAGCGCAAGCTCGCCGCCATCGCGGCGGTCGCCACCCGGCCGCCGAGCCCCGGCAGCCTGGCCGGCCGCGAGGATGCCGAGACCTGGCGCAAGGCGTTCCTCGCCGCACAGGGCGCCTGGGACGAGTATTTCCGGCGCCACTGCGACAGTCTCTACGACTTCGACTACCATGGCGGCTCGGCGGCGGGGCAGCTCGCCTCGGCGTGCAAGATCCGGCTCCTGGCCGCGCGGATCGACGAGCTGCGGGAGCAGCAGTGAGGCGCGAGGAGGGCTGTCGATGAGCGGGCCGCTGACCTTCGAGGACGACGTCGAGGCGCGCCTGGGCGCTCTCGAGCTGATCGTGACCGCCTTGCTGCGCGAGCGGGCGGAGCGGGACCCCGACGCCCGCGAGGCGGTGCTGGAAGCTTTGCGGCGCGAGGCGGCGGTGCCGGCCCCGCCGACGCCGAAGACCGAGGCGGCTCTGGCCAAGGCCGTGGCGCTGGCGGAGATCATCCTGGCGCCCTGATCGGGCGCACCGCCCTGATCGGGCGCTAGGCCCGGACGAGCCGGGCGCGTCAGGCGCCGCCGATCGGCTCGGTGACCGTGCCGGTGCTGGCAAGATCCGGGCAGGGCCCATCCGCGATAAGGCCCGTACCGCTGCAGCGCCGGCGGAGGTTCCCGCTGGTGCCAGGTGTCCCGGGATCGGCCCTGTCGCCGGGCTTCGGCACGTCCTTGGGTGGGCCCGTCGGCGAAGCGGCCATCGCGTCGCTCCCTCGGACCGGAGGTCGGCCGGGCGGCACGATGCGCCCGGCCTCATCGTCACGCGGGGGAGAACCCGCGGCCGGCCTCAGTAGCCGTAGCCGTAGGAAACGCAGGTCCCGTCATACGCGTTGTAGGTCGCGTAGGGCCCGCAGACGCCGTCGTAGCCCGCATCATACCCGCCGCCGTAATAGCCGACGTTGGACAGGCCGTAGCCGAGCCCGAGGCCGAGGCCCACCCCGGCGAGCCCGTAGCCGATCCCGCGCCCATAGCCGCCGCGGTACCCGTAGCCACGATAGCCCCCGTAGCCGCCGCGATAGCCGCCGAACCCGGCACCGCGATAGCCGCCCCGGTATCCACCGCCGAACCCGACGCCGCGATAGCCGACCAAGCCGCCACCAACAAGGCCGCCACCAAGGCCACCGCGGTAGCCACCCAGGCCCGCCCCCCGGAAGCCGCCACCGAGGGCGCCGCCCCGGAACCCGGCCCCGCCGAAGCCGCCCCCACGGAAGCCACCGCCACCGAAGCCACCGCCGTGGAAACCGCCTCCGCCGAAGCCGCCGCCCCGAAAGCCGCCGCGGGCATCGGCCCCGGCGGTGGACAGGGCGAGGGCGCCGGCGGCGACCGCGGATGCGAGTACGAGATGCTTCATGGCACCGTGTCCTGCTTGTGAAGAAACGCTTCCTTCAAGGCCTGACAACGTTGGCGGAGGAGGGCGGTTCGGAGCCCTTTCGTCGCGGCTCGCCGGCTCGCGGGGTCGTGACCGCGAGCGCTCGGCCCGTCATCGGACGGACTGCGCCTGGCAGCCGGGTCGCCCGTCCGAACCGCTCGCCACGCCACCTCCCTTCTGAACGCACTCCCGACGATAGATATTTCCATCAATCCCCCTCTGAAAATATATTTTATTGTGATAACATGTACACAGCCAGTGTAAGTACAATTCAACAGAATCATAGTATTTATTCGCAACGTTCATCATGTCTGATTTCGACATGATTACTCACGATAATGTTGCAGACGCTGCCCGATAGCGGGGCATGAACTTTGCCACGGGACACGGCGTGACGGTCACATCGACCAAGAGGGACGCTACGACCTCGGGCTCTACCCTCGCGTGGAACGACGACGCTGCGGCGATGACCCGGTCGCGGCAATGCCCGGAAGCCTGTGGGGGGCGCCGTGCGCGACGATCAACAGCGTCATCGACGATGCGGTGCACCAGTGCCGTGGATCAGCACACCGTCGTCATGGCGGCGACGGTCTGAGCCGGGCGATGGGCGCCGTCCCCAAGGGAAGCCGGCCCGGCCCGCGACGGCGCGAGAGGAGGGGTTCGGTGCCTTCCCTCCCACCGGCTGGCCGAGGCGCCGGGGCTGCCCGGACCGGCACGCGCTCGGCGGGCGGCCGGTCCACCGTCTCGTCGGTGCGGCCGGCGACGGCCTGTGCCGTTGCGCGGTCGGGACGACGGCGATGCTCCCGACCGAGAGCGGCCTGGCCCCGGCGCCGGACGATCCCGCGCTGAACCGCTGGGGCGAGCCGCGTGGGTGACCACGGCCCGGAGCATCGGGTTCCGCCGGATCCCTCGAGCAGCGTCCGACGAGACGGATACCGGTTCATCGTGGACGAGGCGGCACGATCACAGACCTGAGCAGCGTCCGATCGCAGCGCGATCGAGCGCCGCCTCAGCCGGAAAACGCACGAAGATCAGTGATCTACGGCGTCGCCCGGTGGCCGCGTGATCGCGCGAGGCTCTACTCCCGATGCGTCACCCGCGGCTCGCTCACGGTCGGCCAGGGCTGGGCCGCCTCGACGGCGCGCGACGCCGCGAGCACGCGGGCATCCGCCCCCATCGGTCCGACGATCTGCAGGCCGACCGGCAGGCCGGCTTGCGTCAGCCCGCAGGGCACGCTCGCGGCCGGCTGCCCGGTGAGGTTGAACGGGTAGGAGAACGGGGTCCAGTTCAGCCAGTCGTCGCCGAAGCGCCCGTCCGGCGGGGTGAGGTTCCCGACCGCGAAGGCGGGGACGGCGAGCGCAGGCGTCAGGAGCAGGTCGTAGCGGCGGTGAAACCGCGCCATGGCGGTGAACAGGGCCCCCCGCGCATTGAGGGCGGCGACGAAGTCCGGCGCCGCGATCGCGCGGCCGCGCTCGGCCGCCGCCCGCAAGGCCGGCTCGACGAGGCCGCGCTTCTCCTCCGGGATCCCCCGCAGCACGCACCAGGCGCCGACGAGCCAGATCCCGTTCAGCGTCTCGACCGGGTCGGGGAAGCCCGGATCGGCCTCCTCCACGATCGCCCCGAGATCCGCGAAGGCCCGCGCCGCCGCCTCGGTCAGGCGCGCCACCTCGGGATCGACTTGGCCGGCGAAGCCGAGGCGCGGGCTCCAGGCGACGCGCAGGCCTCGCACCCCGTCCTCGAGGCCCGCGAGGTAGTCCGGCGGCTCGATGAGGGACGCGGCCATGTCGCGGGGATCGGGCCGGGCGATCGCCTGCATCATCAGGGCCGAATCGCGGACGGTCCGGGTCATCGGCCCGAGATGCGCCACCGGCCCGAACGGCGAGGGCGGGAAGGCCGGCACCCGGCCGAAGCTGGGCTTCAACCCGTACACGCCGCAGAACGCGGCCGGGATGCGGATCGAGCCCGCCCCGTCGGTGCCGATGTGGATGTGGCCGAGATTGAGCGCCGCCGCCGCGGCGGCCCCGGCCGAGGAGCCGCCAGTGGTGACCCGCGTGTCCCAGGGGTTGCGGGTCGAGCCGGTATGGGTCGAATCGCCGAGGCCCTTCCAGCCGAATTCCGGCATCGTGGTCTTGGCGATCGGGATGGCGCCGGCCTCGAGGAGCCGGTCGACGATCGGGGCGTTCTCGGTGGTGGGTGCGTCGGAGGAGGTGAGCGAGCCGCGGCGCATCGGATGGCCGGCCCAGGCGATGTTGTCCTTGACCGTGACGGTCACGCCGTCGAGGGGGCCGAGGGGCTCACCCTTCGCCCAGCGTGCCTCGGAGGCAGCGGCCGCTGCCATCGCCCCATCGCGGTCGACGAGCACGAAGGCGTCGAGGTCCGGGCCATGGCGCTCGATGCGGGCGAGGGTGTCGGCCACCACGTCGCGCGGCGAGAGCGTGCGGTCGCGGTAGGCCTGGAGCGTCGCGGCGGCGTCGAGGTCGCGGATCTCGGTCATGCTGTCTCCCTCGTGAGCGTCAGGCCGCCGGGTAGGTGCGCCCCTTCCAGGTGGCGACCCCGGCTTGGGCCGGACGCAGGAGCGCGTTCCATTGCAAGGTCAGCGCCAACGCCACGGTGAGAGGATGGAGCGGAATCGTCCAGGGGTCCTCGCGGGTGGACAGCGTGATCGCCGCCCGGGTGAACAGGGAAAGGGCGAAGGCGGCCAGCGCGAGCGGCAGGCTGCCGGCCCCGAGAAGGGCGGCCAGCACCAGAAGCAGGGGCAGCACGTGGCCGCCGCCGAGGAGCAGTGTCCAGACCGGGAGCGCGCGGGGCGTCGCCATGCCCTCGTGGGCATTCTTGGAGAAACCGGCCCAGGATTCGCGGAAGTTGGTGTACATCCGGCAGGTCGCGAGGCCGGAACCCGCGACGAGGTCGGTCGTGAGACCGGCGCGGCGGAAGATCCGGGGCAGGTGCACGCCGTCGTGCAGGCTCGCGCGGATCGCGCCGTGGCCGCCGACCCGGCGATAGCCTTGCGCCTCGACCAGCACGAGCTGGCCGCAGGCCGCCCCGAGGGCGGGATCGCGTAACGTGCGCATCAGCGGGATCGGCAGGTAGCCGAGCAGCATGAGGTTGATCATCGGCACGGTCAGGCGCTCGCCGAGCGAGCCGGTGACCTGCCGGGGCACGCCGCTGATCAGCGCCGCGCCCGCCGCCTCGGCCGCTGCGGCCATGGAAGCGGCGCCATGGGGCGCGAGGCGCACGTCGGCGTCGATGAACAGCAGGTGGCGCCCGGTCGCGGCCTGGCTGAGAACGTGGCAGGCGTGGATCTTGCCGGTCCAGCCCGGCGGCAGCGGCGGCACCGGGATCAGGCGGAGACGCCCATCGCGGGCGGCGACCTCCGCGACGATCGCCGCCGTTCCGTCGGTCGAGTGGTCGTCGGCGACGATCACCTCGACCGGGACCCCAGTGCTGGCCAGAGCCGCCGCCAGGGTCGGGCCGATATTGCCGGCCTCGTTGCGGGCCGGAATCAGGATCGAGACCAGTCCGTCCGGCGCCGGTGCCTTCGGCGCCTTGCGCAAGGCCAGCAGGTTGGCGAGGGCGAGCAGGGCCGGCAGCAGGGCTAGGGCGAGGGCGAGAACCGCCAGGATCGTGGGAACCGAGACGGTCACGGCGCCCGCCCCTCGCGGTGGCCGGCCACGAAGCGGCGCCCGGTGAGCGCCGCGACGACGCGATTCCAGGCATCGTAGACGCCGCCGACGCCGCGGCGCCCATCGAGCAGGGAGGTGAAGCGGGCGGGATCGCGGCTCCGCACGTCGGTGGCGAGGCGATCGAGGGTGGCGGTCAGGTCGGCCTCCAGGCGGGCGAGGCGGTCCGGGCGGGGCAGGGCGAGGAGGTCGCGGGCCGGGATCCCCGGCCCGAAGGCGAGGCAGGCTTCCGCCCCGCGCTCCTCCCAGAAGGCGTAATCGAGGGCGAGCGGCACGAACAGGGCCTCGGGGGCGAGTTCGGCGATCCGCGCGACGCCGGGGCGCAAGCCCAGCGGGCGCTCGCGCACGTCGCTGAAGCGGCCTTGCGCGGTGATCCACATCACGCGGCCCGGCCGGTCGAGGATCGTCCGCGAGGCGGCCATGAACGACGCGGCCCCGCGGGGCGAGTCGAGATCGACCCCGAAGGCGCCCATGCGGGAGAAGATGCGGTAGCGGGCGAGCATCGCGGCGTCGAACGGCGCGAAGCTCTCGGCCGCGGGGAAGAAGCGCTGGGCGAGCAGGATGATCAGCGCCGCATCCCACCAGGCCGGGTGGTTGCAATAGACCACGACCGGCCCGGCGGCCGGCGCCGCCGGGGGCTGGCCCCAGGTCGCGAGCCGCACGGCGTTGAGATGGCGCCTCACGAAGCGGGCGAAGTACACGCCCATGAAGCGCCAGATCAGGGGGGAGCGGGCCGCGACCGGGTCCGGCGGCAAGGCCCGCCCGGCTGGGGTAGCCCGCCCGCTCACGAGGCCGCCTTCAGGTCCTCGGCCATCTCGCGGGGATCTTGGCCGCGGGCGTCCTGGTCGAGGGCGTCGGCGGCGATCCAGCCCGACATCATCACCATCGGCATGCCCGGCCCCGGATGGGCGGCGCCGCCGGCGAGGTAGAGGCCGCGGACCTCCCGCGAGCGGTTGCCGGGCTTGAACGCTCCCATGATCCGGCCGTGCGAGGCCAACCCGTAGATCGCGCCGTTCAGCACCTTGTAGCGCGAATGGATGTCCGCCGGGGTCAGGTGGCGCTCGACGACGATGCGGTCCTCGATGTCCGGCATGCCGGCGGTGCGCTTCAGCTTGTCGAGGATCTTCTGCCGGTAGGCGGGCAGCATCTGCGACCAATCGTGGTGCGGGCGCAAGTACGGCGTGTGGACCAGCACGTAGAGCGCCTCGCCGCCCTCCGGCGCCACCGACGGGTCGGTGCTGCTGGGGGCCGCGAGATAGGCGGTCGGGTCCGGCGCCGGCTCGCCCTTGCGGTAGATCGCGTCGAACTCCTCCTCGGGGTCGCGCGAGAACACGAAGTCGTGGTGGGCGAGGTGGTCGTAGCGCTTGTTCAAGCCGAGATAGAGCACCACGCCCGAGCAGGCCGGCTCGAAGCTGCGCTTCTCGTAAGTCCGCCCGACCGCGCCGCCGACCAGCTCGCGGTAGGTGCGCACCGCGTCCATGTTGGAGATCACACGATCGTAGGGCACGACCGCCCCCCCGACCCGCACGCCCTTGACGGCGCCGTTCTCGATCGCGACCCCCTCGACCTCGCTGTCGGCCTTCAGCGTCGCGCCGAGGTCGCCGGCGAGCTTCATCAGCCCCTCGGCCACCGCCCGGGTGCCGCCCATCGGGTACCAGACCCCGTCGGCGGTCTGCATGTGGGCGATGGCGCAGAGCACCGCCGGCGCGCCGTAGGGCGAGGAGCCGACATATTGCACGAAGTGGTCGAGCATCTGGGCGAGGCGCGCGTCGCGCACCTTGCCCCGGATGGTGCCCGCGACCGAGGCGTGCATGCGCAGCGAGAGCACGTCGCGCAGGGTGCCGGGATTGAGGTTGGCGCGGATGTCGATCGTGTCGAACAGGTCCTGCACCGGCTTCCAGAAGAAGAACTTTTCGGAGACGCCGTGCAGGTGCTCGGACAGGGCCAGGAAGCGCCGGTAGCCCTCGCCGGCCCCCTGGCCCGGGGCGAACCGGTCCATCTCGGCCGCCATGGTGGCGACGTTCTCCATCAGGTCGATGCGGCTGCCGTCGTCGAAGAAGCAGCGCCATTGCGGATCGAGGCGGCGCAGGTCCATGTAGTCGTGCACCGAGCGGCCGGATTCGGCGAAGATCCGCTCGAGCACCCGGGGGACCGTCAGGATCGTCGGCCCCATGTCGAAGCGGAAGCCGCCCTCGTGCAGCACCGCGGCCTTGCCGCCGATCCAGGCATTCTTGTCGTAGAGGGTGACGTCGTGCCCGCGCGAGGCGGCCACGCAGGCCGCCGCCAGACCGCCCAACCCGCCGCCGACCACCGCGACCGAGGTCCCCGCCATCACGCCTCTCCCGAGCGGGCATCAGCGCCCGTTTCGGACAAGCTAGGCCCGGGTCCAGACCGGTCAACGCGCGGCGAGCGGTCCACGTTGCCGCGCCAGGGGCATTCCGAAAGTTCAGGGACCCGGGCCCGGGCCCGGCGGGTTGACCGGGCAGACGAGTAGCTCCGCCGCCTGGCGGAGAACGGCTCCGCCGCACCGGAGACATCATGCCATGAAGACGACCCTCGCCCTCGTCGGCCTCCTCAGCCTCGGCCTCGCCGGCCCGGCCCTCGCCCAGGAGGCCCTCGACATCACCGTGAGCCCGCGCGCCCCGCAAGGAGACCCGCTCGCGACCGGCAGCGTCCGCCCGCTGCGGCCGAACCCGAACGTCACCCCGAGCAACCCGATGGGCGTGGTCGGCTTCGACGGACCGCCCGGCGGCACCACCAGCGTGATCGGCGACGACGAGCCGCTGGCCCCCGGCTCGCCCGCCGCGACCCCGGACGCGCCCTTCGCCCGGCCGTGAGGCTCGGCCAGTCTCTTGCAGAGTCTCCTGTGGATGGATCCGCCCGCGACGTTTTCGTCCCGGTCCGGTTGACTTGTCGCCCCCCCGCCGGGTAAGTCACGCGCCTCCGCACGGGCGGTGCTCCGCATCGCCCGGCGTCGGCGTTCGTCCTGGACGGTCTTCGTCTGGGACATTCGCCGCGAGCCCGCTTTCCCATCCGCGCCCGGGCGTTCCGGCGCACCGACGTGAGACCAGACCGATGAAGATCCGCAACTCGCTGAAGTCGCTCCGCGGCCGGCACCGTGACAACCAGCTCGTGCGCCGCAAGGGCCGGGTCTACGTCATCAACAAGACCCAGAAGCGCTACAAGGCCCGCCAGGGCTGAGGATGCGGACGGCCTGCCGGGTTGGAACCGCGGCAAGCCATCGCGTTGACGGGACCGCGCCGGCGCCGGACAGTGCCGGCATGCACCGTCTCTCTCTTCCGATCCGCATGATGGCCGGCCTCCTCGGAGCGCCGGCTTTCGTCGTTTCGGCGGTCGTCCCGATCGCGATGAGCGGCCCCGCGGTCGCAGCCCCGGAGGCCCCTAAGAAGGACGCCCCGAAGGAAGCGCCGCGCGCGCCCGTCACCCTCGACGACCTCTATACGCGGCTGAAGGCGGCCAAGGACGATGCGGAGGCCCGCGGCGTCGCCCAGCTGATCGAGCGCCGCCTCGACCGCTCGGGCAGCGACACCGTCGACCTGCTGGCGAGCCGCGCGGCGGAGGCGATGCAGGCGAAGGATTACCCCCTCGCCATCGAGCTGCTCGACCGGGTGACCGTGCTGGAGCCGGGCTGGGCCGAGGGCTGGAGCCGGCGCGCCACCGCCTTCTACCTGCTCGAGGACCAGGCGAGCGCGCTGGCCGACCTGCACAGGACCCTGACCCTGGAGCCGCGCCACTTCGAGGCCTGGGCGGCGCTCGCCCATATCTACATGGCGAGCGACGACAAGGCCCGGGCGCTGGCCGCCTTCCGTCGCGCCGAAGCGATCTATCCCCGCATGGGGAAGGTCCACGAGGCGATCGAGCGCCTTGCCCCCGACGTCGACGGCCGCGAGCTGTGACCGATCTCTCCCGCCTCGGGGGCGCCTCGCCCGCCGCCCCGCTCGATGCGTTCGCGTAAAGGACGGGTCACCCGCGTGCTGACCCTGACCGCCGGCCTTCTCGGCGGCGCCGTCGCGGCGCTCGTCCTCGCCTGCCTCATGGCCACCTGGATCATCACCCTGGTGGTCGAGGCGCGCTATCCGCCGGCGGGCCGGCGCGTGACGGTCGAGAGCGGGCACCTCGCGGTGATCGAGGCCGGCCCGGGCGAGGGCGCCCCGAGCCGCGGCACCGTCGTGCTCCTCCACGGCGCATCGGCCAACGCCATGGACCCGATGCTGGCGATCGGCCGGCGGCTGGCTGGCGACGGTTTCCGGGTGCTGTCCTTCGATCGGCCCGGCTTCGGCTACAGCGACCGCATCGCCCCGGACGCCGCCTCGCCGGCCGTGCAGGCGCGGCTGATCGCCGAGGCGCTGGCGGCGATGAAGATCGGTCCGGCCCTGATCGTCGGCCATTCCTGGTCCGGCGCGCTCGCCACCGCCCTCGCCCTCGACCATCCCGAACGGGTCGCCGGCCTGGCGCTGCTCGCCCCCGTGAGCCATCCCTGGCCGGGGGGCGATGTCGGCGGCTATGCCGGCTGGTACCGCTCGCTCCCCGGACGGATCCTCCTCCGGATCGCCACCTACACGGTCGCCGCGCCGCTCGGATACGCCTATCTCGACCGCTTCGCCGAGGTGGTGTTCCGCCCGCAGGGTCTCCCCGAGGGCTATCTCGACGGCGCCCGGGTGCCGCTGATCCTGCGCCCCTCGACCTTCGGCGCCAACCTGCGCGACCTCGACGGGCTCTACGGCTTCCTGCAGCAGCAGAGCCCGCGCTACCCGACCATCACCGCCCCGACCGTGATCGTCGCCGGCGACGTCGACCCGGTGGTGAAGACGGAGATCCACGCCCGGGCGCTCGCCCGCGAGGTGCCGGGGGCGAAGCTCGTCGTGCTGCCGGGCGTCGGCCACATGCTCCAGTACGTCGCCGCCGACCGGGTGGTGGCGGAGATCGAGGCGCTGGCGGCGCGGGAGCGGGCGGAGTAGGAAAGCCGATCGCGTGCGGTTGGCGGACCCCGTGCGGTTCGTCATGATCGACCGCATGGACGACGCCATCCGCGCCACCTTCGCACCAGTGATCGGCTTACCCTGCTGGCGCGTCGAGCGGGGGCAGGGCAGCATCCTCTCCTTCGAATTCGGATCGCCGCGCCTCTTCGTTCGCGAACCGTATGCTTCGACCTCGTCCTCCGCCAAGCTGCGAGCATCAGCAGCGCGGCGGGTGGTCAAGCCGGTCGGAGAATGGAATCTCTTCGTCTTTTGCTGCCGGTGGTGTGTCGTGGTCTCGGGTAAAGTTCTGGCAGACAACGAGAGGTCTCACGCACAGATTGAGGCCGCAGCGCAGGCAATGGACGGTCAGAAGCTGACGGCGTTCACGCTCGACACCGCCTCCGGGCAAACCGCTTTCTTGTTCGATCTCAGGGCGATCCTAACGACGTGGCCTCACGAAGCGAACGAGGAGGAGCAATGGTCATTATATCGACCGGACAAGCGTGTCCTGACCTACCGGGCTGATAGCCGCGCCAGCCTCGCCGCCGGCGATGCAAATCCGGAGCAGGCGGTTTGGCAGACAGTCGCACGGAACATCAGTGTTCCATAGCTCCGAAGTCAGGGCAGCGGCTTGAGCCGCCGGGTAAAATCCGTCAGCTCGTCGATGTCCCATTCGGTGCCGTTGTTCCAGAAATCCAGCAGTTCGGCGTGGTTGAGGCGCACCCAAGCCCGTACCGAGTCGGCGGCTTGGCGGGACTGAACGGTGCCGATGAAATCGTCGCGCACCACGGGGTCGGGTCCGATCGAGACGATGACGCAAGGGGCGTTGCCCTTCGGCTTGTCGGCGTACCACTCCACTCGCGGACCGTGAGAGCCGAGGCGGGACGAGACGAAAATGATGCCCGGGATATTGGTGTGCTTGCGTCCGAGATTGGTCATCTCGAAATCTACGTCTTCGGCAAAATCGTCCGGCGGCGTCCCGGCGTGGACAGCGCGATCGCCTAACAGGGCGGCAGACATCTCGGCCTCCGTGGTCGCAGCCGGCAGAGAATAGCGGCCGCCGAGGCCGGGCAGCAAACGCTGCCCCGACCCTCACGCCTTCGCCGCATGCTCCGGCGTCACCGTCGCGATCCGCACGAGGTTCGTCGCGCCGGGCGTGCCGAAGGGCAGGCCGGCCACCACGATCACCCGGTCGCCGATTCCCGCGAAACTCTCGCGCACCGCGAACTTGCAGGCGCGGAACGACATGTCGTCGATGTCGCTGGCGTCGTTGGTGACGATCGGGTGGGTCCCCCAGGCGAGCGCCAGCCGCCGCGCCGTCTCGCGCTTCGGGGTGAGCGCGATCACCGTGGCGTCGGGCCGGGCGCGGGCGAGGCGCAAAGCCGTCGAGCCGGAGGCGGTCCAGGCCATCACGGCCTTGAGCCCGAGCGTGTCGGCGATCTGGTGGGCGGCCGCCGCGATGGCGTCCGACGCGGTCGATTCCGGCTGGTTGCGCTGCGCCGCGATGATCGACCAGTAGATCCCGTCCTGCTCGACCTGCTCGGCGATGCGGTTCATGGTCGAGACCGCCTCGACTGGGAACGCCCCCGACGCGCTCTCGGCCGAGAGCATCACCGCGTCGGCGCCCTCGTAGACCGCGGTCGCGACGTCCGAGACCTCGGCCCGGGTCGGCACCGGGGCGGCGATCATCGATTCGAGCATCTGCGTGGCCACCACCACCGGCTTGCCGAGGCGGCGCGCCCCGCGGGTGATGCGCTTCTGCACGCCCGGCACCTGCTCCAGCGGCATCTCGACCCCGAGATCGCCGCGGGCGACCATCAGCCCGTCGGCCACCGCCATGATCGCGTCGAGGGACGCCACCGCCTGCGGCTTCTCGATCTTGGCCATCACCAGGGCGCGCCCCTGCGCCACCGCCTTGACCTCGGCGACGTCCTCCGGGCGCTGCACGAACGACACCGCGATCCAGTCGGCCCCGGCGGCGAGGCCAGCCTCGAGGTCGAGGCGGTCCTTCTCGGTCATCGCCGCGACGGGAATCGTGGTGTCGGGAAGCGACACGCCCTTGCGGTTCGAGATCTTGCCGCCGGTCACCACCTGGGTCACCGCCCGGCCGGGCCCGACCTCGGTGACGACGAGGCGCAGCTTGCCGTCATCGATGATCACCGCGTGGCCGGGCTCGAGCGCCGAGAGGATCTCAGGGTGAGGCAGGTGGACCCGGGTCGCGTCGCCTGGCGTGGCATCGTCGTCGAGGACGAAGCTCTGGCCGTTCTCGATCACCGCCGCGTCCGCCGCGAAGCGCCCGACCCGTAGCTTCGGCCCCTGGAGGTCGACCAGCACGGCGATCGGCCGCTTCAGCTTCTGCTCGATGCCCCGGATCGTCGCCACCCGCTCGCTCAGCCGCTCGCGGGGCAGGTGGCTCATGTTGATGCGGAACACGTCGGCGCCGGCCGAGAACAGCGCCTCGATCACCGCCGGATCCTCGGAGGCCGGGCCGAGGGTCGCGACGATCTTGGTGCGGCGGGCGCGCTTCATGAGGGTGTCGTCCGAAGGTTGAGCGGTGGGGGAGGATGGACCGTACGGAAAGCCGGTCGGCGAGCCCGGGTCAATTGGCGTTTTGGGGCCGGGCAGGGGGTGAACGATCGGGTAGGGTGATCGGGTGGTGGCGCACCCGCTCTTGTCGGGTCCGATTTTTGTAGATACAAAAACCATGAAGATCGTGTTCGATGAGTCGAAGCGGCGGATGGCCCTCGCGAAGCACGGATACGACTTCGCCGACTTCGATCGATGTTTCGACCGTGAGACGGCCCTGGTGCTGCCGACCCGGCCGAGCCGCACCGGTCGCGCCCGCTACCTCCTCATCGGCCGCTGGAACGGTGAGATCGTCGTCCTCGCGGTCGTGTCGCCCCTCGGCAGCGAAGCGTTGTCGCTTGTCAGCCTCCGCCGCGCGGACAAACAGGAAAGGGAAGCCTATGACCGGCACGCCGCCCCCTGAACGGCCCTCTCTCGTCACCTCGGAGGAGGATTGGGATCTCGACGGCGAAATACCACCCCTGACGGACGAGGAGCTGGCCCAGCTGCGCCCGGCCCACGAGGTCCTGCCCCCCGAGATCTACGCGGCGCTCCCGAGCCGCGGCGGCCGGCCGCGCGCCGAGCGGACGAAGCAGCTCGTGAGCCTGCGCCTCGACCCGGAGGTGATCGAGACCTTCAAGGCGACGGGGCCGGGGTGGCAGACCCGGATGAACGAGGTGCTGGCGGAGGCGGCGCGGAAGTTGCGGGCAGCGTGATTTATTTCGGTCTTCGCGAGTGGTGAGCAGAAACGCCGGCTGCGGAGAACCTTTCTTTATGACCCGGATCTTCGATGAGCCTGATCGACAACGAGCGCACGAAGCTGACGGCAACCTACCTGAACACGGCGGCGGGCGGCCTGTTCACGGCCGGTGTCATCGCGCCCGTCGTGGCGGCGACATTCGGCATCTCGGGAGCGGCGGGCGGTCCCTCTGCGTTGACACTGGTCGGAGGCGTCGCGATCTTTCTAGGCTGCAGCGTCGGCCTCCACCTTCTGGCCCGCACCGTTCTGAAGGGGCTCAACCCATGACGGACATCCAGATCGTCGCCTTTATCGTCACGCCACTGATGGCGCTCGCGGTCGGCTGTGGTGTCGCATACTGGGCGCGGCACGCGAATTGATGGCCCTGGCAATCTACGCCAACCTGGCGCTGCCCCTCATCGCCCTCGCCAGGGCTACGGCGTGACGCGCTTCAACGAGCGCAAGACAGGATCTGGGTCGGCCGAGCGGTAGGACACAATCCGCTAGCCCCCCCTCACGGCCCCGCCCGCCCCGGATCCGTCAGCTGGATCGTCCAGCTCTTCTGCTCCCCGGTATCGACCTCGAAGAAGCCGTTGCGGTCGTAGCCGCGGGCCAGGCAATCCTCGACGCCCCGGATGGTGAACTCGCGGTCGCGGGTGCACATCAGCGAGCGGCCGCTCCACTCGCCGCCGCGGTCGTAATCGACCGCGAAGACGTAGTAGAAGCGGGCGGCCAACGCCCCCTTGAGCAGGGTCTCGCAGCCCTTGGCGGAGAGGTTCCACCAGCCCTCGGTGACCCAGCCGCCGGAATCGCGGTAGCCGAGCGCGATGCCGATGCGGCTGCCGGTCATGTTGCACATGCGCAGGTCCGCCCGCGCCGGCCCGGCCCCGAGCAGGGCCAGGAACACGACCGAGAGCGGGAGCGAGAGAAGGGCGGCGCGGCGCGGGCGGGAAATCAGGTCAGCCAACCAGGATGATGCGGAGGTCATTGACGTTGGTGCGGGTGGGCCCGGGCCGGACGAGGTCGCCGATCCGGTCGAAGAACGGGGTCGAGTCGTTCTCTCTCAAGCTCGCCGCCGCGTCGAGCCCCGCCGCCGCCGCACGGGCGAGCGTCGTGGGGTCGATCATCGCGCCGGCCGGGTCGGTCGCCTCGCCGCGGCCGCCATCGGTGCCGTCGGTATCGGCTGAGAGCGCGGCGATGCCGGGGGCGCCGTCGAGGGCGAGGGCGAGGGCCAGCGCGTATTCCTGGTTCGGCCCGCCCTGGCCTTCGCCCCGGATGGTCACGGTCAATTCGCCGCCGGAGATCAGCGCGGCTTTCCGCCCGGCGGCGGCCATCTCGCGGGCCAGCGCCGCATGCGCCGCCGCGACCTCGCGCGCCTCGCCCTCGAGGTCGGCCCCGAGCAGAACCGGCTCGTAGCCGGCGGCTTCCGCCGCCGCGGAGGCCGCGTCGAGAGCGTCGACCGGCCGGGCGACGATGCGGAACGCGGTGCGGGCGAAGGCGGGATCGCCCGGCTTCGGGCTCTCGTTCGCGGGGTCGCTCAGGAGCGCCTCGGCGGAGGGCGGCAGGGGAATGGAGCGGCGGGCGCAGATCGCCCGCGCCTCGGCCAGCGTCGTCGGGTCCGGCACGGTCGGGCCCGAGGCGATCACCGCCGGGTCGTCCCGGGGCACGTCGGAGATCGCCAGCGTCAGGAGCCGACCGGCGTTGCGCGCGGCCTGCGCCAGCCGCCCGCCCTTGATCCGCGAGAGGTGCTTGCGCACGCAGTTGATCTCGTCGATCGCCGCGCCGGAGCGCAGCAGCGCCCGGGTGATGCCCTGCTTCTCGGCCAGCGTCAGGGCGCCGGCCGGCGCGATCCAGTTCGCCGAGCCGCCGCCGGAGAGCAGCACCAGCACGAGGTCGTCCGGGCCGGCCGAGGCCGCGAGGGCGAGGGCGCGTTCCGTCGCCGCGATGCCGGCCTGGTCCGGCACCGGATGGCCGGCCTCCACCACCTCGATCACGCCGGCCGGCTCGCCGTAGCCGTGGCGGGCCACCGCCAGGCCGGCGATGCGGGACGGATCGACCCCCTGCGCCCGGTAATGCCGCTCGGCGAGCGCCGCCATGCTGGCCCCGGCCTTACCGGCACCGAGGATCACCAGCCGCCCAGGCAGCACCGGGGGCAGGTGCGGCACCAGGCAGCCGCGGGGATGGGCCGCCGTGACGCCCGCATCGAGCAGACGCAGCAGCAGGGCGCGGGTCTCCGACGGGGAGGGATCTCGGGCGGGGGAATCGGTCAAGGGACGGCTCCTCTCTCGGTATGGTCACGCTTCGGGCCGGCTTCGTGCCCGCCTCGTTCTAATCTGTTAGAGCTAGGCCAGCCGAGTGGAACGCCGCGGTCGCGCGACCGCGATGCCGGCCAGGATCAGGCCGCCACCGAGCACCTGCAGCGGCCCGAGGGCCTCGCCGAGGAGGAGCCAGGCCAGGATCGCCGCGGCCACCGCCTCCAGGAAGATCACCAGGGAGGAGAAGCCCGCCGGCAGGCGCCCGAGCGCCACCGAGAGCAGGCCCTGGCCGCCGGCATGGCTGACCAGCGCCAGCGCCAGCAGGCCGGCGGCGGCGCTCCAGGAATGCGGCAGCACCGGCCGGGTCTCGAGCAGCGCGACCGCGCCGAGCAGCACGCAGGCGGTGATGCAGGAGACCACGAAGGTGACGCGGGCGGCCCCCAGGCCCCGGGTCCGGGCACGCTCCACCGTCAGGAAGTAGAGGGCGAAGAAGACCGCGGTGATCACCCCGTCCCGGTCGCCGACGAGGCGGCCGGGATCGACCTGCACCGACTGCCCGACCAGGGTGGCGCCGCCCATCAGGCAGACGAGGAGGCCGAGAAGGGTCCGCCCGGTGGGTCGGCGGCGCAGGCCGGCCCAGGCGAACAGCACCACGAAGACCGGCGCGGTGGTGGCGAAGAAGGTGGCGTTGGCGACCGTGGTGCCCAGGATGGCGAGATGCCAGAACAGCAAGTCGCCCGAGAAGGCGAGGCCGGCGAGCACCGCCGACGGGGTGAGACCGCGGCGCAAGCGCGGCGCCCGCGCCTCCTCCCACCGCATCCAGGCCCACAGCACCGGCAACGCCAGGGCGACGCGCCAGAACGCGCTGGCGAAGGGCCCGACCTCCGGGCTGACGAACCGGACCAGCACCGGCGACAGGCCCATCGCCACCGCGCCGGCGACGAGGGCGACGAGGGCGGGACCGAGACCGGCCTGATCGGCGGCGGGACCGGCCGGAACGCCGGCGGCGTCGAGATCGGTCAGCGGCGTGCGGGACATCGGCAAAGCCTTCGAGGGCCACGACCTTCGCGGCGACGTCGTCGTGGGAAAACCTGCGCGGGACGAGCGCCCGGCGCGGGGATCCGTCCACGGTCACTAGGACAAGACGCGGCCGGCGTCACCGTGCGGAGGCGATGGAGGCGGCCCCGCCATTTGGGTATGAGGGAGAGGACCGACACCAGCGATCCGCCCGATGACAGCCGCCACAGCGTCCCATCCCCATTCCCGCCCGCCCCAGCCCGTGGAGACGATCCCCGGCGATCCGGCCTGCGGCCTGCTCCTGCTGTGCGACCACGCCTCGAACGCGGTGCCGCCGGACCTCGACCACCTCGGCGTCGCGAGCCCGCATTTCGAGCGGCACATCGCCTACGACATCGGGGCGGCGGCGGTGACGCGCTCGCTCGCCCGCCGGCTCGGGGCGCCGGCTCTGCTGACCACCTTCTCGCGGCTGATCATCGATCCCAATCGCGGCCGCACCGACCCGACCCTGGTGATGCGCCTCTCGGACGGGGCGATCGTGCCGGGCAACGCCCGGATCGGGCCGGAGGGCGTCGCCGAACGGCTGGCGCGCTTCTACGATCCCTACGACCGGGCGATCGATGCGGCCGTCGCCGCCGCGATGGAGGCTGGCGCGCCGCCCGCCATCGTCACCGTGCACAGCTTCACGCCGGCCTGGCGCGGGGTGGCGCAGCCCTGGCAGGTCGGCATCCTGTGGGATCGCGACGACCGCCTCGCCGGCCCGCTGATCGCGGGCCTGCGCGCCGATCCGGCCGGGTTCACGGTCGGCGACAACCAGCCCTATGGCGGCGGCCTGCCCGGCGACACGATCGACCGCCACGCGATGGCGCGGGGCCTGCCGAACGCGCTGATCGAGATCCGCCAGGACCTGATCGGCGACGAGGCCGGGGCCGAGGACTGGGCCGCGCGCTTCGCCGCCCTGCTGGGGCCGTTGGTCGCCCGCGCTTGACCGGGCGGGGCCGCGCCCCGACCTCACGACCTTCTCACGGGAGACGCTTCATGGACGGCATCGACGAGACCACCCGCACCGAGCTCGAGGCCGCGGTCTTCCGCCGGCTGGTGTCGCACCTGCAGGGGCGCACCGACGTGCAGAACATCGACCTGATGAACCTCGCCGGGTTCTGCCGCAACTGCCTGTCGAACTGGCTCAAGGACGCGGCGGATGCCCGCGGCCTGGCCCTCAGCAAGGACCAGAGCCGCGAGCACGTCTACGGCATGCCCTACGACGAGTGGAAGGCGCGCCACCAGAGCGAGGCGAGCCCGGAGCAGGCGGCCGCCTTCGCGGCACGGGCGGAAAAGCACTGAAGCCCCCGCCTGCGCGGGTACGGGCGGAGGAAGCACTGACGGGATCGGGCCGGGAGGCGCAAGAACTCGGTAAGGTTGCGCATCTATCAAGATCCGGGAGGGCGAGCCGCGAAGGCCGCCATCCGTCAGTGGGTTGGGGTGCCTGATGGCCGCGTCCGCCCCCGGCGGCACGACAGACCCATCGGCAAGGAGACCGTGAATGAACGCGCACAGCATGCCGGACGCCGACGTCGCCTCGTCGGGCGTCGCCGCCGAAGAGCTCAAGCAGTTCATCGAGCGCATCGAGCGCCTGGAGGAGGAGAAGGCCGGCCTCCAGGGCGACATCAAGGACGTGATGCTGGAGCTCAAGGGCCGCGGCTTCGACGTCAAGGCGGTCCGCACCATCCTGCGCCTGCGCAAGAAGGACCACTCGGAGCGCCAGGAGGAAGAGGCGATTCTGGAGCTGTACATGCAGGCGCTGGGCATGGCGTAGGCCAGGCCCCCGTTCCCTGCTTCATCGCGTGAGGCGCGGGCGTCTCCTCTCCCCACGGGTGGGAAGAGGGGAGGCCCGCGCCTTTTCTCGTCTCGGGCAGCCCGGCCGTCGGATAACCCCGCCAGACCACTCGCGGGAGGAACCGGCGCCACAGCCCCGGACGTTTGGAGCGGATGGAGACGATGACGCCCCCGAAACCCGCCGACGGCTTCCGCTACGCCGACCTGACCCCGGCGACCGATTTCCTCAGCATCCTCGACGACGCAGCCTACCGCGCCGTCCCGGAGGAGTGGTGGGTGGCGGTCACCGACGTGGTCGATTCGACCGGCGCCATCGCGGCGGGGCGCTACCGGGCGGTGAACTTCGTCGGGGCGGCGGTGATCGCGGCCCTGCGCAACGCGCTGGAGCGCCGCGACCTGCCCTTCGTGTTCGGGGGCGACGGGGCGAGCGTCCTGGTCGCGCCCGACGAGGCGGAGACGGCCAAAGGGGCGCTCGCCGCCACGGTGACCTGGGCCCGCGACGCGATGGGGCTGAGCTTGCGCGCCGCCCTGGTGCCCGTCTCCGAGATCCGGGCCGCCGGCCACGCGGTCGAGGTGGCGCGCTACGCCCCCTCGCCGGACATCGCCTACGCGATGTTCATGGGCGGCGGCCTCGCCTTCGCGGAACACGCCCTGAAGCAGGGGCGCCACGCCGTCGCGGCGGCGCCGGCCGGCGCGCAGCCGGACCTCACCGGGCTGACCTGCCGGTTCGAGCCGGCCCGGGCGCGGCACGGGCTGATCCTGTCGGTCCTGGTGGTCGCGGCCGAGGGCGCCGACCGCGAGGCGGCGCGGGCGGCGATCGCCGACGCGGTGCGGCTCGCCGCCGAGGCGCCGGCCAACGGCAACCCCCTGCCGCCCGGCGCGCCGCCCCTGCGCTGGCCGCCGGCCGGGTTCGCCCACGAGGTGCGGGCGCGCGGTCCGCTGCGGGGCTCGCGCGCCCTGCGCCGCCTGCACGTCCTGGGCACCACGCTGCTCGCCACCGCGATCTTCCGCCTCGGCCTGAGCGTCGGAGCGTTCTCGGCGCCGCGCTACCTCGACGAACTGGTGGCGAATGCCGATTTCCGGAAATACGACGACGGCCTGCGCATGACCATCGATTGCGGCCCCGACCTCGCGGCGCGGATCGAGGCGCAGCTCCAGGCGGCGGAGGCGGCGGGACTGGTGCGGTTCGGCCTCCATCGCCAGGCCGCGGCGCTCACCACCTGCATCACCCCGGTCGCGGCGCAAGCCGACCACGTCCATTTCGTCGACGGCGAGGATGGCGGCTACGCCCGGGCGGCGCAGGCGCTGAAGGCGAAAATCCGAGGCGAGCCCGCGGCCCCGGCCTTGACGGGGCGCGGCGAATCGGCCGGCGTGCCGGTTTGAGGCAGGACCATGGCCGCTTCCGGCCCGGGCAGGCGATCGGTCGCATCCCACCCTTGCGTCAAGAGAAGGGACTTGGTGAGGAGACTCACCGTATATCCCACCTTTCCGATTCGAACTGGAACGAGCCCCTTTGGAAATGAACGACGCGGTGTGGACGGCTGAGGCGACCGAGAAGGCGGTCGCGCTGTGGATCGAGGGACGTGAGCCGGCGGAGATCGCCGGCGTGGTCGGCACGACGGTCGCCGACGTGATCGGCCGGGTGGCACAGGCCGCCCTGGCGCGTCAGCAGGCCGCCGCAGCGGCCAAGGTCGCCAAGCCTGCCGCAGTCGCCAAGCCTGCCGCTTCGGTGATCAAGCCGGTGGCTCCGGTGACGAGGCCGCTCGCCCCGGCGGAGACGGTCGCCAGGGTCATCCCCGCCAAGGCGCCCGCCGCGCCGGCGGTCCCGCCGGTCGCTGCCCCGCTGGCGAAGGCCGAGCCCGAGAAGGCTCCGGCGCCCCGGATCCTGCCTTCCCGGATCCTCACCGCCGAAGCCGCCCCCGCGAAGCCCGCGGCGGCTCCCAAGGTGCTGCCCTCCCGGCTGACGGCCGAGGCCGCACCGGCAGCGTCTGCCAAACCTGTCGCCGCCAAGCCTGCGGCCGCCAAGCCCGTAACTGCCAAGCCGGCGGCCCCGCAGGCCGAGAAGCCGGCGCCCCGCGTCGAGCCTCGTGTCGAGGCGCCGGTGATGAGCGCGCGCGCCCTCGAGGAGGCCACCCGGGCCTTCCTCGCCGCCAACAAGGCACCGGCTCCCGTCCGCAAGCCCGCCGCCCCCGCCGTGAAGGCGGCCCCGGCGGTGAAGCCGCCGGTCGCGGCCCAGGCCGAGGCGCCGCGGATCCAGGCACCGCCGCGGCCCGTCGCGGCGCCGGTGGCCGCCCCCGTCGCGCAGGCGGAGCCGGCTCCGGTGCCCGCTCCCGCGGCCGCCGAGGCGGCCGAGACCGGCAGCATCGTCGCGCTGCCGATGTCGCGCCGGGTCCCGGCGGCGGCGGCCGATGGCGGCGAGGGCGTGCTGTTCCTCAAGGCCGGCCTGCTCGACTGCACCTTCCCGCTCTGGGCCGACGGCGACGGCACCGCGATCGAGACCAAGCGCGTCTGCGGCTGCCGCGTGCTCACCGGCAAGCGCTGGTGCCGCACCCACTACGCCACGGTGTTCGAGCCGCCGAAGCGGCCGATGCGGGCGGCGTAACCGCCGCGCACGCCATCCGGACGGCCCGTGCCGGCCCCGAGGGGGCCGGCCGGGGTCAGCCGGGCAGCACCACCATCACGTCCGGCTCCCGGCCGGTGGCCAGGGTGCCCTGGACGCGGCGCCCCTCGAGATCGACGATCGCGATCCGGTCGTTCTCCAGGGCCGCGAAGGCGAGCGGGCTCGACGGGTGGCGGGCGAGCGCCACCGGCGCGCCCTCGAGGGCAACCACCGCCATCTCCTTCAAGGCCGGATCGAGGAGCGACAGGCTCTTCTCGGCGTAGTTCGCCAGGATCAGGTCGCCCTCCGGCCCGCAATCGACCCGCACCACGTCGCCCCGCGTCGGCACGGTCCGGGTCACCGTCATCGCTTCGGTGGCGAGGGCGGTCAGCGTCGCGCTGCGGCGGTTGGCGACGTAGAGGGTCGCCTCGTCGGGGGAGAGCGCGTTGCCCTCCGGCCACAGCCCGGTCGCGGCGATGCGCGGCATCTCGGCCGGCGCGAAGGGCCGGACCCGGCTCACGGTGTTCGACAGGATGTTGGCGACGTAGGCCGTCTCGCCGTCCCGCGACAGCGAGAACAGGTGGCCCTTGAGGCCGCCGGTCGCCACGGCCCGGTCCGGCCGCTCGGCACGCTCCGGCGCGTCGAAGCCGAGGAGCACGTCGCGGTCCTCGCTCAGCACGAACAGCCGATCCTTGGCGTCGAGCCGGATCCCGTGCAGCCGCCGGAACGGCGCGCAGGTCAGGGTCCGGGCGAGGCTCCTGGCGGCCAGATCGACGACGTAGACGGAATCCCCGCCCGGACCCGGGGTGGTCGAGGACTTGGCGCCGTACAGGGCGGCGTAGGCGCGCGCGCCGGCCCGGTCGACGACGAATTCGTGCGGGTACTCGCCCGGGAACTCGACCCGGCCGGTGCGCCGCCCGCTGGCGAGCTCGTAGAAGCTCAAGGCGCGGTCGCCCTTCTCCATCACCACGAGGGTGTCGGACCGGCCGGCATTGCCTTGCGCCCGGGCGGGGCCGGTCATCGGCGCGAGGGCGAGGGCGGCGAGACCCGACAGGCAGGCGCGGCGGTCGATGGCGGGGGGCATGCAGGTTCCTCGATGGCTCCCGACACAACCCGGACCTGACGCAGCGGTTGCCCGGACGCGACCGTGACATCGAAGCCACATCGGCCGAGGATCGCCGCCGAACCTGCTGAAGGTCGCATCGCCGTCATGCGATAGGGTTCAGCGTTGCGGCACCTGTCGAGTGGATTTCGGTCATGCCGCCCCTCCGTTCCTGGCCGCTCGCCGCCCTCCTGCTCGCCTCCGCCGGCCTCCCGGCCGCCGCCGTCGAGGGGGTGCCCGGCCCGTTCGGCGAGACGCTCAGCATCGACGAGAAGGGCATCACCCTGAAATTCCCCGACGATGCCGCGACCCTGCGGATCGGCGGGCGCCTGCAGCTCGATTTCGGCACCGGGCGGGTGCAGCAGCGCGGCTTCGGCACGGTGTTCGACACGCCGATCGCCGTGCGGCGCTCCTGGATCGAGAGCTACCTGACCCTCGGCAAGCAGCTCGAACTCGCCTTCCAGTACGATTTCGCCGAGCCGAACCGGCCGATCAACGACGCGGTCGTGGCCTATAAGGGCTTCAAGGACGTCATCGTGGCGCTCGGCAACATGAAGGAGCCGTTCAGCCTCAACCAGCTGATCTCCGACAACAACACCCTGTTCACCGAGCGCTCGCTCGCCGACGCCTTCGCGCCGGCGCGCAATGTCGGCCTCGCGATCGGCACCCACGGCGAGCGCTGGACCGCGGTGACGAGCGTGTTCGGCGGCAACATCAACAATGCCGGCATCGGCGCGCAGGGCGTCGCCTCGACCACCCGGATCACCTACGCGCCCTGGCTCAGCCAGGACGGCAACGACGTCCTGCATTTCGGACTTGCCGGCAGCTACCGCTCGCTGCCGAACGACGGCAGCGCGCTCACCCTGTCGAGCCGCTCCGAGGCGTTCCTGTTCGCACGGCAATTCGTGAACACCGGCGGCATCCGCGACGCGGCGAGCATCGGCCGCGTCGGGCTCGAGGCGGCGTGGCAGACCGGGCCGTTCCGGCTCCAGGCCGAGTACATCCTGACCGAGATCGGCCGCTTCGGCGGTGCGCCGTCCTTGAGCTTCCAGGGCGGCTACATCCAGGCCGGTCTGCTGCTCAACGGCAAGGGCCGGCGCTACGTGATCGCTCCGAACTACGCCACCGAATATGCGGTGTTCGGCGGCGTGCAGGTCGAGGAGGCGCAGCGGGTCAGCCGCGGCGGCACCGGGGTGTTCGAGCTAGGGGTGCGCTACAGCGCCATCGACCTCGAGGACCGCTCCATCCGCGGCGGCATCGAGCAGGATTTCACCGCCGGCATCAACTGGTACCCGGACCGCAACATCCGCTTCGTGTTCGACTACGTCCGCTCCCACACCTCGCCCTCACCGACGAGCCTGAACTTCAACCGCCGGACGATCGACGCGGACGCGTTCATCGGACGGGCGCAGCTGTATTGGTGAAACAGCCGGCGGCTTCGCAAGCCGACAAGGGTCACCACCCCCTCGGGGTCATCCCGGGGCCACGCCGCGGAGCCCGGGATCCTGGAGCACAAGTGGTTCAGGATCAGGCGGACGAGCTTCCGCGTCGTCAGGCATGACCGGCGGTTCCGGCTTCCGGGCTCCGCTTCGCGGCCCCGGAATGACACGGTCGACGTGAGTGTCCAGGCGGGTCAATCGGCTCGGCAAGAAGCCGGCGTCCCGCATCGAAGCAGCCCGGAGACACAGATCAAGGCAGCGCCACGAACTTGGCCGTCAGGAAGAACGGCCGGCCCGGCGCGGGCGACGCCGCCAGGGTGAGGCGGGACGGCTCCTCGGCCAGCCGCAGGCGCGAGAACGGCGACGGCTCGGTCTCGATCGCCGGCAGCGGCACGAACGTCGCCGCGACCTGGATCGGGTGGATCGGCGGGGCCGGGCGCCGGCGGGCCGGGATCACCACCACCTCGCGCCCGGCGAGCGCGAGGGCCTCGGGCCGGCTGACCTCGCCGAGGCCGGCCGGCACGATGAAGGCCGGGGCGAGGCTTACCGGCGCGGTCCCGTCGGCGGCGTAGGCCGTGGCGCTCGTCACGGCGGCCGCGCTGCCCGGGGCCGGGCCGAGGGCGGCGAAGGCCGAGGCGCGCTTGATCAGGGCGGTGAAGCTCGAATGCTGGCCGCCATCGGCGTAGGTGGTCCGCACGGCCTCGGTGCCGTCGGCGACCAGACCCTGGATGCGGGCCTCCTCCTCCGTGCGCCGCGCCACCGCCAGGGCCTCGACCGCCGGGTCGGGGTAGGGCGCGAAGACGTAGCGCCCGCCCTCGACGCCGACCAGGGGCTCGCGGCCGGTGGCCTCGAACCGGTCGGAGCCCTCCTTGAGCTGGCGCCAGAAGGCGATGTGCCGGTCGGTGCGGTGGCGCGCCATGGCGCGGGCGGTCATCCGGAACGGGAAGGCCTGGAACTGGAACGCCGTCTGGCCGCCGGCGAGCGCGTCGCGCACCAGCGCGTAGATCTCGCCGACCTGCCGGTCGGTCATCGCGAAGCAGCCGGCCGACGAGCAGGTGCCGTGCACCATCAGGGCCGAGCCGGTGCCGCCATGGGCCCGGTCGTAGGCGTTGGGATAGCCGACGTCGAAGGAGAGGTAATAGGCCGAGTTCGGGTTCAGCTGGCGCGCCGCCACCGCATAGAACCCCTCGGGCGCCTGCCGGTCGCCGGCCCGGGTCTTGGGGCCGAGCTGGCCCGACCAGCGGCAGATCGGGAAGGTCTTGAGGTGGACGAAGCGGCCATCCGCCGCCCGCTTCCACACCTCGATCTCGGATTCCTGCTTGTAGGCCCGCAGCAGCACCGGGGCCGAGGGCGCCATGCTGCGCGCCGCCATCAGCGCGACGGTGGCGGGCGGCACCGGGGCGAGGTGCTTGGGAGCCGCCGCGGCGGGCGCGGCGCCCGCGAGCAGGGCCGCCAGGCACAGGATCGTCCTTCCCCGCACACCCATTCCCCGCCGCTCCATCCTCGCCCACACACCGCCTGCCACCGCAATGTGGCGGTTTTCGCGCGCGATCATGCCTGGAAATACTGTTCAGATTGCTGACGGGTCGGGGCTTTCTCGGACCCGTCCGGCCTCGTCTTCCCGTCGGCGGCATTCTCAAGGCTTTGTTAATGACTTGTTCGTGCCTGGCGCGCAGCATCGGAGGCTCACCGGACCACGGAGGCCGCGATGCCCGAGACCGGATCCCGCTGGCTGCGGCTGGTGGACGAGGACGCCCCGGCGGACGCCGCCGACGGGCCGCTGCCCGGGGAGGCCGGGAGGCGGCGGCTGGCCGCCCTGCGGGGCCAGCTGCGCAACCAGCTCGCGGCCCTCCACGATACACCGATCTCCGCCGAGGTGCGGGCGACGCCGGAAGGCGCCGAGGCCGCGGCGGCCTTGGAGCGGCTCACCCTCGAGGTCACCCGCCTCGCCGAGGGCTGGGACCGCCTCGCGCAGGCGGTCGCCGCCCTGTCGGCGGGTGACGGGGCGCCGCCGGAGGAGTAGGGTCCGGGCTTCCCGCGGGCACCACCGGACGACCATGGCCCCGACCATCAAGCTGCGACCGCTGGAACGCGAGGACCTGCTCTTCGTGCACCAGCTCAACAACAACGACAGCATCATGCGCTACTGGTTCGAGGAGGCCTACGAGTCCTTCGCCGAGCTGGCGCAGCTCTACGAGCGCAACATCCACAACCAGACCGAGCGGCGCTTCATCATCGCCACGCCGGAGAACGAGCGGGCCGGCTTGGTCGAGCTCGTCGAGATCAACCACCTGCACCGCTCCTGCGAGTTCCAGATCGCGATCCACCCGTCCTTCCAGGGCCGCGGCTACGCCAAGCGGGCGACCCAGATCGCGATGGACTACGCCTTCAAGGTCCTCAACATCCACAAGCTCTACCTGCACGTCGACCAGGACAACCGGCGCGCCATCGGCATCTACGATTCTTGCGGCTTCCAGACCGAGGGCATCCTGCGCGACGAGTTCTTCGTCAACGGCAAGTACCGCGACGCGGTGCGGATGTGCATGTTCCAGCCGGCCTACCTCGCCGAGCGCGGCGGCGGCGACGTCAACGAGCCGGTGCTGAAGACCTGACCCCCTCAGGGCGGCCGATCCGAGGCACACTTAAGAATGCGGCAGGCGGCCCCTGGCGCGCGCCGGCCCGGCTCCCCTATTGAGGGGGCCGACCGGGAGCCCCCAGAGCCTTGCTGCGCGAAACCTACCACATCGAGATCATCGGCCCCGAGGACGCGCCGGTCCAGCGCGCCTCGGTCCGTACCGCCGGCCTCGACGCCGCCCGCGAGCGGGCGCTTCGCCTGTTCCGCCGCGCCCGGGTGCCCCAGCGCTCCGGGCCGGCGGCCGAGGCGGTGCGCATCGTCGACGGCGCCGGCACCGAGGTGTTCCGCTGGAGCGTGTGGGACGAGGGGACCGGGCCGGGGCGCGGGCGGGGCTGAGCCCTCACCCCCCGTCCGCCCCCGTCCGCGCCGCCAGTTCGTCGATCAGGCCCTGCAGCGAGGCCGGCACCGCGTCAGGCACCCGCTCGGCATACATCGTCCGCAGCATCCGCCCGATCTCGTTGAGGGACAGGCTGCCCTTGACGATCACCCGCTCGGTGTCGCGGCCGAGGCGCTCCTTCTCGGCCGGCGTGATGTCCTTGGCCGTCAGCACCACCACCGGCACGTCGGCGCCGTCGGGCCGGGCGCGCAGGCGCGTGAGGAAGTCGAAGCCGTCCATCACCGGCATCATCAGGTCGAGGAGGATCAGGGACGGGCGGCCCTCGTCGAGGCGCTGGAGGCCGACGGCGCCGTTCTCGGCCTCGTGCACGGCCCAGCCGTCGCGGGCGAGGCTGCGGCGCAGGCGCTCGCGGGCGTCAGAATCGTCGTCGACGAGCAGGACCGAGCCGGGGGAATCGGACGGGCGGTAGCGCTCCATCAGGCCCTTGAGATGGTCCCAGTCGATCGGCTTGACCAGGTAGTCGGTCGCCCCCAGCGCCCGGCCGAGGCCCTGCTCGTTGACCACCGAGGTCATGATCACCGGGGTGGCGGCGAGATCCGCGTCGCTGCGGATGGCGTGCAGCACCGACCAGCCGTCCATCCGCGGCATCTCGATGTCGAGGAGGATCGCCCGGGGCTTGAGCGCCCGGGCGAGCGCCAGGCCGGCCTTGCCGTCGCTGGCGGTGCGCACCCGGAACCCCTCGCGCTCGAGGAAGCGGGAGAGCAGCTCCCGGGCCGCCGGGTCGTCGTCGACGAGGAGCACCACGTCGTGGCGCGCGGCCTCCGCCTTCGCCTCGGCGAGCGCCCGCACCTCCTCCGGACTGGGCTCGTCGTCCTTCGCCGTCAGCACCGCCGGCAGCCGGATGGTGAAGGTCGCGCCCTCGCCGTAGGTCGAGGTGACGGCGATCTCGCCGCCCATCCGCTGGCAGAAGGCGCGGGTGATGGCGAGGCCCAAGCCCGTGCCGCCGAATTGCCGGGTGGTCGATTCGTCGGCCTGGGCGAAGCGCTCGAACAGCCGGCCGATCTGCTCCTCGGTCAGCCCGATGCCGCTATCGGCCACCGCGAAGGTCAGCCAGTCGGCCCCTCGCTCGGCCCCTCGCTCGGCCCCTTGCGCCTCCTCGCGCCGGGCCGAGAGGGTGATGGTGCCGCCCTCCGTGAACTTCGCCGCGTTGCCGAGCAGGTTGACCAGGCACTGGCGCACCTTGCCCTGGTCCTGGCGCATGGTGCCGACATCGTCGGGGATGTCGAGGACGAGGCGGTTGCGCTTCTTGCCGACCAGCGACTCGGTCGCCGCCACCACGTCGCCGATCATGTCGCGCACGGCGAAATCCTCCGCCGCCACGGTCATGCGGCCGGCCTCGATCTTCGAGATGTCGAGGACGTCGTTGATGAGGCCGAGCAGGTGGCGGGCCGACGCTTCGATCTTGCGCAGGTCGGGCAGCAGCTCGGCCTGGCCGAGGTCCTCCAGCTCCTCGGCCAGCATCTCCGAGTAGCCGATCACCGCCGAGAGCGGCGTGCGCAGCTCGTGGCTCATGTTGGCGATGAACTGGCTCTTGGCGCGGTTGGCCGCCTCGGCGGCGTGGCGGGCCCGGTCGATCTCGGCCTCGGCCTCCTTGCGGTCGGTGATGTCGACATGCATGCCGACCCATTCGCGCACGCTGCCGTCCTCGGCGGTGACGGGGGCGGCGCGCACCTCCATGTGGCGCCAGGCGCCGTCGCGCCGGCGCATCCGGTACTCGATCTCGAAGGGCGCGCGCGTCTCGACGGCGCGGGACCAGGCATCGGCGGCCCTGGCCCGGTCGTCCGGGTGCACGGCCTCGACCCAGCCCCAGCCCTGGCACTCCTCGTCGCTCTGGCCGGTATAGGCGGTCCAGCGCCACTGCCCGATCGAGAGCTCGCCGTTGGCATCCGCCGACCAGATGATCGCCGCGGCGCTGTCGACGAGGGCGCGGAACCGGTCCTGGGCGTGGCGCAGGCGCTCCTCGGTGGCCCGCCTCCGGCTGATATCGGTGTTGGTGCCGTACCAGCGCACGATCTGCCCGGACGCGTCGCGGAACGGCCGGGCCCGGGACAGGAACCAGCGGTAGACCCCGTCGGCGCCTTTCAGCGGGAACGTGTCCTCCCACGGCTCGCCGGTCGCGAAGGCGCGGCGGAAGCGCGCCTCGACCCGCTCGAGGTGGTCCGGGTGGTGGACGGCACGCCAGCCCCAGCCCTGCATCGACGCGAAGGTCGTCCCGGTGTAGTCGTACCAGCGCTGATTGTACCAGACGATGGCGCCGTCGGCCTCGGCGATCCAGGCGAGCTGCGGCAGCGACTCGGCGAGGTTGCGGTAATCGTCCTCCCGCAGGGCTGCCTCGCTCATCGGGCGCGGCCCCGGGACAGGGGCGAGGGCAGGCGTGCGGGCATCCGACGGCTCCGTGGCGAGGCCCTGACAGCGGGCTCAGGCACGGATCTATGCGGGCCGGCGCCGGCTTCCAGTGCGCCCCGGTGCCGTAGGGTCGCCGGACCTACCCGAACTGCTCGCGCAGGATGCGCTCGTCCATCCCCTGGCCGGGATCGTGCAGCATCACGAGGTCGGTCGAGCGGTCGAGCTGGGTCTCGACCCGGGCGACGCGGCGGAACTCGGTGTGGTCGGCCACCGCCGCCACCGGCCGGTATTCCGGGTCCTTCACCTCGATGCGGATGCGGGCGTGGTTGGGCAGGAGCACGCTGCCCTGGCGCCGCGGCCGGAACGCGGAGATCGGGGTGAGCGCGATCAGCTGGGACGAGATCGGCAGGATCGGCCCGCCGACCGAGAGGTTGTAGGCGGTGGAGCCCACGGGGGTGGCCGCCAGCACCCCGTCGGCGATCAGCTCGGGCAGGCGCACCTGGCCGTCGATCGAGATCTTCAGCTTGGCGGTCTGGTGGGTCTGGCGCAGCATGTAGACCTCGTTGACCGCCCGCGCCGTGTAGGTGAGGCCGAGCACGTCGGTGGCGACCATCAGCAGCGGATGGACGATGCTGCGCTGCGCCACCTCCAGCCGCTCGATCAGGTCGTCGAGGTGGAACTCGTTCATCAGGAAGCCGACGGTGCCGCGGTTCATGCCGTAGACCGGCTTGCCCGAGCCCATGAAGCGGTGCAGCGCCTGCAGCATCAGCCCGTCGCCGCCGAGGCCCACCACCACGTCGGCCTCCTCGGGCGGGACGTGGTCGTAGCGCTGCATCAGGAGCTCGGCCGCCTGGCGGGCGTCGGGCGTCGGGCTCGCGATGAAGGCGATCTGTTTGAAGCGCCGCGCCATGTGGTGTCCCGACCGCCGAATGTGAGGTCCTGCCGCTTGACGGCCCGGGGCCGGCCCCGGCATCCCGGGACGTGCGAGGCCGCCGGGCCGTCGCCGGCCGCGTCGGGAGAGGCATAGCATGGAGCGTCCGCTTCTCGTCTACACCACCTTCCCGGACGCCGGGACTGCGCTCGCGGTCGGCGAGGTCCTGGCCGAACCGCTCGTCGCGGCGCTGAAGAGCCGCCACCCCTACGAGACGGTGATCCTGACCCTGCCGGTGGAGGCCGACCCGGCGACCCTGGCCTGGCTGGTGGCGGAGACCGGCGGAGCGCCGGCCTGACCCCGCCTCACCACAGCGAGAACTCCGTGGCGAAATCCGTGGTCCGGAGCCGGGCGCAGGCCGCGGCGGTGCATGCGCCGAGGGGCCGCAGCGCCAGGCGCCCCGACGCCTCGGTCTCGAAGCGCAGGCGCAAGGGCGGGTCGTCCTCCTTGGTGTAGACGAGGCTGACCTCGAACCGGACGAAGTCGTAGGCCTTGGCGTCGGCATAGAAGATCGAGTCGCGCGAGACCGCCTCGCCGGGATTGAGGTCGGAGGGCTCGGTCCCGTCGGCGGCACCGGCGAAGAGCTTGCCCTGGCGCAGGATCACGGTTCCGGGCTCGTCGAGGACGTAGCCGCGGGCAGCGGCCAGGGTGCCCGCCGGGCCGGACCGGTCGGATAGGGCCGCCTCGGTCCCGAACCGCGCCCGGAGGCCCGTGACCGTGTAGACGAGGCCCAGCACGCGCACCCCGGCCTCGCCGACATTGCGGCGGGTCACGGTCGAGCGGATGGCGACGTGGCCGTCGCGCTCGCCGGCCTTGGCGAGGGCGGTCGTCACCGACACCGTCGGCGGCGCCAGGCCCGGCTTGATGCGCGCCTCGTAGATGAAGGTGTAGACGCCCCAGGCCCCGGCGCCGAGGATCGCCAGGGTCTGGACCAGGGTGTTCGCGCGGTCGAGGCCGTGCGCCGCGCCGGTCATCCGGGGCGTCGCTCAGGCGAGCTCCACGCCCCATTGCAGCGGCACGAACTCGTAGGCCCCGCCCTCCCGGGCAATGTGCCCGGCGGCCGGGAAGGGGGCGTGGTAGAACGCCACCGGCGCCCGCTCGTCGGCCATCAGCGCCAGCATCCTGTGGCGGGTGGCGCGGGCCTCTCCGGCATCCATGTCGAACATCGCCGACCAATCGGGATGGCGCACGAACAGGGCCGGGTGGTTGGTGATGTCGGAGGCGATCAGGAGCCGGCGCCCGCCGGATTCGAGACGGAACGAGGTGTGGCCCGGGGTGTGGCCGGGGGTGCCGAGCGCGGTGAGGCCGGGCAGCACCTCCTTGTCCCAAGGATAGCGTTCGACCTTGAGGCCGCCGAAGGTCTTCTGCACCGCACCGAGCGTGGCCTTCAGGGCCTCGGGCGGGTTCGCCATCCTTCCGTCCTCCATCCAGAAGCGCCACTCGGCCTCCGGCACCAGGACCTGCGCGTTCGGGAAGGCCGGGGTGCCGTCCTTGCGCCGGAGGCCGAGGATGTGGTCGGGGTGGAAGTGGCTGATCACCACCGCGTCGATCGCCCCCGGCTCGATCCCGGCGAACGCCAGGCCGCGCAACGCACCGCCGGTGCCGGGCGGGCCCTGGTCGGCGAAGCCGGCATCGACCAGCACCCGCTTGCCCCCGAGGGTGAGGAGGAGCGGCGTGAAGGTGATCGGCAGGGTGTCGGTCGGCAGGAAGGCCCGGGAGAGGGCGGCCTGGACCTCGGCGAGCGGGACGTTGCGCACGAAATTCGCGTCGAGGGGGCGCTTCACCCCGCCCTCGTGCAGGGCGGTCACCGTCGCGTCGCCGATCTTGGTGCGGTAGACCCCCGGCAGGTCGGCGGCCGGCGCGGCGCCGCCGCCGGCGAGGCCCGGGGCGCTGGTGAGGACGGGGCCGGCGAGGACGCCTCCGGCCATGAGGGTGCGGCGGGACATCGACATCGGGGCCTCCCTGTGCGTCTGCCCTGCGCAGCTAGCGCAGGCGCGGCGGAAGGGGATGCCGGGGCAGCGAAAAACCGCCCGCGCGATACAGCAGGGCGCGACCCTCGTGTACCGTAGCGGCGATTCGACGAGAGGGCAGGACGCTCATGCGCCACAGGACGACTTCACGCCACCGGATCGCCTCGCTCGGCATCGGCCTCCTGGCGACGCTCCTCGTGGTGGCGGTCCCGCGGGACGCTGCCATCGCCGCCTCGCGGGCGCCGGTCGCCGCCGAGCACGGCATGGTCGTCACGGCGCAGCACTACGCGACCCAGGTCGGCGTCGACGTGCTCAAGCAGGGCGGCAACGCCGTCGATGCCGCGGTCGCGGTCGGCTACGCCCTGGCGGTGGTCTATCCGGCCGCCGGCAATCTCGGCGGCGGCGGCTTCATGACGATCCAGCGCGCCGACGGCAGCCGGACCTTCGTGGATTTCCGCGAGAAGGCGCCGCTCGCCGCCACCCGCGACATGTTCCTCGACAAGGCCGGCAACGTCGTCAAGGGCTTGAGCACCAAGGGCTTCCTGGCGGTCGGCGTCCCCGGCACGGTGGCGGGCCTCGAATACGCGCTGGCGAAGTACGGCACGCGGCCCCGCGCCGACCTGATGGCGCCGGCGATCCGTCTCGCCCAGGAGGGCTTCACCCTCGACCAGGGCGACGTCGACATGCTCGGCACCGGCACCGAGGATTTCGGCAAGGATCCGGCCTCCGCAAAAATCTTCCTGAACCAGGGCCGGCCCTACCGGGTGGGCGAGCGGCTGGTCCAGGCCGACCTCGCCGGGACGCTGCGGGCGATCAGCGCGGAAGGAAAGGACGGGTTCTACAAGGGCAAGGTCGCCGACGCGCTGACCGGAGCGAGCCGGGCGCAAGGCGGCCTCATCGTCCAGGCCGACCTCGACCGCTACGCCACCCGCGAATTGCCGCCGATCGAGTGCGATTATCGCGGCTACCGGGTGATCTCGGCCCCGCCGCCCAGCTCCGGCGGGGTGGTGATCTGCGAGATGCTGAACATCCTCGAAGGCTACGACCTCGCCAAGCTCGGCTGGGGCTCGGCGCAGGCGGTCCATTACGAGATCGAGGCGATGCGGCACGCCTATCTCGACCGCAACAGCTATCTCGGCGACCCCGCTTTCGTGACGAACCCGGTCGATCGGCTGATCGACAAGGCCTATGCCGCGAAGATCCGGGCGGTGATCGACCCGCAGAAGGCGGGCGTCTCGGCCGAGCTCAAGCCCGGGGTGGCGCCGCATGAGGGCAGCAACACCACCCATTACTCGATCGTCGACTCAGCCGGTAACGCCGTCGCGGTGACCTACACCCTCAACGACTGGTTCGGCGCGCGGATCGTCCCGGAGGGGACGGGCGTGCTCCTCAACAACGAGATGGACGATTTCACCGCCAAGGTCGGCGTGCCGAACATCTACGGCCTGCTCCAGGGCGAGGCGAACGCGGTGGCGCCCGGCAAGACGCCGTTGAGCTCGATGAGCCCGACCATCGTCACCAAGGACGGCAAGCCGGTCTTCGTCACGGGCACGCCCGGCGGCAGCCGGATCATCACGGTGGTGCTGCACAGCATCCTCAACGTGATCGATTACGGCATGAACGTCCAAGAAGCCGCCGACGCGCCGCGCCTCCACCACCAGTGGATGCCCGACGTGACCAATGTCGAGCGCTTCGCCCTGTCGCCGGACACGCGCAGGATCCTGGAGGGGATGGGGCACAAGTTCGGTGCGGCGCAGCCGGCGAACCATCTGGCGGCGATCCTGATCGGGGCGCCGACCTTGAGCGGGCAGCCGGTGGGGGCGTTCCGGTATTACGGGGCGAACGATCCGCGGCGGAATACGGGGAGTGCATTGGGGTATTGAGGTAGGGGCGCCGCGGGGGCTGGCTGCTCCCGCGGCTGGCAGGCGCCTGAACACCTAATTAGTATAAATAGGCGCCCAACATGGATAAACGATTCTCTATATTGCGCCGCCGTGATGCTGATAGACAATTTCAATCCAACGAAACGGCTGGCGCAGGTGTCCAATTCCAACTTGCCTCCGCCCGAGCCGAGATTTCAGAGAACCACCCTTTGATCTCACCAGCCGGATCGCGAGCATCCAAGTGCGCGAGGGTCATGTGAGCGGCGGCCTGTTCATTAAGACGCTTCTTGGCCCGACTGATTTTCTGTGACTGCTTTTTCTCGGTTATTGCCGCCCAGAGAACCGATGGATTGCTGGCTTCATGCTGCGCTTTGGCAACAAGAGCTGGGACGTCACAAACGTCCGTGAACTCAATCGCAAACCCCATTGACGCATTGATGGCGTCAGCATGGAGGTAATTCTCCATCTCCCGCTTCGAGGTCAAAAGTCCGATTGATCCGTCATTTCTGTTGTTTACAGCATCAATTGATGCTTGGTACTTTGCAGGATTTTCGACGTCGCGATCGTAGATGTGAACTTCAACTCGCTTCAAGCGACTGAGATACTGCCCATTAACCCAGTGCTGAAGATTGCCTCCCCCAGTGACAACGAAAGCAACTCGCGGATCATTCTCGATGTCGATACAGCCCCTGTCGCCCTGCTGCAGCAGCCGCGACATATTAAATAGGAATGTAACATCATGAGGACCTTCGACATACACCAAAACCCTGGCGCGACTATCGGGGACAACACCGAGCTCGTCAGCCACCCGCTCCAGAACTTCAGCGCTGCCCTCTGCGACGCTTGGGTAACCGTCGTCACCACGATGTACAAACCGAATACTTTCTGCGGGTAGCATACCGGCAATGCCAGGAACGTGCGTCGTCAGCAAAACCTGGGTGTCTGAATGGCGACTTAACTCCATCAAAGCCTTGATTAGCAAGGCTTGATTTTTGGGATGCTGTGAATTTTCTGGCTCCTCAATGGCATAAATTATCCCCGGGCTATTTGCATCCGAACGCCGTCGCTCTGCTTCAGCGCGAAAAAAGTTCAACAGTATAAGACGTCGGACCCCGCTGCCGCGTTTGTTGATGGGGATATCCTCATCCCCGGTCAGCGAAAGCTTGAAGCCATCCCACTTCGGCTCGGCCTTGAATACCGGGCGAAGCTGCCGCGCCAATGTCGAATCCATCTCCTGCAGCTTCGTCAATGTGCGCCGCGCCACCTCAAGGGCGTGCTCCTCGACCTGCTTCTTGATGTGCTCGAGCTGAGGCTGAACAGCCTGTAAAGCCGCCTGTACTGCAAGCTTCATTGGGTCCTGGATTTCAGGATCGTCATCTTTGCTGGCACGGTCTGACTGAAAAAGAGCGAACGTCGGCATCCAGCCCGCAAGTTGATCCCAAACCTTCTTAGCATCCTCAGCCGCAAGTGGAATTTCGCAGTGCCGCAAATCGAGATCACCAACCGCCTTTCTAATTGCCGCTCGAAGCGCAACGTTGGAACGCTGATCAACGTTTTTTAGATCAATACCTGCCTTACTAGCCCGCAATTTGAGATCTACCTGCTTAAGCTGCAGGAGATCAGCGCAGTCCTGGGCGTGAGGATGTATAGCCTGGGCAAAAATTGTACATTTTGGCCTTGCGTTGGCGCAATCCCATTTTTTTGAAATTTCCAGAAATCCATCGGAATTTAGGAGATATTCCTCAGCAAGGGAGGTTTCCGATTTAGCGTCTATTACGATGCTAGAAGGGAAATCATCAAACACACATGAGATTTTTGTTGGACTCTGACGATCTGCAACATGCGCATCTTGCTGATCAATCTTAACCACATCGCAATTGAAAAAAATCTCAAGGGCCTCAAGTATCGTACTCTTTCCAACATCGTTTCTACCAACCATTGATGTAAAATCAGCGATGTTTATTTCCGTCCTGAGACGATATCCACGGAAATTCTCAAGTATAATTTTACGTAGTCGCATTTTAGATCCGATAATTGGCAGCCTTATCTTTCGCTGTCATGCTAATTCAGCCCAATCTTGATTACTAGTCAGATTTTTCTCATAGGACTCGCGCCTGGTGACAGAAATTGTTCCTATGACTTCTACGCAACACCTTGCTGCATGTTGTAGCGCTGCCAAGAAGTACCGATCCAAAAATATAGCTCGTGACTGCCGCATCCTCGTCTACACTCATTCCAAACGCCTCGCTTATGCGACGCAACCGTCGAGGGTATAGGCATCGCGCAGACCAAGGTCTTCGTCGCGCCTGGCACTCAGCCCCGCCCCACCCGCATCGCCTCCTCCTCCCCATCCTGCGGCTCCCCCCAGAACGCCGCCACGCTCGGCCCGTCCGTCACCCGCCGATCACCGAACAGGAACCGCCGGATCTCGTGGAACCACACCCGCCGGCCCATGCGGGCATACCAGCGCATGGCGTGGCGCAGGGCCGGATCGGGGTGGAACAGGGTGCGGGCGAGCGCCTTCGGCCGGGCCTGAAGCACCACCTCGGCGAGCTTGACCCAGGCGAAGACCCGCCAGGGCGGCAGGTGTCGGGTCGCCAGCACCTGGTGCTTGTAGTCCCACAGCCGCCGGTCGGCCTGGATCACCCGGCGCCCTGCTGTGAGGCGGAAGTAGGGCGTCCAGCGGTGCGGCGTCACGTAGAGCATCTGGATCTGGTCGGGATCGTAGGACAGGAGCTGGCGCAGGCCGCGCCAGTGGTCGGCGTCACGCTCCTCCTCGAACCCCACCACCCAGGTCGCCATCGACAGGATGCCGTGCCGACGCAGCAGGCGGATCGCCTCACGGTCGGTCGCGGTGGCGCCGCCCTTGCGGATCAGCGCGAGGGTCGCGGCGTCGGTGCTCTCGAGCCCCAGCAGGAAGCGTTGCCAGCCGGCCTTGCGGTAGAGCGGCAGCAGGTCGGCGTCGCGGACGATGTCGTCGGCCCGGGTCGAGCCGACGAGGATCAGGTCGACATTCTCGGCGACCAAAGCCTCCAGGAAGGCGCGCCAGGCCTTGGGCGAACAGGTCGGGTTCTCGTCGGCGAAGTTGATCACCCGGACACCGTGCTCCCGGTGCAGCCGGGCGAGCTCGGCGGCGAAGCGGACCGGGTCGCGGTGGCGCCAGCGGGTCCAGAAGCCGCGCTGGCCGCAATAGCTGCACGGATGCGGGCAGCCGCGGGAGAACTGCACCACCACCGCCCGTAGGCCCCCCCAGTAGGAGTAGCGGGCGTGATCGATCAGCTCCCAGCCGACCCGGTAGGCGTCGAGGTCTGGAATCGTCGGGGCCGGGGGCGTCGCAAACGGCTCTCCCCCACGCCGGATCGCCAGGCCGGGCACCGCGTCGAGGGGCAGGCCTTCGGCGAGGGCTGCGACGAGCCGGCGGGCGGTCTCCTCGCCCTCGCCGCGCACGATCGCGGTGACGTGGGGCTCCTCGGCCAGGATCTCGCGCCAATGATAGGTCGGGTAGACGCCGCCATAGACGATCGGGATGCCGGGCAGGCGGGCGGCGATGGCGCGGGAGAGTGCGGCGATCACTGGATGGCCGGAGGTCGAGCCGGAATGGCCGAACAGCACCGCGTCCGGCGCCCAGGCGAAGACCGCCTCGACGAGATCGGCAAGCGCCATCGGGCCGAACTCGCCGTCGATCAGCCGCACCGCGTGGCCGTCATCGAGGAGGGGACCGCCGATGGCGAGCAGACCGAGCGGCGGCAGGTGGTCGTCCGGGATCCGGCTGCCGATCGCCGGATGCGGCACGTTGACGAGGACGACGCGCATCGGTTCACGCCGCCGTCGGCAGCCCGCCGAAGCGGCGCTGGCGGCTGCGGAACGCCGTCATCGCGGCACTCAGCTCCGCCTCGCCGAAATCCGGCCAGGGGCAGGGGGTGAAGTGCAGCTCGGCATAGGCGCTCTCCCACAGCAGGAAGTCGGAGAGGCGCTGCTCGCCGCTGGTGCGGATGACGAGGTCGACCGGCGGAGCGCCGTCGCCGGTGACGAGGCGGTCGAACGCCTCGCGGGTGATGCCGGGGTCCGCGGCGCGGGCGGCGGAGAGGATCGCGTCGCGGGCCGAGTAGTCGAGGGCGATGCGCAGGTGCAGGCGCGTTCCGTCCCGGGTCGCGGCCTCGGCAGCCGTGATCGCCTCGGCGAGGCCGGGGGGCAGACGGTCGCGCCGGCCGATCACCGTGAGGCGCACGCCATCGCGGCGCAACAGCTCGACCTCGCGCGTCAGGTAGAGGCGCAGCAGCGCCATCAGCCCGGCGACCTCGGTGGGCGGGCGGCGCCAGTTGTCGGAGGAGAAGGCGTAGAGCGTCAGCGTGCCGATGCCCTCGGCCGGCGCGGCCCGCGCCACCCGCCGCACCGTCGCGACCCCGGCCTCGTGGCCGACGCCGCGGGGCAGGCCGCGGGCATTGGCCCAGCGGCCGTTGCCGTCCATGATGAGGCCGACATGGAGTTTTTCGCTCTGATCTGAAGTGCTTTGCATTGCAAAGTCTCCGGATAAAAAAAGGGGGAGTTCAGGCGGGGAGGGGCTCGGGGTCGCCATCGACCTGACCTTGCCGCGCCGCCTCGGCGGCGTCGCGGACCACGCGTTCCAGCACCGTGAGGTAATCGACGAAGCGCTGGCGCCCGGCCGGGGTGAGGCGGCAGGTGGTGAGCGGGCGGCGGCCCTCGTAGCCCTTGCGGATCTCGACGAGGCCGGCCTCCTCCAGCACCCCGAGATGGCGGCTCAGGTTGCCGTCGGTCAGGCCGCAGAGCTGCTTGAGGTCGGCGAAGGCGAGGGGCTTGGGATGGGCGGCGAGCGAGGTGAGCAGGCTGAGCCGCGCCCGCTCGTGCAGCACCCGGTCCAGCCCGTCATAGGCGTAGGGGGCCTCAGGCATGGTCGCCTCCGGAAGACAGGTGCAGGATGAGGGCGAGGAGGCCCTGGCCGACCACGAAGGGCAGGCCCATGGTCCAGGGCGAGAGCGCGTGCCCGTCGGCCGAGGCCGCGAGGGTGCCGAGGCCCGCGACGAGGTACCAGCCCGCCGCCAGGGCGACCGGCCGCGGCAGGGCGCGCAAGGACGCGAACAACCCGAGCCCGACCAGCATCTGCCACAGGCCCGGCAGCAGCCACAGGCAATCCGGGGCGAGGCGCGCCAGGACGAGCAGCAGCAGCGCCCCGGCGGCGCCGGCCGGCAGGAAGGCCTCGACGGCGTTGAGGACCATCGCGTCGGCGAGGCCGGAATGGTGCCGGCGGCCGCGCGCCAGCATCTCGGCCCCGATCACCCCGACGGAGACGATCGCCGCGGCGACCCAGCCGCCGAGGAAGGCGAGGGGCTGCGCCGTCGGATCGTCGAGGAGGAGCGCCTGCGAGCCGGCGGTGGCGAACGCCAGGGCACCGGTGAGGCCGAGGGCGGTGGGGCCGTAGCCCTGGAACGCGGTGCCGGCGGCGACCTGGCTGCGGATCGCCACGATGTCGGCCAGCACCTTGTCGAGATCGGCCCTGTCGAGGTCGCGCATCGGGAACCTGCATCAACTTTCTGATGCAAAGTACGCCGGATTGCAAAGTTGAGCAAGCGGAGTCGGGCGGCTTTCGAGCCGCCCGCGCCTACCGGTTGGCCCGCGCCAGGGCGGCGTGGAGCAGCAGGTTCACGCCCGGCATTGTCGGCTCCAGGGCAATGTCCTCGGCCTCGTTGTGGGTGATGCCGTTCCGGCAGGGGGTGAAGATCATGCAGGCCGGCGCCACCCGGGCGACGTGGTAGGCGTCGTGGCCGGCCTGGGAGCGCAGGTCCATGGTCGGGATCTCCAGCCGCGCCGCCGTCTCGCGCAGCAGGCCGATCAGCCCGTCATCGAACGAGAAGACCCCGAAGCCCCATTCCTCGGCGACCTTGATCTCGGTGAGCGAGCGGGCGGCGCAGTCGGGCAGGGCGGCGCGCAGGGACGCCTTCATGGTCTCCAGGGTCTCGAGCTTCGGCGCCCGCATGTCGATGAAGAGCTCGGCATATTCCGACAGGGTGCCGGGGAGGTTCGGCACCAGGTCGAGGCGGGCGGCGGTCGCCTTGGCGTCGGTGTCGGCATGGGCCCAGCCGATGTCGTTGACCGCCACCGCCACCATGGCGGCCCCGACCAGCGCGTTGTGGCGCTCGGCCATCGGGGTCGGGCCGGTATGGGCGGTGGCGCCCTCGACGGCGATGCGCATGCCGCAGCTCGGATAGCCGCCGGTCACGATGCCGACCGGCACGCCGGCCGCGTCGAGGGCCGGGCCCTGCTCGATGTGGAGCTCGAAATAGGCGTCGATGGTGCGCCCGCCGACCGGCTCGGGCCCGCGATAGCCGATGCCGTCCAGGGCGTCGCCGAAGCGGATCCCGTCGCGGTCGCGCCGGTTCTCGACCCAGTCCGGCGTCGCCTGGCCGGACCAGGCGAGCGAGCACAGCATCGGCGGCGAGAACCGCGCGCCCTCCTCGTTGGTCCAGTTCACCACCTCGATGGCCCGCCGCGTGCTGATTCCGAGGTCGTCGAGGGTGCGCAGCACCTCGAGCCCGGCGAGCACGCCGAGGATGCCGTCGAAGCGCCCGCCGGCCCATTGCGTGTCGAGGTGGCTGCCGATCACCACCGGCGGCAGGCCGGGCTCGGTGCCTTCGCGCCGCAGCACCATGTTGCCGAGCCCGTCGACCGTGAGAGGATAACCTCCTTCCGCGGCCCAGCTTTTAAGCTGGTCGCGCACCACCCGGTCGGGCTCGGTCAGGGTCAGGCGTCGCAGGCCGCCCCGGGGCCCGGTGCCGATGCCCGCCGACACCATCAGGGTGTCCCAGAGCCGGTTGCCGTTCACGGAGAGGTTGGTGGTCATCGCTGAAAGCCTCACGTTACGCGGGGACGACGCGCGCCCGGATGCGAGAGCCGTGCCGGACGGCCCGGCGGCGGGCGCGGGGTGAGTGTCAGCCCAGCCGCGCCCGCGCCGCGGCGTATTCCGCCTTCAGCCGGTCGATCACCAATGCGGTGGCCGGCGCGTCGTCGATGGTGCCGACGCCCTGGCCGGCGCCCCAGATGTCGCGCCAGGCCTTGGTGGTGCCGGAGCCGAAGTTCATCTTGGTCTTGTCGACCTCCGGCAGGGCGTTGGGGTCGAGGCCGGCGGCGGTGATGCTGGGCGTGAGGTAGTTGCCCGGCACGCCGGTGAAGTAGGGGGTGTAGAGCACGTCCGCCGCCTTCGTGCCGACGATCATCTCCTTGTAGGCCGGGGCGGCGTTGGCCTCCTGCGTGGCGATGAAGCGGGTCCCCATATAGGCGAGGTCGGCGCCCATCGCCTGCGCCGCCAGGATCGCATCGCCGGTGGTGATGGCGCCGGACAGGATCAGCGGCCCGTCGTAGAAGCGGCGCACCTCGCTCACCAGCGCGAAGGGCGAGAGCGTGCCGGCGTGTCCCCCGGCCCCGGCGCAGACCAGGATCAGGCCGTCGACGCCGGCCTCCAGCGCCTTCTCGGCGTGACGCACGGTGGTCACGTCGTGGAAGACGAGGCCGCCCCAGCCGTGCACCGCCGAGACCACGGCGTCCGGCGCCCGCAGCGACGTGATGATGATCGGGACCTTGTGCTTCCCGCACACCGTCAGGTCGTGCTCCAGCCGGTCGTTCGAGGCGTGGACGATCTGGTTGACGGCATATGGCGCGACGATCCGCTCGGGGTCGGCAGCCTTCGCCTGGCTCAGCGCCGCCGCGATCTGCGTCAGCCACGCGTCGAGGGCTTCCTTGGGCCGCGCGTTGAGGGCCGGGAACGAGCCGACGATGCCGTTCACGCACTGGGCGATGACCAGTTCCGGCCCCGAGACGATGAACATCGGCGAGGCGATCACCGGCAGGGCGAGGGCGTGGCGGAGACTGTCGGGCAGGGACATCGCGGCGTGGCTCCCGGGATCGCGTTCGAGCGCTGTCGTTTACGCTCTCGCATCGCACCGGGCCCGGATGCGGTCAACGGGCGGCTTGCATCCCGGCAGGCCTTGCATCCCGGCAGGTCTTGCACCCCGGCAGGTCTTGCGGCACCCGGCAGGTCTTGACGCCGACGGCCGCGGCCGGTCCTGTTCGCCCTTCTTCGCGGAGCGGGAGACGCGCGGTGCAGCTTGAGATCGGAACCCCGGAGGCGGTCGGCCTCTCGTCGGAGCGGCTGGACCGAATCGTCCCGTGGATGCGGGGCTACGTCGAGGCCGGCAAGCTGCCGGGCCTGTCGGTGACCGTGGCCCGGCGCGGCCAAGTGGTGTTCTCCCGCCAGGAGGGCCTGCGCGACCTCGCCCGGGGCCTGCCGATGGAGCACGACACCATCGTGCGCATCTACTCGATGACGAAGCCGCTGACCTCGGTGGCGATCCTGATGCTGTACGAGGAGGGCCGGTTCCAGCTCGACGATCCGATCACCCGCACCCTGCCGGAATTCCGCGGCATGCGGGTGCTCACCGGCGGCAGCCGCCTGCGCCCCGAGACCGTGCCGGCGGAGCGCGACATCACGTTCCGCGATCTCCTCACCCATACCTCGGGCCTGTCCTACGGCTTCATGGACGCCACGCTGGTCGACCGGATGTACCGGGAGGAGGGCGTCGACTTCCAGACCGCCGAGACCTCCCTCGCCGACGTGGTCGCCAAGGCCGCCCGCCAGCCGCTGCTCGCCCAGCCCGGCGCGGAGTGGAACTACAGCATCGCCACCGACGTGCTCGGCCACCTCGTGGCGGTGATCGCCGGCCAGCCCTTCGACGACTTCCTGCGCGAGCGGATCATCCGGCCGCTCGGCATGGTCGACACCGATTTCCACGTCCCGGCCGACAAGATCACCCGCTTCGCCTCGAACTACGCCCTCGGCGAGGGCGGCCGGCTGACGCTCATCGACGATGCCCGGGACGGCCGCTACGCCCGTCCCCGCACGGTGCCGTCGGGCGGCGGCGGCCTCGTCTCGACGGCCGCCGACTACGCCCGGTTCTGCCGCTTCATCCTCGGCGGCGGGGCGCTCGACGGGGTGCGGTTGCTGGGCACTAAGACCGTCGACCTGATGACCGCCAACCACCTGCGCGGCGACCTCGCCGAGATGGGCCAGCCGCGTTTTTCGGAATCGAGCTACGCCGGCATCGGCTTCGGCCTCGGCTTCTCGGTGATGCTCGATCCGGCCAAGGCCCAGATCCTCGGCACCCCGGGCGAGGTGGCGTGGGGCGGGGCGGCCTCGACGGCGTTCTGGATCGACCCCGCCGAGGACCTGTTCGTGATCATGCTGACGCAGCTCATGCCGTCCTCGACCTGGCCGATCCGGCGCGAGCTGCGGGTGCTCACCTACGCGGCGATCACGGACTGACCGAGCCTCACGCCGCCACCGCCCGGCGGTAGAGGTGCCAGGTGGCGTGGCCGAGCACCGGCAGCACCACCGCGAGGCCGACGAACAGCGACACCATGCCGAGCACCAGCATCCCCGCCACGATGGCGCCCCAGGCGAGCATCGTGGCGGGGTTCTCGCGCATCAGCGCCAGCGAGGTCTCGATGGCGGTGCCGGCCTCCACGTCCTTGTCGATGATCAGCGGGATCGAGACCGCGCTCACCGCCAGCGCCAGGAGCGAGAAGGCGGCGCCGACGAGGTTGCCGGCGACGATCAGGGTCCAGCCCCGCGGCGTGGTCAGCACATCGTCGAGGAAGGCGAGCAGCGAGGGCTCGGTGACCCCGCCGTAGAGCGCCCAGTACAGCCCCATGGCGGCGCAGAGCCAGGCGAGGAAGATCAGCGCCAGCACCAGGCCGACCGCCATCACCGCCCGGGCCGAGGGGCCGCGCAGGGGGGCATAGGCATCCGCCGGGGTCGCCGGCAGGCCCCATTCCCGCCGCCGGCTCATCTCGTAGAGGCCGAGCGCCGCGAACGGGCCGAGCAGCGCGAAGCCGGCGGCGAGCGGGAACAGGATCGGGATCAGGTCCTGCTCGAAGGTCACCGCCGCGATGATGACGCCGGCGATGGGATAGATCAGCACCACGAACAGCACGTGGGTCGGCATGGCCAGGAAGTCGTCGACGCCGCGCGACAGGGCGGCCTTGAGATCCTGGACGCCGATCCGCCGCACCGCGGGGTGAGCGGCGGAGAAGCCGTGGGCAAGGGGAGATGCACTCGTCATGGCGTGTCCTCCGGGGGAGGCACCCGCGACGGGGAGGCCGGGCCGCGGACGGGCCGTCGGTGTCGGCGGTCCTCAGGTGCCCGGTCCGGCCCGCACGGGCGCCGGACAGATCAATCGCATCAAAGCTCGACGACTCGCATCGGGCGGAAGGGATCCGCCCCGTCGCCGGACGGTAGCGCGGGCGCGGGCCAGGCGCCAAGGGAGCCCCGCACACGATCGCGCGACGGGCCCCGAAACCGGGCACGATCAGCCGGAATGGACCAGGATGTTGACGAGCCGCCCGAACGGGTCGCGCAGGTAGAACCGCCGCACGCCCCACGGCTCGTCCGCGGGACCGTACGCGACCGGGTAACCCGCCGCCGTCGCGCGCCGGAGCACGGCGTCCAGGTCGTCGACCTCGACCGAGAGGTCGGGGACGGGCGTCCCCGATCCGCCCTCGCAAGCCACGCTGATCTGCGGCGTCGCCGACGCGCCCGAGGCCGCGAACGTCAGGATCCAGCCGTGATCCATGACCAGATCGAGGCCGAGAACCTCGCCGTAGAAGGCCCGGGCCGCATCGAGCCGCGTCGCCGGGATGTTTGTCGTGATCCGCCTCACGGCCATGGCTGAGCAGGTCTCCGCAAGAGGGGCTGCCGGTTCTGTGATGACAATCGGCGACGAAACACGAGCCTTAGTGGACGACGCGTCGGCCCGCCAACGCAAGTCCGCTCGGCTCCATCGTCGCCTCGCATCGGGCAGCAGAGGTCGCCGAGGGCCGCGTCCGCCGGCCCATCCGGCGAGATCCGCCCCGGGGTGCCGCACCGGCCGCATCCACGCTACAAGCAAGCCATCGTCTCACACCCAAGGCCGACCATGCCGAGCACGCCCCGCGCCGCGATCATCCCGGTGACGCCGTTCCAGCAGAACTGCACCCTCCTGTGGTGCGAGGCGACGAAGCGCGCGGCGGTGATCGATCCGGGCGGCGACCTCGACCGGATCCAGGCGGCGATCGCCAAGGCCGGGGTCACGGTCGAGAAGATCCTGCTCACCCACGGCCATATCGACCATGCCGGCGGCGCCGCCGACCTGCGCGACGCGCTCAAGGTGCCGGTCGAGGGGCCGCACCAAGCCGACAAGCCGCTCCTCGACCGCCTGCCCGAGACCGGGTCGGCCTACGGCATCGACGGCGCCAAGGTGATCACCCCCGACCGCTGGCTCGACGAGGGCGACACCGTCACGGTGGGCGACCTCACCTTCGACGTGCTGCACTGCCCCGGCCATTCGCCGGGCAGCGTCGTGCTGGTGAGCCGGGATGTGCGCTTCGCCCAGGTCGGCGACGTGCTGTTCCGCGGCTCGGTCGGCCGCACCGACCTGCCGGGGGGCGACCACGCCGCGCTGATCGCCTCGATCAAGGAGAAGCTGCTGCCGCTCGGCGACGACGTCGCCTTCATCCCCGGCCACGGCCCGACCGGCACGATCGGCCAGGAGCGGCTGTCGAACCCGTTCCTTCAGTAAGTCACTCGCCTCCAGGAGGAATCTCGCCATGGACCTGCGCCCCCTCGGCCGCTCCGGCCTCTCGGTCCCGCCCTTCTGCTTCGGCGGCAACGTCTTCGGCTGGACCGCCGACGAAGCGACCTCGTTCGCGCTCCTCGACCGCCTGCTGGAGGCCGGCTTCACCTTCGTCGACACCGCCGACGTCTATTCGCGCTGGGCGCCGGGCCACCGGGGCGGCGAATCGGAGGAGGTGATCGGGCGCTGGATGAAGGCCCGCGGCGCCCGCGACCGGATGACGATCGCCACCAAGGTCGGCATGGAGTTGGGGGAGGACCGCAAGGGATTGAGGGCCTCGTATATCGAACAGGCCGTCGAGGCGTCCTTGCGCCGCCTCGGGACCGACCGGATCGACCTCTACCAGTCCCATCTCGACGATGCCGAGACCCCGCTCGCGGAGACGCTGTCGGCCTATGACCGGCTGATCCGCGCCGGCAAGGTGCGGGCGATCGGCGCCTCGAACTACACGGCCGCCCGCCTGCGCGAGGCCCTCGCCGTCGCCGCCCGCGAGGGCCTACCGCGCTACGAGTGCCTGCAGCCCGGCTACAGCCTGGCCGACCGCGGGGACTACGAGGCCGAGCTGGAGCCGCTGTGCCGCGCGGAGGGGATCGGGGTGATCTCCTACTTCTCGCTCGCGGCGGGCTTCCTGACGGGGAAGTACCGCGAGGCCGGCGCCGCCGCGGGCCGCGCCCGCGAGGGCCGGGTCGCGCCCTACCTCAATCCGCGCGGCCTCGCCTTCCTCGACCTCCTCGACGCGGTCGCGCGCGAGCACGGCGCCACCCCGGCCCAGGTCTCCCTCGCCTGGCTGATCGCCCGGCCCGGCCTCACCGCGCCGATCGCCAGCGCCACCTCGGTGGCGCAGCTCGACGAGCTGCTGGGGGCCGTGCGCCTCACCCTCGACCCGGCCGCGGTCGCCCGGCTCGAGGAGGCGAGCCGGGGCTCGCTCAAGGGCTGACAGGCCCCCGTTGGCGGATCCTTAACGGGGTGCGGCGAAACGTAACCTCGGTTATGGTCCGGCGGGGAGGGGCGGGGTGTCCGGCCGTCCCCGCCGGGCACCGAAAAGCGCATCCGACGGCGCCGAAAACCGATGCAATTTCAAGGCGGAATGCTTACATCAAGGATCTGCCGGGCCGTTCCCTCCACGGACCGCGCCCCTTGAGACACGAGACACAAGACGGCGCCGGATCGAGAACCGGCGCCGGCGCCGGCCGCGCCACCCGCGACGCGCGCCCGCCCGCACCAGGAACCGACATGGCCGAACCCGCCCGCGATCTGACCCCCGACACCTACGGCGCCGACTCGATCAAGGTCCTCAAGGGCCTCGATGCGGTGCGCAAGCGTCCGGGCATGTATATCGGCGACACCGACGACGGCTCGGGCCTGCACCACATGGTGTACGAGGTCGTCGACAACGCCATCGACGAGGCGCTCGCCGGCCACGCGACCCTCGTCACCGTGACCCTCAATGCGGACGGCTCGTGCACGGTCTCCGACAACGGCCGCGGCATCCCGACCGACATCCACCCGGAGGAGGGCGTCTCGGCGGCCGAGGTCATCATGACCCAGCTGCATGCCGGCGGTAAGTTCGACCAGAACTCCTACAAGGTCTCGGGCGGCCTGCACGGCGTCGGCGTCTCCGTCGTGAACGCCCTCTCGACCTGGCTGCGCCTGCGCATCTGGCGCGCCGGCCAGGAGCACGCGATGGAGTTCCGCCACGGCGACGCGGTCTCGCCGCTCGCCGTCGTCGGCCCGGCGGGCGACCGCCGCGGCACCGAGGTGACGTTCCTGCCCTCGACCCAGACCTTCACGATGGTCGAGTTCGACTACGCGACGCTGGAGAAGCGCCTGCGCGAGCTGGCCTTCCTCAATTCCGGCGTGCGCATCGTGCTGACCGACGCCCGCCACGCCGAGCACAAGCGCGAGGAGCTGGTCTACGAGGGCGGCGTCGAGGCCTTCGTGCGCTACCTCGACCGGACCAAGAGCCCGCTGGTGAGCCAGCCGGTGGTGGTGCGCGCCGACCGCGACGGCATCGGCGTCGAGGTCGCCCTGTGGTGGAACGACAGCTACCACGAGACGGTGCTGCCCTTCACCAACAACATCCCGCAGCGCGACGGCGGCACCCACATGGCGGGCTTCCGGGCCGCGCTGACGCGCCAGATCACCGGCTACGCCGAATCCTCCGGCATCGCCAAGCGCGAGAAGGTCTCGCTCACCGGCGACGATTGCCGCGAGGGCCTGACCGCGATCATCTCGGTCAAGGTGCCCGACCCCAAGTTCTCGTCGCAGACCAAGGACAAGCTGGTCTCGTCCGAGGTGCGCCCGGTGGTCGAGAACGTCCTCAACGAGGGCCTGTCGAACTGGCTCGAGGAGCACCCGTCCGAAGCCAAGACCATCGTCGGCAAGGTGGCGGAGGCCGCCGCGGCGCGCGAGGCCGCCCGCAAGGCCCGCGAGCTCACCCGCCGGAAAGGCGCGCTCGACATCGCCTCGCTCCCCGGCAAGCTCGCCGATTGCCAGGAGCGCGACCCGTCGAAATGCGAGATCCTGCTGGTCGAGGGCGACTCGGCCGGCGGCTCGGCCAAGCAGGGCCGCGACCGGACCTTCCAGGCGGTGCTGCCGCTGCGCGGCAAGATCCTCAACGTCGAGCGGGCACGCTTCGACAAGATGCTGTCGAGCCAGGAGATCGGCACGCTGATCACCGCGCTCGGCACCGGCATCGGCCGCGAGGAGTTCAACCCCGACAAGCTGCGCTACCACCGCATCATCATCATGACCGACGCGGATGTCGACGGCTCGCATATCCGCACCCTGCTGCTGACGTTCTTCTTCCGCCAGATGCCGGAGCTGATCGACCGCGGCCATCTCTACATCGCGCAGCCGCCGCTCTACAAGGCGCAGAAGGGCAAGACCGCGATCTACCTCAAGGACGATCGGGCGCTCGAGGATTACCTGATCGACGGCGGCGTCGACGGGGCGGTGCTCAAGCTCGCCACCGGCACCGAGTTCGGCGGCGCCCAGCTCAAGGCGCTGGTCGACGAGGCGCGCGGCGTGCGTCAGGTCCTGCACGGGATGCATTCGCGCTACGACCGCGTCGTGGTCGAGCAGGCGGCGATCGCCGGCGCGTTGCGTCCCTCGGTCTCCTCCAACCCGGCCGAGGCCGAGGTGGTGGCCGACGAGATCGCGCGCCGCCTCAACGCCATCGCCGACGAGATCGAGCAGGGCTGGGAGGGCGAGGCCAAGGACGGCGGCTACGTGCTGTCGCGGACCTTGCGCGGCGTGCGCCAGGTCGCGGTGCTCGACGAGGCGCTGATCCACTCGCAGGAGGCGCGCCGCCTCGACGAGCGTGCGGAAAATCTCAGCGAGATCTACGGCGCCCCCGTCACCCTGGTGCGCCGGGGCGACCAGACCACGCTCTACGGGCCGGTCGCCCTGTTCGAGGGCATGATGGCGCTCGGCCGCAAGGGCCTGCAGCTGCAGCGCTACAAGGGCCTCGGCGAGATGACCGCGCAGCAGCTCTGGGAGACGACGCTCGACCGCGACGTGCGCTCGCTCCTCCAGGTGAAGGTCAAGGACACGACCGACGCCGACGACCTGTTCGTCAAGCTGATGGGCGACGTGGTCGAGCCGCGCCGGGAGTTCATCCAGGAGAACGCGCTCAACGTGGCCAATCTCGACGTGTGATGGTGACAACGATGGACACGGCCGCGCTCGCGCCCTTCTCCGACTACGTCCTGCCCGAGGCGACCCTGCCGGAGCTGCCGGGTCACTACCGCGGCAAGGTGCGGGACAATTACGACCTGCCCGACGGGCGGCGGATCCTGATCACCAGCGACCGGTTGAGCGCCTTCGACCGGGAACTGGCGGCGATCCCGCTCAAGGGCCAGGTCCTGACCCAGACCGCCCGCTACTGGTTCGAGGCGACGCGGGACATCTGCGACAACCACGTGCTCGCCTATCCCGACCCGAACGTGGTGGTGGGAAGGCGGCTCACCATCCTGCCGGTCGAGATCGTGGTGCGCGGCTACCTCGCGGGCAGCACCGGGACCTCGATCCTGACCCTCTACAAGGCCGGCCAGCGCGAGATGTACGGCCACCGCCTGCCGGACGGGATGCACCCGCACCAGCAGCTGCCGCAGCCGATCATCACGCCGACCACCAAGGCCGGTCACGGCGACCACGATGCGCCGCTCTCCGAAGCCGAGATCCTGGAGCGGGGGCTGCTGACGGCGGACCAGTGGCGTACCCTGTCGGAGGCGGCTCTGGCGCTGTTCGCCCGCGGCCAGGCGATGGCGGCCGAGCGGGGCCTGATCCTCGCCGACACCAAGTACGAGTTCGGCACCGATTCCGACGGTCGGATCGTGCTCGCCGACGAGATCCACACCCCCGACAGCAGCCGCTACTGGTTCGCCGGGAGCTACGGGGAGCGCCTGGAGGCCGGCACCCTGCCGGAGAGCTTCGACAAGGACGTGGTTCGCAACTGGGTCGCGGCCCGCTGCGATCCCTACCGCGATCCGGTGCCGGAGATCCCGCCCGAGGTGGTGCTCCACACCGCGGCCACCTATGTCAGCGCCTTCGAGACGATCACGGGCCAGCCCTTCGCCCTGCCGGACACGCGCGAGCCACCGCTGGACCGTATCCGGCGCAACCTGGCGGCGTTCCTGGGGCGGTAGGGCCTTGGATCGGTCGGTGCGGCGGCGCTCACGACCGCCGCGCCGGGCGATGGGCATGGACCCCGGCACAGGACGCCTCTCCCGACCGGAGACCGACGAGGGCCCCCGCACAGGTGATCACGCAAGATAGTGCCGGGCGTCCGTGATGCATGGGCCCGGCGCAATGAACGATTATGCTTGTCGCCCGCGACACCGCTCGGCTATGAGCGTGCGCAGACAGAAAAAAGGCCGCCCTTGCGAGGCGGCCCGAAGTCTAGGGAGGAAACGCCCAAAGAGGGCTGCACCGCCGCGACGCCATCGCTGCGGTGCGAAAACGTTTTCTCATGCTGCACCGCACAACGCAACCGCCCTGCCTGACACGACGGCCATGCTTGCGGTGCATGGCGGCACGCGGCACGGAGGGGCAGGGCGCGATTCAGCTCGAACTCTCGCTGTCCATCGTCGCGCTGCCGAATCGGCGCCAGCCTCGGCGTCGATCAGCGCCTCACGTCCATCTTCCTCAGGCCCCAGACCGTCAGCAGGACCGCCGCAGCCGCGAAGGGCGCCGCACCGATCACCGCTGCGACCGCCTCCGAGCCGATCAGCCCGCCCAAGCCCTTCACGAGGGCCATCAGCAGCAGGAAGCCGCTGACGCAGGCGAGAAGCACGATCGTGCCGCCCCACAGGGTGTAGGCGGACACGACCCGGACGATCCGGTCGACCTCGCCGGAGAACAGCGTGATCTCCTTGACGGCGAGGCTGCTCGCGAGGCGAACGGCCTCGGCGACCAGTTTGATCGTGCTCACCTGCCGGTCGGACCGCACCACTCACGCCCCCGCTGCGCCGCGGCGGGATTTCCCGCGGCGGCGAGCGAGAACGCCCGAGCTTGACTGTCGTTCCCGATGTCGTCAGGCCGGCTTGAGCGGGCAGCTCTGCCGGGCGAGCAGACGCCAAATGCCATCCTTCGTCGTGCCGCTCTCCTTCAGCCAGACCTGCATCACGGCGATGTAGGAGCGTCCGGTCTCGCCGTTGGGCAGGATGTCGGCGCCGTCCCAGACGTGACGGACCGTGGCGGTGTCGCCGACGACCTGAATCCACTGTTCCGAATAGGCGAGCGACTTGTATTTGGTCTTGCCGGCGAGGCTGGCGATGAACTGAGCCTTGGTCTCGATCTTGCGCCCACTCGAATGGCCATAGCTGAGCTGCGGATGGGTGAGGGCGTCGAGCGCCTTGGCGTCGCCGTCCACGATCGCGACCCGCAGGGCCTCGAGCTGCCTTGCCACGATGTCCCTGGCAACGGTTTCGCTCTCATCCGCGGCCTGCGCCGCGCCCGTTCCGGCGGCGAGCACCGGAATCGCCAGGCCCGCGCCCAAGCCCGCGCTCATGCCCGCGAGCAGCACGCGCCGCGAGCAGATTTCCGTCCGCACCATGGTGTTCCTCCCGTTCGAGGTCGCCGTGCGGTCATGGCCGTCGGCGCCGCGCCGTCTCGCGCGGGAACGAGATTAGCCCGGCCCCTCGGCGCTGACCATCGCGGCGACACGGAACGGGAGACCGGCGAGAGACCGGACCTCGCGGCGCCGGGACACTCAGCGACTCGTGCCGGGCACCCCGGCATTGGGGTTCGCGGCGGCGCTCGCCGCATCCAGCTCGCCCTGGCACGGGGCGCTGATGCGGTCGTAGTTGCGGCGCAGGCAGCGCTCGATGCGCCGGCTGTCCGGCACGTCGCGCGAGCACAACGTCATGGCGTCGGTCATGCAGGCCAGGCGCTGCCGCTCGGTTCCCTGCGCGCTCGCCTCGACGGGCACCAGACCCATGACGGCTCCGGCCGCTGCCGCCAGGGTGACGGCGCGGATCAACGGCATCGACATTCGACCTCTCCGGCTCTTTTACGAAGCGTCAACACCGAGCCGGGCCTTCCGGTTCGCGGCAAAGCTGGGTTGCGTGGCTGGAAGAGCGGTGTGGGCCTCAGCTGTGGATCACCCGCCCATACGCGTCGAGCACGCTCTCGTGCATCATCTCCGAGAGGGTCGGGTGCGGGAAGACCGTGTGCATCAGCTCTTCCTCGGTGGTCTCGAGATTCATCGCCACGACGTAGCCCTGGATCAGCTCCGTCACCTCGGCCCCGACCATGTGGGCGCCGAGCAGCTGGCCGGTCTTGCGGTCGAAGATCGTCTTCACCAGGCCGTCGGGCTCGCCCAGCGCGATCGCCTTGCCGTTGCCCGCGAAGGGGAAGCGGCCGACGCGCACGTCGAAGCCCTGCTCCTTGGCCTTCGCCTCGGTGAGGCCGACGGACGCGATCTGCGGCTGGCAGTAGGTGCAGCCCGGGATCTTGCCCTTGTCCATCGGGTGGGTGTGCAGGCCCTTGATGGTCTCGACGCAGAGCACGCCCTCGTGCTCGGCCTTGTGGGCGAGCATCGGCGGGCCGGCGACGTCGCCGATGGCATAGATCCCCGGCACGTTGGTGCGCCCGAGCCCGTCGGTCGCGACGATCCCGCGCTCGATGGTGACGCCGAGCGCCTCCAGGCCGAGCGTCTCGACGTTGCCGACGACGCCGACCGCCGAGATCAGCTTCTCCGCCGTGAGGGTTTGCGTCTTGCCGCCCTCAGTCTCGACCGTCGCGGTGACCGAATCGCCCCCCTTCTCGACCTTCGTCACCTTGGCGCCGGTGAGGATCCTGATGCCCTGCTTCTCGAAGCGCTTGCGGGCGTGGGCTGCGATCTCGTGGTCCTCCACCGGCAGGATCTGCGGCAGCAATTCCACCACCGTCACCTCGGCCCCCATGGTGCGGTAGAACGAGGCGAACTCGATGCCGATCGCGCCCGAGCCCATCACCAGCAGGCTCTTGGGCATCTGTTCCGGGACCATGGCCTCGTAATAGGTCCAGATCTGCTTCTTATCGGGCTCGATGCCGGGGATCGCCCGCGGCCGGGCGCCGGTCGCCACGATGATGTGCTTGGCCTGGTAGGTGCCGGCGGCCTTGGCGCCCTTCGGCGCCTCGGCGCGCCTGGTCTCCTTGACCACGACCCGTCCGGCGGCGTTGCCCTTCGGCGCGGCCTCGATCGCGGCCTCGCCCCAGATCACGTCGACCTTGTTCTTCTTCAACAGCATGCCGACGCCGCCGTTGAGCCGGCCGGAGACGCCGCGCGAACGCTTGACGATGGCGGCCGTATCGAACCGGACATTGTCCGCCGACAGGCCGTAATCCTTGGCGTGCTGCATGTAGTGGTAGATCTCGGCCGAGCGCAGCAGCGCCTTGGTCGGGATGCAGCCCCAGTTGAGGCAGATGCCGCCCAGATGCTCGCGATCCACCACCGCCGTCTTGAAGCCGAGCTGGGCGGCCCGGATCGCCGCCACGTAGCCGCCGGGACCGGCGCCGATGATGAGGACGTCGTAGGTGTCGGACATTCAGGTCTCCGGGGAGGGCGGGGCGGCGGGACTCAGACCAGCATCCCCATCGGGCTCTCGATCAGCCCCTTGAAAGCCGCGAGCAATTCGGCGCCCAGCGCCCCGTCGACCACCCGGTGGTCGCAGGAGAGCGTCACCGTCATCGCCTGAACCACCGCGGGGGCGCCGTTCTTGGCGACCACCCGGGCCTCGCCGGCGCCGACCGCCAGGATGGTGCCGTGGGGCGGGTTGATGACCGCTCCGAACGACTTGATGCCGAACATGCCGAGATTCGACACCGCCGTGGTGCCGCCCTGGTACTCGTCGGGCTTGAGCTTCTTGGTCCGGGCGCGGGCGGCGAGGTCCTTCATCTCGGCCGAGATGGTCGAGAGGGTCTTCTGCTCGGCGCGGCGGATCACCGGGGTGAACAGGCCGCCGTCGATCGCCACCGCGACGCCGACATCGGAATGACGGAAGCGCAGGATCCGGTCCTCGGCCCAGACGGAGTTGGCGGCCGGCACCCGCTGCAGGGCGAGCGCCAGGGCCTTGATGACGAAGTCGTTGACCGAGATCTTGAAGGCCGGCTTGCCGTCCTTGTCCTTCGTCGCCCCGGCATTGACCTGCTCGCGCAGCGAGAGCAGCGCGTCGAGCTCGACGTCGAGGGAGAGGTAGAAATGCGGGACGGTCTGCTTCGACTCGACCAGGCGCTTGGCGATGGTCTTGCGCATGCCGTCGAGGGGCACCTCCTCGTAGGAGCCCGGCTCGAACATTCCCATCACCTGCTTGGCGGTGAGGCCGAGCGGCAGGGCGGCGCCGGCGGTGGTGGCGGGCTTGGCCGGCAGGGCCGCATCGGGCAGCGCCTCGGAGCCGGGGGCCTGCCGGGGCGCCTGCCCCCCTTGGGCGGGCTGGGCCGCCGGCTTCGCCGCACCGGCCTTGGCCGTTCCGCCCTCGATGGCGGCGCGGACGTCGCGCTCGATGATCCGGCCGTGCGGGCCGGAGCCCTGGACCGCGCCGAGGTCGAGGCCTTCCTGCTTGGCGATGCGGCGGGCGAGCGGCGAGGCGAACAGGCGCCCACCGTCCGCGTGCCCGGCCGCGCCGTTCGGCTTAGCTCCGGCCTGATCTGCCGCCGGCCGTGCGCCCTCCGGCGCGGTGTCGACCCGCTCGTACGACATCGTGCCGCCGCCGGGCGTCTCGTTGCCGGCGGGCGCCCGCGTCTTCGCCCCTTCGGACGTCTCGGCTGTCGCGGGCGCCTGCGCCTTGTCCTTCCCGTTGCCGCCGGCCTGCACGCTCTTGGGATCCTCGCCCTCCTCGGCGATGAGGGCGATCAGGTCGTTGACCGGCACGTCGGCGGTGCCCTCCGGCACCACGATCCTGGCGAGCACGCCCTCGTCGACCGCCTCGACCTCCATGGTCGCCTTGTCGGTCTCGATCTCGGCGAGCACGTCGCCCGACTTGACGGTGTCGCCCTCCTTCTTGAGCCACTTGGCGAGGTTGCCCTTCTCCATCGTCGGCGACAGGGCGGGCATCAGGACGTTGATGGGCATGGATTCAGGTCTCGGCGGGAGGAGGGGCGGCCGGATCGTCGAAGGGGAACAGGTCGTCGAGCGGGAAGGAGACGGCGTCGAAGGGCGCCAGGGATACGGCCTGGCCGCGCGCCACGGTGCCGAGCAGCAGCCAGCGTCCGCCGGTGAGGGCGAAGGCTTCGAGCACGCCGACGGCGGGATCGAGCAGCCAGAGATGGCCGACGCCGGCCTCGGCGTAGATCCGGCGCTTCGGCCCACGATCGAGCCGGACGGTGGAGGGGGACAGGATCTCGCAGACCCAGTCCGGTGGAATATCGATGAAAGCCGCGTCGGGGTCGACGGACGACAGGCGCTCGCGGCGCCACCCGGCGAGATCGGGCACCAGAACCTGCCGTCCGAAATGAAATTCGGTCCGAGGCATGAACAGCCAGCCGCCGGGACCGCCGCGTCCGCGGGAGAACGGCGCCCCCAGCTCGCCGGCCAAGGCCGCGAGGGCGGCGCCGAGCCGCGGCAGCGTATGCGCGTGGGTCTCGAGCCTGCCATCGACGATCTCGGCCACGAGGTGGTCCGGCACCGCCTCGAGGTCGGCATAGGTGGCCCAACGCGGCGCGGCCTCGGCCATGGGACGCCTCAGTTGAAGCTCTCGGGATCGAGGCTCTCGGCCTCCATCCCGGCGCGGATGCGCGCGAAGGCCTCCTCCTCGGACAGCTCGGTCTCGCGGGCATAGACCTGCGCCGCCTGGCGGGCGAGGTCGATGAGGAACCGACCCCAGGTCGCCGGGTCGTCGAAGGAGCGGCGGAGCGCGACGCTCACCGCGCCGTCGACCACGGCGGCGCGCAGCACCTCGATGCCGCCCTGCTCCAGGGCGTCGGGCGGGATGTCGAGGGCCTCGAAGCGGGGTTCGTCCTCTGCCATGGCATCCTTCTCCGGACCGCTCACCGGTAGCAGACCGCCTTGGCCGCCTCGATCACCTCGGCGACGTTCGGCAGGGCGAGCTTTTCCAGGTTCGCCGCGTAGGGCATCGGCACGTCCTTGCCGGTGATGCGCAGGACGGGAGCATCGAGGTAGTCGAAGGCGTCGACCATCAGGCGGGCGGCGATCTCGGCGCCGATGCCGGATTGCGGGAACCCTTCCTCGACGGTGATGCAGCGGCCGGTCTTCTTCACCGAGGCGACCACCGTCTCGGAATCCATCGGCCGGATGGTGCGCAGGTCGATCACCTCGGCCTCGATGCCCGCCTCGGCGAGCTCGTGGGCGGCCTTGAGGGCGTAGGTCATGCCGATGCCGAACGAGACGATCGTCACGTCCTTGCCCTCGCGGTGGACCTTGGCCTTGCCGATCGGCACCGTGAAGTCGTCGCCCTTCGGCACCGGGAAGGACTGGCCGTACAGGATCTCGTTCTCGAGGAAGACCACCGGGTTCGGGTCGCGGATCGCGCTCTTCAGCAGGCCCTTCGCGTCGGAGGCGGTGTAGGGCATCACGACCTTGAGGCCAGGCACGTTGGAGTACCAGGCGGCATAGTCGTGGCTGTGCTGGGCGCCGACGCGGGCCGCCGCGCCGTTGGGACCGCGGAACACGATCGGGCAGCCGAGCTGGCCGCCGGACATGTAGAGGGTCTTGGCCGCCGAGTTGATGATCTGGTCGATCGCCTGCATGGCGAAGTTGAAGGTCATGAACTCGACGATCGGCCGCAGGCCCGTGAACGCCGCGCCGACGCCGACGCCGGCGAATCCATGCTCGGTGATCGGGGTATCGACGACGCGCTTCGCGCCGAATTCCTGCAAGAGCCCCTGCGTGATCTTGTAGGCGCCCTGGTACTCGGCGACCTCCTCGCCCATCACGAAGACCCGGTCGTCGCGGCGCATCTCCTCCGCCATCGCGTCGCGCAGGGCCTCGCGGACGGTCTGGGTCACCATCTCGGTGCCCTCGGGGATCTCCGCCATCGCCCGGTCTTCGCTGCGGTTGGTGATCACCGCGGGGGAGGCGGGCTTGTCCACTGGCTTGTCGTCGCCCGTCTTGGCGACGGGGGCGGGGCGCTCGGCCTGGCCTTCCGCCTGCATGTCGGGGGCCGGCGCCGTCTGGCCCTCAGCCTTGCCGTCGCCCTTGCCGTTGGACTTCGCCCCGCCGGCCTGCACGCTCGTCGGATCCTCGCCCTCCTCGGCGAGCACCGCGATCGGGGTGTTGACCGCGACGTTGTCGGTGCCGTCGGCGACCAGGATCTTGGCGAGCACGCCCTCGTCGACCGCCTCGACCTCCATGGTCGCCTTGTCGGTCTCGATCTCGGCCAGGATGTCGCCGGCCTTGACCGGGTCGCCCTCCTTCTTGAGCCACTTCGCGAGCTTGCCCTGCTCCATCGTCGGCGAAAGGGCGGGCATCAGGATGTCGGTCGCCATGGGGGACTCTGTCGATCCGGGTTTGGGGCGCGCCGGTCGGGCGCCGGCCGAAAGGGGCGGGGTCGTCCGCGCGCGGCGCGGACGACCGAGGCGTCAGAGCAGGGGCGCTAGAGCAGGATGTCGGTCCACAGCTCGGACGGATCCGGCTCGGGATCGCTGGTGGCGAAATCCGCCGACTCGTTCACGATCTCCCGCACCTTGGCGTCGACCGCCTTGATCTCGTCCTCCGCCACCTTGTGCGGCCCGAGCAGGCGCTTGCGGACCTGCTCGATCGGGTCGGATTCCTCGCGCATCCGGGCGACCTCGTCCTTGGTCCGGTACTTGGCCGGGTCGGACATCGAGTGGCCGCGGTAGCGGTAGGTCTGCATCTCGAGGATGTAGGGCCCCTCGCCGTCGCGGGCATGGGCGATGGCCCGGGTCGCCGCCTCGCGCACGGCGCGCACGTCCATGCCGTCGACCTGCTCGCCCGGGATGCCGAACGAGACGCCGCGCTTCGAGAAGTCGGTCTGGGCCGAGGCCCGCGAGACCGAGGTGCCCATGGCGTAGCGGTTGTTCTCGATCACGTAGACCACGGGCAGCTTCCACAGCTGCGCCATGTTGAAGCTCTCGTAGACCTGGCCCTGGTTGGCCGCACCGTCGCCCATGTAGGTCAGGCTGACCGCGCCGTCGCCGCGGTACTTGTTGGCGAAGCCGATGCCGGTGCCGAGCGACACCTGCGCGCCGACGATGCCATGGCCGCCGTAGAAGTTCTTCTCGCGGGAGAACATGTGCATCGAGCCGCCCTTGCCGCGGGAATAGCCTCCCTTGCGGCCGGTGAGCTCGGCCATCACGCCCTTCGGCTCCATGCCGCAGGCCAGCATGTGGCCGTGGTCGCGGTAGCCGGTGATGACCTGGTCGCCGTCCTTCGAGGCCATCTGGACCCCGATCACCACGGCCTCCTGGCCGATATAGAGGTGGCAGAACCCGCCGATCAGGCCCATGCCGTAGAGCTGGCCGGCCTTCTCCTCGAAGCGGCGGATCAGCAGCATCTCGCGATAGGCGTGCAGGTCCTCGTCCCGGCTGAAGGCCGGCACGTTCGAGGCCGAGGGCGGCGGGGCCGCCTTCTCGCGGGTCTTGTCGTTCCCGCGGCGGGCCTCTTTCGCGGCATCCATCGGCACCCTCCCGGCTGCTACCCTTATGGGACCGGTTCTAGGGCAGGTGCCTGCGCAAATCGAGCGGTTTGGGGCCGAAAGCCGCTGCCTGGGGATGACGCCCGGTCGCCGTCAGGGATTGATGATGACGACGTCGTTCGGGTGGACGCGGCCGAGCACCACCCGGGCCCGCTCCTCCAGGAGGTCGCGGTCGATCTGGTCGCTGCGCAGCAGGGCGACGCGGCGCTCCCACTCGCCCCGGTCGGCCTTGGTGGCGTCGAGCTCCTGCTGGAGGTTGTAGGCCTGGATCTTCAGGGCCCGCTTGGCTTCGAGGCCGCGGCTTCCGCTCTCGGCCTCGTGCAGGAAGTAGCCGACCACGAGGATCGACACGGCGTAGAGGCCGAGCGGCAACAGGACGGCACGGGCGCGACGACGGACTACCATGCGGGGGAGGATGGGACGGGAGGGTTAAGGAAGGTGTAACGGGGGCTTCGATCGCAAAGCCTCTTATGAAGCAAGCCTGTCCCGGACACCTTCGGAAGAAGATTGACGCGGGTGCCCCCTCTCCCCGCGGGCGGGGGGAGAGGGCCATGCCCCCGTCCAGGGGACATGGCAAGCGGAGGCGCAGCCGGAGCGAGGGTGAGGGGGTCTCGACGAATGAGGCTCCTCCGGAAATGCCCCCTCACCCTCGCCCTGCGGGCTTGCTGATCCCCCTGGACGGGGGATCAGCCCTCTCCCCGCCCGCGGGGAGAGGAGAGACCAGCGTCCTTTTCCTATCTGGGGTGGCCCTCATCACGAAGGAAACATGACGATGCCGCTGGAGACTTGTCCGCACGACACGGCGGAGCATCTGAGAACCGATGAGGACGCCGCCTTGTACATCGAGGCGGTGCTGGAGGACGGAGACCCGGCGCTGATCCGCGACGCCATCGGCATGGTCGCCCGGGCCCGCGGCATGACCCAGATCGCCCGCGAGGCGGGCCTGAGCCGCGAGAGCCTGTACAAGGCGCTCTCGCAGACCGGCAATCCGAGCTTCGAGACCGTGCAGGCGCTGGGCCTGCAGCTCAGCGTGAAACGCGCCGACGCGCCGACGTGCCGGCGGCCTGACGCAGGATACCGGGCTCACGCCCCACCGCGCCACGCCGCCGGCGTGACGCCGGTCGCCTGGGCGAAGCGGCGGGTGAAGTGGCTCTGCGAGGCGAAGCCGCAGGCGAGCGCGATTTCGGCGAGACCGGTCCGTCCCTCGGCCAACAAGTGCTTGGCCCGCGCGATCCGCCGCTCGGTCACGTAGCGGTGCGGCGCCAGGCCGAAGCTCGCCTTGAACATCTTGGCGAAGTGAAAGGTGCTCAAGGCCGCTTCGTCGGCCAGCACCTCGAGGGTCAGCGCCTCGGCGAGCCGCGTCTCGATCAGTTCCGCGATGCGGCGGCGGATGGCGGGCGCGAGGCCGCCCTTCACCGTCCTCTGTCCGCCCGGGCCGGCATGGCGCCGCAGCAGGGCGTGGAGCAGGAGGTGGCAGGCGGAGCCGAGCGCCATCCGGTCGGCGCCCGCCGCCCAGTCGAGGGGCAGCACGGCGCCGCGCATCAGCATCGCGGTGGCGGGATCCTCCGCGAAGGTCAGCTCGCGCAAGGAAACGGCGCGGGGATCGAGGCCGAGGGCGCTCACCGCCTGGTAGGCCAGGGTCTCGGGCGCGACGTAGAGGTGGAGCATCCGCAACGGACCGCCGATCAGCCACCGGCTCTCGTGGCCGGCCGGCAGCAGGCAGAGCCGGTCCGGTCCGCCGCCCGAGACGGCGCCGTCCTCCCGCACCACGCCCTCGCCGCCCTCGAGGTAGAGGCTCAGGGTGTGGTGGTCCGGCCGGTCGTAGCGGGCGCGGTTGTCGCGGTTGTGCCATTCGGCCAGCGACAGGCCACGGCCGATCTCGGCGCTGCGCAGGAGCGCCGCGCCGGTGCGGGACAGGGCATCGTGGACGTCGGGATTCGGCTCGGTCATCGCGTCGATCGGGGTTCGCGCTCCGAGCGTAGGGGCCGGACGCCGCCGTCGGCAACGGGCCGGGCGCTGGCCGGAGCGGAAAGTCCCGAGAAAGCCCCAAGAATGGACAACGCCATCACCGGAACCGGGAAGCCGGCCGGGCCGGCACCGCCTATCCGGGAGCCGCAACCCGACTGGAAACCGACATCCCCGTGACCGCCTTCCTGTACGCCCTCACCGTGCTCATCTGGGGCACGACCTGGATCGCCATCAAGCACCAGCTCGGCCCGGTCGCCTTCGAGGCGTCGATCGTCTACCGCTTCGCGCTGGCCGGCCTCGTGCTGGCCGGCGCCCTCGCCCTCACCGGACGGCTTACGGCCATCCCGTGGCGGCACCAGCCCTTCGTGCTCTTGCAGGCGCTCTGCCTGTTCTCGTGCAACTTCGCCTGCTTCTACCTGGCGACGCGCTCGGTCCCGAGCGGGATCGTCTCGGTGGTCTTCTCCGCCGCGACCGTCTTCAACGTCGCCAACGCGTACCTGTTTCACCGCCGCCGCCCGGCGCCGCGGGTGCTGGCCGGGGCGGTGATCGGGCTTCTCGGCATCGCCTGCCTGTTCCGGGACACGCTGGTGAGCACCGCCCTCGACCGCGACACCGCCATCGGCCTCGGCCTGGCGCTGCTGGGCACCTGGTTCTTCTCGGCCGGCAACCTCGTCTCGGCCCGCAACCAGCGCCACGGGCTCCCGGTCGCCACGGTGAATGCCTACGGGATGCTGTATGGCGCCGCTCTCGTGGCGGCGGTCGCCGTCGTGCTCGGCGTGCCGTTCGGCTTCGATCCGTCGCCCGCCTACGTGGGGGCGCTCCTCTACCTCGCGATCCCCGGCTCGGTGATCGGCTTCACCGCCTACCTGACCGTGGTACACCGGATCGGGCCCGAGAAGGCCGCCTACATGACGGTGCTGTTCCCGGTCGTGGCGCTGACGATCTCGGTCTTCGCGGAAGGCTACCGGGTGACGCCGCTCGCCGGCCTCGGCTTCGCCCTGGTGCTCGCCGGCAACGCGGTAGTGTTCGCGCCGCGGCTCCCGTGGTTCGCCCCACGAAAAGGCCGCCCGGAGGCGGCCTGCGACGCGTGATGTGAATGCGGGGAGGGGCGCTCGCGCCCCTCCGCCACGAGATCAGCCGACCTTCAGCGCCCCGCGGCCGAGGTAGCGGGCCTGCGAGCCCAGGCCCTCCTCGATGCGGATGAGCTGGTTGTACTTGGCCAGTCTGTCCGAGCGGGCGAGCGAGCCGGTCTTGATCTGCCCGCAATTGGTGGCGACGGCGAGGTCGGCGATGGTCGCGTCCTCGGTCTCGCCGGAGCGGTGCGACATCACCGCGGTGTAGCCGGCGCGGTGGGCCATGTCGACGGCGGCCAGGGTCTCGGTCAGCGAGCCGATCTGGTTGACCTTCACCAGGATCGAGTTCGCCGTCCGCTTGGAAATCCCCTCCGACAGGCGCGTCACGTTGGTGACGAACAGGTCGTCGCCGACGAGCTGGCAGCGGTCGCCGACCTTGTCGGTCAGCGCCTTCCAGCCGGCCCAGTCATCCTCCGACATGCCGTCCTCGATCGACAGGATCGGGTAGGAATCGACGAGCTTGGCGAGGTAGGCGGCCTGGGCCTCCGGATCGCGGGTCTGGCCCTCGCCCTCGTAGACGTACGAGCCGTTCTTGAAGAACTCGGTGGCGGCGCAGTCGAGCGCGATGACGATGTCGCGGCCGGGCGCGAAGCCGGCGGCGCGGATCGAGTCCATCACGAAGTCGAGCGCGGCTTCCGCCGAGGGGAGGTTGGGGGCGAAGCCGCCCTCGTCACCCACGTTGGTGTTGTGGCCGGCCTTCTTCAGGGCGCCCTTGAGGGTGTGGAACACCTCGGCGCCCCAGCGCACCGCCTCGGCGAGCGAGTCGGCGCCCACCGGCATGATCATGAATTCCTGGAAGTCGATCGGGTTGTCGGCATGGGCGCCGCCGTTGATGATGTTCATCATCGGCACCGGCAGGATCCGGGCCTGGGTGCCGCCGACATAGCGGTAGAGCGGCAGGCCGGAGGCCTCGGCGGCGGCCTTGGCGACGGCGAGCGAGACGCCCAGGATCGCGTTGGCGCCGAGCCGCGCCTTGTTCGGCGTGCCGTCGAGCTCGATCATCGCCTCGTCGATGGCGGCCTGCTCCTCGGCGTCCATGCCGCCGATGGCGTCCAGGATCTCGCCGTTGACGGCTTCGACGGCCTTGAGCACGCCCTTGCCGCCGTAGCGGGACTTGTCGCCGTCGCGCAGCTCCACCGCCTCGTGCGCGCCGGTCGAGGCGCCGGAGGGAACGGCGGCGCGGCCGAAGGAGCCGTCCTCCAGCAGGACATCGACCTCGACGGTGGGATTGCCCCGGCTGTCGAGGATCTGGCGGGCGGCGATGTTGGTGATCGCGGTCATGAGAGGGATCTCTCGGGCAGGGTACGGGTCGCGCGGCTTATCGGCCAAGATGCCGCCTGCGGCAAGCCGCCCAAGGGTGGGGACGGGGACGGATCCCGGATCGATCGACCCAGGGTTACCGGCCGCGTGGTCCGGCGTGTCACGCCCGAGTTTCGCGCGAGGCCGCGTCGGACTATATGGCGGCCATGACCCAAGACATGATCCAAGACATGACTCAGCATGCCCGCCAGCTCGGGCAGCCCACCGCCCAGCCGCGCTCGCCCGAGGAGGCCCAGCTCGACCGCGTGCCGAACCCGCACCCGGACACCGATTACTGCGCCCGCTTCACCGCACCGGAATTCACCTCGCTCTGCCCGGTCACCGGCCAGCCCGACTTCGCCATCCTGGTGATCGATTACGTGCCGGACCGGTGGCTGGTCGAATCGAAATCGCTGAAGCTCTACCTGCACAGCTTCCGCGACCACGGCGCCTTCCACGAGGATTGCACCGTCGGCATCGGCCGTCGCCTGACCACGCTCCTGGAGCCGCGGTATCTCCGCATCGGCGGCTACTGGTACCCGCGCGGCGGGATTCCGATCGACGTGTTCTGGCAGACCGGCACCCCGCCGGCCTCGGTCTGGCTGCCCGACCAGGGCGTGCCGCCGTACCGGGCGCGGGGCTGAAACGGAGAAGGGCGGCCGGGTCACCCCGGCCGCCCTTCGTCTGTTCAATGTCGCGTCAGGCCTCAATAGCCATACCCGTAGGCCGGGGCCGGGGCGCCGTAATAGCCGTAGCCGTTGCGGCGAGCCGCATCGGCCGCCGCCGCCGCGCCGATCGCGCCGACCGCCGCCCCGGCGATGCCGAGGCCGACCGCGGCGCCCGGCGAGATGCCGCGACGACGGCCGCCATAGGCGTAGGGCCGGCCGGCATAGCCGCGACCGTAGCCGTGGTTGTGACCGTAGCCATGACCGTAGCCGTGACCGCGCCAGCCCTGAGCCTGCGCCGGCGAGGGCGCGACGGTGGACATGGCGCCGAGGGCGACGGCGAGGGCCGGGATGATCGCCAGCTTGCGCATCGTTGATCTCCTGCGTGCGTGGAAGCCTTATGACCTCGATAACGACCTCGGCCGGGCAGAGTTCCGACAATCGTGTCCCGGGGTCATCCCGCCGCGCCGTCGCCGGATCGTGGAACCGGCGGCCGCGACGGGTGGCGTGACTGGCGCTGATCCTCGCGGCCGGCACCTGAACTCCGGCTGAACTTCCCCGGCGGCTCGATCGTCAGCCCGGACGCCCCAGGCGGCGGGCGGTGAGAAGCCCGAGGACCAGGATCGCGGCGGCGCAGACGCTCAGGGCCGGCAGCTGGCCGATCGTCTCGAGCCCGAATCCCAGTACCGCGACGCCGATCGCTTGGCCGCAGAAGAACGAGAAGGCGTGCAAAGCCACCGCCGAGGCCCGGGCTTCCGGCGCCACCTCGGTCACCTGCACCTGGAAGGTGTTGTGCAGCATGTAGAAGCCGAGGCCGAGCGCCCCGAGCGCCGCGGCATCGGCCTGCCAGGAGCCGGCGAGGCCGACCACCATCAAGGCGCCGCCCGAGACCGCGCCGCCGGCCATCAGCATCCGGGTCTGGCCGAGGAAGCGCAGCAGCAGCCCGACGGTGAGCGAGTAGGCGAGCCCCCCGGCGGCGAAGCCGGCGAGCACCAGGCCGGCCTCCTTCGGCCCGCCCTCGCCGCGCGCCTCGATCAGGTGGGCGAGGTGCGGGAAGATGCCGAATACCGCGACCGCCTCGACGAAGACGGCGGCAAACAGCACCCGGGCGCGGGGATTGCGCAGGATGGCGCGGTAGCGCGCCAGCGCCGGCGCGAGGGCGAAGCGCCCACCGGCGGCGCGCAGGCGCTGGGCGAAGCCGATCGCGACTCCGAGCAAGCCCAGCCCCCCGACCCCGGCGGCGAGGCAGAACACCCCGCGCCAGCCGATCGCGCCCTCGATCAGCCCGGCGACGGTGGAGCCGGAGAGCTGGCCGAGGATCACCGCGACGAGGAAGCGGCCGATCGCGACCTGGCGCCGCGCCATCGGGATGCGGTCGCCCATCATGGCGAGCGAGAGCGGAATCACCCCGCCGGCCGCCGCACCCGCCAGCATCCGCAGGCCGAACAGGGTGCCGATGTCGCTCGCCGCCGCGCAGGCCGCGAGCGCCACGGTCAGCACGCAGAGGCAGGCCACCACCACCCGCTCCTTGCCGAGGGCATCGCCGACCGGCCCGAGGATCGGCTGGATCAGCGCGTAGGGCAGGGCGAAGGCGGTGGAGAGGAGCGCCACGGTGGCGGGCGGGCTCGCGAGGTCGCGGGCGAGCACGCCGACCAGCGGCTCGACCACCCGCCCGGCGAAGGTGCTGGCAAAGCCCCCCGCGGCCAGGACCGCGATCAGGCGGGAGGGCGAGTCGCCGGCGGCACCGGCGGGAGGCATCTTGTCGGACGACATCTCGTCGGAAGGTCTCTTGGCGGCGTCCATGACCGCCGCCTCGCCGTCAGCCGCCGGCCCCGTCCGAAGACCGTGCCTTGGCGAGCCGGTCGAAGGCCTGGAGCTCGGCGAGCAGGGCCGGCATCTGGCGCAGCGGCACCATGTTGGGCCCGTCGGAGGGCGCCCGGTCGGGATCGGGATGGGTCTCGATGAACACGCCCGCGACCCCGACCGCCACCGCGGCCCGGGCCAGCACCGGCACGAACTCGCGCTGGCCGCCGGAGGTGGCGCCCTGCCCGCCGGGCTGCTGCACTGAATGGGTGGCGTCGAACACCACCGGCAGGCCGCCGCTCACCCCCGCCATGATCGGCAGGGCGCGCATGTCCGAGACGAGGGTGTTGTAGCCGAAGGAGGCGCCGCGCTCGGTCAGCAGCACGTTGGGGTTGCCGGCCCCGGTGATCTTGGCCGCCACGTGGGCCATGTCCCAGGGGGCGAGGAACTGCCCCTTCTTGACGTTGACGACCCGGCCGGTGGCGGCGGCCGCCAGCAGGAGGTCGGTCTGCCGGCACAGGAAGGCCGGGATCTGCAGGATGTCGACGGCCTCGGCCGCGGCCGCGCAGTGACCGGCCTCGTGCACGTCGGTGACGACCGGCAGGCCCAGGGTCTCGCGGATCTCGGCGAAGATCGGCAGCGCCTGGGCGAGGCCGAGGCCGCGGCTCGACCCGGCCGAGGTGCGGTTGGCCTTGTCGAACGACGACTTGAACACGAGGCCGATCCCCAGGGAGGCCGTCATCGCCTTGAGGGCGCCGGCGACCTCGAAGGCGTGGTCGCGGCTCTCCAGGGCGCAGGGGCCGGCGATCAGGCTCAGCGGCAGGTGGTTGCCGAAGCGGACGGCGCCGGCGGCGACGGTGACGGGGGCGTGCGGGAGGGATTGGGTCGACATGGTCCCGAGGGGTAGCGGGTTTCGGTGAGTGCGGGAAGGTGGTGAGGTTGAGAGTCGATCACCCCCTTCCGGCCACGCTTCCGATTGCGCCCATCCCCGATAATTGACAAATATCCATCATAGGAGACAATCGACCCCGACAGGAGCCGCGCCATGCCATCTCGCCCCAATTGCCCGCCCGCGGGGACCGCCCGATGACCGGCGCGGCTCTCCTCTGCCTCGTCGCCGGGGCCGCCCTGGTGGTGCAGAATGCGCTGATGGGGGCGATCGTGGCGCGGGGGACCGGGCTGACCGGGGCGCTCCTGTGCAACTCGCTGGTCGGGCTGTCGCTGCTCGGCCTCGTCGAGGCCTGGCGCAGCGGGCCGGCCTTCCCCTTGCGGCTGATCGAGCGGGCGGAGCCGTGGTTCCTGGTGCCGGGGCTGCTCGGCACGCTGGTCGTGGCCGCCAGCCTGTACGGCTACCGCCAGCAGGGGGCGACCGTCACGGTGGCGTTGGTGGTGGCGGGGCAGTTGGCGGCGGGAATCGCCGGCGATGCGGCGGGCCTGACCGGCCGCCGCGGGACCCTCGGGATGGAGACCTGGCTCGGGGCCGCGCTGCTCGTCGCCGGCGCGGTCCTGATCCTGCGGGGGCGGACCTGAGGGACGGGGACGGCGCGACGCCGGCCCCGCCGGTCAGCCTCTCCCAGGTCAGCCTCTCCCCCGGGGCGCCTCGGTGGCGGTGGCGGCGAGACCGTCCGGTGCGGCGCCGTGGCCGAGCAGGTTGACGGCCACGTGCAGGCCGATGGCCGGTCCGAAGACCAGGGCCAGCATGAGAAGGAGAACGACCACGACGCTGCGGTCGCGGGGTACGGCGCCGGAGCGGGCGCGCATCGTCATCAGGGTCATGGCTCACCTCGTTCGACCGGCCGCATCGGCGCCGGTCGCGGGCGAGCCCGATCAGCGATCAGGCGCGGGTCACGCGAGGCGGCACCGAGGCGGCACGGTCCGTCGACTACTGTCGCTGGGCATGGGGATCGTGGATGTCCGGTGATGTCGCGCACGGCCGAATCGTCGGCCGCCACGGACAAGGGGCACATGCGTGCGAACCCGACCCGCGTCAAGGGGGGACGGCGCGCTTTTCACCGCCCAGGCTCTCCGCCCAGGTTCTCCGCCACAATGGCCCGCCATGCGCGCCGGCCGGGCGATGGGATCGCACAAGCCCTTTGTTCTCGCCGCATTTCTTTGCCACAAGCCGGACGACCTGCGCCGGACGAGACAGAGCCGGCCCTGCCCCTTCACGAAGGCCAGCCTCTCGTTCATGCCCGATCCCGTGACCCACCCCTCCGACGACGCGGCCCCGGTCCCGACCGGGGTGCCGGGCCTCGACAGCATCCTGGAGGGGGGCTTCGCCGCCAACCGCGCCCACCTGATCGAGGGGCGGCCGGGCTCGGGCAAGACCACCCTGGCGCTGCAATTCCTCCGCGACGGCGCGCGGCTGGGCGAGCGCTGCCTCTACATCACCCTGTCGGAGAGCCGGCGCGAGCTCGTCTCGGTGGCCGCCCGCCACGGCTGGTCGCTCGACAGCATCGAGATCTTCGAGCTGGTGCCGCCGGAGCTCAGCCTCGATCCACGCCAGCAGCAGAGCCTCGTCCATTCCTCCGACCTCGAGCTCGGCGAGACCGTACGCCTCGCCATCGCGGAGATCGACCGGGTCAAGCCGCAGCGGGTGGTGTTCGACAGCCTGTCGGAGATCCGGCTGCTGTCCCAGGGGTCGCTGCGCTACCGCCGCCAGGTGCTGGCGCTGCGCAGCTACCTCCTGATCCACGACACCACCGCGCTCCTCCTCGACGACCTCACCGCCGAGCAGGACGACCTCAACCTGCATAGCCTCTGCCACGCGGTGTTCCAGCTCGAGCAGCTGGCGCCGCTCTACGGCGGCGAGCGCCGGCGGCTGCGGGTGATCAAGATGCGCGGCACGCATTTCCGCGGCGGCTTCCACGACTTCGTCATCCGCCGCGGCGGCCTCGTGGTGTTCCCGCGCCTGGTCGCCGCCGAGCACGGCCATGCCTACGAGCCCGGCCGCCTCGGGAGCGGCAATGACGGCCTCGACGCGCTCCTCGGCGGCGGGCTCGACCGGGGCACCAGCACGATGCTGCTCGGCCCCTCGGGGGTCGGCAAGTCCTCGACCGCGCTCGCCTACATGACGGCGGCGCTGGCGCGGGGCGAGCGTGGGCTGATCCTGAGCTTCGACGAGCCGATCGGGATCCTGCAGCGCCGGGCCGCCGGCCTCGGCATGGACATCACCGAGGCGATGGCCGACGGTCGTCTGCGGGTCGAGCAGATCGACCCGGCGGAGGTCTCGCCGGGCGAGCTCGCGGCGATGGTGCGCGACGCCGTCGAGCGCGAGGACGTGCGCCTGGTGCTGATCGACTCGCTCACCGGCTACCAGAACGCGATGCCGGGCGAGCAGTACCTGCTGCTGCAGATGCACGAGATCCTGACCTATCTGAACCAGCTGGGCGTGACGACGCTACTGGTGCTGGCGCAGCACGGGCTCGTCGGACAGATGTCCGCCACCGTCGATCTGACCTACCTCAGCGACACCGTGGTGCTGTTTCGGTTCTTCGAGGCCGACGGGCACTTGCGCCGGGCGGTGTCGGTGGTCAAGAAGAGGGTGGGGCCGCACGAGGACACCATCCGGGAACTTCGGATCAACGGCGGCGGTTTGCGTGTCGGAGAGCCGCTGGCGGGGTTCCGGGGTGTCCTGACGGGCGTGCCGAGCTATCACGGCCGCCTGCTGGCCGAGCGGGATGGGCCGGACCTGGGCAATCATGAGAGAGAGTGATCCTCCGGTCCTGATCCTCGCCCCCGCCGGGCGCGACGCCGCGGTGGCGGGCACGATCCTCGACGAGGCCGGCCTGCGGGCGGAGATCTGCACCGACCTGCCGGCGCTGGTCGCCCGGCTCGACGAGGGCAGCTGCGCGATCCTGACCGAGGAGGCCCTGCGCGCCTCCGACCGGCACGGGCTCGCCGCCTATCTCGCCGGGCAGGAGCCGTGGTCGGATTACCCGTTCGTGCTGCTCACCCTGCGGGGGACCCCGCCGGACGCGCGGCTGATGGACTCCCTCGGCAACGTCACCCTGCTGGAGCGGCCGTTCCACCCCGCCACCCTGGTCACCGCGACCCGCTTCGCCGTGCGGGCGCGGCGGCGCCAGCGCGAGGCCGCGGCCTTCCTGCACGAGCGTCAGCAGACCGCCGAGCGCCAGGCGCTGCTGATCCGCGAGTTGCACCACCGGGTGAAGAACACGCTGGCGACGGTCCAGGCCTTGCTCGGCGCCTCGGCGCGGGGCGCCACCAGCGTCGACGAGTTCTACCAGGGCTTCTCGGCCCGGGTGATCTCGCTCGCCAAGACCCACAACCTCCTGACGGAGGATTACTGGCAGATGGCCTCGCTCCAGGAGATGCTGGAGAACGAGCTCGGCCCCTACAACGACGAGGCCGGCAAGCGCATCGCGCTCAAGGGCCCGCTGGTCGAGCTCACCGCCGACCTCGCGGTGCCGACCGGCATGGCGATCCACGAACTGACCACCAACGCCGCCAAGCACGGGGCCCTCTCGGTGCCCGAGGGGCGGATCACCGTGACCTGGGCGGTCGACCAGGGCGAGACCGGCCGGCGCCTGCGCCTCGACTGGACCGAACGCGGCGGCCCGCGCACCGCGGAGCCGACCCGCAAGGGCTTCGGCTCGACCCTGCTGCAGCGGGTGCTCACCATGCAGTGCGGCGCCGACATCCGCTTCGACTTCAAGCCGGCCGGCCTGCATTTCCGCATGGAGGCTCCGCTGGTCGAGCACCGGACGGTGCCGCATTACTGAAGCCCGCTCGACGCGGGCCACGTCTTGCCATGTCTTTGCCGATACGATGTCCGGACGAGTCCTTCCGGACATCGCGACAGCACTGGCCGAGCGCTCGGTCGGATCTTGCGGGATCGAGGTCAAATCCTGACGTCACCCTGAGGCTCGCCGAGAACGAGACCCCGGGGATGACGAGGAGGACGTCATCCCCTCGCGCCTTGGCATCGACACGTCGATGCCAAGGCGTCCCGGCGCCGGCGCCCGTTCGGGCGTGCCTTGCGCCGTCGAACGGATCCGCTCGACGGCGCGGCGGTATCAAACCCGGCAGGACCATCGCGCACGCTCGGGAGCACGCTGCGGCGGCCCGCCGGTCACGCCGCCCGCACCGCCTCCGGGAGGAGCGCCGCCGCCACCGCCTCGGGCGTCGCGAACAGGTGGGCGGGCCGCGCGGCCGCCAGCGCCGCCGCCCCGGTATAGCCCCAGGTGACCGCCCCGAAGGCGAGGCCGGCCTGCGTCGCGGCGGCATGGTCGCGCAATTCGTCGCCCAGGCACAGCACGGCGGCGGCAGGCAGGCCGCTTCCGCGGGCCACGGCGCGGAACCGCCGCGCCTTGCCGAACAAGGACGTGCCGCAGGCATAGACGTCGATCAGCCCGGCGCTCCGCGGCCCGAGCACCCGGCGCACCACGTCCTCGCGGTTCGAGCTGACGAGGGCGAGCGCGACGCCGCCGGCCGCCAAGCGGGCGAGCAGGGCGGGGATGCCCGGGAAGGGCGCGAGGCCGTCGGCATCGCGGACGGCGAGGCCGTGCATGTGGCGGGCGATAAGCGGCAGCTTCCAGGCCGGCACGCCGAGGCGCCGCATCACCCCGCGCGCATCCATCGCCCGCAGCAGGTCGACCTCGTCGGCCGCAGGGCGGCGGAAACCGTAGCGGTCGGCGACGCCGGGCAGCACCCGGGTGAACCACGGGAAGGTGTCGGCGAGGGTGCCGTCGAAATCGAGGATGACGAGCCGGTAGGGCGGCCCGCCCTCCCGGTCCGGCGCTACCAGCACACGCGGGGCAGTCGGCGCTTCCAGCGCTGGCCGATGCGCAGGTCTTCCTCGCCGGCGCGGCGCTTGGGCCGCAGGCGGATCTCGCCGGCATCGGAGCCCTGCGGCCCGGGCGCGGCGTCCGGTCCCTGCGACGTCGGCGCTTGAACCCGGGGCAGTTGAACCTGGGGCACTTGGACTTGGGACGCCTGGGCCTTGGGCACCTGGATCTTCGAGTCGATCCGCGGGACGGCCGGGACGGCGATCGGCGCGGGGGTCTGGATCGGCGCCTCGTCGGGCCAGTCCTCAGGCCAGACGAAGGCCGGGCGCGGGCCGGCGGCCCGGCGCGGGGCCGGCTCGGCGGCGCGGTAGCGGCGCACCCGGGGCAGCTTGGCCTCGGGCTCCGGGGCGGCTTCCGGCTCGGGCTCGGGCTCCGGCGGGGCGATCAGGCTCGGCAGGACGCGCTTGGCGGGGGCGGCCTGCTGGGCCGGGGCCGCGAAGACCTGATCGACGGTCTTGTCGAAGGGGGATTTCTCGGGGGTCCGGTCGGCGGAAGACTTGCCGGGGACAGACTTGCCGGGGGGAGATTTGCTGAGGGGGGACTTGCCGGCAGCAGACTTGCCGGAAGCGATCTGGCCGGCCGGATTCTTGGAAAAGACCGACAGTTCCGGCGAGTCGAACCGGCCGGACTGGGTGGCGGCGGCGGCTTCCTCGAAGAGACCCGTCCCGGCCCAGAGATTGCGGCCGGGGGAGGCCGGCTTGCGCTCGGGATCGACCGGCGCGGCGAGGCTCGCCACGGGCTTTCCGGCTGGAATTTTGCCGGCGGATGGCTTGCCGACGGGAGGCTCGCTCTGGGGCCGCTCGCTGTCGATCAGGGGGGAAGTGCGGCTGCGCTTGATCTCGACCGTGAATGACGGTCTCGCGCGGTGGCGCGTCATTGAATGTCCTGAAGCGATCTGTTCGGAATCAGTTGCCCGCGGCCATGCGCGCGGGCACGATCCTCACTTAGGATGGGTGACCCGAATTGTCCATGCCAAGAATTGATAAAGTCTCAACGGAGGTCACAGTCACGGCATCCGTGCGGTCCAGCGCCCGCATTGTTCTGCGGGGCGCGAGGTTTGCCACAATCGCCCGCGAATCATCCGCCCGCACCGGCCCACCGCCGCACCGGCGGGTCTTTCGCCGCGGGATGCCCCGGCACCGTCGGACGGGCTCGTCCGGACCCGCTGGACACGCCCGCATGGGCGCCGGCATGACGGGGCGGGAGGGCCGCGCATGACCATCTTCGTGCTGACCGGGGCCGGGATCTCGGCCGAGAGCGGGCTCGGCACCTTCCGGGATCCGGGCGGGCTGTGGCGGCGCTTCGACCCGATGCGCCTCGCCACGCCCGAGGCCTTCGCCCGCGAGCCCGAGGAGGTCCACGCCTTCTACAACCTGCGCCGGCAGGGCGTGCGGGAGGCCGCGCCCAACGCCGCCCATGCAGCGCTGGCGCGGCTGGAAGCGAGCCTCGCCGCCCGCGGCCGCCGGTTGTTCCTCTGCACCCAGAACGTCGACGACCTGCACGAGCGCGCCGGCTCCAGGACGGTGACCCACATGCACGGCGAGCTGATGCGGGCGCGCTGCACCGCCTGCGGCGCGGCGCGGGACTGGGCCGAGCCCTTGAGCCTCGACACCGCCTGCCCGGCCTGCGGGCGGCGGGGCGGGATGCGGCCGGACGTGGTGTGGTTCGGGGAGATGCCGCTCCATCTCGAGGCGATCGACGCGGCCCTCGACGAGGCCGCGCTGTTCGTCGCCATCGGCACCTCCGGGGCCGTCTACCCGGCGGCGGGCTTCGTGGCGCGGGCCCGCGCCGCCGGGATCCCGACCCACGAGATCAACCTCGCCCCCTCCGACACGGCCGGCCTGTTCGACACGGCGACTTACGGCCCGGCGACCCGGGCGGTGCCGGACTTCGTGGAGTCGATCCTTCGGGAGGTCAGCGGATCGAGACCATGACGTCGAGCTGGCCGGCCCCGCCGCCCGGGTCGATGGTCAGGCCCCGGCAGGCGTCGAGGCCCTCGTAGCCCTCGAAGGTCGTCGTCAGGCCCTCGACCTTGCGGGCCTTGCAGGTGGCCGGGGGCGTAGCGCGGGAAGGACGGCTCGGCGGCGACGCGCACGCTGCCGTGCTTGCCGCCTCGACGAGGCGGGCCACCGCCGGCCCCTGGGCCGGGCAATCGGGGACCAGGCGGGCGAAGCACCCGATGGGGCGGGCCTCGTTCATCGGCACGACCCAGAGATCCGGCGTCGCCGGCACCGCCGGGAATCCGTCCGGGGCCGGCTCCACCGCAGGAGGCGCCCGGACCGGCGCGCCGGCGCAGGGCAGGGCGGCGAGGGCTCCGATCCACGGGCCGGCGCGGCGGGGTCGCATCCGGGCCGGCATCGGGACGCGCCTCGGCAGCGTTCGCGAGAGTGGTGGCGGGTCTTGCGCCAAGCACCCGCGGCACGACGCGAATCCGGGCAGCCTTGCGGTGGCGGGCCCCCGCAAGGCTGCCCGGGGGTCGTCAGGGCAGGTAGGCGCTGGCGGCGGCGGGCAGGGTGGTGGCCGGCACGGTCTTGTCCAGCAGGCGGGCGGCCAGGGGCCGGAGGGTCGGGCGCAGCCACGGCCCCTCGATGGCGAAGGCCCCGGTCCGCCCGTCGGGCCCGGGCTCGATCCGGGCCTCGGCGCCCAGGCGCCGCTCGGCCAGGAAGACCCGGCCGCCGAGGCTCGCCGTCAGGCCTCCGCCGCGGACCAGGCCCTGGCCGATCTCCGCGACCCCATCGCTCACCGTCACGCTGACGCGGGCACGCTCGAAATGGGTGCGGCCGCCCCGGCGCAGGGCGGTGGCGGCGGCGTCGGGCCTCTGGGCGAGGTCGGCGAGGCTCAACCCGAGGATCTCCCCGCCCTCGACCGTGGCGGCAGCCCGGCCCCCGAGGCGGCCGACGAGGTCGGCGAGGCTCGATCCGGCGCTGTCGAGGGCGACCGAGGCTTGCGCCCGGCCGAGGATCCAGCGCGGCCAGCCGAGATCGGCGAACAGGCCGCCGAGGTCGATCCGGTCGGCGCTGCCCTGGAGCCGGGCGTCGAGGCCCGCCGGCAGGGCCGCGAGCGCCGCCCGGCCCTTGACGGTGCCGCCCTGCACGGTGGCGCGCCCGAGCGTCGCCTCGACGGTGCCGTCGCGCACCAGGAGGCCGGCGGCGACGTCCTGCGCCTCGATCGGGCCGAGGCGGGCCGACGCCGCGGAGAGCCGCAGGTCGAGGTCGCCGCTCGTGAGCCCGTCGAGGGCGAGCGGCGTCCGGCTCCAGGCGCCGCCGGGCTCGGGCTCGGGCACGAGGCCCGACAGGTCGAGCCGCTCGGCCGCCAGGGTGGCGGAGAGGTTGAGCCGCCCCCGCACCAGGGAGGCGGCGCCGGCGCCCTCGAGCCGGCTGTCGCCGACCCGCACCTGCAGCTCGGGCGATTCGACGGCGCCGGGGCGGGCGGTGAAGCGGCCGTCCAGGCTCACCGGGCCGGCGAGCGCGGCGGGGCCGGACGCGATCCCGAGCCAGGCCAGGGTGTCGGGCAGGGACGGGGTGGCGAAGCGGCCCTGGCCCGACAGCCGCGGGCCGGCCTCCTCCTTCGCGTCGGAGGCCTTCGCCCAGACCAGGGTGCCCTCGATCTCGGCGCTACCCTCGGCCGCCCTCGCCGCTGCAGCCCCCGGGCCGGCGGCGCTCCAGGCGAGGGCGACGGCCACCGGGGTCTCGGCGCCGGCGGCGAGCTCGCGCGGGCGCAGGTCCGAGAGCGTGAGCGTCGCCGGCACGCCGCGCCAGGTGAAGGCGGCGGAGAGGTCGAGGCCGGCGCTCGGGCGCGGCCAGTTCGCCATCAGGTTCAGGCCGGTGACCGTCTCGAGATGGCCCGTGCGGGGGTCGCGCCCGGTCAAGGTCGCGTCGACGAGGACGAGGCGGCGCAGGTGCCGGCCGCGGCCGGCGGCGACGCGGGTGGCGAGCCGGGCCGCCGGCTCGGCCCAGTCGCTGCCCGTCCCGTCCGGCAGGGCGATGCGGGCCCGGTCGAGGACGAGGCCGGTGATCTCCGGCCGGCCGGCGAGGAGCCCGGCGAGGCCGAGCTGCACCTGCAGGCCCTCGCTCGCGACGAGGTCGTGGCTGCCGCGGCGCAGCCGCACCCCGGTGAAGCTGAGGCGCGGGGCGGGCAGCAGGGTCAGGGTCGCGGGCCCCGTCACCGCGAGGCCGAGGCCGTAGCGCCGGGCCAGGTCCCGCTCCGCGAAGGCCGCCGCCCGCGGGGCGGCGATCGTCCAGGGCTGGGAGACGGCCGCGAGGGCGAGCACCGTGACGACGGCGCCGCTCAGGGCCAGGGTGGTTCGGCGCGACATCGCTCTCCGGCTGCCGGCGTGGACGAGAACTCGTGCGCCCCCCCGGGCGCCGCCCTGGCCGGATCTTTCCCGCCGGCGGCATACGCCTTCCCGGTTTCCCTATAATCCGTCGCACGCGCCTTGTCTCCCCGGCACGATGTTCCGTCTCCGTCCCGACCCTCCCCGAGCGGGACATTTTCCGCCGCCGCCCGGTGGTGCGGCGCCGCAACGGTGCTAAACAGGGCGGCGAGGCGCCGCATCCGTGCGGGACCAAGGGCGATCGCGCCCGGCGGCACCAGCCAATTTGGGGAAACGAGGGATGAAGAAGGTATACCCCGACGCCACCGCCGCCCTGGCGGGCGTCCTGCGGGACGGCATGACGATCATGGCCGGCGGCTTCGGCCTGTGCGGCATTCCCGACATCCTCATCGACGCGGTGCGCGAGAGCGGCGCCAAGGACCTCACGGTCATCTCGAACAATGCCGGCATCGACGGCGTCGGCCTCGGCGTGCTGCTCGAGACCCGCCAGATCAAGAAGATGATCTCGTCCTATGTCGGCGAGAACAAGACCTTCGCCAAGCAGTACCTCGCCGGCGAGCTCGAGATCGAGTTCAACCCGCAGGGCACGCTGGCCGAGCGCATCCGCGCCGGCGGCGCCGGCGTCCCGGCCTTCTTCACCAAGACCGGCGTCGGCACCCTGATCGCCGAGGGCAAGGAGACCCGGGAGTTCGACGGCGAGACCTACGTGATGGAGCGCGGCCTGTTCGCCGACGTCTCGCTGGTCCATGCCTGGAAGGGCGACCACGAGGGCAACCTCGTCTACCGGAAGACCGCCCGCAACTTCAACCCGATGATGGCCTCGGCGTCGCGCATGACCATCGCGCAGGTCGAGCACCTGGTGAAGCCCGGCGAGATCGACCCCGACCACATCATCACCCCCGGCGTGTTCGTGAAGCGGATGATCCACGTCCCGAACGCGGAGAAGCGCATCGAGCAGCGCACCACGCGCAAGCGTGCCGAGGCCGCGCCGAACGCCGAGCCCGCGCCCGCCCCGACGGGCGGCGGCGCCATCTGAACGAGCGAGAGAGGAGACCCCCATGGCCTGGACCCGCGACCAGATGGCGGCCCGCGCCGCCCGCGAGCTCGAGGACGGCTTCTACGTCAATCTCGGCATCGGCATCCCGACGCTGGTGTCGAACTACATCCCCGACGGCATGTCGGTGCAGCTCCAGTCCGAGAACGGGATGCTGGGCATGGGCCCGTTCCCGTACGAGGGCGAGGAGGACCCCGACCTCATCAATGCCGGCAAGCAGACCATCACCGAACTGCCGACCACGAGCTACTTCTCGTCGGCGGATTCCTTCGGGATGATCCGCGGCGGGCATATCGACCTGTCGATCCTCGGCGCCATGCAGGTGGCCCAGAACGGCGACCTCGCCAACTGGATGATCCCCGGCAAGATGGTGAAGGGGATGGGCGGCGCGATGGACCTCGTCGCCGGCGTCAAGAAGGTCGTCGTGGTGATGGAGCACGTCGCCAAGGCCAAGGACGGCTCCGAGTCGCCCAAGCTCCTGGAGGCCTGCGACCTGCCGCTGACCGGCACCCACGTGGTCGACATGGTGATCACCGATCTCGGCGTCTTCACCATCGACAAGAAGGGCGACGGCGGCATGAGCCTGATCGAGCTCGCCGACGGCGTCACCGAGGACGAGGTGCGGGCGAAGACGCAAGGTCAGTACCGCGTGGCGCTGAAGAACAGCTGATCACGGCGCTACCTCGGGGCTGCGTCTTCCGAGTAAAGCTCATCCCCCTCTCCCGTCTGGGAGAGGGGTCAGGGGTGAGGGTGGCGCGCTTCAGGATTAGGCACTGAACGGCACGCTGCCAGCATGATGCTCAGTGCTTTAAACGGAAGCGCGCCACCCTGCACGATCTTGTTCTGTTTCTATTGTCATTTTGACATTGCGTCAGTGCTGCCCCGGATACGCCGCGTCCAGCACGAACGGGTACGGCCCGTCGAAGGCCTCGACATAGACCATGTGGCTCACGATCCCGCTCTCCGGCGTGTAGCGGTGGAGCAGGTAGGCCGGCGGCTCGAAGACCAGGGCGCCCTCGTGCTTCGGGTCCAGGTCGAAGGCGACCTGATGGGTGACGCTCGGGGCGATCTGGGCGATCGTGCCGGCGTAGCGGGTCTGGATCGGCCGGTGGTGGTGGCCGCACAGGATCCGCTCGATGCAGGTCTCACCCGCGATCAACCGCCGGAATTCCGCCTCGCCGTCGAGGAGCCGGATCTCGTCCATGTGGACGAGGCCGCATGCGAAGGGCGGGTGGTGCATGAACACCAGGGTCGGGCGGCCGTCGCCGCCGGCGAGCGCCCGCTCCAGGAAGCCGAGGCGCTCGGAGCACAGGGCGCCGTGGCTCTGGCCCGCCACCAGCGTGTCGAGGGCGATCAGGCGGACCGGGTGATCCTCGACCGTGTACTGGATGAAGCCCTCGGTCGCGCCCGGCATCCAGGCCGCCGGCAGCACCTCCTGGAACGTCTCGCGCCGGTCGTGATTGCCGGGCACGACGTAGACCGGCATCGGCAGGCGGGCGAGCAGGGCGCGCAACGCCTCGTACTCCTCCGGAAGGCCGCAATCGGTGAGGTCGCCGGAGACCAGCACCAGGTCGGGCCGGGGATCGAGGGCGACGAGGTGCGCGACCGCGCGGGCGACCATCCTGTTGGTCTCGGAGACCCGGTAGGCCGGCAGCCCGCGGGGGCGCACGTGCAAGTCGGTGATCTGGGCGATGAGCATGGGTGGTGTCCGTTTATTCTTCGATCGCACCTCCCATTGCCGGACGAAGCAGGGCTGTCCGGCAAAGGAAGAAGCGCGGGTTTCTCCTCTCCCCGCGGGCGGGGAGAGGGCCGTGTTCCCGTTCAGGGAACGCGGCAAGCGCAGGCGCAGCCGGAGCGAGGGTGAGGGGGTGGTGCCGGATGAGGCTCCTCCGGAAACACCCCCTCACCCTCGCCCTGCGGGCTTGCTGCGCTTCCTGAACGGAAGCACAGCCCTCTCCCCGCCCGCGGGGAGAGGAAAGAACCCGCGCCACGACTCTTTCCCCGGACAGCCTTGCAAACGACAGGAGCGAAGCGGACGGGGATCCGGGAAGTGTGTGCGTCTAAGCCGAGACGCGCCTCACTCCGCGCCCGGCAGGCGCAGGGCGGTGTCCTCGACGTAGGGACGCATCAGGGCGTCGGCGGCCTTCTGGGCGGCGGTGAGCGCCTCCTTCGGCTGACGCTTGCCCGAGAGCACGGCCTGCAGCTCGTCCTCGATCGCCTTGCGCACCGGCACGGTGCGGTAGGTGGCGAACCACGGCTGCGCGTTGGCGAGCTGATCCACCGCGATCTTCGCGTCGGGGTTCTTCTCCAGGAACGCCTTCATCTCAGCTAAGTCGTAGGCCGCCTTGTTGGGGGCGAAGTAGCCCGTGGCGCGGCTCCACCAGCCCGACTTTTCGGCTGAGGTCAGCCACTGGATCAGGGTCCAGCCGGCGGCGCGCTTCTCCGGCGACAGGCCGGTCGGCTGCACCAGCGAGGCGCCGCCGATCGGCACCGCCTGGCGCACGTTCATCGGCACGAAGGCGACCTTGAACGGGAACTTGGCGGTGTCGCGGATGAAGGTGAGGGAGCCGGTCGAGATGATCATCATCGAGGCCTGGCCGGCCAGGAACGCGCCGGTCACCGCCGGGCCCTTCTGCTCGCCGGCCGGATGCACCTTGGCCTTGTGGACGAGGTCCGACCAGAAGGTGAGGGCGCCGAGCATCGTCGGGGTGTCGTAATAGACCTCGCCGCCGTAATCCCGGTTGTAGTATTGCCCGCCGTTGGACATGGTCAGGGCTTCGAGGATCCAGCCGCCGTAATCGTAGTTCGACGGCATCATCAGGCCCCAGCGGGTGGTGCGGTCGCCCTCGCGCTTCGTCAGCTTGCGGGCGGCGTCGTACAGCTCGGCCCAATTCCGCGGCGGCGTGTCGGGGTCGAGGCCGGCTTCCCTGAAGTGGTCGGCGTTGATGTAGAGCAGCGGGGTCGAGTTGTGGAACGGCACGCCGTAGACCTTGCGGTCGATCACGGCGTTGGGGAGGAGCGCCGGGAAGAACTGGCCCATGAAGGCCTCAGATGTCTTGCCCTCCTTGGCGATCAGGTCGTCCATCGGCGCGATCTCGCGCTCGATCGACAGGTCGGTGAGGAAGTTCGCCGACATGATCACGGCGGCCGGCGGCTTGCCGGCCTTGATCGCCGCGCGGGTCTTCAGGAGCGTGTCGTCGTAGGAGCCGGTGAAGACCGGGGTGGCCTTGATGTCCGGGTGGGAGTCGTTGAACTCCTTGATCAGCCCGGACATGTTGCGGGCGAGCGCCCCGTCGACCGGGACGGGGAAGAACAGCTCGATATCGGTCGCGAGCGCGGCGCGCGGCGCCGCGAGGCCGGCCGCCGCCACCAGGGCGAGGGCGGCGCCCTTCCACCAGGAAATCATGATGTGTTGTCCTCTTACTTGATGCCGGAGGCGAGGAAGCTGTTCACGAACCGGCGCTGGAAGATCAGGAAGGCGGCGAGCAGCGGCAGGCTGACCAGGAAGGTGCCGGCCGCGATCAGCCCCCAGGCCTGCATGCCCTCGGCGCTGAGCGTGAAGCTCGCCAGCCCGAGGGTGAGGGGCCGCCTGTCGGGAGAGTTGATGACCATCAGCGGCCACAGGAACTCGTTCCAGTGGCTGGTGACCGAGACGATCGAGAAGGCGACGAGGGCGGGTTTCGTCAGCGGCAGGTAGATGAGGCGGATGCGCGCCCACCAGCCGGCCCCGTCGATCATCGCGGCGTCTTCCAGCTCGCGCGGCACCTCGCGGAAGCTCTGACGCATCAGGAAGGTGCCGAAGGCGGTGGCGCAGTAGGGCGCCATCACGCCCGGCAGGGTGTCGTAGAGGCCCAAGGCCGCGATGGTCTTTAGGTTCGGCACCAGGAGCACCACCGGCACCAGCATCAGCTGCACCAGGAACAGGCCGAACAGGAACCCGCGGCCCGGGAATTCGAGGCGCGCGAAGACGTAGCCGGCGAGCGAGGCGGTGACGAGCTGCACCGCGAGGATGCCGGCGCAGATCACGAGCGAGTTCAGGAAGTAGAGCGGGAAATCGGCCGAGGCCCAGGCCTCGGCGAAGTTGGCGAGCGTCGGCGTCAGCGAGGGCAGGAGCGAGGCGTCGGCGCCCGACCCGGCCGGCCGGAACGCCGCCACCAGCATCCACCAGAACGGCACCGCCCAGACCAGCGCGAGGCCGGCGACGACGAAGCGGGCGATGGAGGGCGTGACCTCGCGGGTCACGGGACCGGACGAGGGGGCGCTCATCGGGCCGCCTCCGGGCCCTGGCCGCGGGCGAGCGACAGGCCGGTGAGCACGGCGAGCAGCCCCAGCGTCACCACCGTGGCGGCGGCGGCGCGGCCGGCATCGTAGCGCTCGGCGGCCTGCTCGTAGATGTAGAACAGGAGGAGCTTCGTCGCGTCCGAGGGCCCGCCCTTGGTCAGCACGAAGACGTGGTCGACCTGCGTCACCGCGTTGAGGAGCGCGATCACCCCGACGAAGGCGAAGGTCGGGCGCAAGCCCGGCAGCGTGACGAAGCGCAGGCGCTGCCAGGGACCTGCGCCGTCGAGGAGCGCGGCCTCCCGGGCCTCGTCGGGGATCGCCTGCAGGCCGGCCAGGATGAACAGCATGTAGTAGCCGGCATTCTTCCACACGGTCAGCACCGTGATGGCGGCGAGCGCCAGATCCGGGTCGCCGAGCCAGTTGGCACCGGGCAGCCCGAGCCGGGCGAGGTGGTAGTCGATCAGCCCGATCCCGGGCAGGAACAGGAACAGGAACAGCGCGGCGGCGGCCACCAGCGGGATCATCACCGGCAGGAAGAACACCGCCCGCATCACGGCCCGCACCCGGCCGGCGCCGTTGAGCGCCAGCGCGAAGGCGAGCGCCAGGACCAGGCTCGGCACCACCGTGCCCAGCGCGTAGAGAGCGTTGTTGAGGAGCGCGCGCTGGAAGGTCGGGTCGGCGAACAGAGCCGCGAAGTTGGCCAAGCCCACGAATCGGGTGCCCCGGCGCGTGACCGCGTGGGTCGCGTCCCACAGGACCTCGACCACCGGCCAGTAGGTGAACAGGGCGAGGAAGACGAGCGACGGGCTGAGCAGCGCGAGCGGCAGGAGCAGGCCGGCGCCGGGCCGGCGCGCGGCCCGCGCGACGGGGGGCCCGGCCGGAGCGGCCGCCGGAATCGTATCGAGGACGTGGGTCAAGGGGTCCGCCGGAGATGTCGTGACCGCCGCGTCATCGGGCGGTTTCGTGACAGGCGGATGAAATCGCCGATGGCCCGGGGCGTATTGACAGCCGATCCGGTGCGCTTGGCCGGCGCCGGCCGCTGTCTCGGTCGTAGGTCGGCAAGTTGCCGGCGGTAGAATTTTATCGATAAAACGACGCCCCTCACGGGCATGGCGCGGCCCCGGCCTGCAAGATCTTGCAGGTTTGCCCCGGGGAGGGCCGCGATGACGCCGCGGAACTGGGCGAGGCTCCGACAACTGTCGCCGGCCTCAGCCCAACGGTCGACCGACGCCTCCCTTCGGTCCCGCTCCCCCGGTCACGACGATCGTGTAGCCTGGCCTCGCGACGGCCAGGCGGGCCAGCGGCCCGCGCGATCCCCGGCCGTCGGAGACGAGGCCGCGCGACCCGGGAGACGATTCGTGACATCCTCCGTCCTCATCGTCGGCGCCGGCCCGGTCGGGCTGACCCTCGCCTCCGAGCTCGCGCGCTACGGCGTCCCTTTGCGCCTCGTCGACAGGGCGCCGCAGCGCACCGACCAATCCAGGGCGCTGGTGCTGTGGAGCCGCACCCTGGAGCTGCTCGACCGCGGGGCTGCCGGCGGCGCCGCGCCCTTCGTCGCGGCGGGATTCAGGATCGCCGGCGTGTCCGTCTTGGCGGGCGAGACGGTCGTCGGCCGCGTGACGATGGACGCGGTCCCGAGCGCCCACGCCTACGCCCTCGCCCTCCCGCAATCCGAGACCGAGCGCCTGCTGGAGGAGCGCCTGGCCGGGCAGGGCGTGGCGGTGGAGCGCCGCACCGCGGCGGACGCCGTCACGGTCGGCCCCGACGGCGTCGCGGCGGTGCTGCGGCACGCCGACGGTCGCGAGGAGCGGGTCCGGGCGGACTGGCTCGTCGGCTGCGACGGCGCCCACAGCACGGTGCGCCACGCGCTCGGCCTGCCCTTCGCGGGCGAGACGCTGCCGAGCGACTGGATCCTCGCCGACCTGCACATGACCGGCTACCCGCGCCCGGACACCGAGGCGTCGGTCCACTGGCACCGGGACGGCGTGCTGCTGATCTTTCCGATCCGGCCCGGCCGCTACCGGATCATCGCCGACACGCCCCAGACCGACGCCGAGGCCGCGCCGGCGCCGACCCTCGACGACGTGCGGAGGCTGGTCGACCGGCGCGGCCCCGCCGGCACGCGCCTGTCCGATCCGGTCTGGCTCGCGGGCTTCCGGATCAACGGCCGCAAGGTCGCCGCGTACCGGCAGGGGCGGGCGTTCCTGGCCGGCGACGCGGCCCACATCCACAGCCCCGCCGGTGGCCAGGGCATGAACACGGGCATGCAGGATGCCGTCAACCTCGCCTGGAAGCTGGCGCTGGTGGCCCACGGCCGGGCCGACGCAGCCCTGCTCGACAGCTACAGCCCGGAGCGCAGCCGCGTCGGCGACGACGTGCTGAAGGCGGCCGAGCGGCTGACCCGCGTCGCCACCCTGACGAATCCGATCGCGCAGGGCGTGCGCAACGCGGTCGCCCGCCTGGTGCTCGGCCTGCCGCGCCTCGCCCACGGGATCGCCGACACGATGGCGGAGGTCGCGATCCACTACGGCGCGTCGCCGCTGAACGGCCCGGGCGTTACCGGCTGGCTGCGGCCCGGCGCGCGCGTGCCGCCGGTCCCCGGGCAGGTCCCGGTCGGGGCGGGACCGGCGCCGCGTTTCGTCCTGTTCGCCGAGCCCTCCGCCGCCGTCGCCGCCTTGCCGCAGGCCTTCGCCGGCCTCGTCGATCCGGAGATCCGCCCGGCCCTGCATAACGGCACGGTCGCGCTGGTGCGCCCGGACGGCTACCTCGCCTGCGCGACCCCGGACCCGGCCGCGGTCGCCGGCTATCTCGCCCGCCTCGCGGCGCCAGACCGGATGGACTGACAGGATCTCGCCGACGCGCGGCCGGTCGGGGACGCTCGGCGGGGAGAGGAGAATGTGTGCGTCTCGTCTTGCACCCGAACTGTCCGGCGCAGCGCCCGGACGATCGCGCATGGTCGGGCCTTGACTGAGAGTGCACTCGAACCCGTAGCCTCTCCCTCATCCGGCGCGGAGGGGGCGCGACCCGAGGGCATCGGCATGAAGATCGGCGAACTCGCACGGCATTCCGGCCTCTCGGCCCACACGCTGCGCTACTACGAGAGGATCGGGCTGCTGCCCTGCGCGAGTCGGGACCGGTCGGGGCAGCGCGATTACGACGCCGCCATCCTGTCCTGGATCGCCTTCCTGAGGCGGCTCAAGACGACCGCGATGCCGATCCGGGACATGCGGCTCTACGCGGCGCTGCGCGACGGCGGCCCCGGGACGGAAGCGGACAGGCGCGCGCTGCTGGAGGCCCATCGCGACCGCGTCCGGGCGCAGGTCGCGGAGCTGCAGGCCAGCCTCCTCGTGCTGGACGCGAAGATCGCCGGCTATGGCACCCACACCGAGAGGAGCGACGACGATGACGCCACCCATTCCGAGCGACGGCGAGAGCCGGCTCGCGCGCGGCCAGCGCGCGCGCTGAGATCGACGGCGAGGCGGGGCACGCCGTGGCGGCGGCGCCCGCCGACATCGCGCCGGACTTCGCCACCTCCCTGTTCGAGTTCCCCTTCGGCGACATCTGTTCCCGGCCCGGCCTCGACCTGCGCGCCCGCGAGATCGCCACCCATGCCGGGTTCCCGGCCGCCCTCAACGGCCTCTTCGCGGCCAAGGCGGTGTTCGCGCGCCGGTTCCCGCCGAAGGATTTCAGCGCGGGGTGACCCGCATCGGCATCCCCTCCGCCGGGCGCAAGGTGATGCGCTGCTTGAGCACCGGCAGGTAGCCGGGCCTGAGCGAGAAGCGCAAGCTGCGGATCAGCACCGCCAGGATCGCCACCGCCTCGGAGAGCGCGAAGCCCATACCGATGCAGATCCGGGGACCGGCCGCGAAGGGCAGGTAGGCGTAGCGGTCGCGGGCCTTGGCGGCCTCGGGGGCGAAGCGGGTCGGGTCGAAGCGCTCCGGCTCGTCCCACAGGGCGGCGTGGCGGTGCACGGCGTAGATCGGGATGGTGATCGGCGTGCCGGCCTTGACCGGCGTCCCGTCGAGGTCGACGTCGCGCAAAGCGCCGCGGACCACCACCGGCACCGGCGGGTAGAGCCGCATCGCCTCGAGGATCACCTGGCGGGTATAGGGCAGGGCGTCGACATGGTCGGCCGTCAGCGCGGCCCCGCCGGTCACCGCCTCGACCTCGGCGGCGACCAGCGCCTCGGCCTCCGGGTGGTGGGCGAGGAGGTAGAACGCCCAGGTCAGGGCAAGCGCCGTGGTCTCGTGGCCGGCGGTCACGAAGGTGAGCAGGTTGTCGGCGACGTCGCGGTCGTCCATCGCCTGGCCGGTCTCCGGGTCGCGGGCGGCGAGCAGCAGGCTCATCAGGTCGTTGCGCCCCTCCGTGCCGGTGCGGCGGCCCTCCGCGGCGAGGCGGAACAGCGCGTCGCGCAGGTACATCTTGGCCCGCTCGGCCTTGGCCCGGCCGGGATAGGGCATCCAGGCCGGGGCGCGCAGCAGCGTGAGGCCGAAGATCCAGCTGGTCGCTTCGAGGTAGTCGGTGATGCCGCGCTCGACCCGGGCGGCGTCGATGGCGCCGTGGCCCGACAGCATCGTCTCGACGATGATCTCGAAGGTGGTGCGCATCATCGTCTGGGCGATGTCGACCTCGGCGCCGGGATCGGCGGCCAGCGCGTCGCGGGTGCGCTCGGCGGCAGCGATCATCGCCGGCACGAAGCTGCGGATGCGCTCGGCCCGGAAGATCGGCGCCGCCGCCCGGCGCTGCCAGCGCCAGCGCGCCCCGTCGGCGGTCAGGATCGCGTCGCCCAAAGCCGGCGAGAGGGCGCGGCGCAGGACCTCCGACTTCTCGAACGCGTCGGCATCGTCGACCATCACCCGGCGGATCAGGTTCGGCGCCATCACGAACAGGCTGGTATTGCCGAGGAAGTCGGAGACGTAGAGCGGCTCGCGGTAGATCGCCTCGGGCCAGGCCTCGAGCGGGTTGCGCACGATGGCGCGGAACAGCCGCCACGGTCCGAGCGGCTTCTCCGGCGGGGTGATCCGGGCGAGGACCGGCCGGGACCCCTCGGGGGCCGGACGGAAATGGGACGGATGCGCGTTCATGGCTCGCCTGGGTTCGGTCCCGACGTCAGACCGGGAGCCTGGGTCTTGTCTTACCCCATCTGGGCGCGAGCGTGACGGGGAAACGGAGGCGGGCCTGTGCGCGTTGGCACGGACGAGAGACGGAGCCCCGTGATGCAGGCCGCCTTCGACCGCACCACCCTCGACCGCCTGATCGCCCTCGGCCGGAGCCGCGGCGGCCTCGGCCCCGACGACCTGCGCCAGGCGCTGCCGGTCGACCGGATGAGCGCCGAGGACATCGCCCTGGTGCTGATCGAACTGGAGGAGGCCGGAGTTCCGGTGGATCCGGACGAGGTTCTGCTTCAGCAAGGCCGCCCGCTGCCCCCCGGCGGCGCGGTCCGGCTGCCGGAGCCGCCGGCCCCCGCCGCCGCGCCGCCTCCGGCCCCCGAATCGCCGCCCGCCGCGATGGCGGCGCCGGGCCCGAGCCCCCGCCAGGCCGCACCCGGGCCGGCGCAGGGCGGCGCGCACCGGGCGGTGGTGTGGGCGGGCCTCGCGGCCCTCCTCCTCGCCCTCGCGGTCCTCGCCGTGTGGGCGATGCGGGGCTGACGGCGTGGCCGGCTCGTCGCCGGCCCCTATATCCTCGACCTCTCGGAGAATCCTGCATCCATGACCGGCCCCGCCTACCGCTTCGGCATCGAGGAGGAGTTCTTCCTGGCGGATGCCGCGACCCGCGGGACGCCGAACCGCGGCGTGCGCGGCTTCCACGCCGCCGCCAAGGCCCTGCTGCCGGCGGCCGAGCGCGAATTGCTGCGGAGCCAGATCGAGATCGCGACCCCGCCGGCCACCGCGGCGGCGGAGGCGCGGGCCGGTCTCGCGTCCTTGCGCCGGAGCCTCGCCGAGATCGGGCGGGCGCACGGCATCCTGGTCTTCGGCGCCGGCACCCATCCGGGCGCCGCCTGGGACGCGCAACGCCCGACCGACGGGGCGCGCTACCACGGCATCCTCGACGAGGTGCGGATGATCGGGCAGCGCACCCTGGTCAGCGGCATGCACGTCCATGTCGAGGTGGCGCGGCCCGATGGCCGGGTCGACCTGATGAACCGGCTGCTGCCGTTCCTGCCGGCTTTGCTCGCGCTCTCGGTCTCGTCGCCGTTCTGGCAGGGGCGCGACACCGGCCTGTGCGGCTACCGCCTCAGCGTGTTCGGCGAGATGCCGCGCACCGGCCTGCCCGACCTGTTCGCCAGCCAGGCCGAGTTCGAGCGCTACGTCGCGGTGATGCAGGCCGCCGGCGCGATCCAGGATGCGAGCTTCCTGTGGTGGCACCTGCGGCCCTCGATCCGCTACCCGACCCTGGAGCTGCGCATCGCCGACAGCTGCACCCGGGTGGACGACGCGGTGGCGATCGCCGGCCTCTATCGCTGCCTCGTGCGCGCCGCGGAGCGCCGCCCGGACCTGAATGCCGGCCTCGACGGGGTCGCCCGGGCGGTGATCCGCGAGAACCTGTGGCGGGCCCAGCGCGACGGCGTGCACGCCGCCCTGATCGATGCGGAGGCCGGGCGCGCGGTGCCGTTCGGTGAGGCGCTGGAGGCGGTGCTGGCGCTGGTGGCCGAGGATGCCGAGGCCTTGGGCTGCACGGAAGCCCTCGACGAGGCCCGCCGCATCGTCCGCGACGGCACCAGCGCCGACCGTCAGCGCGCGGCCTATGCCGCGGGCCGGGGCGGGGACGGGGCGGACGAGGCCGGCATCGCCGCGGTGGTCGATGCGCTGGCGCGGGAGACCGAGGGGCGGGCCGTGGAGGGCAGGGTGGTCACTCCCGCGCCGCCCCGATGAACGCGACGAAGGCCCTGAGCGGCGCCGGCAGGTAGCGCCGGCCCGGATAGTACAGGAACGGCCCGGAGAAGCGCGGCCACCACGGTTCCAGGACCGGTTCCAGCGCCCCACGGTCGAGATGCGGCCGCAGCCAGTCCTCGAACAGGGTGACGATTCCGACGCCCGCCAGCGCCGCGTCGACCGCCAGATCCGTGGCGGTGCCGACCCGCACGGTGAGCGGGCCGGTCGGCTCGATCCGCACGGTCTCGCCGTCGCGCTCGAACTCCCACTCGGTCACCGCGCCGCTGGCGAAGCGGCCGCGCAGGCAGGCATGCTCCAGGAGGTCGCGCGGGTGCAGCGGCCGCCCGCGCCGGTCGAGATAGGCCGGCGCCGCGGCGGTGGCGAAACGCTGCATGCGCGGGCCGATCGGCACCGCGATCATGTCCGGCTCCAGCCGCTCCTCGTAGCGGATGCCGGCGTCGCAGCCCGCCGCCAGCACGTCGACGAACCCGTCCTCGGCGATCACGTCGAGGTGGATGTCGGGATAGGCGGCGAGGAAGGCCGGGACGATCCGGGGCAGCACCAGCCGCGCCGCGCTCACCGGCACGTTGAGGCGCAAGGTCCCGGCCGGGCGGTCGCGAAAGCCGTTGACCACGTCGAGGGCGGCCGCGACCTCGTCGAGGGCGGGCTTCAGCCGTTCGAGCAGCCGCGCCCCGGCCTCGGTCGGCGCGACGCTGCGGGTGGTCCGGTGGAGCAGCCGGACGCCGAACCCGGCCTCGAGCCGGCGCAAAGCCTCGCTCAGGGACGAGGCGCTGGTGTTGCGCAGCCGCGCCGCCTCGCGGAAGCCGCCGGCCTCCGCCACCGCCACGAAGGCGGCCAGGTCGCTCAGATCCGCCGCCATCGTTCGCCATCCCGCACAGCCCGTCCGGATTGTGCCGTCTTATCACGCAGCGAGCCCGCTTCTAGATCCGGATCGTCATCGAACACGAAAGACGGATCATGAGCGGGATCGGAACGGCGGGCACTGCCACCCTGGGCCATCGCAGCGTGAACAGGCTCGGCTACGGCGCGATGCAGCTCGCCGGCCCGGGGGTGTTCGGCCCGCCGAAGGACCGGGCCGAGGCGGTGGCGGTGCTGCGCGAAGCAGTGGCGCGGGGCGTCAATCACATCGACACCAGCGACTTCTACGGGCCGCACGTCACCAATCAGATCATCCGCGAGGCCCTGCACCCGTATCCGGACGATCTCGTGATCGTCACCAAGGTGGGCGCGTCGCGCGGCGCCGACGCGTCGTGGAACCCGGCCGTCTCGGCCGAGGATCTGACGGCGGCGGTGCACGACAACCTGCGCCATCTCGGCCTCGACGTGCTCGAGGTGGTCAACCTGCGGGCGATGTTCAGCGTCCACGGCCCGGCCGAGGGCTCGATCGAGGCGCCGCTCGCGGTGCTGGCCGACCTCCAGCGCCGGGGGCTGATCCGCCGGATCGGGCTCAGCAACGTCACCGCCGCGCAGGTCGCCGAGGGGCGGAGGATCACCGACATCGCCTGCGTGCAGAACCACTACAACCTCGTCCACCGCGCCGACGACGCCCTGATCGACGCCCTCGCGGCGACCGGGACCGCCTACGTGCCGTTCTTCCCGCTGGGCGGCTTCAGCCCGATCCAGTCGCAGGGCCTGTCGGAGGTGGCGCGGAGGCTCGATGCGACGCCGATGCAGGTGGCGCTCGCCTGGCTCCTGCGCCGCTCGCCCAACCTGCTGCCGATCCCCGGCACGTCCTCGCGCGGACACCTGCGCGAGAACCTGGACGCGGCAGCTCTGGACCTGCCGGACGCGGCGATGCGGGTGCTCGACGGGCTCGCGGGCGGTGTGCCGGCCGGATCGGCGCGGGTGGAAGGGCACTGACGCCGCAGACCGCAGCAGCCTATCATGCGTGCCGGCAGTTCGACTTCGGCAAGAAGGAGCCGTCACGCATGTCAGCCACCCGACCGCCCGATGCACAGGCAACAGTCCGGTCCATCGACGACGTCGTGGTCTCGAACCCGGCCATCCTGGCAGGCCGCCGGGTCTTTCGCGGCACGCGGGTACCGGTCGAAGTGCTGTTCGAGAACTTGGCGGACGGCCTGTCGCTGGACGAGATCCTGGACACCTACGAGGCTCTGGTCCGGGAGGATGTTCTGATCGTGCTCGCCGTCGCCACACGGGCGGTCGCGGAGCCAAGCGGGGGGAGGCTGAGCGCCGGGCTCAAGGCACCGCCACCGCTCCGTTTCACCACCCCAATCCGATTCGCATAATTAGCATTATGGAACGAGAGGCTGGGTCGGGGCTGTCCGGGGTGGGGTCAGCCCGTCCCGGAACGCACCGGTTTCGTTTCATGCCACCGCGAATCGGGTGCATAGTAGCGGCATGACAGACCTTCTCGAACAAGCCATCGAGCGCGTCCGCACCTTGTCCCCCGAAACGCAGGACGAGGTAGCTCGCACGATGCTGGCCGTCCTGGACGGCGAGCAGGGTCTCGTCGTGCTCAGCCCCGAGGAGAAGGCTTCGTTTGCCAAGTCCCTCGCGCAGGCGGCCCGAGGCGAATTCGCCAGCGACGAGCGGATACGGGCCATCTGGGCGAAGCACGGCCTGTGAGGCTGCGCTACACGCCGGAGGCGGCGGACGAGCTCGAGCGGATCCTGAATGGAATCTCCGAGACGTCTCCGAGCGGCGGACGCCGCGTCCTGGCACGGATCCAGGCGGCAACCGACCGCCTGCTCGATCAGCCGCGCAGCGGCCCGCCGACTGACCTTCGGCCCATGCGGCGAACCTTGGCCCGTCCGTACCTGATCTTTTACACCCTGACCGAGGACGAGGTCGTCGTCGTTGGCATCCGTCACGGCGCCCGCGACCCCGCGACGATGCCGGACGCCCCGTCGGACGCCCCATGACGAGCGCGGCGACCGCCAACCTCTTCGCCGGCCTGCCCGCGACGCTCCAGGCCGACGAACGCGTCGATATCCTGGCCGAGGCCCCGCAGGCCCGCATCGAGCGGATCGTCTCGACAGGCCAGGCCAGCCCACCGGGCTTCTGGTACGACCAGCCCTGGGACGAGTGGGTCGTGCTGCTGGCGGGCGCCGCGGGTCTGCGCCTCGCCGGTGAGCCGGAGCCCCGGCGGCTCGGCCCCGGCGACCACCTGCTGATTCCGGCGCAGTGCCGCCACCGGGTCGAATGGACGAGCCCCGACGCACCGACGGTCTGGCTCGCGGTGCATCTCGCGCCGGGCGATCAGCCGTCGACCGAGACCGTCAGCCCGTCATAGGCCGGCACCACGCCCGGCGGCAGGCGCCGGCTCAAGGCGCCGTAGTCGAGATCGGTGTGGAGGTTGGTCAGGACGGCGCGGCGCGGCGCCACCTCCTCGATCAGCGCCAGGGCGTCCGGCACCGAGAAATGGGTCGGGTGCGGCGTGTCGCGGAGCGCGTCGATGATCAGGAGATCGAGGTTGCGCAACTGCGCCTTGGCGGCGTCCGGCATGGTGCTGACGTCGGGCGCGTAGGCCGCGTCGGCGAAGCGGAAGCCGAGCGCCTGCTCGGGGCCGTGCTCCATCGCGAAGGCGGTGGCGGTGACGGGACCGCCCGGGCCCTCGACCGTCACCGGCGCGTCGGTCTCGAGCGTATGCAGGTCGAGGATCGGCGGGTAGAGACTGCCCGGCCGCGAGGTGAAGCAATAGGCGAAGCGGGCCTTGAGCAGGTCCGCGGTCGTGGCGTCGGCATGGACGGCGATGCGCCGGCGCATGTGGATCACCATCGCGCGGACGTCGTCGATGCCGTGGGTGTGGTCGGCGTGGGAATGGGTGAACAGGATGCCGTCGAGGCGCGTCACCTCCGCATCGAGCAGCTGCTCGCGCAGATCCGGCGAGGTGTCGACGAGAACGGTGGTCGCCTCGCCCCCGGTCTCCCGGCGCTCGACCAGGAGCGAGCAGCGCCGGCGCCGGTTCTTGCGCTCCGCCGGATCGCAGGCGCCCCAGCCGTAGCCGACCCGCGGCACGCCGCCCGAGGAGCCGCAGCCCAGGATGCGAAGGGTCAGGGTCGGCATGCGGTGAAAACCCTCAGCGGTGGGCGGCGGCCTTGTCGAACAGGCGATAGAAGTTGTCGGTGGTGAGGGCCGCGAGATCGTCGGGGGTGAGCCCCACGGTCTCGGCCAGCACCCGGGCGGTGTCGGCGACGAAGGCCGGCTCGTTCGGCCGGCCCCGATGCGGCACCGGCGCCAGATAGGGCGCGTCGGTCTCGACCAGCAGGCGGTCGCGCGGCACCGCGGCGGCGATCGACCGGATCTCGTCCGAGTTGCGGAAGGTGACGATCCCGGAGAACGAAATGGAGAGGCCGAGCTCCACCCCCACCTCGGCAAGGCGCCGGCCCGACGAGAAGCAGTGCAGCACCGCCTTGAACGCCCCGCGCCCCATCTCCTCGGTGAGGATCCGGCCTACGTCCTCGTCGGCCTCGCGGGCGTGGATGACGAGCGGCAGCCCGCTCTCCCGCGCCGCCGCGATGTGGGTGCGGAAGACTTTTTGCTGCACGTCCCGCGGGGCGTAATCGTAATGATAGTCGAGCCCGGCCTCGCCGATGCCGATGCAGCGCGGGTGGCGCGCCAGGGCGACGATCTCCTCGGCCGTCACGTCCGGCTCCTCGCCGGCCTGGTGCGGGTGGGTGCCGACCGTGAACAGCACCTCCGGATGCGCCTCGCTCAAGGCCCGGTAGGTCTCGAACCGGGCGACCCGGGTCGAGATCGTCACCATCCGGTCGATCCCGGCCGCCTTGGCGCGGGCCAGCACCTCGGGCAGCCGCTCGGCGAGGCCGGGCGAATCGAGATGGCAGTGGCTGTCGACCAGGCTCGCGCCTTGGGGGCTGTCGACCAGGCTCACGCCTCGGGCTCCACGTAGCGCGGGAAGATCGGGCTCGGCGCCGGTAGCGCCGTCCCGGGCACGAGCCGGTGGTCCGGCCCGACATCGGCGAGATTGCGCGCCTCGGGCGCCACCGCCAGGAGGTCGAGGAGCCGGGCGGCGGCGCTCGGGATGAAGGGCTGGACCAGGATGCCGACCGCCCGCAGCACCTCGGCGGTGGTGTACAGAACCGCCTCCATCCGGGCCGGGTCGGTCTTGCGGAGGGTCCAGGGCTCCTGGCCGGCGAAGTAGCGGTTGGCCTCGGCCACCACGGACCAGATCTCGGCCAGCATCGCGTGCAGGGCGAGGTCCTGCATCAGCCCCCTCGCCTTCTCCGGCAGCGCGTCGGCGAGCGCGAGCAGCGCCCGGTCGGCGGCGGACGGCTCGCCGGCCTTCGGCACCTGGCCGCCGCAATTGCGGGCGATCATGGTCAGCGAGCGCTGCGCGAGGTTGCCGAGGTCGTTGGCGAGGTCGGCGTTGAGCCGGTTGACGATCGCCTCGTGCGAGTAGCTGCCGTCCTGGCCGAACGGCACCTCGCGCAGCACGAAGTAGCGCAGGGGATCGACGCCGTAGGTGTCGGCGAGGCCCACCGGGTCGACGACGTTGCCGACCGACTTCGACATCTTCTCCCCCTTGTTGAGGAGGAAGCCGTGGCCGAAGACGCGCTCGGGCACCGGCAGCCCGGCCGACATCAGGAAGGCCGGCCAGTAGACCGCGTGGAAGCGGATGATGTCCTTGCCGATGACGTGGAGATCGGCCGGCCAGTGGCGCCAGCGCGGGTCGGCCGCGTCGGGGAAGCCGCAGGACGTGATGTAGTTCGTCAGCGCGTCGACCCAGACATACATCACGTGGGCGGGATTGCCCGGCACCGGCACGCCCCAGTCGAAGGTGGTGCGGCTGACCGACAGGTCCTGCAGGCCGGAGCGGACGAAGCTCACGACCTCGTTGCGCCGCGTGTCGGGGCCGACGAAGTCCGGATGCGCCTCGTAATGGGCGAGCAGGCGCTCGCCATAGGCCGAGAGCCGGAAGAAGTAGCTCTCCTCCTCGACCCACTCGACCGGGGTGCCGGTCTTCTCGGCCCGGCGGCTGCCGTCAGCTAAGGTGACGAGTTCCGATTCGTCGTAATAGGCCTCGTCGCGGACCGAGTACCAGCCGGCATACTTGGCGAGGTAGATGTCGCCGTTCTCCTCCATCCGGCGCCACAGCGCCTGGGCGGAGGCGATGTGGTCGGCGTCGGTGGTGCGGATGAAGCGGTCGAAGGAGCAGTCGAGCCGCTCGGCCATGGTGCGGAAGCGCGGCGCCATGTCGTCGACGAAGGCGCGCGGGCTGATCCCGGCCTTGGCGGCGGTCTGCTGGATCTTGAGGCCGTGCTCGTCGGTGCCGGTGGTGAAGAACACGTCGTAGCCGTCGAGGCGCTTGAAGCGCGCGATCGCGTCGGCGGCGATCACCTCGTAGGCGTGCCCGATATGCGGCACCCCGTTGGGGTACGAGATGGCGGTGGTGATGAAGTACGGCTCGCCCGCCACGACAGGTTTCCCGGATGATTGGCTTCGGATCGGTCGGGGCGCCCGCCGGGCGCCCATCCGAGCCTTAGAGCAAATTCGGGCAGCGGTGCCCACCCCTCCGGCGGCGTTTCCTCCGTCCCTCAGGCCCCCACCGCCCACTGGCACGGCTCGTCGGTGCGGGATTCGCGGTGGCGCGCCGCCCGGTCGAGGCGGACCGCGTGGTTGATGATCGCCATGTGGGTGAAGCCCTGCGGGACGTTTCCGCGCTGCTCACCCGATGCGGCGTCGATCTCCTCGGCGAACAGCCCGAGGTCGTTGCCGCGTTCGAGCAGCCGGGAGAACAGCGGCTCGGCCTCCTCGGTGCGCCCGGCCAGCGCCAGGCAGCCGACGCGCCAGAACGCGCAGGCCGCGAAGGTCGCCTCCGGGTGCTCGAAGCCGTCGGCGTTGCGGTAGCGGTAGATCAGGTCGCCGTCGCCGAGCCCGGCGCTCACCGCTTCGAGCGTCGCGGCGACCCGGGGCGAGTGGGCGTCGAAGGCGCCGAACAGGACCGTGCGCAAAACCGCGGCGTCGAGGTCGTCCGAGCCGTAAGCCTGGGTGTAGGCGCCGACGTGGGAATTCCAGCCCTTCTCATGGTACTCGGCCCGGATCTCGGCGGCGACGCGGCGCCATTCCTCGACCCGCTCCGGGCTCGCCACGTCGACCTCTTGGGCGATCTGCACCGCCCGGTCGAGGGCGACCCAGAGCATCCCCTTGGTGTGGAGGATCTGGCGCTTCTCGTCGCGCAATTCCCAGATGCCGTGATCGGGCGCGTGGCGGCAGCGGATGACGTGGTCGGTCAGGTGGCCCAGGACCTCGGCCAGGTGGTCGTTGACCTTCACCGGCGGGTCGTAGTCGACGGCGTCGAGGAAGGCGTGCAAAGCCACCAGGAACTCGCCGTAGATGTCGTACTGGTCCTGGCCGGAAGCCGCGTTGCCGATCCGCACCGGCCCGACCCCGCGCCAGCCGCGCAGATGACCGAGGATCTCCTCCTCCGGGACGCGCCCGTTGATGCCGTACATCAGCTTGAGGTCGCGGCCGAGGGTCTTGTCGGCGTCGCGCAGGAAGCGCAGGAACTCCGCCGCCTCGCGCACGTAGCCGAGATTGACGAAGGCCGTGACGGTGAAGCTCGCGTCGCGCATCCAGACGTAGCGGTAATCGAAGTTGCGGGTGCCCGGCACCGCCTCCGGCAGGCTGGTGGTGGCCGCCGCGATGATCCCGCCCGAGGGCGCGTGGGTCAGGAGCTTGAGCACCAGCGCGCTGCGAAGCACGTCGTCGCGGTGGGCGCCGTCATAGGTGCAGCGGCCGGACCATTCCTCCCAGTAGTCTTGCGTCGCCGACAGGCTCGCGGCGGCCTGCCCGACATCGCCGTCGTCGTCCTCGCGGTGGGAGAGGACCAGCGACGCGCCCTCCCCGTTCGCCAACGCGAACGCCGCCTCGACCCGGTCGCCGGCGACCGTGAGCGGCAAGGTGGCGGCGACGCACACGCCCTCGGGCTTTCCGAGGCGCCGGCACAGGACCGTCCCGCCCGGCTCGGGCTCGAGGGCGGCGCCGTCGCGGGCGTAGTTGAAGGTCGGGCGCACCCGGAAGCGACCGGTCACCGTGCCGGACGTGCAGGTCGCGAGGCGCACGATCCGGCCGTGGGGCGCGCCGTCCGGCCCCTCGTCGGGGACCTCGTCCAGCGGGTGCAGCGGCATGAAGTCGGTGAGGGTCAGGGTCCCGGTCGCGGTGACGAAGGTGGTCTCCAGGATGGTGGTGCCGGGCCGGTAGCGCCGCCGCGTCTCGCGTAAGCCGTCGAGCAGGATCTCGCACGCCCCGCCCTTGCCCTCGTCGAGGAGGCGCAGGAACACGGCAGGGCTGTCGTGGCAGGGCCAGCACAGCCAGTCGATCGATCCGTCGCGGGCGACGAGCGCCGTCGTGCAGGTATCGCCGATGATGGCGTAGTCCTCGATCGGCCGGTCCGTCACGTCGCCTCGCCAACAACACAAGTTAAAGCGCCAGGGTAACGTCGCGGCGGGAGGCGGGTTTCGGGGCGCGACGGTTTGCACCGCACCCAAACCCGGCCCCGATCCCGATCCTGTTGCCGGGGTCCCTCTCCGTCAGGCCGCCGAGACCCGGCCGACGAAATCCTGCACGGTGCCGCGCAGGCGCGCCGTCTCGGCATGGACCGCGCCTGCCGCGCCCCCGACCCCGGCGATCGCCGTCACGGTCCCGCGCAGGCCGGCGGCGGTGCCGTCGATGCTGCGGTCGGTCTCGGCGGTGAGGCCGGCGGCGGCCTCGGCGCTGCGGCCGATCCGGTCGGCGGCGCGCTGCTGCTCGGCGACCGCGCGGGCGGTCTCGCCGGCGATGGCCTCGATCGCATCGACCGCGCCGCCGATGCCGCGGATCACCGCGACGGCGCCCGCCGTGGCGCTCTGGATCCCGGCGACCTGGCGGGTGATCTCCTCGGTCGCCCGCGCGGTCTGGGAGGCGAGGTCCTTCACCTCGGCCGCCACCACGGCGAAGCCCCGTCCCGCCTCGCCGGCCCGCGCCGCCTCGATCGTGGCGTTCAGCGCCAGCAGGTTGGTCTGCCCGGCGACGCCGGCGATCATCGCCACGACGTCGCCGATGCGCTGCGCCGCCCCGGCGAGGCCCGCCACCGCACCGTCGGCGGCGCTCACCTGGGCGTTCGCCTGGGTCACCCGCGCCACCGTCTCCTCGGTCTGGCGGCCGACCGCCGCGACCGCCCGGGTCAGGTCGGCCGCCGCCTGCGCCACGCCCGCGACGTGGCTGCGGGTCCGCTCGGAGGTGCCGGCGGCGCCCTCGGCCTCCAGCGCCATGTCGCGGGTGACGGTGCCGAGCCGGTCGGCCGAGCCCGCCATGGCGCCGACCGTGGCGTCGACCTGGTCGAGGGCTCCGTGCACCGCTTCCTCGAAGGCGCGGATATGCGCCTCGACCCGCCGGCCGCGCTCGAGCAGCCGGTCCTGCTCGGCATTGGAGGCGGCGAGCCGCGCGCGCTCGACCATGCCGTCGCGGAACCCCGCCACCGCCCGGGCGACGGCCCCGACCTCGTCGCGGCGCTCCAGCCCGACGAACCGCACCGCGATGTCGCCGGCCGCCAGCCGGTCGGCATCGGCGACGAGGCGCACCAGCGGGCGCGAGACGCTGCGGGCGATCAGCAGGGCCGCGACGCCCCCCGCCGCCGCCAGCCCGGCGCCGACGAGCAGCATCAGCACCAGCCCCCGTTCGAGATCGGCCCGGGTGGCGGCGGCCCGCATCTCCGCGTCGTGGGCGGCGGCCACGCGCACCGCGTCGAGCCCGGCCCGCAGGGCGGCGCTGCGCCGGGCCATCGCCTCCTGGGTCGGGATCTCGCGGGCCTTGCGCAGGCCGAGCAGGATCTCGGCGTCGCCCTGCCAGCGCGCCGTCTCGGCCCGGGCCGCGCGCACCAGGGCGGCGACCTCCTCCGACTGCGCCGTCCCGGCGAGCCGGTCGAAGGCGGCGGCGAGGCCCGCGGTCTCGGCCCGGAAACCGGCCTCGATCGCCCCCTGGTCGAGGAAGTCGGTCATCGCCAGGACCCGGCCGAGGATCCGCTCGGCCTGACCGAAACGGAGCCGCGCCTCCTCGCCGGCGCCGCCCGAGGCGAGGCTGAGGCCGGTCACGGTGCCGAGGCGGCCGACCGCGGCGATGCCCTGCCAGCCGACGAGACCGGCCAGCACGAAGCCGGCGACGAGGAAGCCGAGGAGCGGCAGCAGGAGCTTGGTTCTGATCGACATCGCGGGGGGCCCGGGCGCTTTCTCGTCAGTTCGGCAGGTTGGGCAGGGCCGTCTCGGTCTGCTCGGCCGTCAGGGAGCGCAGGAAGGCCAGAAGGTCCTCGCGCTCGGTTCCGGTCAGGGCGATGCGCCGCATCAGCGGCGACTTCGACGGTCGGTCGACCCCACCGGTCTCGTAGAAGGCCAGGATGCTCTCGAGGTCGGCGAACTGGCCCGCATGCCCGAACGGCGCCCGGTAGGTCAGGTTGCGCAGGCCCGGGGTCTTGAAGGCGTGGCGCGCCCCCGGCTCGTCCGGGGCGATCCCCGCCCGCCCTGGATCCCGGGTCGGGATGCCGAGATCGTGGAACCTGTTGTCGGTGAAGGTCCAGCCGGTATGGCAGTCGGCGCAAGCCGCCTTGCCGGCAAACAGCGCGAAACCGCGCTTGGCCGACGGCGTGATGGCGTCCTCGTTGCCCTCGATCCAGCGGTCGAACGGTGCCCAGCCGGCCACCACGGTGCGCTCGTAAGTGGCGATGGCGGTCAGCACGGCCTCGCGGCTCACCCCGGTGCCGGGAAACAGCCGGCGGAACTGCGCGTCGTAATCCGGGATCGCCTTGAGGCGGGCGACGATCTCGGGGAACTTGCCGTTCATCTCGACGGCGGCGGTGATCGGACCCTGCGCCTGCGATTCGAGGTCCGGCGCGCGCCCGTCCCAGAACAGGACCGGCATCCAGGCGGCGTTGAGGATGGTGGGCGCCTTGCGGGCGAGCGGCGTGTTGGTCGCCCCGATGGCGCCGGGGACCGGCACCTCGTAGCCGAAGGACGGGTTGTGGCAGCTCGCGCAGCTCAGGTTCTGCATCCCGCTCAGGCGCGGGTCGAAGAACAGCATCTTGCCGAGGGTCGCGAGCTGCGGCGAGTAGGGCGCGGCCTCGGGAAACGGGATGCGGGCCGGCCGCCGATAGAGCGACTTGAGCGCGGACAGATCCGGCTCCGCTGCGGAGACGGTGCCGCCGACCAGGAGCGCGGCGAGCGTGAGGAACCTGAGCTTCATCATGATCCAGAGAGGTGCCCGAGATGCCGTCCGCCCGGCGCCCCTCACGACTGATGGATCATCGTGAATATAGGATTAAAAATCTACCGTTCTCTCCGGTCCTCTGGGTCACCTCCAGGATATCCGACCCGAGCCCCTGCGTAAGACGCGGACCAGGGGCGTCGGCGTCTCCGAGCCCCGCTCCGGCCTCATGCGCCCGGATCCGGCCAGGCCAGGTCCGGACGGGGTCCGGCGGGGCTCAATCCAACCACGTGCAGGCGACGGCCAGGGAGGCGACGGCGAGGACGGCGCGCTCCCGGTCGCGGATGGTGACGAACAGGTTCAGCCGGTCCTGGCGGCGGGCCTCGTCGCGGGCGATGTCGGCCAGGATCCGCATGGCATGCGCCCGGGCGGCGTCGCGGCTCGGCCATTCGCTGCCCTCGTCATCGCGGTGGGACAGGTCGTGGTCGTTGATGTCGAAGAAGTAGCGCGGCATGGGTTGCCCCAATGATGTGAGGGGGCGGCCGGACCGAAGCCCTTAGAACCCCCCGTTCAGCCCTGCCGATCGGGGCCGTGACGACGATTTTCTAGGCTGCAGCGGCAGGACTCGCCCTCGCAAATGTTTATCAAAATCCGATTTCTCTCGGGAAACAAACAAGTAATCTATTTACCAGATAGCCGGGATGTTCCGGATGCGCGCGCCCGGCCTGGGCGCCGCACGGATCGATACACCCTGGCCGAATCCCTTCGGTCGCGATACGATCGCGCCTGCGCGCCTCATCGGGGCCCGACTCGTGCCGGTCCATCTCCCAGGCCCATGCCCACGGACGCCGCACCCCGATCGCGCCACCATGGCGGCCGGGGCGGCGCGCATGGTCCTTGCGTAAGGATGGCGCCTGCATAAGGGAAGGACAGCGCCCTGCGGCTCTCGCTCTACACCGACCTGTCGCTGCGCCTGCTGCTCTATCTCGCGGCGCTCGAACCCGACGCCTGGACGACGACCCCTGCCGTCGCCCGGACCTTCGGGGTATCGCTGAACCATCTCCAGAAGGTGGCGCGCGGCCTTGCCGGTGCGGGCTACATCGAGGCGCGGCAGGGCCGGACCGGCGGGGTGCGCCTGGCCCGTCCGCCGGCAGAGGTCCGGCTCGGCGCGGTGGTGGCGGAGCTCGAGGGGCTCGGCTGCCTCGTCGAGTGCGGACGCGGCCCCTGCCCGCTCGCCGGGCGCTGCCTGCTCAAGACCGCCCTCGACGCGGCCGAGCGCGGCTTCATCCGCGAGCTCGACCGCTTCACCCTGGCGGACGTGCTGGCCGGTCCGACCGGGGCGGCCCTGCGCGAGCTCATCGCGCGCGAGGCCGACAGGGCGGATCCGGGGTCGCCCTAGCGCATCGTCCGATCAAGCGGAGACCGGTTCGTCGGAGACGATACGGCGAGATCGAAGACCGAGATCAGGGACCGAGATCGGGGACCTGGAGCAGGGTCCGATTGCGACGCGATCGGGCGATGCTCTCGCCCCGGCTCAGGCCGCCTCGCGAGCGGCGCGGCGCTCGGCCGCGGCCGCCTGCCAGATCTCCAGGGCGGCGTCGGCGTTCATCGCCGCGATGCCGAGGCCGACCACGAGGTCGGGCCAGGGCGCGAAGCCGGGCCAGGTCGACAGGGTCGCGGCGGTGACGAGCCCGGCCGCCACGATGGCGACGTTGGCGACCGCGTCGTTGCGGGCCGACAGGAAGGCCGCCCGGGTCAGGCTGCCGCGCCCCTCGCGGTGGCGGGCCAGCATCGCCGCGCAGGCGACGTTGACCGCGAGCGCGCCGAGCCCCGTGAGCGTCAGCGGCACCGGGTCCGGGGCCGTGAAGGCCCCGATCTTCTGCCAGGCGGTCCACAGGGCGGCGAGCCCCGGCAGCAGCAGGATGCCCGCCATCACGGCACCGAGCCGCGCCCGCGCCGCCGGCCGCCAGCCGAGCCCGGCGACGATCAGGAGGTTCAGCGCCGCATCCTCCAGGAAGTCGACGCTGTCGGCGACGAGCGCCACCGAGCCGATCGCCACCGCCACCACCGCCTCGATCCCGAAATAGCCGAGATTGAGCAGGGCGACGCGCTGCACGGTGGCGCGCAGGCCGGGATCGGTGTCGGAGGAGGTCACGGGCGTCAGGCCTCGCCGCCAGGAAGGGACCGGGCGTCTATGCCCCGGTCGGGCGGATCGGGCCAGAGGATCCGGCCAAGGGGATGCGGCCAAGGGGATGCGAGCAAGGGGATCCGGGCGGGGGAATCCCGCATCCGTGCCATGCCGGGCCGGCGCTTGTGCCGCGCGGCCGCTCCGGCTTGACTGCACGCATCCGCCGACGAACAGGCGGGCGGGAGGACACGACCATGACGGGATCATCACGGACGCCGCCCGGACCGGGGCGGATACCACGCCGAGTCGTGCTCGGCGGGCTCGCCGGCCTCGCGGCGGCCTCCGCCGCCGAGGAGGCCGGAGCCCAGACGGGGAGCGGCGCGCCGGCAGCCCCTCCGCGCCCTGCCCCGGCCCGGCTCGAGACGGAGGAATTCCGCCTGCCCGGCCCGGAGGACGGGGTCACGGTCTACGTCCGCAACAAGCGCCCGGCCGGCACCGCGCGCTTCGCGGCCGACCGCATCCTGCTCTACGTCCACGGCGCGACCTACCCGGCCTCGACCGCCTTCGACCTGCCGCTCGCCGGCCTGTCGATGATGGACTACCTGGCGGGCCTCGGCTTCGACACCTACCTCGTCGACCTGCCGGGCTACGGCCTCTCGGGCCGCCCCGCCGCGATGAACCGCCCGGCCGCCGAGGGGAAGCCCTTCATGCGCACCCGGGACGCCGCCGCGGTGGTCGGGCAGGTCGTCGACTTCATCCGGCAGCGGCGCGGGGTCGATCGGATCGACCTGATGGGCTGGTCCTGGGGCACCTCCACCATGGGGCTCTACACCAGCACCCACGCCGACACGGTCAACCGCCTCGTCCTCTACGCGCCGCAATGGCTCTCGCGCACGCCCTCGCTCATCGGCGCCGATGGCGGGGCCCTCGGGGCCTACCGGAGCGTGAGCCGGGACAGCGCGAAGGCGCGCTGGCTCAAGGGCGTGCCGGAGGACAAGCAGGCGGGGCTGATCCCGCCCGGCTGGTTCGAGCAATGGGCCGACGCCACCTTCGCGACCGACGCCGCCGGCGCCGCGCAATCGCCGCCGGTCTTGCGGGCGCCGAACGGCGTCGTCGCCGATTCGCAGGAACACTGGCAGGCCGGCAAGCCGCTCTACGACCCCGGCGAGATCCGGGTGCCGACGCTGGTCATCCACGCCGAGTGGGACGCCGACCTGCCGAGCTACCAGGCGCAGGACTACTTCGCCCGGCTCACCCGCACGCCCTACAAGCGCTTCGTCGAGCTCGGAGAGGGCACCCACACGGTGATGATGGAGAAGAACCGGATGCAGTTCTTCCGCGAGGTCGCGGCCTTCCTGACCGAGGCGGACCCGCAGGCGCTGAACTGACGGGGAGCCGCCCCGGGGGAGACCGGGGCGGCTTGAGACGCGGCCGTCAGGCAGCCCGCACGCCGTCGAGGAAACGCGCCACCTCCGCCGAGAGGTGCTCGGACTGGCGCGACAGCTCCGAGGCCGAGGCGAACACCTGGGCGGCCGCCGCGCCGGTCTCGTCGGCGGCGCGGGCCACGCCCGCGATGGTCGCCGTCACCTCGCCGGTGCCGACGGCCGCCTGGGAGACGTTGCGGACGATCTCCTGGGTCGCCGCCCCCTGCTCCTCGACCGCCGCGGCGATCGAGGTCGCCACGCCCGAGATCTCCTCGATCCGCGCGGTGATCCCGCTGATCGCGCCGACCGCCTGACCGGTCGAGGCCTGGATCGCCGCGATCTGGCCGGTGATTTCCTCGGTGGCGCGGGCCGTCTGGCCGGCCAGCTCCTTGACCTCGGCGGCGACCACCGCGAAGCCGCGGCCGGCGGCGCCGGCCCGTGCCGCCTCGATGGTGGCGTTCAGCGCCAGCAGGTTGGTCTGGGCCGCGATCGACGAGATCAGCCCGACCACGTCGCCGATGCGGGCGGTCGCCTCGGTCAGCGTATGCACCTGCGCCGCGCTCTCGCCGGCCTCGGCGACGGCGGCGCCGGCGAGCCGGGCCGAGCCGTCGACCTGGCGGCCGATCTCCTGGACCGAGGCGCCGAGCTCCTCGGCCGCCGCCGCCACGGTGCCGACATTCGCGGCGGCCTGGGCCGCGGCGGCGGCGACGCCGCCCGACTGGCCGGCGGTCTGCGTCGCGGTCGCGGTCATGACCTGGGCGGTGGCCTGCAGCTCGGTGGCCGCCGCCGTGACGGCGCCGACGATGCCGCCGACCGCCCGCTCGAAGCCGTCCGCCATCTCGCGCATCGCCTGCCGGCGCTGCGCCTCGGCCCCGGCCCGGGCGAGCGCGGTCTCCTCCTCGAGCCGGCGGGTCCGGAGGAGGTTGTCGCGGAACACCGCCAGCGCGCCCGCCATGGCGCCGAGCTCGTCCCGCCGCGCCGCGCCGGGAATCGCGGTCGCGGCCTCGCCCCCGGCGAGGCGGCGCATCGCGCCGGTCATGGCGCCGAGGGGCCGGGTGACGCGCACGAGGCAGAACAGCACCGCCCCGAGGGTGACGAGGACCGAGACCGCGAGCGCCGCCGCGGTGAGGCGGGTGGCCTCCGCCCCCTCGTCCCGGGCCGCGGCGCCCGCGGCGGTGCCGGCCGCGACGTTGACGGCGACGAGCTTGCCCGCGATGTCGATCGTCGCCCGGTAGGTCGCGTTCATCGGGCCGCGGAAGAAGGCGTCGATCTCAGCCTGGCCCGGCAGCGCCTTGAGGCGGGCCCAGTCGGCCCGGAACGCCGCGAGCGTCGCGCTCAAGGCGTCGAAGGTCTCCCGCTCGGCCGCCGAGCTGATCAGCGCGGGGTAGTGCCCCATCCGCTCGCCCAGGGCGGCGTCCATCTCGCCGAAATTCTTGGCCGACAGCGCCTTCTCGGCCTCGCCGTCGGCCGTGATGAAGCGGAACTGCCAGAGCCGGGCGCGCATCACCAGGGTGTTGATCGCCTGCGCCTCGTTGATCGAGGGCACCGCGTCGTCGGCGAGCTTGGCGATGCGGGTCTCGATCGCGGCGAGCTTCCACAGGGAGGCGCCGCCCTGCGCGAGGGTCAGCACCAGGAGGATCCCGAACAGGCCGGTGAGGCTGCTCTTGAGGGAGAGACGCATGGGAGGGGGCCGCCGATCAGCGTATGGAAACAGACGTCTCTTCTCTGTACCCGTATCGCTAAAATTTCATTAATGATATGACATTTTGAAATACACAAATGACATCCATCGTCTCGTATCGCATCGATGCTTGATGGCGACAGGAGACTTGCAGATCATGTCCTGACTCTGCGGCATCGAAGAGATGTGGGCCGCCTCGGACGAGGACAGACCGGCATCCGCACCGCCCTGCTCCGCCCCCCTTCCGACCTTTCGCCACTGGATTTCCGCCCCCGTCCCGTGCGACCCCGGGGATCCCGGCCGGGGCGACGGCGCCGGGAGCCCCTCGAGCCCCGCGGCCGCGGCACTCAAACGGAAGCGGGAGCGACGCCGATGATGCCCGAACTGCGCGTGCTGTATTTCGAGGACCTGAGCATCGGCCTGTCCGAGACGCTGTCGAAGACCATCGCGGCCTCCGACGTGGTCGGCTTCGCCGAGATCACCGGCGACCGCAACCCGATCCACCTCTCCGAGCACTTCGCCGCCCGCACGCCGTTCGGCACCCGCATCGCCCACGGCCTCTACACCGCCGGGCTGATCTCGGCGGTGCTCGGCACCCGCCTGCCCGGGCCGGGCGCGATCTACATCAGCCAGAGCCTCAACTTCCGCGCGCCCGTGCGCATCGGCGACACGGTCGACGTCACCGTCGAGGTGGCCGAGCTGGTGCCGGAGCGCCGCCGTGCCCGGCTGAGCTGCACCTGCTCCGTCAACGGCGAGACGGTGCTCGACGGCGAGGCCCTGGTGAAGGTGCCGACGAGGGCCGAGGCCGACCCGCTGGCCGCCCGCAAGGCATGACCCGTCGGGGCGAGATGACGCCGATCCCGATCGAGGATCCCGACGACCCACGTCTTGCCGCCTATACCCGGATGCGCGAGCGCGACCTCGTCGGACGCGAGGGCCGGTTCATCGCCGAGGGCGAGGTGGTCTTGCGGGTGCTGCTGTCGCCCCGGGCCCGGTTCCGGGTCGAGTCGGTGCTGCTCTCGCCCGAGCGCCTGCCCGGGCTCGCCCCGGCGCTCACCGGTCTCGACGCCCCGGTCTACCTCGCCGCCAAGGCGGTGATGGGAGCGGTGGCGGGCTTTCCGATTCATCGCGGCGTGCTGGCGGTCGGCCTGCGTGGGCCGGACCCCGCCCCCGACGCCCTGGTGCCGGCGGGCCCGGCCCTGCTCGTCGGCTTGGTGGGGCTGGCCAACCACGACAATGTCGGCGGGCTGTTCCGCAACGCCGCCGCCTTCGGGGCCGACGCGGTGCTGCTCGATGCCGAGACCTGCGATCCGCTCTACCGCAAGGCGATCCGGGTCTCGGCCGGCACGAGCCTGACCGTGCCCTTCGCCCGGCTGCCCACCGGGGACGGCCTGCTGGACCTCTGCGAGCGCCAGGCGCTCGTGCCGGTCGCCCTCTCGCCCCGGGGCGAGGCCATCACGGGGCTGCCGCCCCTGCCCCGCGCGCTCCTGCTTCTCGGCACCGAGGGCCCCGGCCTGCCCGAGGCGCTGATGGCCCGCGCCCGCCGGGTGGCGATCCCGATGGCGCCGGGGGTGGATTCGCTCAACGTCGCGGTGGCGGGAGCGGTGGCGTTGCACCGGCTCGGGGGTGAGCGGCTGGCTCGCCTCTAGTCCGGCGGCAAGACCAGGGACCGTCCGGCATAGAGCAACCGCAGGATGACGACCGCATCCTCGCTCACCGTGAACGCGATCGTCACGCGACGCTCGAAGCCCGTGATGCGCAGGCCGGGCCGGACGTGATCATGGCGGGTGCCCCGCTCGGGAAAGTCACTGAACGAGCGTACGTATCGATCGAGTCGCGCCGTGTAGGCATCCGCGATCGAATGTCCCGCGCTGTCGGCGATGTAGTCGTAGAGGTCGTCGACATCCGCCTGCGCCTGAATCGAGAACAGGACCCGGCGCGGCATCAGGTTTTCGTGATCCCGGCCTTCCGCGCCCGATAACGGCGGGCCGCCCCGCCCAGAACTTCGTCGACGGGCACCAGCGGCTCCGTCCCGGACGCCACCCGGTCGAAGACCGGCGCGACCTCCTCGAGCAGCCACCGCTCGACTGCCGCATCGCGAGCCTGAAGAGCACGCAGGCCGTCACGGATGACCTCGCTCTCCGTGGCGTATTCTCCCGACGCGACCTTATCCTTGACCATTTGCGCCATCTCATGAGGCAGCGTGATGCTGAGGGCTTGGGTGGTCCGCATGGCTTCCATCCTTCGAGCCGAGCGTACTACGGAGTACGATTTAATCCTACACACTTGCTGCTCGATCATGCATCGCGGCCGACGGCCGGCCCAGCCCGGCGGCTCGCCCCACGAGCTCGGCGGAATGTCTTAGGAAGCGGACGGCCGACGTTCGAATCACCGCACGGCCCGACGATCCGAGCTGCCGGTCTCGTCGACGCACCACCCCGCCACACCCCAGCGAAAACACCCCGCCATCCCCACCGCGACAATGCGCAGCCATTGCCGGCTTACCGAAGCGCACCACAACTAGGCCGTACGCACGGGCAACCGGCGGGTCTGGCAGGAGGTGGGGCGTTGTTGCAGCCGCGGGATGGGTACCGCACCCTGTCGGGGCGCCGGGCGGTGGTGGTCGGAGCGGGGCCGGGCGGCCTCGCGGTGGCGTTGATGCTCGCCCGCGACGGCGTGCAGGTGACGGTGATCGAGAAGGAGGAGAGCGTCGGCGGGCGCACCCGGACGGTGACCGCCCCGGGCGGCTACAAGTTCGACATCGGGCCGACCTTCTTCCTCTATCCGCGCATCCTGGCCGACATCTTCGAATCCTGCGGCGAGCGGCTGGAGGACCACCTCACCCTCGAGCGGCTCGATCCGCAATACCACCTCGTCTTCGAGGGCGGGGGCGAGATCCGGGCGACGCCGGACGTCGCGCGGCTCGAGGCCGAGATCGCCCGCATCGCGCCGGACGACGCGAAGAACGTCCGCCGCTTCCTGGACGACAACCGCCGCAAGCTCGCGGCCTTCATCCCGGTGCTGCAGCAGGCCTGCGACTCGATCCGCAGCTTCGCCTCGCCGGCGATGCTGGCGGCCCTGCCGCTCCTGCGCCCGCACGCCACCGTCGACCGCGACCTGACGCGCTACTTCAAGGACCCGCGGGTCCGTCTCGCCTTCTCGTTCCAGACCAAGTACCTTGGGATGTCGCCGTTCCGGTGCCCGAGCCTGTTCACCATCCTGAGCTTCCTCGAATACGAGCACGGGGTGTACCACCCGGTCGGCGGCTGCGGCGCGGTGTCGGAGGCGATGGCGGGCCTTGCCCGCCGCCTCGGCGTCGAGATCAAGCTCGGCACCTCGGTCGACCGGGTGCTGTTCGAGGGCAAGCGGGCCGTCGGGGTCGAGGCCGGCGGCGAGCGCATTGCCGCCGACGCGGTCGTCATCAACGGCGACTTCGCCAAGGTGGTGCCCGAACTCGTGCCCGAGGCGCGCCGGCCGCGCTGGCGGAACGCCAAGGTGGCGAAGGCCCGGCTCTCCTGCTCGACCTACATGCTCTATCTCGGCATCGACGGGACGATGCCGGAGAGCCTCGGCCACCACACCATCCTGCTGTCGGAGGATTACGCCCGCAACATCCGCGAGGTCTCCGACGGGGTGCTGCCGATGCAGCCCTCGATCTACGTCCAGCATGCCGGCTACACCGACGGCGGCATGGCCCCTCCGGGCCAGACCAGCCTCTACGTGCTGGTGCCGGTGCCGAACCTGCGCGCCGGGATCGACTGGGCGGCGGTGGGGCCGTCCTACCGGGCGCTGGTGCTGAAGCGGCTGGAGAAGCTCGGGCTCACCGACCTCGAATCGCGCATCCGCTACGAGCGCGTGGTCGACCCGACCCAGTGGCGCGACGAGTTCGCGGTGCACGAGGGCGCGACCTTCAACCTGTCGCACGATCTCGGGCAGATGCTGTACTTCCGGCCGCACAACCGCTTCGGGCCCGGGCTCTACCTCGTCGGCGGCGGCACCCATCCGGGCTCCGGCCTGCCGGTGATCTACGAGGGCGCCCGCATCACCGCGCGGCTGATGGCCGAGGATCTGGCCCTGCAGCCGAGTCCCGCCCTCGGGATGCCGCTCAGCCCGGCGCCGAGCCTCGGGAAGGTCTCGTGAGGCGCACCCGGATCGCCGGCCTCCTGGCCGCCTCCCTGGCCGCCTCCCTTGCCGCCCTGGCGGGTCCGGCCGCCGCGGCGAGCCTCGCGGTCGAGGTCGACGGGGTCGAGCCGGGGGCCGGCCGGGTCTTCGTCGCGCTCTGCACCGGGTCGCTCGCCGAGGAATCCTGCCGCATCGGCCAGAGCGGCCCGGCCGCGGGCCAAAGCCTGCGCTTCGGCTTCTCCGAGGTGCCGCCGGGCACCTACGCGGTGGCGGCGTTCCAGGATCTCGACGGCGACGGCCGCCTCGGCCGCACGGGTCTCGGCCTGCCGACGGAGCCCTACGGCTTCTCGAACGGCGCCGGCCGCCGCGGCCGGCCGGATTTCGCGGGCGCCGCCATCCGCCTCGCCGAGCCGGGCACCGCCCTGCGGGTCCGGCTCACCCGCGCCCTGCCGGCGCGGTAGCGCGTTCCGGCGGGTGGCGGTCCTTTCGAAAGCCGCAAAGCCCTGCTCTCGTGGCGGGATGATGCCAGCTCCCGCGGCGGAGGTCCGCGACCTCGCCTTCTCGTACCGGAACCAGCCCGTCCTCGACGGGATCGACCTCGCTTTGGCGCGGGGCGAGGCCGTGGCCCTGCTCGGCCCCAACGGCGCCGGCAAGACCTCGCTGATGCGGCTCCTGGCCGGACGCCTCGTCCCGTCCCGCGGCGGCGTGCGGGTGGCGGGGGGCGATCCGGCGCGCGATCCGGCGGTCCGGCGCGCCATCGCCTGGGTGCCGCAGGAGATCGCCCTCTACCCGCGCCTCACCGTGCGGGAGAACCTCGAGGTCTTCGCCCGCCTCCTGGGCCTGCCCCGGGCGGCGCGGGGGCCGGCGGTGGCCCGCGCCCTCGCGCGGGCCGGGCTCGACGCGGTGGCGGGCCGCCTCGTCGGCGTGCTCTCCGGCGGCTACCAGCGCCGGGCCAACATCGCCGCCTCGCTCCTCGGCGAGCCCGCCCTGGTGCTGCTCGACGAACCGACGCAAGGGGTCGACCAGGCGGCCCGGGCGGCGATCCACGCCGTGCTCGAGCGCCTGCCCGAGGCCGGGGCGGCCGTGCTGATCGCCACCCACGACTTCGCCGAGGCCGAGCGCCTGGCCGACCGGGTCCTGGTGCTCCAGGACGGCGGCATCCGCCTCGACGGGCGCCTCGCCGACCTGCTCGCCGGATTGCGGGCCGGCCCGCCCGAGCACGAGGTGGCTTTGTCCGAAGCCGCCGGGCCGGCGGCGGCCTCGGCCCTGCGCCAGGCCGGCTTCCACCCGGCCTCGCCCCTCACCTGGCGGGCCGGGAGCCCCACCGTGGCGGGCGGGCGCGACGGCGCGGCGCTCCTCGCGCATCTGCGCCGCCACGGCGTGCCGGTGCGGGAGATCCGGGTGCGCGAGCCCGGCCTCGACGGGCTCTATCGCGACGTGACCGAGGCGCCCGCTCCCGTCCGCGCCCCGTCGGGAGCCCCGGCATGCAAGGTCCCGACATGATCGCCGCGTCGTTCCGGGTGATGCTGCTGAATCTGTGGCGCGACCGGGCCGCCCTGGTGATGGCCTTCGTGCTGCCGACGGTGATCTTCTGCGTCTTCGCGGCGATCTTCTCCGGCGCCGTCGGCGAGCGCATCCGCATCCAGGTCGGGCTCCTCGACCAGGCCCGCACCGCCACCACCGAGCGCCTCGTCGCCGCCCTCCAGGCCGATCCGGCCCTGCGCACCACGCCGCTGCACGGCGATCCCGTCGCGGCGGTGCGCCGGGGCGAGGTCGACGTCGCCCTGGTGCTGCGCGGCGACCTCGCGGCGGGAAGCAACACGGCGGATGCGCCGATCCTGGTCGTCGAGAGCCCGGCCCGGGCGCTCGCCACCCCGATCGCGCTCGGCCAGGTGCAGCGGGTGCTCAACGAGGCCCTGCCCGACGTGGTGCTGTCGCGGGTCGTCGCCGACGTCGAGCGCACCGGCAAGATCGGCCCGGACGAGCGCGCCTTCCTGGACAAGGCCTTCGCCGAGAGCCGCGAGAAGCGCGAGGCGTTCTCCTTCGCCGCCCTGATCGCCCGGACCTCGACGGCGGAGGGCCAAGGGGGCCAGGGCGGCGGAAACGCCCGGGTCGCGTATTATGCCGGGGCGATCGCCGCGGTGTTCCTGATGTTCGCCGCCATGCAGGGCGCCCTGTCCCTGGTCGAGGAGCGCCAGTCCGGCATCGCCGACCGCCTCGCCGCCGCCCCCGGCGGCCTGCCGGTGGTGGTGCTCGGCAAGTTCCTGTTCCTGGTGCTCCAGGGCACCGCGCAGGGCGCGCTGATCTTCGCGGCGGCGGCGCTGGTCTACGGCGTCTCGATCGGGCCGCACGCCGTGTCCTGGCTGGTCACCGGGGTGCTGGTCGCCGCCATGGCGGCGGGCCTGGGGCTCGCCGCCTGCGCGGCCTCGCGCACCCGCCAGCAGGCCCACCTCGTCTCGACCTTCGGGGTGCTGCTGCTCTCGGCGGTCGGCGGCAGCATGGTGCCGCGCTTCCTGATGCCGCCCTGGCTCCAGAGCCTCGGCTGGCTCACCCCCAATGCCTGGGCGATCGAGGCCTATCAGGCGGCCCTGGCGGAGGGCGCGGCCGCGGCCTGGCCGGCCTGGGCGGTGCTGGCGGGGCTCGCCGCGGCGGGGCTCGGTACGGCGGTCGCGCTCACGGCGCGGCCGGCACCCGGGCCGGCGCGGGGGTGAAGGGACGGCGCGCCCGCGCCGGCCCGCCTCAGCCCTTCAGCCGCTTGTTGCACTCCGAGTAGTAGCCGCCGCCCTTCTCGATCCAGTTCATGCCGCCGTTGCCGGCGCCGCCGGCCGCCTTGTTGGCATTGTACTGGTCGAGGCAGGTATGCTGGCGGGCGTTGCCGGCCGGCTCCTTGGCGTATTTCGGCGAGACGGCGGTGGGGTAGACCGTGCTGCCGGCTGGGGCGCGGGCGGCCGGCGAAGGGCTCGCCTGCGCCGCCGGAGCTGCGGGCTGGGCCGCCGGCTTGGCGGGAATCGCCGGCGGGTTCGGCGGCGGCGCCTGGTTCGGCCTGGCGGCGCCGGGGCCGAACGGGTTCGGGGCCGGGGCGGTCGTCTGGGCGAGGGCCGGGGCGGCGAGCGCGCCGACGAGCAGCAGGGAGGCGAGGGAGAGACGCATCGGTGGTGTCCGAACTCGGGTGGCGCCAGCTTAGCAGCACCGCCGCGCCGGGGCGACACCTGACGCAGCGCGACGTGACGGTGCGGGAGCCGGCGCGGCTTACGCCTTGCGGGTGAGGCCTCTCCCTTTTGCGGTTTTCCGCCCCGGTCGGGGCACGGGTAAGCAGGGTGCCTGCGACGGAGGAGCGGGGCATCCGGCTCCGGTCCGGGAGTGTGACGACCCATGCTGATCGCCGCCGGGGCCCTGCTGATTCTCCTCGCCTGGTTCGTCGGGCCGCGGCGCTTCGTCGAGGGGGTGCTCCTGACCCGGGCCTCCCTCGATCCGGTCTTCACCCTGACGAAGCTCGGCGGCCTCGACGAGATGGGCGTCGGCGCCGCGGTCAACCTGGCGGTGCTGGTGGTGGCGGCGGGCTGCGTGGCGACCCGGCCGCGGGTGAGCCCGGGCCCGGCCCTGGTCCTGTGGCTGCCGCTCCTCGTGGTCTGCTTCGTCTCGACGCGCTTCGCACCCGATCCCGGTGCGGCTGTGCGGCTGCTGATGCTGCTGGCGACGCATGCCGCCTTCTGCCTGCTCGCGGTCTACATGGTGCGCGACCTCGCCGACCTGCGCCGCTTCCTGCTGCTCATCGTCGCCGGGTCGATCGCCCCGACGCTCTATGCCGGCCTGCAGCTCGCCATGGGCTGGGCGATGTTCGAGGACGGCACCCGGGTCTTCAGCAGCTTTCCGCACCCCAACATCTACGCCTTCTACCTGATGACGATCCTGGCCGTCGTCCTGACGCTGACGGCCGGTCCCGCCTTCCGCTTGAGCCCGCGGCTGCGCCGGGCGCTGGTGCTCTACGTGCCCATCCTGCTCGGGCTGCTTCTGCTCACCAAGACCCGCAGCGCCTGGGCCGGCGCCGGCCTGATCCTTCTGACCCACGGGCTCCTCTTCGACCGGCGCACCCTGCTCTACTTCCTGGGCCTGCCGGTGGCCCTGCTGGCGGTGCCGGAACTCGCCGAGCGCCTCGCCGACCTGCAGCAGGGCAACACCGCCGACGCCTACGAGAAGCTGAACTCCTACGCCTTCCGGGTGCTGCTGTGGCAGGGCGCCATGACCTGGTTCTGGGAGCGGCCGCTCTTCGGCTGGGGCCTGTCGAGCTTCGGCCACTACGTCGCGCAGTTCTTCCCGCTGCCGCTCGACAACGACACCATCGATTCGCACAGCGTCTACGTGCAGTTCCTGTTCGAGACCGGGGTGATCGGCCTCGCCGCCTATCTCTGGCTCTATGCGCGGATCGTCGCCGCGACGCTGCGGCTGATCCTGCACGGCGAACGCTGGGCCTGGATGCTGCTGGCGATGATCGCCGGCTACCTTTCGATGGCCTATTCGGACAACATGCTCTACTATCTGGTGCCGACGTGGTACATGTGGTTCGTCCTCGGCGGCGCCTGCGCGGTGTTGCGCCGGCGCCGGGCGGTCCGCCGCCGGGCACCGGTCCTGCCGCTGCCGGCCTGACCCGCGCCTCAGCGCAGGTGGAAGGCGATCCAGAGCACCGCGAACCCGACGAGGCCGGCGACGAGCCAGCGCACCAGGCGCAGGACCACCAGGCGCAGGACGAGGGATCGGGCGACCGGTGACACCGGCCCGCCTCTCACCCGGCCGAGCGCCGGACGGCCGCGCCCGCGATGATGGTGGCGAGCGCCGCCGCGCCCAGGCCGTCCTGCAACGCCCGCACCGGCTCGTCCGGCATCGCCAGCCACCACAGGGCGGCCGTGGCCGCGATGCACACGGCGACGGCGCCGAGGATTCCCCGCTCGATCACGCTGAAGACCGGCCTCCGCTCGCGGGGCCCGCCGCCCCGCGCGACGCCCGCTCTACGCCAAGCCGGGCGGCTTGGACAGCGCAGGGATGCCACGGTCGGGCCGGCGACGATCGCCGGCGCCGATCCGTCACTCTCCGCACCCGCCGCCGATTGAATTCCCATGCGTCATGGTGGCATTCAATCGCGGATGATTCGGCAGGGCCGGAGCATCGTGCCTGGAGCCGGCCCGGAGGGGGCGCGGCGGGCCGCGGAGACGGTGATGGCAAACCCCCTGGTCGTCGAGATCCCCCATCAGCTCGGCCGGGCCGAGGCGCGCCGGCGCATCGAGTCCCGCCTCGGCCAGGGCCGGGACCTGGTGCAGAAAGCCGGCCTCACGATGCAGGACCCGGTCTGGACCGGCGATACCCTCGCCTTCGTGGTCGGCGCCATGGGCCAGACGGTCAGCGGCACCATCGCGGTCGAGGACACGACCGCCCGCGTCGAGGTCCAGCTGCCGATGCTGCTCGGCGTGTTCTCGGGCAAGGTGCGGCAGGTCATCGCCGAGAAGGGCGGCGAGCTGCTGGCGGCCTGAGCCGATCGGCGGGACGTCGAGCGCGACCGGCCCGCCTCGCCGCGACGCCGCTCATGCCCTCCCTCGTGCGTCCGGGGCCCGCCGCAGGCGCGAGCCCGGAATTCAGAAGCGCAGGCGGTGCAGGACGAGGCGGCGCATGGTCACCGCCGTCTGGGCAACCGGTGCGTCCGGATCCCGGGCTCCGCTGCGCGGCCCCGGGATGACCCCGTGAGGTGGGAACGGCGGCTCGACCGGTCGTCGCTCTGCGATCGAGCGGGGTCCGGCAGGCGGCCGTTCGGCCGACCCGCCCAGCTTTGATACCCTCGCGCCCTGGCATCGACACGTCGATGCCAGGGCGTCCGGCGCATCGGCGCCGGCGCCCGTTCGGGCTTGCCTTGCGCCGTCGAACCGATCCGTTCGACGGCGCGGCGGTATAATGGAACCTTGATGCCGCGGCCCGGCCGGCCGCATCGTTTCCCTCCTGCCTTCGGCGACACCGCCGGCTCGTGCGCCTTGCGGCGACCGGAGGGTCCCGCCGCCCGGACGGGGCGCAGCGGACGGCCCTCGCCCACCCGGCCCTCGCGCATGTGCGCGCCGCCTGCCGGCTCTGCGGCGTCCCGGTCCACGGCTTCCTGAACGGCACGACCTGCGTGCTGCAGGTCGACGGCCGGGCGCTGCAGGCCAGCTGCCGCGGCGAGGCGCAGGCCTGCCCCGGCCTGCGGGAGGCGGTCCGGGCCGCCAGGACAAGCCGGCAGAAATCCCGGCAGAGACCCTGACGCCCCCGAAACCCGCCGGTCTTTATGCGGCCTTTATGGCGCAGGCCTCCGCCCCCTCTCGAATCCCTATGCGTTCGGGAGGATGTCCCGGTGTCGGGACCGCGACGCGGTCCGATCCGATGCGGCGCCGGTCCGGCGCCCGATGGGGACACCCATGTTCGATTTCCTGATGCTGGCGGGGGGCTTGAGCTTCTTCGCCCTGTCGCTCGGCTACGTCGCCCTCTGCGAACGCCTGTGAGGAGGCCCGCGATGACCCTCGATTACGGGCTCGGCGGCCTGATGACCCTCGGGCTGCTCGCCTACCTCGCCTACGCCCTCGTGCGGCCCGAGCGGTTCTGAGGAGCGTATCATGACCCTCGCCGGCTGGATCCAGATCGCGCTGTTCTGCGCGATCGTCCTCGCCCTGGTGAAGCCCCTCGGTCTCTACATGACCCGGGTCTTCACCGGTGCGCCCACCCCGCTCTCGCCCGTGCTGCGCCCGATCGAGCGCGGCCTCTACCGCCTCGCCGGCCTCGACGAGGCCCACGAGCAGCACTGGCTCGCTTATGCCGGCGCCATGCTGGTCTTCCACGCCGCCGGCTTCGTGCTGCTCTACGGCATCCTGCGGCTGCAAGGCTTCCTGCCGCTCAACCCCGCCGACCAGGGCGCGGTGGCGCCGGACCTCGCCTTCAACACGGCGGCGAGCTTCGTCACCAACACCAACTGGCAGAATTACGGCGGCGAGAGCACGCTCTCGTACCTGTCGCAGATGCTGGGGCTGACGCACCAGAACTTCCTCTCGGCGGCGACCGGCATCGCGCTCGCCGTGGCGCTGATCCGGGGCTTCGCCCGGGCCTCGGCCCGCACGGTCGGCTCGTTCTGGGTCGATCTCACCCGCTGCACCCTCTACGTGCTGCTGCCGCTCTGCATCGTCTACACCCTGTTCCTGGTCTGGCAGGGCGTGCCGCAGACGCTCGGCCCCTATGCCGAGGCGACGACGCTCGAAGGCGCCAAGCAGACCATCGCGCTCGGCCCCGTGGCGAGCCAGGTCGCGATCAAGATGCTCGGCACCAATGGCGGCGGCTTCTTCAACGCCAACGCCGCCCACCCGTTCGAGAACCCGACCGCCTGGTCGAACCTGATCCAGATGGTGTCGATCTTCGCCCTCGGTGCCGCGCTCACCAACGTGTTCGGCCGCATGGTCGGGGACGAGCGCCAGGGCTGGGCGATCCTCGCCGCGATGGGGGTGCTGTTCCTCGCCGGCACGATCATCACCTACGGGGCGGAGGGCGCCGGCAACCCGCTGCTCAACGCCCTCGGACTCCAGGGCGGCAACCTCGAGGGCAAGGAGCTGCGCTTCGGCATCCCCGGCTCGGCGCTGTTCGCGGTGGTGACCACCGCCGCCTCCTGCGGCGCGGTCAATGCCATGCACGACGCCTTCACGGCGATCGGCGGCCTGATCCCGCTCGTCAACATGCAGCTCGGCGAGATCATCGTCGGCGGCGTCGGCGCCGGGCTCTACGGGATGCTGGTCTTCGTCGTGGTGGCGATCTTCGTCGCCGGCCTGATGGTCGGGCGCACGCCCGAATATCTCGGCAAGAAGATCGAGGCCCGGGAGGTCAAGATGGCGATGCTCGCCATCCTCTGCCTGCCCTTGATGATGCTCGGCCTCACCGCCCTCGCCACCGTGCTGCCGGCGGGGCTGGCAGGCCCCGCCAATGCCGGCCCGCACGGCTTCACGGAGATCCTCTACGCCTTCACCTCGGCGGCGGCCAATAACGGCTCGACCTTCGCGGGTCTCACCGGCAACACCCCGTTCTACAACCTGACGCTGGGGGCCGGGATGCTGGTCGGGCGGTTCTTCGTCATCATCCCGGCGCTCGCCATCGCCGGCTCGCTCGCCGCGAAGAAGACGGTGCCGGCCTCGGCGGGCACCTTCCCGACCGATGGCGGCCTGTTCGTCGGCCTCCTGGTCGGGGTGATCCTGATCGTCGGCGGCCTGACCTTCTTCCCGTCCCTGGCGCTCGGACCGATCGTCGAGCACCTGGCCGCCGGCGCCGGCCAGACCTTCGCGGCGGCGGGGAACTGAGCCGTGGGGCACTCAGCCATGGGGAACTCAGCCATGAGTACCGCTCACGCCACCCGCCTCCGTCGCGGCCTGTCCCGGCACCGGCCGCGCTCCGGCCCGCGCCCCGACCGGTCCGCCTTGCGGCCCTGCGACATCGTCCTGGCGCTCACCGGCCTCGCGCTGCTCGGCTCCGGCGCGATCTGGGCGGCGATCATGCTCGGCGGCGCGGCGCTCGCGCCGTGACGGCACCGGCAAGGACGACCCGCGCACGGTCCTGACACCCACCCCGTCATCCCGGGGCTCGCCGAAGGCGAGGTCCCGGGATCCAGAAGAACAGGCGGAGGAGGATGAAGCGGAATGCTGTCCGCTCCGTCCTGAACGACCTGCGGCTCTGGATTCCGGGCTCCGCTTCGCGGCCCCGGAACGACGCGGAGGGTAGAAAGTCCGCCGTTCAGCCTGGATCGACCCCGACACATCCGGGCGCGGCCGCCGGCCTCGCCCTCCCCCCTGAAATCTTCGCCTCATCCGGATCCCAGGATCATGGCCCAGTCCCAAAAACCTTCCCTTCTCGGCGCCGGCCTGATCGGGCCCGCCTGCTTGAGCGCGGTCACGAAGCTCGACCCGCGCCAGATGGTGAAGAACCCCGTGATGTTCGTGGTCGAGGTCGTGGCGGCCTTCACCACCCTGCTGTTCGTCCGCGACCTCGTCACCGGCGGCCAAGCCTTGTCATTCAAGGATCTCGCGTTCACCGGCCAGATCATCCTCTGGCTGTGGTTCACCGTGCTGTTTGCCAACTTCGCCGAGGCGGTGGCGGAAGGGCGCGGCAAGGCGCAGGCCGAGTCGCTCCGGCGCACCCGCACCGAGACGACCGCGAAGCTCCTGACCGGCCCGGGCGCCGCGATCGGGGGCCTGCGGACAGGCTACGAGACCGTACCGGGCGCCGGCCTCAAGGTCGGCGACGTGGTGCTGGTCGAGGCCGGCGACGTGATCCCGTCGGACGGCGAGGTGATCGAGGGCATCGCCTCGGTCAACGAGGCGGCGATCACCGGCGAATCCGCCCCCGTGATCCGCGAATCCGGCGGCGACCGCTCGGCGGTGACCGGCGGCACGCAGGTGCTCTCCGACTGGATCCGGGTGCGGATCACGGCCGCCGCCGGCTCGACCTTCATCGACCGGATGATCGCGCTGGTCGAGGGCGCCGCCCGGCAGAAGACCCCCAACGAGATCGCGCTGAACATCCTGCTCGCCGGCCTCACCATCGTGTTCGTGTTCGCGGTCGGCTCGATCCCGAGCTTCGCGTCGTACGCCGGCGGCGCGATCCCGCTCGCGGTGCTGGTGGCTTTGTTCGTCACCCTGATCCCGACCACGATCGGCGCGCTGCTCTCGGCGATCGGCATCGCCGGCATGGACCGTCTGGTGCGCTTCAACGTGCTCGCCATGTCGGGCCGGGCCGTCGAGGCGGCGGGCGACGTCGACACGCTGCTCCTCGACAAGACCGGCACCATCACCCTCGGCAACCGCCAGGCGACCGAGTTCCGCCCGGTGCGCGGCGTCACCGCCGGCACGCTGGCGGATGCGGCCCAGCTCGCCTCGCTGGCCGACGAGACCCCGGAGGGCCGCTCGATCGTGGTTTTGGCCAAGGAGGCGCACGGCCTGCGCGCCCGCGACATGGGAAGCCTCAACGCCACCTTCGTGCCGTTCACCGCGCAGTCGCGGATGTCGGGGATCGATCTCGACGGCTCCTCGATCCGCAAAGGCGCGGTCGAGGCGGTGATCGCGAGCCTCGACGCCGCCCCGGCGCTCGTCGGCGCGGGCGCCGCCGCCCGGGTGCTGCAACCCCGCCTCGATCCGGCGGCGGCGCAGGAGGTGCGGAGCATCGCCGAGGAGATCGCCAAGGCCGGCGGCACGCCGCTGGCGGTGGCCCGCGACGGCAAGCTCCTTGGCGTCGTCCACCTCAAGGACATCGTCAAGGGCGGCATCCGGGAGCGCTTCGCGGAGCTGCGCCGGATGGGCATCCGCACGGTGATGATCACCGGCGACAACCCGATGACCGCGGCGGCGATCGCCGCGGAGGCCGGCGTCGACGATTTCCTCGCCCAGGCCACGCCCGAGGACAAGCTGGCGCTGATCCGCAAGGAGCAGGCGCAAGGCAAGCTCGTGGCGATGTGCGGCGACGGCACCAACGACGCGCCGGCCCTCGCCCAGGCCGATGTCGGCGTGGCGATGAACACCGGCACGGTGGCGGCCCGCGAGGCCGGCAACATGGTCGACCTCGATTCCGACCCGACCAAGCTCATCGAGATCGTCGAGATCGGCAAGCAGCTGCTGATGACCCGCGGCGCCCTCACCACCTTCTCGATCGCCAACGACGTGGCGAAGTACTTCGCCATCATCCCGGCGATGTTCGTCGGGCTCTACCCGCAGCTCCAGGCCCTCAACGTGATGGGGCTGGCGTCGCCCCAGAGCGCGATCCTGTCGGCGATCATCTTCAACGCGCTGATCATCGTGGCGCTGATCCCGCTCGCCTTGCGCGGGGTGAGCTACCGCGCCGTCGGCGCCGCCGCGTTGCTGCGGCGCAACCTCCTGATCTATGGTCTCGGCGGGATCCTGGTGCCGTTCGCCGGCATCAAGCTGATCGACCTCGCCGTGAGCGCCCTCCATCTGGCCTGAACGAGACGACAGCCATGCTCCGGCACCTCCGCCCCACCCTCGTGCTCCTCACCGGCCTGACCCTGGTCACGGGACTGGCCTACCCGCTCGCGATGACCGGCCTCGCCGGCGCGCTGTTCCCGGCCCAGGCCGAGGGCAGCCTCGTCCGCAACGCCGACGGCACGCTGGTCGGCTCCGCGCTCATCGGCCAGAGCTTCACCAGCCCGCGCTACTTCCACGGCCGCCCCTCGGCGACCGTGGCGCCCGATCCGGCCGATTCCACGAAGACCGTGCCCGCGCCCTACAACGCCGCCAATTCCGGCGGCGCCAACCTGGGCCCGACCAACCCGGCGCTGATCGACCGGGTGAAGGCCGATCTCGCCACCCTCAAAGCGGACAATCCCGCCGACCCGGTGCCGCAGGACCTCGTCACCACCTCGGGCTCGGGGCTCGACCCGGATGTCTCGCCCGAGGCCGCCCTGTTCCAGGTGCCCCGGGTGGCGAAGGCTCGCGGCCTGTCCGAGGATGCCTTGCGCGCCCTCGTCGCCGGGCAGATCCGGGAGCCGAGCCTCGGCATCGTCGGCGAGCGGCGGGTCAACGTGCTCGCCCTCAACCGCGCCCTGGATCTTGCCCCGATGCCGGCGCAACAGGCCCGATGAGAGAGGGCTTACGGCCCTCGCCCGACGCCCTCCTGGCGCAGGCGCGCCGGGAGGCGCCCGGGCGCGGGCGCCTCAAGATCTTCCTCGGGGCGGCGCCGGGGGTCGGCAAGACCTACGAGATGCTGACGAGCGCCCATGCCCGCCGGCGCGAGGGCGTCGACGTGGTGGTGGGCGTGGTCGAGACCCATGGCCGGCCCGAGACCGAGGCGCTGGTCGCCGGGCTCGAGGTGCTGGCGCGCCGCATCGTCGCCTATGGCGGCGGCACCTTCGACGAGATGGACCTCGACGGGCTGCTGGCGCGACAGCCGAAGCTGGCGCTCGTCGACGAGCTCGCCCACACCAACGCTCCGGGCTCGCGCCACCCGAAGCGCTACCTCGACGTCGAGGAACTGCTCCAGGCCGGCATCGACGTCCACACCACCCTCAACATCCAGCACGTCGAGAGCCTGAACGACGTGGTGGCGCAGATCACCCGGATCCGGGTGCGCGAGACGGTGCCGGATTCGATCCTCGACCGGGCCGACGACATCGAGGTGATCGACCTCTCCCCCGGCGATTTGATCCAGCGCCTGCGCGAGGGCAAGGTCTACCTGCCGCGCCAGGCCGAGCGGGCGCTCAAGCACTACTTCTCCCCCGGCAACCTGACGGCGCTCCGCGAGCTGGCGCTCCGCCGCACCGCCCAGCAGGTCGACGACCAGCTCGTCACCCACATGCGCGCCCACGCGATCCCGGGCCCCTGGGCGGCGGGCGAGCGGGTGCTGGTCTGCGTCAGCGAGGATCCGCGCTCGGCCGGGCTGGTGCGCACCGCCAAGCGCCTCGCCGACCGGCTGCGGGCGCCGTTCACCGCGCTCACCATCGAGAGCCGCCGCAGCGCCGCCTTGAGCGAGGCCGAGCGCGACCGCATCGCCGACACCCTGCGGCTCGCCGAGCGCCTCGGGGGCGAGACCGCGACCCTGCCGAGCCAGGGCCGCATCGCCGACGACGTGATCGGGTTTGCCCGCGAGCACAACGTCACCCACGTGGTGATCGGCAAGTCGACCCGCTCGCGCTGGTTCGAGCTGTTGCACGGCTCGGTGGTGCACGACCTCCTGCGCCGCTCCGGCTCGATCAGCGTCCACGTCGTGGCGGGCGAGGAGATCGCCGGCGCACCGGCCCCCCACAAGGGCGTGCGCACCGCCGCCCCGCCCACGCCCAGCGCCCTGCCCTATGCCGCGGCGCTCGCCGCGGTCGCCGGCGCCTTGGGGCTCGGCCTCGTGCTGCAATCGTCTCTCGGCCACGAGAGCACCGATCTCGTCTTCCTCACCGCCGTGGTGGCGGTGGCGGTGCGCTTCGGGCTCTATCCGTCGCTCGCCGCGGTTTTGGCCTCGTCGCTCGCCTACAACTTCTTCTTCCTGCCGCCGCTCTACACCTTCACCATCGCCGACCCGACCAACGTCGTCGCCCTGTTCTTCTTCACCCTGGTGGCGGTGGTGGTCTCGAACCTCGCCGGACGGGTGCGCGCCGAGGCGATGATCTCGCGCACCCGCAGCAAGGCGACGGAGGCGCTCTACGGCTTCTCGCGCAAGCTCGCGGGCTGCGGCACCCTCGACGACGTGTTGTGGGCCACCGCCTACCAGATCGCCCTGATGCTGCGCCTGCGGGTGGTGCTGCTGCTGCCGCAAGGAGAGACCGGTACCGTGGCGGTGATGGCGGGCTACCCGCCGGAGGATTTCCTCGACGAGGCCGACCTCGCGGCGGCGCGGTGGAGCTTCGACCACGGCCGTCCGGCGGGCCGCGGCGCCGATACCCTGCCGGGGGCCAAGCGCCTGTTCCTGCCCTTGCGCACCGGCCGCGGCATGGTCGGGGTGGTCGGGCTCGACGGCGACAAGCCGGGGCCGCTCCTCACCCCCGACCAGCGCCGGCTCCTCGACGCGCTCGCCGACCAGGGGGCGCTCGCCATCGAGCGGGTCCACCTCGTCGAGGATCTCGACCGGGCCCGGCGCTCGGCCGAGACCGACCGCCTGCGCCAGGCCCTGCTGTCGTCGCTCTCGCACGACCTCAAGACGCCGCTCGCCGCGGTGCTCGGCGCGGCGACGACCTTGCGCGACCTGAGGGACGCCCTCGACCCGGAGGCGCAGGGCGAGCTCTTGGCGACGATGATCGACGAGGCCGAGCGCCTGAACCGCTTCATCGCCAACCTGCTCGACATGACGAAACTCGAATCCGGCGCGCTCGCGCCGAACCTCGCTCCCCACGACATGGCCGAGATCGTCGGCACGGCGCTCGCGCGCGTGGCCAAGATCCTCGGCCGTCACCGGGTCGAGGTTGCGCTGCGGCCCGGCCTGCCCGCCTTGAGCCTCGATGCGGTGCTGATGGAGCAGGTACTGTTCAACCTCCTCGACAACGCCGCCAAATACGCCCCCGAGGGCAGCCTGGTGCGGATCGAGGGCTGGCAGGAAACCCGGCAAGAAACCCACCATGAGGGCGACGCGGTGTGCCTGCGGATCCTCGACGAGGGCGAGGGCATCCCGGAGGGCGACGAGGAGCGGATCTTCGATACCTTCTACCGGGTGAGGAAGAGCGACCGGGTCCGGGCCGGGACCGGCCTGGGCCTTGCCATCTCGCGCGGCTTCGTCGAGGCGATGGGCGGGCGGATCACCGCCCGCAACCGGAGCGACCGGTCCGGTGCCGCCTTCACCCTGACCCTGCCGGTGCCCCGCGCCGCCCTGGAGGACGCTGCGTGATGGCTTCTCGTCGATCTCCGCCCTTTCCCGGACGACTGAAGCGTCAGCGGAAGGAGATCCGGGATCCAGCACAAGACGTGCCGCGAAGCGGCTCTGTACGCTGCACCGTTGCAGACACACGGACGCTTCGCGACTTATTGTGCTGGATCCCGGATCTCCTTCCCCTGCGTTGCAGTCGTCCGGGAAAGGGGCGGGTGCGCCGTCGTGAAGGCGTGTCGCCGTCGAGGTCGCGATGCCGGGGCGCGAGGAGCCGAGCGTGAGCAACGAACCCCGCATCCTGGTGATCGACGACGAGCCGCCGATCCGCAAGCTCCTGCGGGTGGGCCTCGGCAGCCAGGGCTACGCGGTGGCGGAGGCGCATAACGGCCGCACCGCCCTCGACCTGCTGGAGCGGGAGGCCTTCGCCCTCGCCATCCTCGATCTCGGCCTGCCGGACATCGCCGGCCACGCGCTCCTGGCGCAGATCCGCGCCCGCCGGCCCGACCTGCCGGTGATCGTGCTGTCGAGCCGCGACGACGAGGCCGGCAAGGTCGAGGCCCTGGATCTCGGGGCGGACGACTACGTCACCAAGCCGTTCGGGATGAACGAGCTGCTCGCCCGGATGCGTACGGCGCTCCGCCACCAGCTCGCGGTCGGCGGCGAGCGGCCGGTCTTCCGGGCCGGCGAGCTCTCGGTCGATCTCGTGCGCCGCATCGTCCGGGTGGCTGAGCGCGAGGTGAAGCTGTCGCCCAAGGAATACGACGTGCTGCGCCTGCTGGTGCACCATGCCGGCAAGGTGCTGACCCACGCTCACCTGCTGCGCGAGGTCTGGGGCAATGCGGCCGACCCGCAATACCTGCGGGTCTACGTGCGCCAGCTGCGCCAGAAGCTCGAGCCCGAGCCCGAGCGCCCGCGCTACATCCTGACCGAGACGGGAGTCGGCTACCGGATGCGGGCGCCGGATTGAGGCGCCTCGGGCACCGGTTCCGGGCCGGGCGGCGCGGCCGCGGCGTCGGGGGCGCGCCGGACCCAGGCGTCGAGCGCCCAGCCGATGCCGCGGCCGGCGATCGCCACGAAGGCCAGCGACCCGGCGAGGTGGAGGAAGAGCGGCGCGTTGGACGCGGAGGGCAGCATGGCGGGCAAGGGCGCGGTTCCTGGTCTCGAATCCCGGGCTCGTGGCGGACGAGAAGACCGCCGGATCCGGCCCCGCCGCCAGTGCTGCCGCGCCACAGCGGCCGGGCCCGCATCGGCCGCCCGAGGGGAGCGGCGGCGGATGGACGGGCCTCTGTGGCGGCGGCGCCTCAGGCGCGGGACGCGGCCTGCGCGGCGGCCGGGGCACCTCGCGAATCGGCGGGGTCCGCGGGCAGGCGGGCGGACGGCCGGTGCGACCACGGCGTCAGGGTGGCCGCCAGGGCCTGGCAGCAACGGATCGGCAGCGGGCAATCCTCCCCGGCGCCGCGGTGGCAGGCCCGCCGGGCGGGGAGCGCGCGCCGGCACTCCGCGGCCTCGCCGGTCAGGAGGGACAGAAGCCTCTCCTCGTGGTGATATTCGAGGCCGAGGGACACCCGCATGCCGCGCAGGACGTTCCGCTCGTGCTCGGTCGGCAGACCGCCGCGCTCGCGGGCCTCGATCAATGATGCCTGCCGAATCGCGCGGTCACACGTCGCCCCGATATTGGACTGAACTTGGGTGAACAACGCCCACGGGTCCATCGTGCCCTCTCGCACTGTCGCATCCGCGGATCTTGATTCGTCCGCATTGGTGCCAGCTTGGTCGAGATCGATGCGGCCGAGGAAGGGTTTGACGGTTAGATGCGCGTCCCCCCAGGCCCGGGTGTGGCGGAAGCGCAACCCCCGGCCGCCGAATCGCGGCCGGCCCGCGCCGCCCCACAAAAAGCCATGCTCGCCTGTCTGTGTGCCGGCCGGACGAATCGTCAAGCCGCGAGCGCAACCCGATGATGCAGATTGCCGCCTTCCTGGTGTTCCTGACCATGGGCGTGACCAACCTCCTGGCGGTGCAGGCCGGGCTGACGGCGGTGCTGGGCGTGCCGGTCGTGGTCGCCCTGGTGGTCGCGGTGCCGGTCTTCTACTTCCGCTTCGTCGGCTCGGCGGCCGGCATCGTCGGGGCGATCGTCGGCTGGCAGATGTCGGTGCCGCTGGCGGTGCTGCTGTTCTGCTGGCCGGTGCTGATCTACGGCGTCCTGCGCGGCGGCGCCGAGGCCCGGACCTTCCTCGCCCGGCGCGCCGCCTGATCCCCGACGTCAACGTTCAGCGCTGCCGCACCACGGCGACGAGGTAGCGGCACGGACGCCCGCTCCGGTTGGCGAAGGCGCAGTCGACGGGAGCGCCGAGCGCCAGGCAGTCGCCGGCTTCGAGCACGTGGGTCGCCTCGCCCTCCCGGAAGGTCAGGGTGCCGTCGAGCATCCAGATCATCTGGCGCAGGAAGGCGTAGGAGGCCGCCGGATAGGCGATCTCGGCCCCCGCCGGCAGCTCCACCTCGGTCAGGTCGAGGGGGTTCTCGGCCAGCAGCGGAGACACCTGCCGCCGGCGATAGCCCGTCGCCGGATCGATCCAGACCGGCTGCGCGGCGGCACGCCGGACCTGGCCGGTCTCGCCCTCCGCCCGCGCCAGCAGGGTCGAGAGGGTCAGCCCGAAGGCCCCCGAGAGCCGGCCGAGCAGGAGAGCCGTCGGGCTCGCCTCGGCGCGCTCGACCTTGCTGATCATCGCCTTCGACACGCCGGATCGGGCCGCGAGGTCGCCGAGCGACCAGCCCCGCGCCTCCCGCTCGAGCCTGAGCCGGCGCGCGAGGCCGTCGGTGGGATCGGGCGCCGGAATCGACGGGGGACGGGCAGTCTCGGAACCGGACGTCATGGCGCCAGCATAGGGCATCCGGGCGGGACGGGCACCCGTCCCGGAGCATGGGCCGATGCCGCAACGGCACCGCGCAAGGGCTCACGGTGGCCATCCCCAGGAATTTTCATCTAAGTCTTTGTCGCGGACGCACTTTCCGCAAGAATGGAGGCATACTGGCCCGATCGCGCCAGGGGATGCGCGCAACGGGGCGGTGGCGCGTGCGGGACAGCGACGGACGATGGGGGCTCGGCTTGGCGGCGCTCGCGGCCGTTGCGATCCCGTTCGCCGTGATCGCGGCCCTCGATCCGCGCATCGGCCTGTTGCGCCCACGCCCGGCGGACGATGCGGTCCAAAGATCGGGTCCGGGCGCGGTCCAGGCGCCGGCCTCACGGCCGGTCGAGATGCCCGCCCGCTTGTCGGACCGCGTGTCGGCCCCCTCGCCGGCCCCCTTGCCGGCCCCCTTGCCGGCCCCCTTGCCGGATCAGCCGCCGGGCGAGGCCCGGCCCCCGGCCCCCGAGCGCCCCTGCCCCGTCTGCGCCGCTCCCGCCATCACCGATGCCCCGCTCCTGATCCGGGGCACGCTCCCGGATGCGGAGATCCAGATCCCCGACGTCTCGGCCGAGCGCGCCGCCCAGCGCGAGCGGCTGATCGGCTGGACCGCCCATCCCGACCGGGTCCCGGGCTCGGCCGCGACGATCGACCTGATCGGCCTGGTCTTCACCGCGCCGCGGGCGGACGGCACCGGCTACCGGCCGCTGGCGATCGACCTCGCCGGGGCGCCCGACCGCGCCGTGGTGGTGATGACCGAGCAGCCCGTGACCCTCGCCCTGACCACCCTCCCCCCCGACCGCGCCGGGGCGCTGGGCGTCGAATCGACCGCCGCCTTCGGCCTCGCGGATGGACGGCCGGGCCTGCTTGCAGGCTTCCGCGCCCTGCCCTACGGCGCCGCCGAGGTCGCGCCGGTGCTCGACCCGCTGCGCTTCGGACCCAAGATCTCGGGCCCCGAGACCCTGCGCGAGTTCTGCGCCGCCCTGCGGCTCTGGGCGGTGCAGTTCGGCCTGCCGCCCGGGCGCACCCGCTACACCCTGATCGAGAACCCGACCCGGATCGCCCTGGCCGGCGAGGCGGTGCAGACCGACGGCACCGCCCGCGGCCGGGTCGCCGGGCGGCGGCTCGCCCGGCTGTGCCGGGTGTGACGCTTTCTTCGACGGACCGGCCCCCCTCCATCGTCATCCCGGGGCCGCGCACGCGGAACTCCGGAATCCCGCGCGCGACGCCGCGCAGCATCCATGTGTCCGCAACGGTGCAGAGAGGGAGCCGCTGGGCGGCACTGCTCCCGCCGGTCGGACGCGGAAGACGCCGGCCCCTCGCGGGGCCGGCGTCTCGTTGCGGTCCGGGCCGATCAGCCGTTCTTCGTCGTCTGCAGGCCGATCGCCACGAAGCGGGTGCCCTTGTCGTTCTTGATCCGCATCAGCACCGCCTTGCGGCCGTCGGTCTCCGCGGCGCGGATGCGGGTGGCGACGTCGGACAGGTTCGAGACCGGCTGGCCGCCGACATCGAGGATGACGTCGCCCTCCTGGATCCCCTTGGCCGCCGCCGGACCGTCCGGATCGACGGCCACCACCGCGACGCCTTCCTGGCCGGCGCCGACCTGGCCCGCCGGGGCGAGGCTCAGGCCCAGCCGCGGCTGGCTGTCGCCGCGGCGCCCGCCATTGTCGTTGGCGCTCGCCACCTTGGTGTCGTTCGGCAGGGTGCCGAGGGTCACCTGGGCGTTCTCGGTCTTCGTGCCGCGGACGAAGGTGAGGTCCACCTTGGTGCCGGGCTTCAGCGAGGCGATCTTGCGGGACAGCTCGCGGGCATCGGTCACCGGCTCGCCGTTCACCGCCTGGACCACGTCGCCGGACTTCAGCCCCGCCTTGGCGGCGGGCGTGCCGTCCTGGGCGCTGTTGACGAGGGCACCCTTGGCCTTGTCGAGGCCGAGGCTGTCGGCGATGTCCTTCGTCACCGGCTGGATCTGCAGGCCGAGATAGCCGCGGGCGACCTTGCCGTCGGCGCGCAGCTGGTCGACCACCGCCTGCACCGTCTCGGACGGGATCGCGAAGGCCAGGCCGACATTGCCGCCGGACGGCGAGGCGATCGCGGTGTTGACGCCCACCACCTCGCCGTTGACGTTGAAGGTCGGCCCGCCCGAATTGCCCTTGTTGATCGGCGCGTCGATCTGCAGGAAGTCGTCGTAGGGGCCGGCGCCGATGTCGCGGCCGCGGGCCGAGACGATGCCGGCGGTGACCGTGCCCCCTAAGCCGAACGGGTTGCCGATCGCCACCACCCAGTCGCCGACCTGCGGCGCGCCGTGCGACAGCTTCACGTAGGGGAACGGGCCGCCATCGGTGACCTTGAGCAGCGCGAGATCGGTCTTCGGATCGGTGCCGATGATCTTGGCCGGCAGGGTGCGGCCGTCATCGAGGGTGACCTCGACCGACTTGGCGTTGTTCACCACGTGGTTGTTGGTCACCACGTAGCCGTCGCCGGAGATGAAGAAGCCCGAGCCTTGGGCCGCGCCGCCGCCGTGGCGCTGCTGGCGCTGCATGCCGCCGGGACCGCCCTCGCCGAAGCGGCGGAAGAAGTCGCGCAGCTGCGGCGGCACGTTCTGCAGGTTCTGCTGGCCGCCGCCGTCCTCGTCGTCCGAGGCGTCGTCCTTCAGCTTCACCTTCACCGAGACGACGCCCGGCTTCACCCGGTTGACGATCGGGGCGAAGCTGCCCGGCGGGTGCTCGGGGGCGGTGATCGGGGTCTGCGGCAGGGCCTGGGCGTAGGCCGCGGTGGTGGGCGGCAGGAAGGCGGTGCCCAGCGCACCGGTCGCCACCAGGGTCACGGCCGCCACGGAGGCGAGGGCCTTGCGGTGGAAGCGGCGGGTCTCGAGGGAGGTCTCGCGGGGGGTCTGGGTCGTCTGCGTCATCGGGTGTCTCTGGGCTCCGTCTTACGAGGACCGCGCCAGCGGCCGTTCGATGGGGCCATTATGGCCAGCGGCCCTGACCGCCCCGTGGCGCGCAGATTACGGTTTGGTCAGGCACCGGACCGTCCAGCCCCCCTCGCCGGAACGGCGGCCGTGATCCGCGCTTGACGAAGGGCCGTGTTCTGCCGCCACGCTCGCAACCGCCCGGAAGGATCCCCCATGGACGTCGTCGTCTCGGTCATCTCCCTGCTGCTGGTGCTGGTGCTGATCGCCCGGGGCGTGCCGGGCCGCAACCTGCTGGTCGTGCTCGCGGTGGCGCTCGCCGTCGTGGTGCTGGTCGTCGGGATCGAGCGGGCCGGGCTGTGGCCCGACTCCTTCCACACCCGTTGAGGCGCCGGATGCCCGTCCGCCCCCTGGTGCTCTACCCGGACCCGCGCCTGCGCCTCCCCGCGCCCCCGGTCGCCGCCTTCGACGACGCCCTGCGGGCCTTCGCGGGCGATCTCCTCGACACGCTGCTGTCGGTCTCGGCGCTCGGCCTCACCGGCCCGCATGTCGGCGCGCCGGTGCGGCTGACGATCATCCGGGCGGCGCTCGACCTCGCGCCGCGGACCTACGTCAACCCGGAGCTGGTCTGGGCCTCGCCCGAGACCGCCCGGCACCGCGAGGGCAGCGTCTCGATGCCCGGCGTCGACGAGGAGGTCGAGCGCCCGGCCCGGGTGCGGGTGCGCTTCCACGACCTCGACGGGACCGCGCACGAGGTCGAGGAGGACGGCTTCTCCGCCGCCTGCCTGCAGCACGAGATCGACCAGCTCGACGGCGTGTTCTGGATCGAGCGGCTGTCGCGGCTCAAGCGCGAGCGGGTGCTCAAGCGCTACGCCAAGCTGCGGCGGAGCTGACGAGCAGGAGCCCTTAACCGGCCCGGCCGCAGGGTGGCCCGCCCGGCGGTGCCGGAACGTCAGGCCCGGCCTGGCCGTTGTCCCGGCAATCGGGCCGCCCCCGGCGGTCCTCACGCCTCTTTCCGAAAGGATGCCGATGCGCCCCCTGCGGACCCTCCTGATCCCGGCCGCCCTGCTGGCGACCACGGTCCTCGCTCCGTTCGCGGCCTCCGCCCAGTCGGGCCCGGCCTACCGCTACGCCCCGCGCGACATCGACGCCACCGGCACCGTCGGCGGCCGCGCGCCGTGGTCCGCGCCCTGGGTCTACGATACCGGCGGCGACAACGACCGCCGCCCCGAGCTGCCCGCCTACCAGCAGGGCGGGGGCCAGCAGACCGGCGGCCCGGCCCGTAACCTGCTGCCGGATGACGGGCTGCACATCTTTCCGCGGTAGCGGAACCGCTCACTCGGCGCCGGCGGCGGGGTCGCCGGCCTCCGGGCCGCCCGCCTGCCGCCGCACGCTCGCCCGCTCGCCGGCCTCGGCGGCGCACTTGTCGGCGTGGATCGCCCGGTTGACCACCTGCAGGTTCGGCAGGCCCCAATAGCCCAGGAGTTCGGGCCAGGGCCGCCCGCGCTCCTCGCGCCAGATCCGGTAGAGCGGCACCCGGTGGTCGACCTCGGCCGTCTTCAGCAGGCGCTTGCCGGACTGGGCGCAGCGATGGTTCTGGCGGCGCTTCAGCTCCTTCACGTGGTCGGCCGGGGCGATCCAGAATTTCCAGGCCGCGACGCAGGCGGCATGCCACGCGGCGTTGCGGTTGGGCGCACCCGCCCGCCACAGGTCGCGGTGCCAGCCGAAGCGGTAGACCGGCTGGCCGCAGATGCAGCAATGCCCCTTTCCCAAGGCGTGCGGCGCCTCGCGGAACGGCGCCGGCGGCACCCGGAAGCTGAACGGCAAGCCCTTCCCGGACGGATCGTCCAAGGCCGGGTCGGGACGCCGCATCTCGGGATTCCCGGTCCCGAGGCGCCAGGTCCAGCCCTCGGGCTGGCCCGAGCGCGCTGCGAGCGCCCGCGCCAGCCGGTCGGCCCGCAGGATATGGTGGCGCCAGTAACTCTCGACGGCGAGCCGCGGCGTCGGCGGCACCAGGGGCCGCGACAGGGCGTGGCGCAGCACCGGGATCGGGAACAACGCCGGCAGGGACTTTTCCAGCCGCGCCCGGGCGGCGGCGTTGCGCGTCTCCCGCCACCGGGAGGCCGCCGAGGGCGGCTCGCCCGCCGGCGCCGTCCCGGCCGCCATCGCCGGCAGCCGCTCCGCCAAGGTCGCCTTGGCGGCCTTCGCCCCGGCCGTCCTCGTCTTCGCCACCACGGTCTTGGCCACCACGGTCTTGGCCACCGCCGTCTCGGCTGCCGGTGTCTCGGCCGCCGGTGTCTCGGCCGCCGGTGTCCTGCCCGTCTCTGCCTTGGCCGCTCGCTTCGCCATGCCGGTCCCGAATCGGCCCGCCCTGGCCGCGGCCAGGGCATAACGCCGGAGCGCCGCGGGACCAACCGGCGGCGGGCGCTCCTCGGCCTCGCACGAACCCGATCGCCTCCCCGCTGGTCCGCGGCGGAATGCCGCCTATGTGACGACGGCAACGCTCGCGGCGCCGGGAGGCGCCGCCCGAGACCCCGACCAAGCACCAGGAGCCTCGCCGCCCGCCATGACCGCTTCCCTGATCGGCCGCCTGCGGCTCGCCGTCCTGGCGCTCGGCCTCGCCACCACCCTCACGGCCTGCGACGCGGTCAACCGGGTGCCGACCCTGGAGGAGGCCGCCAAGTCGCGCTGGGGCGAGGTGCAGAACCAGTACCAGCGCCGGGCCGACCTGATCCCCAACCTCGTCGAGACCGTGAAGGGCTACGCCCAGCAGGAGAAGGACGTGCTGGTGCAGGTGACCGAGGCCCGCGCCAAGGCGACCTCGGTCAAGGTCGACGCCGCGACGGTGAGCGACCCGCAGAAGTTCCGCGAGTTCCAAGACGCCCAGAACCAGCTCTCCGGCGCGCTCGGCCGGCTCCTCGTCACCGTCGAGCGCTATCCCGACCTGAAGTCGAACGCCAACTTCCTCGCCCTGCAATCGCAGCTCGAGGGCACCGAGAACCGCATCGCGGTGGCGCGGCGCGACTACATCCAGGCGGTGCAGGCCTACAATACCGAGATCCGCACGATCCCGGGCCGCTGGATCGCCTCCACCCTCTACCCGGAGGCCAAGCCCATGGAGGCCTTCACCGCCACCCCCGACGCCAGCCGCCCGCCGAACGTGAAGTTCTAGGCCCGGATCCCGGGACCATGCGCAGCGCAGCTGCCGCCCTCGTCCGTCCCATGGCCCTCCTCCTCTGGGCGGCTCTCCTCTGGGCAGGCCTCCCGGGAGCAGGGGCGGCGGCCCTCGACCTGCCGCCGCTCACCGGCCGGGTGGTCGACGGGGCCGGCCTGCTGCGGCCGGAGGAGCGGGCGGCGCTCGCCGCGACCCTGAAGGCGCACGCGGACAAGACCACCGACCAGGTCGTGGTCGCCACGTTGCCCTCGCTCCAGGGCACCTCGGTCGAGGACTTCGCCAACCGCCTGTTCCGCGCCTGGGGCCTCGGCGCCGGGGCCAAGAACAACGGCGTCCTGTTCCTCGTGGCGCCGAACGAGCGCAAGGTGCGGATCGAGGTCGGCTACGGCCTCGAAGGCGCCCTGACCGACGCCCTGTCGAAGGTGATCATCGCGAGCGCGGTGGCGCCGAAATTCAAGGCCGGGGACTTTCCCGGCGGCATCCGGGCGGGGGTCGACGGCATCCTCGGCATCCTCTCCGGGGACGCCGCCGAGTGGCAGCGCCGGGCCGAGGTGCGCGAGGATGCGGCGGGCGGCCTCGACCCGATCCTGGTGGTGATCCTGCTCGTGGTGATCGGGTTCGTGCTGCTGCGGCTCCTCGCCGGGGGCCGCGGTGGTCCCGGCCGGCCGCATCGCCGCCCGGGCGGCGGCTGGATCGTCGTGCCGGGCCCTTCGGGCGGGGGCTTCGGCGGCGGCTTCGGCGGGGGAATGGGCGGGGGAATGGGCGGCGGCTTCGGCGATGGCGGCTTCTCGGGCGGGGGCGGCTCGTCGGGCGGCGGCGGCGCCTCGGGAGAGTGGTGATGCCGGGAACGGCGATGCTTGGCATCCTGAGCGAAGCGGAGCGCGCCCGCATCGCGGCGGCGATCACGGCGGCCGAGCGCGGCACGGCGGGCGAGATCGTCGTGATGGTGGCGGCCCGCTCGGGGGCCTATCGCAGCCTGCCCCCGGCGCTGGCCCTGGCGGGCGCCCTGCTGGTGCCCTGGCCGCTGATCCTGCTGACCGGGCTCTCCGCCACCCGGATCTTCCTGGTCCAGCTCGTCGTCGCCCTGGCGCTGCTCCTCGGCCTTGCGGCGGCCCCGAGCCTCGCTGGCCTGCCCCGCACCCTGCCCCGCTTCGTCCGCCGCGCCCGCGCCCGCGCCGCCGCCCAGCACGCGTTCCGGTCCCGCGGCCTGTCCCACACCCGCGGGCGCACCGGCGTGCTGATCTACGTCGCCCTGGCCGAGCGCTACGCCGACGTGGTCACCGACACCGGAATCGGTACCGCCCCCGAGGCCTGGCAGGCGGTGCTCGCCGACCTGGTGACGGCCTTGCGCCGCGACGCCCTGGCCGACGGGCTGGTGCGGGCGGTGGAGGCCACCGGCATGATCCTGGCCGAGGCCGCCCCGCCCCATCCGGGCGACACCGACGAGCTGCCGAACCGGGTGATCGTGACCGAGTAGGCGCCCCTCGGTAGGCGCCCCTTACTTGGGCCAGGGGCGCGGCACCGACCGCCGCTTCGCCTGCCCGCTCGGCTCCCGACCACCACCGGCGGCGAGGCTCGCCGCGACGAGGACGGGCTCGTGCGGGCGTAGTCGGAGGCTTGCGCCTTCGGCCCGCGTACAGCGCGACGCGCCAAGACAAGCGCCTCAAGACAAGCGCCTCAGGCCGGGGCGACCGATTGGCCCAACACGCCCTCGCGGACCCGCCCCCCCAGAAACGACGAAGGCGGCCCGAGGGCCGCCTGTCGTAGGTCTCTGTCTGACCAGAGGTTTTGAATGGTCGGAGCGAGAGGATTCGAACCTCCGACCCCTAGTCCCCCAGACTAGTGCGCTAACCGGGCTGCGCTACGCTCCGACGCCCCAAGAGGCGAGCGGGGTATTAGCGCCGCGCTCCTCGTCGCGCAAGCCCCTTCGTGCCGCGCCGGCCCAGGGCTGCGCCCGGGACGAGGCCGCAAGCGTCACCGGGCTCGCTGCGTCACGCGGTTCATGCGACAACCCAAGCCATGAGACCCGGCTCCCTCACCCTCGACGCGTTCCTCGGCCGCCGCGCCGCCGACCGGCGGCTGGCGCGGCTGACCCACGACGTGCCTCTGCCGGAGGCGCGCGGGCTCGAATTCGGGCCCGGCGACAACCCGACCCCCCTGCCCGAGGGCGTGCGCGTCGCGACCGTCGACCGCGCCCTCGATGCGGGGAGCGGCCTGCCCGACGCGGCGCCGATCGATCACGCCTGGGCCGGATCGGGGTCGCTCGCCGCGGCGCTCGGCCGGGACGATCACGAACCCGGGTACGACTTCGCCATCGCCGCACAGGTGGCGCAGTACGTGCCCAACCTACTCGGCTGGCTGCGCGGCATCCACGGGGTGCTGCGCGCCGGCGGCGTGCTCAACCTGTCGCTGCCCGACAAGCGCTTCATGTTCGACGCCGCCCGCCCGGCGAGCACCCTGGCCGAGCTGGTGGAGGCGGACCTGCTCGGCCTCACGCGGCCGAGCCCGCGCCAGCTCTTCGCCCATGCCAGCGAGGCACGGGCGATCGGCCCGGAGCGGATCTGGGCCGGGGAGGATCCGGCGGCGGCGCCGCGCCTGGCCGGCGCGGAGGCCCTGGCGCATGCCCATGCCGAGGCCGCGGCCGCCCTCGCCTCCGGACGCTACGTGGCATGCCATTGCTGGGTGTTCACGCCGGAGAGCTTCCTCGGCCTCGTCGCCGGGGCGGCGCGGCTCGGCCTGTTCCCGTTCGTGCTGAACCGGATCGGCGCGACGGAGGTCGGCGGGTTCGAGTTCTACGTCTCGATGCGGCGCGACGCGGAGGAGGATCCGGAGGCCCTGCGCCGGCTGCAGGACGGGGCGGTCGACCATCTCGGGCGCGTGCTCGCGCAGCAGCGCCGGACCGCGACGCTGCTGGCCGGGCGTTAGACGCCTCGACCCGCCGGGCGCCGAAAGGCCGCGCCCGGAGCGCCGGAACCGCGACCGCCGCGCGCCCGTTTCGCCCCACTCGGAACGATCCCACCATCAGGAGGTCTCCCATGCGGGCTCTCACGATCCAGGCCGCCGTCGCGGCGGCCCTGATCCTTGGGACGGCCGGCACGGCTCTCGCCCGCAACAGCGATGCCGGCAGCGGCCTGTCGCCCTACGCGGCGCTGAACGGCAACGATCGCTCGGCCGGCGTCAACAACGGCAATTACCGCAAGCCGCGCTACGACCCCTACCTGCGGACCTATGGCCGGCCGCCGGTCGACGACGGGTACGGGTACGGGTACGGTTACCGGCCAGCGCCGCCCGCCTATTACGGCTACCCGTACTGACGCGTTCCCGCCGCGCGGCCCCTTGATCCGGCCGCGTTTCCCGGCGACCACGGCCCGGCGGCGGAGGCGCCGCCGGGAGACGACGATGCCGACACCCCGCCGCGCCCCGGGCGCGCGAGCATGACCGTGCCGTCCGCGACCGCCGCCGTCGCGGCCCTGCGCCGGGGCGACCTCGCCGGGGCCCGGGAGCTGCGGCTCCTCGGCGGGCCGGAGGGACGCCTCAGCGAGGTGCCGCCGGAGATCCTCGGCCTCGCCGACACGCTCGAAGTCCTCGATCTCGGCCAGAACGACCTCACCGCCCTGCCCGATTGGTTCGGCCGCCTGCGCCGCTTGCGGGTGCTGTTCTGCTCCGGCAACCGCTTCGACCGGCTGCCGCCGGTCCTCGGCGATTGCGCGTCCCTGAGCCAGGTCGGCTTTCGCGGCTCCGGCCTCGTCGAGGTGCCGGGCGACGCGCTGCCGCCGGCCCTGCGCTGGCTCACCCTCACCGACAACCGCATCGCGTCCCTGCCGGCTTCGCTCGGCGAGCGGCCGAGACTGCAGAAGCTGATGCTGGCCGGCAACCGCCTGCGGGCGCTGCCGGAGCGCTTGAGTGACGCGGGCAATCTCGAACTCCTGCGCATCGCCGCCAACGGGTTCGAGGCGCTGCCGGCCGGCCTGACCGCCCTGCCCCGGCTCGCCTGGCTGTCCTGGGCCGGCAACCCGTTCGAGGACCGCGCAGGCCCGGCCCCGGCCGCCGCGGCGGCGGTCGCCTGGAGCGACCTCGCCGTCGGCTCGCTCCTCGGCGAGGGGGCGTCCGGGCGGGTGATGCGGGCGGCGTGGCGCCGGGACGGCGTCGCGGAGCCGGCCGCCCTCAAGCTGTTCAAGGGCGCGATGACCAGCGACGGCCTGCCCGAGCGCGAGATGGCGGCCTGCCTGGCGGCCGGCGCGCACCCGCACCTGATCGGCGGACTCGGCCGCCTCGCCGATCATCCGGACGGGACGCAGGGGCTGCTGATGCCGCTGCTGCCGGCGGATTGGCGGGTGCTGGCCGGGCCGCCGAGCCTGGAGAGCTGCAGCCGCGACGTCTACGATTCAGGCCTGCGCCTGACGCGGGACGCCGCGTTGCGGCTCCTCCGGGGCGTCGCCGCCGGGGCCGCCCACCTGCATGCGCGGGGCTTCGGCCACGGCGACCTCTACGGCCACAACGTGCTGTGGGACGGGATCCATGGCGAGGCGGTGCTGAGCGATCTCGGCGCGGCTTCCGCCTTGCCGCCGGGGCGCGAGGGGGCGATCCTGCAACGGCTCGACGTGCGGGCCTTCGGGCTCCTGGTCGAGGAGGTACGGGCGCTCGCCCCCCTCGACGATCCGGCCCTGGATGCCCTGGCCGCGGCCTGCACCGGGCCCGATCCGGCGGTGCGGCCGGCGATGGCCGAGGTGATTCAAGTCCTCGACGCGGCGGCGGGGCCGGCCTGACCGGCCCCGCCTCCTGGAGCATCGCCCGATCCCCTGGCAATCGGACGATGCTCCCGGTCCTCGGTTGTGCCGCATGGCCTTCGACGGAGCGGGACCCGCTCCGCCGGACAAGGCGCCGGCCTCAGCGGCTCTTCTTGTAGAGCTTGCTGGCGATCTCGAAGATCTCCTCCGGCTTGTAGTTCGGCGCAAAGGCGCCGTAATTGCCGTCGAGCTCCGGGATCTTGCCGCCCTCGGGCGCACCGTCGACCACTTCGAGGCGACCCGGCGGATCGCCCGGCAGCGCGACCTCGTCGTTCGACCACACGCCGGCCGATTCCGGGTAATCCTGCGAGAAGGTGTAGAGCCGGCGGTGGCTGCCCTCCTGCAGGTACTTCTGGCACTCGGGGATGCGGTCGAGGTTGATGTTGGGGGTCGGCAGCATCTGCTCGATCGCCACGCCGGTGAGCTTCTTCAAGGCCAGCGCGTAGGCGTGGGCGTGGACCGAGCCGCGCACCAGCAGGTAGCCGCAGACCTCGCGCCCGGTCGGGTCCTTCAGGGTCTCGTAGACCCGGAGCTTATGGAGGCGCGCGCCGCATTCAAGGTGGAAGTTGTGCAGCAGGTCGATGATGATGTTCCCGGTCGTGGTGACCATGTCCATGTTCCACGACGCGGCGTTCGAATTCATCGGCATCGCGCCGCCGCCGTTGCTGAGGAAGCTGCCGGCGAGGCGGATGTCCTGCATGTCGTGGAACGGCGCCTTCGACACGTCGACGTCCGGCGTCGGGTCGCCCGGGCCGTTGTTGAGCATCGCGATGCCGGTCGAGACCAGCTCGACATGGCCGAGCTCCTCCGTGAAGATGCTCGAGACCAGGCTGTAGAACGGCCGCAGCTTGGACTTGTCGCGAAAATTGAAGCTCTGGAACATGTAGTTGCCGAGCGTCGACATCTCGCCGTACTTGCCCCCGAGCAGCTCCTGCAGGGCGGCGGCAGCGTTCGGGTCGGGCCTCTTGGGCTGCGGCAGCTCGGCCTGCAGGCGGTCGATCCTCATGAACATGGGCGCGGCACCTTTCCGTCAGGGATACTCCCCGAACCTATCGGGATAGTCCCGGGGAGCATCGATTTGCTCCATGTTAGGTTCCCGGCCCGGGGGCTTTTCGCGCGCATCGGTCGCAGGGCGGCAACCGCGGGGTGGGGCGTCCAGGCCGCAGCGGCCCGGCGAGTGTGGGAAGCCGCGCGATGGCGCTTGACCGCGGCCTGCCGGCGGGCACCCCTAGGGGATCGCCGCCCGCCTCACGGATCCGAGACCCCGGATCCCAGACCCCGGACCCCATGCCCACCGCGATCGACACCGGCACCATCCTGACCCTTCTGCGGCGCGCGACCGAGAAGGTGCGCGCCTCCACCGCCCGCGCCGTGGCGGCCGAGGCCCGGGCCGACCGGCTCGGCCGCGAGGTCGGCGCCCTGCTCGGCCGGGTCGAGGAAGCGTTGCGGGCCGCCGCCGCCGAAGCGGCCGAGGCGCGCCAGGCCGCCGCCGAGGCGCGCAAGGCCGCCGCCGAGGCAGACAGCGCCGCCGCCGAGGCAGACAGGGCCGCCGCCGCGGCCGGCAACGCCGCCGCCGAGGCCAATCAGGCCACCGCCGAGGCCCAGGCCCAGGCCGGGGCGGCCGAGGCCCGGCTCTCCGCCGAGCGGGCCCGGGTGCGCCGGCTGGAGGAGCGCCTGGCCGAGGTGTTGGCCGACACCGCCGCCGCCCGCGAGGCCGCCGCCGCGGCGCAGGCCGGCCGCGAGGCGGCGGAACTCCGCCTGGTGCGCATCCGCGCGGCGCTCCTCGACGAGGCGGCCGTGACGGCCGAGGCGGAGCGGCCGACGGCGCTGCACTGATCCCGGTACGGACGCCCTGCGCGCCTCACCCCGCCTTCGACAGCGGATCGGCGATGCTCTCCAGCGACTTGCCCTCCGCATCGACGCCGAGCCGCCACTCGGTCACCGCGGCGATCACCAGCAGCACCGCCGCCCCCGCATAGCCCCCGGCCAAAGCCCAGTGCCGGCCGGATTCGATCAGGTGGGTGAACAACCACGGCGCCATCACGCCGCCGGCGCCGGTGCCGAGCGCGTAAAACACCGCGATGGCGAGCGCCCGTGTCTCCAGCGGGAAGATCTCGCTCGCCGTGAGATAGGCGGACGACGCCGCCGCGGAGGCGACGAAGAAGATCGCGATCCAGGCGACGGTCTGGGTCCAGGCGGTGAACAGGTCGAGGCCGAACACGATCGCGGTCGCCAGCAGCAGCAGGCCGCTCACCGCGAAGGTGCCGGCGATCATCCGGCGCCGGCCGATCGTGTCGAAGAAGTGGCCGAGCAGCAGCGGCCCCAAGAAGTTGCCGATGGCGAGCGGCACCAGGAACACCCCGGCCTTGTTCTCCGGCACGCCGTAGAACTTCGCCAGCACCAGCCCGTAGGTGAAGAACACCGCGTTGAACAGGAAGGCCTGGGCGATCATCAGCACCAAGGCGAGGATGCTGCGGCCGCGGTGCTTGTGCACCATCGAGGCGAAGATCTCGCCGAAGCCGAAGCTCTTCTTCGGATGCACCTCGAGGATGCCCTCGGCCCTCGGCAGGGCCTTGCCCGTCTCGGCCTCGACCGTGCGCTCGATCTGCGCCACCGTGCGCTCGGCTTCGTCCTCGCGGCCGTGGGTGACGAGCCAGCGCGGGCTCTCGGGCACGTAGCGGCGCAAGACCAGGATGCCGAGGCCGAGCACGCCGCCGATGCCGAAGCCGAGGCGCCAGCCGAAATCCGGGTCGAGGAGGTTCGGGTCGAGGAGCAGCAGCGAGGCCCCGGCGCCGGCCGCGGCGCCGAGCCAGAAGCTGCCGTTGACGATGAGGTCGACCCGGCCGCGATACTTGGCCGGGATCAGCTCGTCGATCGCCGAGTTGATCGCCGCGTACTCGCCGCCGATGCCGAGCCCGGTGACGAGGCGGAACAGCGCGAAGCTCCAGAAATCCCAGGCGAGCGCGCTGGCGATGACGCCGCCGACATAGATCATCAGCGTGGCGTAGAAGACCAGGCGGCGGCCGAACCGGTCGGTGAGCCAGCCGAAGACCAGGGCGCCGATCACCGCGCCGACGACGTAGAACGAGGCCGAGGCGCCGATCTGCTGGAGGGTCAGGCCGAGCGCCCGCTTGTCCTGCAGCACCGGGCCGATCGCCCCGACGATGGTGACCTCGAGCCCGTCGAGGACCCAGGTGATGCCGAGCGCGATCACCAGCAGCAGGTGGAAGCGGCTCCACGGCAGCCGGTCCATCCGGGCCGGCACGTCGGTGCGGACCACCCCCGTCCCGGCGCTCCGCGTCGCTCCCGCTGCTGCCGAGTCTGCTGATGCCACGTCGCATCCTCCCGTTTCATCCGTGCCAGACGCGAAACCGCAGCGGAGCGGTTGCGTTCCGCGCTCCCCTCCCGCACGCTCCGGGGCCTCCCATGCTCCGCATCGACTCCCTCCGCCGCGGCCGCTTCGGCCCCTTCGACCTCGCGCTGGCGCCGGGCGAGGCCTGCGCGGTCACCGGGCCGTCGGGGGCCGGCAAGAGCGTGCTCCTGCGCATGGTCGCCGATCTCGACCCGTCCGAGGGCCGGGTCAGCCTCGACGGGACCGACCGGGAGGCGATGCCCGCCCCCCTCTGGCGCCGGCAGGTGACCTATCTCGCCGCCGAGCCCGGCTGGTGGGCCGAGACCGTGGCCGAGCACTTCCCCGCCGACGCGCCGTCCCGGCTCGCGCCCGAGCGGGAGGCCCTGAGGCTGCCGCCGGAGGTGTTCGGCTGGCCGGTGGCGCGGCTCTCCACCGGCGAGCGCCAGCGCCTGGCGCTCCTGCGGGCGCTGGCCGGCGGGCCGCGGGTGCTGCTCCTCGACGAGCCGACCGCCTCCCTCGACCCCGATTCCGTGCGGGGCGCCGAGGCGGTGATCGCGCGCCGCCGCGCCGCCGGGCTGATCGTGCTCCTCGTCTCGCACGATCCCGCCCAGGTGGCCCGCCTCGCCGCGCGCCGGCTCGCGGTGGCGGATGGGCGTCCCGCATGACCCCCGGCCCGCTCGACCTCGCCCTCGGGGCAGGCTTCGTGCTCCTCAATGCCGGCCTGTCGGCGCTGCTGGGCTTGGGCCTCGCCCGCACGATCCTGGTGGCGGCCTGCCGGCTGGTGGCGCAGCTCACCCTGGTCGGGCTGGTGCTCCGCACCGTCTTCGGCCTCGGGGCGCCGGGGCCGGTGGTCGGGGTGGTGGCCGTGATGGCCCTCGCCGCCGCCTACGAGATCGGCGCCCGGCAGGAGCGCCCCCTGCGGGGTCCGTGGCGCTACGCCCTCGGCGGGGTCGTCACCGCGGGGGCGACCGTCATCGCCGTCGCGGTCGGCCTCGCGGCCTTGCGCCCGCAGCCGTGGTGGAACCCGCACGCGCTGATCCCGCTCTCCGGCATCGTGCTCGGCTCGGTGATGAGCGGGATCGCGATCGGGCTCAACGGCTTCACCGCGGCGGTGCGGGGTGAGCGGGCGGGGATCGAGGCGCGGCTGGCGCTCGGCGCCACCCGGGACGAGGCCCTGGCGCCGCTCGTCCGCAGCGCGATCCGGGCCGGGCTGATCCCGGTGCTCAACCAGATGGCGGCGGCGGGGCTGATCACCCTGCCGGGGATGATGACCGGCCAGATCCTCGCCGGGCAGGACCCTGAAGGGGCGGCCTCATCGCAGATCCTGATCCTGTTCCTGCTGGCGGGGGCGAGCGGCCTCGGGGTGACCGGGGCGGTCCTCGCCGCGTCGCGCCGGCTCACCGATGCCCGGCACCGCCTGCGGCTCGACCGGCTGGCGTGACGGCAGGCCTCCGGCGGCTCAGCCCGGGCTGCGGCCGGTCTCGACGGCGGCGACGCGGCAGATGTTGCGGGCGGGGCCGAGCTCGGCGAGCGGGGTCTGCTGGGTATTGCGCGCGACACGGACCGGGTGCGCGGTCCACCGGGCGGCGCCGGCCGAGCCGGACGGGGCCTGAGCGAGCTGGATCGCGGCGGTCGGCGCCCGGCGGGCGGTCGTGCCCTCGCGGTCGTACCACGGGCGCTTCTCGTAGAAGGCGTTGCCGCCGGCGAGCGCGACGTAGTGCATATTGCGGTAGGAGAAGGTGTAGCCGGCGGTGTGGAAGAACATCGCGCCGCCGACCTTCTCGTGGCGCTCGCCGGCCAGGATCGCGTCGGCGACCTGCTGGGCCTTCTCGCGCTCACGATCGCGCATCGGCTTGTGCAGCACGCCGGCGGCGAACTGGCGCTTCTGGCCGACCACGCCGCAGATCGAGTTCGGGTAGGCGGGCGCCTCGAGCCGGTTCATGACCACGGTGCCGACCGCGAGCAGGCCCTCCTCGCTCGAGCGGTTGGACTCGAAGTACATCGCGCGGGCGAGGCAGTCCCGGTCGGCGCTGGTGACGGCGGCGAGCTGCTTGCGGTCCGGAAGGCTTCCCGTCGTCTCGACCGCGCCCGGCATCATTCCGCAGGCGCCGAGCTGGGGCGCCGTGGCAAGAACCGCGAGGGCGGCTGTGATGGGGAAAGTCCGGTTCCGCGTCATGCAGGCCCCTCTCGTTGCATTGGCCGGGCCCGGCCGGAACGGCCGCGCTCGTGGCCCAGCTTGGGGCGGAATGTGGCGAAGACGGGGCACGGATACGGTTCGTAAACCAAACCGTGAGCGTGGCAGTAAGATAGGACAGGCCTGGTGCAAACGGGAAACACCGCCGGCTCACGGCCGCGATCTCGCGCCACCTGGGCGGAGACGGCGGCACGATGACGGCCCGATCATGGCCGGTCGACGGCACCGTGGCCTCATGACGAGGCCGCGGCGGATCCGGCTTCGGGACGGCTCCGGCAGTCGTCGGATGACGGCGCGAACTTTGCCGTGGCGGCCGGATCGGCCGAGGACAGGGGCACGAAGTCGAAGCCGGCCGCGGAGACCTCGCGCCGCAAGCCGATGTCCCGCAACAACCTGTCGTCCAGGCCGGCCAACCTGGTGCGGTCGCGGGCCTGCCGCAGCTGTCGCGCCCACGCGCCCTCCCCGGGCGGGCCTCCCCGGGGCGCGGGCGGGCGGCAGAGCGCGCGGAGGAGGCGAATCAGCGACGGCATGGCAGGTCGTCCGGTTGCGGTGGGGACGACCCTCGCCCGGGCTCCGGACCTCGTGCTTCGGACCCGGCCGAAGCGGCGCGCCGCACGCTTCGGCGCAGGCCGAAGCGTCGAACGGCATCCCGGCCTATGCTGCGCGGCCGGGGGGAGACTCGCCCGAGAGGAGACCGCCATGGTGACCGTCACCGCGCTCGCCCGCACCGCCGCCCTGGTGGGCGATCCGGCCCGCGCCGGCATGCTGGCCGTGCTGATGGACGGTCGCGCCTTGACCGCGTCGGAACTCGCCCGCGCCGCCGGGGTGACGCCGCAGACCGCGAGCGGCCACCTCGCGCAGCTGACGGAGGCCGGCCTCCTGGCGGTGGCGCGGCAGGGGCGCCACCGCTACCACCGCCTGGCCTCCCCGGCGGTGGCGCGGATGCTGGAGGGCGTGATGGCGGTGGCGGCCGGCCCAGGGCCCGTCCCGGCCGCACCGCGCCGCGGCCCCCGCGATGCCGCCCTGCGCGAGGCCCGCACCTGCTACGACCACCTCGCCGGCCGCCTCGCCGTCGCGATGGCGGACGCGCTCGTCGCGCGGGGCGCGGTCGAGCTCGAGGCCGATGGCGGCGCCGTGACCCCGGCCGGCGAGGATTTCCTGCGCGGGCTCGGGGTCGATCTCGCGGCGGCCGCACGGACCGGCCCGGCCCGCCGGCGGGTGTTCTGCCGCCCCTGCCTCGACTGGAGCGAGCGCCGGCCCCACATCGCCGGCACCCTCGGGGCGGCCCTGCTGGCGACCTGCCTCGACCACGGCTGGCTGCGCCGGATCGAGGGCAGCCGGGCGGTGGCGGTGACGCCCGGCGGTCGCCTCGCCCTCGTCCGGGCCTTCGGCGACGGGCTCGGCGGCCCCTGCGGGGACGCCTGACCCTCAGGCCGCCGGCAGGGCCTCGCCCGCGACGCCCTCCGCTAGCCCGTCCTCCTGCCCGGGGGACGGCAGGGGCACGCTGCCGCAGCCGGTGCGGCGGCGCGCGGTCGCCTCCTGCATCATCGCGTGGGCGTACTCGGTCAGGGTGTGGCCGAGATCGGCCAGGGTGTCGGCGGTGCTCTCCTGGACGTTGGTGGCGTGGCAGGCCACCTCGACCAGGCCATCCATCATGTCGACGATCTCGCCGAGCGCGCGGACCAGGGGCGGCAGGATGTCGGCCATCTCGTCGATCGTCGGCGGGGGGCGGCGGCTCATGATCTCTCTCATCGTTCTCTCGCAGGACTGTTTCGGGGGCGGCCGGCTCAAGCCATCAGGTAGGTCGGCGAGGTCGGGGCCAGGACCGTCGCGTCGGTGCCCCGGATCTCCCGCAGCTTGCGCAGGGTGCGGGCATCGAAGCGGGCCTGCACGGCGATGATGCGCTCGCCGTCGATCTCCGCCGGCACGCCGAGCGGCACCGCCCGGAAATGCAGCTGGAGGACGTGCAGCAGGTAGACGATCGGCATCTGGGCGAGGAAGCAGGTCACCCCGTTCTCCAGGCCCCACTCGACGATGCCGGTCATCACCTCGAGGGAGACCGGGTGGCTCTTGCCGCGGGTGCGGCGGCTCGGCGCCACCGCCTGGCGGGTCCATTCCCAGATCTGCGGGCCGGCCGGCCGGTCGCCCTCGCACAGCTCCGGCAGCACGTCGGAGAGCAGGTGCGGCCGGGTCGTCGGCAGGAGCCGGCTGTAGCCGATCACCTGGCCGTCCTCGATCGCCAGGAAATGGGCGGCGTGGGCGGTGTCGAACTGGTCGATCTCGCGCCCGTCCGGGCGGCGCAGGGCGTTCCACCCCTTCTCCTCGACGAAGACGCGGTGGCGCAGGCGCCAGACCTCCTCCATCTCGGCGGCGTAGCGGTCCTGGTTGGCGGCGGTGACGACGTGGATCATGGGAAAAGGCTCCTGTGTCGAAGCCCTTTCTCCATGCTCTGACGCCGCCGCCGTACTGGGGAATTCCCTAGCCCGGACCGTCCGGTGTGAGACTTTGTGCCGACGGTCCGGAACGCCGACGCGTCGCTCCGATCCCGGGCGGGCCCGAGACCGGCGGACCGCGGGCCCGTCCCGGATCCGCGATTGTCAGGCCAAGCGCTGGCGGCCGGCTCGGGAGCGGAACCAGGGGTCGGTCTCGACGACCGGCGACCCTACGAGATCAGCCCGCGCCGGAGCGCCACTGCCACCGACTGGGCGCTGTTGAGCGTGCCGAGCTTGGTCCTGGCCGAGCGCAGGTGGTGCTCGACGCCCTTGGAGGAGATCGCCAGGATCTCGCCGACCTCCCAGTTCGTCTTGCCCTCGGCCACCCATTGCAGCACCTCGCGCTCGCGCGGCGACAGCCGGATCTCGGCGCCGGCCTCGGAGCGCAGCAGCACGAGCTGGGCGAAGGCGTAGGTCGCCACGAGCTGCAGCGTGCCGAGATCCTCCGGCGAGACCTCGATCCGCGCGCCCGAGAAGCTGAACCCGGCGAGCTGCCCGTCCAGGGTCAGGAGCGGCACGGTGACCCCGTGGCGCAGGCCGTGCTCTCCGGCCTCGTTCATCACCTGCAGGGCCGCCGGATCCTCGCGGTAGCGCTCCGCGACCTCGGACCAGGCGAAGGGCGCGCTCGTCCCGGGGAGGTGGCGCACCGTGGCATCGCGGAACAGGTAGCCGCGGGACAGGTAGCGGGTCTTCCAGTCCGTCGGCATCGCGTCGAGGAGGGCGTGCTCGTATTGCTGGCGCGGCTTGGCGCCGAGGACCGGCAGCGTTCCGGCCAGCGCATGCTCGATCCCGAAACGGCCCAGGAGCTTCAGCAGCAGCTCGGACACGTCCTGCGGGCTCGCCGTCCGGTCGAGGGAGCGCAGGAAGGCGAGGGTCAGGTCGAGGCGCTTGCGGCTCATGCAACCTGACTAGCGGGTGGTGGCATTCAATGACATCTAAGGTTGCGGTCGTCGACCGGGAGACACAGTGTCGCGGATCCTGGAGCGGGGGGCAAGGTCCGGCCCGGCGGTCTCCCGGTGCCCGGGATCGGCCCTTCCGCGGGCGGGCGTCGACGGCCTCCTTGCGTCGACCGGTCCGCCCGGCCGCGAAGAATTCCGGCCGCCTCGAAGCGACCTTGCGGCATTCCCTTGAAGATCCGGTGCAGGCCCGCCATCTCCGGACCGCGCCTGCGGTTGGGCGCTCTTCGGAGAAGATCATGCCGCACCACGACACGACCGCCCTTTCGGGCACGATTCAGCACGTCTTCGCGCATCGCTTCACCCTGGAGGCGGACGGCGCGGTCCACCTCGCCGATCTCGGGCCCAAGGGGGCGGAGGCCTTCCCCCTCGCCGCCGGCCTGCAGGTGACCCTCGAGGGCGAACGCCGCCCGTCGGAGATCAAGGTCGCGCGGATCGCCGCCCCGGGACGCGAGCCGGTCGAGATCCACCACAAGAAGCCGAACCATCCGGGCAAGAAGCCTCGCACGGACGCGCCGGTCGATCCCGCCGCCGCCCTCGCCGCCGTGACGGCGGCAGGCTGGACGCCGACGGGCGAGCCGCAGCGCAAGCCCAAGCACGTCGAGGTGCTGGCGCGCCGGGGCGGCGGGGCGTGGACCGAGCTCCACGTCGATGCCGCCGGCACGATCTACAAGGAGAAGGCGCCGGACGCGGCCAAGTGGGGCGCGGCCCTCGCCTGATCCTGTCGGGGTCGCGCGCCGGCGTGCGGCCCCTCACCCGCGTCCGGCGGGCTCCATCCCGGTCCGCCGGATCGCGGCCTCGTCCGAGACGAGATGGGCGATCAGCCGCCGCGCCGGCGCGGGCGCGCCCGCGCCCGCGACGATCGCCGCCGCGAAGGTCTGGACCAGCTGGACCGCGTCCGGCAGCGGCCCGACCACCTCGATCCCCGGCACGTCGACGAGTTCGCTCACCGGCCCGAGGGCGAGGTCGGCCTCGCCCGCGGCCAGGGCGGCGGCGGAGTCGGTGCCGCGGGGCAGCATCGTCACCCGCACGCCTCCGGCGAGGCCGAGCCGCGGCAACACCGTGTCCCGGATGAACAGGCCGCTGGTGCTGCCCGGCATCACGACGCGGTGGGCCTCGGCCAGGGTGCGGGCGAGCGCCGCGACGGTGTCGATCGGGGGCTTTCGCGCGCCCGTCCGCACCGCGGCGGCGAGCGGCGCGGTGGCGAGCGCCACCGCGGATCCCTCGACGATCCGCCCGTCCTGGATCAGCTCGTGCAGGCCCTCGTTCGAGAGGATCACCAGGTCGACGCGGGTGCCGTGGGCGAGCTGGTGGCGGATGGTGCGCGGCCCCTGCCCCTGCGAGGCGCCGGACAGGGTCCGGACCGCCAGCCCCGTCGCGCGCTCGAAATCCGGCAGCGCCGCCGCGTAGGCGAGCGCGAAGCCGCCCGAGATCATGACGGTGAGGTCGGCCGTCTCGTCCGAAGGGGTCATGGCTGTCGCTCCCGCTCAGAGCCGGATCCTTTGACGGATCCTTGGACGGACCCTCTGGCCGGGACCGTAGGCCGGCGCAAGCCCGGCCACGATCTGTAAGACCTTTCCGGACCCGCACCCGATCCTCTAAGGCCCTCCCGAACCAGACGGATCGGGGGGAGACAGGATGGAACCGGCGGAACGGACGGAGGCGCGGGGCTTTCCCCGCTGGCGGCTCGCCCGGGGGGCGGTGGTGCTGCCGGACGAGCGGCCGCCGCTCGGCCAGACGGTCGTGCTGGCGCTCCAGCACGTGGTGGCGATGTTCGGCTCGACCGCGCTGGCGCCCCTGCTGATGGGCTTCGACCCCAACCTCGCGATCCTGTTCTCCGGGATCGCCACGCTGCTGTTCTTCGTCGTGGTCGGCGGCCGGGTGCCGAGCTATCTCGGCTCCAGCTTCGCCTTCATCGCGGTGGTGATCGCGGCGACCGGCTATTCGGGCAGCGGCCCGAACCCGAACCTGCCCGTCGCCCTCGGGGGCATCGTGGCGGCGGGCGCGGTCTACGCCCTGATCGGGATCGTGGTGATGCGGGCGGGCGATGCCTGGATCGGCCGGCTGATGCCGCCCGCCGTCACCGGCGCGATCGTCGCGGCGATCGGCCTCAACCTCGCGCCGATCGGCGTGAAGGGCATCTCGGGCTCCGGCCTCGATGTCGGGATCGGGCTGTTCACGATCCTGGCGGTGGGCCTGTCCGCCTCCTACCTGCCGGGCGCGGCCCGGCGCCTGCCGCTCCTCATCGGGGCCGTGGCCGCCACCCTGCTCTACGGCGTGCTGGCGAACGGCTTCGGGTTGGCAAGGCCGCTGGATCTCGGGCGGATCGCCGACGCGCCGTGGTTCGGCTGGCCGCACATGACGACGCCGGTCTTCGAGCCGGCCGCGATCTGGCTGATCGCCCCCGTCGCCCTGGTGCTGGTCGCCGAGAATCTCGGCCACGTGAAGGCGATCGGGGCGATGACCGGGCGCACCCTCGACCCCTGGCTCGGCCGCGCCTTTCTCGGCGACGGGCTCGCCACGATGCTGTCGGGCTCCTTCGGCGGCACCGGCGTGACGACCTATGCCGAGAACATGGGCGTGATGGCGGTGACCCGGATCTACTCGACCCTGGTCTTCGCCGTCGCCGGCATCGTGGCGATCCTGTTCGGGCTGTCGCCGAAATTCGGCGCCGCGATCCTGGTGATCCCGGGCCCGGTGATCGGCGGCCTGTCGGTGGTGGTGTTCGGGCTCATCACCGCCGCGGCGGGGCGGATCTTCGTCGAGAACCGGGTCGATTTCTCGCGCATCCGGGTCCTGCTCACCGTCGGCACCGCGCTCGTCCTCGGCGCCGGCGACTTCACGGTCGGCCTCGGCCGCTTCACGCTCGGCGGGATCGGCACCGCGACCGCGGCGGCGATCCTGCTCTACCACCTCCTGCGCGACGAGCCGGCCTGAGGCGGCCGGGCGATCTCCTGTCGCACCCGCATCCTCGCCCGCCTGCGCCGTCGGCACGGTCCTTGCGGCCTCGTCGGCGGCGAGGAGCGGAGGAGGTCACGGTGCCGGACCGACCCTGACGAGGAAGGCCCCGCGCCGGCGGGGCCTTCGGTGTCGCCGGGCGGTCGATCAATCGCGCCCGGGGCGCAGCCGCACCGCCTGGGCCAGGCGGATCAGCTCGCGCGCGGTCAGGCCGCGGCTGTCCTGCTCGGACCAGATCTCCCGCACGGGCTCGCCCGTTCCCCTGTCCGTGGCCTGTCCCCGACCCTGCGCCGCACCGCGCCGCATCTCGCAGGATCGGTCGGGCCGGCGGGCCTCGGCGCCCGAAAACCCGCCCACGAACCGGTCGGCTCTCGCTGCCGTTCTCATGCGTGCTCCCATGGAATCCCACGTCCCATGGGATCCCCGATTCCCATGGGATCCCCCTCGGCGAACGCCTCGGCGGACCGGCACATGGTTAGCGAAGCGTGGCTGTTTCCGGAATTCTTGAAGTGGCGCGGCGGCGCGCTACCCGGCCCGGCTCCCGCGGGAGATGCCCCCGGGCGGGGATGAATGTGTGGGCCATCAGCCGGCGACGCGGTTCCTGTTCCCCGCTGCGCCGACCCTCCCGCGACCACCCGGCCCACTGAGCCTCACAGGCTGGCGGGGAGAACTGGTCCACCGCCAACTCGTCGTCACGAGCTCCCTCACGGTCCAGCCTGTCGGCGGAGCCGGAGCGCCACAGGGTACGTCCACGAGGGAGACGTGTCGTCTAACAGGTCGTCGGACGGGAACAAGAGGCGGTTTGCCGCCCCGGCCAGCCGTCGCCCCGCACCGCCATGCGCCGCAAGCATGGCCGTCGCGCGGGGCGCCCGGTTGCTATGTGCGCTGCAACATGAGACAAGGTTTGTGCATCGCAGCGATGGCGTCGCGGCGATGCAGCCCTCTTTGGGCGTTTCCTCCCTAGACTTCGGGCCGCCTCGCAAGGGCGGCCTTTTTTCTTGCCCGCGTGTTTCCGGTTGCGTCCCGGTCGGGTCCGGCGGCACTGTCCGGTGCGGGCGGTCTGGCGGCCCGGGCTGAACGGGATCACCACGATGGAGCGTCCACGGAGCGTCGGCATCGCCTGGTACGAGCCGGGCGACTATCCCCGCCTCCGCGCGGTGATGGCCGATGCCGGCCTGCCCGAGAGCTACGCGACCTGGCAGATGTCGGCGATCCAAGTCGAGCGCGAGGTCTCGCGCAGCGGCGTCGCGGTCGCCCGCGTGCGGATCGAGCCGGAGGCCTTCCTGGCCTGGTGCGGCGAGCGGGGCGTCCCGCCCGACGCGAAGGCGCGGGCCGCCTTCGTGCGCGAGGCGCACGAGGCGCAAGGGTCGGACGCCGGTTCGCGTGGCTGACCATGCGGGGTCGTGCCTGCGGACCCGTCGCGGGCCACGGGAACGTCCGTTCCTCGGCGGCCGGTGAGGCGGACGCCGACGCCCGATCCCCGGGAGATCAGGCTTGGGGAAATCAGTCTTAGGGAAATCAGACCTGGGGAGATCAGACCTGGAACACGCGATCCAGCCTGATCCGCGCCAAGAAGGATGGATCGTGGCTTACGACGAGGAGCGCGCCGTCGAAGCCCCGCAGGGCGTCCTCCAGAAGCGCGAGGGACTCGACGTCGAGATGGTTGGTCGGTTCATCCAGAATGACGAGCCAGGGTGGGGTGGAACGGGACAGGGTCGCCGCGAGCCCCGCCCGTAGACGCTCGCCGCCGGACAGCGTGCCGACGACCCGGTTCGCATCCCGGCTGCGGAAGGCGAACCGGGCGCAGATGGCGTGGGCCTCTTCGTCGCTCGCATGCGGGTTCAGACGGCGGATGTTGTCGAGGATGCTGCGGCCGGAATCCAGCACGGCGACGTGCTGATCGAGCATGACGATGCGCCCTTCGGCGCGGTGCACCGTGCCGGCAACGGGAGCGAGCAAACCGGCGGCGACGCGCAGGAGGGTCGTCTTCCCGGCCCCGTTCGCTCCCCCGAGCGCGATCCGTTCCGGCCCGTCGATGTGCAGCGTCCACGGGCCAAGGCGCCGATCGCCGGTCGCGGCCAGAACGCCGTCCATGGCAAGGACCCTGGCGCCGGACGGCATTCCGCTCGGCGGCAGCCTGATCGTCAGGGGCGACAGGACCTCCACGCGCGAACGCGCCTCGTCCGCCTCGGCACGGGCAGCGCTCGCCCGCCGCTCGTTGATCGCCTGCGCCCGCCCGCCACTGTTCTGCGCGCGCTCGGCTTGCGCATCCAGAAGGATCTTGGGTCCGGACCCCGTGGCGGCGAAAGCGCGTCCCGCCCTGTCGCGCCTGTCCTTCGCCTCGCGCTGGGCTTGCGCGGCCTGACGCGCGGCGCGAACGGCCGCCTCGGCGCGCTCGAGATCGGCGCTGGCGCGCCGTCGATCCTCGTCGCGCGCAGCGGCGAAGGCCGACCAGCCCCCGCCGAAACTGCGCATGCCGATCGTCGTCAGTTCGAGGATGCGGCCCACATCCTCCAGGAGCTCCCGGTCATGGCTCGCGACGAGGATGCCCCCGCGCCAATCCCGCACCAGGGCTCGCACCGCGCTGCGGCCGGCGGCGTCGAGATCGTTCGTCGGTTCGTCGAGAAGCAGAAGGTCCGGAGCCTCGACGATGAGGCGAGCGATCCCGACCCGCATCCGCTCGCCGCCCGACAGGGCGTGGAGGCGACGGTCCAGCGGAAGATCGGGAAGACCCGCCAGCGCGAGCGCCGCGCTGACACGGGTCTCCAGGGTCCAGTCCGCGGCGTCGAAATCGTCGGCGCTACCGGTGCCCGCCAGAACGCGGCCGAGCACTTCCACCGAGCCCGCGACGCCGAGCGCTTCGGCCAGGGTCCACGCCTGCGGCATGTCCTGCCGGAGAACGCCGATCGTCCCGGTCCGCCGAACGACGCCAGACGACGGTTCGGCAAGACCGGCGATGATGCGCAGGAGAGTGGATTTGCCCGAGCCGTTGCGGCCGACGAGCCCGACGCGTTCCGCCCCGATCGCGAAGGTCAGGTCTTGGAAAAGCGAGCGGTCAGGCGTCCGGGCGGAGACGGAATCGAGCGTGAGGAAGGTGGACATGGTCAACCGTGGCAGGTGTCGAGACAAGGCGGATCGCGTTGCTCATCCTGCTGTTCACGGCTGCACTCCTCGGCGTTTCCACCCCAACGTATGACCGGACGGCTCCTCGTGCAACCGGACAGCGGCGGTCCGGCGTAGGACGAGGCGCTCCCCGCCTCCGGGAGGGGTCGGCCACGGAACGTCTCCTCTCGGACACCGGGGGGCCGGATCCCGCTCGTCGCGGAACACTCGGCCCCCCCGGACCCGGGCCTCCAGCCCCGCCCGCCCGAGCGCGCCGAATCCCCCTCGTGCCGCCTCGGCCTGCACCGCCGCGGGATCGCCGAGGAGGCCCGGGCCGGGATCGGTCGCCACCGTGCCGGCGCGGCAAGCGCCCGGCCGGGAGCGCGGGGAGCGGCGTCGGTCAACCCGCCGCCCGGCACGCCGCGTCTTCGCGGGAAGCGGCCGTCGCCGTGATCTCGGCCAAGGCCGCCGCCAGCGCCGCCTCCGTCTCCGGACGTGGCCGCACCAGGGGCAGGCGCAGGTCGGGGGCGAAGCCCGGCCGCAGCAGCGCGAGGGCGAGCTTGACCGGACCCGGATCGGTCTCCCGCGACAGGGCGGCGACCAGCGGCATCAGCCCGGCCTGGAGCGCCCGGGCGCGCCTCTGGTCGCCGGCCCGGGCGGCGCGCTGGAGGGCGGCGCAGATGCCCGGCACCAGGTTGGCGACGACCGAGACGCAGCCCCGCCCGCCCATCATCGTGTAGGCGGCGGCGGTGGCGTCGTCGCCGGAATACCGGAGGAAGCCGGGGCCGGCGGCCCGCTCCACGGTCGCGAGCCGGGCGAGGTCGCCGGGCGCGTCGACGAGGCCCGCGATCCCCGGCAGGGCGGCGAGGCGCGCCAGGGTGTCGGGCAGGAGGTCGATCCCGGCCCGGGCCGGGACGGCGTGGAGGAGGAGCGGCAGGGTCCCGGCCGCCGCGATCGCGGCGAAGTGCCGGACGAGCCCGTCCTGCGTCGGACGGTTGTAATAGGGCGTGACCGCGAGCGCGGCGGCGGCCCCGGCCCCGGCGGCCGCCCGGGTCCAGGCGATCGCCGTGCGGGTGCAGTTGCTGCCGGTGGCGGCGATCACCGGCACCCGGCCCCGCGCCGCCTCCAGGGCGACGCGCAGGGCCCGGTCGCGCTCAGGGTCGGTCAGGGTCGGCCCCTCGCCGGTGGCGCCGCCGACCACCAGGCCTTCGGTCCCTTGCGCGACGTGCCAGGCGACAAGGTCGCCGAGCGCCCGCTCGTCGAGACGGGTCCCGCCCGCCGCGAAGGGCGTGACCAGGGCGGTGAGCGCGCCGCCGAGCCCGTGCAGGGGCGTCATGGGACGAGGGCGATGGGCGTGCTGGACAGGCGCACGGCGTCGGGCCGGCGGCCGGTCTCGGCGGCGGCGTAGTGCAGCGCGTCCCGGCGGCTGCGGAAGATGCCGCCGCCGAGGCCGTGGGTCTCGACCGCGAGCCAGTGGCCCTCGGCGCTCTGGCCGACCAGGAAGGCGAGCGGGAGACGGGCCGGCGCGGCGGACTGAATCGAGGCCTGGATCGAGGCTTGGATCAGGGGTTGGGGCATCGGGGGGATCGGGTTCGCGCGGCCGTCCGGCGGCCGCACCCTCAACCTGTCCCGGACCCCGTAAGGGATCGAGGCGGACGAACCGGCCCCGGTATCAGGATCCCGTATGGTTTTGCCTGCACCGAGCGGGCGCTCCCCCAGGCGGCGACGCCCCCGCGGAGAACCGCGAGGGCGAGGACGAGACCGGCAAGGCAGCGGATCAGCGTCATGGCTTCACGTCACGGCCTCGCGCCCGGGCGGGTCGCACCGGCCACGCGGGTCCACCACCGGGGCGTCGAGGCCGCCGAGCCGGCGCCCCCTTCGGCGAACGATACTTGGACACTTGGAGGCGCGGCGCATGGCAGGTCCAAATCAAGGGTCGAATGAGGCGAGGCGCCGATCGCATGACCATGGCCTCACGAGACGGTGACCGGCATCGATGATGCCGGTGTCAGGAGGCGAGCCCGTAGACCGCGTCGCCGAGGCGGCGAAAGACGCCGCCACCCTGCGCGCGCTTCCACAGCCGGGTGTTGAGGGCCGCGACCGGGTCGTGGCCCGGCAGGGTCAGGCCGCGGGCGGCGAGCTGCTCCCAGATCTCGGCGGCGTGCATCGGCCGCCCGGCCTCGGCCAGGATCTCCTCCGCCGCCTCGATCAGGCGGCGGCCCTCCCGGCGCGCGGCGGCGCCCGGAAGATCGGCATCCGGTGTGGGATCGGGCCGGACAGGCGCGGGGCTGGGCGCCGGGGCGGGCTCGGCGGAGGCCGACCTGGAATGGAGTGATTCGGAACGCGACGCCGGGTCCGGGCGCGAGGGCTCCGCCGGAACGGGCACGGGGCGGGCCGGCTCCGCGATCCCCGGCCGGGCGAGCCGGCGGCCGAGATCGAGATAGAGCTCGTGCTCGGCGATGGCCCGGTCGAGGGCGGCGCGCTGGCGCCGCAATTCGTCCAGCCGGGCCTCGGCTTCCGCTTCCGACAGGAACATGGTGCCCTCTTGGAATATTCTACATTCCCGAGACATCCCCATCGTCGCCGGGCGCCTCGAGAATAAGAATATTCCATACGGACGCAAGCCCGGCGCCGGACATTCCATGCCCGGTCCACCACGGAACGGCGTTCGCCAGGCCCTCCCTCTCCCCGCCCGGGGTTGCACCGCGTCTCGTCGCTCAGGCAGAACGAATGCGAAACATTCCATATTCCTTTGGAATGATCCCTGTTCCCATTCGTCCGGGGCGACCCATCACGATGGCCCCGACGATGGCCCATGACCGTGGTGCCGAGCCGGCCACCGCCTCCTCCCCTGCGTCCCGGACGGCGCAAGGCTATCCGGGGACGCGTCAGACGGAGGCTGGGCCGCGGGTCCCCCCTCTCCCGTGTGGGAGACGGAATCCCGCGCTGGATCGTGAACCGATCTTTTGCGGATGGCGGGAAAGGAAGGCGATCCGGGACGGGGCCGGAGAGGCAGGCGGTGGCCCGTCGCGCGCCGGACCTTTGCCGGTCCGACCGACCCGGCGCGATCCTCAGGCCGCCCCTGCCCCGGCCGCCGCGGCCTTGCGGCGGGCGGGCTTCGGCGGGACCAGGAGGGAGCCGGGATCGGTCGGCATCAGCTGCAGGCCGGCCTCGTCGAGGCTGATCGGCAGCTTCGGAAAAACCTCCTTGACGTGGGCCACGTCGGCCTTGAACGCCTGGCGGAAGCTCCTGAGGGAGGCGTTGTCGGCGCCGAACTGCTTGTGGACCGTGTCCCAGCTCAGGCGCAGCGGCCGCTGCAGGCTGCGCAGGCGGTAGCCGATCCAGAACAGCAGGTCGAGCTTGCGCGCCGAGCCCGAGAAGGCGCGGGCGGCCCGGATGTCGACCGGCAGGGCGTGCTGGACCAGGTTGTCGTAGAAATCCTGGTGGAACTGCACCGTCTTCGACCAGGCGATGCCGTCCTGGCCGCTCGAGCGCCACAGGTCGAGCTGGCGGAACGGCGGCATGGTGATGGTCGAGGAGCGCGACTGCCCGTCCCACAGGCCGATCTGCATCGTGCAGGCGGCCAGCCGATGCAGCTGTTCCTTGAACTGCCGGATCGTGCCGCGCTCGCCGCCGGTGACGGCGAAGCCCATCTCGCGCATGAAGCCCGACAGGCTGTCGGCGACCTCGACCGTCGGGCTGCGCTGGCGCACCGCCTCGGTGCAGAGATGCAGCAGCACCAGCCGGGCCTTCGGGCCGTAGGGGAGCCCTTGCAGCTCCATCTGGCCGGTCGCCGGGTTCTTCAGCCGCCCGGCCAGCAGGCTCAGCGTGTTGCGGCCGTATTCGCGAAAGAATTCCCGCTCGTCGCCGGGGTCGCGGTAGGGCAGCCCGCAGAGCGCCAGGACGGAATGGATGTGCTGGATCGTGTCCGGGGTCACCGGCTCGGCCTCGATCACCATCCGCACCGCGTCGCGGCGGCGCTGGTCGCGCCCCATCGCGGCGCGGGTCTCCTGCTGGCGGCCGGCCTCCGCCCGCTCGGCGTCGCGCAGGGCCTGGCGGTGGGCGATGTGCTCGACGATGACCGCGAACAGGAACCCGCCCCGGGCCGCTTCCAGCTCGGCCAGCAGGTCCTCGTCGTGGATCGCCGCGATCTTGGCCTCGATGCTCATGGCTGATGATGTCGCCTGCCGGTCGCCTGGTGCCGCGGCGCTCCCGCCGGTGTCGTGCCAAACCTTCATGCACGATTCGGCTCCCGGGATTCCGTGTCCCCGGGCGGGTTATCCCAAGATTCCCGCCACTCATCCCCGTTATCCCGCCCGTTATCCCGCCCGTACCCCGCGGAGATTCCGACCCGGCACGTCTCCGATGGCGCGTGGCGCGGTCCAGGAGCCCCGTGGAGGCCCATCCGACCCTCGGACGGCCTTGGGAGCCTCCCGCCCGGTGACGCGCCTGTGGGCCGCCTGTGCACGGCCCTGTGGGTCGGATGGGACCAAGCCTGTGGCCGGTTCCGGCCCAGGCCTGTGGGTGGAGGGTTGCGGGAGCGGTGGAGCACCGGTGCAGGAGCGGCGCAGAGTTCGATACGGGGCCGGTTTGCGGGTCGGCTCCCCGCGCAGAGTCCGATACGCCGGGGCGGATCGAAACCGGCTGGATTCCGAGGGCTTGGCTGGCGCCCGACGCCGAATCCGATGCACGGCCACGCCGAATTCGATGCGCGAACCCCCGGAATCCCCGCAGAGTCCGATGCGCCTCCACGCAGAGTCCGATGCCGATCCACGCAGATCCGTATGCGCGACCACCCTGCAAACCGTTGAAGGAGCAGGGGGATTCGCCCCTCCATATAATCCACATAACTGACTCTCTGAGAATCCATGACTGATAAGTCACCTATAGGCCCGAGAGAGTGTTCGTTTTGAAGAACGATCCAGACCAGCTCCGGCACCGATTGGATACAATCTTCAGAAGAAAGGAATTTACGGAATATGCCAATAAACTCAGTCCCCTGCCCTGCCCCTCGTGGCGCTTCACCGAAGTCCCGGCGGCGCCTATGAGCGGGGTGGAGGCGCCGCCGGACGCGGCGCGGACGGATGGCCCGACATGAGCACCCCCCCGATCGCGCGGCTTCTCGGGATCATGGCGCGCTTGCGCGACCCGGAGGGCGGCTGTCCCTGGGACCTGGCCCAGACCCCGGCCAGCATCGTCCCCTACACGATCGAGGAGGCCTACGAGGTCGCCGACGCGGTCGAGGGCGGCGACCCGGAGGAGCTGCGCGACGAGCTCGGCGACCTCCTGTTCCAGGTCGTGTTCCAGGCCCGGATCGCCGAGGAGGCCGGCGCCTTCACCTTCGACGACGTGGCGACCGCGATCGCCGACAAGATGGTGCGCCGCCACCCCCACATCTTCGGCGCGGTCCGCGGTCTCGATCAGGAGGCGGTGAACGCGCAATGGGCGGCGATCAAGGCGGAGGAGCGTGCCGCCAAGGCGGAGCGCGACACGACCTCCGGCCGCGCGCGGCCGGACGGGACGCTCGCCGGCGTACCCCTGGCGCTCCCCGCCCTCGCCCGGGCGGAGAAGATCTCGCGCAAGGCGGCAGCCGTCGGTTTCGACTGGCCGGATGCCGCCGAGGTCATCGCCAAGGTGCGCGAGGAGACCGACGAGGTCGCGCAGGCGCTGGCCGGGGAAGGCCCGGACGCGGTGGCCGAGGAGATCGGCGACCTGCTGTTCTCGGTCGCCAACCTCGCCCGCCACGCCGGCGTCGATCCGGAAGAGGCCTTGCGGCGGGCCAACCTCAAATTCCAGCGCCGCTTCGCCGCCATGGAAGACGAGGTGACGAGGGACGGCCGCACGCTGCCGGAGGCCGGACTGGCCGCCATGGAGGAGGCCTGGATCGCGGTGAAAAGGCGGGAGCGCTGACGGCCCTCATATCAAGAGAGTGACGACGACGGACGGGCTTGACCGTCGCTCTCGTGTGAGAGATTTTCTCTTTTATGAGAGATGGTCCCGCACCCGCATCCATGCCCGATCCCCTGCCCGAGGCCTCGGCCTCCGACACCGACCTGCGCCTCGCCGCGCGGCTCGCCTCCCTGCGCCAGGAGCACGGCCTGTCCCTCGACGCGCTCGCGGCGAGCAGCGGCATCAGCCGGGCGACCCTGTCGCGGCTGGAGCGGGCTGAGACCAGCCCGACCGCCTCGCTGCTCGGCCGGCTCTGCACCGTCTATGGCCGGCCGATGTCGCGGCTGCTGGCCGAGGTCGAGGCCGATCCGGCCCAGGTGGTGCGCCACGCCGAGCAGGCCGTCTGGGTCGATCCCGAGACGGGCTTTCGCCGCCGGGGCGTCTCGCCCCCGGCCCGGGGGTTCTCCGCCGAGCTCGTCCTCGGCACCCTGCCGGAGGGGGCGACCATCGCCTACGAGGCGCCGCCGGTCGGCGGCCTCGAGCATCACCTCTGGCTGCTGGAGGGCCGGCTCGACCTCGCTCTCGACGGCGTGACCCACGCCCTCTCGCCGGGGGATTGCCTGCGCTACCAGCTCGCCGGCGCCTCGCGCTTCACCTGCCCGGGCCCGGAGGCCCGCTACCTCATCGCGATCTGCCGGCCGTGAGAGACCCCGTCATGACATCGATCGAGATCCTCTCCCCCGCCGCGGCCGAGGCCGCCCTGCCCGACCTCGCCGCCCTGCTCCACGCCTGCGTCCTCGACGGGGCGAGCATCGGCTTCGTGCTGCCCTTCGCCCTCCCCGAGGCCGAGGCGTTCTGGCGCGACGGGCTGCCGGCCCTGCAGAGCGGCGCGCGCCGGCTGCTGGTGGCCCGTGACGACGGGCGCATCGTCGGCAGCACCCAGGTCGGCCTCGCCGGCCCGCCGAACGGCCGCCACCGGGCCGAGATCACCAAGGTGCTGGTCCATCCGGACGCGCGCCGCCGCGGCCTCGGCCGGGCGCTGATGCTGAAGGCCGAGGCGATCGCCGCGGCGGACGGGCGCTCGCTCCTGATCCTCGACACCCGCTCCGACGATGCCGGCGAGGCCTTGTACCGCTCGCCCGGCTACGCCGTCACCGGCGTGGTGCCGGACTATGCCTGCTCGCCGAGGGGCGTGCCGGAGGCCTGCACCTTCATGCACAAGCGGCTTTAATCCGCACCCAGCCTGGAATTTGACGAATTTTTGATCGGCATTCGCTTGCGCACAATCGAATGGTCGGGTCATCTCGCGCCGGGCCGACTCGGCCCTGTGAAGGGACCACCGACCATGACCCACTCCCTCCTCCGGCGCACGCTCATCGGCGCGGCGCTGACGCTCGCCGCGCAGGCCGCCTTCGCCCAAGCCGCCTTCGCCCAGACCGCCCCGGCTCAGGACGCCTCGACCACGGCCGAGCAGACCATCGCGGCGATGACCAAGATCTTCGGCGACCATCCGGGCCAGCGCGCGAACCACGCCAAGGGCGTGGTGGTGGAGGGCAGCTTCACCCCGTCGAAGGACGCCAGGACCCTGAGCAAGGCGGGCGTGTTCGCCGGCCCCGCCGTGCCGGTGACCGTGCGCTTCTCCGACGCGACCGGCCTGCCGCAGATCCCGGACGGCGCGCCCGAGGCCAACCCGCACGGCCTGTCGATCAAGTTCAAGCCCGCCGACGGCACCGAGATGGACATCGTCGCCAACTCGCTGAAGTTCTTCCCCGTCGCGACCGGCGAGGAGTTCCGCGATCTCCTGGTGGCCATCACCCGGAGCGGCCCCGACGCCGCGAAGCCGACCCCCGTCGAGCAGTTCATGGCGGCGCACCCGAACGCCCCGAAGGCGCTCGCCACCGCCAAGACCCCGTCGAGCTTCGGCCGCCAAGTCTATCACGGCGTCAACGCCTTCGTGCTGGTCGACGCCATCGGCAAGCGCAACGCGTTCCGCTACCGCTTCGTGCCGCTGGCCGGCGAGGAGATCCTGAGCGCCGACGACGCCAAGGCCAAGGGCCCGAACTATCTCGTCGAGGAGATGCCGGCGCGGCTGGCCCAGGGCCCGGTGGCGTTCCGGGTCGAGGCGCAGATCGCCCAGCCGGGCGACACGACCAAGGATTCGACGATCCCCTGGCCGGAGGACCGCCGCTTCGTCGATCTCGGCACCCTGACCCTGACCCAGGCGGTGCCCGACAGCCAGGCCGTCGAGAAGACCCTGCTGTTCATGCCCAACAACCTGCCGGACGGCGTCGAGGTCTCGGACGACCCGCTGATCGATGCCCGGGTCCAGGCCTACGCGATCTCGTTCGGGCGCCGCTCGCAGTGAGGAGCGGGCGCGCGGCTCGGGGAGGGCCCGCGCCGCGCGCCTTCAGGCAGCCTTCCGCGGCAGGGGCCGGATGCGGTCGACCTCCGCGCCGATCCGCCTCTGCGCGCAGCGGAGGTCGTGATCGCCCTGGAGGTTGATCCAGATCTGCGGGTCCATGCCGAAATAGCGCCCGAGACGGAGCGCGGTATCGGCCGTGACCGGCGTCTCCTCCCGCACGATCCGCTCGATCCGGGTGCGCGGCACGCCGCAGGCCTTGGCAACGGCATAGGCCGTGAGCCCGAGCGGCACCATGAAGTCCTCGCGCAGCACCTCCCCGGGATGGAGCGGCGGAAGCAGATCTTCGGTTTCCAGTTCGATCGCCATGGGGCGGTCCCCTCTGAGGCCGGGTCTATACCCATGCCTGCGATGGAATGTTTGCTTCATTGATAGTCCGTGATCTCGACGTCTTCGGGTCCCTGGCTCGTCCAGCGGAAGCAGATGCGCCACTGATCGTTGATCCAGATGGCGTGCTGCCCGGATTGATCGTTCAGAAGCGGATGCAACCTGTTGTCCGGCGGGACCTTCAAGGCGTCGAGTGAGGTCGCGCTGTGAAGATAGCGCAACTTGCGACGGGCGACTTTCAGGATGCCGGTCGGCAATCCCTTGGGTTGCTGATCGTTGAACACAGCCTTGTATGGGCTGCTCTCAGTCAAGGTCCTTTATTGCATTTGGATCCACCTTTCAGTCACGATAGTACGATCCGAGGGGAGCCTTCGCCCGGGCGCAGTCCGCGCCGCAACCTTGTATTCGGTCGGGTCATCCTGAACCCAGACCATGAAGCAGTCATTCGCTTCGGCGGCGTGGCTCCGAGGCGGCGGGCCCATTCTCGGTTCGGCAGGGTCGCCATGGCTGTGTTCGGGTCACCGCCACCTCGGATCGTGATCGGCGGCCCGCGCGCGTCGCGGCAGCCGTCGAAGTCGGGTGACGCCAGGCGTCAGGCTGCAATGGGGCGCAACTGCACACCCTGCGGAACCTCACCGCTCATCACCAGTCGCCAGAGGGCGATGAGTAGTTTGCGCGCCAGCGCCACGATCATCGTCGTTTTGCGCTTGCCCCCACCTTCCGTGCGCTCACGGTACCAAGTCGCTAATGCGCTCTCCGGCTGGAACCGGAGGAACCGCCAAGCGAACTGCATCAGACCGCGGCGAACTCTTGCGTTTCCGGCCTTCGCCAAGCCTCGCTCCCGGCGCTTGGTCCCGCTCTCGTCAGGCGAGCCCGTTACACCCGCGTAGCGAGCCACGGCTCGGCGATCTCGAAGGTTCCTACAGAGAACCTCGCGCACGAGCATGTCCGCCGTTTCCACCCCCATCCCGACGATCCGTGTCAGGAGTTGCACCTTTGCTTGTGCCTCGTCTGCTGGGGTCTGTTCCAGACGCTCGAGACGGCTCTTCTCGATCGCTGCGATCTGCTCGCGAACCCAGGCCAACCGAGCCATATCCCGCTTCAGCTCCGCCAACATGTTCGGCGGGACCAATATGCCCTCGGGCGTTCTCAGCTCTTCGAGCTGGGCTGACGCCTTGGTGCGGTCGGGCTTGAAGGAGCGAAGGCCGAGGCGAATGAGGGCTGCCTTCATGCGGTTGATGATTCGCGTTTGCTCGCCGACGAGGTTTTCGCGCTCACGGCTGGGGCGTTTAGCATCCTCTTCCTCAACCGTCGGCACAGCGACCATCTTGCAATGCCGTGGCTCACCGCGCAGCCAGCCAAGGAACACCCGGATCAGCATCTCGGTATCGAGCCGGTCTGTCTTGGCCCTGCGATGCTCGCGTGAGACCGCTACGCTCGTCGAATGGACGACGAAGGCCTCAACACCGTGTGCTTTCAGCCAGCGGGCCAGCCAGAACCCGTCGCGTCCAGCCTCATAAACCAGCACCACGCGATCCACGAATTGGCCCGATGCTCCTGCCTTCTCGCGCCATTTGCCGAGCCAACCCAGCAACGCGACTGGATCCGGCTCCAGCTTCTTGAGCGGTCGCTGGCTGATCCCAGGAACGACCGCCGCCGCCAGCCATCTCGACTGGCTCATCTCAAGCACAGCCACGAGGGTTCGGTTCTGGTCAAACGGAACGAAGGAACGGCTCAGATCATCCACCTGGGTCATGGCGCACCTCCACCTGCTGTCAGGCGACACCCGGATACGGCCCCCTGGCGATAACAAGAGGCACACGTGCACGTTGTTTTGATCAGATGATCGATGCTTCGCATCGACCATCTGCCTCATGCCCGTTCACTGGCGGGGGCGGGTCAAGGCCTTGTCGCGCAGAGCGCGATGGCGCGCAGCGCCAGCCTTGACGCGCTCACGACGGTGAACAATCCGAAGCTGCAGCAGCGCTCAGTGAGAGGTCCGCCTTCTTGTCACCCAAAGGTCGGTCCCGACGTCGCCGGACACCTGTTGTCCATGCCGGCAATGATACCAGAGCCGCCGCCCTCCCATAGCTTCTCGGTTCGGTCATCGGCAAAGCTGCGGATCACGATGAATTCTCGGCCGTCGTTTTTGGTATCATAGCATGATACTAAGAGGTCCGGAAGAGGTTGGTGTTGCCCGCTCGTGGCAATGCCCTTCGATCGAAGCCGACGGCGACAATTCGCGTTGCGGCGGTGGTCCGCTCACCGCCATTGTCGACCCACGCTCCTCCACTACCCCCAGTCGATGACCGCCTTCCTCAAGGACAACCTGCGCTGGCTCGCGGCCGGGTTCCTGCTGCTGTTCTGCTCCTGCTTCGGCCAGACCGTCGTGGTCGCCCTGTCGGGTGGGGCGATCCGGCGGGAGTTCGGGCTGTCCGACGGGGCGTTCGGGACGCTCTATGCCGGCGTCACCCTGGCCTCGGCGGTGGCGCTCGCGGGGCTCGGCGGGCTCCTCGACCGCTGGCCGGCCTCCCGGGTGGTGAGCCTCGCCGCTCTCCTCCTCGCGGCGGGCGCCGCCGGCCTCGGGCTTTCGCCGAACCTCCTGGTGCTGGCACCGAGCCTGTTCCTGCTCCGCCTCGCCGGCCAGGGGCTGATGCTGCAGACCGCCTACACGCTCATCGGGCGCTGGTTCGCGGCGGAGCGCGGCCGGGCGGTGTCGCTCGCCGCCACCGGGCTCAATGCCGGCCAGGCCTGCCTGCCCCTCGGCTTCGTCGCCGCCGCCGCCCTCTTCGGGTGGCGCGGCGCCTGGCTGGCGATCGCGGCGATTCTGATCGTCGGGGCGCTCCCCCTCGCCCGCCACCTCGTGCGGCGCGAGCGGGTGCCGGTGGAGACGGCCCGCTCCGGCCCGGCCGAGGGGGCGACCCGCGCCCAGGCCCTCGCCGACCCGTATCTCTACGGGTTGCTGCTGGCGATGCTGCCGCCCTCCTTCATCAGCAACACGATTGTCTTCCACCAGGTGCATCTCGCCGAGAGCCGGGGCTGGCCGCCCGCGATGCTGGCCGCCGCCTTCCCGCCCTACGCGGCCGCGACCCTGGTCTTCCTGCTCGTGGCCGGCCGCCTCGTCGACCGGTTCTCGGCCCTGGCCCTGCTGCCGTTCTACCTGGTGCCGTTCGGGCTCGCCTGCCTGATCCTCGGCGGGGTCGGCGCCCCATGGGCCGCCTTCGCCTTCATGCTGCTCTACGGCGTCACCGACGGGATCTCGCTGACCCTGTTCGGCGCCCTCTGGCCGGAGGTCTACGGCACCCGCCATCTCGGGGCGATCCGCGGCGCCATCGTGGCGATCATGGTGCTGGGCACGGCGCTCGGCCCCGGCCTGTCGGGCCTGATGATCGATGCCGGGGTGCCCTTTTCCGGGATCGTGACCGGGATGGGCGTGTATTGTCTGACGATCTCCGGCGGCCTGCTCCTGGTCCGGCGCCGGCTCGTCGCGCATCTGCACGGGCGCCGTTTCGCGGCGGCATGAGCTACCGCTTCGGCCAGACCCAGGATGGCGGGTCGTGGTCCGGCGCCAGGGTCTCGCCGAGGCGCTTGTCGAGGGTGATGCGGGCGGCGCCCTCCTGCTCCAGGCCCGCGACGAGCGCGGCGGCGTGCGACACCACCACGACCTGCGTGGCTTGCGCCGCCCGCGCGATCAGCCCGGCGAGGGGTGCCAGCAGGTCGGCGTGCAGGCTGGTCTCGGGCTCGTTGAGCACCATCAGGTCGGGCGGGCGCGGCGACAGAAGTGCTGCCGCGAGCAGGATGTAGCGCAGGGTTCCGTCCGAGAGCTCCGGCCCGCGCAAGGGGCGCAGCAGCCCGTGCTGACGCAGCTCGAGCGAGAACTGGCCGTCGCTCGCCGCCACCGACAGGGTTGCGCCCGGGAACGCCGCGGCGATGGTCGCGTCGAGGGCGTCGCGGTCGCCGATCTCCCGGATGGTCTGGATCGCCGCCGCGACGTCGGCGCCGTCGGCCGCGAGCACCGGCGTGCGGGTGCCGATCTGCGGCCGGCGGGCCGGGGCGTCGCGGTCGGTGCGGAAGTGATCGTAGAAGCGCCAGGCCCGCATCCGCTCGCGCAACGCGAGCACGTCGAGGGCGTCGCGGGGATCGGCGCCGTGGGTCATCAGGCTGTCGAACGGGGCGAGATCGCGAAGGGCCTCGCGCCAGGCGCCGGATTGGTCGCGCAGCCGCACCAGCGGCCCGCGCCGCTCGGCGAAGATGTTGGCCCGGCCGACGATCGGCCCGGTCCAGACGCTCTCGGCCTTGATCTCGGGGTCGTGGGCGAAGACCGTCTCCTCCCGGGACGCCGACGGCAGGCCGAGCGCGATGGCGTAGCCGTAATCGTCGTCGGAGAAGCCGAGCTTCAGCTCGACGGGGTGGCGCCGCACGGTCCCTTCGACCCGGTGCGTGCCGTCGAGGACCCGGCGCCCGAATGTCTCAGGCCCGGCCCACAGGGCCGAGGAGAAGCCGCCCTCCTGCGCGAGCGACGGGATCGCCCGCCCCTGCGCGACCTCGGCGAGGAGGCGCAAGGCGCGGTAGAGGCTCGACTTGCCGCTGCCATTCGCCCCCGTGACCACGGTCAGCCGGTCGAGGCCGAGGATGATGTCGCGTAAGCTGCGGTAGCCGGAGATGGCGAGACGGTGGATCGGCATGGGTATGACTCAGGCCCGGGTCATCATGCGATTGAGTTGCAATATGGCGACGATCTCAATCTCTATTTTGCTGCATTTTCTGCATCGATCCGTCATTCAATTCGGCAGAGAAAATTCGAGACCTTGGAGAAAGGATCGCTCCTCTATTTGGGTCGGTCTCCGATCAACCCCTCGTGGGCGGGATAGCCGTAATGAAGCGAGCATGACTGCTCGACTCGACCGACCAAATCGTTCTCACGCGTGGTATTCGGCCATCAGGCGCTTGAATCGGCCGTTCGAAAACCAGTTTGCGGTCGCACGAATCCGAGTTCGCGTCGCGCACAAGGTGGCTTGCGATCGAATGTTCCAAGAGGGCGAAGGCGAGTTCGTTGGGATTTTCAAGAGAGAAGCCGAAGCGAGCGAAGAACAGAGCCTTGGGACCGCCCGCTCGATGAGTTTAGTTCAGGAGGTAATGTGTGATCTTACGTGGCTCTATCAGCCACTCCGACGGCCAATCCGCCACCTCAGATCGGAGCTCGGGCGACGAGCGTAAGGTCGCCCGGATCGATCGTAGCCAAGGCACCAGGTGGCTCTGCGAACTCGACTTCGTAGGCTGCGCCACCGCGCCAGATTCCTACGATCGTACCCTCGGAGCCCGCGGCGATCTGGTCGCCGTCATCCGTGATGACGGCGACGTTGATCGTGACGCTGTCGAGGTCCTGAAACCTCGACCGCGGCTCTTGCCGCCGCATCAGGAAGACCATGTCCGCTGTCATGGCGTGAGGTTACCCGAGGCGAAGAATTCCGCAAGCTCCGGTGAACGGACCTCACCCGCCCCCCCGCAACCGCCGCGCCGCGCCGAACCGGTTGAGGAAGCGCGGCTCCTTCTCCGGCGCCACCCGGACGACGAGGTGCAGGGCACCCTCGGCATCCTCGCGGCGGTCGAGCACCTCGGCATTCTCGTAGAGCCAGTGCAGCTCGGCGCCTTGCGCCGGCTCCAGGATCACCGCGAAGCTCGTGCGGGCCGCCGCGATCCGGGCCTCGATCCGGCTCATCAGCCGGTCGATGCCCTCGCCGGTCAGCGCCGAGAGCAGGACGGGCTTCGGCCCTTCCTTGCCGTTCGGCCGGCTCAGGTTGAGCAGGCGCTCGCGCTCCGCCTCGTCGAGGAGGTCGGCCTTGTTCCAGACCTCGATGATCCGGTCGGCGTCGGGCTCGATGCCGAGCTCGGCCAGCACCTGCGCCACGTCGGCGCCCTGCGCCTCCGCATCCTCGTGGGCGATGTCGCGGACGTGGAGCAGGATGTCGGCCTCGATCACGTCCTCGAGCGTCGCCCGGAAGGCGGCGATCAGCATGGTCGGCAGGTCGGAGATGAAGCCGACGGTGTCGGACAGGATCGCGGTCTCGCCGTGCGGCAGCTTGATCGCCCGGGCGGTCGGATCGAGGGTCGCGAACAGCATGTTCTCCGCCAGCACCTCGGCCCGGGTCAGGCGGTTGAACAGGGTCGACTTGCCGGCATTGGTGTAGCCGACGAGCGCGACGATCGGGTACGGCACCCGGCGCCGGGAGCGGCGGTGCAGGCCGCGGGTGCGGGTGACGGTCTCGAGCTCGCGCTCGATCCGGGTCATCCGCTCCTGGATCATCCGCCGGTCGGCCTCGATCTGGGTCTCGCCCGGGCCACCGAGGAAGCCGAAGCCGCCGCGCTGGCGCTCGAGGTGGGTCCAGGACCGCACCAGCCGGCTGCGCTGGTAGGCGAGATGCGCGTGCTCGACCTGCAGCGTGCCCTCGCGGGTCGAGGCGCGCCGCCCGAAGATCTCCAGGATCAGGCCGGTGCGGTCGATGACCTTGACGCCCCAGGCCTTCTCCAGGTTGCGCTGCTGCACCGGCGAGAGCGCGCAATCCATGACCACGAGGCGGATGCCGTCGGCCTCGATGCGCCCGGCGATCTCCTCCACCCGGCCCTTGCCGAGGAAGGTCGAGGGCCGGATCTGCTGGACGGTGACGAGGAGCTTGTCGGCGACGTCGAGCTCGATCGCGGCGGCGAGGCCCACCGCCTCGTCGAGCCGGGCGAGCGGCGGACGCGGCTCGCCGTGGGCGTCGCGCTTCGTCGGGTAGGGGCCGATCACCAGCGTGCGGGTCTCGGCCGCGATCGCGGCTTCCGGCTCGGCCTGGCGCTGCAGGCGGATCTCGCCTGGGGTCCGCGGTTCCATCGTCTCTCCGGCTGCCCCCGGAATCGGTCGGGAGTCCATCGGACAGAGGTTGGATGGAGGCGTAAGATAATCAAGCGTCGGGGCGCATCCGCGGCCCGGGATTCGACGGCGACCCTGTCAAAAGGCAAACCGGCAAAAAACAGGCCGCGTCGCGCGGCCTGGACACTGGCATGGGGGCGCGAACGGGACCCGGGGGGCCGCGTCGCGCATCGGTCCCTCCGGACGGGATCAGGCCTTCTCGGCCCCCTCCTCGCCCTGCTCGAACAGCTGCACGGGGTGGCCCGGCATGATGGTCGAGATCGCGTGCTTGTAGACCAGCTGCGAGTGGCCGTCGCGCCGCAGCAGCACGCAGAAGTTGTCGAACCAGGTCACGACACCCTGCAACTTCACGCCGTTGACCAGGAAGATCGTCAGCGGGATCTTGTTCTTGCGAACGTGGTTGAGGAAGGTGTCCTGCAGATTCTGAGCGCGTTCGCCCGCCATTCTTCTTGTCCTTTGAACCCGCTGCCAGTCCTGTCGACGGGTCGGTCCGTGTTGTCGTTTTGCGGGAGGCGCGGCGCGCCGCCCCGGGATCCGGCCGTCCCATTACACGGTGAAGCTCGTCCGGACGCAAGTGCAGACTGGCCGCAGGGGAGATCCCCCGGGCCGCGATCCTGCCGCGTCCGGCCGTGCCCGCGATCCTGTCGCGTTCCGGCCACAGGATGCCTTAGCAGAACGACGGGAGCTTGACACTCACAAAAGCGGGTCCCGGGACCCGGCCGTCGTCAGGCGCCGATGCCGAGGGACTTGAGCTTCCGGTGCAGGGCCGAGCGTTCCATGCCGATGAACTCGGCGGTGCGGGAGATGTTGCCGGAGAACCGGGCGATCTGCGCCACCAGGTACTCGCGCTCGAAGATCTCGCGCGCCTCGCGGAGCGCCAGGCTCATCAGCTTCTCGCCGCCGGCGCCGCTCGGGGTGGTCGGCACGAGCGCCCCGACCTCGCTCGGCAGCATCTCGGTGGTGACCTCGGTCTCGGGATCCCCTTGCGTCAGGATCATCAGCCGCTCGACGTTGTTGCGCAGCTGGCGGACGTTGCCGGGCCAGTCGTGCGATTGCAGCACCGCCATCGCGTCGGCGGCGATGCGCCGTTGCGGCAGGCCGGTGGCGGCCGAGATCTGTTCCATGAAGAATGCGATCAGCTCCGGCACGTCCTCGCGCCGCTCGGCGAGCGAGGGAATGCGGATCGGCACCACGCTGAGGCGGTGGAACAGGTCCTCGCGGAAGCGGCCGCCGGCGATCTCCTCGGCGAGGTCGCGCGACGACGACGAGATGATCCGCACGTCGACATGGACCCGCGTCGTGCCGCCGACGCGCTGGAAGTTCTGGTCGACGAGGACCCGCAGGATGCGGTTCTGGGTCTCGCGCGGCATGTCCGCGACCTCGTCGATGTAGAGGCTGCCGCCATGGGCCTCCTCGAGCGCGCCCACGCGCCGCGGCTTGCCGTCCTGGGCCTCGACCCCGAACAGCTCGGCCTCCATCGTCTCCGGGGTGATCGTGGCGGCGTTGATCACCACGAAGGGGCCGTTGGCCCGCGACGAGGCGGCGTGGATGGTGCGGGCCGACAATTCCTTGCCCGAGCCCGGCGCGCCCGCGATCATCACCCGGGCGTTGGTCGGCGCCACCCGCTCGACGGTCTGGCGCAGCTGGTTGGCCGCGACGGAGGCGCCGACGATGCGGCTCGCCTGGCCGGAGCGCGCCTTGAGGTCGCGCACCTCGCGCTTGAGGCGCGAGGCCTCCAGCGCCCGCTCGGCCACCAGGATCAGCCGGTCGGCCTTGAACGGCTTCTCGATGAAGTCGTAGGCGCCCGCCTTGATCGCCGAGACCGCGGTCTCGATGTTGCCGTGGCCCGAGATCATCACCACCGGCAGGTCCGGGGCCTGGGCCTTGATCACGTCGAGCACCTGCAGCCCGTCGAGGCGCGAGCCCTGGAGCCAGATGTCGAGGAAGACGAGGTGGGGGCGGCGCGCCTCGATCGCCGCCAGCGCCTCGTCGGAGGAGCCGGCGGTGCGGGTGCGGTGGCCCTCGTCGTCGAGGATGCCGGCGACGAGCTCGCGGATGTCGGCCTCGTCATCGACGATCAGAATGTCGGCGCTCATGGCTCAGGGCCTCCCCGCGGCGCGGATGGCGGTCCCGGAGGCTCCGCACCCGCTGCTGTATCGAATTCGGCTGTGTGGAATGGGGCTGTGCGAGGTCCGGCGCTCCCGGCGGCCCCCGGCGGACGGGACCTTGCGCGTCACGCGGCGGTCTCCGGGGACGTCCGCGCGGCCTCGGCCGGCCGCGCCGGCCGGGCCGGCGGCTCGTCGCGCCGCACCTCCCTGAGGACCCGCATGCGCACCTGCCCGCCACGCCCGCGCGGGTTGTCGTTCAGCTCGATGCCGCCGCCGTGCTCTTCCAAGACCTTGCTCACGATCGCCAATCCGAGGCCCGTGCCCCCCTCGCGGGTGGTCATATAGGGTTCGAGCAGCCGCTGGCGCCCTTCCTGCGGGAATCCCTTGCCGGTATCGGTGATCTCGATCACCGCCGCCTCGCCCTCCTCGTAGAGGCGCACCGCGACCAGGCTCTCGCCCCGCACGTCCTCGGGCACCGCCTGCACCGCCTCGACGGCGTTCTTGAGGATGTTGGTGATCGCCTGCGACAGGAGCCGCGTGTCGAAGGCGGCGCTGATGCGGCTCGCGCCCTCCTCCAGCGTGAAGGTCACGTCGGGATGGGCCACCCGCATCATGAACAGGTTCTGCTTCACGATCTCGGTCAGGTCGTTGCGGGCGATGGCCGGCTTCGGCATCCGGGCGAAGGACGAGAACTCGTCCACCATCCGCTTGATGTCGTCGACCTGGCGCACGATCGTGGCGACGCACTGCTCGAAGATCTCCTTGTCGGCGGTGATGACGCGCCCGTACTTGCGCCGGATGCGCTCCGCCGAGAGCTGGATCGGGGTCAGCGGGTTCTTGATCTCGTGGGCGATGCGGCGGGCGACGTCGGCCCAGGCCGAGGTGCGCTGCGCCGTCACCAGGTCGGTGATGTCGTCGAGGGTGACGACGTAGCCGCGGTCGCCGTCCTGCGACTGCTCGCTCGTCATCCGCACGTCGATGGTGCGCTCGCGGCCGTTGCGGGCGATCTGGATCTGCTGCTGGGTCGGGCGGGCGCGGGCATCGCCCGGCAGGCCGCCGAGCTCCGGCATCACCGCCTCCAGCGGCTCGCCGACGAGGTCGGCGACGGAGCGCCCGAGCATCCGCTCGACGGAGGGGTTGGCGATGGTGATGATGCCGCGCCCGTCGACGCCGATCACGCCGGCCGGCACCCCGGCCAGCACCGCCTCGGTGAAGCGGCGGCGGCTGTCGATCTGCTCGCTCTGCTCGATCAGGGTGGTGCGCTGGCGGCTGAGCTCCTGCGTCATCTTGTTGAAGCTCTCGCCGAGATGCTGCAGGTCGCCCTCGGTCTTCCGGAACGGCACCTGGGCGTAGTAGTTGCCGGACGCGACCTGGTCGGCGGCGTTGATCAGCCGGCGGATCGGCACCACGAACCGGTTGGCGAAGTTGAGCCCGAACCACACCGCCGAGAGCAGCGCGATCAGGGCGATCAGCGCGAACATCGTCGCGAAGGCGATCTGCACGCTGCGCCGCCCGGCATCGATGGTCAGGAACTCGGTCGCGGCGGCCCGCGACACCCCCGGGAACTCGACCGCGAGCCGCGTCACCTCGCGCTCGACCAGCAGGAAGGCGTCGTCGTAGGCCGGCAGCCGCATCAGCGTGCCGAAGACCCGGCCCTCCCGCGGCAGCAGGCAGGTGGCGTCGGCGGATTTCGCCGCCTCCTCGAAGTCGCTGGCCGAGGGCAGCGGCGGGTCCTTGAGGATGTCGATATTGGCCCGTGCCACGGTCTCGGTCGGCGAACGCATGATCCGGGCGATCGGCAGGCCGAGCGAGGCGGCCCGCGCCGTCATGAAGCTCTCGAACCAGACGCGCTCGACGTCGAAGGCCGGCCGCGCCCGGGTCAGGTCGTCGGAGAGGATGCGGGCCTCGCGGGCGAGGCTCTGGCACTGGTTCGTCAGGTAGGCGTCGGCGACGTCGACCGACATCAGCACGACGTTGCGCATCCGGTCCGAGAACCAGGGCGACAGGCCGCGCTCGAGCGTGATCGACGCCACCACGGCGAGCAGCACCGTCGGCAGGGTCGCGATCAGGCTGAACAGGCCGACGATGCGGGTGTGCAGCCGCGCGGCCGCCGCGTTGGTGCGCCGCGCCCGCAGGAAGACCCGCGCCTCCCAGGCGATCACCACGACGAGCAGCAGCACCAGGGCGACGTTGCTGAGCAGCAGCGTCACCACCACGGTGTGGGTCGGCGCGATCGCGGTGGCGCCGACCAGGATCAGGAAGGTGGCGAGCGCCAGGGCCAGGGCGACGATGACCGCGAGCGCCCCGAACCAGCCCGGACCCCGCGGGGCGGCGTCGTGAGCCGGCCTGGACGGGGTCTGGACCAGCCTGGGCGGGGCCTCGACCGGCCCGGGGGTGGGACCGGCCGCGCCGGCAGGGGGCGCCGAAGCCCGGGGGCGTCGTGTGAACAGCATCCGTGGTGCAAGGCCACTACAGTGTGGCGAAATTAATACGGATGCCGCCGCGGCGGCAATCGCGGCCGCGGGGGATCAGGCCCGTGCGGAGGTCATCCGAGGCGGGCTCGCGCCGGGAGGGCGAGCCCGGGATCAGGCGGCCTGGGTCGAGCGCGGGCGGCGGACCACCGGCTTCTGGCCGAGGCCGATGCTCTTGGCGAGCTCGGAACGCTGGGCGGCGTAGTTGGCGGCGACCATCGGGTAGTCCGGCGGCAGGCCCCATTTCTGGCGATACTGCTCGGGGGTGAGGCCGCGGCCGGCAAGATGGCGCTTCAGCGTCCGGTACCGGCGCCCGTCCTCCAGGCTGATCAGGTAGTCGGGCGAGACGGTCTTCTTGATCGGCACCGGCGGGACCAGCCGCTCGGGCTCCGCCGGCGCGGCCGTGCCGAGCCGGGCCACCGCCTCGTGGACGCTGCGGATCAGGCTCGACAGCTCGCCCACCGGCACGCTGTTGTTCGACACGTAGGCCGATACAATATCGGACACCAGGCCGATCATCTGAGGCGTTTCGACGTGGTCAGCTGAACTCATTGCGGTCCTCGAGAAGTGCGGGCCCCCGTCCGAGGTGATGGATGTTACGCCAGTCTCCGTCAACTGCAAGGTGTCTCGATCAACATGAGAGATGGATCTGCTTTAGTGCAGCGTATTTCCGTAGGGTCAACCATACCGTCCGGTGCGGCGACCGGAGATCGGTCGGTCGGGCGGCGGGAGGATGAGCGCGGGGGATCCGGGTCAGGGATCGGATCGGGAAAACCATTGTCGATCAGCGGTTTGCCGTGGAATGGCGAAGTCGCGCGCGGATCCGCGGCGGGCCGGCGAGACGCGTCGACCGGGCGCCGCGCGCTTGTTCGGCCCTCACTTAATAACAGGTAAAACCAGCGGATTAATACGTTTTCGCCGCTCCGGCCGGTACGCAGAGGTCCAATCCAGGCCTGCATTCGCCAGCCGCCGCACCGCGTGTTGATCGGTCGAGACCGTACGCTGCCGCCGGATGCGCGGTCATGCCCGCTTCTGCTCACGGCCATCCGCTGTCTTCATGAGCTAACGTAGAGTATTGAGGCGGCGATCGCCGTATCCTTGACTTTGCGTCATGATTCGGCGCGACAGGAAAGGCTTCCTTTCCAGCCGTCGAGACGGACCGGACGTCCTGATCAGGCGGTGCAAGGTCGAACACGAGCCAGGACGCGGCGCGGGACCGTGGAGCGGCGCACCGCTCGCCCGCGACTCCGGTCAGGCCAAAAGCGGACCAGGCAAACCCGGCTCCACTCCCAATCTTGCCAGATTATCCCAACAGGCAAGCGCGAAGCAGGAAGCGGGGCCGTGGATGCGTCGGAATGCCGCGCGGGGTCGGGCCGGTTGTCCACCGGCCCGACCCCGCCGCGCCGTCAGCGCGGCGTCCGGAAGTCAGCGGGGCGTCCGGAAGACTTGGAGATCGAGGTCGCGCACCTTCTTGCGCAGGGTGTTGCGGTTCACCCCGAGCAATTCGGCGGCGCGGATCTGGTTGCCCCGGGTCGCCGCGAGCGCCGCGCCGATCAGCGGCCCCTCGATCTCGCGCAGGACGCGGTGATAGAGGCCGGGCGGCGGCAGGGTGTCCCGGTAGCCGGAGAAGTACTCCGACAGATGCCGCTCCACCGCCGCCGATAGGCCCTCCGATTCCCCGCCCCCCTTGCGCGCCGTCCCGCCCTGCGCGGGCGCGGCGAGCGGCAGGGTGTCGAGCTCGGCCTCGATCACCGGCCCGGTGATCGTCTCCTGCGGGTAGAGCGCCGCCAGGCGCCGCACCAGGTTCTCGAGCTCGCGCACGTTGCCGGGCCAGCGGTAGCGCTTGAGCTTCTCCATCGCGTCGCCGTCGAGCTGCTTGCGCGTCAGGCCCTCGCGCTCGACCAGCACGAAGAAGTGGCGCACCAGGTCCGGCACGTCCTCGGAGCGCTCGCGCAGGGCCGGCAGGCGCAGCGGCACCACGTTGAGGCGGAAGAACAGGTCCTCGCGGAAGATGCCCTGCTGGATCGAGACCCGGAGGTCCTTGTTGGTCGCCGCGATGATGCGGACGTTGGTCTTGATCGGCACGCGGCCGCCGACCGTGGTGTACTCGCCTTGCTGGAGGACGCGCAGGAGCCGGGTCTGGGCCTCCATCGGCATGTCGCCGATCTCGTCGAGGAACAGGGTGCCGCCCTCGGCCTGCTCGAAGCGGCCGGCCGACCGTGCGGTGGCGCCGGTGAAGGCGCCCTTCTCGTGGCCGAACAGCTCGGATTCGATCAGGTCGCGGGGGATCGCCGCCATGTTGACCGGCACGAACGGCCCCGAGCGGCGCCGGCCGTAATCGTGCAGCGCCCGGGCCACCAGCTCCTTGCCGGTGCCGGATTCGCCGGTGATCATCACCGTGAGGTCGGTCGGCATCAGGCGGGCGAGCGAGCGGTAGATCTCCTGCATCGCCGGCGAGCGGCCGACCAGCGGGATGTCCTCGTTCTCGGGCGCGGCGCCCGGCGCCGCGCTGCCGCGCGGGCGCGACAGGGCGCGGCCGACGATCGCGGTCAGCTCCTTCAGGTCGAAGGGCTTCGGCAGGTACTCGTAGGCGCCGCGCTCGGAGGCGCGGATCGCCGTCATGAAGGTGTTCTGCGCGCTCATCACGATGATCGGCAGGTCCGGCCGCACCCGCTTGATGCGGGGCAGGAGGTCGAAGGCGTTCTCGTCGGGCATCACCACGTCGGTGATGACGAGGTCGCCCTCGCCTTGCGCCACCCAGCGCCACAGGGTGGCGGCGTTGCCGGTCGAGCGCACCTCGTAGCCGGCGCGCGACAGGGCCTGGTTGAGCACGGTGCGGATGGCGGCGTCGTCGTCCGCCACGATGATGTGTCCGTTCGGCATGGCGCTCACTCGGTCTCGACGGAGGATTCGCGCCCGTCGCGGGCATGCGACATCGGCAGGAGGACGCGGAAGGTGGTGCGGCGGGGGGCGGGATCGCACTCGACGATGCCGCCATGGTCGCCGACGATCTTGGCCACCAGCGCGAGGCCGAGGCCGCTCCCTTGCGCCTTGGTGGTGACGAAGGGGTCGAACAGGTCCGGCAGGAGCTCGGCCGAGACGCCCGGGCCGTTGTCGCGGACCGCGACCTCGATCGGCAGGCTCACCCGCTCGCGCGAGCCCGGCACCTGGAGGCGCAAGCCCGTGCGGAAGGCGGTCGACAGGATGATCTCGCCGTCGACCGCGTCGGCGCCGATCGCCTCGGCGGCGTTCTTGACGAGATTCAGGATGACCTGGATCAGCTGGTCGCGGTTGCCGAGCACCGGCGGCAGCGAGGGGTCGTAGTTCTCGACGAAGCGGATGTGGCGGGCGAAGCCCGACTGGGCCGAGCGCTTCACCTGGTCGAGGACGCCGTGGACGTTGACCGGCCCTCGCTCGACCGGGCGCTCGTCGCCGAACAGTTCCATCCGCTCGACGATGCGCACGATCCGGTCGGATTCGTCGCAGATCAGCCGGGTCAGCAGCCGGTCGTCCTCGGTGCCGGACTGCTCGAGGAGCTGGGCCGCGCCGCGGATGCCGGCGAGCGGGTTCTTGATCTCGTGGGCGAGCATGGCGCCGAGCGCCACCATCGAGCGGGCCGCGCCGCGATGGGTGAGCTGGCGGTTCATCTTGTCGGCGATGGTGCGCTCCTGGAGCATCAGCACCACGAGGTCGTCGTCGAGATGGGTCGCGAACACGTCGACGCTGCGCTCGACGCCGGTGCGCGGCGAGGCGAGCTCGACCCGGTACTCGCTGACGCTGGCGCGCCGCCGCCGCACCTCGTTGACGAGGGCGATGATCGGCGAGGAGAACGGGATGATGTCGCGCAGGCGCTGGCGCTGCATCATCCGGCGCGAATAGTCGAAGAAGTGCTCCGCCGCCATGTTGACCTGCAGGATCCGCTCGTCGGGACCGATGGTCAGGACGGGCAGCGGCAGGGCGTTGATGATCATCTCGCTCGTCGGGCCGCTCATGAACGACGCCTTCCGGGTGCGGGCGGCAGGGGGGGCTGGCGCATCGCTCATCCTCATGCGGCCCGCGATGCGGGCCGTGCGGCCTGCTGCTCAGGCCGTGCCGGCGAGCCCTCGAAGGCGCGCCGCAGCAGCCGCGCGGCCTCGTCGGGGTCGGTGGTGGTGACCAGCCGGGTCCGTTCGGGCGGGGTGAGCCCGCCGGCCTGGTCGGCATAGGCCGCGAGATGCTTGCGGGCGTGGCGCACGCCCATCCGGGTGCCGTAGAGCGCGAGCAGCCCGTCGTAATGCTCGGCGGCGAGCGCGGCCCTGGCGGCGGCGTCCGGCTCGGTCATCGCCTCGCCGGCGAGCCCGGCCGCGACCGCCGCGACGAGCCAGGGCCGGCCGACCGCCGCCCGCCCGATCATCACCGCGTCGGCGCCGGAGGCCGCCAGGCAGGCCCGGGCATCGTCGAGGCTGCCGACGTCGCCGTTGGCGACGACCGGGATCGCCACCGCCTCGCGCACGGCGCGGATCGCCGCCCAGTCGGCGCGGCCGGTATAGAATTGCTGCCGCGTGCGGCCGTGCACCGTGACGGCGGCGTAGCCGAGCCGTTCGGCCCGCCGGGCGAGGTCCGGGGCGTTGCGGCTGGCGTCGTCCCAGCCGAGCCGCATCTTGACGGTCACCGGCACCGACACCGCCTCGCGCACCGCGGCGAGCAGGCGCTCGGCGTGGTCGAGGTCGCGCATCAGGGCCGAGCCGGCCTGGCCGCCGGTCACGGCCTTGGCCGGGCAGCCCATGTTGACGTCGATCACGTCGGCGCCGTTCGCCGCGGCGAGGCGCGCGCCTTCCGCCATCCAGCGCGGGTCGCAGCCGGCGAGCTGGACGATGTGGGGCAGCACGCCCTCCCCCTCGGCCCGGAGGCGGGCCTCCTCGGTGCCGCGGGCGAAATCCTCCGCCGCCACCATCTCGGACACCGTCGCGGTGGCGCCGAGCCGGCGGGCGATGCGGCGCATGTGCAGGTCGGTGACGCCCGAAAGCGGCGCGAGCAGCGCCCCGCGCACGCGCAGCGCCCCGTGCGCCGGCCCTGCCCCGGCGAGCGGCGATCCGCTCGGGATCGGCTCTCTTGGCAGCGCTGCCGGCCCGGCCCCCGGCGCCCCTGCGCTCAAATAATGGTCAGTCGTCATTGTGCACAGCAAATAGCCAAAACCTGGTCATACGCAAGCGCGTTCGGCTTTCGATCCCCGAATTGCCCGCGAATTGTCGGCTGGTGGGATCCTGCCCGGCCCGCGGGCGCCCGGTCGGCGCCGGCGGGCCTCGCGCGCGCCGGCGTTCCGCGCCGATCGCCGGCGTTCCGCGCCGATCCAGGTCCGTCGGGGCGACGATAACCGCCGCCAGCCGCCGAAGGAACGCGGCGAGAGCCGGTCTTTGCTGCATGGCGGGAATGGCCCTGGCGCGGGATTGCATGAGGTGGGACGCCCCGCCCACGCGGCACCGCCCTTCCCCTGGTGCATTTGCCTCGCCGGACCGCCCCGGCTAAGGAGCGGGCAATCCCGGGAGCGACCCTTTTGACCCTTCCCCAGATCGCCGCGGTGGTCGTCGCCGCGGGGCGCGGCATCCGCGTCGGCGGCGACACGCCCAAGCAGTATCGCCGCGTCGGCGGCCAAGCGGTCCTGACCCGGACCCTGGCGGCGCTCGCCGCCCATCCGGGCGTCACGCGGATCCAGGTGGTGATCGCCGCCGATGCCGCCGCCTTCTACGGCGAATGCCTGGGCGACCTGTCGCCCGGGGCGCAGGCCAAGCTCGCCCGGCCCGTCGAGGGCGGCGCCACCCGGCAGGCCTCCGTGCGGGCCGGGCTCGCGGCGCTGGCCCGGGACGGGACCCCCGATCTGGTGCTGGTGCACGATGCCGCCCGCCCCTTCGTCGACGACGCCCTGATCGACCGGGCGATCGCGGCAGCCGAGACGCACGGTGCCGCCGTGCCGGGGGTGCCGGTGAGCGACACCATCAAGGTGGTCGAGCCGGACGGCCGGGTGCGCGAGACCCCCCGGCGCGAGGACTTGCGCGCGGTCCAGACCCCGCAGGCGTTCCGCTTCGCGCTCCTGCACGAGGCCCACCGCCGCGCCGCCGCGGAAGGGCTCGACGGCTTCACCGATGACGGGGCGCTCGCGGAATGGGCCGGCCTGCCGGTGGCGGTCTTCCCCGGAGACCTGCGCAACCGCAAGATCACCCAGGCCGCCGACCTCGTCGAGGCGGACCGCGCCTTCTCGCCCGATTCCGGCGCCGCCCAGGATATGACCGCCATGACGCTTCTGACCCGCCTCGGCACCGGCTTCGACGTCCACGCCTTCACGGAGGGCGACCACGTGTGGCTCGGCGGCGTGCGCATCCCGGCCGATCGCGGCGTGCTCGCCCATTCGGACGGCGACGTGGTGCTGCACGCCCTGACCGACGCGATCCTCGGCGCGCTGGCCGACGGCGATATCGGCGTCCATTTCCCGCCGAGCGACCCGCGCTGGCGCGGCGCCTCCTCCGACCAGTTCCTCGCCGACGCGGTGCGGCGGGTGGCCGAGCGCGGCGGGGTGATCGACCATCTCGACATCACGGTGCTCGCCGAGGCGCCCCGCATCGGCGCCCACCGCGACGCGATCCGCACCCGGATCGCCGAGATCGCCGGCGTGCCGCTCTCGGCGGTGTCGATCAAGGCGACGACGACGGAGAAGCTCGGCTTCGTCGGCCGGGCCGAGGGCCTGGCGGCCCAGGCCGCCGCCACCATCCGCCTGCCGGAGGCGCGCGCCTGATGTTCGATGCCGCCCTCATCACCCGGGCGAGCGTGCTGATCGCCGCCTATCGCGAGCGCCAGGCCCGCCTCGTCACCGCCGAATCCTGCACCGGCGGCCTGGTGGCCGCCCTGCTGACCGAGGTGGCGGGCTCCTCGCAGGTCGTGGAGCGCGGCTTCGTCACCTATTCCAACGAAGCGAAGGCCGAGATCCTCGGCGTCGACTTCAACCTGATCTCGGCCCACGGCGCGGTGAGCGAGCCGGTGGCCCGGGCGATGGCCGAGGGGGCGCTCGCCCATTCCCGCGCCGACGTGGCGCTGGCCATCACCGGCATCGCCGGTCCCGGCGGCGCGACGGCGACGAAGCCCGTCGGCCTCGTCCATTTCGGCCTCGTCGCCGCCGGCCGGGCGACCCGGCACATCGAGCGCCGTTACGGCGATCTCGGCCGCTCCGAGGTCCGGCGCTGCGCCGTCGAGGATGCTTTGGGCTTCCTGGAGATGGCGCTGGAGAAGGTGTGACCGCGGCAGCCGGCCGGCGGATGCGGGAATGACAGGGAAGGCGCACGAGCCGTAGCGTGGTTCGCCCCCCTCACAGGTCCAGCACCCAGGTCTCCCCCACCAGATCCTGCCCGAACGAGCGGTGCGGCGCCGACTCGACGAGGCGGAAGCCCGCCCCGGCATAGATCCGCCGGGCGGCCGTGAGCACGTCGTTGGTCCAGAGCGTCAGCTGCCGGTAGCCGCGCTCCCGGGCGCCGGCGATGCAGGCCTCGGTGAGGCGCCGGCCGAGCCCCTGGCCGCGTGCGGCGGGCTCGACGTAGAGCAGGCGCAGCTTCGCGACCGTGTCCGATTGCGGCGCCAGGAACACGCTTCCCATGACGTCGCCGTCCTGATCGGCGATCCAGGCCCCGGCACGGGCCGGATCGCCGTCGCGCACGAACCCGGCCAGGATCTCGGCCACCAGGGCCTCGAAGGAGAGGTCGAAGCCGTACTCGCTCGCGTAGAGCACGGCCTGGCGGTGGGTGATCCAGCCGATGTCGCCGGGCGCCAGGTCGCGCAAGGTGGCAGCCTCCCTCTCCTGGGAGGGATCGCCGAGGAGCCGGCGCACCTGCGCCATCGCGCCGACGAGGGCCGCCCGGTCGCCGGCCGACAGCCGCCCGAGCAGGGCGCCGACCTCCTCCCGCGACGCCGCGTCGAGGGGCGCGAAGGCGGCCTGCCCCCCGGGCGTCAGGGCCAGGACCTGGCGCCGCCCGTCGCCCGCGGCGGCCCGGCGGGTGACCAGGCCCTGCGCCTCGAAGCGCTTGAGCAGGCGGCTCAGGTAGCCCGCATCGAGGCCGAGATCCTGGCCGAGGAGCGAGGCGGTCAGCCCGTCGCGGTGGGCGAGCTCGTAGAGCACCCGCGCCTCGGTGAGCGAGAAGGCGCTGCGGTGCAGCCCCTCCTCCAGGAGGCCGATCTGCCGGGTGTAGAACCGGCCGAAGGCCCGCACCGCCCCGATCGCCGTCTCGTCGACCGCCCCGCCCTGCATCATCGGCCCGCCTCCCGTCGGGAAGCAGGATCGTCCAATCACTTGACTCAGTCAAGTATCGGGGCGGTCGGCCGCGAGCTGCGCGACGAGGTCGCGGATCTGCTTGATGCGGAAGGGCTTTCGCAGGAAGACGGCGTGCCCGGAGGCGCGCTCGCGCACGGTCTCCTCGGGCATCGAGCTCATCAGCACGACCGGGATGCCGCGCGTCCCGGGGTCGGCCGCGAGGGCGGCGAGCATCGCCGGCCCGTCCATCACCGGCATCATGAAGTCGAGGAAGATCAGGTCGGGCCGGGCCGCCGCGATGCGGGCGAGACCCTGCCGGCCGTTGGCCGCGGTGACCACCGTGTGGCCGTCATCGGCCAGGACGGCGTCCAGCAATTCGGCGATGCCGAACTCGTCGTCCACGATGAGCACGCTCGCCACGGGCCTATTCCCCGCTGCGGCTCGTGGGGTCGCGGTCCGACAGGACCGCCTCGGCCCGGTCCGGGCCGTCGTCGATCGCCAGGCCGCCGGTCCGGATGTCGAAGACGCGCAGCCGCGGGTCGATCCGCGAATCCCGGGCCTTGGCGACGGCGATCAGGCGATGGAACCCGGAGCGCAGGGCGCAGGAGCGCATCAGCACCACGTTCTCGGCGACGCTGGAGGTTTGCCGCAGGGACGACTCGCCGGAGGGGGCATCGAGGAAGGTGCCGCGCAGATCGGTCTCCCGGGTGTACATCGCTGTCACGCCCAGCGCCCTCAGCTCCGCCGTGAGGGCGGCGAAGATGCGGACGATCCGGTCCTGATCCCCGGCGATCCGGCACATCGCGTCCAGACCGTCGATGAACACGCGCCGGACCCCCCGGTTCCGGATCGTCTCGAGGAGGTCGGTGCAGATCTCGTCGATCAGCCCCTCGGTCGCGGGCTGCCAGGTCACCGCGACCTGGCCGGTCTCGATCAGGCCGGCGACCGGCAGCGTGAGCGCCCGCGCCTTGGCGAGGATCGCGGCCTCGCTCTCGTAGAAGCCGCAGAGCAGGCCCGGCGCCTCCGGATCGGCGCCGAGGAACTGCAGGCCGAGCGTCGTCTTGCCGATGCCGGCGGGACCGCCGACGAGGGTGGTGGAATGGTGCGGCAGGCCGCCGCCCAGCATCGCGTCGAGGGCGGGAAGCCCCGTGGTCAGCGGCGCGCCCTCGACGTGGTCGCGCCGGCTCGGCACCCGCAGGGACGCCTCGATGCGCGGAAACACCCAGATCCCGTCATCGGTGATGCGGAAGGCGTGGCGCCCGCGCAGGAAGCCGCTGCCGCGGAACTTGCGCACCTCCAGCTCGCGCTCGGCCCGCCGGCCGACGAGCCGGCTCGACAGGGCGATCAGCCCGTCCACCATCGTGTGCTCGGCCGCCACCAGGTCGGCCCCGGCCGAGGCGCTGGTGAGGAGGAGTACCGTGACGCCGGTGGCCGCGGCTTGGGTCTGCAATTCGTGGATGAAGGTCTTGAAGGCGAGGGCCGAGGCGGCGGTCTCCTCCGCCGCCACCAGGCCGTCGAGGACGACGAGGCTCGCCTCGCGGGCGGCGGTCTCCCGGCGCAGGAGGGTCAGAAGGCCGGCCAGCCCCTCGTCCTGCAGGGTGCGGAAGGCGCTCAGGTACGTGATCCGGTCGGGGATCAGCGCGGGGTCGAAGAAGCCGAGCGGCGCGATGTGGCCGAGCATCCGCGCATGGCTCTCGGCCAGCAGCGTGACGTAGAGCGCCCGGTTCTCGGCGCCGGGACCCGACGGCGCCCCCGCATGCCTGGGAAGGGCGGGCGGGACGCCCGCATGCTTGGGAAGGGCGGGCGGGACGCCCGCATGCACGGGAAGGGCGGGCGGGACGCCCGCATGCGTGTAGCAGGCCTGGTTGCCGAAGATGGTCTTGCCCGAGCCCGGCGTGCCCTGGACGATGTAGACGCCGCCGCGAAACAGCCCGCCGCCGAGGATCCCGTCGAGGCCGGCGATCCCGGTCGGGACCCGCTCCAGCCCGCCATAGGCGCTGGCCTGCCCCATGCTCGGTCCCGTCCCCGTCATCCGCATGCTCGGTCGCTGTCTCGTCTACTGGTGGAGGGGCAGCGTGACCGTGAAGGTCGCGCCTTCGCCAGGGCGGCTTTCGACCGCGACGGTGCCGCCCATCGCCTCGGCGAGGCGGCGCACCAGCCACAGGCCGACCCCGAACCCGACCGGCGCCGTCCCGGGATCGGCCACCGCGCGCTCGAACCGCTCGAAGATGCGGGCCTGGTCGGCCAGCGGGATGCCAACGCCCCGGTCGCTGACCCGGATCCGCGCCGCCCCGGCCTCGCGGACCCCTGAGACGGCGATCGCGCCGCCGTCGCCGTACTTGATCGCGTTGGTGACGAGGTTGTCGAGGATCTGGTCGAGGGCGAGGCGCTCGCAGGAGAGCACCAGATCCTCCGGCACCGTCACGCTCACCGTGCTGCCCGCATGGGCCGCCATCGGCGCGAGGGCGTCCACCACCTCGGCCGCCACCTCGGCGAGCGGCACGGGCGCGGCCAGCAGGGCGAGCTGCCCGGCCTGGACCCGGGAGACGTCGAGGAGGGTCGTCGCCCGGCGCACGTAGCGCTCGACGAGCCAGCGCAGCTGCGCCAGCCCCTGCGCCACCCGGCCCTCCGGCGCGTCGCGCTCGGCCGCTCCCAGCAGCCGCTCGACCTGGCCGAGGATCGGGGTCATCGGGTTGCGCAGTTCGTGCGCCACGCCGGCCAGGAACGCGTCGCGCTCGGCGAGCGCCCGACGCAGGGTCTCGACCTCCCGGCGTAAGGAGGCGGCCTCGTCGGCAGGATCCGCCGCGCCGTCGATGAGGCCCGCGGACCCGGCGGGGGGGGCCGCGTCGTGCCGTGTCGCCGGCCCGTTCATGCGCCCGACCGTCCGCTCCCGGCGCGGGTTCGGCGGTGCAGCGTCGGCGACGCGGGAGGCGAGGTCTGTGTCACCGGGAGGACATAACAAAACATGGTGCGACAGGCGAGCGCCCACTGCCCGCTGCACGCGGCATCCCACGTCGGGTTCCTGCGGGCTACTGTCGCGGTGGATCAGCGCCGCGGCGCCTGGACCGAGACCACCCGCGCGCCGCCGACCGGCCGCTCGCCGCCGTTGATCACGTAGAGCACCGGGTCGGCCTTCGGCTGGGGCGGGATGCCGGCGACGGTCGGGATGCCGTAGGTGCCCTCGCCCCAGGCGGAGGGAACGAGTTCGCTCGGCCGCGGCAGCTTGAAATACGGCTCGGCGACGAGGCCGGGCTCCAGCGCGCCGGCGCCGCCGTAGAGGCCGAGCGGGGCGGCGAAGGTGGTGCCGCCATAGGCCGCGAACCGGCGGCCGTGGACCACCCCGCCCCGGCCGTGGCGCCCGCGCAGGTCGTAGATCGCGGCGCGGCCGCCCTGCCCCGGCGCGAAGTGGGGGCGCCCGGCCTGCCCCGGATGCCCGTCGCCGCGCAGCGGCTGGGCCTCGGCGCCGGCGCCCATCAGGCTGGCGGCGAGGGTGAGGACGATCAGGTCGCGGCGCATGGCGTGTCTTCCCGGCTCCCGGCACTCGCAGGGTTCAATGCTGGGGTGGCATCCTCGTTCCCGCGCGAGGACCGCGCCAGCCGTGGCAGAATGCGGATGAGCCAGGGCTCGCCCCATCAAGGGCTCGCCACATCACCAGCAGGATCTGCCGCGCCCAGGCTGGCACCGATGTCCCGGCCCGGGCGAACGGTCGGCCGCGATCGTCCGATCTGGGGGATCAACTCGCCGAGGCGGCGAGGCCCTTCTCGACGAGCCAGCCGTCGTGAAGCCACTTCTCGGTCTGCCGGCGGCCGGGGATGTTGATCCAGACGATGTCGCGCTCGAAAACGATCACCTCGCGATCGGCACCGACGATCGCCCAGAACCAGCGTCCGTCGGCGGTATTGCGCATCTTCACCTTCATGCCGGTGAGGGCGAGATCCTCGGTGCGGCCGTCTCGCACGGCGCGCAACGGCTCGTCGTGGCGATCGATCCAACGGATCGTCAGGACCGGCAGGAGGTCCGGCGCGTGCTTCCGGAGAAAGCGCAGGGCGATCTCCTCGGCCTCCTTCTTCGAGGGAAGCGGTCTGTTCACGAGGTCGAGGCTCATATGGGCAAGGCCCTTCAGCCGGCCCTCCGCATCGAATCCGGCGCGCGTCCCGCCACGGTGGCGATCAATCCCGGGACGGCCAGGGCGACGCCGGTGCTGAGAAGAGCGCTGGACCAGCCGAGGAAAACCGGCGGGAGAACGACGGCCAGCGCCAGGGCTCCGAGCGCCAGCCCCGCCGCGGCGGTGGCCGCGGAACCGAGGCGCTTCGCCAGGGGGTCGACATGAAAACGTGACACGTGAGGTCCGCCCCGTCCTCATCGCCGTCGCGATACCGGTAGTCATCGCAGTCTCAGGTCCGATCGACCAACCTTACGTTGGGAAATCCTCTGCCGTAGCCCGCACCGTTTCTCGATCAGGTGTATCCGGCTGCCAGAACCGCCCACCTCCCGATTCTTGGTCGAAGAGCTGCAACGGCCCCGATGCTTGCCGGCACCGAATAGACGATGCCGTCGATCTTGTCCGCGCCCGCATGGTCTGCAAGGACGCCGTCCCAACCGGCTGTCTCACGGTGCCGGGTGCCCGATCAGGCGAACTGATCGGCTCCGAATATGCGGCGATGTGGAGGAAGCTCCCAAGCCGTCTCGATGAAAGCCAATTTTGCCGCTCTCTCAGGATCGAGCGCAGCAGCTCTCGCGGCATCACAGGTGAACCATGCGTCGACTTCGACAACATCGCCGTCGAAATGATCGACCGACGTGATCTTGCGCAGAGCGAGGCCGAAAGGCCGTAGCAATCGCACGATATCATGGAGGAGTTTTTGTCCTTCGTAGATAGGATATAGATGCGACTCCACTTTGATGCCAAGGCAATTAAACAATGTGTCTCCAAATCCTTCCAATACTTCGTATTCGAAGCCTTGAACATCGATTTTGATGGCGTCCGGCAGGGGTACCTCGCCGCGACCGACGAGAGAGTCGTAGCGTACACAATCGACCTCGACTGTGTGAGTAATTCGAAATGCCGGCTCGATCGAGTAGCGCCAGAGCAAACTGTCGTTGGGCTTGAGCAAGGATGTGCATCCAAGACTTTTGGTCACGTTGAGGGTGCGCCGCTCGCTGCGATTGCTTAATGCTCGCTCGACGACCGACGTGCCTTGAATGCCCGCCATGCGCTCCCGAATGGCGGCTGCTTCGGGCGGGTTCGGCTCGAAGACAACTGGCAGAATGCTCTCGATGTAAGGTTGCCATTCGGCGCCGATGCCGCCGAGTCCGCCGACATCGACCAGATTGATCGGAGGGAATTTTGGCTTCATCGCCAGCTCGGCTGGGAGATCAGGAAACGTGCGGGTGTTTTTCCGCATCCACAGATCAGCCACCGCGCCAATGTCAAGGACGACAGCTCCGCTCCGTTTAAGTTTATGGGCGTATATCTTGCCAAGTATGCCGGCCGCCACCAAAAATAGCTGCCCTCGGCGGTCGATTGGCTGATCGAGTTCGGCGCACAGCTCGCGAAAACGATGTGGCCAATGCGCTCCCTCAACCGCACGGTCGCCGAGAGCGGCCCGGTGACTTTGCTCCCCGGGCACCTTGAAGTGCTCGACTTCGCTGATCCCGTATGTGCGCCGAAGCGCCTCCGGCAGATCGTCGTGGCAACTGATGAGACCGATCTTGCCGCGGCCACGCAGGAGGCGGGCCAGCGTTCCGCTCAGTACGAGATCGTAATGCAGGACGAGGCTATGCACCGAGGTTCGTGCGGCCCAGGACGGATCGTTCTCGGAAAGCAGCAGGACTTTCCGCATCGTATTGACAACCCAGGCGATTCCGCGCCGCGATCCAATCCCGTATTCGTGCTCGATGGCGTCTGCGTAGATGCCGCCCAGGCAATCCGCCGCAGGAATGGCGGCATTGAACAATCTGATCGCCTCTATGAATTCAGGATTATCGATTATGGAAGTATCCTTGAACCATATATCTGCAAATTCGATTCGATTTGCTCTGTAATATTCATGATACTCTGCTTCGTCGCTATCGTCGACAATCGTGCATGACCCCTCGCCATCGCCAAGGCGGAGAAGAAGGTAGGGTGTACCGGTGTCGAGGGCTCGGTTAATTTCCTTTTCGACATCCGATATGCTTGCGCTGGAAAATATATTTTTGATTTCTTCAAGCATATGAAGGGATTTTTTATAGGGAAAACGAGCAACAAGTCTAACAAATTGCTCATGGATACGTGCTTCCGATGCGAGCCCGGGAAATTTCGAGCTGGCCTCTGCGATCAAGCCGAGAGCCAGATCGCCGTCACCGACGCGAGCGTGCTGCACGGCAGAAAAAAGCATCATCTCCCCGGAGAGCTTGCCGGCCCGATGGGCTGCACCCAGATGGGGAATCGCGCGCGCAGGCGATTTACAGTATACGCTGACGTTATAAGCTAAATCCTTGAGACACCAATCCCAAAATTCAGGATATGACAAAAAATTTTCTGAGACACGCAAGAAAGATTGAAGATCTTTACTTTTATGGATAAAATAAGTGATCCTGAGTGGGATGTCTTGGAAGCCTTCTTGGTTTGCGTTAGATCTTATATAATCGTATATGCCATCGTGCTCATTTTTATTGCCGGTTTGAAGAATCGAAGACCAATTTGCAACGATCTCATCCGCAATCTTCATGAGTCGCGTTTCCAGAAATGGAGAGAAGTATGGCGTATGCGATCGATTTCTGACTGGCAATGCCAAAAATTCGCGATATTGGCGATTTATGGTCTATCCTGGCCATTCGCCGCTGCTGCGTGTGGAATATCATCAATATAAAATAGACAATTAGAGGCTTGGCCGCTCGAATCGCGGCGATCAAGACAAATAAAATAACTTACAACAAACGTAGGTGTTTGTAGTCGCTAGCTTATGATCTGCAAATTAAGCAAACAAATATTTAAGATTTTCGGTGATGCATTGGGCCGCGGTAGCATGATGGGCCGGCAAGCACGGCGGGATCGTATGCGAGGCGGACCTTCACGCCAATCGGAATCGAGACCCGATCCCCCCGACGGAAGTCTCACGACCTAAGTCTCACGACGAATTGTCGAATAGGCCGGATGGCATGACCGGCTTAACGATTCCCTTGAGCGGCGGACACGCGCGAGCGGGCGGTGGCAATCCCCTCGCCCGGCGGAAAGGCGCCGCCGCACACCCGGTTCACCCTGAAACGCGACGATCCCGACGCGGCGAAGATTCGCGCGGCCGACGCGTGCCGTCCCTCAACGGAAACGCTCCCCAAGGAGGAACACCCCATGGCAAGCTCAGCCGCCCTCGGGAAAGCCGGCGATGCCGCGCGCCCGATGACGCGGGAGGAGAAGAAGGTCATCCTGGCCTCCTCCCTCGGCACCGTGTTCGAGTGGTACGACTTCTACCTCTACGGCTCGCTCGCCGGCATCATCGGCGCGCAGTTCTTCTCGTCCTACCCGCCGGCGACCCGGGACATCTTCGCCCTGCTCGCCTTCGCGGCGGGCTTCCTGGTGCGGCCGTTCGGCGCCCTGGTGTTCGGGCGCGTCGGCGACATCGTCGGGCGCAAGTACACCTTCCTGGTCACCATCCTGATCATGGGCCTGTCGACCTTCATCGTCGGCATCCTGCCCAACGCCGCCCAGATCGGCATCGCGGCGCCGATCATCCTGATCGTGCTGCGCCTCGCGCAGGGGCTGGCGCTCGGCGGCGAGTATGGCGGGGCCGCGACCTACGTCGCCGAGCACGCGCCACAGGGCCGGCGCGGCTTCTACACCAGCTGGATCCAGACCACGGCGACGCTCGGCCTGTTCCTGTCGCTGGTGGTGATCCTGGCGGTGCGGACCTTCACCGGCGAGGCCGCCTTCGCCGAGTGGGGCTGGCGCATTCCGTTCCTCGTCTCGGTGCTGCTGCTCGGCATCTCGCTCTGGATCCGGCTGCAGCTCAGCGAATCGCCGGCCTTCCAGCGCATGAAGGAGGAGGGCAAGACCTCGAAGGCTCCGCTCACTGAGGCGTTCGGCCAGTGGCGCAACGCCAAGATCGCGCTCATCGCGCTGCTCGGCCTCGTCGCCGGCCAGGGCGTGGTCTGGTATACGGGTCAGTTCTACGCCCTGTTCTTCCTGCAATCGATCCTGAAGGTCGACGGCTACACGGCGAACCTCCTGATCGCCTGGGCGCTGCTGATGGGCACCGGCTTCTTCGTGGTGTTCGGCTGGCTCTCGGACAAGATCGGCCGCAAGCCGATCATCCTGGCCGGCTGCCTGATCGCGGCGCTGAGCTTCTTCCCGGTGTTCAAGCAGATCACCACCCTGGCCAATCCCGCCCTCGAGAAGGCGATCGAAAACGTCAAGGTGAGCGTGGTGGCGGATCCGGCCCAGTGCGGCAGCCTGTTCAACCCGGTCGGCACGCGGGTGTTCTCCGCACCGTGCGACCTTGCCCGCGACTACCTCGCCAAGTCCTCGGTGCGCTACACCACCGAGGCCGCGCCGGCCGGCCAGCCGACGGTGGTGCGGATCAACGGCGCCGAGGTCCCGTTCGCGGCCGGCGCCCCGGCGGCGGAGTTCAACAAGGCCGCGGCCTCCGCGCTCCAGGCGGCGGGCTACCCGAAGGCCGGCGACGCCCAGGTCGTCAAGATGGCGAACCCGTTCGACATCTTCCGGCCGCAGGTGGCCGGCGTGATCGGGCTGCTGTTCGTCCTCGTGCTGTTCGTCACGATGGTCTACGGCCCGATCGCCGCGGCCCTGGTCGAGCTGTTCCCGACCCGGATCCGCTACACCTCGATGTCCCTGCCCTACCATATCGGCAACGGCTGGTTCGGCGGCCTGCTTCCGGCCACCGCCTTCGCGATGGTGGCCCAGACCGGCGACATCTATTACGGCCTCTGGTACCCGATCGTCATCGCGCTGATGACCTTCGTGCTCGGCCTGCTCCTCGTGCCCGAGACCAAGGACCGGGACATCTTCGACGAGCGGGATACCGCCGCGCAGTGAGTCGAGGATGACGGCATGAGAGGGGCGCCCGCGGCGAAGGCTGCGGGCGCCCTTTGCTATCTGCTTCTATCCGCCATGATTTTGCTGGCGGACCAAATATGTTTATGTATTTTTATAATAACATATATCAATCAACTTACGTATAAAATTTGAAAATCAGCGTTTATATAATGACCTGGGAATCTGCTGATAGGTGATCACAATGTATTGTTTATTAGAAGCACCAATAAAGACTGCTATATTATAATATATTAAATAAAAAAACAAAATAAAGCAAGTGTTTTACAATGTTGTCTAGCGATATTATTTGACTTATAAATAATAAATTTGACATAATCAAATTAATTCTGATACATGTCATTTTCGGAAAACAGTTTCCACATAATTTAAATTTAATTTTAGTGCAGAGGCTGGCCTGGATCGATAATATGAACTTGGCTTCATGCCGTTGCTAAGTGGTGGAGGGAAGAATGCGGTTGGCGTTTGCTGCGATAGTGTTTGCCCAAACAGTTTTGTTTTCAGGCCAGGTCAGCGCGCAGGCTGTCAACTGCAAGCAAATAGAATGCTCTGGTAAGCATATTGAGTGCAGAAGTAAGTTTCCATGGAAGAAGATTGATTGTGAGAGAAAGAAATCGCAGTGGAAAATGCAGTGCGAAGCTAAGAAAAAGGCATGCCTCGCAGTGGAAAAAATTTAAAATTTGGCAGTTCTTAGGGTAAAATATCTTGGGGCACGCATGTGTCGAAACTTCCAATCTAACGTCCTGTGTGCCCCGTCATATCGGCAAGGCCCAATCCCTAAGGGTGACAATGAAGGCTTGCTTCCAGGGCCGGACCGTCCGAGCTGCTGGTATCGAGGCGCGGCGCTGATATGAGGCGTCGAGAGCGGAGGCCGCAATCAAGCTCTGCTCCCAACGAAAAATGGCCCGCCTCAACGAGACGGGCCCCCAACGATCAGTCAACGCGGCCGCGTCAGCGGCAGGTCGTCACCCGGCGCACGATCCAGCCCTCGCCGTCGACGAAGAGCTTCTTGCGCGAGGTCGAGCACTGGGCGTCGTCGGCCTCCGCGGCCGGGGTGGCGACGCTCGCCGTCGCGGCGACGTCGCGGGTGGTGCCGGCTCCGGCCTTCGGCGCCTTGTCGACCGCGGGCGCGGCGCTCGCCACGAGCGGGGCGCCGGCCGTGGCCAGGGCGGCCAGGAGGGCGAACAGGGGCAGTCGGGCGCAGGGACGCGCACGCATAGTGAATGATCCTATCGGTTGGATGCGGAGCGGCATGGGCCGGCGGCGTGGCTCTGGACCGCTCTCCCTTGCCATGAATAAGTCGCCAGCGCCCGAAGAGTTGCGTCGCCCCGGCGGGTCCGTTGGAAAAACGGTAAACACGCAGAGGCGACGCCACGGTGACAATCACGCGACGGCGCGGGATTGCCGGAGCGGCCGCGTCGAAGCGGCCCTTGATTGGTACCGCATTTCACCAGGACTGCAATAGACTTCGAGCGTGCGAAATACCGACGTCTCCATTCCGCAGGGTCGGGCAGAGGATCCGGGTCTCGACTTGAGCCGAACTCGCCCCGCTCAGGCGAGCGCCGGCCGCCCCTGCCCGGCCCGGCGCTGCACCAGCCAGAGCGTGATCGCGACGTTGAGCAGGTTCCAGCCGATGCCGTTGGCGAAGGCCGCCGCGTAGGAGCCGCTGAGGTCGAAGATCACCCCGGACAGCCAGCCGCCGAGCGCCATGCCGAACAGGGTCGCCATGATGACCACCCCGACCCGGCCGCCGGCCTCGCTCGCCGGGAACAGCTCGCGCACGATGATGGCGTAGGCCGGCACGATGCCGCCCTGGAACAGGCCGAACAGGGCCGAGATCACGTAGAGCGAGGTCAGCCCGTCGAAGGCGAGGTAGAGCAGCAGCGCCACGCCCTGCAGCACCGAGCCGACGAGGAGCGTCGGCAGCCCGCCGATCCGGTCGGCGAGGAATCCCGACGCCACCCGGCTGACGATGCCGAAGCCGAGCATCAGGGACAGCATCTCGGCGCCCCGGGCGACGCCGTAGCCGAGATCGCCGCAATAGGCGACGATGTGGACCTGCGGCATCGACATCGCGACGCAGCAGGCGAGGCCCGCCACCACGAGCAGGCCCTGCAGCACGCTCGGCGGCAGGCCCAGCGTGCCGCCCGCCCCTGCCTGCCCGATGCGGGCCACGGCCTGGACCGGCGGGCGCCGGCGCATCAGGAGTGCCAGCGGCAGCATCGTGGCCAGGCAGAACAGCCCGATCCCGGCTTGCGTGGCGCGCCAGCCGTATTCCGACACCGCGTGCTGGACCAGCGGCGGCCACAGGGTCCCGGCGAGGTAGTTGCCCGCGGCGCAGACCGAGACCGCGATGCCGCGCCGGCGCGCGAACCACAGTGAGATGTCGGCCATCAGCGGCCCGAAGGCGGCCGACGAGCCGAGGAACCCGATCAGGATCCCGTGCGCCAGGGCGAACTGCCACAGGCTCGTCGCGAGCGCGGTGGCGCCGTAGCCGAGGAACAGGCACACCCCGCCGAGCACCAGCGGCGCCAGGATGCCGAACCGGTCGGCGAGCCGGCCCATCAGCACGCCGCCGAAGGCGAAGCCGATCATGGTCAGGGTGTAAGGCAAGGACGCCGCGCCGCGGGCGGCGCCGAACTCCGCCTGCACGGCGGGCAGCACCACCACCACCGACCACATGCCGACGCCGCCGATGGTGGTCAGCAGCACGGAGACGACGAGGCGCCGCCAGGCGGCGGCGGAATCGAGCCCGTCGGCGGGCATCGCTTGGGTCGGCACGGGCGTTCCTCGAATCGGCTTTTCGGCTTTGCCGGTGCTGTAGCAGGCGGGGTGCACGGCGAGGAGCGATCCGTGTGCAACCCCTGCCCGCTTCGCGTCACCCCTCCGCGACCGTGCCCGGATACCGCGCCGCCAGATCCCGCCGCACCGCCTCCCCCCAGTCCCGCCCGCGCTCGCTCTTCGGCGTCGGCAGCGGCACCTCCGCCACCAGGCTCGCCGGCCGGCCGGAGAGCAGCAGCAGCCGGTCGGCCACCGCGAGGGCTTCCGGCACGTTGTGGGTCACCATCAGCACCGCCGCGCCGCGGGAGCCGGCGCTGCCGAACACCGCCGCGCGGAGAGACGAAGCCGCCGCGTCGTCGAGGGAGACGAACGGCTCGTCGAGGACGAGGAGGCGCGGCGCCAGCGCCAAGGCGCGAGCGAGCGCGACCCGGCGGGCCATGCCGAGCGACAGAGCCCGGGGGTAGCGTCCGCGCCAGGCCGAGAGGCCGAGCTCCTCGAACAAGGCGTCGAGCGACTGCCCGCGCTCGGCCCGCGGCAGGGAGAGCCGCACGTTCTCCTCGACGGTCCGCCAGGGCAGGAGCCGCGGCTCCTGGAACACCATGCCGATGCGCAAGCCCGGATCCGCGGTCAGGCTGCCCTCGAAGTCGCGGTCGAGCCCGAGCAGGATGCGCAGGGTCGTGGTCTTGCCCGCCCCCGAAGGCCCGATCAGGCACAGAATCTCCGCGGCCCGGACCGTGACGGCGAGGTCGCGCACCGCCTCGACCGGCTCGGACCCGGCCGGGCGGTAGACCTTGCGGCGGACCGTCAGGGTGAGGATCGGGGTGGCCGCCGCGCGGCGGAACTCGGCGGCGGGCTTGGTCAGCGCCATCGGCGGGCCCGGGCGTCGAGGGGGCGGAGCAGCCCGGCGTCGACCGCCAGCATCACGGCGCTGAACACGAGGCTGTAGCCGATCAGGGCCGCGACGTCGAAGAGCTGGAAATAGTACGAGATCGCGTAGCCGACGCCGTTCGGCCGGCCGAGCAGCTCGACCACCAGCACGATCTTCCAGGCGAGCGACACGCCCGAGCGCGCCGCCGCCACCGCGAAGGGCTCGAGCTGGGGCAGGAGCACGTGGCGGATCCAGGTGCGGCGGTCGTAGCGGTAGGCCTCAGCCATCTCCTCCAGGCCCGGATCGAGCCCGCGGGCGCCCTCGCGCAGGATCACCGCGACGTTCGGCATCTTGTTCAGCGCCACCGCCAGGATCGCCGCGGTCTCGGTCAGGCCGAGCCAGATATAGGCGAGCACCGTGATGACCAGCGCCGGGGTGTTGAGCAGCACGAGCAGCGGCGTATCGAGGAGCCGGTCGGCGGCCCGCGAGCGGCCGAGCGCGATGCCGAGCACCGCCCCGGTCGCCATGGCGAGGCAGAACGAGGCGGCGACCCGCCACAGCGTGATGCCGACATTGCGCAGGAGATCGCCCGAGGCCGCCTCCCGCACCACGAACGCCGCCACCGCCTCCGGCGACGGCAGGGTGCGGGGATCGACGCTGCGGCTCGCCAGCCACCAGAGCGCCAGGAGCAGGAGTACCGAGCCGAGGCGGGCAAGGACGGCCATCAGGCGGGCGATAGGCGCGGGGACCGCTCAGCCATTCGGCCCGCCATCCCAGTACAGCCCGTCCGGCAGGGTCGCCGCAGTACCGACCAGGCGCTCGCCGCCGAGCCGGGCCAGCACCGCGTAGAGGCGCTCGGCATCCATGCGCTCGGCGGCGGCCGGGCGGCGCGGGATGCCGTCCAGGAAGGCGCGCTTGAGGGTGGCGTAGGTCGCCTCGTCCTCCGCCGCCATCAGCGGGCGCACCGGCGCCCAGGCGGTGTCGCTTCCGGCGAGCGCCTGCTTGGCCCGGGCCGAGGCGCGGGCAAAGCCCGCGACGGCATGGGGCTGGCGCTGCAGCAGGGCCTCGTCGAAGACGTAGCCGAGGAGCGCGATCGGGCCTTCGACCCCGAAGGCCTCGGCGATGCCGTCGGCGCCGATCAGGCGGCGGAAGCCCCGCGCCTCGAGCCGGGCGCAGAAGGTCCAGTACAGGAGCGCGGCGTCGAGCTCGCCGGTCTCGAGCTTGCGCATCAGGAGCGGCGGCGCGCCGAAGACCGGTTGCGCCTCGCGCTCGAGGTCGAGCCCGTCCTTCTCGCGGGCCCGGGCCCGCAGCAGCAGCCAGTTCTTGTCGAGCGGCCCCCCCGCCACGCCGAGGCGCTTGCCGGCGAGGCCGGCGACGCCGGTCACGGAGCTTCCTCCCGGCACCATCAGGGCGCCCTCGGTCGAGGAATAGGGCAGGAACTTCACCGCCCGCCCCTCGGCCCGCAGGCGCGCGGCCCAGAGCAGGTCGGACACGATGGTGTCGACCTGGCCGCCCTGGAAGGCGATGCGGGCGGCCTCGCTCCCGGCGAGGCGCACGCCCTCAACGGATAGCCCCTCCGCCGCGTCGATCCCCTCCGCCTTGATGACGGCCGCCTCCCACGAGACGGTGCCGAAGGGCAGGAGCCCGACCTTGAGCGAGGTCTGCGGAACGGCCGGCTGCGCCCCGGCCGCACGGAGCGCGATCGGCCACAGCCCGGCCGCCGCCATCAATCCGCGCCGTGAGAGCATGGCCCCCCTCCTCCTGTCCCCGGCCGTGTCGCCGGCCGTTCCCCGGAAGAGGTAGGCGGCGCGGGCCGCGGCGTCCACCGCTTGCGCGCCGGGCCGCGAGGCCGCACCCTGGGCGGGTCCGCCGCCGCGGTCACTTGTACTCTCGTCAGGACGACGAAGCCATGCCGAAAGACCAGGTTCTCGCCCCCGACGCGGTCGCCGCACGCCTTGCCGATCTGCCGGCCTGGACGGCGGCCGACGGCTGGATCACCCGCACCTACCGGACGAACAGCTGGAAGGGCACCCTGATGGTGATCAACACGATCGGCCACCTCGCCGAGGCGGCCTGGCACCATCCGGACCTCACCGCCTCCTATGCCTGGGTCGAGGTGCGGCTCACCACCCATTCGGCCAAGGGCCTGACCGACAAGGACTTCGCCCTGGCGCGGAAGATCGAGGAGGTGGTCGGCTGGCAGCCGGGGCTGGAGGGCGGCGCGCTCGAGGGCACGCCGACCGATCCGCGCTTCGCCTACATCAAGCACGACCGGTAGGGACGGTCGGGACCGTGCGCGCCGGAGCGGCGTCCGACCCGGCGCTGCGGCGTTCCGGCCTGCGAACGCGCGATCGCTGCGGTGCGGATCGATCGAAATCCTGATCAATATGAGTGATGCGTCTCGGTGTGGTTGCGCAACGCTTCGGGGCGATACGGTTGCATGACGTCGTAGTGCAGAACACCGGGCGCAGGCGCCGCGAACCGATCGAGCACCGACGAGTGCAGCGGCGCATTGCGCGGAACGTGGCGCACCCAAGGCTTCCAGCCCAGCTCCTCCCGGGCCCAGATCCGCGTCAGCAGCCACACCGTCCAGGCCGGCCACCCCGCCACGGTGCTCTTGCGCTCGTCGTGCTGCGGGCCCGTGGCCGAGGGCCAGAGGTTCAGCATCGTGCGATCGACCCGCAAAGGCTCCGGCAGGCCCGTCGCCTCGTCCACCATCCAGGCCAGGGCGATGTCGGACAGCCGGGCTTCGTTCTCGATGTAGCTGCCCCCCACGTCCGAGTGGACGCCGGCGAACCACAGCTGGATCAGCTGGGTATGGCCGTCCTGCCTGGTCGTCGTGGCGGCCTCGGCCGCTTTGCCGGGCGTGTCGGTCCACGGCACCCTGTCGAAATCCTTGCGGTTCTCGTCGATCGCCAGGGCATGCCGCGCATGCTGCACGTACGGGCTCAGGACGGTGTCGTAGAACGTGACGCGCCAGCCGGTGACGTGGAGGGTCTGGAGCACGGGCCGACTGCTCTTCGTCGTAAACTTGACGTAGGTCCGCAGCCAGGCGACCGCGGCGGCGGCTGCACCGATGCCGAAGACGAACAGGAACATCCACCAATACGAGGCCGCATCGACCCGGTCGTTGAACAGCCATGCGCGGAGCAGGTTGCCGACGACCGCGAGGAGGCCGATCACGGTGATGAGGCCGCCCGCCAGGGCCAGGGTCCGGCCGGTGGTCAACCCGAGCGCCGCGACGGTGTCCCAGACGCCGATGAAGTAGGGATAGGCATTGGCCAGCGCGGGATCGTTCGGGGCGGCGGAGGCGTAGCGGCTCCGGAAGCGCTCGGCCAGTTCCAGCCGGACCGGGCGGTACGGGTCGCCCTTCACGGAATTGCCGAACTGGTAGACGTCCTTGACCGCTTCCTTCGCGAAGGTGTTCAAGGCCGCCGGATCGCGCCGCAGCGGCGCTCCGTCCGCGCCCCGGGTGGGGATGCCGCACAGGCCGAGCACCCCGGCGACGCAGCGCACGGTGTAGGCGCCGCGGCTGAACCCGATCAGGTAGATGCGGTCGCCCGGCTCCCACACGCGCAGGATCGCGGCGTAGCAATCGATGATGTTCTGCGTGATGCCGAGGCCGGTGGCCCGGCTCAGGATATCGTAGATCCGGCGCCACCCTCCGACCTTGATGCGCATGCCGGCCATCGTCGAGCCCAATCCGGGATCGTAGAAGGCGACCTGTTCGGCCGGATCGATGCGCGTGTCCGGGCAGACCCGCGCAGCCCGAAACAGCTTGTAGACGTTGCTGCGATTCTCGTCGGGCAGCAGGCCGCCGCCTTGTCCCGTTCCGTCCGAAAAGATGACGATGTTCTTGGGCAAGGCGGGTCTCCCTCGCCGCAATCTAGCGGCAAGGGGGGAGAGCTGCCACGCTGACCGATCCGGCCGGACGCGTCCCAGGCGGAAACTTTTCGTGATTGCGACCGTCGCCGTCACGGCGGCAGGCGCCACCCGGAATCCGTGTTCGGCGCGTCGATGGGCGATCGCGGATCGGCACGACGCTACCCGCTGGCTCAGCCGCCCGCCTTCACCCGCCGGCACTGCGTCTTGAGATAGGCGCTCCGCCCCACCCCCTCGCGGATCTCCGAGCGGGCGATGATCTCCTGCCAGCCGGTGGCGCAGCCGATCTCGCTCGCGACCTTGGTCTTGAACACGTCGGTGGCGGTCGCCTCCTCGCAATCCTGCACCGGGATCGCCTGGGCGCAGACCAGCACCACCGCCAGGAAGCCGTTCATCGCCATGCCCCTCCGCTCGAAGGGTCATGATGGGGCGGCGCGGCGCCCGGCCCACCCGGACTCTCGTCCGGGTCGCTCAGGCCGTCACCTCCGCCACCAGCCCGGGATCGAAGGTGCGGCCCTCGACCGGGTTGGCGAGGCAGCGGGTGCCGTGGAGCCGGAGGTCGTGGCCGGCATGGAAATGGCCCGAGACCCACAGGTCGGGCCGATGCGCCTCGGCCAAGTCGGCGAGGAGCGTGGTGGCGTAGAAGGCCGGCACCCACCAGGGCACGCCGGGGGCGTCGCGAAACCGGTCGGCGGCTTCGGCGATCGGCGGGTGGTGGGTGACCGCGACGGTCGGGCCCGGATGCGGCCGGGCGAGCGCCGCCCTCATCGCCGCCCGGTCGGCGGCGTGGGCGTCCATCGCGGCCCGCGGCGTCCAGGGCGTGCCGTCGGATGAGCGGATCGCCCGGTACTCGCGCGAGCCGGTCGCCGGGTCGGTCATCCGGGCGGCGGCGAAGGCCACCGGGTCCTCCGGGCGGTCGGGCGTATCGGGCGACAGCCAGCGCCCGGCGAGGCGCCAGTCGCTCCACAGGGTCGCGCCGACGAAGCGCACGCCGTCGACGACCCGAACGGCCCCGCCTTCGAGCAGGACCACCCGCTCGCGCGAGGCCGCGCGGTTGATCGCCTCGACCCCGGCCCGGAGCGCCGCCAGCAGCTCTGGGCCGGTGCGCGGATCCTCCGAGGGCGCGTAACGCTCGTGGTTGCCCGGCACCAGCACGACCGGCCGCTCGCCGGCGAGCTGGAGGAGCGCCGCGAGCCCCCGCTCCGGCTCGCCCTCCCAGACGTCGCCGGCGCAGACCATCAGGTCGAAATCCTGGGTCGGGGCCGGCACGGCGGCGAGGGGCCGGCGTTCGAGATGGAGGTCGGAGAGCGGGAAGAGGCGCATCGCTCAGGCGCCGAACAGCGACAGCACCACCGGCCGCCGGTCGAGGTTGTAGACCTGCGCCTCGCGGGCGGCCTTGGCGGCGCGCTCGGCGGCGTCGGCGAGCGCCGCGAGGCGGGCCGGCGGCTCGCCCTGGCGCTCCTCGATGGCGGCGGCGAGCCGCCGCTGCACCGTGTCGAGGGCGGCGGCGTAGAGCCCGTCGGCGTCGCGGCCGGCGAGCCGCTCGGCGAGCTTCAGGGCCCGGCGCCAATCCGGCCGGTCGCCCTGCGCCAGGAGCGCCTCGACCTCGTCGACCACCGCGAGGGTGTCGGGATCGAGGAGGTCGAGGGCGCGGGCGACCGAGCCCTCGCTCAAGGATGCCGCCCGCTCGATCAAGGCCGGCGGATGACCGGCCTGGGGGGGGCTAAGCCCGTGCAGCACCTGCGCCACGGTCCCGGCGGTGAGCGGCTTCAAGGTCAGGCGGCGGCAGCGCGAGCGGATCGTCGGCAGGAGGCGGCCGGGGGCGTGGCTGACGATCAGGAACAGCGAGCGCGGCGGCGGCTCCTCGATCACCTTGAGGAGGGCGTTGGCGCTGGCGAGGTTCAGCTCGTCGGCGCAGTCGACGATGCAGATCCGGTAGCCCGCGTCGGCCGAGGTGGCGGCGAAGAGGTGGAGCGCGCGGCGCGCCGCGTCGACGCCGATCTGGGTCGGGATCGTCTTGGAGCCGGGCGCCTTCTGGCGCCGCAGCAGCACGAGGTTCGGATGGGCGAGACCTGCGACCTGCCGCGCCACCGTGTGGCCGGGCGGCAGCGCCAGGCTGTCGGGCGTGCCCTGCCCGTCGCCGCGGGCGAGCAGGTGACGGGCGACCCGGAAGGCGAGCGTCGCCTTGCCGATGCCCTTCGGCCCGCCGATCAGCCAGGCATGGTGCAGCCGCCCGGCGCCGATCGCCTCGCGGAACGCGCGCTCGGCGGCCTCCTGGCCGACGAGGTCCTGGCGCTCGCGCGGGCGCGGCACGCCCGGGATCTCGCCGATCTCGAGCTCGTCGTCCCCTCTCTCAGGCGGCATCGGCGGCTCCGCGGGCGAGGTGCGGCAGCCGCGCGGCCACCGCCTGGCGGATCGCCTGGGCGACGCTCTCCGGGGTGCCGCGCGCGTCGATGACCGCGCAGCGCGCCGGCTCGGCCTCGGCGATGGCGAGGAAAGCCGCCCGCAGGCGCTGGTGGAACGCCAGGGCCTCGGCCTCGAACCGGTCGGGCCCGCGGGCGGCGGCGCGGTCGCGCTGGCGGGCCCGGGCGAGGCCGGCCTCCGGCGGCAGGTCGAGGATCAGGGTCAGGTCCGGCCGGGTCGTGCCGACCACCACCCGCTCCAGGGCGGCCAGCGTCTCCGCATCGACCCCGCCTGCGGCGCCCTGGTAGGCCCGGGTCGAGTCGCTGAAGCGGTCGCACAGGACCACGGCGCCGCGGGCGAGGCTCGGGCGGATCAGGGTGGCGAGGTGGTCGAGGCGGGCGGCGGCGAACATCAGCGCCTCGGCGAAGGGGCCGTAGGGCTTGGCGACGCCCGACAGCACCGCGGCGCGGATCCGCTCGGCCCGGGGCGAGCCGCCGGGCTCGCGGGTGGTCACCACCTCCCAGCTAGGCTGGGCCCTGCTTGCCTCGCTCCCGCCATCGGTGCGCAGCCAGGCGGCGAGCCGGGCGATCTGGGTCGACTTGCCGGCGCCCTCGCCGCCCTCGAAGGTGATGAAGCAGCCGGCACGCCCGGCCGGCAGGGGGGCGCCCGTCACGACTTGCTGGTGATCCGGCTGAGGGCCTGGCGGAACCAGCCGGTGCCGACCTCGAGCGCGGCGTCGAGGGCGCGCTGGGTCATGGTGCCGGCCGGGACCGATTCGGCGGTGTAGAGCGGCATGTCGAGCACCACCTGCTCGCCGCGGGTGACCTTGAGCCGGCCGACCTCGCGCCCCTCCTCCACCGGCGCGGCCAGCGGGCCCTGGTAGGTGGCGCGCGCCACCAGCCGGTCGCTGTTGCCCCGCGGCAGAAGCAGCCGCACCGGCTTCTTCGTGACGAGCGGCACCCGGCCCTTCTCGGCGCCGTAGGTCTCGGCCTCGGCCACGGTCTCGCCGGCATTGAAGATCTGGCGCGCCTCGAACGCGCGAAAGCCCCATTCGAGCAGCTTGCGCGATTCCGCGGCCCGGTCGCGGGCGGTCTTGAGGCCGCTCACCACCAGGACCAGGCGCTGGCCGTTCTGCACCGCCGAGCCGGTCAGGCCGTACCCGGATTCCTCGAGGTAGCCGGTCTTCAGCCCGTCGGCGCCGATGTCGAGGGTCAGCAGCGGGTTGCGGTTCTGCTGTCGGATCTTGTTCCAGGTGAATTCGCGCTCGGCGAACAGCTTGTACTGCTCGGGATAGGCCTCGATCAGGTGGATGGCGAGCTTCGCCATGTCCCGGGCCGTCACCTTCTGGTCGGGCGCCGAGTAGCCGGTGGCGTTGCGGAAGGTCGAGCGCTCGAGCCCGATCTCCTTCGCGTGCCGGTTCATGATCTGGGAAAAATTGTCCTCGGTGCCGGCGACGCCCTCGGCCGCCGCGATCGCCGCGTCGTTGCCGGACTGGACCACGATGCCGCGTAGGAGGTCGGGCAGCTTCACCTTGCTGTTGAGCTGGGCGAACATCGACGAGCCGCCGCCGCCCGCGCCGCCGCGGCGCCAGGCATTCTCGCTGATGGTGAACTCGGTGTCGGGGCCGAGCTTGCCCTTGCGCATCTCGTCGAAGAGCACCTCGACGGTCATCAGCTTGGCCATGCTGGCGGGCGAGAACGGCTCGTCGGCGCCCTTCTCGAACAGCACCGCGCCGGTATCGGCGTCGATCAGGATCGCGTGCGGCGCGAGTGTCTGGAACGCTTGCGCCCGCGCGCCGGAGGCCGCGACGGCGGCTCCGAGGATGGCTGCCAGAGCCAGACCCGCGGCGCGGCGCGCGAGCGCCCTGCCCGCTCCGGTGGTCGCTGTCACACGCAACTCCTCAACCGCTCGCAATCCCGGCCGACCGGGAGACCCAGACCACTCTGCCGCCCCGCTTGGCGGTGCGCAACCGCGCCGGTGCCGCAGTGCGGGAGGGGGAACCGTTTTCGACGCAGGGTTGATCGCCGTCCGGCCTCCTCGGCCTCATCCGACCGCTGTCTCGACCGCGTCGTCATCCCGGCGCCGCGCAGCGGAGCCCGGACCGACCAGGAGGGTGGATGGTCCGTCGAGAGAACGGGCGGGCGCGAGACCCGCCCTCAATACATCCCCGCCACCTTCGAGCGCGGCGCCATCCCGGGCCTGCGGCCGGTCTCCTTCGCGTCCTCCCGGTCGCCCTTCTGGGCGCCGGCGAGGCGCAGCGGCGGCGCGATCGGAGCTGGGCCGCCCTTCGCCACGACGGTGGTGCGCGGGGCCTTGGTCGGCATCGCGGCGGCGTGCATCGCCTGGGCGAGCGAGGCGCGGTCCGGCGCCGAATGGCCCGCATAGGCCAGGGCCTGGCTCGGCGGCGCGGGCTTGCGCGCGACGGCGACCGACGGCTTCGCCGCGTGGGCCGCGGCGAGGCCCGGGTTCAGGCCCTCGACGGCGGCGATCCGCATCGGCGCCGCGGCCGGCGGGTGGACCGGTGCGCGCGGCGCCTCGGCGACCCGGACCGGCGCCGGGCGGCGGACCTCCGGCGCGTCCTCGGCCTCGGCGACCTGCACCGGGGCGACGACCCGCGGCCGCTCGACGATCGGGCGCACCGGCTCCGGTTCGGGCCGGCGGAAGGCGAAGGGCTTCGCGTCGTCCCCGGCATCCGCCACCATGATGTTGGCGCCCATCGGCGAGCCGGCGGGCGTGCCGTCGGTGCGTAAGGTCGCCATCAGCTTGCGGTCGTCGCTGCCGCCGACCGAGGCCTTGCCGACATATTCCACGCGGACCTTGGTTGTGCCGCGGCGGCGGAAATCCAACGCCTCGGCCACCGCCTGCGACACGTCCATCAGCCGGTCGGCGTGGTAGGGCCCGCGGTCGTTGACCCGCACCACCATCGAGTGGCCGTTCGCCAGGTTGGTGACCCGGGCATAGCTCGGCAGCGGCAGGGTCGGATGGGCGGCGGCGACCGAGAAGCGGTCGAAGATCTCGCCGTTGGCGGTCTGGCGGCCGTGGAAGGCGGTGCCGTACCAGGAGGCCAGGCCCTCGCGCACGTAGCCGCGGGCATCCTGGCGCGGCACGTAGGTGCGGCCGGCGACCACGTAGGGCTTGCCGGTCATCTGCCGGCCGCCGCCCTTCGGGATCTTGTCGTTCTCGCCGTAGAGCCGCGGGCTCGCGGCGACGCCGTATTTCGGATCGATGTCGCGACCGCCGCTCCGCATCGCCAGATTCTTGGGCGTCGGCCCGGCGCAATTCGCTGCCGCCAGCGCGATTCCCGCCACTGCGGCCCACCGCACGACCGGCATCGGCCGGAGGGCCCCCCGCTCCGTCGCCGGGCGCGGACGACCGCTCTTCGAAGATCCCGCCATCGACCCCTCGGATCCCCGTGCCGCCTGGGCCGCGCCCCCGCCCGGAGGGGCTGGGACGCGAGGCCTTGGGGCCGCACAGGGTTACGCTGCACTTGTGGAAGACCCTGCCGGCCTTGCGTAAATGAAAGCGTAACGGGGGTATTGGCGCGAGTCCCCTCCACCGCCGTCCACAGGCTTCCCGCGCCTACTCCGCCGGCTGCGGCGTTCCGGCGGGCCTTTTCTCGTCCGCGCGCCCGCGCTTGTCCACCAGCCGCTCCGCCGCGACGTAGAAGACCGGGGTGACGAACAGGGTGAGCAGGGTCGCGACGAGCAATCCGCCGATCACCACCGTGCCCATCGAGATCCGGGCATTGGCGCTGGCGCCGCTGGCGATGGCAAGCGGCACCGAGCCGAGGATGAAGGCAAACGAGGTCATCAGGATCGGCCGCATCCTGAGGCGCACCGCGTCCTGCGCGGCGGTGACCGCGTCCTCGCCCTTCGCCCGCAGGTCGCGGGCGAAGGAGACCAGGAGGATCGCGTTCTTGGCCGCGAGACCCACGAGGAGCAGCAGCCCGATCTGCCCGAAGATGTCGAGGGGCAGATCGCGCAAGGCGAGCGCGCCGACCGCGCCGAACAGCGCCAGCGGCGTCACCAGGATCACCACGAACGGCAGCCGCAGGCTCTCGTACTGGCCGGCGAGCAAGAGCACGATCATCACCACGCCGAGCCCGAAGATCAGCGGCGCCCAGCCGCCGGCGATCTTCTCCTGGTAGGCGACCTCGGTCCATTCGACCGCGTAGTCGGTCGGGAGCGCCGTCTCGGCCAGGCGCTCGACCGCCGCGATCGCCGCGCCGGAGCTCGCCGTGTCGGCGGTGTCGAGGGCGATCTCGATCGCCGGATAGGTATTGTAGGACAGGACCGCCGTCGGCCCGCTGACGAAGTGCGGCGTGACGAGGGAGCCGATCTGCACCGGCTCGCCACGGTTGTTCGGCACCGTCAGCCGCGCCAGGTCCTCGAAGCTCCGCCGGCCTTGCGACTCGCTCTGGACGTAGACCTGGTAGACGAAGCCGAACTTGTTGAACAAATTGACGAAGGACGAGCCGACATAGGTGCCGAGCGCGTCGAACAGCGATGACAGGCTGACGCCGAGCTGCTCGGCCTTGGCCCGGTCGATGTCGAGGCGCAGCTGCGGCACGCCGTAGCTCGTGGTGGCGGTGGCGCCGCCGATCTCGGGCAGCGTCTTCAATTGCGCGATGAAGCCCTCGGCGGTCTTGGCGAGCTTGAGCCCGCCCTCGCCGCTGCGATCCTGCAATTCGAGGGTCAGGCCGCCGCGGGAGCCGAGGCCCGGCAGCGGGGAAGGGTCGACGATGCGCAGCACCCCGTCCGGGTGGTTCTTGAACTGCCGGCGCAGGCGACCGATCACGTCGGTGACCGTCTCCTCGCGCTGGTCCCAGGGCTTCAGGGTCGGGATCTGGAAGCCGTAGAACGGCGCGGTGACGTCGGCCAGGATGCCGCGCCCGGCGACCCCGATGGTGCCGGCGGCCGAGGGCTGGCTAAGCACCGCACGCCCCACCTCCTCCACCATGGCGGCGGTGCGGCCGACCGAGGCGCCCTTCGGCATCGCGATGTCGGCGAAGAAGTAGCCCTGGTCCTCCTGCGGCACGAAGGCGCTCGGGCGGCTCGTCACCATCCAGGCGGTGAGGCCGGCAAAGACCAGAAAGACCAGGCCCGTGGCGATCAGGTGGCGCGACAGCCGTCCCGCCGAGCCGACCGTGAACCCCGTCGCCCGGTCGAGGACGGCGTTGAACCAGCGCAGGGGCGCCCGCCAGCGGCTCCGGTGCGCCGCTTCGTCGTGGGGCTTGAGCAGCAGGGCGCAGAGCGCCGGGGTGAGGGTGAGCGACACCAAAGCCGAGATCAGCACCGAGATCGCGATGGTGAGCGCGAACTGGTTGTAGAGCTGGCCCGTCAGCCCCGGGATGAACGCCACGGGCACGAACAGGGCGGCGAGCACCAGGGTGGTGGCGATGACCGGGCCCGCCACCTCGTTCACCGCCTCAGCCGCCGCCTCGCGGGGGTTCTTGCCCTCCGCCATCAGCCGCTCGGTGTTCTCGACCACGATGATCGCGTCGTCGACCACGAGCCCCACCGCCAGCACCAGGCCGAGCAGGCTCAAGGTGTTGAACGAGAAGCCGAGCGCCGCCATCGGCCCGAAGGTGCCGATCAGCGCCACCGGCACTGCGATCGCCGGGATCAGGGTCGCGCGCCAGTTCTGGAGGAACAGGTAGGTGATGACGACGACCAGCACGATCGCCTCGATCAGGGTCTTGACGACCTCGTGGATCGAGGCCTCGACGAACTCGGTGCGGTCGAGGGCGATCCGGTATTGCAGGCCCGGGGGAAAGCGCCTGGCCAGATCCTTCATCGTGGCGCGGACGCCCTTCATCACATCGACGGCGTTGGCCTCCGGATTCTGGAACAGGCCGAGCGAGGCGGCGGGCTTGTTGTCGTAGGTCGAGCGGCTGCCATACTGCTCCGAGCCGAGCTCGACCCGGCCGACGTCGCGGATGCGCACCACCGAGCCGTCGGGGTTGGCCCGGATCACGATGTCGGAGAATTCCCGCGGCTCGGTCAGCCGGCCCTTGGTGACGATCTGCAGCTCGAAGGCGGGCGCGTCGCGCACCGGCTCCTTGCCGAGCGAGCCCACGGTGATCTGGGCGTTCTGCTGCGACACCGCCTGGACGATCTGGCTCGGCCCGATGCCGAGCGATTCCATCCGGGCCGGGTCGAGCCAGACCCGCATCGCGTAGCGCTTGTTGGAGAAGTTGACGATGCGGCCCATGCCGGTGACCCGGCGCAGGGGCTTGATCACCTGGGTCTCGGCCCAGTTCGACAGGAACAGCTCGTCGTAGCGGTTGTCGTCGCTGTAGAGCACCACGTTGCCGAGGCGCTGGCGCGACGATTTCACGATCTCGAGACCCTGGTCGCGGACCGCCTGCGGCAGGCGCGATTCGGCGCGCTGGGCCCGGGTCAGCACGTCGGCGGCGGCCGCGTTGAGGTCGGAGCCGACCTCGAACGTCGCATCGAGGTTGACGCTGCCGTCGGCGTTGCTGGTCGAGCTGATGTAGATCAGGTCCTGCGCGCCGTTGATCTCCTGCTCGAGCGGGATCGCGATCGCCTCGTAGGCCTGCTGCGCCGTGGCGCCCGGATAGGTCGCCTGGATGTTGATGATCGGCGGCGCGATCTCGGGGAACTGGGCGATCGGCAGGGAGAAGCCCGCCACCGCCCCGATCAGCGTGATGAGGACCGAGATCACGCCCGCCAGGACGGGCCGGTCGACGAAGAAGGCGAACATCCCGGGTCCCGCTCGACCGCCCGCGAAACGGCCTGGGACCGACGCGGGGCCGGAGGGCCATCGGGACGGGAAGCGGGGCCTGCGACGGTAAGGTGAAAGCTCGCGTGCAACGCGACCGTGGTCGAGGGAGTTCCCCTCGAGAGACCATCCATGACCGCCCCGGGCGGCCCCGCTTCGGTGATCCGCCGACCGGGACCGGGCCCCGATCCGAAGGACACCCGCCTCGTGCGTGCAGGGATTCGCTACGGCCTCATCGGCCTGACCGCCGTCGCGGCCGGGGCCGGCCTGTGGTGGGGGCTCGGCCACCCGCTGCCCGCCGGGGTGTCGGGCGCCCTGCCCGGTCCCGTGGCAAAGGTCCTGGCGCCGCCGCCGGCGCCGAAGACGAAGCCCGAGGGCCCGGAATTCGACGTCGCGGTGGCGCGGGCCGCCACCGAGACCGTGCCGGTCGCCTTCTCGTATACCGGTACGGTGATCTCGCCGAAGGACGCCGCGCTCCAGCCCCGGGTCACCGGCGTGGTGGTGGAGCGGCCGTTCGAGCCCGGCGGCCACGTCAAGAAGGGGCAGGTGCTGTTCCGCATCGATCCGCGCCCGTTCGAGGTGGCGTTGCGCACGGCGGAAGCCCAGCGCGAGCAGGCGGTGGCGCAAGCCTCCTTCGCCGATGCCGAGGTCGACCGCACCCAGACGCTGGCCGACAAGGGCTACGCCTCCGAGCAGCGCTTCCAGCAGCTCGAGAGCAACCGCCAGGTCGCCCGCAGCCGGGTGCAGGAGGCCGAGGCCGCGATCGCGCGCCAGAAGCTCAACCTCGAATACGCGGTGATCCGCGCGCCCTTCGACGGGCGCTCCAGCCTGTCGGACGTCAATCTCGGCGATCACGTCAACGAGAACACCACCCAGCTCGTCAGCGTGGTCCAGGTCGATCCGATCGAGGTGCAGGTCGCGCTCTCGACCGAGGATTCGGAGGCCGTGCGCGCCGCGCTCAAGGAGGACCGCGCCTTCATCCAGACCCTGGACATCCAGGGCAAGCCGGAGCGCAAGGCGACGATCTACAAGCTCGACAACCGCTTCGATCCCCGCACCGCCCGCCGTCTGGTCCGGGCCTGGCTGCCCAATGCCGACGAGCGCTACCTGCCGGGCGAGTTCGTGCGCACCCGGGTGCAGGTCGGCACCGAGGAGCGCCTGCTGGTGCCGACGGTCGCCCTGTCGGCCCAGCTCGACCAGCGCATCGTCTGGCGCGTCGACGATCAGGGCAAGGTGGCGATGGCCCCGGTGACGACCGGCGAGGAGTTCGGCGACCGCACGGCGATCCTCAAGGGACTCAAGGCCGGCGACCGGATCGCCACCGACCACCTCCAGCTCCTGCGCCAGGACCAGCGGGTCGGGATCAAGCCGGAGGCTCGGGAGAGCGGCAAGGACGAGAGCAACAAGGACGGGAGCGGCAAGGACGGGAGCGGCAAGAATGCCCGGCAGGCGGCCAACGCTCCCGCCGACCCACCCGGCGATGCCGTGCGCTGACGCACGGCGTCAGAACTTGCTCCGAGGAAAGTCCGGACGCTACGGTTGGCGGGACGCCCCCGCCACGGCATGCGAGCGACCGGCCCCGTATGACTTCTTCCGAGACCGCGTCTCCCGAAGCCGCACGTTCCGAGGCTTCCGATCTTCCCGAGGCTGCGTCTCCCGAGGTGTCGCATCCGGCCGCGACGCCGGATGATGCCGAAGCGCCGGATTCGGCCGAGGTGGCGCCTCCGCCCGTGGCGGCGGCATCTCCCGGGGCCGCGCCGGGCGGTGCCCCCCGCTTCTCGGTCGTGACCGCCGGGCCGGACGAGGTCGAGCTGGTGGTGGCGTTCGGGCCGCGGGACTACGCGGTCCGGCTCGCCCCCGCCGAGGCGGCGGAACTCGGCCTCGCCTTGCTCGCCACCGCCTCGGTGGCGGCGGATGCGGCGCAGGACGTGCCGGCGGGCACGCGGGTGGAGAACTGCTTCTTCCCGGCCCTCGGCTGGACCGCCGGCGAGGTCGCCCCCGGCGTGCCGGCCCTGGCGCTCCGGCTCGCCGAGGGCACCGAGATCGCCTTCCAGTTCGACCGCGCCGCCGCCCGGGCCTGTGGCCGCGACCTCGCCCGCAGCGGCCGGGTGCCCTGGCGCCAGCGCCTGCGGCGCGCCTTGCAGCGCCGTGCCCCGATGCTCGCCGGTCCTCAGGGGGACTGAAGGGCCCCGCGCCACGCCAGATCGAGGACCAGCCCCCGCGGCAGGGTGTCGAGGAGCGGCGTCATCGGCAGGCCGGCGTCGTGGAGGAGCCCGGCGCTCCAGTGGTTGCAGACGTTATGCAGGCCGAAACGCCCCTCCGCCGCGTAGAACAGGCTCGGGCCGTAGAGGCCGGGCCCCAGGATCACCGGATGGCCGTCGCGCGCGGTGACGGCGCGGCCGAGGGCGGCGGCGAGCCGGTCGAAGCCCGCCCGCGACAGCCGCAAGGTCACGATCTCGGCGCCCGGAAAGGCGGCCTCGGGCGAGGCCGCGACCCCGACCACGTGCAGCACCGCCGGGCGCCCGCCCGGGGTGAACAGCGCCCGGAGCGCCAGCCGCCAGTCGAGGGCGTCGAGCGTCGGCACGGCGCGGTAGAAACCGGCATCGCCCCACCCGATCTCGAGCGCCGGATAGGCGCGAAAGCGCTCGACGACCTCGACGAGCGCCCCGTCCGCGGCCTCGGCCGCTGCCCGGGCCAGGTCCGCGCGCGGCAGCAGCAGGCCGGAATGCCACGCCTGGGCGACGAGCCGCACCGTGACCGTCTCGGCGCCGGGCGCCGGCGGGTAGAGGCCCGGGTCGCCGGGCCGGGCGGTGAGCCAGGCCGCCGACGCGAGGGCGAGCGCGAGAGTGAGGACGAGGAGAGCCGCCCACCGGACGATGCGCGGGAGGCGGCGCAACGCTTCAGGCCGCCTCGGCGAGCCGCCGCAGGTCCTGGTCGGCCGCCAGCCGCCGGTCCGAGGCGCCGCGGATCTCGATTCCCGCCACGGTGCCGGCCTCGTCGTCGGTGACGACGATCCCCGGCCGCACCTCCCGGCTCGCCGCCACCGCCGCAGCGGTGACGCGCACGGACAGCATGTCGGTCGCTGTGTCGTAGCGGGCCGTCGCGGCGCGGGCGGCGGTGGCTGTCTTCGGGCTCATGCCTATGCGGATGCTCGGGCGGGGTGCGACGGGGCGCCTCTCAAACGCGCACAGGGCCGCCCGGTCTTGAGCCGGACGCCGCGCGGGCGCTTCGCCCCCGACGGTCGTTCTGTCTTGGAACGTGCTCCGGTGCGGGCGATCCGCGCCCGCACCGGAGGGCCGTCTGGAGGCCGGGCGTCAGCCCTGGAGCCGGGTCAGCGCCTCGCGCACCTTCTCGCGGCGGGCGAGTCCTGCGTCGCGGCGCTCGCGCTGCTCCTCCACCACCTCCTCGGGGGCGCGGGCGAGGAAGTCGGCATTGCCGAGCTTGGCGTCGATCTTTCCGATCTCGCCGTCGAGCTTGGCCTCCTCCTTCTTCAACCGCGCCACCTCGGCGGCGAGGTCGACCACGCCCTCGAGCGGCAGGGCCGCGACCTCGCCGCGCACGATCAGCTGCACGGCGTTGCGCGGGCTCGCCTCCACGATCTCGATCGCGGCGATGCGGCCCAGCCGCCGCACGGTGTCGCCCCAGCGGGCGACGCGCTCGCGCACCGCCGCGCTCGGGGCCACCAGCACCAGGGGAATCTGGGCGCCGGCCGGCACGTTCGTCTCCGAGCGGGCCGAGCGGATCTCCGACACCAGGTCGACGACCCAGCCGATCTCGGCCTCGGCCTCGGGCTTCGCCAGCGCACCGAGATCCGGCCAGGCGGCGAGCGCCAGAAGCCCGCGCGTGATCCCGGCCTCGCGCGCCTTCGTCGCCCACAATTCCTCGGTGAGGAACGGCATGAACGGGTGCAGCAGCACGCAGATCTGGTCGATGAGGGTGGCGATCGTCCGGCGCGTCTCCTCCTTCGCCGGCCCGTCCTCGCCCTGGAGCACGGGCTTGGCCAGTTCGAGGTACCAGTCGCAGAAGACGTTCCAGACGAAGCGGTAGGCGGCGTTGGCGGCGTCGTTGAAGCGGTAGGCCTCGATCGCCGCGGTCACCTCGGCGACCGCGCGGGCGGCCTCGCCGAGCGCCCAGGCGTTCAGCGTCTGGGTCACGCCCGACGGGGCGAAGGCCGGATCGAGCCGGCAGCCGTTCATCTCGGCGAAGCGGGCGGCGTTCCAGAGCTTCGTGGCGAAGTTCCGGTAGCCCTCGACGCGCTGCACCGAGAGCTTGATGTCGCGTCCCTGCGCCGCCATGGCGGCCAGGGTGAAGCGCAGGGCGTCGGCGCCGTAGCGGTCGACGAGGTCGAGGGGATCGACCACGTTGCCCTTGGACTTCGACATCTTGGCGCCCTTCTCGTCGCGGACGAGGGCGTGGATGTAGACGGTCCGGAACGGCACCTCGTCCAGCGCGTGAAGGCCGAGCATCATCATCCTGGCGACCCAGAAGAAGATGATGTCGAAGCCGGTCACGAGCGCGCTGGTCGGGTAGTAGCGCGACAATTCCGGCGTGGCGTCGGGCCAGCCCAGCGTCGAGAACGGCCACAGGCCGGACGAGAACCAGGTGTCGAGCACGTCCTCGTCGCGGCGCAAGGTCACCGGGCGGCCGTGCTTCGCGGCGGCCTGGGCCAGGGCCTCCTCCTCGCTGGCCGCGACGAAGCAGTGGCCCTCCGGGTCGTACCAGGCCGGGATCTGGTGGCCCCACCACAGCTGGCGCGAGATGCACCACGGCTCGATGTTCTCGAGCCACTGGAAGTAGGTCTTCTCGTAGGTCTCGGGCACGAAGCGGGTGCGGCCGTCGCGCACCGCCTGCAGCGCCCGCTCGGCCAGCGGCTTGACGTTCACGTACCACTGGTCGGTCAGGTAGGGCTCGATCACCACGCCCGAGCGGTCGCCGTGCGGGACCGCATGGGTGTTGGACTCGATGGTCACGAGCCGGCCGCGCGCCTCCATCAGGGCGACGACCGCCTCGCGGGCCTTGAAGCGGTCGAGGCCGTGCAGCGCCAGGGCCTCGGGCTCCGGGCTCGAACCTTCCAGGAATTCCGCGTTGCCCTCGAGGCTTATGCGGGCTTCCTCATCCAGGACATTGATCTGGGCGAGCCCGTGCCGGCGGCCGACCTCGAAGTCGTTGAAGTCGTGGGCCGGGGTGATCTTGACCGCGCCGGTGCCCTTCTCGGGGTCGGAATACTCGTCGGCGACGATCGGGATCAGGCGGCCGACCAGCGGCAGGCGCAGGCGCATGCCGACCAGCGCCCGGTAGCGCTCGTCCTCGGGGTGCACGGCGACCGCGGTGTCGCCCAGCATCGTCTCGGGCCGGGTCGTCGCGACCGTGATGGTCTCGCCGGTCTCGTGGCCCGCCTCGTCGACGACCGGGTAGGCGAAGTGCCAGAGATGACCCTTCACCTCGAGCTGCTGCACCTCGAGGTCGGAGATCGCGGTCTGGAACTTCGGGTCCCAGTTCACCAGGCGCTTGTCGCGGTAGATCAGGCCTTGCGCGTGCAGGTCGACGAAGACCTTCAGGACGGCCTTCGACAGGCCCTCGTCCATGGTGAAGCGCTCCCGCGACCAGTCGCAGGAGGCGCCGAGGCGCTTGAGCTGGTTGACGATGGTGCCGCCCGATTCCGCCTTCCACTCCCAGACCCGGCGGACGAACTCCGCCCGGCCCAAGGAGCGCCGGTCGGGCTGCTGCTGCTCCATCAGGCGGCGCTCGACCACCATCTGGGTGGCGATGCCGGCGTGATCGGTGCCGGGCTGCCACAGCACGTCCTTGCCGCGCAGGCGCTCGAAGCGGGCGAGCACGTCCTGCAGCGTGTTGTTGAGGGCGTGGCCCATATGCAGCGAGCCCGTCACGTTCGGCGGCGGGATCATGATGCTGTAGGGCTCGGCGCCGGCGCGGTCCGGGCGCCCGGCCCGGAAGGCCTGCGCCTCCTCCCACTCGGCGGCGATGCGCGCCTCGACGGCGGCGGGATCGAAGGTCTTGTCCATCATCGCTGACACAGCCACTCGCACGGCGCCGCCTCGGGTCGCGGCCTCGAGGGCGCGTCCCGCCGGCGGACGATGGCCCCGGGGCGCCGGGACCAGAAACGAACGAGGCCGGCCGCGTGAGCGACCGGCCCCCGAGCCCGCTTTCAAGCGGACCCGCACCGTTCCGTCAACTGGAGCCGGCCAGGATTGACCCGCCCGGGCTCACCGCCCTCTCGCGACGCGCTCGATCTCGGCGCGGACCAGGCGCTCGACCAGGACCGGCAGGTTGTCGTCGAGCCAGGATTTCAGCATCGGCCGCAACATGTCCTGCACCAGGTCCTCGATGGTGCGGGCGTTGCGGGTCATCACCGTGCTCGCCAGAAGGTCGAAGGCGTGCGTGACGGTGGCGTCGGTCGCCTGCGACAGGAGCCGGTCCTCGACGCTCGGGCGCGGCGGCTCCGGCGGCGGCGCCGCGGCCTTCGGGGGCTCGGGCGGCAGGGGAGCGGCCTTCACCGGCTCCGGCTCGATCTCGATGGCGTCGAAATCCATCGGCTCGTCGCGGAAGGCGATCTCCGACATCGCGTCGAACTGGTCGTCGAAGCGCGGCGCCGGCTCCGGCTTCGGCGGGGTCTTCGCAGCCGGCTCGGGCTTCGGCGCAGGGGCCGGGGCGGGAGCCGGCTTGGGCGCGGGCTTCGGCAGCGGGGCCGCGATCCCGGCGAGGTCGAGCACGTCGTCCTCCGGCTCGGGATCCGGCACCGCCACGGGGCGCGACCCGGCGGCGGGCGGCTCGGCCGGCTTCTGGTCGTCGGCGATGATGCGGCGGATGGAGGCGAGGATCTCCTCCATCGAGGGTTCCTGCGTCTTATCCTGCGTCTTGGGGCTCGCGGCGCTCATCCGGCTCAACGCTCGAGTGCAGAGGATCGGGGGGTCGTACTACGCAGTATTCCACAGGGCGCGCCCCGCACAAGCGAGGCGGCCCGCAACTCACAGGGAGCCGCTCGGGCCACCGGTGGCCGCCGCGTTCAGCGGCCGTCCGGCGTGCGTACGCCGTACCACAGATCCTTGACTTGATCGTAATGCTGCTTGGCGCTGTACTGCGCCACCGGCACGGCGATGAAGCGGGTGGTGAGGCGGCCGACGGTCTGCACCACCTGGTAGGAGCCCACCACCCGGTCGCGCTGGGCGGCGATCAGGCTGACGCGGGCGGTCAGCAACTCCTGCTGGGCGTTCAGCACGTCGAGGGTCGTGCGCTGGCCGACCCGGGCCTCCTCGCGCACGCCGTTCAGCGCCACCTCGTTGGCCTGGACCTGGGCCTGCGAGGCGATGACGCGGGCCTTGGCCGCCTCGAGGGCGCCCCAGGCGGTGACGATGCCGGCGCGGACCTGGTCGCGGGTGAATTCGGCCTGGAGCCGGGCCTGGCCGACCTGCTCCTTGGCCTGGCGGATCTGCGCGTATTCGGCGCCGCCCTGGTAGAGCGGGACCGAGAGCTGGCCGATGATCGAGCCCGCGAAGTAGCGCGTGCCGGCGATCTGCTGGTCGAGGGTCTGCGCCGCGTTGCCGGTGATGGTCGCCGTCGGGTAGAGCGATGATTCGGCGATCTTCACCTGCGCCTCCGCCGCGTCGACGGCGTGGAGGGCGGACAGGATCGCCGGATGCTCGGCAAGGCCGATATCGACCGCGGCCGTGAGCGTGCTCGGCACGTAGCGGTCGATCGGGCGCCCGGGGGCGAGCTGGCGCGGCTCGACGCCGATCACCTGCCGGAAGGTCGCGATGCTGGTGCGCAGGTTCGCCTCGGCCAGGCTGACCTGGGCCCGGGCGCCGGCCAGCCGCGCCTCGGCCTGGGCGACGTCGGTGCGGGTGACCTCGCCGACGTTGAAGCGGTCGCGGGTTTGGCGGAGCTGCTCCTCCAGCACCTCGACGTTGTTGCGGTTGAGCTCCAGCGTGGCGGTGTCCGCCAGCACGTTCATGTAGGCCTGCGCTGCCGTGAACAGCGTCTGCATCTCGGTGTTGCGCAGGGTCTCACGGCCGCCCAGCACCTGCGATTCGGCCTGACGGGTCTGGTTGTCGGTCCGAAAGCCGTTGAACAGGGTCTGCTGCACGCCGATGCCGACGGAGCGCGGATAGAGGGTTTCCTGCCCGCCACCGCCGCCTGCGGCCGCCAGGGCGCTGAGCTTGCCCGAGATGTACGACACGCCGGCGCTCGCCGAGCCGGTGACGGTCGGACGGTAGCCCGCCAGGGCGCGGGGCACGTTCTCGTCGGTGGCGCGCTGGCCGGCGCGCTGCGCGTTGAGTGTCGGGTTGCCCGCATAGGCCCGCGCGAGCGCGCTCTCCAGGGTTTCCGCGGCCGCGCCCTGGCCCGCCATGGCGAGCGCCATGGCGGCGAACCCGCCCAGCCGAAGCCCGCGGAACGCCCGAGTTCCTGTGTCAGTCACGCCTGTCTACCCTGTGCGGCTAGCCCACAAGACCGTCTCTGCACCGCGGGGCGGCGGAGCCGGTTCGTATATCGCTGTGCCCACCTCGAGCGGGACCTTAGCCGAGGGCGGTTCCGGGAGCACCGCCCCCGGACTGTGGACGGCTGTGTTTGACCACCAGTGCCGCAAAAAAGCGACAGGTGTCTCTGGGGAAATCGAGGGGTGCGGCCCGGCGCCGGGGGGTGATTCGCGCCCGGGCCCGGGCCGGGCCGCGGCGGGGTCGGCGCACCCTGCAAGCCATTGATGAAGGAAGTGCTTCCGCGGGGCGCGGCGTCGTGCCCGCCCGGTGCGCTCGCCCCGTCCATCCGGCCTAGGCCGGTGCCGCGGGCCGATGGGTCGGCGGATCGGGCGCCGCCGACAATACCAGGCGCCAAGGAAATTCCGCTCCGGATTGGCGGCCCGGCGCGACCGGCGCCGCCGTCCTTCGACGGAAGGCCTACCTCTTTCGAGGGTGGCGTCGGCGCGGGGATGTCGGCCGCGCCCGACGGCGGTCAGAACGCGAAGCCGGTCTCGACCGCGAAGGCGCGCAGCGGCGGCAGGGTGGCGTCGAAGAGCGGGCGCGAGCCGAAGGCGTCGCCGGAGCGCACCCACAGGGTCGCCTTGGCCGGACGGCCCTGTCCCTGGACGCAGGCCAGGCGGCCGCCATCGGCGAGCTGGTCCAGCAGGGCTTGCGGGCGCCGCTCGACCTGGCCCTCGACCAGGATCGCGTCGTAGGGGCCGTGGCCGGCCGCCCCCTTGTCGAGCGGGCCGGTCTCGACGGTGACGCCGCTCCCCAAGGCCTCGCCGGCCGAAGCGGCGAGGCCGGGAAGCGATTCGAGGGCGACGACCTCGACGCCGAGGCGGCGCAGGATCGCGGCGCCGTAGCCGAGGCCCGACCCGACATCGAGGACGCGGTGGCCGGGCTTGAGGCTGAGCGCCTGGATCAGGCGCGCCAGCACCATCGGGGCCGGCATGAAGCGGGTCTCGCCGGCCTCGGTCCCGACCGCCTGGGGCTGGTCGATATAGGCGAAGGCCGCGCGGTCCGCCGGCAGGAACCGCTCGCGCGGGACGGCGTCGAATGCGTCGAGGAGCGCGATGTCGGTCACGTCGAACGTGCGGAGCTGGCAATCGACCATGAGGCGGCGCGCTTGCGCGTAGTCGAGCATGAACGTCTCTGGGGAGCTTGAGCGACGGTCAAGCCGTCGGGCGACGCGGTTGTGGTGGATCCCCGGCCAAAAGGCAAGGATCGGAGACCGGCGCTCGACCGCGCGTCACGCTGCGTCACGTCTCGGCCGGGCACTCGCGCCGGCCTGATCGGAATTGTGCTGGATCAAGGAAAGATGGAGGCCTCGCCCGGAATCGAACCGGGGTGCAAGGATTTGCAGTCCTCTGCGTAACCACTCCGCCACGAGGCCATCCGGGTCGGCGTCAGCCGACGATCGGGCGTGCCTGGCTCTCCGAGCCGGCTGCGCCGTCTCCCCGGCATCGGGCGGACAACCCGGGGACGAGGGCTCTCTAGCAGAGCCCGCCCCGGCTCCGCAACAGGATCCGGCGGCAAAAACCGCGATCCGCGACAGGAATGGAGCCGGCTCGCGAAACCCCTTGCGCCCCCTGCCCGCCTCGGCTAGATGTGCCGCCGCGATCCCCGATAGCTCAGTTGGTAGAGCAGGCGACTGTTAATCGCCTTGTCGCAGGTTCGAGTCCTGCTCGGGGAGCCATTCCCTCCCGCACAATATTGAAGTCCAGATGCGCCGCCCGCCCAGGGCCGGCGCTCGTCGCGCGTGGCGAGGGTCTCACGGCCGGCAACCGGCTTTCATCCGAAAAAATCCGCGGAACCTGTCGTGGGGTCCGGCGGTTTCTCGTTCAACTTGCTGCAACGCTTCTCTGCACGGCGCCGCGAAGCAATCCAGCAGCCTTCGAACGGGAGTTTCCAATGATCGGCTGGGCCATTACCTTCCTCGTCGTCGCCCTCGTCGCGGCTCTGCTGGGCTTCGGCGGCATCGCCGGCACCGCCATGGAGGCGGCCAAGATCGTGTTCTTCGTGGCGATCGTGCTGTTCGCCGTCTCGGCGATCTTCGGCCTGATGCGCGGCCGCTCGCCCCGGATCTGACGCACCGCACCAGCGGCGGGCCCGGCAGGGCCCGCCTCCCCGATCGAGGCGGCCGTCAAGGCCGCCTTTTTCTTTGGCGTCAGGCCTCGGCGGCGCGCCGCAGGCCGTCGGACGGCACCGGCACCAGGCGCGGCCGTGCCCGGCGCGGTACCAGCCGGTGCACGGTCGCGGAGGGCGGCGGCGTGCGGGCGGAGAGGAGGATCGCTGCGGCGAGGTAGCCGAGGGAGGAGACCTCGATCCGGTCGGGCCGGATCGGCCATTCGAAGCGGGCCGTGGCGTTCATCGCACCCTCCCTGTCCCGCGCGGCAACCCGCGCCCGTCGCCCGAGGCGACCGCCCCGCGACGTCCGGCCGGGGCCGCATCGCGCGCGGATCCCCGCTCGGTCCAGCGCCGCGGACGGGCGGGCCAGGCAGCCCTCGGAGTCTCACTGCCTGGCCCGTCGACCACGCCCGGCCGTGCAAGGGAGAGTGGACACGGCGGGTGCAGTGAACGGTGCGTCGCAAGCGCCGTGCCAAGCATGAGGCCAGGCATCGTGCGTGGCGCGACGGCGACGGCGGATGACGCGACGGGCATCGGGGCGGCCTCTCGCGGGGGACGGACACTCCCGTTCTAGGCACGCCGCGCCGCAGCCTCGACATCATACGATAGGGGCTGCCCGGTCCGGCGCGGCCGTACCGGTGCGCGAAACCCCGCTTTCGCGCCCGGACGGGTGGCGGCAACGCCTGGAATTCGGGCAGAATGCACCAGATGGGCGTCAGAGCCCCTTTCGGAGACACACAGGCATGTCGATCGGCCCCTTCGTCACGGCGGACTGGCTCGCAGAGCGGCTCGCGGCGCCCGACATCGTCGTGCTCGACGGCTCCTGGTACCTGCCGGCGATGGGGCGGGACGCGGAGTCCGAGTTCCGCGCCGGTCATATCCCGGGGGCGATCCGCTTCGACATCGACGCGGTGCGCGACGAGGCGAGCGCCCTGCCCCACATGCTCCCGTCCCCGGAGGCCTTCGCCTCGCGGATGCGCCAGATGGGCATCGGCGACGGCATGACGGTGGTGGTCTATGACGGGATGGGCCTGTTCTCCGCCCCGCGGGTGCGCTGGACCCTGAAGGCGTTCGGCGCCCGCGACGTCGCGATCCTCGAGGGCGGGTTCCCGGCCTGGGTCGCCGGCGGGCATCCGGTCGAGGAGGGCGAGGCCGGCCCGCGCGACCGTCGCCACTTCACCGCCCGCCTCGACCACTCCGCGGTGGCCAATGTCGGCGACGTGCAGCGGGCGCTCGCCGGCCAGGCCCAGGTGGTCGATGCCCGCTCTGCGGCCCGCTTCGCCGGCGAGGAGGCGGAGCCCCGCCCCGGCGTGCGCCCGGGCCACATGCCCGGCGCGCTGAACCTGCATTACGGCGCGCTCCAGGAGAACGGCCGGCTCAAGGACGAGGCGTCCCTGCGCGAGGCGGTGGCCCGGGCCGGCATCGACCTCGACCGCCCGGTCGTCACCACCTGCGGCTCCGGCGTCACCGCGGCGATCGTCGCCGTCGCCCTCGAGACCCTGGGACGGCCGCCCCGCGCCCTCTACGACGGCTCGTGGTCGGAATGGGGCGCGCGGGAGGACTTGCCGGTGGCCACGGGGCGGTAGAGCCGGGGCTGTCCCCTCTGCGACTGCGCAGGGCTGATCGTGCGCATCCGCCTCTCCCCGCGAGAAGCCGGGCTTGCCCGACGTCGTCCATTGCTTGCAGATCCCGGACGAGCCCGGGATCTGTCGGGGAGAGGTGGACGCCGGCGCTTGGCCTGATTTGTGCGGGTCCCCGGGCCCTCAATGCAGGATCTGGCTCAGGAACAGCCGGGTCCGCTCGTGCTGCGGCGCGCGGAAGAACGCGTCCGGAGTGTTCGATTCGACGATCTGGCCCTCGTCCATGAAGATCACCCGGTCGGCGACCTGGCGGGCGAAGCCCATCTCGTGGGTGACGCAGAGCATCGTCATGCCCTCGTCGGCCAGCCCCACCATGGTGTCGAGCACCTCCTTGACCATCTCGGGATCCAGCGCCGAGGTCGGCTCGTCGAACAGCATGATCTTGGGCGCCATGCAGAGCGAGCGGGCGATCGCCACGCGCTGCTGCTGGCCGCCCGAGAGCTGGCCCGGATACTTGTGCGCCTGGTTCGGGATCTTCACCCGGGTCAGGTAGCGCATGGCGATCGCCTCGGCCTCGGCCTTCGGCATCTTCTTCACCCAGATCGGCGCCAGCGTGCAGTTCTCGAGCACGGTGAGGTGCGGGAACAGGTTGAAGTGCTGGAACACCATGCCGACCTCGCGGCGGATCTCGTCGATCCGCTTGAGGTCGTTGGTGAGCTCGATGCCGTCGACGACGATGCGCCCGGCCTGGTGCTCCTCCAGGCGGTTGATGCAGCGGATCAGGGTCGACTTGCCGGAGCCCGAGGGACCGCAGATCACGATCCGTTCGCCCTTGCGCACCGTCAGGTCGACGTCGCGCAGGACGTGGAAGGCGCCGTACCACTTGTTGACCCGTTCCAGCGACACCGCGGTCGGCGCGCTGGCGAGCCGCGTCGCCGAGGTGTTGCGGGGCGCGAGGTCCGGATCGGCCTCGGGCAAGGGAACGGAGGCTGTCGGGGTCGGGACGGGGGAGGAAGCCATCGGGGATCTCACCGTGTCTGGCCCGCCGCGAGCCGCCGCTCCATGAAGCGGGCGTAGCGCGACATGCCGAAGCAGAAGACGAAGTAGAACAGGGCTGCGAAGGCGTAGCCGGTCATCACCACCGTCGGTGCCGCCCAGGCCGGATCGACCCGGGCCGATTCGATCGTGCGGATGAAGTCGAAGATGCCGACGATCGAGACGAGGCTGGTGTCCTTGAACAGTGCGATGAAGCTGTTGACGATGCCCGGGATCACGATCCGCAGGGCCTGCGGCAGGATGATCAGGCGCATCCGGTGCCAGGGGCTGAGCCCTAACGACATCGCCCCCTCGGTCTGGCCGCGGGGGATCGCCTGAAGGCCGCCGCGCACCACCTCGGCCATGTAGGCCGCCGAGAACAGCGCGATGCCGACGAGCGGCCGCACCAGCCGGTCGACCGTCACGTCGCCGGGCAGGAACAACGGCAGCATCACGTTGGCCATGAACAGCACGGTGATCAGCGGCACGCCGCGCCAGAACTCGATGAAGATGACGCAGAACAGCCGCACGATCGGCAGGCGCGAGCGCCGCCCGAGGGCCAGCAGGATGCCGAGCGGCAGCGAGGCGACGATGCCGACGAGCGACACGAGCAGCGTCACCAGCATCCCGCCCCACAGGGAGGTCGGCACGGACGGCAGCCCGAGCACCGGCACCCCGGCGAGCAGCCCGTAGGAGAGAACCGGGAACACGACGAAGAAGTAGAGCGCCCCCCACGCGCGCTTCGGCGCGTCGAGCCACAGCATCCAGCCGACCCCGAACGCCATCAGGACGAAGAACACGTTCGGCCGCCAGCGCTCCTCGATCGGGTACGAGCCGTAGATGAAGTAGTTGATCTTGTTCGCCACGAAGGCCCAGCAGGCGCCGACAGGCCGGCCGATCACCTCGGGCCGGCAGGCATCGCGGTTCTCGCCGGTCCAGACCGCGTCGATCACCAGGAAGCGCAGCAGTGGCGGTACCACGAGCGCGATGACCGCGAGCGCCGCGAGCGTCATCGCGGCGTTGGCGGGGCTGGAGAAGAGGTTCTGGCGCAGCCAGGCGAGCGGCCCGGCCACCAGCGAGGGCGGGGGCGCGGCGGGCACCGCCTCGCGGCGGACGAAGGTGAGCGGCTGGGCTCCGGCGGTCATCGGTCCGGCGGTCATCGTGTGCCTCACCGCTCGATCAGCGCGACGCGCCGGTTGTAGAGGTTCATCGCGAAGGCGGTGACGAGGCTGATCGTCAGGTACACCGCCATGGTGATCGCCACCACTTCCACCGCCTGCCCGGTCTGGTTCAGCACCGTGCCCATGAAGACCTGGACGAGGTCGGGATAGCCGATGGCGACGGCCAGCGACGAGTTCTTGGTCAGGTTCAGGAACTGGCTGGTCAGCGGCGGCACGATCACCCGCATCGCCTGCGGGATCACCACCAGCCGCATGGTCGGGCCGGGCTGCAGGCCCAAGGCGCGGGCCGCCTCGGTCTGGCCCTTGTTGACCGCCTGGATGCCGGCCCGCACCACCTCGGCGATGAAGGCCGCGGTGTAGACGGTGAGCCCGAGGACGAGCGCGACGAATTCCGGGTAGAGCTGCATCCCGCCGCGCAGGTTGAAGGTTCCCTTCACCGGATAGTCGAGCGCCACCGGGGCGATGCCCATCAGCGCCAGCACCCCGTAGGTGAGGAGCGGCAGGCCGAGGATCAGCGCCAGCCCGACCGCCGGCACCGGCAGGCGCCGGCCGGTCCGCGCCTGCTCGCGCTTCGCGTGCGCCCGGAACACCAGGGTGCCGACGATGCCGAGGACGAGGGCGATCGGCAGCGCCCAGGCATCGGCCGCCAGCAGGGGCTTGGGCAGGTAGAGGCCGCGCTGGTTGAGGAAGACCGAGGTGCCGAGCGCGTAGGAATCGCGTGCCCCCGGCAGGCTCGCCAGCACCGCGACGTACCAGAACAGCAATTGCAGCAGGAGCGGGATGTTGCGCAGAACCTCGACATAGACCGTGGCGAGCGTGCGCACGATCCAGTTCGGCGACAGCCGCGCCACGCCGACGACGAAGCCGAGCAGGGTCGCCAGCACGATGCCGATCGCCGCCACCATCAGGGTGTTGGTGAGGCCGACCAGGAAGGCGGTGCCGTAGGTGGAGGTCGCGGCGGCGAAGGGGATCACCGTCTGGTTGACGTCGAACCCGGCGGTGTTGTTGAGGAAGCCGAAGCCTGAGGCGACGCGGGCGTTGCGCAGGTTCTCGGCCGCGTTGCCGATCGCGATCCAGGCCACCCCCCCGACCGCCACGAGCAGCAGGATCTGGTAGGCGGCCCCGCGGAAGCGGGGATCGTAGAGGGGCGAGACCCGGGGCGGGCCGGGCGGCGCATCGGCCGGAAGCTGCGTCGGCAAGGGGCGTGCTCGCGTCTTGTGATGAAGGGAGCGGCGCCCGGGTGGCCCGGGCGCCGCTCGTCACGATGTCAGCGGATCGGCGGGCCGTATTGCAGGCCGCCCTTCGACCACAGGGCGTTGAGGCCGCGCTGGATCTTCAGGGGCGAGCCCATGCCGACGTTGCGCTCGAACACCTCGCCGTAATTGCCGACGAGCTTGACGATCCGGAAGGCCCAGTCGTTGGTCAGCCCGAGATCGGCGCCGTACTTGCCCTCGGTGCCGAGGATGCGCTTGACGTCCGGGTTGTCGGTCGATTTCGCCATCTGGTCGACGTTGCCCTGCGTGATGCCGGCCTCCTCGGCGTTCAGCATCGCGTAGTGGGTCCAGCGGACGATGTCGGCCCACTGGGCGTCGCCCTGGCGCACCGCCGGCGCGAGCGGCTCCTTCGAGATGATCTCGGGCAGCACGATGTTGTCGTCGGGGGCCGAGGCGCGCAGGCGCTCGGCGTAGAGGCCCGAGGCGTCGGTGGTGAAGGCGTCGCAGCGGCCGGAATCGTAGGCCTTGAAGGTCTCGTCGGCGCTGGCGAAGGCCACCACCTCGTACTTCATCTTGTTGGCGCGGAAGTAGTCGGCCAGGTTCAGCTCGGTGGTGGTGCCCTGCTGGGTGCAGACCGAGGCGCCGTCGAGCTGCTTGGCCGAGGTGATGCCGAGCTTCTTCTTCACCATGAAGCCTTGGCCGTCGTAGTAGTTGACGGCCGGGAAGTCGAGCCCGAGGGCCGTGTCGCGCGACATCGTCCAGGTGGTGTTGCGCGACAGGACATCGACCTCGCCCGACTGGAGCGCCGTGAAGCGGTCCTTGGCCGAGAGCGGGATGAAGCGGACCTTGCTGACGTCGTTGAAGATCGCCGCGGACAGGGCCCGGCAGAAATCGACGTCGAGACCGGTCCAGCGCCCCTGCGCGTCCGGCACGCCGAAGCCGGCCAGCCCCGGGTTGGAGCCGCAGGAGATGTAGCCCTTCTGCTTGATGCTGTTCAGCGTCCCTTGGGCCTGGGCGGCGCCCGCCAGCAGGGTGGCACCGAGCCCGAAGGCCAGGGTCGCGACGATGTTCTTCATGGGGTCTCGGATCTCCCGTTCCGGTCGCGGCGCCCTTGAAGCCGCCGTCCGTCTGCTCAAGCACGGACACTGCCTAAGCAAGAGGCATTCCAAGCGAAGCGGGCTGCCCGGTCAAGGGGTTGGCGCGATAGACGAACAGACTAGGCAGGCCTGCCGCGGGGGCGGCGAAGCGCCCACGGTCGGGCTTGACGTCGGAGCGCGGCCCGGGATGTGCTCCGCGCCGGTTTCCCGAACGCCGTTCGCCACGCCAGAGGCCCGATGAGCATCACCCCGCCCCGCGACAGGAGCCGCCTCGGCACCCGCACCCGCCTGGTCCATGCCGGCCGCGACCCGTCGCAGCAGCACGGTTTCGTCAACACCCCGATCTATCGCGGCTCGACGGTGCTCTACGAGAGCTACGACGCGCTCAAGAACCGGCGGGCGGACTATACCTACGGCACCACCGGCACGCCGACGGTCCGCGCGCTGGAGAGCGCCTGGACCGAACTCGCCGGCGCCGCCGGCACCGTGCTGACCCCGTCCGGCCTCGCCGCCGTCACGGTCGGGCTTCTGTCCTGCCTCAAGGCCGGCGACCACCTGCTGGTGAGCGATTCCGCCTACCGCCCGACCCGGATCTTCTGCGACGGGTTCCTCGCGCGCTTCGGGGTCGAGACCACCTATTACGACCCGACGGTCGGCGCCGGCATCGCCGGGCTGATGCGCGACAACACGACGGCGGTGCTCACCGAGGCGCCGGGCTCGCAGAGCTTCGAGATGCAGGACATCCCGGCCATCGCCGAAGCGGCGCATGCCCGCGGCGCCTGCGTGCTGATGGACAATACCTGGGCGACGCCGCTGCTGTTCCCGCCGCACGAGCGCGGGGTCGACATCGCCATCGAGGCCGGCACCAAGTACCTGTCGGGCGGCTCGGACCTGCTCCTCGGCCTGACGTCGGCCAACGCGAGATATTGGCCGGCCCTGCGGCGGACCTTCGACCAGTTCGCGATCTGCGCCGGGGCCGAGGATGTCTTCCTGGCGCTGCGCGGCCTGCGCACCCTGCCCCTGCGCCTGCGCGAGCACGGCGAGCAGGCGTTGAGGCTCGCCCGCTGGTTCCAGGGCCGGCCGGAGGTCGCCCGGGTGCTGCACCCGGCCCTGCCGGAGGATCCCGGCCACGCGATCTGGGCCCGCGACTTCCTGGGCTCCTCCGGCCTGTTCTCGATCATCCTCAAGCCCTGCCCGGAGGCCGCCGTGGCGGCGATGCTCGACGGGCTCGAGCTGTTCGGGATGGGCTTCTCCTGGGGCGGCTTCGAGAGCCTGGTGATCCCGTTCGACTGCGCGCCCTACCGCACCGCGAACCCCTGGGCCCCGGGCGGGCCGGGCCTGCGGTTCCAGGTCGGGCTGGAGGACATGGAGGATCTGACGCGGGACCTGGAGGCGGGGTTCGCGCGGCTGCGGGCGGCGTCGTGAGACGTCCCCGCGTTGGACAAGGAATACCGCCGCGCCGTCGAACGGATCGGTTCGACGGCGCAAGGCAAGCCCGAACGGGCGGCCGACGCCTTGGCATCGACGTATCGATGCCAAGGCGCGAGGGAATAACTCGCACCTTCCCTCTCCCGGCGCCGTCGGGAGGGGGGATCCCACGCCCTGCCGGTCATCGGAGCGAGGCGAGGGGCATCTCACGGCGCCAGCCATGTCGCTCCCGGCTCCTCCCCGTCCCAGGTGAACACGGCCCGCCGGTGCCCTGGGCGGGCGAGGTACAGGAATTCGAGGCGGGCGGCGGTGAGGACGATCACGCGAAACGCCGGAAACCCCGCCTCCACCGCCGCCTCGTCCCGCGGCTGGGCGTAGGCGCCCCCGTCGGGCAGCGGTGTGCCGGGACCCGGCACGGTGCCGTAGCAGACCCGGCTCATCGGCCGGGACGCCTCCCAGGCGGCGCGGGCCACCGCGTCCTGCCCGTGCAGGCGGGCGATGCCCTCGATCCTGACCTGGAGCTTGGCCTTGGGATCGTAGGCGTGGAGCGCCGCCCGGGGATCGGCGGCGATCTCGGCGGCCTTGTCGGAGCGGGCGTCGCAATGGACCCGCACCGTGCGGCTGTCCCGGTCGACCCCGCGCAACACCACCGTGCGCAGGCGCGGGGCGCCGTCGCGGCCGAGCGTGGCGAGCGCCGGGGTGTGGAAGCCGCTCTGATGAGCGGCGCCCTCCTCCAGCCGGCGCCAGGCCTCGGCGAGGCAGCCCGCGAGGTCGTCGTAGAACGGCGGCAGCTCGGTCATGCGGGCCCACGTCTCCGGTTCGTTCACCAATCTAGGTCACGATCCGGGGAACCGGGATGCCCCGGCGAAGCTTGTCCGTACGACCGTTCCTGCCGAGGTTTCGACCCGTGAGGCTTGACCCATGACGCTCCGCACGACGCCGGCCTGGCTCGCCCTGGCCGCCGCCCTCACGGCCCCGCCGGCGATGGCCGCCGACATGCCGGCCGGGTATGCGCCACGCGGCGGGGCCGGGTTCTCCGCCGGCTGGGGCGCGCCGCCTCCCCCGCCGCCGCCCGTCGCGGTCGAGGCGGAGGCCGACATCATCGTGGCCGCGCCGCCGCCGCGCCGGCTCCTCGGCTTCGGCTACGCGCCGGTCCTGCCCTATTACGGCGTCTCGACCGGGCCCTACGGCTACCCGCCGCGGCCTCAGCCCGGCGTCGGCGTCGGGCTGTTCTGATCCGCGCTCGCCAGCGCCTCGGCCACGAGGGCCTGCATGGCGAAGAGGTGGCGATCGCGGATGCCCATCGCCTCGCAGGCCGTCACGGTGTTGAGCAGGTACTCGGCGCTCGGGCCCGTGGGCCCGCAGGCCGCGGCGATGCGCGCGGCGATCCCCGCCTCCGACAGCCGCCCGGCGTAGCGCGCCCCCGCCCGGTCGGCCACGAAGGCGAGGACCGGGACCGGGCCGTCCGCCGTCTCGGCGGTGAGCCAGCGCGAGGCGTAGCCGCGCCCGCGCATCTCCCGCCGCCAGACCGGCTGGATCGCCTCGCGCAAGGTCTCTCCTGGCGAGCCGTCGCCGGCGATGCGGTAGGCGAACCCCCGGCACTGCCCGCCGCGGTCGAGGGCGAGCATCACGCCCGGACGTTCCGGCGTGCCGCGAAAACCCGGCTGCCACAGGCAGAAGCGGCGGTGCCAGCCCCGCAGCCGGGCCACGCGCCGCTCGGCGAACGGGAATTCCGGCCGCCACATCAGGGCGCCGTAGGCGAACAGCCACAGGGTGCCGGGATCGCCGGGCTTCTCGGCCAAGGCCGCGTCGAGGCGCGCATCGGCCTCCGCCTCGTCCATCAGCGCCATGCCGCAGCCCGGGCCGCGCCCGTCCGCCGGCACGGGGTGCGGATGGGCGCGGGCGATCAGTGCGGCGTCGAGCGTGAGGGAGCGTTTGGGCATCGCAACCGTTAGTCCGGTGGGGTGCGGCAGCGCGGCTGGGGACCGATCGGCTTTCCAGCGAAGCTCGGCCGCACCATGTTAGTGCCGTGCTAAGCCGCACAGGTCCAGGTTGTCCGGGAATGGAGGACGCGTCATGGCCATCACGGGTCGCTTCAATTTCCGCAAGACCCTCACCGGCAAGCTCGTCCTGCAGGTCGAGACCGAGCGCCGCTCCTGGTGGCCCTTCGCCCGCAAGGCCTCGCCGGGCCATGTCTGGCGCGATGCCACGCCGAAGGACCTGACCGCGGTGGAGCTGCAGCAATTGCTGAACCTGCGCCGCAACCCCGGCTATATGCCCCGCAACCCGGTGATCTTCATGATGGGCCGGGACCAGAAGGGGGACGCTCCCTCCGCCGAGGTGGTGACGCTCGCCGCCCACCGCGCCGCCGGCCAGCAGCAGGCGGGCTGAACGCGAAAGACGGCACCGCCCGCGCCCGGCCGCGTTGTCCCGGTCCAAGGGGGGCACGACCCTACCGAACGGGAGAGCGCAGCATGGGCATGACCTCCGTGAACCAGGCCGTGATCGAGGCCTTGTCGGAGCAGATCGTCACGACCTATTGCGACGCCGGCGAGCCCGCGGAAGGCAAGGCGCGCCGACGGCTGATGGACGAGGTCATGCACGCGATCGAGGGGCCGGTCGGCACCCGCACCCTCGCCGAGCAGGGCCCGGAGCGGGTCAACGCCGTCCTCGCCGACTGGGAGGCGCAGGAAGGCCGCAGCTTCGGCCTGCGGCTGATCGAGATCGATCCCGGCCGCACCGTGGTGACGATGGGCTGACAAGTCTCGCCCCGGGACGACCCGAGGGTGTCCAACGCCGCGTGAGCTAGGATCAGGCGCCGGCCCCAAGCTCGACCAGCAGGTCGGCCAGCGGGCCCGGGGCGCTCACCATCGCATCGTGGCCGGTGGCGAGCTCCTGCCAGCCCCAGCCGGGCTGGCGCCGCACCCACGCCTTGACGCCGTCGAGGGTGGCGTAGGACGGCGTGGTGCAATCGACGTAGGTGCGCGGCAGGTCGTTGCCGACCGGGCCGCGGATCGGAAGCCGGCTCTCGTAGGTGCTCAAGGGGTGCGGGGTCAGGCGCCGCTCGACCCACGGAACGTCCGCCGGATCGAGGACCCCGAAGGCTGCGGCCGGGGGCGGCGGCAGGCTGAGGCCCCCGCTCGATTCCGCGGCGGCGCGGCGGCGGGCCGCCACCACGTCGGGCGGCAGCCCATCGAAGGGCGCGCGGCCGGCCTGCGCGATCAGCGCGTCGAGATAGACGAGGTGGCGCAGCCGCTCGGGCATGGCTTCGGCGACGCCGCTGATCGCCAGGCCGCCGAAGGAATGCCCGACCAGGACGACGTCGGTCAGCTCCTCGGCGACGATCACCCCGGCGATGTCGTGCACGAAGGTGTCGAGGGTGATGTCCCGGGACAGGAGGTGAGCCCGCTCGCCCAGGCCGGTGCAGGTCGGGGTGAAGACCCGGTGCCCTCGCGCCCGCAGGATCTCGGCGACGCGCACCCAGCACCAGCCGCCGTGCCAGGCGCCGTGCACCAGCACGTAGGTCAGCCCGTCGCTCATTCATCCCTCCCTCGATGGTTGGGCGGGAGCCAAGCGCGAACGGACGCAGCGCGCAAGGGTTCGCGACCAGGAAGGAGTCGCGAAGCCGGGGCTTTACTCCTCGTCCTCGTCGCGGTCCTGCCGGTTCGCGTCGAAGCCGGCGATCATCCGCTCGAGGGACTGGAAGCTGCGCACCGCTTCCTGGGTGCGGCCGGCGGCACAGTTGCCTTCCGCCGAGCGGTACCACAGCAGCATGCTGTTGAAGGCGTGCTGGTGCGGCGCCTCGGCGACGCGGGCGCGGCGGGCGGTCTCGGCGTCGAACCAGACCCGGACCGCGTGGCCGGCATTGGTGCAGATATCGGCGGAGGGCGGCAGGGCGGCGCGGGAGACGGTCGGGTCGCACAGCATCGCGAACCAGATCGCCCCGGCGGCGAGGCCGGAGGCGCCCAGCATGCCGGCAGCGCCGCGGAGGCGACGGCGCCAGTCGGGCCGCGCCGTCTCGGAAGCCGGCAGGGCATCCACCGTCTCCGGATGGCAATGGGTGTAATGCACCGAACCGTCGGTGTGGTGGTGTGGCCACGGATGGGTCATCGAGCACCCCCTTCGGGCAGGGTGGGACTCCGGAGCCTCGCGTGGGCGGTCAAGGGTGCCGGGTCGTTTCAGGCGGGTCGCGGCGGAACGAACAAAGCCGCGGCCGATCGCCGAACGATCTGCGGCGGCATCGGACCCTCGCGAAGTGGCCGGAGGGTAGGCGCACGCCCCCACTCCCGGCGTGCTCCAGCGCACATTCCGCGCGCAAAGGCTGGCGATTTCTCGGGCGGCATGCTCTGCCTGGCGGCAAGGGGGCGGCGACGGCGCCCGTGGGAGGATTGGCGATGCGTTGGCAAGGGGCGGCCGCGGCCGCGATCTGTCTCGGATTCCTGGGCGCTCCGGCCCCGGCGCAGGATGCCGGCCGGACGGCCGGTCGGGTGCGCCACTGGTCGACCGCCTGGACGGGCTCGGTCCAGGGTCCGTACCCGATCGGCAACCCCTCGGCCCAGCCCGACCAGAGCTTCGCCTTCCCCGATCCCGCCGCGGGCAGCCGCGACCAGACCCTGCGGCTGGTGCTGCGGCCGGACGTGTGGGGCCGCGAGGCCCGCCTGCGGATCTCCAACGCCTTCGGCACCCGGGTTCTCACCCTCGACGGCGTCCATGCCGGGCTGCAGCTCGGCGGCGCGGCCCTGGTGCCGGGGACGAACCGCCCGGTGCTCTTCGGCGGCCGGGACCGGGTCACGGTCCCGCCCGGGGGCGAGGTCTGGTCCGACCCGGTCGCCCTGCCCTTCGCGGCCGACCCGGATGCGCCGCTTCTGGCCGGGCGCAAGCTCGCGGTCTCGCTCCACGTGGTGGGATCAAGCGGGCCGATGACCTGGCACGCCAAGGCGCTCCAGACCTCCTACGTCACCGCCCCCGACGCCGGTGCGCACGGCGCCGACGAGGGCGAGGCCGCCTTCCCGTTCTCCACCGCCTCGTGGTTCTTCGTCGATGCCGTCGACATGGCCATGAACGACCCGGCGGTGAGCGCGCCGACCCCCGTCGTGGTCGCCTTCGGCGATTCGATCACCGACGGCACCGCCTCGACGATGAATGGGGACGACCGCTGGCCCGACGTGCTGTCGCGCCGCCTGCACGCGCAATTCGGCAACCGGGTCGCGGTGGTCAATGCCGGCATCGGCGGCAACCAGGTGGTCGGCCCGGCTTCGTACGGGCCGCAGGCCCCCTTCCCGGGCGGGCCCTCGGCGCTGTCCCGGCTCGACCGCGACGTGATCGGGCTGTCGGGCGTCGCCAGCGTGATCTGGCTCGAGGGCATCAACGATTTCAGCCGCAACGGCGAGGCCACGCTGCAGGCGGTGCAGGCCGGGATGCGCGAGGGCGTCGCCCGCCTGCGCGCCGGCATCCCGGGCGTGCGGGTGATCGGCGCCACCCTCCCCTCGGCCAAGGGCAGCTCCAGCCCCGCCCACGGCCACCCCGAGCAGGACGAGAAGCGCCGCGGTCTCAACGCCTTCATCCGCGATTCGGGGGTGTTCGACGGGGTGGTGGATTTCGACGCCGCCACCCTCGACCCGGCGACCGGGGGATTGCGCCCCGAGATGGTCCCGGAGAGTACCACCGGCGGCAAGGGCGACCGGCTGCACCCGAACCGGGCGGGCTACCTGGCGATGGGGAGCGGGATCGATCTGGGGGTGGTGCTGACGAGGCGCTGACGCCTCAATCACCCTTCACGCGGGCGTAGAGACGGCAATCGCGCGGCTCGGGCTGAATGTTGGGATGGACGGTGTGACGGCGCAGCACGCCTTCGAACCGCATCCTGGCCTTCTCCATCACTCGGGCCGAGGCCTGGTTCGCCACGTCGCAGGTGGCGAAGGTGCGCCAGATTCCCTCTTGCGCCAGCGCCCAGCCACTGAGCGCCTGCAGGGCTTCCGGCATCAGGCCGCGTCCCCAGGCGGCGCGGGCGAGGACGTAGCCGAAATCCGCGCTCGTCCCCGCCGGCCTGAGGGCGATGGCGCCGATCGGCCCGGCCCGATCGGCCTCCTCCAGCAGGTCAGTGAAGCAGGTCCCCGCCGCCCATTGCTCCGCGCAGGCGCGCAGGTAGGCCTGCGTCTCCTCGACGGCCCGGTGCGGGCGCCAGATCATGAAGCGGGCGACCTGCGGATCGGCCGTGTAGGCGGAAAACAGCGCCGCGGCGTCGGCGGGCTGCGCCGGCCGCAGGACGAGGCGCGCGGTCGCGAGGCGGTGCGGTGGGGTGAGGCTTGCGGCGCTCATGTCGCAACGTAAGCTATGAAGTCGCGAATCGACCCGCAGAGGTTGGCACACCATGCGCTTTCCCAGCCAGCCCGGTCTCATCGCTGGCCTCAGCCTTCAGGTGACCAGCCTGGCGCGGGCCATGCCGTTCTGGCGCGCCATCCTGCATCCGTTGGGATTTGGTCGCACCTGGCGCGATACCGATCACTGCCTCTGGGCCCGGGAGGGCGCGCAGATCCTGATGTGGGAGCGACAGCCCCCGACGTCGGGCACGCGTCTCATGCTGCGTGCGCCCGATCGGGCGAGCGTGGACAGGCTCTGTGCGGCGGGCGTCGCGGCCGGCGGCCGCGTCGTCATGGAGCCGGCCGCGCGTCCCTTCGCGACCGGGTATTATAGCGGCATCCTCGCCGATCCCGACGACATCCGGGTCGAACTGGTCCACGCCCTCGACGACCTGCCCGAGCAGGACGGGGCCGAGCGGGTCACGGTACCCGGGGCCGACGGCGTGGTGCTGGGCGGCTACCTCTTCCGGCCGGGCGGCGACGAGGCGCCCCGCGCCGGCGTGATCGTGCTGCACGGCTACGCCTCCGACGCGACGGTGCTGGTCTCGGGCGGCGGCGACCTGGCCCGGGCCGGCCTCGTCGCGCTCTGCCTCTCGCAGCGAGGCTGGCTCGGCTCGACCGGTGACGAGGACCAGGGATTCCGGCAGCCCGACGACGTGCTGGACGCGGCCGACTGGCTGCGCCGGGAGGTCGGCCTGCACAGCGTCGGTCTGCTGGGTTTCTCCCAAGGCGGGCAGACCGCACTTCTGGCTGCGGCCCGGCCGGCCGCCTCGTTCGGCGCCGTGGTGTCGTATTTCGCGCCGGCTGACCTCGCGGCGTGGCGCGAGCAGTCAGGCCCCGGGATCGGCGACTATCTCGACGACTTCGTCCCACCGGAGCGCCTCGCCGCCTGCTCCCCCGTCACCGTCGCGCCCGCCCTGGCCTGCCCTGTGCTGCTCCTGCACGGCAGCGAGGACGGCGTCGTGCCGATCGCCCAGAGCCGGGCGCTGGTCACCGCCAACCCGGCGATCGCCTTGCACGTCGTCGAGGGCGCCGACCATTTCGGCCCGAGCGAAGCCTGGGTCGAGGCCTGGCCGGTCGCCCGGGACTTCCTGGTGCGGACCCTGTCCTGACGCAGTCACGCCCGCGCGTACAACCGGTCCGCCCGGCTCTCGAACGCATCCGTGAACTTGCGGAACGCCCGGTCGAACATCTTGCCCATCAGGAGCCCGAGCGCCAGGCTCTTGAACTCATAGGTGATGAAGAACTCGACCGTGCAGCCGCCGTTCGGCGCCTCGCGGAACGTCCAGCGATTCTCGAGATGCCGGAACGGCCCGTCGATATACTCGGCCAGGATCTTCAGGTTCGGCCGGTCGAGGCGGACCCGGGTGGTGAAGTGCTCCGAGATCGCCTTGTAGCCGACGCCCATGTCGGCGACGAGGGTCTCGGTGCCGTCCTCGCCCTCCTGCCGGCGCAGCACCCGCAGGGAGTCGCAGAGCGGCAGGAATTCCGGGTAGCGCTCGACGTCGGCGACGAGGTCGAACATCTCCGTCGGGCTGTGGCGGACGGTGCGGGTGGTGCGGAAGCTCGGCATCGGGTCAGACGGTCCCCAGCCGGTCGAGCCGGGCCTGCTTGAGCCGGGCGAAATCCTCGCCGGCATGGTGGGAGGAGCGGGTGAGCGGCGTCGCCGAGACGAGCAGGAAGCCCTTGGCGTAGGCCGTGGTCTCGTAGGCCTTGAACGCGTCCGGCGTCACGAAGGACAGGACCGGGTGGTGCTTCTTCGTCGGCTGCAGGTACTGGCCGATGGTCAGGAAGTCGACCTCGGCCGAGCGCAGGTCGTCCATCAGCTGGAGCACCTCGTTGCGCTCCTCGCCCAGCCCCACCATGATCCCCGACTTGGTGAAGATGGTCGGATCGAGCTCCTTGACCCGCTGCAGCAGGCGGATCGAGTGGAAGTAGCGGGCGCCGGGGCGCACCGTCAGGTACTTCGACGGCACGGTCTCGAGGTTGTGGTTGAACACGTCGGGGCGCGCCGCCACCACGATTTCCAGGGCGCCGTCCTTGCGCAGGAAGTCGGGGGTCAGGATCTCGACGGTGGTCGCGGGGCTGAGGCGCCGGATCGCGCCGATCACCGCGGCGAAATGGCTTGCGCCGCCGTCACGCAGGTCGTCGCGGTCGACCGAGGTGATGACGACGTGGTGCAGGCCGAGCTTGGCCACCGCCTCGGCCACCCGCTCGGGCTCGGCCAGGTCGAGGGCGTCCGGCATGCCGGTGCGCACGTTGCAGAACGCGCAGGCCCGGGTGCAGGTATCCCCCATGATCATGAAGGTGGCGTGCTTCTTCTCCCAGCACTCGCCGATGTTGGGGCAGCCGGCCTCCTCGCACACCGTCACGAGCTTGTTCTCGCGCACGATGGCGTTGGTCTCGGCCCATTTCGGCGAGCCCGGCGCCTTCACGCGGATCCAGTCCGGCTTGCGCAGGATCGGCTGGTCGGGCCGGTGCGCCTTCTCCGGGTGGCGCGGGCGCTGGTCGTTGCGCAGGAGATCGAGGACGACGGCCATGGGATCCGAGGCGGCAAGGGGTTTCAAGACGAAAAGCGCCCGCGAACCCCTCGCGGCGCAGAGGTGACTTAAGATGTCCGGGCCGCCGGGGCAAATGGGGCGTGACGCGCCGCCGCGCGGCGCGCCATGCATCCAGGCCTGCGCTGGATTGCGACGGCGCCCGGCCGGGCCTGCCGTCGCGCGAGGTCCCGGCTGTCCGACCCCAGCGGTCAGTACCGCCGCTCGCCCCGGACCGCCCGCACCACCGCGATGATGATGACCGCGCCGATCGTGGCGGAGATCAGGTTGCGCCAGAACCCGAAGATCGGGATGTGGAGCTGCGCCGCCAGGAAATTGCCGACCACGCCGCCGATGATGCCGAGCACGATGTTGCCGAGCAGGCCCATGCTGGAATTCATGAAGCGCTCCGCCAGCCAGCCCGCCAGCGCGCCGATGACGATGGCCATCAGGAGGCCGACGCCCGGCTGTCCGAGCGCCCCGTACACGTGACCGTCCATGCTCTTCCCCTGTCTCGCCGCGTCTCGCGGCTGGAGCCCTCTAGATGGGGCAGGCGTGGCCGTGTTGCACCGGCCTGCGCGCGTCCCGGCCCGAAAACCTGACGATGCGGAACCCCTCCGGCGCGAGGCCGTTCTGCGCACGGCCCGCGCCGCGGAGACGGGTGTGGGCCCCCTCGGAGAGTTTCCCCATGACGCTGAAGACCGCCCTCGCGACGGCCGCCCTCCTCCTCGCCTGCGGGCCCGCCCTGGCCCAGACCGCGACGCAGCCGGATGCGGGCGGGGCGATGACGACCCAGCAGGTCAAGACCGCCACGGTGCAGTTCGTCACCCTCCAGCCGACGGCGGCGGTGACCTCGCGCATCCTCGGCACCAAGGTCACCAACGCCCAGAACGAATCCGTCGGCGACATCGCCGACCTCGTGATCGTCGACGGCAAGACCGTGAGCGCCGTGATTCTCGGGGTCGGCGGCTTCCTCGGCATCGGCGAGCGCTACGTCGCGGTCAGCCCCGACAGCGTCGTGCTGACCCGCGACGGCGACAGCTGGAAGGCCACCGTGGCCGCCACCAAGGACGAGCTGAGCAAGGCCCCGGCCTTCGACTACAAGAAGAAGGGCTGAGGGCGGCCCCGCCCCGGCAGGTCCGGGGCGCGTCTCAGGCTTGCCTGACGAAACCGGCCCGCTCCGCGTCGTTCCGGGTCCGCGACAGCGGAGCCCGGAAGGACCGGGAAGGTCGCCCCGGTCCGAGCGGACGGTCGCCCGCCCCCTACTTCCCCCCGGCCCGCCGCTCGCGGAACACCAGGGCGAGGTTGCGCAGGTAGATCACCGTGCCGAGGCTCTGGCCGAGGATGAAGACCGGGTCGCGCCGGTAGAGCGCGTAGCCGAGCAGCACCGCCGAGCCGCCGAGCGACAGGAACCAGAACGAGAGCGGGATCACGCTGCGCCCCGCCTTCTCGCTGGCGATCCACTGGACCAGGAAGCGGGCGGTGAACAGGCCCTGCCCCACCAGCCCGACCAGCAGCACCAGGTCGACCGGGCCGGTGAACAGCGACCAGAAATAGGCGCCGAGCCCGTGCATGATGTCGGCGACCATCGGGCTACTCCGCCTTCGCCGGGTTCGTCGGCCCCGCCGGGATCACCTGCGGCACCCGGCGCCGGCGGCGGATCAGCCACCACACCCCGGCGAGGTCGAGGATGCCGACCCAGAGCCGGTCGAACAGACCGTAATTCGAGTGCCCGGTGAGCCGCGGCCGGTCGACCACGTCGCCGTGGACGACGGCAAAGCCCTCGCGGGCGACGAGGGCCGGCATGAAGCGGTGCAGCGCGTCGAAATAGGGCAGGCGCAGGTACACGGCCCGCCGGAAGACCTTGAGGCCGCAGCCGGTGTCGCGCGTCGCGTCCTTGAGGATGCGGCCGCGCACCCCGTTGGCGATGCGCGACTGGATCATCTTGCGCCGCCCGTCCTTGCGGCCGACCCGCTGGCCCTGCGCCAGCCCCGCCCCCGGCCCGGCCGCGACGAGCGCGGCGGCGAGCGCCGGGATGAAGGCCGGATCGTTCTGGCCGTCGCCGTCCAGCGTCGCCACCAGCTCGCCGCGCGCCGCCAGCACCCCGGTGCGCACCGCCGCGCTCTGGCCGCAGCTCTCGCGGTGGCGCAGCACCCGCAATTCCGGGTGGCGGGTCCCGGCCTCCGCCAGCACGGCCGGGGTGGAATCGGTCGAGCCGTCGTCGACGTAGACGATCTCGAACGGGTGCAGCGGGGCGCAGGCGCTGGCGATCTCGGCCAGCAGCGGCGCGATGTTGCCGGCCTCGTTCTTCACCGGCACCACGACGCTGAGGCGGATCGCCTCCCGATCCGATGTCACGTGCGCATTCTCGGGCTGGTTCTGGGTCACGGCGTCACCGCATAGGCCGACAGGCCGACCGGCTTGCCGCCGTTGATGTTGAAGCCGGTCACGCGGCCGACCGGCTGCGGCGGCGTCCCGGCATTCGCGGTCGCGAAGTCCTTGGCGAAGCGGTCCTCGACATACACCAGGCGGCAGCCGCCCTGGCGCAGGAAGGCGATGGCCTCACCGGCGGAATCGAGCAGCGCGAGGTCGGTGCCGATCAGGAAGACCAGGCTCGGCTCGCGGTAGCCCAGACTGGCGACCGTCGGATTCGGGCAGGGCAGCGCGTCGCGGATCGCGGCGAGGCGCGGCGAGACCTTGAGGGCGGCGAGCGCCGGCTGGGTGAGCCCGAACACCGCCGGTCCGAGCAGCGCGCCGGCCAGCACCGCGACCGCGAGCGCCCGCTCGGGAAAGCCGTCCGCGAAGGCGCGCCAGGCCAGGAACGCCACGGCGCTGGCTGCCAGCAGCAGCGGCAGGCCGGCCCACGGGATCACCCCGTCGAGGCGCCAGGCGGCGATGCAGAGTCCCACCGTGAGGCCTGCGGGGATGAACGGCACCAGCAGCGCCACGAGCCGCGCCCCCGGCCGGTCGCGGTGTACCGCCCCGCGGGCGACCGCCATGACCGCGAGGATCGCCAGCGCGGTGCAGAGCGGCAGGACGTAATGCGGCAGCTTGGTCGGCACCGCCTCGAAGACCAGCCAGGACGGCAGCACCCAGGCGATCAGGAAGGCGACCCCATCCTCGCGGCGGGTCGCCCAGGCGAAGGGGATCGCCATCGCGGCGAAGGCGGCTGCGGGCCAGAAGGTGGCGAAGATGACGAGGAGATAGGTGCCGGGCGGCGCCCAGTGCTGGGTCTGGGCGGTGCCGACCTTGCCGAGCATGTCGTGGCCGACCGCCTCGCCGTAGAAGGCGCCGCCGCTCTTCAGCGTGATCGCGACGAACCACGGCGCGACGAGGACCAGCACCAGCACGAGGCCGAGCCCCGGCCGCAAGGGTTTGAGCCAGGCGCCGGAGCGGGCGAAGACCGAGAGGCACAGGGCCGCGAGGCCAGCGAACATCGGGACCATCGGCCCTTTGATCAGGATGCCGAACGCCACCGCGAGCCAGAAGGTCAGGACGACGGCGTTCGGCAGCCGCGTCGCGGCGGCGCGGGCGAGCCAGGCCCGGGCGAGCGCCGCCATGGCGGCGACGGCGCAGGCGGTGAGCAGCGCGTCGGTCTTGGCGAGCCGTGCCTCGGCCGAGAGCATCACGGAGGCGCCGACGAGCGCGGCGGCGAGGAACGCCCCGCGCCGCGGCAGGAAGGCGAGCGCAGCCCAGTAGCTCAGGAGCACCGTGGCAACGGCACCGATCAGCGAGGGGATGCGGTAGAGCCAGATCGCCGTGCGGGCGCCCGGCACGCCGAGCGCCTCTCCGGCGGCGACGACCGCGCTCTGCGCCCAGTAGATCCCGACCGGCTTCTTGTGCCGGGCCTCGCCCTGGAAGCGGATATCGACCAGATCGCCCGATTCGAGCATCTGCTTCGAGGCCTGGGCGAAGCGCGGCTCGTCCCGGTCCATCGGCTGGAGCGAGGCGAAGCCCGGCACGAAGCAGACCAGCGACAGCACGACGAGCAGCGCGCACGCCGCCCCGTGGCTGCGCGCCCCGAGGTCGAGAAGGCGCTCCGCGAGGGATCCCAGGGAGGCGGCGCGGCCGGGGCGGTGCCCGGCGGCAAGGCTCGTCAATGCACTGCTCCGAACCGGGAATCCCGACGCCCGCGGCACCAGCCGGGCCGCCCGACCGGCGCCGGTCGCGGCGGGCGCCCGTGTCGGTGATCCGGGTCGGAAAGTCAATTTTGACCGGGTCGGGCTGGGCAGTCGAACTGGCTGGTGCCGGGTTTCGCGTTCCCAGGAGGTCGCGGCAGCCGTCCTCGGCTCCTTGAGGCCGCCTTGTTGCGCTCGACGGCCCCCCGAATCCTCCGCGTCGTTTCGGGCCCAGGCGGCGCCTGAGCTAAGCCGATCTCCGCATTGCGAAGCAATCAACCGGAAATCGTATGACGGGTTGGCATCGGGCGGGTCGAACAGTTCCGAGCGATTCGCCTATGGGGAGGTGCTCGAACGCGCGCCCCTCACGCCATCTCGAACAGAAACCCGTCCCGGGCCGGGATCGGCACCGACAGGCTCACCCCGCGCGAGGCCCGCGACAGGCGCCAGGGGCGCTCGCGGCCGGCGCGGACCGCCTCGGAGGGGCGCAGGCGGCGGGTGGCGCCGTCCTCGTCGACCTCGTCGATGGTGAGGAAGCCGTAGACCAGGAGGCGCGAGGCGAGGAGCTTGGTCTCGCGGTCGCCGGCCGCCACCGGCAGGGTGCCGGCCTCGTAGACCGTGTCCATCAGGCTGCGCTGGTCGCGCCGCGCGGCGGCGATCCGGGGGCTCGGGGCCAGCTCGTGCTCCACCGGCGCGGCCCGCTCCTTGCGCCGGAACGCCACGACCGTTCCGCTCTCGCCCGACAGGTTACGCATACGCCCGACACCCTTCACGACCGCGCCGCCGACTCGCTCCGGTCGCGGCGATGGGAAGGATTCGACGAATCCGCTTAACGCCCGATTGACCCTGGCGCGGCCTCTCCCGTGCCGGATCGGCGCACGGCCCTGCGCCCTCGCCTGCGCCAGCCGGCCCGTGTATGAGCGCGACGCTGCCTTCGCCCGTCGAGGATCCCCGCATGACCGATCCGGCCCCGTCCCGCCCGGCGCCCGCCCTGGCGGTGGAGGACGTGGCCTGCCGCTTCGGCCGGGTGCAGGCCCTCGCCGGGGTCTCGCTCACCGTGCGTCCCGGCGAGGTGATGGCGCTGCTCGGCGATTCCGGTTGCGGCAAGAGCACGCTGTTGCGGGTGGTGGCCGGTCTGGAGACGCCGGATTCCGGCACGGTGCGGCTCGACGGGCGCCTCGTCGCCGGCGGGGGCGCGGTCGTGCCGCCGGAGGCGCGCGGCGTCGGGCTGATGTTCCAGGACTACGCCCTGTTCCCCCACCTCACGGTGCGCGAGAACATCCGCTTCGGGCTCAAGGGCCAGCCGCAAGCCGCCCGGGCGTCGGCCGACGAGCTGCTGGAGCAGGTCGGCCTTGCCGGCCATGCCGGCAGCTACCCCCAGACCCTGTCGGGCGGCGAGCAGCAGCGCGTGGCGCTGGTGCGGGCCCTCGCGCCGGGACCGCGGCTCCTGCTCCTCGACGAGCCGTTCTCCAACCTCGACCGGCGGATGCGCGACCGGGTGCGCGAGGACACGGTGGCGCTCCTGCGCCGCACCGGCACCACCGCCCTGATGGTGACGCACGACCCCGAGGAGGCCCTGGCGGTGGCGACCCGCATCGCCCTGATGCGCCGCGGCCGCATCGTCCAGGTCGCCACCGGCGAGGCCCTGTACCGCCGGCCCGGGAGCCTGTTCGCCGCCCGCTTCCTCGCCGATGCCGCCGAGATCCCGGCCCGCATCCGGGACGGCCGGGCGGCGACACCCTTGGGCGACGTGCCGGCCCCCGACCTGCCCGAGGACGCCGCGGTGCAGGTCTGCCTGCGGCCCGAGGCCCTGCGGGTCGGTCCCCCGGGCGAGGGCATCGCCGCGCAGGTCGCGCGCCGCACCTTCCTGGGGGCGGCCTGCATCCTGCATCTCAGGCTGCCGGGCATGGAGGGAAGCGTGCGCGCCCGCCTGCCGGATCCGGGCACTTACGGCCCGGGCGACGCCGTCGGGGTGACCCTGGTGCCGGATGCGGTGCTGGTCCTGCCCGACCACGATGCGGGTTGAGCGGCAGACTTGCGCTCGCTTACATTGAAACAAGTAAAATCTATCGCGCTTGATTTTGTTTCGCGATTGCTTCTCAAGGGGCCGCCACTCTCGGGAGACGCCCCTTGTCCCTGTCACGCACCGCGCTCGCGCTTCTCGGTCTCGTCACCCTCGCGGCGCCCGCCCGGGCCGAGAGCGAGGTGAACCTCTACACCACCCGCGAGCCCGGCCTGATCCGCCCGCTCCTCGACGCCTTCACCAAGGCGAGCGGCGTGAAGGTCAACACGGTGTTCGTCGACAAGGGCCTGGCCGAGCGCGTCGCCGCCGAGGGCGCCCGCTCCGCCGCCGACGTGATGATGACGGTCGATATCGGCAACCTGATCGAGCTCGTTGACCGCGACCTCGCCCAGCCGGTGCGCTCGCCGGCTCTCGAAGCGGCGATCCCGGCGAACCTCCGCGATGCGGAAGGCCGCTGGTTCGCCCTCTCGACCCGCGCCCGGGTGGCCTATGCCGATCCCGACCTGCGCGACCTCGCCGGGATGACCTACGAGGATCTCGCCGATCCGAAGTGGAAGGGCAAGGTCTGCCTGCGCTCGGGCCAGCATCCCTACAACACCGCGCTGATCTCCGCCTACCTGATCAAGCACGGCGAGGCGAAGACCGAGGCCTGGCTGCGGGGCGTGAAGGACAACCTCGCCCGCAAGGCCGGCGGCGGCGACCGCGACGTCGCCCGCGACATCGTCGCCGACCTCTGCGAGATCGGCCTGGGCAATTCCTACTATGTCGGCCTGATGCGCAGCGGCCGCGGCGGCCCCGACCAGAAGAAGTGGGGCGAGGGCATCCAGGTGGTGCTGCCGACGTTCCAGGGCGGCGGCACCCACGTCAACGTCTCGGGCGCGGTGGTGGCGAAGTCCGCCCCGAACCGCGACAACGCCGTCAAGCTGCTCGAGTACCTCGTCTCCGACGAGGCGCAAGCGCTCTACGCCAAGGCCGATTACGAGTACCCGGTGAAGCCCGGCGTCGCCGCCGACCCGCTGCTCACGGCCCTCGGCCCGCTCAAGGTCGACCCCACCTCCCTCGTCGAGATCGCCCGCAACCGCAAGGCGGCGAGCCTGCTCGTCGACAAGGTCGGGTTCGACCGCTAAGGCCGCCCTGCCCGCGTCATCGAACGGCGATGCCGCGGGCACGGACTTCGCGCAAGCCCGCGCCTTGACCGGACGGGCGCGGTCCCGGACGAGCGGAAGACCGGCCGATGCCGCCACGCTGGAACCCTGCGATGCCTGACGATCCTCGCCTCCCGACCCGACGGACGCTCCTCGGCGGCGCGGCGGCCCTGACCGCCGCCTTCTCCGTCGGGGGGGGCGCGGCGCAGGCGCAGATGCCGGCCCCTGCCCCTGCTTCCCGCCGCTCGCGGCTGATCCTGCTCGGAACGGCCGGCGGCCCGACGCCGAAGCCGAACCGGGCCGCCCCCGCCCAGGCGATCGTGGTCGACGGCCACACCTACCTGATCGATGCCGGGAACGGGACCGGCCGGCAGATGGTGCTGGCGAAGCTCAAGCTCGGCTCGCTCGACTCGGTGTTCCTCACCCACCAGCATTCGGACCACAACGCCGATTACGGCAACGTGCTCCTGCTCGCCTGGGCGACCGACCTCGCCCACCGGGTGGATACCTACGGGCCGCCGCCGCTCGCCCGGATGACGCGCCAGTTCCTCGAACTCAACGAGTACGACATCAAGACCCGCATGGCGGATGAGGGGCGCCCGCCGCTCGCCGACCTGATCGTGCCGCACGAGATCACGGGACCCGGCCCCGTGATGCGCGACGAGCGCGTGACGGTGACGGCCGCCCTGGTCCAGCACCCGCCGGTCGAGCCGGCCTTCGCCTACCGTTTCGACTGCCCGGACCGGTCGATCGTGATCTCGGGCGACACCCGCTACTCGCCGAACCTGATCGCGCTGGCCAAGGGCGCCGACGTGCTCGTGCACGAGGTCATGTACCTGCCCGAGCTCGAGAAGCTGATCGCCACCGAGCCCAACGCCAAGACCCTGCGCGAGCACCTGATCGCCAGCCATACGACCACCGAGGAGGTCGGACGCGTCGCGACCGAGGCCGGCGTCAAGACGCTGGTGCTGTCGCATTTCGTGCCCGGCGGCTACCCGTTCATCACGGACGAGGTCTGGCTCGAGGCGGTGCGGCCGCACTTCAAGGGCGAGATCGTCGTCGGCCGCGACCTGATGGAGCTCTGAGGGTGCGCGTCCTCGCGCCGAGCCGGCTCGTGACCCGCGCCGGGCGGACCGCGCCGGCGTCATGACGCGGGGTCCAGCCTCGGGCCGCCTCGTCCCGCCGGGGCCCCGGCCGGCGCATCCCGCGACCGAGCGCCTTCCGGCTCACGCTCCCTCGGAGCGGGCGACCGGCGCGCCGGGGCGTGCCGCCGCGCCGCCGGTCCGGTCGCGGCCCGCCGCCGGGCGCTCGTGGGCTTCGTCGAACCGGGGCTGGACCCTCGCCGCCGGCCTCGTCGCCCTCCTGGTCCTGGCCCCGGTCGCGTCGCTCGCCGTCGAGGCGCTGCAGGGGTCCGGCGGGCTATGGCCCCACCTCCTCGCCCATGTCCTGCCGCCGGCCCTGCGCGAGACCGCCCTGCTGCTCGCCGGGGTCGGGGTGCTCGTCGTCATGGTCGGCACCGGGGCGGCCTGGCTCGTCGCGGCCTACGAGTTCCCGGGGCGGCGCCTGCTCGACTGGGCGCTGCTGCTGCCGCTGGCGGTCCCGACCTATATCGGGGCTTACGCCTATCTCGACCTGCTGCACCCGGTCGGCCCGGTGCAGAGCGCGATCCGGGCGCTGCTCGGCTATGCCCGCCCGCGCGACCTGATCCTGCCGGACCTGCGCTCGCTCCCGGGCTGCATCCTGCTCCTCGGCTTCGTGCTCTACCCTTACGTCTACCTGCCGACCCGGGCGCTGTTCCTGATGCAGTCGGCGACGCTGGTCGAGGCCGGGCGCAGCCTCGGGGCCGGGCCGGGGGCGGTGTTCCGCCGCGTCGCGCTGCCGCTCGCCCGCCCGGCCATCGCGCTCGGCGCCAGCCTGGCGCTGCTGGAAGCCCTCAACGACATCGGGGCGGCGGAATTTTTGGGCGTCCGCACCCTCACGGTCTCGATCTACGACACCTGGGTCAACCGCTCCGACCTGCCGGGCGCCGCCGGCCTGGCGCTGGTCATGCTGGCCGCCTGCCTCGGCCTGATCGCGGTCGAGCGCCGGGCCCGCCGCGGGCGCGGCTATGCCGGGGCGGCGCAGCGCCCGCGCCGGATGAGCCGCACGCGCCTCGCCGGCCCGGCGGCGCTCGCGGCCCTCGGCCTCGGCCTCGTGCCGGTCGCCCTCGGCTTCCTGGCGCCGGCGGGCTACCTCGCGGTCGAGGCGGGGAAGCGCCTGCACTTCGCCGGCCTGTCCGGGGCGATCCTGTCCGAGAGCCTCAACACCCTGGTCTATGCCGGCCTCGCGACGGTGATCGCCACCGTCCTCGGCCTCCTGGTGGCGGCGGGGCCGCGGCTCCTCGGCGGGCGCTGGCACGGGCTGCTCCTGCGCTGCGCCACCTTCGGCTACGCGGTGCCGGGCGCGATCCTGGCGATCGGCCTCCTGCCGCCGCTCGCCGCCCTCGACGGCCTGCTCGATACGGTGAGCCGGGCGCTCGCCGGCGCGTCGCTTACCGCGATGGGCCTCGGCACCGGGGCGGCCCTGGTCTACGCCTATGTGGTGCGCTTCCTCGCGGTCACGGCGGGCAGCAGCGAGGCCGGTCTCGCCCGGGTGCCGCGCTCGCTCGGCGACGCCGCACGGGTGCTCGGCCGCGGCCCGACCGGCGCCCTGGCGCGGGTCCACCTGCCGCTGACCTGGCCGGCCCTGCTCGGCGGTGCCCTCCTGGTCTTCGTCGATTGCGTCAAGGAACTGCCCGCGACCCTGATCCTGCGCCCGCTCAACGTCGAGACCCTGGCGACCCACCTCTACGGCGAGGCCGCCCGCGGCACCTACGAGGACGGCGCGGTCGCCGCCCTCTTGATCGTCGCGGTCGGGCTGCTGCCGGTGGCCCTGCTGCTGCGGGTCTCGACGCCGAAGGCGTGAATCCTCAGGCCGCCCGGGCGTGCGACCGGAAGAACCGCAGCATCTCGGCGCTGGCATCGGGACCCCGCGGCTCGGTGTAGGAGCCGTCGGGGCTGCCGCCGGACCAGGCATGGCCGGCGCCGTGCAGCACCCACCGCTCCACGATCCCCCGCCCCTGCGCGTCGGCATGGACATGGCGGGTGTAAGAGATCCCGCCCGGTGACGCGCCCCGCGTCACCGTCTCGGTCAGTTCGTCGCCCGGCAGCGCCTGGGCGGCGACGCGCTCGCCGTTGAGCGGGTTGACGGTGCGGTCGCCGTCGCCATGGAAGACGATGGTCGGCACGGTCGCGCCGGTCCGCGGCGGCGCCGTGCCACCCTGGCCCATCGCCGCGAGGGCGGAGGGCAGGTCCCGGGCCGCGCCGCAGGCCAGGCCCGAATGGATGCCGGCCGCCGCGAACACGTCCGGATAGGTCGCGGCCAGGATCGCCGCCGCCGCGCCGCCGGCCGAGAGCCCGGCGACGAAGACGTGGGCCGGATCGGCCCCGAACTCCTCCACCACCGCCTGCGCGATGCCGGCGATCAGCGCCGGCTCGCCGGCGCCGCGGCCCTGGTCGGCGGGCTGGAACCAGTTCCAGCATTTCTGCGCGTTGGCCGAACGCTCCTGGCGCGGATAGACGATGATCGCGCCGTCCGTCTCGGCCAGCGCGTTCATCCGCGTGCCGAGGGCGAAATCGTCCGGGTCCTGGGTGCAGCCGTGCAGCATCACCACGACCGGCAGCCGCTCGCCCTGCCGGCCGCTCGGCACGTAGACCTTGTAGGTCCGGCTGCCGGCGGCGCTCGCGAAGGTCCGCTCCTCGAACCGGGCGCCCTCCGGCACCGGGACCGGGCGGCGGGCCGTCAGCCCGGCCCCCGGAAGTCCCCCACTCAAGCCTCCGCCCAAGGCGTCACCCAGGCCCTGGCTCAAGCCTTGGAGCCCCTGCAGGCCCTCGCGGAGCTTGCCGGCCAGGCCGGGTCCGGCCTCGCGCAGGGTCCGCATCGCCTCGGGGAGATCGGGGAAGCCTTTGCCGGCGAAGCCTTGACCAGGGGAGCCTTGACCAGGGGAGCCTTGGCCGGAGGCGCCGTTCGCGGCGGAGTGCTGTCCGGACGAGCCTGGGCCCGTCGGTGCCGTCCAGGCCGCGCCGGGCTCCGTCGGTGCGACGAGGTCGATGACCGCCTCCGGCCCGCGCGGCGACGGCGCGGCCGAGCGCGATGCCGGCTCGGGTGCCGGGGCGCGGCCCTGGATCAGCGCCATCGCCTCCGTGAGGCGGCCGGCGCGGGTGAGGCGGGTCACCTCGGCCATATCGACCTTCGTCAGGTCGACCTTGGTGAAGTCGATCGGGCCGGCCCCGGGGAACGTGTCGAACGGGTTCATGAGCGTGATCCTGTGCTGGGGAGCGGCCGCGGCGCGACCGGTCAGGCGATACGGTCGGCGAGCGCCGCCTTGACGGCGGCGCTGGCGTGGAAGGCGCCGAGCACGTGGATCGACGCGATGGCCGCGCGGGCGAGCTCGGGCGTGACGTCGTCGGCGATGCTGGCGAGCCCGAGGACCTGGAGCTTGAGCGGCGTCCCGGCGTCGCGGGCCGCCTCGAGCTCGGCCCGGGTGATGTGGGTCAGGCCGAGGCTGAGCTGACGCCGCGCCACCGACTGGCGCACCGCCTCGTCCTGGCGGTCGAGCTGGTTGCGCACCGCCGTGCGGATGAAGTCGGCCCGGTTGGCGTAGAAGCCGTCCCGCACCATCAGGTCGATGCGGCCGAGATCGACGAAGCCGAGATTGACCGTCACCTTCTCGCTGTCCGGCAGCCGCGGCCGCAGTTCGTGAACCTTGTCCGCCATCCTCGCGCCATCCCTGGACCATCTGGTTGGATGGTCTATAGATGGAGGGCCGCCTGATGCAGCGCAAGGGGGCCGCCCGCGGAACGGAGCGGCACCCCTCCCGTTCCCCTCCCGCGGCCTGCGGCGGCGTCGCGGTCCGGACCAATCGGGGGACCGCGCCGGCGCCGCGCGGCGGGCTTACGGCCTCGACGCACCCATCGCCTGCGCGTAAGGCTTGCGGCCAGCATGACCACACGACAGCCGAGCCCGCCGGGCAGGACCACGGCGCCGCGCCGCGCCGGGGACAGGCCCCATCTGGCCGACGGCCTGGCGGCCGGCACCGCCGTGCGCGTGCTGGCGATGCGGCTGGTGATGCTGGGGGTGCTGGCGGTCTCGGCCTTCCTCAGCGACGGCGTGCTGCATGCCGGCAGCCACTGGTTCATCCTCGGCGGCTACGCGGTGTCCTCGCTGTGGATCGCCGCCACGGTACGGCGGCGCAACAGCGCGCGGCTCGCCTGGATCGCCACGTTGCTCGACGCAGGCCTCGCCGCCTACATCGTGCTCGAATTCATGATGGCCGCCTCCGACGGCGCCGACGAGCCCGGCACGATGGCGAGCCGGCTGCCGGCCTTCCTGCTGCTGCTCGAATCCGGCCTGACCCTGAGGCCGCGCCACACCGTGGTCTTCGCCGCCCTGGTCGCCGGGGTGTGGTCCGGAGCGCTCGGCCTCGGCCTCCTGAACCCGCATCTCGGCCTGCCGCCGGCGGGGCCGCAGGTGTTCGGGCTCCTGTCCTTCGTGGTGGCGGCCGCCTTCGTGATCGAGGGGGCGTTCCGCCTGCGCCGGGGCTTTGCCGCGATGCTGCGCCTGGAGCACGAGCGCGCCACCCTGGCGCGCTTCGTGCCGGCGGGGATCGACCTCGTGCGCCGCGACGGGGCGACGGTGCTCCAGCCGCGCCATGCCTGCCTGCTCGCCCTCGACATCCGCGGCTTCTCGGCCCTCACGCGGCGCTGGGGCGAGGCCCGGGTGCTAGATTGGCTGCTGGCGGTGCGGGCGCTCGCCCACGCGGCGGTCACCGAGCATGGCGGCCTCGTCGACAAGTATGTCGGCGACGGCATCCTGGCCCAGTTCGTCGACGGCACGCCGGCCGGGCAGGCGGCGGCGGCTCTGGCCTGCGTGCGCGAGATCGAGGCGCGGATGGAGCGGATGAACGAGGCGCGCCGGCGGCAGGACCTGCCGCCCCTGGCGCTGACCGCCTCCCTGCATGCCGGCGAGGTGCTGGTCGGCGTGCTCGACGACGGGCTGCGGGCCGAGTTCACCGTGCTCGGCCCGGCGATGAACGCGCTCGCCCGGGTCGAGGCTCGGGCCAAGCGCGAGAACCTCGCGGTCGCCGCCTCGAAGCGGGTGATGCGCCTCCTCGGTCCCGACGCGCCGCCGGCCCGCCGCCTGCCGCGCCGCCCCGGCGAGGAGGATTGCCCGGACCTGTTCGGGCTCGAACCCGTTCTTATGGCTCAGCCGTCGCCCGTCCCGACGGCGGTGTCGTGAGCGGATCCTGCATGACCGAGTCGCCCAACCCCGAGTCGTCAAAGCCCGCGCCGCCAAAACCCGAGGGTCGCACGGCCGAGTTCCTGATGCCGCCCCGGCCCCTGCGGGCCGACGGGACGCCGCGCCGGGTCGGCGTCGAGATCGAGTTCATCGGCCCCCCGGCCCGGATCGCCGCCGCGGCGCTCGCCGCCGGCCTCGGCGGGCGCGTCGCCGAGGAGGACCCGCACGCCTTCAAGGTCGAGGGCTCGTCGCTGGGCGACATCCGGGTCGAGCTCGACCTGCGCGCCGCCCACCCGCAGCGCCGGATGCCGGATCCGGGCGCGACGCCCCGCCTGCCGGTCCGTGCCGCCGGGCGCACCCTCGGGGCCCTGCTGAGCCCGGTGGTGCCGCGCGAGGCGATCACCGGCCCCCTCGCCTTCGACCGCCTGCCCGAGGTCGACCGGATGGCCGCCCTGCTGCACGGCGCCGGTGGGCGCGGCCGCGGCGCGGTGCTGCTCGGCTCGCTCGGCCTGCACTTCAACGTCGAGCCGCCGGACCTGACCGCCGGGACGATCGCGGGCCTGCTCAAGGCCTATCTCCGCTCCGAGCCGGCCTTGCGCCGGGCGACCGCGGCCGGCGGCTTCCTCGCCGCCCGCGGCCTGCCGCCGCCCTTCCCCCCGGCCTACGCCGCCAAGGTGCTCGACCCGGCCTACCAGCCCGACCTCGATACCCTCGCCCGCGACTACCTGACAGCGAACCCGACCCGCCACCGCGGCCTCGACCTGCTGCCGCTGCTGACCCACCGCGACGAGGCCGGCGTGCGCGCGGCCCTGCCGCCGGACGAGAAGGTGAGCCCGCGGCCGGTGCTGCATTACCGGATGCCGCAGGCGCATATCGGGCTGGCGGGCTGGAGCGTGGCGCCGGCCTGGAACCTGTGGGTGGGGGTCGAGGAGATGGCGGAGCGCGGTGCGGTGAGCGGGAAGCCGCAGGCGGCGGGATCCGGCATCACTTAAGCGGAGTGCGAAGGCGGTTAAGGGTTTTTTTGATGACCGCCATCGCAATCCCAAATTAGTTTTTAATAGATATTATATTATCATATGTTGGGTAAATTACGTACTAAGAAATTGTTTTTATAATCTTTTCTGTTCCATCAATTAAATCTGCAACTTGTTCTTTTGTTGGTTCTTTCGATTTATTATGATCGCATATATTTCTAATGTCGGCAAGCATTGATATGTGTCTCCATTGTGGCACATCAACAACAGAATTAGACTTGAGTAATTCGTTGAGGTCTCCGATGCCTGGATTTTTCTTGGAAATATTAATATTATGATTTTCGCATGTTTGCTTAAGATGCTTTTCCAGTACGACGCCCGATACTGCGCCGGCAGCTCTCAAAAATCCCTTCTTCAAAAGCTCCCGTGCTTCATCGACTTCTGCGTCAAAGAGATCGGCTTGTAGTATCTGTTTTATTTCGAATAAAGACGATGTAAATCGCTCCTCTGCTGACTTTACTATTGCAAGCTGTTGACGGAATTTGAGGAGGCCAGCGTCAGGTCCAACGACAATCTCACCAAATTTGCTAACCCGAAGTCCAATGAGGTAATCTTGAATTCTATATGTTGCATAAGTAATATCTTTGCGATTTTTTGGAATTTCATAAATATCTTTAAAATGATCTAATCTGTCTGGTATAAGCTGTTTCACCACCCGTAAGCCCGTTGAAAACCATGCTTCGTACGCTGTATTAAAACTAGGGAGTTTCTGCATTATTTTTTCCGCGTCGTCCTTTCCAAGCTGCGATGTCAATCTTTTCTTCATTTTTTCTGGGGTGTGGATTTCTGACTCCATCGACATGGCAAGTAGATTTCCCTTCAACATTAAATCGGAAAGATCTTTCTTAAATCTTTCGATATTTTGTGACATATCGGGGACCCTTCGTTAAATCTATAAAAACTATATGCCGCATACGATTTTTTTCAAGTCGAATCATTGCTTCAAAATAATAAAGATAAACTACTGCAATCCAAAGATTTCCTTTTCTGCAATAGCAATTTTGTTTGAATATCATATCAAGTAGCGATTTTGTTTTAAATTCTTGCAAAACAATTTTACATCATCTTCTAATTTCAGCCTATAAATCGTCTTGCGGCACGGCTGCATATCTGTCTCGGACGGCTGCAGTCATTACCTAGTGCTCGACGAAGCTCAGGCGCCATCGACAACGCCCACGATCCGGCGCTGACCACGATCTGCGTGCAATCCGCCCTGCCGGCCCTGGCCGAGCTGACCCTACTCTACCTGAACTTCGTCACGGTGGCGCGGCTCGAGCGCAACCCGACGATCAAGGACGAGATCCAGGCCCGCGGCTTCGGCCGTGACATCCCGGCGGGTTTCCTGTGCTACCCGGCGGCCCAGGCCGCCGACATCACGGCGTTCCGCGCGACCCTGGTGCCGGTCGGCGAGGACCAGGCGCCCCTGATCGAGCAGACCAACGAGATCGTCCGCCGCCTCAACCGGCAGGCCGGCCGCGAGATCCTGCCCGAGGCGACGGCGCTGATCCCGCAGGTCGGGCGGCTGCCCGGCGTCGACGGCCGGGCCAAGATGAGCAAGTCGGGCGGCAACGCCGTGCCGCTCTCGGCCTCGGACACCGAGATCGCGGCGGCGGTGCAGCGGATGTACACCGATCCCGGCCACCTGCGTGCCAGCGACCCGGGCCGGGTCGAGGGCAACGTGGTCTTTACCTATCTCGACGCCTTCGATCCCGACCGGGAGGCGGTCGCTGCGCTGAAAGCGCATTACAGGCGCGGCGGCCTCGGCGACTCGGCGCTCAAAACCCGCCTCACGGGCGTGCTGCGCGACCTCCTCGGGCCGATCCGCGAGCGGCGGGCCGAGATCGCCCGCGATGCCGATCACGTCATGGACGTGCTGCGCACCGGCACGGCGCGGGCGAAGGCGATCACCGCGGAGACCCGGGACGCGGTGCAGGACGCCCTCGGGATGTTCCGGTTCTGAGGGGCGGCTCGATCCGCACGGCGGATTCCCGGCGCTCCATGCGCCACCGCAAGCCCATCCTTGCAAGGCTGCGCATTTCAAACGCGGCCCGTCACGTCCATCTTGCCCTCCATGACACAGACCCTGCAATTCGGCCTCGACACGTTCGGGGACATCACCGCCCGGAACGGCGAGCCCGTGCCCCACGGCCAGGTCCTGCGCGACGTGGTCGCCGAGGGCGTGCTGGCCGACCGGGTCGGGCTCGACTTCTTCGGCGTCGGCGAGCACCACCGCGAGGACTTTTCCGTCTCCTCGCCCGAGATCGTGCTGGCGGCGATCGCCGCGCGGACGGAGCGGATCCGCCTCGGCTCGGCGGTGACGGTGCTGAGCTCCGACGATCCGGTCCGGGTCTATCAGCGCTTCTCGACACTGCAGGGGATCTCGAACGGCCGCGCCGAGGTCATCCTCGGCCGCGGCTCGTTCACCGAGTCGTTCCCGCTCTTCGGCTACGCCCTCGACCAGTACGAGACCCTGTTCGAGGAGAAGCTCGATCTGTTCGCCCGGCTCCTCGCCGGTGGACCGGTGACCTGGCAGGGCACCACCCGGGCGCCGCTCGAGAACCAGAGCGTCTATCCCACGCCGGAGACGCCGCCCACGACCTGGATCGGGGTCGGCGGCAGCCCGAACTCGGTGGTGCGGGCGGTCCATCACGACCTGCCCCTGATGCTCGCGATCATCGGCGGCGATCCGCAGCGCTTCCGCCCCTACGTCGACCTCTACCACCGGGCCTGCGCCCAGCTCGGGCGGACGGTGCGGCCGATCGGCGTCCACTCCCCGGGCTATGTCGGCGAGACCGATGCCGGCGCCCGGGAGGAGTTCTTCGCCGATTACAAGCGGATGCGCGACCGCATCGGCGCCGAGCGCGGCTGGCCGCCGATGACGCGCCAGGAATTCGACCGCGAGGCCGATCACGGCTCGCTCTATCTCGGCGGCCCGGAGACGGTGGCGCGCAAGATCGCCGCGACGGTGCGGGGCCTCGGCCTCGGCCGGTTCCAGCTCAAGTACAGCGCCGGCCCGCTGCCGCACGAGCGGTCGATGCGCTCGATCGAGCTCTACGGTACCAAGGTGGCGCCGCTGGTGCGCGAGATGCTGGCTTGAGGACAGGCACCCGCCCCGCGAGGGGCGGGCGCGGTTCCGTCGCGGCGGGGCGGCGCTGGCAGAGGCGGCGAAACGTGCCATCCCTCCGGCGCGCCGAACGACGACAGGAGCCTGCCATCTTCCACCTCATCTTCGCGACGCCGTGCCTCCTGGTGATCGCCCGCTGGCTCGCGCCCCTCGGGCTGCCGCTCGCCGCCAAGGCCGCGCTCGCCCTGCTGCTGCTCCTCGCCTCGCAGTTCCACCTCTGGAACCGGCTCTCCTCCGGCTCGGTCTTCGCGCCCGAGTTTCCCCGCGCGGTCGTGCTGCTGCTCAACTGGGCGTTCGGGGCGCTCGTGCTGCTCGCCGTGCTGCAGATCGCGCTCGATCTCGGCGCCCTGGCGACGGCGCTCGTGCAGCGCGGCATCGTGACCATCCCGGACGGCCTGCGCTATGGCGCGGCCGGGCTCGCCGGCCTGCTCGCGGCGATCGGCGTCGCCAACGCCGCGCGGGTGCCGCCGGTCCGGGACGTCGCGGTGACGGTGGTCGGCCTGCCGCCGGACTTCGAGGGCTACCGGCTGCTCCAGCTCACCGACCTGCATCTGAGCCGCCTGTTTCCGGCGCCCTGGGCGAGAGCCGTGGTCGCGCGGGCCAACGCGGCGGGCGCCGACCTGATCGTGGTGACCGGCGACTTCATCGACGGCTCGGTGGCGATGCGCCGGGACGACGTGGCGCCGCTCGCCGACCTCCGCGCCCCGGACGGCGTGCTGGCGATCCCGGGCAACCACGAATATTTCTTCGACTATCCCGCCTGGATGCGCCACCTCGCCGGCCTCGGCCTGCGGATGCTGCCGAACGCCCACGCGGTGATCGCCCGCGGCGAGGCCCGCCTCGTCGTCGCCGGCGTCACCGACGCCTCGGCGCCCCATGCCGGCGAGGCCGGGCCCGATCTCGCGGCGGCGCTCGCCGGCGCCCCGCCCGGCGCGCCGGTCGTGCTCCTCGATCACCAGCCGAGGGCCGCGAAACGGGCGGCGGCGCGCGGCGTCGCGCTCCAGCTCTCGGGCCACACCCATGGCGGCATGATCCTCGGCCTCGACCGGCTGGTGGCCCGGGGCAACAATGGCTTCGTGTCCGGGGCCTACGCCGTCGGCGGGATGACGCTCTATGTCGGCAACGGCACCGGGATCTGGCCCGGCTTCGCGCTCCGCCTCGGCCGCCCCTCCGAGATGACCCGCTTCACCCTGAAGAGCGCCGGCGGGTGATGCCACGCCGGCACGCCTCCTGTCCGCGGGCGGGCGATTATTCCACCCCCTGCAACGATGAACTGCCGAAAGCGGGCATTCTCGTCGCGGGGTGGGTGTGGCCATCTGGGGGTGCAACGCGGGATTGATCCCGCCGCCCCCAGGGAGCGCGATCGTGAAGCTCTACCACCATCCCCTGTCCGGCCACGCCCACCGGGCCCGCCTCTTCCTCTCGCTGCTCGGCGTCCCGCACGAGGCCATCGCCCTCGACCTGAAGGCCGGCGCGCACAAGGCCCCGGACTTCCTGGCGCTCAACCCGTTCGGCCAGGTGCCGGTGCTCGACGACGACGGCACCGTGGTCGCCGATTCGAACGCCATCCTGGTCTACCTGGCCAAGACGCTCGGGCGTACCGACTGGCTGCCCGAGGACCCGGCGGGAGCGGCCGCGGTGCAGCGCTGGCTCTCGGTCGCCGCCGGCGAGCTCGCCTACGGCCCGGCCGCCGCGCGGCTCGTCACGGTGTTCGGGGCGGCGTTCGACCCGCAGGAGGTGATCGCCCGGGCGCATGGGCTGCTCGGCCGCCTGGAGGCGCATCTGGCCGGCCGCGACTGGCTGGTGGGCACCCGCCCGACCATCGCCGACGTCGCGCTCTACAGCTACCTCGCCCGCGCGCCGGAGGGCAATGTCGACCTCGCGGGCTATGCCGGCGTCCGCGCCTTCCTGCGCCGGATCGAGGCCCTGCCGGGCTTCCTCCCCTTCGCCGAGACGCCCGCCGGCCTCTCGGCCGCCGCGTGATTCCCGCCGGGACGTGACCCAGGCCGGGTGCGCCGCCACGGCGCGCCCGGCCGAACGGAGCGGAGGACGACATGAGCGACACCACGACAGCCTCGCCCTGGCACCCGGGCGAGACGGCACTCCAGGCGACGGTCGGCGTCGTCGCGCGCATGGCCGAGATCGGCCGCCGGGTGGTTCGGGAGGCGATGCCCGACCAGCACCGGGCGTTCCTCGCCGGGCTTCCCTTCGTCGTCGCCGGCAGCGTCGACGCCCGGGGCGAGGCCTGGGCGACCCTGCTCGCCGGCGCCCCCGGCTTCGTCGCCGCGCCGACGCCGCGGCGGCTGACCCTCGACGTCCGGCCCGATCCCGCCGATCCGGCCACCGAGGGCCTGCGCGCCGGGGAGGCCGTCGGGCTCCTCGGCATCGAGCTGCACACCCGCCGCCGCAACCGGGTCAACGGGGTCCTGCGCGCCGCCGCCGGCGACGGGCTGCACCTCGCGGTGGAGCAGAGCTTCGGCAACTGCCCGCAATACATCACCTTGCGCGACGCCGCTCCCGCTGCCGCTCCCGCCGCGCCGTCCACCGGACCGGTCGAGGAGAGCGCCGGGCTCGATGACGCGGCCCGCGCGGCGATCGCCGCGGCCGACACCGTCTTCGTCGCCACCTACGCCGAGCAGGACGGGCATCGCCAGGTCGACGTCTCGCATCGCGGCGGCAAGGCCGGCTTCGTCCGGGTCGGCCCGGACGGCACGCTGACCATCCCCGACTTCTCCGGCAACCTGTTCTTCGCCACCCTCGGCAACATCTGGCTCAACGGCCGGGCCGGGCTGGTCGTCCCGGATTTCGCGACCGGCGACCTGCTGCAGGTGACCGGCGAGGCGCGGGTGATCCTCGACTCGCCCGAGATCGCGGCCTTCCGCGGCGCCGAGCGCCTCTGGACCCTCCGCCCGCGCCGGGTCGTGCGCCGGCGCGCCGCGCTGCCCCTGCGCTGGATCGCGCGGCCGCAGGGGGCGTCGCCCTCCTCCCTCGGGACCGGGGACTGGCAGGAGGCCGCCGACCGGATCCGCTCCGATCCCCGCCCGGCGGCGCCGGGCGGGGATCGGGCGGCGCAGGGCGCGTGAGCGCCCGCCGGTTGACGCGCGGCGGTCGACGCGGCGTTCTGTGCGCCGGCGGGCCGCCGTAGGGGCCGGCGGGAGGGGCCATGGATCGCCTGCAGGCCATGCGCATCGTCGCGAAGGTCGCCGAGACGGCGAGCTTCGCCAAGGCCGCCCGCCACCTGACCATGAGCCCGCCGGCGGTGACCCGGGCGGTGGCGGCGCTCGAGGCGGCGATCGGCGCCCGGCTGTTCCTGCGCACCACCCGCAATGTCCGGCTCACCGAGGCCGGAAGCCGCTACGTCGCCGAGTGCCGGCGCCTGCTCGCCGAGATCGCGGAGGCCGAGGCCGCGGCGGCGGGCCAGACCGGGATGGTGACCGGCACGCTCTCGGTCACCGCCTCGGTGCTGTTCGGGCGGATCCACGTCCTGCCGATCCTCACCGACTACCTCGACGCCCACCCGGCGGTGAAAGCCCGGACGCTGTTCGTCGACCGGCCGGTGAGCATCGTCGAGGAGGGCATCGACGTGGCGATCCGCATCGGCCGCCTCGCCGATTCCGGCCTCACGGCGCTTCGGGTCGGTGCGGTGCGCCGCGTGGTCTGTGGCGCGCCCGGGTATCTGGCCCGCCATGGCATCCCGGCCACGCCCGCCGACCTCAAGGCGCACCGCATCGCCGTCTCGACCGGTGCTTGGCCCTCCCCGGAATGGCGGTTTCGCGATGACGAGCGCGTGACCCTCCACCCGACCCTGGACTGCAACACCAGCGAGGCCCCGATCGCCGCGGCGCTGGCCGGCTGGGGGTTGACCCGGGTGCTCCACTACCAGATCGGGCCGGCCCTCGCGGATGGTCGCCTCCGGATCGTGCTGGCGGATCACGAGGAGGCGCCGCTGCCGATCCATGTGGTGTTCCCGGAGGGGCGGCATGCGTCGGCGAAGGTGAGGACGTTCGTGGATCTGGCGGTGGAGCGGTTGAGGGGGAACCCGGTCTTGAATCAATGACGGGCGGGATCGGGATCCCCGCCGCTGGCCGGTGCATTTCGAGCCACCGGCGCATGTCGGAAACAGGGCGCGGCCCCGGATCGCTGCCGGACGTTTCGGCGGCACATGGCCGGTCCCTCCCCGACCGCCCTTCCTGCACCCTCCCCGGTCCCGAACGATAGGCGGTGCGCCAAGCCCCGATGCGATCCGTCATGGACCGAGCCCGAAAGGCGCAAGACCGATCCTCGATGCAGGCCTCGCGACCTTTGGCGCGAGTTTTGCCACGGCTTGTTGGACGGGGACCTGAACGCTGCCGGGAGCCAAGCGCTCGCGGGACGGTCGGCCCTCGCGGTAGCATGGCGCTACGGACAGGTTTGGGGCGATCGCCTCATTCGGGAGACGAGGCAGTTGGAGGCAGCGTGACCGCTCACCACTCAGACACCCGATTCGCGCAAGTGTTCGCTGCTCGCTCCCGGTCTCTGGACGCGAGCCTCGAGAACCAAGCCGAGACCCGCGAGCGTGAGAAGCGGGCACTCGACGAAGCCCTGACTGTGACGCGCTCACAGGGTATGGAGGGTGGTCGAGCGTCGCCGAGGCCCCGGCACGATCACCCTGCCTACCTTTGAGGCAGCCGGCCCGAAGCCGCGCAGGGTCGACGAGGACGGCAGCCGCGGCTCATGCGATGCCCGGCTGCTCGTCTACGTCAAATAGCTCCGCGTTCTCGTAAGAAAAATGCCGATCTTTCGCGCTGCCGACGCGAGCACGTTCCGTGCCCGTGCATCGTGCGTCTTCTGCAGCACGGACACGAGTGCCGGGGCGGCCGGACTTGCCAGGGTCCCCATCTGACCGAGCGCGTTCGCCACCGCGCGGCGCAGGTCATCCGATGGGGCCTTGTGGAGCAAGCGGGTGAGCGGTTCGACCGCAGGCTCGCCGATCCCGCCGAGAAGCAGGCTCAAGCGCCACCAGATCGGCAAGAAGGTCGTCCGTTCCAGCACGCCCACCAGATCGTGGAGATGATCTGCGGATGGCTGGCCAATGCGTCTGAGTTCATCGATGATCTGCAAGCGAACGGAATCCTGGCGCGCGCGCGCCAGGGACGCGACGATGGACCCGATGGCCGGCCGGGCGGCCGGGCCTATCGATCCCAGGGCCTGGATCAGCAGGACCCGGACGTCGTCGTTCGGCGCCCGCACCAGGCCGTCGCGCACCGGATCGACGGCCGCAGGTCCCATTCCGCCCAGCAGCACCGACAGCCGCCGCCCATCCGCGCCACGGCTTTGCGCGACGATCGTCTCGACCAGGCCGTGGAGAGCCGGGATCCCGACCGCGGCGCCCGACGGCATCGCCGTTATGATCTCGGCGCGCGTGGAGCTGCAATCCGTCGCGCGCAGCGCCCGGATCTGTGCGGTCAGCGTGATTCCGGCTGGCGCTTCGACGTGGTGGAAGGCCCGCGCGATCGCGACGATCAGAGGCGCGTCCTCGGCGGTGTCGGCCAAGGCGATCAAGGAAGGGAGCGCAGCCGCGGCCGGCGGTCCGATTCCACCCAAGGCCGTGACGATCGCGCATCGTGCCGGGGCCTGCTGGGCAGCCGCGAGCTCCTCACGCAAGACCGCGATCGACGGGCGACCGAGGGCCGCCATCGCGGCGGCGACCGCTTGCAGGGCCTTGTCGGCCTGCAGGCGACGAAACACCCGCCCCAGCCGCGCCAGCGAAGCGGGTGAGCGCAGCCCGACATGCCTGATCGCCTCCGCGATCGTGCATGAAGCGTCCTCGTCCGTCGCCGCCTCCAGCGCGTCGAGCAGGTCTGCAAGGGCCGGGCCGCCTTCCCGACCGATCTGGCCGAGCGCTCGCGCAACCGCGGCGCGCTGGCGGTCGTCCGATGCGCGACGGAGGGCATCGATCAGGCTCGGCAGGGCTGCCGCTCCGACTTGGCCGAGTCCGTAAGCAAGCGCGCATTGCGTGCCGAGGTAGCGCGCCGCGAGAAGACTTTCGACGAGGTCGGCAATCGCGGGCGGCGTGGCGGAGGAGACCTGCTTGATCAGGTCTCCGATGTGGTTCGATGCGTTCCACCCATGCGTCGCTCCATGCGTCGCTTCGACGACCCTGACGGCTTCGGTCAGCGCAGGGGCGGCCCGCGCACCGATCCGTGCGAGCGCGTACACGATGGCCCTGACGCTCTCCGGGTCCCCCGCCGTCCGCAGCATGGCGTGCAGTGCCGGCACGGCCGGGGCGCCATCGGCGCCGATGCGACCGATCGCGTAGGCGATCCACCGTCGGACGTCGGTGCACGGGTGCGAAAGCCCCGCGACGAGACCATCCAGGTCCGCGGGGCTCGACTGCCATAGAACCGACGCGATACGGCTGCCGGGCACCGTGGCCCCCTCCGCCGCCATCACCTGGGACAGCCCGGGCATCGGTGACGGTCCGGCGGCCGGCTTCGACCGGGTGTCGCCCGTCCGGGGAAGCACCGATTCAAAATAGGCATCGACGCTGCGGGCGTGCGTCAGCGGAATGCGGCCCTGATTTTCGAAGGTCGCCTCAGCGATGATGAGTCCGTGCCGAAGCCGCAGCATCCGGAATTGCCGGGGTGCCGGCCCCCCGGATGCCCCGTCGATGCTGTCCGACGTGGCACAGAGGAAATCACCCGCGATCCACCTCGCGGGTATCGGCTCGTCGGTTTCATGGATGTCCTGCAGCCCCACCTGCACGGTGTCTTGGCTGCGGGCGGCCCGGAAGTCGCCACCGGGCGGCGTCGATCGATCGCTTCCGACGGTGCCTCCGAAGCTCGTGAGGAACAAGGCGCCCCGTCTGATCGCCCAGTGCGCACGATAGCCGCGGGCATCGGCCGTCGATCGTCCGACGAAGCGGCACCAGTCCCAACGCGGATCGCCCGGCGGTAGCAGGGACGGACAACCGAGGAGAAAGTAGTCCTTCCCCTCGATCTCGAGCCGGTCGGGGCACTGAAACGTCATGGGGCGTTCCTGATCCGTAAAACGATGCATCGTCACCGCCCGGCCCGGCGCACGCAGGACGGGCAAGGCAATCGATCCTGTCGGATCCGACGGGGGAACGGGCCGGTGTCGAGCACGATGCCGGCGCGCGGGGCGAGCTCTCGACGGGCCTGCACCCGTCGGCGTCGGCGGCCTGTTCTGAGTGAAGGAGGATCATTCCGCTGGCGGCGGCGTCGCTCGTCAAGGGGATGCCGGCGCAATCGCCTGTCTTTCCTCTCGCGGCAGGCGGGTCATCATCCTGCGGCGAACCAGGCAGGTTTCGAGGCCCGTCGCGAGGGGCGCACGTCGCAACGACCTGTGGCGCAGATGGCGGATAATCCTCGTCCGACGACGGGTCGGAGACCTGGCGGCCGCCCCGCGAAAGGGGCGGAGTTCGTGCTGCTGATGTGAAGTATGCAGCTCTCTCATCATAGAAAAACAAGGACAATGCTGTCACTGACGTCCGTGCTGGGCATTTTGCCGGATGGGACGGTCCCCCTCGCCGATCGGCCGTTCTGCATCATCCGATCGGGTTGCGAGAAGGCACGGGAGGTCATGACGACCGACGACCAGTGCCGGCCTCTCAGATCCTGTCCTGGCGCGAGCCGCGTGCCACCTCGGCCATTGTCGCATCGGCACGCGGGCTCTGAGCCTGCTCTGGCGCATCTCAGTATTCGTCCGCACTTAAAGGTGCTTGTTGGCGTATCTTTCTCGTCATAGATCGTTATGAAAAATAACTTTATACTGAAATAAGCGCGCCGCCATCTCGGCGTCCGGATCCATACATCCTTTTTCCTGTCAGCGGGCGGAATATGCCAAGTGATGCATCATATTGAGCCGCCGCCGAAAGGCGCAGTCGAAAATTACAACCAAAGACAGGTTTTGGGCATCGACGGCTTGAGATTTTGCGCAGCTGTGTCCGTCATGCTGTTTCACCTGGGATGCACGTCGTGGCGTGTGCCGTCAAGCGAGGCGATGATGCTTCTGAATGGGCGCGCCCAATTTCCAGAGCTTCTCGGCGTCGCCTCGGTCGGGTGGGTCGGGGTTCCTGTGTTCTTTGCCATCTCGGGTTTCGTAATCGCATACTCGGCAGAAGGGTCGTCGCCAGATCGCTTCTTTCGCAGCCGGTTCCTCCGACTTGCGCCGGGGGTGTGGATATGCTCAAGCGTCTCGTTTCTCATAGCGTTGGCGTTTCTGCCAATCCCGGCAAAAAATATCGTGATAGAATACATAAAGACACTCGTTTTATTCCCTGCCCCGCAGTGGATTGACGGTGTGTACTGGACATTGGGGATTGAAATATCTTTTTACGCCATCATATTTGTTTTAATTTTGCTACGAAAGGAGAATAAGATTGAAGATGTCATGACGGCGATCGGGAGTGTCAGCGCAATCATATGGATCATGGCCTCGACCCCGTGGTTTCCAGGGCTGGATATTCTTGCAAGCAAGCGGGTTTCCAAGCTCCTTCTCATCACGCATGGCTGTGACTTTGCACTGGGTGTGCTGATTTGGCTGATGGCATTCAAGGGAGTGACGACCAGGCGCCTGTCCGTGGCTGCGATCTGCTGCCTCGGCAGCATTCTGCAAATTTCATATGACACGAGATTCACGGAAACCGAGCTTGGTATCACGTCGCTGGGTCATATTCCGATTTACATATTTATCGCATTCTTGCTTTTGATGATGCTGAGCCTGTCGCTCAATCAAAAAATTCACGCCCTGCTTGGGAGCCGCGGTGGTTGGGCTCTTCGGACGCTCGGGCTCACGACCTATCCGCTTTACCTCCTGCACACGTTCGTCGGTGTCTTGGCCATGCGGGCTGCTCTTGCATGTGGCTGTCCGCCGCTTGCCTCGCTTGTGATCGGGGCTCTCGTCGCTGGTTGCGCCGCCCTGGTCGTCGCGACGAAGGTCGAGCCGATGCTGAGGCAGCAAATGGGAGGAGCGTTCGATCTAGTCATCGGAAAAAAATTACGAAAATCATCGTAACGGCATTCAGCGACAAAAGGCGGAATAAGTTCTACATGTGACTGGCTTGGCGGGATCGAAGTCGGGAGTGCCGGCTTCGCCGCATGGGACTGCGTCCGCCAATCACCAGTCGTGGAGGCAAAAGTGTTTCGGGTGCTCCCCTCCCCGCAGGCGTGCGACGGCGGCGTTGCGACTCGTCCTCATACGCATCGCCCCGGATCCCGACCCTCGGCGCCAGGGGTGCCTTTCGCCGCCCCGCAGCACGAAAAAGCCCCGCGCGGCGGCTGCCGGCGGGGCTGAAGGCGGGTCTCGAGGGTCCGAAAAGATCCGCTGGTTAACGAGTGGGCGGCCCGTCGGGTTCCGGAGCGCTACTCGCGCCAATCGTGGCCGTGATTGCGGACCTGCTCCCGGTCGATGCTGCGCAGCAGATCGGTCTGGGCTTTCGCCTCGTCCCGCGCGACCCGCGCGCATTCCGCGATCCGGGCCAGGTGCTCGACCTGCTGGCGACCGAGTTCGCGCAGATCGCGCAGGAGGCTCAGCACCTCGGCCGGTCCTTGCAGATGCACCATCGCATCCCCCACCGAACCGGGCGCCGGGGGCGGCACCTCGTGCCTGTCCCTGTTCGCCCTCAGCACCATGGCGACGCACGTGACGGCCACGGCGGCGCCGACGAAGACCTGCAGCGCCGGCATCGACGACAGCAGCGGCAGCAATGCGATCAGGTGCTCCATCTCACGTCGCACGCTCCAGCGCAGCCAGGGCCCGGCCGAGCCGCGACCGCCGGTCGACCGCGTCGAGGCGCGCCACGTAGCACGAGATCGCCTCGAACACGGTCAGGGTGCCGAAGACCGGGATGACGAAGGACGGCGCCTCGGCCGTGAAGGCGTCGACCACCAGGGCAAGCGTCAGCTGGCCCATCACCAGGGCGCCGAGTGCCGAGCACACCGCCCGGATGTTGGCGCCGTTCGGCTTCGTCACCCCGTTGTTGATGTGGCCGTTCAGCCAGAGGGCGGTGACGCGCAGCACGCCCACCGCCCCGAAGAAGAAGGCCATGTTGCCCTCGCTGAACCCGAGCTCGGCGATCGGCTTGAGCGAGGCGCGTTCCATCGTGTCGCCCGGCAGCGCGAGCGTCACGGCGATCAGCAGCATCATGACCGCCATGGCCCATTCGAACAGGCGGTTGAAGCTGTAGGCACCCGCCGGGTGGGCGGGCGTGCTCGGGCCGGCGGGGAACAGCATGGCGGGCCTACGGCACCGTCACCTTGGGGCTCGGCACGGCCGCCGCCAGCGGGGCAGCGGTCGGCGCGACGGTGATCCGGTCGACCTCCGGCAGCGATGCGGCCGCCTTCAGCAAGCCTGCCGGGCGCCGGGTCCATACGCCATAGGCGAAGCTGCCGATCGCCATCGCGGCGCCGACCACGGCGGTCAGGGTGCTGGCATCGGTCAGGTACGAGACCTGCTCGGCGGTCAGCCACCCCCTGGTGACGAGGGCGCCGCCGACGAAGATGATGAGCGCGCGGAAGGCGCTCGCGACCTGAATCGCGTTCATGGGAGTGTCCTGATCGTGGGGATGCTCGGCGAGCCCGGCCGGCGCGGGGTTGGGTGCTACCGGCCGATCCAGGGCGGCAGGAGGATGACGACGGCGACGGCGCCCACGATCGCGAGGCAGCCGAAGGCAGCTCCGATCAGCATCACGCCGCCAGCAGCTTGCCGCAGGTGGAGCAGGTCGGCACGGTCGGCGCCACCGGTTCGGCCGCCATGGCGAGCGCCGCCTTGCGCACCTCCTCGACCCGCCGGCCCCAGCCCCTGCCGAACCGCGGCCAGGTCGACAGTGCTCGCAGGAACGCCAGTCGCCCGTCGCAGAGGGCGTCGATGAGGTCGGCGGGCTTGTGCCTCGCCACGGCCGCCAGGGTGACCGGCCCGAGCTTGCCGTCGTCGGCGATGCCGAGACCGCGCTGCAGCCCGATCACCGCCCGCTTCGGCCCGCTGTTCACGGCGAAGTCGAACAGCGCGTAATCCAGACCCGCCGGCAGCGCGTCGCCCTGGATCGTGTCCCAGAACCGCCGACGGTACAGCGGCGCCACCGATGCCGCCGTCAGCGCCCGCACCTCGGCCTTCGTCGCCGGACGGCCGAGCCACAGGCTCAGCGTGCCGATCGTCACCCCGAGGTTGGTCGCGCCGCCCGGGTCGTGCGGGTCGTCCGACCACCCGCCCTCGTGTGTCAGGACGAGCGAAAGCGCCCGCTCGAACGTCGCCGCGGTCATACCGTCTCTCCGGATTGTAGGGGGGGCAGCGCGCCGGCCCTGACGCCGCGCGTCAGGCCGCGATCACAGGCAAGGGGTCACAGGCAAGGGGGCACAGGCAGGGGGCACAGGCAGGGGATCAGAGCGTGGCCGCCTGGCGCCACAGCGCGTCGAGCGCGGCAGCGTCGTAGCCGAGCGCCGCACCGAGCCGCGCCACCATCGGGTGACCGCGCTCGAACGCCGTCGCGCCCGACAGCAGCATCCGGGCGGCGAACTGCTCGGCCTCCGGCAGCCCTGCCACCGCCGCGTCGATCCGCGCCGGCAGCGTGCCCGTCATCACCGCCGCCAGCGCCTCGGCCGGGTCGATCGCCCCGGCCAGCGCGAGCGCCTGGAAGAACTGCCGGTCGGATACCGCCGGCAGGGTCGCCGCCGGCCCCGGCTCGCGCGCGGCGAGCTGCGCCGCCAGGGCGTCGCGCTCGGCCGCCACGCCGTCGCGCTCGCTCGCCGCCGCGTCCCGCTCCCGCCGCGCGGCCTCCGCCTCGGCCAGGGCCGCATCCCGCCCGGCCAACGCCGCCGCGTCGATCCCCGCCAGCACCGCGGAGAGCGGGAACCCGGCGGCCTCGGCCTGCGCCGGGGTCAGGGCGCCGCTCGCCACGAACTGCGCCTCGCGCGCCCCCGGGGGCGTCACGTACTGGCCGAGGATGACGTGCCAGGCCGGCGCTTCGGCCGAGCCGGCCGGCCGGCCGCGATACAGGAACTCGTAGAGAAACGGCTGCACGATCTTTGTCCCTATGCTGCGACCGGGCTGTCGTCCGACAGCCTCCGCCAGTTGCCGTTGGAATAGAAGGCGATGACGCCCGTACCAGCGCCGGCACCTTCCGTGACCTTGCGAGCATTGGAGGCATAGACGACCGTGCCGTTGGACCCGGCCGGAAGCGTCGCCACTGTATAGATGCCTGGACGGATGAAGCCGAACACTTCGAGGCCTGACGACCAGATGCTCGCGAACCGCGTCGCGAAGTCCCGGCTGTAGAAGGCGTGGTACGTATTCGTATAGTAGTTTGTCGGATCTCCGGTCCCGCCAAGATTGATGGCGGGCACGGCGCCAGACCCATCTCTTATGCGCGTAAAGCCCCCTTGC
>NZ_VDDA01000059.1 GCF_006151805.1 Methylobacterium terricola | reverse complement strand
CATCGATCCAGATCATCACGCCATCCGACCGCAGCCGACATCGCGATCACCCACGTCTATCGCCGTGGCATGCGAAGCCGCCATAACCGGATGGGTTCCCTCAACCTGCCAAAGTAGTGCTAGCGGCCATCGCCGCCAGCAAGGCGGCAACGGCAGCGTTCGACGCCTTCGAGGCTGCAATTCCCGGAGAGGGCGTCACGCTGGAGCAATCCAGGCACGAGGATGCCCTTTGCGAGGCCGACGTGAAGGCGCAGATGGCCGTTTAGCGAACCGTCCCAACGACGACGGCCGGGCGTCACGCCCTCGTTAGGTTCGCCCTCTCCCGGGTTGCCCGCGCCACCCGTCCAGACGGCGACGTGGAGGACGCTGGCTATCTGTTCGGCCTGATCCTCGACGCCTTCGCGGGCATGGTCAATGCCGAGCCGGCCGGGATGCAGGTCGCGCAAGCCGCCGAGGAGGCGCAGGCGAAGCCGGATACTGACGACCTTGCCCGCTGCTCAGCCGAGCAAATCGACCTGACGAAGCTCGACGTGTTCCAGCTTTCGGCGCTGTTCGAGGCGTATCAGGTCGCAAGGTTTTCGTGGGAGGGCGTCGCAGCGCGACCCTATTGCCATGCCGACGATCGCCAATCTCGCTTCCACCCGACAGAACTCGGAGAATTAGTAAAATTCGAGGAGGAACGCGCTTCTTGGATCATGCAGCGGATCGAAAAAGAGATGGCAACCCGCAAGCCGCGAGATGATTTTGAGCGCAACGAAATTCTGATGCTTCGTACTCAGTACGAAATGAGGTGTAACAGTCGCATCAGCGAGAACGCACTATTGCTCGACATTATTCGCGCCTGGATCGTCTGAGCCGTGGCTGACATCCTCAACTTCCGGCCCCGCACCAAGCCCTCCCGCCAGCCTGACACTCAGGCAGCATTCCGTGAACAGATCGAGGTCGCAGCGCAAGCCGCCCTCGACACCGCCGACAAGCTGATTGCCATCCTCAACGAGATGGATGGCGACCCCGACCTTGAGGACGGCGCCGACGCCGAGCCGTCCCTTGGTGCCCCTGAGGGCTACGCCTCGCAGATCGTGTGGCTGCGCGGCTCAGACCTCGACCTTGAGACCACTACTCCGGAGAACCGCGCGTGAAGACTTCCGCCACCGCCCGCCTGTCCCTCGCCCTCGGGCAGCCCCGCGGCGTTGCCTTCGGAATGATGCGGCTGCGCGCCATCCGGCGCCAGGTGCTCAACCGGGCGGGTCACGAGGCCGGGAAAGGCAACGTCATCACCGCGACCGCCCTGATCGTCCTCTATCTGGCGGGGTGCTGATATGCCGACCGCGATCCCCGTCTCAGAGGCCCGGTTGTCGCCCCGCCAGGTTGCCCGGTTCCTCTGGCTCTGCATCCGGGTCCGCTACCTATTCCGGCAGATGGAGTGCGCAGCTCCGTTTGAGCGGGCTTCAAATTTTGTTTCAGGCGCAGCCCTGTTGCAAAAAATCCATTAGCGGACCCGGGTTCAGGTGTGAAAAAGGCTTAAGAGGGCGCATAAATACCCCTTGACTCGTGGCTTGGGGGGTCTAAGTATCGTGACTAATAACACCCCCCACGCCTCTCCATGGAAGCGCCTCAGGGGGGTTTTCTTTTGTCTAAAATAGATTTTGCTAAACCTGCTCTTAATATAAACGATCAAATTGAACTACTTAAGGAGCGTGGCCTAGAAATAGATGATGAAAGAAAGGCGACTTATTTTCTTACATATGTTGGATATTACAGGCTGTCAGGATATTTCCGCTACTATGCCGACCCCAATGACCCTCAACTAGAACGTCTTAAACCGGGCACATCATTTGAACACCTAATGGACGTGTATGCCTTTGATAGAAGATTGCGCGCTCTTCTTTCAAGATCCTTCGAGCGTATTGAAGTCGCCATAAAGGCAACTCTCTCCGGCGAAGGGGCGGTTACTCACGGGCCGTTTTGGTTATGCGATGAAACGCATTTTGACCGCGGCTCGCATGGCCACATCAAGATGCTTATGGACGAGTATATTGGGGATCGAAAGGCGGCCCATCAACACATATTCATAAATCATTTTATGCAAAAATATTCAAATCCTTACCCTCCTTGTTGGATGATGATGGAACTGTTTTCCTTTGGTGCAATATCAAAAATATATAAAAATGCAAAAGGACCCATTAGAATAAAAGTTGCGTCGCATTTTGGTCTTCAGCATGATATTTTGGAAAGTTGGCTTCATTCGCTAAGCTTCGCCAGAAATGTTTGCGCGCATCATGGGCGTATATGGAATAGAAAATTTACGATTAAACCAAAAATACCTAAAGTCTATGCTAGTCATTGGCCGGCAAGCTCTCATGACAGACTATATGTATTATGTGCTATGATATGGCATCTGATTAATATCATAGATGGCAACTCGCCTTGGAAAAAGCGGCTGCTGCATCTGATCGACACACGGCCTAACATCCCCCTTCGAGCGATGGGCTTCTCAGATGGGTGGGCAGATACGCCGCCTTGGTCGACCCCTCAAATAAGCGGAAGCACCGCCAAAGCCGCGCTATGACGCGCTTCGCCTATGCGCTTCTGTATGCCTTCAGCGCAGCCGGCCAGCGGAGCCGCGTGCAGGGGGTCGGTGCCTCAGGGTTGATGGCCGGGTAACCAATCCCCATCATCTTGCGCATGGGCTGGGTTGCGTATTGGCCCCGCGCCCCGTCAGGCCACCCGGCCGGCGGGGCTCGCTGTTTCAGGAAATGCTTGGACTGCCGCTAGCCGCGTCGATAGCTCTCCTCATACCTTAAACGGTCGATGCGACGCTGAGGTGCGCGATGCGGTTCATGTTCGTTGCCTTGCCTATCCTGATGTGCTCTCCGGCTGTGGCGCAGGAAGTGCCGAAGGCCATGCGTGGGGTTTGGGCCGCATCAGGCAACGATTGCGAAGCCTACTACCAGAACCGTGCCACTCCCCCGACCGGGGACAACCTGCTCGTCATCTCGCGTTCGGAGGTCCGTGGGCGTTCGTCCGCGTCGGTATCCCAAGCCGGCGCCGGGGCATTCCAGACCAACGGCTCGGGGTTTGAAGGCGTGAGGATGAACTATCGTCTCCGCAATGGGCATATTCTCGCGGAGACGATCGGTGATGCCCGCGCGGCAGGGCTGTTCCTTCGGTGTGCCGACTAGCGCACCGCCCCTTGAGCGTTCCGCAAGCTGAACTCTTGAAAGCGGGTTAGAGCGCGGGTTGTCGCGGCGGCGGTGTCTGTCGCCGACCCGGCGCCCTGGACGTTGACGGTGATGTTCTGAGGCATGTTGAGGGTCTTCGAGGACGAGTTGTCGGTGTTGCTCACACCAAGCGGCTGTTCGGCCGCTCCATGGGTTCGCGAGAAATCCATTTTACCCAACGCGGCGCTGAGGCGGTTCCAATGGCCGTGATCATTAGCGATGACTTCCGCATCGCTGACATTCGTTGCCTGTCCTATAGGCCGGCGCTCAGGCGCGGCGCCTGTGCTTCCAAGGAAACGCGCCACGTTGGCAGCTTCCGTTCGCTGCATCTTCTCCGCATGGGATCGGACGGTGCCGTAGCCGTCGCTGCGATCGTACAGCCCCGGGCGACCCGCGCTGATGGTGCTGTATAGATCCAACAGCCCCATGCCTGGCTTGAAGCCGCGCGACTTGAGAAACCTTACAACCGCGGGAAGCTGCTCTTTGAAACTTTGCTTGTCGTTCGCGCCAAACTGATCACGTTCGCTTTTTCCGAACTGGATCAGCCCCATGTAGTTACCGCCCTTCCCACCCCATACGTTCGGGCGGAACTTGCTCTCGTAGCTGATGACGGTGGCAAGATCCTCCGGTGAGGTGCCAAGCTCCTTGGCGGCCTGCCGCAACGCGTCGGCGTTTTCGCCCGTAAAGTTGTAGTTGGTCTGATCGGCCTTGGCTCCCCGTTCCGCACGAGCTCGCATCCCCTTGCCGGGACTATCACCACCGAGCCACGTCGGCATGGTCCTACGCCACCATCGCCCAAGACTGCCCTGGTTTTCCTTCCCGACATCACCCATGGGGTTCGCGTCGAGGGCGCCGCCCGTCGCAGGATCGGCACCGCCGCGGGCCACGGCCTTCGGTAGCTGAGTTGCCACTGCCACGCCCGACAGCGCCGCAGCGCCGCCAAGCAGCACGGCGGGGTTGAGGCCCATCCGCAGGAGCATGGCGGCCCAGCCTGCCCCAACGCCCGTGAAAGCGGCCAGGATCTTCACCAGCCACACCGTTGTCAGCCAAGTTGCGAAGACCTCGAGTCCACCCTGCAACCCCTTCTCGCCAGTGATGGACGACGTGATGTTGCCGAGGCCCGTGACGAGCGGGGTGATAGCGTCGACCACCTTCATAAAACCAGCCGCAAGCGCCATAGCAGCCTTGCCGGCGTTCTCAATCCATACGCGGATTTGGTCTGGGTTCTGTTCGATCCAGGCCCGCAGTTTGTCGATGATCGCGGCGATGGCCGGCACGAAGTCGGTCATCAGCTTCTGCGCGACGACCTCAGCAGACATCTGCAACGATCGGAGCGACTGCATCAGGGCAGTCGATTTCCGAGCGGCGTCCTCGCTATCAAGCCCAACGCGGCGGGTGGTCTTCTCGTACTCTTCCTTAAACCTCTTTAGCCCGTCGCTATTATTGCGCAGCGCTCGGAACGTGTCTTCGTCAATGCCAAGCGTTTGAGCGTAGGTGTATCCGATATGGTATGACTGCTTTCGGAACACCTCCCCGAGGTCAGATAGGATATCCGTCGTCTCGCGGAGCTTGCCGTTCTGGCGCGTGGCGACGCCAAGCGACCTCACCAACCCCTCATAACCGGGGTTCGTCCGCATCTGCTTGGCGAACGCCTCGACGGACGCTAGAGCACCCTGGTAGGATCCTCCTAGCTGCGAAACGGCGTAGGCCAGCCCTTTGAGGTTGTTGATAGACGCGCCGGCCTTCTGCGAGACGTAGGACAGCCCCTCGAACGCACCGGCCACCTTGAGGGCAGCAACCGTCGCCGCAGTCGCCATAGCAGTCAGGCCCGTCGCCAGCCCGGCCACGGCAAGCTCTGCCTTCTTCAAGCCCTCCATAAACCGCTTCTTGCTGGCCTCGTCCTCGCGGTACCCGATTGAGATCAAAAACTGCTTGAGGATATCGTCTGCCATGACTGGACCTTTCTAAGATTTAGTTCTGGCCGGCCATGGGCTCGCCGAGGGAGATGCCGCGCTGCGCCTGCGAAATCGGGATGCCCTTGTTGCTGCTCAATGCTACGCAAGTTGCAGTCGTGTACCAATCGCTGCTACGTGTATCACCCTGATGATCGACGTACAGCACCTTGTAGAGACCATCGACCGTCACATCAGGAATGAGGGTATTTGTGACGGCTCCCGTGTAAGATGCGTCGAAAACCTGCCGATCTATGCTGTTTTGATCGATCTGAACAATTGCTCCGACCACAATGCGCGGATTGAGCAGCGTCCGCACGACAATGCCGCCGATTGTCTGCTGTGGGCGGCCAATCATTCCGGTGCGGCTGTTGAGCACTATGGCGCCGCCGGGGAGTGTGCCTGTATTCTTGACCATCTGAAATTTTCCATTCTGAATGCTCGGCGAGCATTGAGTGGCAAATGCAATGGTCCGAAGCTTATCCACTGCCATGCCAGTGAGAACAGCACCGCGAGGGAACCGCTTTGATCCTAGATCAGCGATGAAACCAAGTTCGACACCGTGAAGCTGGAAGGCTTTGAAACATTCCATTACTTGATCGCAATAAGTATGCCCTGCCGCCAGCGCCTTGTTGACAACACCATAGTTTATAGCCGTGTCTGCGTCGGATGCCAGGCTGAACACGAAGCTGTCGACGGGGCTGTCTTTGCCAGCAAAAGTCTGGATGATCTCGCCCTTGAATATTAATCCGACATTACCTGGGTAGCCCGCTGATAGGCTGACTTTGCCAAGCTCCTTTATAAATTTAGCTTCGCTCGACTGCGCGAGGTTGTATACCTTAATGGCGGCCCGGTTCGGCGACATCTTATCGCCGTGCTCCACGCTGAAACTGAACCGCAGCGTGGAGCCAGCCTCGCCGCCGATTGTGATGGTGTCGCTGCCCTTCTCGAACGTGAGTTCAGCCGTGCGGAGGTACTGGCGGGTCACGCGGCCTCTCCATCGTCGGGAGCATGCAGGCCGAGGAAGGCGTCGCGCAGCACGCCGCGCTCGCGGATCACCTTGAGAGCTGCGAACAGGGCATCAGCAAAGGTGTGCGCGTCAGGCAGGGCGGCGGCGGGGAATAGCTCGCACTTCACCAGGGCAATCTCGGCAACGGCGGCGCCGGCTCGGAGCGCGACGACCATCGGCTCGGCTTCGTCGCGCTCGGCGTGCAACAGCAGCACCTCCAAGCCGCCAACCTCGCCCATTCGGCAAATCTGCGTCATGTCCCGGCCGGACAGACGCGAAGGGAAGTGCAGAACGTCACTCATAGCGGGCCCGCCAGGAGGACCCACCAGCTTGGCGTGGGCGTCCTCATCAAGTCACCAGATCAGAGACTGCCGCCGCGCGGATCACTTCATCAAGGACGGCGGGAGCGATGGCGTCATCATCTCCGCCGGCGATCAGGAAGCCGGCCACGCTGAACAGGGCGATGGTCGCGACCACGTCCGGATCCGCCGGCAGTCCGACGCGCTTCAACACGCCTTCAACGGCCGCCATGGCGCCGGTCATCGGGCGGGTATCCATGACGCTGGCGGGTTCGACTGCGGCGAAGGCCTCGCGGGCGGCGTCTGCACCGTCGCTCATGCGGCCTGCCTCGTCGCCGGGGCAGCGCCGTTCGGCGGGGGCTCATCGGGATCAGGTGGAGGCTGCGGCTCGCTACTCCTGAGACCTGCGGCAAGCGCAACACGAGCGGCGGCGGAAAGCTTCACGCCAGATGCGCGAGCCTCAGCATCAAGCGCTGCCCGCATAGAAGCAGGCAGTCGAAGATTGATCACGTTGTCACAAGCGGCTCTCACGGAAAATTCTCCGCACGATCACTGCATGAGTGAACCACGGAAATGCCGATTGTGTTACAACCTTATATCCTTTGCGTACCCTGCGTCCCTTGCGACGCGGATTTTTCAACTCAATCCTCGAGAAGCCGAGCCGCACCGCCGTGTATCAACTTCTCACCACCAATCTTCTGTGACAGCGAGGGCGGTAATTTCCTAAATACATCCGTGATTGCGCCGAGAACTGCTCGCTCTGCCTCGCGACGCGTCTCGACATCTTCCCGTATGGATTTCCCATTCTTCTCTTCAATGCGCTGAATGTGTTCGGCTGGAATGCGCCAGAGAGTAAAAAGATCATCTCCTCCGCATGACTCAATCAGCGCGTCTGCGCTTTTTTCCATCAATTCAATATTTTTGTTGAATAGCCGCTCAAGCGACTTAACGTACACGTTCAGCTTTTCCATGATGTCGTCTGAACCATCCAGCGACCTCTCAAGGCGAAACTCCATCTCTTGCGCCATCGACCGACCGGAGGCGTCGGCGGCTGCGGTCAGCTTATCCCGCAGCTCGGGGGTTACCCGCGCCTGAATGGGGAAGCGCGGAGCGCCGGTCTTGTCGTTGGGGCGACGGGCCATTGCGTCCTCTCCGTCTCTTACGTCTCCGCAGCAAATATCATTCGGTCCGCCGTCCCACAAGGCTGTTTAAGCAGCATATGTGCTTTTTGTACACCAAAGCGCTTGCGATACATCCCGTACCGCGCTAGTTTGTACAGCACTGGTGCTTTGAAATTGGAGGCTCGGATGAGCGTCTTCAGCGAAGTGGTGAAGCGAGCGCGCGAAGGCCGATCGGTGAAGGTGCCCGACCTGGCCGAAGCCAGCGGGTTCTCTCGAAACGCGCTCTATCAAGCGATCAAGCGGGAGGAGGTGGGTTCGATCCGGTTGGGTCGGGCGACTGTCGTCCCTGCGCATGAGGCCTTGCGGCTGCTCGGCCTCAAGCCCGAGAGCATCGCCGCCTGATCTTCCCGCCGCTGGCGGGCGCGGCCTGCCGGCTATCCGCAGATGCTCCGACGCGCAGACAAAAAAGGCCCCGCAACGGGGTCACCGCGCGGGGCCTAAAGGTCAAAAATCGCTGTGACCGTACATAAGCGCACCGCCGTACATCGGCAATCTATTTCGCACATCGACCCCGCCATTCCCGTCTGGGATGCCAACGACGCTCGCGAGCTGCAGGTTCGGACGATCGCCCGCCGCACGGGGCATCCGGTCGAAACCTCTCGCGCGTTGGCGGATCTCGCCTTCTCCCGGGTTGATCGCTGGGGGGCGCGGGCATGAGCTGCCTCATCGCCGCAGAGACGGCGCCCCCTCCCTTTCATGGTACCGATACGCCCGTGTTTGAGGCGCTGGCTGAGGCGCTGATAGCTGCCCAGACCTACGCAGGGGCGGCCGCGGATTTTGCCTCCATCCACGACCGGCGCGGGGCCGCCTACGGCATTCGGTGCGCCGCGGCCTGCATCGCAAGTGCGGCTTCCATCCTCGAGGAGGTGAAGCCGGCGCCCCGCTCTAAGCCTGGTGCGGCCGCATGAGCCGGATCCCCACCAAGATGCGCGGCATCATCTTGGCGTGCCGGGAGAGCGACGCGGCGTTCTTCCGCCGGCGCCCTGATCGTCACCACCGCGTGCGCCTCGCCGCGCACGCCGAGATCGTTCTCGCCCGTGCCGAGGGCGCGATCACGGCTCCGATCCCGGTGGGCGTTCGAGGGTTCGTGGCCGTCGAGCGCCGGCCCGACGAGGCGTTAGCCTGGGCCCTCGGGTTCGAGATCACGCACACCAACACGGACGTGGACGAGCGGACCGCGCACAGCGCCTTCCGTCGGTTCCAAGCGCATGACGACGCCACGCTCTGCAATCTTGCGGAGCGTGTTCGGATTGGAGGCGCCACCGCTTGACGGTCGCGGCGCCCCCGCCCTCCGGTGTCTCTGGGCTCACACCTACGCAGGTCCGCAGCCAACTCCTGAGGATGGGGTGGCCGTGCGTCCTCCCGATCGTCGCCCACGACAACACGAAGCACAACGGACGGGGCAAGGCTCCGGGCATCCGCCGGTGGGGTGAGCGCGCTCTATTCGAAGGGCCCGGCACCTCCACGGCAGACCTCACCGACTGGGAGAAGTGCGAGCGGAAGTGGCCCGGGACCGGAATGGCCTGCGGCGACATCGTCACGATCGACGCCGACTTCATCGTTGAGCCGGACATGGCCGACCGGGCCCAGGCTCTCGCGTTCGAGGTGTTCGGCGAGACCCCGTTCATCCGTCAGGGGCAGGCCCCGAAGGTCGCCTTGGTCTACCGCGCCGCCGAGGCGATCCCGAGCGTCCACCTCAAGACGGCCGACGGCTCCGGCGACGGCATCGACGTGTTGAGCACGGGGACGCAGTTCGTCGCCTACGGCGTCCATGCCAAGACCCTCCAGCCCTATTCCTGGATCGGGGCTGAAACGCCCCTGACCGCCGGGCCCGATGCGGCCCCGGAGATCAACCAAGCGCAGGTTGACGACTTCCTGGCGCGCCTTGGCCGCGTCGTCGAGTTGAACGGGACCGGGGGGCGGGCGGGGCGGGGCAAAGGCACCGGGTCCGGCGGCGGGCAGATCGTCCGGGATGAGACCGGTATCGTGGTCGATGGGCGCGAATTTCACCTGACCCGCACCGTCTACGCCGTCGCGCTCGCGATGCGGGACGAGGGCGCCGAGATCACGGTTGCGTCGCTCGCTGGCCGGGCCTGGGAGGCGTTCACCGCCTCGACCCTGCTGGATGATGCCCGGTGGTCGCCCGAGGCCGCCCGGGTGAAAGCCGCGGCGCTCCTCGACCGGGTGCGCCGCGGGTTCGTGACCCTCGCCCCGCAGCCCCCCGCGCAGATGCCGGCTGCGGCCCCGAGTTACCTCGACCACCGCAAAAACGTCGCCGAAGCGGAGGCAGAGACCCGCGCTGTCGTGGAGGCCTTCTTCGGGCAGCACGTCCCGGCCTGGAAAGCCGACCGGGAGGCTTGGGAGGTGAGCGCCGAGGAGGCGAAGGAACGCGATCAGGAAGCGCCGGCCGAGCCCACCCCGACCTCTTGGGCGGCCCGCGTCGAGACCGCTATCGGCAAGACCGCGCTCGCCATTACCGGCGCGGCACAGGCCGCCAAGGATGGTCAGCGCATCGTCTACGCCGCCCCGATGCATTCGCTACTGACCGAGCTGCAGGAGCGGTTCGCAGCCCAAGGCGTCGAGGCCCGGGTCTATCGCGGCTACACCAGCGCCGACCCGGACGCGGAAGATGCCGCGATGTGCCTCGACCTGCCGGCGATGCAGGATGCACGCGACGCGGGCGGCTCCATCCGGGCGGCAGTGTGTGAGCGGCGGGTGGACGGCCTGCAGTACCTCTGCCCCTTCCACGCCCTGTGCGGAATGCAGCGGCAGCGGCAGGCCAAGCCGCAAGTCTGGCTGATCCCCCACGCCCTGCTGTTCCAGTCCCGCCCCTCGTTCATCCCGAAACCCGACGCCCTGGTGATCGACGAGGGCTTCACGATGGGGGCCCTGCCGGACAAGCCGGCCTGCATGTCGCTCGACGCCATCAAGCAAGCCCCGTTCGAGCGCGACGATGACGGCAGCGTCTTCAGCAACGCCGCGAACGACCTGCAGAGCGCCCGCGGTGCCCTGCTCCGAGCGCTCCGGGCTCACGACGAGGACGGCCCCCTGAGCCGGGAAATCCTGCTTCAGCACGGCGTCACCAAGACCGTCGCCGCCAACGCCTACCGCCTTGAGTGGATGCGCCAGAGAGAACCCGGGATCACGCCCGGGATGCCCCCGAAGGCGCGCAGGGCAGCCGCGGCAGCGGTTGCAGCCCACAACAAGGAAATGCGCCTCCTCGCCGGCCTCTGGGCCGAGCTGCGCACGTTCCTGGAAGGGAGCGCTGCCGCCTCCGGACGCCTCTATCTTCGCTACGACCGCGAGGCCGAGTGCCGGGTGATCGAACGCCGCTCCCTCGGCACGGTCCGCACCTCGTGGTCGGCCCCCGCTCTCCTCCTCGACGCCACGTTGCCTGAACCGGCGCTGCTCGCCCCCGTGCTCGGCCATCCCGTCGAGGTGCGCGCCGACATCACCGCACGGTGGAGCCCCTACGTCCGAACACGTCAGATCGTCGGCGCGCCAGTCACCGCCCGCAAGCTCGGGATCATCGAAGGAAAGGAATTCGACATGCCCCGCCGGTCGGTGGTCGACCTGATGCGGCTGATCCGGCTGCGCGCCGCGCTGGCCTTCCCCCGCATCGTGGTCGTGATTGCGCCTCAAGCCCTGGTAGCGAAGCTCTCGGAGATCGGCCTGCCGGAGAACGTCGAGACCGCCCATTTCGGCGCAGTCGCCGGGATCGATCGGTGGGCGACGGCAGGCGGGCTGATCTGCATCGGCCGGTTGCAGCCGGGGCCGCGGATCGTCGAGCCGCTGGCCGGCATCATCACCGGCGAGGTGACCCAAGCGCTGCCCGAGGGCGAAGCGGGGGGCGCCTGGTACCCGCGGACCGAAGGCGGGATCCGACTGGCGTCGGGCGCGACGGTGAAGGTGGAGCACGAGTGGCACCCCGACTCCGTTGCCGAGGCGCTGCGATGGCAGATCACCGAGGCCGGGCTGATCCAGGCCATCGGTCGATTGCGTGCCCTGCGCCGCGGTCCCGACGCCCCCGCCTTCGTCGACATCATCAACGACGTGCCGTTGCCGCTCAGCGTGGATGCCGTCGTGTCGTGGGACGAGGCGAAGGTCGGCGCCTGGGCCGAGATGGCGCCCGAAGGCGTGCTGCTCGAAAGCCCGGCCGACATCATGGCGTGCTTTCCGGAGGTAGCCCCGACCCGCCAGGCCGCCCGCGAGGCGCTTCCGCCGACGATGGTTGTAACGTCTATAAGGGATATAACTATAGACGTTACAACCATCGTCACGGCGGGCCAGAACACCCCCGGAACGGAGGTCTCCGGCACCCCTAAACACGTCGGGGCCATCGTCAGGCAGGCGACCTACAAACGCCGCGGGCGCTACGCCCCGGCCAAGGCGATCCTGCTCCCGAACGCCCCAGCGGATTTTGAGGGCTGGCTGTTCGACCGGCTCGGCGCCTTTAAGTGGGTGAAGATTGAGGAGCTCGAGCGGGCGCCGCAGGTTGAGCCAGCCGAAGTCTCGACCCCGCCCGCTCCGGCGAGCGCCCTGCCGCTCCGTGCGGCCGACTACGATCCCGAACTCGTCGCCCGCTTCCGGCGCGTGGTCGACGTTCCCGCCGCTGCCGAGCGGTCTGCGCCAGTCAAGGCCGAGGTGGTGCGCTGGGCTCTGCCGTCCGACGCCCGGCCGATCCGGTGGGCGCCTTCGATCCAGGCGGTTCTCGCGACAATGACCCCGATCCGATTGGAGGCTGCGGAATGATCGACGCCGCCGACCGTTGGGGGCCGTTCAGCCCCGGGATCGATGCCCCCGAACGCATCGCCCGTTGCCGCTGCCTTGAGGCGGTGATCCACCTGGCGACCGGCCCGCGCGGTCAGGAAGCTGTGCGCCTGCTCCGGGAAGCCGAGCGCGACCCGTCCGGCCTCCCCGCCGCCCGCGCGATCAACGCGATGCAGACCCCGGATAAGCGCCACGTCTGGGCAAGCTACGCCGCCCTGAACAAGCCCCATCCCGCAGCCTAAGGATCACCGCATGTTCGTCACCACCAACGACGGCAAAATCGTTAACCTCGACCACATTGTTTCGGCCGAGGAGCCGCGCACCGGCATCGGTTTCTCTGTGATGTTTGCGGACGGCCGGAAGGAACGCCTTCTCCTCCCGGTCGCCGACCTGGATGCCTTGTGCGGGACCATCGTCCCGGCCCCGCCCGGCTTCATGGTGTTCGAGGTGAATATCCCGCCCGTGGCCGAGGCCGCTAAGGGGCTCGTCTGCCTCGACCCGAAACCCATCATCGCCTTCCGCATCTCCGCCGCGGTTGACCGCCCCGTGCCGATTACAGCGGACGGCCCGGTGTCCTCCTCGGGCGGATGGACCTTCGCCGTTCGCGGTCCTGAGGGTCCGTGGGTCGGGCCTGATGGCGATTACGAACGCGCTGCCGACTTCAAGGCAGCTTGCGAGCGCGAGCTTGCCGAGGCTGTTGCTCGCCACCCCCGCAAAGCCGCTTGAGGAGCCCCACCATGGCCGACATCATCCCGCTTCGAGCCGCCGAGCGAGGCACCCCGAAGCATCGCTGGACCGTGCTGCACGTCTATGGCCAGACCGGCGGCGTCGAGGTTGCTCGCTGCACCAAGGAGGGGCGCCCTGGCTGGCTCTACCTCCTCGGCATGTGCTCGGCCGCCTCTGACACCGACGTGCTCGCCGGGGTCCCTGACACCCCGGAAGGCGTCGCCATCCTCGATTTCGTGGCGCCGGCCGCCCTGCGCGCGATCGACCTCGCCCAGATGGATGCTGCGACCGCTGCCGGGGACGCCGCGTGATACCCGTCGAGACCGCGCAGAGGCTCGGCAAGCTCGTGCGCCTGCTGGCGAGCGACCATGACGGCGAGGTGGTCAGCTCCGTGCGGGCCATCGGCCGGACCCTGTCGGCGGCCTCTCTCGACTTCCACGCCCTCGCTGCGGTGATTGAGGAGGCTGCCGCCTGGCCCCGGATCATCCTCACACCGTTCCCACCCGGCGAGCCGGACCTTGGCGATGTCGACTTCGGGAGCATGGCGCGGGACAGCGCCGACCTGATGCGCGAAGCCTACGAGGCGGCCGAGCGCCGGCGGAGAGAAGCAAGAGATGCACCCGATGCGCCCGCCACACGCCACGGCCTGCCGATCTGGGGCACGCAGCGGATCGCGCACTGGGGCGACGTGGTGGAGCACTGCCTGATGCTGGACTGGACGATCCCGAAGGCAGCCGGCGGCAAGTTCCTGTCCCGGGAGGATCGCGACCGGCTCAAGACCTTCCGGTGCGTGTTGAAGCGCCGCCCGACGAACGCCGACGCCGAGTGGATTGAAGGCATCCTGGCCCGGTGCCACGAAGTCCGCGACGCCTGGCGTACCTGCAAGGCAGCTTGAGGAGCACTGCCGTGCCCCGCACTCCTGGTCGCCCGCCCCAAGTGCCGCAGCAGCTGACCGACAACCGGCAGCAGCTTGTTGACGCCGCCGTGGCCCGCGTCGTCGAGAACATCGCCACCAGCCTGCGGGCCATGGTCCCCGAGCACGCGATCCGCCGGCTGATCGAGCTTGAGGTGCGGGCTGCGGTGCAGGCATTGCCGTTGCAGGAGCCCCCTGCCCCTCGGCCGGATCCTCCTCCGTCGTCGGCCCTAGCATCGGATCGGATCGCCTACCGGATCAACGAAGCGGCTGCGGCGATCGGGGTCTGCAGGGCGACGGTCTACAAATTGATTGCAGCAGGAGAACTTCGGGCTGGGAAACGTGGCAGCACGACCCTCATCCGCCGCGTCGACCTAGAGGCGTTCATCGACGCCATGCCGGCATCGCGGGGAGGCCCCAAGGATGATTGATGGGAGCGACCTCATCGAGCTTCAGGTGTAGTCTCGGCCGGCTAGCTGGGCAAGCCACCTTGCGCTGTGGCAATCTCAATCGCCTCCTGCGCGTTCGGCCCTATCGGGTAGTGATGTCGGTCGAGGAAGGCTTTGGCGGCCGCGAGTTGGTCAAGTGCCGAGTTGGGCCTTCGATACTGCTCGGCCATGAGGTCGGAGGTCATCGCAAAGGCGAGTTCCTCGGCCAGCGCAGCGACGAGCGGCAAGGCGTCGGCAAGAGAGTTGGTGGCGATCATTCTGCCAGCGTATGCCCACGCAGCGAATAAATCGAGTCCAAGCCATTCTTGTGCGCGACTCGGATACTTCTCCACCTGGACCAGATTGCGTTGCGCATCCGCTAGGCGGTGTGGACAGTTATCGGAGCCATAGGACGATGGCAGCGATGGTGACCACGGCGGCGTAGTTGCGGGCTGTCTTCTCGTAGCGTGTCGCGACGCGTCGGAACTGTTTGAGCTTGGAAAAACAGCATTCGATCAGGTGGCGCTCCGTATAAAGGGCCGTATCGAGCTCATACTTCCTGGATCGCGAGGGATTGTTCGGGATCACGGCCGTCGCG
>NZ_VDDA01000058.1 GCF_006151805.1 Methylobacterium terricola | reverse complement strand
GGGGCGAGCCGGGGCCAGCTCTGCGGGAGGTAGAGGCCGCCGTCGCGGGCGAGCCCCGCCAGGAGGGCGTCGGTGAAGGTCAGCGGCGCGGCCTGGCCGCGGGTCGAGACATGAAGCACGGTGCGTGGGTCCTCTGCTGCCGGGGCGTTCTTTGATGCCCGGTGCGTCGCCGCATGTTTCGGCACGTTACCGGTTCTTCTCGACGACGATCACCGGCGTGACGCGCGCCGGGCGGGGCCGGCGCCCTCCGCGAGGATCCCGGCAGGCCGGGTGCCGAAGGAGGCTCGGACGGGACCGCGTTCCCTTCCTCAGCTACAGCCCGACGGCGAGGCGATTCGGCTTCCTTCATGGCCGCCTTTGCAAGATCGTGCCGTCCCGTTCGCGCGGAACGGCAGATTCTCACGGCCTCGACCGCGCACCATCCTAGAAGGCAGAAAATGCAGCTCGTGCATGGGGCGGAGAGCATGAATCCGACGGGGGACGCATCATCCCGCTCCCTGGAGGCAGTGGCGATAAAAATCGGGCAAGTGCTTAACGCAATGCCCAACATTTCGCCTTGATATACTGGAATCGTTAAAACTATATCTCGGATCGTAATGTCGATCAGATCATCGAACTGCCGATATTTAGTATGACGCATACTGGTTGATCTTCGTTTCCGTGACGCATGTGAAGTGTGATGTCCGTCTTCGGTGACCGCGCCCGGCGGCGTCGGCGCAAGGCCCGGTCGCGCCGGTCTTCCGGAGACGACGCCACCCGACGATCGATCCCGGACCGCCCATGACCATCCATGCCCTGCCGTCCAAGCCCATCATGTGACCACGCTGCGAGAGATGCCCGAGAGATGCCCCGATCAGTCCGCTCCTCAGACAGCACCTCCGTCGGCACCGATGGGCAGGCGGCGCTCTCCGTCCGCGGCCTCGAGATCGGCCTGCCGGCGGGAATGGAGCGCGCCAATGCCGTGACGGGCATCTCCTTCGATCTCCTGAAGGGCAAGATCCTCTGCATCATCGGCGAGTCGGGCTCGGGCAAGTCCGTCACCGCGAACGCCATCATGGGGCTCCTGCCGAAGGCGATCTCGGTCCGGGCGGGCGAGATCCGCCTCGGCGACGCCGAGATCGTCGGGATGCCGGACGAGGCCCTGCGGTCCTTGCGCGGCCGGGCGGTGTCGATGATCTTCCAGGATCCGCTCTCGGCCCTCAACCCGCTGATGACCGTGGGCGCGCAGGTCGACGAGGTGATGGCGGCGCACGACGTCGGCACCCGCGCGACGCGGCGCAGCCGTTCCCTGGAGCTCCTGACCGAGGTCGGCTTGCCCGAGCCGGCCCAGATGCTCCACCGCTACCCGTTCCAGCTCTCGGGCGGGCAGCGCCAGCGGGTGATGATCGCCATGGCGCTGGCGCTGGAGCCGACCGTGCTCCTCGCCGACGAGCCGACCACGGCGCTCGACGTGACGACGCAGGCGCAGATCCTCAAGCTGATCCGAGAGATCCAGCGGCGCAAGGGGATGAGCATCGTCTTCGTCACCCATGATTTCGGCGTGGTGGCGGAGATCGCCGACCACGTCGTGGTGATGGAGAAGGGCCACATCGTCGAGCAGGGCACCGCCGAGCAGGTGCTGAAATCGCCGCAAGCTCCCTATACCCGCCGGCTGATCGCCGCCGTGCCGCACCTGACCGCCACCGACCGGGTGCCGATCGAGGTCGCGCGCCGCGAGCCGGTCCTCGTCTGCGAGGGCCTGATGAAGACCTATGGCGGCGGCCGGTCGCTGCTCGACAAGGTCCTGCCCGGCAAGGTGCTGCCCGGCATGTTTCTCGGCCAGAAGAAGTCGGTGCGCGCCGTCGATGACGTGTCGTTCAGCTTAGGCGCCGGGCGGACGCTGGGCATCGTCGGCGAGAGCGGTTCGGGCAAGTCCACCGTCGGGCGCCTGCTGACACGGCTCCTCGACAGCGACGGCGGCCGGATCCTGTTCGAGGGCCGCGACGTCGCCACGCTGTCCGAGGCCGAGTTCCGCCCGTTACGGCCGAAGATCCAGATGATCTTCCAGGATCCCTTCGCCTCCCTCAACCCGCGCTCGACCATCGGCACCAGCCTGACCGTCGGCCCGGTCGCGCACGGCACCCCCTACGCCAAGGCGGCCGAGGAGGCTCGCGCGCTCCTTGCCCATGTCGGGCTCGATGCCGGCGCCTTCGACCGTTATCCGCACGAGTTCTCCGGCGGCCAGCGCCAGCGGATCGGCATCGCCCGCGCCCTGATGTTCAAGCCGAAGGTGCTGGTCGCCGACGAGGCGGTCTCGGCCCTCGACGTGTCGATCCAGGCCCAGATCCTCGCCCTGCTCGACCGGATCCAGCGCGAGACCGGGGTCTCGATGATCTTCATCACCCACGACCTGCGCGTCGCGAGCCAGATCTGCGACGAGATCGCCGTGATGCAGAAGGGCCGGATCGTCGAGCTCGGACCGCCGTCGCAGATCTTCCTCGACCCGCAATCCGCCTACACGCGCGAGCTCGTCGCCGCCATCCCGGGCGAGTGACCCCTTCGGCGAACGGACCATCCCGGCGCCTTGCCGCCCCCTTCCCCCTTCACGGAGCACGGCCATGACCGATCACGACCACACGACGCATCTGCTCTCGCGCCGCGCGGCCCTGCGCCTCGGCCTCGCCGGCGGGATCGCCGGCCTCGGCCTGCCCCACCTCCTCGGCAAGCCGGCCTTCGCGCAGGGCGCGACGGCCAAGGAAGCCGCGAAGAAGGCGCCGGCCGGCCGCGTCGTCGTCGGCATCACCCAGGAGCCGACCGTCTTCAACCCGCTGATGCTGAAGATCGAGGTCGATGACGGCGTGCATTTCTCGCTGTTCGACGCGCTGTTCCGCATCGGTCCGGACGGCGTCATCACGCCGAACCTGGCGGCCGAGGTGCCGACCCAGAAGAACGGCGGCATCTCCGAGGACGGCCTGAACTGGCGCGTGCGCCTGCGCGACGGCGTGCGCTGGCACGACGGCAGGCCCTTCACCGCCGAGGACGTGAAGTACACCCTCGAGCTGATCACCAAGCCGAACTTCCGCGCCTGGCGCACCGCCGGCCACTCGCTCCTGCGCGACATCACGGTCGTGTCGCCGACCGAGATCACCTGGCGGATGGAGAAGCCGTTCTCGCCCTACCTGTCGTTCCTGACCGAGACCTTCATCGTCCCCAAGCACGTCCTCGAGACCGCCGCCGACCCGAACACCGCCGATTTCAACAAGGCGCCGATCGGCACCGGCGCCTTCAAGTGGGGCAAGCGCACCGCCGGCGACAACCTCGAGCTGGTCGCGAACCGCGACTATCACGGCGAGGGCCCCTACATCGAGACCCTGGTCTTCAAGTACATTCCGGATCTCACCGTCTTCTACACCCAGTTCAAGAGCGGCGACATCGACCTGACCGGTCAGACCTACATCACGCCCGACAACTACAAGGAAGCCAAGACGCTGCCGAACAAGGTGGTGACGCTGGTGCCGCGGCAGACCATCGAGACCATCTACTTCAACCTGGAGAAGCCGCAATTCAAGGAGCTGGCGGTGCGCCAGGCCCTGTACGCCGCGGTCGACAAGGGCGCGATCATCGACGCCCTGTATTACGGCGTGCCCTCGGTGACCGAGAGCTACATGCCGCGCTCGTCGTTCTACTTCAACGACAAGCTCCCGAAGCAGACCTTCGACGTCAAGGCGGCGCGCAAGCTCCTCGACGAGGCGGGCTGGAAGCCCGGCAAGGACGGGATCCGCGTCAAGGACGGGGTGCGCCTCTCGTTCAACAACACGACCACCTCGGGCGACCACCTGCGCGAGCAGGTACAGCAGTTCCTCAAGCAGAGCTGGGCCGATATCGGCGTCGAGATGAACATCGCGAACCAGCCCGCCGCGGTGCTCTGGGGCGACTTCTGGGCCAAGTCGCAGTTCGACACGGTCATCGCCGGCGTCACCTACATGGTCGCGTCGGATCCGGACGTGACGAACCGCTTCCATTCGAGTTCGATCGGCGCCAAGGGCGGCCGCGGCTCGAACACCGCCCAGTACGCGAACCCGGAGGTCGACGCCCTGCTCGCAAAGGGCACCGGGACGTTCGATCCGGAGGAGCGGCGCAAGATCTACACCCGCGTGCAGGAGATCGTCCGTCACGACCTGCCGTTCATGCCGATCTTCCAGTACACGGTGCCGCTGGGACACAAGAGCTCGGTCAAGGGCTTCGTTCCCAACCCCAACACCCGCACCGAGTCCTGGAACGCCGCCGGCTGGTCCCGGGTCGGCTGACGCCCGATCCGTCCCGGGTGATCGCCGGACGCGATCGCCCGGGACCGGCCCTGCGAGCCTTGCGGCCTCTGAAAGTCGAGGAAGTCCATCGTGTCCAGGTTCCTGCTCGGCCGCCTGATCCAGAGCGCCATCCTGCTCGTCGTCGTCTCGGTCATCGGCTACGTCATCCTGGGATTGATCCCGGGCGGGCCGCTGTCGCAGTTCGGGCTCGATCCCGGCCTGACCGCCGCCGATATCGAGCGCCTGAAGGAGCAGATGGGGCTGAACCAGCCGCTCTGGATGCGCTATCTCGACTGGGCCTGGAAACTGCTGCACGGCGATTGGGGCGTGTCCTTGCGCGACGGCACCCCGGTGCTGACGGTCATCGCCCGGCACCTCGTCGCGACCCTGCTGCTGATGGGCAGCTCGACCGTGATCGCGGTCGCGGCCGGGACCTGGATCGGCATCCGCAGCGCCACCCGCCGCTACTCGGCCTTCGACTACGCGGCGACGGTCGGCGCGATGGTCGCCCTCTCGATCCCGACCTTCTGGTTCGGGCTCGTCGGCATCTACGTCTTCTCGCTCAAGCTCGGCTGGCTGCCGGCCGGCAACATGTACACGATCGGCGATGCGTCGGTACTCGACTACCTGCACCACCTGATCCTGCCGAGCCTCGTCCTGTCGCTGGTCCATATCGCGGTGTGGAGCCGCTACATGCGGACCGCGATGCTCGATGCGATCAACCAGGACTTCGTCAAGACCGCCCGGGCCAAGGGCGTGGCCGAGCGCCGGATCCTGATGAAGCATGTCGTCGGCAACGCCCTCCTGCCGATGATCACCCTCGCCGGCGTGCAGCTTCCCAGCATCCTCACCGGCGCGCTCGTCACCGAGACGGTGTTCACCTGGCCGGGCATGGGGCGCCTGTTCTACGACAGCCTCGGCTACAGCGACTATCCGGTGGTGATGGGGATCCTGATGTTCTCGGCGATCGTCGTCATCCTGGGGAATCTCATCGCCGACGTGGTCGTCGCCCTCGTCGATCCGCGGATCCGGCTGGCCTGACCGGCCCTGCCATCACACGACAGGAGCTTCCGGCATGACCGCCCTCGCCGCGCCCATGACCCCGACCCGCTGGTGGCAGGGCCGTGCCGTGCGCCGCTTCATGAGCCATCGCCTCGCCCTCGTCGGGGCGATCATGATCGCGCTGCTGGCGCTCGCCTGCATCGTCGGCCCGTCCCTGCTTGCCTACGACATGCTGCAGATCGACCTTAGGGCCCGCTTCGCGCCGCCGCTGACCGGCGCCCACATCCTCGGCACTGACCCGCTCGGGCGCGATGTGGCGGCCCGCCTGCTGATGGCGGGGCGAATCTCGCTGATGGTCGGCGTCCTGGCCATGGTGCTCTCGACCATCGCCGGCACCCTGGTCGGCGTCGTCGCGGGCTATCGCGGCGGCTGGGTCGGCGCGGTGCTGATGCGGACCGTCGACGGCTTCCTGGCCTTCCCGCCGATCTTCCTGGTCCTGGCGCTCGCTGCCCTGCTCAAGCCCACCCCGGCGATGATCGTCGTCATCATCGCGCTCACCAAGTGGATGGAGGTCGCCCGCATCGTCGAGGCCGAGGTCCGCTCGCTCAAGGAGCGCGAGTTCGTCCATGCCAGCCGGATGCTGGGCCTCAGCAGCGCACACATCATGTTCCGCGAGATCCTGCCGAACGCGATGGGCCCGATCATCGTCGCCGCCAGCCTGACGGTGGCGCGGGCGATCCTGCTCGAGGCCTATATCAGCTTCCTCGGCTACGGCATCCAGCCGCCGCTGCCGAGCTGGGGCAACATGCTCAACGGCGCCCAGCAGTATCTCGCGAGCGCGCCGTGGCTCGCGATCATCCCGGGCGCCGCCATCACCATCGCGGTGACGAGCTTCAACTTCATCGGCGACGGCCTGCGCGACGCCCTCGACGTGCGCGGCGAGCTCAAGTGAGCGGCAAGTGAGCCGTTTTGGTCCCGTTCCGGTTTCGTAGAGAGTCCGATCCCATGCGCGACGCGACGATCGCCGAGAAGACCACGCCATATTGGTGGGATGCCGCCCCGGTCCGGCCGATCCCGGCGCGGCCGCTTCCCCAGGCCGTCGACGTCGCCATCGTGGGGGCGGGCTTCGCCGGCCTGTCGGCCGGCCTGGTCCTGGCGCGGGAAGGCCGCTCGGTCGCGGCCTTCGACGCGATGAACCCGGGCGAGGGCGCCTCGACCCGCAACGGCGGCATCACCAGCGGCAACATCCGCCTCGACTACGCCACGATGGCGAAGCGCTTCGGCGAGGCGCGAGCGATCGCCGTCGAGGCCGAGGCCCATGCCGCGCGCCAGTTCCTGTACCGGTTCATCGCCGAGGAGGGGCTCGACTGCGACCTCCAGCGCCCCGGCCTGTTCAAGGGCGCCATCGGCTACGCGCAATACGACGCGATGGCCCGCGGCGCCGAGGCGCTGCGGAAGGCGGTCGGCATCGAGACCTGGGCGGTGCCGTTCGCCGAGCAGACGGCTTACGTCGGGAGCGACTTCTACCGCGGCGGCGCGGTGCGGATGGATATCGGCGGGCTGCATCCGGGCAAGCTCCACGGCGAGATCCTGCGGATCGCGCAAGAAGCCGGCCTTGGCGTCCATTCCGGCACGCCGGTGACCGGGGTCACCCGGGACGGCGACGGCTTCCGGGTCGCGACCGCCTCCGGCACGGTCCGGGCGCGACAGGTCCTGGTCTGCACCAACGGCTACACCGACGGCGCCGCCCCGTTCCTGCGCCGCCGCCTCGTGCCGGTGCGCAGCCGCATCATCGTCACCGAGGCGCTGGCGCCCGAGGTGATGGCGCGGCTGATGCCCAAGCGCATGATGATCAGCGAGGGCCGCCAGCTCGGCCACTATTACCGTCCGACCCCGGACGGCCGCCGCATCCTGCTCGGCGGGCGCGAGAGCGGGCACAGGGGCAACCCGGTCGGCCCGTCCCTGCTGATGCGCGCCGGCCTCGCGCAGATCTTCCCGGAACTCGAGGGCGTGCGCCTCTCCCACACCTGGTTCGGCAACGTCGCGATGAACCGCGACATGCTGCCCCGCATCTTCGAGAAGGACGGGATCCTCTACGCGTCCGGCTTCTGCGGCTCGGGCACGGTCTGGGCGCCGTGGATCGGCATGCGGGCGGCCTACAAGCTGTTGGGGCAGGGCGCCCGGGCCGAGAGCGCCTTCGACTTCCGGCCGCCGGCCAGCATCCCGCTCTATCGCGGCGACCCGTGGTTCATGCCGACGATCATCCAGGGCTACCGCCTGCAGGACCGCATCGCGATGCTGCGCGCCCGCCGCTGAGGGGCGGCTCGTCGTCTCTTGCTTCCGGGCCGGTCGACCGACATCTGACCGGCATGGCCGTCGACGAACACGGCCTCGCCCCCGTCCTGGCGGCGTTCTACGCGCGGGTCCGCCGCGACCCGCTCCTCGCCCCGGTCTTCGCGGCGGCGATCCCCGACGCCGCCTGGCCGCGGCACATGGCGACGATCGAGGCGTTCTGGTCCTCGGTCCTGTTCAGGACCGGCCGCGACAAGGGCAACCCGTTCGGAGCGCACCAGGCCCTCGGCCCCCTGCAGCCGGCGCATTTCGCGCGCTGGCTCGCGCTGTTCGGCGAGACCGCGCGGGTGCATTTCCCGGCCGAGGAGGCGGAGGCGCTGCAGGAGCGGGCCGAGCGGATCGGGGCGAGCCTCCAGGCGGGATTGTTCTTCCGGCCGGAGGCTGCCGGCGCAGAGCTGGCGCGCCCGTGACCTGACGTCGGCCGCTTCCCTGTCCCGGATCTCCGTCCGCGGACGCTTCGATCGTCCGGGAAAGCGGAGCGTTCGGCGGGGAGCCGCTACGCCGAGCGGGTTCGATCCTCGGCGGAGGCCGCCACCGCCGCCGACCACGGCGATTGCACGTCGCTGCATCCCGTCGCGCCGCTCGCGTCGACCCGGACGAAGTTGGGACAGGCGAAGTTGATCGGCAGGACGCCGTGCTCGACCACCGCGAGCGGGCCCGCCGCCGCGAGCGCGGTGCGGATCTCCGGGGAGAGCCTCGCATCCGCCGACGTGCCGTCCGGCCCCGAGACGTCGATGCGCGGCGCATGGGCCGCCTCGTGCGGGTCCATGCCGAAATCGAGGAGGAAGGCGAGGGTCTGGTACACGCTCGCCAGGATGCGCCGCCCGCCGGAGGCGCCGGCGGCGAGACGCGGGCCGTCGCCGTCGCGCGGCGTGACGATCACCGGGCACATGTTGCAGAGCGGGCGGGCCCCGGGCGCGATCGGGTTGGCGCTGTCGGGGCGCGGATCGAACCACATCACGCCGTTGTTCATCAGGATGCCGGTCTTCGGCAGCACGACCCGGCTGCCCATGGAGGAGAGCAGCGTCGTCGTCATCGACACCAGCATCCCGTCCCGGTCGACGACGGTGATGTGCGTCGTGCAGGTCTCGGCCGATTCCCGTGCCGATCCTTGAGCCGCGCCGAGGCCCGCGAGGCGCCGGGCATAGGCCTCCCGCATCACGGTCGAGAGCCGGGCGAACCAGGCCGCGTCAGGAGCACCGGAGGAGCGGGCCGCGCCGCCCATGCCGGCGATCACCTCCGCCAGGGTCGGCGCGGCGGTGAGGCCGCCGGCGGTGTGGACGAGATGGTCCTCGCCCCAGGCGATCGTCGGCGCGTCGCGAATCACCGCGCGGCAGCCGGCCAGATCCTCCCGGTCGATCACGCCGCCGAGGGCCGCGATGTCGGCGGCAAGCTCCTGGGCGATCCCGCCCTCGTAGAAGTCCCGCAGGCCCGCCTCCGCCAGCCGCTCCAGCGTCTCGGCCAGGCGGCCGAGCGGCAGGAAGCCGGGCATGCCCTGATAGGGCGGCACCGGCGGCAGGCCGCCCGGCAGGTAGATCCGCGCGCTCTCCTCGTAGAGCCGCAGCACCGAGGCCGAGGAGGCGATCTTGAGGGTCGTGAACCAGTCCTGGGCCAGGCCGCGGCGGGCGAGCGCGAGGGCAGGGCCCAGGAGGTCGGCGACGGGAAGGCCCGTGCCGAACGCCTCGTGCAGGGCCGCGTAGCCGGCGACCGCGGAGGGGATGCAGAAGGAGAGCGGCCCGTGGACGTTGCGGTCGCCGGCGACCTCCGGCCAGGTGAACAGGTCGCGCTTCACCGCGCCGGTGAGGGGATAGTCGGCGACCCGGGTGTTGCGGCTCGAGACCGGCCCGAAATCGACGACCGTCGCGGCGCCCGCGCCGGGCGGCAGCACCAGGGCGAAGCCGATGCCGCCGAGCCCGCTGTTCCACGGCTCGACCGCCGCGAGGGCGAAGGCGGTGGCGAAGGCCGCGTCGGCGGCATTGCCGCCCCGGGCCAGGATCGCGGCGCCGGCCTCGGCGGCCTCCCGGTTCTGGGCCACGACGATCCCGTCCCGCCCCGAGGCGGTCGGCTTCGTCACCGTCCAGGTCTGCGTCCGGTAGGGCGCGAGGTCGTCGGCCGGCATCCTGTCTCCTCCGGTGATCCGTCGCGGCGGAGGATGGACCGGCCGAAGGCGGCCGGCAAATCCAAAACGGTGCCGTCCCGGGACGAGGCGGGACGGCCCCGCGCCCTACGCCTCGCTGTCGGTCTCGGTCTTGCGCGGGCGGCCCCGGCGTGCCGGGGCTGCGGGCGCGGCGGCGGTCTTGGTTTCGGTCTTGGGCTCGGCCTCGGCCTCGGCCTTCTGGGCGGCGGCGCGCTCCCGCCGGATCTGGCCGAGGCCCAGGCTCTTGGCGAGCTCGGAGCGCTGCGCGGCGTAGGAGGCCGCGACCATCGGGTAGTCGAAGGGCAGGCCGAACTTCTGGCGGTACTCGTCCGGCGTGTAGCCGCGGGTCGTGAGGTGCCGCTTCAGGCTCTTGTACGGCTTGCCGTCAAGGAAGCTCGTGATGTGATCCGGCGTCACGGACTTCCGGATCTGCGCCGCGGTCACCTTGTGGTCCTCCTCCGGCACCGCCGCCGGCTGACCAAGCCCGCTCAGCGAGGCATGCACGGACGCGATCAGCTCGGACAAGTCCGCCGCGCGCACGTTGTTGTTCGAGACGTAGGCGCTAACGATATCACTCGTCAGCTCAATCAGCGGGGAGGTGAGGGAGGCCTGCTCGTCCATTTTCTCTTCCGATTACCAACCGCCTCCGTGATGGGCGTCAGTCCTTCCAAGGTCAATCGGCATGATTGAGCAACCCGCACATTAAATCGTCGGGACGCCCGATAAAGCGGGGGAACCCGCCGCGAAACACGCCGAACCTCGGCGGTTGCGGGCCGAAAATACTACGCAATAGTACCGAGGATGCCAGAGTGCCGAGGATGCCCGGGCGTCGGGTGGGAGGGCGCGTGTCGTCGCGCGGCGGGGCCCCCTTTCCGTCCGGCCACGCTCGAACCGTTTCCCGCCTCGGCCGTTCGCCAGCCGGGCCCCGTGCGGAAGCGGGAATCCGGGAGCGCGAATCATGGAATTCGGACGCAAGGTGGGTCGCCTCGGGCGCGTCGTCGAGGTCGGGATCCGCGGGCAGGCCCGCTACGCCCGGATGGCGAGCGGCGAGACGATCTGGTGGGGCTCGGAGGAGGACGTGCCGGACCAGGTCGCCCTGGCCGCGGCAGCCTTGCCCGCAGCGGCGGAGCGCGGGCGCGAGGCCGGCCGCGGGCAGGCGACGGCGTAATACCCTCGCGCCGTGGCATCGACGCGTCGATGCCACGGCGTCCGGCGCATCAGCGCCGGCGCCCGTTCGGGCTTAGCCAGCGCCGTCGAACGGATCCGTTCGACGGCGCGGCGGTATAAGACGATCCCGCGAACGCGGGTGCCGGGTCTGCGCAAGGAACCGAAGGCAGAGCGAGCATCCGGGAAGACTTGCATGGGCCTGCCGGTGCAGGTCTTCTTGGTGATCGAGGCCGGGCAGTCGGGCGACGCGGCGATTCGGGATCGTGCGGAATGTCCCCTCCCGGGAGGCGCGATCCCGCGATATCCCGTCGTGGGCATCGTCACGAGACGAACGATGCAACGGGAGGACACAGCGTGATCCACGTTCTCGCGATCATCACCACCAAGCCCGGGATGCGGGACACGGTCCTGGATGCCTTCCGGGCGAACGTGCCCGCCGTCCATGCCGAGGAGGGCTGCATCGAGTACGGCGCGGCGGTCGACACCGAGGGCGCCGGGCCGATCCAGGCGGCGCTCGGGCCGGACACCTTCGTGGTGGTCGAGAAATGGGCGAGCCTCGACGCCCTCAAGGCGCATGCGGCGGCGCCCCACATGGCGGCCTACGGCGCCAGGACCAAGGACCACGTCGTCGCCCGCACGATCCACGTCCTGTCGCCGGCCTGACGCCGACCGGGCGCCCTCAGCCCGAGGGCGCCCGGACCTTGACGCCGAGCATCGTCTCGAAGGGCAGCACCATCGCGCCCTTGTCGCGGTCGCCGTGGCCGGCCCGCAAGGCCGTCTGGTAGGTCGTCGTCGCGGCGGCCGTCACCGGCAAGGGGAAGCCGCGGGCCATCGCGACCTCGGCGGCGCTGACCAGGTCCTTGTAGGCCTTTCCCAGCGGATAGCCCTCGTCGAAGGCGCCGCGCAGGATCCGCGGCACGAAGTATTGCGAGGCGTAGCTGCGGCTCGTCCCCGTCGTCACCACGCGCCCCAGTTGCTCCGGATCGAGCCCCATCGCCACCGCCATCGGCAGCACCTCGGCGAGGGCCGCGATGTTGATGTCGTAGATCACGTTGTTGACGGTCTTGGTGAGCTGGCCGCTGCCGAGCGGCCCCATATGCAGCACCTCGGTGCCGATCCGCTCGAGGAGCGGCTTCATCGCCGCGAAGGTCTCGGGCGTGCCGCCGCACATCACGGTCAGCGTCCCGGCCTCGGCCCCGGCGGGGGCGCCGGAGACCGGCGCGTCGAGGACGGCGAAGCCGTGCGCCTCCAGCGCCCGGCCGATCCGCACCGCCTGGCCGTGGGCGATGGTGCTGAGATCGATCACCGTCGCGCCGGGCGCGAGGCGGGAGCCGAGCCCGTCGGGGCCGAACAGCACGCTCTCGACCACGTCGCCGTCGGGCAGGCACAGGACCAGCACCTCGGCGCCGGCGACCGCCGCTCGCTCGGTCGTGACGACGACCCCCGGCTCGGCGAGGCCGGCGACCCGGCCCGGATCGGCGTCGATCGCCACGATGGTCTCGGTGCGGTCGCCCTTGCGGGCGAGGTTGAGGGTGATCGGCCAGCCCATCTGGCCGAGCCCCATGACGGCGATGCGGCGGCTCATCGGGCGGCGTCCCCCTCGATCACGCCCTTGTCGTCGGCGGAATCGATCCCGATCGCTTCGAGGAACCGCGACACCATGTTGTAGGCGCCGATCGTGGCGGTGAGCTCGACGATCGCCCGCGGGTCGCAATGCTCCCGCACGCCTGCGAAGATCGCGGGCGCGACGTGGATGCTCTTCGTCATCGCGTCGCAATAGGCCAGCACCGCGCGCTCGCGCGGCGCGAAGACATCCGCGGCCTCCCAATCGGGCAAGGCGTCGAGCTGCGCCTGGGTGACGCCTTCGCGCAGCGCGATCGGCACGTGCTGCTCGGCCTCGTAGCGGGCGCCGTTGAGATGCGCGACTTGGACGATCACCAGCTCGCGCAACGCGCCCGGCAGCGCGCAGCGCTGGCGGATCGCGGTCAGGAAGGTCAGCCAGCCCTCGGCGACGGGCGGGCTGTGCAGCAGCATCGCGTAGAGGTGCAGGATCTCGCCGCGCTCGGCGACGATGCGCTCGGCGAGCGCGGCCGTCTCCGGACGGGCGGGGTCGGCATAGGGAATGCGGGCCACAGACGATGTCTCCTCGCGGGGGCTCCTCGGACCGTGCGTCCTCGGGCGTGCCTTGCGCCCTCGAACGGATCCGTTCGACGGCGCGGCCGCATTATTTCAGCGCGTCCTGCACGAATGCCACCACGGCCTTCCGGGCTGCCGCCGTGGTCTCCGGGTTGTGGCCGGTATGGGCGCCGGTGGCGACGCACGGATCCTTGAGGCTGTAGGCCTCGCCGGTCGCGGCGTTCACGATCGTGCCGCCCGGCCCTTCCCTGAGCCGGCAATTCCGCGTGCTCTGGGCCTTCGGCACGTCGACGAGCGGCGGGCTCGTCGGCGTGTCGAAGCTGTGCTGCGAGTCCGGGTACTCGGTCAGGCTGACGTCGGCTCCGGCCTGCTTGAGGCGCGCCACGTAGTCCCGGCACGGACCGATGCTGACGTAATCGTCGCTGATGCCGTGGAACAGCCTGATCGGCGCCGGGCCGATCTTGGCGTCGCCGTCATAGGCCACGTTGCAGGGCGTATAGAACCCGATATGGGCGGCGAAGCGATGGGGACCGCCATAGGCGCCCCGGAAGCGCTCCATGGCCGAGTAGACCGACGCCACCGCGCCCTTCGAGAAGCCCATCACGGCGATGCGGTCGGCCCGCACCCGCGGATGGGCCGCCAGGAGATCCAGCGCCCGGTAGGCGTCGACCATCATCGCCAGGGAGTGCAGCTGGTCCTGGTTCTCGACGGTGCTGACGATGCCGCGTCCGGTGAAGGTGTCGAGGATGAAGGCACCGATACCCGCCTCGTTGAGCACCCGCGCCCAGGCATCGGCGCCCGAGCTGATGCCGCCGGAGCCGTGGACCAGGACCACCACCGGCACCTTCGCGGGCGCGCCGACGGGCAGCCGCAACTCGCCGCCGAGCAGCACCTCGCGCCCCGGCGCCCCGCCGCGCAGGAACTCCTCGCCGGTCAGGGTCCGGCTCTTGACCGCGTGGACCTCGATTCGCCCCGGCAGGGGCGAGGCCGCGTGTGAGGCCGGCGCCGCGGCGGCGCACCCAGCCAGGATCGCGGCCCGCGCGAGGGCCGCGGCAATGGTCGAAACCCGCATCGTTTCCTCCCTGACGTCTTGTTTTTTGTCAGCGCTTCTTCGTAGGCCCAGCTTGCACCGCTTCGCGGTCCCGTCAACGATGGGCGCCGTCCGCCGGCATCAGGACCGCCCCGTCCGCGCCAGCGCCTCCCGGTGCTCCTCCGTCGCGTGGGCGATGGCCTGCGCCGCGGCCGAGCGCTGGAGGAGGGTCGGCGGGGTGACGATCCCGCCATCCTGGTCGTCGAGCACCGCGTCCGTCATGACGCCTGTCCGGTTCCCCCGGGCCCGCGGCGCGGGCGGCGATGGCCCAAGGGCATTTTGACTCGCGGGCGCGTGTCTTCCACCCTCCCGCGCCGGTCCGGGCTCCGCGTCACGGCCTGCGACCGGCGCCGTCGTGGGCGCGCAGGTGACCCGATCCCCATGTCCACCCCAACCCTGAAGCAGATTCGCTTCTTCGTCGCCGCGGTGGATTGGGGCAGCCTGTCCCGGGCGGCGGCGCATCTCAACGTCGCGCAGCCGGCGCTCAGCCAGCAGATCGCCCAGCTCGAAGCCGGCTTGCGGAACCCGCTCCTCAGCCGCACGGCGCGGGGCGTCCACCCGACGGAAGCCGGCCAGCGCTTCTACCGCCATGCCCGCACGATCCTGCGCCAGGTCGAGGGGGCGGTCGCCGACCTGACCGGGCCGGGGCCGGTGATCGGCCGGGTGGCGATCGGCCTGCCGACCAGCGTCTCGACCCTGCTCGCCTACCCGCTGCTCGGCCGGATCCTGCGCGATTATCCGGGCATCCGGCCGGAATTGTTCGAGAGCCTGTCGGGCTACCTGCACGAACTGATCGCCCAGCGCCGGCTCGAACTGGCGATCCTCTACCGCGACCGCTCCGGGCCGGGGCTGACCGTGCAGCCGGTCCTGCGCGAGGAACTCTTCCTGGTGACCAAGGCCGGCGCGGACACGCCCGCCACCGTCACCATGCGGGAGGTGGCGGCCTTGCCGCTGGTGATGCCGAGCCCGACCCACACCCTGCGCACGATGGTGGAGGCGGCGTTTGCCCGCGAGGGCCTGTCGCTGACGATCATCGCCGACGTCGACAGCCTGCCGACCATGCGCCGGATCGCCGCCTCGGGGCTGGCCTCCGCCATCCTGCCGATCTCGGGGCTCTCGGGGCTCGACGAGGCCGCGCGGCCGGGCATGATCCGCATCGTCGAGCCGACGATCACCCGCCCCCTGGGCCTATGCTACGCCGCCGACCAGCCGCTGTCCGGCCCCGCCACCCTCGTTGCCGACCTGATGGTGGCGGAGATGCGCCGCCTGGTCGAGGACGGCGCCTGGGGGAATGCGGTTCTCGTCTGATGCCGCCGCGCCTTCGCACGGCTCCGCTCGAAGGCGCAAGGCAAGCCCGAACGGGCCTCGGCGCCAAAGCGCGAGGGTCTAAGAGCGCCTAACAGAACGGCACGATCGGGTCTGTTGGGCGTTGGGGTGGTATGGCTCGCCCGCTTCTTCCCGACGACCTCTGGTCTGCGATCGCCCCGCTTCTGCCGCCGCACCCGCCTCGCC
>NZ_VDDA01000057.1 GCF_006151805.1 Methylobacterium terricola | reverse complement strand
TCCGTCAGGTCACTCGGATAGCGACGGCCGTCGTCCTTGTAGAGATCGCGATCCGCCTGCGTCCACATCGGCTCCTCCTGCCAACGACAACGCGCGACTGGCTCAATCAGTCAAACAGGCTCTCAGAATGCGTAGCGGACCCCGCAATACGGCAGCTCCTCGGCGAGCAGTGCCTTGAACCGGGTGAGCCAGCGGCCCTTCCAGCCCGTGCGGTAGCGCAGGTTCTCCATCCCGCCCTCGGAGCGCTTGGTCTCCTGGATGTCGGGGCGCCAGAGCAGCGCCTCGGCCTTCGGGTGCCAGCGCAGGTTCACCGCGTGCAGGGCGGCGTTGTGGGTGAGGAAGATGATCTCGGCCTTGAGCTGCGCCCGCGCGGCCGGGCCGATCCCGGCATCGAGCGCGCGAAACAGCGCCCGCCAATCCTCCTCCCAACCCTCGTAGAGGATCACCGGCGAGAAATTGGCGTGGACCTCGTAGCCCGCCGCCACGAAGTCGTCGATCGCGGCGATCCGCTCGGCCATCGGTGAGGTGCGCACGTCGACCACCCGGGCGATGCGCTCGGGCATCAGCGAGAAGCGGATGCGGGTCTTCCTCTCGGGCGCGTAGGCGAGAAGGTCGCGGTTGACGAACTTGGTGGCGAACGAGGCCTTGGCGTTGGGGATGCCGCGAAACAGCCCGACGAGGTCGCGCACGCTGTCGCATGCCAGCGCATCGACCGAGAGGTCGCCGTTCTCGCCGATGTCGTAGACCCAGAACCGGTCGTCGATCTGGTCGGGGGCGGGGAGGGGCCCTTGCGCGGCGGCGTGACGCGCGATCGCCCGGCCGATGCCCTCCGTGTTGACGAACAGGGTGATCGGATTGGCGTAGCCCTTGCGCCGCGGCACGTAGCAATAGGCGCAGGCCATGGCGCAGCCGTTGGAGCTCGACGGCGCGATGAAATGGGCGCTGCGCCCGTTCGGCCGCGAGGCCAGCCCCTTCTTGACCCCGAGCACCAGGGTCGAGCGCTTGATCCGCACCCAATCCTCGACCGAGCCGGCATTGCCGTGCAGCTCCGGGATGTTCCAGTGCGAGGCGACCTCGATCCGCCGCGCGTCCGGGAAGCGGGCCAGGATCTCCCGGCCCCGCGCATGCGCCGCGACGGCGGGCTCGCAGTAGATCGTGTCGATGTCGAGGAGGCGGGGTGAGCGGGACAGGGAGCGGTCTCGGGCGGGTCTCGCTCAGGATCTAGGGCGGTCGCGGGGCTCCAGCAGGGGCACGAGCAGGCTTGCCGCCGCGAAGGCGCCGCCGACCGCGCAGAGCGCCGGCCAGCCCCCGGCCGCGAAGGCCCGCGTGCCGGCCGAGGCGCCGAGCGCTCCGCCGGCGAAGACCGCGGTGAAGAACACCGTGTTGATCCGCCCGCGCGCCCCGGGGACCAGGGCGTAGACCCGGGTCTGGTTGGCGATCAGCGCGGTGTTGATGCCGACATCGATGAGCAGGACCCCGACCGCCAGCGCGACGAGCGAGTGGCCGCCGAGCAGCCCGAACACCGCGAAGGCGGCGAGCGTCAGGACCGCGCCGCCGATCAGCACCGGCCGCGGGCTGCGGGAATCGGCGAAGCGCCCGGCCATCGGCGCGCAGAGCGCGCCCGCCGCGCCGATCAGCCCGAACAGGCCGGCTCCGGCCGGATCGAGCCCGAAGGGCGGCGCCTCGACGAGGAGCGCCAGCGTGGTCCAGAACGCGTTGAAGGCGGCGAACAGCAGCGCCTGCGACAGGGCCGCCCGGCGTAAGGTCGGCTGGTCGCGCACCAGGTCGAGGATCGAGGCCATCAGCGCGCCGTAGCCGAGGCGCGTGGCGGGTACCACCCTCGGCAGGCCGAACCAGGCGAGGATCGCGAGCGCCACCGAGAGCCCGGCCGCCCCGACGAACACCGCCCGCCAGCCGAGCCACGCCCCAACGAAGCCGCTCACGGTGCGGGCGAGCAGGATGCCCAGCAGGAGGCCCGTCATCACCTGGCCGACCATCCGGCCCCGCGTCGCGTCCGGCGCCAGCTCGGCGGCGAACGGCACCGCCTGCTGGGCCGCGGTCGACAGGATCCCGATCAGGAAGCTCGCCAGCACCAGCAGGCTCAGGCTGCCGCTGATTCCCGCCAGCACCAGCACCGCGGCGAGCAGCAGCAGCTGGCCGACGATCAGGCTGCGCCGCGGCAGCGCGTCGCCGAGCGGCACGAGGCCCAGGATGCCGAGCCCGTAGCCGGCGAGCGTCGCGGTCGGCACCAGCACCGACGCGTCGTGGCCGAAGACCTGGACCAGGAGCCCGAGCAGCGGCTGGTTGTAGTAGATGTTGGCGACCGCCCCGCCGGCGATCAGGCTGAGGCTCAGGCGGGTCGCGGCCGAGAGGGAGGACATGAGCGGATCCTGATCGACGGGTCCCGATGGTATTCGCGGCCCGACATAGCGGGTTTCCGCTGCACGGCACCGGATGCGTCCGCAAAGCGGCCCCGCTTCGGCAGCATGTCGCGCCGCCGATCGCGTCCTGCTGCGATCACAGGCCCGTGAGGGACCTTCCGTTGGCGGAGGTCGTCGCCACATGACGGTATGGGCGGTCTGAAAGATCGGCTTGCCCCGGCACCGAACGTGCCGATACTTTTCCCGATCGTGGTCGATCGGTTCCCTCGTGGGCGAGGCGCCTTCGCGTCCGAGCCCGCGGCCCCGGCCGTCGGCCGCGGGCGAGGTCGCCTCGGGAGCCTTGAGCGGTGATCCATCCCGTGTCGACGCGATCCATCGCCTGAAGGAGAGGGACGATGTCGCAGTACCGCGTTCTGTTTGCCAAGCAGATCCTCGGAGTCCCGTTCACCGTCGGGACGGTGGACATCACCCGCGCCCGCGATCCGGACCGGGCCGTCCGCGCCGCCGCCCTGCGCTTCGCCCGCCAGCACGGCGTCGAGGATTGGCGTGAGCGGGCCGACGTGGCCGAGCTCGAGGCCGGGGCCGGACGGGCCTCGTAACGCCGCGCATCCCGACCGCTTCGATGCAGCGCCCGATTGCCCCGCGATCGGGCGCTGTCCTATGACGCGCAGGGTCTCGCCGTTCCCGGCCTTTCGAGGATCCCCCGCCCGATGGCACGCCTGCGCTCCGACTTCTGGGTCTCGGCTCACCTGCGCCGCTGCGCGGTCGAGGGGGTGAGCGCGGTGCAGCGCCGCCGCGGCGCGCCGGAAGCCGGGGCGATCTTCGTCAAGGTCGACCGGCTCGACGGCCGTGCCGACCTCTACGGCCCGGCACCCCAGGCCTTGTTCGAGGGCGACGAGACCGCCGGCCGCCGCTTCGAGCCGCTGATGCGCGAGGCCCTGCCGCCCGACGTCGAGGCCCGCCTCGTGCGTGAGATCCGGTTCGATTCCGATCTCTGGATCGTCGAGATCGACGACCGGGAGGGGCGGCATTTTCTCGATCTGGCCGGGTAGAGTTGGCGTCGCAGGCCATCTTCTAGGAGGGATGATCGCCCGGAATCCGTTTCAGCTTGTCGGGATTGCGCGTCACATAGATGGCTGCGATGCGGTCGTCCTGAACATGCAGTGCCGTCACCTGCACAATGCCACCCATCTCGACAGTGAGGAAGCCTGGCACTCCGTCGATGATCGCGTAGCGTCGGAGCTGCGACGGGACGCGCGCGAAATCGCCTGCCATCTCCGCATGCCGCCTCAGCACCGCGTCGATGCCGACGAGCGGTGTCACCGTCGCCGGAACTTTGCCGCCGCCATCGGCGCAGGCGATCACGTCCTCGGTCAGCATGGCTTGCAGAGCGGCCATGTCGCCGCTGCGAGAGGCGGCATAGAACGCGGCCGCGATCCTCAGGCCATGTTCTCTGCTGACCGCAAAGCGGGGGCGCTCCCGCCGGAGATGGGTCCGCGCCCGGCTGGCGAGCTGACGGCAGGCGGCCGGCGTTCGATCGATGGCCTGCGCGACCTCCGAGAAATCGGCTCCGAACACGTCATGCAGCAGGAAGGCGGCGCGCTCCAGCGGCGACAACCGCTCGAGCGCGATCATCAGCGGCAGGGTGATGTCGTCGGCCGGATCCGTGTCCTCGGGATCGACGAACGGCTCCGGCAGCCAGGGGCCGATATAGGTCTCGCGGAGGCGGCGGGCCGACTTCAGCTGATTCAAGCACAGGCGCGTGACGATGACGCGCAGGAACGCCGCGGGTTCGCGGATGCACGCGGGGTCCGCCGTCAGCCAGCGCGAATAGGCGTCCTGCACCACATCCTCCGCGTCCGCGATCGATCCGAGCATCCGGTAGGCGAGCCGGATCATGCGTGGGCGACAATCCTGCAGGTAGGGGTCGGACAAGGCTGTCATGTCCCGCCTATGCGCCTGCCGGCCGCCGGCCGCGAACGAAGTCGCGCGTGACCCGTGCGACCCGTGCCCCCAGATGCCGAGCGGTGGCGAGATCGGCGTCCGGTGGTGCCCTGTCGGGGCCTTCGTCGGTGTTCGATTGCGCCGCAGCGCCGATCCAGAAGCCCAGCCGGTTCAAGTCTTTCTCCGAGCCGGACGTCGAGTTGTTGGCCGGGGGCAGATCGAGGCTGACCCAGTGCATGCCATGCTGCGCAGCGAACAAGACCATCTGGAGAAGGGTCGACAGCTTGTCGCCGGCCAGCGACCCCGAATTGGTGAAGCCGGCGGCGATTTTGTCTCTCCAGAGGTAGCCTCCCGCCATCATGACCTTCGACGTTGCTTCTTGAAACGCTTTGAAGGGCGCCGAGGCCGCGCCCATGTATGTCGGTGCGCCGAAGACGATCGCGTGGGCGGCGGCGAGATCGTCCCAGCGCTGCTGCGCCTCTTCGACGGTCAGGAGCAAGGGGATGGACCCGTCGGCCTGCCGCACTCCCTCCGCCACCGCCTCGGCCTGTCGGGCGGTATGCCCATAGCCGCTGTGATAGACGATCGCGACGCGGATCCCTGGGTCCGGCCGCGTGTCGCGCCGACCCCGTTCTTCGTCCTGCTCTCGAATGGCGTGCATCATGCCCTCCTGCCCGGATGCGGTTGGAGTGCATGACAAGCGGGCCCGGCCGAGTGTGACATCCGGCATGGAGGGGTCCGCTGTCCGCCGGGGCCGGAGCGCGGCATAAGGAGTAAAGTTCGAAGCGTCCCGCGGTGGCACCGGCCCTGCAGGATCCGTGTCCATCTCCGGTGGGACCTCCCACCATCCTCCGCCAGGCCCCCACCTTTCCCATGACGTCTCCCGACAGCCTTTCCCCCGCGATCCAGGACCTCCTCGCCACCCTGGTGGCCTTCGAGACGGTCAGCTCCGCCTCGAACCTGCCCCTCGTCGACTTCGTCGAGGACTATGCCCGCCGCCACGGTGCGACGGTCGAGCGGGTCACCGACGGGACGGGCCTGAAGGCGGCCCTGTGGATCACGGTCGGACCGGCCGACCGGCCGGGCTACGTCCTGTCGGGCCACAGCGACGTGGTGCCGGTCGAGGGCCAGGATTGGACGCATCCGCCGTTCCGGCTGACCGAGATCGACGGGCGGCTCTACGGCCGCGGCACCTCGGACATGAAGGGTTTCGTCGCGGTCTGCCTGGCGTTCCTGCCCGAGATGGCGGCGGCGCCGCTCACGCGCCCGCTGCACCTCGCCCTCTCGTACGACGAGGAGGTCGGCTGCCTCGGCGTCCGGCCGCTCATCGCGCATGTCCGCGAGCGTGGGATCGCGCCGCTCGGCTGCTTCGTCGGCGAGCCGACCGGCATGGCGGTGGTGATCGGCCACAAGGGCAAGTACGGCGCCAGGGTCACGTTCCGGGGCCGGGGCTGCCACTCGGCGCTGGCCCCGGCGGGCGTCAACGCGGTCGAGTACGCGGCGCGCTTCATCGAGCGGGTGCGGCTCACCGCCGAAGGTCTCGCCCGGGACGGGGCCCGCGACGACCTCTACGACGTGCCCCACACGACCGGCCTCACCGCCCTGGTCCAGGGCGGCACCGCGCTCAACATCGTGCCCGACCGCTGCACCGTCGGGTTCGAGTTCCGGGCGATCGCCGGCGACGATCCACGCGGCCTCGCCGAGACGGTGCTGGCTTACGCCCACGACGTGCTGGTGCCGGAGATGCAGGTGCGCGATCCCGCCTGCGGCATCACGGTCGAGCCGGTGATCGACTATCCGGGCCTCGACGTCGCGCCCGACGCGCCCCTCGTCACCCTGGCCAAGCGGCTCGCCGGCCGCAACGGCCACGCCAAGGTCTCGTACGGCACCGAGGCCGGCCTGTTCCAGAGCCTTGGCGACGTGCCCTCGGTGGTGATCGGCCCGGGCGACATCGCCCGCGCCCACAAGGCCGACGAGTATGTCGAGACCCGGGAACTGGCGGAATGCGCCGGCTTCGTGCGCCGGCTGATCGCGGAGAGCTGCGGGTAGGAAACCGGGTCAGCGCCGCGGCGCCAGCTCCCCCATCCGGGCGGCGCGGCCCTGCTCGACGTGCCAGCGCGCATCCGCCACCTGCCGGCGCAGGCTGTTGCGGCGCCAGAGGTGGTACAGGCGCAGCGGGTGCGGCGCGGCGCCGGCCCGGGCCTCGTGGTGGGTGAGGCGGCGCAGCAGGCCCGGCAGGCAGGCGCCCGCCGCCTCGCCGGTGGCGATGTCGCCGAGGCGGACCTGGCGCAGCAATTCGGCCCGGTAATCCTCCACGCCCGATCCCTCCCCAGAGCATTGCCCGACGCCGTGGCCGCGGTTGGTCGCACGCCAAGGCGGCACACCCGACGGCCTGGGGCGGCGTCCGGTTGCCGTGCAATCGGATGCCGCTCCCGCGTCCGTCGCAGGAGATGCCGGCGCCCGGGCCCTGCCCGTCGCCGATGGCGGCAGGATGGGACAGGTTCCGCGCCCCTGGCAACGCGGCATCGTCGACCGCTGGGCGGGTGAGCGACGCGCCGGGGCGGATCGCGCGCAAAAAAAGGCCCTGCCGGCGGGAGCGAGCAGGGCGGTGAAGTCGACTTGGGGGCCTCAGCAACATCCCGGATGGTCGTCCACCCGGTCGAGACCGGGCCACCAGGGACGGTCGGGCAAGAATTGCCGCAACATCGGTGAGGTTGCTTCGGTTTCCAGACCCGTTCCATCACCTATGTGAACGAACGGGGCCGGCTCGTTTATTGTCGGCGGCCGGATGCTCAGAACGTCCGGGCGCCGGTGTAATCGGCGATCGAGGCGAGGGCCGGCACGTCGCGCAGGGTGATGGCGGTGGCGCGCTGCTCGATCAGGCCGTCGCGGCGCAGCTGCTGCATCGTCCGGTTCATGTGGACGACGCTGAGGCCCAGCGCATCGGCCAGCACCTCCTGGGTGATCGGGAACGAGAACCGCTCGTCCTGCACCCGGTCCACCGCCGCGAGGCGCTCGCGCAGCTCGAGCAGGAAATGGGCGACGCGCTCGTAGGCGGTCTGGCGCCCGAGCCGCACCACCTGGTTGACGAGCCACAGCTCCTCGGTCTCCCGCGCCTGCCACAGGGCGGCGGCGAGGCCCGATCCGGGCAGGCCCGTTCCCGACAGACTTGTTCCCGGCGGGCCGTCGCCCCAGGAGACGCAGTCGCGCAGCGGGCCCACCTCGCAGACCTGGGCCGTCGTCAGGGTGGCGACGGAGCCGAAGGGCAGCGGGCGCCGGCGCTGGCTGAGGCCGATCAGGTCGCCGGGCAGAAGCACGACGACGATCTGGCGCCGCCCGTCGGCGAGGAGCCGCTGGCGGCAGGCCCAGCCCTCCAGCAGCACCTGCGGCCGCGGCGTCGCCTCGCCATCGCGCACCAGCTCGGTGCGGGCCGGCACCGGCACCGGGCGGGCGGTGATCCGGCGCAGCAGCGCCTCGTCGTCGGGCGACAGCGGCGCGTAGCCGGACAAGCGGCGCAGCACCGCGTCCGGCGGTGCGGGGCTGCGGGCGAGGGGCTCAGCCGGCATCGTCCGCCTCCCAGGCCGGGTCGGGCTGCCCCTGGGCCAGGCCGGACGGGGCCTGGAACACCTGGACCGGCAGCTCGATGACGCAGCGCACCCCGCCCGGGCGGTATTCCAGGGCGGTCGTGGCGCCGAACTCGTAGACCAGGCCCTGCTCGATCAGCTCGCGCCCGAAGCCGCGGCGGGCCGGCGCGGTCGGCAGCAGGGTGACGCCGCTCTCCTGCCATTCCAGCCGCAGGCGGCTGTCGGTGCCGTCGCCGTAGAGGCGCCAGGCAATGGCGATCCGGCCCTCCGGCCGGGCGAGCGCCCCGTACTTGATCGCGTTGGTGGCGAGCTCGTGCAGCACCAGGCCCAAGGTCTCGGCGGTCTTCTGCGGCAGGCGGACCTCCGGGCCGTCGAGGGTGACCTGGCTGCCGTCGCGCACGGCGTGCGACAGCACCTCCTCGCCGATCAGCTCGGCGAGGTCGGTGGCGGCGTCGGGGCTGCGGGTCAGGATGTTCTGGGTCCGGGCCAGCGCCCCAAGCCTCCCGTCGAAATGCATCACGAAATCGGCGAGCGAGGTCTGGCCCTCGGCGGTGCGGTTGGCGACCGAGCGGACCACCGCCAGGATGTTCTTCACCCGGTGCTGCAACTCGGCGAGCAGGAGACGCTGGCGGTCCTCGGCCATCCGCCGCTCGTGGCTGTCGGTGCAGGAGCCGAACCAGGTGACGGCGGCGCCATCCGGATCGGCCATCGGCTCGGCCCGGGCGGTGAACCAGCGGTAGGTGCCGGCCGTCGAGCGGATGCGGAACTCGTGCTCGAAGGGCTCGCGGCGGGCGACCGCCCGCTGCCAGCGGCGCTGGTTCTCCTCGACGTCGTCCGGGTGCAGCACCGACAGCCAGCCGAGGCCGAGGGCCTTGCCGTCCTCCAGGCCGGTATGCTCGTAGAAGCGCGGATTGACGTAGAGCCAGTGCAGCGCCGCATCGGCGGTGAACAGGAAGGCCGGGACGATGCGCTCCATCCGGCGGAAGCGCTCCTGGCTCTCGCGCAGGGCCCGCTCGGCCCGGGCGGTCGCGGTGATGTCCAGGAAGGTGATGACGACGCCGGCGATGAAGTTGTCGATCGAGCGGTAGGGCAGGACCCGGGCGAGATAGCGCGAGCCGGTCTCCGGGTTGCCGACCTCGCGCTCGATCGTGCCGAGGGTCCGCAGCACCTTGCGCACGTCCTCCGGCAGCTCCGGATAGAGGATGCGCGCGGCGATGTGGGTGATCGGCCGGCCGAGGTCGGAGTCGATCAGGTGGAAGATGTCGGTCACCGCCGGGGTGAAGTTCTTCACCCGGAACTCGTTGTCGAGGAACACCGTGGCGATCTGGGTGCTCTCGAGCAGGTTCTTGAGGTCGCTGTTGGCCCTGCCCAGGTCGTTGACACGGTGGCCGAGCTCGCCGTTGACGGTCTGCAGCTCCTCGTTGACCGATTGCAGCTCCTCCTTCGAGGTCTCGAGTTCCTCGTTGGCGGATTGCAGCTCCTCGTTGATCGACTGATATTCCTCGTTGGAGGATTTCAGCTCCTCGTTGGTGCTCTCCAGCTCCTCGATCGTCGCCTGCAGCCGCTCGCGGGTCAGGCGCAGCTCGCTCTCCAGGCGCTGGACGTGCTCGTCGCGCAGGAAGGACGGGGTCGGCTCCTCGGTGCCGTCGCTCTCCAGCGTCTCGCCCTCCTGGAACAGGATGACGAAGCTCGGCGGGTTGTCGGTGCCGGGCACCGGCTCGACCACCAGGGTCACGAGGCGCCGCTCGCCGTCCGAGCCCATGGCGGTGCGCTCGGCCTTGACGGTGCGGTGCTCGGCCCCGGCCTTGAGCAGGGCGGCGCGCAGGTCGAGGCGCAGGTCGCGGTGGACGAGGTTGAGCAGGTTGAGGCTCGCCGCCCCCGTCGCTGGATCGATGTAGCGCCCGGTACGGCCGGAGAAGTGCAGCACGTCGTAGGCCTCGTCGACCACCACGTAGGCCGGGGCGTAGCGTTCCGCCACCTGCTCGGCCCGGCGGGCGAGGCTGCCCTCGACCGCCCGCGGCCGCAAGGCGCCGCCGCTCTCCGCCAGGCGCCGGTCGGCCACCACCGTGAGGGGGAATTCCGGCAGGACCCGGGTCGCGCTCTCCAGGCGCCGGAAGATGCGGTAGCGCCGGTCGATGGCGGAGAACAGCTTGGCGTGCCGGGTGACGTTCTCGGAATTGCCCAGGAACAGGAAACCGCCCGGCCGCAGGGCGAAGTGGAACAGCGGGATGACCCGGTTCTGCAATTCGCCGTTGAGGTAGATCAGCAGGTTGCGGCAGGAGACGAGGTCGAGGCGCGAGAACGGCGCGTCCTTGATGACGTTGTGCTGCGAGAAGATGCACATCTCCCGCAGCTCCTTGACGACGCTGTAGGTCGCCCCCTCCTTGACGAACCAGCGGGCGAGGCGGTCGGGCCGGACCTGGCGGGCGAGCGCCTCGGTGTAGCGGCCGACCCTGGCGGAGGCCAGCGCCCGGCCGTCGATGTCGGTGGCGAAGATCTGCACCTGCGGCACCGCGTCGAGCGTCGCCATGTGCTCGCGCAGGAGGATGCCGATCGAGTAGGCCTCCTCGCCGGTGGCGCAGCCGAGCACCCAGACCCGCACCTGGTCGTTCGAGCCCTTGCCGGCGAAGAGCCGCGGGATCACCTCGCTCTCGAGAAGCTCGAACTCGCGGCCGTCGCGGAAGAACTGCGTCACCCCGATCAGCAGGTCGTTGAACAGGTTCTGCACCTCGTCCGGCTCGGTGCGCAGGTGCTCGACATAGGCCTCGACGGTCTCGACCTGCACCACCTGCATCCGCCGGTGGACGCGGCGCAGGAAGGTGTTCTGCTTGTAGCCGTGGAAGTCGTGGCCGGTCTTGTTGCGCAGGATGGTGGCGATGCGGATCAGCCACTCGCTGGCGCTCTCGTCCACCGCGTCCCGGGCCGGGAGGGCGGTGCGGCGCAGGTGGCGCAGGTAGGACAGGATCCGGTCCGCCATCTGCTCCGGCGGCACGACGTGGTCGGCGAGCGCTCCGGCGGTGCTGGCCGAGGGTCCCTCCTCGCCCTGCGGCTCGGCCAGGGTCAGGCCGCCCGCCTCCTTGATCGCGGTGACGCCGAGCGTCCCGTCGCTGCCCGTCCCGGCGAGCACCACCGCCACGGCGCCGGCCTCCCGGTCCGCCCCGATGGAGACCAGGAAGGAATCGAGGCTGCCCCGCCCGTCCGGGCCCGCCGCCGGCCCGAGGCGGAAACGGCCCTGCGCCAGGGTCACGGTCCGGTCCTCCGGCAGGAGGTAGATCCGCCCGGGCTCGACCGGGGCCTCCTCCGCCACGAGGGCGGGCGTCAGGGTGGCGGCGCGCGCCAGGATCGTGCGCTGGCGCGCCTCGTCGACCAACTGGCGCTGCTGGAGCGCGACCACGACGGCGACGTCCGGCATTTCCGGCACGTGGGCGAGGAAGCGCTCCAGGGAGTCGATCGCCGTCCCCGAGGCGCCGATGCCGACGACCACAAGCCGCTCCTGCGCCCGTCCGTCCTCCATGGGGGGGCCCGATCCCGCGCGGGTCTTCCTGGGCAAGGGTCGTCGTCTCCGGTATCGGGCAGCGGACGGGACGCGCGGCCGGTCGGCCGCGATCATACGCATCCGGCGCGGCACTGTCAGTCCGTGACGGCGGGTTTCCCGGGTTTCCTGCTTGGCGTCTCCGGGCGGCGGGAGCGCCTCACGCATCCCCCGCCCCGCGCCGTCCCATCCCGGGTCCCGCCCGCCTTTTCGGGGCCTTATCCTTCGGATCCCCGGCGCAGGGCGCGGCGGATCGTGCGCACGTGGCCGTCATATTCCCGGGCCCGCTCCGCGTAGATCCCGGCCATCTGGGCGTTGCCGCGCCGGCCGGCATCGGCGGCCATGCGGCCGACGAGGTCCGCCCGCTCCTTGACGATCCGGAGGGCGATGCGCAGGGCGTCCTCGATCGCGTCGCCATGGGTCCCGGCCAGGGCCTCGGCGGTGTAGGCGTGGCCGATCTGGCAGCGGAACCGCAGCACCCGGCCCTGCCGCAGCTGGGACAGCACGCCGCCGCAATCCGGGCAGGTGATCGGGGCCGGGTCGGCGCTCCGCCCCATGGTCTCCGCCAGGCTCTCGGAGGGGCGGCCCGCCGCGATCGCGACCTCGAGGGCGAGATCCTCCGGCACCGCGCCGGGCGCGCCGGGCGGCCGCGCGACGAGGCGGGCCAGCGCCGCGCCGAGGCCGCCGGTCGGCGCGCAGGCATCCGCCGGCACCGCGACGAGCGCGCTCCGCGGCATGTCGGGCGCCTCGGCCTCGTCGGGGTCCTGCACCAGGGCGAGGCCGCCGCGGGCCTTGATCGCGTCGAGGCCGGCGGCGCCGTCGTGCAGGAAGCCGCTCAGCAGCACCCCGACCACCCGCGGCCCGTAGGCGAGCGCCGCGGAGCGGAACAGCGCGTCGATCGCCGGCCGGCTGGTATTCTCCCGCGGGCCGTGGCCGAGGCGGATCAGGCCCGGCTCGACCAGCAGGTGGCGGTCGGCCGCCGCCAGGTAGACCCGGCCCGGCTGGATCGCCGTGCCGTCCTCGGCCGGCACCAGGGGGAGCGGTCCCGGATTCGGGCCGAGCCGCGCCGCGAGGCTGCCGCCGCTCGCCATGTGCAGGACCACGAGAACGGAGGCCCGGCTCCCCGGAGGCAGGCTCGCCAGGATCGCCCGCAACGGCGCCACCGCCCCCGCGGAACCGCCGATCACCACGATGTCGTGCAGGGGCGCAATGGTAACGGGCGCGGCGTCGGCCGGCACCGGATCGTCTGGTCTGTGTGCCGGGGGCATGCCTGTCGCCGCGGGGACGGCGGCCGTCGCGCCGCGGGCCGCCTGCCGTCTTGGAGGGGGGCAGATTCCCACCGGGAGCGGCGGTCCGCCCCAACACAGGTTAAGCCTCCGCGTCAGCGGCCGCCGCGGTCGTCCTTGCTCGCGGCGCGGGCTTTGGCGACGAGCCGGCGCTCGTAATGCTTGGCGACGCGCAGGTGGCGCGAGATCGCGTAGTTCATCGCCGTCAGGAAGCCGTAGGCGCCGCGCACCCAGTGGCGCCGGCCGAAATAGGCCTTCAGGAAGTTGCCGGGCAGCTCGACGAAGAGCCGCCAGGTCGGGATCGCGACGCCGCGGGCCTCGAGATCGGCGGCCTGCTGGTCCGAATAGCGGTTGAGCTTGTCGAGCTGGTCGCCGAGCGAGCGGACCGAGAAGTGGTGGATCACCCCCCGGAGGCGCCCGACCGTGGCACCCGGCGCCAGATCGACCCGGTCGTGCACCGGCGAGGGCGAGTAGCGGCCGCGGTCGCGCCGGTAGAGCCGCACCGGCCACAGCGTGTAGGCGAGGCGGTGCGGCCTCGTCTCCCCGGGAAACACCTCGGCGATGCCGAGCGCGTAGGCCGGATGCGGCGGCTCGCCGGCCTCGAACAGCCGGCGGATCTCGGCGCTGAGCTCCGGCGGCACCACCTCGTCGGCGTCGAGGTTCAGCATCCAGACGTGCCGGCACTGCTCCTCGGCAAAGCGCTTCTGCGGCCCGTAGCCGGGCCAGTCGCGGGCGATCACCCGGGCGCCCAGGGCGGCCGCGAGGCCTTGCGTGCCGTCGGTCGAGCCGGAATCGACCACGATCAGGTCGTCGGTCAGGTCGCGCACGGCCGCCAGCGTGGCGCCGATGCGGTCGGCCTCGTTGCGGGCGATAAGGAAGATCGAGAGGGGGAGGGGAGCGACCATGGACCGGGGCGGGAAAGGCCCGGCTCGACCGAAGGAGCGCCGGGGAATGTCGGGGCAGCCCCTAGAGCATTTTTCGGATACCTGAAATCCGGACTCGAGGGTACGGGTTCTCTCCCGGGCCGGGGCGTGCCCCGGCGGCCACGGTGGCGCGGGGAAATGTGCCGCGGCCGCGCCGCCCCATTGGCGCCGCATCGATTTGGCTCTTCTTTTAAGAAGTGCGCGGAAGGATCGGGCGCGAGGAATCGGCGGGCGCCGCGGGGTCTGCGGCGGCGCGACCAGAGGGAGCGGGTTGTGGTGATGGGGGGTCTCGTGCGGAGCCGGAGCCTGGGAATCCTCCTGTGCGCGAGCATGCTCGGCGCCTGCGCGGGCACGCCGAAGGGCGTTCTGGCGCCGGTCGCCGCCACGGTGCCGGGGGCGTCGCGGGTCGACATGCTGGTCGCGACCACCCGCAAGACCGCCGCCAATCCGGGCGAGATGTATTCCGGCGACCGCGGCGCGGCTTTGTCCTACGCCGACATCACGGTCTCGATCCCGCCGGACGCGATCCGCCAGCCCGGCACGGTGCAGTGGCCGAAGGAGCTGCCCGGCAACCCCGCCACCGATTTCGTGACCCTCAAGGCCGAGACGATCGACCGGCCGGAGGCGACCGCGCGGCTGCGCCGCAGCGCGGCCCGGACGGGCAAGCGCAACGTGCTGATCTTCGTCCACGGCTTCAACAACCGCTTCGAGGACGCGGTCTACCGCTTCGCCCAGATCGTGCACGACACCAAGGCCGACGTGGTGCCGGTGCTGTTCACCTGGCCGTCCCGCGGCAGCGTGCTCGCCTACGGCTACGACCGCGAGAGCACCAACTACTCGCGCAACGCCCTCGAGGGCGTGCTGCGGCGCCTGTCGCAGAACCCGGAGGTCGGCGAGGTGACGGTGCTCGCCCACTCGATGGGCAACTGGCTGGTGCTCGAATCCCTGCGCCAGATGGCGATCCGCGACGGGCGCGTCGCCCCGAAGATCCGCGACGTGGTGCTGGCCGCCCCCGACGTCGATGTCGACCTCGCCCGCGAGGCGTTTCGCGACATGGGCCCGACCCGGCCGCGCCTCAGCCTGTTCGTCTCCCAGGACGACAACGCGCTCGCGGTCTCGCGCCTCGTCTGGGGCGGTGCCGGTGCGCGGCTCGGCGCCATCGACCCGACGGCCGAGCCCTACCGCACCGAGCTCGCCCGCGAGAACATCGCGGTCCTCAACCTCACCACGATGAAGGGTGAGGACGCCCTCAACCACGGCAAGTTCGCCGGCAGCCCGCAGCTCGTGGCCCTGCTCGGCAACCGCCTGGCGCAGGGGCAGACCATCACCGATTCCCGAGTCGGCCTCTCCGACCGCATCGTCCAGATGACCACCGGCGCCGCCGCCACCGTCGGCACCGCCGCCGGCCTCGCGGTCTCCGCCCCGGTCGCGGTGGTCGACGCCCAGAGCCGCGAGACCTACGGCGAGCACCTGCGCAACCTCGGCCAGGGCATCGGCGACACGGCGGAGGGGGCGGTGGACCTCGCCACCGCGCCGGCGCGGGCGTTCGGAGGGCGGTGAGGCGTCAGGCGACCGGAGCCGGCCTCCGCCAGGAGCCGTGCGCGACCTCCCCGTCCCGCTCGGCTGCCGCGAGGGCCTGAAGCAGGCCGGCACGGTCGAGGGGGACGCAATAGGCGGGCTTTGCCCGCTCGAAGCGCCAGCTCTCGGCCAGGCTCCCGGCATCGACCGGATCGAAGCCGAACTGGTCGATCAGCTCCGCCGCGACCGCTTTCGCCGGCACGTCGTCGCCCGCGAGCGGCAGGGCCCGGCGCCCCGGCGTCCCCGCCGGCCTTCCGTCCGTCTCCAGGTCCTGCGCCCTGATGGCGTTGAACGCCTTGACGATCCGGGCCGCGGGCAGGTGGGCGGCCAGGAGTCCGCTCGTCGTCGCCCGCCGCGCGTCGAGTTCCGCCAAGGGCCCGTCCCGCTCCGGGTAGTAGTTCATTGCGTCGAGAACGATCTTGCCGGCGAGCTCGGCTCTCGGAAGGGTCGGGTAGGCGTGGAGCGGAATGGCCGCCACGACGACTTCGCCGAAAGCCGCCGCCTCCGCAGCCGTCCCAGTCCGGCAGCCGAGGGCGATGCTCAAGCTGAACAGGCTCTGATTTCCGCGGGAATTCGCCACCATGACCGCGTGTCCCCCAGCGACGGCGTGCTGAGCCACGGCCCGGCCGACATAGCCGGCCCCGATGATCCCGATCCGCATGGCATCTCTCCTCGTGCGATTGCCGATGCGGCTGGCGTAACTGGACGTGGTTCGGCGATAAATCGCTCCCTTGAGGCGACATTCCCAATCAGCAGGGGTTAATCGTGGACCGGCTCACCAGCATGGCGGTGTTCGTGACGGCGGCGGATCTCGGCTCCTTCGCGGCGGCGGCCGCATCCCTCGGGATGTCGCCGCAGATGGTGGCCAAGCACGTGGCGTTCCTCGAGGGCCGCCTCGGCACGCGCCTTCTCAACCGCACCACCCGTCGCCAGAGCCTGACCGAGTTCGGCCGCGCCTATCACGAGCGCTGCCGCGTGGTCCTGGCGGAGGCCGAGGCGGCCGACGCGCTCGCCGAGGCGGCGCGGGCCCATCCGCGCGGCACGCTGCGGATCAACGCCCCGGTGACCTTCGGCAGTCACAGCCTGGTGCCGGTGCTCACCCGCTACCTGCGGTCCTGGCCCGAGGTGGAGGTCGATCTGAGCCTTACCGACCGCATGGTCGATCTCGTCGAGGAGGGATTCGAGGCGGTGATCCGCTTGGGCCCCCTGACCGATTCGAGCCTGATCGCCCGGCCGCTCGCGCCCTATCGGCTGGTGGCCTGCGCGGCGCCGGCCTACCTCGCAGCGCAAGGCGTCCCGGATTCGCCCGAGGCCCTGGCCGGGCACCAATGCCTCGACTTCGCCCATTGGCCGCGGGGCCGCGACTCCCTCTGGCGCTTCACGCGCGGCGGAATCACCCGCGAGGCGCCCGCGACCGGGCGGTTGCACATCAACGACTTTCGCGCCCTGCTGCGGGCTGCCCTCGACGGTTTCGGGATCGTGCTCGGCGTCGAGACCGCCCTGCGCGACGATCTCGCGGCGGGTCGTCTGGTGCGGATCCTGCCGGATTGGGAGGCGCCGTCGCGGCCGATGCACCTGCTGACGATGCGCGACCGGCGCCCGACCGCCAAGCTGCGCCGCTTCATCGACCTTGTGACGAGCGAATTCGGGCCGGACGGGGCCGCGGCGCGCGACGCGTCGGCCAGCCACCGCGAGTCCGCCTAGAGCAGCGCCCGATCGCCTTGCCATCAGGCGCTGCTCTCGATCCTCGATTCCACCGCATCGTCTGCGACGAACCGGTATCCACGTCATCGGGCAATGCTCTAGGCGGTGTGGACTCTTGGGGTTTCCCGGTTGGTTGAGACGTGATTCAAGGCTGCTTTTTGGAGAGCCGCTTTGGGCGTCCTGGACCGTCTCGTTCTTAGCGACACTCAGTGGGAGCGCATG
>NZ_VDDA01000056.1:7694-17816 GCF_006151805.1 Methylobacterium terricola | reverse complement strand
GAACGTGCTTGGCCGGTCTGGTGGTCTGAGCGGGGTGATCTGAACCCGATCCCATCTCGAACTCGGCCGTTAACCGCCCCAGCGCCTATGGTACTGTGTCTCAAGACACGGGAGAGTCGGTCACCGCCAGACCTGCCAAGCACGTCACGCATTCCCTCGTCACGACCTCAACACGCAAGCCCGCCAGGATCATCCCTGGCGGGCTTCGTCGCGTTCAGGCACCCCCTTCCGCCTCGCGTCGGACAGGAGAACCGGCTGGGAAGGGGAGGGGGTACAAGGCCGCGCGTGAGCCGGGGGCCCGCCACGATCCCGCGGTGACGTACAGGAAGGCGAGAGGCGGGATGCTCAACCCCCCGCCAGCCGCGCCAGGCTCGCCGCCAGTTCCGCCTTCCGGAACGGTTTCACGAGCCGCGGCAGGTCGGTGGCGACCCCGTCGCTCTCCGCATAGCCGGAGACCAGGAGCACCGGCATTCCGGGCCGCGCGGTGCGGACCGCGCGTGCCAGGTCGGTGCCGGTGAGCCCCGGCATGAGGTGATCGGTGACCAAGAGATCGAAGGGCTCGCCGCGTTCGACGAGGCGTAGCGCCTCCTCGGCCGACCGCGCCTCGACCACCGTGTAGCCGAGGTCGCCGAGCATGTCGGCGGTGCTCAGGCGGACCAGTTCCTCGTCGTCGACGAGCAGCGCGGTCCGGCGCGCGGGCGCGGCGTCGAGGGGCTCGGCGACGGTCGCCGGCGGCTCCGGCGCCGCTTCGCTCAGGGGCAGCCATAGCGCGACATCGGTGCCGAGACCCGGCCGGCTCCGGAGGGTGAGCGCGCCGCTGAGCTGCGAGGCGAGTCCGTGCACCATCGACAGGCCGAGGCCCGTGCCCTTGCCGATGCCCTTGGTCGAGAAGAACGGCTCGACCGCCCGGGCGAGCGTCGCCTCGTCCATGCCCGTGCCGGTATCGGCGACCGACAGGCGGATATAGGGACCGGGATTCAGGCCGGTGCGGTGGCCCTCGGCCACATGCTCCTCGCCGGCCGTGATGCGCAGCGTGCCGCCCTCCGGCATCGCGTCCCGGGCGTTCACGCTCAGGTTGAGGAGCGCCATCTCGAGCTGGTTCGGGTCCGCCTTGGCCGGCGGCAGGTCGTTCGGCACCTCGACGACGACCCGGATCTGCGGGCCGGTGGTGCTGGCGACGAGGTCGCCCATGCCGGTGACGAGCCGGGCGACATCGACGGCGGTCGCCTGCAGCGGCTGGCGCCGGGCGAAGGCGAGGAGCCGCTGCACCAGGGTCTTGGCGCGCTCGGCCGCTTGCATCGCCCCGGCGATCAGGCGCTGCTCGCGCTCGCCGCCGACGCCGCGGCGCTGCAGCAGATCGAGGGAGCCGACGATCGGGGTGAGCAGGTTGTTGAAGTCGTGGGCGACGCCGCCGGTGAGCTGACCCATCGCCTCCATCTTCTGCGACTGGCGCAGGGCGTCCTGCGCCGCCTCGAGCGCCGCCCGGCGCTCCTTCTCCTCGGTGACGTCGCGGGTGACCGAATAGAGCTTGCCGGCCTCCGGCACTGCCACCCAGGAGAGCCAGCGCCACCCCCCGTCCTTCGCCCGGTAGCGGTTCTCGAACCGCAGGAGCGGCAGGCCCTGGCGTACCTGCGCCAGGGCGCCGGCGCTGGCGCCGAGATCGTCGGGATGCACGAAGGTGGAGTAGGACCGCCCCTCGAACTCGGCGGTCGCCCAGCCGAGCGCCGCGGTCCAGGCCGGGTTGACCGCGTCGAAGGTCCCGCCCGCCAGATCGATGACGGAGAGCAGGTCGAGGCTGTGGCGCCAGATCAGGCCGCGTTCGCGCGTGCGCTCGACCACCTCGCGCTCGAGGTCGGCGTTCAGCGCCAGCAGGGCCGTCTCCGCGAGCTTGCGGTCGTGGATGTCGACCGAGGCGCCGAACCAGCGCACGACCGCCCCCGTCGCCGCATCGCGGTAGGGCTCGGCCCGGACCAGGAACCAGCGGTAGGTTCCTTGCGCGGAGCGGATGCGGTGCTCGGCCAGGAAGGTGCTGCCCGAGCGCTGCGCCGCCTCGAACGCCGCCATCGTGGCCGCGGCGTCATCCGGGTGGATGTGGTGGGCGGCGACCTCGGCGGCATTCGTCGGCTCGTAGGGCACGCCCGTATAGGCGGTCCACTGCCGGTTGAAGAACTCGGTGCGGCCCTCCGCGTCGGTGATCCAGACGATCTGGGGCACCGCGTCGGCCATCAGCCGGAAGCGCGCCTCGCTCGCGCGCAGGCGCTCCTCGGCGCCGTGTCGCTCGGTGAGGTCGACCGTCGCGACGAGCAGGTTGCCGGGCTCCCCGCGGGCGTCGACGAGGCGGGTGATGCGGCTGTTGGCCCAGACGATCGTGCCGTCCGGCCGCCGGTAGCGCTTGTCGAGCGAGGCGGTGCCGCCGCCCCCGAGCACGCGCGCGACGGAGTCGCGGCTCGGCCGCATGTCGTCGGGATGGGTCACGTCGGCGAAGGTCAGGGACAGGAGGGCGTCGGGCTGGCGGCCGAGGAGCCGGCACAGCTCCTCGTTCACCCGCAGGAAGCGGCCGTCCAGGCCGACCTCGGACAGGCCGACGGTCGCCCCCGCGAAGATGGCGGCGAGCCGCGCCTCGCTGTCCTTCAGCTCGCGCTCGGCCGCGACGTGGGCGGTGGTCTCGGCGAGCACGCAGAGCACGCCCGCCGGCCGTCCGCTCTCGTCCGGCACGGGCGAGTAGTCGAGGTTCATCCAGACCTGCTCGGGCCCGCCGTGCCGGTAGAGGGTCAGCTCCTTGTCCTTGTAGGACAAGGTCCCGCCGGCCAGGCCCACATGCATCACGTGGTCGTTGAAGCCGGCGACCTCGGGCCAGCCCTCCCGCACCTTGGCGCCGAGGAGATCGGGATGCCGCCCGCCGGCGAAGACCGAGTAGGCATCGTTGTAGATCATGATGCCGTCCTCGCCCCACAGCATCACCATCGGGACCGGCGAGCGCAGGAGGAGCGCCGTCGCGGTGCGCAGGCTTTGCGGCCAGGCCGTGATCGGGCCCAGCGCCGTGCCCGACCAGTCGCGGGAGGCGACCAGCCGCTCGCACTCACCGGCCCGCTTGCCGGCCCCTTCGCCGGCCCCTTCGCCGGCCTCGATCGGGGATGCCAGCTCGCCTCGGGCCCGGGTGTCGGCCGCCATCGTTCCCTCTCTCCCGACGGGTCTGACGCGCGCCGCCCGTCCTGGCGGGACGGAGCGGCCCGCACCCTCCCCGCTACGGGGCGCCGGGCCGGCTGGCAAGCTCGTAGGGAGTATAAGGGGCTATCCGATCGCCGCCGCTTGAGGGCGGCCGTCGCTCAGGCGGCCCGCGCGTCGGCGTAGCGCCGGCAATGCTGCAGGTAGCCGACCTCGTGCCGGCCGGCGAGCTCGACCACGCTCGACCACAGCCAGGACGGCGCCTCCGCGCCGTCATCCGTGCCGCGCATGACCTCCGCCCGCCAGCCGGCGCGGGCCGCCTCGTCCATCTGCCGGCCATGCGCCTTGCCGACCACGGTGGCGAGATAATGGGCGGCGCGCACCGCTTCCTCGCGGCTGAACTGGTCGACGTCGAGCTTCAGGTCCTGGGGCGCCAGCTCGCGCATCACCACCGGTTTGCCGAGGAGCCGCACCGGCAGCATCCGCTCGCCGAGATTCGGCGACAGCGCCCGTGCCCCGGCCACGACCCGGGCGGCATGGTCCGGCGGCATCCGCGCCCCCGGGGCGGTGGGTGCGGCCGGCGCCACCGCCTCCTTCAGGTCGATCAGGGCCAGCCGGCCCCGGCCATGGGGCTCCCGGGGGTGGAGACTCTTGGCATGGGCCTCCTTGGTCCGCGAATCCCCGTCGTGCGGGGCCTCGATCCGCACCAGGGCGGCGTAGCGCAGGAAGCCGAGCGAGCTGCACCCCTTCATCCAGTAGGCCGCGTCGATCAGGCGAAGGTCCACCGCCCGATCGCGCCTCGCCGGGTCCCGGTCGTCGAGCGCCCGCACGAGGGAGCGCACGTCCTCCTCGTCGAACAGGGTCGCCAGGGCGTCGCGCTCGGCGTCGTCCAGAGCCCAGAACTTGCGCCCGAGCGGGATGGCCGGCTCCACGTCCTTGAGGCGCTCGCGGGCGAGCTGCTTCCAGCGCCGGCCGAGAGCACGCCGCCGCACGGTGCGCACCACCTCCGGCTCGGGCGGGGTCGCGTCGCTCCCCGGTCCCTCGAGACCTCGCGCGTAGCCGCGGACCATCTCCTCCAGCATCCGGGCGGTGACCACGCCGGGCAGGTCCGAGCCGCGGGCGGCGCTCGCCAGCGACAGGCCGAGGCGGACGAGGTCGTGGGTCGGGTTGCCGATCACCGTCTGGTCGAGGTCGCGGATCTGGATGTCGACCCGGCCCTCGGCATCGGCGAGCGGCCCGAGATTGCCGAGATGGCAATCGCCGCAGATCCAGATCGGCGGCCCCTCCGGCAGGGTCCCGCGGGGAAGCCCGTCCAGCCACTCGTAGAACTTCAGGGTGTTGCCGCGGACATAGGCGTGGGCCGACCGCGCCATCTTCAGGTTCCGCTGGCGTTCCAGGGCGTCGGCCCGCGTCTCGGGGGTCTCATGTCTGATCTCGGGCATTCCACGACCTGCATCGGCGCGGCCGGCTCGCTACCTTGGCCGCGCGATTCAACGCACGAGCACGGGTCGTCGCCGTGCGTCGTTTCGTCCCCGCTGCGGATGAAACGGGGCGCTCGACCGTCCGTGCGCGGGAGCGGAATCCTGGCCTCAGGCGGTCCGGCTGAGCGGCGCGGCCGCGCCGAACCGCAGGATCTCCAGGTGGATGTGCTCGAGCGCGGTCACCTTGGCGGCGGCGCCGCGCTCGATCGCCTCCTTGGGCATCCCGAACACCACGCAGCTCTCCTCGTCCTGGGCAATCGTCAGGGCGCCGGCCCGGCGCATCTCCAGGAGGCCGTTGGCGCCGTCGTCGCCCATGCCGGTCATCAGGATGCCGAGCGCGTTGGCGCCTGCGGCTTGCGCCGCCGAACGGAACATCACGTCGACGGAGGGGCGGTGGCGCGAGACCAGCGGCCCGTCCTTGACCGCCACGGCGTAGTGCCCGCCCGTCCGCTGAACCAGCAGGTGGCGCCCGCCCGGCGCGATCAGCACCCGGCCCGGCAGCACCGCGTCCCCGCTCTCGGCTTCCTTGACCGAGACGGCGCAGAGCCCGTCGAGCCGGCGCGCGAAGGCGGCGGTGAAGCGCTCGGGCATGTGCTGGACGACGACGATGCCGGGCGAGTCGGCCGGCAGGAGCTCCAGCACGTCGCGCAGGGCCTCGGTACCGCCGGTCGAGGCGCCGATGCAGACGATCGGGTCGGTCCCGGCGACGCGGCGGGTCGCGACCGGCGGCGGCAGCATCGCGTCCGCCGACAGCTTGGCCTCGACGCTTCGCCCGCTCGCGCGCCGCGGGCGCAGGCGCGAGCGGGCGGCCGCCCGCACCGCGTCGCAGACCCGCACCGAGGATTCGACCAGGAACTGGCGGGTGTCGATGCGGGGCTTGGGCAGCACGTCGACGGCGCCGGCCTCCAGCACGTCGAACAGCATGCGCGATCCCGCCTCGGTCAGGGTCGAGCACACGATCACCGGGATCGGCTTCTGCGCCATGATCTTGCGCAGGAAGGTGAGCCCGTCCATCCGGGGCATCTCGAGGTCGAGGATGATGACGTCGGGCACCTCCTCCTGGATGCGCCGGGCCGCCACGAACGGGTCGGCGGCGGTGCCCAGCACCGTGATGTCGGGAGCGGTGGCGAGGATCTGGCACAACGTCTGCCGGACGGAGGCCGAATCGTCCACCACCAGAACGCGGATCGGGGCGGTCGCGGGCATGGCTTTCCCTCAGCGGCGGAAGACGGTCGACGTGACCTGGGTCAGGCCCGGGACGCCGGCGACGGACATCGATTCGGAATGGCCCACGGCGAGGTAGCCGCCGGGGCGCAGGTGGCCGGCGAGCCGCCCGAGCACCGCCCGCTGCGTCGGCCGGTCGAAGTAGATCAGCACGTTGCGGCAGAACACGACGTCGACGTCGCGGTCGATCGGGTAACGCTCCTCCATCAGGTTGAGGTGGCTGAAGCGCACCCGTCGGCGCAGCTCGGGCACGATCCGGCCGATCTGCCGGGCCGGGTCGCGGGCCGCCATGACGTAGCGGCGGCGCAACGGGGCGGGCACCTCGGCAAGCATCTCCTCGGCATAGATCCCGGCGGCGGCGACGCGCAGCACCTCCGTCGAGACGTCGGTTCCGAGGATCGCATACTCGAAGCGGCAGCCCGCGCCGATCATGTCCTGCAGCACCATCGCCAGCGTGTAGGCCTCGGCGCCGGTCGAGGCCGCCGCGCTCCAGATCTTCAGGAGGGGGCGCTCGCCGCGATGGGCCGGGAGCGCGCAGAGCCGCGGCACCAGCGTCTCGCGCAGCAGATCGAAATGCGCCGGCTCGCGGAAGAAGTCGGTCTTGTTGGTCGTCACGCAATCGACGAGGTGGACGAATTCCTCGGAAAGCCGCCCCTCGTCGAAGAGGTGGCGGGCATAGGCCTCCAGACTGTCGAGGCGCAGGGCCCGCACCCGCTTGCGCAGGCGTCCCTCGACCATCGTCCGCTTGGTGGAGGGCAGCTGGATGCCGACGCGCGTTTCGATGACCTCGGCGATCGACCGGAAGTGGCGCTCGCTCAGCTGCTGCGAGGCGAGGGGAATGGACACGGAGACCCCGCTTCTCAAGCGGCCAGCGGCCGGCCGGCAAGCGCCGGCTCGTCGCCCGCCATCAACCGCGCGAGGTCGAACACCACCACGAAGGCGTCGCCGCGCCGGCCGATGCCGGCGATGTAGCTCGAGCGCCAGCGCCCGCCGACCTCGGGGGCCGCCTCCATCTCGGCACGGTCGAGCTCCGTCACCTCGAAGACCCTGTCGGCCACGAAGCCGACCCGCATCGTCCGCTCGGCCATGGGGATGTTGAGCAGGATGATCCGGGTCGCCGGCGTCGGCGCCTCCGGCGGCAGGCCGAGCTTGGTCCGCAGGTCGACCACCGGGTAGCTCTGGCCGCGCACGTCGATCATCCCGACCAGGAAGGCGGGCGCCTGCGGCAAGGCCGCGGGGGCACGGTAATCCAGGATCTCCTGGACGTTCTCGATGTCGATCCCGAAGGTCTCACGACCGAGACCGAGGGTTAGATACTGCCACACGCTCGACATCCGGCGCTCCAATGACCTGCTGTTCGCCCCCGGAATGCCGGGGCGGGGTGGGGGTGATCGATGGGAGCCCGGTTGCCGCCCTCCGGCGGAAGGGGCGGCGGCCGGGACTGTCGTGCGGGGCCGGTGGGCGGGCCCCGGCCCGCTCAGGCGACGCGGGTGAAGTCGCCGTCGCGCTCGTCGCCCTCGCTCAGATCGATGGCGAAGCCTCCGCCGCCGGATCTGGGCGCGGCCGTCGTGGCGGATCTCGGCGTCGCCTTGGCGAGGCGGGCGACCGCTCCACGCGTGGCCGGGGCCCTGACCGGCGACTTCACCACCGGGGGCGATGCCATCCGGACGGCGGTCGCCCGCAGCTGCGACACCGCCCCGTCGATCGGCCGTGCCGGCGCCTGCGAACCGTCGACGCGGAAATACGCGATCGTCGCCTGGAGCTGCTCGGCCTGTGCCGCCAGCTCCTCGGAGGTCGCCGAGACCTGCTCGGAGGCGCTCGCATTCTGCTGCGTCACCTTGTCGAGCTGCTGGATCGCCTGGTTGATCTGGCCAGACCCGACATCCTGCTCCCGGCACGCCGCCGAGATCTCCTCGACCAAGGCCGCCGTCTTCTTGATGTCGGGAACCAGACGGCCCAGCATGTCGCCCGCCGCCTGCGCCGCCTTCACCGTGTCGATCGACAGCGTCCCGATCTCGGCCGCCGCCGCCTGGCTGCGCTCGGCAAGCTTCCGCACCTCGCTCGCCACCACGGCAAAGCCGCGGCCGTGCTCGCCGGCCCGCGCCGCCTCGACGGCGGCGTTCAGCGCCAGCAGGTCGGTCTGGCGGGCGATCTCCTGCACGATGGTGATCTTCTGGGCGATGGTCTGCATCGCCTCGACGGCGCGACCCACCGCGGCACCGCTGGCCTCGGCATCCTTGGCCGACTGGCGGGCGATGGCCTCGGTCTGGCCGGCATTCTCGGCGTTCTGCTTCACGTTGGCGGCCATCTCCTCCATCGAGGCGGAGGCCTCCTCGGTTGAGGCGGCCTGCTCGGTCGAGCCCTGCGACAGCTGCTCGGCCGAGGCCGACAGCTCCTGAGAACCCGCCGAGACGTTGGCCGCCGCCGTCACCACCTGGCCGACGACCTCGCGCAGCTTCAGGTTCATCGCCTGGATCGCCCGGAGCAGCTCGGTCACCTCGTCCCGGCCGGTCGGCACCACGTCCTTGGTGAGGTCGCCAGCGGCGACGTCCTGGGCCGCGGCGACCGCCTTGGCGAGGCCGCGGGAAATCGTGACCGCCATCCACAGCGCCATGGCGAGGCCGAGGATCACCGCGCCGACCACGACGGCGAGCAGGATCGTGCGGATTGATTGATAGGCCGCCTGCGTCTCCTGCACGAAGCCCTGGGCCACGCTCTCCTCGTAGCCGCGCAGCTTGCCCACCTCCTCGAGCACCGCCCTGCGGGCCTCGGTGAAGGGGCCGACATAGGTGCGCAGGGCCTTGGCGTCGGTATTGGACAGCCCGAGGGCGAAGACCTTCTCGGCCGGGGGTTCCCAGGCCTTCACGGCGGCCGACAGGGCGCCGGCCGCCTCGGCGTAGCCGCCGGCCCGGCCGATCTCGGCGAGCCGGGCGAGGTCGCGCCACAGGGCCTTCCGGGTCTCGGCGAACTCGTCGGCGACCTTGCTGAGCAGGGCGTCGTCGGTGATCACGATCTCGCGGTAGATCTCGCCGCGCAGGCGGACCATCTTCAGCTCGATGGCGCTGACGAGGGTGCGGTCCTCGGCCGGGAGGTCGGCGCGTCCCTTGAGGTCGTCGAGGCGTGCCATTACGGCGGTATAGGTGGTCAGCTGATCGCCGGTCGCGATGCTGTTGGCGGTGTTGTTGCCGTTCTGGACGGCGAACTCCATGCCCTTGTTCACGGCCTCGCCGAGCTTGGCCCAGTTCTCGCGCAAGGGAGCGACGCGGCCGCGTTCCTCGGCCGGGACGAGGTCGGTATAGTCCTTCAGGATACCCTGGAGCTTGGCATCGTTCGCCTTGAACTCGGCGAACAGCTTCTCGCGGGCGGCGGTCGTCGGCTCAAGCATCGAGCGGGCGAACATGCGGGCGGCGTCGAACGACATCGCCTCGATGCGCAGGATCCGCTGGACCTGGCTGAAGGGACGGGCCGCGAAGGCCTGCATCCGGTCGTTGGACTGGCTGAGGCTCGATACCGCCAGGGTACCGGCCCCGCCGAGGAGGATGAGGATCGCCCCGAAGGCGATCCCGAGTTTCGCTTTGATCGTGAACCGCATCTGTCCGCCCTTTTTCCGCGCGTCCCTGAGTCTTCGGATGTCGTTGCGACCGTCGGCGATCGAACAGGATCGACGCGCCGACCGGCCGTCCACGCAGGTCGATCCGCGCGGACGGGTGATTCGTTGCGTCAGGCGACGCGGGTGAAGTCGGCGTCGCGCTCGTCGCCCTCGGTCATGTCGAGGGCGAAACCGCCGCCCGCCGATCGCGGCGTGGAAGCGGACTTGGCCGCTGAGGCCGGCCGCCCGGCCGCCCCGCGCTTGGCCGGGCTCCGGACCGGCGACTTCACCACCGGGGACGCCGCCATCCGGGCCGCCGTGGCACGCAGCTGCGTCACCGCCCCGTCGATCTGGAGCGCGCGCGCGCCGGGCGCCTGCACCCCGTCGATCCGGAAGTACCCGATCGTCGCCTGGAGCTGCTCGGCCTGCGCTGCCAGCTCCTCGGAGGTCGCCGAGACCTGCTCGGAGGCGCTCGCATTCTGCTGCGTCACCTTGTCGAGCTGCTGGATCGCCTGGTTGATCTGGCCCGACCCGACATCCTGCTCCCGGCACGCCGCCGAGATCTCCTCGACCAAGGCCGCCGTCTTCTTGATGTCGGGAACCAGACGGCCCAGCATGTCGCCCGCCGCCTGCGCCGCCTTCACCGTGTCGATCGACAGCGTA
>NZ_VDDA01000056.1:0-7597 GCF_006151805.1 Methylobacterium terricola | reverse complement strand
TCCTGCTCCCGGCACGCCGCCGAGATCTCCTCGACCAAGGCCGCCGTCTTCTTGATGTCGGGAACCAGACGGCCCAGCATGTCGCCCGCCGCCTGCGCCGCCTTCACCGTGTCGATCGACAGCGTACCGATCTCGGCCGCCGCCGCCTGGCTGCGCTCGGCAAGCTTCCGCACCTCGCTCGCCACCACGGCAAAGCCGCGGCCGTGCTCGCCGGCCCGCGCCGCCTCGACGGCGGCGTTCAGCGCCAGAAGATCGGTCTGGCGGGCGATCTCCTGCACGATGGTGATCTTCTGGGCGATGGTCTGCATTGCCTCGACGGCGCGACCCACCGCGGCACCACTGGCCTCGGCATCCCTGGCAGACTGGCGGGCGATGGCCTCGGTCTGGCCGGCATTCTCGGCGTTCTGCTTCACGTTGGCGGCCATCTCCTCCATCGAGGCGGAGGCCTCCTCGGTGGAGGCGGCCTGCTCGGTCGAGCCCTGCGACAGCTGCTCGGCCGAGGCCGACAGCTCCTGAGAACCCGCCGAGACGTTGGCCGCGGCGGCGGAGGCGTCCGCCACCACGGAGCGGAGCCGGTCCAGCATCGTCCGGAGGGCGAGGCCCATCCGGTCCCTGTCGGAGAGGGGCTTGGCCTCGACCGTGAGGTCGCCGCTGGCGATCGCGTCGGCGAGGCCCGCGGTCGCGTTCAGGTTGGCCGTCATGCGGTTCATCGCGGTGACGAGGTCGCCGATCTCGTCGCGGCTTGTGACCGTCACGGTCCTGGACAGGTCGCCCTCCGCGACCGCATTGGCGAGGCCGACCGCGCGCGACAGGCCGCGCGAGATCGTCAGGCCGAGCCAGAGCGCGACCCCGAGGCCGGCGAGCAGGGAGCTGCCGGCGGCCACGATCAGGATCGTGCGCCCTTCGGCCGCGCTGACCGTCGCCGAGGTCACCACCTTGTCCATCATGCCGGCCTGGAAGGCGCTCATCGCGTCGAACAGCTCGAGGACGCGCCGCGTCGCCGTCAGGTACTCGCCGTTGACGAGTTCGCTGGCCTTGAGGTTGCCTCCGACCGCCGCGAGGCCGAGCGCCTTGTCCCAGCTGGCGAGCCAGGCGGTCATCGCCGCGCGCAGGTTCTCGCTCGGGGGGGCGCCGGCCTGCTGGACGGCGTCGAGCCGGCGCAGCACGGCCTCGCGCGTCACCTTGGCGGCGACGAGGCGCGTCTCCAGCTCCTCCATGTTCCCGGCGGCGACCACGCCCTGCAGCTGGCCATAAGCCGCCTCGACCGCCGCCGTCAGCTGGATCGCCGCCGCGGCGAGATCCGCCGACCCGCTCGACGAGAGGCGCTGGACGCTTGCCCGCAGGGTGGCGAGAGCCGGAGCGCCGACCCGGCCGATCTCCTGCGATGCGGCATAGTTCGAGTTGAGCCGGGTCAGATCCTGCACCCGGACGCCGAGACTCTTCTGCTTGTCGTACTCGGCCACGATCTGGGCATGGAGCCGCTTGCCCTCCTCGGTGGTGAGCAGGGACCTGGCCTTGTCGAGCGCGCCGGTCACGTCCGCCCGGTTCTGGGCGGCCCGCTTGCCGAACTCGTCCATCTCCGCCTCGTTGGCCGCGATGACCATGGCCCGCACGTTCGCCGAGCCGCGCAGGTTGTTGGCCTTGGCATCCAGCAGGAGCGCCTGCACGGAGGCCCGGCGTGAGAGCGCTGCGAGCGAGTCGTCGGCGGAGGCCAGCCGCTGGTAGCCGACGAGGTCGGCCGCACAGGCGAGCATGAGGGCCGTGCCGAAGCCCGCCGCGAGTTTGGTCTTGATGGTGAAGCGCACGGGGTTGCTCCGAAAACAATCAATTCAGGATGCGTTCGATCTCGGGGAGGATGACGAACTCGTCCCCGAGCTTGACGATTGACTTGATGTATTCGGGCTTCCACGAGGTCCCGACTTTCGGGACTTGCTGCGCGGTGCTGGTCTCGACCTCCGTCACCTCGAACACCTTGTCGGCGACGAGGGCCACGATGACGGGATCGCCGGCGATCCCGATCTCGATCACCACGAAGCGGGTGTCCGGCGTCGCCGCCTCCGGCTTCATGCCGAAGCGCTCGCGGATGTCGGCGAGCGGCACGACGTTGCCGCGCACGTTGACGATCCGGTCGAGATGCGAGCGGGCTCCCGCCACGCGCGTCGTCGGGATCGGGTCGATGATCTCCCGCACCATGCCGGCATCGAGGGCGAAGGTCTCCGACCCGATCCGCACCTTCACCACCTGCAGGGTGGCGCTCTGCGCCTGGGGGTCCGCTGCGCCGGTCATCATGCCACCTCCTGGTATTCGCGCGGCATCTCCGCCTGCCCGCCCGACACGAGCCGTCCGACGTCGATGATGAGGGCGGCAGTGCCGTCGCCGAGGATCGTCGCCCCCGAGAAGGTCGCGACATCCGCGTGCAGCTTCGACAGCGACTTGATCACCGTCTGGTGGTTGCCGATGATCTGGTCGACCAGGAGCCCGACCCGGGTCTCGCCGACCGAGACGATGATGACCTTCTGGTACGGGTCGGGCTCGCCGCCGGCCTCGAACAGGGCGCGCAGCCGCAGGAACGGCACCAGCGCGCCGCGGATGTTCAGGAAGTCCCGGCCGCGGCCCGCCCGGTCGCCCTCCGGCAGCTCGACGCATTCCTCGACCGCCGAGAGCGGCACGACGTAGCGCCCCTCGCCGACCCGGATCAGCAGGCCTTCGATGATGGCGAGCGTCAGCGGCAGCCGTAAGGTCACCGTGGTGCCCGCTCCCGGCGCGGTCGTGATGTCGATCGTGCCGCGCAACCCCTCGATGGTCTTCTTCACGACGTCCATGCCGACGCCGCGGCCCGACAGTGCCGAGATCGTCGCGGCGGTGGAGAAGCCGGGGGCGAACAGGAACTGGTAGATCTGCTGGTCGCTCAAAGCGGCGCCGGGGGTGACGAGCCCCTTCTCCTCGGCCTTGGCGCGGATGCGGGCCGCGTCGAGCCCGGCGCCGTCGTCGCGCACGCTGACCCGCACCTGGGCGCCGGCATGCTCGGCCGAGAGGGTGATGCGGCCGGTGGCGCCCTTGCCGCTGCCGGCCCGCCGGGCCGGGTCCTCGATGCCGTGGTCGATGGCATTGCGGATCAGGTGGACCAGCGGGTCGGCCAGGCGCTCGATCACGGTCTTGTCGAGCTCGGTGTCCTCGCCCTCGGTGACGAACTCGACCGGCTTGCCGAGATCGCGCGACAGGTCGTGGACGAGGCGCCGGAAGCGGCCGAACAGCGCCCCGATCGGCACCATGCGGATGCTCATCGTGGTGTCGCGCAGGCGCGCCGACAGGCGCTCGATCTCCTCGGCGACCGACTTGATGCCGGCATCGGCGTGCAGGCCGGCGAGCTGGCTCAGGCGCGCCTGGGCGATGACGAGCTCGCCGACCCGGTCCATCAGCTCGTCGAGGCGCTCCGCCTCGACCCGGACCGTGCTGGCGCTGCGCTCCTCGCTGCGCCGGGCGCCCGCGCGCGCGCCGGGCGGGGCAGGGGGGGCGGAAGCGGCCTGAGGCGCAAGCGGAACCACGACCGGCGCCGCCGCGGCCACGGGCTCCTGCGCGGGGGCCGGCTCGGCCGGTGCCGGTGCCGGTGCGTCGGCTTCCCCGCCGAGCTGCGCCAGGCTGAGGGTCATCTCGTCCTGGACGAACAGGAACACGTCCTCGATCGCCTCCCGGGCGACGGCCGCCCGCAGGGTGACGTCCCAGCCGATCGCCAGGGCGCCGGGATCGAGCGCCGCGAGGTCGGGCACCGCGTCGAGGCGCGCCACCACCTCGCAGGGGCCGAGATCCCGCAGGTCGTCGAGGAGGGCGAGCGGGTTGGTGCCGTTTCGCAGCACCTCCGGCGCGAAGGCGAGGCCGATCCGCCAGCCGGTCTCCCGGCCCGCGGCCTCCCGCGGGGCGGGCTCCGCGGCGCGCTCCGGGACCGGCCCTTCCGCGGATTCCGGCGCGGCCTCGGCCCGGCCCGTCGCCCGTCCGACCAGGGTGCCGAGTTCGTCGAGGATCGCCTGGCCGAAGATCGGCTCGGCTCCGTCAGGATCGTCGATCAACTGGCGGATGTAGTCCTTGGCCGACAGGGCGACGTTGACGAGATCGACGCTCGCCGCCACGCGGCCCTGGCGCACGAGGTCGAAGGCGGTCTCGAAATCGTGGGTGAACGCCGCCACGCGCTCGAAGCCGAACATCGCCCCCGAGCCCTTGATGGTGTGGAGCGCGCGGAAGGCCGTGTCGATCAGGGCCCGGTCCTGCGGCTTCTCGCCGAGGTCGAGCAGCGTGGTCTCAAGACAGGCGAGAAGCTCGTCGGCCTCCATGCGGAACACGTCGACCGGGTTGAGGGTAGTCATGTCTGCATCGACTCTTGGATCGCGCGAGAATCACGAAGACGAATGCGCCAAGCCGCCCCGGCCCGGCCCCGACGACCGTCCGTCCGACTGCTCCTCGCGGGCGGTGGCGTCCGGGACATCGAGGATGGAGGCTGAGAAATTCGGAATTTCGCAGTCACTATTCATCGCCCGAGGAGCACTAATTTTCAGTTAGCGCGATAGTATTCGCGTGCGCTGACGCTGTAGGAATTTGTTCTTCCCGCAGAGGAAGAAGACCGTCCGGTCCGGCTCGACGGCGTTCGCCAGGGCGCGCGTCAGCCCGGCGGGGAGGCGCCGGGTCCTGACGACGGACGATCTTCAGGACAAGTGCTGGTCAGGACCTGCTCCGGCGATCGTCTCGCGATCGCCTCGTCTTTCCGCGGATTCGACATGATCCCGCACCCTGGCGGGACCATGGATCGGACGCGTCGTTCGCTCGCGCGCCGTCGCCGTTCAGAACAGGTCGATGCCGTCGAACTCGTCCACCCCATCGGCGCCGGCGGAAGCGGGCGCGGCCTCGCCGTCCGGCGCCTGAACCGCCGGCGGCTCCTGCCCCAGGATCTGGCGCCGCAGACGGTCCCGGACCTTGCCGAGGGTGCAGGAGGCGATCATCGCCTCGGCCCAGGCCAGGTCGGGCACGAGGTCGGACGCGTCGACGCCGCGCGTCGCCGTCGTCTCGGCCATGTGCCCGAGTTCGGCCGAGAGCGCCCGCAGCACCGTCTCGCTGTTCTGGAGGCGCTGCTTCGTCAGGTCCTGGAACTGCAGCGCGACGATGGCGCCCGACACGTCGGCGGTGATCGACTGCGTCGTCTCGGCGGTCTGCTGCAGTACGCCGGCGAAGCGCGAGTTCTGGGCGACGAGGGTCTGCATCACGGTCTGGACCCGTGCCTCGGCGCTGCGGCTCTCGTCGGAGACATCGACGGTGGCGATGTCCTGCAACAGGCTGTGGCTGTGGCGCAGGCCCATGGTGATGGCGTCGATCTGGTCCTTGATGGTGCCCGAGAGCGTGTTGATCGATTGCGCCAGCAAGCGGACCTCGTCGGCGACCACCGCGAAGGCCTGGCCGGCCTCGCCCGCCCGCGCCGCCTCGATCTTGGCGTTGAGGGCAAGCAGGTTGGTCTGGCGGTTGATCGTCTTGATCCGCGCGACGCTCCCCTCGACCGCTCCGATCTCGGCCAGCACCGCGTCGAGGGAGCGGGCCGTGGCCCCGCCCTGGCGGGAGAGCCGGCCGACCTTGTCCATCAGCGCCGCCAGGGTCTCCCCGAGCCCGGAGGCCGCGTCGGCGAGGAGGACCGGGCGCCCGTCGATCTCGACCGACTGGATCGAGGTCACGAGGCCCTGCACGATCTCGGCCTGCTCGCGGGTCGTCGCCGCGATGTTCTCGAAGCGGTGGGTCAGGCCCTGGACGCTGTCCTCCACATGCGCCGAGGTGCGGCTGAGTTCGTGGACCAGGGCCTCCAGCGACCGACGCTGCAGGGCGGACAGGCCGAGCCAGGATTGCAGCAGGTCGACGAACGCCGCGGCCTCCGTGCCGGGCGGCGCGTCGGACACGGACGGCGCGGGGCTCGCGGCGTCGGGAGCCGGGGCGGGGGACGGGGCTTCCCTGCGGGGCCGCAGCCACCGGGCACGGGAGCGCTCCAGCGTGACTTGTGCGACCTCGGACATCATTGTTCTGGCCTCCGGCGGACCGTTCGTAGCGTCCGCGCACGCTTGACGTGGAGCCTCGCGCCGTCGCGACGCTAAGGGGTCCATGCTTGCCGAAACGTTAGCGCTGTGACGTCGAAGGCGCTGAAAGATTCAAGGAAGTTTTACGCGATGCCCGCTTAGTCTTGCGGTGGGGCGCGGTTCGGTCGCCTCGCCAGGACGTCGGCACCGTCATGTCAGAACCCTTCACCGTCACCCTGCGGGGCGATTGCACCGTGCGGACGATCGGCACCCTGCACGGCGAGGTCGCCGCCGCCCTCGCCTCGACCACGGATCTCGCGCTCGATTGCGCGGCGGTCGAGCGCGCCGACATCGCCTTCGTGCAACTGGTCGTCGCGGCCGCCGGCACGGCGGAGCGGCAGGCGCGGCGCCTCACCCTCGTCGACGCCCCCGAGGTCGTGCGCAGCGCCTTCGCCCGGGCCGGCCTATCCGCGCAGGCCCCGTTCCGGCACGCCGCCTGAGCGCGACACACGCCCCTTCCGCACCCCTTTTTCCGGAGATCCCACCCCCATGGCTACCGTTCTCGCCGTCGACGACTCCATGAGCATCCGGCAGATGATCAAAGTGGTTCTCGGGCCGGCCGGCCACACCATCATCGAGGCCGAGGACGGCGCCGACGGCCTCGCCAAGGCCAAGTCGGGCGCGCCCCACCTCGTCATCACCGATCTCAACATGCCGGTGATGAACGGCCTCGAGATGATCAAGACCCTGCGGACGATGCCGGCCCTGACCGGCGTGCCGATCCTGTTCCTGAGCACGGAATCCGACGAGGGCATCAAGCAGCAGGCCAAGGCGGCCGGCGCGACGGGCTGGATCACCAAGCCGTTCAAGCCCGAGCAGCTGCTCGCCGTCGTCTCCAAGCTGACCCGCGCCTGAGCCCTTGGGGGCATGGTGCTCCGAGCCGGTTCGGCCCGATCGGAGGACGTGAATCCCGCCCTCCTCGTTCCGGGGCCGCGACGCGGAGCCCGGACCCGGACGGGCCGGGCTCATCGCCGTGAAATTCCCTCGAACAGGCGCTCGGACCTCCCGTCCCCGCGCGGCGAGACCCGGGCGGCGGGACCCGTTCCAAAGTGGCTCGTGCTGATCGGCAGGACGATATCCCGCCTCGTCCCGCCCTTTGCCGCCGGATATGCCGGAGCCGGGCCAGACGCCGCCGGTGGCACCCGGCTCGATGGGGTGAACCATGGCGGAGGCCTGTCATGACCAATCATGAGGGCTGATCTTACATGCGATGATCGGGAGCAGCCTGCGAAAGGGCGGGCCGGGGCCGGATTTCATGCCCCACGATCCTGCCCCCGCCGCGGGTGATCCTGTCGGGATCTTTCCCGCCGTCCTGGAGCCCGTTCCCGCGGCCCCGGGACGGCGGGGCGGGTTGCATCGAACCCGCCCGGGGATCAGCCGTAGATCGGGAAGCGGTCGGTGAGCGCGACGACCTCGCGCTTCGTCTGCTCCTCGAGGCCCGCATCGCCCCCCTCGCCGGCCCGGTGCAGCCCGTCCAGAACCTGCACGATCAGCTC
>NZ_VDDA01000055.1 GCF_006151805.1 Methylobacterium terricola | reverse complement strand
CTTGCATGTGTTAAGCCTGCCGCCAGCGTTCGCTCTGAGCCAGGATCAAACTCTCAAGTTGAAGAGCTGATCAAAGCTGATCACAACATAAACGGAGGCTCACAACCGATCGGCGTTTCCACCAATCGTGTGAGCACCGAAACGTCAGACCAGCATCATCCTACTCACGACCAGACCCGAAGGCCCGGTCCGCAGGGACGACGCCGTCCACGCTTCTCTTTCTCGTATGCACTTGTCAAAGAGCTGATCGGGCCGGAGCCAGATCCAGACCTTCCAGAGAACAAAAAGCAGTGCCGGGTTGCCCTGGCCCTTGCTTCGTCGTCTTCTGGGAAGGTTCGTCGGGGCGGGCCGTTTCGTCGGCGCCCCGTCGGTGAGCGGCTGTCTAAGGGTAGCCGGCTTGCCTGTCAACACGGCCGGAACCTGTCGGTCTCGCCCGTGGCGGCAGGAGGCGGGCAGGGTACTTGCCTGGCCTCCGCGGCCGCCTCGTACCCGAGATGGAAAGAGGCGGCGGTGCTTCAAGGGCCGGTTTCCGACCCGAGACCTTCGAGCCTGTCTGCCCTAAGATAAGAAAGCGACGCAGGAGACCCACGGCGGATGCGGACGACCCTTCCACCTCTCGCGGTGATCGGTGCCGGGTTCAGCGGCACCATGGCGGCGCTTCATCTCAGTCGGCTGATGCCCGATCGTCCGGTCCTTCTCTGCGAGAAATCCGGCGCCTTCGCCCGCGGCCTCGCCTATGCCACCGGCTGCAGCGACCATCTCCTCAACGTGCGCGCCACCAACATGAGCGCGTTCCCGGATCAGCCGGAGCATTTTGCCCGCTGGCTCGAAGGCTGTCCGCTCGATCATGCCGCGTGGACGCGGTCGACGCCGGCCGGGCTCTTTGCGGCCCGCGGGCTCTACGGGCGCTACCTGTCCGACCTGCTGGTGAGCGCCTTGTCCGCCCCGGGGCCGGCGCCCCGCCTGATGCTCGAGAACGATGAGGTGGTCGATCTCACTCCGGTACAGGACGGCTTCGAGCTGACCCTCGCGGCCGGGCGGCGGCGCCGGGTCGCCGGCGCCATTCTCGCCTGCGGCAACCTGCGGGCGCCGCGGGGGCCGCGCAGCCGCTACTCGGTCGATCCATGGGGCGACACGCCGCTCGACGACCTGCGGCCCGACCTGCCGCTGCTCATCGTCGGGACCAGTCTGACCATGGTCGACGCGGTCGCGGCGACCCGGCAGCGCGGCTTCTCCGGGCCGATCCTCGCCGTGTCGCGCCACGGCCTGCTGCCGCAGGTCCATGACGCGACCGCCCCATGGCCGGCGCCGACGATCCCGGAAGGGGCACGGCGGTCGTTGCGAGCGCTGCTGCGCTTCGTGCGCGACGAAGTCGGCCGGGCGGAAACCGCGGGGACCGACTGGCGCAGCGTGATCGATTCCCTGCGGGGCGCGAGCGTCGCGCTGTGGCGCGGTCTGCCGCCGGCCGAGCAGCGCCGCTTCCTGCGTCACGTCCGGGCGTTCTGGGACGTGCATCGCCACCGGATGGCGCCACCCGCCGCCGAGATCATCGGGCGCGAGCGCGCGAGCGGCGGGCTGACGCTGATGCGGGCCCGGGTGGTCGCGGTCGAGGATGGGGCGGGCCATGCCCGCGTCAGCCTGCGGGAGCGCGGCGCCGACGCACCGCGCATCGTCGATGTGCAGCGGATCATCGATGCCTCCGGCGTCGGACGCGTCGCGGATACGGACGACGTGCTGCTGCGGCGCCTGATGGGTCGCGGCCTGATCCGCCCCGATGCCCTTGGGCTCGGCCTCGCGGTGGCGGACGACCTCGCGGTGCTCGACGAGACCGGCCGGGCCGGTGCGCCGCTCTGGACGCTCGGCCCGCTGCTGCGCGGGACGCTCTGGGAATGCACGGCGGTGCCGGATATCCGCGGCCAGGCGGCGGAACTCGCCCGGACCGTCGCGACGCGGCTACAGATGGTAGCGATGCGGGAGCCGGCATAGACCGAGACGGCTTCGCCTGGCGCGAGAAGCCGTGGGTGTTCAGCGGGTTGTCCCTGGCATCCGGGTCAGTCGCTCTGGTTCCATAAGATCCCTTATGCGAATCACGGAGCCGGGGAGCAAGCGGGATACGGACGGTCCGGTACCGCTCCCGACCGCCGCACTCCCCTGTGCGGCCCCCGGTGCTGAGCGTCCCGGAGGTCAACCCCCGGGGCGTGGATCAGAGCGCCGCGATCAGCGCCCTGGCCTTGGCGGCGACCTGCTCGGGCGTGTCGCCGGGCTTGTAGAGCGAGGAGCCGCAGCCATAGCCGCTGGCGCCGGCCGCGCGCCAAGCCGGCAGGCTCTGAGCGTCGACCCCGCCCACGGGCAACAGCGGCGTGTCCTTCGGCAGAACCGCCCGCAGCGCCTTGAGCATCGGCGGCCCGCCGGCCTCGGCCGGAAACAGCTTGAGGGCGTCGGCGCCGGCGTCGAGCAACGCGAAAGCCTCGGCCGGGGTCATGAAGCCCGGCATCGCCACCATGCCGCGGGCCTTGGCGGCGCGGACCAAGGCCGGGTCGGCGTGCGGCGTGACCAGCAGGCGCCCGCCCGCCTCCGCCACCGCGGCGATTTCGGCCTCGCGCCGGAACGTGCCGGCGCCGACGAGCGCCCGGTCGCCGAGACGCGCCGCCAGGCGGCGCACGCTCTCGACCGGCTCGGGAGAGTTGAGCGGCACTTCGAGGATCACCACGCCGGCGGCCACCAGGGCGTCGCCGATCGCCTCGACCTCGTCGCGCCGCACGCCGCGCAAGATCGCCACCAGCGGGCAGCGGGCGAGCCAGGCCGTCACGTCGGGGGTCATGTCCACTGGGTCCTCTCTCCGATCAACGCCAAGCCCCGGGCGGCGGCGTCGACGTCGCCCGCCACCGCCTCGCCGCCCTTGAGGGCGATCGCCCGGCCGTAGAGCGCCATCAGCGGGCCGGAGCCCAGGAGGCGCACGAGCGAAGGCGTGGTCATGGCCGCCGCGACTTCGTGCCCGATCAGCAGGCCGGACAGGTAGCTCGCGGAATCCTCCGGCGCGAGGCGGCCGAACAGCCCCAGGGTCCGGGTCCCGAACAGGTGGTGGAGCAGCCCGCCGGTCTCCGCCGAGCGGGCGATCCCCGCCTCGAAGGCCGGGCCGGGCGCGGCGGTCCCGGTCATCATCCGACCGAGGATGGTGTGGTCCTTGAGCGCCGCGAAGGCCTCGCCGGTCAGGTGGGTGGAGAAGCCGGTGATGCGGCCGTCCGCAACCCGCGCCCATTTGGCATGGCTCCCGGGCAGGCAGATCAGCCCGTCCGCGTCGCCGGGGCCGAGCGCCCCGAAGACCTGGACCTCCTCGCCGCGCATCACCTCCGGAACGCCGCCCGGATCCGCCGCGCTCAGGCCCGGCACCAGCCGCACGATCGCACCCTCGAACGGCACCGGCACGACCGCGCCCGCCAGGTCGTCGAGCCCCGCCGGACAGGCGAGATACGGCGCCTCCTGCCAACCCTGGCGGCTGCCGACCATGCCGGAGAGCAGCACTTGGGCCTCGCCGTCGGCCAGCCAGTCGCCGACCATGGCGGCGAGCGCCGCCGGAAAGCCGCCCTCGGGCACCCGCAGGATGCCCCCGGCGCCCTCGCGCCGCTCCAGCAGCCGCCCGTCCGGCGCGAGCCGGTAGGCGCGGGCGCTGCTCGTTCCCCAATCCACCGCGATCATGCCGGACGCTGTGCCCCAGCGCCTGCCCGAGCGCAACCGCCGGCGGCTCGCTTGACGCCGTTTCCCGCCGCTCCTATCCAGAGTAAAAGGTTGCAATTGAAACTATCATCCAGGGCAGGAAAGGGTCGCCGCCATGAACGTCCAGGCGCCGTCCGGGCTTCGTCCCGCCGCCACCGGCTCCGGTCTCGCGCCCGGCTACATGTCCGGCTTCGGCAACGGCTTCGAGACCGAGGCCTTGCCCGGCGCTCTGCCGGTCGGCCGCAACTCGCCGCAGAAGTGCCCCTACGGCCTGTATGCCGAGCAGATCTCCGGCTCGCCCTTCACCGCGCCGCGAACCACCAACGAGCGCTCCTGGCTCTATCGCGTCCGCCCGACGGTGATGCATTGGGGGGCCTTCCGGAAGACCGACTCTCGACTCTGGCTCACCGCCCCGGCCGAGACGGCCGACCTTCCGCCGGCACCATTGCGCTGGGATCCCGTGCCGATCCCGGACGAGCCCTTGTCGTTCGTCGAGGGCGTGCGCACGATGACGACGGCCGGCGATGCCGGGTCGCAGGCCGGCATGGGCGCGCATCTCTTCTTCGCCACCCGCTCGATGCGGGACGAGTACTTCTACAACGCCGACGGCGAGATGCTGGTGGTGCCGCAGGAAGGCGGCCTCCGCTTCCGCACCGAGTTCGGGGTGATCGAGGTCGAGCCGGGCGAGATCGTGGTGATCCCGCGGGGCGTGAAGATCGCGGTCGAACTGCTCGGCGGGCCGGCCCGGGGCTACCTGTGCGAGAATTACGGCGGCGCCTTCACCCTGCCGGAGCGCGGGCCGATCGGGGCCAATTGCTTGGCGAACCCGCGCGACTTTCTCACGCCGGTCGCGGCCTACGTAGACCGCGACGCGCCCGGCACGATGCTCGTCAAGTGGGGCGGCAGCGTCTGGGCCGCCGAGATCGCCCATTCGCCTCTCGACGTGGTGGCGTGGCACGGCAATTACGCGCCCTACAAGTACGACCTGCGAAAGTTCTCGCCGGTTGGCCCGATCCTGTTCGATCACGCCGACCCGTCGATCTTCACGGTGCTGACCTCCCCCTCGGAGACGCCCGGTACCGCCAACATCGACTTCGTGCTGTTCTCCGACCGGTGGCTGGTGGCGGAGAACACCTTTCGGCCGCCCTGGTACCACCTCAACGTGATGAGCGAGTTCATGGGGCTGGTCTATGGGGTCTACGACGCCAAGACCGGCGGCGGCTTCCGGCCAGGCGGGGCCTCGCTGCACAACACCCTGCTGCCGCACGGGCCCGATGTCGACGCGTTCGAGAAGGCGTCGAACGCCGCGCTGACACCGCACAAGCTCGAGGGCACGCTCGCCTTCATGTTCGAGACCCGGTTTCCCCAGAAGGTCAGCCGCTTCGCCGCGGAGACGCCGGCCCTGCAGGCGGATTACGGCGCCTACGGCCGCAAGCTGACGAAGCACTTCGACCCGAACCGGCCGGAGGCGCGGTGATGACGATCGACCACACCCACGATCCCGCCGCCCGCTCCTGCGTGCCCGGTGCCGACGGCCATCCGGACTTTCCGGTCCAGAACCTGCCGCTCGGGGTGTTCTCGGTCGGCGACGGCGCGAGACGGCCCGGCGTCGCGATCGGCGACCATCTCCTCGACCTCGCGGCCGCGTTGGCGGCCGGCCTTCTGACCGGCGAGGCGGCGCGGGCGGTCGCGGCAGCCGAGGGCGGCGACCTCACCGGGCTCCTGGCGCTCGGCGCCGGCCCGCGCCGGGCCCTTCGGGCGCAGCTCTTCGCGCTCCTGTCGGCAGACAGCCCGGACCGCGACCGGGTGCCGCCGCTCCTGCACGAGGCCGCGTCCGGCACGCTGCACCTGCCGGCGCGGATCGGCGACTACACCGACTTTTTCGTCGGCATCCATCATGCCACCAATACCGGTCGCCAGTTCCGGCCCGACCAGCCGCTGCTGCCGAACTACAAGCACGTGCCGGTCGGCTATCACGGCCGTGCCTCGTCGATCCGGCCCTCCGGGGTTCCGGTGCGCCGGCCGCACGGCCAGGCCAAGCCCCCCCATCGCGACGAGCCGGTCTTCGGCCCGTCGCGACGCCTCGACTACGAACTGGAGCTCGGGGTGTGGATCGGGCCCGGCAACGACCTCGGCGCGCCGGTGCCGATCGGCGACGCCGCGGATCGGATCGCGGGGTTCTGCCTGCTCAACGACTGGTCGGCCCGGGACATCCAGGGCTGGGAGTACCAGCCCCTCGGGCCTTTCCTCGCCAAGAGTTTCGCGACCACCATCTCGCCGTGGATCGTCACCCCCGAGGCGCTGGCGCCGTTCCGCATTCCCCAGGCGAAGCGGCCCGCGGGCGATCCCGACCCCCTGCCCTACCTCCTCGATCCGGCCGACCAGGCCGGCGGCGCTCTCGATCTCGACCTCGAGATCCTGCTCTCGACCCGGGCCTCCCGCGAGGCCGGCCTGGGCCCGCACCGCGTTGCCCGCTCGAATGCCCGGCACATGTACTGGACGGTGGCGCAGATGGTCGCCCACCACACCAGCGGCGGCTGCAACCTGCGGCCGGGCGATCTCCTCGGCACCGGCACGCTGTCGGGTCCGGACCTGGACTCCTGCGGCAGCCTGCTCGAGACCAGCCAGGGCGGCAAGGTGCCCATACGACTGGAGAGCGGCGAGGAGCGCCGCTTCCTGGAGGACGGCGACGAGGTGACACTCGTCGCCCGTGGGCGGCGCGAGGGCTTCGCGACGATCGGCTTCGGTGCCTGCCGGGCGATGGTGCTGCCCGCGTCATGACCTGGCACCCTGTCGCCGACCTCGCGGAGTTCGAGAGCCGGCCGCTGCTCGCCCGCGAGGCCGGCGGCGTCGCCCTCGCGCTCTACCACGTCGATGGCGCGGTCTACGCCACGCAAGGCCGCTGCACCCATGCGGGCGTGCCGCTCGCCGGCGGCGAGATCGTCGACGGCTTCATCGAGTGCCCGGCCCATTACGGGTTGTTCGAGATCGCCACCGGCCGGGCGCAAGGAGGGCCGGTCTGCCGCGACCTCGCGACGTATCCGGTGCGGATCGAGGTGACCGGAGTGTGGGTGCGGGTGGAGCCCGGCGGGGCCTGACCCTCAGCGGGGCCGGACGAAGCGCGTCCCGTTCCACGCCAGGGTCTGTCCGCAGGGCTCGGCGCCCACCTTGCCGCAGGCGCTGCCGTGCAGGCCCAGGAACAGGACCGGCCGACCGCGCGCTGTCCCGGGTTGCAGGTCGCGAACGATCTGATCGAAGACCTTCGTATAACCGTTCCGCACCGTCGCGGCGAAGATCTTCGTGGTGCAGCCGCCCGACCCGCAATACAGCACCCCCCTGTCGCCGCAGCGGAACTCGCCGTAATTCAGGATGTAGTCGGGCACGCCGTCGCCGGTCACGTCCTTCTGCTCGACGAACTTGCGGCCGAGCGTCACCGTCTGCGGCTTGCAATCCTGGATCTCGGCGTCCAGCTCGGCCTGGATCGGGCGCGGAAGGTCCCGGGCCCGAACCGCCGAGGGGACGAGCAGCACGGCGGCAAGCGCCGCCGGCAGGAAGGCTTGGCAACGGATCGGCGCGCCCATCGGTGATCCTCCGGCATGGCTTCCTTGGCCCCCATGGCTCCCTTGGCCCCCATGGCGCCCTCGGGCCCCATGAGCCGACCACGGTCCCTCATGCCCGGACCCGTGCTCACGCCACCGCGCGATGCTGGCCGGCGGCGTCGGCCATCGTCAATCTCGCCTTGTGCGGTAGGCGGCACGCCTGGTGCGTCCCTCCGCCGGTTTGGTCCTACAGCTCGACCGTTCCGCCGGTGCGGGCCGCCCGCGCGATGGCATCGACGACGCGCAGGTTCTGCAGCCCGTCGCGGGCGCTCACCAGCGGCTCGGCCTCGCCCCGGATCACCGCCGCGAAATGCGCGATCTGCTCGGCCAGGGGGTCGGCGCGCTCGACCGCGAGCGTCTCGCAGGCGAAGGGCGCGAACCAGGATCTCTCCTCGGGCCGGGCATAGCGCTTCAGCCGAAAGGTCGGCACCGCCAGGGACCCGTCGGTGCCGAGGATCGTGTAGGCGTCCTCGTCCGGATAGGTCGGGTAGGCCGCGTTCTCGCGCGAGGTCTGCTCCCAGCTCCGGGCCGAGGCGGCGGTGTCGGAGAGCAGGAAGGTGCCGAGCGCCCCGTTCGCGAAGCGCAGGCTCATCGCCACCGTGTCCTCGACCGAAAAGCCCCGCACGGCGTTCGACGCGGTGGCCTGCACGGCGGCGATCTCGCCCACCATCGCGCGCAGGTTGCCGATCTCGTGGATCATGTTGATCAGGAGCGGCCCCCCGCCCGGCTCGCGCCGCCAGGCATTGGGCCCCTCGAAATATCCGTCGGGCTTGCAGAAGACCGCGCTGCCGATCACCCCGACGATCCGGCCGAGCAGCCCGGACCGGATCGCCTCGACCGCGCGCCGCATGAGCGGGCTGTGCTGTCGGTGGTGGCCGACCAGCACGCGGGCCCCGGCCGCCTCGGCCGCGGCGACCAGGCGTTCGCCCTCGTCGAGGCCGTGCGCGAGGGGCTTCTCGATGAGCACCGGGAGTCCGGCCGCGATGCAGGCGAGCCCTTGCGGCACGTGCAGCCGATTCGGCGTCGCGAGCACCACGCCGTCCGGGCGCGCCGTCGCGAAGCAGCTCTCCAGGGTGCCGAAGAGCGGGACACCCTCCCGCTCGGCGATCGCGGCGGCGTCAGGCCCGGGATCGACGATGGCCGAGAGCCGCGTGCCGCGGCTCCGGCCGATCTCCTCGATGTGCCGGCGCCCGATCAGGCCGGCGCCCGCGACCGCGATCCGTACCTCGTGCAAACCGTCCTCCCCGTCGCCGGGTCGTGCGGCGTTCGTCGGGCCGGACTTTGGTTGGACCAGGGATCGGAGGCAAGACGATTCGATTAGACCATGCTTCCCTCTGGGGCAGCCTGGATCTCGACCATCGCCACCTCACGCCGTGTGCGCCGCGCCCTCAACGATCCCCCGCCAGCCCCTGCCCGCTCGCCGCGCCGGCGAGCGCCAGGATCGTCCGGTTGAGCGGCACCTCGATTCCGTGGCGCTCGGCCGCCGCCACGACGGCGCCGGTGAGGTGGGCGTGCTCGAGCGGCCGCCCGGCGAGGCGGTCGTAGAGCATCGAGCTGCCGCCGTCGCCGGTCATGCGCTGGTAGCCGTCGAGGATGCGGGTGGCGTCCGCGTCGGTCAGCCGGGCGCCCTCGGCATTGGCGACGCGGATGACCTCGGCCATCAGACCGCGGGCGAGGTCCTGGATCGCCGGGTCGTTGAACACCACGATGCGCCGCAGCGTCAGCGCCGTGATCGGGTTCACGACCGCGTTGCTGAGGAGCTTGCGCCAGGCGACCGTGACGAAATCCGCCTCCTGCGTGATCTCGAACGGCGTGCCGGAGAACAGCTCGGCGAAGGCGGCGCCGTCGGCGCCCACCGGCACGTTCATCTTCGTCGAGCCATGATGGGTGATGCGGCCCGGCGCCGTACGCTCGACCGAGCAATAGATGATCGCCGGCAGCACCGTGACGCCCGCCGGCAGGTGGGGCGTGGCCCGCTCCGCCTGGCCGACGCCGTTCTGCACCACCACCACCCGGGTCTCGGGCCCCACCAGGGTGCGGAACCAGGGCGCGGCGCTCGCGGTGTCCTGCGCCTTGGTGGTCACCAGCACCCAGTCCGCGACGCTCACCTCGGCCGGATCGGCGACGATGCGGACAGGCACCTCGCGCTCGCCCGACGCGTCGGTGACGACGAGGCGGTCGAACGGCGTGCGCACGCAGAGCGTCACGTCGCGCCCCGCCCGTTCCAGCGCCCCCGCCAGGTAGCCGCCGATCCCGCCGCTCCCGATCACCGCGACGCTGCCCGCCTGCCTGGTCCCGTCCGCCATCGTCCCGCTCGCTCTCGAAGAGGTCACAAGGCCTCACCTTAGGCCGGCACCGGTGCCCCGGAAAGCCGGGGGCGGCGCAGGGTGGGCCTGCATCCCCGGCTCTCCGCCGCGGGGGGTGCGTCCCTTGCCTGTTGCGGTGCGGGATCTAGCTTCGGAAACCGAGCTTCACCGCGGCGCACCCGCTGGCCGAGGAGACCGTCATGACGTCGGAGACCCCCACTTCGTCGCACGTCCCGGTGGAGGGGCATGCCGCCTCCGGCAGCAAGCCGGCCCCGCCCTGTACCATCGTGATCTTCGGCGCCGGGGGCGACCTGACCAAGCGCCTGCTGATGCCGGCTCTCTACAACCTCGCTGGCAGCCGCCTCCTCGACGGTACGACCACGATCTGGGGCGTCGACCATACCGACGGCTCGGACGACAGCTGGCGCAAGAATCTGTCCGACACGATGGAGTCCTTCACCAAGGACGAGACGGCGGAGTTCCACGCCAAGCACATCGACCCGACCGCCTGGGGCTTCGTGCGCGACCGCCTGCACTACCTCAAGGGCGACTTCCTGGCGCCCGGGACGTACGAGCAGATCGGAGAGAAGATCCCCGGCAACGCGGTGTTCTACCTCGCGGTGGCGGCGCGGTTCTTCGCGCCGATCGTCGAGCATCTGGGCCAAGCCGGCCTTTTGAAGCAGGGCGACGGCGCATTTCGCCGCGTCGTGATCGAGAAGCCGTTCGGCAGCGACCTCGCCTCGGCGCAGGAGCTGAACAAGCGGCTGCTCGCGGTGGCCGACGAATCGCAGCTCTACCGGATCGACCACTTCCTCGGAAAGGAGACGGTGCAGAGCATCATGGCGATCCGCTTCGCCAACGGGATGTTCGAGCCGATCTGGCGCCGCGACTTCGTCGATCACGTCCAGATCACCGCCGCCGAGACCATCGGCGTCGAGGAGCGCGGCGCCTTCTACGAGCCGACCGGGGCTTTGCGGGACATGGTGCCCAACCACCTGTTCCAGCTCCTGTGCATGACCGCGATGGAGCCGCCGGTCTCCTTCGACGCCGAGGCGGTGCGGACCGAGAAGGCGAAGCTCGTCCAGGCGGTGCAGCCGGTCCAGCCCGGCGACGCGGTGCGTGGCCAGTACCGGGCCGGCACCGAGCAGGGCCGCACCGTGCCCGGCTACCGCGACGAGCCGCATGTCGCCGAGGACAGCCGCACCGAAACCTATGCGGCCCTGAAGCTCACCATCGACAACTGGCGCTGGGCGGGGGTGCCGTTCTACCTGCGCACCGGCAAGCGGATGACCGCGCGGCGCACCGAGATCGCGGTCCACTTCAAGCCGGCGCCCTACCGGCTGTTCCGCGATACGCCGGTCGACCAGATCGCCCCCAACATCGTGCGGATCATGGTCGATCCGGTCCAGGGGATGACCACCGAGTTCAACGCCAAGGTGCCGGGCCCGTCGATGCAGCTCGGCGCCGTGCGCTCGACCTTCCGGGAGGGCGACTTCTTCCGGCAGGAGCCGAATGTCGGCTACGAGACCCTGCTCTACGACTGCCTGTCCGGCGACGCGACCCTGTTCCAGCGTGCCGACAACATCGAGGCGTCGTGGGCCGCCGTCGAGCCGCTGGTCAAGGCCTGGGGCGCCGGCGGCGATCCCGAGCCCTACGAATCCGGCAGCGCCGGGCCGAAGGCGGCGGACGAGCTGCTGGCCCGCGACGGCCGGCGCTGGCTGCCCCTGGACGGCAACTAGGCCGTGGACGAGTCGCCGGAATGGCTCGAGGCGGACGGGCTCGGGGGCTTCGCCTCCGGCCCGGTCCGCGGCCCGCGCACGCGGCGCTACCACGCCCTGCTGCTGACCGCGACGACCCCGCCGACCGGCCGCGTGGTGCTGGTCAACGGGATCGAGGCCGACATCGTGACGACGGGCGGGTCCGTGCCGCTCTCGACGCAAGCCTATGCGCCGGACGTGATCCATCCGGATGGCTGGCACCACATCGAGTCGTTCTCGCCCCGGCCCTGGCCGAGCTGGATCTATCGCCTGCCCGACGGCACCACGCTCCGTCACGAGATCCTGGTCGAGCCCGATGCCGGCGAGACGCTGCTGCGCTGGCAGCGCCTGACCGGCGACGGACCATGCACGCTTCACGTCCGCCCGCTCCTGTCGGGCCGCGATTACCACGCCCTCCACCACGAGAACCCGGCCTTCGCCTTCGCGGCCACCGTGCGGGGCGGCAATGTCGGGCATAACGTGTCTTGGCGGCCCTATCCCGACCTGCCGGCCGTCGCGGCGCTCACCAACGGGTCCTACGCCCACGCGCCCGACTGGTACCGCACCTTCCTGTACACGCAGGAACGCGACCGCGGCCTCGACGACACCGAGGATCTGGCGAGCCCGGGCTGCTTCACCTTCGACCTCGCGGCCGGCCCCGCCGTGATGATCCTGCGCAGCGGCGACGGGCTCAGCCTTCGGGCCGAACCGCATGCCGAGCGCCTGAGGGCGGCCGAGCGGGCGCGGCGCGAGGCCCTGACGCCGCTGGCGCTGGCGGCCGGCGCCTATCTGGTCGACCGTCCGGGCGGGCGTACCCTGGTGGCGGGCTTCCCGTGGTTCACCGATTGGGGCCGCGACACCTTCATCGCGCTGCGCGGCCTCTTGGTCGCCACCGGCGCCCTGCGCCAAGCCCGCGCCATCCTGCTCGCCTGGGCCGGCGCGGTGAGCGAGGGCATGATGCCGAACCGCTTTCCCGACCGGGGCGAGGCGCCGGACTACAACGCCGTCGATGCTTCGCTCTGGTACGTGGTGGCGGTCCATGACGTGCTCGACGCCCACGCCGCCGCGGGCCGGCCAGTGCCGGAGGCGGAGGGAACGCGGCTGGCGCAGGCCTGCGCGGCGATCCTCGACGGCTACGCCGCCGGCACCCGGTACGGCATCAAGGCCGATGCCGACGGCCTGCTGCGCGCCGGCGTCCCGGGCGTGCAGCTGACCTGGATGGACGCCAAGGTCGGCGACCGGGTGATCACGCCGCGCATCGGCAAGCCGGTCGAGGTCCAGGCCCTGTGGATCAACGCCCTGCGGATCGGCTGCGCCCGCTGGTCGCCGCGCTGGCGCGACCTCGAACGGCGCGCCTCCGCCAGCTTCGCGCGCTTCGTCTCTCCGTCGGGCGGCCTCTTCGACGTCATCGATGCCGATCACGTTCCGGGCGCGGTCGAGTCGCGCCTGCGCCCGAACCAGATCCTGGCGGTCGGCGGCCTGCCCTTCCCGCTCCTCGACGGCGCCACCGCCCGGGCGGTGGTCGAGGCGGTGGAGGCGCGGCTCCTGACGCCGCTGGGCCTTCGCTCCCTCGACCCCGCCGACCCGGATTATCGCGGCACTTATGGCGGCGGTCCGGCGGAGCGGGACGGCGCCTATCACCAGGGCACGGTCTGGCCCTGGCTGATCGGACCCTTCGTCGATGCCTGGCTGGCGGTGCGCGGGCGCTCGGCCGGGGCCAAGGCGGAGGCGCGGGCGCGCTTCCTGCCGCCGTTGACGGCGCATCTCGCGGAGGCCGGCCTCGGCCACGTCTCCGAGGTCGCCGACGGCGACCCGCCCCACCGGCCCGGCGGCTGCCCGTTCCAGGCCTGGTCCCTCGGCGAGCTGATCCGCCTGCGGCGGATGCTCGACCTCGATCCGGTATGACCCAGGCTTCGGCGTGACCACAGTGGAGACTCCCCCGATGCCCGCCTCCCCCTGCCTCACCGACACCGAGGAAGGCCGCCGCCTCGCCGCCGTCGAGGCCGAGGGGTGGCATCGCTGGGGCCCCTACCTGAGCGAGCGGCAATGGGGCACGGTGCGGGAGGATTACAGCGAGGGCGGCACCGCCTGGGACTACCTGCCCCACGACCACGCCCGCTCGCGCGCCTATCGCTGGGGCGAGGACGGCATCGCCGGGTTCGGCGACGACCGCCAGCTCTGGTGCCTGGCGCTTGCCCTGTGGAACGGCCGCGACCCGATCCTGAAGGAGCGGATGTTCGGGCTTACCAACAGCGAGGGCAACCACGGCGAGGACGTCAAGGAGCTGTGGTGGTATCTCGACGCCACGCCGACGCACTCATACATGCGGATGCTCTACAAGTACCCGCACGCCGCCTTCCCCTATGCCGACCTCGTCGCCGAGAACGGCCGGCGCAAGGGCCGGAACCTGCCCGAATACGAGATCGCCGACACGGGCGCGTTCGAGGGCGGGCGCTACCACGACGTGACGGTGGAATACGCAAAGGCCGCGCCCGACGACGTGCTGATGCGGATCACGATCGCCAATCGCGGGCCGGAGGCCGCGGACCTTCACGTCCTGCCGCAGCTCTGGGCCCGCAACACCTGGTCGTGGGGGCGGGAATCCTGGGAGCCGGAGCAGCCGCGCCCGCTTTTGCGCCTGACCGAGACCGGCGCCGTCGAGGCGACCCGCGGGCGCGCGTCGCCCCTCCGCTTCGCCAGCCTGCAGCCGGCCGCGTTCCTGTTCTGCGAGAACGAGACCAACACCCGCCGGCTGTTCGGCACGCCGGGCCCCGCCCACCCGAAGGACGCGATCAACGACCGCATCGTCGAGGGCCGGCACGATGCGGTGAGCCCGCTGTCCGAGGGCACCAAATGCGCCGCCTGGACCACGGTGACCGTGCCGGCCGGCGGCAGCGTGTCCCTACGCTTCCGCCTCGGCCCCGCCGCGAACCCGGACGAGCGCGACATCGCCGCCTTCGACGCCGTGATGGCCCGCCGCCTCGCCGAGGCCGACGCCTTCTACGCGGCACTTCAGCGCGACGTCGCCGACCCGGACGCGCGGCTGGTGCAGCGCCAGGCGCTCGCCGGCATGCTCTGGTCGAAGCAGTTCTACCATTTCGACGTCCGGCGCTGGCTGTCCGGCGATCCGGCCCAGCCTGCCCCGCCGGAGGCCCGCCGCCACGGCCGCGACAGCGACTGGACGCACCTCAACAACGCCGACATCGTCTCGATGCCGGACAAGTGGGAATACCCCTGGTACGCGGCCTGGGACCTCGCCTTCCACTGCGTGACCTTCGCGCTGATCGACCCGGCCTTCGCCAAGGGCCAGCTGATCCTGCTGACGCGCGAATGGTACATGCACCCGAACGGCCAGCTGCCGGCCTACGAATGGGCCTTCGGCGACGTCAACCCGCCGGTCCATGCCTGGGCGGCGCTCCGCGTCTACCGCATGGACCAGGCGATGACCGGCAAGGCCGACCGGGCCTTCCTGGAGCGCGTCTTCCACAAGCTGATGCTGAACTTCACCTGGTGGGTGAACCGCAAGGATGCCGGCGACCGCAACGTCTTCCAGGGCGGCTTCCTCGGCCTCGACAATATCGGCATCTTCGACCGCTCGGCGACACTGCCCACCGGCGGCACCCTCGACCAGGCCGACGGCACCGCCTGGATGGCGATGTACAGCCTCAACCTGATGCGCATCGCCCTCGAACTCGCCGTCGAGGACCCGGTCTACGAGGACATCGCCACCAAGTTCTTCGAGCATTTCCTGACCATCGCCGAGGCGATGACCCATGTCGGCGGTGACGGTTCCGGCCTGTGGGACGAGACCGACGAGTTCTACTACGACGTGCTCAGCCTGCCCGACGGCCGCCAGGTGCCGCTGCGGGTGCGCTCGCTGGTCGGGCTGATCCCGCTCTGCGCCGTCGAGGTGCTGGACGAGAACCTTTCGGAACGCTTCCCCGCCTTCGCCCGTCGCGCCCGCTGGCTTCTCGGCCACCGCCCCGACCTCGCCGCCCAGGTCTCGCGCTGGGAGGAGCCGGGCCGCGGCAACCGGGTGCTGCTCTCGCTGCTCCGCCGCCACCGCATGAAGGCGCTGTTGCGCCGGATGCTCGACGAGAGCGAGTTCCTGTCGCCCCACGGCGTCCGCTCGGTCTCGAAGGCGCATGCGGCGGCGCCGTTCCGCTTCCCTTGGGACGGCCAAACTTTCGCGGTCGATTACGAGCCGGCGGAATCGACCACGGCGGTGTTCGGCGGCAACTCGAACTGGCGCGGGCCGATCTGGCTGCCGATCAACTACCTGCTGGTGGAGGCGCTGACCGAGTTCGGCCGCTTCTACGGCCCCGAGTTCAAGATCGAATGCCCGGCCGGGTCGGGGCGCTACCTCACCCTGCCGGAGATCGCCGACGAGTTGTCCACCCGCCTCACCCGCCTGGTCCTGCGCGGCCCCGACGGCCGCCGCCCGGTGCTGGGCGACGTGCCGCTGTTCCAGGACGACCCGCATTTCCGCGATCACGTGCCGTTCCATGAATACTTTCATGGAGACACCGGGGCTGGGCTCGGGGCAGCGCACCAGACCGGGTGGACGGGATTGCTGGCGCTGCTGCTGCAGCCGCGACGGGATGTCGGAGGTGGGCAGGTGCCGGCGGCGCCGGAAGGATGACGCCGGCGCCTGGCGAGGGCGGCGTTACCGCTTCTTTCCCGGCCGCTTGAACACCCCGACGATCTCGACATGCGGCGAGTGCCGGAACTGGTCGACCGGCGTCACCGCCTCCAGTCGATAGCCCCCGCGCACCAGCAACGCCGCGTCGCGCGCGAAGCTGCCGGCGTCGCAGGAGACGCCGACCACCACCGGCACTTTCGATTCGGCGATCCGGGCGCTCTGCGCCTCGGCGCCGGCCCGGGGCGGGTCGAACACGATCGCATCGTGGCGGTCGAGCTCGGGCGCCAGGAGTGGGCGGCGGAAGAGGTCGCGGCGCTCGGTCGTGATGGTGCGCAGGCCCGCCGTCTCGCGAAAGGCGCGGTCGAGGGCCTTGAGCGCTCCCTCCTCGCCCTCGACGGCGTGGACGGTATGGGCTTCGGCCAAGGCCAGCGAGAAGGCGCCGGCACCGGAGAACAGGTCGGCGACGCGCTTGGCCTTGCCGACGCCCTCGACGACGAGGCGGGCCAAGGTCGCCTCGCCCTCCGCCGTCGCCTGGAGGAAGCCCCCTGCCGGGGGCACCAGCCGCGAGCGGCCGACCGGGATTTCGGGCAGGCGGCGGACGATCAGGACCTCGCCGTGCAGGCTGAGCCGGGCGAGGTCGAGCTCGCCGGCGAGCAGCACCAGGGTCTGGCGCGCCCGCTCGGAGGCGGGCCCGTGGCCGCGGATGTCGACGTCGAGGCCGCCGGCCGTTGCGGTCACCTGCACGTCGAGGGGTTTCCCCCCGCCACCGCCGAGCGGACGGCTGACCGCACGGGCGACCTCGGGGGCTCGGTGCAGGGCGGCTTCCGTGATCGGGCAATGGTCGATCGCCACCAGCGCATGGCTGCGCGCCGCCATGAAGCCGGCCTGCGGCCCGCCCTCGCCGGCCCGCACGTGCAGGGTGATGCGGCGGCGGCCGGAGCCGTGGGCGTCGAGGAGCGGCGCCACCGGCGCCTCGATCCCGGCCCGCGCCAGCGCTCCGACGACGAGGTCGCGCTTCCACGCGGCGTAGGGCTCCGGTGCGAGATGCTGGATCGCGCAGCCGCCGCAGGTGCCGAAATACGGGCAGAACGGTCCGATCCGATCGGCGGAGGGTGTCAGCACCGCGTCGAGCCGCGCGCGGGGCGGGCGGGTCCCCTCCTCCGGTACCGCCCGCACGGTCTCGCCCGGGAGCGCACCCGGCACCACCACGCCGTCCGCGGTCACGCCGTCGCCGCGCAGGCCGAGGCGGGTGATCTCCATCGTGTCGCTCATTGTCCCGCCTCCCGCACGGCGCCGATCAGGAATTCCCGGTTGCCGTCGCCGCCCTCGACCGGCGACGGGATCAGCCCGCGCAAAGTGAAGCCGAGCGACACGACGAGATCCCGGATACGGTCGCAGACCGCGTCCTGCACCGCCGCGTCGCGGACCAGCCCGCCGCGGCCGACATGCTCGCGCCCGGCCTCGAATTGCGGCTTGATCAGCGCCGCGAGGGCGGCTCTCTGTGCCAGGAGCGGAACCACGGGCGGCAGCACCAGCCGCAGGGAGATGAAGCTCACATCGATCACCAGGAGGGAGGGCGGCTCGGGAAAGGGTTGAAGGGCGCGGGCATCGGTCGCCTCGAGCGCCGCGACGCGCGGATCGGCGGCGAGGCTCGGATGGAGCTGGAAGCGGCCGACATCGACGGCATGGACGAAGGCCGCGCCGCGGCGCAGCAGCACGTCGGTGAAGCCGCCGGTCGAGGCGCCGATATCGAGGCAGATGCGGCCCGACGGGTCGATCGCGAAGGCGTCGAGGGCGGCGGCGAGCTTGAGGCCGCCGCGGGAGACGTAGGGGTGCGGCGCCTCGGCGACGATGACGGCGCTCCGGGCGATCAGGTCGGAGGGCTTGCGCACGACGATGCCGTCGGCCCGCACCAACCCGGCCTCGATCGCTCCTTGCGCCCGTGCCCGGCTCTCGAAGTGGCCCGCCTCCACCAGGAGGCGGTCGGCCCGCAGCCGTTCGCCCGTCGTCATCGCCCTCGGTCCCTGGTCGTGCAAATCTTCGTCCTAGGAGTCCGGTTTCCTCGCCGCTTCGCTCAGTGCGAGGCGTCCCCGCCGGCGCCGGACGCCCTAGCTATACGGCGACACACGAGGAGAGTGTTGTGATGAGAAACATCGTGCTCGCCGGCGCCATGGCCTTTGGCCTCGCCGCCCCCGCGCTGGCGCAGGACAAGGCCGCGTCGGACAAGCCGGCGGCCCCGGCGACCTACGACGCGCCGATCGTCAACAACAAGGGCGAGACGATCGGCAAGATCGCGCTCCGGGACGGCGCCAACACCCTGGTGATGCGGGTGACGATCCAGCCCGGCGGCCTGCCGCCCGGCTGGCACGGCATCCACTTCCATGCCGTCGGCAGCTGCGCCGACACCGACAAGTTCCAGGAGTCCAAGGCGCACGTCAATCACGACAACGCCAAGCATGGCCTCCTGAACGCGGAGGGGCCGGACGAGGGCGACCTGCCGAACGTCTTCGCCAATGCCGACGGCTCGGTGAATGCCGAGGTGTCGAGCGACACGCCGCTCACCGGAGAGGGCGGCCTGAAGGACAATGACGGCTCGGCGCTGATCATCCACGCCAACGAGGACGACCATGCCACCCAGCCGATCGGCAATGCCGGCGCCCGCATCGGCTGCGCGGTGATCAAGTAGTCCCGATCGGGCCGCGTCCGGGAGGACGCGGCCCGGTTCTCAGGGTCAGCGCTGACGCCGGGCGACGCTGACGACGTTGCTCGCCGCCTTGGTTTCCGGACGGGCCGGCAGCACGCCTTCCACGACCTTGACGATCGAGGCCGCGTCGAGCCCGGCCTCGGCGTACATCCGCTCCGGCGTGTCGTGGTCCTGGTAGCTGTCCGGCAGCGTCAGCGTCCGCACCCGCACCTTGCCCCCGTCC
>NZ_VDDA01000054.1 GCF_006151805.1 Methylobacterium terricola | reverse complement strand
CTCCACCCGTGAGGCGCAGGCCACGGGCTTCCAGCCGCTGCCGCTGCGCTGGCGGATCGAGGCGACGTTCGGCACGCTCTCGACGCGCTACCGCCGCCTGACCCGCCACTGGGAGCACAGCCCAGCGGCGGCCGAGGACAGCATCAGTATCGCCAATTGCCATAGGCTCATGCAGGCCTATGAGCGGCACCAATACAGCTCTTCATAGTCAAACAGGCTCTCAGACCACTAGAGGAGCTGCCGTTCGGCAAACTGCCGGAAAACCCCGGGCGTCGCGCTCAGTTCCGCGAAGGTACCGGATTGCGCGATGCGCCCATCGACCAGGACCACGATCCGGTCCGCCTCCCGGACCGTGCTGAGCCGGTGCGCGATGACGATCCGCGTGACGTTGAGGGCGGCGAGCGATGCGCGCACCAGGGCCTGTGAGGCGTTGTCGAGCGCACTCGTGGCCTCGTCGAGCAGCAGGATCCGGGGACGGCGCGCGATGGCGCGCGCGAGGAGGAGGCGCTGGCGCTGCCCGCCCGAGAGCGTGCTGGCGCCCTCCGTGACCATCGTATGCAGGCCCATCGGCATGGCCTGGATGTCGGCCTCGAGCCCGGCGAGACGGGCCGCCTCCAGGGCCTGTGCCATGGGGAGCGGCAAGCCCCCGCAGATGATGTCGTAGAGGCTCCCGGTCGTCAGCCGCCCGTCCTGGAGCACCACGCCCAGCTGCCGGCGCACCGTGGCGACATCGAGCGTGTCGAGGGCCTTGCCGTCGTAGAAGATCGCGCCTGCCTCGGGGCGCTCGAAGCCGAGCAGGAGCCGGAACAGCGACGACTTCCCCCCGCCCGACGGACCGACGACCGCCACGTACTCGCCCGGCGCGACCCGCAGCGACAGGTCGTCAAGGACGGGAGGACCGGACGGCTGATAGCGGAACGTCACGCGCGACAGCTCCACCGCCCCGCCGAGCTCCCCGGCCGGCCTGCGGTCGTCGGCGACTTCGGTCTGCGCCAGCAAGGGGCGCATCCGGCCGATATGCGGGGCCGCCACAAGTACCTCGCCAATGCTGGTCGCCCATGTGCCGATCTTCGCCATGGCCTGGTTGAAGGCGGCAGCGAAGGCCAGGAACGCCCCGAGATTGTCGATGAGAGTGCTGTCGCGGCCGATCGCGACCGCGAAGATCACCAGCGTCGCCAGCGTCGGGAACGCGGCCTCAAGGGTGGCGAGGCGGTTGGCGATGCGCTGGGAGGCGAGGTGATGCGACTTCTGGGCCGCGAAGAGGTCCGACCAGACGACCAGCGCGCGCGCCGTGGCATCCGCCACCCGTAGCTTGGCGATGCCCGCGAAGAGTTGCAGCAGGAAGCCGGATTCCCGCCCTTGAACCTCAAGGTGCCGTGCCTCGTGGCGCAGGCGGAGCGCCGCCGCGACGGCGACGACGAGGACCCGGAGCAGCGCGAGGCCCGCCGCGACCAGCGCAAGACGCGCGTCGTAGTACAGCATCAGGGCCATGCTGACCGTGCAGGAGATGCCGGCGAGCAGGTTACGCAGGCTGCGCCCGGTCAGCACGCGACGGATGGCGTCGACGCCCATCACCCGGCCGACGAGATCACCGACCGTGTAGTTGCGGAACAGGTCGGCGTGCAGCCGCAGCATCCGGTCGACCAAGGCGGCTTGGAGCGTCCGGTCGATCAGACCTTCGAGGCGCAGCACTGCCAGATCCTCCGCCGCTTGGAGGGCGGCGGTCGCGACCGCCGCGACGGCGAGCGCCGCCGCGCACATCGCGACCTGATCGAGCCGGCTGCGCGGCACCGCCGAGGTGACGAGCGCCTCGGTGATCAGGGGTACCGCCAGGGTTAGCGCCGCCATCATCAGGGCCGCCGCGACGATCCGGGCGAGATTGCCACGGGCTGGGCCGGCCATGAAGACGAGGAGATCGCGCAGCCGCAGCGGGCCGTCCGGCAGCGTTGCGTAGAAGGTCACGGCCCCGGGCGCGATCTCGCCCGCGAGGGCTGGGCCGACGCGCTGCCGGGTCGTCGCGGCGGGATCGACCATGACGTAGCCGCCGCGCTCCGGAAGCAGGGCGACCGGCGCGGCGGTCGCTCCATGCCAGGCGAGCAGCGCTCCCTGATCGGCCCGCCACCACGTGCCGCGCAGCGTGATCCGGCGCACCCGCAAGCGCGAGGCCCGTGCCAGGTCTAGGACCTCCGCGAAGGCGGTCTCGGGATCGTGCGGCCGACATGCGCGGCCGGCCGGATCCGCGAGTCGGGCCGGCAGCGTCGCAGCGACGAGGCGGCAGGCGGCATGCAGGTCGTCGCCGTCGTGGCGTGGTCGCCCGTCCCGGTCGATCCTCCGCGTCACCACCACGGAGAGGCGCTCGAACAGATCGGAGGTGCGCGCGGCCTTGATTTGTGCCCGGCGCGCGGAGCGGCTCCTCTCCTCGGCCAGCCGGGCCGCTTCCCCTCGAGCGAGCTCAGCGAAGGCACGGTCGTGGAACCTGTCAAGCGCCGGCCGCAGCGTGGCCGGGGCCGGAGGGTCGACGACCCTGATGGTGGCGCTTCGCGGACCGGCCTCCAGCCAGAGGCCGGCCGCGAGCGGGACAACCGAGCCCGGGCCCGACCCGCCGCCGGGCTCCTCCCCCATCGGCTGCACATTCCCCGCTTCGACGATCACCCAGCAAACGGACCGGGCCGGACCACGGCGGCGTTCCCCGGGCGCGAGGATCAGGCGGGCACCGTCGATCTCCCGGATCTCCCATGCGGGATGCGCGCCTACGACCAGGGCGGACAGACGCAGGATCCACGCGTCGATCCAGGTCGCGAGGCCTTTGGCCGGATGGGTGTCGTCGAGGGCCGGCCGCTCCACCTCGGTGCCCGGGCCGCCGACCGCCACGATGGTCGCCGAGCCGTCGGGCCAGGCCGGCAGAGGCGGGACGAAATCCCCGGCTTCGGCGCGCAGGAGATGCCGGCGCGCTCCGGAAGCTGCGACCACGAAGAGATCGGCATGGCCGCGAACGACCAGCAGGGGATGGTCCCGCCCGTCCAGCCGCTCGGGACGGCGGCCGTCGAGGCGGGCCCGGGCGGCAGGTGCGACGGGCTGGGCGGCAGCGCTGGCGACCGCGCCGGTCATCGGTGCGCGACCAGGTCGGCGTAGAGGCCCGCTCGTGCGATCAGGTCCTCGTGGCTGCCCCGCTCGGCGATCCGGCCGCGATCCAGGACGATGATCTCGTCGCAGTCGCGTATGGTGCTCAGGCGGTGCGCGATGATGATGCAGGTGCAGCCGCGCCGACGCAGGTTGTCGTCGATCCGACGCTCGGTCACGGGATCGAGGGCGGCCGTCGCCTCGTCGAGCACCAGGATCGCCGGCCTGCCGACGAGGGCACGGGCGATCTCCAGGCGCTGGCGCTGGCCGCCACTGAAGTTGGCGCCACCCTCGACCACGCGGCAATCGTAGTTCCCCGGCCGGGTGACGATCTCGGCCTGGATCGCCGCATCCTGCAGGGCGTCGTAGAGATCGGTCTCGGAGACCGTTGGGTCCCACAATGTCAGATTGTCCCGCACTGTGCCTTCGAAGAGCACGACGTCCTGGTCGACATAGGCGACCGAGCCCGCGACGACCTCGGACGGTATCGCCTCCAGCGGGATGCCGTCGAGGAGCACCTGTCCCGACCAGGGCCGGTTGAGCCCGCACATCAACCGCCCCAGGGTCGACTTGCCGCTCCCCGAGAGGCCGACCAGCGCCACGCGCGTGCCGGGCTCGACCGTCAGCGACAGGTCGCTCAGGAGCGGGGGCTGCAGCGGCGCATAGCCGAACGATACGCCGATCAGCTCCACGCGCCCGGCGAGCTGGGAGAGGCCAGGCGGCGCGGCAGGTGGGGCCTGCGGCTCGAGCGGATAATTGTAGATGTCGATGAGCCGGTCGAGGCCGCCCCGTACGACCTGGATCGCGCCGGCCTGCCCGACGAGGTCGCCGATCGGCCCGGTGAAGCTCGCCATCAGGGACTGGAACGCGATGAGGCCGCCAAGGGTCAGGGCGCCCTCGATCACGCGCAGGCTGCCCACCCCGAGAATCGCCGCCGTGGTCAGGCCCGCCAGGAGCGCCGGCGCGACATCGAGCAGCGCGGTCGACGTGCCGAGCGATTGCTCCGCGTTGAGGGCCCGGGCCTGGATCCCGGTCCATTGGCCGAACGCGTCGTCCTCGAGGCCGCTGGCCTTCAGGGTCTCGATGCCGCGCACGGCCGCGACGGTGCTGGCGAGGAGCTTGGCGCGCTCGGCCGCGAGGCGGCGGCTCAGGTCCTCGCGCCGCCGCGCGATCAGCCGCAAAGCCACCAGATTGAGCAGGGACAGGCCGACCCCGATGCCGGTGAGCACGATGTCGTAGAACGCCATCGCCGCCGCGAAGAAGGCGAGCGAGATCAGGCTCAGCACCTGGCTGGCGAGCCCGCCCGAGAGAAGACGGGCGACGTCCTCGTTGACGCCGTTGCGGCTGACGAGGTCGCCGGCGTGGCGCTGCGCGAAGAACGACATCGGCAACCGGGTGACGTGCCACAGGAACCGGCTCGTCATCACCACCGCGAGCTTCGTCTGCAGGCGCAGGCTCAGGGAGAGTTGCAGGGCCGTCACCACGGCGCGGAGCAGGGCTGTGAGGCCCATGCCGATCAGGAGCGGGACGAGCCAGCTCCGTGCCCCGTAGATCAGCACCTCGTCGATGAACGCCTTCGTCAGGGCCGGGATGACGATACCGGGGATCACCAGGGCGAGGCTCACACCGCCGACGAGGACGAGCGCCGCCCGCGAGCCCCGCAGCTCCCGCAGCAGCAGGCGCCAGCCCTGCGGCCGGCGCCCGAGCCGCCGGAATTCCGGCCCCGGCCGCATCGTGAGGACGACGCCCGTGAAGGCGTCGTCGAGTTCCTCAGCGGTGACCCGGCGGCGTCCCTCGGCCGGGTCGTTGATGAAGGCGTGGCTGGCGCGCACGCCTTCGAGCACGACGAAGTGGTTGAAGTTCCAATGCAGGATGCAGGGCATCGGCAACCCGTGCAGGGCGGTGGGCTCCCGGCGGTAGGCCTTGACCGCGAGCCCGTAGACCTGCGCGGCCCTGACGATGTTGCTCGCGGAGCTCCCGTCGCGCGAGATGCCGCAGGCGATGCGGAGCGTCTCAAGGGGGACCCAGGCGCCGTGGAAGGCGAGGACGATGGCGAGAGCGGCGGCACCGCATTCGACGGCCTCCATCTGCAGGATGCCCGGCGTCGCGCGGATCGGCGTCCGGCCCAGGCGGATCCGCTCGCGGGGGGGAATCTGATCGACCGGATCGCTCATCGGATCGCCGCCTGCCTCAGCCGGAGAAGCCGGTGAGGCGCTTGAACGTGGGCAGCGCGAGGTCGAGCGGGCGCTGCTCGCGGGTCGTGATCTCGGCCCGGGTCAGGGTGCCGCTGCTCAGGCGCCGGTCCGGACCCCGCCCGACCGCCCAGCGATAGCCGCTCGCGGTCGCCGGATCCGCGTGCAGGCGGATGAGGGCCGCGTAGGGCGCACCCTCCCGCGAGAACCGCCCGACGAGGCTGTCGTTGTGCAGGACCGCGTTCATGCCCTGCTGGCTGAGGGGGAAGTCCGAGACCGAGATCACAGTCCCGACGAGCGTGCCGTATTCCTCGCGCTTCACGGTGCTCGGCTCGAGGCGCGCCTCCATGCCGGGCCGGATCTGCTTGCCCTTATCCGGCGGGATATAGACGATGGCCTCCAGCGACTGACCCTCGGTCTCCACCGCGACGATGGGCGTTCCGACGCCGAGAACGGAGCCGGGCGAGACTTTGATCTCGATGATGCGCCCGGCGATCGGGCTCAGGACGCGGGTGTTGCGGCCGAGTTCGCCGCCGATCTGATCCACCTGCCGGCGGGCCTCGTTGACGCGGAACCGCGATTCCTGGAGGTCGCGCTCGCGCTGCGCTTCGAGGTCGGATTTCTGCGCCCTGAGCTTCAGAAGCTCGTTCTTGGCGTCCTCGCGGCGCTGGCGCGCTTCGATCAGATCGCGGCGCCGGTCCTCCACGATGCGCCGCAGGACGACGCCCTTCGCGAGCAGGGTCTCAAGGTTGCGCATCTCCGCCGAGAGATAGTCGATCCGCTGATCGGTCGCCTGCACGATCTGGTCGAAGGCCTTCTCGATCAGGTTGAAGTTGGCGGCCTTGGTCCGTAGCTCGTTCGCGGCTGTCTGCACCAGGCGCGCGTGGTCGCGCTCGCGTTCGCGAAGAGCTTCCTCAGCGGCGCGATGGCGCTGCTCGATCTCGGATTGGGCGATGTCGGCGATCGGCTGACCTTGCGTGACGCGGTCGCCGACGGCGACGGCGACGGCTCCGAGGCGCCCGCCCGCCGCCGAGACTGCCTCGACCACCTGGCTGCCGACGCCGACGAGGATCCCCTCGCCCGCAGCACGGGTCGGGATGCTCCCGAGGAGGCTCCACGTCACGGCCGTCGCCAGAACGAGGGCGATGACGGCTGCCAGAAGCCAGTCGGCCGGCCTGGTCACACGAACGAGGTGATCGAGCTGTTCGGGAGATGTCATGCGCGCGAGCGCGTGGGCCCGAAAGATCGGCTGAGAGGATGAGGGCATGGACTCTCCCAGGCGCTTCACATCTCCCAGGCGCGACCTCGGCCCCCGGGAGGCGGCGCACCGGCCGCCAACCCGGTCCGACCGGCGGTCCTGATGCGCCGGATCCGTCCCGGCGCGGATCGCCGTCCGTGACGCCGCGCCGGACAATGGTCCGACGAGAGGGATACCGGCTCATCGTGAGCAGCGGCGGAACGTCGGAGACCCGGACCATGGCCCTGCGGCACCGCGACAGGCCATGCCCGGGGCGGTCGCCCTCAGTATCCGCCCGGGCGCCAGCGCGGGGGCAGCGGCTGCGGGTTGAGTCCGCCTGATACCTGGGACAGAGCCGCGTCCGACAGCGTCGTCTCGTCGACGATCGGCTTCGGCTCGGGAGCTTTCTTCTTGAAGATCTTGAGCATGGTCGAATTCCTGTCTTCCTGATGGGCTCATCGACGCGCGACACGGCAACCGGCGCTTGCGCCGGCTGCATGCCGACCGAGCCGGTCTTTGGTGCAGTGAGAGCGATGCTTGGTGGTGATCGCGACCGCTTTCGTCCCAGACGTTCCCCCGCACCTGGGAGAGACCGGGGAAGAAGCACGGTTATTCTCGTCCGAACGAAATATTTTCGTGACTTCATTGCGCGGAGCGGGAGAACCGGAGAGGGGCTCCAGTCTGCCGCGGCGCCGGCAATGGGCACGGGAGAGCCGCCGGCACCCCGGCACGGAACGCACGTCGTCGCGTCGTCCCGAGCCGGCGCCGGAGGCCAATCCGTCATGCGGGGTGCCGATGCCGGATCAGTGACGATAGTTCCGGTAGAACGCGTAGCCGACCAGCCCGACATAAGCCGCCCCGACCAGCAGCGGGATCAGCCCGCCATTGACCTCGTCGAGCTCCGTCAGATTGAGCTCGTCGGTCTCCTTCTGCCGCTCGAACGCCGGCGGAGCGGAGTCGGTCGTCATGCACAGGTCGGCGGTCGGCGTGAGGGTGAGATCGCTCATCGGTGGTCTCCTGGTCTTCGTTGGGGTGATTGCGATCCGCTTCACGATCGCAATTCAGTCGTCGGACTTCCGGTCTTCATGTCCGAGGACCGGCAGCCCGTGACAAGCACAATCCGGACAAGCATGACGGTCATGGTCGTCATGATTGCCATTGTGCAAATATTAGACTGTATATACCTGAGATTTATTCGCGGGATCCGGCAAGTTTTTTAGTTTCCGTGCTTGCGATCGACCTCCGACCCGCAAGGCACCCGCGCCTCAGCGCCGTGTCGCGCCGAAGATCGGCGGGCCCGGACTTGCCGGCACCGGGAAACGACTCCGATCAGTCCTCAGCCCGGCGGTCGCCGGTCCGCTCGACGCCGGCACCTGCATCCGTCAAGGGCGACCGGCTTTGAGGAGCCATTCGAAACACCTCATGACGTCGGCGACTTTCACCCCGCCATCGACTCTGTCGAGTTGCGCGAAATCCAACTCGTCCGTCTCCACCTGCTGCTCGAACGGCCGCAGCGCGGCACCGGTCGTCACGACAGCGTCCGCATTCGACGCGAGGACGAGATCGCTCATCGGGTGTCTCCTTTCATCGTTGGCATTGATCGCGGCTCGGCTCACGCCGAAAACTCAGATGATCGGGACTCGCGTGACTTGATCGCTCGCAGCGAGCGCCGAGCCCGGCGATCGCTAGAGGCCGCATATCGACCATCCACCGGCTGGCGCGCTGGGGAGCGAGGGATCGACCGCCCGGCCACGCGTCAGGCAAGACCACGTCGAGGAGGAGCACAGGCAACACAGCGTTCATCCAGGCTGGTCCGGTTCCGGTGGTCCCTCGAGGACAGATTTCCCCTCGTCGCCGGCAATCACTTCCTCAATGGCGAGCCATTCTGTAGATTCCGTACCCCAAAAATCCCAGAACGCCCGCGAAAACTACTCCACTGATCAGGGCTGGGAGCAGTCCGCCATTCACCTCGTCGAGTTCCGCGAGGCTCAACTCGTCCGTTTCCGGCCGGCCTTCGAACGGCTGCGGCACGGCATCGGTCGACATGCCGGCAGCGGCTTTCCATGCGAGGGCGAGATCGCTCATCGTTCTTCTCCTGATTCGCGTTGGGATGATGGCGGCCCGGTTCGCGGCCGCGAATCGATGAATGGGCTGCCCGTTTGAGGCGAAGGATCATGGGCAATGGCGCGACGTGCAGCCCCGATTGGAACGATGATCATGCTCATCGAAATTGCCGCGCCACGAGGAAGAGACCTGACCGGCGTACGGTTTATTCCTGGACGTCGATCATATTCCGAGCAGGTGACGGGGTGATATCGACTGCCAGGGACGGCGAGGATCGCCGTCCCACCTCCTCGATTCGCCGCGCAGGCGCCGAGCCAGGCCGGCGATGCCCGGGCATCCGTGAATTAGACCCAGTATCCTCTTGAGCGGAACGCGTTTCCGATCATCCAGATCAGGAACGGGCTCAACAAGCCACCGTCGACGCCGTCGAGTTCGGCGAGGCTGAGTTCGTCGGCATCCGACGCCGGTCCGGAGTCCAGTGGCGCCCCGCCGCGCCTCACGCAAGACCTGTCACTCACGGCGTGATCGAGATCGCTCATCGGCTTGCTCCTGTTGGGCGCACGATCGCCGCGCGCTGCGCACCGTCGTCGCAGGCCTCTGATGTCGATCCACGAGACGTTGGACCGACGCGGGCCGTGTGGAGGAGATCGCTCCTGCACAAAGGAGAGACCGAGCGGCCCGAGGATTTATTCATCGCGAGAAGATTTTCGTGAAGCCTCGAGCTCGTCGCGAATAAACCGATTGCCGCTGCGGTCCTGTGGCTAGGACGCTCGCGCAGAGGCGCAGATGAACGGGTTCCGAGATGTGAACGGGTTCGCACATGGCGGGCCGCCGGCAATGTCCGCCGGCCGGTGCAACCGGGCTGGGCCGGCCGGACGCGCACGGCGCGGCCGCCGCCGGGTTCTTCAGGTCGAGGCGGTGCGAATCCGGCCTCGTGGCGACCAGTTCGGTGACATTGCCGCCGGTTATGGTGCATGGGGCGCCCGCGCCCCCGCTTTCCCCCCACGCAACTCCGCAAATTCCCTCGTCGACAGGGACAAACCTTACGTAAAAATGGCGTCTTACCGTCGAAGACGCGTCATCAGATTGATGGATGGCCGGGCCAAATCGTTCGGGTACGATCGACGATTGGAAAAGCGGATCGCGCATAACGGCGGGAGGCTCTTATTCACGTGCAGTCAAGCCGCCCCAATCCACTCTATGATGAGTTCGATACGTGACATGGCGTTTCCCGAAGCGAGACGACTCCCAGGGCCAGGAGCGTCCGAGCTTCGAGCAGATCGTCCTGCCCAACCTCAATGCAGCCTACAGCCTCGCACGATGGCTCGTGCGCGACCCGCAACTGGCGGAGGATGTCGTGCAGGATGCCGTGGTCCGTGGCCTGACATACTTTTCGTCGTTCCGAGGTGGCGATCCGCGGGCCTGGCTCATGCGCATCGTGCGCAACACCGCCTACTCGGCGCTGACGGCTCAGCAACAGAGTCTCCGGCGGCTCGAGACGCGCGACGGACTCGCGGGCGAGGACGCCTTGAGCGTGCCGGATCCGGGTGCGGGCCCGGAGGCCGCCCTCTGCGGCGCTCAGGATGCCGAACGTCTCACCGAGGCGCTCGCCGCGCTGCCGCCGGAGTTGCGCGAGTGCTTGGTCCTCAGGGAGCTAGAGGAATTGTCCTACAAGGAGATCGCTCTAGTCACGAATGTCCCGATCGGCACGGTCATGTCTCGACTGTGGCGAGCCCGGAAGATGCTGCTGGGCGCAGCCGCCGGGGGCGAGGATGAGCACTGATCCATGCCGAGGCATGCATCTGCTGATCCAGGCCGACATTGACGGCGAACTCGGCCCGGCCGAGGTGGCGACGGTGGTCGCGCATCTCGAGACCTGCCCGGCCTGCGCGGACTTGCAGGCTCAGCTCCTCGCGCTGTCAGCCCGCATCAGGGAGGCGACGCCGCATCACGCGGCCCCCGCCCCGCTGCGGCATGCGGTGAGAGCCAGGATCCGACGCGCATCGCCCCGTCTCTCCCTATGGGGGCGTCACTGGCGGAGGGGCGCCGGGACAACGGGCATCGCGCTCGCGGCTTGCCTGTCCTTGTTCGTCCTGCTGCCGCGCGTCGACACGATGCCGGACTGGGTAGTGGCCGCGCATATCCGTGGCTTGCAGTCCAGCCACCTCATCGAGGTCGCATCCAGCGACCAGCATACCGTCAAGCCATGGTTCTCGGGCCGACTGCCCTTTTCCCCGCCAGTCAAAAATCTGACGTCTCAGGGTTTCATGCTCGTCGGCGGACGTCTGGACTATTTTCCTGGCAATCCATCCGCCGTCATAGTCTACAAGAGGCGCGCGCACCTCATCGATCTCTTCATACTACCAACCAACGAAGAAGAAAAAAAACAAAACGCATCCGGAACCCAACAGGGCTACAATTACCTGAGCTGGCAAAGCGGAGGCATGACATTCTGGGCTATTTCTGATCTCAATAGCCAAGAGTTGAGCGAGTTTTCTAGCTATTTCCAATAGATCAGAATCGATGATGTGGTTTTTGGGGTCATCTTGCGTTGCGTGCTCGCCTTTCTCCTGTGGAGAGGACTGAAGTACTTACCCAAGCAGTCTCGGATGCGGTGCGGGCGCCTCCGCTTTGTTGGGCGAGCGGTGTTGTCTTGATCAGGCTGTGATGGCGGCGAGCGGGGTGGCGAACGGTGTCGCCTTGGTCCTGAGGGCTGCGGTGGCGACGACGGTGCGCACATCCGCCTCAGCTCTGGCGGCCCACATCGCCCGATGGCCGTTCGTCATCTTGCGCTGGACCACCGCTGGCCGCAGGTTGCGCTCGCAGGTGCTGTTGGTCGCAGCGACCTGCCCGGAGAAGGCCGCGAAGGTCAGGAGTTGGTCGCGTGCCCGTCTCATCCGGGCCTGGAGGGCCCAGGTGAGGTCTCAGGTGGCCGGCGCTTTCAGGATGGATCGCGGTCCCCTTCGCGCTCGCGCCGCTTGCAGGCCAGGGGCGAGGCCGCCAGCCGGGTGAGGCTTCGGGCGAGCCCGAAGTCCCTGTCGAGCCACAGCTCGGGTCGAAAGCTGCTCAAAACGTCGCTCGAAATCCGTTAGGGTATGCCCCTCAGGCAGCCTGAATGACGAACGCACCTCGGAGCACCGCGCCTATGATCCGCAATGGGTGGGATCCGCAATGGGCGGTTTGCGGACGCCGAAAACTCGCCCATGTCAGTCTCCCGGCGTGGACGTGCTCGCCGAGGTTATGCCGTGCCGCGCCAACAGATCCTCGAGTACTCCGACGCCCTGCGACCGTTCGAAAATTTCAGCGTGTAACCCAGCCTGACGCGCTGCTACGACGTTTTCCGCACGGTCATCGATGAACAGGAGCTCATCTCCGGTTTCATGAATTTCATGCATTATATAACGAAAAAATGCAACTTTTGGCTTTGCAATTCCGATTTGACATGAATAAAACTCCTTATCGAATAAAGTGGAATATCCCAGCGCATTCGACATATGACGCGCTCGATGCTGCTGCTGGTTTGACGCAAGATAGCACTGAATATCGTTTTTCTTGAGCTGTCTAACGAGATTGAAGATTTCTGGGTCGCAGTCGATGGCGTTTAGTATGGCTAAGACCGTTGTTGCATTGATCCGCATGCCCAAATTAACCAGAAGTCGGGCCAAGGCCGATGAAAAATCTCGCTCCGTCTCTAGGTGCTCCGTCTCGATCCTGGCCAATTCGGCAACGAAAGTGGATAGAACAGTATCGATCGCGAATTCTTCATGCTTTGCAAGAGCAGCGCGCCACCGGATAGTAGGACTTTGTAGAACGCCATCCGCATCGAAGAGGACTGCACGCACGATCGGCATATTTGCGCCACCCATCACCCTACAGCACATGGGTAACACGGTCGAGCGGGTGCAGGGGCTCGCGCATCGCGTTCTCTGCGATCGAGTCCTCCGTCGCGCTGGTCGCGCTGTCGGCCGCGCGCACGATGCACGGGACCTTGACGGTCTTGGTCCTGCGGCCGGTCGCCACCAGGTGCTCGAGCGCCCGGTCGCGGCGCCCGCCGGCGGGGACCTGACAGCGGCCGGTCCCCTGACCCGCCTCGTCGAGGATCGGGCGGGCACTAAGGGACTGGAGCAGGCCGCGATGGGCAATGTCGTTGGCCCGGTCCTCAATGCTCATGCCGTCGGCGATCCGGCGTACGTTCGCCTGGCTCAGGCAGACCTTGTCGAAGGGGATCGACATGGCCTCGGTCAGCACGAGCTTGGCAGCGGCAGTGGTCTTCGGGGCGGTCTTCGCGGCGGCCTTGGTCCTGGTCATGGCTGTTCATCCCTGGTGCGGGCGGGCGGGCTCTCTCCCGACCTCGAAACCCTCACGCAGGCGAAGCCCCCCTCCGACTCCGGAAGGGGGCCGACGGATCGATGTGCGCCGGATCCAGGCGGCAGCCTGCCGGGCGCTGCCAGCGTCCTCCACCAGCCTCGACAGCGGGACGGCGGTAGAGACCGCCTCGTCGAGCCGCGCCAGGATGGCAGCGAGCGTCAGGCCGTCCTTGAGGCTGTTCCGGAGCGCGGCCAGAGCGATGATCGGCTCGCCGCCCTCGTCGGCCGCTTCGGACATCGGAGCAGTCAGCCCCGGCCTCCAGAACCGAATGCCGGCCTCGAACATGCCGGGCCTCGCGATCCAGGCGGGGTGGTAGGGGAGACCGCGTGCCTGGCAGAAGGCGTCTGGGCTCGGTGTCCTGCTCATGCTCGAAGATGACGGTCTCGCCCTCGTGCAGGATCTCGCGCACGAGGCGGTCGGCCTCGGCGAAGTGGGCGCCGGCCGCAGCGATGAGATCGGCGACGGCCTCGGGACCGTGAAGGGACCCGCCGGTGACAGCTCCCCGTCCTGATGGCCGGGGCTTCTCGATCGACCTACGCGGCAGCCCGCCCGGTGGGCGATCGAGGGCCGTGCCCCGCTAGGAAGGAGCCGCTGCCGTCGATCCCCTGAGGATGAGAGCCGTTTCCATCATGCGGCGCGACGACCGACGGGCCGGATACTGGAGATTCTCCATCAGCGCCTCGACGCTCTCGAGGCCGGCTTCCCTCGCGGGGGAAGAGATCGTGGTCAGCGCAGGCCGCGTCCGCGGGCCGAGGGCGTCGTCGCATCCGATGATGCTGAAGGCATCCGGTACGGGGATGCCGCGCTCGGTCAGCTGGATGAGCAAACCTTCGGCGACCAGATCGTCGAAGGCGATGGCGGCCGTTGCCTGCGAGGCCACGATAGCGTCGGCTGACGCGAACCCCGCCTCGAACGTCGCACGGGGCAGCGACAGGGTCTCGATGCTGGCGCCCAGCTCGGACGCCGATTGACGCACGGCGAGATCGCGCTGCTGTTGCGCCCATGAAACGTCCGGCCCACCGAGATAGGCGATACGTCGGTGCCCGAGGCCGTGCAGGTGTCGCATCGCCGCCACGACACCACGCGCGCTGTCGATCAGGATCCGCGACAAGCCCGCGATGTCGCGATTGATCAGCACGATGGGGCGATGGCGTGCATGAGCCTGGATGGCCGCCTGCGACAGGCGAGGGCAAGCCAGGACGAAGCCGTCCACCTGAGGCATGAAGCGCCCGATGAGGCGGTCCTCCCGGGCTGGGTCCTCGTCCGAATCCCCCAGGAAGACGCTCAGCCCGGCCTCGTCGGCACGGGCTTGCACGGCACGGATCAGCGGCGGGAAGAAGGGATTGGCGATGTCGGGCACGATGAGGGCGATGTTCCCGTGCTGGCCGGTCGAGAGCGCGCGCGCCGCCCGGTTCGGCCTGTAGCCGATCTCGTCCGCGACCTCTTTCACGCGCCGGACCGTTTCCTCGCTCAGCATCTCCGGCCGCGTGAAGGCACGCGATACCGTGGCCCGCGAGACGCCGGCCAGGTCCGCCACACCGGCGATGGTCGGCATCGCGGGCCTGCTCGCAGATCTCGGCATCCTCACCCCCCTCGACCGGCCCTGATCTACCGTCCCGGCCGGCCGGCAGAAAGGGGTGGAAAACGCGATTGACACTGCAATCGGTTGCATAAATGATCAGACGCGATCATGAGAGGTTCGGGAGTCGACATGGGCATTCTCGACTGGACGGTTCTGATTGCCTACTTTGTCCTTATGGTAGGGGTGGGTATATGGGCCAAGAGTAAAGTAGTCACCGCGAGGGATTTCTTCGCCGCGGGCGGGCGGATGCCTTGGTGGCTATCCGGCGTGTCGCACCACATGTCCGGCTACAGCGCCGCCGTCTTCGTCGGCTATGCCGGCATCGCCTACACGGCGGGCTTCACCCTGTACGTCTGGTGGGCGCTGACGATCGCGATCGCGATGGTGATCGGCGCTTTCCTGTTCGCACCGCGATGGTCACGTCTGCGGCAGCAGCTCGAGATCATTTCGCCGCTGGAGTACATGTCGACGCGCTACAATGTACCCGCGCAGCAGGTCCTGGCCTGGAGCGGCACGGCTCTCAAGGTCTTCGATGTCGGCGCGAAGTGGACCGCGACGGCCCTCCTGCTGAATGTCTTTGCCGGTGTCCCGCTGATGTGGGGCGTGCTGCTCACGGGCGGCGTGACGCTGGTCTACTCGACGATCGGAGGCCTCTGGGCGGACGCGCTGACGGACTTCTCGCAGTTCGTCATTCAGCTTGTCGCGGGAATCGTGCTCTTTGTCGCGGCATTGATCAATCTCGGCGGCGTCTCGGCGATCTGGACGATCTGGGGACAGCTTCCGCCCGGACATTCGCAGCCCTTCAATGGGCCGTACACGGCGGTCTTCGCCCTCGTCTACCTGTTCATCAACACGCTGTCCTATAACGGCGGCACCTGGAACCTGGCCCAGCGCTTCATCGCGGCGCCGCGCGGCAGCGATGCCCGCCGCGCGGCGCTCCTCTCGGCCGCCCTGTTCCTGATCTGGCCGCTGATCATGTTCTTCCCGATGTGGGCGGCGCCGATCCTGCTGCCGAACCTCGCGCAGCCGCAGCAATCCTATGCGCTGCTGACGCAGCAGCTCCTGCCCACCGGCCTGATCGGCCTCGTCGTGGCGGGGATGTTCGCCCACACCATGGCCATGACCTCGTCGGACGCCAACGCCATCTCCGCCGTGGTCACGCGGGATATCCTGCCGGCGCTGATGCGGGGCGGGCGTCGCATGTCCGATGCCACCGAACTCCTGGTCGGGCGGTGCAGCACCTTCCTGTTCATCGCACTCTCCATGGGGATTGCGCTGGCGGCGGACAGCTTCGGCGGCGTGCTGGGCTTGCTGATCCTGTGGTTCGGCGCCCTGGTGGGGCCGATCGCGATCCCGATGCTGTTCGGGATGCTCCCGGCCTTCCGGCGCTGCGGGCCGGACGCTGCCATCCTCTCCTGGGCGACGGGACTGCTCGTCTTCGCCCTCATCCGCTACGTCTTCGCCGATCAGGTGCGGGCGCTGAACCCGGACTGGGTGACGACCATCACCGTCGCCGGGCCGGTGCTGTGCTCGCTGACCGTCTTCGTCATCACCGGCCTCGTCCGGCCGTGCGCCTCTCCCAAGGCCGACGCCCTGATCGACGCCCTGCAATCCGACGAGCCGGTGCCGGGCACCATGCCCGCCGTCGCCATCCGTGCATGATCGATCCCGGTGCCTGACATGAAGCCGATCCTGTTGAACGGCGTGGATCTGCGGGTCCACGCCACCCGCACCGCCATGGGGGCTGCGGCTGCCGCGGAGGTTGCGGAAGACCTGCGTGCGCGGCTGGCGCGGCAGCCGTCCGTCCGCATGGTCTTCGCCGCGGCGCCGAGCCAGACCGAGGTCCTGGCCGCTCTGCAACAGGAGCGAGGGATCGAGTGGGCGCGCGTCACCGCCTTTCACATGGACGAGTATACCGGCCTGCCGGCCGATCATCCCGCCCGCTTCGGACGATGGTTGCAGCGCCACCTCTTCGATGCCCTGCCGCTCGGGATGGTGCACCTGATCACGCCCGAACCCGACCCCGAGGCGGCGGCTTCGGCCTATACGGCGCTGCTCGCGGCCGCCCCGATCGACCTCGTCCTCCTCGGCATCGGCGTGAACGGCCATATCGCCTTCAACGACCCCCCCGTCGCGGACCTCGCCGATCCGCTGGACGTCAAGATGGTGGAGCTGGATCCGGTCTGTCGGCAGCAGCAGGTGGATGACGGCTGCTTCTCCGGGCTGGACGTCGTGCCACGCCGCGCCATCACCCTCACGGTGCCGCGGCTGCTGCGGGCCGACAAGCTGGTCTGCGTCGTGCCGGGGTCGGTGAAACGCGCGGCATTGCGGGCCATGCTGCATGATCCAATCGGTGAGGCCTGCCCGGCGACGGCCTTGCGCACCCACCCACGCGTCACCGTTCACTGCGATGCGGACGCCGCCGGCACCCTCGGCGCCTCCTGCTGAGATCGGTCGAGGCTCTGAGGTGCGGCGTTCGGCGCGACGACGATCCGGCTGCGGCCACGATGCGGGGAGGCCGCGGCCGATCCATGTCGAACCTGCCTGGGGGAGGGGGGATGATGTCAGGTAACGCGCGGCGCCCCGCAGCCATGCAGCGGCTCCGCGACCGAGGGGTCGGCCGGTGACGATCGTCACCGGGCGAGACCCGGCGAGCGGGCGCTCCCTGCGGCTTCGGCTGGAGGGCGAGCGGATCGCAGCGATCGACCCGGGCCCGCCCGGCGAACGGGCCTGGATCGCCCCCGGGCTGATCGACATCCAGACCAACGGCTATGCCGGGTACGACCTGAACGCCACCGGGCTGACGCCCGAGATCGTCGCCGCCTTCGTGCGCGCGGTGAGGCGGGAAGGGGTGACGACGGTCCTGCCGACCCTGATCACGGCCCCGCCCGGCGCATTCCTGACCGCACTGGCGGCGATCGCGACCGCGCGCGAGGCGGAACCGGCCATACGCCACGCCATCGCCGGCATCCATGTCGAGGGACCGCACATCTCGCCGGAGGAAGGGGCGCGGGGAGCGCATCCGCTCGCGTCCATCCGGCCGCCCGACCTGGGGGAATTCGAGGCCTGGCAGCGCGCCTGCGGCGGCCTCGTGCGGATCGTCACGCTATCCCCCCACTGGCCGGGCGCGCCGGACTATATCCGCGTCCTCGCGGCGCGGGGCGTCCACGTCGCCATCGGCCACACCCATGCCGGACCCGAGGCGATCACAGCGGCGGTGGCGGCAGGGGCGACCCTGTCGACGCATCTCGGCAACGGCGTGGCCGCCACCCTGCCGCGGCATCCCAACCTGATCTGGGCACAACTGGCCGAGGATCGCCTGTCCGCGAGCTTCATCGCGGATGGCCACCATCTGCCCGACGACACCCTGCGGGCGATGCTGCGCGCCAAGGAAAGCCGTCGTGCGATCCTCGTCTCCGACACTGCCGCCCTCGGCGGCATGCCGCCCGGCCTCTACGACCAGCCGATCGGCGGAAGAGTGGAACTGACGCCCGGGGGGCGGCTCGGCATCGTCGATACGCCCTACCTGGCCGGAGCCGCCCTGCCGCTCCGGCACGGGGTGGCACGGGTCGCGGCGCTGGGGTTCGGCCTGTCCGCCGCCGTGGCCATGGCCACCCGGAACCCTGGACGCCTGCTCGGCGGACGCGGACAGCTGGCGATCGGTGCGTGCGCCGACCTTCTGCGTTTCGCCTGGGCACCAGGCGATGGTGCGATCCGGCCGCTCGACATCCTTACGAGGGGGCAGCCGGTATGACCCACCCGCGGCTGTCACCAATCAAGGCAAAGATGACGCTCGGCAAGGATGACTCTTGGCAAAGATGACCATTGGCAATGATGACGCTTGGCAATTCGACCTACGCGCCAGCGATCACTGGCGGTGGCGGCGAGACCGGCGCACGCGAAAACCGCGAGCTGCCTCGCCGCACCGTCGCAGATGGCCTGAACCGAGGAACCGCTCATGGTCTGCGACGTCGAGGCGCTGCTGCGCCGTCTCTGGTGCCTGAACGACAAGGACGACATCCGGCCATCGCGGCAGGTGGCACCGGCGTCGGCCTCGCAGATCGCCACGCTCGATCCTGCGGTCATGCTGGCCATGAGCCCGAGGCTGCGAGCCCGCGACACCGTCGCGGATGCCTGGCACGGAGCGGCCTTCGGCCAGACTTAACCGGGGCTGCGTGAGATCGCGACGATCTCCGCCCGGCTACGGCAGCAGCCCTGGTGATCGGCCCCCACGATGTGGTCAAAGTTCACAGTTAGTGCAGTGTCGGCGTTTGCTCCACGGGTAGCTTGGCCGGCGGAGCCGGTCGGGTGAGCGCAGCCGGCCAAGCGGGCAAGCCTGGCACGAACACCTCCGGGGCCGGGGGTCGGTAGCCCAGCGCGCCGTGCGGGCGCACCCCATTGTAGTGCCGTCGCC
>NZ_VDDA01000053.1 GCF_006151805.1 Methylobacterium terricola | reverse complement strand
GACCCAGAACCTGATCTTCCCGGTGACGGTGGCCTTGTCGCAGACGTTCATCAAGGCCGACGGCAAGGACGTGGCGCTCACCCCCGGCATGACCGCGACGGTGGAGATCCGGACCGGGCGGCGACGGGTGATCGACTACCTGCTGTCGCCGGTTCGGGAGACCACCTCGACGGCGGGGCATGAGCGGTGAGACCCCGGAGGGGCGGCTCGACGTGAGGCGCACCGTCCTCCGAAAGGCGCCGCCCTTTCCCGGACGATGGACGCGTCAGCGGAAGGAGATCCGGGAAAGGGGTGCGTTTTCGATCGCGGGCGGGGTGGCCTCGCCTCTGTCGACTCACGTGATCGGCGCCGGATTGAACAACGTCAGATCGTTGTACAACCCCCAATGGTCCGACCACGGCTTCTTCCGTCCGCTCGCCACGTCGAGGATCAGGCGGAACAGCTCCCAGCCGGTCTCCTCGATCGTCGCCTCGCCCGTCGCGATCTTGCCCGCGTCGAGGTCGATCAGGTCGGACCAGCGCTGGCTGAGCTCGGTGCGGGTCGCGACCTTGATCACCGGCGCCTCGGCCAGCCCGTAGGGCGTGCCGCGGCCGGTGGAGAAGACCTGGAGGGTGATGCCGGAGGCGAGCTGGAGCGTGCCGCAGACGAAGTCGCTCGCAGGCGTCGCTGCGAAGATCAGGCCCTTCTCGCGGACCCGCTCGCCCGGCGCCAGCACCCCGCGGATCGCGCTGGTGCCGGATTTCGCCACCGAGCCGAGCGCCTTCTCGACGATGTTGTTGAGCCCGCCCTTCTTGTTGCCGGGCGACGGATTGGCGCTGCGATCGGCCCCGCCTTGCGCGAGGTAGTCGTCGTACCACGCCATCTCGCGGATCAGCGCGCGGGCCACCGCCTCGGTCTCGGCCCGGGGGGTGAGGAGGTGGATCGCGTCGCGCACCTCCGTGACCTCGGAGAACATCACCGTGGCGCCGACCCGCACCAGCAGGTCGGCGGCGAAGCCGAGGGCCGGATTGGCGGTGACGCCCGAGAAGGCATCGCTGCCGCCGCATTGCAGCCCGACGACGAGGTCGGCGGCGGGGCAGGTCTCGCGGGTGCGGCGGTCCAGAATCTCAAGACGCGCCTCGGCCATCGCCATGATGCTGTCGAGCATCATCCCGAAGCCCTGGTGCGCTTCGTCCTGGAGCCGTACCACGCCGTCGGTCTGCCCGTCCGGCAGCAGCCGCTCGGAGACCAGCTTCTCGCAGCCGAGGCCGACCACCATCACCTCGCCGCCGAAATTCGGGTTCTGCGCCAGGCTCTGGAGGGTGCGGATCGGGATCGCCGCCTGCGGCGCATTGATGGCGACGCCGCAGCCATAGGCGTGGGTCAGCCCGATCACGTCGTCGACATTGGGGAAGCGCGGCAGCAGCTCCCGCTTGATCCGCCGGATCGCCACCTCCAGGGTCCCGGCGACGCATTGCACGCTGGTCGAGATCGCCAGGATGTTGCGGGTGCCGACCGAGCCGTCCGGATTGCGGAACCCCTCGAAGGTGTAGCCCTCGAGCGGCGGCAGCGGTGCCGGCACGCGGGTGGCCAGCGGCAGCTGGTCGAGGGCGGGCGCCAAGGGCGTGCGGACCCGCGATTCCTCGACCCAGGATCCGCGGGGCAGGGCCCGGAGCGCCGTGCCGATCACTTCGCCGTAGCGGCGGATCTCCCCGCCCTCGGGGATGTCCTGAAGCGCCACCTTGTGGCCCTGCGGCACGAATTCCCGGAGCACCAAGTCGTCGGAGAACGCCGTGCCGGCCGCTAGCCCGAAGGCGTTGACCACGATCGCGACGTTGTCGGTCTCGTGCAGGCGGATGGTTCGGGGTGCGTCGCCCCGCGTCGCAGGGGCGCTCGCAGGGGTGGCGTGCCCCTCGGTGGTCCGCGGCTCGTCCAGCATCGGCTCCCTCCCGGTCGTCGGCGGCGTCGTGTTCGTTGGCGTCTCGGGCGCCGGCTCGGTCGAGCAGGACCGACGGTGCCGCTCGCCGGGACGGCACCGTCGGTCAGCTTACTCCGCCGCCAGCGCCTGCGCCGGCGCGACGCGGGCGACGAGGGCGGCGAGTTCCGCCTGCTCGGCCGCCGTGAGGTCGGTGAGCGGCTGGCGCACCGGGCCGGAATCGCGCCCGACCACCCGCATCCCGGCCTTGATGATCGAGACGGCGTAGCCCTTGCGGCGGTTGCGGATCTCGATCAGCGGCAGGATGAAGTCGCGCAGGCCTTGCGCCACCGCCGCCCGGTCGCGCCGGCGCACGGCGGCGTAGAAGTCGAGCGCGAAGGCGGGCACGAAGTTGAACACCGCCGAGGAATAGGTGGTCACGCCCATCTCGAGATAGGGCAGGGCGAAGGTCTCGGCGGTGGGCAGGCCGCCGATATAGGTCAGCCGGTCGCCGAGCCGGGACTGGATCCGGGTCATCAGCTCGATGTCGCCGATGCCGTCCTTGTAGCCGACGAGGTTCGGCAGGCGCTCGCACAGCCGCGCCAGGGCGTCGGGGCCGATCACCGCGTTGTCGCGGTTGTAGACGATCACGCCGAGGCCGGTCGAGCGGCACACCGCCTCGATGTGAGCCGAGAGCCCGTCCTGCTCCGAGCCGACGAGGTAGGGCGGCAGCAGCAGGAGGCCGTCGGCCCCGGCCTGCTCGGCGGCTCGCGCCATCTCGCAGGCGATGGCGGTGCCGTAGCCGGCCCCGGCGAGCACCGGCACCCGGCCGGCTGTCTCGGCCACCGCGACGCCGACGACGCGGGCGACCTCGGCCGGGGTGAGGGAGAAGAACTCGCCGGTGCCGCCGGCCGCGAACAGCCCGGCGACGTCGTAGCCGCACAGCCAGTCGAGGTTGCTGCGATACTGCGCCTCGTCGAAGGCGAGATCGGCGCCGAAGGGGGTCACCGGGAAGGAGAGCAGGCCGGCGCCGAGGCGACGGGCGACGTCGACGGGCGAGAGCAAGGGGGCCATCGGGCGGGCTTCCTCTGTGTCGTCGGGGGCTTTTCCCCGCTGGTCGACGGACTACGCCCGTGCATGATGCCGTTCCAGCACCATGTCGGCATGGTTCAATTCAATTCTGGCATCGATCCGTCGAGCGTGCCGGCGAGCTCGGCCAGGATCGGGATCAGCGGGTTGTCGTTGCTGCGGCGCCAGACCAGGTGGAGCTCGACCGGCCGGCGCGGCACCGGGACGAGCGGCCGGAGCGTCACCCCGGCGACCCGGAGCGACGCCGCCGAGTCCGGCACCAGGGCGAGGCCGAGGCCGGAGCGCACCAGCGACAGGATGGTGTGGATCTGCGCCAGGTGCTGCACCGTCCGGGGAGTCAGGCCGGCTTCGGCGAAGTAGTCGTCGACGAGGTCATGGAAGTAGCGCGCCTCGTCCGGGGCGTAGGCGATCAGCGGCTCGGCGGCGAGGGCCTCAGCCGTCACGCTCGCGCCCGCCGCCAGCGGATGGTCGTCGGGCAGGGCCGCCAGCAGGGTCTCGCGGGCGATGCGGAGCGAGGCGTCGCCGGCCGCCGGCAGGGGCGGGCGCATCAGGGCGAGGTCGATCGCTTGCGCCCCCAGGGCCTCGGCCTGGGCGGCGCTGACCATCTCCTTGAGCAGGATGTCGGCCTCCGGCAGGCGGCGGCGCGCCGCCCGCACCAGGTCGGGCAGGGTGCGGTAGGCGGAGGCCGCCGTGAAGCCGAGGGTGACGCTGCCGGCCTCGCCCGCCGCCACCCGGCGGGCGGTCGCCGCCGCCTCGTCCGCCAGCCGCAGGATCCGGCGCGCCTCGACGAGGAAGCGGCGCCCGGCCGGGGTGAGGCGCACGGCGCGGCTGGTGCGGTTGAGGAGCGCCACGTCGAGGACGCGTTCCAGCACCTGGATCTGCCGGCTCACCGGCGGCTGGGTCAGGTGCAGCCGCTCGGCGGCACGGCCGAAATGCAGCTCCTCGGCCACCGCCACGAAGCAGCGCAACTGGCTCAGTTCGAACACCGGGATCCTCCGCGCCGCTGCGCCCGGAATTGACCTTGGGGATGAAGGCCGGGCGCTCGCGCGTTGCACTGTCGTGGCACCGGCGCTCCGCCGGCCGCCCAGAAAGGCCGCCGATGTCCTCGCCGCTCCACCTCGTCCGGCATGTCGTCCCGTTCACCCGCTACCCGTACCGGGGCGAGGCGATGGCATGCAATCTCTGCGGCGACACCGGAACCCTGGTCGTCGCCGAGACCGACCGGCGGCTGAAGCAGCTGCGCTCCGTCGCCTGCACGGGCTGCGGGCTGATCCGCACCGATCCGATGCCGAGCGCGGCCGAACTCGACGCCTACTACGCCTCGGCCTACCGCGCCGCCTACCAGTTCGCCCTCGGCCGCCGCCCGCCGCGCCACCATCTCCACCGGTCGCGGCGGGAGGCACGGTTCCGGGCGGACCTGCTCGGGCCCGCGTTGCGGCCGGGCGCGCGGGTGCTGGATTTCGGCTCCGGCTCGGGCGAGTTCCTGGCCGCCGCGCGGGGGCAGGGGTGCGAGGTCACCGGCATCGAGCCCGGCCGCACCTACGCCGCCTATGCCCGGGACGAGCACGGCGCCCGGGTGCTCGACCGGCTCGACGCCCTCGCCCCCGACGCGGTCTTCGACGTCGTCACCGTGCACCACGTCCTCGAGCACCTGCGCGATCCAGTCGACACCCTGGTGCGCCTCGCCGGGCGGCTGGCGCCCGGCGGCGTGCTCTACGCCGCGGTGCCCAACATGGCGGCGACGGGCAAGCCGCCGCACGAACGCTTCCACTTCGCCCATGTCCACGGTTTCGTGCTCCAGACTCTCGACCGCGCCGCCCGCCGGGCCGGGCTGGCGCCGCATCCGGCCTACCGGCGCGAGGACACGCGCGTGGTGTACCGGCAGGCCAACGCGTCCGATGCGCCGGACGTACCGGCGACCGATCTGGCGCAGACCCTCGCGGCGGCCCTCGCGCCGCTCCGGCCCGGCGCCTACCTCGCCTCGGGCGCCTGGCTTCGCCCAATGATCCGCCGCAACGCGAAAGCGATCCGGGACACCTTCGCGGCGCGGTAGGCGGCTTCGGTCCGGTCGAGGCGACCGGATGCCGGGCCCCGGCGTCCCCAGCCGGTCTGGACCGACCGCCTCGACGGCGCGGCGCCCATGGCCGCCCGCGCCGTCGTTGCGGATTTGCCACGTGCGCTAACATCCCCCGCGCAATCTGGGATTCCCGCTTCGCATGCGGTTCGGGCGTGCTAGTAAAAAATCGAACAGGACCAACAACTTAGTATTATTCTAAAGAGCGGCGCCAGCCTGGACGGTCTTCCGTCCGGAGCGGGCGGGCCGTTGCCCGAAGGTCTCGACATGCGTTTCCCCTTCAGCGTCCCCCCCCTCTCCCGCCGCATCGCCGCGCTCGCCGGCGGCGTCTCCCTGATCGGGCTCTCCGCCGCGCAGGGGGCGATGGCCCAGGAGGCGACGCCCCCGCGCCAGGGCGCGGCCGCCGGCGGTGCGATCCAGCTGGAGACGATCGACGTCGCCGGCAACGGCGCCCGGCCCGGAGCCACGGTGGTGGCGGCCCGGCCGCAGGAGGATCCGCGCGGGCCGATCGACGGCTACGTCGCCAAGCGCACCCTGGTCTCGACCAAGACCGACACGCCGCTGATCGAGACCCCGCAATCGGTGACCGTGATCGGGCGCGAGCAGCTCGACGCGCTCAAGCCGCAGCAGGTGGCCGACGCGGTCGCCTACTCGGCCGGCGTCTACGGCAACACCTTCGGGCCGGATCCGCGGGTCGACTTCTTCCTCATCCGCGGCTTCACGGCGAACGACACCGGCCTGTACCGGGACGGCCTGCAGCTCTTCAACTACGGCTTCGCCGCCTACAAGGTCGACCCGTTCGGCCTCGAGCGCATCGACGTGCTGCGCGGGCCGGCCTCGGTGCTGTTCGGCCAGGGCGGTCCCGGCGGCCTGATCAACCTGGTCAGCAAGAAGCCGCCGGTCGAGCCCCTGAACTACGTCGAGGTCGGCGGCGGCTCGTTCGGCCAGAAGTACCTGGCGTTCGACTTCGGCGGACCCGCCGACAAGGAGGGTCACTGGTTCTACCGCCTGACCGGCATCGGCCGGCAGGGCGGCACCCAGGTCGACGGGCTCGACGAGAATCGCGGCTACATCGCCCCGACCTTCACCTACAAGCCGGACGGCGCCACCACCTTCACCCTGCTGTCGAGCGTCCAGTACGACGATACCGGCCGCCTCAACGCGTTCCTGCCGTATTACGGCACGGTGCGGCCGACGGTGCTGGGCCTGCGCATCCCGCAGAACTACAACGTCTCGGATCCGTTCAACAACACCTATCGCCGGACCCAGGCCAATGTCGGCTACGAGTTCGAGCACGTCTTCAACGAGACCTGGACCTTCCGCCAGAACCTGCGCTACGCGTTCAGCGACTCGCTCGACGACGCGTTCCTCGGCGGCCTCGGCTATGCCGATGCGAACCAGACCCAGATCGCCCGCTACCGCTTCCGCGCCAATTCGCGGGCGCGCCTGTTCAACGTCGACAACCAGGCGGTGGCCCGGTTCGACGACGGCCTGTTCAAGCACACCTTCCTGATGGGCCTCGACTACAAGAACTTCCAGCTCAACGACAACAACGCCACCGGCGGCTTCGCCGGCACGCCGGTCGCGAACTTCAACATCATCACGCCGAATTACGGCAGCCCGAGCGTCCCGGTCGCGCCCTACCTCGTCAATTACGACGTGTTCCAGCAGCTCGGCCTGTACTACCAGGATCAGATCAAGCTCACGCCCGAGCTGACCCTGGTCGTGTCGGGCCGCGGCGACTTCACCTCGAACGAGGTCAACAATCGCCTGGCCAGCACGCAGACGCGGCAATCGGCCAACGCCTTCACGCAGCGCTACGGCCTGATCTACAACTTCGACTTCGGCCTGGCGCCGTATGTCAGCTACGCGACATTCTTCAACCCGCAGGTCGGCACCAATTTCTTCAGCCAGCCGTTCAAGCCGACCACCGGCGACCAGTACGAGGTCGGCGTCAAGTACGAGATCCCGGGCGCCAACGCCTTCTTGACGCTCGCGGCCTTCGACCTCGCGCTCGCCAACACCCTGACCGCCGACCCGACCAACCCCCTCAACCAGCTCCAGCTCGGCGAGACCCGCTCGCGCGGCTTCGAGGCGCAGTTCGTCGCCAACCTCACCAAGGACTTCAACGTCGTCGCGTCGTTCACGAGCTACAACCTCGAGGTCACGAAGGGCGACGTCGGCGCGATCGGCCGGACCCCGACCAACGTGCCCGAGACCCTGGCCTCGGTCTTCGCCGACTACACCATCCCGACCGGCGACTGGGCCGGCTTCGGCTTCGGCGCGGGCGTGCGCTATGTCGGCCGCTCCTTTGCCGACGTGAACAACACCCTGACGGTGCCGGAGCGGGCGCTGATCGACGCGGTGATCCATTACAGCCGCGACAACTGGCGCTTCGCCATCAACGCGGCGAACCTCACCGACAAGCGCTTCGTCTCGTCGTGCCAGTCGGTCAATGCCTGCTTCTACGGCGAGCAGCGCCGCATCACCGCGAGCCTGAGCTACAAGTGGTGAGGCGAGGGGCGGGGGCTCATACGCACTGCGTTTGATCGGTCGCAACGCGGATTTCGGCGTCGCCCCGGCGCCGCGCGGGCACGTGGTGCGCTGTCAGGACGCAACCTTCCGGAACGCGCACCATCCCTCCGCCCCGCCTTCGCCCCGCAATCACTCCGGGATCATCCCGGAGACGTGGCGGGCGAAATCCACCAGGGCGACCGCGCCGCCCTCGTAGACCTGGAACACCCGCAAGCTCCCGTCCCGGAGCGCGGCGAGCGGCACCTGGATCTCGAAGCCGGCCGTCAGGGCGTCGGCCTGCTTCAGGTGCGCCGCCACGTCCTGGCGGGCGAAGCTCTCGGCGATCATGAACCGGCGCTGTCCCCGCGCGCCCCAGCGGGCGATCCAGGTCAGCGGCCGGCCGCGCCCGGGCACGAAGCACCAGCCCGAGACCGTCACGGCCTTGCCCAGCAGCGACGAGCTCTCCCCGACCGTGACCGCATCGAGGTTCGGGCGGGTGCGCACCCGCCGGATCCAGGTCCGGCGCAGGGCCTGCGGCACCTCGGCCGTGACGAGGCAGGTGCGGATGGCGGGCGCGACGAACAGCGCGGCGCCGGTCTCGTGGCGGTCGGCGCCGCTCTCTCCCTCGATCACGACGGAGAGGCGGTAGGATCCGGGCGGGATGTCGCGCACCTGCGCCTCGGCGCCGGCCCGCCGCGTCCCCGCTTCCTCGCGCCACGCCGCCCGGGCCCAGGCCGTGCCGTGCTCGCCCTCGAGGACCAGGAAGGGCTGCCCGTCATGGGCGCCGGCCGGCAGCGCGGCCTCGAGGCGGGTGATCCCGCCCTGGCGCGCCACCGGCACGCCCTCGATCACCGGCAGGCCGTGGCCAGCGAGGGCGGCCGGCTCGGGGCTCCGGCGCAGCCGGGCCTCCGGCACCGGCAGGCCGGTCCGCCACGGCGTGACGGCCCCCGGCGGGCGCAGGGGCGGGACGACGACGTGCGCCACCCCGGGGGCGATGGCGATGTGGTCGCCGAACACCTGGACGAGGTCGACCGCGAGGGTGCCCGCCGGCAGGTCCGCGCCGGCGAGGCGCGCGGCGAAGCCGGCCTGCTCGGCCCGGCCGGTGCCGAACCGGCCCGCGAGTTCGGGGCGGCGCTCGGAACGGGCGGCGACGTAGGCCGTGGCCGTCCCCGAGCGCAGGCGCAGCAAGGTTTGAGCCGGGCGGCCCGCCTCGGGCCGCCAGATCCAGCCGCGGAGCGACAGGCTCTGGGCGACCGCGCAGGTGGCGATCCGACCGGGCAGCCTCTGGCCGTCGACGACGAGGTCGGCGATCTCCCACGACAGGCCGGGATCGTCCGGCGCCAGCGCCCGCTCGGGCAGGGCGGCGACGGACGGGGGCAGGGCGTGAACGACGGCGGTCGCCTCGCTCGCCCCGTCCCAGACGACCGCCGGGTCGGTCCAGTCGGGATGGTTGAGGCGAAATCCCAGGTCGGCCGCCGAGAGGGTGAAGGGGGCCGGCACCCCGTCCGGGCTCGCATGCGGGACGGGACGGGCCGCGATCAGGTCGGCGTACAACGCCGCCATCCGGGCGGCGTGCTCCGCCATCGTCGGCAAGGTCTTGTCGCGAATCGCGCCGCGCACGCGCGCGACGAGGTCCCGATCGTGCCCGAGGCGCCGCAGGACCTGGCGCACGGCGCCGGAATCGCCGGTCGGGACCTTGAAACCGTCGACGCCGTCCGTGACCCGCTCCCCCGGCGCGCCGAGATCGGTGACGATCGGGATCAGGCCGGCCCGCCACGCCTCGGTGAGCGAGATCATGTAGGTCTCGGGCCACAGCGAGAGGTGGAGCGACACGTCGCAGCCGGCGAGCAGGGCCGGCACCTCCTCGCGGACGTAACCGCCGCGCAGCCGCAGCCGCTCCCCCGCCAGGGCCTCGAAGGCGGCGACGAGATAGCTCTCGACGTAGCCGAGCACCTCGAACACCACGGCCTCGCCCTCCGTGATGCGGACGAGCTCGAGCAGGGTGCGGGCGCCCTTGTGGTCGACGACGTTGCCGAGCACGGCGACCCGCAAGGGGAGACGGGACCCGGGGAGACGGGACCCGGGTGGGGGCGGCTCCGGCGCGAGGCTCGCCGACGGAGCCGGCGCGGGCCCGGCATCCACCATCTCGATCACCGCAACCCGCGCCGTCGCTTCCGGGTAGAAGGCCCGGACATAGGCGGCGGTGGCCGGCGTGCTGGTCACGAAGGCGTCGATGCTCGGCAGCATCCGCGCCACGAAGCCGTCCCGCCGCGCCTTGGCGCCGGCCGGCAGCCCCTCGGCACCGGCGAGGCAGCCGTCGCAGGGCCGCTCGCCGCGATGCACGACGTCGCAGAACGCGCCGTGCTGGTTCATCAGCGTGTAGCGGCTGCAGATCAGGAAGAAGTCGTGCAGTTGCATCACCACCGGCACGCCCTGGGCCCGGGCGATCGCCGGCAGGCTCAGCGGCAGGCCGAGCAGGTGGTGGACGTGGACGAGGTCGATGCGCCGCTCGACCAGGATTCGCTCGACCAGCGCCTCGATCTCGGGGCTGACGAGCAGCCGTTCGGCCGGCGGGATCGGCAATACCTCCGAGGTCTCGCCCTCGTCGAGGCGCAGGACCCAGGATTCCTCCTCGAAGGAGGGATAGAGGAACAGCGGCTCGACCCCGTCGAGGGCTCCGGCGAGCTGCTCCTGGTAGAATTCCACGCCGCCGCCCTGGCGGCGCCCGATGCGGTTATGGGCGACGAACAGGATGCGGGGCTTGATGCTCCCGCAGGGCTTGATGCTCCCGCAGGGCTTGGCGGCCTCGCGGATCTGCGCGACGCTGCGGGACGCGGCCGCCCGGCGCTCCTGCACCGCGTGCAGGAGGGCGTCGATCCGGTGGTCGTAGAGATGCTCGGCCCGGGTGCGGGCTCGCGCCCGCTCGGCCATGGCGATGCGGGTCCCGGGCTCCGCCAGCATCGTGCCGATCGCCGCGACGACGCCCTCCTCGGTGCAGGTGCGGATCTCGCGCTCCGCCTCGTAGTAATCGAGGGTTTCGCGTTCGGCGCCGACCACGAGCTGCGCCCCGCCGGCGAGCGCCGCCTCGAACAGCCGCGGCGGCGGGGTCGTTCCCGCCGGCGTCTCGTCGGCGCCGGCGGTGAAGACGCGCGGCAGGGTCAGCACCACCCGGCTCGCATTGGCGAACCGGGCGAAATCCGCGTTGCCGCAGCGCCAGTCGACGATCAGGTCGTCGCGCACCAGCACCGGCTCGGGCAGGTAGGCATTCGACGGCAGCGCGACCTTCACGCGGAGGTCGTGGGGGAAGGACGACAGGATCCGGTTGAGCGTCGCGACCCGGTTCGGCCAGGCCGTCCCGATGAACAGGAGGTCGTAGCGGTAATCCGCGTCGTCCGGCCGGACGGGCAGATCCTGGAACAGGGGCGTCGCCGCCAGCGGCAGGTGCCGCGCGCCGGCGCCGTAGCGGGGGAGCGAGCCGCGGTCGTTGGTGAAGACGAGGTCGAAGCAGCCCGCGAGCCGGGCATTCGCGGCCGCGAGGTAAGGGTCCTCGGTGGTCCAGAGCGCGCTGGTGCCGGCGAGCGCGCAGAGGCGGCGCAGGAGGGCGTGATGGCGGCTCGCGCCCCCGAAGGCGAGGACGAGGTCGAACCGCTCGGCCTGCGCCAGCGCGACCGCGTCGGCGTGGGTCGCTCGGACCACCCGCGCGACCGCGGGGTGGCGCGCCAGGGCATCGGCGACCGCCAGGGTGATGTAGGCGTTGCTGGTCCGCGGCTCGGTGTCGAGCAGGAGGACCGAGAGCGGCGCGGCCAGGGGCATCAGGGGTCCGGTCACGCGGCCATCACCGCCAGGATGGTCCGCGCCCGATGGGCGTAGGTATGGGCGTCGAGCGCCCGGGCGCGGGCGCGGGCGGCCATCGCCTCGAAGGCGGCGGGCTCGCGGTGGGAGCGGTCGATCGCCTCCGCGATCCCCGGCACGTCGTCGAACAGCAGGATCTCGCGGCCCTCGTCGAAGTAATCCAGGATCTCGAGCCCGGCGGCGAAGCAGAGCTGCGGCGCCCCGGCCAGGGCGGCCTCGAACACCCGCGGTCCGGGGGTCGAGGCCGGCAGCTGGGCGCGCCGGTTGGCGATGTCGAGGTCGCGGCCGACCGCCAGGGTGAGGCGCGCCTCGCTCGCCCGGTCGGCCATCGCGGCCGGGCTCATCCGGGCGTTCTCGGCGAAGGGCAGGGAAGCCGGCCAGCCCGCGCCGCGGACCTCGACCCGGCGGCCGGCGAGGCTGGGATGCGCCCGTTCGAGGAGCGCGATGCGGTTCGGGAACGCGGCGCCGCAGAAGAACAGGTCGAGGGGGCGCTCCGCCATCGGCCGCACCGGCCGGTCGTGGGTCCGGCGGCAGGCGGCGAGCGGCAGGTGGGAGACCGAGGGGTGCCGGTAATGGGGCAGGGCCCAGCGGTCGTTGGTGAAAATGTGGTCGGCCAGCGCCTCGGCCTTCACCCCGTAATCGAACTCGTAGGGATCGTCGTGGAGCCAGAAGGCGAGACGGGCCCCGGCCCGCCGGGCGCTCCGCGCCAGGCCGCGCAGGGGAGCTGCGTCGATCGCGACGCTGCCGAGGGCGACGACCAGGCTCGGGCCGAAACCGTCCACCGCCTCCTCGGCGAGCTCCAGCGGGCTCTCGCGCGCCGCGGCCGGCCCGAGCACCTCGGCGAAGCCCTCGCGGAGGGCGGCGCGAATCGGCGCGTTGTGGTTCACCGCATCCGGGCTCGTGCTCACCACCAGGACCTTCGCGAGAGACGAGCCTTTCAGGAGCATGCGAACCGGTCGGAGAAAGGGGGCAGGGCGGGCGGTGCATGCCGAGCACGCGAAGGCGTCCGCGGTCAAGTCTTCGACCTGGAGTTGCTGCCCCCGTCGGGAGGCCCTGGACCCGCGCTGAACCCCGGCCGAGGAGCGGAATCCCTGCGGAGGACCGGCATCCCGGCGTCGGCGCCCGGGCCCCTCCCGCGATGGCGCGGTCCGCCGCGGCAGCCTCGCGACGGTCGGCGACACGCCGCCGCGCCGGTGATAGGAGGGCGAACCATGGTGTCCCTCCCGCTGACCCAAAGTCGCCTCCTCGCTTCCCCGAACGGACGCGATCCCGTCGCTCCGGACCTCCGGCCCCGCCTGCGGAGGAGCGCCTCGTGAGCACGCTGCCGCCGGACCTCGACTACCGCAGCCTGTTCGACGCCGCGCCCCAACCCTGCCTGGTCCTCGATCCGCAGGGCCGGGTCCTCGCGGCGAACCGGGCCTGGCATATCGGCCACGGCTCGGGGACCGGGCCGGACGACCTCGTCGGCCGGCCCCTCGCGGAGGTGGTGCCGGACGGGGCGGCGATCCAGGCCTCGCTCGCCCGGGCGGTCGCGACCGGCCGGCCCGACACGGTCGCCGCCGACGTCCCCGCGCCCGCTGCGGACAGCCTATCGGGCGCGGGCGGCTGGAGCGTCACCCACACCCCGGTGCGCGACGCCTCCGGTGCCGTCAGCCTCGTGCTCCACCACCCGGTCGCCGGGGTGCGACCGGAGGAGGACGAGCGGCGGGAGCAGATCTTCCAGCAGATGCCGGGGTTCGTCGCCGTCCTGCGCGGCCCGACCCACGTCTTCGAATACGTCAACGACGCCTACGTGACGATCGCCGGCGCCCGCGACTTCCTCGGCCACACCGTGCGCGAGGCCTTTCCCGATCTCGCCGACCAGGGCTTCTACGAGCTCCTCGATACGGTGTACCGCACCGGCCGGCCGTTCGCGGCCCGCGCCATGCCGATCCTGTTCGCCGGCGACGCGTCCGAGCGCGCCATCGATCTCCTGTACCAGCCGCTGCGGGACGGGTCCGGTGCGGTCACCGGCATCTTCGTCGGCGGCTACGACGTCACCGAGCAGATCCGCTCGCAGGCGGCCCTGCGCGACAGCGAGGAGCGCTACCGCACCCTGCTCGAGAGCATTGATGTCGGCTTCTGCATCCTGGAGATGAAGTTCGACGGGGAGGGCCGGGCGGTCGATTACCGGATCGCCGAGGCCAACCCGGCCTTCGCGCGCCAGACCGGCGCCGACGTGGCGGGGCTGTGGGTGAGCGAGTTCGCCCCCGACCTCGAGCGGCACTGGTTCGACACCTACGGCCGCGTCGCGCTCACCGGCGAGCCGGTCCATTTCGAGAACCAGGCCGACGTGTTCGGGCGCTGGTTCGACGTGCGGGCGCTGCGGATCGGCGATCCGGCCCTGGCCAGGGTCGCGGTGTTTTTCAGCGACATCTCCGACCGCAAGCGCATGGAGGAGGCCCTGCGCGTCCTCAACGCCTCGCTCGAGGCGCAGGTCGCCGAGCGCACCGCCGAGCGCGACCAGATCTGGCAGGCCTCGACCGACCTGTTCTGCGTCGCCACCGTCGAGGGCCGGTTCGTCAGCCTCAACCCGGCCTGGACCACGCTCCTCGGCTGGAGCGAGGGCGAGTTGCTGGCCCGCCCGTTCCTCGACTTCGTCCACCCGGACGACGTGCCGGCGACGCGGGCGGCGACCGCCGGCCTCGCCCTCGGCGAGCCGCAACCCAACTTCGAGAACCGCTACCGGCACCGCGACGGCTCGCATCGCTGGCTGTCCTGGAACGCCGTGCCGCGGGACGGGCGCATCTACGCCACGGTGCGCGACGTGACGGCGATCCGGACCCAGGCCGACGCCCTGGCCCAGGCCGAGGAGGCTTTGCGCCAGTCGCAGAAGATGGAGGCGGTGGGCCAACTCACCGGCGGCGTCGCGCACGACTTCAACAACCTGCTCACCATCATCCGCTCGTCGGTCGATTTCCTGCGCCGGCCGGAGCTGCCGGAGGCGCGAAAACGCCGCTACCTCGACGCGGTCTCCGACACCGTCGACCGCGCCGCCAAGCTCACCGGCCAGCTCCTCGCCTTCGCCCGCCGCCAGGCGCTGATGCCGGCCGTGTTCGATGTCGGCGAGAAGGTGCGCGGCGTCGCCGACATGATCGACACGGTCACCGGCGCCCGGGTGCGGGTGGTGGTGACGGTGCCCGACCATCCGTGCTTCGTGCGGGCCGACGTGAGCCAGTTCGAGACCGCGCTCATCAACATGGCGGTCAATGCCCGCGACGCGATGGAGAGCGAGGGCACGCTGACCCTGACGCTCACCTGCGGCGCCGCGATGCCGCCGATCCGGGGCCATGCCGGCTCGCAGAAGCCCTTCGCGGCGGTGTCGCTCACCGATACCGGGCCGGGCGTGCCGCCGGACCTGATCGGCCGGATCTTCGAGCCGTTCTTCACCACCAAGGAGGTCGGCCGGGGCACGGGACTGGGCCTGAGCCAGGTCTTCGGCTTCGCCAAGCAATCGGGCGGCGACGTCGACGTGACGAGCCGCACCGGTGAAGGCGCCACCTTCACCCTCTACCTGCCGGAGGCACCGGATGCCGCCGGCGACCGCGACGAGGCCGGCAGCGAGGCCTCGGCCTCGCCGATCGGCGCCGGCGAGAGCGTGCTGGTCGTCGAGGACAACATCGAGGTCGGGCGCTTCTGCACCCAGATCCTGCACGATCTCGGGTACCGCACCACCTGGGCGACCAATGCCGAGGAGGCCCTGGAGCGCCTCGGGCCCGACGGGGCGGGGTTCGACGTGGTGTTCTCCGACGTGGTGATGCCGGGCATGGGCGGAATCGCGCTCGCCCGCGAGCTGCGCCGCCGCCTGCCGCACCTGCCGGTGGTGCTCGCCTCCGGCTACAGCCACGTCCTGGCGCAGGACGACGCCCATGGCTTCGAGCTGCTGCACAAGCCGTACTCGGCCGAGCAGCTCGGCCTGATCCTGCGGCGTGTCGCGCGGCCGCGCCGGGCGGGTTAGCGGGGCTCCGATGGATCCCGCGCCGATGCAGCCCGAACGCCTCGTCCTCGCGCCGAACGGCGCGATGCCGAACAACCCGGCGCTGCCGGTGCTGCATTACAGGAGCATCGCAACGGGTGCCGAAGCGCTCGAGGCGCTGTTTGCCCGCCACGGCTGGCCCGCGCGGTGGCGCGACGGCGTGTTCGCGTACCACCATTACCACTCGACCACGCACGAGACCCTGGGCATCGCCGCGGGCCGCGCCCGCCTGATCCTCGGCGGCGAGGGCGGGCACGCGATCGCGGTCGCGGCCGGCGACGTGCTGGTGCTGCCGGTCGGCACCGGCCATTGCCGCCTGTCGGCGAGCCTGGACTTCCTGGTCGTCGGCGCCTATCCGCCGGGCTGCACCGTCGATCTCTGCCGCACGGCCCCGGATGCCGCGATCCGCGCCCGGATCGCCGGCCTCGCGATCCCGGCGAGCGACCCGGCCCACGGGCCCGGCGGCCCGCTGACACGGTTGTGGCGGCGGGGCTGAACCGGCACCTGCCATCCTGCGGCCGGCCCCATCTCGGTTCCATAACCTACCTTATGCGAATCACGCATGCCGACACCGGGTTGGAATTCGCACCTGGGCCGAGCCGGAGCCGGACCGGCAGGCACTTCCCCGGCCGCCGCGAGACCCATCTTCCGTCACGACAACCCACCATGACAATCGACCCTGATTCTGACATGGTGGGACGCCCTCATCCAAGAGGTCTCGTCACCCGGGCGGTCCCGCCGGAAGCCGGCGCCGCGCGCGTCCCGCCCGGAAGCCCGCTCCCGGGCGCGAGCCGGTCCCCGCCGCCCGCGTCGAGGCCTCGCCGTCCACCCGGCGACGCGGCCCTCCGCCGGACCGGAATCGGGAAACGCTTCTCGTGAACCAGCAGACGACCAGGCTCGACCGGATCGACATGAAGATCCTGATCGAGCTGCAGAAGAACGGCCGCATGACCAACGTGACGCTGGCGGATGCCGTCGGCCTGTCGGCGAGCCCGTGTCTGCTCCGGGTCAAGCGCATGGAACAGGCCGGCTACATCACCGGCTACGGCGCCCACATCGCCCTGCCGAAGCTCGGCGAGACCGTGACGGTGTTCACGGAATTCACCCTGAACGGCCATACGCCGGAATACTTCCAGCGCTTCGAGCAGGCCCTGCGCAAGATCGACGAGGCGATCGAGGGCCATGTGGTCAGCGGCGGCTACGACTACCTGGTGAAGTTCGTCACCCGCGGCCTGTCGCACTACCAGGAGGTGATCGAGGCGCTGCTGGAGCGCAATGTCGGGATCGCCAAGTATTTCAGCTACATCGTGCTGCGCACGCCGATCGTGAAGACCGAGCTGCCGCTCGCCACCCTGTTCGGCGAGGAGCGCTGAGCGGGGCGGCCGACGCCGCCCCGGCGGGATCGGATCTAGCCCAGGGCCTGGCTGGTGACGGCGTAGATCCGGGCGGGACCCGTCTCGGGCGCCGGCCCCCGGGTCATCGTCACCGGCTCGTCGACATTGGCGAGGCCGCAGGCCTGCGCGAAGGCGGCGAGCGGCCCGTCGCGCTCGGTGGTGTCGAGGCGCAGGAAGGTGCCGGCATGGGCCCGCACGTGCGGGCTCGCCAGCGCCACGGCAGCCGCGCCGTCGGCAGCGACGATCGGGCCGACGAGGTGGCCACGGCCGAAGGCGCGGCAGACCGCGAAACCGGCGATCCGGCCCCCCTCCTCCAGGACGGCGATGTCGCCGACCCGGCGCAGGGCGTCGAGCATCCGCCCACGGTCGCCGCCGGAGGCCTCGCGGTCGAGGGCGACGATCCCTGGCCAATCGGCCTCGGTCGCCGGGCGCACGCGCGCATCCTCCACCGCCGCTGCCGCATCGGCGGTGCCATGGTACTGCACGAGGCCGCCGGTGACGCGAAACCCCTCGGACTCGTAGAGGCGCCGCCCGGCCTGCGTCGCGGTGAGCCGGAGGGTGCGCCCGCCCGCGGCGGCGAACAGCTCCCGCATCAGCCGCCGCCCGGTGCCCTTCGCCTGCCGCTGCGGGGAGACGATCACCATGCCGATGGTCGCGAGCCCGTCGCCGAAGGGCCACCACATCGCCGAGCCCATCACCTCGCCGGCCTCGTCGCAGGCGACGAGGCCGTGGCCGATCTCCAGCATCAGGCGCCAGTCGTCGGCCCGGTGCGGCCAGCGCACCTCGACCGAGAGGCCGTGGACCGCCTCGAGATCGGCCCCGGTCATCGGACGGATCGCCGGGGCGCTCGTCTCGTTCGTCATCGCGTCGGGTCTCGTGAGGGAAAGGGTCGGACGGAGGCGCGCCCCAGCCCCGCGACGGGGGCCGGGGCGCGCGACGGACATGAGGAGGCTCAGAGGCCGCCCATGTGGAGCGACTTCAGCTCCAGGTACTCGTCGATGCCGTAGGCCGAGCCCTCGCGGCCGAGACCGGACTGCTTGACCCCGCCGAACGGTGCCGCCTCCATCGAGACCGTGCCGGTATTGAGCCCGACCATGCCGAATTCCAGCGCCTCGCCGACCCGCCAGGCCCGGCCGATGTCGGAGGTGTAGAAGTACGAGGCGAGGCCGAACGGCGTCGCGTTGGCGATGGCGATCGCGTCCTCCTCGCGGGAGAAGCGCATCAGCGGCGCCAGCGGCCCGAAGGTCTCCTCGACGGCGAGACGCATCGCGGTGTCGGCCCCGGTCAGCACCAAAGGCGGCACGAAGCGGCCGCGCACGGCATCCGGATCGCCCGCCACCAGCCGGGCGCCGTGCTTGAGCGCGTCATCGAGATGTGCCGTGACCTTGGCGGCCGCGGCGTCGTTGATCAGCGGGCCGATGGTGACGCCCGTCTCGAAGCCGTTGCCGATCTTGAGCGTGCCCGCGGCCTCGGCGAGGCGGGCGGCGAAGCGGTCGTGGATGCCGTCCTGCACCAGGATGCGGTTGGCGCAGACGCAGGTCTGGCCGGCATTGCGGAACTTCGAGGCCATCACGCCGGCGACCGCCTGGTCGAGATCGGCGTCGTCGAAGACGATGAAGGGCGCGTTGCCGCCGAGCTCGAGGCTCAGCCGCTTGATGGTCGGGGCCGACTGGGCCATCAGCAGCCGCCCGACCGCGGTCGAGCCGGTGAAGGACAGCTTGCGCACCGTCTCGCTGCCGGTCATCTCGGCGCCGATCGGCGCCGCCTGGCCGGTGACGACGCTGAACACGCCCTTCGGCACCCCGGCCCGCTCGGCCAGCACCGCGAGCGCGAGCGCGGAGAACGGCGTCAGGTCGGCGGGCTTGACCACGATCGGACAGCCGGCGGCGAAGGCCGGCGCCACCTTGCGGGTGATCATCGCGATCGGGAAGTTCCACGGCGTGATCGCCGCGCAGACGCCGACCGGCTCCTTGAGCACCAGCACCCGGCGGTCGCCGACCGGCGCGGTGAACACGTCGCCGGTGATCCTGCGCGCTTCTTCCGCGAACCACTTCACGAAGCTCGCCCCATAGGCGACCTCGCCGCGGGCTTCCGCCAGCGGCTTGCCCTGCTCGGCGGTCATGATCGCCGCCAGGTCCTCGGCATTCTCGAGGATCAGGGCGTTCCAGCGCTCGAGGATCGCGGCGCGCTCCGCCGGCGCGGTGCGGCGCCAGGCCGGGAAGGCGGCATCCGCCGCGGCGATCGCCGCGCGGGTCTCGGCGGCGCCGCAATCCGGCACGGTGCCGAGGGTCTCGCCCGTCGCCGGGTCGGTCACGGCGAGGCTGCCGCCGGATTCGGCATCGCGCCACTCGCCGGCGATGAAGGCCTGGAAGCGCAGGAGCGCGGGATCGCGCAGGCGGTCCTGGGTGAACATGGATGTCCTCGGGCGATGGAGCGCGGCCTTGAGGGCGGGCGCGGGGATGGCGGAGACAGCGCCGCCACCCGTCCGGCTCTCCCGGGCGGGCGGCGTCGGTCCGGGCCTACAGGCCGAGCAGCCCCGGCAGGCCGCCGATGTCCTTGATCTCGTGGTAGCCGTAATAGGGGTTGGCGGGCTCGTGGCCGCGATTCACCCAGACCTTGTTGGTGATGCGCAGGTCGTGCGCGGTCATCAGGTCGTAGCGGAAGCTCGACGAGCAGTGCAGCACGTCCTCGGGGCCGCAGCCGAGCTGGTCGAACATGTACTCGAAGGCCTGCATCCGCGGCTTGTAGGCCTGGGCCTCCTCCGCCGTGTAGGCGGCGTGGAACGGCGCGCCGAGCTTGGCGACCGAGTGCGGGATCAGGTCCTTCATCGAGTTCGACAGGATCACCAGGGGGAATTCCTTGGCGACCTTCGACAGCCCCTCGACCACGTCCGGGTGCGGGCCCCAGGTCGGGACGGCGGCGTAGACCGCATCGGCGTCGCTGTCGCGGTACGCGATGCCGTTGAGCTTGCAGGTGCGGATCAGCGCGTTGGCGACCACGTCCTTGTAGGGCTTCCACGGGCCCAGCACCTCGTCGAGGCGGTAGGCCGAGAAGTCGGCCACGAAGGCGTCCATGCGCTCCGCCGGCACGCGGTCGGCGTAGAGGCGGCGGGCGACCGGCGCCATCTCGAAGTAGATCAGCGTGCCGTAGCAGTCGAAGGTGATGTACTTGGGCTTGAGATGGGCCATCGGGATCTCCCTGCGGTGCTCGACCGCGCGGCGTTCAACCGTGGCCGACCCTAAGGCGCAGCGACCGCCGCCGGACTCCGTTGTGCCGGCCTCGGGGTCGGCGATCCTGCGCTTTCGCCCCTCCCGCACGGCAGGTCCTGCCGGAGGGCCGGTCCGTCCGGGTACCCGGCGGGCCGGATCGGGACCGCCTCGGCAGCCTCTGCCGTCAAGGGCTCACGCGCCACGGTGATTCCGCCTGCGGCCGACCCCGTATTCGGCGTCTCCCGCGGATCGCTCCCGGGTATCGTTCCTGCATCGGCACGGTCGTCGCGGTGGCGGCACCGTGTCCGATCGCTCCCGCGGCAGCGCGTTTCGAGGCCTTCCATGACCACCCCCCTCATCGCTTACAAGTCGGACCCGGTCCGCGGCGCCGTCTGGCACGACATCTTCGCCCGGGAGGCGCCGGACCTGCGCCTCGTCGACTGGGAGTCGGACGGCGCGGCGGCGCAGGCCCCCTATCTCGTCGCCTGGACGCCGCCGGCGGACCTGCCCCGCGCCATGCCGCGGCTGGAGGCGCTGTTCTGCATCGGCGCGGGAATCGACCACCTCCCCGTCCGCGAGCTGCCGCCCGCCGTCCAGGTGGTGCGGATGGTCGACCCGAACCTCACCGCCTCGATGGTCGAGTACGTCGTGATGGCGGTACTGACGCTCCACCGCGACCTGCCGTTCTACCGCACCGAGCAGGCCGCCGGGCGCTGGACCCCGCGGCCGGTGCGGCCCGCGCCGGAGCGCCGGGTCGGCATCATGGGCCTCGGCGTGCTCGGCCAGGCGGCGGCGCGGGCAGTGGCCGGATTCGGCTTCCCGGTCAGCGGCTGGAGCGCCTCGCCAAAGAGCCTCGAGGGGATCGAGACTTTCGCGGGCGACGCGGCGCTCGGCGACTTCCTCTCCCGTACCGACATCCTGGTCTGCCTGCTGCCGTTGACCCCGGCGACGCGGGACCTCCTCGACCGGACGTTGTTCGCCCGCCTGCCCCCGGGCGCCGGCCTGGTGAATGCCGGTCGCGGCGGCCACGTCGTCGAGGCCGACCTGCTCGCCGCCCTTGAGTCGGGCCAGCTCTCCGGCGCCGTCCTCGACGTCCTCGCGACGGAGCCGCCGGACGCCGGTCACCCGCTCCTCGCTCATCCCCGGGTGATGGCGACGCCCCATGTCGCGAGCGCCACCCAGCCGGCGGGCGCCGCCCGTCAGGTGATCCAGGGCGTGCGGGCCCATCTGCGCGGCGAGCCGATTCCGCATGCGATCGACCGCTCGCAAGGGTATTAATGCCGCCTCTTGAACGCAGGGCGTGCAGTCCCATCTAGGATACACGCCGACCGATGCGGCGGGCAGGTCCCCTGCCCCGCCTCCAGTCGCCATGGTCGAAACCTCCGGGGTTCGGTCGTGTTGACAGGCAAGCCGGCGACCCTTAAACGACCGCTCACCGACGGGGCGCCGACGAAACGGCCCGCCCCGACGAACCTTCCCAGAGAAGAGCAAGCAAGGGCCAGGGCAACCCGGCGCTGCTTTCCGTTCTCTGGAAGGTCGAGATCTGGCCCCGGCTCGATCAGCTCTTTGACAAGTGCATACGAGAAAGAGAAGCGTGGACGGCGTCGTCCCTGCGGATCCGGGTTTCGGCCTGGATCGTGAGTAGGATGATGCTGGTCTGACGTTTCGGTGCTCACACGATCAGGCGGAAACGCCGATCGGTTGTGAGCCTCCGTTTATGTTGTGATCAGCTATGATCAGCTCTTCAACTTGAGAGTTTGATCCTGGCTCAGAGCGAACGCTGGCGGCAGGCTTAACACATGCAAGTCGAGCGGGCCCTTCGGGGTCAGCGGCAGACGGGTGAGTAACGCGTGGGAACGTGCCCTTCGGTTCGGAATAACTCAGGGAAACTTGAGCTAATACCGGATACGCCCTTTTGGGGAAAGGCTTGACTGCCGAAGGATCGGCCCGCGTCTGATTAGCTAGTTGGTGAGGTTACGGCTCACCAAGGCGACGATCAGTAGCTGGTCTGAGAGGATGATCAGCCACACTGGGACTGAGACACGGCCCAGACTCCTACGGGAGGCAGCAGTGGGGAATATTGGACAATGGGGGCAACCCT
>NZ_VDDA01000052.1 GCF_006151805.1 Methylobacterium terricola | reverse complement strand
TCCAGATCATCGAGCCGGATCTGGCGAGCTTCCGCGCGACGGCACCGGTCGTGCACGAGGCGCTGCTCAAGGATTTCCCGATGGCGCGCCCCTGGCTCGCCAAGATCAAGGCGGCCGTCGGTCCATAGGCTGCCCGCTCGCGAGAAAGGACGATCCACCGATGAACGTACTCGACCACGCGCGCCAGGACGTGGAGGCCTGGCGCGAGGGCGTCGACACCCGCATGCGGGTATCCGCACTCACGAACGCCCACCAGCTCTGCATCTTCGAGCAGTTCTGCGCGCCGGGCCTCGGCGCTCCGGTCCACATCCACGCCGTCGAGGAGGTGCTGGAGGTGATGGAGGGGCAGGCCGAGATCACGCTCGGCGACGAGAGCCGCGTGGTCACGGCGGACCAATCCGTCGTGATCCCGGCCGGCATGCGCCACGGCTTCAGGAATATCGGGACCGGGATCCTCAAGGTCCGGGCGACACTGGCGGCGGCGATCTTCGAGGCGAGCTACGACGGACGCGGCGAGGTGTCCCGGCGCTACACGCCGCCGTAGGACGCGGACCGCATACCTCTCGTCAGCGGCCGAGTTCGCGGAGAAGCGCTTCCATCAGGGCGGCCCGGCGTGGGAGGGCAGGCACGACGATGTGCTCGTCGGGCGAATGCCACGTGTTGCCGATCACGCCGAGGCCGTCGAGGGTCGGGACCCCATAGGCCGCGGTGAAGTTGCCGTCGCTCCCGCCGCCGCTGCCGGTCTCCGAGAGGGCGATCCCCGCCTCCGCGCACAGCCTCCGGGCGATTTCGAACAGCCCGAGCGTCGCGGCGGACCGCTCGAGGCAGGGCTTCTCGATCTCGCCCGTCACGGTGATTCGGCCGCGATGCGGCGGGCAGCCTCCAGGGTCAGGAAGGCGCCGCCCTTCATGTCGGCAAGGCCGGGCCCGTAGCAGCGCTCGCCGTCGCGGCCCGTGCGGACCGTGCCGGGGACGCAGACGGTGTCCAGATGCGCCACGGAGAGGATCCCCGGACCGGATCCCCAGGGCATGCGGACCAGCAGGTGGTCGCCCAGCCCGTCGCGGCCGGGGATGCGCGTCATGGCGGCTCCGGGCGGAGCGAAGTCCTCGGCCACGCGGTCCAGGAGCCGGGACATGCCCGAGACCTCCCCGGTCGGCGTGTCGATCTCGACCCAGCGCAGCAGGCCCGAGAGGATGCCCTCGGCGTCGTGGCGGTCAGGATGAAGGCTCATGATGCCTGCGCTCTTTGTCGGTCCTGGCCGTCGGTCCAACTGTCCCGGCCCGGGCCGGTCCTCTCGACCCGCCGGTTGCGAGGGCGGTCGATCAGCTCACCACTTTGCGAGAGGGCGGCCAGCTTTGCGCGCATTGTCGCCGCGCGCTGCCGCAAGGAAGGCCGGGAAGACCGGATGAGGCTTGCCTGCCGGCGCGCCGAGCTCGGGATGGCCCTGGACACCGACGAAGAAGGGGTGGGAGGGCCATTCCACCGCGTCGACGACCCGCCCCGCGAAGCTCGTCGCGCTCGCCACGAGACCGGCCGCCTCCAGCGGCCGCCTGAGGCCGGGCGCCAGACAGTAGCGGTGATTGCAGCGCATGCGGGCATCGCCCGCACCAAGCATCCCATCGAACCGCGTGCCGGGAGTCACCGTGAGGGTCGCGTCGCCGGTGCGATGCTCCGGCAGTCCGGCGCCTTCGGCCGCCATGGGCACGAAGCTCCAGGTCGCCGCCTCGGGATCGGCCTCGGCGAGGTTGATCCGGCCGTCCCGGAGAGCCTGCTGCGCGAAGGCCGTCGTCATGGTCTGCATGCCGAGGCAGAGGCCGAGCACCGGTACGCGCTCTGCCAGGGCGTAGCGGGCCGCGTCGATCTGGCCCGGGACGTTGCCCATCTCCGAGCCGCCGGGCAGCAGGATGCCGTCGGCCCCTGCCAGGACCGATGGCTCCACCCGCCCGGGTGGAACGAACAGGATCCGCAGGGGCAGGTCCAGGAGCGCGGCGGCGTCGAGAAGCGACACCATGGCCGCCGGATAGACGTCGCGATGATCGCGCTCCCGGCCGACGAGCGCGATCGTGACGGAGGGATCCCCGGCGGAATCCGCGAGCGCCTGCGGCTCGTCCCGATGCGGGTCCGCCACGATCTCGGCGAGCGGGATGCCGGCGAGGGCGGCGCCCGTTCGCAAGGCTGCGGCGTCCTGGCCGAAAGCCGGATGGATCGGCACGACGACCTCGCCCGCCGTAGCGGCCTCGAGGATCCGGGCCGCGTCGCAGGCAGGCTCGATCGGGGTGTCGAGGAGGCGTTCGGCGAAGAAGAGTCCGCTCGGACCGAGGCCTCCGGCCGCGTAGACGTACTGCACCGCATCCGGATGGGCCGCGAGGTCGAAGACGGCGGCCTCGTGCAGGAAGTGTGCGCCGAGCCGGCGCGCCGCGCGGGCCGCCGCCCGGCCGAAGGCGGCCGGACGGGTCGTCGCATCGATGACGAGATGGAGCGTCACCGCACCCGGCCCCTCAATTCACGCTGACCATGGCCCGGTCCAGCGTCCCGAGGACGCGGTGGCCGGTCTCGGTCACCACGATCGTCTCGCTGACGCCGACCGTGAAGCGGCCATAGATCCGCAGGGCCGGCGGCAGGTGGAACGCCATGCCGGGCTGGAGTTCGGTCGTCACGCCCTTGTTGAGGCTGAGGATCGCGCCCTCGCCCCAATCCGGCGCGAACGAGATGCCGACGCTGTAGCCGAGACGCTTGCGGAACGCGTCCGTGTAGCCGGCCTTGTCGATCACCGCCTGGCAGGCGAGGTGCGGCACCTCGCAGGGAATGCCGGGGCGGATCGTCTCCAGGGCCGCCGCGAGGGCGTCCTGGCAGGCATCCATCATCGCGGCGGCGTCCGCCGGGGGTGTGCCGATCCAGGCCGAGCGCATCAGCGCCGCATGGTAGCGGTCGTGACACGCCGCCATCTCGAGGAAGGCCGGGTCGCCGGGCTCGATGCGCCGACGGCGCCAGGTGCCGTGCGGGATGCCGGAGCGTGGCCCCGACGAGACGAGCGGTTCCATGCCGAGATATTCGGACCCGGCCGCGATGGCCGCCCCCATCATGGCGGCGACGAGGTCGTTCTCGGTGTTGCCGGCCTTCACGACCGCGAGCCCCGCCCGCATGCCGGCATCGACATAGGCCGCGGCGCGCTCGAGCTTCTCGATCTCCAGCGGCGACTTCACGGCGCGCAGGGCCTCGACGATGCCGGCAGCGTCGCCGATGGCGCCGAGCTGGTCCTGCAACGCCTCGTAGATCGCGATCGGCAGGAACCAGCCGCGCTTGTCGATGGCGAGGCGCTGGCCCGCAAGGCCGCGGTCGCGCAGCACCCGGGTGAGGAAGCCGATCGGCTCCTCGCCGTCCTGGTACACCTCCGCGTCGGGAATGTAGGTGTTGGCGATGAAGTTGAAATATTCGAGCTGGCGTATGACGAAGACCGGATCGCCGTCGACCGGCAGGATCAGCGCCTGGAACGTGTAATAGCCCGGCGTCTGCTGGCCCGTGAGATAGAAGATGTTCTCAGGTCCGGTGACGATCATCACGTCGAGACCGGCGGCAGCGAGCCGGGCCCGCGCCTTGGCGACCCGGCCGTCATACTCGCTCTTCGGGAAGGCCGATTCGCAGCCCTGCACAACACCACTGACATCCATCGCGTCAAAGCTCCATCACACGGCTGCTGTCGGCCGGGGCGAAAGCGAGTCCGAGCCCCGGGCCCTCGGGAGCGCGGACGACACCCTCGGCATAGACGAGGCCCGGGGCGGGATCGTCGACGAGGCCGTCCGCGCCGTAGAGCTCCGCGAAGCGGGGCCGCACGGCAATGCAGAGATGCAGGGCCGCGGCCGTCGCCAGGCCGCCTTCGTTCATCTGCCCGACCATGAAGGGAACGCCCGCGGCCGCGAGCGCGCGGGCGGCCCGCAGGGCGGGTGCGAGACCACCGAGCTTGACGAGCTTGAGATGCGCCATCAGCCGGTGACCGCCGGCCGCGAGACGGGCGATGTCGGCCTCGGTCGCCACGCTCTCGTCGAGCATGACCGGGATAGGGCTCGTCTCGGCGAGCCGGGCCAGCGCCTCGAAGCCCATTGGCGCGACCGGCTGCTCGACATAGGTGAGGTCCAGCCGGGCCAGGGCGTCGAGCCGCGCGGGCGCCGCGTCGAGCGTCCAGGCGCCGTTGGCATCCGCCGCGAGCTTGACCTGCGTCCCGAAGGTCCGGCGCAGCAGCGCCAGCCGGGCGAGATCCTGCGTGAAATCGGCGGCCCCGATCCGCACCTTGAGGTCGCGGAAGCCCCGGGCCACGTAGGCCTCGGCCTGGCGCAGGAAGGTGGCGTCGTCGGAGACGAACAGGGTCTGGTTCGTCGGGTGGACGGCAGCCTCGACCGGAGCGCCCGGTCCGGCGAGATGGGTGCAGAGCGGCAGCCCGGCGCGCTTCGCCGCGAGGTCGTGCAGGGCGAGATCGACCAGCATGCGCAGCGGCGCGCTCGCCCCGGCGAGCGGAGCGGGCGGGTCCGCCAGGATGACGGCCGGCTCGCCCGTCAGGTCGAGCCTCGGCAGGACCGCCTTCGCCTCCGCCAGGATGGCGGCCGGCTCGAGCCCGTTGAGGTAGGCGACGTTGATGCGGACCTCGCCGGCCGCGTCGATGCCGTCGCGGTCGCGCAGGGCGAGGTGGAGCGTGTCGAGCCCGGCCACCGGCCCCGACGACGCCGTGTGCAGGGTGAGGCCCGCGTAGTGCAGCATCGCGCGGTGGAGGAACAGGCGCATCCGTCGTCCTCAGGCGCGGGCGAGAAGGGCTGCCGCGACGTCGCGGTAGACGAGGCTCGCCGTGACGAGTTCGTCCGCGGGCACGTATTCGTCGGCCTTGTGGGCGACGGAGAGCGAGCCGGGGCCGATCACGACGCCCTCCGCTCCCGCCGCGCGGAAATGAACGAGGTCGCAGGCGCCCTGGAAGCCGAACGGGCCGGCATCGCCGATGCCGTGCCGGCGGGCCGCCGCGAGGCTCGCCTGAACCACCGGGCGGTCCGCCGCCGTCTCGGTGGCCCCGCCGGTGGTGGCCTTCCAGTCCAGGATCTCGGCGCGCAATCCGAATCGCGTCCGGGCGCGGTCCAGGAGCGCGGCGATCTCCGCCTTGACGGCCGCCTCGTCCTCGCCCGGCACCGTGCGCCTGTCGAGCAGCAGGTCGCAGGCGCCCGGCAGCACGTTGTCGGCGTGCCCGCCCTGGATCCGCGTGACCGTCAGGCTCGCCTCGCCGACGAGCGGATGCATGCGGCGGCGCACCCGGGCCTCGTGCTCCTCCGCGACCAGGCCGAGCAGCTGGCCGGCGCGGAGCACGGCGTTTTCGCCGAGATGCGGCGTGCCGGAATGGGCCGGAATTCCGTGCACCCGGATCACCGGCCGGAGGCTGCCCTTGTGGGCGCTGTAGACCGTGTTCGAGGTCGGCTCGCCCACGACCGCGAAATCGATCCGCGGCCGCTTGGCCGCATAGTGCTTCGCGCCTTCGCTGGCGATCTCCTCGTCGGCGACGAAGACCGCCAGGAGCGTGCCCGACCAGGCGGAGCGGGCCGCAGCCAGCAGGCGCACAGCCTCCAGCATCGCGGCGAGAGGCCCCTTGCAGTCGCAGGCGCCGCGCCCGTAGAGGCGCCCATCCGCCTCGCGCAGCACGAACGGATCGGAGCTCCAGCCCTCGCCCGCCGGGACCGTGTCCAGATGGGTGTTGAAGGCGAAGACCGGACCCGGCCCGTTGACCAGCCGCGCCTCGACGTTGACGCGTCCCGGCTTGTACGCGTCCAGGGCGACGTCGAGCCCCGCCTCGCGCAGGCGCGACGCCACGAAGGCCGCCGCCTCGACCTCGCGGCCGGGCGGGTTCTCCGTCCGGATCGCCACGAGGTCGGCGAGGTCCCGTTTCAGCCGGCGCGTATCGGGGGCGGCGAAGATGTCTGTCATCGGCTCGGCATGGCTCGCAACGAGTGACGCGGATGTCGGCAGCCAAACGCTGCGGTCTCAGTGCAGGATCTGGTCGAGGAACTGGCGGGCCCGGGCGCCGACGGCGCCACCGAAGAAGTCCGCGCTCGCCCTGGTCTCGACGATCTCGCCGGCCTCCATGAACACGATGCGGTCCGCGGCGCGTTTGGCGAAGCCCATCTCGTGGGTGACGACGACGCTGGTCATGCCCTCGGCCGAGAGGTCGGCCATCACGTCGAGGACCTCGCGGATCATCTCCGGGTCGAGCGCCGAGGTCGGCTCGTCGTAGAGCATGACGGCCGGCTTCATCGCCAGCGCCCGGGCGATCGCGACGCGCTGCTGCTGGCCGCCGGACAACTCGTCGGGATAGCTGTCCGCCTTGTCGCGGATGCGGACCTTGGCGAGGAGGCCGAGGGCGATGTCATGCGCGTCGTGGCGCGAGAGCCCGAGCACCTTCATCGGCGCCAGCATGATGTTCTCGGCCGCATCGAGGTGCTGGAACAGCTCGAAGTTCTGAAACACCATGCCGATCTCGCGGCGCAGCCTGACGGCCGACGCGAAATCGCGCCCGACCTCCTTGCCCTTGAACAGGATGGAGCCTGAATCCGGCGGCTCCAGCAGGTTGATGCAGCGCAGGAAGGTCGACTTGCCCGAGCCGGACGGCCCGATCAGCACGACCGTCTCGCCGGGCGCGACGGCCATCGAGCATCCCTTCAAGGCCGTGTAGCCGCCGAAGCGCTTCTCCACGCCGACGGCCTCGATGAGGGGCTTGTCTCGCGTCATGATGGGTGTCTCCGGCCGCTGCGGCTGTCCGACAAAGCGGGCCTGTTCCTTGACGAGACGACGGGAATGCCGGCGCCCCTGGGCCTTGCGAGGCTGTGCCGGTCGGACATCGCGCTAGCGTATGTCGACGGTGGGGATCAGCGCCTTCAGCCCCGTGCGGCGCTGCTTGCGGGCGCGGCTGCGCTTGGGATCGAGCGTCCGTTCCAGCCAGGCCTGCCCGGCCATGAAGATCGTCGACAGGGCGAGGTAGTAGATGCCGGCCGCGCTCAGCGCTTCGAAGTAGCGGAAATTGGCGCTCGCCGTCTGGTTGGCGACGAGGAGGAGTTCCTCGACGGCCACGACCGACACGAGGGCGCTGGTCTTCAGCATGCCGATCATCTGGTTGCCGATGGGCGGCAGCACGATCCGCATCGCCTGCGGCAGCACGATGTGGCGCATCACGCCGCCGCGCGTCAGCCCGAGGGCGAGGGCGGCCGTGCGCTGCCCCCGGGTGACCGCCCGGAGGCCGGACCTGAGGATCTCGGCCATGTAGGCGCCCTCGTTCAGCGAGAGCGCGATCACCGCCGACAGGAAGGCCGACAGGCGGATGCCGAAGCCCGGCAGGACGTTGTAGATGAAGATGATCTGGAACAGGACCGGCGTGCCGCGAAACAGCCAGACGTAGACGAGGGCGAGCCCGCGCAGCGGCGCGAACCTGGCTTCCTGGAGCAGCGCGATCACCAGCCCCGCGACGATGCCGAACACCAGCGCCGTGACGGTCAGCAGCAGCGTGATCAGGGCACCGTGGAAGAAGGCGGGCGAGACGAGGTAGTCCAGGACGAGCTGAAACGACATGGGGGCGCAGGTCCGTTCTCGTTCGAGGCGATGGCGGCTGCACCGGCGCGCTGGCCGGGACGGCGGATCGCGGACGCGCTCAGAAGAGCGTCACGGATGCGGGCAGCTTCCACTTGGTCAGCAGCGTCGCGTAGGTCCCGTCCGCGACGACCTCCGCGATGGCGGCCTTCAGGGCGGCCTGGAGCGCCGCATCGCCCTTGCGGGTCGCGATCCCGATCGAGGTGTTGGCCTCGAATTCGGATCCGACCACCTGGAAGGTGTTGGGCACTTCCTCGAGCACCTTCGCGGCGCCGGGCGTCGAATCGAAGATCGCATCGGCCCGGCCCTGGCGCAGGGTGAGCCACGAATCCTGCGCCGTCGGGTAGGTCTTCACCTGAACCGGGCTCAGCTTCTTGTCACGGCACGCCTTGTCGTCGGCCCTGGCCTGGCTTTCCTGGATGCCGCCGAGGGTCACGGCCACGGTCTTGCCGCACAAGGACTCGTCGCGACCGGTGATCTTGGCCGGATTGCCGGCCTGCACGACCACCACGTTGCCGATCTTCATGTACGGAACGAAGTCGACCTGCTCGGCCCGCTGCGGGTTCATGTACATGGCGGAGTTGATGATATCGAGCCGCCCCCCCTGGAGTGCCGGGATCAGGCCCTTGAACTCCATGTTCATCGGGGCGGTCTTGGCGCTCAGCTTCCGGGCGATGGCATCGATGAAGTCGATGTCGAAGCCGGTGAGCTTGCCGTCCCGCTGAAACTCGAACGGCGCAAAGGTTGCTGCCACGCCGTAGGTCAGCGTCCCAGCCTCGACGAGACCGGCCTTCGGCAATTCGGCGGCGGACGCCGGCAGCGCGAGACAGAGGCCCAGGCCAGCGGCGGCGATCGAGCGAAGCATGCCGGATCCTTCGGATATTGGATTGCTCTAGGGAGCACCATCAGTACAATTCTTTCCTCGATGCCTGTCAACAACACACCCCTCCGCCGGCCTGGGCAAAAAGCCGGCATCAGCGACCAAATATGCGCCTTCGTCGGCCTTCTCCTACGGCGCCGTCGCCGAGTTCCATAAGAAACCCCTGATCTATCAGGATCCTAGGGCACGACTCGACTGCAAGACGATCGGGCAGTGCACGGCCCCTCGAGCCATCGAACCCGATGGATCGGTCCGTGGCGCGGCTCCGAGCCTCGTCCGGCCGCTGCACGTCGCCAGCGCCTTGTTCGACGGCCTCCCATCATTGTATCTCTGACGAGCAACGATGCATGATGGGAGAGGCTGTGGGTACGATGCCCCGCGCGGCGAGCCAGAGGCGGTCGCTGCTCGCCAACCGGATCCTCGATCTCGTCCGGGATGCGCGCTTCCAGCCGGGGCACCATCTGCGCGAGCAGGCGCTCGGCGACGTGCTGCGCGTGTCGCGCACGCCGGTGCGCGCCGCCCTGCAGCTTCTCGCGGAGCAGGGCGTCGTGGAGGCGCGACGCAATCACGGCTTCTTCCTCCGCACGCCCCCCGAGGACCTGCACGGGCTCGACGTCCAGGCCCCCTCCACATCCGAGGACCTGTACAGCCGGATCGTCCGCGACCGGCTCGCCCGGAGGCTGCCGGAGAGTTTCACCCAGACCGATCTCGCCCGGCTCTACGGCGTCGAGCGGTCGGCCCTCGCGCGCATCCTCGCGCGCCTGCTCGACGACGGGCTGATTCACCGCAATGCCGGTCGCGGCTGGTGCTTTCCGCCGACGCTCGACACCAAGCTCGGCCTGGAGGGCAGCTACGATTTCCGTCAGATCGTCGAGCCGGCGGGATTGCTCATGCCGCAGTTCACGCCGGATCCGGCGCTGATCGAGCGGAGCCGCCTGCAGCACCTCTACCTCGTCGACCATCCGGCGATCGAGACGGTGCCGGCGGCCCAGATCTTCGAAACCGATACGCAGTTCCACGAGATGCTGATCGGCTTCAGCGGCAACCCGTTCCTGCTGCAGGCGATCCAGACCCAGAACCGGCTTCGCCGGCTCCTCGAGTTCAGCGGGTACGTCAATCGCGGCCGGATCAAGGTGTGGTGCCGCGAGCATCTCGCGATCCTCGACGCGGTCAGCGCCGGGTCTCCGGAGGAGGCCGCCCGCCAGATGCGTTTGCATCTCGCCAACGCCCTGTCGGCCTCGCACCATCGGCGGCCCGCGCGGCGCGGATCGCCGGTCTCACCTGCTGTCCTGCCATCCGGCGAGGGCGTCGACGACGGTCTCGGTGAGGGCCCCCACGAGGAGGGCGGCCGGACCGCGCCGGCCTAGGATCCCGACGAGCGTGGGTCGCCGATCGGGAACATGATAGCGCGCTTCGGCGGGACGCTGCCGATCGGCGCGAGCGTGCGGCGATGATCGGACCCGTCGACCCATTCCAGGGTGGCATTCTCGACCGCCTCGAAGGACCGCCACGGCCCTCGTCGGTGGATCACCCCCGCCTTGAACAGGCCGTTGATCGTCTCCGCCAGGGCATTGTCGCAGACGCTGCCGGACGGCCGCACGATCTCGCGCGATCCGGCGTCGGCGCGGGTGCTTTGGACGATCGATCAGGAGCTGGCCGCGAGTGCGAGCCCGGAACCCCCGCTCGGAGCCGCGCGAGCGGCTAGAGAGCGGGAGCTCATGTCAGCCTGATCCAAAGTCCGTCGGAGGCCAGTTCGACGGGAAACAGGCGGAGGGCGCGGAAGGACCAGCCCGGCGAGACCGACCCATCCTCGAGATCGAACCAGGCGAGGTGGCGCGGGCAGCGAAGCCGTCCGCCGGCACAGTGGCCGAGGGACAGATCGGCGCCCTCGTGCGGACAGGCCCGCTCGGCGGCGACGATCCGCCCGGCATCCCGCACGAGGAGCAGGTGCTGCCCGCCCGCGACGACCGGCAGCAGGGTCCGGTCGCCCAGGAGATCCGCCGGGCCGAGGCGGATCCGCGCCGGTTGCCGCTCAGCCACCCAGATAGGCGTCCCGCACGTGCGGGTCGGCGATGAGGGTCTCTCCGGTTCCGGCGCGCACGATGCGGCCGGTCTCGAGCAGGTAGGCGTAATTGCAGAGTTCGAGGGCCGCGAAGGCGTTCTGCTCGACGAGCAGGACGGTGGTGCCGGCGTCGCAGATCGCCCGGATCACCGCGAACATCCGCTCGACGATGTTGGGGGCGAGGCCGAGGGAGGGCTCGTCGAAGAGCACGAGCTTCGGGCGGGCCATCAGCGCGCGGCCGATCGCCAGCATCTGCTGCTCGCCGCCCGACAGCGTGCCGGCGGCTTGGCCGCGGCGCTCGGCGAGCCGCGGGAACTCCCCGTAGATCCGCGCCAGATCCGCCGCGACGCCCGCGCGGTCGCGGCGCAGATACGCCCCCATGGCGAGGTTCTCCGCCACGCTCATCTGCGGGAAGACGCGCCGCCCCTCCGGGCAATGGGCGATGCCCGCGGCCAGGATGCGGCGGGGCTCCGCGCCGGCGATGTCGCGGCCCTCGAACCGGATCGTGCCGGAGCGCGCCGGGACGAGGCCGGAGATCGCCCGGAGCGTGGTGGACTTGCCGGCCCCGTTCGCCCCGACCAGCGCGACGAGCTGGCCGGCGCGGACGTCGATCGTGAGGCCCTTCAGGGCGGTGACGTGGCCGTAGCCGCAGACGAGGTCGCGGATCTCAAGCACAGGCCGCCTCCCGAACCTCCGCTGCGGCGCGGCGCGCGGCGCTGCCCTGGCCGAGATAGGCCTCGATCACCGCCGGATCGCTGCGGATCGCCTCCGGCGGTCCCTCGGCGATCAGGCGGCCGTAGTTCAGCACGACGATGCGGTCGGAGACCTCCATCACCATCGGCATGTCGTGCTCGACGAGCAGGATCGTGATGCCGCGCTCGCGGATCTGACGGAGCAGGCGCACGAAGACCCGCGTCTCCGAGGCGTTCATGCCCGAGACCGGCTCGTCGAGGAGAAGCATGGCGGGGTCGGTGGCGAGCGCCAGCGCGACCCCGACGAGACGCTGCTCGCCATAGGCGAGCGAACCGGCCTTCTCCCGAGCCCGGCCGCCGAGGCCGGTCCAGTCGAGCAGGGCGGCGGCGCGCGCCCGCAGGGCCTGCTCGCTCGCGCCGGCGCGGCCGAGCAGGGTGTCGAGCAGCGATGCCCGAGCCATGCCGGGTGCTCCCCCGGAAGCGCCCTGCCGGTGCAGGCCGATCATCACGTTGTCGAACACCGTGTCGTCCGGGAAGACGCTGGTGCGCTGGAAGGTGCGGGCGAGGCCGAGCCGCGTGATGTCGTGCGGCTGGAGCCCCTTCAGGCTCGTGCCGCGGAAGCGGACCTCGCCCTGGCTGGGCTTGAGGAAGCCCGTCATCACGTTGAAGGCGGTGGTCTTGCCGGCCCCGTTCGGGCCGATCAGGCTGACGATCTCGCCCGCCTGCACGTCGAAATGCAGGTCGGCGATGGCGACGAGGCCGCCGAAGCGCACGCCGACATGATCGATCGAGAGGATCGGGCTCATCGCGGCGCCTCCGGGCTGGCTTCGAGGACGGGCACGGCCCGGGCGGGCCGGCGGCGGACGAGGCCGGCGAGCCCCGGCACGATGCCCCTGGGCATCACGAACAGGATCACGATGAGCACCAGCCCGTAGACGATCCACTGGGCCTCCGGCGCCATCACGGGCCGCAAGGCCACCGGCAGGAGGCCGAAGATCAGGCCGCCGACCACCGGCCCCATCAGCGTGCCCTTGCCGCCCGCCACCACCATGATGACCATGCCGACCGTGGTGGTGAAGGCGAAGACCTCGGGATCGATGATGCGCAGGTAATGGGCATAGAGGCTGCCCGCCGCCCCCGCCATCGCGGCCGAGACCACCGCCGCGACGGTGAGCGTGCGGGTGGCGTTGATGCCGACCGACAGCGCCAGCGACTCGTTCTCCTTCAGCCCCCGCATCGCCCGGCCGAAGCGCGCGCCGACGAGGCGGGCGACGACGAACCAGCAGAGCGTGCCGACGGCGAGCACGAGGTAGTAGTTCTGCAGCTTCGTCCGCAGCGTCCAGGTGCCGAGGCCGGGCAGGCCGAGCGTGATCGCCGGGATGTTGGTGAGCGCGAGCGGCCCCTGGGTCAGCTCGACCCAGTTGAGGGCGACGAGGCGCACCACCTCGGCGAAGGAGATCGTCACGAGCACGAAATAGGCGCCGCGCACCCGGAAGGAGAGCCGGCCGATCAGGTAGCCGCACGCGCCCGCCGCCACGACCGCCAGCACGAAGCCGACGGCCGCCGGCCAGGGCTCGTGCACCGCGCGGAGGCCGAAGCCGAGCTCCACGTCGAAGCCCAGGCTCGTCAGCGCGCTCACGTAGGCGCCGATGCCGAAGAAGGCGATGTGGCCGAGGCTGAGCTGGCCGGTATAGCCGAGGAGCAGGTTCAGGCTCATCGCGCCGATGGTCAGGATGCCGGTGACGATCAGCGCGTTGAGCAGGTAGGGGTTGGACCCCAGGGCCAGCGGCAGGGCGGCGAGCGCCGCGAGGAGCGCCAGGGGGGGCAAGGCGTGGAGGAGCCGGCTCATCCGACGCGCTCCGCCTTGGCGAACAGGCCGGTCGGCCGGTAGAGCAGCACCGCGATGATGATCAGGAAGCCCATCGCGTCCCGGTAGCCGGAGGAGATGTAGCCGGCGCCGAGTTCCTCGGCCAGCGCCAGGATGAAGCCGCCGATCGCCGCCCCCGTGACGTTGCCGAGACCGCCGAGGATGACGATCGCGAAGGCTTTCAGCTCGGCCGGCCCTCCCATCTGCGGATGGACGACGTAGACCGGCCCGAGCAGCGCGCCGGCCGCGGCGGCCAGCGCCGAGCCCATCGCGAAGGTCGCGGTGTAAATCACCCGCACGTTGACGCCCATCAGCGCCGCGGTGTCGGCATCCTGGAAGGTGGCGCGCATGGCGAGGCCGAGCTTGGTCCGGTTGATCAGCGCGTAGGTGAGCCCGATCAGCAGGAGGGCGGCGCCGAGCACGAACAGGCGCAGCCACGAGACGGAGGCCGGGCCGATCTGCAGCGGCGCCTCCGGGAACGGCGAGGGCACCGCCTTGGCGACGCCGCCGAAGATCCAGAGCGTGCCCGATTGCAGGACGATGCCGGCGCCGATCATCACCAGCATGGTGGTGTCGATGTCCTGCCCCCTGAGCGGTCGGAGCAGCACGATCTCGATCAGCGCCCCGAGCAGGAGGCCGCCGAGGATCGCGACCGGCAGGGCCAGGAAGAGATCGAGCCCGAGCGCTGCCACCGCCAGGTAGGTGAGGTAGGCCCCGACCGTGTAGAGGGCGCCGTGCGTGAAGTTCACGACGTTCATGATCCCGAAGATCAGGGTCAGGCCGATCCCGAGGAGCGCGTAGGTGCCGCCGAGGATCAGCGTGTTCACGAGATGCTGGATCAACTGGTCCATGGGCGGCCCTCCCGATGGCGACCGTGCAATTACGGCGCAGGGCCGGCCCGGAGGCCGGCCGAATCTCATCAGAGCGTCGGCAGGACGACGCGGCCGTCCTTGATCTCGATGAGGTAGACGTCGGGCTTGCTCTGGCCGCTCTCCTTGCCGGCGGGGCCGGACTTGGCGAAGCGGATCGGGCCGTTGAGCCCGGTGAAGTCCACCGACCAGAACGCCTTGGCGATCGCGGCGGGCTCCGCTTTTCCAGCCTTCTCGATGGCGTGCGCGATGGCCCGGATGCCGTCGTAGCCGCGGAAGCTCTCGGTGACGCCCGCGAACTGGAAGCCGCGCTTCTTCCACTCGGCGATGAAGGTCTCGGTCGCCTTCGGGTCCGGGGTCTTCTCCGGCAGCCAGGGCAGGAAGGTGGTGAGGTGCATCGTGCCCTCGGCCGCCGAGCCCGCCTGCGCGATGATCTGATCGGGGTTCTGCGAGCCGCCGGTGGTGATCACCCGCTTCTTGAGACCGAGCGCCGCCATCTGCTTGAACAGCAGCACGAGCTGGTCGACGGCGCTCGTGATCATGATCGTGTCGCTGTCGGACCCCTTGAGCTTGGCGAGCTGGGCGCTCATGTCCTGCGCGCCCTGGTCCATGGTCTCCGTGAGACCGACCTGGACGCCCTTCTCCTTCAGCATCTTGCCGAAATCGGTCGCGGCGCCGCGACCGAAATCGTTGTTGAGCACCAGGAAGTCGACCTTCTTCATGCCGAGCTTCGAGACCATCGGCGCGAAGGTCTCGGCCTCGAGCGCCGAGGGTGGCGAGATGCGGAAGACGTAGGGATTGCCCGAGGTGGTGATCTTGCCGGACGAGGAGGTCTCGACCAGCATCGGCACCTCGTAATCCATGAGCTTGGGCATCACCGCGAGCGTCAGGCTGGAGCCCCAGGCCCCCATCATCACCGGGGTCTTGTCGCTGGTGATCAGCTTCTCGGCGACCGCGGCGGCCTCGGTCGGGTTGCTCTTGTTGTCCTCGATGACGAGTTCGAGCGTCTTGCCCAGGAGGCCGCCGCGGGCGTTGATCTCGTCGGCGGCGATCTTGGCGCCGTTCACCACGTAGGTGCCCGAGGCCGCGAAGGCACCGGTCAGCGGCTCGTTGACGCCGATGCGGACCGTGTCCGCCCGCGCGCCCGTCGCGGCGGCGAGCGCCAGCAGGATCGCGGTGGTGAGAGTGAACCGGCCGGGCATTCTCGGATCTCCTGTGGGGCTCAAGGGGGGATGGCGTGAGGTCAGGCACGGCCGCGCCACGCCGCGAGGCGGGCGCGGACGAGGGCGGCGAGCAGGCGGAGGAGGTTGAGGCCGGCGGGCGCCGGGGCGTCGGCGCCCGCGAGCCGGGCGTCGAGGTTGCGGGCGAAGTCCGCCGTGATGCGGCCGGCGAGGTCGCGCACGAGGCCGGGGCGTCCGAATTGCGCCAGCGGCCCGGTCAGGGTGTAGCCGACATCGAGCACCACCCGGGCGGTGGCGGGGGTCTCGCCCGGGCCGACGCGGTAGCGGATCTCGCCCTCCGTCGCCGAGCGTCCGGCCGCGTCCGTACCGGCGCCGCGCACCGCGCCGCTCAGGGTCGCCGGGTCGTGCGCGATGCGGGCGCGGCCCCGGAAGATCGCCCCGATCGGGCCGATCCGGACCTGAAGCCCGCCCTCGACCGTGTCGTGGTCCGGGCGGCCGGTGAGGACGGCGCCGGGCAGGCAGGCGGCGACTGCCGCGATGTCGCCCAGGAGCGCGAAGACGGCCTGCGGCGGATGCGCGAGGTCGAAGCTCTGCGTGAAGCGGTGGGCCGGCGCGAAGGGCCCGGCGAGGTCCACGGCCTGGGCGGTGACGGTCGCCGCCGCCGGCCCCGGCCGCAGCGCCGGGGCCGGCGGCGAGACCGCGACGGCAGCCTCGCCGAGCCGCGCGCCCACGGGCCCGAGGGCCCGCTCCGTGCCGGTCTCGGGCAGGATGCCGCGGGCGCGCCGCGCCGCGATCACGCCCATCACCGCCCGTACGATGCCCGCATAGCCGGTGCAGCGGCAGAGATTGCCCGAGAGGCCGACGCGGATGCGCCGCTCGTCCGCCTCGGGCTGCCGCAGCACGAGGTCGCGCGCGGCGATCAGCATGCCGGGCGTGCAGTAGCCGCATTGAAGTGCGTGTTCGCGGTTGAAGGCCGCGCGCAGCTCGGCCGCGACCGGGTCGCCGTCCAGACCCTCGACCGTGGTGATCGCGGCGCCCGGGCAGGCGCCCGCGAAGGTCAGGCAGGCACGGGCCGGCTCGCCGTCGAGGAGCACCGTGCAGGCGCCGCAGACGCCGTGCTCGCAGCCGAGATGCGTGCCGGTGAGGTCGAGCCCGTCCCGCAGGACGTCGCCGAGATGGCTGCGCGGCTCGGCCTCCACCCGCACCGGGCGGCCGTTCACCGTCAGGGCGAGGGCCATCCGGCCCGGCACGGGGCCTGGAATATCCGCCGGCGCGGCGCTCATGCGGCCTCCGGAAGCGTGGTCGGGGTGTGCCCGGCTGCCTGCGCGACCGCGCGGGCCAGCACGGTGACGTGGACGTGGCGCGCGACCCGGTCGGCCATGCCGGCGGCGATCAGGGCGGCATCGGCGGCCGCCGGATCGAACCGTGCGGCGAAGTCGGCGCCGATGCGGCCGCCGAAGAGCGGGCTCGCCTCGGTGAGGAGGAGAGGCGCACCCTCGACGGCGCCGATCACCGCGCGCCCGCGGCCGGAATCCGGCTCGATCAGCACCGCCCCGATGGCGTGGGCGAACTCGCCGATCTTGGCGCAGTGCTTGACGTAGCCCCAGGCCGCGCCCTCGGGCCGGGCAGGGATGCGGATTGCGACGAGAACCTCGCCGGGCCGCAGCGCGACGTCGAGGGCCCCGGTGACGAAGGCCTCGACCGGCAGGGTGCGGCGCCCGCTGCGCCCCGCGATCTCGACCGAGGCGCCGAGGGCGGTCAGCGCGCTCACCCAGTCCGCGGCCGGATCGGCGTGGACGAGGCTGCCGCCGATCGTGCCGCGATTGCGGACCGGACGGTAGGCGATGGCCGACGCCACCCGCCGCAGGGCGCCGCCGGTATTGTCGGGCACCCGCCCGTCCTCGATGTCGGCATGGGTCACGCAGGCGCCGAGCACGAGGGTGCCGCCCTCCATCCGGGCCTGCCGGAATTCGGGAATGCCGGTGATGTCGAGGACGAGGTCCGGCTCGACGAGGCGCAAGTTCAGCATCGGCCCGAGCGACTGGCCGCCCGCGATCAGCTTCACGGAACCGGTGGCCCGATCGAGGCCATCGAGCAGCGCGGGCAGGCTCGCCGGGCGCTCCCAGGCGAAGGGGGCGGGCTTCATGCGGCGTCCCTCGCGCGGGTCGCGGCCGACCGGGCGGCGAGCACCGCCGCCACGATCCGGTGGGGGGTGACGGGAGAGTGCAGCATCTCGACGCCGAGCGGCCTCAGGGCGTCGTTGACCGCGTTGGCGAGCGCGGCCGGCGGCGCGATGGCCCCGCCCTCGCCGATGCCCTTCTGGCCGAAGCGCGTGTAGGGCGAGGGCGTCTCCATGTGGTCGATGCGCGCCATCGGCACCTCGGCGGGCCCCGGCAGCAGGTAGTCGGCGAAGGTCGAGGCGAGCGGCTGGCCGCGGCCGTCGAAGCGCATCTCCTCGAAGAGCGCGGTGCCGATCCCCTGGGCGAGGCCGCCCTGGATCTGGCCATCGACGACGAGCGGGTTCACCAGCGTGCCGCCATCCTCGACGATGACGTAGTCGAGGATCTCGACCGCCCCGAGATCGGGATCGACCGCGACGACGGCCGCGTGCGCCGCGTACGAGAAGGTGCCGGAATCGCGCTGCGGCTTGTAGCCGGCGGTGACCTCGAGCCCGCCCGGATCGGTGTCGGGAGCGAGATCCTGCGGGCGCCGGTACCAGGTGCGGGCGATGGCCTCGAGCGAGACGTCGCCGTTCGGCCCGACCACGTGGCCGCCGTCGAAGCGGCACGCCTCGGGCGCGGCCTGGAGCAGGTGGGCGCCGATCCGCACGGCGCGGTCGCGCAGCGCCTCGCAGGCCGCGGCGACCGCACCGCCCGCCATCACCATTACCCGCGAGCCCCAGGAACCGGTGGAGTAGGGGGTCATCGCGGTGTCGCCGTGGACGAGACGGGTGCGCGCCACCGGCACGCCCAGGATCTCGTGGGCGACCTGGGCCAGCGTCGTCTCCAGGCCCTGGCCGTGGGAATGGGCGCCGATGCGGAGTTCGAGCCCGCCATCCGGGGTCAGCCGGGCCGAGGCCTGCTCGTGGCCCGGCACCATCGGGATGCCCCAGCCGGAATAGACCGAGGTGCCGTGCGCCGCCTGCTCGCAGTAGATCGCGAGGCCGAGGCCGATCCGGCGCCCGTCCGGCTCCGCTCCGCCCTGGCGGGCCCGCACCGACTCGACGTCGATCGCCGCGAGCGCGCGGGCGAGGGCCTCCGGGTAGTCGCCGCTGTCGAAATGCTTGTTGGTGATGTTCTCGAACGGCATCTGCCCGGGCCGCACGAGGTTCTTCTCGCGCACGACCTCCGGCGGGATCCCCGCCTCCCGGGCGACCGCGTCGAGCACGAGTTCGAGGGCGAAGCAGACGCCGGTGCGGGCCACCCCCCGATAGGGCAGGATCGGGCATTTGTTGGTCGCGACCGACCAGGTGCGGCAGCGGTAGCTCGGGAAGTCGTAGGGCCCGGGCAGGATGCTGGCGACCTGGGCGGCCTCCAGGCAGGCCGAGAACGGGTAGGCCGAATAGGCCCCGGAATCGACGGTCGCCTCGCAGTCGATACCGCGCAGGGTGCCGTCGCGCTCCGCGTAAGCCGTGATGCGGTAATGGTGCTCGCGGCAATTGGCGTTGGCGGTGAGGTGCTCGCGCCGGTCCTCGAGCCAGCGCACCGGGTGGCCGCACCGCAGGGCGAGCCAGCACAGCGCGACATCCTCGGCGAGCAGGATCGCCTTGTAGCCGAAGCCGCCGCCGACATCCGGCGAGACGATGCGGATGCGGCCCTGCTCGATCCCGAGACATTCCGACAGGCCGTTGCGCACGATGTGCGGCATCTGGCTCGCGGTGTGGACGACGAGCTGGTCGAGGCGGTGGTCGAGCTGGACGACGGTGCCGCGGCCCTCGATCGGCGCCATGCATTGGCGGCCGGTGGAGATGGTGCGGCTGACCGTGATCGGCGCGTCGAAGGCGGATCCGATATCGACGTCGACCAGCGTCTCCAGGAAGACGTTGTCGCCCCAGTGCTCGTGGACGAGGGCGGCGCCGGGCTCGCGCGCCGCCAGCATGTCGTGGATCGCCGGCAGTTCCTCCAGGTCGAGCACGATGGAGGCCGCGATGTCCTCGGCCTCGGCGCGGGTGGGCGCCACGCACATCGCCACCAGCTCGCCGACCTGCCGGACCTTGCCCGTGGCCAGCACCGGCTGCTCGGACGCCTTGAAGCCCGGCAGCCCCGAGACGGCGCGGATCGGCAGGACGCCGTCGAGGTCGGCGGCGGTGAAGACCCGGTCGCGACAGGCCTCGGGCACGTGGATCGCCCGGATACGGGCATGGGCCAGGGGGCTGCGCACGAAGGCCACGTCCTGCATCCCGGGCAGGCGGATGTCGCCGACATACTGGCCGCGCCCGCGCATCAGGCGGTCGTCCTCCTTGCGGGGCAGCGGCGCCCCGACCCCCTCGGCGCTCATCGGAGACCTCCGAGCAGGTCTTGCCCGCGCAAGCCTTGCCCGAGCAGGTCTTGCGCGGCACGCACCAGCAGGCCGTCCGGCCGGCGGAATTCGTTCAGGATCGAGAAGTGGTCGGCGCCCGGCACCGGCAGCAGCGCGCCGGGTGCGTGGGCGGCGGCGCGCAGGGCGTGGAGGTTGCGTGCGTCGTGGACGAGGGCCGGCAGCTCGCGGGTGCCGTAGGCGATCGCGAGCGGCTTCTCCACGACCGGAACCCGCAAGGGCGAGAGGGTCGCGATTTCCGCCTCGATGAGCTGAAGCTTGTCGTTCAGATAGGTGTCGCGGATCGGCGCCAGGTCGTAGACGCCGGAGATCGCGAGACCCGCGGCGACCGCCGGATGGCCGAGATGGAGGGCGGCGAGCTGCGCGCCCGCCGACCAGCCGGACAGCACGAGCGGGCCGCCGATCCCGTGCCCGGCCCCGTGCGCGGCCAGCCAGTCGAGGCTCGCGCCGATCTCGGCGGCGATGGCGGCGAGGCTCGCCTCCGGCGCGAGGCTGTAGCCCGGCATCGCCACCGACCAGCCGGCGGCGTTCAGGCCTTCGGCGAAGCAGGCGAAGTCGGCACGCGCGTTGCGCTGCCAGTAGCCGCCGTGGACGAAGACGAGGCAGGGCGCGGAGGCACCCGCCGGGTAGAGGTCGAAGGCGGCCCGCTCAGGCTCCGCATACGGGATGTCGAGACGGCCCGCCCGCGCCGCCCGGTAGGCGGCGGAGGCGGCGTTGCGCGCGGCGACCTGCGCGGCGCTGTCGGGGACGCCCGCGTTGTTGTCGTAGCAGGCTCCCCTGGCCGCCGGGTCCAGCTCCGCCCAGCGGCGGCGCGGGTCCGGGGGCGTCGGGTCGTCGAGGAGGAAAGCGGGCATCGTCGCCTCAGGCCGCGATCGCCCGGGGCAGGATCGGCGAGTCGGCGTCGAAGCGCGTGCCCCCGCGCAGGCAGAAGGCCGGTCGCAGCAGCCGCTCGGCCACCACCTTGGTGTCCTCGTTGTCGCGCAGGAGGAAGCGGCCCCGGTCGTCGTGCAGCACCGAGACGTCGGCCGCGCGGCCGACCGCGAGGGCGCCGAGGCTGTCGCTCATGCGCAGCATCTCGGCCGGGTGGGAGGTCACCATCGGCACCACCTCCTCCAGCGACAGCCCCAGCGCCATCATCGAGCTCATCGCCTGGGTGAGGCTGAAGCGGGCCTGGCCGAGGAAGGGGTGGTTCTCGTCGTCGTGGTGCTCGTCCGGGGTGCCGGCGGGCCGCGGCGCCTCCGGCACCTCGGTGTTGTAGCCGTGCATGTCGGCGCCGAGCGTGTAGGGAATCACGCCGGCCGGCAGCGAGGCGCGGGCGACGCGGTAGGAGAAGTGGCTGCCATGGCCGACATCGACCTTGAGCCCCGCCTCCATCGCGCGCCGGATGATGTGGTGGACTTCGCCCGCCTCGTTGATGAAGCCGCCGGGATGCCGGGTGAAGGGATGGGCCAGCACGTCGCCGGGACGCAGCAGCGGGATCACCCGCTCCACGATGGTGTTGGCGTCCTCGCCGTTGGCCCCGGATTCCGGCAGGCCCCAGAGCTGGCCGAAATGCACGTAGAGCGGCAGGTCCGCCCGCCGGCTGATCTCGGCCGCCATCTCCATGACCTTGATGCCCCAGCGGGCGAAGCCGCCGATCTCGGCATGGCCCTTGATGCCGCGCACGAGGTCGCGGTTCTCGACCGCCGACTTCACGGTCGCCTCGATGTCGACGCCGTCCGGGCTGTAGAGGTTCGGGTAGAAGTGGCCCTCCAGGCCGCCGACGAGATAGGCCGACAGGAAGGCGAGCACCCGCGTCTCGGCCCGCTCGGCGATGAAGTGGCGGAAGCCCGGCAGGGTCATGCAGCTCGGCCCGCCCTGGTCGATCACCGTGGTGACGCCCGAGCGCACGCCGACCATGTCGGGATTCAGGCCGAAGCGGCCGGTGACGTACTGATAGACGTGGGCGTGGGTGTCGATCATGCCCGGCAGCACCAGCTTGCCCGCGACGTCGACCACCTCGGCGGCGGCGGAGGGCAGGATGGTCTCCTCGACCGCGGCGATGCGTCCGTCGCGCACCGCCACGTCGCGGACGCCGTCGATGCCGGAGGCGGGGCAGATCACGCGTCCGCCGCGCAGGATCAGGTCGTAGCGGCGCGGATCGTGGCGCAGGTCCTGATCGTCGCGATGGTCCTGGGGGGCGTTGTCCATCTCTTGACCTCGTGATCGCGGCCGGCTGGGGACGGTCTTGGTCCCGCCAAAAACGAAGCATGCTTCGCATCTGGCTTTGCATGTGCCGTGCCAAGGCTGGGGACGGTCTCGGGCGCCGCACGGTCCCCTGGCGGCCGAGCGGCGCCTCAGGCCTTTGACTCTGCCACGTGTTCTGCGACGAACCGGGCTCCGCGTCGTCGAAAAACGCTTGAGGGATGGGATCGATGGATGAGGGTTCGCGGGCTGAGCCCGCGCAGGAGGCGTTCGGATCCGAACAGGGTGCCGGGACGCCGTTCTGGCCGCTGTCCGAGCGCCCCGGCTTCCTCGCGCGCCGGATGCACCAGATCCACGTCAGTCTGTTTTCGGAGCGCTGTGCCGCCTTCCGCATCACGCCGCTGCAATACAGCCTGCTCTCGCTGCTGCGCGACCTTGGGGAAGCCGACCAGACAACGCTGGCGAACGCGGCCGCTCTCGACCGGACGACGACCACCGGGATCCTCAAGCGGCTGGCTGCCCGCGGGCTGATCACCCGCGCGACATCACCGACGGATCGTCGCGCCCAGATCTGCCGCTTGACGACGGAGGGCGAGGCGCTTCATGGCGCCATGGAGCCGGCGGCGCGCTCGGCGCACGCCCTCACCGTGGCCGCTCTCACCCCGTCGGAACGCCGCTGCCTGGCGGACCTCCTGAGCCGCGTCATCGCCGACCATGATCACCGACGCGGCAAGGCCGACGTGGTATAGGACCGGGATGCGCTGGGTGTGCGGGCAGGCGCGCTACGAGCGCATAGGCCGTTCGCGTGGACATGACGCCGCTTACCGAACGTGTGCCGATATCCCCGGCCTGAAGTTCGGGGTCTTAGAGCGCCTAACAGAACCGCTCGATCTGGTGGAGGGTGATGATGCTGGCCTGGAGGAATGTGAAGGCCTCATAGATGTCGGCACGCCGTTCGTAGCGGACGGGCAAGCGGCGGGCGCGGTT
>NZ_VDDA01000051.1 GCF_006151805.1 Methylobacterium terricola | reverse complement strand
TCAACCGCGCCCGCCGCTTGCCCGTCCGCTACGAACGCCGCGCCGACATCTACGAGGCCTTCACGTTCCTGCAGGCAAGCCTCATCACCCTCCGCCAGATCAGGCGGTTCTGTTAGGCGCTCTTAGTTCAAGATCGCCCAATCAGGACCGATCGCTTCATGCCGTGCACGGTGGTGATGTTCATTGAAGCCGCGCGACACCAGATATGATCCGCCGTCTTTCGGCAGAGTACAAATTTTGCGGAAGATGGAGATAGCGCGTATCAAAATCAGAGAATGTATGAAGCCGATTTAGATCGGGAACAAAGAGGGTCTTATTTCTCAGAACGATCAATCCCTCAGCACGAAGTGTCTGGAGGACGCGGTTAGTGTGCACGACAGAGAGACCTGCGGCATCGGCCAGATCAGCCTGCGTGATAGGGAACTCGTAGCTGTCGGAAGTCGCCAATCCAACTACCTGAAGACGAGCCAGCAACTCACAGAGGAGGTGGGCAATCTGCTTTTCCGCCGAGCGGCGTCCCATGCTGACCAGCCACTCGCGTGAGATTGCCTCGTCCACGAGGTCAGTGATGTGGAGCGCACCTGCAATAGCCGGGTGATCCGATGTGAGCATGCCGAGATCCTGCCTCGACACCACCGCCACGTCGCAGCGAGTGACGGTGGCCACGGCATGATCCATACGGCCGAGGAGCGGAGCGTAGAGATCGCAGGTGTCACCAGGGACGAGATAGGCGATGATTGCTCGCCCGCCGTCAGGAAGGATCCTGTATCTACACGCAAAGCCACTTCGGATAAAAGTTATGTGATCAGAGGCTTTGCCCTCCTCGATCAGATCCCGATGCGCCATGACGCGAACTAATCTTGCGCTCAGCTGGTGCAACGCCTTCCTGTCATAGTCTGATAGGTGGAAGCGTGTTTCGATCTTCTGGATGAGGGGGCTCAGCATCTGCCCTCCTAGCACACGTGCCTGTGCCGGGTTCTTAGAGAATTCCATGCTGCCAAAATAAGCCCGAGTGCACAACCGGCGGGTGCACGTTTCAACACGGGTGCTCAAACTCCAAAACCGATCGCTCACGGCCTCGGCATCGTGTTCTCGCCTTTTCGGCTGGCACCGCCGCCTCGATCTCGTCCAGGATGCCGCGGAACTCGCTGGCGCGGTGACGCGGGTAGCATTGCCCGATCACGGTGCCGGCCTTCACGTCGAGGGCGGCAACAAGCCGGTGGTGCCGTACCGGGCATAATCGTGGGTACGCTGCTCCGCCTGTCCGGGCCGGAGCGAAAGCAGTGGTCGGGTGCGGTCGAGGGCCTGGACCTAGGACTTCTCGTCCATGCACAGCACCAGGGCGCGGGTCGGCGGTGCCAGGTAGAGCCCGACGATATCCCACACCTTCTCGGCAAACAGCGGATCGGTCGAGAGCATGACGGTCTCGGACCGGTGTGGCTGCAGGCCGAACGCTCGCCAGACCCGCCCGACCGTCGTGCCCGACATCCCCTTGACCTTGGCCATGCTGCGCTGGCTCCAGTGACTGGCGCCCTGCGGCCGCTCGGAGAGAGTGCGCTCGATCAGTTCGGCGACTTGCTCGTCACCGATCCGGCGCGGCGCGCTCGGACGGGGCTCGTCGAGCAGCCCGTCCGTGCACTGACGGGCGAAGCGCTCGCGCTACTTGCCAAACAGCGACCTCGTTGGTTTGGATCGCGTCGTGACGCACCACGGCGCGAGTTGTCCCGAGGTTCTCGTCCGCCGTCAGCTCCGCGACTTCAGCTCGCTGCGCGCCCGGGCGATGAGCCCGGGATAGCTCTTGCCAGGGTACCACGGCATCTTCGGCAGATCGGCGAAGCCGGGCAGGGTCTCGACGTGGCGCCGCATGCGCTCCCGCATCCCTGCGTCCGGCAGCGGCCCGTAGAGGGCCCCCATGTTGTCGATGGCGTGGGCCGGGTTCGCGGTGGCCGGGATCGCGCAGGTGATCGCAGGGTGGGCGATCACCCACTTCAGAAAGAACTGCGCCCAGGACCGTGCCCCGAACTCAGCCGCGAAGTCCGGCAGGGGCTGGCCCTCGACGAGCTTCATCAGCCGCGCCTTCTCCAGTGGCATGTTCACGAGCACCGCGGTGCCCTTGGCCTGCGCCGCAGGTAGCACTCGCTCCTCGGCCCGCCGCTCCAGGATCGAGTAGTGAACTTGCACCATGTCGAGATCGCCCTTCTCGACCCAGTCGGCGAGGATGCCGAAGTAGGCGGGCTCGTGGTGGGTCGCGCCGACGTAGCGGATCCGACCTTCCTTCTTCCACGCCTTGAGCAGGGGTACGATCACGTCGACGTTGACGAGGCTGTGGCACTGGAAGGCGTCGATCTTCTCGCGCCACAGGCGGAGCTGTGACTGCTCCATGCTCCGGCGCGCGTGGCTATCGTCGCCCAGGAACTCGCCCGTCGACCAGATCTTGTTGGTAATGAACATGCCCCGGTCGAGGCCGAGCGCCGCCTTGAACGCCCCGACATTGACCTCGCTCGCCCCGTAGAGCGGCGAGGTATCGAACACCCGCGCGCCGCCCTCCCAAGCCTGCCGGACAACCTCCTGAAGGTGATCGCGGGGCATGCCGGGCAGGAGGTCGAAGGTCTGGTAGGTACCGAGCCCGATCGCCGGCACGCTCTCGCCGGTGCGGGGGATCGCCTTCATGATCGGGGAGGGGCCAGAAGGTGTGCCCCCTGCTGGTCTGTCGGCTGCATTCGCTGGTCTGGCCAGTGCCGCGGCCGCGAGGCCGGCCGCTCCCTGCATGACTTGGCGCCTGCTGGCGCCGCTGCCGGTCGTGTCTCGCATATCGTTGGGCACCGCTGCGTCGGCTGAGCTCAGCCGTATCAACTAGCACCGCTCCACGCGATTGCCAGAGGTCCCTTGCCGGGGATCCAAGGCAACCCGAATTAGATAGTCGTAGAGCATCCGCAGTTTCAAAAGCAGCCTGATGCGAACGATGACCTCTGCGTCTCGCTACGGCTTGCCTACTGGAACGGGCCCCCGCGTCCCCTGTGGCTTGCCCTAATGGTACGGTCCAGGTTGGTGTCGGGCCCGCTCCAAAAAATAGGTTTTAATTCCTGGATCGACCTGGGGTCGCACGCCTAAGACCCAAATAGACCAAGACCCCGGGATGATCGATAGTCGGCGGCGGCTCTCTTGGCCGTGGCATCGAAGCGAACCCCGAGAGCTCAGGCTGATGCTCAGCTTAACCGACAGACCTCGGCCCAAGCCCCTGTCGCCCGGCTCTGCGTGATGCTCGTCTACAGGAGGTTGCTCAGAAAGCTTCAGGCTGCCCTGCGCGGACGGCCCAACCCGCTGCTCTTGGCAAGCTCGGATCGCTGGGCGGCGTAGTTGGCCGCGACCATCGGGTAATCGTGCGGCAAGCCCCACTTGCGCCGGTAATCCTCAGGCGTCAGCCCACGCGTGGAGAGATGCCGCTTCAGCGACTTGTACTGCTTCCCGTCCTCCAGGCTGATGATGTAGTCCGGAGTTACCGTCTTTTTGATCGGCACTGGCGGCGTGAGCTTCTCCGGCTCGACGGAAGCCGGCTGTCCCAAGTTCGTCAGCGAGGTATGGACCGACGCAATCAGGTTCGGCAGCTCCGTAACCGGAACGGAGTTCTTGGACACATAGGCTGCCACGATATCGGCGGCGAGCTCAACGAGAGTGGCCGGAAGGCCTTGTTCTTGCTGCGACACTGAAAGCTTTCCTACCGTATGGCTCGGTTCAAGAACGAGCGACGGCAGCGTATCGAACATCGCACCAAGCCGCACAACCCTGAAGAGGCGGGCGCCTACCTGATCCAGGGGATGACGACATCCTCGAGGGCGAAATAGATGCCGATCAAGGCGATCATCAAACCTCCTGCAACAAGGAACACACTCGAGAGCGACAGCGTGCGACGGGCACGCTGTCGCCGCCACGGGTTCGTCGGATCCACGTCACTCGGCTGCGCTGGTCTCGGCCTTCTTCGGTCGGCCGCGGCGTGCAGGCTTTGCATCCATGGATGCGGTGACGACCGGATCGGGCACGGCCCGCTTCTCGGCCGCCTTCTTGGCAGCAGCCCGATCGCGCCGGAGTTGGCCGAGACCGAGGCTCTTGGCGAGTTCGGAGCGCTGAGCCGCGTAGTTCGCCGCGACCATAGGGTAGTCGCGGGGCAGGCCATATTTCTGGCGGTACTCGTCCGGGGTAAGGCCGTTTGATGTCACGTGCCGCTTGAGCGACTTGTACGGCTTGCCGTCAATGAAGCTGGTGATGGCGTCGGGCGTGACGGACTTGCGGATCTGGGCCGGTGTGACCTTGTGATCCTCAGTCGGTGTGGCGGCAGGCTGGCCGAGCGTGCTCAGAGAGGCATGCACCGAGGCGATCAGCTTCGGGAGTTCAGCGGCCGGAACGTTGTTCCTCATTACGTAGGCCGAGACGATGTCGGCTGCGAGTTCGATGAATTCAGACTGTTGGGCTTGGGTCGCGTCTGACACGTAAATTCTTTCTGATGTGAGGATCCATCCAGATCCGAACATCGAGAAATTTATGAGGGGTCGCCAGCGTTGGGCAAGTCCCTGCCGGCGTGTGATCCCCGATCGTTTGAAGCGTTCTGTCGTTCATTAGCTCGTCACGAGGTCTTGCTGCAGACACTCAGGGGCGATGTCTGCGGCTGCGAGCGTCGTGGATCTCTAATGCACTGACGCCTTCAAAAGGTACACAGCACGCCTCGAATTCCTCTGTGATCGCAAGCAGTTGGCTGAGAAGCGCATGGCACGTTTGTTCGTGTCAGTGCACTAGCCCCTCGTAGCATCCGGCTCACAGGATCCCCCAAGCCCGGTATCGTTCACGTCCGGTGAGTTCGCGCAGGCCGAGTTCGGCCACGAGGGTCTGGGCGGCGCGGGGTGTGACCCCGAGTTCGTCTGCGATGGTGGTGGTCGAGACCAGGGGCCGGGCGAGCACGAGGTCGATGAGACGGGGCAGGCTGGAACTCTCCCTCCTGCCCCGCACCTTGAGCAGCAGCCCCTCGCGCGCCAGCATCCAGCGATCGTGATCCCTCATGCCCTGCTCGGCACCCGCGGTGACAGCGCCGAGGACAGCCAGCCAGCGGGTCAGCGGGTCGCGCATGAGCCAGCGGTCGCGCGGCACGCGGCGCAAGGCGCTGGCGAAGGCGGGCAGGTGGTGTCGGGCCTTGTCGCGGGCGCGCAGGAGGTCGGCGGCGAGGAGCGACCCGAGCCATGCGCGGTGCTGAAGCGGTTCGAGGGCGGCCCAGGCATCGTAGGCGAGGGTAGCGGCAAGGATGGGGGGCAGGGTGCGGGTGTCGGCGACCACTTGGCGCCAGTTGCTGAGGCGGTCGGTCTCACCCCAGGCTGGGTCGTAGAGCAGCGGCGATTTCTCCCTCACCGCGCTGGTGTCGGCGAGGAGGCGGTTCGAACGGGCGATCAGGGCGTCGATCCCGGCGAGCTCGGCTGCGAAGGCGTCGTCGACGCCATCGAGGTCCCCCTCCCCGTTGGCGGCGTCGACGGGCAGCGCGGCTGGCACCGGGACTGCGTCCTGATCCGTGGCCCCGTCCGGATCCTCGGACAGGGCGGCGAGGCCGGTGGGGCTGGTGGCCCAGCCGGGCTCGACGGCGGCGATGCGGCGGCGGGTGCGCAGGACGGCGTGGGCGCGGGTGAGCCCTTGCGAGGGGGCGTGCCGATCGCGACCGGCGTCGTGGAGGACGAGATCCTCGAGGAGGACGAGGTCGCCCTGGAGGGCGAGGCTGGCGCAGGCGTCGGAGAAGTCGGTGCGGGCGCACCAGCCGTGGCGGATGGGGCTGGTGGCGAGGAGTTGGTCGAGACGGGCCAGGGCGTCCTCGGCGGCGGCGAGGGGTGAAGCGAGGCTGGCCCAGGGGAGTGGTTCTGGTAGGTGGTAAACCATTGCCTTGACTATATTAGTGAGCCTTCACGGAAGTGAAAGGGCATTTGGCTTCGCGCACCTGTATGAGGATACGGCTCGCGTTCTGACCATTGATAATGACCTCTTATCGATGGTGATAGACGTAGGTTCACAAATCGGCTTGAATGCGATCCATATCCCCTCGGAAGCCCGCCCGCGATGTCCGATCTCCCCCCTGCCCTCCCCCCGGATCCGACCCTCGCTCGGGAGCGTGACCTCGACGCCCTCGCCGGACTTCTGCCCTTCGACGCTCGCGAGCGACTGGCTGTCCTCCTCACCGACGAGGACGCCGCCACCCTCAAACACCTCGCCCGCTCCGGCATGGGCGCCAACACACTGCGGGCGCTCGCATCCGACCTCGGCTACCTCGAGGCCTGGTGCCTGGCTGCAACCAGCCATCCCCTGCTCTGGCCTGCCACCGAGGCTCTGGCGCTCAAGTTCGTCGCCCATCACCTCTGGGATCCGGCCGAGCGCGAGAGCGATCCCCGTCATGGCATGCCCAGCGCGGTCGAGGATGATCTGAGGGCCCGCGGCCTACTCCGTGTCGCCGGACCGCACGCGGTCTCGACCGTGCGTCGGCGTCTCGCCCACTGGTCGACCCTGCACCGCTTCCGCGGCGTCGAAGGTCCCTTCAAGGCGCCGCGCCTGCGCACCGCCCTCTCTCTCGCCGTCCGGGCCAACCGGCGGCCCCGCGCTCGTAAGAGCCAGCGGGCTGTCACCGCCACGGTGATCGAGACGCTGCTCACCACCTGCCTGTACGAGCATCGGCTGGTCGACGTGCGCGATCGTGCGCTGCTGCTGGTCGCCTTCGCCTCGGGGGGGCGCCGGCGGGCAGAGGTTGCAGGCCTGCGGGTCGAGGACCTGGTGCGTGAAGCTCCCGTGCCGCGCGATCCGGCCGACCCGGACAGCCCGACCGTGCCGAAGTTCACGATCCGGCTCGGGCGCACCAAGACCACGACGGCGGAGGATGATGCCCGAGTGGTGGTGATCGGGCGTGCTGCCACAGCTTTGTTCGACTGGCTGGCGCTCGCCAAGATCGAGAATGGGGCGGTGTTCCGGCGCATCGATCGCTGGGGTCGCCTTGGATCGGCGGCGCTCGATCCCCAGAGCGTGAACGCGATCCTGAAGGCGCGCTGCGTCCGTGCCGGGCTCGACCCGGCCCTGTTCTCGGCGCACGGGCTGCGATCAGGGTTCATGACCGAGGCTGGGAGGCAGGGCGTGCCGCTGCCCGAGGCAATGCAGCTGTCGCAGCACCGCTCGGTGCAGCAGGCGGCACGCTACTACAATGAAGCCGAAATCGATAAGGGAAAGGCCGTCCGGCTCATTGGATGAGAAGGTATGGGTTCGAGTTTGGGGGAAGTGGACGCGCCTTCATAGGCTAGCAGTCCCTACCCGCCAGTGGGACCCGCGCCACACTACTCGACAGGAATTTTCTTGCGCCTGCCAGGACAAAAATGCTTCAAGCAGTTTGCATCCCGAACAGGTCGAGCTGGTGAGTGCTGGGCAATCTTCGCGGCCGGCCGCGTGGCCTTGGCGCAATCCTAAATGGCGGCAGCTCCTGACCTGGTTTGCCATGTAGTACGGCTCCAACAATCTGGCAGCCGTCACCATGATGCAGGAGGTACAGGCGATGAGTGCCGGCTCGCAGGATCTCCTGACGCAGCGGCTCGCTGGTCGGCAAGCGGGCCAATGCCGCGAGCAGGCAGGGCAGACCGGCCGAAGCGACTTCCATGGCGCGGTACTCGATCTCGCGCATCCCCCAGCCTTGGCGAGCGGCACCCGCGATTGTTGCGGGGAAAGGGTTGGCAGCGAATGCCGTGTCCGCGTCGCGGATAAAGGCTGCGAGCCGGTCGCGCTCGACGATGTGACAGGCCGTCAGAAGTGCACCAATAAGCTGGCGCTTGGTCACGGGCATTGTCTCGGTGGGTCTCACTTCGTTCAAATCACCCGACCAGGACGTCGCCCAGATCGGCGTCTCGAGTGCGGCTCGGCCATGCGAAATTCTGCTCCCCAACAAGCACGGACGGGTGCGCTGACGAGGCCAGCTCGATGGTTGTGGTCCACAGCCGCCAGGGAGCTGGCACTGGCAGGAGCTCTGCCTCATTCAACATGAGCTGGGCTTGGCCATCCCGTTCTGCCACGAGCCGAAACGGCTGCTCAGCGGCAGGTCCGATCAGCACGACGGTCAGAACGTTGCGGCCGGGCTGCAGCCAGGGGGTGACGTCGTAGCTGAACCCGTCCTCAGAGGGGTCGAGGCCTTCGATCGCCGGTTGCGTGACCGCGTAGGTGTTCAGGCTGACCACTGCGCGGCCCCCCGCGCCCGACAACGTCAGGCGGAGCCGCTCTTCCGCTCGCATGTGCATGATTGGCCCCGCTTCAAGCGTAGCATTGGCCGTTTCGCCGGTTTTCCACAACGGGAACGAGCCGTGAACGGCAACGAAGCGTTAACCATGTTGCGGCGACGCCTTGAGCTACCGGATGTGGGCCCAAGTTCTCATAGCGGCGGATGGCGACGAGGTGGGGCAGGCCCCATCCATGGGAGACCCTGATGACCTATACGCTCGTGCGTCTCGCCTCCGGGAGCTATGACGTCGACCTGGATGGCGGCATCATTGCCAGCCTGGTGCTCGAACCCAAGCAAGGCCGCTCCGCCTCGAGGTGGCACGTCGAGTTGCTCGAAGCGACCCCGCGTGCGAAGCGGCCAGCCCCGTTCTCGGATCAAACCCATACGTTTTCGAGCTTCGAGGAGGCTGTGAGCTGGCTCGGTGTGAAGGAAGTCGCGCCGGGTGAATAAGGGTGATCAGCCGCAGCCAGCGCCATGATTGAGGCGGAAACGCACCTCACAGGTGGCATGAAGCGTGAAAAATTTGCCTACTTTCTGAGGCAGAAGCGCTCTGATCAGCGCTATTCTTAAATGTAAGTGCATCATTTGTGGCATTGACGTGTCTCAAGGTCTCTGCTTTCAATCATTCTTTCTCAATATGAGAGAGATAAATGAGCGAGATTGAAACTCAGGCGCTCAATCCGATCGAGCGCACCAGCGATATTATCTCGGCCTACATGGCCAACAACGTCGTTCAGCCCTCGGCATTGCCAGATTTGATTGCGTCAGTGCATGCTGCCCTGCAGAGCATCAGCAGTCCGCCTCCCGCCGAGCCCGAGAAGCTGGCACCACCCATCCCGATCCGCAGGACGGTGACGCCCAGCCACATGATCTCGCTCGAGGATGGCAAGCCGTACAGGACACTCAAGCGCCATCTGTCCAGGCGGGGCCTCACACCGGAGCAGTACCGCGAAAAGTGGGGGCTGCCCCGCGACTATCCGATGGTGGCAGCGGATTACGCTAGCCAGCGATCCGAGCTCGCGAAGAACTCTGGGCTTGGCCGGCGCCGAGCAGGGGGTTCCGCCCTCAGCAAGTCGGCTGAACCGGATGCCGAGGTAACCGATAAAGCGACGAGACCTAGCCGATCACGCAAGACGAAGACTAAATCCTAGTCGTAATCGGACGCCTTATAAAGAGTGTCATGCAATATTAACAGCACCTTTGATTTTCACGTCTTAACTAAGATATTGACTTATCTGCATTTATGTGCGATATTGATGTTGTTGATTAGCCGATCGGTGCGCCGCACTGACGCTGATCAACGTGAGCCATGGAGCCTATCAATGCACCAGCGACCACCCTCCCTCGCCCAGCGTCGACCACCGCCGCTGCCACGCCAGTGCGCTCTCCACTTCAGCCTCTCCGCCAAGGCCCCCGCTCCGGGGGCCTTCTTCGTTTCAGGAGCCTGCCGATGAGCGCCAAACCTGCTCCCCAGCTCGTCGCCGAAGTACCTCTGCGACCGATGACGCCCGCCCTCGTCCTGTTCGGGCGTGATGATGCCGGCCGGCCTCGGGCCGCCTGGTTCGATGTCAGCGAAGTCAAGCTCGCAACGCAGGCGGCCGAGGTGATGAACCTCCGCATGTTGCCGCTCGCCGACGATGAGCAGCGCGCGTTCGCCGATCAGTTCACCCATGGCCGAGTGTTCAGCAGCGGTCGCGCCTTCGTGCCCTACGTCCGGCGCGAGCTCTTCCCCCGGCTCCTCGAGTTCGCCGGCGTTCGAGCGGACCCCGACGCCCCGAACCCGGCCACAGCGGCTAAGGTGGGCCCGCCAGCGACCGCGAACACACCGGCGAGCGGGACGCCCCGTCCACCGGCCGCCCCTCAGCCCCCCGCCCCGCCTAGCCCGGGCCCCTTCGTCGGGCACAAGCTGCCCCAGGACCGCGACGAGATCGGCCTCGGCAGCGTCGTGCTCGCCCACGAAGGGCCCGACGAGGGCTGGTGGGAGGCGGAGGTGATCGGGATCAACGGCGCCGTCCACTCGCTGCGCTGGCGCGACTACCCCACCCAAGCCACCATCCTGCGCCGGGCCGACGAACTCGCGCTGCTGCCGCCCGGCAAAGCCTAGCCTTTCCATGCCCCGCACCCGAGCCACACAGGGTGGCTCGGGTGCCCAACGGCAGGCGCCTCTGCGCCGCCGCTCACCCTCCTTCCGACATTTGAGGCTCTCATGCTGACCACCGTCCTCGACGTGGATCGCACTCGCGCGCTCAACGACATCCTCCGCCGCTCTCTCTCGGGCGGCCTATTAATGCTGACCGCTGGCGTCATCGCCCTCGGCCGCGAGCGGCAGCAGAGCATCCTCGACGCCATCGCCGCCTACGACGATTTCACCCCCGACAACGACCCGCGAGGGGAGCACGACTTCGGCGCGCTCGAAGTTGCGGGCGAGCGGGTGTTCTTCAAGATCGACTACTACGACCGCGCGATGACGGGGCACTCCCCGGATCCGGCCGATAGCAGCATCACGACGCGGATGCTGACGGTCATGCTCGCCGGGGAGTACTGACATGGCCGGACGCAGACTGGCGGCCTCCGCCATTCCCACCCCCGGGCCGTGGCTGGTGCGCGGCGCGGCGGAACTGGGCGCCCCGCCCCCGCAGGCGATGCTCGGGGTCGAGCCGGCGGCCGAGGACCGCCCGGGCGGCTGGCCGTACTTTATCCGGCGGGATGGGCCTGTCGAACCTGGGGGCTGCCCGTTGCACATCGCCACCGGCATTCAGCGGCTGGCCGACGCCCGGCTCATCGCGGCCGCCCCGGACCTCGCCGCGACGCTGCTGCGGCTGCTGACCGCCCCCGCGCTCGGCGCCCGGGATCTCGACGCTCGCACACGCGACGCAATCGACGCAGCATGGCCGCTCTTGATCAGGGTCGCCCCGCAGCTGGAGATCGGGTCATGAGGCCGGGCTAGAGCTCACCCCGCCTTTGCACGCCGGCCGGCCCGCAAGGGCCGGGGCTGCTCCGCCCCAGGCTCGGGCTCGATGAGCAGGGTTGCGACCGGCACCGCCAGCACACGGGCGATCGCCTCCAAGGTGATGATCGTCACGTTTTCCGAGCCGCGCTCGACCCGGCCGACATAGGCCCGGTCGATGCCGGCCGCGAGCGCCAACCTCTCCTGCGACAGCCCCTGCTCGACCCGCAGGCGCCGCAAGTTCCAACCGATGATCGACCGCGCGTCCATGGCCCCACAGGGCCACAGCAGCGGCTTGACAATCGACGGCCTGACAATCTCCTATTTGTCCGGCTTGGTCGCGGCGCCCGCCCCCACCCTCACCAACATTCCCGTTCCGGAGATCCGAGATGACGCTTCACGCTCGTGGGCTCGCGCTCACCACCGGCATGCTCGCGCTCATGGCGCCCGCGGCCCAGGCCAGCATCATCACCGACTTCCTCGACCGCATCGGCGGCTGCCGCAAACCATTGAGCCAGAGCTTCTCCTACGAAGTCTCGCCCTACACCCCGAAGCCCTATGGCAAAGCCCTCGCCGACTGGACCGACCAGGACGTGGCCGACTTCCGCGCCTACTTCCTGGTCTGCCAGACCCGGCGGCCGGATTGGCAGAGCATGGGCGAGGACAATCGCCGCGACGCCATCCGGGTGATCGATACGACGCTGGCCGAGCTGCGCTACAAAGTCGGTGACGCCCGTGCGACAGCTGCCAAGCAGCGGGCCGATGCCGCCTACGAGGCGGAGCGGCGGCGGCGCGACGACGAACAGCGGGCGGCCGAGGCCGAAGCGACGGCGCAACGCGCTCAAGCAGAGCAGGCGGCAAACGCCGAGCAGGGGCACCGCAACGACGTGCGACAGAAGGCGCGGCAGGTCCTCACCGACTTGCTCGCTTTCACGCAAAACGAGCTCGAGATGCTGCCGCCCAGGCAGAAGCTCGAGCGCCTCGACGGCTTCATCGCGCGTATGCAGGAGGTCGGTCGTGAGGCTGGCGATGCGCCAGTGGCCAAACCGCTGCTGACGATGCTCGATCAGACCATCGCGCTCCGCAGCCAGATCGCGCGAGCGCAGGCGAGGGACATGCCCGCGGCGCGGTCACAGGCGGAGATAGGTACCCGCTCAGGTCGAGACGATGGCGCCTACACCGATTACGAGTGGCTGGGACAGCGGGGGATCATGGCGATGACGAACCCCCTGCAGCGGGAGGAGTATCGCGCCTCCTTGGCTCGCGGCATCGACTTCAACGTCGGGGTCAGCGCCATCGAGCCGTCGGCGTCGGGGTGGCTGGTGCAGCTCTCGGGCCGGCTCGGGGCGGCGGGTACCCCCGGCCAAGGCTTCTTCTGCCGGGTGAGCAACGGGGATGCAGCGAGCTTGGCTGTCTTGCGGGAGATCGCGCCGCCCTACGGCATCGTGCATGTGGCCGCGCCCGATGCCGACGAGTTTCTGATGGAAAGCCGTCCGCTGCGGATACGCGTCGTGTTCAGCCCTTGCCGGATCACGTCGCCGTCAAACGGCACGAACCGCCGGTCGACCGCAGAACGCTCTGAGCTGAGCTCGGCGCCCCCGGCCGGGCAGGCGAACCGCGATGAGACGCGAGTTGAGACCCGTGAGCCGGTCGCGCCGTCACCCGCCGGGCTGCTCTGCACGAGCCGCCCGCCCCGCAACGACGCGCAACGAGCAATGGCGCATCGCCTCCGGCGGGTCTGGGCCATTCCCGAGGCGCTGCGGGCTGATCCGAGCTTGCTGCTGACCTTCTCGGTCACGCTCAACTTCGATGCCGAGCTGACCGCACCACCCCAGCTCGTGCGCTCGCAAAGCCAAGCGGCAACGCCGGGACAGATGCAGGCCGCGGTCGAAGCGGCACGTCAGGCGATCCAGCAGCAGGCGCCGTATACCGAACTGGGGTCATATGCCGGAGGGATGATGCAGGTGGATCTCACCCCCTGCGATTGATGACGCTGGGGCCAGGCATATCGCGCCTGACCCCCTCTGATCCCACGCGGGATGTTTGGTCCTCCGTTCGCGGCTTAAGAGAGACTACGGAGACGCCGCACTACTTGCCGAGAACGCTTTGGCGGCCTGCCGCGAAAGGCAGGAAGGCTTTCAGCGCGTGTAGGTACCCCCCTTGAAGAAATGTACCACCGGTTGATGTTGGACAATCTCCGTGTCCAAGCGTAACTGGACAATATCAAGAGCATCATTGACCGAAATAGCCGTGTTCCATTGCTTTCCAACCATATTAAGGCGCACCGCTTCATCCCAGTTTGCTAATGTTCCCGGCCCGACGTTGTCGATGAATTTGGAAGCGTGGACATGGTCCAGGCGCGCGAAAAACAAATCGGGAATGGTAAGGCTCATCAATGCACCGATACTCTCGCAAGCTGGAGGCATAGACAAAATCAAGGCATCAAACACCTGGCTTCTAACTTCCCAAATGAAGTATTGTTGACCTTCTGCGTTTTTAGGTACTTTCATCCCTGCAAGACGCAGTTCATCCATGCGATCACAGAACCGCATATACACCTCAACAAGAGTCTTCGGCCTGCGAGGCAGATGCTTCGGCTCGTCAAGATCCTTCCATCCGTACATCATTGCTGTTCTCCTCTTCGGTCTTGGGGTAGTCAGGGGCATTAAATGGGTCAGACGCACCCATCTAAAACTGACGGTATAGCGGTGAGCGGGTCACGATTAGGTCACCAGTGCCGCGCGGCTCGACAGGTCCGGCGCAAGATGTGGCAACCAATACCGCCAGCCAGTACCAGATCAGGCAATTGAAGTTCGTGCATGGCAGCGTATAAACGTACGGTGTTCACACCATTGAGCGGACCACGATACTGCTGCAGCGACTCACTCTCGCGTTTCGCTAATTGGTACTGGTGCATAGGTGTTTTCGCGACGTACCAAATCATCTGCAGCAAATCGCCCGTGCGCACCGGTCGAACATCGACGCCAGTGGCGTAGGGCAGGTACGCTCGAAACCAGGGACGCAGGTCTTCGGCCCGGCGCTCGAGCCGCTCGCGCGAGGTGTTCCATACGAGGGCGTGCATGTGCCACAGCATGAACCGCGGCACGCCAGCAACGCGTTGAGTAGACACATAAAGAGCAGGTTCGATCATGCCAAAATAATCGAAACCGCGCAAAGCCCCTTTATAAGCATCTCGCAACTGGTCATGCGATCGACCCCGATTTGAGATGCCTCCAAAATCTGGATCAGGAGCATCGACGATTTGATGCCGATCGATGATGGTCACAAAGTACACAGTTTGATCGGTGGTCCAACCTGGACCTGAAGCTCCCAATTCTTCGGCTAGCCCTCCACCATACGTACGCATCCAGAGCTGGCGGGCTCGCGGATTATGCGATCTAAGCTCACCCGCGCGGCTAGGGCGAAGTCGATCCAACTCGATCTTTGTACTCGTGAAAATACGTTGATGACGGCCATGCAAAGCGCGAACGAGATGTTCGCCCCTTGACTCTTCGCGATCAGAAAACAGCCTGAACTCCGACCTTTTCAGCACAACCATCACAAATCCCGCCATACAGAGACATGATGTATGTATTTACCGATTTTCTCTGACGGCTGAATTTGAGCATTTCGCGCGTAATTTGAGACATTACGGCCTGCAAAATAGTTTCTTCTTGTATGTCTGGCTTGTTTTTCGATGCTTTATTTTAGCGTTTACTACTGGATATATGTGGCTTAATATCATGTTTGTGTGTAGTCAGTAGCAACTTCACTACTATGTCATAACAGCTCACATGATGATAGTTGTATGTGCATGATCGTATATACAAGCAGTTTATTCGTGAGAAAGCCGGAGCAGTTGATTACTCCGGCTTTCTATTATTGAATTATCTGCCGATTTCTATTTTTCTATCTTACGACATCTTGAGGAACTTGCTCAGTCGGAAACGGTACCAATCTTCTTCCTGTCCGTCACAAACCAATTCGATCCTCCGTCGCATCCCATCCTTGAGGGCAAAAAGGCGCTTGCGCTGCTTGGCGTCGATCTCAATTTCTATGGTCGCGCGTCCCATGGGATCGAAGCCACGTCGTTCGATTTTGTCATCCTCAACAGAATTTTCCCGCTCCCACCATTCAGGATCCTCCTCCAAATCTACTTGCTTATTTTGTTGAGAATTGTTTCGGGTAGGATTTTTTTCAGAAATACTCCTATTGCTCACTTCATTTTCATTGGAATCCTTATGAAACTGCCCTTTCTGTTCTTTTTTATTGCCCGGGACACGGCTGTCGCTGACCGAGCTAGCTTCTGACGCACCAGGAGCGGCTTTCGAGGCTCGCTTTGCAAGCTTTTCAATACCCCCAGCATCTTCGATAGTTTCTACAAGCTTATCTACACGTACATTGTCATCCATCAGCATTTTAAGCGCTCTAACGTAGGTACAAGCGCGATCCTTGCTGGTCCTACTAGTTGATTTCCAGACATAGAAGGCAACATACCGAAGTATTTTTGTTTCATTTGCATCAGCGCGCGGTGATTTCGGGAAGTTTTCCCAGAAAGGCTGCTTAATGAATTTTGCCCACTCCTTGGGTTTGCTCATCATCACTTTGGCGATTGCATAGATATAGAGGCAGCTGTTCAACCGAGCGGGCCGCCAGCCGTCCTTATCGGCCTCATACTGCGCTTGCGCGTTTTTAGAAGCGCCCAGCGTATCTGAGGATATCTCACGCATGAGCTCCGAATTATCAGCCAATTTCCTCAGCTTTCTGGGATTTTTGGCTTTTTTGGTCGGTTTTTTCACTGGATCAAATCCTCCTAAAAATACGGGATTCCCGTATTTTGGTGTTGAGCTGGCATTAAAAGTCGCAGAAACGCGAATTTGGGCGTTTCTTCCGCGCTCAGTGCCAAACGAATAACGTCCAGCATAGAGCGATATCTATGGATCATTTCCTGCTTTTACGAATTCTTTCGCCGCAGGAAACGCTGATTCACTTTTCAAAGAACGAAGTAGCCGCTTTTTCTGTTGTGTTCTTGTCTCGGCTGATACTGAAGATAGGCTATGGCGGGTTGGGTGGCCATTTATGCAGGCAAGCGTGCATAGGGAGACTGATGAGGCGAAGCGGCGTAGACTGAAGTGGCGGAGGCCTGCAAAGTCGATTGAGCCTTGGCAAAGGCTTCGCTGGCATTGCCTTGCTGACGCATCACGGCACGACGGCGACAGCAGCTCATTCAGGCTGAGCGGACTCTGGCTTCTCTCGTGCCGTGATCTTGTCTCAAGATGGCCAAGCATGTGCGTGATCGTGCACGAGACAGGGCTGTCTCGAACAGCTCGGGTTCACGTACAAATTTCATGTACAAAACAGGCTGTGCAGTAATGTCAGACGATACGTATAATCTCAATCCTCCGGAGAACTCACTTGAGCAATCATGGTATGCATTTCAGGAAAAAATCGGAAAGAATTTTCCGTCTGAGAAAGTAGGTAGTAAGAACTTCTTTGATTACGCTTGGGATAAATTTGATATACTAGAAATTATTTCCATACTTTGCTCTGAAGATAAATCTTATTTTGGGCATAAAGAGGTGTTATATGCCGGCTTTATAACCTGGATGATATGCGATTATAACACAAAAATGATACGAAACTCTATGAGTTTGACTGCATCATTGTGCCTCGATTCTGCTGAGCGAGCTGCAAGAGATAAATATAATAACATTGGTCAGCTAGGTGATATCTTTGTACGGATGTTTTTAATCGGACCAGATTTCTTCAATCAAATTTATTACCCTATAGGCGGCGTATTGCAGATAGCGCGCACCACATCACGCCGGACATTTCGCAAACAACTAGCCAAGGAAAGCTTGAGAAAAATTTGCGCAAATGAGGTGATAAGAATATATCACCACCATGTTGACAATCTGTCGCATGATAAGCAATTTGGAAAACCTAGTCTGAACAAAGCCGCTCCATTAGTTTGGGAAGTTTCTGGACTATCTCAAGAACTTCCGGCTGGAAGAAAAATCAAAACGGCTTGGTATTTAGCAAATAAATCTGCTGCGCTCTCATATGCAGCGTCTTCAATAATCGTCGATAAAGATAAAACGCTTTTTGAAGCAATTTGTGAGGGCAACTCTACCTGGCGGAAACACGGAAAATATTTTGACGAGTGGTTTGGTCGAGCGCGATATGCGGTCGAGCATATTCTAATGAACAGTTCTGAGCAGAATACCGCAAAAGATAATTTGTATTTGGTGTCACATGTTGACCCGATCCCTTTTGCGAATAAGCCATATCCTCAAATATATGCCGAAGAGATTGCTCGAACTTTTAAAATTAAAAAAGTAAGGAAGACTGAAAGTTCATAACACAATAAAATTTATCGTAAAATGATCTCGTCGACCGATCCTATACGCATTTTACAGAAGAATTTGGGGTAAACAATAACGATCTGTGATGGCTGGTTGGGCTTAAAACACAAGGTATAGTAGGCTGCCGCAGCACGTAGGCCTGCGGAGCCGCGTGGGCGGACCAATGGCTCTATGAGCGGGTGTAGCGCAATGCGAATGCGCCCAGCCGCCGGCCCCTAACACCACGCTGGATCCTTGTCCCCGACATCCCCGTCGCGAAGCGGGCCAAGGTCCGCCTGCGCGACTTGTCGCCCAATAACGGGCTCCACCTGCAGGGAGTCGCTGTCATGCCCCCCGGCAGCCGCCTTCGCGAACCGCTTGATAGGCACCTGGGCGAGCGCGGCGCGCGCTACTGCCCCCGGGGCGGACCCCTCACGTCGATCACTGCCACGCCGATCGAGGCGGGCGATGTCCCGTACGTGAACACCTACAACTTCAAGGCTGTGCCCCGGGGCCGGGCGAGCTTCGACGACGTCCTGGTCCTGCGCCCCTCCCCGGCCGAGCTTGACAGCAAGCCGCGGCCTGCAGCGGATCCCTGGCGGCACCCCGTCTTCATGCGGGAGTAGCGGAATTCGATCCCGCTTGAAGGTGGGAGGGTACTACTGAGGGCGGGAGGCGCCCCCCACACTCAAACATGATGAACCCAGGTGTCATACCTGGACTGTGATGAGCGCATCGTGCGCCGATGGGCCGCCGGGGACGGCGCGATCCCGGCCGAACTTGCGGCGTGGCTCGAAAAGCTCGCCGCGGTCCACGAGGCCGCGCCACCGCCGACGACCTGGCGCAGGCAACGCCGGCCGGCCACTGCCGCCGAGGCGTGAGGGCTCCCGGATCGTCCGGCAAATGTCGAACTCCGGCTGGATAGGCAAGCGGAACACGATTGTATTGTCTGCGTTGGAGTAAGCCTGAGATTTTCCCGTATCCTATGTAGGCATGGAGGAGAGCCGTGGCTGAAAAATTTTGGGGCGGCATCTTCGAATATGCCGCAACGGTGCCTGTTTTTTGCATCACGAGTCCACTGCTGGTGGCAGTGGCTACAACCGAAATAGTCGCTGGTAACAAGGCGGGCCATAAGGTTGCTGATGGCATTGGTATTGCATTAAAGCATACTGGAGTGGGTATAGTTCTAGAAAATATTGTAACTGGTACTGTAAAATTTGGCGACGAGCATAATAAACTAATAAATGATACCGTCGTCGGTACGGTAGTTGGAACTCTAGTTGTAAAAGTGCTGGGCGGTTAGCGTATCCAATGAAGTAATTTCCTCGCAACTCCTCTCGGCCTCTTTCGCGCTGACGATACGCAATGGGGGCGGCACGTCGTCACTCGAGTCGAAGCGCAAGATACGTTGGTCGAACCGTCCGATAGAAAGGAATTTCACCCCTCCCGGTCGCGATATGGAACCACCCGCCGATCGTGATGCGCGCCGTGTCGCAGGGCCAAGGCCCTCGTGCGGCGCGCGTTTTCGTTGTGGCGTCGCAGGCTGTGGGTAAGTTCCATAAATGGACGTTCCGCGAACGAGAACGGCTGCCCAGTTAAGGACGGCCGTTCAGTCTCACCCGCGACCGGCGAACCCTCGTCCGGCCGAGAGGCGAAGCCCCTACTCGACCGTTGACCCTGCAGACAGGGGCTCGAAAATCACTACTCAGATTTTTCGACCTTCATTAGGTATTGAAAGGCATTATCCCCAGAATTTCCATCAACTACATTAATACGATTAGGCGATATAGTCGCCTCAGCAACGCGTTGCGACGCAATATTGTTTGCGTGAATGATTGCCTCTATCCAGAATGGTGCTATTCCGGCACGTGAGAACCCGGCTCTCATTTCGGCGATCGCTGCGCGAACAATTTCTTTGGCTCGCCCCTGCCCCCTATGCGTCTGCGGCACCGCCACTCCCGCCTGAAAACAGGGCCGCCCTTCGATGAATTCCGCCGGTGTGAAACTGACGAAGGCAGTTACAGTCCTTCCCTGCAAACGGACATAGCTGAGCCGCATGACACCTGGAGCCGGTTGATCACCGTGGAGGAACAGCTTCCTATCTGTTGAGCAGGGCTTGACGTCAATTATCTTGCGCTTGAACATTTCCTGAAATGACGTTAGGCCATCGGTAGGGTCAACCATTGCCGGCATAAGGCTTACTCCCGCATCAGATTTTATATCCTTGTACTACACCTATCGGCAGGTCCAGCAATAATATCAAGCGCGGCCGAAACGGGCATCCTCTGGTTCTTATTTTTTAAGCGCTCGATAGACGCTCGCCCGGCCGATCCCGAGCTGACGCGCGATCGCCGATGCGCCCTTCCCCTCCCCTATCAGCGCCCGCACGGCCTCCGGATCGACCGTGCGGGCCCGCTTGTAGACGCCGAGCGCCTTCGCCTTGGCGATCCCTTCCGCCTGGCGCTCGCGCCGGAGGTTCGTCTCGAACTCGGCGAACACGCCGAGCATGTCGAGGAAGGCCTTGCCGGCGGCGGTCGACGTATCGATCGGCTGCTCGGTCGCGAGCAGCCCCGCCCCCTTCCCTCTCAGCTCGCGCACGATGTCCTGCAGATCGCCGATCGAGCGCGCCAGGCGATCGACCCGGGTGACCACGAGCGTGTCGCCCTCCCGAATGAACGCCAGCACCGTGCGCAGCTCATCGCGACCGACGGTAGAGGAGCCGGACACCTTCTCGGATCGGATGATGTCGCAGCCCGCCCCCTTGAGGGCCGCAAGCTGCACGGTGAGGTCCTGGTCAAGGGTGCTGACGCGCGCGTAGCCGATCCGGGCCATAGAATGTCTCGTAGGGTCTAGATGATCCCTTGTAGCTGTCTCACGGGCCGTCCGACAACCCTGTGAGACAGGGTACAGGCGTCTCACCGTGGCTGCCTCGCAGGGTTGTTCCCGGTGGACAGGGGTGCGGCGTTCGAGGAAACGGATCCGGGCCGGGAACCATACCAACTTGATCAAATGTACATTTGGTCGCGCGCCATTCCGACTTAATGTAATAAAAATCATCAAGGCGTGCGCCGTTACGGTTATCTTCACTGGCGCCCATGATGGCGCCATTACAAGGCGGCGCTGTGGCTGAAGCCATGATGGGCGGGCGCCCGTACGCCGTTTCGCCTTTCCCTGCGCGCGCCTTCATGCTTTGTTGTGATTCCGCCCTTACGCCTATCCGGGCGCTCGGGCGTGCGCCTGTCCGCTTACCCGCCCAAGCCGGCATCCGCCCAGGCCGGCGCCCGCCCATCCGTGAAGGAGCCCTCATGCCTGTCGTCAGCCTGTGCTCGACCAAGGGAGGCGTCGGCAAAACGACGCTCGCGATCTGCCTCGCCTCGGCCGCCGCCCAGCGAGGCGCGGGCGTCGTCATCCTCGACGCCGATCCGAACGGTCACGTGCGCGCTTGGCGCGAGGCGGCCGACCGCGAGGGCAGGGGAGGGGGCGTCGACGTGATCGCCGGGGTTACGGAAGCGACCATGCAGGACCGGATCGCCGAGGCCGTCGAGCGCTATACCCTCGTCGTGATCGACCTTGAGGGCGCTGCGTCGAAAGCCGTGACCTTCGCGATCGCCGAGAGCGACATCGTCGTGATCCCCTCGGGCATCTCGGGCATGGACCTGCAGGAGGTGTTCCGCACGCACGCCGAGGTGAAGCGGGCCGAGAAAATGCTGCGCCGGCCCATCCCGGCGCGCGTCATCTTCACCGGCATGGCGACGATCGCGAGCCGGGTCGCCAAGCACGCGCGCCAAGAGGTGATCGACGCCGGCATTCCGGTGCTCACGACCGAGACGATCCGGCGCCCGAACGCCTACCAGTCGATGCACTTCAACGGCCTGACGCCGCTCGAGCCCGACGGTGACCCCAAGGCCGCGGCCGAGATCGCCCGCGCGCTCGACGAGATCCTCGCCGTCATCACCCCGTCCGAGGCTGCCGCCTGATGTCCACGCCTGCGAAATCCATCCCGCTCGGCCGCGCTCCGCGCCCGCGCACGAACCCCGAGGATCTCGCGCAGCTCGTCGCTGGCGGGGCCGAGGCCGGGTTCGCCCGCCCGCTCGCGCCGCCGCCACCCGAGCCTGTCGCGGAGCCGGCGCCTGTCACCACCCCCGCCGCGCCGCCGCCCGCGGCTGCCGCCGCCCCGGCGATGTACGACGGCCCCGTGAGCCCGTTGCGGCTCGAGGTGCCCGATCTCATCTGGCTCGCGCTCAAGATGGAATCGGCCAAGCGCAAGGTGTCGGTGAAGTACCTCGTGATCGAGGCCCTCGCCGCGAAGGGCTACGCCGAGGGGCTCGACCTCTCGCTCGTGCCGGAGGACGGCCGGCGCAACACGAAGCGCTGATCGCCTCGACCCGCTCCGAATCCCTCACCGAGCGCCGGATCCTCACCAGGGTCCGGCGTTCTCGATTCCAGGAGTGGCACCAGTCTCAGGCTAGAATCGGAACCCCGCGGCCGGGCGTCTTGCCGGTCCAGAACTCGAATCCCCCCTCCGATAGCCCTTCGCGACCTGCCCGCGAGCCGCCGTTCTCGATTCTAAAGAGGAAGAAGAATCCTGAATCCCCGTGGAGGGAGTCGGTTTGCACCCTGTCGGTCGACGACGTTGGAGCCAGGTGGCCCACTCCTTCGAGAGGACGCGTACGAGGTTCGTCTGGTGCTTCTGGCCCTTGCGGGGGCGCTCGGTGATGGAGACGAGGCCGTCGCTCTCAGCCAAGCGCAGGGCCATCTGCGCATGCCGGTGGCAGACACCGGCGCGTGCCGCGATCTCGGCGATCGAGAGGCCGCACACGCCGCGCGCGGCGATCTCCTCGCCGACGATGAAGAGCACGGCCCTCTGGCCTTCGGTGTAGCGGCGGGCGAGCGGCTCGGGCAGCGGGCTCGAGCCGCCGAGACCCCGGCGGCGCTCGCGGCTCTTGGCGCGATCCGGCGAGCGCTGGCGGCGAGGAGCGAACCGGGTGATCCGGGCTGCCGTCGGCGCGATTGCGGCGGCGAGGACTACGCCGGGCAGGGCGGGGGCCGCGGGCGAGGCCCGGCCGGCGGTGCGCCGCGCCTCGATCGCGTCGTCGAGCTCGCCCGCTTCGCGGTCGTCGATCAGGCCGGCGCCGTTCAGCGCATAGAGCTGGTCGCGCAAGGCCGGCAGCATCGCCGGCAGCGCCCGCGCGATCGCGTCTTTCATCTCGGCATAAGTCATCGGTCGGCCTCGTGATGAGGCCGCGGCAGATCGAGCCGGGTCACGCGTGAGCGCGCCCAGTTCCCGGCAAAGCTCCGCCGATGTCGGAAAACGGGTTTCCGATTGACAGAGACAGCGATTTCAGGGACGATCAGTCTTGCATACGACTTGGATCGGCCCTTCGGGGCTCCAGACCCCTGCTAAGGTTGGCGCCTTAGCGGGGGTCTCGCTTTTTCAGGGTCTCACTGCGGCGGCAGGTGTCTCCAGGTGATGCGACTCGGGCTCAGGACGCGAGCCGCGGTAACTTACATCCAGGCACGGATTAACCTTCGCCGTCAAATCTCGGGGGATGAGCGGGGCGCTCGTGCACATCGCAGAGGCCGTTGGTGGCTCTGGGCTGATTTGCCTCGTGACCAGAGGCCGTGCACGTAAAAGGGACCTGTCGCAAACGAGAACGGACGGCGGTAGATCACTGCTGACGTTCGGCCGCCTCCTCGGCGGCCACCAGCTCAGGAATGCGAACCGGGAAGTGGCTGGGAAGTTGGTGATCACCAACTCCAGGAGCACGCCAATGATCGACCCGACGAAGAGCACCGACCACGACAAGGATCACCCTCAGGACCCTGGTAAAGCGAAGGCAGATCTCGCTGCGGCCAGCGCCCCCGGTCAGCGGAAGCCGGGCGACGATCTTGAGGAGCGGCAGGATCAGCTGCTCGACCAGGCCGTCGAGGAAACGTTTCCGGCCAGCGACCCGATTTCGCCGAAGCGGATCACCAAGTAGCGACTCGTTCCAGGTGACCTCACGGCGCCTGGCCAGAGATGTGCAAGAAAGTGCCACCTGCCCAGGCATGGCGCACAATTGCGCTTGAGACGGGCAGGGGAGCGCGCTAAGACCTTGCTCCCGGACAGAAAAAAGGCCGCCCATGAGAGCGGCCCGAAGTCCAGGGAGGAAACGCCCATGAGGGCGAACAGGGCCGCGACGCCATCGCGGCCGTGCATGGGGTATGTATCCCACGCTTTTCCGCATCGCACCATACGACCTATGTCCCAGGAACCATGCGCACAATGCATGGGTGCGCTAACCATTTTTACATATCTAGGTTGTATATCACCTGGCCTTATTAAAACTGGAACAGGTTATGGTCTGAGGAGCAGATCACCTGTCGCTTTGCGCAGTCGATAGGTGAACCAGCGCTGGCGCCGGTGCTCCTCGTGGTGGTGCAGGATGTGGCAGCGCCTTAAGGTTCGTCGGCTCGTTGCTGCCGGAATCGTGGTCGAGATGGGCGCACGCCAGGTACACGCGGGTCAACTGCACCGTCGTGTCGGCCGGCAGGGCTCCGGCGGCGCTAGCTTGAGCTGCCGCCCTTCGCCATTGCGCTAGGCATCCGCCTGCGCATCTCACCAACGTCCTCACCGAGGTGGACCACCAGCTGGCTGTGCGGCCAGGCGCACTGCTCGCAGCAGCCCTTGGCCCGCCCGAAGCCCGTCGATCGTGCGCATCATCTCCACCAGAGAGCGCCTGAGGCGATCAAGCTTCCAGACCATCAACACGTTGTCGGGGCGGAGATGGGCAAGGGCGGCCTCGAACTCTGGACGCTTGGTGCCGTCCTTGCCGGATTTCTCCTCCTCGAAGATCCGCTCGCAGCCAGCGCGTGTGAGGGCGTCCCGCTGCGGGTCCAGGATCTGGTCGAGGGTGGAGACGCGCGCGTAGCCAACAAGCAGGTCAGCATAGCCCCGTTTTCTTATAATAGATTTCCTACCCTATTTTCCTTACACGAACGGGGCCGTTTCGGGGTACCGGAAAGAGGTCCGGCGCACCTGTAAGGAAAACGGTCGTTTTTCTTACAGGTAGCCCCGAGCGGCGGAAGACCGCTCGGAGTGGCAACCGGTCCTTGGCATTCCATCCGGAAGCCAACGTTCCGCATCCAAGCCAACCCAGTCACTGTTGTGGGGAGCAGGCATCCCGAAAGCGGCTGTCCGGTGCGCTCACAGGCACCGAACGGCCCGTGATCTGTGGCAAAACCTCAGGCCCCCATGGTCATTACGGAGCCGCCGTCGACCCTGAGGAACTCGCCGGTGATGAAGCTGGCGTGTTCCGAGCAGAGGAACGTAACCGCGGCGGCGACCTCTTCCGCCCGGCCACGGCGCTTGGCGACG
>NZ_VDDA01000050.1 GCF_006151805.1 Methylobacterium terricola | reverse complement strand
CTCCACCCGTGAGGCGCAGGCCACGGGCTTCCAGCCGCTGCCGCTGCGCTGGCGGATCGAGGCGACGTTCGGCACGCTCTCGACGCGCTACCGCCGCCTGACCCGCCACTGGGAGCACAGCCCAGCGGCGGCCGAGGACAGCATTAGTATCGCCAATTGCCATAGGCTCATGCAGGCCTATGAGCGGCACCAATACAGCTCTTCATAGTCAAACAGGCTCTCAGAGCGCCTAACAGGACGGCATGATCGGGGCAGTTGGGCTGACATGGCTCGCCCGCTTCTTCCCGACGATCTCTGGACTGTGATCGGCCCGCTTCTGCCGCCGCACCCACCTCGCCCCAAGGGCGGGCGTCCTCGGCGGGACGATCGGGCTGCCCTGACCGGCATCCTGTTCGTGCCGCGCTCGGGCATTCCTTGGGAGATGCTGCCGGCCGAGATGAACTGCGGCTGCGGCATGAGTTGCCGGCGCCGACGCCCCGACAAGCTGCACGCCGACAAGGCCTACGATGCCAGGGTGCGACGGCAGGCGTGCCGGGCACGCGGGATCAGACCGCGGATTGCCCGGCGCGGTATCGAGAGGAGCGACAGGCTGGGGCGGCATCGCTGGGTGGTCGAGCGCAGCCATGCCTGGTTCAACCGCGCCCGCCGCTTGCCCATCCGCTACGAACGGCGCGCCGACACCGACGGGGCCTTCACGCTCCGCCAGGCCAGCCTCATCACCCTTCACCAGATCGAGCGGTTCTGTTAGGCGCTCTTGAGCTCTCGGGCGAGGCGACGACGTTCGCCCTCGCCGATCGGATCGAATGCCTGTCGGGGCAGAGCGATGGTCTCGAACCCCTGGCGTCGACAGGGCGTCCGGCGCATCAGCGCCGACGCCCGATATGCAGTTCCTGCCCCGCGCTGCCGCGCGGGATCACACGACCACGGCTACCTTCGCGCCGTCCAGAGTGAGCGTCACCCCGGTGATGTAGCTCGCCTTGGCGGAGGCGAGGAAGACGACTGCCGCGGCGATCTCCTCCGGCTCGGCCATGCGCCCGAGCGGGATGCCGGCCTCCGCCCGGGCCTGGGCTTCCTCGACCGTGACGCCCTGCACCGCCGCCTCGGCCTGCATGCCCTCCGTGACCCGGTCGGTTCGTGTCAGGCCTGGGCTGACGCCGACGACCCGCACGCCCTGGCCGGCGAAGGCCTGTGCCAAACCGGTGGTCGCCAGCATCAGGGCGGCGTTGGCCGCCCCGCCCGCGATGTGTGTCGGCGCCGCGACCTTGCCGCCGTTGCCGATGACGTTGACGATCACGCCCGCGCCACGAGCGGCCATCCGCTTCACCACCGGATCGAACATGTTCACGTAGGTGAAGAGCTTGGCGTCGAAGGCCGCTCGCCAGCGCTCCGGGGTGAGATCGGAGGGCGGGACGCGCCGCGCGGCGCCAGCGCTGTTGACCAGCACGTCGACCGGTCCGAGCTCCGCCTCCAGCGCGTCGAGGGCCTCGAGCGCCTGGACCGGGTCGACGAGGTCGGCGGCATGGCCTGCGACGGAGCCGAGCGCGGCGCGGGCGCGATGGAGGTTCTCCATCGAGCGCGAGACGATCCCGACCCTCGCCCCTTCGTCCAGGAAGGCGCGGGCGCAGGCGAAGCCGATTCCCTTCGAGCCGCCGGTGATCAGCACCACCTTGCCGTCGAGTCCGAGTTGCATCTGCGTTCCCTCTCCATCCTGCCGTTCCCGCATGGTCGACGACGAGCGCGAGATCAGGAAGCGTCCTTTCGTAGCCCGGCCCGATCCCGGACGATCCGCCCCCCGTGACTTGTCCACGCCGCCCTTAGACAAAGGAGGACAACAACGAAGACACCTGGGAGAAACGACCATGGACCGCGATGATACCTTCGCCGGACCCGAGGCCGACCGCGCGCGGCGCGATACCCTCTCCGACGCGCTGCGCCGCGCCGCCCGGCGCCACCGCGGCCGCACCGCCCTGTCCTTCGCCGAGCGACGCTGGAGCTTCGTCGACCTCGACCGCGCCGTCGACCGGGTCGCCCATGGGCTGATCGGGGCGGGGCTCGCCCGCGGCGACCGGCTCGGGGCGCTCGGGCGCAACTCGGATGCCTACCTGATCCTGTGGCTCGCCTGCGCGCGGGCCGGCCTCATCCACGTGCCGATCAACTACGCGCTGACCGGGCGCGAGCTGCGCTACATCGTCGAGCAGTCGGGCGCCCGCGCGGTGATCGTCGATCCGGCCCTCGCCGGCAACGCCCGCGAGGCGCTGGCGGAGGGGAGCGCGCCCTGGTTCGGCACCCTGTTCGGCGGCACCGGCCTCGACGTGCTGAGTCTCGCCACCGCGGAGGGTGAGGTCGCCCCGGTCGAGGTCCCGCTGGCGGAGGCGGACGTCGTCCAGCTCCTCTACACCTCGGGCACCACCGCGGCGCCGAAGGGCGCCATGATGACGAGCCGGGGGCTGATCGCCGAATATCTCAGCTGCATCCTCGCCCTTGATTTCGGCCCCGGGGACCGGGCGCTCGCGGCCCTGCCGCTCTACCACACGGCGCAGATGCACGCCTTCACCATGCCCCAGCTGCTCGCCGGGGCCGAGACGGTGCTGATCGAGGCGCCGCAGCCCGAGACCTGCCTGCGGCTGATCGAGGAGCACCGCCTGACCTCGTTCTTCGCGCCGCCGACGGTCTGGATCAGCCTGTTGCGCTCGCCCGATTTCGCCCGGCGCGACCTCACGTCCCTGCGCCACGTCTATTACGGCGCCTCGATCATGCCGGTGCCGGTGCTCGAGGAATTGCGCGCCCGCCTGCCCGGGGCGCGGCCCTACAATTGCTACGGCCAGAGCGAGATCGCGCCGCTCGCCACGGTGCTGCGCCCCGAGGAGCACGACGACAGGCCGGCCTCCTGCGGCCGGCCGGTCTTCAACGTCGAGACGCGGGTCGTCGACGACGCCATGCGCGACGTCGGCCCGGGCGAGCGCGGCGAGATCGTCCACCGCTCGGCCCAGCTGATGGCCGGCTACTGGGACAAGCCGGAGGAGACCCGTGAGGCGTTTCGCGGCGGCTGGTTCCATTCCGGCGATGTCGGGATCATGGACGAGGAAGGCTTCATCACCGTCGTCGACCGGGTGAAGGACGTCATCAAGACCGGCGGCACCATCGTGGCGAGCCGCGAGGTCGAGGAGGTGCTGTTCACCCATCCGGGCGTCTCGGAGGTGGCGGTGATCGCCCTGCCGCACCCGAAATGGATCGAGGCCGTGGCCGCCGTGGTGGTGCTGCGCCCGGGGGCGGAGGCCGACGCCGAGGCGCTGATCGCCCATTGCCGCACCGGGCTCGCGCCGTTCAAGGTCCCCAAGCGCATCCTGTTCCAGGACGACCTGCCCCGCAACACCGCGGGCAAGCTGCTCAAGCGCGAGCTGCGGACGCAGTATGCGGCGCTGGACTGGCCGGGGGAGGGGGTGCGGGGCGGGTGATACGTTGTCCGCTTGCTCCGTTCGAGCAAAAAGGAGGGCGCTCCCCCCTCTCCCGTGTGGGAGAGGGGCCGGGGGTGAGGGCGGCACGCTCCAGTGTGAAACCAAGAGTTTCGTGCTGGTCGCGTGACGCTCGGAGCTAGAGCCAGAACCGGAGCACCCTCACCCCTACCCCTCTCCCACACGGGAGAGGGGATCCCGCGCCTGATCTTGAAGGGGGTTTGTTTTCGACCTCAGCCCTCCACCTGCTCCAGATACGCCCCGTACCCCTCCGCCTCCATTCGCTCGCGCGGGACGAAGCGCAGCGAGGCGGAGTTGATGCAGTAGCGCAGGCCGCCGCGGTCGCGCGGGCCGTCCGGGAAGACGTGGCCGAGATGGCTGTCGCCGTGGGTCGAGCGGACCTCGGTGCGCACCATCCCGTGGGAGATGTCGCGCAGCTCGGCGACGTGGGCCGGCTCGATCGGCTTCGTGAAGCTCGGCCAGCCGCAGCCGGATTCGTACTTGTCGGAGGAGGCGAAGAGCGGCTCGCCCGAGACGACGTCGACGTAGATCCCCGGCGCCTTGTTCTCCAGGTATTCGCCGGTCCCGGGCCGCTCGGTGCCGTTCTGCTGCGTGACGCGGTACTGCTCCGGCGTCAGCCGGGCGATGACGGCTTCATCCTTCTGGTAGGTCGGCATTCGGGTGTCTCCGAGACGATCGTGGTCGGGGTCCATATGGGGTCGGCCGCTCGTCGCGACGACCGCGCCGGTCACGGCTTCGGCGGCGCGCCGGAATGGCCCTCGTGGCGGTCGCGGTGGGCGGCGGCGCGGGCGAGCACCAGCAGGGTGACCGGGGTGGTGACGGTGAGGAACAGGCCGATCAGCGCGTCGCGCAGGACGAGGCGGCCCTCGATCGCCGAGAGGAGCAGCATCGAGCCGCACAGGATCAGGGCCGTCCCGAGCGTCGCGCCGAGCGTCGGGGCGTGGACGCGCTCGTAGAAGGTCTTGAGCCGGACGAGGCCCAGCGCCCCGGTGAGCGAGAAGCCGGCGCCGGCGAGCACCAGGGCGACGACGAGCCAGGCGGCCCAGAGCGGCAGGTCGGCGCCGGTCACTGGATCACCTCGCCCTGCATCAGGAACTTCGCCAGGGCGACGGTGGCGGTGAAGCCGATCATGCCGATGATGAGCGCCGCCTCGAAATAGAGGCCGCTGCCGGTGCGCATGCCGTGGACCACGATCGTCAGCATGCCGTTGAGATAGAGCGTGTCGAGGCCGAGGATGCGGTCATGCGCCCGGGGGCCGCGCAGGATCCGCCAGGCGGCGAGCGCCATCGCCAGCACGAGGGCGCCCTGCGCGAGGCCGAGGCCCCAATCGAGAACCGTGGCGGCGCTCATGCGAAGATCTCCATCAGGGGGCGTTCGTAGCGGTCCTTCACCCGCCGCACCCACTCGTCCCCGTCGGTATAGTCGAGCACGTGCAGCAGCAGGTGGCCGGTATCGGAATCGTACTGCACCCAGAGCGTGCCGGGCGTCGCCGTGAGGATGATCGCCAGGACGGTGAGGCCGAACGGCTCGCGCAGGTCGAGGGGAATCGTCACGAAGCCCGTCCGCCGCTCGCCGCGCCGCAGGCCGAGGATGATCCGGGCGACGTCGAGGTTGGAACGCACCATGTCGACGAGGACGATCACCGTCAGCCGCGCGAGCGCGAAGGGCGCACGCACCCGGACCGCGCGCGGGCTCAAGGGCCGCATCGCGTGCGGGACCGCCAGGCCGACGGCCAGCGCCAGGAGGACGTGGCCCGGGGTCGGCGGCGCGTTGAGGAGGAGCCAGGTCGCCGCGAGCGCCACCGAGAGCACGGGATAGGGCAGGACCCGGTTCACCGCGCGCCCCCGTCGAGCACCGCCGCGACGTAGGCCTGGGGCGCCGTGAGCCACTGCGCCGTCGCATCGGCATAGGCGAGCGCCGGCCCGCCCCAGAGCGCGAGGCCGAGGCAGGCGGCCAGGAGCCCGGCGAGCGCCGTCAGCTCGGACAGGCGCAGGACCGGCGGCGGATCGTCGTGCGGGACCCACAGGTTGAGGATGCCGAGCCGCACCATCGGCATCAGGGTGCCGAGGCTCGACAGCGTCAGGACCGCGATCAGGCCCCAGCCCGCCGCGGTGATCGTGCCGGCGGTCAGCCCGATGAAGATCGCGAGCTTGCCGACGAAGCCCGGCAGCGGCGGCACCCCGGCGAGCACCAGGGTGCAGAGGAGGAGACCGATCCCGAGGATCGCCACCCCGGCGGGGATTGCCCGGCCGATCTCGGTCGCGTCGGCATCGTCGAAGGGGTCGCGGTACTCGTCGGCGAAGACCGGCTGCGCCGCCTCGACCGGATCGCGGCCGCGCTGGAGGATCTCGGCCAGCAGGAACAATGCGCCGGCCGCGAGCGTCGAGCCGACGAGGTAGTAGAGCGCGCCGGCGAGCGCCGCCGCGCTCCCGGTGCCGAGCACGGCCAGCACCGTCCCCGACGAGATCATCACGGCGTAGCCCGCCGCCCGGGTGAGGTCGCGGGAGGCCAGGATCCCGACTGTGCCGAAGGCGATGGTGGCGAGCCCGGCGGCCAGGATCGCGCCCTGCCCGAACCCCGCCGACAGGCCGGCCCCGAACAGGAGCAGGCTCAACCGCACCACGACGTAGACCCCGACCTTCGAGAGGATCGCCAGGATCGCGGCGGCGGGCGCGCTCGCCGCCGCGTAGGTGGTCGGCAGCCAGAAGCCGAGCGGCCAGGCGCTGCACTTGATCAGGAAGGCGATCCCCAGCACCGCGCAGCCGACCTCGAACAGGGCGAGCTCGCCCGCCTCGGGCGCGGCGAGGCGCCGGGCGAGGTCGGCGAGGTTGAGCGTCCCCATCGTGCCGTAGATCAGGCTGACGCCGATCAGGAAGAACAGCGAGGCGACGAGGTTGACGACGATGTAGCCGAGGCCGGCGCGGATCCGGGTCTCTCCCGAGCCGTGCAGCACGAGCCCATAGGAGGCCGCCAGCATCACCTCGAAGAACACGAACAGGTTGAACAGGTCGCCGGTGAGGAAGGCGCCGTCGACGCCCATCAGGAGGAGCAGGAACAGGCCGTGGAAGCGCGGCCCGGCCCGGCCCCAGCGGGCGAAGGAGAAGACGAGCGCACAGAGCCCGAGCAGGGCGGCGAGCGCCAGCATCATCGCCGAGAGCCGGTCGGCGACGAGGACGATGCCGTAGGGCGCCGGCCAGTTGCCGACCCGGTAGATGTCCGGCGCGACCGTCGTCCGTCCGACGAGCACGAGGGCGATCCCGAGGAGCGCCAGCATCGTGGCGAGGCTCAAGCCCTCCTTCAGCCGGCGCCGGCGCTCGTCGAGGAGGAACATCGCGCCCGCCACCGCCATCGGCAGCACGACCGGCAGCACGACGAGGTGGTCGGACCAGGCGAGGGTGGCGGTCGGGGGCAGCACCGGTAGGGTCATTGCAGGGGAATCATGGATGCGGCTCGCGCCCGTCGACGTGGTCGCTGCCGGTGACGCCGCGGGCGGCGAGCAGCACCACCAGGAACAGCGCGGTGAGGGCGAAGCTGATCACCAGGGCGGTCAGGACCAGGGCCTGGGTCACCGGGTCGTCGACGAAGACGCTGTCGGTCCCGGCGCCGAGCACCGGCGGCGCGCCGACGGTCAGGCGGCCCATGGCGAAGATGAACAGATTGACGGCGTAGCTCAGGAGGGAGAGCCCGAGCGCGACCTGGAAGCTGCGCGGGCGCAGCATCAGCCACACCCCCGCCGCCGCCAGCACGCCGATGCCGAGGGACAGGACCAGCTCCATCAGGCGGTCTCCTCGCTGGCCGCGCGCTCGGCCTCGGCCGCTGCCACGCGGGTGCGGCGCAGGGATTGGTGGGCGAGGGCGACGAGCATCAGGGCGCTCGCGCCGACCACCAGGACCATGATGCCGAGATCGAACACCAGGGCGCTGGCGACCGGGACCTTGCCGATCAGCGGCGCCTGCCAATAGGCGAAATAGGCGGTGAGGAACGGGCGGCCGGCGAGCCAGGACCCGGCCCCGGCCAGCACCGCGACGAGGAGGCCGAGGCCGATCCAGGCGATCGGCTGGATCCGCAGGCGCGCCTCCACCCAGGCGGCGCCGAACGCCATGTATTGAAGCATGAAGGCGATGGTGAGCGCGATGCCGGCCGCGAAGCCGCCGCCGGGCAGGTCGTGCCCGCGCAGGAACAGGTGCAGGGCCAGAAGCAGGATGAACGGGAACAGCCAGGTCGCCACGAGCCGGGGCACCAGCAGGGCGTCCGCGGTGGTATGGCCCGGCTCGCGGCCCTCGCGGCGCCGGTCGTCGGCGTCGTGGCGGCGCTGCTGGGCCGGCTGCTCCAGGCTGTCGGGGGCGGGGCGGAAGCGGCGCAGCAGCGCGAACACCGTCAGCCCGACGATCCCGAGCACGGCGATCTCGCCGAGCGTGTCGAAGGCCCGGAAATCGACCAGCAGCACGTTGACGACGTTGCGCCCGCCGGCCTGCGGATAGGCCTCCTCGACGAACCAGCGGCCGATCCCGTCGACCGCCGGCCGGGTCATCACCGCGTAGGAGATCCCGGAAAGGCCGAGGCCCGCGACGCCCGCGATGACGAGATCGGTGATGCGGCGCCGGCGCGCCCGCGTCCGCTCGGCGGCAGGTACCGGGATACCCCGGTCGCGCTTCGGCAGCCAGCGCAGGCCCAGCAGCAGCATCACCGTGGTGACGATCTCGACGAGGAGCTGGGTCACCGCGAGGTCGGGCGCGGAGAGCCACAGGAAGGTGAGGCTGCTGACGAGGCCCGCCCCGCCGACCAGGATCACCGCCGACAGGCGGTGGTACTTCGCCCGCTCCGCTGCGCCGACGGCGCAGGCCGCACCCACGAGCCACATCAGGGCGAAGGCAGGATCGAACGCCGTCGACCGGCCGGCGGCGAACAGGTCGAGCCCGCGCGCCACGCCGACAGCCGTCGCCGCCGCGAGGGCGGCGAGGAACAGGATGCGCAATTGCGGCTGCAACTGCTCGGTGCCGAGCCACGCCTCCAACCGGCGGGCGCCCCTCACGAGGCCGGTCATCCCGCGCTCGAACAGCCAGCCGCCGTCGAGCCGGTGCATCAGCCAGGGCCCGCCGCGGGGATTGGTGTTGATGCGCCGCCCGAAGACCCGATAGAGCGCGACGCCGCCGAGGAGCGCCAGGACGCTCATGGCGAGCGGCGCGTTGAAGCCGTGCCAGATCGCGAGGTCGTAATCGGGCATCCGCTCGCCGAGGACGGCGCGGGCGGCGCCGGCGAGGACCGGCCCGATCGTGAGGTTCGGCACGAGGCCGATCGCGATGCAGACCAGCACCAGCGCCTCGATCGGGATCCGCATCCAGCGCGCCGGCTCGTGCGGCGCGTGCGGCAGGTCATGGGGCGGCGGCCCGAAGAAGGTCTGGCGGATGAAGCGCAGGGAGTAGAGCACCGTGAAGGCGCTCGCCAGCGTCGCCAGCACCGGCAGGGCGAGGTTGAGCCAGTGGTCGCCGGTGTTGTCGACGGCCTCCGCCAGGAACATCTCCTTCGACAGGAAGCCGTTGAGCAGCGGCACGCCGGCCATCGCCGCGGCGGCGACCATCGCCAGGGTGGCGGTGTAGGGCATGGCGCGCCACAGGCCGCTGAGGCGGCGCATGTCCCGCGTTCCGGTCTCGTGGTCGATGATGCCGGCGGCCATGAACAGCGAGGCCTTGAAGGTCGCGTGGTTCACGGTGTGGAAGATCGCCGCCACGACGGCGAGCGGGGAATTCAGGCCGAGCAGGAGGGTGATCAGCCCGAGATGGCTGATGGTCGAGTAGGCGAGCAGGCCCTTGAGGTCGTGCTGGAAGATCGCGCTCCAGGCCCCGACCAGCATCGTCGCGAGGCCGGCGGTGCCGACGATCCAGTACCAGCTCTCGGTGCCGGCGAGCACCGGCCAGAGCCGGATCATCAGGAAGATGCCGGCCTTCACCATCGTGGCCGAGTGCAGGTAGGCGCTGACCGGTGTCGGCGCCGCCATGGCCCGCGGCAGCCAGATGTGGAACGGCAGCTGCGCCGACTTGGTCAAGGCGCCGGCCAGCACCAGCACCAGGGCCGGGAGGTAGAGCGGGCTCCGGCGGATCGCCGGGCCGGCGGCGAGCACCGCGTCGAGCTCGTAGCTGCCGGCGATGCGGCCCAGCAGCACCGCCCCGACCAGCAGGCAGAGGCCGCCGGCGGCCGTGATGGTGAGCGCCATCCGGGCCCCGTCGCGGGCCGAGGCGTTGTCGGACCAGTAGCCGATCAGCAGGAACGACACGACGCTGGTCAGCTCCCAGAACACGACCAGCTGGATCAGGTTGCCGGACAGAACGATGCCCAGCATCGCGCCGACGAAGGCGAGGAGGTAGCAATAGAGCCGCGGGATCGGATCGGCGGCGGCCATGTAGTAGCGGGCGTACAGGACGATGAGGGCGCCGATCCCGAGCACCAGGACCGCGAAGATCCAGGCCAGCCCGTCGAGCCGCAGGACGAGGCGGAGGCCCAGCGCCGGCAGCCAGTCGATCGCGGCGGCCACCGGGGCGGGCCCGGTGGCGAGGGGATAGAGCAGGACGATGCAGGCGAGGCCCGCCACCGTGACGAAGCCGGCGAGCCCGGCGGCCGCGTTGCGCGCGTGGCCCGGCAGACCGAGCGCGACGGCGCTGCCGAGGAAGGGCAGGAGCGCCGCGAGGACGAGGAGCGGTTCGGGCGGCATCGAGACGAGGATCGGGACCGGTTGGCGTGGGGCAGGCCGCGCCCGTGCCGATGCGCTCAGCGGCGCGCCGGGGACGGGATCGGGGCTGCGGGAGCGACGCAGTCGGGCCGCGCGTGTCGGTTCAAGGTAGGCCCGGCGGGCGGGGCGGCAAGGGAAGGGGCCGTCCGCCGGCGCCGGCCCGTCGATCCGCCTCAGCTCGCCTGAGCGCTCGGCCATGCTCCGTGCCCGGGCCATGCGGTGCGCCCGGGCCGCGCCTCGCGCACGCAGTCGCGGCCCGCCTCCTTGGCGGCGTAGAGCGCGGAATCCGCCTCCGGCAGGGCCGCCTGCGCGCTGCCGAACGCCTCGCAGGCGGCAAGGCCGACCGAGACCGTCACCCGCCCGAGCCCCGGAATGCCGTCGCAGGCGAGGCCCGACACCCGGCGGCGGATGGCCTCGGCGAGGGCCGGCCCGTCCCGTGCATCCGGTGGCGACCGGACGAGGCAGATGAATTCCTCGCCCCCGAACCGGCCGACCGGGTTCTGGGGGCCGGCCTCCGCCACGATGGCGGCGGCGACCGCCTTGATCACGCCGTCGCCGGTCAGGTGGCCGAACGTGTCGTTGATCGCCTTGAAGCGGTCGATGTCGATCATCACCACCGCCCGGATGGTCCTGGCCTCGGCCGGACGGGAATCGTCCCCCGCGATCAGGTCGCCGATGTGACGTCGGTTGAAGACCTCCGTCAGCGGATCGCGGATCGCGAGCGTGCGCACCGTCTCGTTCATCCGGGCGAGGCCGGCGATGGCGAGGCCGCGCTCGTAATCGACCAGGAACACGAAGACCGTCAGGCAGGCGACGAGGCAGATGATGCCGATGCTGTAGATGGTCTGCAGCTCGACCTCGTCGAAGGTCCTCGGCGTCATCCAGGCATGGCCCGCGATCCCCAGCACGACGACCGCCGCGACGGTGGCGAGGGTCCATGCCAGGCCGCAGGCGAGGCCGCCGGTCATGATCGCCAGCACCGGCACCGAGGCGAGCCATGCGCTTCCCGGCGACAGGATGGTCCCGAAATAGACGACCTCGTAGGATTTGAATCCGAACAGCGCCACCAGAAACAGCTCTCGCCCGAGCCGGAGGCTGCCGCTCCAGCGGGAGATCAGCGGAGCGGCGATGAGGAAGACGCCGGACACGACCAAGGCGGCGACGAGCGGCCACATCGCATACCAGACGAACATGACGAGGAAGCCCGGGACGGCGATCCCGGCCAGGACGGACAGCCGCTGCAGGCGATCGCCGTAGGTCGCGTCGGCGTTCAAGGCCTCGGCCTGGGGTGTGAGGAGCAGGCGGCGAAGCCGCCTCTTCAAGGCCTGGACCATGCCGCCTCCTGCCGTGACGACCGAACCGGCGTACCGGGGCGGTTCCTTCTAGCGCCTGACGTTGAGGAATGGGTTGCCAGAACGGAGATGACCCGGAAATTTTGACCGTGATACCGCCGCGCCGTCGAACGGATCCGTGCGACGGCGCACGGCATGCCCGAACGGGCGCCGGCGCTGAAGCGCCGGACGCCTTGGCATCGACGTATCGAGGCCAAGGCGCGAGGGTATGAGACAGACGCCGTCGCCGAGGACGCCGTCGAGGGCCCCGACGCGGCCGCGCGACGCGATCTCCGGGCCGTGGCACGGCCGCTCCGCGATCCCGCTCAGCCCGTCACGGCCTCGCTCCGCAGCCAGTCGCACAAGGTCGCGGCGGAGTCGGTCAGCCCGGAGGCGCGGGGATGGATCAGTCCGTAGCGGGTGCCGTCCGGCATGAACCCGCAGGGCGCCGCGAGCCGGCCGAGCGCGACGTCGGCGCTCACGATGATCTCGGGGGACAGCGCGACGCCGAGGCCGCCGAGCGCCGCCTCGGTCATCAGGAAATGGTGGTCGAGGAGCCGGAGGCTCCGCGGCCGCGGGACCTGCGGGTGCGCGCCGAGCCAGTCCGGCCAGGCGTTCGGGCGGGTCCGGGAGCCGAGGGCGACATAATCGCCGAGGGCGAAGCGGTCGCGCAGGCCGGGGGCCAGCACCGGGCCGACCCGCTCGGGCATCAGGTCCTGCACCGACCAGGCCGGGTCGAGCGCGAAGTCGAGCCGCCGGATCGCGAGCGTCACCCGCTCGCGGCCGAAATCCAGGCTGCCGCCGCCCGTCGACAGGTGGATCTCGATCGCGGGATGACGGTCCTGGAAGGCGGAGAGCCGCGGGATCAGCCATCGCATCGCCAGCGAGCGCTCGCAGGACAGGACGATGGGGCTCGATCCCGACCCGGCCCGGATCGCCGACAGGCTGTTCTCGATGATTGTGAAGGCCGTCGTCGTCGCCTCGGACAGGGCGGCACCGTCCCGGGTCAGGCGCAGGCCCCGGCCGGCGGGCTCGAACAGCCGGAGGCCGAGATCCTCGGACAGCTTCGCGACCCGGCGGCTGACGGCACCGTGCGTCAGCGACAGCTCGACCGCCGCCTGTCGGACGGAGCCGAGGCGCGCCACCGTCTCGAAGGCCCGCAAATCGTCCAGCGAGGGTACGTCCGCGCGCTTCATCGGTGATCCCTCGTCACCGGAATACGTCAGACCATCTCGCTCGTCCAGGAGGCCGCGGCCGGTATGGTGGCCCTCGGCCCGCCGCGAGGACGATCATGCCCGACGCCCCCCTGTCCGATCTCCCCCTCGCGGTGACCATGGGCGATCCCTCCGGCATCGGTCCGGAGATCGTCGCCCGCCTGTTCCTGCAGCGGCCCGAGCGGCGGCACGGAATCGTGGTCGGCGATCCCCTGGTGATGGCGGAGGCCGTCCGGCGTCTCGACCCGGGGGGCCGAGTGCGGCGGCTCGACCGCGTCGAGGCGGCGCGGTTCGCGCCCGGCCTCCTCGAGGTGCTGCCGAGTTCCGCACTCGCGGTCCTGCCGCCGGTCGGGCGGGTCTGCGCGGCGAGCGGACGCGCGGCCTACGCGGCGATCGTGGCGGCGATCGGGCTGGCGCGGAGCGGCCGCGTCGCCGGCCTCGTCACGGCGCCGATCCACAAGGAGGCGCTGGCGGCGGCCGGCCTCGCCTATCCGGGCCATACCGAGATCCTGGCCGAGCATGCCGGCGGCGCCCGCGTCGCGATGATGCTGGCCAACGACGAGATCCGCACCGTCCTGGTGACGATCCACTGCGCGCTGTCGGAGGCGATCCGGCGCGGCGACTTCGCGGCCCAGATGACGGCGATCCGCCTCGCCCACGGGGCCGGGCGATCCCTCGGCATCGCGGCGCCGCGGGTGGCGGTGGCGGGGCTCAACCCCCATGCCGGCGAGGGCGGCCTGTTCGGCGACGAGGAGATCCGGATCATCCGCCCGGCGATCGAGGCGGCGCGGGCGGAGGGCATCGACGCCTCCGGTCCGTGGCCGGGCGACACCGTGTTCATGCAGGCGCGCCGGGGGCGGTTCGACGTGGTGGTGGCGCAGTACCACGACCAGGGCCTGATCCCGGTGAAGTATCTGGGCCTGGAGAGGGGCGTGAACGTCACGCTGGGCCTGCCCTTCGTGCGCACCAGCCCCGATCACGGCACCGCCTTCGACATCGCCGGCCGGGGACTGGCCGATCCGGCGAGCCTCGCGACCGCCTTCGCCTATGCGGAGCGGCTGATCGCCCGCCGCGGGGCAGCGCCCGCGACGATCCCTGCCCGCGACCTTTGACCTCGACCGAATTTCTGCGACGATCCGGCCGCGACAGCGTCGGACATGCGCGAGCGGGGAGCCGCCATCCATGACAGCGTTCGACTTCATCTTCATGCTGACCCGGAACGACCGCACGGTGCAGGATGCCGCCGGCCACGTCGCGACGGCCCTGGCCTCGGGCATCCGGCATATCGGGTTCAAGGATGTCGGCCTGCCCTTCGCGGCCCTGCACGACCTCGCCCAGGCGATCCGACGCGGCGGCGCGACGACCTATCTGGAGGTCGTCTCCCTCGACCGGGACAGCGAGATCCGCTCGGTGACCGCGGCTGTGGAACTCGGGGTCGATTACCTGCTCGGCGGCACCCACGCCGACGACGTGCTGCCGCTGCTGGCGGGGACCGGCATCCGCTACTATCCCTTCCCGGGCCGCATCGTCGGCCATCCGAGCCGGCTCGAAGGGACGCATGCCGAGATCGTCGCCAGCGCCGTCGCGCTCGCCGCGCGCGACGGCGTCGCGGGCCTCGACCTCCTCGCCTACCGCTCGTCGCTCAACGTGCCCGCGCTCATCGCCGCCGTCTGCGCGGCGGTGGCAAAGCCGGTGATCGTCGCGGGCTCGGTCGACAGCCCGGCCCAGGTGCGGGCGATCCGCCGGGCGGGTGCCGCCGCCTTCACCATCGGCACCTCCGCCCTCGACGGCCGGTTCCCGGCGGCGGGCCCGGCGCTGGACCTGCAATTGCGGGCGATCGACCAGGCGGCGGCGTAGAGCGGGGTTCGAGGTGGTCCACACTCAGGTTGATCCGACCCACCCCTTTCCCGGACGACTGTAGCGTCAGCGGAAGGAGATCCGGGATCCAGCACAAGAAGTCGCGAAGCGTCTGTCTCTTTGCAACGTCGCAAAATTTGAGCCGCTTAGCGGCACTTCTCCCCTGGATCCCGGATCTCCTTCCACTTCGTTTCAGTCGTCCGGGAAAGGGGAGGCTATGGCAATGGTCGTGCTCAATTTGCTCCGACAGAGCTGACTCCCTGCTGCCGCTCAGAACCCCACCAGCGAGTCCCGCACCGCCGCGACGAGATCCAGGGCGACCGGGGAGGGGCTGCGCTGGGGCGGGAACACCGCGGCGAACTCGAACTCGATGCGCGGCACGAACGGCCGCACCACCACCCCGCGGCCCTCGAATTCCCGCGCGGTGAACGGATCGGAGATCGACACCCCGATTCCCGACGAGACCAGCCCGCAGAGAATTTCCGACAGGGCGGTCTCGATGCGCAGGATGCGCGGGACCCCGTCGCGGTGGAAGGCCTGGTCGACGAGGTGGCGCCCGGTCGAGCCGGCGGTGAGCGACACGAAGGTCTCGTTCGCGAAGTCCCGCGGCGTCAGCTCCGCCTTCTCCGCCAGCCGGTGGCCCTCCGGCAGCACCGCGACCCGGGCCACCGCGGGCAGACGCTGGCTCGGCACGCCGGCATGGGCGATCGGCACCTCGGCGAATCCGACGTCGCATTGGTTGTTCGTCACCCAGTCGACGACGATCGGCGAGATCACCCCGAACAGCGACAGATTCAGGTTCGGCCGGTCTTTCAGAAAATGCCCGGTCAGCCGCGGCAGGAAGCCGTTGGCGATGGCCGGCAGGGCCGCGACCCGCAGGAAGCCGGTGCGCCGGGAGCGGATCTCCTCGGCCGCCGCCCCGATCCGCTCCAGCCCGACGAAGGAGCGCTCGACCTCCGTGTAGAGCGCGGTGGCGGCCGCGGTCGGCACGAGGCCTGTGCCGCGCTTCTCGAACAGCGGCATGTTGAGCTCAGCCTGCAGATCGCGGAGCAGGCGGCTCACCGCGGGCTGCGTCACCCCCATCAGGGCGGCGGCCTCGGTGACGCTGCCGGTCAGCATCGTGGCGCGGAAGGCCTCGACCTGCCGCAGGTTGATCCGTGCCATCCCGCCTCCCGTCCCGGGCCAGTGTCGAACCATAACATTTCGACATGAACGGCGCGCCATTTCGCATTGGACGAGTCCGAACCGGCTCGGCACCTTTTGCCCAACGGCGCGGCACCGCGATGCCCTGGTGAATTCTTGCGCAGGATCTCTGGCGCAGGATCCCTTGCGCAGTCGCGCCGGTCCCGTTCCCGCGAGTGGAGACAGGTCCTTGGTGAAGCAGCTCGGCCTCCTGACCGCCCTCGGCCTCACGGCCCTGGCGACCTCCCTCGCGCCCGCGGCGGCGCAGCAGAAGACGCTCTACGTCGCCGGCTATGGCGGCTCGTTCGAGAAGACGATCCGCACCGAGGTGATCCCGGCCTTCGAGAAGGCCAACGACGTCAAGGTCGAGTACGTCGCCGGCAACTCCACCGATACGCTGGCGAAGCTCCAGGCGCAGAAGGGCAACCAGCAGATCGACGTCGCCATCGTCGATGACGGCCCGATGTACCAGGCGATCCAGCTCGGCTTCTGCGATCGTGTCGAGGGCCTGCCGGGCGACCTCTACGACCTCGCCCGGTTCAAGGACGACCGCGCGGTGGCGACCGGCCTCGTCGCCACGGGGCTGATGTACAACACCAAGGTCTTCGCCGAGAAGGGCTGGGCCCCGCCGACCTCCTGGAACGACCTCAAGGACCCGAAGTATCGCCAACAGCTCGTCATCCCGCCGATCAACAACACCTACGGGCTCAACCTGCTGGTGATGCTGGCGCGGATGAACGGCGGCAGCGAGAAGACCGTCGACACGGCGTTCAAGATCGTCAAGTCCGAGATCAACCCGAACGTGCTCGCCTACGAGCCGTCGCCCGGCAAGATGACCGAGCTGTTCCAGTCCGGCCAGGCGGTGATCGCGGTCTGGGGCACCGGCCGGGTTCAGGGGCTGGCCAATACCGGCTTCCCGGTCGATTTCGTCTACCCGAAGGAGGGGGCCGTCGCCCTCCTCACCGCCGCCTGCCCGGTGGCGAAGCCGAAGGCCTCGCCCCTCGCCAACGCCTTCATCAAGGCGCTGCTCGACCCCAAGGTGCAGCTGACGATGCTCAAGGAATACGGCTACGGCCCGGTGGTGAAATCGGTCGATGTCCCGCCGGAGGCCGTCAAGATGGCTCCCGTCGGCGCCCGCGCCGCGGCGCTGGTGACGCCGGACTGGACGGTGGTGAACGAGAAGCGCGAGGAGTGGACGAAGCGGTGGAACCGGGAGGTCGAGCGGTAAGTCCGCCGGGTCCCGATAAGCTCATGGAATGCCGCGTCGAGCGCGGGGTTTCCCCCCTCTCCCCGCGGGCGGGGAGAGGGCCGTGTCCCTGTCCAGGGGACACGGCAAGCGAAGGCGAAGCCGGAGCGAGGGTGAGGGGGTCTCGACGAGCGAGGCTCATCCGGAAACACCCCCTCACCCTCGCCCTGCGGGCTCGCTGTCTGCACGACAAGGTGCAGACAGCCCTCTCCCCGCCCGCGGGGAGAGGAGGAGGCCGCGCCTCTTCTTGTCCCGGATAGCCCCGGATATTCTGCGCATGACCACACCTTCCCGCTCCACCACCCCGCTCCTCGAACTCGACCGCGTCGCCAAGGCCTTCGGCAGCCACGTCGCGGTCGAGGATTTCAGTCTCGCGGTCGCGCCCGGCGAGTTCATCTCGTTCCTCGGCCCCTCGGGCTGCGGCAAGACCACGACGCTGCAGATGATCGCGGGCTTCCTCGCCCCCTCCCGCGGGACGATCCGCCTGGAGGGCCGCGACCTGACCCAGGTCCATCCGTCGAAGCGCGGCCTCGGCATCGTCTTCCAGAGCTACGCCCTGTTCCCCCACATGACGGCCGCCGAGAACGTCGCCTTCGGCCTCGAGATGCAGCGGGTGTCGCGATCCGAGCGCACCGAGCGGGTCCGCGCCGCGCTCGCGATGGTCGGGCTCGCCGGTTACGAGGACCGCCACCCGCGCCGGATGTCCGGCGGCCAGCAGCAGCGGGTGGCGCTCGCCCGGGCGCTGGTCATCCGCCCGAGCGTGCTGCTCCTCGACGAGCCGCTGTCGAACCTCGACGCCAAGCTGCGCGAGGAGATGCAGATCGAGCTGCGCCAGATCCAGCGCAACCTCGGCACCACCACGATCCTCGTCACCCACGACCAGGGCGAGGCTTTGTCGCTGTCTGACCGGATCGTGGTGATGAGCAAGGGCCGCATCGAGCAGATCGGCACGCCGCAGGACACCTACGAGCGCCCGGCCTCGGCCTTCGCCGCGCAGTTCCTCGGCAAGACCAACGACTTTTCCGCCCGGATCGAAGGTGCGTCTCCCGCCCGGATCGTCGCCGGCGGCTGGAGCGCGCCGGCCCCGGTCGGGATGCGCGGCCCGGTGACGCTCAGCGTCCGCCCCGAGCGGATCGGATTCTCGGAAGAAGGTCTGCCGGGACGGGTCGCCGCCCGCATCTTCCAGGGCAACCACTGGCTGTTCCAGTGCGAGACCGAATGCGGCCCGGCGATCGTGGTGCGTCCCAATGACGGGCTGCCGCAGCCCGGCGAGGGCGAGGCGGTGCGGCTCGCCTGGCGTCCCGAGGACATGAGCCTGCGGGCGGGAGCCGCCGCGTGAGCGCCGCCGCGACCACGACGCTCCCTGCCACCCCCGCAGCGACGGCCCCCGAGCGCCGGGCGAGCCGCGCGCCGCTCTGGCTGATCCTGCCGGCCCTCCTGCTCTTTACCGGCATCGTGCTGGTGCCGCTGGCGATGACGGTGCTGCTGTCGTTCCACGATTGGGGCCAGTACAAGGGCATCGAGCCGGTTCTGGTTCTCAAGAACTGGCACGAGATCGCGACCGATCCGTACTACGCCGAGATGTTCGGGCGCACGCTGCGCATCGCGCTGATCACCACGGTCGCCACCGCTTTGCTCGGCGCGCCGGAAGCCTACATCCTCAACCGGATGAGTGGGCGCTGGCGCGGGATCTTCCTGCTGCTGATCCTCGGGCCGCTCCTGATCTCGGTGGTGGCGCGCACCCTCGGCTGGGCCCTGCTGTTCGGCGGCGCGAACGGCCTCGCCAACAAGCTCCTGATGTCCCTCGGGCTGATCGCGTCGCCGCTGCCGTTCCTGTTCACCGAGACCGGCGTGGTCATCGCCCTCGTCCACGTGATGATGCCGTTCATGGTGCTGTCGGTCTGGGCCGCGCTTCAGCGCCTCAACCCTCAGGTCGAGCACGCGGCGATGTCGCTCGGGGCCGGCCCGCTCACCATCCTGCGCCGCATCGTCCTGCCGCAGGTCATGCCGGGCGTCTTGTCCGGCGCGATCATCGTGTTCTCGCTCTCGGCCAGCGCCTTCGCGACGCCGGCGATCATCGGCGGGCGCCGGCTCAAGGTCGCGGCGACGCTCGCCTACGACGAGTTCCTCAACACGCTGAACTGGCCGCTCGGCGCCGCGGTGGCGGTGCTGCTGCTCTTGGGTCTCATCCTGATCGTCGTCGGCGCCAATGCGCTGGTCGAGCGTCGCTACGCGGAGGTGTCGCCATGAGCCGCAACGGCCCCCTCGCGCTCGCGTTCCACGGCCTGTTCGTCACCTTCATGCTGGCGCCGATCGTCGTCGTCTGCCTCGTCGCCTTCACGCCCGAAGGCTTCCTGTCGCTGCCGACGAACGGATTCTCGCTGCGCTGGTTCAGGGCGATCGCCGACTACCCCGAATTCGTCCACGCCTTCTGGGTCAGCCTCGGGCTCGGTGCGCTGTCCTCGCTCGTCGCCGTGCTCGTCGCGGTGCCGGCGGCACTCGCGCTCACCCGCTACCCGGTGCCGGGTAGGGGCGCGCTCCAGGCCCTGTTCCTGTCGCCGCTGATGATCCCGCACGTGGTGCTCGGCGTCGCCTTCCTGCGCTTCTTCACGGCGCTCGGCCTCGGCGGCACCTTCCTGGCGCTGCTCGCCGCCCACATCGTCGTGGTGTTTCCCTTCGCCTTCCGGCTGACGCTCGCGGCGGCCTCCGGCCTCGATCCGGCGCTGGAGCGCGCCGCGATCTCCCTCGGGGCCGGTGGGTTCACCCTGTTTCGCCGGGTGACCCTGCCGCTGATCCTGCCCGGCGTGGTGAGCGGCTGGGCGCTCGCCTTCATCCAGTCCTTCGACGACCTGACCATGACGGTCTTCCTCGCCGCGCCCGGCACCGAGACGCTGCCGGTGCGCATGTTCCTCTACATCCAGGACAACATCGATCCCCTGGTGACCTCGGTCTCGGCCTGCGTGATCGCGATTACCATGGTGTTCCTCGTCGTCCTGGACCGCCTCTACGGCCTCGACCGCGTGCTCGCCGGCAAGGGAAGCCACTGAGGGCCGCCACCGACCGCGACGCGTAAGGAGTTCACATGTCCAAGGACTACGACGTCGCCGTCGTCGGCGGCGGCCTGCTCGGCTCGGCCATCGCCTGGGGCCTCGGCCGGCTCGGGCAAAGGGTGGCCGTCCTCGACGAGGGCGACATCACCAAGCGCGCCTCGCGGGCGAACTTCGCCCTCGTCTGGGTGCAGAGCAAGGGCCTCGGGATGCCGGCCTATACCGGCTGGACCGTCCGCGCGGCGAAGAGCTGGGCCCAGCTCGCCGCCGCGCTCCGCGAGCAGACCGGGCTCGACGTGGCGTTGCAGCAGAACGGCGGCTTCCACATCACGCTGGGCGACGACGAGTACGGCCGCCGCGCCGACCTCGTCACCCGGATGCACAACCAGACCGGCGCCGCCGATTACCGGATGGAGATGGTCTCGCGGGCGCAGATCGACCGGACCCTGCCCGGCCTCGGCCCCGAGGTCTCCGGCGGCAGCTTCTGCCCCCTCGACGGCCACGTGAACTCGCTGCGCACCTACCGGGCCTTCCATGCCGGGTTGAAGGCCTTCGGCGTCGATTACCTGCCCGAGCGGCCGGTCTCGGCCATCACCCGCGAAGGGGCTGAGTTCCGCCTCGCGACCCCGGCGGGCGAGGTGCGGGCGGCCAAGGTGGTTCTCGCCGCCGGCAACGCCAACCAGACGCTCGCGCCGATGGTCGGCCTCTCGGCGCCGATGGGCCCGACGCGCGGCCAGATCGTCGTCACCGAGCGGACTGAGCCCTTTCTGCCCCACCCGCTTTCGACCCTGCGCCAGACCGACGAGGGCACGGTGATGATCGGCGACAGCAAGGAGGACGTGCTCGACGACCGCGCGATGCGCCAGGGCATCAACGCCGTGATGGCCGACCGGGCGCAGCGCACCTTCCCGCATCTCGCCCGGCTCAACGTGGTGCGCAGCTGGTCCGGCATCCGGGTCATGCCGCGGGACGGCTTCCCGATCTACGACCAGTCCGAGACCCATCCCGGTGCCTTCGTGGCCTGCTGCCATTCCGGCGTGACGCTGGCCTCCAACCACGCCTTCGAGATCGCCCGCATGGTGGCGGGCGGTGCTCTGGAGCCGGACTTGGTCGGCGCCTTCACGGCGAAACGGTTCGAGGCGGCCGAGAGCCGGGCCGGGAGCGGGTATTACTGAGCAATGGAAGTCTTCCGGTCGGTCGTCCCACCCACGGCTTCACCCTGATCCGATGCGTTCGTCGATCGAAGATCGACTGACCTCGGCGGAGGCCTCCAGAGATCACGGAAGCTTCTGGACTCCTCCTTCGAGGCTGACGCGAGCGGCAGCGATCTCCGACCGCCGGTCATCTCCAGGAGGAGGCTCCGGGTAGGACGGACTGAAAAATCTTCGAGCAGATCCTGACAGTAAACCACGGCCCCCGGGCCCGGAGACGCCCATGTTCAAGCGATCCGACCACGACACCAGACCCATCGTCCGCATCCTCGTCGAAGGCACAGCCGTCGAGGCGCGAGCCGGCGACACCGTGTCGGCCGCGCTGCTGGCCTCCGGCCGCGACGTGCGCCGGCTCACCGCGGTCAGCGGGGCGCCGCGGCTGCCCTACTGCATGATGGGGGTGTGCTTCGATTGCCTCGTCACCATCGACGGCGTCGGCAACCGCCAGGGCTGCCTCGTGCCGGTGGCGGACGGGATGCAGATCGAGATCCAGAAGGGCAAGCGGGAGATCGGCCGATGACCAACGCCCCGAAGCGCGACGCCTACGACGTCGTGGTGATCGGCGCCGGCCCGGCGGGCCTCGCCGCCGCCAGCACCGCCGCGAAGGCCGGCCTCACGGTCCTGCTCCTCGACGAGAATGCCGGCCCCGGCGGCCAGGTCTGGCGCGCCATCACCTCGACCCCGCTCGCCGACCGCCGGCAGCTCGGCCCCGATTTCTGGAGCGGCGAGGATCTGGTCCGGAGCCTGCGCGAGAGCAACGCCGAGGTGATCCATCGCGCCACGGTCTGGAGCCTCGACCAGGCGCTCGAGATCGGCGTCTCGGTCGGCGGCGGCTCGGCCTTCGTGTCGGCGCGCCGGGTGATCCTGGCGACCGGCGCCCTGGAGCGGCCGTTCCCGATTCCCGGCTGGACCCTGCCCGGCGTGATGACCGCCGGCGCCGCGCAGACGCTGCTCAAGTCCTCCGGCCTAGTGCCGGACGAGCCGACGGTGATCGCCGGCCAGGGGCCGCTGCTCTGGCTCCTCTCGGCGCAGATCCTGCGCCTCGGCGGCCGGATCGACCGGATCCTCGACACCACCGAGCGCAGGAACATCGCCGTCGCCCTGCCGCACGCGCTGGCCTTCGCGACCTCGCCGTATTTCCGGAAAGGTCTCGCCCTGATGCGCGAGGTGAGGGCCAAGGTGAAGGTCGTCTCCGGCGTCACAGCGCTCGACGCGCGAGGGGAGGGGAGGCTGCAAAGCGTCACCTACCGGGTCGGCGCGCGGGAGGAGACGCTGCCGGCCTCGCTGCTCCTCCTGCACCAGGGCGTGGTGCCGAACGTCAACCTGGCGATGGCGGCGGGCGTCGCGCATGCCTGGGACGACGTCCAGCTCGCCTGGCTGCCGGTGCTGGGCGAGGACGGCGCGACCTCGGTCGAAGGGATCGCGGTGGCGGGCGACGGGGCCGGCATCGGCGGGGCGGAGGCCGCGGCGCTGCGCGGCCGCCTCGCGGCGCTCGCCGCGGTCGCGGCCCTGGCGCCGGCGGCGCTGACGACGCTCGAACCGGTCGCCAGCGTGCGGGCCGAACTCGTCCGCGCCGAGCGCGGCCGGCCGTTCCTCGACCTGCTGTTTCGCCCCGCGAAGGCGTTCCGCATCCCCGCCGACGACACGATCGTCTGCCGCTGCGAGGAGATCACCGCCCGCGATATCCGCGAGTCGGTCGCCATGGGGGCGACCGGGCCGAACCAGCTCAAGGCGTATCGGCGCACCGGCATGGGCCCGTGCCAGGGCCGGCTCTGCGGCCTCACCGTCACCGAGCTGATGGCCGAGGCGCGGGGGAAGACGCCGCAGGAGATCGGCTATTACCGCCTGCGCGCCCCGGTGAAGCCGATCGCCCTCGCCGAGCTCGCCGCCCTGCCGACGACGACGGCCGACACCGACGCGGTGGTGCGCGGATGACGATCCGCAAGGATGCCATCGTGGTCGGGGGCGGCATCCACGGCTGCTCGACCGCGCTCCATCTCTGCCGGGCCGGGCTCGAGCCGGTCCTGATCGAGAAGGACTATGCCGGCCGCCACGCCTCCGGCGTCAATGCCGGCGGGGTGCGCCAGCTGGCGCGCCACGTCGCCGAGATCCCGCTCTCGATCCGCTCGATGGACATCTGGGAGCGGATCGCCGATCTCGTCGACGACGAGTGCGGCTTCGAGAGCCACGGCCAAGTGCTGGTCGCCGAGGATGCAGGCGAACTCGCGGCCTGCGCGGAGCGGGTCGAGGATCTCCAGGGCCGCGGCTTCACCCACGAGGAGCTGATCGACGGGGCGGAGCTGCGCCGGCTGGTGCCGGCGGTGGCCGAGACCTGCCCCGGCGGCGTCGTCTCGCGCCGCGACGGCGCGGCCCAGCCGGCCCGCACGGTGGCGGCGTTCCGGCGCAAGGCGGAAAGCCTCGGCGCGACCCTCCGCGAGGGCGAGCCGGCCAGAAACGTGCGCCGCACGGAGGGGCTGTGGCACGTCGATGTCGGGTCCGACACCTATGCGGCGCCGGTGCTCGTCAACGCCGCCGGGGCCTGGGCCGGGCGCATCGCCGCCGATCTCGGCGAGCCGGTGCCGGTCGAGACCGTGGCGCCGATGCTGATGATCACATCAAAGGTGCCGCACTTCATCGATCCGGTGGTGATCCTGCGCGGCCGCAAGCTGTCGTTCAAGCAGTTCGGCAACGGCACGGTGCTGATCGGCGGCGGCCACCTCGCGGTGCCGGACCAGGACCGGGGCACGACGGTGCTCGACTGGCGGCGCCTCGCCGAGAGCGCCCGCACGGTGTTCGAGCTCTTCCCGGTGATGCGCGACGCCCAGATCCTGCGCGCCTGGGCCGGCATCGAGGCCAAGATGAAGGACGACCTGCCGGTGCTCGGGCCGAGCGCCCGGCATCCGGGCCTCTACCACCAGTTCGGCTTCTCGCTGCACGGCTTCCAGCTCGGGCCGGCGGCGGGCGCCGTCATGGCCGAACTCATCGTCGAGGGCGGCACCCAGACCCGGATCGGCGCGCTCGGCATCGAGCGCTTCCGGTCCTGACCGTCAAGGAGAGTGCAATGACCATCACCCGCCAGATCCGCACGCCGATCATGCATCGTGCCGTCGAGGTGAACGGCCTCGTCTTCGTCGGCGGCACCATCGCGGACGACACCTCGGTCGCGATGGGCGCGCAGACCGAGAACATCTTGAGCAAGATCGCGGGTTACCTCAAGGAGGCCGGCACCGATGCCTCGCGCATCGTCTCCGCGACGATCTTCGTGACCGACCTGTCGCACAAGAAGGAGATGGATGCCGCCTGGACTCGCTTCTTCGGCGACGACCTGCCGGCGCGCGCCACCGTCGGCGTGGCCGATCTCGGCGGCGGCGCCCTCATCGAGGTCGTGGTGACCGCCGCGAAGTAGGGCGACGGCCGGCCGCACGTCCCTCCCGGCGCCGGCCGTGTTGACAGGCGAGCCGGCTACCCTTAGACAGCCGCTCACCGACGGGGCGCCGCGACGAGCGGCTCCGCCCCACGGACCTTCCGAGAGACGACGAAGCAAGGGCCAGGGCAACCCGGCGCTGCTTTCCGTTCTCTGGAAGGTCGAGATCTGGCCCTGGCCCGATCGGCTCTTTGACAAGTGCATACGAGAAAGAGAAGCGTGGACGGCGTCGTCCCTGCGGGCTGGTTCTTCGCGAACCAGCTGTGAGTAGGATGATGCTGGTCTGACGTTTCGGTGCTCACACGATCAGGTGGAAACGCCGATCGGTTGTGAGCCTCCGTTTATGTTGTGATCAGCTATGATCAGCTCTTCAACTTGAGAGTTTGATCCTGGCTCAGAGCGAACGCTGGCGGCAGGCTTAACACATGCAAGTCGAGCGGGCCCTTCGGGGTCAGCGGCAGACGGGTGAGTAACGCGTGGGAACGTGCCCTTCGGTTCGGAATAACTCAGGGAAACTTGAGCTAATACCGGATACGCCCTTATGGGGAAAGGCTTGACTGCCGAAGGATCGGCCCGCGTCTGATTAGCTAGTTGGTGAGGTTACGGCTCACCAAGGCGACGATCAGTAGCTGGTCTGAGAGGATGATCAGCCACACTGGGACTGAGACACGGCCCAGACTCCTACGGGAGGCAGCAGTGGGGAATATTGGACAATGGGGGCAACCCT
>NZ_VDDA01000005.1 GCF_006151805.1 Methylobacterium terricola | reverse complement strand
CATGCGCTCCCACTGAGTGTCGCTAAGAACGAGACGGTCCAGGACGCCCAAAGCGGCTCTCCAAAAAGCAGCCTTGAATCACGTCTCAACCAACCGGGAAACCCCAAGAGTCCACACCGCCTAGGGCGGCAGGAGCGGCGAGCGGCACAGCCGCTGTTCCCGCTGGACTTGCTGTGTCGGCCGGCCGCGTGGCGAGCGAACGCCATGGCCGCCTGCTCCGGCGCGTTGCTGGTGAGCGAAGCGACGATCCTGCCGATCCACCTGCGAGCGGTGGACGGCGCATCAGCCGGAGAGATCGGGCTGATGATGCTGCCGCTGACTGCGACGGTCGGGGTGGGGTCGCTCATCACGGGGCGATTGGTCTCGCGTACTGGGCGTGTCGCCATCTTCCCCGCGGTGGGGCAGACAGCAGCGGCGTTAGGCTTGCTGCTCGTGGCGTTCGGGATGGGCCCGGTTGGGGCGGTGCTCGGCCCTTGGGGGCTGCCGGCGATGCTGGCGGTTGTGGCGGTGTTTCAGGGCTCAGCCATGCCGGTGGCTCAGATCACTATGCAGTCCCAGGCTCCGCCCGCCATGCTGGGGGCCGCGTCTGCGTCCGTGCAACTGTCGCGGTCGGTCGGCTCGGCCATCGGCGTGACCGTCGCTATGGGGGTGCTGTTCGTGGCGCTGGGCCGGAACGCTGCGATTGCTGATGTCTTCGCCGACGCCGTTCGACACGGTTCCGCCGCTCTTGTGAGCTTGCCAGAAGCGTCGCGCGCTTCGGCGGTGACACACATTCAAGGCGGCTTCTCAGCCGCCTTCTCGACCATCGCGCTATTCGCCGTGGTAAATGCTGTTCTGGCTTGGACTTTACCAGTACGGAGATTGTAGATAATGTGCGTCAGGTAGATGCTATTCAGCTAGATTTGGCTTGAGATTAGGCGGCGTGTTGCGGCTCATGACGCGACGATTGCCCGTCATTCGCGTTGGCGCGGTTGCGCGGCTGGACAAGGTGCCGGGATCATGCCGCCTTCGCACGAAACAGGAACGTCGGCTCCTCCTTAGTGGGTCGCTTGATGTAGCGGTCCTCCGCTACCAAAGTTTCAACCCCGCTAAGCAATTAGCGGGGTTTTTGCTTTCTTGCCCTACCACGAGGGCGGCTTTACTTCCTAGCTCAGTGCTAGCGCACCCCCAAAATTTGCTCTGCGCGGGTAACGCTTTGCTGGGGGGTCAGAAAGCACCCTAGCGCGGTTCAAGCGCAGTCAGCCGCACCGCAGTAACCAGACGGGGCTGCCCCTTCGAGCCCCCCTCGCAACGTCCCCGACGACCGCTTCCAGCTGTTCCAGCGCAAGGGCAGCGCCAAGTGGCAGATGCGCTTCAGCATCCGCGGGCCGGGTCGGCTCAAGCGCTCCCTGGATACCGACGATCTCCGTGAAGCGCAGCGCCGGGCCGAGGCCATCTGGTAGGAGGCTACCTACCGCGCGCAGCAGGGGCTCACCGCCCGCGCCCATACGTTCGAGAGCGTGGCGGAGGAGTACATCGCGCAGATCCTGCGCGAGGTGGAGCGGGGCGAACGCCGGGCCGACCAGGGCAAGAGCGAGCCTGCGGTGATCCGGCGGTACTTCGTGGGGTGTTTTCGGCCAGAAACCCGTGGATGCGGTCATTGAGGCTGACCTGGAACGCTATGCAGAGTGGCGGCGCACCTACTGGACTGAAGGCCCAGGCAAGCTCATCACCCACATCGAGTACGAGAGGGGAGGCCACAGGCTGCGCCGGCCCGTACGCCGCTCAGCGCCCTCTCTGAGCCGCCAGCGGGGCGAGCTGGTAGTGCTGCGGCAGCTGCTACGCTGGGCCTCGCGGCAGGGCTACCTAAAGACGCCACCCGAGGTCACCATCAAGGCCCGGCGTACGCCGGACAACCGGCGACCCAGCTTCGAGCCGCATGAGTTCGCGCACCTGCAGAAGGTGAGCCTCGGCCGACTGGGAGATCCCATCATGGATGGCAGCGGAGCCCTGGTGGAAGCCAGATGCTGATCCGGTGTTCCCGAGCGAGGCAGGCAAGCGGATCACGTAAGTGGCCAATGGCTTCACCGAGCTGCTGAAGGCGGCCGGGTTGGAACGGGATCACCGCGGCATCAAACGCACGCCGTACTCTCTCCGGCACTCCTATATCAGCGAGCAGCTGGCCAACGGGTCAGAGGTGCTGGACGTGGCCCGCAACTGCCGCACGTCACTGACCATGATCGACAAGCACTACGGTCAAGGGCAGCGACGTGAATGTGAACGACCTTAAGGTCGTGGATGGAGGGAGACGCCGCACGGGGCCTTCCCGCGCCGGCGCAAGCCACGGCGCGGGACAGCCCTTTGTTGACGGACGATCAGCGCTCAATGATCTGGGGTACGTCGCGCGCCGGCCCAGGCTTGGCGCCGATCCGCCGGTTGATCAAGCTCACGAACGCCGACATGAACGAGGACGCGACGAACTCCCAGGCCTTGGCAACCCGGCGGTCCCTGGCCGTATAATCGCTATTCCTGGCAAGCCAAGCCAGCCAGGGCGTCGTTCAGCTGCTGCGCTGATCTTGGCTAGTGCAATGAGCGGTGGGCGCACAAAAATGTTGAGGGTTCCCCAGTAAACGGCCTCCCCAGTGGCAGTTCGCGCCTGCACCCCGGTGTAGGGCAGGACAGTTAGCGCTGACGCACCGGGAGCGTCATACAACGAATTCGAGGGTTCAGCAGCACTAACGCGCCACTTCGGTGAGCAGCGGTCCAGGGGCAATCTGAGCCCGGCACGAAATCTCGAATAACCCAGCGCAAACAATTGGAGATATCCAGTTGGATATTGTTGATTATCGATCCATGTATAACGCAATCGGGATTTTTTAATAGTATTATTTAAATTATGTCACGCGTTGGAGATAAGATATGAGGGTCTGACCCTCTAACTTGTAAATATAAGCTAACCTATGGTAAATTCGCATAATTTATTTTTTATTATTGTGGTGCGCCAATTCCATGAACGATCATTTGAACAACACTAGCGCTAATATCATTTTTTGTCCATTCGCCACCAATGTGAAACCATTTCGGAATCCAATTCAGCATCCCCATAATGAGAAACTCGACACGAGTGGCATTCTCGGCGCGGATCGAGCCATCACGCATCCCCTGCTCGATGAAGGCGCGGACGCGCTCGTCCTGTCGACGCGCCATCGCCTGGATGGTCTGGCGATCCTCTGGCGTCAGCGAAGATGTCTCCGAGAGAACAGCGACGGGACCATGGTCGGGATCGAGCATCAATTCGACCTGGGTCGTGATGAACGTCACGAGACGATCGAGACCGCTCCCCTCCTGTTGCTCCGCGCGCTCGGAGGCAATCGCGGTCAGCTCGAACGCCCGTAGGTAGACATGGAAAAGCAAGCTCTGCTTGTTCTCAAAATAATTATAGATTGAAGCTTTGCTGATCTTAAGCTCGGCCGCGACATCTTCCAAAGAGGTTCCGCCGAATCCCTTCTTGTTGAACATCTCGGCGGCAACTTGAAGGATTTTGATGCTCCGGAGGCGACGCTGCTCACTACGGTCGAATGGCGAAGGGGAGGGCGGTGGCAGCGAGTTCATGGACCGGACCGGATCAGCTGGGCGAAACGAGGCCTCCCTACCACCGCCCGGAGCGTTCACGAAATCGCCAGGTTTCTCAAAAGTCGGAAGATTGACTCAAAAGTCAGATATGATATCCAAGGGTCAAAGACGATGAGCGGGAGGGGGCGATGGCAGGCTTGTGGAGGTCTCCGCCATGTCGGTCGTGACGAACGCCGCGGCGGCCTCGGGCCTAAGCGGCGGGGGTCGGGCCGCCCCGCTCCGGGCGTCGGGCCTCGGCATCATTCCGGCCTTCGATCTCCGCGTCCTGATGCATCCCGCTTCTCCGGCGGTGCAGCAGGGGAGGCGTACGCGCAGCTATCTCGAACTCGACGACCGCACGCGCCGCCTTGCCGATGCCCTCGCGGCCCGCGGCATCGTGCGGGGCGACCGCATCGCGGTGCTGGCCGAGAATTGCCTCGAATACATCGAGATCCAGCTCGCTGCGGCTCGCCTCGGCGTGACGGTGGCGTGCCAGAACTGGCGGCTCTCGACGACGGAACTGTGCCACTGCATCGGTCTGGCCGCGCCGAAGCTCCTGATCGTGACGAAGCGCTACGAGCAGCGCGCGCCCCTGGTGGCGCCCGACGTCGCGGTGCTGGTCGTCGGCGAGGCCTACGAGGCCTGGATCGCAGCCGCACAGCCGCTGCCGGGCAACGGCCTGGCCGATCCCGAGGACGGCATCGTCATCCTGTATACGAGCGGCACCACCGGGCTGCCGAAGGGCGCCGTCATCAGCCATCGGGCGATGGTGTCGCGCTGCCTCGTCAACAACGCCAACGGCGCCCTCGCGCTGGACGGGACGCAGCTCGCCTGGGCGCCGCTGTTCCACATGATCGGGACCGACATGGTCCTCGGCACCCTCATCGGCGGGGGCAAGGTGATCGTGACGGACGGCTTCACCGCCGCCGAGGTGGTCGAGATCGTCGGCCGCGAGCGGCTGGGCTGGCTCAACGTCATGCCGGGGGTGGTCGAGCCCATCATCGACGAGATGACGCGGACGGGCATCAGGCCCGTCGGCATCCGGGCGATCGGCTGCATGGCGGACCTCGTGCCGCGCCACCAGCTCGCCGAGATCACGCGGCTGCTCGGCGCGCCCTATGCCAACAGCTTCGGCTCGACCGAGACCGGCAGCCCGCCGGCGACTCGCAGCCTGATCCCGATCGGCACGATCCCCGACCACCTGCGCAAGGAGCAGAGCCGGTTCTGCGACGTCGTTCTGCTGGACGAAGAGGATCGTCCGGTCGCCCCGGGCCAGCCCGGCGCCATCGCGGTGCGCGGTCCGACGCTGTTCAGCGGCTATGTCGGGGACGAGGCCGCGACTGCGCGGGACTTCCGCAACGGCTGGTTCCACATGGGCGACGTCTTCGTGCGCCACGCGGACGGCACCCTCGAATTCGTCGACCGCCGCAAGTATCTGATCAAGTCCGGCGGCGAGAACATCTACCCGGCCGAGATCGAGCGCGTGCTGCTCGCCTCCGATCGCATCGTCGATGCCGCCGTGGTCAGGTCCCCGCATCCGGGCTGGGGCGAGGTGCCGGTCGTCTTCGTGGTCCGGAGCGATCCGCACCTCACCGAGGCCGACGTGATCGCGCTCTGCCGCGCAGCCCTCGCCGGCTACAAGACGCCCAAGGCCGTCCACTTCGTCGGCACGGACGAGCTGCCGCGGAACGCGACCGGCAAGATCGTGCGCCACGAGCTCGAGCGTCGTCTCGCGGCCATGGAGGTGGGGGCATGAGCGAGTCCGCCGCCATCGTCACCGTCGAGGGGCCGCTCGCCTGGATCACCCTCAACCGTCCCGACGACCTCAACGCGATGTCGCCGGCCCTGATCGAAGACCTGGACCAGGCCGTGACGGCCGTGGAGCAGGACCCGCGCGTCAGGGTCGTGGCCATCACCGGCCGGGGACGCGCCTTCTCGGCGGGTGGCGATCTCAAGAGCTTCCGTGACCGGATCCTCGCCGGGAACCTCGAATCGTTCCATGCCGGCCTTCGGCGCGGCCAGGAGGTCTTCCGCCGTATCGAGACCCTGCCGCTGCCGGTGATCGCGTCCGTGAACGGCTACGCCATCGCGGGCGGCCTCGAGCTGGTGCTGGCTTGCGACCTCGTCGTCGCCGCCGCCGGCGCCCGGATGGGCGACGGCCACGCCAAGTTCGGCGTCATCCCGGGCGCCGGGGGCAGCGTGCGGCTTCCCCGCAAGATCCCGGTCGCGCTCGCCAAGCAACTCCTCTTCACCGCCGAGCTCGTCCCCGCCGAGACGCTGCGGGGGTGGGGGCTCGTCAACGAGGTCGTCCCGGATGCCGAGCTGCCCGCGGCCGTCACCGCCCTGGCCGGCCGGATCGCGAAGGCGAGCCCGCTGACGCTGCGCGTGATGAAAGGGTTGGTGGATGGCGGCCTCGACACGTCGATCGAGGAGGCGCTGGAGGCGGAGCTGACGGCCTTCCGCCGCTACGCCGAAAGCCACGACCTGCGCGAGGGCCTCTCGGCCTTCGAGGAGAAACGACAGCCTCGCTTCAGAGGCGAGTGACCGCAGGCAACGACCTGCACGAACGATCCCCAGGAGGAAACGAACGATGCGCCCCCTTTCCCTCGGCCTCGCGCTTCTCGCCGGCACGGTCGCTGCGGCGGACCCCGGGCCGGCTTCGGCCCAGATCTCGGGCAACAGCGTGAAGATCGGTGTTCTCACCGACATGGCCGGCATCTTCTCCGATGCCAACGGCAAGGGATCGGTGGTCGCCGCCCAGATGGCCGTCGCCGATGCCGGCGGCAAGGTCGGAGACGTTCCGATCGAGCTCATCTGGGCCGACCACCAGAACAAGCCCGACATCGGCGCGAGCATCGCCCGCAAATGGTACGACTCGGAGGGCGTCGACGTCATCGTCGACATTCCCGTCTCGCCGATCGCCCTCGCCGTGCAGCGCCTGGCGGACGAGAAGAAGAAGATCGCCCTCCTGTCGAGCGCAGGGTCCTCCGACATCACGGGCAAGTTCTGCACCGGGACCACGATCCAGTGGACCTACAACACCTACGCGCTCGCGAACGTCGCCGGGCGGGCGGCGGTGCGGCGCGGCGACGATACGTGGTTCTTCATCACGACCGATTACGGCTTCGGCCACGCCCTCGACCGCGATGCCACCGAGGCCGTCACCGCCAGCGGCGGCAAGGTTCTCGGACGCGCACTCAACCCGATCGCCACGGCCGACTTCTCCTCCTACATCCTGACCGCGCAGGCCTCCGGGGCGAAGGTGGTGGCGCTCGCGAGCTCCGGGAACGACATGCAGACCGCCGTCAAGCAGGCGGGGGAGTTCGGCCTCGTGGGCGGTGGCCAGAAGCTGCTCGGCCTGCTCTTCGACGTCACCGACGTGAAGGGGCTCGGCCTCAAGGCGACGCAGGGCATGCTCCTGTCGACGCCCTTCTACTGGGATCGCGATGCCGAGAGCCGCGCCTTCGCGGAGCGTTTCCGCAAGGCTCATGGCGCCATGCCGACCATGCACCAGGCCGGCGTCTACTCGGCGGTCTCGCACTACCTGAAGGCCGTGAAGACGCTCGGCTCCGACGCCGCCGAGGCGGTGGTGGCCGAGATGCGCCGCACGCCCGTCAACGACGTCTTCGCCAAGAGCGGGCGCGTCCGCGAGGACGGCCAGATGGTGCACGACTTCTTCCTGGCGGAGGTGAAGACCCCGGCGGAATCGAAGGGCGAGTGGGACTACTACAAGATCTTGGCAACCGTCCCCGGCGACGAAGCGTATCAGCCGGCCGACCGCTGCCCGCGCGTGAAGAAGTAGGGGGGCGGCATGTCGAACCTGCCAGCGCGCGTCACCATCAACGAGGAAGGTCCCCGCGAGGGATTCCAGATCGAACCCGGACCGATCCCGACCGCGCGCAAGATCGAGTTGATCGACGCGCTCTCGCGCACCGGGCTGAGGACGATCCAGGTCGGCTCCTTCGTCAACCCGAAGCGGGTGCCGGGATGGGCGGATGTCGACGCGGTCGTCGAGGGCTTCCGGCGCGATCCGGGTATCCGCTACACGGCGATCTGGCTCAACGCCCAGGGGTTCGAGCGCGCTCTCCGGCACCGGGACCGGCTGACGCTGACGGGTCTCGCCCTCAGTGCCGCCTCGGAAACCTTCCTGGTCAAGAACCAGAACAAGACCCTCGCCGACAACGTCGAGGCCCAGCGTGCGCAGCTGCGGCTGTACCGCGATCACGGCCTCGAGTCGGTGACGGCGCAGGTCATGGCGGCCTTCGGGTGCAACTACGAGGGCGACGTCCCCGTCCGGGCCGTCGTCGAGCAGGCCGCGATCCTGCTTGATCTGGCGGGGGAGTGCGGGTTCCGGCCGCGAACCTTGTCCCTGGCCGACACGATGGGCTGGGCGACGCCGCTCGGCATCCGGCGCGTCGTCGGCGCGGTGTGCGAGCGCTGGCCGGACCTGCCCCTCACCCTCCACCTGCACGACACGCGGGGGCTGGGTCTCGCCAATGCCTTCGCGGGCCTCGAGATGGGCGTTGCCGAGTTCGACGCCTCAGTGGCGGGCCTGGGGGGCTGCCCCTTCGCCGGGCATACCGGAGCCGCCGGCAACGTCTGCACCGACGACCTCGTCTTCCTCTGCGACGAACTCGGGATCGAGACCGGCATCGATCTGGAGGCGCTGATCGCGGCCTCCCGCCTCGCCGAGGCGATCGTCGGGCATCCCCTGCCGGGTGCCGTCCGCCGCGGCCGCTCGCTGGCCTCGATCCGGCACGCCAGGGCCGGCCTCACCGCCGCCTGACCGCCGCCCTCAGACCCACGAACCGGCCTGTATCATGACCGTCATCCAAACCGCCATCGACACCGCGGGCGCCACGTACCGCACCAACCGCGAGGAGATGCTGGCGCGCATCGCGGAGCTGCGCGGCTACGAGGAGCGGGTGCGGCAGCTCTCGAACGCGCAGCGCGACAAGTTCGCCAAGCGCGGCCAGCTCGCACCGCGCGACCGCATCGCCCTCCTCCTCGATCGGGGCGCGCCGTTCCTCGAACTGTCGACGCTCGCGGGCTTCGCGATGCACGACGACGACGGCCGCGAGACCCTGATGGGCGGGGGCGTCATTGCGGGGATCGGCTACGTGTCGGGCATGCGCTGCATCGTCGCCGCCTCGGATTCCGGCATCAAGGGCGGCATCTTCACGCCGATGGGGCTGCGCAAGCAGCTCCGGTTCCAGGAGATCGCGCTCGCCAACAAGCTGCCCCTCGTCAGCCTCATCGAGTCCGGCGGCGCCAACCTGAACTACCAGTCCGAGATCTTCGTCGAGGGCGGCAAGCTGTTCCGCAACCAGGCGCGGCTCTCCGCGGCCGGCATCCCGCAGATCACGGTGGTGCACGGCTCGTCCACCGCCGGCGGCGCCTACGTGCCCGGGCTGTCCGACTACGTCGTCATGGTGAAGGGCCGCGCCAAGGTGTTCCTGGCGGGCCCGCCGCTCCTCAAGGCCGCGACCGGCGAGATCGCGACGGACGAGGAGCTGGGCGGCGCCGAGATGCACGCCACGGTGTCGGGTGTCTCGGACTACCTCGCCGAGGACGATACGGACGGCATCCTGCTCGCCCGCGAGATCGCCGCCCGGCTGCGCTGGAACGACGGCGTGACGGCGCCCGCCGGGCGGGCCTACCGCGCGCCCCTGTACGAGGCCGAGGAACTCGCCGGGGTCGTGCCGGTCGATTATCGCCAGCCCTACGACGTGCGCGAGGTGATCGCCCGCCTCGTCGACGGCTCGGACTTCCTCGAGTTCAAGGCGCTGTTCGGCTCCCTCACGGTCTGCGGCCAGGCCGAGATCGAGGGGCAGGCCTGCGCCATCGTCGGCAACAACGGTCCGATCGACGCCGACGGGGCGGTCAAGGGCGCGCAGTTCATCCAGCTGATGTGCCAGGCCGGCACCCCGATCATCTACCTGCAGAACATCACCGGCTTCATGGTCGGCGTCGACGCCGAGCAGCGCGGCATCGTGAAACACGGCTCGAAGATGATCCAGGCCGTGACGAATGCGAGCGTCCCGCAGATCACGCTGCAGATCGGCGCCAGCTTCGGGGCCGGCAACTACGGCATGTGCGGGCGCGGCTTCGACCCGCGCTTCCTGTTCGCCTGGCCGAACAACCGGATCTCGGTGATGGGCGGCGAGCAGGCCGCGAAGGTGCTGAGCATCGTGGCCGAGGGCCGGGATCTGCGGGCCGGGCGCGAGCCCGACCGGGAGGCGATGGCCGCCCTGGAGCGCAGCACGATCGACCAGTTCGCCCGGGAATCGACGGCCTACTACGCCACCGCGCGCCTCTGGGACGACGGCATCATCGATCCGCGCGACTCTCGCCGCGTGCTCGCGCTGTGCCTGTCCGTCTGCCGCGAGGCCGACCGGCGCGGGCTGCGCCCGTCGAGCTTCGGCGTCGCCCGCGTCTGACCCCTCCATCCGCCGCGAGGCCGCATGCCCTCTCTCCCCGACACATCGGCGATCCGGCTCGACCTGCAGGGACCGGTGCTCCACCTCTGGCTGAACCTGCCCGAGGCCCGCAATCCCCTCACGATCGAGGTGCAGCGCGAGATCCTGGCGACGTTCGGCGCCATCGCCGAGGACCGGACGGTCCGCGTCGTCGTGATCCGGGGCGCGGGGGGCACGTTCAGCGCCGGCGGCAACCTCAAGGCTTTCGCGAGCGCCGCCGCGTTGCGGCCGGAGGACGGCGCGGATGATCCGCTGCGCGCGGAGAACCGCCATTTCGGCGCGATGATGCAGACCATCAACGAGGCGCCCCAGGCCATCGTCTGCGTGGTCGAGGGCCACGCGCTCGGCGGCGGCTTCGGCCTCGCCTGCGTCGGCGACGTGACGATCGTGCGCGACGACGCCCAGTTCGGCCTGTCGGAGGTGATGCTCGGCCTCGTACCGGCCTCGATCTCCCCCTTCGTGGTTCAGCGCATCGGCCTGACGGCGGCGCGGCGCTTCGGCGTCTCGGGTGCGCGCCTGTCGGGCCGCGAGGCGGTGGCGGTCGGGATCGCGCACGAGAGCGCGGCGTCGGCCGAGGATCTCGAGCGTGCCGTCGCGCAGGCCATCGCTCAGATCCTGCGCTGCGCGCCCGGCGCAGTCGCCGAGACCAAGCGCCTCCTCTTCCGTGCCGCCGGCCCGACCCCGATGGACGAACTCCTGGATCGCGCGGCCGAGAGCTTCTGCGCGGCCGTTCGCAGCGACGAGGGTCGCGAGGGCATCGCGGCCTTCCTCGATCGGCGCCCCCCCAACTGGAAACCGGCCTGAGCCATGTTCACGACCGTCCTCATCGCCAATCGCGGCGAGATCGCCTGCCGGATCATCCGCACGGCGCGCGCCCTCGGCTATCGCACCGTCGCGGTCTACAGCGAGGCCGACGCGGATGCGCGCCACGTCCGCCTCGCCGACCTTGCCGTCCCGATCGGTCCGGCCTCCGCTTCGGCGAGCTATCTCGACATCGGGGCCGTCCTCGCCGCCGCCGAGCAGGCCGGCGCCGACGCCATCCACCCGGGCTACGGCTTCCTGTCGGAGAACGGCGACTTTGCCGAAGCCTGCGAGCGGGCGGGGATCGTCTTCATCGGGCCGACGCCGGGCGCGATCCGGGCGATGGGCAACAAGGCCGCGGCGAAACGGCTGATGATCGCGGCGTCGGTGCCCTGCGTCCCGGGCTACCAGGGGGCCGATCAGTCCGACGCGGCGCTGATGGAGGCGGCCGACCGGATCGGCTTGCCGATCATGGTCAAGGCTGCCGCCGGCGGCGGCGGTCGCGGCATGCGCCTCGTCCACGAATGGGCGGACCTCGCGGCGGCGCTGGCGGGCGCGCGGTCGGAAGCCACGAGCGCCTTCGGGTCCGGGGAGCTGATCCTGGAGAAGGCCGTCATCGACGCCCGGCACGTCGAGATCCAGGTCTTCGCGGACTCGCACGGCAACGTCGTGCATCTGGGCGAGCGCGACTGCTCGATCCAGCGCCGGCATCAGAAGGTCGTGGAAGAGGCGCCGTCGCCGGCCGTCGACCCCGCCTTGCGCGCCCGCATGGGAGCCGCCGCCGTGGAGGCCGCCCGGGCGATCGACTACCGGGGCGCCGGCACCGTCGAGTTCCTGCTCGCCGCGTCGGGCGAGTTCTACTTCCTGGAGATGAACACGCGCCTCCAGGTCGAGCATCCCGTGACCGAGCTGGTGACCGGGCTCGACCTCGTGGAATGGCAATTGCGGGTGGCGAACGGCGAGAGCCTGCCGCGGCGGCAGGACGAGATCGTGCTGCGCGGCCACGCCATCGAGGTGCGGCTCTACGCCGAGGACCCCTATGACGGGTTCCTCCCCCAGACGGGAACGATCCTGGAATGGCGGCCGGCCGAGGGGGCGGGGCGCCGGGTCGACCATGGCCTCCGGGTCGGCCAGGCCATCGGCACGTTCTACGATCCGATGCTCGCCAAGGTCATCGCCACCGGTGCGACGCGGGAAGAGAGCCGCAGGCGTCTGGTTCGCGCCCTCGACGAGACCTGCCTGCTCGGCGTCACCACCAATCGCCACTTCCTGGCGCGGGTTCTGGACCATCCGGAATTCCGCGAGGGGAGCGCGACGACTGCGTTCCTGGTCCGGCATGCCGATGATTTCGCGACCGGGCCGGAGCCGTCGCGCGCCATCCTGGCGCTGGCCGCCATCCTGCTGCGCACCCGTGGCCAGCGGGACGAAACCCTCACGGCCGATTGGTCTTCGACCGGGGCCGGCCATGCCCCTTCGAGGCTGAGGGTCGGTGGACGAAACGTCGATCTCGTGCTGGGTCGCGAACCGGACGGCAGCTGGCGTGTCCGTCAGGGCGAGGGCGAGACGTCACTGGCCGTCGAGATCGAGAACGGCTCCGCGCGCTTCCTCGTCGATGGCGTGGTTCGGCAAGCGCGCTTCGCCTTCGATGCCGCGGAGCGCCTGCATCTCGATGGCGACGGATTGTACCTCGTCGCCGAGGAAACGCTGCTTCACCGGACGAGCGAGGCCGACCGATCCGATAGTGGACGGGTTCTCGCGCCCATGAGCGGCGTCGTCACCGATGTGCTCGCTCGGGTCGGGGACCGGGTGTCGAAGGGAGATCCGATCCTGGTGCTGGAAGCGATGAAGATGCAGCTTCGCGTCGTCGCTCAAAGCGATGGAGATATCGCCACGCTGAGTGTCAAGCGCGGAGACCAGGTGTCGATCCGCCAGCTCCTCGCCACGTTGGCGACCGAATAACAACCGATCCCGCGCCATCGGATGGCGATGACGCGACCATCCGGTACCTGTGCAATCTGATCAAGCGCGGCCTCATGCCGTAGGAGGGCGGAGAATGTCCGCAAGCAGCAGCCGCAAGGTCGTGATTACTTGTGCGGTGACCGGGTCGATCCATACGCCGTCGATGTCGCCCCATCTTCCGGTCACCGCAGAGGAGATCGCGGAGGCGGCGATCGGAGCGGCAGAAGCCGGTGCCGCGATCGTTCATCTTCACGCCCGGGATCCGCGGACCGGCGCTCCCGACCAGTCACCGGAGGCGTTCCTGCCGTTCTTGCAGGTCATCAAGCAGCGGTCTGATTGCGTCGTGAACATCACGACCGGCGGAGCGGCGACCATGCCGATCACCGAGCGTATCGCTCCCGCCTCGCGCTTCAAGCCAGAGGTCGCGAGTCTCAACATGGGATCGATGAACTTCGGTCTTTTCCCGATGCTGAGACGCTTCAAGCACTTCAAGCACGATTGGGAGCGTCCCTATCTCGAGGGGTCGCGAGACCGGATTTTCAAAAACACATTCGCCGATATCGAATACATACTGACTTCATGTGCCGAAAATGGTACGCGCTTCGAGGTAGAGTGCTACGATATCGGGCATCTCTACACGCTCGCACACTTTGCGGATCGCGGAATCATCAAGCCGCCTTTCTTCGTGCAGAGTGTTTTCGGCATCCTCGGTGGCATCAGCGTACATCCCGAAGACGTTGCTCACATGAAGCGGACGGCGGATCGCCTGTTTGGAGCGGATTACCGGTGGTCGGTTCTGGGCGCCGGACGGCACCAGCTTCCCATCGCCGCCATGTCGGTTGCGATGGGTGGTCACGTTCGGGTCGGGCTCGAGGATTCCATCTGGCTCGGAGCCGGGCGTCTCGCAGAATCGAACGCGCAGCAGGTCCGGGCCGTCCGTCAGATCATCGAAGGGCTCGGCCTGGAGATCGCACGGCCCGAGGATGCGCGCGTCGAGTTGAATCTGAAAGGGAGCGATAAAGTCGGGTTCTGAAGCGGTTGCCTTTCGCGAGGTTGAAATCGGCCTCGGAGATGTCGTCCAGAGTTTATTCACATCTCAGGCTCGACGCCATCATGATACCGGTGCGGCGATCGGGCGCGAAAATCATACGAATGGGAGGAGAGGAAGATGAAACGCTTACTGCGCTTGGCTTTCCCAGTAGCCATGGTTCTCTTGGGCGCTGCCGGACTGCATGCTCAGGAATCGGGAGGTTCCGAACTTCGCTACGGACCGACGAACAGCGGGCCGGTTCCGATTCCGCCGGCCGAACGCGGGCTCGCCACCGTTGTCGCCGAGCCCTGGTTCAAAGTGTCCGACCAAGGCTTGCAGCTCGAAGGTCCGTCCTTCGATCGCGACAACAACCTCATCTTTCTGGAGGTTTTTGGGGGGCGCGTCTTCAAGCTGACGCCTGAGAAGACGTTGAGCACCATCGTTCCACCCAACAAACTCGCGCCGGCTGGTATCGCCATCCACAAGGATGGCCGGCTTTTTGTTGCGGGCCTCGGCAATTTCAAGGATACCGGGTCGGTCATCGCCGTCAATTCCGATGGCTCCGGACAGGAGACGATCATTCCGGCGTCGGCTGGGTATCTCGTGGACGACCTGGTGTTCGACTCGAAGGGTGGTTTTTATTTCACGGATTTCCGCGGATCGACTTCGGAGCCGACGGGCGGCGTTTACTATGTTTCGCCTGATTTCAAGGTGGTCACACCGATCCTCAAGAATATGGCTGTTGCCAACGGGATAAGCTTGAGCCCGAACGGGAAGGAGCTGTGGGTTACCGAATTGAGCCGCGGTCTGCTGCACCGGGTCGAGCTGGAAGACCCGACGACGATTGCGCCCTACGGGACTGCCATTGCATACCACTTCACGGGTCCGGCGCCGGACTCGATGCGAGCGGACAGTGACGGCAACCTCTACGTTGCGATGTACATGCAGGGCCGCGTTCTCGTCTTCAATCGCAGCGGGATACCGATCGGACAAATTCTGATCCCCGGACGTGACGAGGGGCACAATCTGCGCACGACCAGTCTCGCGATCCGACCCGGCACCAACGACCTGTATATCGTCACGAACGACGCGGCCGGAGGCATGGGCGCAACAATATTCCATGCCAAAGGTTTTGCGAAAGCACTGCCGCTGTACTCGCATCGTTGATCAGATGCATGGCCATTCCAGCCACCATGGATCCGTGTCTCGGACGTGGCAGGCTGTCGGTATCTGGAGCCGGAGAGCAACTCCGCCTCCTCCATCATCGATCACAGGCGCTTCCGTTCAACAGAAAACGCCAGCGGCGGGCACGCAGAGCCGGCTACTCGACGGCCGGCGTTGACCGCGACGCTCCGGGACGCGATCTAGCGCGGTCTGCGATGCGCGCCGGACTGGTCGGTCGGCATGAACGGGGCGATCGCCTGCCACGGCTCGTCCACCAGCCAAAACAGCTCTGCCATAGCCTCCGCCATCTGGAGACGCTTTGGATTCACGTCTTACTCATCGCCGCAATACCTTGATCAGGTTTAGAGCCTTAGTCTTCCAGAAAGCCGATGCTGGCCGCGACGGACTTCAGGCGGTCCGGTCGCGGGTCACCAAACCGGGCTGTCCGCTTCGTCATGGCTCCATCCTCACGGAAGCTGGAGCCTCGGGGAAACCCGGGGCGGTTCGGCTTGGGCACCAGCATCAGGCCAGCGGTATCAGCGATCCGCAGCCACTCCAGACGGTCGAGCTTGGCGGCTGGGGGCTTGCTCGCGCAGCGTGCGCAGGCCGGGAATGAGGATGGGCGTCACGGCCCTTACGGCCGCGACCTGGGAGGGATCGTGGAAGTAGCCCTCCTCGTGGAGCAGGGCGAGCACGGCCAGGAGTTCGCCGCCATGCTCGACGCAGACGTTCATGGCGCTGCCGAGCCCAAGGCTCTCGATGAGCGCGTGGTCGGCATAGGCCCAGCGAAGCGCCGCCCGGTCGGGACCCAGGAAGGGCTGCCGGCGCCGGAGCACGAGCTCGCCCCAGGGCGTCGCGGCGAACGCCTTTCGCCCGCCGAGCGGATAGGCCGCGGGGTTCGACGAGTAGATGCGCTCGACCTCGTCGCCCGGCCGGCACAGGAGCACGGTGAACAGCCGATGCCCGAGAAGGGTCTGGAGAGCGTTCTCGACGGAAGCGAAGGCGGCCTCCGGTCGCGCGTCCCGCGCCAGCGTCTCGGCGAGGGTCGTGAGGGGAGTGAGCCAGTCGGTCATCGGGCAGGTGCCTTCTGCGACCGTTCCGGCAGGATGCCGTTCGGCCGCACACTGAGGACGAGGAGAAGGCCGAGGCCGACGATGATCTCGCGCAGGGACGCAGCCTGGACGGGGGCGAGGCCCGGCACCAGATCGGCCAGGAAGCGCGTCGCCTCCAGGAAGGCCACCAGGGCGTAGGCGCCGATGACCGCGCCGGCCGGGCGCGTGTTGCCGCCGGCGGTCACGGCGAGAAAGATGTAGATCGTGACGAGCGGCTGGAACTGGTCGGGCGCGACGTAGCTCGTGTAATGGCCGTAGAGCGCGCCGGCGAGCGCCGCGATGGCCGAGGCGATGCAGAAGGCCTCCGCCTTGAAGCGTACGGTGCTCTTGCCGGCGACCGACGCGACGGTCTGGTCCTCGCGGATCGCCCGCAACGTCCGGCCCCAGGGCGCGGCGAGAAGGCGGCGTTGCAGCCCATAGACGAGGGCGACGGCGACGACCACGACGGCGAGCGTGCCGGCATGGAAGCCGAGGCCGAGATCGCGCGGCACCATCACGGGCACGCCCGGGATGCCGTCGGTGCCGCCCGTCAGCCAGACCTCGTTGGAGGCGACGACGCGCACGACCTCGGCGAAGCCCAGCGTCACGATGGCGAGGTAGTCGTCCCGCAGCTTGAGGGTCGAGATGCAGACCAGGAGGCCGACCGCACCTCCGACGATGATCGCGATGGCGAGGCCGGCGGGGATCGGCGCATGGTGCCAGGTCGTCGCCATGGCCGAGGCGTAGGCGCCGATGGCGAAGAAGCCGGCAAGGCCGAGATTGACGAGGCCCGCGAGCCCCCAGGACAGCATCAGGCTCTGCGCGAGGAGCGCGTAGATCGACCCGATGACGAGGGCGAAGAGAATGTAGGTCAGCATCGCGTCACCGCACGGCCCGGCCGAGGAGGCCCGCGGGCCGGAAGCTCAGGACGAGGAAGATGACCGCGAAGCTCACGGCCAGCCGGTAGGCGGGCGCGAGGGCGAGCGACGACATCTCCTCGGTGATCCCGATGAGGAAGGCGCCGACGACCGCGCCCGGAATGCTGCCGAGGCCGCCGACGACCGCGGCCGCGAAGACGGACAGGAGGATGCGCCCGCCCGTGAGGGGATCGAGCGAGGCGTCGAGCCCGATGAGCGTGCCGCCGACGCCGCAGAGGCCCGCACCGAGGAACACCGTCACGAGCGCGACGACCGTCGGGTCGACGCCCTTGAGCCGGGCGAGGTTCGGGTTGTCGGCGACGGCGCGCATCGACCGGCCGAGGCTGGTGAGCGACAGGAAGGCCCAGAAGGCCGCCATGGCGGCGAGCGCGAAGCCGACGCTCGCGAGCTGCTGCGGGCCGATCCGGACCGGGCCGAACACGATGTCGCGGGCGAGCGGCAGGTCGAAGGCCTTCAGGTCGTTGCCGAAGGCGAAGCGGATGACGTTCTCCAGCACCATGCCGACCGCCAGCGAGCCGATCGCCTTCATGAGGTGGCCGGCCCGGCCGAGCCGGTCGAGGGCCGCGAACTCGACCGCGACGCCCGCCAGGCCCGCCACGACGAACCCGATCGCGACCGCGACCGGGATCGGCGCACCGAGGCCCACATTGGCGAGCCAGGCGCCGTAGGCGCCCGCCGTCGCGAGCGCCCCGATGGCGAAGTTCGGGAAGCGCAGAACGGCGAAGATCGCGCTGAAACCGAGCGCCGGGACCGCGAGGAGCGATCCCGCCACCAGCCCGTTGACGAGCGTCTGAAGCAGGGCCTCCATGGTCTCAAGCGATCTTGATCAGGGTGATCTTGCCGCCGCGAACCTGCTCGTAGCGGAACTTCGCGTCGGTGACGTCGCCGGTTTCCGTGAAGTCGCACGGACCGGAGGCGCCGTCGTAATCGACCTTGCGGCCGGCCGCGATGAGCTTGAGCCCGTCGACCGCGGTGTCGACCCGCTCGCCGCCGCCCTGCGACACCTTCCGGATGTTGTCCCTGATCACCGTGCCGGTGTCGCCGCGGCCGAGGCCGAGTGCCATCGCGACGAGGCTGATCTGGTCGTAGACCTGGCAGCTATAGGTGTCGGGGGTTTCCATGCCGGCGAGGCGGGCGACGTGCGCGTAGCCGTTCGAGCCCGCCGCGGCCGACGGGGACAGGGTGAGGATGCCCTCGCTCACGTCGGGCGGGAGTGCCTCGACGAGCTGCTTGTTGACCGCGTAGCCGAAGCCGATCAGCTTGCCCCGGTAGCTCGCGCGGTAGAGGTCGCGCACGAGGATTGCGGTGTCGGTCGCGTAGCCGCCCATGATGATCGCGTCGGGCTTTCCCCGCAGCACCGAGTCGACCTCGGTGCGCAACGTCGTCTTCTTGTCGTCGTAGACGAGCTTCGTGGTCTTGCCACCCGCGGCTGTGACGACCTTGGTGATCTCGGCGTATTGGCTGTCCGTGAACGGCGTCTGCGGGGACAGGAAGGTGACGTTCTTGGCGCCGCTCTCCAGGGCGAACTCGCCGAACTTGCGGCCCTGCAGGGTGGTGTTCGGCTGGGTGCGGACGAGGAAGCCGCGATGTGGCAGGAGCGTGATCGAATCTGCCCCCGAGACCGTGGTCAGGAAGGTGCCGGATTCCCAGGCCACCGGCGCCACCGCCGTGGTGACCGAGGAGGCCCAGGTGCCGATGATCGCCGCGACCTTGTCGACGTCGATCAGCTTGCGGGCCGCCCGCAACCCCGCCTCGGGGTTGGTCTGGTCGTCCTCGGAGAGGATGAGAAGCTCACGGCCGTTGACGCCGCCGGCCTTGTTGATCTCCTCGGCCGCGCGCTTCACGACGCTCGCCATGACGGGCCCGTAGGCGCCGCCCGAGCCGGTCAGCGGGGTGAGGGTGCCGAGCCGGATCGGGCCCGACTGCGCACGCAGGACCGCCGGCATGGCGAGCGTGCCGGAGAGCGCGAGGCTCGATCCGAGGAAGAAACGACGATTGATCATGCTCATGCTCCGCTTTCCCTGCGTTACCTGATCGATGTTACTGGCCCTGCGGTCCGGGCGTCGATTGCCGTCCGCCGAGGAACAGGCGGCGGATGTCGGGATCACCGGCGACAGCCGCCGCCGGTCCGTCGAGATGGTTGCGCCCATCGACCAGCACGGTGGCGCGGTCGGAGATCTCCAGCGCCTCGAGGGCGTTCTGCTCGACCATCAGCACGGCGAGCCCGTCCCGGGCGATGCCCCGGATGGTGGCGAAGAGGTCGTGGGCGGCCGCAGGGCTCAGGCCCGCCGTCGGCTCGTCGAGGAGGAGCGCCTTCGGCCGCGCCATCAGGGCCATGGCCATGGCGAGGATCTGCCGCTGCCCGCCCGACAGGCTGCCGGCCGGATCCCGCCGCTTCTCGGCCAGCATGGGGAAGCGGGCATAGGCCTCGGCCGAGCGGGCCTTCGCCTCGCGGGGCGCGAAGAGGCAGCCCATCTCCAGGTTCTCGGCCACCGTCAGGGAGGCGAAGACGTTGTGCTCCTGCGGCACGAAGCCGAGCCCGGCGCGGGCCAGCGCCTGGGGCGAGCGCCCGGCGAGATCCTGCCCGGCGAGGCGGACGGCGCCCGCCGAGGGCTTGAGCAGGCCGGAGACGAGCTTGAGGGCCGTCGACTTCCCGGCTCCGTTCGGGCCGATGATCGTCACGAGCTCGCCCGCATCGGCGGAGAGCGCGACGCCCTTGACGATCTGCTCGGCCGACGGATAGCCGCCGACGAGATCCGTGGCTTCCAGCAGCATCAGCGCCGCCCTCCGAGATAGGCATCCTGAACCTCGCGGTTCTCGCGGACCTCGTCGAAGCTGCCCTCGGCGAGGGTGCGCCCACGGGCCATGACGACGACGCGGCGGCAGAGGCGCTCGATCAGCGCCATGTCGTGCTCGATGAGCAGGATCGTCATGCCGTCCGCCGCCAGGGCCAGGAGTTCGTCGCCGATCTCCTCGGCGAGGGTCGGGTTCACGCCGGCCGCCGGCTCGTCGAACAGGATCATGCCGGGCTCGGCCATCAGCGCGCGCCCGATCTCCAGGAGCTTCTTCTGGCCACCGGACAGATCGGTCACGCGGTTGTCGATGACGTGCGAGAGGCGTAGGCGGCCGGCGACCGCCAGCGCCGTCTCGGCCAGTTCTTCTTCGCGGCGTCGCGCGGCGGCGGAGCCGACGATCGCGGTCACGAGGCTCTCGCCGGGCTGGCGCACGCCGTAGACCATCAGGTGCTCGAACACCGTGAGGGCGGGGAAGCCGCGCGCGATCTGGAACGTGCGGACGAGGCCGTGGCGCGTGATGCGATGCGGGCTCTCGCGCTCGATGCGCCGCCCGGCATAGGTGATCGTTCCCGATTGGGCCCGGTGGAGGCCCGAGATCACGTTGAAGAGCGTCGTCTTGCCGGCGCCGTTCGGGCCGACGAGACCGGTCACCTGACCCGGCGCGATGTCGAAGCTGACGCCGTCGAGCGCACGCAGCCCACCGAAGGACAGCATGACGTCGCGGACCGACAGGATGGCCTCTGCTGAAGCGGGGGAAGGAGCGGTGCGTGTCACGAACGGCCTCCGATGCCGTGCCGCCGAGCCGTTCCGGCGTGCCGCAGATGCCGGATCGCCGGCAGGACGGGATTGCTGGTCGCGTTACGCATCGCAATCGGCCGCCTGGCCGAGAGAGAGGCGCGCGGTCCGCTCGTCGTCGAGGAGTGTCCGGGCCGGACCGCTCATCGCGACGCGGCCGAGATCCATGATGGCGCCGACGTCGGAGATCGTCAGGGCTTGGCGCGCCCGCGGCTCGATCAGCAGCACCGCGGTGCCGCCGGCCGCCGGCGCGGCGATGCGCCGGAATCTGTCATTGACCAGGGCCGGCGGGAGAGCGGCGATCGGCTCGTCGAGGACGATGAGGCGCGGGCGGGTCATCCGGGCACGGGCGAAGGCGAGTTGCTGGCGCTCGCCGCCCGACAGGCCGCCGTCGCGCCGTCGCAAGGCTACGAGGCCGACCGGCCAGGCGGCGAGAAGGGCGAGCACCGCGCCGGCCGCGAAGCCGAGGGGACTCGGGTAGCCCCACGCCGTCAGGATCGCCGGGGCATAGGCGCCGATGGAGAAGAAGCCGACGAGCCCGACATCGGTGAGCCCGGTCTGCAGGTTGAGGCCGAGCGTCAGCAGGGTGAAGATCGCGATCGCGATCTTGTCGGTGAAGCCGACGAAGGGCGTGGCGACGTCCTGGACGATGCCGAGCAGGATGCCGGCCACCACCGCCCCGAGCGGGCTGCCGATCCCGCCGAGCACCGCCGCCGCGAAGGCCGGCAGAACCAGGTTCCAGCCGAGATCCGGCGTCACCACGGTCTTGAGGCCCAAAACCAGCCCGGCCACTGCCGAGACGCCGCCGGCGAGCGCCCACAGGGTCAGCATCACCCGGGTCGGATCGATGCCGAAGACGCGCGCCAGGGAGGGATCGGCCGCGACCGCGAAGGCCGCGTCGGCGCTCGCCGACATCACGTCGCCCGTCGCTGCGTTGGGACAGCGCGCGACCCCGAAGACCAGGGTGACGGCGAGGGCGGAGAGCCCGATCACGAGACCTGACATCAGGCCCGTGACGAGCGGATCGGGGGAGAGCATCGGGTCGCCTGGAGGAGGATGGCGGGCGCAAGGGATCTCCGGCGCGGAGTTCGCCGCCCCGCGCCCGGTCGCGTCGATGGATGATGAGGAATGAGGATCCGCGGTCAGATCTTCACGACGTATTGCCGCTCGAATCTCTTCCCCTTGAACAGATAAGCGCTGAAATCAGGCGGGACATCGCCGGGCTGGTCGAGACCGAGCACCGAGGATGCGCCGTCGTGAATGATCTTGCGCCCGCCCTTCAGGGCGTCGCGGCCCTGCGCGAAGGACGAGACCACCTCGCCGTCGGGACCGCTCAAGCCGATGATCCGGGCGTTGACCGCCGCGGTGTCGGCGCCCGGGCCGGCGGCCTCGACGGCGAGTGCCAGCGGCACGATCATGTCGTAGGTCATCGCCGCATAGGTGTTGCTGCGCCCCGGTGCGGCCATCGCCTTGCGGTCGAGGGCGTCGAAACCGGCGAAGGCGGTCGAGCCCTCGTTCGCCACGCTCTCGACCGTGATGCCGTGCGACAGCACGTCCTCTTCGAGGCTGGCGACGGTGCTGGCGTTGATCGCCCAGTCGGGCAGGATGAACTTGTTGGTCGCGCCGGTCTGGTGCCATTCCCGCAGGATGATTGGGGTGTCGGCGACGTAGGAGCCCATGGCGATGACGTCGGGCTTGGTGTCGAGCACGCTCTGCGGCTCGCTGCGATAGCTCGGCTGGTTCGGCTCGTAGACGACAGCCTTGGTCAGGCTGCCGCCTTGCGCCTTCCAGGCCTTGGCGAAGCCCTCGGTGTTGCCGATGCCCGACGCGGTGTTGAACGCCAGCGTGGCCGGGCGCTTGAAGCCCTCCTTGGCGGCGATCTGCGCGAAGGCGCGGCCGAAGCGGTCGTTGGTCGCCTGGAAGCGGGAGGACAGGTGCTTGGCGTTGGCCGGCGGCCCCGCTCGCGGCGTTGATCCGGGCGGCGGTGGCGATGATCGTCTTCTGCATCCCGGTCCCGAAGGTGGCGCCCGCCTCGGTGACGGGGCAGAGCGCGCCGACCCGGAACTCCTCGGCCTGAGCCGCCGCCCCACGGGGCAGGGCCGCCTTGAGGGTGCCGGCGGCGATCAGCCGGAGGGTCTGGCGTCTGTCGAAGCGCATGGTCGGGATTCCTCCGGAAGCGGGATGGACAGGGGTCAGAAGGAAGCGGAGCGCTTGACCACGGCGCCGTCCTTGATGATCAGCGGCATGTGACGACCCTGGCCGGTGAGCAGGGCGAGGTCGTCGAGGGGGTTGCCGTCGACGACGACGAGATCGGCGAAGGCGCCGGGCGCCACGGTGCCGATCCGACCCTCCATCCGAAGGGCCTTCGCGGCGTCGAGGGTCGCCGACCGGATCGCCTCGGCGGCCGGCAGGACACGCCCGCGGATCACGAATTCCTCCGACTGGTGCCGATGCATGTCGCCGAGGAGATCGGAGCCGTAGGCCATCAGGACGCCCGCCTCCCGCAGGATCCCGAGGGCGGCGAGACCCGCCTCGCGCACGTCCTCGATCTTCGCCACCGAATCCGGCGGCAGGCCCAAGCCGGCGCCTTCCTTGGCCAGAGCGTCGTAGGTGACGCAGGTCGGCACCACGAAGGCACCGGCCTCGCGGATCATCGCCGCGGTCTCGGGGCTCACCAGGTTGCCGTGCTCGATCGAGACCACACCGCACTCGACCGCCCGGCGGATCGCCGCGTCGGTGTAGAGATGGGCGGAGACATAAGTCTGGGCGTTCCGCGCCTCCTCGACCGCGGCCGTGATCTCGTCGCGGGAGAAGCCCAGGAAGGCGATCGGGTCGGTCGGCGAGGACACGCCGCCATTGGCCATGATCTTGATGAACTCGGCCCCGGCCTTGATCTCCTCGCGGCAGGCCCGGCGCACGGCGTCGACCCCGTCGCAGATGCGGCCGAGAGTGCCGAGGCGCTCGGTGTAGTACTCCACCGACCGGGCATGGGCGCGGCCGCGGTAATCGGTGTGGCCGCCTGTCTGCGACAGCGCCTTGCCGCAGATGACGAGCCGGGGCGCCGCGATCAGCCCCTCGGCGATCGCCTGGACGAGGCCGTGATCGGCACCGCCGAGGTCGCGCACGGTGGTGAAGCCGCGCATCAGCATCCCGTGCATGATGCGGGCGGAGCGCAACGCCACCAGGGAGTTCGGCAATTCGGCATTGGCGCCGAGGTTCGGAATCGTCGCGATGACGTGGACGTGGCAGTCGATCAGCCCCGGCATCAGGGTGCGGCCGGCGAGGTCGATCACCGTGGCGCTGGCGCTCGCGAGGCCGGGACCGACCTCGCGGATCAGGTTGCCGTCGATCAGGACGTCGAGGGGATCGCTCGGCCGGTCCTGGCTGCCGTCGACGAGGCGGGCGTTCTTGATGAGCGTGAGGGGCACGGTGCGTTGGATCCCTGTGTCGGTTCGGGAGCGGCGGGCTGATGCAGGAGCACGCGCAGGCTCGACTTCCAGAAATCGAGGAGGCCGCGGAAATACGCTTCGTCGTCGCGCACGATGGTCTGGGCGACCATGCCGCGGATCATCGCCATGGTGAGGGTGGCGCGCGCCCGCTCAGGATCGATGCCCTCGGGCTCGGCCAGGATCATCCACACCTCGTCGAGGGCCTGGTGAAACTCGCGCACCACCGGGATCATCCGTTCCTTGAAGCTCGGGTTGTGCCGCAATTCCGGCAAGTATTCGAGCGTCACATAGTAGAGCCCGCCCGCCATCAGGTCCCACAGGTAGTCGACGACCAAATCGGACGTACCGGCTCGGTGAGTCGTTCGCTCGGCGAAAGCGCGCATCTCGACGATGACGTTGTGGAGTTGAAACTCCAGAGCTGTGATCAGCAGATCTTCCTTCGACGAAAAATGGTGGTTGAGAGCACCACGGGAGATGCCCGCCTCCCGCGCGATGTCCGGGGTGGTCAGCCGCGCGTATCCGCTCGCGTGGAGCAGGCGAATGGTGGCTTCCAGCAGGGTTCGCTGGGTGTCCGCGCTCCTCTGCCCCTGCGTCCGGCGCATCACACTTCCCCCCGCACGGCGCGATTGTGCCGATGTCGAAGAAACAAGCAAGTATGTTTGTTTTGCAAATTCGAGCTGTTTGCTGCCTTGATTGTAGGCAACGCAGCGTTCCGGGATGGACCGCCGACCGGTTTCCTCGCGCATGATCGATACGCTCGTGTTCCCCCATGCTGTGGTTACTTGAGGTGGGTATCTACGCTGAGTGCGAAGCGGAATCGGACCGAAGCTCATCCGCGCTTTCGGTGGTGATGAGTGGTCAGAGGCGTTGATCCGCGCATTACACGCGGAGCAGCACGATGCCGATCTCGAACCCATTCATGTCGCAGGCTCCGGACAGCCGTCATGTCGGCGGCCTGACACTCAAATCGATAAAGTTGATGATCGCCGCACGCTGCCGCTCACGAGACCACCTGACGATCCGAGGGCAATTCTCGACGATAATGCACAGTATGTATATGTAAATTTGTGATGTTCTATGGCGACAAAATCGAACAATGACGCAAAATTTGCGTGATCGCCCTTGTGACAGGCACGGCTCACAGAGAATATTTGTCAGCGCTGTAGCGGGGCTGAGTTCATGCGAGGCACGCCGTGGCGAAGCGTTGACCGAGGCTCAGACCGACATCGACATGGTGCCAGGTCGCGAGCTCGGCGCTCGCTGGTCATGACCATGGGCGATGACAGTCACCGTCGAGGTGACGGGGAACTCTTGGTGTCGAATGTCAGCGCGCTGGCGGTCGGTGCCGACGAGGCCGCCCGGCGCGCAGGCGTTTCAGTCGACCTCATGGGTGCGGTCGCGGCGATCGAGGCCGCAATCTCGAATCATCCGTCACTGATCACGGGGCTCTCCGTTTAACGGAAACCGCCGGCATCTTTCGGGTCGGATCATCCGCTCGGGGTCCACTTCGGCCCTGAAGAGATCTGCCACTACAGTTGCGCCCCCGATCGGGCCCCAGGTCGACAGCTGTGGCTTACACGAGCCAAGGTTGTCCGGCGCCGACGGAAGAGTAAGTTGCAATTGTAGTGCTGGCCGCACCGCTAACGCTGATCCTTCAATATCCGTAGCTAGGCCCGAACCCAGCTCACCCGCTTCCGCAGCGATCCCGACGCCTCTCTCGACGACCTCGAACAACAATCTCAACAGCAGACTTCGTCGTCCTCGTTTTTTTGGGAAACCTTTCGGCGCTTCGAGCGTAGCGTTGGCTTCAGACATCCCACGAGAGGACCGAGCGCAATGGAACCGATGAAGCCCATGGAACCGATGAAGCCGATGAAGCCGATGGAACCCATGAAGGGCTCGGAGCCCTGGTGGCCGCAGGAGCTCGGCCAGCCCTCGACCAGCGGTGGCCAGAACGGCATGCGCTACGCGTTCTTCCCCGACAAGCAGCGGCTCCTCGTCGAGACCGACGGCAAGCTGGCTACCTACGATAGCGGCAACCACCGCATCAGCGGCGTCTCCCAGTCGAATGGACGGGCACCGAGCTTCACCACCCAGGATGGCGACGTGAATGTGAACGACCTCAAGGTCGTGGGTTGAAGGAGGCTCCGGCACGAAGCCTCCCCGCGCCACCTCGAGCGACGGCACGGGGAGGCCCTGTGGGGACGCGCGACCAGCACTCAATGACCTGAGGCATGCCGTGCCCGCCCGAGCGTGGCACCGGTCCGCCGGTTGCTCAACCTCACGAACGCCGACATGACCGAGGGCGCGGCGAACTCGCAGGCGCTGGCCACTCGGCATTCGCTGGTGGTATCCGCAATGTCCCTGGCGAGCCAGGCCAGCTAGGGCATCCTTCAGCGACTGCGCTGATCCTCGCGGGTGTCAGCCGCGAAGCTTTCCGGGGTTTCGCTGCTGCCACGAGTGACGGGCGCTCTAAGATGTCGAGGGCGCCCGCAGCAAGCAGCATCCCAGGGGCCAGTTCGCCCCTGTTCACCGGAGCAGGGCAGGGCAGTCAGCCTTGACGCACCCGGAGCGTCGTACAGCGCGGTCGAGGGGTCACCAGCTGCACGGCTGCTGCTACGTCATCTCGTCGATCCTGGGGTATCTTGAGCCCAGCACGATAGCTTCAGCTCGTCAGGAGCAACTATGCTGGTAGCGCCCCTTCTCGCTGCAACCGGATTTGACCCCAGCGGGCATACACGATGATGCGGCTCAAAGTCCGGGCGGGGTGGTTTTCGGACCGTCTGCTTCCGGCCATCTCGGCTCCAAAGTCGTAGGATCGCATCCGGTCGCATGCTGAGGGCCTGCTCCTGACGGTCGGGTTTCGGTCAGGTCGATGTCTGGACCCATCGCGCTCCAGCAGCGGTGCAATCGCCCTCGCGATGGATTGGCTTGGTCATCGACTGGCAGAGCGCGGCTCCGTCGCCATCGGCATCGATCACCACGAGCACCCAGGCCTTTCGGTGGGAGGGATTTCACTGCCTCTGGGAGCGGGCACGTGACGTCAGTGCTCTGCTCAAGGATCTGTTCTGGCGAGATGACCTCAGGATCGCAGTCGAGGACCGGGCCTGCATCGTCGGCTTCTCGGGTGGATCCTACGCCGCACTGCTTCTTGCAGATGCGCGCGTCGCCTACTCGCAGTTCGGGCCCGACAATCCGGTCACGAGCCCGATCCAAGGCCCGCGCGAATTTCCGCAACTCGCTGACGAGTTGCCCAAACTGCAATCGAGCGCAGTGTTTCGTGCCTCTTGGGAGCGGCGGCGCGATGACTATCGTGATGAAGAATGGGCGCTGGTCGCGCCCGACCTGACGCAGCTGCCCGAGACCGCCGCTCAGCGCGAGCACAGCGTGCGGGAGCTGTTCAACGGGCTGCGCTACGTGGCGCGTTACGGCGTGGCGTGGCGCGCCATGCCCCACGACCTACCGCCCTGGCATCCGTGTACGATGAGGCCCAACGCTGGCTGCGAGCCGGCTGCTTTGAGAGCCTGGTTCACGATCTGCGCGCTGTGCTGCGCCTGGCCTCGGACCGAGCCGAGGAACCCTCGGCCGTCATGCTCGACAGCCGCACCTTGCGCTCGACGCCCGAGGGTGGCGCTCGCGCGGCCTGGGACGGACACAAACGCACGCGCGGCTCGAAGCTGCACGCGGCGGTCGACACGCTCGGCCAGGTGCTGGCGCTGCACGTCACGCCTGCCCATGCCGATGACCGATCTGCCGTCGCCGCGCTGTCTGACGCCGTGCAGGAGGCCACCGGCGACAGCGTGGACCTCGCCTCTGTCGATCAGGGCGACACGGGCGAGCGCGCGGCGAAGGCGGCCGCCGACCACGGCATCGTCTTCTTGGTCGTGTCGGCGCATGGCGAGGCAGCCCCGCCAGTACAGGAATTGAGCGCGCCTGCGCAGAAATGGCGCATGACATGACCGCGAAATGCACAGCACAAAATTGACAACGTACTGAAATCATGGCGGTATATCCTTATACCGCCAGTTCGACGTCATTCGCCAAGGCCGGGATGATATCCCGCTCCGTGCTGCACCATGTCACTCGGCGATCGATGACGGTCAGTACATCCCCGACGTATCGCGGCTATCCGTGAATTGCCGCGCATCCAGCCTTTGGAAGATTAAGAGGGCGCAATGTTGAAACGGTTTCTGGGCCTTTTCCTGCTCTCTGCTCTCGCCATACCGGCCATGCCACACGCGCAGCCCGTAGCTGGGGGACGCGCCAACCTGATCGTCCAGCCCGAGCCTCCAAGCCTGATGCTGGGATTGGTCACCAACGCGCCGACCCAGCTCGTCTCCGGCAAGATCTACGAAGGCCTGCTACGCTACGACGAGAAGCTGAAGCCGTTGCCTTCGCTCGCCAAGAGCTGGGACATTTCGCCGGATGGCCTACGCTACACATTTCATCTCCATGAAGGTGTGACGTGGCACGACGGAAGGCCGTTCACGGCAGCCGACGTGCTGTTCACGGCCAAAGATTTTTTGATGAAGACCCAGCCGCGCCATCGCAACACGATGACCCGCGTCGCCGATATCAGCGCTCCCGATGATCATACGGTGGTCTTCACCCTCAAGGAGCCGTTCGAGCCCTTCATCCGGAGCTTCACCTTCGCGGTGATGCCAATGCTCCCTAAGCACATCTACGAGGGAACCGATTACGGGACCAATCCGGCGAACGACAAGCCGATCGGCACCGGGCCGTTCAAGTTCGAGAGCTGGCGCAAGGGCAGCTCCATCCATCTCGTCAAGAACGAGAGATACTACCTCCTGGATAAACCTTATCTTCAGGATATCTATTTTCATATCATTCCCGATGGCGCCTCCCGGGCGGTCGCCTACGAGACCGGAAAGGTGGACGTCTTGCCCGGCGGCTCGGTCGAGAATTTCGACGTGTCCCGGCTGGGCGCACTGAAGAACAGCTGCGTCTCGCAGAAGGGGCAGGAATTCGATTCGCCCCTGTCCTTCCTCTGGCTCAACAACCGCAAGCCGCCGATGGACGACCGACGCTTCCGCCAGGCGGTCATGTACGCCATGGACCGGACTTTCGCCCTCGACGTGCTCTGGAACGGCATCGGCAAAGTCGCCACCGGCCCGATCGCCGGCACCACGCCGTTCCACAACACGGTCGCTCCGCAATACGAGCGCAACCTGAAGAAGGCCAAAGCGCTGCTCGCCGAGATGCGCTACGATGGCAAGCCGGTCAAACTTCTGCCCCTGCCTTACGGCGAAACGTGGCAGCGCTGGGCCGAGGCGGTGAAGCAGAATCTCGGCGAGGCCGGCATTCCGGTGGAGATCCAGGCGACCGACGTCGGAGGCTGGAACCAGCGTGTCTCCCAGTGGGACTACGACATGGCCTTCACCTACATCTTCCAGAACGGCGATCCGGCCCTCGGAGTCGAGCGGAACTACATCACCTCGCAGATCTCCAAGGGCAATCCCTGGAACAACGTCGAGGGCTATTCCAACCCGAAGGTCGACGCACTGTTCGCCAAGGCCGCCGTGGCCACCCCCGCCGCGAAGCGACAGGAACTCTACGACGAGGCCCAAGCAATCGTTCAGGAGGACGTGCCAGTGGCGTGGCTCCTCGATTTGCGTTTTCCGGTGATCTACCGGTGCAACCTCCAGGATCTGATCACGACAGCCCACGGGCTCAACGTCTCGCTGCGCGATGCCTGGATCAAGCGCTAAGTCCCAAAAAATTCCCTGATGGAAGCGGGACGCATCACCCCCAGTCCCGAATCTACGGCCCATACGAATTTGATTCACGCTGGGTTTTGATTTCGATTCCGATGTCTGAGCCCTTCGGAGACAGGGATGCAACCCACTCAATCCCGACCGCGAAAATTGGGACGAATCCAATCCGTTAACGTCGTCGCTCTGCGGCGAGAGGGGTGAATGAGACGGAAGAACTAACCGAATAGGCCCCCCTTTACCCTCTGCGTCTGCTCTCACGAGAGGGGATCCGCTCCGACATCAGGTCCCCGGGTGCCGCCGAAACCCTGCTCATGCGCGGAGAACCGATCAAGCCATGCCCCGCTTCATCCTCTCACGAGACTCGGAATGATGGCGATCATCCCCGTCGCGATCATCATTCTCAACCTCACGCTCATCCACATGGCGCTCGGCGACCCGGTGATGGTGATGCAGAAGGGCGCCATCGTGGAGATCGGACCGGGCGCACAGATCTTCGACGCCCCCCACGAGCCCTGCACCCGCAGCCTCGTCGAGGCGGTTCCCGGCCGCACGAGGCTGACCGCTCCGCCGGTCGACGCCGTCGCCTGACCCTCACCCCTTCTCCACCGACCGAGGTACCCGATCCATGACAGTCATGCCCAATTCCACCGAGGCACGCGATATCGCCTACCAGCTTCACCCGCTGGTCGACCTGCGCAACTACGGCAAGACCGGCGCCCTCGTGATCGAGCGGGGCGAGGGCGTCTACGTCTACGACAACGCCGGCAACCGCTACATCGAGGGGCTGGCGGGGCTGTGGTCCGTGGCCGTGGGATTCGGCGAGACCCGCCTGTCCGACGTCGCCAAGCGGCAGATGGATCAGCTCGCCTACTACCACATCTTCGCGCACAAGACGCACGGACCCTCGGTCGATCTGGCCGAGAAACTGATCCAGATGGCCCCGGTGCCGATGTCGAAGGTGCACTTCACCTCGTCCGGCTCCGAAGCGAACGACCTCGTCGTCAAGATGACGTGGTACCGCTCGAACGCCCTGGGCAAACCCGCCAAGAAGAAGATCATCGGCCGGGTGAAGGGCTATCACGGCGTCACCATCGCGGCCGGATCGATCACCGGTCTGCCGCGCAACCACGAGAGCTTCGACCTGCCCCTCGACCGCATGCGGCACGTGTCCTGCCCCGACTATGCCGGGTCGGCGCTGCCGGGCGAGAGCGAGGCCGAGTTCTCGCGCCGCATGGCGGCCGAGCTTGAGGCGCTGATCCAGGCCGAGGGGCCGGACACGGTGGCGGCCTTCTTCGGCGAGCCGGTGATGGCCTCTGGCGGCGTCTACGTTCCGCCGGAGACGTACTGGCGCGAGATCCAGGCGGTCCTGCGCCGCCACGACGTGCTCCTCATCGCCGACGAGGTGATCTGCGGCTTCGGACGCACGGGTGCGATGTTCGGCTGCGAGACCTTCGGCATCGAGCCGGACGTGATGGTGCTCTCCAAGCAGATCTCCTCGTCCTACATGCCGCTCTCGGCGATCCTCATGAACGAGCGCTTCTACGAGCCGATCGCCGACGAGTCCGAGCGCCGCGGCGTGTTCGGGCACGGCTACACGGCCTCGGGCCACCCGGTCGCCACCGCCGTCGGGCTGGAGAACATCCGCATCATCGAGGAGCGCGACCTCGTCGGCAATTGCCGGCGCCTGAGCCCGCTCTTCCTCGAGCGCCTAGCCGGGCTCGCCGAGCATCGCCACGCGAAGGCGTGGCGGGGCGTCGGCCTCATCGGCGCCGTCGAGTTGAAGCCCTGGGCCAGGGCAGGCGCCGCCGGCGCAGCCCTCCAGGCTGCGGCCCAGGCCGAGGGCGTGATCGCCCGCGCGATCGGCGATTCCCTCTGCTTCTGCCCGCCGCTGATCATCACCGCGGATCAGGTGAACGCGATGTTCGACGCCGTCGGCCGCGCCCTCGACGCGATCGCGGAGTGAGTGCGGTCGTGGGGATCCGCACGGCCGACAAGACCGATCGTGGCGTCATGGACGCCGTCGAGCTCGCGACCCTTTCCGCGGCGGGCCGGGCCTCGCCGGTGGAGGCCGCGCAGGCCTCGCTCGCCCGCATCGAGCGGTTCAACCCGCAGGTGAACGCCTCCGCCTGCCTGGCCCCCGAGGCGGCTCTCGACGCCGCCCGGGCTTCCAAGGCGCGTTGGGCCCGGGGCGAAGGTATGAGATCACACTCCTTGTGTCGGGGGCTCAAACCCCAGCCGGATGTGACCCCACGCGGACCTTCCATCCGCCACCACCGCAACACCGCGTGGAATGGTTACGAGCGGTTCACAGCACGATGCGCCCGGGCGATTTGGCCGGGCGCCCGCATCAGGCCAGCCACTCCGGCACATAGACCGGTGCCCGGCCCGAGACGAGCGCATTGGCACAGTCGGTCAGCGTACCAAGTCGCACCAGGCAGCCCGAAAGGCCGGGACCGTAATGGGCATATTTGCCCGAGGTCGTGATGACCGTCCTGGCATGGGCCGGGAATACGGGTCGGGAGATCGAGCACCAGCAGAGGTCGGGGATCATCTCGACGCCCGAGGCCGCAAGGCGTGACCGCGTGCCGTCGGCCTCGGCGGCTGCGAGGACCTGCCGCCCCGCCGTGACGATCCCGCAGACGCGGGGATCGCGGCGTCGGCCACGGAGCGCCTCGACGAACGCTCGGCACTCGTCGAGCGAGGCATGGGGACTGCCGATCGCCACGAGGTCGACCTCTTCGGGGCCTGCGTTCAGACGCCGCCATCCCGCGGCGAGATCGGCGCGGGTGATGACGGCGCGGGGCGCATCGGGCAAGGCTGCACCCTCGGCTTCCGGCGTCACGCCGGCGATATGGAGCATCGCCGCCGCCGCCGTCGTGCCGAAGGCCGCGCAGAGCGCCTTCAAGTCGTCGCGGCCGGGATGGCCCTCGGACAGCCCTCGCAAGAGCGGAACCCGATCTCGGGCGACATGGCCGGCGAGGTAGCCGATCAGCGGCCAGAGCGCCGCGTCCGCGCCGTCCGGCCAGTGGACATCGATCACGAGGCCAGCCCGACGGTCCGCATCGAGGAATGGCCCGGCAAGGGGCGCACGTCCGGTGATGGCGATGCACAGGTCGAGGAAATCGGGATGCTTGGCGGTTCGGGCGCCGAGGACGCTGTTGGCATAGATGACCGCGTTGGACTCCGACCATCCGATCGCTTCGCCCCTGGCCGGCGCATCGTCGAGGAGGTAGGGCGCGCAGGTGAAGGTCGGGCGGCACCCCATCCCGACGTAAGCGTCGGCGAGCGCCGCGGCCGGAACGCCGAAAGCCGGCGGCACGCCCTGCTGTTCCCAACGACCGCGGTCAACCGAGATGGCATTCATCGTCGTGGGAACGCGGACGCGGCCCCCCAAGGACGCCATGGCTTCGGCGAAGACGAGGTTGGCGGGGCCTGCATAGATGCAGCCGTCGATATGAGCACGCGTGACATCGGTCAGCCGGGTCGCGCCCTGCTGGCGGCCCATCGCGACAAGGATGCGCATGGCCTGGGCGACAGCCGCACCCCTCCGGCCAGCCAGCATGGATCGGTCTTCGTCCGAAAGGTCGATCGACGCCTCGGATGCGGGAGCGACCGGGATCGCCATGCCGTCCGCGAGGATCGCCTCCGGGGTGATCCGCGCCGACACGCTCCCGGCGAGGGCCAGGAACGCGGCGCGCGGCAACCGCAGGACGGGCAGCGAGTGGCCGAACATCTCCACTGCCACGAGCGCACCCAGCGTCGCCACGTCTTCATGTTCGGAGAAGACGAGAGCTGCCGGGGCGCGACCGGCCAGCGCCAATTCGAGGACGACACCCGAGCCCGAGCATGATCCGCGGCTCGCCGGCATCATCACGATGGCGCCGGCGAGTTCGGTGCCGTGCTGTGGATGGTGCGCGTCGATGATCCGTCCTGTCTGAGGGTCCACGCCGCCCCAAAAGCTCAAGGCCTCGGAGAGGGCGACAACGGGTCCTTCTGCGGAGCCGGGCAGGATCGACAGGGCCGTGTCGTGATGGCTCAAGCGGTTGATCCGAACGCCTCCGGCGCTCATGGCTGCGCCCCTCGCATAAGCGTCATGTAAGCGTTCCCTGCCCTGAACAGGAGGGCAAACCTGACGACGCCTGGACGGGCCTGTGATCAGACGGTTGGGACTGTACCGCCGTCGATCACAATCTCCGCGCCGTGGATGGCGGCGGCGCGACCGGAGGCCAGGTAGGCGATAACGTCGGCGACCTCATATGGCTCGGCCCCGCGTCCGATCGGTATTCCGCCGATCCAGGCCATGACAGCTTGCCGTGCTTCCTCGAACGTGCCGCCCTTGGCAGCCTGCATGTTCTTCACCAGGTCGACAGCGCCCTCGGTCATGATCCAGCCGGGACAGACGATGTTGACCCGGACACCCTTTGGACCCAGCTCCTTGGAAATGGATTTGCTGTAGGTCCTCAGCGCCGCCTTTGCAGCGGCATAGGCGGTGGTGGACTCGGGCAGGGGCAGCACCGCCTGGGTCGAGGTGACGTGCACCACCGCGCCATTGCCGCGCTCGACCATCTGCGGGATCAGGAGACGGTCAAGACGAACCGTCGCGAGAAGGTTCAAATTGATTTCCGAGAGCCAGAGGTCGTCTGTCAATGCCACAAAGCCGCCGGGCGGCATGGCCGATCCCCCGAGATTGTGGGCCAGAATATCGATCCCGCCAAAGCGATCGAGGGCTGCGTGGGCCAAGCGTTCCCCACCCTCGGCCGTGGTCAGATCCGCCTGGATGAACTCGACGCCCTCGATGGGTTCGGCGGCTCCTCGGGCTGCGGTGATGACACGAGCGCCGCCAGCCAGGAAACGTTCTACGGTAGCGCGGCCAAGACCCTTGGTGCCGCCGCTGACAAGCACGCGCTTGCCCGCGAACTCGGTCGAATCAGCTTTGATGGTCATGCCGTGACCTCCAGGGCTTTGATGGCGTGATTTTCGAGCGTGAAGCGATAGATGAAGCGGACCGGGCTGCCCTTGAAGTCGCCATGGGCGGGACCTTCGACGACGACCTGACCATTCTCGTATCGAACGGCGTCCGGCGTGAAAATCGCCCTGACAGCGACGACCCCTTCTTCAAACAAAGTTCTAAGTCCGGCATGCCCTTGATAAACGGTGCCGTTATCGCGAAGGACGGCGCCCGCAGCAAAAGGTTCGAGCATGGCGTCGACGTCCAAGCGGGCGTTCGCAGCCACATACGCGGCAATGGGGGGAGGAAGATCGAGCGACATGGTCTTGCCTCTTGACTACGGTCTCGGGCCTTAGCGGCAGCGAATGCGGGTGACAGCCAAGGTAGAGGTGGACAGGTGGTGCGATAAGCAGGACAATCCGGAACGTTCCATCACGAATTCCGGGACAATGGTGCAGAGCAGCCTGACGGAATTGGAAGCCGTTCTCGTCGTCGCCCGCTTGGGGAAATTCCGGGCCTCAGCGCTGGAGCTCGGCGTCTCGACCACTGCGCTGAGCAATGCGATCGGGAAACTGGAGCGCACGCTCGGCGTGCGGCTCTTCAACCGGACAACGCGAAGCGTCTCTCTGACTGAGGCCGGCCAGCATTTCGTCGCGCACGTCGCACCCGCCTTGGACAGCATTCGCGAGGCCATGGATGCTGCACGCTCTCAGCAGAGAGAGCCTTCGGGCACATTGCGCATCAACACATTCCCGACTGCAGCAAGGGAAATTATTTCTTCTCTTGTCCTGCCATTCTTGCGCGCATACCCTGACGTTCACGTCGATATCGTCACAGAGGGCCGTCTGGTGGATATCGTCGCGGGTGGATACGACCTCGGCATACGCAGCTCCGACCTTGTGCCGGCCGACATGATCGCAATTCCATTAGGAGTCATGCGGCGCAATGTTGTGGTCGCCACGCCAGAATACTTGGAAGCGCGGGGAACGCCCGTAGTCCCGCAGGATCTCACCGCGCATTCCTGTCTCCGTGTCCGTCTCCCCAACGGCGCGATCCACCGCTGGCCGTTCGAGAAGGACGGAGAGTCGATCTATATCGATGTCCAGGGCCCAATGACCCTCGACGAGGCAAGCCTCGCACGCACCGCCGTCCTCGCCTCCGTAGGACTGGCTTTGGCGATGGAGGCAGATGTTCGAGACGACATCGAGGCAGGCCTCCTTGTGCGCGTGCTCGAGGATTGGACGCCGATTCTCGCACCCTTGAGCCTCTATTATCCGAGCAGACGCAACCCGACTGCCGCGTTCAAGGCCTTCGTCGACTTCGCGCGGCTAAGTGGGGTTAGAGAGACCCAATGGGTGCCCACAGGTCGGGAAACGCCAGCAACGGACGTTCAACCGCTGTAGTTTCAACGGCTGTTCGTAGCGGATCCGGCGCTCCTGGAGCGATAAGCCTCCCTTATGCGATGGTAAGGAAGACCCGGAGAGGCGGCGTAGACCTCGTTCGGAGCGTCGAAGACGCCGGCATCCCGGCGCCAAGCGACCGGGCCAGGGCCAAGGCCTTGCAGCCTTGGGGCCGGAGTCAGGCCCCGGTCACACGCCAGACCACGTTGCCGACGTCGTCGGCCATCAGCAGCGACTGATCGGGACCGAGCGTGACGCCAACCGGCCTGCCATAAGAGACACTCTCGTCCGGCGCCAGGAAGCCGGACAGGATGTCGCGAGCCGGGCCGCAAGGGCGTCCGTTCTCGAACGGCACGAAGACCAACTTGTAGCCGCTCAAGGTACTGCGGTTCCAGGAGCCGTGCTGCCCGATCGCCATGCCATCCGGGAAGCCGGGCAGCGTTCCCGCCGGCATCCAGCAAAGACCCAGGGATGCAGTGTGGCCGCCCAGCGCATAGTCCGGCGTGATCGCGCGGGCGACGGCGGCGGCGTCCTGCGGCACGCGGTCGTCGACTGTCTGCCCCCAATACGAGTACGGCCAGCCATAGAATCCACTATCCTGTACGGACGTGAGATAATCCGGTGGCGTTTCGTCGCCCAACCCGTCGCGCTCGTTGACCACCGTCCACAGCACGTTCGTGCTCGGTACCCAGGCGAGGCCGACAGGATTGCGCAGTCCCGAGGCGAAGATGCGGCTCGTGCCGCTGGCGAGGTCGAGTTCGTAGACGGCCGCGCGGCCCTCCTCGACCGCCATGCCATCGTCGGCGATGTTGCTCAGCGAGCCGACGCCGGCATACAGCTTCGTCCCGTCCGCGCTGACCAGCAGGCTGCGTGTCCAATGGCCGCCCGGCTTGAAATCCACCAGCTTGCGGCCGGGCCCGGCGATCCTGGTGGTGCCCTCGGCGTAGGGAAACACGACGATGCCGTCGGTGTTGCCGACGTAGAACTTGTCCTCCACGAGAGCCATGCCGAAGGGCTGGCTGAGGCCCGTGAGGAACGGCTCGCACGTCTCCGCCACGCCGTCACCATCCGTGTCGCGCAGCAGCGTGATGCGGTTTGCACTCACCCCCGCGGCGCGGGCGCGCTTCATGGTTGCGGTCATGGCGTGGTCGAACAGGTGCCGCATGACCTTGCGCGGCTCGCCGGACGATTCGGCGACCAGCACATCCCCGTTCGGGAGCACATGAAGCCAGCGTGGGTGGTCCAACCCGGTGGCGAAGGCATTGACCTTCAGGCCGGGAGCCGCGACCGGAAGCTGCCCCGGTGACCATCCGCGTGCCGAGGGCATCTTCAGCGTCATGATCCGGCCCTGCGGCTTCGCGGTCGGAATGACGGGCGCACTGCCCCAGGCAGGTTCGTAGCGGCCGTCGCGCAATCGCCGCAGCCTGGACGCGGCTCCGCCGATCAACGAAACACCGCGTGCGAATGCAGTCGACAAGTTCAAAGACCCTCTCCCAACGATTGTTGCCTGATCGGCTGGAGGCACCTGGGCTGGGTACGGCCGCCGGAATCGGTCCTAGCATTACAGTTGTCTCCGCCTCCTGAGGTAAGCTTGGCGGGTCGCGGCGCGGTGAGCGCGCAGCCACGATGACCAGGCGACGACGAGAGGCGGTTCGATGCACCGTTGCGCGAGCCGGGTCGCAACCGGTCGGATCTCCTGCAGCGACCAGGGCATGGGCGAGCTTGGCCCTTCGCCCGGTTCTTGGGGCGGGCCGTCGGCCCGCTGGCGCACCCGCGCCAGCACCGCGAAGACCAGCATCACCAGGCTGACGTGCCGGTGCCAGCCATCACTTATAGGGGAAACCCCGTTCAGGCACCCGCATTCTCGCTCTTGCGGCCTACGATCGCACGCGCCCGGCCGAAGTTCAGGACTTTGTCGCACATGGCCAGCGTCGTTTCCCGATGGGCGATGATGATACGGGTCATGGGCAGCTTGCGTACGGCGTCGTTGATCGCCCGCTCGCTGGCCGGGTCCAGGTGGCTGGTCGCCTCGTCGAGGAGGAGGAGGCCGGGGCGGCGATGGATCGCGCGCGCGAGCACGATCCGCTGCGTCTGCCCCCCCGACAGGACGCTGCCCATATCCCCGACCAGCGTCTCGTAGCCCATCGGCATCTGCACGATCTGGTCGTGAATGGCGGCGAAGCGCGCGCAGGCGATGACCCATTGCGGATCTGCCTCGGGGTCGAAACCCGCGATGTTCTCGAAGATCGACCCCGCGAACAGCCTGTCGTCCTGCAGGACGCAGCCGACGCGCTCGCGATGGGCGGAAAGCCCGATCGAGGACAGGGCGAGACCATCGAGGAGGATCTGACCGGAATTCGGCGCCGAGAGGCCTGCCAGGATCTTCAGAAGCGTGGATTTCCCGCATCCGGAGGGGCCGGCGATGCCGAGGCACTCGCCCGGCTCGACCGAAAAGCTGAGACCGGACAGGATGTCGGGCTCGCCATCGGCATAGCGGAAATGGATGTCGCGCACCTCCAGCCGGCTCGCCGCGCGCGCCTGCGCGCCCGCGAGGATCGGCACGCCGTCCTGTCGCGCCTCCGGCTCGCTGAGGGCGATGTCGGCGAGCCGCTCGCCATGGAGCGACAGCATCCGGAACTGCAGCATCGTCTCGACGAAGGTCGCGACGCGGGTGGCGAACTGGTCCTTGTAGGCGAGAAACGCCACGAACATGCCGACCGACAGGCGATCCCCCAGAACGGCCAGGATGCCGACATAGATCATCGCGATGCGGTCGAGCCCGAACAACGCGGTGTTGGCGGCCTGGAACCAGGCGTCGAACCGCTGGACGCGCAGCTCGGCGTTCAGCCGCTCCGCCATGTGGTTGATCCAGGTGTCGCGGCGCCAGAATTCCAGGTTGAGGGTCTTCACGCTGGCGATGCCGCGCACCGTCTCCATCAGATGGGAACTCTCCATCGCCCCATGGGCGATGGCGGCCTCCGAGATCTCCCGGTAGGGCGCGTAGGCGAGGACCCGCAGCAGCACGTAGAGACCAACGCTGACGAGCGCCAGCGCGAGCAGCCAGCCGCCATAGAGCCCCATCATCACGACGAGGGTCAGGCTCATGACCCCATCGAGCAAGGCCTGCACGGCCCGCGTCGTCAGCGTGCGGTGCATGGCGTCGAGCGAGCCGAAGCGCGAGACGATGTCGCCGACATGGCGCTTCTCGAAGAAGCCGAGAGGCTGGCGCACCAGCCGGTCGAACAGGGCCGCCTTCCACTGCATCATCAGGTTGGTGCCGATCAGCATCGTCGCCCATGTGCGCGCGAAGCCCGCCGCGACCTGGAGCACCAGGAGGAGCACGAGCGCGATGCAGATCAGCGTCAGGAGATTCGGATCGGCCGCCACCACGACCTCGTCCAGCACGAGCTGGAAGCCGATCGGCATCGCCAGGACGGTGATTTCGAGCAGAACGGAGATGGCCAGGATCTGGAGCGCCGCGCGCCCGAGGCCCGACGTGCGGCGGACGAGATCCACCACCGAGATGCTCGCACGCTCCTGCTTCCGCTCGAACCGCTCCGTCGGCCAGAGTTCGAGGGCGATCCCGGTGAACTTGGCCGAGAGTTCGGCGAGCGGCACCGTTCGGCGCCCGAAGGCGGGATCGTGGATCACCGCCGAGCGGGGTCCGACCCGGGTCAGGACGACGAAATGACTGTGCTGCCAGTGCAGGATGCAAGGCAGGCGCAGGGTGGGCAGATCGGGGATGTCGAGCTTCAGGGCGCGGGTGCTCAGGCGGAGCTCGGTGCCGACCCGCATGAGATCGCGCAACGTCGCGCCCTTCATGGAGATCGCGTAGCGGCTCCGGACCGCCGCGAGGTCCAGGCGATGACCATGGAAGCCCGCCACCATGGCGATGCAGGCCAGGCCGCACTCGGCCGATTCCGCCTGCAGGATCACGGGTGTCGACCGCCCGAGATGGAGGGCGGTGCGCAGGCGTTGGTCGAACGACGTCATGAGGCGGGTCCGGGCGAGGTGGTAATCGTCGCGCGCAGGCCGTAGAGGGGCTCCAGGATCCACTGGTAGAGCGGTCGCGTCTCGCCCAGGAGATGCGCGTCCACCTGCATGCCCGGCTGGAGCGCTTCGGTGTGGCCATAGGCGCGGACGAAAGGCTGGTCGGGCGCCACCGTCACCCGATAAAGGGTCGGGCCGGCGGCGCTGCCGGTACCGCCCGCGATCTGGGCGACCTCCTCGGGCCGCAGGTTGGCGCGGGACACCGAGACGATGTGGCCGGGATACTGGCCGAACTTCTGGTAGGGAAAGGCCCGGTAGCGCAGGAGGACGCGCGCGCCGTCCCGCGGGAAGCCGATGACGCTGCTCGGCACCAGGAGCTGCGCGACGAGCGGCTTGCCGGCGGGCACGATCGTCAGGAGCGGGGCGCCCGCCGCCACGGCCTGGCCCGCCGAGGCGCTGATGCCGGTCACCAACCCATCGCGCGGCGCCTCGATGCGCAATTCGCGCCGCGCCTCGCTCTCGGAGATCTGGCCGTCGAGATCGAGGATCTGCTGGCGGATCTCGCTCCGCCTGGCCAGGCTCTGGAGATCGAAGCTGGCGAGCCGCGTCCTGATTTCGTTCAGGCGCCCCTCGGTCTGCAGGCGCTCGCGCCGCAGCGCCAGGACCTGAGCCTTCTGCGCGTTGTAGGCCTGGAGCCGGCTCTCATAGTCGGCCGACCGGCTCAGGCCGCGATCGAGCCATTTCTGCTGCCTCTGGGCCATGATCTCCAACTCGCCGGCGAAGCGATCCAGGATCCCGACCTGCGCGTCCATCTCGGCGAGTTCGCGGTCGAGATGGTCGGCCTGCTCCGTCAGACCCCGCTTCTCGGCGAGATCGAGCTTTTCCCGCCGTTCCAGCGCGCCCTGCAGCTCGTCGCGCTTGGCGCGCAGCACGGAGGCCACCGCCCCTTGCGTGTCGCCGAGCGAGGTCGTGCTGTCGACGCGCAGGGCATAGAGCACGTCCCCGCGCCGGACATGCTGCCCCTCCGTGACCGTGATCTCCGAGATCCAGCCGGCTTGAGGGGCTGCGAGCCGGGTCAGGCCGTCGGGCGGCAGCACGAGGCCGGTGACGGGCACGCGCCGCGTGTACTGGCCGAGCACGAGAAACGCCAGGATAGCGATGGCGAAGACGAGCGAGGCGAGGGCGAAGCCCGTGACCGGCATCAAGCGGATGACGCGCGGATGCCCGAGCCAGGAATCCCGCCGGCTCTCGACGGATTCAGGCCGGAAGAGCGATCCCGCGCCGGGGGGATGCGTCATGCCCGAGGCCTCATGCTCCGCACCGCCTCGGGACGGTTCCTCGTCCGTCCCGGCCCCCGCCCGGAAAAAAGACCTCTCTTCGATCGAACGGAAACACACTCATTCTCTGCGCATTAGTACCGACCTATCCGACGAGCCTTCGTAAGGCAGACGCGCGAGACGTTCGACTAGCACAGGTGTGTTATTGCAGAGGGATTGGCGCTTTGCTTAGGTCGAACACGGTCTGCAGGCGTCGGTTGTCAAAACAGGCACGGCAGACTTTTTCTCATTCGATCGGACCAGGAGTTGGATCATGTCGAACGCGCCACACTGCGCTACGGAAGACCGGGCCCCCGTTCGCGAGCTGGAGCCGCACGAGCTCGACGACGTCAGCGGCGGAAAGCTCTACTGGAACGGGGGGAAGGTCGTCGGCTTCGAATTCCAGGTCGGAAGTTTCTCGGTCGGCGAGCTTCCTGTCGCGGGTGGTGCCAGCTACAACTTCTGGAGCACGCCGTTCGGCAGCGGGAGCTATTGGGCCAAGTAGGTCCTTGCCGAGTCGGTCCCTGATCACTCAGGTGGGCCCCTGAGATTACCAAGGGGCACGAACGACGCTCGCGGAAATCCATGCGAGCGCGAGGGGGCGGAAAGCCCCCTCGATCCATGGTGGGGATCCTCGACGTCCTCACCGCGAGGATGATCGGCTCCCCGATAAGCTTGTCCTTTGCCGTCCTCGGCATTTCTCTGCGCTCGTCAGCGAGACCGGATGGCGCGGCACGAGCGTCATTGTCCGTCGTCCCGATGGTCGACGAGGCCGCGTCGCGCGCATCGGCGCCCCGCTCCTGTCCGGCATGCGCCATCACCCTCCCGGCACGGAGACGGACCGTTCTCTCGGCCGGCGCCTTTGCCTTCCAGATGCCGGCCCACAGGACCTCCGGTCGGGACGCTGCGAGACCGCCGCGGGTCCGTCCTCCCGAAGATGAATGTGCACGCCTGAGTTTGGCGCTCAAGAATTGCGTGCTCGCGATCCGGCACTCGCCGCATTCCCGAGCCCCACGATCATTATCTCCAGGCCGCCTCGACGTTCTGCGCCGACCAGGGGACGAGAATGAGATTCAAATTGTTCGAAAGTACGGGTCTCTCACCTGTCATGACCCTGTGAGAGGTTGCTGGACAGACGCTAGGAACCGGCATACCAGTACGGATGTCCTATGGGGCTCGAGGACGCGTCCTTGCGGTATGCGTATCTGGGTTCCGTGTGCATCACGGCCCTCCCGGCGCGACCGCGGGAAGGGCGCTTGCGATGAAGCGATCGGCACTGGAATGACCGTCCGAGCGAGCGAGGCCGTCATCGTCGCGGACGACCATCCGCTGTTTCGCGAGGGCATGCGGCACATCGCCGAGCGGCTCTACCCGCGCGCGCCGGTATGGGAGGCCGAGACGATGGAGGAGGTCCTGGCTCTCGCCCGGTCCGGCCCGCCGCCGCAGGCGGTCTTCCTCGACCTGCTGTTTCCCGGCCTCGACCCGCAGCGGTCGATCGGCGGCTTGCGCGAGGAATTCCAGAAGACCTCGATCATCGTCGTGTCTATGATCGAGGACGAAGCCCTGATCCGCACCGTCATGGCCGAGGGCGCCGACGGCTTCATCGCCAAGTCGCTGCCCGCGTCGGAGATCGCCCGGGCGATCGCGGCAGTGCGCGAGGGCGAGTTCGTCATCCGGCGCAATCCCCGGTCGGAACTGTCCCTGGCCCCGACCGGCCTGCCGCCCCTGACCCAGCGCCAGCGCGACGTCCTGCGCCTCGTCGCGCAGGGGCGGACCAACAAGGAGATCGCCCGCGAGCTGGACATCTCGCCCTTCACCGTCCGCATCCACGTCTCCGCGCTCCTGCGCGCCCTCGACGTCACCTCCCGCGCCGCTGCCGCCGCGAAGGCGGCCAATGCCGGGCTGAGTGGTCTCCTGAACGTGTGAGACGTCAGCATGCGCGACGGTGCATGGCGCGGCCCCGCGAGCGGATCGCACGCCTGCCCTGTACACCTGCCCTAATGTCGCTCCGGCGAGGCCTGTGGCAGTCGGTGCGGGGTGGGCGGATCCGGAGCCATGACGAAGTCGGATGAAACTCGGCCAGGCGGGAGAGCGGCGACCGGGCGATGACGGGGTTGGGACACGGGCCGGGCGAGAAGGCCGACAACGAGAAGGCGCAAACCCTCATCCGCCTCGTCGCCATCGGATGCGTGAGCCTCTACGTCGTGCCCCAGGCGCTCGCCGGGATCGGCCCGCCGGAGCTGCGCATCGTCGCCGGCCTGGTGACGGCGCATTGGCTCGTCACGGCGGCGATTTATGCCTGGATCTCCCGGCATCCGAGCGACAACCGGCGGCGGCGCGCCTTCGCCTTCGTCCTCGACATCGTGGGCATCACCTACACGATGTCGATCGGCGGGGCGCCGTTCCTGCCGCTCTACGCCATCGTCCTGCGGATGATCGTCGGCAACGGGCTGCGCTACGGCGCGGCCTCGCTCAAGCTCTCGACCCTCGCCGCCCTGTCGTCGATCGCCGTCACGACGGGCTTTTCGACCTACTGGCGCGACAACCCGTTCATGGTCGCGACGCTGGTCCTGACCACGCTCCTCGTGCCGACCTACATCTACGGCCTGCTCGAGCGCTTGCGCGGGGCCTATGCGCGCGAGCAGGAGGCGAGCCTGTCTAAGTCGCGCTTCCTCGCCTAGGCGAGCCACGACCTGCGCCAGCCTATCCACGCCATCAGCCTGTTCACCGCCTGCCTGCGCGACGGCCGGCTCGGGCCGGACGAAGTGCGGATGGTGGACAACATCGACCGCTCGCTCCAGAGCGTGTCGCGGCTGTTCAAGTCGCTCCTCGACATCTCGACCCTCGACAGCGGCAAGGTCCGCCCCCGCTTCGAGCCGGTGGCGATCGGCGACATCGTCGAGGACGTGCGGCGGCAGAATTCTGAGGCCGCCCAGCTCGCCGGTACCACCCTGCGCTGCCGGCCCTGCCGCGCCGCCGTGCATACCGACCGAGCCTTGTTCACCACGATGCTCCAGAACATCGTCAACAACGCCATCAAGTACGCGCCCGGCCGGCCGATCCTGATCGGCTGCCGGCGCCAGCGGGACGGCCGGCTCGCCGTGCAGGTCTACGATCGCGGCCCCGGCATTCCGCCCGAGCACCAGGCCCGGATCTTCGACGAGTTCTACCAGGTCCGCCAGCGCGGCGACCGCGACCTCGAAGGGGTCGGCCTCGGCCTGCCGATCGTGCGCCGCCTCGGCGAGATCCTGGACGTCGAGGTCGCGCTCCGCTCGGTCCCGGGGCTGGGCACCTGCGTGACCCTCGGCAACCTCCCGGCCGTGCGGGGGCCGGTCCTCGACGGCGAGTGGCGCCGTCTCGACCCGCCCGCCGCGGTCCGCGGCCTGCGGGTGCTGCTGATCGAGGACGACGAGGCGGTGCTGTCCGCGACCGCCAGCCTGCTACGCCGATGGGGCTGCGAGGTCCAGGCCGAGCCGGGCATTCCCGCCTCCATCGCCGCCGTGGACCTCCTCGTCACGGATTTCGATCTCGGCAACGGCGTGACCGGGGCCGAATGCATCGCGGCGGTGCGGCGCCTGGCGGGGCACGAGGTCCCCGTGGTGGTCATCAGCGGCCACGACGAGGCGCGGGTGCGCGAGGAACTGGGTGCGCCGGACATGCCGATCCTGTCGAAGCCCGTCCGCCCGGCCGAGCTGCGTTCCGTCGTCGTTGCGAAGAGCATGCTGGCCAAAGGCACGGCGGGGCGGGGCGGCTCGCTTGCGCCCTGACGCGGGCATGCGGCCGGCGCCGCCCGGGTTCCCTCGTGTCTCCCGCCGTGAAAGGAGTGCGGCCATGTCCTCACGTTTCGAGAGACTCGCGTTCGTCTGTCTCTCCGCCGTCGTCGCGATGCCGGCCTTCGCCGTCGAGGTGCCGACGACGGACGTGAAGGGCAGCAAGGACAGCCCGATCGTCTCGCGCTTCGCCGGGGCGGTGATCGTCGGCTACCGGCAGCAGGATTTCGCCGCGCTGACCCTGCCGCTCGGCCCCTACGATACGAACCAGAAGAGCCGGTTCGCCCGGAGCATGACCTCCGAGGGGCAGGTGACGAGCATCGCCTACGCTACTCCTAAGGGAAAATCGGCCCTGGAGGTCTTCCGCACCTACGAGCGCACCCTGACCTCAGCCGGTTTCCAGGTGGCGTTTCGCTGCGAGACCGAGGAGTGCGGTGGCTTCGATTTCGCCGCCGCCCTCGCCGACCCGGTCAACCGGGCCATGGGAAGCGACCTGTTCAACCTGCGGATCGACCTCCTCGACGCCACCAACGGCAACGTGCGGTCCCTGACCGCCCGGCTGACCCGCCCGGAGGGACAAGTCGACGTCTCCCTGCTCGTGAGCCAGGACGGCGCCCTGCAGCCTGGCGTGCTGCTCCAGATCGTCGAGGCCCGCGCGATGAAGAGTGGCCAGGTCGTCGTCGATGCCAAGGCCATAGGCGACGGCCTCGCGTCGTTCGGCCACGTGGCGCTCGACGGGATCCAGTTCGAGACCGACAGCGCCACCCTGAAGGCTGAATCCGACGCGACGCTCGCCCAGATGGCCGCCTTGCTCAAGCGGGATGCCGCCCGGCAGGTCTACATCGTCGGCCATACCGACACGTCGGGGTCGCTCGAGCACAACGTCACCCTGTCCCAGGCGCGGGCCGCCGCCGTGGCGAAGGCCCTGACGAGCCGGTTCGGCATCGAAGCCGGCCGGCTTCATGCCCGCGGCGTCGGTCCCTATGCCCCGGTCGCCGGCAATGCGACCGAGGCCGGCCGCGCCAGGAACCGCCGGGTAGAACTGGTGGAGAAGTAGGGACGTCGTGGAGTTCGTTCTCATCGGTCGCCGACTCTGCCTGCCGCCTCCCACCCCGGCGGCTATCGGTGCCATCTGCGATCATGGCCCGCTCGGCGGGGCAGGCTCGTCCCTCGGGGGATGGCCGAACATCGCCTTGTAAGCACGGCTGAACGCCGCCTCGGACTCGTAGCCGACGCGCAGCGCGACCTCGCCGACACGGGCCTCGCGGGCGACCAGCATGTCCCGGGCGAGCGTGAGCCGCCACTCGTTCTGGTAGCGCAGGGGCGAGCGTCCGACGAGCGCGGCGAATCGTTCGCAGAAGCTCGACCGGGACATGCCGCTGACCTCGGCCAGGGCCTCGACGCTCCAACGCGGCAGCGGTCGCTCGTGGATGACCTTCAGCGCCCGGGCGATGCGGGCATCGGACAGCCCTCCGAGCCATCCGGTGGTGTGCCCGCGCTGCACCCAGGTCCGCAGGGTGCGGATGACGATGACGTCGATGATCCGCGAGATCATCAGGGCCGCGCCGGGCTCGTCGTCGGTCACCTCGAGCATCAGGAAGGGGACGATGCCGTCGAGCCATCCGGCTCCTTCGGCGTGCCGGATGTGGATGCGCCCGGGCAGCGCCGAGATCATGCCGCGAAGAGAGTGGGGATCGAACCAGAACCGGCACACGATCACCGAGGCGTGCGAGGCGGCGGCCACCAGCCTCGATCCTCCGAGCCCGCGGGGCAGAAGCACGAGATCGCCGGTGTCGATCGCGACGCGCTCCCCAGCCTCGTCCACGACGTCGAGCGAGCCGTCGGCGACCACCAGGACATTGGCGGCGCCGGCTTCGAGGTCCAGGCCCTTCGACGGCGCGACGACATGCGACCGGACATGGTCCCCGGTGAGCCGGATCTGCGCCAGCACGTGCGAGAGCAGGTCGCCGGAGGCCGGGTCCGGCCCGCCGTCCGGATGAACGGTCAAGTTTTCCAGTGATCCGGTCATGGGTGCCATCGGCGTCCGATCGTAAACAGTCCTTCCGAAGCGACGCGCATCTCACTGACAGGACGCCGCTTTCACGACGCCCGGCCTTCGCCTCGCCGGGTCCGCCGCGTGATGGCCCGTCGCCCCGATCCCCACGGAACACGGGCCTGCCCGGACTCCGACTCCTCCGCCGCGCCGCACCCCCGAAAGGACCACCGATGACGACCATCGAACAAACGGGCCGCGACACGTCGCGCTGGCTGCGCTCCTATTACGGTCTCCGTGCCGGGGTGTCAGTGGCTTGGGTCGCGGCCGCCCTCACCGTCGGGCCGGCCGTGCCGCCGGCCGCGGCGGCGCTTCTGGTCGCCTATCCCGCCTGGGACGCACTCGCCAACGTCGTCGATGCGCGGCGCAGCGGCGGCTTGGCCGCCAATCCCAGCCAGGCCCTCAACGCGGCGGCCAGCACCGTCGTCGCCGTCGCGGTGGCGGTCGCGCTCGGATGGGGCCCGCACGCGGTGCTGGCGGTGTTCGGGGCCTGGGCCGTCCTCTCCGGCCTGCTGCAACTCGCGACCGGCCTGCGGCGCTGGCAGGCCGGGGCCCAATGGGCGATGGCGCTGAGCGGAGCCCAGTCGGCCCTCGCGGGCGCCCACTTCATCGTCAAGGCGAAGGGTGCCGCGACACCCGGGATCACGGACATCGCCCCCTACGCCGCCTTCGGCGCCTTCTACTTCCTGGTCTCGGCCGTGTGGCTGACCGTTGTGCAGGCGCGGAAAGACGCCGCGGAACGGACCGCCTGATCCTGCACGGCGCTGGCGGAACGCTCGAACCTGGATCGTCTCGCGTCGGCATCACGCGGTCGCGTTCACGAGATGCTTCGACACGGTCGCGATGAACGCGCGAAGACGCTGAAGACGCCGCAGGTCGCGGTGATACCCCATCCAGATGTCTCGCGCGGGTGGCGGCGTCGGCATGTCCAGCCTGCGGATGCCCGGGATCTGATCGCCGACCACGCGGGGCAGGACGGCGATGCCGACGCCGTGCCGGCACATGCGTCCCTGGACGTTGCGGTTGTTCGATCTGAGCGCCGGTCGCGCGTTGGGGAAGCTCTCGACGAGCCACGCGATGTCGGGGAAATGGCCGGTGGAGGTGTCGTGCGTGATCAGCCGGAAGCCGGTCCCGTCGCCGTATGGGGGATCCGCCGCCTCCTCGGCGATGTAGACGCCGTAGTCGAGCCTGAACAGCCGCCGCTGAACGACGTCGGCGGTGTCGAACGGAACGATGCGAAAGGCGACGTCGGCCTCCCGCTGGGCGAGGTTGAACAGGCGCGTGCCGGTCAGGATCTCGACGTCGACATGGGGGCAGGCCTCCGCGAAATCCGCCAGGATGGGCGGGAGGACGTAGGCCCCGAACCAGTCCGCCGACGAGATGCGGAGGCTGCCTGTGAGGTTCTGCTCCTGCCCCGCGAGCCGGCGCTCCATGGCGAGCGCGCCTTCCTCCATCTGCTCGGCCAGCGCGATGATCCCGTGACCCTCATCGGTCAGAACGAGACCGTCCGCCGTGCGCTGGAACAGCGTGTGACCGACCGCCTGCTCAAGGGCGCGGAGCCGCCTGCCGACGGTCGGATGGCTGGTGTGAAGCGCACGCGCGGCGCCGCCGAGCGTGCCGGATCGCGCGACAGCGAGGAAGATTCTGACGTCGCTCCATTCCATCGCGACCACCTGTACGAAACTGAACGCCGGGAGTGCAACTCTGTCAGTTAACGAACAAATCTGACCATTTAAATTCCGGCCATCGCCACGGGCCGGCTCGCGGGCGCGGGCTGCGGCCCGACGATTCCCCCGGGCGGCCCGTTCTCGGCTCTGATCCGAACGACAGGAGACGGATCATGCAGATTGGATTCATCGGTCTCGGCAGCATGGGCTCGGCCATGGCGCTCAACCTGGCGAGGGCCGGCCACGACGTGCGGGCCTGGAACCGGAGCACGGTCGCTCGGGAGCGCGTTCCCGGGGTGACGCTGGTCGACCACGCGGCGGAGGCCTTCGAGGCTGACGCCGTCTTCACGATGCTGTCCGACGACGCGGCCATTCGGGAGGTGATCCTCGAGGCCGGCCTGCTGGCGAGCGCGCGACCGGGGCTGGTCCATGTCATCACGTCGACGATCTCGGTCGCCTTCGCGCGCGAACTGGAGCGCCTGCACGCCGAGGCCGGCCTCGGCTACGTGTCCGCCCCGGTCCTCGGCCGCCCGAGCGTTGCGGCGAGCAGCCAGCTCAACATCCTGGCGGCCGGGAAGGCCGATGCTGTCGCCGCGGTTCATCCGCTGCTCGCCCCCCTCGGCAAGAAGGTCTGGACGTTGGGCGAGAACCCCGCCCGGGCGAATGCGGCAAAGCTCGCCTGCAACATGATGATCGCCATGGCGATCGAGGCGATGGCCGAGGGTGTCGTGCTGACCGAGAGCGTCGGCCTCGACCGCGCGGAGTTCTTCGAACTCATCCTGGGCACCCTGTTCTCGGGCCGAGCCTACGAGAGCTACAGCGCGCAGATCACCGAACGAGCGTTCGAGCCGGGCTTCAAGGCCAGCCTCGCCCTCAAGGACATGCGCCTGGCGACCGAGGCCGGCCGCGAGATCGGACGCACGCTCCCGATGCTCGACGCGGTTCGCGAGGGCCTCGGCAAGGCCGTCTCGGCGGGCCTCGGGGAGAAGGACTGGTCGATCATGGCCGACATGACGGTTCGCGGCGGCGACAGCGCGGCGGCATCCGCCTGAAACGAGGAGACCCAGCGATGAAGACGTGGTTCATCACCGGCTGCTCGAGCGGCTTTGGCCGGCGCCTGGCCCTCGCCGCGGCACGGCGCGGCGATCGGGTCGTCGCGACCGCTCGCGACGTCACATCCATCGACGAGATGGCGGCGCCCTTCGCCGGCCGCATGATCGCGCTGCCGCTCGACGTGACGGATGCGGCGGCCGCGAGGTCGGCGGTGGCGAAGGCCGTCGAGACATTCGGCGGGTTCGACGTGCTGGTGAACAATGCCGGCTACGGATTGTACGGCGCGATCGAGGAGGGCACGCCCGAGGAATACCGACCGATGTTCGAGGTGAACGTCTTCGGCCTCATCGAGACCACCCGGGCCGCCCTGCCCACCCTGCGGCGTAAGGGCGGCACGATCGTCACCATGTCCTCGGGTGCCGGCATCGCGGGCGCCGGGGGAGGGGGCTACTACAATGCCGCCAAGTTCGCCGTGGAGGGCGTGTCCGAGGCGCTCGCGAGCGAACTGGAACCCTTCGGGATCCGCGTGCTGATCGTCGAGCCCGGGCCGTTTCGCACCGATTTCCTCGGTCGCTCGATCACCATGGCGGCACGGGAGATGCCGGACTATGCGGCGAGCTCGCGCCGGCATTATCGCGAGACCAACGACGGCAACCAGGCCGGCGATCCCGACAAGGCCGTGGCCGTGATCCTGCGGGCGGTCGATGCCGACGACGCTCCGCTTCACCTGCCGCTCGGCCCGGTCGCGCACGCGATCGCCGAGCGGAAGCTGACGGCATTTCGCCGCGATCTCGAGGCCTGGCGCGAGATCTCGATCGCGACGGATTTCGATCGGCCCTGAGCGCCGGCCTGCCGCACCGTTTCCACGCCACCATCCGACCGGGGTGCGATCATGATCGCGACTTTGCAGGGATTTAGCCAGCAACTGGTGCCGGCGAACGGCATCAGGCTCAACGCCGTCACCGGGGGCGCCGGCCCGCCGATACTCCTCCTTCACGGCTGGCCCGAGACCTGGTGGGAATGGCACCACGTGATGCCGGTGCTGGCCGAACGCTTCAGCGTGGTGGCGCTCGATCTGCGCGGCGCGGGCTTCTCCGACTGTCCGCTCGACGGCTACGACAAGGCGACGATGGCGCGCGATGCGCACGAGGTCATGGTCGCCCTCGGGCACGAGCGCTACGCGGTGTGCGGACACGACATCGGCGGCATGGTGGCGCTGCCGCAGGCGGCGCTCTACCGGGAGGCGGTCACGCATCTCGCCGTGCTCGACGTGCCGCTTCCCGGCTGGACCGAATGGGAGGCGACGACCGCGAGGCTCTGGCACTTCGGATTCCACAGCCACCGGGATCTGCCCGAGCGCCTGATCCACGGCCGGGAATACGACTATCTCTCGACCTTCATGGCCGAGCGGTTCCACGATCACGGGACCTTCGATCCGGCGGACGTCGAGATCTACGCGCAGGCGATGGCGCGCCCCGGCCGCACGCGCGGCGGCATGGAATGGTATCGCACCCTCGCCGCCGATCATGCGGCCGCCCTCGCGTACAAGAAGCGGCCGCTCGAGATACCGGTGCTCGGCTTAGGGGGAGACCAGCGGTTCGGCCCCCGGATGGTGCCGATGCTGCAGGAGTTCGCCGGCACCGTGACGGGCGGCGCGATCGCCCGGTGCGGCCACTACGTCGCCGACGAGCGGCCGCACGAGGTCGCGGCGGCCCTGATCGCGTTCCTCGAGGCCGAGTGACAACCAAAGCCCGTGCGGCAGGGCGGGCCAAACCGGCCGCGACCCTGCGGGCAAAGCTTGGTCGAGGGGTCGACCAAGGGGTCGCGATCGATCCCCGTCAAAGAAGGAGAGTGTCATGTCCGCACCCGTCATTCGCGGCGTCAATCACATCGGCATCACGGTGCCGGACATCGAGGCGGCGACATCGTTCCTGGTGAACGCCTTCGGCGGCCAGGTGATCTACCAGTCCTTCGGACCGCAGGATCCGCCGCGGCAGGGGTCCGACTTCGAGCGGGCGGTCGGCGCGTTTCCCGGAACGGTCGTTCGCGGCCAGGTGATGGTCAAGATCGGTACCGGGGCCGACATCGAGCTGTTCGAGATGCACGGCCCCGACCAGGCCCAGCCGATCCGGGCCAGCGACTTCGGCATCACGCATTTCGCGCTCTACACCGACGACATCGAGGCGTCGGTCGCGCGCTTCGCGCAGGCGGGCGGCACGCCCCTGACCACGCCGCGCGCCATTCCCTACGCGACCGAAAAGGGTCCGGGAAACCGGGTCTGCTACGGCCGGATGCCCTGGGGTACGACGATCGAGTTCATCACGACGCCCGACCGCATGGCCTATCATGATCAGACGGATCTGCGGCGGTGGCAGGACGAGGGCTGATACCGGCAGCCGCTTTCGCCGACCCTTTGTCTCACAACAGCCCGTGACCCGAAGACATGGAGGCGCGGGCCACACCAGGCCGCGCGGCCCCGCATCGGGGCCGGTGTGTCGCCCGAAAACCGACTGCTGCGGCGCGCCTGCCTCGTACGCGGTCCAGGGCGGATCCCTCCTCCGACGAGGCTCCGAGATGCCGCCGCGACCGGTCCCGACCGTTCAGTGGAGGCTCCGCGACGGCGTTGCCGCCCGAGTCCCGGCTCTCCCGTGCCGGGCGGAACCTCGCAGGTCCGAACCCAGGTGCCGCCGCAGCATGAGCGCGAGGGCATGCGAGCGCCACGGCCGGTGCGCGACGTCGACGATGGGGATCGCCGAGAGCACCTCCGGCCTCACCGTATCCGCGGCCGACAGGGAGAGCACGATGGGGCGATGGATGATCCGGGCGGCGCGGCGGGCGAACGTGAGCCCCAAACGTCCGGATGGCTGGTTCTCGACGATCAGCAGGTCGAAGCGTCCCGGCTCCGCGCGGAGCGCCGCCAGCGCCGCGTCCGGATCGGCGTAGCCGACGGGCTCGTAGCCCAGCGCCGCGAGGGTCTCCTCGTCCTCCTGGATCGCGGAGCGGGCGCTTCCGACGATCATCACGGTGCCGCCGACGGCAGCGACCGCCGGCCCGGCCTGCGGGCAGACCGGCAACCAGACCTCGAACGCGCTGCCCGCTGCCGGAGCGCTGCGCACGTGGAAGGCACCGTCCTGCTCCTGGACGAACTCGAACGCGGTGGCGAGGCCGAGCCCGGTCCCGGCCGGGCGGGTGGTGAAGAACGGCTCGAAGATCCGCGCGAGCGTGGCCGTATCCATGCCGCGGCCTTGATCGGCGACGCGGATGCAGACGTACTCGCCGGGGCCCAGCTCGCCGTGCGAGAGAATCCGCCGCTCGCGCAAGGGGACGCGTTCGAGTTGCACGTCGACCGCCCCGCCCGGATCGGAGGCCTGGAGGGCATTGCGGATCAGGTTGTGGACCACCTGCTGCAACTGCGCCGGCTCGCCCTCGACGACCGCGCCGTCCGCGGTCCCGGCGAGGCGGATCGCCGCCGGGTCGGTCGTCGAGGTGCGGATCTGGGCCACCGTCTCGGCCACGACCGCCTCGACGACGCTCGTCGCCCGCGAAGCGGAGCCCCGCCGGCCGTAATCGAGGATCTGTCCGGCGATCTCGCGCGCCCGGCCGCCCGCCCGGACCAGGAGATCGATCTGCCGGGCGGCCCGGCGCGGGTCGGCCGGCAGGGCGTCGGCGGCGATCTCGGCGTGGCCGAGCATGACGTTGAGCACGTTGTTGATGTTGTGGGCCACGCCGCTGGCGAAGATGCCGATCGCCTCCAGCCTCTGCGCGCGCCGCAAGGTGGCCTCGATCTCGCGGCGCTCGGCCCAGACGTGCTGGCGCTCCAGGGCCGCCCCGAAGCTGTCGGCCCCGATCTGCAGAAGGCCGCGCGAGTGCCGCAGCCAGGCCGGTTGCGGGCTGCCGCGCTCGAAGCACATCACGCCGACGATCCGATCCCCGCGGCGCAGCCGCGCGCCGGTCCACGAGACGACGCCGCGCATGGCGAGCGCCCGCACCAGGGCCGGCGGGCCGGTGCCCGCGGCGGCCTCGACGAAGAGGTGGTCGTCGGGCACGGCGAGGATGTCGGGGATCAGGTCGCGCTGCGCCCGCGGCCAGCCGAGGGGAAGCGGGCGGCCGGCCCGGCCCCAGAGGTGGACCGCGTCGCTCCCGTCGAGCATGAGCACGTAGCCGTGATCCACGCCCAGGCCCTCGCCGATCATCGCGAGAACCTCGCCGATGCAGGCGGAGATCTCGTCGGGCTGGCTCGCCAGGAAGCGGTTCGCGGCCTGGGCGACCACGAGCTGGAAGGCGATCGTCCGGCGCAAGCAGACGGTCCCCGCCCGCATCAGCAGGCCGACGCGGATCACCAGGGCCACCAGGGCGAGGGCGGCCGCGTAGAGCGCGAGGCGGAAGCCGTCGGCGCGGGCCTGACGCCGGTCCTTCAGGGCGCGGCGGGCATCGAGGAGGGCGCGCCGCGCCGCCTCGCTCGACGAGGCCGGCAGCGAGCGGGTGGCGGCGTCGACCTGCGGCAGCAGGTCGAGGAGCTGGCGTCCGTGCAGGACGATGGCGGCGATGTCCGCCGCCCGGTCCGCCGCGGGAGCGCCGGACGCCGAGCCGCCCGACGCCGAGCCGGTGGACGCCGAGCCGGTGGACGCCAAGTCGCCGGACGCCAAGTCGCCGGACGCGAGGGCATCGAGCCGGACGCGGATGTCCTCGATCCGCTCACGCGTCGCGTCCCGGGCGAGTTCCGAGACCCGAACCTGAATGGCCGCGACCGCCTGGGCGAGCCGCACGTCGACATCCGTGTCGGAGAGGCGGTCGCTCAGGGAATCGAAATACGCGATCGAGTTCTGAACGAGGGCGTTTCCGGTCTTGAAGCGCTCGGCCATCTGCGCCTCCCTGGCGATCGCCTCCGTCAGGGCGCGCATCGCGGGGTCATCCTGGCCGCTCGCCGCGCGCAGCCCGGCCAGCGCCTCCTCCATCTCCCGAACATGCGCCACGATCGGGTCGTAGTTGCGCAGGAGGCCCGTCCGCGCCCGGAGCACGTCGTGCTGCAGCCGGGATTCGGCGAGCGCGAGGGCGTCGACACTGCGCTGCGTCCGCAGGTGATCGGCGTCCAGCTCGCCCTTGCCGTTGATCATCAGCCAGGTGAGCAGGGCGGCCAGGAGCGCGCCGAGCACAGTCGCCTGAACGGTGAGCCTCATGCGCGCCTCATGGGGGTCAGCCTCTCGGCTGCGGCGGCGGCACCGCGATGCCGGGTGCCCGCGGCGCCGTCAGGGGGCGTCCCTCGTAGGAGCCGGTCAGGGTGCCGAGGAACGCCACGATCGCGTCGGCCTGCGCGGCGGTCAGCTCCCGGCCGAGCTGGACCCGGGCCATCAGCCTGACCGCCTCGGCGAGCGTGGCGACGCTGCCGTCGTCGAAGTAGGGCGCCGTGACCGCGACGTTGCGCAGGCTCGGCACCCGCAGCACCTCGGCGGCCTTGTCGGGGATCGCGACGAAGATCCCGACCTTCTCGAACAGGTTGGCCCCGACATTGACGCCCTGGTGGCAGGCCGCGCAGCCGATGCCCCGGAATAAAGCGTAGCCCGCCCGCTCCGCCTCGGTGACGGCGCCGCTCTCGCCGCGCATCCATCGGTCGAAGCGGCTGTCCGGGGTGAGCAGGCTGCGCTCGAAGCTGACGACCGCATCGATCACCGCCGCCCGGTCGGCGTCCCGACCGAAGGCCGACCGGAACCGGCCGGCGAGCACCGGATCGGCGCGGATCACCGCCAGGATGGCGGGCCAGGACCCGCCCAGGAATTCCGGGCGCGTCAGATCGGCCTCGGCCTGATCCTGCAAAGTCGGGATCTCGCCGGCCCACCCGAGGCGGAAGCTCAAGGCTGCGTTGAAGACCGACGGCGTGTTGCGCGCGAGCGGCCTGCGGTCGGCCGTCAGGTCCCGCGCCACCGCGCTCGCGCCGTTGGTGCGGATGTCGTGACAGGTGATGCAGGCGCGGTCGCCCCCGCGGGACAGCCGCGCGTCGGAGAACAGGGTCCGGCCGAGGGCTGCTCTCGCGGGATCCGCCCCGAGGCTGCCCGGAACCGGGGTGATGACGGCGAGCGCCGCCACGGCCTCCGCGGGCAGCGGATCCGTCGCCGGCCCCTTTGTCGTCGGCCCCTCGGCCGGCCGCTCCCGGGCGAGGGGAGCCAGGACGGCGACCGCGCTCCCGGCGAGGACAGCCGCGAGGGTGACCGCGAGGATCCGGGCGGGGCGGAACGCGGCCACGGCTAGAGCCTCTCGACGGTGGTGGCGAGGACGTAGCCGACGCCGCGCTCGGTGACGATCAGGCGCGGCGCGCTCGGATCGACCTCCAGCTTGCGGCGCAGCCGCAGGATCTGGACATCGATGCTGCGGTCGAACACGTCCTCGTGGACCCGCGTGGCCTGCAGGAGATGCTCGCGGCTCAAGGGGCGCTGGGGAGCATCGAGAAAGGCCACCAGCAGCGCATACTCGCCCTTGCTGAGGGCGACGTCCGCCCCGGCGGGGTTGGTGAGGCGCCGGCGGCGCCGGTCGAGCACCCAGCCGTCGAAGCGGCTACGGTGCGAGTCCTGAGGGGCATCCTTGCCGGATTCCTGCCCCCGCGCCGCGGCGGGCGCGACCTCGGCCCGCCGCAGGACGACCCGCACCCGCGCGAGCAGCTCGCGCAGGCCGTAGGGCTTGACGAGGTAATCGTCCGCGCCGAGCTCGAGGCCGATCACCCGGTCGATCTCGTCGCGGCGATGGCCGGTGGTGATGATCACCGGCAGGTCGCTCCTGGCGCGCAGGTCGCGCAGCAGGTCGAGGCCGTTCTCGGAGCCGAGCCGCAGGTCGAGCACCACGAGGTCGAAGCCGCCTTCCGCAAGCCGCCGCTCCGCCTCCGCCCGGTTGGCGGCCGGGGTGACGTCGACGTCGTGGTCGGCGAAGTGCTCCGAGACGATGCGCTGCATTCCCGCATCGTCCTCGACGAGGAGGATCCGCGTCGGGCCCGGTCGCGTGCTGCGACCCTGGCCCCGGTCCAGACTGGGTTCGATCATGGCGAACTCCGCTTCGCGACGGGACGCCGCGACGGCACGATCCCGACGCGCCGGCTCGAAGACCGGGACGGCCGGCCGGACGATCGCCGAAAGACGGTCGGGCCGTTCCGGTGTCTCGTCCTGAAATTGACGGACGTCGGGTCTTGCACGGCTGGGTTGATACCACGCCGTTTGCAATGTTGGGCCCTTCATCCTGTGCGCGACAGCACAGGGCGAGCATGCGCGCCGGAGATGGTCCTGTCTGCCAGTCAAAGCCGTCGCCGTGACCGTCGTAACGAAGCCCGGCATCACCCGAAACCGCGCCGTAACTCGTCGCGGACCACGATCGCCCGCCCGCATCACGGAGGCGATGACGATCGATTCCGGGCGAGACGGTTCTCGTTCCCGTCGCCGCCGCCATCCCCGTGAGACCGGGCCCGAGCGCCGGGGGATCGCCGGCTTCGCGGAGCCCGCCCGAGGCCCGGGGCATGGCGGCTTCAAGCGATGGCTGCTCGACGCGCTGGTGGTCGGCTTTGCCCATGGCGGCTGCATTCACCATACGCATTCGAGCTCCCTCGACTGTCTGCGCGATCTGAGCCGGGCGAGGCGCCGTGAGAGCATCGTCCAACGAAGTCGATACCGGTTCATCGCAGAAATTCCTGTAAAACCAGAGACCTAGAGCACGTCGCGATTGCAGCGCGGTCGTGACGTGCTCTCCTCGAACCGAGGATCGTTCGGCAGGGCCCTTACGGTCGGACCGATCTCTGGTCGCGGACGGGCTTCCGATCGTCGGACGACGTTCCGCGATCGCCGCCCCCGTGGCGATCCTTCGTCACGGCTCGCGCCCCACCCCCGGCTTCGTCGCCGAGAAGACGGCGCGCCGAGGCGATGACCTGGCGTGTCTGGGAACTCAGCCGTGGCTGCTGCTCGTAGTGCCTCAGGCGCGCGACGAGGTCACGACCGTCCGCAGGTCCGTGAGGCATGCCGCCGAGCACGAATGTCGTGATCGCGTGCCTCAGCTGCGTTTCGAAGGCGTCGTCGGTCTGTCCACGTCCTGCAACCATGAGGTCGTCTCCTTCCACCAAGCGGAGCGATGTCTCGATGAGCCGGGTTACCGCATGATGTCGGGTGATATGACGCATGAAACGTCCCGCAGGGGACGTGTTCCGGCGCACAGTTCGGGGCTGACAGAAGCTTCCGATCGGCCCGTTCTCGCTGTCGAGCTGTGCGGTGCGCCGAATGTTGCAGCCGTCATCATCGATCGGGCATCCGACATCATCCGGTAGCTTGGGGTCCCGAAACATTCTCGCGCCAGCAAGGCAGCGAGGACCGACCGATGGATGGACCCGAAGACCCGATTCTGCCTGCCGGCCCGATCCGGCCTGCGGAGGGCGTTCCGACGCTGACGGTGGCGGAGCTGGAGGCCGATCCGCACGGGGTGTTCCGTGCCTGGCGGCCCCGGCTGCCCTTCGTCGGCCACGAGGTCGCGGGCGCCCTCGTCCTGCGCGCCGCCGATGTCGACCGGCTGATGCGCGACCCCCGCCTCCAGGCGACGGAGACGCTGTACCCGGAGACGCGCGGGATCCGCGAGGGCGCGCTGTTCGACCTGTTCGCGCACGGCATGCTCACCGCCAACGGGGCGGCCCATCGCCGGCGCCGTTCGCCCTTCACCCGCACCTTCGCGGCGCGGATGATCGAGGGCGTGCGGCCGCGGATCCGCGCCGCCGCGGAGGGCCTCGTCCGGGAATGGATGCCTGAGGGCGAGATCGACCTCGTCGCGCGCTACACCGCCCTGATCCCGGCCCGGACGATCGCCGACATCCTCGGCCTGCCGCGCGAGGACGTCCCGCGCTTCACGCGGCTCGCCTACGACGTCTCCCGGGTGCTGAGCTTCAGCTTCGGACCGGAGGACATCCCGGATCTCGAGGCGGCGGCGGTGGCGCTCAAGGACTATGTCGAAGCGCTCCTCGCGGCGCGGCGATCGGCGCCGCGGGACGACCTCCTGTCGCGGTTTCTCGCGGAGGCCGAGGCGACGGGCGAGCTCACGCCGCAGGAGGTGGTCGTCCAGATCGTGCAGATGATCGTCGGCGGCACCGACACGACCCGGGTCGCCGGGGCGATGCAGGCGGCTCTGCTGCTGCGCCACCCGGAGCAATGGGCGGCGGTCGCCCGCGACCCGGATCTGATTCCGGCCGCGGTGGCGGAATCCCTGCGCTACGAGCCGAGCGTCGGTTCCGCCGCGCGGGCCGCCCGGGACGACATCCCTCTCGAGGGGTACGTCGTGCCGGCGGGAAGACTGGTCCTGCTCTCGACGATGTCGGCGTCCCGCGACGAGACGGTCTACGCCCGGCCCGACACGTTCGACATCCGGCGCGCCGACCTGCCGCGCCTGCATCCGGTCTTCGGCGGCGGCGCACATCGGTGCATCGGCGAGCCCCTGGCGCGGGTCGAGCTGGAGGAGGCGTTACGCGCCCTGGTGCGCCTCGCTCCGTGCCTGCGCCTGGCAGGCGCGATGCCGGTGCTCCGGGGCCATAGCGGCATCCGCCGCATCGATGCGCTGCGGGTCGCCGCCTAGCGCCAACGCCGGCCCGTTGCGGCCGTCACCGTTTCGGCCGCGATCCGCAGCCGCGCCGCAACAGGCCGCCCCCAGCCTGGCTCCCGGGCGCGCGGCGGATCGCGCGGCCCCCACCATCCCCCCTGCCGACAAGGACGCGCGATGAAGGTCCTCCTCTGCTCGACGCCCGCCACGGGCCATCTCAACCCCCTGCTCGCCATCGCCCGCATGCTGGCCGAGGACGGCCACGAGGTCATGGTCCTGTCCGGCTCGGCCTTTCGCGACCGCATCGTGGCGGCGGGCGCCCGCTTCGCGGCCCTGCCGGGCAGCGCGGATTTCGACGGGCGCGACCTCCGGGGCGTGGTGCCCGAGCTGGCCCGGATCCCGCCCGGCCCGGACTGGCTGCGCGTCGCCCTGGAAAGGATCTTCATCGAGCGGATTTCCGACCAGCACCGGGGCCTGCGCGAAAATCTGCGGGCCTTTCCGGCCTCCGTGGTGATCGCCGACGACATGTTCTTCGGCGTCCTGCCGTCCCTGCTCGGGCCGCGGGCGGAGCGGCCCGCCATCGTCCTGTGCGGCACCTCGATCCTCCATTGCACCCGCCCCGACGGGGCCCCGGCCTTCCTGGGCCTGCCGCCGGCGGCATCGTCGGAGCAGGAGGCGGTCTACGCGCGGATGGCCGAGGCCTACGACGCGGCGGTCGACCGGCCAGTCGGGCGGAGGCTCGCCGCCGTGCTGGCCGAGTTCGGCTACAGGTCCCCGCCCTGGCCGCTCTTCGACGCGGTGGTGCGGCTCGCCGACACCTACCTGCAGCTCACCGCCCCGGGCTTCGAGTACCCTTTCGCCTATCCCTCGACCGTCCGCTTCGTCGGGGCCCTGCCGATCGTCCCGGGCCAGGCGCTGCTCCCGCCCTGGGCGGGCGACCTCGACGGCAGCCGGAACGTCGTGCTCGTCACGCAGGGAACGGTCGCGAACCACGATTTCGGGCTGCTCGTCGGCCCGGCCCTCGCAGGCCTCGCCGGTGAGCCCGACGTCCTGACCGTCGTGACCGGGGGAGGGCGGGGGCTCGACGCGATCCGCGACGCGGTTGCGGGTGCGGTCCCGGCCAATGCGCGGCTCGCGTCCTACCTGCCCTTCGAGTGGCTGCTGCCCCGGATCGACGCCATGGTGACCAATGGCGGCTACGGCAGCGTCAACCAGGCCCTGGGCGTCGGGATCCCGCTCGTCGGCGCCGGCCTCACCGAGGACAAGGCCGAGGTGAACGCCCGCATCGCGTGGTCGGGGGCCGGGATCGACCTCGCCACGAACGCCCCGACCCCGGAGGCGATCCGGCGGGCGGTGCGGACCGTGCTCGACGAGCCCGGCCATCGCCGGACGGCGCGGCGCCTTGCCGCCGAACTGGCGGGGTACGATGCGAAGACCGAGATCCTGCACGTTCTGGCCCGGTACGGCGGCAGCCGCAGCCGCAGCGCCGCCTGACGGGCAGCGCTGCGGCGATGCCGGAGATGGCCGTGGAGCGCCGCGCAGCCGGCACCCGCCCCGTCCGCCGAGATGACGGCACCCGGCCTGCTGGACCGGGTGCCGTCGGCGTTCTCATTCGACAAAGAATGCTGTTTTCGGGCGTCGAAAGAAATCATATTCTGATTGCCGATGTAGTCGAGTATCGTCGCCATGACATCTCGACGAAAGATCGGACATCTAGTTCTGGGGTTTCATCATCAGGAGCACCAGATCATGATCGCTTCCCGGACGAGACGTGCGGCTGTCGCCGCGACCGGAGCCCTTCTCCTGTGCCTGGCGGCGCCGACGACGGCGCGATCGCAGCCGGACCCGCGCGTGGCGCAGCCCGGGAATGCGATCCCGCCCGCCCTGCCGTCCCCGGCGGGTCGGGAGTTCCGGCCTCCTGCCGTCGAGCGCGAGCACGTCAAGGCGCAGCGCATCATCGCCCGCGTCTGCACGGGCTGCTGATGTCGGCGATATCGCTTCCGCAGGCCTGCGCCGAGATGGCAGGCGCCCGCCCCGGGCTTCGGTGGGCGCGAGCGGTTCGGCCCGCCCGCCGCTCCCTGCGCCGCTCCCTTGCCGTTGCCCGCTCCCTTGCCCGTTCCCTTGCCCGTTCCCTTGCCCGTTCCCTTGCCCGTTCCCTTGCCGCCTCGGCCGCCGGGCACGGCGCGCTCCTCGCGGCAGCGCCGATGCCGCTTCTCCTCGGCCTCGCGGCCGCGACCGCGCCCGAGCCCGTCACCCTCGGCCTCGCCGGGCTCGCCCTGGCCTGGCTCTCGCTGCGGGTCCGGCGCCTGCGCGGTGCCGAGGAGGAGGCGGTCCGCCAGCGCAGCAACCTCGCGCGCCTGACCGCACCGGAGATCGCCCGGCTGGTCGCCGACTCCGATCCCGCTGCCCCGCACACCGGGTGGGAGCAGGAGGCGACGGTGCTCTTCGCCGATATCCGAGGCTTCACCCGCCTCTGCGAGGGCCTGGCCCCCGCCGGCGTCGCCGCGTTCCTCGCCGAGTTCCGGGTCCGCGCCGCGCGGGCCGTCGAGGCGGCGGGCGGCCTCGTCGACAAGTTCGTCGGCGACGAGGTGATGGCGGTGTTCGGGGTGGCGGAGCCTGCATCCGGGGATGCCGACCGCGCCGTCGCGGCGGCGCATGCCCTCGCGGCGGCGATGCAGGACTGGAGCCGCGAGCGCGAACGGGCCGGCCTGCCGCCGGTCCGGATCGGGATCGGCCTGCACCGTGGCCCGGTCTTCGTCGGCGCCATCGGGGTGCGGCGCGTCGAGTTCACCGCGGTGGGCGACACCGTCAACGTGGCCCGCCGCCTCGAGCAGATGACCCGCACGCTCGCCTGCGACTGCCTCGTGTCGGAGGCGGTGATGCGGGCCGCCGCGTGCGGGGAGGCGCGGGTCGCGGCGGTTCAGCCGGTGCGGGGAGCCCGGACCATCCGGCGCCTCTTCGCCCTCCGGCTGGAGACCGGGCGGACCGGGGCGCGTCCGATCGAAACGGAGTGACCGGCGCATGCGCTCCCTCACGCCTGCCCGGGCCGCCGATCCGCTCCCGCCGATGCCGCCTCGGCCGCGTCGCGAAAAAAATTCGGCGGCCGGCGGAATAACGCGGGCGAGGCGGCGTCCTTGTTCGGGTCGGGCCGCCTCGCCCTCGCGCAGAGCGCCCGTGACGACAGGAGAGGTGCGCATGCCGGGAGGCTGGCCGTGAGCGACATGATGCGGCGCATCGAGCCGCTGATCCCGTCCCTGCGCCGCTACGCCCGGGCCCTCCTGCGCGACCCTGCCGATGCCGACGACCTCGTCCAGGACTGCCTGGAGCGCGCGGTGAGCCGCTGGCACCAGCGTCGGTCCGACGGCGACGCCCGCACCTGGCTCTACGCGATCCTGCACAACCTCGCGGTCAGCCAGATGCGCCGGCGCGCCCGGCGCGGTGCGCATGTGCCCGTCGAGGACGCGCCGGAGGCGAGCCTGTCGGTCACCCCGAGCCAGGACGAGGCCTTGCGCCACCGCGACCTGATGGCGGCGCTCGACGCCCTGCCCGAGGAGCAGCGCAGCGTGCTGCTGCTCGTCACCGTGGAGGGGCTGTCCTACGCCGAGGCCGCGCGGGTGCTCGCCATCCCGACCGGCACCGTGATGTCGCGCCTGTCGCGCGCCCGCGACCGGATGGTCCAGCTCATGGACGGCTCCGGCGCCGGTTCCGCCAAACGTCCCCCGCTCAAGCGCCCGCTGCTCAGGAGGGTGAAGTGACCGCGCGCCCGATCAACGAGGACGATCTCCAGGCCCTCGTCGACGACCGGCTCGACCCCGCCCGCCGGGTCGAGGTCGAGGCCTATCTCGCCGGCAGCCCCGATGCGCGCGCGCGCGTCGAGCGCCTGCGGATCCTCGCCCGGGACCTGCGCGCCGCCTTCGCGCCCCTGCTGGACGAGCCGGTCCCGGCCCGGCTCGACCTCGCGCATATCGCCGAGGCACGGCGGCGCCCGCGGCTTGCGATCCGGCAGGCCGCGGCCGCAGCGTTGTTCCTGACCCTCGGCGGTCTCGGCGGCTGGACTCTGCACGGCGTGCTCGCGCCGGTCCCGGCCGGCGTCGATGCCCTGGCGCAGGAGGCGAGCGCGAGCTTCGCAGTCTATGCGCCGGACCGGGCCCGGCCGGTCGAGCTCGCCGGCGACCGCGACGAGATCGCCCGCTGGTTCTCCGCCCGGCTCGCGCGCCCGGTCGGCGTGCCGGACCTGAGCGCGGCCGGCTATCGCCTGATGGGTGGGCGCCTCGTCGCGACGCCTCACGGGCCTGCGGGCCTGCTGATGTACGACGATTCCCGTGGCACGCGCCTCGTCATGCTGATGCGCCGAATGGGTGAGCCGGGCGATGCGCCGATGCGCGAGCACCAATCCGGGTCGGCCACCGGCTACGCCTGGGCCAGGGGCGGGCTCGGCTACAGCCTCGTGGGCCCGGCCGGCATGGCCGGCCTGCACCCCCTCGCCAACGAGATCCGCCGCACGACCGCGGCGAACACCTGAGGCTGCCATGACCCTGTTGCACGACCTGACCGGCGCCCCCCCGGGAATGACCACACGCTCCCTGCTGCTGCGGCTCTCCGCCATCGGTGTGGTGCTGGCGGCAGGGGCGGGCACCTTCGCCTATGCGGGCGGCTGGCTGTCGCCGGGCGCGCTGACGCCCGCCCGCATCGTCGACCGCCTCGAGGAGGTGAACGGTCGGCATCCCGGCTTCCGGCGCAACCACGCCAAGGGCCTGTGCGTGTCGGGCCGCTTCGCCGCTGGCGGCGCCGGCGCCAGGCTCTCGACGGCGAGCCTGTTCGCGGCCGGGCAGGTGACGCCCGTCGAGGGACGGGTGGCGCTGGCGGGCGGGCAGCCCTACGCGGCGGATGCCGAGACCACGGTGCGCAGCCTCGCCCTGCGCTTCCGGCTGCCGGACGGCGAGGAGTGGCGCACCGGCATGAACACCATCCCGGTCTTCCCGGTGCGCACCCCCGAGGCGTTCTACGACCAGCTGCTCGCCGCCAAGCCCGATCCGGCGACCGGCAAACCCGATCCGGAGCGCCTGAAGGCCTTCTTCGCCGCGCATCCGGAGAGCGCGAAGGCCGCCGCCCTGATCAAGGCGCGCACGATCACCTCGGGCTTTGCCGACAGCACCTACTGGGGCCTGAACGCCTTCCGGTTCATGGCCGCCGACGGAAGTGCGACGCCGGTGCGCTGGGCCGCCGTGCCGGAGCGGGCGTCTGCGCCGGAGAATGCCGCGCAGGCCGCGCGGGCCGATAAGAACTTCCTGTTCGACGACCTCGCCGCGCAGCTCCGCCAGGGGCCGCTAAGCTGGCACCTCGTCGCGACGCTCGGCCGGCCGGACGATGCCGTCGCGGACGCGACGCTGCCCTGGCCCTCGGATCGCGAGACCGTCGATCTCGGCACGCTCACCCTCACGGGCGCGGAGCCCGAGACGGCAGGCCATTGCCAGGACGTCAATTTCGACCCGCTCGTCCTGCCGGACGGCATCGCGCCGTCCGACGATCCGCTGCTGAGCGCCCGCTCCGCCGCCTATGCCCGCTCCTTCACCCGCCGGGCCGGCGAGGAGAAGAGCCCGAGCGCCGTTGCGGCGGCGCCTGCCCGAGGAGCCGGCCTGTGAGCGACCTGCCCCGCTTCAACCTCCTCGCGCGCCTGCTCCACTGGAGCATGGCGGCGGCGATCCTGGCCATGCTGCTGATCGGCGTGGCGATGGTGGCCTCGCTGGCCGACTATCACGTGCTGGTCGGGGTGCACCGTCCGCTCGGCCTCCTGATCCTGCTCCTCGTCGTCGTGCGGCTGGCGAACCGCTGGCGCCATCCGCCGCCGACCCTGCCGGCGGATCTGCCCGGGTGGCAGCGGCGGGCCGCGCATGCCTCGCACGTCGCCCTCTACGGCCTCATGCTGGCCATGCCCATCATCGGCTGGGCGATGCTGTCGGCGGCACGCGATCCGGTGGCCCTCGGCGGGTCGTTCGTGCTGCCGCCGATCCTGCCCCACAGCCCGCTCGCCTACGCCTGGCTGCGCGCGCTCCACGGCGTGCTGGCCTACGCGCTGTTCTGCCTCGTCCTCGCCCATCTCGGGGCGGCGCTGCTCCACGCCCTGATCCGCCGGGACGGCGTATTCGCCAGCATGGCTCCCTGGCGACGCCGCCGCCCGGCTACGGGGCTCCGGGCGGACGCATGACCCGGACAACCGTCGCACCTGCTCGGTGCCTGAGCACGACCGTGGTCGCGAGCGGCACAGATGAAATGTTCGATTGTCGACTCAAGGGGCGCCGATCGATCGGCCTAGTCCATTCGGCTTATTTCGTGCCGTATCGTTGGTCGATGTCCCTGTGACGACCCGTATCCCACCGACACTCGTCGAGGCGGCAGCGTCCCATTCCGCAGCGAAAACCACAGGTTGTGTTTTTCCAATTGGAGCCAGGCACACTCGGAAACCTGATGCTTGCCATTGAACGACCATTCTGCCCACAAGCTGCGCAGACATGGGAAGTTCAACGAAAAATAATCGTATATCATGTAAAAAATTTCGATATCAAAAATAGCAATAGTGTTTTATCAGATTTTTATTGATCATGTTGCATTGTCATTGATTGGTGATATCAACTTATTATATCATTTGATAATATTTATATATCAAATATGTTGCAAAATTGCATAATCTCTACCCTCCCAAGCCCCTTTCCAGCTCGGGCGTGCCTCTGTAGGTTGTGGGTGAATTGCGCGTGACCTCAATCTGAAGTTGATTGGAGAGATCGCACGCCGGCGCGTCAAGACGCAGGGGGGCCATGCGTGTCTCATCGATCAGGGCAGCGTGGAAGTGGTGCGACGGGTCTGCTGCGGCTCGAGGATCGCGTGCTGTTCGACGCGGCCGGTGCCGCGGCGGCGGCGGCCGTCGCGCAGCAGGCTGACGACGGGCAGGCGGCGGGAGACCTCGCAGGGCATGACGGTCCGGCCGCCGAGCCCGACGCGGGCGGGGGCGCCGCGCATCCGGTTCCGGTAGCCGAACCGGCAGCGTCCGGCATCCATCTCGTCGTGATCGATCCGTCGCGGGACGGTGCGCCGGAGAGCGGGAAGGGAAGGGAGCCGGGCACCGAGGTGCTGAGGCTTTTCCAGGGCGAGGACGGACTCGCGCAGATCGCCGCCTACCTGCGCGGCCGGACGGACGTCGCCTCCCTCACCATCGTGTCGGAAGGCCAGGAGGGACGCCTCGTCCTCGGCTCCGGCGCGATCGACCTCAACGGGCTGAGCGACTCCCAGAAGGGCGACCTGATGCGCGTCGGCGCGACGCTGGCCGACGACGCGCGCATCGCCGTGGATGCCGAGGGCTTCGCCGCCGGGCCGGCGGGCGCGTCCGGCGCCGGCTGGCTTGCGCGGTTGACGGGAGCCGAGATCGTCGACGTCGCCGGGAGCCCCGCGGACGGGGGCGAGGTCGTGTTCGTCGACGGCCGGGTCGCGGACCGCGATACCCTGCTGCGGACCCTGGCGCCGGACGTCGAGGTCGTGGTGATCGACGGCGAGCGCGACGGCCTCGACCAGATCGCCGAAGCCCTGCGCGGGCGCAGCAACATCACGGCGGTCCACATCCTGTCGCACGGAGACACCGCCTCCCTGCGGATCGGCACCGCGACGCTCGACGGGGACTCGATCGCCGGGCGCTATGCCGATGACCTGGCGGTGATGCGCGGCGCGCTCGCCGACGGCGCCGACCTGCTGATCTACGGCTGCGACTTCGCGGGCGGCGCGGACGGCGCCCGCGTGGCGGCGCTCCTCGCCGAGGCGACCGGGGCCGACGTCGCCGCCTCGACCGACCCGACCGGCGCCGCTGCGCTCGGCGGCGACTGGGACCTCGAGTACCGCACCGGCTCGGTCGAGACGGCGCTCGCCGTCACCGAGGCGGGGCGCGACGCCTATGCGGGCCTCCTCGCCACGACGGTCACGACCGGGCGCGGCGCGATCGTCGCGGCCGTCGGCGCCGGCCTCTACAGCATCGACGTGACGACCGGCCGGGCGACCCTGGTCACCACGATCCCGGCGACGATCGGCGGCATCGCCTTCGGCGGAACCGCGAACTCTGTCGCGATCGACCAGGGCAACGGCCTGATCTACTATGCCGACAGCGCGTCGGCGGCCACGAACCGCGCGCTGTTCGCCTACGACTACGTCAACAACCAGCACATCGTCATCGACTCGGACCTGACCAACAACGGGGCCGGGGCGAGCATCGTGGTCGGCACCACGACCGGCGTCGGCAGCGGGGCTGCGGCCTTCGTCAACAATGCTCTCTATCTCGGCGTCGAGAACGTCACCGGCGCCTCGGACCAGATCTACCGGATCACCTTCGCCAATAACGGACGGACCGTCGCGACCGCCGCGACCTTCGGCGTCCCGATCACCGTGACGAACGACTGGGGCGACTTTGCCGCCGACCCGACCGGCAACGGCGGCACCGGCGTCCTGCTGAGCCTGAGCGGCACGACGATCACCCGGTACAACCTCGCCGACGGCCTCGTCATCAACACCGTCACGAACCCGGCGAGCGCCAATGCCATCCAGGGCGGCGGCGACATCCTGGGCAACACCTACGTCGTCGGCACGGTCGTCCAGCAGATCAACCCGGTCACCGGCGCGGCGATCGGCGCGGCGATCCCCATCACCACGGACGGCACCACGGCGCTCGGCGGCGTCGCCGACGCGGCGACCTGGGTCCCGGCGACCGGGGCGATCGGCGACCGGGTCTTCGCCGACCGCGACGCCAGCGGCAGCGTGACGGCGGGCGATACCGGCTTTGCCAACGTCACCGTGCAGCTCGTCGACGACGTCGACGGCGACGGCGTGGTCGATGCGGGCGAGCGCATCCTGGCGACGGACACCACCGATTCCGAGGGCACCTACCAGTTCGGCGGCGTGCTGCCCGGCCGCTACATCGTGCGGGTCACCGATACGAACGGCATCCTCGGCACCGCCGCCTCGACCACCGGTGGCGCCACCCGCAGCGTCACGCTCACCGCCATCGGCGCCAGCGACCAGGGCATCGATTTCGGCTACGCGGCGCGCCCGCCGGTGGTCGACCTCAACTCGGCGGTCGCCGCGGACGCGGCGGCCAACATCGTCCAGAACGGCACCTTCACCGGCAGCCTCGCGCCGTGGACGACCTCCGGCAGCACCAGCTACACCGCCACCGTCGGCGGCGGCGGCGTGTACTGGGATGCCGACCGGAGCGCGGGCACGCTGACGCAGACCGGGCTCACCGGCCTGCGCAACGGTCCGTCCTCGAACGGCACCGCGCAGCTCGTCTTCGGCTTCGGCTGGAACAACTCGACGCCCGATACCGCCGCGCCGGCGGTGCTCGACGTCTCGGTCGGCGGTGTCGTCTACGCCCGGATCACCACGGGCATCTCCAGCGGCGCCGCCACCACGGCGACCATCGCCTACCTCAACGGGGCGAGCGGCGGTCCGGCCACCGTCGCCGCCTCGACCTACCAGGCGTGGACGGCCACCGACATCACCGTCAACCTGCCGACGAGCGTCGCCGACAGCGGCGCGCTCACGTTCTCGTACAATGCCGGCACCTCCGGCGACGACATCTTCGTCGATACCGTGCGGGTCAACACCTTCGCGGCGGGCGCCCGGAACTACGCGACGAGCTACACCGAGAACGCCCCCGGCGTGGCGATCGCCGCCGCCGCGGCGTCGATCGCCGATCCCGACAGCACTCTGCTGCGGGCGGCGACGGTCGTCCTGACCAACGCCCAGGCCGGCGACGTCCTGGCCTTCGTCGGCGCCCCCCCGGCGGGGATCACCGCAGTCTCGGATACGAGCGTCGCGGGCCAGGTCACGATCACGCTCAGCGGCGCCGCGTCGCCGGCGGCCTACGCCACCGCCCTGCGGCAGATCCAGTTCTCGTCGACCTCCGACACCCCCTTGGCGACGGCGCGCAACGTCGCGGTGACCGTCAACGACGGCGGCCTGAATTCCAACACCGCCACCACGACGATCACCGTCGTCCCGGTCGACGACGCGCCGGTGAACGGGCTGCCGGCCTCGTTCGCGGCGAGCGAGGACACGGCCCTGGCGCTCACCGGCTTGAGCGTGTCCGACGTCGATGCCGGGACCGGCGCGCTCAGCGTCACCCTGGGCGTCACCAGCGGCACGCTCGCGGCCACGGCCGGAGCCGGCGTCGCCGTCGCCGGCTCGGGCACGGCCTCGCTCACGCTCACCGGCACGCAGGCGGCGCTCAACGCCTATCTCGCCTCCGCCGCCGCTCCCGTGTTCACCCAGAGCCCGGCCGACTTCAACGGCGCCGTCACGCTGACGATGACGACGAACGACGGCGGCAATACCGGCACCGGCGGTCCGCTCACCGACACCGACACCAGCACCATCGTCATCGCGCCGGTGGCCGACATCGCCGACGATGCGGCGAGCACGCCCGAGGACACGCCGATCACCCTGGCGGTGCTGGCCAACGACAGCTTCGAGAACCCCGCCCGCACCATCACGGCCGTCAACGGTACCGCCATCAGCCCCGGGGGGACGGCGGTCGCGGTGGGCAACGGCACGGTGCGGCTCAACGCCGACGGCACGCTGACCTACGCGCCGGCACCCGACTTCACCGGCGCGACGAGCTTCACCTACACGGTGACCTCCGGTGGCGTGACCGAGACCGCCACGGTCGCCGTCACCGTCACCCCGGTCAACGACGCACCCGTCAACACCCTGCCGGCCGGCTACACCGGCACCGAGGATACGCCGCTGGCGCTCACCGGCCTCGCCGTGTCCGACGTCGATGCCGGGACCGGCCCGCTCAGCCTCACCCTCAGCGTCGGCGCGGGCACCGGCAGCCTCAGCGCCACCGCCTCCGGCGGCGTCACCGTCGCGGGCTCAGGGACCACCAGCCTGACGCTGACCGGCGCGCTGCCGGCGCTCAACGCCTACCTGGCCTCGGCTGCCGCTCCCGTCTTCAGCCCGGCCGCCAACCTCAACGGCACCGTCGCCCTGACGCTCGCCACCTCCGACAACGGCAATACCGGCGCCGGCGGTGCGCTGACCGACACCGACACCACCCTCATCACCCTGGCGCCGGTCAACGACGCGCCGGTCAACACCCTGCCGGCGAGCTTCACCACCAACGAGGACACCCCGCTGGCGCTGACCGGCCTCGCCGTGTCCGACGTCGATGCCGGGACCGGCGCGCTCAGCCTCACTCTCAGTGTCGGCGCGGGCGCCGGCAGCCTCAGCGCGGCCGCCTCCGGCGGCGTCGCCGTGACCGGCTCGGGCACGGCGTCCCTCACGCTCACCGGCACGCAGGCGGCGCTCAACGCCTATCTGGCGTCGGCCGCCGCTCCCGTCTTCACCCCGGCCGCCAACCTGAACGGCACCGTCGCGCTGACGCTGACCACCTCCGATGCCGGCAATACCGGCGCGGGCGGCGCACTCGCCGACACCGACACCAGCACGATCACGGTCCTGCCCGTCGACGACGCCCCGGTCCTCGACCTCGACGCCTCCGGTCCCGGCACCGGCTTCTCCGCCACCTACACCGAGAACGGCGCCGGGGTGCCGATCGCCGATACCGACGTGCTGATCCAGGACGTCGACAGCCCCACCCTGGCCTCGGCCACCGTGACGATCACCAACGGCCAGGCCGGCGACCTGCTCACGGCGGCAGGCCTGCCGGCGGGGGTGAGCGCGAGCTACGACGCGGGCAGCTTCACGCTGACCTTGTCGGGCCAGGCGAGCCTGGCGAGCTATCAGGCGGCCCTGGCGGCGGTGCGGTTCGCCTCGACCTCGGAGAACCCGCCGACGCTGCCGCGGATCGTGGCGGTGAGCGTCAATGACGGGCTCCTGAGCTCGGCGGCGGCGCAGGCGAGCGTGAACGTGGTGGCGGTCAACGACGCGCCGGTGAACGGGCTGCCGGCCTCGTTCGCGGCGAGCGAGGACTCACCCCTGGCGCTCACCGGCCTGAGCGTGTCCGACGTCGATGCCGGGACCGGCGCGCTCAGCGTCACCCTCGGCGTGACCAGCGGCACGCTCGCGGCCACGGCCGGAGCCGGCGTCGCCGTCGCCGGCTCAGGCAGCGCCAGCCTGACGCTCACCGGCACGCAGGCGGCGCTCAACGCCTATCTCGCCTCCGCCGCCGCTCCCGTCTTCACCCCGGTCGCCGACGCCAACGGCGCCGTCACGCTGACGATGACGACGAACGACGGCGGCAATACCGGCACCGGCGGTCCGCTCACCGACACCGACACCAGCACCATCGTCATCGCGCCGGTGGCCGACATCTCGGGCGACTCGGCGAGCACGCCCGAGGACACGCCGGCCACCCTGGCGGTGCTGGCCAACGACAGCTTCGAGAACCCCGCCCGCACCATCACCGCCGTCAACGGTACCGCCATCAGCCCCGGGGGGACGGCGGTCGCGGTGGGCACCGGCACGGTGCGGCTCAACGCCGACGGCACGCTGACCTACGCGCCGGCAGCCGACTTCACCGGCGCGACGAGCTTCACCTACACGGTGACCTCCGGTGGCGTGACCGAGACCGCCACGGTCGCCGTCACCGTCACCCCGGTCAACGACGCACCGGTCAACACCGTACCGGGCGCCCAGGTCGTGGCCGAGGACGCGTCGCTCGCCTTCGTCAACGGCAGCTCAGTCCGCGTGGCGGATGTCGACGGCGACGCGCTCACCACCACGCTCACCGTCACGGGCGGGACGGCGACGGTCGCGGCGGGCGGTGGGGCGACGATCACCGGCAACGGCGGCGCGAGCATTGTCATCTCGGGCAGCGCGGCGCAGATCAACGCGGCGCTCGCCGGCCTGACCTATCGGGACACGCCCGACTTCAACGGCGCCGCCGGGCTCACCCTCGCGACGAGCGACGGCATCGCGACCGACACCGACACGATCGCCATCCAGGTGACGCCGGTCGCCGACATCACGGCCGACACCCTGACGACGCGCGAGGACACGGCACTCGGCGCGAACCTGATCCTCGGCACGAACGGCGCCACCGCCGACGGATTCTCCGATCCGAACCGGACCTTGACCGCCGTGACCCAGCCGCCCGCCGGCCAGGGCAGCGTCGCCGCCTCGGCCGACGGCACGATCGTCTATGCGCCGCCGCCGGACTTCACCGGCGTCACGAGCTTCACCTACACGGTGAGCGCGGGCGGGGTGACCGAGACCGCGACCGTGACGGTGACCGTCACGCCGGTGAACGACGCCCCGGTCGTCACCGTCCCGGGGGCACAAGTCACGGCGGAGGACACCGCGCGGGTCTTCTCGACCGCCGGCGGCAACGCCCTCACGGTGGCCGACGTCGACAGCGGCACCCTCACCGTCTCGATCGCGGTCACCGGCGGCACGTTCTCGCTCTCTGGGACGACGGGCCTGACCTTCGCCGCCGGCGACGGCACGGCGGATGCCGCAGCGACCTTCAGCGGCACGGCGGCGGCGATCAACGCGGCTCTCGACGGTGCGTCCTACGCGCCGAACCCGGACACTAACGGCCCGGCCCAGCTCACGCTCCAGGTCTCCGACGGGGCACTCGCCGCGAGCGGCGCGGTGGCGCTCACCGTGGCGCCGGTCGCCGACATCGCCGACGATACGGCGGTGACCGACGAGGATGCGCCGGTCGCGATCCCGGTCTTCGCCAACGACACCTTCGAGGATGTCGGCCGCACCGTCACGGCGGTGAACGGCACCGCCATCGCCGCAGGCGGCCCGGCCGTCGCGGTCGAGAACGGCACCGTCACGCTGACACCGCAGGGCGTGCTGGTCTTCGGCCCGGCGACCGACTTCAACGGGATGTCGACCTTCACCTACACGGTGAGCGCGGGCGGCGTCACCGAGACCGGGACGGTCCGGGTCGCGGTCGCGGAGATCAACACCCCGCCGGTCAACACCCTGCCGACCGCGTTCGCGACACGCGAGGATACCGGCCTCGTCCTCGCCGGCCTCGCGGTCGCCGATTCCGATGCCGGCACCGGGATCGTCCGCATCAGCCTGAGCGTGGATTCGGGCACGCTCACCGCCGCCCCAACGGCGGGCGTCGCGGTCGCGGGCGCGGGCACCGGCACGCTCACCCTCGACGGGACGATCGCAGGCCTCAACGCCTATCTCTCCGGGCCCTCGGCCCCGGTCTTCATCCCCGCCGCCAACGCCACCGCCAGCGTCACGCTGACGATGGCGACCAGCGACAACGGCAATACCGGCGGCATGGCGCTGACCGACATCGACACCGCGACGATCCTGATCACGCCGGTGAACGACGCGCCCGCGGGCGCCGACCGCAGCGTGACGCTGGCCGAAGACACGACCTACACCTTCTCGGCCGCCGATTTCGGCCTCACCGATCCCGCCGACGACCCGGCCAACGCCCTCGAGGCGGTGATCGTCGACACGCTGCCGGCGGGCGGCACCCTGGCGCTCGGCGGCGTCGCGGTCGCGGCGGGCCAAGTGATCACCGCCGCCAATCTCGGACTCCTCACCTTCACGCCGGTCGCGGATGTGAGCGGCGTCACGGCCTTCACCGTCCGGGTGCGCGACAATGGCGGGGTCGCCAATGGCGGCCAGGACACCGACCCGACCCCGAACACGCTGACGCTCACCGTCACCCCGGTGAACGACGCGCCGGTCAACACCCTGCCGGCGGCCTTCGGCACGGCCGAGGACGCGCCCGCGCAACTCACCGGCCTGGCGATCGCCGACGTCGATGCCGGACAGGGCGCCGTCAGCGTCACGCTCTTGGTCGACCGCGGCACCCTGGCGGCGACCGGAACCGCCGAGGTCGCGGTCGCGGGTTCGGGCAGCGGCCGCCTCGTCCTCACCGGCACCGTCGCGGCGATCGACGCCTTCCTGGCGGGTCCGTCCGCCCCGTTCTTCGCGCCGACACCCGATTTCAACGGCCCCGTCACCCTGACGATGGTGACGGACGACCGCGGCAATACCGGCGCGGGCGGCGCGCTCACCGACACGGACACCCGCACCATCACGGTGACGCCGGTCAACGACGCCCCGGTGGCGGCGGATGCCGCCGTCGCGACGGCGGAGGACACGCCGCTCCAGGGCCGGCTGCCGGCTGCGAGCGACGTCGATGGTGACGCCGTGACCTATGGGCCGGGCAGCCGCCAGCCGGCGAACGGCCGGGTCGATATCCGTCCGGACGGCACCTTCCAGTACGTGCCGGAGGCGAATGCCAGCGGCCTCGACAGCTTCACCTACACGGTCGACGACGGCACGGTCACCCGCGAGTACACGGTCACGGTGTCGGTCGCGCCGGTCAACGACCCGCCGGTCGCCGCGCCCGATGCCGCCGCCACCGACGCGAACACCCCGGTCGCCGCGAGCCTGCTCGCCAACGATGCCGACGCGGACGGCGACCGGCTCGGAATCGTCGCGGTGAACGGGGCGGCCGGGCAGGTCGGTGCCCTCGTGGCGGGATCGGCCGGCGGCCGCTTCGTCGTCGCCGCCGACGGCAGCGCGACCTTCGACCCGGCCGGCGCCTTCGCCGACCTCGCCGAGGGTCAGACCCGCGCCACCTCCGTCACCTACCGGATCGCCGACCCCTCGGGGGCGGTGTCGGATGCGAGCTTCACCGTCACGGTCACCGGCCGCAACGACGCGCCGGTCTCGGCACCGATTCCGGACCAGGCCGCCCAGGACGGCGCCGCCTTCGCGCTGGCCCTCGCCGGCAGCTTCGCCGATCCCGATTCCGGCGACGCGTTGCGCTTCACCGCAACCGGCCTGCCGGCGGGCCTGACCATCGATCCCGCGACGGGCCTCGTCAGCGGCACCCTCTCGGCCGGCGCCAGCGCCGGCAGCCCCTACGCGGTCACGGTCACCGCCACCGACCGCCTCGGGCTCGCCACCAGCCGCACCTTCGCCCTCGCGGTGGCGAACCCGGCGCCGGTCGCCCGGGACGATTCCTTCGCGACCGACCAGAACACGCCGGTCGGCGGCTCCGTGCTGGCGGATAACGGCGCCGGCCCGGATCTCGACCCGGACGGCGACGCCCTGGCGGTCGCGGCCGTCAATGGCGCCGCCGGCCTCGTCGGCGTGCCGGTCGCGGGCTCGGCGGGCGGCCGCTTCACGATCGCCCAGGATGGCCGCTTCGGCTTCGCGCCCGGCACCGACTTCCTCGACCTCGCGGCGGGTGAGACCCGGGCGACGCGGGCGACCTACACGCTCTCCGACGGCCAGGGCGGCACCGCCACCGGGACCGCGACCGTGATCGTGACCGGCACCAACGACGCGCCGGTCGCGCGGGGCGACGGGATCGCGACCCGCGAGGACCAGCCGGTCACCGTCGATCCGCGCCTCAACGACACCGATGCCGAGGGGTCTCCGCTGACGGTCACGGCGATCGACGGGCAGGCCATCGCGCCGGGCGTCACAGTCGCGGTGGCGAACGGCGCCGTGACCCTGAACGGCGACGGCACGCTGACCTTCACGCCAGCCCCGGACGCCAACGGCGCGGTGTCGTTCACCTACACCGTCTCGGACGGGCAGGGCGGCATCGCCACGGCCACGGTCACCGGCACCGTCACGCCGGTCAACGACGCCCCGGTGCCGGCCGCCGACGCCTTCGTCACTGCGGAGGACACGCCGGCGGCCCTCGCCGTGCTGGCGAACGATGCGGACGTCGACGCCGACCCGCTGACGATCACCGCCATCGATGGTCAGGCGATCACCGCCGGCACGACGGTCGCGGTGGCGGGGGGCGCGGTCACGCTCAACCCCGACGGCACGCTCGGCTTCGTGCCTCGGCCCGACTTCAACGGCCCGGTCTCGTTCACCTACACGGTCTCGGACGGGCAGGGCGGCAGCGCCAGCGCGACGGTGAGCGGGGTGGTGACGCCGGTCCAGGACGCGCCGGTGGCGCTCGCCGACAGCTTCGCCGGCACCGAGGACACGCCCGCGCTGATCGCGGTGCTGGCGAACGACCGCGACGCCGACGGCGACCCGCTGACCATCGCGGCCATCGACGGCACCGGCATCGCGCCGGGCGGCACGGTCGCGGTGACGGGCGGCGCCGTGACCCTGAACCCCGACGGGACCCTGGCCTTCGTGCCGGCCTTGAACTTCAACGGCCCGGTCTCGTTCACCTACACCGTTGCGGACGGGCGCGGCGGCACCGCGACGGCGACCGTCACCGGCGCCCTCGCCCCGGTCAACGACGCGCCGGTGCTCGGCGACGACAGCATCACCGTGACGGAGGACGGCGCCGTCACCTTCGACGTGCGGGCCAACGACAGCGACGTCGACGGCGACGCCCTCGGCCTGATCCAGATCAACGGCGCCTTCATCGCGCCGGGCGGCACCATCGTGGTCGCCGGCGGCGCGGTGACGCTGAACGCCGACGGCACCCTCACCTTCGTGCCGCAGGCCGATTTCAACGGCCCGGTCTCGTTCACCTACTCGCTCTCGGACGGCAACGGCGGCAGCGACAGCGCCACCATCACCGGCCTGGTGACGCCGGTCGAGGACACCCCGACGGCGCTCGCCGACAGCTTCGCCGGCACCGAGGACACCCCCGTCACGATCGCGGTGCTGGCGAATGACGGCGACCGCGACGGCGACCAGCTGACGATCACGGCGATCGACGGCACCGGCATCGTCCCCGGCGGCACAGTCGCGGTCGCGGGCGGCCGCGTCACGCTCAACCCCGACGGCACCCTGACCTTCGTGCCGGGAGCCGACGCGAACGGCCCGGTCTCGTTCTCCTACACGGTATCGGACGGGCAGGGCGGCACGGCGAGCGCCGCGGTCACCGGCCTCATCGCCCCGGTCAACGACCCGCCGGTCGCCGCGGATGCCACCTCCGCCACCGGCGAGGACACGGCGCTGACGGGCACGCTGCCGGCCGCCTTCGACGCCGACGGCGACACGGTCACCTACGCGCCCGGCAGCACGAGCCCGGCGAGCGGCACCGTGACGATCGCCCCGGACGGCACCTTCACCTACCGGCCGGCGCCCGATTTCAACGGCACCGACCGCTTCAGCTACGTCGTCGACGACGGCCGCGGGGGGCTCGCCGAGTACGACGTCGTCGTCGCCGTGACGCCGGCCAACGACGCCCCGGTGGCGACGACGCCCCTGCCGGACCGGATGCGCACCGACGGGCAGGCGGTCAGCTTCGACGCCGCCGCGTATTTCGCCGATATCGACGGCGACCGCCTGACCTTCACGGCGACCGGCCTGCCGCCGGGCCTGACGATCTCGCCGGACGGCCTCGTCGCGGGCATCATCGACCGCGACGCCAGCCAGCGCGGTCCGAACGGCAACGGCACCTACACGGTGGTCGTCACCGCCGCGGACGGGCAGGGCGGGATCGCGACCGACAGCTACGCAGTGGTGGTGACCAACCCGGCCCCGGTCGCGCGCAACGACGCCGCCGGCACCCTCGAGGACACGCCCGTCACCCTCAACGTGCTCGACGGCAGCGCCGGCGGCGGCGCGCCGGATTCCGATCCGGACGGCGACCCGCTGCGGGTGATCGCCGCCAGCGCCGGCCACGGCACGGTGACGCTGGGCCAGGACGGGGCGCTCACCTACGCGCCGAACCCGAACTTCAACGGGGTCGACACGATCGTCTACACGATCTCGGACGGCAACGGCGGCACCGCGAGCGCCACGGTGAGCGTGACGGTGGCGGCGGTCAACGACGCGCCCGGCACGGCCCCGATCGCCGACCGCATCCGCAATGACGGCGACGTCGACGCGATCGACACGGGCGCGTTCTTCAGCGACCCGGAGGGCGAGGTGCTCACCTTCGCGGCGACGGGGCTGCCGCCGGGGCTCAGCCTCGACCCGGCGACCGGACGCATCACCGGCCGGCTGTCGGCCGACGCCTCGGGCCCGACCGGGACCCTGACCTACCCGGTGACCGTGTCGGCCCGGGACGCGAGCGGCGCGGCGAGCAGCGTGAGCTTTGCCTATACGGTGCTCAACCTGCCGCCGCTGGCGCGCGACGACGTGGCGACGACGGCCGAGGACACGCCCGTCATCATCCCGATCCTGAGCAACGACACCGACCCGGACGGCGATTCCGAGCGGGTGATCGCGGTCAACAACGTCGTGCTGGTGCTCAACGGCCCGGCGGTGGCCACCGCCAACGGCAGCGTGCAGCTCATCCTCGACGGTGCCGAGACCGAGGTGCTGCGCTTCACGCCCAACCCGGACTTCACCGGCCAGGAATCCTTCACCTACACCATCATCGACAACAACGGCGGCCGAGACACTGCGACGGCGCTGGTGACGGTCACGCCGGTGAACGACGCGCCCCGGATCGTCACCCCGGTCCCCGACCGCGTGCGGGCCGACGGCCAGACCTTCACCTACGACCTCGCCGACTTCTTCCGCGACCCCGACGGCGACCCGCTCACCTTCGCGGCGACCGGCCTGCCGCAGGGGCTCAGCCTCGACCCGGCGACGGGCTTCCTCTCCGGCACCATCGCGAGCGGCGCGAGCCAGGTCGGCGGCGGAATCTACGCGGTCACCGTGACGGCGACCGATCCGGGCGGCCAGTCCCAGAGCCAGGCCTTCACCCTGACGGTGACCAACCCGGCGCCGGTCGCCGTCGACGACGCCGCGACCACCCCCGAGGACGTACCGGTCCGCATCGCGGTGCTGGCCAACGACATCGATGCGGACGCCGACCCGTTGGCCATCGTGGCGGCCTCCGCGGGCGCCGGCACCGTCGCGATCGACGGCGGCGCGCTCGTCTACACGCCAGCCCCGGACTTCAACGGCACCGACACGATCGTCTACACGATCGCCGACGGCAACGGCGGCTTTGCCAGCGCGAGCGTCAGGGTCACGGTCGCCCCGGTGAACGACGCCCCGGTCGCGGCCCCGATCGCCGATCGGATCGACACCGACGGCCAGGTGCTCGCGCTCGACGAAGTTCAGGACTTCTCGGTCTACTTCTCGGACCGGGAGGGCGATCGCCTCAGCTTCGCGGCGACCGGCCTGCCGCAGGGCCTCACCATCGATCCTCTCACCGGCATCGTGTCGGGCGAGATCGACGGGAACGCCTCGAGCCAGAATGGCGGCGTCTATCGCGTCACGGTCACCGCCTCCGACGGGAACCTGAGCACGAGCCGGTCTTTCACCTGGTTCATCGCCAACATCCCGCCCAAGGGCTTCTCCGACACGGTGCTGGAGCGCGCGGGGGCGGCGTCGGGCGACGTGCTCGAGAACGACGAGGATAATGACGGCGACCCGCTGACGGTCACCGGCGTCGACGGGGTGGCGGTCGCGCCCGACGCGCCCGCGACCGTGCGGGGCTCGGCGGGCGGCCTCTTCACGGTCGCGGCCAATGGCCGCTTCACCTTCACCGCAGGGCCGGACTTCGCCGACCTCCGGGCCGGGGAGACGCGCGCGACCAGCGTCGTCTACGCGCTCCAGGACACCGACGGCGGCGCCGACACGGCGACCCTGACGGTGGTGGTCACGGGCGCGAACGACGCGCCCGCCGCCGCGGCGATCCCGGCCTTCATCCGCGCCGACGGCGATGCGCTGGGTCCGCAAGCCCTCGTCCTCGCGCCGTTCTTCGCCGATGCCGAGGGCGACACGCTCGCCTTCGCCGCCGCCGGCCTGCCGCCGGGCCTCGCCATCGATCCGGCGACCGGTGCGATCATCGGCACGATCGCCCGCGACGCCAGCCAGGGCGGGCCCGCCGGCGACGGCGTCTACACCGTCACCGTCACCGCGTCGGACGGCGCCTCGACCACCGCGACGAGCTTCGTCGTCACGGTCACCAACCCGGCGCCGGTCGGCGTCAACGACGCCGTCACGATCCCGGAGGATACGAGCATCGACATCGACGTCGTCGGCAACGACGTCGACCCGGACGGCGACGCCCTGTTCGTCGATCCCGCCTTCGCCCCGGTGGCGGCTAACGGCACGGTCGCGATCAACCCGAACGGCACCCTGCGCTACACGCCGAACGTCGATTACAGCGGCGTCGACACGGTGGTGTACCGGGTCAGCGACGGCCAGGGCGGCCTCTCGACCGCGATCGTCAACGTCTCGGTCGCCGCGGTGAACGACGCGCCGATCGCGACGGCGCCGATCGCCGACGCCGTGCGCAACGACGGCGACACGCTCACGATCGACGTCTCGGGCGATTTCCGCGATCCCGAGGGCGAGCGGCTCACCTTCTTCGCGACCGGCCTGCCGCCGGGGCTCGCCATCACGGCGGGCGGCGTCATCTCGGGCACGATCGCCCCCGACGCCTCGGGACCGACGGGCACCCGCGACTACCTGATCACCGTCACGGCCGAGGATTCCCAGGGCGCCCGGGCGTCGAGCCAGTTCACCTACACGGTGAACAACCTGACGCCGCAGGCCCAGAACGACACCGTGATCAATGCGGTCGAGGACGTCCCGGTCCTCGTCGATGTCCTGTCCAACGACGTCGATCCGGACGGCGACACCAACGTGGTGATCCGCGTCGAGAACGTCGCGCTGGTCGTCGGCGGTCCCGCTGTCGCGACGAGCAACGGCACCGTGCAGCTCGTCGCCGGGACCGCCGGGCGCCCGGTCCTGCGTTTCACGCCGAACCCGGACTTCAACGGCACCGAATCCTTCACCTACACGATCGACGACGGCAACGGCGGCACCGACACCGCGACGGTGGCGATCGTGGTCGCCCCGGTCAACGACGCGCCGGTCGCGGGCACGATTCCCGACCGCGTCCGGGCGGACGGCCAGCCCGTGGCGTTCGACGTCTCGGACTTCTTCACCGACGCCGACGGCGACGCCCTCGCCTTCACGGCGGCCGGCCTGCCCCCCGGCCTGACCATCAGCCCGGCAGGCGTCATCTCCGGCACCCTCGACGCGTCCGCGTCGCGGGGCGGCGCCTACACGGTCACGGTCACGGCGTCCGACGGCCGCGCCGCGCCGGCCCAGGCGAGCTTCGTCTTCACCGTAACCAACCCGGCCCCCGTCGCGGTCAACGACACCGTCACGACGACCGAGGACGTCCCGGTCACCTTCGATCCGGTCTCCGGCCTCGGCACGACGAGCGGTCCTGCGGGCGCCGATGCCGATCCCGACGGCGACGCGCTCCGCATCGCCATGGTCGAGGGCCGGCCGATCGCGCCGGGCGGGACGGTGGCCGTCGCCGACGGCACGGTGACGCTCAACGCCGACGGCACCCTCACCTTCGCGCCGGCCGCGAACTTCAACGGCACGACCGTCATCACCTACGGCATCGTCGATGCCGACGGCGCCATGGCGGATGCCGCCGTGAGCCTCACGGTCGTCGCGGTCGACGACGCCCCGGTGATCGACCTCGACCCGGCGACGCCGGGCCTCGGCGCCGTCGCCGTCTTCGTCGAGGGCGGCGGCCCCGTCGCGGTGGCGCCGGGCGTGAGCCTGGCGGATGCCGAGGACGATGCCTCCGGGGTGCGGATCGTGCTCGGCGGCGAGGCGGCCGACGCGGCGAGCGAGATCCTGCACCTCAACGGCGCCGTCGACATCCGGCGCGACGCGGCCGCGAGCGGCACGATCGCCTTCGGCGCCAGCCTGCTGGCCTATGCTTATGACGGCAACGGCACCCTCACGCTCCTCAACGCCGCCGGCGCCGGCACGCCTTTGCCCGCCGGCACCCTGCGCTCGCTCGTGGCGGCGATCCGCTACGAGAATCTGAGCGAGGCGCCGACGCCCGGGGCGCGCACCCTGACCTTCAGCGTGGCCGATACCGCCGGCAACGTTTCGCAGGCGGCCGTCGCGACGGTCGCGGTGGTGCCGGTCAACACCGCGCCGGTGGCGGCCGACGACGCGGCGGCGACGGGGGAGGACGCGCCGATCCTCGGCGGCGCCTCGGTGCTGGCCAACGACCGCGATCCCGAGGGCGATGCGCTCACGGTCGTGGCGGTCGCAGGATTGCCGTCCGGTGTCGGGACCGCCGTGGCGGGCTCGGCCGGCGGCACCTTCACGATCCGGCCGGACGGCACCTACGACTTCGATCCCGGCGCGGCCTTCCAGGACCTGCAGCAGGGCGAGACCCGCGCGACCCGCGTCACCTACACGGCCGCCGATCCGTCCGGGGCCACCGCGACGGCGACGCTCACCGTCACGGTCGCGGGCGCCAACGACGCGCCGGCCGCCGCCGACCTCGCGGTCGCGACCGCGGAGGACGGGACCCTGGCCGGAGCCCTGCCGGGTGCGACCGACGCCGACGGCGACGCTCTCGTCTACGCCGAGGGCGATCAGCCCGCGAACGGCACCGTCGCGGTCAGCGCCGGAGGCACCTTCACCTACACGCCGGACCCCGACTTCACCGGCACCGACCGCTTCACCTACACGGTGAGCGACGGCCGCAGCACCGTGACCTACGCGGTGACGGTCACCGTGGCGCCGGTCAACGACGCGCCGGTCGCCGCGCCGATCCCCGACCGGGCCTTCGCGGACGGCGAGCCCGTCCGCCTCGACGTCGCAGGCTTCTTTGCCGACATCGACGGCGACGCCCTGCTCTTCGCCGCCGCCGGCCTGCCGGCCGGGCTCGCGATCGATCCCGCCACCGGGGTGATCGCCGGCACCGTCGATGCCTCCGCCTCGCAGATCAACGGCGGTGTCTACGCCGTCGCGGTGACGGCGCGAGACCCCTCCGGCGCCACGGCGACCCGGACCGTCGTCCTGCGGATCGCCAACCCGGCCCCGGTGGCCGAGGCCGACGCCGTCGCGACGGTCCAGGGCGCGCCGGTCGCCGGCTCGGTCCTCGCGGACAACGGCGCCGGCCCCGACCGCGACCCGGACGGCGACGCCTTGAGCGTCGTCGCGGTCGACGGCGCCGGTGCCGGAATCGGCGCCCCGCGCGCCGGCTCGGCCGGCGGCCTGTTCACGATCCGCGCCGACGGCACGTTCGACTTCGTGCCCGGCGCCGAGTTCGACGACCTGCCGGCCGGGATCACCCGCAGCTCGAGCATCGACTACACGGTCTCGGACGGCCAGGGCGGCACCGCGACCGCGGTCCTCACCGTCACGGTCACGGGCGCCAACGACGCGCCCGTCGGAGGAAACGCGGCCCTCGCGGCGGTCGAGGACAATCCGGCGAGCGGCCGCCTGCCGATTGCCACCGACATCGACGGCGATGCCCTGACCTACGCCCTCGCGACGGGACCGGCGAACGGCACGGTCGCGATCGACCCGACCGGCACCTTCACCTACACCCCGGCGCCGGACTATGCCGGGCCCGACAGCTTCACCTACACGGTCAGCGACGGCACCACGGCCGTGACCTACACGGTCACCGTCGCGGTCGCGGCGGTCAACGACGCACCGGCCGCCGCGGCCGACGCCTTCGTCACGCCCGAGGATGGGTCTGTCACGATCCGGGTGCTCGCCAACGACACCGATGCCGACGGCGATCCCCTTGCGGTGACCCAGATCGGCGGCGTCGCGATCCTCCCCGGCGGCAGCGTCGACATCGGCACCGGCTCGGTCGCGCTGCAGGCGGACGGCACCCTGCTGTTCACCCCGGCCCCCGATGTCGACGGCCCGGTCTCCTTCACCTACACGCTGACGGACGGGAACGGCGGCACGGCGACCGCGCTCGTCACCGGCACGGTGACCCCGGTCAACGACGCCCCCCTCGCGGCCGACGACACCGCGGCGACGGGCCAGGATGCCGTCGTCACCGGCAACGTCATCCTGGGAACGGGGATCTCAGGGCCGGCGGGCCGCGACACCGACGTCGACGGCGACGTCCTGACGGTGGTGGGCGTGGGCGCGCCCGCGGGTGGCGTCGGCGCCGCCGTCGCGGGCTCGGCCGGCGGCACCTTCACCATCGGGGCGGATGGCGGCTTCACCTTCGATCCGGGCGCGGACTTCGCCGACCTCCCGGCGGGCGCGTCGCGGGCGACGAGCGTCGGCTACACCGTCTCGGACGGCGCCGGCGGCCGCGCGACGGCTTTGCTCACCGTGCGGGTGGACGGGGCGAACGACGCGCCGGACGCCGACGCCTTCGCGCCGCGCCGGAACGCCGACGGGGAGACGGTCGCCCTCGCGGCGGGCGCGGCCTTCCGCGACGCCGACGGCGACGCGCTCACCTTCGCGGCGGCGGGCCTGCCGCCGGGGCTCGCGATCGACCCCGTGACGGGGGCGATCTCCGGCACGGTCGCGCCCGGCGCCTCGGGGGCCGGCGGCAGCGCGACCTACCGGGTGACGATCACCGCCACCGACCCGTCCGGCGCCGCCGCGATCCGCAGCGTCGACTGGACGATCGTCAACCCGGCTCCGGTCGCCGCCGACGACGCCTTCGCGGTCGCCGAGGACCAGGTTCTCACCGGCAGCCTCGCGGCGGATAACGGCGCCGGGCCGGACGCCGATCCCGACGGCGACCCCCTCACTTACGGGCTCGTCACCGCGCCGGCCCACGGCACCGTCGTGCTCCTCACGGACGGCCGCTTCACCTATACGCCGAATCCCGACTTCGCCGGTCCCGACGGCTTCACCTACCGGGTCTCGGACGGGAACGGCGGCACCAGCCTCGCCGCCGTCACCATCACGGTGGCGCCGGTCAACGACGCGCCGGTGGCGCTCGCCGACGCCTTCGCGGTCGCGGAGGACGGCACCGCCGCGATCCCGGTCCTCGCCAACGACGGCGACGTCGACGGCGACCCGCTCGCGGTCACCGCCATCGACGGCCGGGCGGTCGCGCCCGGCGGCGCGGTCGCGGTCGCGGGCGGCACCGTCACCCTCAACCCCGACGGCACGCTGGCCTTCGCGGCGGCGCCGGACTTCGCCGGCCCGGTGCAGTTCGCCTACACCCTCTCCGACGGCACCGTCGCCTCGGTCGGGCAGGTGACCGGGACCGTGGCGCCCGTGAACGATGCGCCGGCGAACGGGCTGCCGCCCGCCTTCACCGGGCAGGAGGACGCGCCGCTCCCGCTGCTCGGCCTGTCGGTCGCCGATGTCGATGCCGGCGCCGGCACCCTCACGGTGACCCTGACCGTCGAGATCGGCCAGCTCACGGCGGTTCCGGCGGGCGGCGTCACGGTCGCCGGCAGCGGCACCGGCGCGCTGACGCTCTCGGGCACGCGCGACGCCCTCAACGCCTTCCTGGCGGCCTCGGCCCCGGTCTTCACCCCGCCCGCGAACGCCACCGATCCGGTGCGGCTGACGATGCGGACGGTGGACGACGGCGCCGGCGGCGCCGGCGGGCCGCTCGCGGACGTCGACGGTGCCACGATCCTGATCGTGCCGGCGAATGACGCCCCGACGGCAGGGGACCTCGCCCTGACGACGATCGAGGAGCGGCCGGTGGCCGGCGCGATCGATGTGGCCGACCTCGACGGCGACGCCCTGACCTTCACCCTGGTGGCACAGCCGGCGGGCGGCACCGTCCGCCTCGATCCGGACGGCACCTTCGTCTACAAGCCGAACCCGGATGCCAGCGGCGTCGAGACCTTCCAGGTCCGCGTCGACGACGGCCAGGGCGGTACCGCCCTCGCGACCGTCACCGTCACCGTGCAGCCGGTCAACGACGCCCCCGTCGCCGCCCCGCTCACCGTGGCGACGCGGGAGGACGCGCCGGTCTCCGGAACCCTGCCGCCGGCCTTCGACGCCGAGGGCGACGCGGTCGCCTACGCGCTTGCCGCCGGCCCGGCCAACGGCCGCGCCACGGTCACCGCCGACGGCCGCTTCACCTACGTGCCGAACCCGGATTTCAGCGGGACGGACAGCTTCACCTACGCGGTGTCGGACGGGGCGGCGGCGAGCACCTACACGGTGACCGTGACGGTCGATCCGGTGAACGACGTCCCTGTCGCGATCGCCGACGCCTTCACGACGGCGGAGGATACGCCCGCGACCGTCGTGGTGCTCGCCAACGACCGCGACGTCGACGGCGACCCGCTGGCGATCACGGCGATCGACGGGCAGGCGGTGGCTCCCAGCGGCACGGTCGCGGTGGCAAACGGTGCCGTGACCCTCAACCCGGACGGCACGCTCACCTTCGTGCCCATTCCGAACGCCAACGGCACCGCCTCCTTCACCTACACGGTGTTGGATGGGCAGGGCGGCAGCGCCACGGCCACCGTCACCGGCACTATCGCCTCCGTCAACGACGCCCCTGCGCTGGTTGCCGACGGCTTCACGACGGCCGAGGACACACCGGTCCGCGTGCCGGTGCTCGCCAACGACGCCGATCCCGACGGCGACCCGCTGACGGTCACGGCGATCGACGGTCAGGCGATCACCGCGGGCGGGTCGGTCGCGGTGGCGGGCGGCGCGGTCACGCTCAACGCCGACGGCACCCTCACCTTCGCGCCGGCCGCCGACGTCAACGGTCCGGTCTCGTTCACCTACACCGTGTCGGACGGGCAGGGCGGCACGGCGAGCGCCGCGGTCACCGGCCTCCTCGCCCCCATCAACGACGCGCCCGTCGCGATCGCCGATGCGTTCACGACGGCGGAGGACACGCCGGCGACCATCGCGGTTCTCGCCAACGACCGCGACGTCGACGGCGACCCGCTGGCGATCACGGCGATCGACGGACAGGCCGTGGCTCCCGGCGGCACGGTCGCGGTGGCGAACGGTGCCGTGACCCTCAACCCGGACGGCACGCTCACCTTCGTGCCCACTCCGAACGCCAACGGCGCGGCCTCCTTCACCTACACGGTGTCGGACGGGCAGGGCGGCAGCGCCACGGCCACCGTCACCGGCACTATCGCCTCCGTCAACGACGCCCCTGCGCTGGTTGCCGACGGCTTCACGACGGCCGAGGACACACCGGTCCGCGTGCCGGTGCTCGCCAACGATGCCGATTCCGACGGCGACCTGCTGACGGTCATCGCCATCGACGGTCAGGCCATCGCGGCGGGTCTCACGGTAGCCGTGGCGGGCGGCACGGTGACGCTCGATGCCGACGGCGCGCTCGTCTTCGCCCCGGCGGCCGATTTCAACGGCCCGGTCTCGTTCGCCTACACCGCCTCCGACGGGAAGGGCGGCAGCGCCACCGCGACGGTGAGCGGCCTCGTCACGCCGGTCCAGGACGCACCCTTCGCCCTCGCCGATAGCTTCGCCGGAACCGAGGACAGGCCCACGACCGTCACGGTTCTCGGCAACGACCGCGACGAGGACGGCGATCCGCTGGCGATCACGGCGATCGACGGGCAGGCGGTGGCTCCCGGCGGCACGGTCGCGGTGGCGAGCGGTGCCGTGACCCTCAACCCGGACGGCACGCTCACCTTCGTGCCCACTCCGAACGCCAACGGCACCGCTTCCTTCACCTACACGGTGTCCGACGGGCAGGGCGGCAGCGCCACGGCCACCGTCACCGGCACTATCGCCTCCGTCAACGACGCCCCTGCGCCGGCCGCGGACGGTTTCGTCACCACCGAGGACACGCCGGTCCGCGTGCCGGTGCTCGCCAACGACGCCGATCCCGACGGCGACCTGCTGACGGTCACGGCGATCGACGGTCAGGCGATCACCGCGGGCGGATCGGTCAGGGTGGCGGGCGGCGCGGTCACGCTCAACGCCGACGGCACCCTCACCTTCGCGCCGGCCGCCGACGTCAACGGTCCGGTCTCGTTCACCTACACCGTGTCGGACGGGCAGGGCGGCACGGCAAGCACCGCGGTCACCGGCCTCCTCGCCCCCATCAACGACGCGCCCGTCGCGATCGCCGACGCGTTCACGACGGCGGAGGACACGCCCGCGACCATCGCGGTTCTCGCCAACGACCGCGACGCGGACGGCGACCCGCTGGCGATCACGGCGATCGACGGTCAGGCGGTGGCTCCCGGCGGCACGGTCGCGGTGGCGAGCGGTGCCGTGACCCTCAACCCGGACGGCACGCTCACCTTCGTGCCCACTCCGAACGCCAACGGCACCGCCTCCTTCACCTACACGGTGTCGGACGGGCAGGGCGGCAGCGTCACGGCGGCCGTGGCCGGCACCATCACGCCGCGGAACGACGCACCGGTGCTCGGCGACGACGCGTTCTCCGTGCCCGAGGACGGCGCCGTCACCTTCGACCTGCGCGCCAATGACAGCGACGCCGACGGCGACCCGCTGACGGTCACGGCGATCGACGGGCAGGCGATCGCCGCGGGTGCCTCGGTCGCGGTCCCGGGCGGCACGGTGACGCTGAATCCGGACGGCACCCTGACCTTCGTCCCGGCGGCGGACGTCACCGGACCGGTCGGCTTCAGCGCCACCGTCTCCGACGGGCGGGGCGGCTTTGCCACGGCGACGATCGTCGGCACCATCACGCCGGTGAACGATGCGCCCACCCCCGGGGCCGACCGGTTCGAGACGACCGAGGAGACCCCCGTGCGGATCACCGTGCTCGCCGACGACGGCGACGCGGACGGCGACCCGCTGACGATCACGGCGATCGACGGCGTCGGCATCGCGCCAGGCCTCACGGTCGCGGTGGTGAACGGCACGGTGACCCTCAACCCGGATGGCACGCTGACCTTCGCGCCGGCCCCGAACGCCAACGGCGCGGTCGCCTTCACCTATACGGTATCGGACGGCCGGGGCGGCAGCGCCACGGCCACGGTCACCGGCACGGTCGCGCCGGTCAACGACGCGCCGATCCCCACCGCCGACCGCTTCGCGACGGCCGAGGACACCCCAATCCTCATCGCGGTGCTGCCGAACGACGCCGATGTCGACGGGGACCCGCTGGCGGTCATCGCCATCGACGGTCAGCCGATCGCGGCGGGTGCCGCGGTCGCGGTGGCGGGCGGGACGGTCACGCTCAACGCCGACGGCACGCTCACCTTCGCGCCGGCCGCCGATGTCAACGGCCCGGTCTCGTTCGCCTACACCGTCTCGGACGGGCGGGGCGGCAGCGAGACCGCGACCGTGAGCGGTCTCGTCACGCCGGTGAACGATGCGCCGGTGCCGGGCGCCGACACGCTCGCGGCGATCGAGGACACGTCCGCGACCCTGGCGGTGCTCGCCAACGACCGCGACGCGGACGGCGATCCGCTGGCGGTCACGGCGATCGACGGGCAGGCCGTGGCTCCCGGCGGCACGGTCGCGGTCGCGGGTGGTCGCGTGACGCTGAACCCGGACGGCACGCTCACCTTCGCGCCGGCCGCCGACTTCGATGGACCGGTCTCCTTCACCTATACCGTCTCGGACGGGCAGGGAGGCAGCGCCACCGCGACCGTCGGCGGGAGCGTCTCACCCGAGAACGACGCGCCGGCGCCGGCTGCCGACGGCTTCCTGGCGATCGAGGACACGCCGGTCCGCGTGCCGGTGCTCGCCAACGACGCCGATCCCGACGGCGATCCGCTGACGGTCGCCGCGATCGACGGTCAGCCGATCGCCGCGGGCGGCTCGGTCGCGGTGGCAGGCGGCACGGTGACGCTCGAGGCCGACGGTACCCTCACCTTCGCGCCGGCCGCCGACTTCGCCGGATCGGTCGCCTTCGGCTACACGGTGTCGGACGGAAGGGGCGGCAACGCCACGGTCGCGGTCGGGGGCAGCGTCGCGCCGGTCAACGACTCCCCGGTGCCTGGCACCGACGCCTTCGTCGTCGCCGAGGACGGTGCTGTGACGATCGCGGTGCTGGCCAACGACCGCGATGTCGAGGGCGACGCGCTCAGCCTCACGGCGATCGACGGGCAGCCGATCGCGCCCGGGGAGGCGGTCGCCGTCGCCGGCGGCCTCGTGCGCCTCGCCGCCGACGGCACGCTGGTCTTCGTCCCGGATCCGGACGTCACCGGCGCCGTCCGCTTCGCCTACACGGTGAGCGACGGACGCGGCGGCACTGCGACCGGCACGGTGCTCGGCACGATCACCCCCGTCGCAGACGCCCCGGTCGCGGCCGACGACGCTTTCGTGAGCATCGGCGCGCCCTCGGTGATCCCGGTGCTGGCCAATGACCGCGACCCCGATGGCGGCCCGCTCACCGTCACGGCGATCGACGGCCGGCCCCTCGCCCCCGGGGGCAGCGTCGCGGTCGTCGGCGGACAGGTGACGCTCAACGCCGACAGCACGCTGCTCTTCGTGCCGAATCCGGGCTTCGCCGGCGCGACGGCGTTCACCTACACCGTGTCGGACGGGCAGGGGGGCAGCGCGACCGCGGCGGTGCGCGGCACCATCGCCCCGGTCCAAGTCGGCGACCGAGTCGGCGACAACATCACCCGCGACCGCGGCGAGGCGAGCCGCGAGCGGCTGCTGTTCGGCGCCGGCTGGATCGTCGAGGACGTGCCCCTGCTCGCGGCCGGGCCGTGCCCCGAGATCGGGACGTTGCGGATCCTGCCCTACGTCGTCGAGCACGCCCGGGTCCATTACGGCACCGGCTTCCGCTTGGCGGATGCCCTGCCGCGCCATGCGCCGCCCGGAGTGCGCGACGTCCTGCACGAGGGCCGGCCCTTCTGCACGACCCTGCGGATCACCCCGGAGATGGTGGACCCGCTCCGGGCCTGGCGCCTGGAGGCCGGACCGCTCCCGGTCGTCGATTGGCCGTCGGTCCGTGACTTGCCCTCGGTCCACCACCTGCAGCGCCTGCCCGAGCCGGTCGCTCCGGCGCCCGCCCGGCCGGCGCCCTCCGGGCCGCCGTCGACGCCCGATTCGGAGCCGATCCTGATCCGCAAGGGCGAGGCGGCGCCCTCCGACTGGATGTTCCGCGACGACCCGGCGCCGTCCGGGCCGGGCCCGGCCGAGGCGCCGGGGCCGGGCCTCGCCCACAAGTTGCGCGGCTTCGCGAACCGGTTCGAACACGGCCAGGAGCGGCTTCACGCCGCCTTCGCCGAGCCGCCGCCGTCACCCTCCGAGGCGGCCGGACGCCGCTGATCTCCGCCACCTCCCCGAACCCGATCCCCGAGGCTCCTCCCGCATGATCCGCCGCCCACTCCGATGGAATCCTGTCCGTCGCGGACGCGCCTGGCCGACGAGGCCGGTCCGCGCGGCCGCGACGGCCCTCGTCCTCACCGCGCTCGGCGCCTGCGTGATGCCGGAGCCGGTGACCGAGGGCGAGCGCCTCGACGTCGCGATCCGGGACCTCGACGCGATCACCGCCAGCCAGGCCCCGGTCGAGGGGCGGATCGATCTCTACAACGCGATGGCGCGGGCGTTGAAATACAACCTCGACCGGCGCATCCGCCTCGTCGAGCAGTTCTACGCCTCGGGCGAGTTCGACCTCGCGAAATACAAGCTCCTGCCCGATGCGAGCATCGGCGGCGGCTATCTCGGCCGCAGCAACCAGGCCGGGTCGTCGAGCCAGTCGCTGCTCACCGGCCGCCAGTCCCTCGAGCCCTCGACCTCGCTCGAGCGCAACCGCGGCGTCGCCGACGGGCGCGTCCTGTGGAGCACGCTCGATTTCGGCGTCAGCTACGTGAAGATGCAGCAGGACGGCAACGCCGTCTGGCTCGCCCGGGAGGTCGAGCGCAAGACCACCTCCCGGATCCTCGCCGACACCCGCCGGGCCTACTGGCGCGCCTATGCGGCCGAGCGCATCGGCGCCCAGCTCCCGGCGATCGCCGACGCGGCCAACGCGGCGATCCGCAACGCCCGCCAGGCCCAGGCGCGGGGCGATCTCACGCCGGAGGCGGCCCTCGACTTCGAGCGCCGGATGCTGCGCACCCTGCGCGAGATCGAGCGGCGCCAGGAGCTGATGGCGCTCTCGCGCGCCGAGCTCGCGGCGCTGATCAGCGTCGATCCGGCCCAGCCGCTGCACCTGAGCGGCCGCGAGAGCCTGCGGCCGCCCCAGCTGCCGGGCGACCTCGCGGCCCTGCGCACCGTCGCACTGATGACCCGGCCCGAGCTCTACGAGCACGACTACAAGCTGCGCATCGCCCGGCTCGAGCGCCAGATCGAGATCCTGTCGACCCTGCCGGGCCTGCGCATCGATTCGGGCCACGCCTACGATTCGAACCGCTACCTCTACAACAACAACTGGTTCGACCTCGGGGCGCGGCTGTCGCTGCAGCTGACCCAGTTCATCAGCCTGCCGGCCCGCCTGCAGCAGAACGAGACCAAGCAGGTGCTGATCGAGGCGCAGCGCCGGGCGATGACGCTGTCCGTCGTCACGCAGGTCCACCTCGCGATGCGCGCCTACGGCACCAAGCTGCGCGACTTCGAGCTCGCCCGGCGCATCCTCCAGAACGAGACCCACGCGCTGACGAACGTGCGCGCCAACAAGGAGGCGACGACCGCCGGCGAGGCCTCCCTGATCGAGGCGCGGGCCGGCCACGCGCTTGCGGCCCTCGACTACTACTACACCTTCGCCGAGCTGCAGGAGGCCTACGCCACGGTCCTGACCTCCCTCGGGGTCGACGTGTTCCCGGGCGCCCAGGACAGCGACCTGCCGGCCCTGACCGCCTCGCTGCGCGAGTTCGTCGAGCGCGGCCTCTCCGCCGCGCTCGCCCGGCACATCACGGAGGCGCGCGAGGCGCGCCGCGTCGCCACCACGGGCTCCATAACGTCGAAGGGCGCCGGCCCCGTGCCGGAGGCGCGTCTCGAAACCATGCCGGAGCCGGGGTCCGAGACCGCACCGCAGGCCAGCGCCGCGTCCGTCCCCTCCGCGGGGGACGATGTCCGCCGCGAGGCCAGCGCCAACGCCGCGAGGGTCGAATGAGCCGCCGCGCCCTGTCCCGCGCCCCGTGGCTCCTGCTCGCGCTCCTCGGCGCCGTCGGCACCCCCGTCCAGGCGGCCCGTGCCCAGGAGGTGCGGGCCCTGCTGGCGGCGGACCGCGAGGCCACGCTCACCTCGGACGGGCCGCTGCTCCTCGAGCGGATCGCGGTCGATCTCGGCGACCGCTTCGAGGCCGGCCAGATCCTGGCCCGGTTCGACTGCGCGCTGCGCGAGGCCCGGGTCGGCGCGGCGATGGGGGTCCACAAGGGCGCGCTCGCCCGCCTCGCCTCGAAGCAGCGCCTCGTCAAGCTCGGCGCGATCGGCGGCCTCGATGTCGAGCTCGCCGGGGCGGAAGCCCAGAAGGCCGAGGGGGAGCTGGCCGAGGCCCGCACCGCCGCGAGCCACTGCGTCCTGCGCGCGCCCTTCGCCGGGCGGGTCGCCAAGCGGCACGCCAACGCCCACGAGGTGGTGGCCGCCGACCGGCCGATCCTGTCGATCGTCAGCGACGGTCCGTTGCGCCTCACCGCCATCGTCCCGTCGCCCTGGCTGCGCTGGCTCAAGGTCGGCGACGCCTTCACGGTCCGGGTCGACGAGACCGGGCGCAGCTACCGGGCCTCGGTCGCGGCTCTCTCCGGCCGCGTCGATCCGGCGAGCCAGTCGATCGAGGTGCTCGGGCGGATCGAGGACGCCCGCGACCTGCTGCCGGGGATGAGCGGCACCGCCGCCTTTCCGACCATGCCGGCCTCGCAATGACCAGCCATCCGCCGCCCCACAGCTTCACGAGCGACCGGCGCGCCCAGCGGCTCGCCGCCGCCCTCCAGCTCGAGGCGACGTTCCGGGCGGCGCGGAATGCGCAGGACCTCGCCTTCGCGGCCGTCAACGAGACCCAGCGCGTGGTGGCCTACGACACCGCCGCCCTGTTCTATGCCGGCCGCCGCCCGGTCCTCGCGGCGGTCTCGGCCGTCGCGGAGATCGACGAGGCCTCGCCCTTCGCGCGGGCGCTGGCGCGGCTCGCCGGACAGGTGCCGGCAAGGAACCGGTCGCAGACCGACGCGACGTCTCTGGTCGCGGTCCCGATGGGGCAGGGGCCAAGGCCCGACGGGGTGCTGAGCGTGCCGGAGGAAGCCTGGCCGCCGGGCCTGCCGCATCAGGCGCTGATCCTGCCGCTGCGGCGGGACGGCCGCCTCCTTGGCGGCCTGATCCTGTTCCGGCAGGCGTCCTTCGGGGAGACGGAGCGCGCGGCGGCCGAGCACCTCGCCGGGGCGCTCGCCCACGCCGCCTCGGTCTTCCGCCGGGCCGGTCGGTCCTGGCGCGACCTCGCGACCCTGCGGGCGACCCTCGCGGCGACCGTCGCCCTCGGCCTCCTCTCGCTCCTGCCGGTGCGCCAGTCGGTGCTGGCGCCGGCCGAGATCGTGCCGCGGGACGCCGCGGTCGTCGCCGCACCGGCGACCGGCGTGGTCGCCGGCATCCTGGTGGCCCCGAGCGCCGAGATCCGCGCCGGCGACCTGCTGTTCCGCCTCGACGATACCGAGCTGCGCGGCAAGCACGAGGTCGCGCTCCGCCAGCTCGAGGTCGCCCGGGCGGAGCTGCTCGGCGCCCGCCAGAAGGCCTTCGGGGCCGACAAGAGCCGCACCGAGGCGGCGGTGCTGGAGCGGCGCGTCGACCTGCGGCAGGCCGAGACCGACTATTACCGCGAGCTTCTGGGGCGCGCCGAGGTCAGGGCGCCCCGCGACGGCATCGCCATCATGGGCGACCCGGAGGAGTGGCGCGGCCGCCCGGTCAAGGTCGGCGAGAAGGTGATGACCGTCGCCTCGCCGGCTAGGGCGCGCCTGCAGATCTGGATCCCGGTCGACGACGCCGTCGACCTGGAGCCCGGGGCGCCGGTCCGCCTGTTCATGAACGTCGATCCGCTGCGGCCGGTCGAGGCCCGCCTCGTCCAGGCGGGCTACGACGCCGAGATGTCGCCGCTCAACGTGCTGTCCTATCGGGCCCGCGCCGACCTCGCGGACGCGCAGGACCCGCCGCGCCTCGGGCTCAAGGGCACGGCCAAGCTCTACGGGGAGCGGGTCTCGCTGTTCTACTTCGTGTTCCGGCGGCCGCTCGCCGCGATGCGCCGGATCCTCGGCCTGTGACCGCCCTCCCGCTTCACCTCGGGGCGGGCCTGCCGGGGGGCGCCCCGCCGGCGCGCCTGCCCGGCCTGCGCCAGGAGCTCGACGTCGTCGAGGGCCCGCGCGCGCGCAGCGGCGCGCCGACCTGGACGCTGCACGATCCCGTCCGCAACACCTACTTCCGGCTCGGCTGGGTCGAATTCGAGATCCTGGCCCGCTGGGACGCCGTCACCGCCGAGGAGCTGGCCGACCGGGTGCGGGCGGAGACGCGCCTCGACGTCGAGGCCGGCGACGTCGAGGCCCTGGCCCGCGCGCTGCACGGAAACCACCTGGTCTCGGCCGCGGCACCCGGCGCCTGGCGGCTCTACGCGGCCGAGCGCGCCCGGCGACGCGCGGGGCCGTGGTCCTGGCTGCTGCACCACTACCTGTTCTTCAAGCTGCCGCTCCTGCGGCCCGACGCGGCCCTGACCCGGCTCGCTCCGCTGGCGCGGCCCCTGTTCACCCGGACCTTCGCGGGCATCGTGCTCCTCGCCTTCTGCCTCGGCCTCTACCTCGCCGGGCGGCAATGGGACGTGCTCGCCGGCCGCGTCGCCGCGATGGCCTCGCCCGAGAGCCTGTCCTGGCTGATGGCGGCGATCGTCCTGGCGAAATGCGTGCACGAGCTCGGCCACGCGGTGGTGGCCAAGCACCTCGGGATCCGCGTGCCGAATGCGGGCGTCGCCTTCGTGGTGTTCTGGCCGCGCCTCTACACCGAGACCACCGACGCCTGGCGCCTGACCGACCGGCGCCAGCTCCTCGCCATCGACGCGGCCGGCATCGCGGCGGAACTCGTCCTCGCGGTCGCGGCGCTGCTGCTGTGGAGCCTCATGCCCGACGGTCCTGTGCGCGACGCGGCCCTGATGATCGCCACGGTGAGCTGGGCCTCGACGCTTGCGGTGAACCTGAACCCCTTCATGCGATTCGACGGATACTACCTGCTGGCCGACGCCGTCGGCATGCCGAACCTCCAGCCGCGGGCCTTCGCGGCGGCCGTGCAGGGCTTGAGGCGGGCGCTGTTCGGAATGGAGGATCCCGCCGCCGAGCCGCTGCCGGGCCGGGTCCGCGCCTGGATGACCGCCTATGCCTGGGCGGTCTGGCTCTACCGGCTCGTCCTGTTCACGACCATCGCCCTCGTCGTCTATCACTTCTTCATCAAGCTCGTCGGGATCGGCCTGTTCCTCGTCGAGATCGGCTGGTTCGTGGTGCGCCCCGTCATGCGGGAACTCCGGACCTGGTGGCGCCTGCGCCGCCGCGCCCGCCTCACCCGGCCGGGTCTCCTCGCCCTCGCGGCTCTGGGGGCCGGGCTCGCCGCGATCGCCCTGCCGTGGCACGGGCGGGTCGATGCGCCAGCGGTCCTGCGCGCCGGGGCTTTCTTACGCGTCTTCCCGGCCGCCCCGGGCCGGATCGCGATGCTGCACGTGGCCGAGGGCGCCCGGGTCGCCGAGGGCGATCCACTGGTCACCCTTGAGGCGCCGGAGGTCGACGACCAGATCGCCATCGCGCAGGCCCGGATCGCCGAGACGCAGCGCGAGATCGCGCTGAGTGCGACCGAGCAGGCGAGCGCCGACCGCCTCGGCGCCCTGACCGAGACCCTGGCGGCAAGCCGCCGCGAGCTCGCCCTGCAGCAGGACCTCAAGGCGCGGCTCGTGATCCGGGCCGGAATGGCGGGCGAGATCCGGCAACTCGCCGACCACCTGACGCCCGGCCGCTGGCTCTCGGAGAGCGACGGCATCGGCCTGATCGTCGCCCCTGAGACGTGGATCCTCCAGGCTTACGTCGCGGAGAGCGACGTCGCGGCGCTGCGCGAGGGCGCGGCGGCGCGGTTCCATGCCGCCCAGGCGGACGTTCCGACGCTCGACGCCGTCGTGGAAGAGGTCGAGCGGAGCGACCGGCACACGCTGCCGGATGCCGTCCTCGCCGAGCCCCTCGGCGGACCGCTGCCCACGCGCCAGAAGGATGGGCGCTATGAGCCGCTGACGGCGCTCTACCGCGTCCGCCTCCGGGCGGAGACGCCCCCTGACCGCTGGCGCCGCACGATCCGGGGCGAGGTCGCCATCGCGACCGAGCCGCGCAGCCTCGCCCGCCGCTGGTGGCGCGCGGCGACCGCGGTGCTCATCCGCGAAAGCGGCTTCTGAAGGCTCCCGAGCGCACTGGATCGGCCGTCGGCCCGCTGGCCGCGGGCTCACATCCTTGGCGGGCGCTTATCGATATATACAACCTAAAATTGAAACAATTCTTAAATGGGGCCGGCTAGTCTGCCGGACGTTCGCAGGATTGCCCGCCGCCATGAAGCACTGGAAAGAATTCCTCACTGGCGTATCCGGCAACCCGCTTCGTTCCGGCATCGAGACACGGCAGGTGACGGAGCTTAAGAAGTACATATCGTCCCTGTATACGCTGCTATGCGTCAATACGTGCGCGCTGTCGTTCACGCATTACGCCGTGGCTCCGGCCTGGATGACCCTCGGCATGCCCGGACTCCTCGTGGCGATCTGCGCGCTGCGGGCCGTCCACTGGTGGCGCCTGCAGCCCCACGATCTCGCGCCGAAGGACGCCGTGCGCCAGCTCCGGGCCACCAGCCTCCTGACGGCCGTGCTCTCGGCCGCCTTCGTGACCTGGGCGATCGGGCTCGGTCGCTACGGCGGTCCGTTCGAGCAGGGGCACGTGGCAATTTTCGTCGCCGTCACGGTCGTGGCCTGCATCTTCTGCCTGACCCACCTTCCGGTCGCCGCCTTCCTGGTGACCGTCATCGTCATGGGCGTCTTCCTGGTCCACCACCTGACCAGCGGCAACCACGTCTTCGTCGCCATCGCGCTGAACACCGCTTTCGTGACGGCCGTCATGGTGCGCATCCTCGCCGACAACTTCCTGACCTTCATCCGGCTCGTCGAGGCGCAGGCGCGCGCCGAACGGCTGGCGGACGAGAACGCGCGGGTCGCCCATACCGACGGCCTGACCGGGCTTCCCAACCGGCGCTTCTTCTTCCAGCGTCTCGACGGCCTGCTGGAGGAGGCGGCCGGGACCGACGCGCCGTTCGGCCTCGCGATCCTCGACCTCGACCGCTTCAAGCCGATCAACGACACCTACGGCCATACCGCCGGCGACCGCGTTCTCACCGAGATCGCACGGCGCCTGTCCGCCTTCGCCGGCCCGGACATCACGGCCGCGCGGCTCGGGGGCGACGAGTTCGGCCTCCTCATCCGTCCGTCCGGGCCGGAGGACGAGGTGATCGCCGTCTGCAACCGCATCTGCGAGGCGCTGCGTGCGCCGATCCGGGTCGGTGAGACGCAGGTCGTCGCGGACTGCTCCTGCGGCCTCGCCCTGTATCCGAGTGCCGGGCGCAGCGCCGACGTGCTGTTCGACCGCGCGGACTACGCGCTCTACCACGCCAAGGAGCACCTGCGCGGTGCCGCGACCCTGTTCTCGCGCGAGCACGAGGATGCGATCCGCGCCGAGCTGGCGGTCGAGACCGCCCTTCTGAGCGCCGACCTCGCCGCCGAGATGGAGGTGTACTACCAGCCGATCCTCGACACGGCCACGGACGCGGTCGCCCTCGTCGAGGGTCTGGCGCGCTGGACCAGCCCGGTTCTCGGCCGCGTCCCGCCCGACCGCTTCATCGCGGCGGCGGAGCGCAGCGGGATCATCCACACGGTGACGACCCTGCTCCTGCGCAAGGCGCTGGCCGACGCCACCCGTCTGCCGCCGGAGGTCGGCCTGTCCTTCAACCTGTCGTCGCATAATCTCGCATCGTCCGAGACGGTCTGCGCGATCCTGGCGGCGGTGCGCGAGAGCGGCCTCGATCCGCGGCGGCTCACGCTCGAACTGACCGAGACGGCGCTGATGCGCGACTTCGAGCGCGCCAGGGACGCCATCGCCACCCTGAGGGCGCTCGGCATCCAGATCGCGCTGGACGATTTCGGGACCGGGTATTCCAGCCTCGGCTACGTCCATCGCCTGCCGCTCGACAAGATCAAGATCGACCGCAGCTTCATGGCGGACATCCAGTCCGATCTCGGCCGCAGCGTGGTGGTGACGATCCTCGACCTGTGCCAGAACCTTGGGCTCGATTGCATCGCCGAGGGCGTCGAGACAGGCGAGCAGCTGGCGGCGGCGCGCCGCCACGGCTGTCGCTACGCGCAAGGCCACCTGCTCGGGATGCCGATGCCGCTCGACGAACTCCTGTCCCGCCTCCGGAGCGCCACCGCGGGCGGACGGGGCCGAATCTGGGCGTGACGCTCCGGTCTCGAACCATCGATGCCGGGACCCTCGCCGCGCCGCGCGCGGAAAAACACCTGACCCGTAGCCGACATTCGGAGGCGCTGTCGCCGGAGGTCTGGATGGGGTGCAGGCCGTTTGAAAAGAGCGGCTGGTGATCAGGCTTGCCCACTATGGCGGAAGGCTGCTTTGACGTTTTGCAGGACACGAGGGCCGCAGGTGGCAACTTCGTAGAAGCTGCCATCGATGGCGCGCACGACGAATACGGACACCGTAGTGCCTGCTTCGGCGGAAACCTGAAACTCGCCGCAGATGACCTGCCGAATTCCGTAGGCCAGTTCTCGCAGCTGATATCTCTTGATCCGCCTGCCGGAGGCCGCAAGCTCTTGGAGACGTCTTGTCTAATCGCCGGTCGCCTCGAATGGCGCGTTGTATACTCCTCCGATACGACTCGCCGCCCACGAGCATCCGAAAGCTGCGCTCCGACCGACGACAGAGTATGACGGAGATCGAGACTACGCGCATCTTTATTGGTTCCGTATATTTGAAATATGCATATATTTAATCTACCAATTAATGTTATTGGTTCAACATGTTTGTCCTGACTCCGATACGGGAGGTGAAGGATGACATGCTCTATCCAACGTGCAGGCTGTCGTCAGATTGCCTTGCTTCCTGCTTATCTGGACGATGACATCGTCCCGGACAACCCGGCTCGCGTCATCGATGTGTTCGTCGACGAACGCGATCTCACCGCCCTCGGCGTTGCTGGCGTGACGCCCGCCATCACCGGCCGACCAGGTTATCATCCTGCGATGCTGCTCAAGATCTACCTGTACGGCCATCTCAATAAGATCCCGTCGAGCCGGTGCGTGGAGCGGGAGGCCGGGCGCAATGTTGAGCTGATGGGGCTGATCGGCCGCCTCTCACTCGACTTCGAGACAAACGCCGACTTCCGACGCGAGACCGGTGAGGTGCTGCGTGCCACGTGCCGACGTTTCGTGATCCTCTGCCGCCAAGTCGGTCTCCTGACCGGAGGCGTCGTGGCCATCGACGGTAGCCGGTTCAAGGCCGTGAATACGCGAGACTGCAACTTCACCCGGGCAGCAGTCCGTCGGCGCATCGAGCAGGTCGAGACGAGCATTGGACGCGACCTCACACCCCTCGACACTACTGACCGCCAGGAAACCGAGAGGTTGGCCGCGCTGCGGGATCGTCTGCGCACCTTGCAGGCCGTCGAGATGCTCGTCGAGGCTGCGCCCGACCGGCAGATCTCGTCGACCGACCCAAATGCGCGCGCAATGGCAACGAACGACAAGGATACCGGCCCCGAGCGGCGGCGAGTCTCTTCAGCCGCATGCGCAGCGCCACCTGCAGATCGGAGCGCGTACGGTCGCGCTGGGATGAGCGGCCGAAGCCGATGGCCTGACAGGCCCGTCGTTCGATGGTGCCGTAGGCGACCTGCAGGTGACCGGCGACCTCTCGGCGAACGGCGGTCCTGACCACTTTCGCTTGAGCACGTCCTGCAACATCGAGCGATCCAGCGTGAGGTCGGCGACCAGCCGCATGAGCTTGCTGTTCTCCTCCGCCAGCGGCTTCAACCGCTGGGTCTCCGGCACACCTATGCCGACGAACTGCGACTTCCACCGGGAGAAGGTCGGCTCGGACACGCCCATCTTCCGACCGACCTCGTCCACGGTGCTGCCGTTCTCCGCCTGTCGGAGGGCGAAGGCGATCTGTTCGTTCGTGACGCGTTCGCGAGGCATGGCAGCCACCCTCCGTCAGGGTTCAGGATGCCCGAAAGGATTGCGCTCAGCGCGGACCAGTTTGGTGGGTCAGGACCACGTCGGCTCACAGCCATGCTTCAGGGCGGATCACTCCGACGGGGGGTGACCCCGGCCCGCCGGCAGGCATTCGACCTCCGCGGCGATCAGGGCGGCGACCTCGGCGGCCTGGCTGCGGATGTCCGGCACCGCAACGCATTCCCACAGCGTGCCGCGCAGGAGCGGTCCCATCGTCCAGAGCCGGCCCGGCCGTTCGGCGCGCAGGCGATAATCGTCGCCGGCCGCGAGGCCGAGCCCGAATGCGTCCGGCCGTGCGAGGCCCCGCACGACGAGGCGGCGCAGCAGCGGGTCCCCGGTCTCGTCGATGCGCCCGATCCCGGTGGCGTCGACGATACCCTGCACCGTCAGGGTCTCGTCCGTGGTGCCGCCCCGCGGCCGGATCGTCACCACGGCCTCGCCGGGGCCGTCCGCGATGGCGAGGATGCGCCCCGCCCGCACGTCCAGGGTGCCGGCGGCGATCTCCCTGGCGATCGCCGTAGCGGCCGGCGGGGCGGCGCGGTGGCGATGCACGTCCCAGAACGGCCGCAGGTGGCGCAGGAAGCGGGACCGTTCAAGTCCCGGAAGGCTGCGCCACAGATAGCCGATGACCGGGCGAAGCGCGTCGATCACGTCGCGCCAGTCGCGCCCGGCGCGGGCCGCCGCGGCGATCTCGGCCCGGATCCGCCGGGTCAGCCGGGTCAGGGACGCGAGATCGGCGGCGGTGAGGTCGGGGACCGGCCAGGGCTTGGTCGGGGCGTGGACGTTCGGCACCAGGCCGCGGCGCGACAGGGCGACGATCCGGCCGGAAAAACCCCGGCCGCGCAGGGAGGCGACCGCGTCGACCATGGTGAGGCCGGTGCCGACGACGAGGACCGGCCGATCCGGGTGCAGCCGCCCGAACTCCTCCGGCCGCCACGGATCGAGCCGGTGGCGGCTCGGCGGCGCCCCCGGACCGGTGAGGTTGCCCATGGCGAGCACCGCGCCGGCCACTGGGTAGGAGGCCCCGCCCTCGGTGCGCACGGCGTATCCGCCCGCGACCGGGACGAGATCGGCGATCGCATCGTGGACGAGGTGGAGCCGCGGCGTGCCCTCGGCCACCACCGCCTCCGTGAGCAGCTCGCCGAGATAGCGGCCGTAGAGCGCGCGGGGCGCGAAGGTGCCGGCCGGCGTCACCGCGACGCCTGCCCGCTCGTCCTCCGGCAAGCCGCCGAGCCAGGTCGCGAAGTGGTCCGGCCGGTCGGGATAGGCGCTCACGTTGGGGCTGCGCAGGTTGAGCAGGTGGGCGGGGGCCTCGGTGCCGTAGGCGAGCCCCCGCCCGAAGCTGCCGGCCTTCTCGCACAGCAGCACCGACCAGGAGCGGGGCAGGGCGGCCAGGAGATGGAGCGCCGCCATGCTGCCGCTGAAGCCGGCGCCGACAACCGCGATGACCGGATTCATCGAAACGATCCGTCAGGCGGCGCGCAGCAGGAACGCGAAGGCGGCCAGGATCAGCACGGCCCAGAGCGCGACGACGACGAGGCCGGGGCTCGGCTCGGAGGGGTGGAACGGCACGGCCGGATCGGGAATTTGCGGCATGGTTGTCCTCGCGCGACGAGGGGGATGGTGCGCCCCGGCGCAGGTCCGGGGCGCGGACGAGGGGTCAGAAGTCCGGCGCGGCCGGGGCCAGCGAGGCGGCCTTGTCCTTCGGCCGGTCGGCGACGAGGGCTTCCGTCGTGACGAGCAGGCCCGCCACCGAGGCTGCATCCTGGAGCGCGGTGCGCACCACCTTCACCGGGTCGACGATGCCGGCCTCGATCAGGTCGAGATAGGTCTCTCCTTGCGCGTCGAAGCCGTAGGTGTCGGAATCGCTCTCGCCCACCTTCGCGACCACGATCGAGCCCTCGACCCCGGCATTGGCGGCGATCTGGCGGATCGGCGCTTCGAGCGCCCTCAGGACGATCTTGATGCCGGCCGTCACGTCCGGGTTGCCGCCCTGGAGCGCCGCGACCGCGCCGCGGGCGCGCAACAGCGCGGTGCCGCCGCCCGGGACGATGCCCTCCTCGATCGCCGCCCTCGTGGCGTTGAGCGCGTCGTCGACCCGGTCCTTGCGCTCCTTGACCTCGACCTCGGTGGCACCGCCGACCCGCAGCACCGCGACGCCGCCGGCGAGCTTCGCCAGGCGCTCCTGCAGCTTCTCGCGGTCGTAGTCGGACGTCGTCTCCTCGATCTGCCCTTTGATCTGCGCGACGCGGGACGCGATCTCGGACGCCTCGCCGGCGCCGTCGACGATCGTGGTGTTCTCCTTGTCGATCCGCACCCTCTTGGCGCGGCCGAGCTCGGCGAGCGTCACGCTCTCGAGCTTGATGCCGAGCTCTTCCGAGATCGTCTGGCCCTTGGTGAGGATCGCGATGTCCTCGAGGATCGCCTTGCGGCGGTCGCCGAAGCCCGGCGCCTTCACGGCCGCGACCTTCAGGCCGCCGCGCAGCTTGTTGACGACGAGGGTGGCCAGCGCCTCGCCCTCGATGTCCTCGGCGATGATGAGGAGCGGCCGGCCCGACTGGACCACGGCCTCCAGCACCGGCAGCAGCGGCTGGAGCGACGAAAGCTTCTTCTCGTGGATCAGGATGTAGGGCTCGTCGAGTTCGACGGTCAGCTTCTCGGCATTGGTCACGAAGTACGGCGAGAGATAGCCGCGGTCGAATTGCAGGCCCTCGACCACGTCGAGCTCGGTCTCGGCGGTGCGGGCCTCCTCGACCGTGATCACGCCCTCCTTGCCGACCTTCTCGACCGCCTGGGCGATCAGCCGGCCGATCTCGACGTCGCCGTTGGCCGAGATGGTGCCGACCTGCGCGATGGCGTCCGACGCCGTCACCTTGCGGGCGCGGCCGGCCAGGTCCTGCACCGCCGCGCCGACCGCGAGATCGATGCCGCGCTTGAGGTCGAGGGGGTTGAAGTTGGCGGCGACCGCCTTCGCGCCCTCCTTGACGATGGCCTGGGCCAGCACCGTCGCGGTGGTGGTGCCGTCGCCGGCGAGATCGTTGGTCTTCGAGGCGACCTCGCGCAAGAGCTGGGCGCCGAGATTCTCGAACCGGTCCTCCAGCTCGATCTCCTTGGCGACGGTGACGCCGTCCTTGGTGATCCGGGGCGCGCCGAAGCTCTTCTCGATCACGACGTTGCGGCCTTTCGGGCCGAGCGTGACCTTGACCGCGTCGGCCAGGATGTCGACGCCGCGCAGCAGGCGCTCGCGGGCGTCGGCGGAGAACTTCACGTCCTTGGCAGCCATGGGGTTCGTCCTTCTCGATTGTTGAAAAGTCAGGCCGCGATCACGCCGAGGATGTCGGCTTCCTTAAGGATCAAGAGATCCTCGCCGTCGATCTTGACCTCGGTGCCGGACCACTTGCCGAACAGCACCCGGTCGCCCGCCTTCACATCGAGGGGCGTTTGCGTGCCGTGGTCGTCCCGGTTGCCCGGGCCGACGGCGACGACCTCGCCCTCCTGCGGCTTCTCCTTGGCGGTGTCGGGGATGATGATGCCGCCCTTGGTGGTCGCGTCGCCGTCGAGGCGGCGCAGCAGCACGCGGTCATGCAGGGGCCGAAAGGCCATCGGGGGAGCCTCCTGGTTCGTGAAGGGAGACCGGACGAGCCCGCATCCGGGGGCCGCATCCGACGGTCCAAAGGTGTCCGGAGGCGTTCGCCAAGTCAACGAGATTGTTCTTTTTAAAGAACGATATTGAGGAGACGATCTGCCCGCTACGGGCGGCCGACCGAGAAGATTGTCCGCCTCGAACCCGATGCGATGGAGGGCAGACGGGAGTGGCGCCGGGACGCGACGGCGAGGCTGACGGTTGGCCCGCCCGGCCGGTGGTCTATCGTTCGGTATCCCGAACGAACGCGAAGGGTGACGACCGGAGACCTTGACGGCGATGCCGGCGTCGGCCGGGCATCAGCCGCGCAACCACAATTCCGAAAAGTTCGCCGAGACACCGGTGGCGCCGATCGTGTGGTTCACGACCCGACGGTTGAACACGGTGATCGACCGGCCGAGGAACAGCGGCAGCACCGGCAGGTCGGCGAGCAGGATCGCCTGGATCGCGTCGATCGCCGCCTTGCGCCGGGCCCTGTCGCCCTCGACCGCGATGGCGGCGAACAGGCGGTCGATCTCCGGATTGGCGTAGCGGCTGGCATTGGTGAAGGCGACGCCCTTGCGGACGTTGTCGCTGGTGAAGAAGCGCTGCAGCCCGACCGTGGGATCGAACTTGTTGGTGAACGGGTGATTGGTGAAGTCGAAGTCCCGGTCGGTATAGACCCGCCGAAGGTAGGACGGGAAATCCTGCCCGCGGACGGTGACGTCGATGCCGACCCGGGCGAGCGAGGAGCGGATGACCTCGCCGGTGCGTTTGAAACCCTCGCCGAAGGGCTGGTAATCGTGGGTCAGGGTGAAACGGGTCCGGCCCTTGCGCGGGAAGCCGGCCTCGTCGAGGAGGCGTTCGGCGCGGCCCGGATCGAAGGCGTAACGCGGCACATCCGGGTTGTAGAATTCCCTGAGCGTCGGGCTCACCACGCTGTCGGAGGGATCGCCGAGCCCGTACCACGCCACCTTGAGCAGGGCCGGACGGTCGATGGCGTGAGCGATCGCCTGGCGTACGGCGCGGTGGCGCAGGTACGGGTTGTCGAGGTTGAACTCGATCCCGTAGATCGTCGGGCCATACTCGTTGCCGTGGCTCTCGAGGCCGAGATGCGGCAGGGCGGCGAAGCGCGCGACGTCGGGCGGGGCCACCGGCGTCGCCCGCGCGGCCCCGTCCGGGATGATCCGCACCACCAGCTCGTCGAGGTAGGGCTTGCCCGGATCCCAGTAGTTCGGGTTGCGGACGTAAGCCACGTGGCTGCCCGGCACCCATTCGCGGAAGACGAATGGGCCGGTGCCGACCGGCGCGCGGTTCGCCGGATTGGCCAGCGGGTCGCCCTTCCCCTCGTAGAGATGGCGCGGCAACATCGGCGATTCGGCCCCGGCGAGCGCCGCGAGGAGGTACGGCGCTGGCCGATGGCGTCCCAGTCGTTCTCGACGATGATGCCCGGCCGGTCGGCCGGCACGGCCGCGAAGGTCCATTCATGGGATTCTTCGTCGAGCCAGGCGATCATCAGCGCGTCGGCAACGTGCGAGCCCGAGGTGAAGGGCTTGACGCCGTTCACGGTGACCCACTCGCCGTCGCGGCGGCCGAACAGGGTCTTCGACAAGCTGTTGCGGGCGTTGCCCCAGAACCAGTTGCCCTCGGCCGAGCGCCGGTAGAGGGCGGCGGCCTGGTCCGGATCGCCGAGGAGGTGGGCGGCGTGGACCGAGCCGAAATGGTAGCCGTAGAGGTGGCCGAGGGACCCGTCGACCTTCGCGAACTCGCGCACGATCCGGAGCGCCGTCGACCACGGCTCGCCGTGACCGCCATGCTCGCGCGGGATGAGGAGCGTGAGGAGGCCGCTCTCCTTGTGGAGGCGGATCTGCTCGGACGGCCGCCCACCTTCCTTGTCGCGCGCGACCGCGTCGCGGGCGAAGATGTCCCGCAGGGCTGCCGCCTTGGCGAGATAGGGGTCGGAAAGGTCGGGCGCGAAGCCGAGACCGGCGGGGAAGCTCATGCGGGGTCTCCTGTCGCGGGGCTCGCGCCTCGATCCAGATGTCGGCGACGGGGCCGCCGATCGTGGCCGGGTGGCTGGCGACGTGGCGGTCGAGGATCGTCAGGTTGCCGGGGCCTCATTCGGCCTCCGGCGATGGGGCGAAGTCGTCAGGCCGCGAGGGAGACGGGTGCAGCCCGCAGGCCCGCCTGGCGCATCAGCGGCAGTACCCGCGCACCGAAGAAGGCGAGGTCGGGCTTGAAGTCGTAGAAGCTGAGCTGCAGCCCATCGATGCCGGCCCGCTTCAGGGCCGCGAACTGCGCCACCACCTGCTCGGGCGAGCCGATCACCTGGATGTTGCCGCCGATCGCGGCATAAGGGTCGGCCCGGCCCTCGCGGCCCTTCCAGGCATGGGCGTCGGAATCGAGCGTGCGAAATCCCTTCGGGCTGCGTGGACCGGCATGCGCCACGATGGCGTCGGCATAGGCCCAGGCCTCGGCGTCCGTCTCGCGGCAGATCACCAGCGGGTTGATGAGCGTGCGGACCTCGCGCCCGAGCCCGCGCGCCGCCGCCTTCACCCGGGCGGTGTGGTCGGGCAGCGCCTCGAGCGCGCTGTCGATGTCGGCGCCCGCCGGGCTCGTCACGAACACGATGTCGGAATAGCGCCCCGCGAAGGCGATCCCCGCCTCCGAGCCCGTGGCGTTGACGAGGACCGGGCGGCCGTAGCGGGGCTTCGGGGTCACGAAGCCGTCGCCGAGGCGCCACGAGGATTCGCCCGAAAACGAGAACGGCTCGTCGTCCTGCCACAGGCGCTGCACCACCTCGACGAACTCGGCCGCGAGCGCGTAGCGCCGGTCGTGCTCGATGCGCGGCCGGCCGAACATCTCGTGCTCCACCGCCCGGTGGCCGGTGACGACGTTGAAGCCGAAACGGCCGCCGGAAATGTGATCGAGGGTGGCGCCGAATTTGGCGAGGTGCAGCGGGTGCCACGGCCCGTAGAGCACGTGCACGGTCGCCACCAGCAGGATGCGGCGGGTCAGCGCCGACAGGGCCGCGATGCTGGTGAAGGAATCGAGGGCCTGCCCGTCGAGCACGCCGCCGTAGCCGCCCTTCGGCAACCATTGCGACAGGGCGAAGACGAGGTCGAAGCCTAGCCGCTCGGCCTCCAGAACGAGGTCGCGGTTGTAGTCGAAGCTCCAGTCGGTGGTGCGCGGCAGGGTCGAGGCGGTCCAGCCGCCGGCCTGGATCGGCAGGAACAGGCCGAGCAGCAGCGGCTCGCTCAGCGCCCGCGACAGCGGAGAGTCCGGGAAATCCGTCGGGCTCGCGAAGCCTGATCGGCCGACGAGAGCGCCCGGAGGATGGAGGAGGGTCATGACGAGGCTCGTCCGGGAGGTCGCGGGCCATGGCCCGTTCAATGAGGATATCCTATAGTTGACAAAATAGATAGACAATATGAATTTAACGCCGTCGCCGCGATCTGGTGGCGTCGAGCCGGAGTGACCCGCGATGGACCGAACACGCCGCCTGCTCCCCGTGCTGGGACGGGCGCTCACGGACGCGGTGCCGACGGCTCTCCTGATCCTGGTGGTGAACTTCTTCCTGCTGCGCCTTGCCCCCGGCGACGCCGCCGAGGTGATGGCGGGCGAGGCGGGGGCGGCGACCGAGGAGACGCTCGCGGCGCTGCGCAGCCGCTTCGGCCTCGACCTGCCGGTGCTCGACCAGTTCCTGGCCTACCTGAACAACCTCGCCCATCTGAGCCTCGGCTTTTCGCCGCGCTACAACATGCCGGTCGCCGATCTGATCGGGCAGCGCCTGCCCGGCACGCTGATGCTGATGGGTCTGGCGCTCGCCCTCGCGCTGCTCGCCGGCCTGGCGCTCGGCGCGCTGATGGCCCGGGCGCCGGGCGGCATCCTCGACCGGGTCCTGTCGGTGGCGGTGCTGCTGTTCTACTCGGTGCCGGGCTTCTGGATCGGCCTGATGCTGATCGTGCTGTTCTCGGTGAAACTCGGCTGGCTGCCGAGCGGTGGCGCGCGCACCATCGGGCAGGGGCTCACCGGCGTCGCGGCGCTCATCGACCAGCTCCGCTACATGGTGCTGCCCGGCCTGTCGCTCGCCCTGTTCACCATCGCGATCTATGCCCGCCTCGTGCACGCCGCGATGCTGGAGGTGCGGGCCCAGGACTTCGTGCGCACCGCCGCCGCCAAGGGCCTGTCGCCGCTGGCGATCACCCTGCGCCACGTCCTGCGCAACGCGCTCCTGCCGGTCACCACGGTGGCCGGCATGCATGTCGGCGGGCTTCTGGGCGGCGCCGTCGTGGTCGAGACGGTCTATTCCTGGCCCGGCCTCGGGCGCCTCGCCTTCGAGGCGGTGATGGCGCGCGACTTCAGCGTGCTGCTCGGCGTGCTCCTGCTCTCCTCGCTCCTGGTCGTCGTCGCCAACGTGGCGGTCGACCTCATCCAGGCGATCCTCGACCCTCGCATCGCCGTGCGCTCATGACCTCGTCGCCGATGACCCTGCGGTTCGCAGACAGCCCTTCGGCCACCGACCGAGCCGCCGCGCTGCCGGCGCCCGCGCCGCGCCGGGCCTCGCGGGCCTTCCTGCGCAACCCGACGGCCCTGTCCGGCCTCGCGATCCTCGGTCTGGTCGCCGCGGCGGCATTGGCTGCGCCCTTCGCCTATCCCGACGATCCACTCGGCATGGTGGCGCAGCCGTTCCTGTGGCCGGGCCAGGATCCGGCCTATCCGCTGGGCACCGATTCCCTCGGCCGCGACGTCGCCGCCGGGATCGCCCACGGCGCGCGGGTCTCGCTCCTCGTCGGCTTTGCGGCCGCCGCCACCGGGCTTGCCGTCGGCGTGCTGGTCGGCGCCACCGCCGGCTATGCCGGCGGGCGGATCGACCGCGCGCTCGGCCGCGTGATCGCCCTGTTCCAGACCAGCCCGGCCTTCATCCTGCTGGTGGTGCTGGTGGCGATCGCGCAGCCCTCGATCCCGGCGATCACGCTCGCCATCGGCGCGACCTCCTGGCCGATTGTGGCCCGCCTCACCCGGGCCGAGTTCCGCTCCTTGCGCGAGAAGGACTTCGTCACCGCCGCCCGCGGCCTCGGCTACGGGCCCGTGCGGATCGTGTTCGCCGAGATCCTGCCCAACGCCCTGCCGCCGATCGTCGTCACAGCCTCGGTGATGGTCGCCTCCGGCATCCTGATGGAATCGGCCCTGTCCTTCAGGGGGCTGGGCGACCCGAACGTCGTGAGCTGGGGCAGCATGATCGGCTCGGGCCGGGAGGTCCTGCGCAGCGCCTGGTACCTGACCGCGATTCCCGGGGTCGCGATCGTGCTCGCCGTGCTCGCCCTCAACCTCGTCGGCGACGGGCTCAACGACGCCCTCAATCCGCGTCTCGCCGGGGAGGCGTGAGATGGCGCTTCTCGACGTCCAGGGCCTCGGCATCGCCTTCCCGCGGGCCCGGCCGGTGCAGGATTTGAGCTTCACCGTTGGTCCGGGAGAGACGGTGGCCCTCGTCGGCGAGTCGGGCTCCGGCAAGTCGCTCACGGCGCTCGCCCTGATGCGCCTCCTGCCGCCGCGTGGCCGGATCGAGGCCGGCACGATCCGGTTCGACGGCCGCGACTTCGGGACCTTGAGCGAGCGCCGGTTCCGCGAGATCCGCGGGCGCGAGATCGCGATGGTGTTCCAGGACCCCTTCGCCTCGCTCAACCCGCGCCACATCATCGGCGGCATCCTCGAGACGCCGCTCAAGGTTCACGGTCTCGGCGGCCGGGGCGAGCGCCGCGCCCGGGTCGCTCGGGCCCTCGACCAGGTCGGCCTGCCGGAGACAGCGGCGACGCGCTATCCGCACGAGTTCTCCGGCGGCCAGCGCCAGCGCATCGGCATCGCCCGCGCCCTGGTGGTCGAGCCGCATCTCGTCGTCTGCGACGAGCCGGTCTCGGCCCTCGATCTCTCGGTCCAGGCCCAGATCCTCAACCTGCTCGCCGCGATGCGCCGCGAGCTCGGTCTCGCCTATCTGTTCGTCTCGCACGACCTGTCGGTGGTCGAGCACGTCGCCGACCGGGTGCTGGTGATGTATCTCGGCCGCATCGTCGAGAGCGCTCCGACCGCGGCCCTGTGGGCCGCCCCGCGCCACCCCTATACCCGCGCCCTCATCGCGGCGGTGCCGGACCCCTCGCGAAAGCGCCAGGCGCCGCCGCTCGGCGGCGACCTCCCGAGCCCGGCCGACCTGCCGGCCGGCTGCCGCTTCCACCCCCGCTGCCCGCTGGCGACCGACCTCTGCCGCCACGCCGACCCGGCCCTGCGCCCGGTCGCGGAGGCCCACGCCGTCGCCTGCCACCACGCCTGACGCCTCTCTCCAACACAAGGACACGTCCATGACCCTGCGCCAGACCACCCGCTTCCGCATCGTCGGCTTCAGCGGCAACACCCATCGACCGTCGAAGTCACGGGCCCTCGTCGGCGCCATCGCCGAGGCCGTCGCCGCGCGCCGGCCCGTCGACGTCCAGCTCCTCGACCTCCTCGACGGAGGGACTGAACTCGGCGCCGCCTACACCCCGAACGACCTGAGCGCCCGCGGCGCCGCCCTGATCCGGGCGATCGCAGAGGCCGATGCCCTGATCGTGGCGAGCCCGGTCTACAAGGGCTCCTATGCCGGCCTGTTCAAGCACGTCTTCGACCTGATCGACCCGGCGGCGCTGGCCGACCGGCCGGTGATCGTCGCGGCGACCGGCGGCGGGCACCGCCACGCCCTCGTCGTCGAGCACCAGCTGCGGCCGCTCTTCGGGTTCTTCGGCGCCCAAACGGTGGCGACCTCGCTCTATGCCAGCGAGTCCGAGTTCAGCGACGGCCGCCCCGCCGAGGCCGCCCTGGAAGCCCGGATCGGTCAGGCCGCCGGCCAGCTCGTCGAGGCCCTGGCGCACCGCACGCCCCGCGCCGCGGTTCCGGTGGCTGCCTGATGACCCGCGTCCTGACCCGCCGGGCGATCCTCGGCACCGCCCTCGCCGCCGCGGCCGTCGGAGGCATTCGCGTCGGTCCCGCCCGGGCCGCGTCGCCCTTGCGCATCGGCACCACCGCCGGCCCGGTCGCCCAGACCCTCGACGTCGCCGCCAAGCTCGCCAAGGCGCAGGGGCAGAGCGTCGAGATCGTCGAGTTCACCGACTGGGTCACCCCGAACGAGGCGGTGGCGACCGGCAGCCTCGACGCGGACCTGTTCCAGCACGTGCCCTTCCTCACCAGCGCCATCAAGGCGCGGGGCTACGCCCTGGTGCCGGTGGCACCGGCCATCATCCTGCCGGTCGGCCTGTTCTCGACATCGGTCAAGCGCCTGGAGGACGTGCCGAAGGGCGCTTCGGTCGCGATCGCCAACGACCCGGTCAACGCCGCCCGCGGCCTGCACCTGCTCGAGAAGGCCGGCCTCGTCTCCCTCAAGCCGGGCCTCGGTGACGCGGTCACCGTGGCCGACGTCGTGCAGAATCCGAAGAGCTTGCGCATCCTCGAACTCGACGCCGCGCAGCTTCCCCGTGTGCTCGCCGACGTGGCCCTGACCCAGATCAGCTTCACCTACCTGATCGCCTCCGGCGGCGACCCGAAGACCGCTCTCATCACCGACGGGGCCGGCGACCGGCATTACACGCTGAGCTTCGTGGCCCGTCCGAACAACCGCGACGACCCGCGGCTCGCCGCCTTCATCGCCACCTATCGCTCGCCGGAGGTGAAGCAGTTCCTGCTCGACCGCTACGGCGGGTTCCTCGAGCCGGCGTGGTAGGGGCGGGGCCGGGACGCCCGGACTCCCGTTTGTGAGCCTGGAAGCAGGGGAGGGCCTGCCGGCGCTCCTCACGCCTCCCGCGGGTCAACGTACAAATCCGCAAAATTGCCGGTGATCCCCTCGACGCCGGGGGCGAAGTTCTTCACCCTGCGGTGCGCCACGATGATGCCGGAGGGGGCGATCAGGTCGACCGACGGCAGGTCGGCGCGGATGCGGCGCTGAAAGGCGACGAACAGGTCGCGGCGGCGCGCCTCGTCGGGCTCGACCGCGGCGGCTTCGAGCAGGCGGTCGACCTCCGGGTCGGCGTAGTGCGCGGCGTTCGAGAACGGCAGGCCGAGCTTGACGGTCTTCGACCAGTAGGCGCGTTGCACCCCGATCGTCGGGTCAAAGGTGTTCGACAGGGACTCGATCGTCACGTCGAAGGCGCGGTCGCGGTAGACTCGGGTGAGGTAGGTCGCGAGATCCAGGCGCTGGAAGTCGACCGCGATGCCGATCCGCGTCAGCGCCTGGCGGATGAAGTCGCCGTAGCGCCCCTCCAGGAACGGGTTGAGGGTGAGCCGGAGCGGGAAGCGGGTGCCGCCCGGACCGCGGCGGTGGCCGGCCTCGTCGAGCAAAGCCTCGGCCCGCTTCACGTCGAACGGCACCGGCCCGAGGCTCGCGTCGTGAAATTTCGGATGCACGACGCTGACCGGGGTCGGCGAGACCGCACCGTGCCCGAAATACACCGCCGCCAGCAGCGCCTTGAGGTCGATGGCGTGCGCCACCGCCCGGCGCACCCTCACGTCTTGCGGCACCCCGGAATCGAGGTTGAAGAAGAGTTGGGTCTGCGGCCCGGAATAGGCGTAGGTCGTGGTGTCGACCACGAGCTTCGGTAGCGCCCGCAGGCGGGCGAGGTCGGCGAGCGGGACCGGGTTGCCGCCGAGATCGACCTCGCCGGCCTCGAATGCCGCCGCCCGGGCGCCCGGATCGGTGATGATCCGCATCACGATCCGGTCGAGATGGGGCTTGCCCTCGTCCCAGTCATTCGGGTTCCGCTCGAACAGGAGGTGGCTGCCCGGCACCCATTCCTTGAGCAGGAACGGCCCGGTGCCGATGGTCCGGGCGAGGCTCGCGCTCGCCTCCGGCCGGATCGCCCCGTAGATGTGGCGCGGCACGATGGGGGATTCCGCCCCCGCGAAGGCGCTGATCAGGAACGGGGCCGGCCGCGACAGCACGATCTCGACGCTGTGGGGGTCGGGCGTGCGCACCTCGGCGACGTTGGCGAAGGTGATGCGCCCGCGCGGATGCGCCTCGCGCAGGCGCAGGAGCGAGAACGCCACGTCGGCGGCGGTGAACGGCCGGCCGTCGTGCCAGGTCACCCCGCGCCGCAAGGCGAAGCGGTAGCGCAGGCCGTCCGGGCTGATCGCCCATTCCGTCGCGAGGTGGGGCAACGGGGTCATGTCGGTGGCGTAGCGCAGCAGCCCCTCGTTGATCTTGCTGCCGATGGTCTGGCCGGTGCCCGACGTGGTGTAGATGGCGATGATCGCCTGCGGCTCGGGAAAGAACACCCAGTGGAGCGTGCCGCCGCGGACCGGCGTCCCGGCCGGGGCCGCGCGGAGCGGGGAGCCGGACGGGATGGCCAACAGGGCGGTGCCCGCTGCGGCACTCAGGAGCAGGCGGGTCGCATGGCGGCGCGTGAAGGCCATGACGCAGGCGCTCCAAGATGAGGAGATATCGGGAATTCGTTCTTTTAAACGAACGAACTTCGGCGGACGAGAGCCGGACTGCTTGGTGCGCGAGCGATATGCAGCGCTGAGCAGGCGGTGCCCAATGATATTACCGCCTGTCTTCTCTGGAAAATGCCTTAGACAGTAGATAATTCCTTCGAGGTCCGTTCTATAAAGAGAACATTCTCGTTGACCGCCCGGTGGGAAGCGCAGAGATTGTCACCCGTCAAAGCCTGCCCAACCGTGCCTGAGGATCGATCGATGCCGGAGACGCAGCCCACGGGACCCCGCCGTCTCGATGCCGGGCCTTCCCCAGCCGCCCGCGGCCGCCACGTCCTGGTGATCGGAGCGAGCGCGAGCGGCTTGGGGCTAGCCTCCCACCTGCTGCGCCGCGAGGCGCGGGTGCAGGTCACCGTGATCGAGGCGTCGGGCTCCCGCTGTCGCCGCCTGCGCCGGGCTGAGTTCGCGACCCTGCTGGCCGAGGAGACGGGCCCGCTGCCTCTGGCCCCGCTGCACCTCGTCGAGGCGCTGCGGCAGCATGCGGGGCGTCTCCACGTCGCCGAGACGACCTGCCTGTCGGTCGCATCCACGCCGCAAGGCGTGGCGGCGCGGACGGCCGACGGGACCACCTATCTCGGGCGCGCCGCGGTGCTGGCCTTCGCCCTGCAACCGCCGGCCTCAGGCGCGCCGCCGCGGGAGCGGAACGCCGCGATCCGTGCGCTCCGTCTCGACCCGGCCGACCTGCCCCTGGGGACCGGTGCCGCCGCCCTGGTGCGGTCCTTACGGGCGCTGGTGCGGGAGGCCGAAGGCCGCGGGGTCGGCCTCGACGTGGCGGTGGCGGGCCTGCGGTTGAGCGCCCCCGCCCTCTGGCATGACCTGCCCGACGAGGCGCGCGAGCGCCTCCTGCGCCACGGCCGACGGGCGTGGGACCGGATCCTCGGCGGCGGGACGGACGGCCCGGTCACGCGCCGCGACGGCTTGAGGCCGAGCGCCCTCCTGCGCGACCTCGTCGTGCGCGGGCTGCTGCTGCCCCGCGCCAGCGGCCTGTCCGTCGCGCCGGGGGCGGCCGACCGGCTCTTCGCCGGTCATCCGGCGGACCTGATGCCCTACGCAGCACCCCGCCTCCTCGACCTCGACGCTGCCTGCGCCTGGCTCGCCGGGCGCGTCGCGGAGGGGGCCGTCGCGTCGGCGCAGGCGCAGGCGAGTCCGGGACGCGAGGACGTTGTGCTCAGATGTGGTAGGTGAGGCTCGCCTCGGCCTCCGCCTGCGGCAGCGACCGCATCTGCTCGAGCGTGAGGTTGTCGAGGATGCCCGCGATGCTGTTGCGCACCGCCAGCATGGCGAGGCGCACCGCGCACCCCGCCTCGTCGGCGCAATCCTCGCACGGGCGGTAGGCGGTGCGGCTGGCGCAGGGCAGCGGCGCGAGCGGGCCGTCGAGGGCGCGCACGACGTGGCCGATGCGGATCTCCTCGGCCGGTCGCGCCAGAGCGTAGCCGCCGCCCGGTCCCTTCTTGCTGTGCACGAAGCCGGCATTGCGCAGGTCGCCCAGGATCGCGTCGAGGAATTTCTTCGGGATGCGGTGCGCCTCGGCGATCTCGGCGACTCCGATGCGGGTGCCCGGGGGCAGGCCTGCGAGATGGACCATCGCCTTGAGCCCGTACTTGCCCTTGTTGGTCAGCATCGTCGTCCTGCGTGTGACGGGGGTCTGCGGAAGAGGCGGGCCGGCAAGCGGTGCCGGAGAGATGGGGATTTGTCGACTGGCTGGGTAGACTTCCTCCCAGGGAGATGGCGGTGCGGGAGGCCGCAGGGTGCCAGCGGCCTTCGCCTCTCTCTATAGTACATGAAAATTATTGACTAAATAGATTGAAACCGCGAGACCGCTGCGACCGGTGGGTGCGATCCGCGGTTCTACGAGCGAGGCAGACGGCTTACGAGGCTGACGACATGGCGCGTCGCGACGACACCCTGCATCTCGGCGCCTTCCTGTATCCGGGCGGCCACCACGTCGCCGCCTGGCGCCATCCGGACGCCAAGGCCGATGCCGGCATCGACCCAGGCCATTACCGGCGCCTCGCGCAGGTCGCGGAAGCCGCGAAGTTCGACCTGATCTTCCTCGCCGACGGCGTCAGCATCCGGGGCGACGACATCGACGCGCTCAGCCGCACGGCGACCCGCTACGTCGGCCAGTTCGAGCCGCTGACCCTGCTCTCGCATCTCTCGGCGGTGACCGAGCGCATCGGCCTCGTGGCCACCGCCTCGACCACCTACAACGAGCCGTTCCACGTCGCGCGCAAGTTCGCCTCGCTCGACCACCTGAGCGGCGGCCGGGCCGGCTGGAACCTCGTCACCTCGGCCGACGAGCGCGAGGCGTGGAATTTCGGCCGCGACGCCCACCTCGCCCATGCCCGCCGCTACGACCGAGCGGAGGAGTTCGTCGACGTCGTCACCGGGCTCTGGGACACCTACGAGGACGACGCCTTCGTCCGCGACAAGGACGAGGGCCTGTTCTTCGATCCCGCCAAGCTCCACGTGCTCGGCCACCGGGGCGAGCACTTTTCCGTCCGCGGCCCCCTCAACGTGCCGCGTCCGCCGCAGGGGCACCCGGTGGTGGTGCAGGCCGGCTCCTCCGAGGCCGGCAAGGCGCTCGCCGCGCGCACCGCCGAGGTGATCTTCACGGCGCAAGGCACGCTGGAGGACGCGGTCGCGTTCTATGCCGACGTGAAGGGGCGGCTGGCCGGCCACGGCCGGGCGCCGGACGACCTCAAGATCATGCCGGGCGCGATGCCGTTCCTCGGCCGCACGCGGGCGGAGGCGCAGGACAAGTACGACGCCGTGCAGGCCCTGGTTCATCCGGTGGTCGGCCGCTCGCTCCTCGAGCGGATGCTCGGCATCGACCTCGCGGGCTACCCGGAGGACGGGCCGGTGCCGGACGTGCCGGAGACGAACGGGGGCAAGAGCCGGCAGGCGCTGCTGGTGGCGCTGGCGCGGCGCGAGACCCTGTCGATCCGCGACCTCTATCTACGGATCGCCGGAGCCCGCGGGCACTGGACGCTCGTCGGCACCGCCTCCGACGTCGCCGACGCGCTCCAGGAGCGCTTCGAGGCCTACGGCGCCGACGGCTTCAACATCATGCCGCCGATCCTGCCGACCGGGCTCGACGACGTGGCGACTTTGCTCATCCCCGAATTGCAGCGCCGCGGCCTGTTCCGGACCGAGTATGCCGGCCGGACCCTGCGCGAGCATCTCAGGGTGCGCCGCCCGCCCCACCGCATCCGCGCCCGGACCACCGGCCGCGAGGCAGCCGAGTGACACGCGGAGCGCGCCTCACGCCGGACAGCCGGAGCGCGATCGCCCGCGGGGCGACGGACTTCACCGTCGACGGCCGGCCCCTGCGGGCCCGCGACGGCATCGACCTCAGCGTTGCTCCGGGCGAGTTCGTCACCATCGTGGGGGCGAGCGGCTGCGGGACGTCGACGCTCCTGCGTATCGTCGCCGGGCTCGATCCCGCCCATGACGGCGCAGTGCGCCATGACGGGCGTCCGATCTGGAGATGCGCGGCGTCCTGCTCACTGTCACCGCCGCCTCGCTCGCGGCCGGCTCCTCCGCTGGCACGCCGTCCGACACCGCCGCGCCGTCGAACGGATCCGTTCGGCTGCGCAAGGCAAGCCCGAACGGGCGCCGGCGCTGATGCGCCGGACGCCTTGGCATCGACGCGTCGATGCCAAGGCGCGAGGGTATGAAGGAGTGTTTCCCATGCCACCATCCTCCGTCCCGCTCTTCGGGCGCCGGAGCTTCCTCGCCGGGGCGCTTGGCGTCAGCGGCAGCGCGCTCGCCGCCGAGGGGCCGCTGCAGGTCCCGGCACTCCAGGTTCCAATCTGGACCCGCGAGCCGGGCAGGGGCGTCGCCAGCCCCGGCTACGGCGTGCCCTCGTCCTTCGAGCGTCTGGCCCGCAAGCCGCGCACGGCCCCGGCCTTCCCGGGCGCCGCCTCGACCGGCACGCCGCTCCAGCACCTCCACGGCACGATCACCCCGAACGGGCTGCATTTCGAGCGCCACCACGGCGGCGTGCCGGCGATCGATCCCGAGCAGCACCGCCTGGTGGTGCACGGCCTCGTCGCGCGGCCCCTGATCCTCACCATGGACGACCTCGCCCGCTTCCCCAGCGTGTCGCGGCTGCACTTTCTCGAATGCTCGGGCAACACCCCGGCCTGGCAGACAACCAACCCGGCCTGGACGGTTCAGGACACCCACGGGCTCCTCAGCTGCGCCGAGTGGACCGGCGTCGAGCTCGCCACGCTCCTCGACGAGGTCGGTGTCAGGCCGGACGCCACCTGGCTGCTGGCGGAAGGGGCGGATGCCGCCGCGATGACCCGCAGCCTGCCGCTCTCGGCCCTCGACGGCGCGATCCTGGCCTACGCCCAGAACGGCGAGGCTCTGCGACCGGAGCAGGGATACCCCTTGCGGCTGTTCTTGCCCGGCCTCGAAGGCAACCTCAGCATCAAGTGGCTGCGCCGGATCAAGCTCGGCGACCGGCCGTTCCAGACCCGCGAGGAGACCTCGAAATACACCGACCTGATGCCCGACGGCACGGCACGCCAGTTCACCTTCACCATGGAGGCGAAGTCCGTCGTCACCACGCCGTCCGGCGGGCACCAGCTCAAGGAGCCGGGGGCCTACGAGATCTCGGGCCTCGCCTGGTCGGGCCGGGGACGCATCACCGGGGTCGAGGTCTCGGTCGATGGCGGCGTCTCCTGGCGCCCGGCCGCCTTGCAGGAGCCGGTGCTGTCGCGCTGCCTCACCCGTTTCCGCCTGCCCTGGCGCTGGGACGGCGGTCCGGCCCTGATCCAGAGCCGTGCCACCGACGAGACCGGCTATCGCCAGCCGACCCGCGAGGCGCTGGTCGCCGCCCGCGGCACGAACTCGATCTACCACTTCAACGGCATCTATGGCTGGCAGGTCGCGGCCGGCGGGAGCGTGCGGCATGTGGCGTGAGATTGTCTCGGGAGCCGCCGTCGGCGCGGCTTGCTTGATCCTCACAGGCGCGGCCTCGGCCGATCCCCTTGGCCCTCACCGCCTCGGCCGGCCCGCGACGCCGGACGCGATTGCCGCCTGGAACATCGACGTGCGCCCCGACGGCGCCGGGCTGCCGCCCGGCCATGGCAGCGTCGCGGAGGGCCGCGCGGTCTTCGCCGCCCGCTGCGCCGCCTGCCACGGCGAGACCGGCCAGGGCGGGGCGGCCGACCGGCTGGTCGGCGGGCAGGGCACGCTTGCGACAGCCAAGCCCGTGCGCACGGTCGGCAGCTTCTGGCCCACCGCCACGACGTTGTTCGATTACGTCCGCCGGGCGATGCCGTTCGACGCGCCGCAATCCCTGTCCGATGCCGAGGTCTACGCGGTCTCGGCCTACCTCCTGCACCTCAACGGGATCGTGCCGGCGGATGCCGTCCTCGACGCGAGGAGCCTGCCTGCCGTCGCGATGCCGAACCGGGCCGGCTTCGTGCCGGATGCCCGGCCGGACGTGCAGAGGCCTTGAAGGGTGCCTGGAGCGGCGGGACGCCGACGGCACGAGACAGCGTCACGGCTTGGGCCGTGACGCTGTCCTTCCCTCTGGGGTCTTCGACGCCCTACGCCTCGATCCCCTGTTCCACCCCCCGCCGGAACCGTGCCGCCGGATGGCTCCCAGGCAGCAGCCGGCGGCCAGACCCGAACACCTTCTCCCGGAGAGGGCCCGGCGCGTAAGCGGTCTTGTAGCGGCCGCGGCTTTGCAACTCCGGCACGACGAGGTCGATGAAGTCGCCGTAGCCCTCGGGCGTCACCGCGTAGCTCAGGTTGAAGCCGTCGATGTCGGTCTCGTCCATCCAGGCCTCCAGGGCGTCGGCCACCTGCGCGGCCGAGCCGACCAGGACCGGGCCGCGCCCGCCGATGGCGTTGTGGGTGACGATCTCGCGGATCGTCCAGGCCTTCTCCGCGCGGGCGAAGGACTCGACCAGCGAGGCGACCGCGTTGTCCTTCCGGATCACCGGGAACGGATCGTCGAGGTCGTAGGGCGCGAGGTCGATGCCGGTCCAGCCCGAGAACAGGGCGAGCGCGCCTTCCGGATCGACGTGGGCGAGGTAGTCGCGGTGCTTGTCGTGCGCCTCCGCCTCGGTGCGCCCGACGATCACCGTCATCAGGGCGAAGAACAGGATCCCGGCGGGATCGCGCCCCCGGGCGGCGGCACGGCGGCGGGTGTCGGCCACGGTCGCTTTGATGGCGGCCTTCGATGGGTCGCTCAGGAACACCGCCTCGGCATGCGCGGCGGCGAAGTCGCGGCCGCGGTTCGAGGCGCCGGCCTGGAACAGGAACGGCGTGCGCTGCGGCGAGGGATCGACGAGGTGGATGCCCTCCATCCGGAAATGCTCGCCCGTGTGCTCGATGCGGTGGATCTTTGAGGGATCGGCGAACAGGCCGCGCTCCCGGTCGCGCAACACCGCGCCGTCCTCCCAGCTCTCCTCCCAGAGGCGGTAGACCACGTCGAGGAACTCGTCGGCGATGTCGTAGCGAGTGTCGTGGGCGGTGATTCCGGGGCGGCCTACCGCCCGCGAGGCCGCCGCCGAGTAGCCGGTGACGACGTTCCAGGCGATGCGCCCCTCCGTGAGATGGTCGAGGGTCGAGAAGCGCCGCGCCAGGGTGAAGGGCGGCTCGTAGGAGACCGAGGCGGTGATGCCGAAGCCGAGATGCTCCGTCACCGCCGCCATGGCGGAGACGAGCAGCATCGGATCGTATTTCGGCACCTGGGCGGCGCGGCGCAGGGCCGCCGCGGCCGTGCCGCCATAGACGTCGTGGATGCCGATGCCGTCGGCGATGAACAGGGTCTCGAACAGGCCGCGTTCGAGGAGCCGGGCCACGTCGGTCCAGTAGCCCAGCGTGTTGAACTCCAGCGAGCGGTCGCGCGGGTGGGTCCACAGGCCGGGCGAGAGATGGACCGGGCTGTGGATCGCGAACCCGTTGACGCGGATCGGCTTCGTCATGAGGAGGCCTCCAGGTGCGGGATCACGGGCGCGGAATCAGCGGAAATAGTCCGGCAGGGTGAAGCCGTCGTAGAAGCGGTCGGCCCGGATCGCCGCCTGGAACGCGTCCGAGCGGTAGGCCGCCACGATCGCCTTCGCCCACGGCGTTTCCGCGTGGACGCGGCGCACCGCCACCACGTTGATGTAAGGAGCAGTCATCGTCTCGAGCGCCAGGGCCTCGGTGAGCTTGAGGCCGCTGAAGATCGCGAAGTTGCCCTGGATCGCCGCGAAGTCGACGTCGTCGAGGGCGCGCGGCGCCTGGGCGGCCTCCAGCGGCACGATGCGGATGCCGCTCGGATTCGCGGTCACGTCGAGCTCGGTGACGTCGACCGGGTTGGCATTGGCTTTGAGCCCGATCCAGCCGGCGTCGCGCAGGATCTTGAGCGCCCGCTCCAGGTTCACCGGATCGTTCGGCACCGCGACGGTCGCGCCCGGGCGCACGGCCGAGAGCGTCCTGTGCTTGCGCGAGTAGAGCCCCATCGGCGGCGTCGGCACCTGCACGATGCCGACGAGGTCGGTGCCGTTCCGCTCGTTGTAGGCCTTCAGGTAGACGCTGTGCTGCATCACGTTGGCGTCGATCTCGTCGAAGGCCACCGCCTTGTTGACCTCGAGCCCGGTGCTGAAATGGGCGTAGGCGATGCGGTAGCCCTGCGCGCCGAGGACAGGCGCGGCGCCGGCCTTGAACGCATCCTCGTAGGGCCCCGGCGTGAAGCCGACCCGCAGGTCGCGTGTCTCGATCGACGCCGTGATGGGGGTGCCCGATTGGGCGAGGGCCGGAGCGGCGGCGGTCGCGAGCAGGGCGACCAGCCCGAGCAGGGTGGCGACAAGGGGACGGCCGCGCGGACGATCAAAGGGCGGATCGGCGATCATCGTGAGTTCCGGTGAGGGGAGAGGCGACAGGCTCGGCCGCGCCCCGGCCCCTGTCAACGAGAATGTTCTTTTTGTAGAACGACAGGATCGAAAGAGTGCTTCTTTACAGCCGCTCCGGCACAGCATGAATATTCCGAAAGCGTTAAAACAGCTGTGTCCCCGATCATCAATGCTTGCCTGGCACGCTGCCTCCGGCGAAAAGATCCCTATTGCAGAGCCGATTGCCTCCCGTTCGTTCTCTTAAAAGAACGCGTGCGTGGGGGCCGGCGCAAGGTTCGGCCTGACGGGATCCCGAGCGGGAAGCGCCGGCCGACAGGATGGGACGATCGAGATGACGCAGATCCAGGCCGGCTGGGGGGCGGGCCCGAGCGCCCGCTACGAAAATCTGGCCGAGCGTTTCCGGCCGGTTTTTCGCGACATCCGCGCGGGTGCGCCCGCGCGCGACCACGACCGACGCCTGCCCCACGCCGAGCTCGCGGCGCTGAAGGAGGCCGGTTTCACCACCCTGCGGCTGCCGCCCGACGAGGGCGGGCACGGCGCGAGCCTGCCGGAGCTGTTCGGGCTCCTGGTCGAGCTGTCCGAGGGCGATCCCAACGTCACGAACGCGCTGCGCGCGCATTTCGGCTTCACCGAGGACGTGCTGAACTCGCCCCATCCGGACTGGCGCCGCCAGTGGCTGCCACGGATCGCCGCACGCGAGACGGTCGGCAGCGGCGTCTCGGAGACCGGCACCGCCAAGGTCGGCAGCTTCGACACCGTGCTCAAGCGGCGCGGCGACGCCTACGTGCTCGACGGCACCAAGTTCTACACCACCGGCTCGCTCTTTTCCGACTGGATCCACCTCGCCGCGGTGGACGAGGCCGGCCAGCCGGTCGGCGCCGCGGTGCCGCGGCGCGCCGCCGGGGTCGAGGTGCTGGACGACTGGGACGGCTTCGGCCAGGCGCTGACCGCGAGCGGGACGGCCAGGTTCACGGGCGTCGCCGTGGAGGCGGCCTGGGTGAACCCCGATCCCGGCCGGTTCCGCTACGCCGTGGCGTTCTACCAGCTCGTCCACCTCGCGACGCTCGCCGGAATCGGCCGGGCGGCGGCCGGCGACGTCGCCCGCCTCGTCGCCGAGCGCACCCGGGTCTACAGCCACGGCAATACGGCCCGTACCGCCGACGACCCGCAGGTGCTCCAGGTGGTCGGCCGGGTGCGCGGTGCGGCCTACGCGGCCGGCGCGATCGTGCTCAAGGCGGCGGAGGCGGTCGGGCGCGTGTGGGAGGCCGACCGGTCCGGGGACCCGGAGGGGGCGGCCGTCGCCGCGACGGTGGCCGATGTCGAGGTCAACCAGGCGGTGACGGTGGTGACCGGGCTGGTGCTCGACGCCACGACGCAGCTCTTCGACGCGCTCGGCGCCTCCTCGACCCGGCGCGGCCTCGCCCTCGACCGGCACTGGCGCAACGCCCGCACCATCGCGACGCACAACCCCCGCATCTACCGCGACCGCACCGTCGGCGACTTCGCCGTCAACGGTGCGGCCCCGCCGCGGCAGTACCGCGTCGGCGAGGCGTGAGCGGCCCGCCCCTGATGTCGCCGCGCACCAGTGCGGCGAAAACCGCCGCGCCGCGCTTGCAGGCGCACGACGGCTGGCGATGATGGCCGGGCTTCCCGCGTCAGGCGGTCGGGCCCGCCGCGCCGGGTGCCGGCCCCGATCGCCCGTCCCACTCACCCCGAGGCCATGGTCGAGCTCCTGTTCCGGCGCCTCATCCAGGCCGCCACCGTCATGCTGGCGATGTCGATGCTGGTCTTCGCCGGCGTCTACGCGATCGGCAACCCGATCGACGTCCTGATCGGACCGGATGCCAGCCAGGCGGTGCGGGCCGAGGTGATCGCCCGCTACGGCCTCGATCTGCCGCTCTGGCGGCAATATCTCGGCTTCCTCGACCGGCTCCTCCACGGCGATTTCGGGCGCTCCTTCGTCTACGGCGTCCCGGTCCTCGACCTCATCCTGGTCCGGCTCCCGGCGACGCTGGAACTGACGCTGTCGGCGATCCTGATCGCCGTGACGGTCGGCGTGCCGCTCGGCATGTATGCCGGCTACCGGCCCGGCAGCCCCGCGGCGCGGGCCGTGATGGCGGCTTCGGTGGTCGGCGTCTCGGTGCCGACATTCTGGATCGGCCTGATCCTGATCCTCGTCTTCGCGGTCTGGCTCGGCTGGCTGCCGGCGGGCGGGCGCGGCGAGACCGTGCGGGTGCTCGGCACCGAATGGAGCTTCCTCACCCTGGACGGCCTCGCCCACCTGGTGCTGCCGGCGCTCAACCTCGCGCTGTTCAAGCTCGCGCTGATGATCCGCCTCGCCCGGGCCGGGACGCTGGAGATCATGCTCGGCGACACGGTGAAGTTCGCCCGCGCGGCGGGCCTGTCGGAATGGGCGGTCCTGCGCCACCACGTCCTGCGCCTGATCGCGATCCCGCTGGTGACGGTGCTCGGGCTCGAATTCGCCTCGACGGTCGCCTTCGCGGTCGTGACCGAGACGATCTTTTCCTGGCCCGGCCTCGGCAAGCTGATCATCGACTCGATCACCTCCCTCGACCGGCCGGTGATGGTGGCCTACCTCGTGCTGATCTCGCTCCTGTTCACGCTGATCAACCTCCTGGTCGACCTCGCCTACGCCGCCCTCGACCCGCGGCTGCGCCGCGCGAGGAGCGCCGCGTGACGCCCGAAGCGGTACCGCAAGTGACCACCCACGAGACGCCGCTTCGCCGCTTCGCCGGCGAGTTCCGGGAGAACCGGGTCGCGCTCGCCGCCCTCGCGGTGGTGGCGGGAATCGTGCTGCTGGCGGTCCTCGCGCCGCTCGTGGCGCCGCAGGACCCCTACGACCTCGCCGCCCTGTCGCTGCGCGACGCGCGGCGCCCGCCGGGCTTCGTCGGCTCGGGCGGCTACACCCACTGGCTCGGCACCGACGCCCAGGGGCGCGACCTCGTCTCGGCGATGCTCTACGGCCTGCGCATCTCCCTCGAGATGGGGCTTCTCGCCGGGGGGCTGGCGCTCGCCATCGGCACCGCCGCCGGCGTCACCGCCGCGGCTTTGGGCGGCCGGATCGGCGGGGCGATGATGCGCCTCGTCGACCTGCAGCTCTCCTTCCCGGCGATCCTGCTGGCCTTCGTGCTCTCGGCCGTGCTCGGGCAGGGCAAGCTCCAGCTCGTCGCGGCCCTGGTGGCGGCGCAATACGCTTACGTGGCGCGCACCGCCCACGGCGCGGCGGCGGCCGAGCGGCACAAGGACTACGTCGCCGCGGCCCTGTCGACGCCGCTCTCCGGCGCCCGGGTGCTGTGGCGCCACATCCTGCCCAATGCCCTGCCGCCGGTGATCGTGGTGGCGAGCGTGCAGGTCGCGAGCGCCATCTCGCTCGAGGCGACCCTGTCCTTCCTCGGCGTCGGCCTGCCGCCGACCGAGCCGTCGCTGGGCACGCTGATCGCCAACGGGTTCCAGTACATGCTGTCGGGCCGCTACTGGATCTCGGTCTTCCCCGGCCTCGCCCTCGTGGTGCTCGTCACGGCGGTCAACATCGTCGGCGACCAGATCCGCGACCAGCTGAACCCGAGGCTGCGCCGGTGACGGACGAGCCCACCCTCGCGGTCGCCGACCTGCGCACGCATTTTTCCACCCGGGCCGGGCTGGTGCGGGCGGTCGACGGCGTCTCCTTCACCCTGGGGCGCGGCGAGGTGCTGGGCCTCGTCGGCGAATCGGGCTCGGGCAAGAGCATCACCGGCTTCTCGATCCTCGGCCTCGTCGACCCGCCGGGGCGGATCGTCGGCGGCTCGGTGCGCTACCAGGGCCGCGAGCTGGTGGGCCTCGCCCCCCGCGACCTGCGCACGTTGCGCGGGCGCGAGGTCGCCATGGTGTTCCAGGACCCGATGGCGACGCTCAACCCGATGCTCACGGTCGGGCGCCAGATGGACCTCGTGCTCGCGGCCCACGGGCGGGTCCGGGGCCCCGAGCGGCGGGCGCGCTGCCTCGACCTGATGACCCGCCTCGGCATCCCCGCCCCGGAGAGCCGTCTTGCCGCCTACCCGCACGAGCTCTCCGGCGGCCTGCGCCAGCGCGTCGCCATCGCGGTCGCCCTGCTCAACCGGCCCTCGGTCGTGATCGCCGACGAGCCCACCACCGCGCTCGACGTCTCGATCCAGGCTCAGATCCTGCGCGAGATGATCGGCCTCGTGCGCGAGACCGGCGTTGCCATGGTGTGGATCAGCCACGACCTCGCGGTCGTGTCGTCGATCGCCCAGCGGGTCGCGGTCATGTATGCCGGGCGGATCGTCGAGGACGGCCCGGTGCGGACGGTGCTGCGCGCGCCCCGCCATCCCTACACGCGCGGCCTCCTCGACAGCCTGCCGGCGCGGGCGAGACCTGGCGAGCCGCTGGCCCCGATCCCCGGGACGACGCCCTCGCTCCTCGCCCGGCCCGAGGGCTGCGCCTTCCATCCTCGCTGCGCCCGCGCGACCGAGCTGTGCCGGACCCTCGATCCGGAGCGGCGCGAATCGGACGGGCACGGCTTTCGCTGTCACCACCCGCTGGAGGCGGCATGACCCCGCCGCTCCTCGCGCTCCAGGGGGTCACGAAGCGCTTCCCCGTCCCGGCGCCGCTCCTCGCCCGGCTCGGCGCGGCGCTCGGTCGGCCCGTCCCCGACCGCGCGGTCCACGCCGTCGAGGCGGTGGATCTCGCGGTCGCCCGCGGGGAGGCGCTCGGCCTCGTCGGCGAATCGGGCTGCGGCAAGTCCACCCTCGGCCGCATCGCCGCCGGCATCGCGACGCCGACCCGCGGCGCGGTCCTCCTCGACGGCGAGCCGGTGCGGGTGGCCGGGCGCAAGCGCACGACGCGCGTGCAGATGGTGTTCCAGGACCCTTACGCCTCCCTCGACCCGCGCATGCGGGTCGGCGAGACCCTGGCCGAGGGCCCGCTCGCCCACGGGCTGACGCGGGCCAGCGAGGCCCGCGCCACCATCGCCGACTGGCTGACCCGGGTCGGGCTCGACCCGGCCGCGGCCGACCGCTTCCCGCACCAGTTCTCGGGCGGCCAGCGCCAGCGCGTCGCGATCGCCCGGGCGCTCGCGATGCGGCCCGACCTCCTGGTCTGCGACGAGCCGGTCGCCTCCCTCGACGTCTCGATCCAGGCCCAGATCGTCAACCTGTTCCTGGACCTGCGGCGCGAGCTCGGGCTGACGATGGTGTTCATCAGCCACGACCTCGGGGTGGTGCGCCACCTCTGCGACCGGATCGCCATCATGTATCTCGGCCGGATCGTCGAGATCGGCCCGGCGGCGGAAATCGCGACGGCGGCGCGCCATCCCTATACGAGGGCGCTCCTCGCCAGCGTGCCCCGGTTGGTGACGGAGGAGGGCGACGCCCCCGTCCTGGAGCCGATCCGGGGCGAGCTGCCCTCGCCCCTCGACCGTCCGGAGGGCTGCCCCTACCGGACCCGCTGCCCGCTCGCCGTCCCGCGCTGCCGCACCGAGCCGCCGCGCCTGCGCGCCCTCGGCCCGGTGGAGGTCGCCTGCCACCGGGCCGAGGAGGTCGAGGGACTTTAGCGCCCCCCGACCGGCTTGATGTTCATCGCGAGCGTGTCCTCGTCGACCCGCGGCGTCACCGTGACCTTCGCCTTCTGGGCCGCCCAGGCGGTGCCGATGACGACGAGAGGCAGGCGCGGACGGTCCCGGGCCGTGAGGGCGAGCGCCTCCTGCAACAGGCCGCGCCGCTTGCCCTCGTCGAGGGCGACCGCCGCCCCGTCGATCAGGCCGTCGAGGGCGGGGTTGCTGTAGCCGACGACGTTGTAGTTGCCGGCGCCTTTCGCGGCGTCGAAGGTGTGGGTGAGCGAGGACAGCGTGTAATGCGCCTCGCCGGTCGAGGTCGCCCAGCCCCACATCGCCAGCGAGTACTCGCCGCGCTGGCGCGCCGGGAAGAACAGGGCGGTCGGCTGGGCGTTCGCCGCGACCGCGATGCCGATCTGCGCCAGCATCTGGGCGAGGGTCGTGCCGACCTCGCGGTCGCCGGGCAGGCGGTCGCTGGTGAAGCTGAGCGTCACCTTGAACCCGTCCGGGTAGCCGGCCTCGGCGAGGAGCTGCTTGGCCCGCTTCACGTCGGGCTTCGTCGCCGCGAGGCCCGGGTTGTAGCCGAAGATGTTCGGCGTCACGAGCTGGGAGGCGGGCTTCGCCTGCCCCTCGGTGGCGAACTCGGCCAGGGCCTCGCGGTCGATCGCGAGGTCGAAGGCCTCCCGCACCCGGGGATCGAGGAACGGGTTCCTGGCCAGCGGCGAGCCGTCCTTGGCGGTGACCTGCGGCGGCTTCTCCCGGAAGTCGAATTCGAGGTTGAAGACGTAGATCGTGCCGGTCGAGACGACCGCGAGCTTCGGGTCGCGCGCGAGCGTCGCGACGTCGGAGGAGGGCGTGCGGGCGATCACGTCGACCTGGCCGGCCTTGAGCTGCGCCACCCGGGCGGCGTCGTTGCTCAGCTCCTTGCGGACCACCCGCTGCCACGGCTCGCGCCCGCCCCAGAAGCCGTCGAACCGCTCGAGCACGAGCTGGTCCTTCGGCACCCAGGACACGAACCGGTACGGTCCGGTGCCGATCGCCGCCTTGCCGGAGTTGAAGCCCGGATTGGCGGTCTCCTGGGTCGAGTAGTCCTTCGCCGCCTTCTCGGACACGACGAAGACGCGCACGAAGTCGTTCGGCAGGGTCGGGGCCGGGCCGTTCGTCGTGATCCGCACCGTGAGCGGATCGACGATCGTCACCTCCTTGACGCGCCGGACATAGACCGAGGTCGGGTTCGGCCCGCTGATCTTGCGCGAGCGCTCGATCGAGAACTTCACGTCATCGGCGGTGAGGTCCGACCCGTCGTGAAACTTGACGCCCGGCCGCAGCTTGAACTCCCAGGTGGTGTCGTCGACGAGCCGCCAGCTCTCGGCCAGGCGCGGCTGGAGTTCCAGGTTGTCGCCCGCCCAGACCAGGGTGTCGAAGACGTGCTTCAGCGTCTCGGCGTGGGTGCCGGTCGAGGTGTAGTGCGGGTCGATCGATTCCGGCCCGGCCCGGACGCCGATCGTGAGCGTCTGCGCGAAGGCGCCGCTGGCGCCGAGCGTGACCAGCGCGGCGAGGCCGAGGGAGTACAGAGGACGCATGCGGGGCGGGCTTCCATGGTTGACGTGGTAGTCTACGAAGGTTGTCTGTTATTTCAACGGCCGAGCCTCGCAGGCAGCCGGGCCGGGAACAGGACGAGCGACCAGGGGATGAGCGACCATGAGCGAGATTCAGGCCATCACGGCCCGCACCACCGGGGACGCGGGCCGCTACGTGCTCGAAGGCAAGGGTAAGGTGTTCCTGTCCGACTCGGCGATGATCCGGCGCGTGCCCTCGGTCGCGCCCAACCCGATCGAGTTCCTGGTCTCGGCGCTGGCCTCCTGCGCGCTCGCCAGCGTCGAGAGCGACGCGCGCGACTTCGGAATCGTGGTCCGGGCCGCCTCAGCCGAGGTCACGGCGGTTCGGGACGAGGCCGACGAAAGCCGGTTCAGCAGCATCCTGGTCACGCTCGCGGTCGAGGGCGTCGACCAGCCGACCGCCGAGCGGCTGACGACGCACTTTCGCGACCACTGCCCGGTCTACAACACCATCCGGCGCGGCGGTCCGATCACGGTCGAGGTCACGGCCGTCGCCTGAAGGCGGGCCGGTTGCTCCGCCGGCACGGCTTCGCCCTCAGGGGGAGCGGGCGACGCGGAACCGTGCAATCCCGTCATTGGCCAGTTGCGCCACGAGCTGCAACTCCCAGTCGATGTAGCCCTGCATCGCGGCCCGGGCGTTGTCGGTGCCCTCATAGGGCCGCTTGTAGACGTCGATCGGCTCGGACACGAAGCGGCCTTCGGTCTGGAGCGGCCGGCCGGCATCCGTCCAGGCCTGCGTCCCGCCGGCGAGGAGCAGCACCGGGCGCGCCGTCGCCCTCCGCGCCTCGGCGAGATTGGCCGCCGCGACCCGCCCGTCCGGCGAGGTCAGGACGACCGGACCCTCGCCCGGCAGGGCGGCGAGGTCGCGCGCCAAAGCCGGCCCGGAGGCGTGCCAGGCGCCCGGGACGTGGCCCCTGCGATAGGCCGGGCTCCGGGCGAGATCGACGACCGTCGCGTCGGGCAGGCCTGCGAGGTCGTCCGGCGTCAGCGCCGGCTCCGCCGGAAGGATCACCCGGGCCCGTTCCGGCACCGGAACGGCGTCGGGGAGGGCCACGCCCTCCGCCAGGACGCTGGCGTCCCACCCCATCTGGACGAGCCAGGACGCCGCCATCCGGGCGCGTACGCCATCGTCGTCGGTGAGCACGACGCGGGCGCCGCGGACGCCGAGCCATTCGTCGGTCGCCTGAACGAGCTGCCCGCCCGGCGCCGAGGCGAAGCCCGCCGGGTGGCCGAGGGCGTGCTCGGCGGGGTCGCGCACGTCGAGGGTGTAGAGCGTGCGCGTCCCGGCCTCGGCGCGGAACCGGGCCAGATCCTCCGCCCCGATCACCGGAACCCCGACATGCAGGGCCCACGAAGCCGCGCGCTCGCGGGCCCAGGCCCGCGTCGCCTCGGACGGCTGGGCCACCTGCTCGGTGCGGCGTGTCGCGAGGGACAATCCTTCCAGCGTCCAGCCGATCGTGCCGTTGCGCAACGCCACGACGCGGTTCGGCAGGCCGGCATTCACCAGGCTCTGGGTGCCGATGATGCTGCGGGTGCGCCCGGCGCAGTTGACGACCACCAGGGTGTCGGGGGAGGGCGCGGCCTCGCGGATGCGGTAGACCAGCTCGCCCCCCGGCAGGCTGCGCCCGCCCGGGATGCTCATGGTCGAGAATTCCTCGAAGCGGCGGGCATCGACCACCACCACGTCCGTCTCCTCGTCGAGGATGCGCCGGATTTCGGCCGCCGGCAGGGACGGGGTGTGCCGGATCGCCTCGACCAGTTCGCCGAAGGCCTTCGACGGCACGTTGACGTCGCGATAGACCTCGCCGACGCGGGCATAGGCCTGAAGCCCGCCTTCCAGGATCGCGACGTCGCGGTAGCCCAGGGCCGTGAGGCGCCTGGCCGCCCGTGCGGCATAGCCCTCGCCGGAATCGTAGACCACGATCGGTGCCGAGAGGCGCGGCACCAGGGCCGGCAGGCTCGTCTCGATCTCGCTCACCGGCACGCTGAGGGCGAAGAGCGGATGCGCCTCGGCGAACGGGCCCTCCTCGCGCACGTCGAGGAGGGCGATCTCGCGGCCCTCGGCCCAGTGGGCGCGCAACTCTCGCGCAGTGATGGTCCTGGTCATCCGGATCCCTTGGATGTGAGGCGCGCGCAGTGGGCCCGGCTCAGAAGAACGCCCCGGTCGGGGGCAGTGCACCGTTGAGGTAGTGGTCGCCGACCACCCGCTCCTTGTAGATCCGCGGGTTGTGCGCGGCGATGACCTTCAGGTTGCGCCAATGGCGGTCGAGGGCCCGCTCGGTCGCGACGGCGCTGCCACTGCCGACGTCGAGGAGCAGGCTTGCCAGCGTCGCCGCGACCTCGTCGGTCACGATCTTGGCCTCGGCCGCCGCGATGCTGGCGGCGATCGACAGCGCCTCCGCGTCGGGCTCCGCCGCCCGTGCCCAGGCACGGTCGAGGGCGGCGACCGCCCGGTCGGTCACCGCGAGGATCGCGGCCCGGTGGGCGGCGATCCGGCCGATCACCGCCTGGATCTCCGGTTCGCCGGACGGATGCTCGGCGAGCGCGTGGTAGTAGTTGCGCGACCGGCCCCGGACCAGCGCCAGGGCGTCCTGGAGGATCCGGGTGACGATGCCGGAGATCACCACCGTCAGGTAGACCTGGTGGAAGGTGAAGCCGTAGAGATGCGGCTCGCCCTCGGCCCGCTCCGGCAGCGCGAACAGATCCTCGGGGGCCACCGCCACGTCCTCGAACACCGTGGTCCCTGAGCCGGTGAGCCTCTGGCCGAAGCCGGTCCAGTCGTCGTCGAGGGTCACGCCCGGCGCCTGGGTCGAGACCAGGACCTGCACGGTCCGCCCGCTCGTCTCGTCCAAAGCCGAGGCGACGAGGTGATCGGCATACATGTTGCCGGTCGAGTAGATCTTGCGGCCGGAGACCCTGTAGCCCGCGCCGTCGCGCAAGAGCCGTGCGCCCGGCACCTGGCCCAGGCTGCCGGCCGGTCCTCCGCCGGCCTCCGAGACGGCGTTGCCGAACATCCGCCCCTCGCCCGCCAGCGCCAGGATGCGGGCCGAGACGGGTGCGTCGGGCGTCTGTCGATGCTGCTCGACGGCGAAGAAGTGGTTGCGGAAGACGTGGGCGATGTTCGGATCGGCGCTGGCGAGGTCGCGGGTCAGCGCGAACAGCTCAGGAACGCTCACGCCGGCGCCCCCCGCCTCGCGGGAGAGCCGCACCGCGCCGAAGCCGCGCGCCTTCAGTGCCGCCGTCTCGGCGAAGATCGGGCGGCGGGCGACGTCGCGGGCGGCCGCTCCTTCGGCGAAATCCGAGAACAGCGCGTCGAGGCCGAGGCGGCGGGTAACGGGGCTCCAGTCCGGCCGGGTGGCGGCGCCCGGATCGAGGGTCTGTCCCTGGATCATCGCCAACTCCTATCGGCCGGTGCCGGTGCGGCGCAGCGGTTCGGCGTCGCGCGGGTCGAGGTAGGGATTGAGGCCGAGATGGTGGCGGAGGGTCTGGCCGGTATACGCGTCGCGGAACCGCCCGGCCTTGCGCAAGAGCGGCAGAACGGCATCGACGATGTCCTCGAGCCCGCTCGTCTGGACGTCGATGTTGAGGTTGAAGCCGTCGGCCGCGCCCGTATCGAGCCAGTGCAGGATGTCGGCGGCGACCGCCTCCGGCGGGCCGACGATCATCCGGTGGCCGCCGACGATGTTGCTGAGCGCGGCCTGGCGCACCGTCCAGCCATGCTCGACCGCCTCGGCGAGGATCTGCTTGCGCGGCCAGCGCGAGGCGATCGGCACGCGCGGCTCGGCGGCGTCGATCCGGTCGTAGGGCAGGGGGGCGTCGAGGGGCAGGTCGTCGGGATCGAGCGCGAAGTGCCGGGCGAGCTCCCCGCGCAGGAAGTCGATGTCGAGGCCGGCATCGAGGTCGGCCTTGCGCCGCAGGGCCTCCTCTTCCGTGCTGCCGACGATCGGAAACAGGCCCGGCATGACGAGGAGCTGGTCGGGGTCGCGGCCATGGCTGCGGGCGAGCGCCTTCACGTCGGCGTAGAATTTTCTCGCCGGCTCGATCAGGCGCTGACCGGTGAACAGGGCGTCGGCATACCGCGCCCCGAACGCCTTGCTGTCCTCCGACTGGCCGGCCTGGAAGATCACCGGCCGCCCCTGCGGCCCGACCGGGGCCGACAACGCGCCGCTCGCGCTGAAGTGGCAGCCCTCGACGGCGATGGGTCGGACTTTGGTCGCATCGACGAAGACATGACGGTCGCGGTCGGCGACGATCGCCTCCCGGGGCAGGGAATCCCACAGGCCGGTGACGATCTCGACGAACTCGGTGGCGCGCCGGTAGCGCTCGTCCTGGTCGAAGCCGTGCGGCAGCCCGTAGGCGGCGAGCGCCACCGGGGTCTGGCTGGTGATGATGTTCCAGGCCGCCCGGCCCCTGCTGATGTGGTCGAGGGAGGCGATCTGGCGGGCGACCGCGTAAGGGTGGCCGAAGATCGTCGAGGTGGTGGCGACGAGGCCGATATGGCTGGTGGCCTGCGACAGGGCGGCGAGCAGCGTCACCGGGTCGAGGGCGCGCCAGGGCCGGTGCAAGGCCTCGTCGACGAGGCCGCCGGGTCCGTCGGCGAGGAAGAGCGCGTCGATCTTGCCCTTCTCCGCCACCCTGGCGATGCGCAGGAAGGCGTCGATGTCGGTGGACAGCGAGGCCGGGTCCGAGAAGGTCTTCCAGGCGGCGTCGTGGCGCCCGGAGGCGAGGACGTTGACGCCGAGGCGGACGGGTTTTGGAGTGGGCATGGGCGTGCTCCGGGCGGGGAGAGGAAAGGGGTACGTCAGACCCGCACGGAATGGTCGGCGACCTTGACCCGCTTCGGCAGGATCGCCCGGTCGGCGAGCCAGTCGGCCGCCTTCTGGAAGCCGGCGAGGAAGGCGGCGTCGTCGGCCTCGTAGAAGCGGTTCTGGCGCTTGAGCCCGGCGAGGTGGTCGCGCACGGCGTCGCCGTACTTGCCCTCCTTCTGGGCGATGGTCTCGGCCTCGACCGGGTGGTCGCTGATCCATCGTCCCTCGCGGGCATAGGCGTCGATCACCGCGCGCACGAGGGCGGAATTCTTGGTGGTGAAGTCGCGCAAGGTGACCAGGGACGAGTAGTCGATCAGGAAATCGAGGTCGGTGCCCTCGAAGAAGATGTCCTTGGCGTCGTAGAGGTCGCGGGCGATGTCGACTGCGGGCGTCCACATCGACCAGGCATCGACCCGGCCCTGGCCGAAGGCCGGCGAGGCGTCCGGCGGGTTGAGGTACACGAACTCGACCGTCTTGCGGTCGACACCGTGCTTCTCCAGCGCCGCGACCAGCAGGAACTCGCCGAGCCCCGAGCGGTTCACCGCGACCTTCTTGCCGGCGAGATCCTTGACCGAGTCGATGCCGGAATTTTTCTTGACGATGATCGCGGTCGAGCGCGGCGAGTAGACGTTGTAGTTTGTGAAGACGAGGGGCGAGCCGGCGATGATGGCGGCGAGCGCCGGGGTGGTGCTGCCCCAGAATCCGAAATCGGCGCTGCCGCCGACCACGGCCTGCAGCGAGGGCGCGTGGTTGGGGAACGGCCCGACCCACTTCACCGTGATGCCCTGGTCGGCAAGGCCCTTCTCGAACTCCCCGCGCTCGCGGGCGATCAGCGGCAGGCCCCCGCGCCCCCAGCCGAGGCGGACGGTGTCGGTGTTGCGGGTTCCCGTGGTGCCGGCGCTCTGCGCCCGGCCCGGGGAGGCGGCAAGCCCGGTGGCGGCGGCGCCGAGCGCCAAGCCGGCACCCTGGATGAGGCGGCGCCGGTCGAGAGCGGGAACGTCCGAGCGGGTCATGACGAGAAGTCCTGTGGGTTCGGGGATCAGGCGGCGCGGTGATGGAGCGTGACGCCGAGCTCGCCGAGGAGCTTGCCGCGCAAGGGCGCCGGTCCCGCTTCCGTTTCGGCCGCGACGTCGTAGGAGGCGGCGATCCGGCCGGCGCGCATCACCAGGATGCGGTCGGCGATGGCGATGGCCTCGTCGACGTCGTGGGTGACGAGGAGGACGCCGGGACGGTGGCGGGCCACCAGGTCCTTGATCAGCCCGTGCATCTTGATGCGGGTGAGCGCGTCGAGGGCGGCGAAGGGCTCGTCGAGGAGCAGGAGCCGCGGCTCGCGCACCAGGGCGCGGGCGAGCGCCACCCGCTGGGACTGCCCGCCCGAGAGGTTGCGCGGCCAGTCGCCCTCGCGTCCGGCCAGCCCCACCTCGCGCAGGGCCGCGACCGCCTGGAGCTTCGCCTCCGGCGTCTCGATCCCGAGGGCGACGTTCTGCCAGAGCGGGGCCCAGGGTAGCAGCCGGTGCTCCTGGAACACCACCGACGGCTGGGCCGGGCCGTCGATCCGCCCCCCATCGACCGGGTCGAGACCGGCGAGCGCCCGCAGGAGGGTGGTCTTGCCGCAGCCGCTCTCGCCCAGCATGGCGACGAACTCGCCGGTCTCGATCCGCAGGTCCAGGCCGTCGATCACGACCCGCTCGCCGTAGCGGCGGCGCAAGGCCCGGACGGTGACGGCGGCGCTCATCGGCCTTCCTCCTTGGCGTAGTTCGGGTGCCAGGCGAGCAGCCGGCGCTCCAGGGCGCGGGCGATCCCGTCGGCGATCACGCCGATCGCCGCGTAGATGACGATGGTCAGCACGATGACGTTGGTCTGCAGGAACTCGCGCGCGTCCATCGCCAGGAAGCCGATGCCCTTCGTGGTGGCGATGGTCTCGGCGATGACGAGCGCCAGCCAGGCGACGGCGAGCGCGTAGCGCACCCCGGTCAGGATCGACGGCATCGCGCCGGGCAGGATGATCTTGGCGATGCGCCCGCGCAGGCTGAGCCCTGTGACCTTCGCGACCTCGAGGAGCTTCGGATCGACCTGGCGGATGCCGAGCACGGTGTTGATGTAGATCGGGAACAGTACGCCGAGCGAGACGAGGAAGATCTTGCCGGCCTCGTCGACGCCGAACCACACGATGACGAGCGGCAGGAGCGCGAGAAACGGGATCGCCCGGATCATCTGGATCGAGCGGTCGAGCAGCGCCTCGGCGAGGCGCGAGAAGCCGACGATCAGGCCGAGCCCGAAGCCGATGCCGCCGCCGATGAGGAAGCCGGTCGCGGCGCGCAGCAGGCTGTAGCCGAGATGCACGAACAGCGAGCCGTCGGCGACGAGCGTCCAGGCGGTGGCGAGCACCGCGCTCGGGGCCGGCATGACCTGCGGGTTCACGCCGCCGAACCGGCATAGGGCCTCCCAGGCCAGCGCGAACAGGAGCGGGGCGAGCCAGGACAGGACGATCAGCTCGCGCTCGCTCCAGCGCCTTCGGTCCGCCTTGCGCGGTGCCTCGTGCAGTGCGCCCGACACTGCCTGGGGCACCTTGGTGGAGAGTTCGACCGCCATGAATGCTCGCCTCGCATACGCGGCGTCCGGCGACCGATGCGACCGCGGCGCGCCGGGTACAGCCCCGTCGTGCCGGCTTGGTATTTTATTCGATCGATTTTGTAAACTAATAGCGCGATCACCGGGCGGGACGCCCGGAGACAGCCCGGTATGGCCCTGCGCCGTGGCAACGATCAGACGCCTGGCCGGAGCGGGCGACGTGATGCCGGGAGGGCTTCGTGGCCCCGCCGCGGCGGGTCGTCAGCCGGCACCGGTCGCAGGGTTGACGAGTCCTGGAGGCCCGGATGCGGACCAAGGACCAAGTCGTGCGCGCGTCTTGGGCCTGGCCCGCCGCGGCGGCGGTATCCCGGGGCGGATGGCTTCGCCCCGCTTCGGGACCTCAGCGGCTTGGCGGCTCGACGCCGTGACCCGGTCGCTCGATATGGGCGGCGAAACCGGTGAGATCCGGTTTGCCCCAGCGCTCGACAGGCGCACCGGCCGGCGAATCGCGCGCACCACGTGAACGCAGCGGCCAGTTTTCATGAAACGGAAGTTCGGTCGTATCCTCGAATGGTCGCTACGACCGTCTGCCGTTGCTTGAATTCCGCTATGCGCCAGCTCTAAAATTCCGCCGTCACGTAGCTTCGATGTCTGCTGACCACGAGACGGCGGACTTTTCGGCGTCACCAATCTTGCTGCACCCTACACCTGTCCACGCAATGACAATGCCTGCGACCGAGTAGGTCTTGCAATATATTCATATCATACCGTACCGATAAAATATTATATAATATAGGCAGTAAATATTATTATATAAATATTGTTAATGCACTAGGATCCGATCTCTTTTCAGCAGAATCGCTGTGAAATTACACACCAAAGCCATGAGGCACGGGCCGCATGAGGCCCGCGCGGCTCGCAGCAGGGGGCGGGGCAAGCCGCTATGACCCGGAAGCGGGTACCCCCACGCCCAGCACAGCGGCCCTCTCGAGCAGCCGGAGGGCCGCCTTGTAGGACGGCACCTCGATGCGATGGCCGTCGAGCTCCGCTGGAGTGCGGCCCTCGGCTCGAGCCTGCTCGAACACCGAGATCAAGCGCCGGGCGGCCTTGATCTGCTCATCGGAGGGGGTCAGCCGGGCGTTGACGTGGGCGACCTGAGCGGGATCGACCAACGCCTTCGCCTTGAACCCGCGGGCAATCGCGAAGTCGAGGTCGCGGTCGATGTCGTCGTGGCGGGAGAAGGTGTAGGGGCAGTCGATCGCCAGAACCCCGGCGGCGACGCATTCGAACAGAAACCTCGACCGGGCATAGGCCAGCTCCTCGGATCCCGAGGTCCGGCCGACACCGAGATCGGCGGCCATGTCCTCGCTCGCCATCAGCATCGCGGTGACCCGCGCGCTGGCCTCGGCGAGAGCGGTGATGCGCACCAAAGCCGCCGCGGTCTCGACGTTCGGCACGATCTCGGTCGAGCCGACGGCGAGCCCGAGGTCGCGCTCGTGCCGGGTGATCGCCCGGTCGAGGGCCGCGACCTGCTCGGGACCGGCCGTCTTGGCCAGCAGGATCACCCCTGTTCCGGCCTGCAGCGCGGCCGCGAGGTCCTCGTGCCCGACATGTTCGAGCGGATTGATGCGCACCGCCGGGATCACGCCGCTCCTGCGGCACAGGTCGGCTGTCGGGCGGCACAGCAGGCGGGCCTGGAGCTTGAGCTGCGGCGGCGTGAAGTCCTCGAGGTCCTGGATCAGAACGTCCGGGCGGGCTTCAGCCGCACGGTGCAGGGCGGCTTCGTCGGCGCCCCCAGCAAAGATCCAAGTCCTGCGGGCTGCAATCGGTCGCGGCATCGGCGAGCCTCCATGACGGTGCGCCCTGGCCGAGGCCGGTCGCGGGACGGATCCCGGCACACGAGCGGATGATGGCACCCGGGTGCCATCGGTTCATGCGGACGGAGCACTCGTCTCTAAACCCGTGCGCGGAGACTGGCCAATGCCATGGACGCGGCGCAGGGCCGTTGCGCTGCGGCGATGCCCGCCCCGACCCCGCGGTGATTGACAGGCCTGGAGGTTGGCACGACCTCAAGCCCGGCGACGCTACGCCGAGGAGCCTTCGTGTCCGCATACACCGTCTCCAAGCCCGAATTGATGCCGGGCCAGAACGACATCGAGTTTCGAGCGTTCATCCAGAACTTCCTCGCCTTCAGCGCCCGCGTGGCGCAGTGCCGAGCCGGGTTCGGATCGCAGATCGGCCTGTCCGGCATCGCCTACACGACGCTGATCTCGATCGCCCATCTGGAAGGGGATGAGGGGGTCGGGGTCAGCCAGCTCGCCGAGCACCTGCACCTGTCGGGCGCCTTCGTCACCATCGAGGTCAACAAGCTCGTCACCGAGGGGCTGGTGGCGAAGCGACGGCATGAGCGCGACCGGCGCCGGGTGCTGCTCAGTGTTGCCGACGAGGGGCGCCGCCGCCTCGCCGGTCTGCGCCCGGTCCTGGCCCCCGTCAACGATGCCCTGTTCGGCTGCCTGAGCGCCGAGGAGTTCCGGATCCTCGCCGGCCTGATGGGTCGTCTGGTCTCGTGCGGGGACAACGCCACCGCGCTTCTGGAGGCGCTGGCCGACCAAGGCATGACCGCGGGCCCGACCACCGAATAGCGGCGACCGCCCGCGTGGGTCGATGCACCGGCCCATGGACGCCGCGCCCAATCCTTGGGCGGCATCAGCCGAAAGAACGGGCTTGCCTGACTTCCGGATATAGCTTTGTATCAAAGCTATCTCGTGGAGACGGGCGATGGCCTTCGATCAGCGCGCATTCCGATCGGCCTTGTCGCAATTCGCCACCGGCGTCGCCGTCATCACGGCGCGCGGTGGCGGCGGCGAGGCGATCGGGCTCACCATGAGTTCGTTCAACTCGGTCTCGCTCGATCCGCCGCTGATCCTGTTCAGCGTCGATCGCCGGGCGCGCAGCCTGCCGTCGATGCGGGAGGCGGCGGGCTACGCCGTCAATATCCTCAGCCGGACACAGGAAACACTGTCGAACCAGTTCGCCCGCTCGTTGAGCGACAAGTGGAGCGCGGTCGAGCACACGATCGGCCATGCCGAGGCGCCGCTTCTCACCGGGGCGCTGGCGCATTTCGAGTGCGAGCCCTTCGCCCGCCACGACGGTGGCGACCATGAGATCTTCCTCGGCCGCGTCGTGCGCTTCACGGCCTGCGGCGACGACCTGCCGCTCGTGTTCTTCCGCGGCCGCTATCATGGCGTCTGTACGGGCAACGACCGTGCGCCCGAGTGGCCCCTGCCGATCCATTACTGATCGGGCCGGCAGCCCGGCCCCGTCTCGGACGCCAAGCCCTTCTTTACCAAGTCCTTCTTCACCAGGTCTTTCTTCGCCAAGTCTTTCCTCGCCAAGTCTGCCACCGAAGCGGCAACGCTCCGGCTCACCGTTCCGGGAAGGAAACCATCATGAAGACCGGAAGCCAGCACATCGCCTCGCTGAAGGACCGGCGGGCCCTCTACATCGACGGCCAGCGGGTGGAGGACGCCACCCGTCACCCGGCCTTCGCCCGCACCATCGCGTCAGTCGGCCGAATGTTCGACTTCGCCAGCGATCCCGTGCGGGCCGACTTGATGAGCTTCGTCACGCCGGAGGGCGGGCGCGCCAACCGCATCTGGCAATTGCCGGAGAGCTACGGCGACCTCGTCGCCCGCCGGCAGGGCCTCGAGGCCTGGACCGGCCTGCATGCCGGCTTCCTCGGCCGCGCCCCGGACCACGTCGCCTCCTGCATCGCCGGGATGTTCATGGGGCTTGAGGTGTTCGAGGAATACGACCGCGACCGAGCCGGGGCGCTGGCCGACTATTACCGCTATGCCCGCGACAACGACCTTTACCTCACCTACGTCATCATCAACCCGCAGGCCGACCGCTCGAAGAGCGCCGCGCAGCAGAAGGACGCCTTCCTGACCGCGGGCGTGGTCGATGAGGATGCCGCCGGCATCACGGTGCGCGGCGCCAAGATGCTCGCCACCGGCGGCATCATGGCCAACGAGGTGCTGGTCACCTGCATCCAGCCGCTTCAGCCCGGAGACGAGCCCTACGCCTTGTCCTTCGCCATCCCGATGGACACGCCCGGGCTGAAGATCCTGTCGCGCAAGTCCTACGAGGCGGCCGCAGCCCACGTCTTCGACAACCCGCTGTCGAGCCGCTTCGACGAGAATGACGCAGTCCTGTACTTCGACGACGTCAAGGTGCCCTGGGACCGGGTGTTCGTGTACAAGAACATCGCGATGTGTCAGAAGCAGTTCCACGCGACGCCGGCCCACGTTTACCAGAACTACCAGGCGATGATCCGCTTGGCGGTGAAGGTGCGCTTCCTCATCGGGCTCGCCCATCGCACCGCCGAGATGAACGGCATCATTACCTTCCCGCAGGTCCGCGAGACCCTGGGCCAGCTCGCCGCCGAGGGCGGCATGATCGACGCCCTCGTGGCCGCGATGGAGGCCAAGGGCACGCAGAGGGGCCGCTACTTCGTCCCCGACCGCCACACCCTCTACGCGGCGCAGACCCTTACCCAGCAACTCTACCCGAAGATCCTCAACACCTTGCGCGAGCTGGCCGGCGGCGGCCTCATCATGTTGCCCTCTTCGGCCGCGGACTTCGCCAACCCCGACATCGCCGCCCTGATCGAGAAGACGCAGCAATCGCCGGCGGCGAACGCCGAAGACCGGGTCAAGTTCTACAAGCTCGCCTGGGACGCGGTCGGCTCGGAATTCGCCTCCCGCCATCAGCAATACGAGATGTTCTACGCCGGGGCGACCTTCGTCACCAAGGGGCACTCGTTCCGCACCTACGACTGGGCGGCGGCGGGCGCCCTCGTGAGCGGCATGCTGGGCAGCTACGACCTCGACCGCGAGTCGAAGGCCGCCCGCGCCGCCTGAGACGGGTCCCGGACGAGCGCGTCCGGGTTTCCGCCTGACCCGCCCGCGCCGCCCGTTGAGCGACGCCGGCCTTCGCGTGGCGATAGCGACCGCCCGACGCGATCCGTCCTTCCACATCGTTCCTCAAGGAGATGAGCCGTGGCCATCAACAAGGTGCATGACGAGTTCCGTGCCGTCGACATGACGGAGGGCTGGGCCGTGCCGCCGGGCTATCCGGCGGGCATCCAGCAGAAGATCCTGTCGGGGGCCCTCGATGAGGCGGCCAAGCGCGGCAGCCGCAGCCGGCTTCTGCGCTTCGAGCCCGGCGTGTTCACCACCGCGCCGTTCGTCCACGAATACTGGGAGGAAGTCTTCCTCGTCTCCGGCGACCTGACGGTCGGCAACGACGAGCAGGGCAACGGCGGCGAGGCATTCAAGCCCTTCACCTATGCCTGCCGGCCCCCGGGCGCCTTCCACGGCCCGTTCAAGTCCGAGGGCGGCTGCATCCTGTTCGAGCTTCATTACTTCGATCCGGTCTGAGCCGCCCGACGATGACCGCCACTCCGTCCCCCGCCGGTCCCGAACCGAAGGTCCGACCCGCATGATCGCCCAGCAACTCGTCAACGGCCTGATGCTCGGTGCGATCTACGTCCTGGTGGCGGTCTCGTTCACGCTGTCGATCGGCATCCTGAACTTCCTCAACTTCTCGATCCCGGGCCTGTTCATGGTCGGCGGGATGGTGACCTGGATCCTGATCGGCAAGGGCCTGCATTGGGGCCTGGCGATCCTGGGCGCGGTGGCGGCGGCGGGGCTGGTGGCGCTCGCTGTCGAGCGGCTGTCCTACCGCCGCAGCCAGGCGCGCGAGCCGGAGGTGCCCCTCGTCAGTTCGCTCGGCTTCCTGGTCCTCCTGGAGAACCTCGCCCTGGTCGGCGCCGGGTCCGACCAGCAGGCCTTCCCGGCGCTGGTGCCGGACTTCAACCTGCGCATCGGCGGCCTCGTCGTCGGCGGCGCCCAGCTCGTCAGCCTTGCGGTCGCCCTGACCCTGGTCGTGGCGATCTCCGTGGTGCTGTCGCGCACAAGCCTCGGCCGGCAGGTCCGCAGCATCGCCGAGAGCCGCGAGACCGCGGTGATCCTCGGCATCGATGTCGGGCGGCTGGTGCCGGGGATCTTCATCCTGAGCGCGGTCTTCACGGCCCTCGGGGGCGTGCTGTTCGCCCTCAACTACCTCCAGGTGTCGCCGTTCATGGGCGAGGGCGTCGGCTTCAAGGGCGTCGCCGCGATGATCCTCGGCGGCATGGGCAGCATCTGGGGCGCCGTCGCCGGTGGCCTGCTGATCGGGCTGACCGAGGTTCTGTCGATCACCTATCTCGGCGCCGACGTCGTCAACGTCACCGTCTACGGCCTTCTGCTCGCCGTGATGGTGCTGCGCCCGCAGGGCCTGTTCGGCCGTCCTCCGGCTCGGGAGAAGCTGTAATGACCGGCTACCAATCCGGCCTTCTGGTCATCCTCTGCTTCAACGTCATCGCGGCCTACGCGGTCTACCTGCCGATGGCCGCCGGCCAGCTCAACCTCGGCGTGGCCGGCTTCATGGCGACGGGGGCCTACGCGGCCGCCTACCTCACCAACGAGGCCGGCTGGTCGATCGGCGCGGCGGTTCCCGCGGGCGGCGCCTGCGCCGGCCTACTCGCGCTCCTCGTGGCGGTGCCGATCCTGCGCACCCAGGGCATCTATCTCGCGCTCGCGACCTTCGCCCTCGGGCAGGTGATCGCGGCGATCTTCCTCAACCTCGACGTCGTCGGCGGCGCCGCCGGCTACCCTGTCTCGGCCTATGCCGGGCCCGGGGCCGTGTTCGCCGCGACCGCCGCGATCCTCGCCGCCATGCTGCTGCTCTCGCGCACCCGCTTCGCCCTCTACCTCACGGCGATCAAGAGCGACCCGGTCGTGACCGACCTGATGGGCGTCAACGTCCGGGCGGTCCAGGTCGGCGCGCTCACCCTCGGGGCCGTGATCGGCGGGCTCGGCGGCGGGCTCTACGGCCACCATTTCAGCTTCGTCGAGGCGCAGCACTTCAACGTCGCTCTGAGCATCTTCACGGTGCTGTACGTCCTGCTCGGCGGGGTCCAGACGGTGTGGGGGCCGCTCGTCGGGGGCGCCTTCTTCACCCTGCTGCCCGAGGTGCTACGGGCCGGCGGCGGCTGGCGCTACGTGCTGTTCGCCCTCCTCATCATCGGCGTCATGGCCCTGCGTCCGCAGGGGCTGGTGACCGCCGGCGCCCACTGGCGCCCGCGCCGCCGCGCCGCCTCCCGCGCCCCGTCTCGCACCTCCGGGCACCCGGGCCCCGAGACGCGCCTGAGCACGGAGGTATCCGGATCATGACCGCGCTCCTCGCCATCGAGCATCTCTCGATCGCCTTCGGCGGCCTCCAGGTAGTGCAGGATCTCAGCTTCACCGTGCCCAAGGGACGGGCGACGGCGCTGATCGGCCCCAACGGTGCCGGCAAGACCACCGTGTTCAACCTTGTGAGCGGCGTCTACAGCCCGACCGGCGGGCGCATCCTGCTCGCCGGGCGGGACATCACCGCGCTGCCGTCCCGCCAGCGCATCCGGCACGGCATCGCGCGCAGCTTCCAGAACGTCCGGCTGATGGACCATCTGTCGGTGGTGGAGAACCTGCTCGTCGGCCAGCACGCCACCACCCGCGGCCTGCGCGACCTGCTGGTGCCGTTCCGCCTCGTCCCGAATCACCGCTGGCGGCGCGAGGCGATCGACGCCCTCGCCGAAGCGGGGCTCGCCGCCTATGCCGATGCCGGAGTCGGGGGGCTGCCCTACGGCATCCGCAAGCGGGTCGACCTCGTGCGCGCCACGCTTTCGGGGGCGTCGCTGCTGATGCTCGACGAGCCCGCCGCCGGCCTCAACCCGACCGAGACCAACGCCCTGCGCGACCACCTCGCCCTGTTGCGCGGCCGCGGCGTCACGCTGCTCGTCGTCGAGCACGACATGCAGTTCGTCGGGGAGGTCTGCGAGCACGTCGTGGTCCTCGATTTCGGCCAGAAGCTCGCCGAGGGCACGCTGGCGCAGGTGCAGCGCGACGAGCGGGTGCGCGCGGCCTATCTGGGGCAGGCGGCCTGATGCGCACTCTCCTCGACATCGCCGGGCTCTCGGTCGCCTACGGCCACGTCACCGCCCTGCATGAGCTGTCGCTCGCCGTGCCCGAGGGCGGGATCGTCGCCCTGCTGGGGGCCAACGGGGCCGGCAAGAGCAGCCTGCTCAAGGCTGTCGCCGGGGTGGTGCGCCCGCGCGGCGGGCGGGTGGTCTTCGACGGCCGCGACATCACCGGCGCCGGCGTTCCGGCCCGGCTGGCCGGCGGCCTCGTGCTGGTGCCGGAGGGGCGCCGGATCCTGGTCTCGCTGACCATCGAGGAGAACCTTCTGGTCGGGGCCCATCTCCGGCGCGATCCCGACGGCGTACAGCGCGACATCGCGGCGATCTACGACCGGTTCCCCAATCTCGGCCGGCGCCGCCACATGGCGGCGTCCTGCCTCTCGGGCGGCGAGCAGCAGATGCTCGCGGTTGGTCGGGCGATGATCGCCCGACCGCGGCTGCTGATGCTCGACGAGCCGTCGCTGGGCCTGTCGCCGCTGTTCATCGGGCACCTGTTCGCGCTGATCCGCGAACTCAATCGCGACGGGATCACGATCCTGCTCGTCGAGCAGAATACCGCCCAGGCCCTCGCCGTGGCCCACAAAGCCGCGGTGCTGGAACTGGGGCGGATCGTGATGGCGGGCGATCCGGCCCAGCTCGCCGGCGACCCACGCCTCGCGGAAGCCTATCTCGGCCGCGCCGCCGGCGAGCCCGCCGCCCTGCACTGAGGCACCGCCGCAGGGTCGGCCGACCACACGTCAACCAACCATAAGGGGACAGGGTGATGACAGCGACGGGCAAGACGGCCGGTGGGGCGGTCGGTGGGGCGGTCATGGCGGCATGTCTGCTCGCGGCGCCGGGCGCCCGGGCCGCCGAGATCGTCCTCGGCTTCTCGATGGCGAAGACCGGCCCCTATGTGAGCCTCGCCAACACCAACGAGGTGGCGGTCGACATGGCGGTCGCCGAGATCAACGCCAAGGGCGGCGTCGGCGGGCACACCCTGCGGCTGGTCAAGTTCGACACCGGCGGCGACCCGAAGCAGGCCGCCCTCGCGGTCCGCCGCTTCGCCGAGGACGACAAGGCGATGGCGGTCATCGGCCCGTTCAGCTCCAGCGAGGTCCGGGTCGCGTTCCCGGCCGGCGAGCGCCTCGGCATCGTGCAGATGTCGATGTCGTCGTCGGCCCCCAACCTGACCAAGGGCTTCTCCTACGCCTTCCGCAACACCCGCGACGAGGGCAAGGTCATCGACCAAGTCCTGGCGACGCTCAAGGACAAGAAGCTGCCGAGCGCCAGCGGCGCCATCGCGTACGCCACCGACGACGTGGTATCGAAGTCGATCGGCACGGCGGTGCTGCCGGGCCTGATGGCGAAGTACGAGATCCCGGTGAAGGGCAGCGTCGACTTCCAGTACAACGCCTTCGATCTGTCGCCGCAGGTCTCGCGCCTCGCGCAGATGCAGGCCGACGTCATCGGGCTCGGCGCTCCGCCCGAGGCGGCGGTGAACCTCGCCAAGGAGATGAAGCGCCAGGGCGTGAAGGGCCGCCTCGTCGGCGGCACCACCATCGCCGACCCGGAACTGCCGCGGCGGATGGAGGGCGCGGGCGAGGCCCTGACCATCGGGACGACGTTCTTTCCCGTGCTGAATGCCCGGACGCAGGCCTTCGCCAAGGCGTTCGGCGAGCGGACGAAGGCCGCCGGCATCGCCCGCCACGAGCCGAACCAGCAGGACGCCGCCGCCTACGACATCGTCTACCTGCTCGCCGAGGCGGCCTCGCGCGCCAAGGTGACGGCCGAGTCGAGCAAGCTCGCTGCCGAGCGGACGGCCGTCCGCGACGCCCTGGCATCGCTGAAGGATTTCGATGCGTTGGAGGGCAGCATCTCGTTCGGCGAGGACCGCGATGCGATCAAGCCGATCTACGTCGTCGAGGTGAAGGACGGCACTTGGGCGCTGCTCGATACGCGCAAGGTCGATTAAGGGTGCCTGACAGAACCGCTGTCTCCGGTTGCGGGTGATGAGGCTGGCCTGGAGAAGCGGGAAGAAACCGTCGATGCCGGCGCTCCGCGCGTAGCGGACGGGCACGCGAGGGGCGCCGTCCTCCAGCCGAGGATGGCCGCCCCGGGGGCGAGGCGGGTGTGGCGGCGGAAGCGGGCCGGCCGCACCGGCCCAACGCCCGATCACCCCGATCGTGCCGTTCGGTGAGGCGCCGAGGCGCCGGGCCGCGTGCGCCGGCCGATCGCTGACACGGGCGACGATGCCGACTGGCGGCGCCAGGAATTGCGCCGGCCGGGCATCAGCGTGGTCATTCCCGGCACCCGCGCCCGCACGCGCGAGACCCGCCCCGACAACGGGCGCCATCGCGGCCGCTGGCGGGTCGAGGGGTTTTGCCGCCTGAAGGACTTCCGCCGCAGCGCCACCCGCTTCGACACGCTCGCCCGAAACTTCGCGTCCGCTCTCGTGCTGGGCCAGTGTCCCCGCGTTCCGATGCCGATTGAGTCGCGGCCCGAGAGGCCGCACCGGCAGTTGCCACGGAAGACGGCGAATGCCCGGTCGTGGGCGTCGAAGACCAGCGCCCGGCCCACACGCGGATCGGCACGCACGACCAGCCTCCGCAAGCCTCCCGTTGAGAGCGCGGGCGGCAACCTGGACGACGTATCCTGGGAGGCCCGTTCGGACGCCGATCACTCCGGAAGCGCGGGCCTTGTTCCACACCTGATCACGGGCAAGACGGCATCGCCGTCAGGAGCATCGCGGCGGGTCGCGGCATTCACGACGGCAACGGACGCCCGCCAGAGGGCGCTCATGCGAGGCGAGAGGTCGACCGCTGGCACGTGACTTGCTTGGCATCAGCCGCAGCGCAGAGCCGCAAAGGCTCTTTTCGGGTTGGCGTGCCCATCGTCGGGTGTCCGCTGAGGGTCCGCCCGGCCATGCGCGCATGGTCGAGCGGTCTCGCCGAGTCCGCGGTGAGAGTGCCGTTCACCGGATGTCCACGTCTTCGAGACGGGACCGAGCCATGTGCGATCGTGACGGGTCGTTCTATCGTAACCTTTCCCGGCGGGGCTTCCTGGGCCGGGGCGCCGGTGCCGCGGCCGCGGTCGCCTTGCCGGCGCATCTCGCGGCTCTGCTGGCGCCGAGCCCTGCCGCAGCGGGCACCACGCTGAAGGCCACCCACGGCTCCGGGTTCTGCAACATGGGCATGTTCCTCGCCAAGGAGCGGGGTCTGACCAAGGCGGACGGCGTCGATCTCGACTTCGTGGTGACGCCCTCGAACACCGAGATCACCACGATGTTCGGGGCCGGTCTCGTCGACATGTCGATGATTCCCTACTCGAACTTCATGACCCTGTACGACGCCGGCGCGCCCGTGCGGATCGTCGCCGGCGGCGGGGTCGAGGGCTGCATCATCGTGGCCCGCGAGGGCATCAACTCGGCGGCCGACCTCAAGGGCAAGACCTTCGGCACCTTCCAGGCCGACACCCTCGAGGTGCTGCCCTACGACTACCTGAAGAAGGCCGGGATGAGCTTTCGCGATGTCGAGGTGAAGTACCTCGACACCTCGCCGGAGCTCGCCCAGGCGTTCATGGCCGGAGCCCTCGACGCGATCTGCCACATCGAGCCCTACGCCTCGCAATGCGTGATGGGCCGGAAAGGCGCCAAGGTCCTGTCGAACGGCACCGACGTCTACGGCAAGGGCTATTCGGATTGCGTGCTTGCCGTGCGCGCGCCGCTCATCAAGAGCAACCCGGCGGCCGTGAAAGCGGTGATCAAGGCCCTGTTCGTCGCCCAGTCCCAGGCCGAGGCGGACAAGACCGCCGCTCTCAAGGACACGGTTGGCAAGTACTACAAGACCAGCATGGAGGCAGCGATCGACGCCTCCGCCAAGCAGCCGATCGTGGTCGATCAGCGCGACCAGACCCGATTCATCATCGCGCGCGGCGCCTCGATGCAGGACCTCGGCTACGTCAAGAAGGCCCCGGACGAGGGTGCCTTCGACTGGAGCCTGCTCGAGGCGGTGATCGCCGAGAACAAGAGCCTCTATGCCGGCCTGAAGCTGAAGGCCGCCTGACGCGCCATTCAACGGCCGGGCGCAGGGCCCGGCCGCCCTTCCTCCCGCACGGACACTCGCCTCGTGACCACACACGCACGGATCGGCCCGGTCCCCGCGCCGGTGCGCGCCGCGCTGCCCGGGCTCCCGCCCGCCTGGCGCCGGCGCCTCGCTGCCTTGGGCTGGGCCATCGTCTCCCTCGGCCTGTTCGCGGGCCTGTGGGAGGGCCTATGGGCGCTCGACCTCGTCAACCCGCTGCTGCTGCCGCCGCCCCACCTGTTCCTGTCCGACATTCCCGGGACGCTCCGCTACTTCGACCGCTCCAACCGGATCGGCAGCCTAGGCGGCGGCGGCGGGTTTGCGGCACTCCTGATCACCATGGGCTGGACGACGATGCGGGTCTTCGTCGGGCTGGGCCTGGGCTTCGTCGGCGGCGTGCTCGTCGGCGCGCTGGTCCATTACGTCCGGCTCTTGCGCAACCTCCTGCTGCCGACGGTCCTGCTGCTCGCCCCGATCTCCCCGGTGGCGTGGCTGCCGGTCGCCATCTTCGTCTTCGGCATCGGCGACAAGCCGGCGATCTTCCTCGTCTTCATCACGCTGTTCTTCACCATCGTGCTCTCGACGGGGGCGCAGATCGAGAGCGTGCCGAAGAACTACATCCACGTCGCCCGCATCATGGGCGCTTCCGGGCGGCAGACCTTCTGGCGGGTGGTCCTGCCGGCGATCCTGCCGAGCCTGTTCATGACGCTGCGGCTCAACCTGTTCGCCGCCTGGATGGTGGTGCTGATCGCCGAGACGGTTGGGGTCGGGAGCGGGCTCGGGCAGATCACCTCGATGGCCCGCTCGACCTTCAACGCCAAGCTCGTCTTCTTCACCATGGCGATCATCGGCGTGCTCGGCTTCCTGTCCGATTTCGCCCTGCGCCAGGTGCAGCGGAAGATGCTGTGGTGGGTCGGCCCGGGAGGCGCCCGATGACCCGCCCCGCCGTCACGATCCGCACCGTCTCGAAGCGCTGGATGCCGGAGGGCCGCGCCCCGGTCCAGGCCCTCGCCGATCTCGATTTCGAGGTCGCCCCGGGCGAGTTCGTGGTGCTGCTCGGGCCCTCCGGCTGCGGCAAGTCCACGCTCCTCTACATGATCGCCGGGCTCGAGGAGGTGACCGGCGGCGAGATCCTGGCCGACGGCGATCCCGTCACCGGTCCGAGCGCCGAGCGCGGCTTGATCTTCCAGGAGGCCTCGCTGTTTCCCTGGCTCACCATCGCCGACAACGTCGCCTTCGGCCTCGCCGTCCGGCACGTGCCGCCGGTCAAGCGGCGCGAGATGGCGGTCGAGATGCTGCGCCGGGTCGGGCTCGGCGACATGCTCGACAAGAAGCCGGACGAATTGTCCGGCGGCATGCGCCAGCGCGCGGCCTGTGCCCGGGCGCTCGCCATGCGGCCGAAGGTGCTGATGATGGACGAGCCCTTCGCGGCCCTCGACGTCCAGACCCGCTCGCGCATGCAGGATTTCCTGCTGCAGATCTGGCGCGACAGCGGCGCCTCGGTCCTTCTCGTCACCCATTCGATCGACGAGGCGATCTCGCTCGCCGACCGGGTGGTGGTGTTCACCGCCCGACCGGGGCGGGTGAAGACGATCGTGCCGATCGACCTGCCGCGGCCGCGGCCGTCGCGGGATCCCCGTTACCACGCCTATCGCGACCTGTTCACCGAACTGCTCGGCGCCGAGGTCGACCGCGCCTTCGCCGAGCAGGAGGCCGCCGCGGCGCGATGAGTGCTCCCATGCGCGTCGCCGCGATCCCGGTCGGCCCGGCCGGGCACGATCCGGACGGGCTCTGGCGGGAGGTCGAGGCGGGGGTCGCCGAGGCCGCCGCCGCGGGTGCCGGTCTCGCCATCCTGCCGGAACTGACAGTGCTGCCCTACGTCGCCGGCGAGGATCCGGCGCACTGGCGCCACCTCGCCGAGCCGCAGGACGGGCTCACCGCCCGTCGCATGGGGGCGCTCGCGCGCCGCCACGGGATCGGCCTGGTGTTCGGCCTGGCGCTGTCCGAGCACGGCGAGGCGCTGCCGCTCAATGCGGCGCTCCTTGCTGAAGCAGACGGCAGCCTGGTTCGGATCGCGGCCAAGCGGCGGCTGCCGCCTCCGCTGCCCGGCGAACGCTTCGGCGAGGCCGACCATTTCCGGGCCGGCCCGCTGGACGCGCCGGCGGTGCGGGTCAAATGTCCGGGCGGTTCCCTGAGGATCGCGGCCCTCGTCTGCTACGACCGGCGCTTTCCCGAGGCCTGGGACGCGGCGTCGGCCGGGGCCGACCTCGTCGCGGTCCTGGTCGCCGGGCCGGCGCCGCAGGATCCGCCCGGCTTCTTCACCGGCGAGCTCGCCGGTCACGCCCGGCGCTGCCGCGTCGCGGCGGTCGCGGCCTCGCGCCACGGCATCGAGCACGGCCTCGGCCGGCCGGTGCGGCACGACGGCGACAGCCTCGTCGTCGGGCCGGACGGCCGCGTCCTCGCGGCGTGGCGACCCGACGCGCCAAGCCCGGTCATCGGCCCCGTCACCGGCTCCCTGCCGGATTCCGACCGACCCTCCCTTCCCGCAGCGTAACGGAACACCAAACCCATGGCAGAACTCATCGTCCAGGCCGGCTGGGTCGTCACCGGGATCAAGGATCGCAACACGCCGGTCATCGTCGAGAACGGCGCCGTCCTCTCGCGCGATGGGGTGATCGTGGCGGTCGGCCCGGTCGAGGAGATGCAGCGGACGGCGCCCGGCGCGGAGCTGCGCCGCTATCCCGGCCACGTCATGCTGCCGGGCTTCGTCAACAGCCACCATCATGTCGGGCTCACCCCGCTCCAGCTCGGCTCGCCCGACCATGCCCTGGAATTGTGGTTCGCGAGCCGCCTGCCGGCCCGGCGCCTCGACCTGACCCTCGACACGCTCTACTCCGCCTTCGAGATGGTGGCCTCGGGCATCACCACGGTCCAGCACATCCAGGGCTGGATGGCCGGCGGCTACGACGCCATCCATGCCTCCGCGACCAAGACCCTGAACGGCTACCGAAGCCTCGGGATGCGCGCCTCCTATTGCTACGCCGTGCGCGAGCAGAACCGGCTCGTCTACGAGGCGGACGAGGCGTTCTGCGCCCGCCTGCCGGCCGATCTCGGGGCGCAGCTCGCCGCGCACCTCAAGGCGCAGGCGATGCCGTTTCCCGACTTCCTGCGCCTGTTCGACCAGCTCACGCAGGAGAACGAGGGCCATCGCCTGACCCGGATCCAGCTGGCTCCGGCCAACCTCCACTGGTGCACCGACGAGGGGCTGGTCGCGCTCCACGAGAAATCCCGCGCCGCCGGGGTGCCGATGCACATGCACCTGCTGGAGACCGCCTATCAGAAGGAATATGCCCGCCGCCGCACCGGCAAGACCGCGCTCCGCCACCTCCACGACCTCGGCGTGCTCGGGCCGCACATGACCCTCGGCCACGGCGTCTGGCTCAATGAGGAGGACATCGACATCGTCGCGCAGACCGGCACCTGCATCTGCCACAATTGCTCGTCGAACTTCCGGCTGCGCTCGGGGCTCGCGCCGCTGAATGCCTGGGAGAAGAAGGGCATCACGGTCGGGATGGGGCTCGACGAGGCGGGGATCAACGACGACCGCGACATGCTCCAGGAATTGCGGCTGGCGCTGCGGGTCCACCGGGTGCCGGGCATGGACGACGACGATGTGCCGACCCCGTCCCAGGTGGTGAAGATGGCGACCGAATCCGGCGCCATGACCACGGCCTTCGGCGCCGAGATCGGGCGGCTCGATCCCGGCCGCTTCTTCGACGCCTCGCTGATCGACTGGCGGCGCGCCACCTACCCGTTCCAGGACCCCGACATCCCGGTGCTCGACGCCCTGGTCCAGCGCGCCAAGACCGAGTGCGTCGATGCCGTCTACATCGACGGCGAGCTGGTCTATGCCGAGGGGCGCTTCACCAAGGTCGACCGGGACGCCGTTCTCGCCGAGATCGCCGACATACTCGGACGGCCGCGCTCGCCCGAGGAAGTGGCACGGCGCGAGCTCGGCCGGGCGGTCTTCCCGCACGTGAAGGCGTTCTACGCCGATTACCTGCCCGAGGCGCCGCGCGACCCGTTCTACGCCGGCTCGTCTCGGCGATAGGGCATCGTCCGATACCGCCGGTGCCGGCTGGCCGGGATCGCGGGATGATCCGACGCATCGGGCCTGCCTGGCCGCGGCGCGGTCGGGCAGGCCCGCGGGTTGGGAGCCCGCCGACGCACGCCCGGCGTCTGGGGCCGCCCGGTCGCGACCGCCCGTCCAACCGCCGCGCTCCGGTTCTCGAGCCGAGCCGTCGACCGGCATCCTCGGCTCGCAGAGTGACGTGCCGGGTCCGCCGGCGGGGATCGGCGGCACTGCCGGCAGCTCGGCGAGGGGCATCAAGAGCCACGTTCTGACGTGCTCGCGCGGCCTTGTCCTGGTCGCGGGGGTGACGGCGGCCGATGGCCACGACATGCAGGCGGCGGGCGGGCCGGGCGCCGCTGCGTGGAGCGGCAGGTCGATCGGCACCACGGGTACGGACCAGCGGAGTCGCGCAGGCCCGCCGCAGCCGGAGCCTCCAGGGAATACGGGGCGGTTCAGTGGCGCCAACCCGAGTGCCGGAACCCGCCCCAGCGATGTCCGCCACCATGCCACGCGAACCGGCGATGCCAGCGGTCGTGATAGCTGTAATGCCAGCGGTAGCCGCCCCACCGGCGATAGGCTGGGCCGTAGACGTAGGGGCGGTAGACGTAAGGACGGTAGACAGGGGGCCGCCAGTTCGGGCGGCACCAGCCATAGAAGCCGCGGTGGAAGCCGGGACCGCAACCGTCCCGGGCCTCTGCCGCAGGAGCGGTCAGCAAGACGCCCGAAGCAAGGGCGAGGGACATGACGAGCTTGCGGATCATGGCGTGCTCCTTGGGCGTCCGGCGGGCCGCCGGACGCGTCGGGTTGTCGGAATGGACGGTTCAGTTCGGCCAGCAGCGGCGGCCGTAGGGGCCGATGTGGAAGCCGGCCGGGCAGGAGGCGCCGCGGACGTAGCCACCCCACTGCCCGCCTGTGCGGCAGCCGCCATAGGGCCCTCGGTGACCGTAGGGACCGCAGCCGCCGTAGACTTGGATGATCCGCGCATCGTCGGCCAAGGTGGAGACCGCACCGTGAACCAGCGGGAGGGCCGAGGCGGGAACCGCGAGGACGGCCAGCAGCACGGCAGGGACGAGGATCCTCAGCATCGACGGGTTTCCTTCTGCTCGAAGGGGCGAGACCGGCATGACGCCGCCTCGGCCCATGTCCCGGCGGCGCTTCCGCCGCGTCGGGATGCAGGAAGGTTTGTCCCCGCGCTGTGCGCGGATGTGACGGGTTCGAACCGATCCGTAACGTTGTGTGACAATCGCGCGCGTTCGGTGACGACCCGTCAGGCGAGGGCCGGCAGGGTCACGACGAGGCGTGCGCCCCCCCGGGAGCCCGCCTCGGCGGCGACGGTACCGCCATGGGCCTCGACGATCTGGCGCGCGATGGCGAGTCCGAGCCCGGTCCCGCCGGTCCGCCGGTTCCGCGACCGTTCGATCCGGTAATACGGGCTGAAGACGGCCGTGCGCTCCGCTTCCGGGATGCCTGGTCCGTCATCCTCGACCACGACCTGGCAAGCCGCTCCCGTCCGCCGGACGGCGACCGCGACGGAGGAGCGTCCGAACTTGACGGCATTGCCGATCAGGTTCGCCATCACCCGACGCAGGGCGACGGCATCTCCGGCCACGGTCGCGTCCCGCACCTCCTCGCCCGACAAGGTGATGCGCGCGCCTTGCGCCGCGTGCTCGGCGACCTCGACCGCCACGATGTCGGCCAGGTCCACGGGAGAGCGCCCGACCTCGGCGGCGGTCCCGCGGGCGAAGCCGAGCGAGGTCTCGATGAGCGCGGTCATCGCATCGAGGTCCGCGACGAGCCGCTCCCGGCGCTCCCGCTCCGCGATCCCCTCCGCCCGCAGGCGCATGCGCGTCAGGTAGGTCTTGAGGTCGTGCGAGATCGCCCCGATCAGCAGCGACCGCTCGCCCATCAGCCCGACGATGCGGTCTTGCATCGCCTGGACCGCCTGGGTGAGGCGCCGGATCTCCGGGGCCCCCTGGGGGACGAGCGCCGGCTCCGCGGTACGGCCGTCGAACCGGGAGACCGCCCCGGTCAGGCGCCGCAGCGGGACGAGCTCGTGCCGTGCGCCGACCGTGACGAGGCCGGCCACCGCCACGCCGAGGATCGCCACCCATAGGCTCAGGGGCTGGCCGAGCAGCCACGGCATGAACGAGCGGTGTCCCCTGATCGCGGACACGACCAGCGTCCGCCCGTCGGAGAGCCGGGAGGTGGCCAGGGCAAGGCTGCCGATGGGCCTGCGCCGGTGGCCGGTCTCCATATCGGCCGGACCAGTACCCCGGTAAAGCATGTCGGTGTCGGTGAAGGCGCGGATGCCGTCGGCAGCCTCGCCGGTCAGGCGGTGCAGGCGCGCTTCGAGGACCGGCTCGCGGATCAGGGCGGCGAGGTCCGGTGGCGCATCGACGATCTCGGCCCTGAGCGCCTCGCCGTTGACGGCGCGCAGGATGGCTGGCCTCTGCGCCGGATCGGCATTCCTCAGGAGGTCCATGATGCCCGCCGCCTGGTCCAGGCGGGGGAAGCGGGAGGCGTACGGCCAGTGCTCCTGGCTGCGCTGCCACCGGTCGATGCCGAACGTGGCGACGACCAGGAGGGAGAGCGCCCCCAGCAGGACCAGCATGATCCGGCCGAGGAGCCCGATGCGCGCCATCACGGCGCACCGGACCTCACGGGCGCCGCCAGGATGTAGCCGGCGTTGCGCACCGTCTTGATCTGGCCCGCGGCCTGGCTCCCGGCCGCGTCGAGCTTGTGCCGCAGCCGGCTCACCTGGACGTCGATGGTGCGGTCGTAGGCATCGGCGGTCCGGCCGCGGGTCCAGTCGAGGAGCTGGTCGCGCGAGAGCACCCGCTGCGGCCGGGTGACGAAGCAGTGCAGCAAGTCGTACTCGGCGCTGGTGAGCGGGATCTCGGTGCCGGGCGCGCCGGTGGTCACCGTGCGGGCGGCGAGGTCGACGACGAGATCGGCGACGCTCAGCCGCTCGGGCGCCGTCCCGGCGGCGGCGTTGCCTCCGCCGGCTCGACGCAGGACGGCGCGGATGCGGGCGAGCAGCACGCGCGGGCTGAACGGCTTCGAGACGTAATCGTCGGCCCCCATCTCCAGGCCCAGCACCCGGTCGATGTCCTCGTCCTTGGCGGTCAGCATGACGACCGGCGGCCCGCCCGCCTCGCGCAGGCGGCGGCAGATCGACAGGCCGTCCTCGCCCGGCAGCATCCAGTCGAGGACGACGAGGCTCGGCCTCGGTCCGGCTGCGAGGAGACGGTCGAGGCTCGCGCCCCCGTCGAGGGAGACGACGCGAAAACCTTCATCCTCCAGGTAGGCGGCGAGTTGGCTGCGGATGTCGTCGTCGTCCTCGACGATGGCGATGATGATGCCGTCGGTCATGGCGGCAGGATAGGCCGGCGCGACCGTGCGGCAACGCGTAAAACGTCTCCGTCACAAAACGTTACGTGCCGCAGGTCTCCCGTCACATCCGGGATCGGGAAGCACGCGAGCGTTCGCCGCATCGCAGCCGCCCCCCGGGGGCCGCGACGGAGAAAGGCACGAGGCCCATGGCGGGATCCCACCTCGCATCGCCGGTTCGGCACGTCGCAACGGTTCTCGCCGTCGCCGGGGGAATGGCCTTGCAGGTCGGCCCGGTGCAAGCGGCGCCGCGTCAGGCCTCCGCCGGGTCGCGGCAGCCCGGCGATGGATCCGAGACCTATCGCGGGTATCGCCTCGAGATGGCGCAGGACGTCCCGAACGCGGAGATCGGGCCGCTTCGCCGGGCAGCCGAGCATCAGGTCGACATCATCGAGAGGACGAGCCTCGACGATGGCGTGAAAGCCTTCCTCAGGCGCTTCCCGGTCGTCGTCAGGTCGGGATCCGGCGCGGGCAGTCACTACAATGGCGGCGAGAGCGTCACCCTCGCGGTCGACGACCCGAACGACCGACGTCCGATTCTCCTGCACGAATACATGCACGTCTTCCACTTCCGGAAAATGCCCGGCGGCCGGAACAACCCGGACATCATGACCTTCTACGAGCGCGCAAGGAATGGCGGCTTCTACCCGGCGGGTGCCTATGTCCTGAAGAACCGGGCCGAATTCTTCGCAATGACCGCGAGCGTCTACCTGCATGGCACGCTGGCCCGCGAGCCCTTCACCCGGGACGAACTGCGTCAGAAGCAGCCGGTCTATTATCGCTTCCTCACCCGGCTGTTCGGGCCGGTCGGCGCCGGAGCCGACGCCGACGGCGAACCGCTCCTCTCGACGGCGACGGAGTGACCGATGAACGCTCGTTCGATGGCGGCCTGCCTCCTTCTCCTCGGCACGGGACACGCCGTGGCCGACCCCCTGCCGCTGCGCCACGGCGCCTATGTCGGCGTCGGCATCGATTGCGGGAACCCACCGAATGCCGCGTTGCGCACCTATGACGGCCGGGGTCTCGGAAGCGCGAAGGCCGCCGATTGCCGGGACTACGGTGGTCCGCGGCCCGAACGGGCTATTGAACGCGCCACGATCCGCGTCGACGGGCCGGACCGCTATACAAGACTGACCGGAAACGGCGGCGACCGCTTCCGTTCATGCCCTGGGCTGACGCCATAGCGCTGTCCCCGCAACCGGCGCGGCCGAGCGCAGATCGGCAGCACGCTGACATTCTCCGCCGCCTTCGGCACTCCGTCACCGGGTCGGGAAGCCGACGACGATCGCGGCCGATCGCGACGGGGCGGTCGATCACCGCGGAATCGAGGATGGCGAGGGCCGGCGGGCGACGACCCGCGGCGCGCCGGATGCGCCGGGCCGGGCGAGGAGGAAGGGCAGGGCGCGGCCGAGCGCGACGGGGACCACCGAGGCGTGGTTCTCGTCCTCGAAGACGTGGAAGCGGATGCCGGGCCCGGCGCCCGACCGCGCCCGCAGGCATTCGGCGACGGCCCGGGCATTGGCGATCATCGCGCGGTCGCCCGGGCCTTCCTCGGTAACGGGCGAGGCCGCCTGGGCCGCCGGCTGCTCGAGGGCCCCCACCGCGATCATCAGCCGGACGGCCTGCGGAAGCCGCGCCGCGCCGCAGGCCCGCAGCAGGGCCCCGTCGTCGAACCACAGCGACGGGCTGGCGGCGGCAAAAGCCGCGAAGGACGACGGCCGCGTCAGGACGGCGTGCAGGACGAAGAGGCCGCCGAGCGAGTGCCCGAACAGCACGCGGCGCTGGCCGGCGAGACCGAAGCGGGCCTCGACCATCGGGGCGAGCTCATCGGTGAGGAAGTCGAGGAACAGCTCCGCTCCCCCGGTTTCCCGCTCCTCGACGGCAGGACCCGAGCGCGGGGGCGTGAGGTCGTAGCGACGCCTCACGACATCGACGGCCTCGTCGATGGGATAGCCGATGCCGACGGCAACCGCCGGGCGCACGCCGGTGACCTCCGGCCGGCGCGCGCGCATGCGCAGGCCGTCATTGAGCGTGCCGAACCAGGCGTTCCCGTCGAGGAGGTAGACGGCGTCCCAGCCGTCCTCCGGCATCGCCGTGTCGGGCCAGGCGAGGAAGATGCGGTAGGACCGGCCCGACCGCGAGCGGATGTCCCATTGCTCGGTGTTCGGCAGGCGGATCGGGGCCGCCTGTACCGGCTCGAGGCGCGTCGGCATGGCTCACCAGCGATAGGAGACGGTGGCGAGAATCGTCCGGCTGGTCCCGTAGAAGCACTGGTTGGCGGAGGCGCAGGCCGAGACGTAATGCTTGTCGAACAGGTTGGTGGCGTTGACGGCGGCGGTGAGCCCGGTCAGCGCGGGATTCACGGCGCCGAAATCGTAATGGATCTGCGCGTCGGCGAGCAGGATGCCCGGCACCTTGTAGGCGGCCGAGTTGATCGCGTCGCCGAACGAGGAACCGAGGTAGCGCAGGCCGCCGCCGAAGCCGAAGCCGCGCCACGGACCGCTCTGGATGGTGTAGTCGCCCCAGCCGCTGATCGTCTGGTCCGGTACGCCGACCGGGCGCTTGCCGCGCACGGCGACCCCGTCCGTCACCACCGAACTGCGGGTGACGGTGACGTCGGCATAGCCGTAGGCGGCGATCAGCGCGAGGCCGGGCAGCGGGGAGGCCTTGGCGCTGAACTCGACGCCGCGCGAGGTGATCGCGCCGGTCTGGACCTGGCAGACCGTCGCGCTGCATCCGGTCACCGCCGTGTTGGTGGCGGGATGCGCGGTGTCGGTGGTCAGGACATTGGCCTGCGTCAGGTCGAAGGCCGCGATCTGCACCAGGGCATCGACCCCGGGCGGCTGGTACTTGAGGCCGGCTTCGACCTGCTCCCCGGTCGTCGGCCGGAACGCCACCCCGCCGAAGCCCGTCCCCGCCTGCGGCTCGAACGATGTCGCGTAATCCGCGAACGGCGCAAGGCCGTTCTCGAACTGATAGAGCAGGCCGACGCGCCAGGTCGTCGCCTCGCTGTCGGTTTTGGCGAGCGTCGCGCGGCCGGTGGAGAGGGTCGTGGTCTGGGCGCGGTTGCGCGCCCAGTCGTGGCGCAGGCCGACCTGCAGGTTCCAGTTGCCCCACTGGATCTGGTCCTCGCCGTAGAGGCCGAGCTGGCTGTTGTCCTGGCGCTGCGCGGTGGCGATCGTCGGCACCGCGAAGGCGCCGTAGGCAGCCGTCAGGTAATTGACGGTGCTCGTCGTCCCGGTGCCGTAGCGGGCCGTCGGGCCGGTCCAGAGATAGCCGAGCCCGGTCAGCACCGTGTGCTTCAGCGGCCCGGTCCAGAGATGGGCCTCCGCCTCGTTGTCGAGGGCGACGGCGTCGAGGCTCTCGACATAGGCCTGCGGCGTGCGGACGAGGCAGAGGTTGCTCCGGCCGCCGCAGAGGGAGGCGGCCGCGAAGGCGCTGCCGCCCGCCGGCACCGAGAACGCCTTGAAGTCGGTATCGAGGTGGAAATAGCGGAAGTTCTGGCGCACCGTGAACGTATCGTCGAAGATGTGCTCGAACTGGTAGCTGAACGCCGATTGCTCGCGCCGGAAGCTGTTGTAGAGCGGGTTGCCGCTCTGGAAGGTATAGGGGATCTGGCCGTTGGGGTTGCGCAGCAGCGTGCCGAGGGCCGGCATCCAGTTCGACTGGAAGCTGTTGGGATCGCGCTGGGAGAGGCCCTGCACCGACAGGGTCGTGCCGGCATCGGGGCGCCAGGTCAGCATCGGGGCGATCATCACGCGCTGGTCGGTGCTGTCCTCGACCGCGTTGCCGGTGTCGCGTCCAAGGCCGATCAGCCGGTAGAGCAGGCGCCCCTCCGGGTCGACCGGGCCGCTCAGGTCGAAGCCGCCCTCGACATGCCCGAAATTGCCGATCCTCGTGATCACCTCGTTGTAGGGCACCGGAAGCGGGCGCTTGCCCACCAGGTTGACGAGGCCGCCGGGATTGAACTGGCCGTACAGCACCGAGGCCGGCCCGTGCAGCACGTCGATGCGCTCCAGCAGGTACGGCTCGACCGACGGGATCGCGTAGTTCACGCCCTTGGGCAGGCGCAGGTTGTCGAGGAACTGCACGTAGCTGGCATTGCCGCCGAAGCCGCCGAAGCCGCGGATGAAGACGCTGTCCGAGCGGTTGCCGCTGCGGGTCTCGGCCGCGAGGCCGGGCTCGTAGCGCAGGGACTGGCTGACGGTCAGCGAGGCCTGCGCCTCGATCTGCGCGCGGGGCACCACCGTGATCGATTGCGGCGTGCGCCCGATCGGCGTCGCGGTCTTCGTGCCCGTCGCGGTGACGGCCGGGGCATAATCCCCCGGGAGGATCCCGCCCGCGCCGTCGACCGCGATCGCGTCGAGGGCGATCTCGCCAGCCGGCGATGCAGGCTCGGCCCGGGCAACCGGGCCAGGCAGCGAGGCGAGCGCGCCACCGAGCAGGAGCAGCGTCGGCCACGCCTCGCGGCGCGGATGTGAGATATGCGGCACGGTCGTCGTTCCCGGATTGGGGGGCCTCGCGGGTTCGAGCCTCGTCGGACTCCCGCAGGGCGCAGGACCGCTCATAGAAAACGCGAGCCGCTGCCGACAATTGCCGCGACTTTCGGGATCCGGATTTTCCCTTTCGCTCCGAATCGGAACAATTCCGATCTGACCTCAACGCACATCGCGCGGCGAGACGCCGAAACGACGACGAAACGCCGTCGAGAAGTAGGCCGGCGTGTAACCGACCCGATAGGCCGTCTCGGCGACGCCGGCCTCGCCGGTCGCCAGCAGGGTGTAGGCGAGCTGCAGCCGGTATTCCTGGAGGAATTCGGGGATGCCGGTGCCGAACAGGCGCCGGAACGCGAATCCGAGGGCTTTCGCGTTCAGGCCCACCATCGCGGCGAGCCGCGACACGACGAGGGGCTCGGCGTAGCGCTGCACCAGGATGTCCCGTGCCGCGGTCGCGCGCTCGACCTCGCCCGCGGACAAGCCGCTCCCGGACTGCGACGGGCCGTCGGCGGCCAGGCAGCTCTCGATCGCGCAGGCCACGAGTTCCAGGCCCTTGCCGAGGAGGAACAGGTCGCGGGCCATGCCCTGGATCGGGCACACCATGATCTGCGCGGCGATCGAGCGGGTGACGGCATCGGCGGCCGTGGTCAGGAAGGCAGGCGCGTGGCCACCGCCTTGGCGCGTCGCGCGCGCGAGCAGCACGTCGAAAGGGATCCCGGTATGGGACTGGGCGGCCGCGACCGACAGATGGACGAGGGCGTACCGGAAGGTCTGCTTCGGCGGGAAGACCTGCTCGCGGCGATGCGCGGCGGTGCTGAGGACGAGGCTGACGGACGGCGCCTCGACCCAGATCGCGGGACGATCGTCGATCCGGCACGACATGCGCCCGTCGAGGGTCACGGCGACGGTCAAACCTCTCTTGAAGGGTTCGATCACGCGCCGCTCTTCGACGAACTCGTTCTCACCGGTCGAGATGACGAGCGCGCCATCGAGCAGCGAGCTGAAGTTCTTCGGCATCAGGATGGCGTTGATCGGGACGGACATCGCCTCATGGTCGGTGTCGCTCTGCCCCCGGCCAGCGGATCCGGCGGCAGGTCGGGATGACTGGAGTTCGCGGTAGCGACCGGCTCACGGGCCGATCTTGCCCGGGCGTCCGATGCCGCGCGTGTGAGCCTAACCGAGGGCCGGGACGGTCGATAGCCGTGATCGTCGGCCTCGGCCTCGGGGCCGGGCGCCGTTCCGGCGCGTCACCAGCGGTAGCTCGCGCTGGCGACCACGCGGCGCGCGTCGCCGTAATAGCAGGCATTCGTGGAGATGCAGGCACTGGCGTAGTGGCGATCGGCGACGTTGGTCGCGTTGATCGCGAAGCGCCAGCCGTCGCGCACGTAGTGGACCTGCGCGTCGAACAGGACGACGTCCGGCACGGTCAGGGCATTGTCGACCGTGGCGTAGGATCGTCCGACATAGCGCACGCCGCCGCCGAAGCCGAACCCGGCCAGCGGCCCGGTCGGGATGGTATAGTCGGCAAACAGCGACGCGAAGGTCTGCGGGACGCCGACCGGCGTGCGGCCGATGCGGGCGGCCGAACCGTCGGCAACGGTCTTCAGCTCGTAGTTCGTGAACGACGCCGTGATGGCGAAGTCGGGCGTGATGGCGGCCTGCAGCCCCAGCTCGATGCCGCGCGAGCGCACCGCGCCGATCTGGATGGTGTTGTTGACGTTCGACGGGTCGGTCGTGGAGACGTTGGTGCGGATGAGGTCGAACACCGCGGCGGTGGCCAGGAGCGGCAGGCCCGGCGGCTGGTACTTGATCCCGGCCTCGTACTGGTCGCCGGTCTCCGGCTTGAACGGCTGGCTGTAGAAATTGACGCCGACCACCGGGTTGAAGAAGGTCGCGTAGCTCAGGTACGGCGCCAGACCGAAATCGAAGTTGTAGATCAGGCCGTAGCGCTGCGTCCCGGCGGCAGCGTGCTGCTCGGTCGCGCCCCGGGTCAGCTTGTTGAAGACGTCGTTCTCGGTGAAGTCGCCGCGGCCGCTGGCGACGAGGGTGAGTTCCGGCGTCAGCTTGATCTGGTCCTGCGCGTAGACGCCGAGCTGGGTGAAGACGCTGCGCGTCACGGAATACGGGACCGCGAGCGGGGTCGGGACGCCGTAGACCGGCGACAGGATGTTGAACCGGAGGCCGGGCAGGTTCGCGGTGGTCGCGCTGCGCGCATTCGTGCCGTCGAGCTCGGCCTGCTTGTAGTCGAGGCCCATCAGCAGGGTGTGGCGGAACGGGCCGGTGTCGAAGCGGGCCTCGACTTGGTTGTCGACGTTGAACACCCCGGCACGGCCCGAACTCTGCGACCGGTAGCGGTTGAGCACGGTCTGGTTCGTGCCGGCGGCGTAGCTGCTGAAGATCAGCGTGTTGTCGTAGGCCTCGGTGAACGCGTAGCGCAGGTTCTGCCGGACCGTGAACACGTCGTCGAAACGGTGCTCGAACTCGTAGCCGGCATAGGCCTGGGTGCGGCGGTAGCGGTTGGCCTCCGGGTCGTTGACGTTGAGGTTGAGCGGGATGCGCAGCCCGAGCGCCTGCGGCCGGACCGTGCCGACATACGGCAGGAAGCCGCCGATGCGCCCGCTCTCGTCGTGCTGGTAGCTCGTCAGCACCGTCAACGTCGTCGCACCGTCGGGCCGGTAGGTGAAGGCCGGGGCGATCGTGCCGCGGTTGTCGTCCGTGCCGTCGAGCTGCGTCCCGCCGTGGTGACCGATGCCGGTCAGGCGGTAGAACCAGTGGCCGTCCGCATCGGCGGGACCGCCGATGTCGATCCCGAGGTATTTCTGCCCGTAGGAGCCGCCGCCGGCCTCGATATATCTGAGCGGCTCGCGCGTCGGGCGCTTGCTGATCAGGTTGACGAGGCCGCCGGGCCCGCCCTGCCCGAACAGCACGGCGGCCGGGCCGCGCAGGATCTCGATGCGCTCGAGCCCGAACGGGTCGACCTGGAATCCGGCGAAGCCGTAATTCAGGAGTTGCAGCGAATTGAGGTAGAGACCGGTATCGTTGGCGGTGAAGCCGCGGATCAGGAAGAAGTCCTGGCGGGTGCCGGGCCCGTAGGTCCCGCCATAGACGCCGGGCACGTAGCGGAGCGCCTCCGCCACGGTGAGGTCGCGCTGGGCGTCGAGCTGCTGGCGGCCGATGACGCTGATCGATTGCGGCGTCTCGATCAGGGGCGTGTCGGTCTTCGTCGCGGTGGCGGAGCGGGTCGCCACGACGCCGTCCACCGGTCCGCGCGGATCCTCCGCGGCCGGGCCGCCGGACCGGGCAAGACCCGCCGGGCCCGAGCCGGCCACGGTGATCTCCTCCAGCGCCACGACCGGCTCGGACGATGCCGCCTGCGCCCGTGCGGCGCCGACCGGCGCCGCGAGCGCCATCAGCGAAACGCCGGTCCGCGCGAGGCCGCGCAGGATGCGCGACGGCATCGGGTCGTCCTTCATGATGTCACCTCTCGTGCATGGCGCGCGCCGTCGGCTGCGCTCGTCCGCCGTGTTCGGTTGAGACGTGCCGGTCGGCCGGGCTCCGGAGCCCGGCCGAGGTCATTCGGCTGGATCCAGCCGTTGCCGGCGGTCCTTCCCGCGGGTCGGATGCGGCGCCTAGCATCGCGGGCTTTCGGCGCGCAGGACCGCCCTGATCAGGTAAGGACCGCCGATCAGCGAGGCGAAGAGGCCGACGGGCATCTGGTAGGGGTAGAAGACGAGCCGCGAGAGCAGGTCGGCCCCGGCCATGAGGCCGCAGCCGATCGCGACCGAGCCGGCAAGGTGCGCCCGCGCCCCGGCGAAGCCCCCCGAGCGGGCCAGGTGCGGCGCCATCAGCCCGACGAAGCTCACCGGCCCGACCGTCAGGGCGCTCAAGCCCGTCGCGAGCGCGGCGAGCGCGAGCAGGACGAGCTTGGCGCGCGCGAGCGGCAGGCCGAGGGCGAGGGCGGCGGAATCGCCGAGCGGCAGCACGTCGAGCCAGCGCGCGAGGAGGAACAGAGCCGCGACGCTCGCCAGGGCGCCTGCGACCGCGAGCAGGGCGAGGGCCGGATCGACCTGCGTCGAGGCGCCGGTGATCCAGGCCAGGATCATGGCGGCCTCGATGCCGCCGCGGGTCATGATCACGGTAAGGCCGGCCCCCGCCAGGGCACCGAGCGCGATGCCGCCGAGCAGCATGCGGCCGCCCTGGAGCGCCGCGCGCCGCGCCACGGCCAGGAGCGCGGCGAGACCGATCCCGGCCCCGAGGCCGGCGCTGCCGACCTGCGCCGCGAGGCCTGCGGCCGGTGCGGCGAGAATGCAGATGGCGAGGCCGAGGCTGGCCGCGCCGCTGACGCCGAGACCCTCCGGGCTCGCCAGCGGGTTCGCGGTCATGCGCTGCAGGACGCAGCCGGCTCCGGCGAGCATCGCGCCCCCCGCCATCACGGCGGCGAGGCGGGGCAGCCGCCAGGGCAGGAACAGAGCGAGGTCCGAAGGCCCCGCGAGCACGAGGCCGGTGCGATCGCGCCCGAGGATCAGGCCGGCGAGGACCAGGAGGACGAGGGCGCCCACGAGGAGGCCCAGCCTGCGACCAAGCCGGGCGGGGCGGCGCGGGGCGAGGTCCGCGCCGAGGGCCACCGGACGGGCGCCCGCGAGGCGCGGCAGCAGCAGCAGGAGGAACGGGCCGGCGAGCAGGGCCGTGACGGCGCCGGTCGGCAGGGCGAGGCGGCTGCCGCGGTCGATCGCCTGCACGATCCCGTCGGTCAGGAGCAGGATCAGCCCGCCGAGGAGAGGGGCGGCGACGAGGAGGGCGCGGGGCGTGCGCAGGCCCAGCATCCGCACGAGGTTCGGCGCGGCGAGGCCGACGAAGCCGATGACCCCGACCTGCGCCACCACCGATCCCGCCAGGGTGACCGCAAGCAGCAGCAGGGCGGTCCGGATCCGGGCGACGGGCAGGCCGAGGCCGCCGGCGCCGGCATCGTCGAGGGCGAGGAGGGCGAGGGGGCGCAGGAGCAGGGCTGCGAGCAGCCAGGCCAGGGCCAGCCGGATCCCGAGGGCCTGCGCCGGACCCCAATCCTGCTGCGCCAGCGAGCCGCCGCCCCAGAGGAACAGGGCGGTGAGGTATTGCCCGCCATACAGGACGAGCGCCGCGCTCGCCGAGGCGCAGACGAGGCCGACCAGCATGCCGGCGACCACCACGCTCGTCGGCGCGAAGGCCTGCCGCGCGGTGAGGCCGAGCACCAGGGCCGCCGCGGCGAGCGCGCCCGCGAAGGCGACCGCCTCGCGGCTGAGGCCGCCCAGATCCGGTGCGAACGCCGTCGCGGCGACGATCGCGAGGTGCGCGCCCGCCGCGACGCCGAGCGTCGAGGCATCGGCGAGCGGGTTGCGCAGCACCCGCTGGAGCAGCAGGCCGGCGAGGCCCAAGGCCGCCCCGGCCGCGAGCGCGACGATGGCCCGCGGCAGCAGGCTGTGACGTACGACGAGGTCGCGCAGGGGCTGGCCCGCATCGTCGAGCACCGCCCGGATGCCGAGGCCGTGCAGCAGGGCGCCAAGCCCCGCGAGCCCGGCGCAGAGGCCTGCGAACCGCCGTGCGAGCGCCCGGTCCCGGGCCTGCGGGACCGGCCCGGCGGGGGCGGGGGCGGCGTCCCGGCGCGACCTGAGGCCGGCGGTCATGCCAGCGCCTCCGCGAGCAGGCGGGCGAACCGGGCGGCGGTGGGCAGGGCGCCGAAAGGGTTGACCGGATCGAGCACCCGGACGCGGTTCTCGCGGACGGCCGGCAGCGCATTCCACAGGGCGCTCCGCGGCAGGGCCCGGGCCGCATCGGGCGGCAGCGGGCCGATGACGACGATGCCGGCCTGCGGATCCTGGGCCAGCGCCAGGATGTCGACCGGGGCCTGCGCGACATAGCGGGTGTTGCCGGTCCAGGCGCTCGTCAGGCCGAGCCGGTCGAGCACGGCGCCGTGCATGCTGTCGGGGCCGAAGGCCCGGAAGTGGCGCGGATCGCCGACGCTGATCACGAAGATCCGCTCGCCGCGCCGGGGCGCCAGCCGCCCTGCCGCCGCGGCGAGCGCGGCCTCGGTCTCGGCGATGACGCGTTCGGCCTCGCCGTCGCGCCCGGCCCGCGCGGCGATGATGCGGGTCGCCTCGACCGCCGCCGCGTAGGGCGGGCGCCCGCGCTGATCGATGCGCAGCGACAGGACCGGAGCGATGCGGGCGAGCTGGCCCTCGATGCGGCCGTACCAGGGCGCCGACAGGATCAGGTCGGGCGCGGCCCGCAGCAGGGCCTCGACGTTCAGGCTGCCGCGCAGGCCGAGATCGGCGACGCGGTCGGGGACCGGCGGCTCGACCACGAGCCTGCGGTAGAGGACCAGCTCGGCGCCCGCCACGACCTCCGCCCCGAGGGCCAGCGCGGTCTCGAGCATCGCCCAGTCGATCGCCGCGACGCGGGGGCGTGCGGCCCCGGCGCCGTGGGCCGGGGCCCGGGACAGCACGGCGCCGGCCGCCGCGGCCAGCATCGCCCGCCGAGTGGGACGGCGCGGGCTCACAGCGGATATCCGACGATGTCGCCCGTCCCGGGCAGGCGATGGATGCCCATGCGCAGGCCGTAGATCCGGGCCAGCACGTCCTCCCGCATCACGGCCTCCGGCGTGCCTTGCGCGACGATGCGGCCATGGCCCAGCGCCACGAGGTCGTCGCAGAACCGCGCCGCCATGTTGATGTCGTGCAGGATCACGATCACGCTGAGGCCGCTCTCCCGCCCCAGCGCCCGGACCAGGGACAGCACGTCGATCTGGTGGGCGATGTCGAGGGCCGAGGTCGGCTCGTCGAGGAGCAGGCAGCCGGCGTCCTGGGCGAGCAGCATCGCCAGCCAGACGCGCTGGCGCTCGCCGCCGGAGAGGGAGTCGACCGCCCGCCCGCGGAAGCTCCCGGTGCCGGTCCGGCGGAGCGCCTCGTCGACCTTGGCGTGGTCCTGCGCCGCGAAACGGCCGAGGAGCCCGTGCCAGGGGAAGCGGCCGAGGGCGACGAGGTCCTCGACCCGCAGCCCGTCGGTCGGCGGGGCGAACTGGGGCAGGTAGGCGACCTGCCGGGCGAAGTCGCGCGGGCTCGGGCGCGCGAGGTCCTCGCCGCGAAACAGGATCCGGCCCGCCTCGGGACGGGCCTGCCGGGCGAGGAGGCGCATCAGCGTGCTCTTGCCTGACCCGTTCGGCCCGATCAGCCCGCAGATCCGGCCCGGCGCGAAACGGTGGGTGATCCCGTCGAGCAGGGTCCGCCCGCCGGCCTCGACGCGGATCCCGGCGAGGTCGAACAGGGCGGCCGGGCTCCCGTCAGCGCACCGGCGCATCGTCGTCCTGCCGGCGCCAGTAGGTGACGATCCGCGCCTGCGCGCTGCCGAGGGCGAGGCGCTCCCGTGCGAGGCTGGTGAGGTCGCGGGCCGTGCCGGCCTCGACGCCCGCATAGAGGAAGAGATCGCGATCAGGGCCCCGGGCGAGGTCGGCGGCGGCCTGGGCCAGCCGCGAGCCCCGGCCGGAGCGGCGGTGGAGGAAGGCGAGCCGCTGGCCAGGACCGCAGGCGACGTCCTGCTCCTCGTCCCGGTCCGCCACCTCGACGAGCGCGTCGATGCGCCGGCCGGGCGCGGCCTCCTCGATCAGGCGGCCGATCACCGGCAGCGCGGTCTCGTCGCCGACGAGGACGAGGCGGCCCACCGGCGGAACCGGGCGGCCGAGCGGCCCGATCAGTCCCACGCGGTCGCCGGGACGGGCCTCGGCGCCCCAGCAGGCGCCGGGACCGGCGGGCGCATGCAGCACGACGTCGATGTCGATCTCGCCCGCCTCCGGCCGGACGAACCGTATGGTGTAGTAGCGCGACGCCGCCGGCGCCCCGTCCGCGCCGCGCAAGGGACCGCGGGGGCAGGGGACGAGAAGGCGGGCATGCATCGCAGGGCCCGCGAAAGGCGCGGCGTCGCCGCAGGCGAGGGTGATCCGGCGCAGGCGCGGCGTCACCGCCCGCGTCGCCAGGACCCGAAGCGTGCGCGGCGCCTCCTTCGGAGCGGAGGAGGGCGCGGGGGCGGCACGACGGACAAGATGCGGGGTCGAGGGACGCAGCGACATGTTCCGGTTCCGACGGGTTGCCGGCGCACTGACGCGGCGCAGAACATCCATCCGGGAACGGGCTTAGCCGAGCCGGGCGCCGAGGGTCCAATAACTGCCCGGTGCAATTTCCAGAAGTACCGCTTATGATCGGATGAGCGGCATTGTTTGTAATTATTAAAGTTTTAGGCCCGTCTTGCTCGCCCGGGCCTATGCCATCCGGGATGCGCAAGGGGGATCATGAGCGTCAACAAGGCGGCGGGAGCGTTCGAGCTGCGGCACCTGCGCTACTTCGTGACCCTGGCCGAGGAGCGGAACTTCAGCCGTGCGGCGGAGCGGCTCGGCATCGCGCAGCCGGGCTTGAGCCAGCAGATCCTCAACCTGGAGGCGCTGGTGGGCACGGCCCTTCTCGACCGCAGCCGGCGCGCGGTGCAGCTCACGCTGCCCGGCCAGGTCTTCCTGCAGGAGGCCCGCAAGACGCTGGCGCAGGCCGACACGGCGCTGGCCGCGGTGCGCCGGGCCGGGCGCGGCGAGACCGGCCGCATCTCGATCGGCTACGTGGCCTCGGCGGCCTATGCGGGCGTGCTCACGACGTCGCTCGCCGCGTTCCGGACGACGCACCCGGAAGTGGAGCTCCAGCTCACCGAGATGGAGATGGGCCTGCAGCTCGCGGCGATCGCCGGCGGCGCCCTCGATTTCGGCTATATCCGCCCTCCGGTGACGGTCCCCGACGGGGTGGCGACGACCTGCGTGCTGCGCGAGCCCCTCGTCGTCGCGATCGGTGCGACGCACGCGCTCGCCGATCACGACACGATACCGCTGGCGGCCCTCGGCGAGGAGACCTTCATCGCGCCGCGCCAGGCCGCCGATGTCGGCTTCCACCACAACGCCGTCACGGCCTGCCGCGAGAGCGGGTTCGAGCCGACGATCAGCGCCACGGGGCGGGACTTCACCACCATCGCCAGCATGGTCGCGGTCGGGCTCGGGGTCGCGCTCGTGCCGCGATCCCTGACCTGCCTGCAGCTACCCGGCCTCGTCTACCGCCCGGTCACCGGGTCGACGACGACGTCGGATCTCGCGGTGGCCTACCGCCGCAACGAGCCGGCGCCGGCGGTGAAGGCCTTCATCCGCCATCACCACCAGGCCGATCCGATCGGGCGCGATCCTCCGACCGGGCGCGCCCTCGGGACGTGATCCGCCGCCCGGCGGGCGCGGACGGGTCAGGCCGGCGAGGATTGCCGGCGGGGGTCGGGCCAGAACGAGGTCCCGGCGCGGGCAAGGCCACCGCCGAGCCCCGCGGGCGCTCCATCGGCCCGCCAGCAGGCCGCCCCCGTCATCGTGCCATCCTCCTCGAAGCCGACCGCGCACATGCCGCCGCCGACATGCGCCACCGGCCGCACCGGGTGGCCGCGGGCGGCGAGGGCTTCGCGGACGGGAGCCGGAATGCCGGCCTCGATCTCCGCCTCCTCGCCCCAGGTGAAGACGCGCGGCGCCTCGACCGCCTCCTGCAGGGACATGCCGTGATCGACGAGGTTGAGGACCGCCTGGAGGGCGCCGGCGGGGATCCTGTGCGCGCCGGGCAGCCCGAGGGCGAAGACCGGCCGGCCGGCGCGGCAGCCGATGAGGGCCGAGATGCCGCTGGTGATCCGCTTGCCGGGTGCCAGCGACAGGGCGTGGCCGGGATGCGGATCGAACAGGTACATGTAGTTGTTCGGCACGATCCCGGTCCCGGGAATCATGATCTTGGCGCCGAACAGGCTGTTGATCGTCTGGGTCGAGGTGACGATGGCGCCGTCTGCATCCGCCACGGTGACGTGGGTGGTGTTGGCGGATTCGTTCGTGCCGACGCCCGGCGCGTAGCGGCCGGCCCGTGCCGGGTCGATCTCCGGGCGGCGCAGGGCGGCGTAGTCCTTGGCGGTCAGCCGGGCCACCGGCACGTCGATGAAGGCCGGATCGGCGGTGGCGGCGCGCCGGTCGACGGCGGCGATCTTCAGGACCTCCAGCAGGAGGTGGAGCGTGTCCGGCGTGCCGAAGCCCAGGGCGGCAAGGTCGTAGGCCTCGAGCAGGTTCAGCATCTGCACGATGTGGACCCCGCCCGACGCCGGCGGTGCCGGGCCGATGATCTCGACGCCGCGATAGGTCCCCCGCACCGGCGCGCGCTCGACCGTACGGTAGGAGGCGAGGTCGCCGGGAGCCAGGAACGAGCCGGCGGCCCGGAGCGCCGCGCCGATCTCGGTGCCGAGGCTGCCGCCATAGAGCGCGTCCGGCCCCTCGCGGGCGAGGGTGGACAGGGTCTGGGCGTAGTCGCCTTGCACGAGGCGGGTCCCGGCCGCGAGCGGATCGCCGCCGGGCAGGAAGACCGTCGCGATCGCGGGGTCGCGCGCCAGGAGCGGCGCGTTCTCCGCCGTACAGGCGGCAAGGTAGGGCGTGACCGTGAAGCCGCGCCGCGCATGCCGGATCGCCGGCTCCATCACGTCGGCGAGCGGCAGGCGGCCGAAGCGGGCAAGCGCCTCGCACCAGCCCTTCAGGGTGCCCGGGACCGCCACCGCGGAGGCGCCCATGAAGTTGCGCCGCCCCCGCGTCTCCATGTAGTCCGGCCAGGCATCCGAGACCGGCTCGTAGGCGTCGGGCCGGGCGGCGGCCGGTGCGGTCGCGAGGCCGTCGATCGTCGTGGTCGTCCCGTCGGCGAGGCGGATCACCGCGACGCCGCCGCCGAAGATGCCGACCATCATCGGCTCGACCACGGTGAGGGCGAAGAGCGCCGAGACCGCGGCATCGACCGCGTTGCCGCCGCCGGCCAGCATCTCCAACGCCGCGGCGGAGGCGAGGGGGTGGTTCGTCACCGCCATGCCGCGCCGGGCCGTGACCGGGGTCTTCTCGCACGCGAAACGCGTGCCGGCCCGCGCCCGCCAATCGTCCTGCGCCATCAGTAGAGCCTCGTGCGGTAGCCTTCCTCCATCGTCCGTTCGGCCGCCTCGACCGTCACGGAGGCGGTCTGCTCGGCGATGATGCGGCCGAGCGTCGGGAAGGTGCTGCGCTCGACATGGAGCGAGGGGTCCCAGAGCTTCGATCGCATCAGCGCCTTGCCGCAATGGAAAAAGGTCTCCTCCACGTCGACGAGGAGGCCGACCGGCGGGACCTTGCCCTGGGCGGCGAGCGGCGCGAGCAGGTCCGCGTCGCGGGTAAGGCTGGCGCGGCCGTTGACCCGCAGGGTCTCGTTGATTCCCGGCACCATGAAGATCAGCCCGACGGCGGGATAGCGCAGGATGTTGGCGAAGGAGTCGACCCGCTTGTTGCCGAGCCGGTCCGGGATCAGGAGCGTGTGCGCATCGAGCACCGTCACGAAGCCCGGCGCATCCCCGCGCGGGCTCGCATCGGACCGCCCCTCGCCGTCGCTCGAGGCGAGCACCAGGAAGGGCGAGAGCGCGATGAAGTCCCGGCAGAAGGCGTCGAGAACGCCGAGGACCTTCTTTTCCGCCAGCGGGTTGATCGGCCCGTACTCTGCCCGCAGCTCGTCCTGCGTCCGGATCGGGGGCATCGGCCCGGATGTCTCGGTCATCGCGTCCCTCCGGTGATCGGCGCCACGCCGCACCAGCCGGCGACGAACAGCGCGACGGTGCGGGTGAGCTTGCGCAGCGACTCGACGTTCGCGCGCTCGTTGAAGGCGTGGGCGTTCTCGATCGTCGCGCCGTAGCAGAAGGCCGGGATGCCGTAATCGAGGCCGTAGAAGCGGGCATCGGTGAGCCCGGTGAACAGCGACTCCTCGAGCGGACCGCCCCAGCCGGCGCCGTGCGCCTCGGCGAGGACGGCCTCCGCCGCCTCGGCCCCCGTGACCTCGTAGCCCGGCGAGAGGAAGCCGGACCACACCACCTCCGGCGGGCTCTGGGCCAGGAAAGGGTGGTCCGCCGCGGCCCGCGCCACGCAGGCCGCGATCTCGCGCTGGCACTCGGCCACGCTCCAGCCGGGCAGGAGGCCGATGCGGCAATCGACGTCGCACCAGGCCGGCACGCTCGAGGCCCATTCGCCGCCGCGGATGATGCCGACATTGAGGTTGAGCGGGTGCGCCACCGCGCCGAAATGGCGGTGCCCCTTGGCCCGCTCGTTCCACTCCGCCTCGAGGCCTTCCAGCGCCTGGATCAGGTGATAGGCCGCCTTGATGGCGTTGAAGCCGACGGCCGCATGGGCTGCGTGGGCGGGCTCGCCCCGGACCTTGAGGCGAAACCAGATCACCCCGGTCTGCGCCCGCATCAGGCGCCCGCTCGTCGGCTCGACGATGAGGCAGGCCTCCGCCCGGTAGCCGCGCTGGAGCGTCGAGAGCGCGCCGAGCCCGGTGCTCTCCTCCTCGATCACCGACTGGACATGGATGCGGCCCTGCGGCGCGAGGCCGGCGGCCTTGAGCGCGTCGAGGGCGTACAGGGCCGCGATGGTGCCGGACTTCATGTCCCCGACGCCGCGGCCGTAGAGCCAGCCATCCTCCTCGACGGGCTGGAACGGCGGACGCGTCCACATGTCGAGCGGACCGGCGGGGACGACGTCGCAATGGCCCTGGAGGATGAGGGAGCGGCCGTGCGCCCTCTCCGGCCGGTAGGTCCCGACCACCGTGCGGGCACGGGAGAAGTCGGTCTCGACCGGGCCGAAGCCGGGCAGGTGGCGCAGCTCGTCCTGGTCGATGCGCCAGTCGTCGACGGCGTAGCCCCGCGCCCGCAGGAGGTCGGCCATCATGTCCTGGCACGGGCCCTCCTGGCCGCGGGTCGAGGGGATCGCCGAGAAGGCGATGGTGTCGGCGATCTGGCGCGCGAAGCCGGCATCCACCGCCGAAAAGAGCGCATCGCGCTCGGCCTCGGTCAGCGTCGTGCGGATAGGCGTCTCGTCTGTCATGCCACCTCCGGCGCGACGGGCTCGCGCGTGAAACCAGGATCCTCGAAGAAGCGCCGCCCCGGGATCGCGTCGAGGAGGGCGCGGGTATAGGCCTGGCGCGGCGCCGAGAAGACCTCGCGCGTCGCCCCCTCCTCGACGATCCGGCCCTTCTGCAGCACGATCACCCGGTCGGCGATCTCGGCGGCGATGCGCAGGTCGTGGGTGATGAAGATCATCGCCAGACGCATCTCGCGGCGCAGCTCGGCCAGCAGCGCCAGCACCTGGGCCTGGACCGAGACGTCGAGCGCCGACACCGCCTCGTCGGCGATCAGCACCGCCGGCCGCAGCGCCAGCGCCCGGGCGATGCAGATGCGCTGGCGCTGCCCGCCGGAGAACTCGTGCGGATAGCGCTCCGCCGCCGCCGCCGACAGGCCGACGCGCTCCAGGAGCGCGCGGGCGGCGGCCTTCGCCTCGCGGCGCGGGGTGCCGAAGGCCATCGGCCCGCGGGCGACCGCATCGCCGACCTTCTGGCGCGGGTCGAGGCTGGCGAAGGGATCCTGAAACACGATCTGGAGCCCGCGCCGGGCCTGGCGCAGGGCCTCGCCGCGCAGCGAGCGCAGGTCCTCGCCCCCGAGGCGGATCGCGCCGCCGTCGGGCTCGGTCAGACGCATGATCATCCGCCCGAGGGTCGACTTGCCCGATCCGGACTCGCCGACGACCGCGAGGGTCTCGCCCTGGTGCAGGCTGAGGGAGAGGCCGTCCGCGGCGACCACGTGGCGCGGCGGCTGGAACCAGCCCTGGCGCACCGTGAAGGTCTTGCGCAGGTCCTCGACGGCGAGGACCGGCGCTCCCTCCGGCCGCGGAGCCGGCGGGCGCAGCCGTGCGCGGGGCACCGCGTCGATCAGGGCGCGGGTGTAGGGATCGCGGGGCCGGCGCAGGACCGCCTCCGCACTCCCGGTCTCGACCACGCGCCCGCCCCGCAGCACCACGACCCGGTCGGCCACGTCGGCGACGACGCCGAAATCGTGGGTGATGAGGAGCACGCCCATGCCGCGCTCGCGCCTGAGATCGTCGATCAGCCGCAGGATCTGCGCCTGGGTCGTCACGTCGAGGGCCGTCGTCGGCTCGTCGGCGACGAGGAGGGCGGGGCGGTTCGCCATCGCCATGGCGATCATCACCCGCTGGCGCTGGCCGCCGGAGAGCTCGAACGGGTAGCTGCGGGCGAGAAGCTCCGGCGTCGGCAGGCCGACCTGGGCGAGCAGGCCCTCGACATGGCGCCGCATCGCGTCGCGCGGCAGGCCGCCCTGGTGGGTGCGGATCGTCTCGGCGACCTGGGCGCCGACACGCTTCAGCGGGTTGAGCGAGGACAGCGGCTCCTGGAAGATCATCCCGGCCTCGCCGCCGCGAAAGGCCCGCAGGTCCGCGCCGCGGAGCCGCGCGACATCGCGCCCGTTGACCGCGACCGCGCCGCCGGCGACGCGCACCCCGGACGGCAGCAGGGAGAGGATCGCGTGCGCGATCATCGACTTGCCGGACCCCGACTCGCCGACGAGGCAGACCACCTCGTTGCGGTGGATCGCGAAGGACACGTCCTCCACCGCGTGCGGGCGGTCGCCGCCCCGCGGCAGCGCGATGGTGAGCCCGTCGACGGCGAGCACGGGAGCGTCGGGCCCGGGCGTCGTCGGCCCGGATGTCCTGGTTCCGGGTGTCCTGGTTCCGGGGAGCTCGTTTCCGGGGGGCTCGTTTCCGCGGGGCTCGTTTCCGCGGGGCTCGTTTCCGCGGGGCTCGTTTCCGCGGGGCTTGGCGTCGGTCATGGTCGTCATCCCCGGCGCCGCGCGATGCGCGGGTTGAGCACGTCGCTCAGGCCTTCGCCGAACAGGTTGATGGCGAGCACGGTGAGGAGGATCGCCAGGCCCGGAAACACGCTCGCCCACCACGCCTGGCGGATCGAGCTGCGGGCCGAGCCGACCATGAAGCCCCAGGACATCATGTTGGGATCGCCGAGGCCGAGGAAGGACAGGGCGCTCTCGATGAGGATCGCGCTCGCCACGGTGAGCGAGGCCGTGACCAGGATCGGCGAGACCGCGTTCGGCAGCACGTGCCCGAACACCACCCGCGCCGTGCGCTCCCCCTGGCAGATCGCGGCCTCGACGAATTCCCGGCGGCGCAGGCGCAGGAACTCGGCCCGGGTGAGCCGCGCCAGCGGCGGCCAGGACACCGCCCCGATGGTGGCGACGATGGTGGCGAGCGAGGGCGTGAAGGTCGCCACGAGCAGGATCGCCAGCACGAAGGCGGGGATCGTCTGGAACAGCTCGGTCATGCGCATCAGCGCTGCGTCGAGACCGCCGCCGGCATAGCCCGCCAGCGCCCCGACCGTGACCCCGATGACGAGCGCCGCCAGGGCCGAGGCGACCCCGATGAGGAGCGAGACCCGGGCCCCGTGGGCGATGCCCGCCGCGACGTCGCGCCCGAGAGTGTCGGCCCCGAGCCACATCCCGTCCTCGCCGGGCGGGGCGAAGGGCATCGCCACCATCTCCCAGGGGGATTCGGGGTAGAGGAGGGGGGCGCAGGCCGCAACGGCCAGCACCGCCAGGATGAGCACGAGCCCGGCCATGCCGCTCGGGTGGCGCAGGAAAGCCTTGAGCGCGTCCATCTCAGGCGCTCCGTGCCCGCATGCGCGGATCGATGAGCCGGTAGGCCAGATCCGTCGCGAGGTTGAACAGGATGACGATGACCGACAGGATGAGGAAGACGCCGAGCATCACCGGATAGTCGCGCTGGAGCAGCGCGTCGAAGGTGAGCCGGCCGAGCCCCGGCCAGGCGAACACCGTCTCGACCACGACCGCGCCGCCGACGAGGGCGCCGGCCTGCATGCCCGCCACCGTGACCACCGGCACGAGGGCGTTGCGCAGCATGTGCCCGACGACGATCTGGGTGGCCGTGAGGCCCTTGGCGCGGGCGGTCTTCACGAAGTCCTGCTGTGCCACCTCGATGATCGCGGCGCGCATCAGCCGGGCGTAGATCGCGAGGTAGATCGCCCCGAGGGACGCGGCCGGCATCGCGAGGTAGGTCAGGAGGTCGAGGGCCTGGCGCCAGGGGCCGAGCCGGGCGTTGATCGTGCCGTAGCCGAAGGGCGGCAGCCAATCGAGCCAGACCGAGAAGACCAGGACCAGCATCAGCCCGAGCCAGAACACCGGCATGGCGTAGAGCACGAGCGACACGACCGTGAAGGCGGTGTCGGCGGCGCTGCCCGCCGCGAGGCCGGCCATCACGCCGAGGGTCGAGCCGAGGAGGAGCGCGAGGGCGAAGGCCGTGACCGTGAGGAGCAGGGTGGCGGGCAGGCGCTCGCGGATCAGGTCGAGGACCGGCCGGCGCTGCTGCGTCGAGGTGCCGAGATCGAGGGTCATCACCCGGCCGAGATGGCGCGCGAGCTGCACCGCGTAGGGTTGGTCGAGGCCGTACTCGGCGCGCAGGTCGGCCAGCAGCTTGGCGTCCGCGCCGCCCGACTGCCCGGCCATGACCTGCGCCGGGTCGCCGGGGGCCGCCCGCACGAGCGCGAAGTTGAAGGTCGCGATCACCAGGACCACGGCCACGAGCCGGACGATCCAGGCACCGGCGGCGAGCCCGATCCCGGCGGCGCGCCTCATCCCGGTCACGACTTCGTCACCGCGCCGAAGGTCTCGTGCGACCCGATCGCCGTCGTCACGACGTTCTTGAACGCCTTGTCGTAGATGATCGGGAATTCGATTTCCAGCGTCCAGGCGACAGGCACGTCCTCGACCAGGATCTGCTGGACCTTGGTGTAGAGCTCCTGACGCTTCTTCTCGTCGATGGCGCTCGCCGCGGCGTCGAACAGCCGGTCCACCTCGGGGTTCGAGTATCCTTGCGTGTTCGAGAACAGGATGCCCTTGACGATGTTCGAGGTCACGTAGGTGCGCGAGACCCCGAGCGCCGGATCGCCGAGCTGGTAGAGCAGGTTCATCGTCATCTGGTAGTCCCAGTTCCCGACCCGGGACGCCCATCCGGCCATGTCGGTCGCTTCGAGCACGAGGTCGATGCCGACGCGGGCGAAGGACTGGCGGTAGAATTCCGCCGAGCGCTGGTAGGATTCGCCGTAGGGCGGCACCAGGAACTTGATCTCGACCCGCTTGCCGCCGGCGCCGGGCTTGAGGCCCATCTCGTCGAGGAGCGCCTTGGCCTTGTCGAGGCTGTACTCGTACTTGCGCACGTTCGCGTCGTAGAACTTCGTCCTCGAGGCGACCGGCCCGGTCGCGACCTTCGCCTGCCCGAAATAGACGCGCTTCGCCAGGGCCTCGCGGTCGAGGGCGTGCATCACCGCCTGCCGGAAGCGCCGGTCGTTCATGGGCGCGACGCGGTTGTTCATCTCGATCCATTGCAGCGGCGCGAAGTACTCGTAGCCCGTCGTGGTGACGGCGAGGTTCGGCCGGGCCTTGAGACGGGCGATGTCGTAGAACTCGACGTCGGACCATTGCGCGAGCTGCACCGTGCCGTTCTCGAGGGCGAGGGTGCGCGAGGCCGCATCGGGGATGACCCGGTAGATGATCTCGTCGAGATGCGGCTCGTCCTTCCGATAGTAGCCGTCATGGCGCACGAGGTGGACGTGTGAGCCGCGCACCCATTCCTTGAGCTTGAACGGGCCGGTCCCGATGGCCCTGTCGTTCAGCGGGTTCTTGCGGAAGTCCGTCCCCTCGTAGACGTGCTTCGGGACGATCGGCGCCGTGGTGCAGTCGAAGGAGCCGAGGAACGGGGCGAAGGGCTCCTTCAGCGTGAAGACCACGGTCAGGGGATCGGGCGCCTCGGCCTTTGCCACCCGGCGGAAGGTGTTGCGGGCCCGCGGATGGGTCTCCATCAGCAGGGTCATGCAGGAGAAGACCACGTCCTGCGCCGTCATCGGCGTGCCATCGTGGAAGGTGATGCCGGGAAACAGCCGGAAGGTGTAGGTGAGCCCGTCCGGCGCGATCTCCCAGGACTGCGCCATGCCGGGCAGCGGCGTCAGGTCGGGGGCATACTTGAGCAGGCTCTCGTAGATCTTGCCGCCGAGGGTCAGCGTCGGCTGCTGCTGGTTCAGGGCGGTGACGAGGACCGGCGGCTCGGGCTGGATGATGACGTTGAGCGTGCCGCCGCGGGCCTGCGCCGCCGCCCGTCCCGCGCCGAGCGGCAGGGACGCGGCGCCGGCGAGCAATCCCCCGGTGAACTGGCGGCGATCCATCCCGACCTCTCCCGATCCGTGAGCGACCGTGAGAGGCTAGCCGAGCCGGACGCGGCCCGCCGTCGCGTCCGGGCCGCCGAGTATCGCGATCGGGCCAGCCGATGGGCTCTCGGGGCGGTCGGGCATGGTATGCAGGTTGCCTCCCTCCGGCCCGGTCGGTCGCCCGTCCCGATCGATCGCCCGTCCAAGGAGCGCAGGATGAGGAAGCCGTTCCCGCTCGAGGCCGAGCGGCGCGAGACGACCCCGCAGGGCCGCAGGGCCGCCGACCCGCGGGCGGCCCGCGCGCTCTCGGCCACCCTGCAGGCCGTGCCGCGCCGGGTGAGCGGGATGGGGGCGTTCTACCCCGATACCAGCACCAGCACCCGGCACGCCCATGCGCGGGGGCAGTTCATTCTCGGCATCGCCGGCGTCACCGCGATGCTGACCGACGAGGGCTGCTTCGTCGTCCCCCCGGATCACGGGCTGTGGATCCCGCCGGGCGTGACCCACCAGTCTCGCTCCTGGGCCGACGTCGAGGTCCAGACGCTCTATGTCGAGGCCGACGCGATGCCGGACGGCCACGGCGCCTGCCGTCCGATGCGCACGACGCCGCTCCTGCGGGCGCTGCTCGCCGAGGTGCTGGCGATGCCGGTCCTCTACGACGAGCACGGACGGGAGGGCCGGCTCGTCGACCTGCTGCTCGCGGAGATCGGCCGGATGCCCGCCTCCTCGCTGCACGTCGTGGTCCCGCGCGACGACCGTCTCGGCCGGATCTGCGAGAGCGTCCTGTCCCGTGCCGGCGAGACCCGGACCCTGGACGAGTGGGCGGCCCTCACCGGCCTGAGCCGCCGGACGATTACGCGCCTGTTCCGCCGCGAGACCGGGATGAGCTTCGCGGCCTGGCAGCAGCGGGTCCGGCTGATGGAGGCGCTCGCGCGCCTGGGCGGCGGCGCCTCCGTCACCAGCGTCGCCCTCGACGTCGGCTACGACAGCCCGAGCGCCTTCACGGCGATGTTCAAGCGGGTGCTCGGTACCTGCCCGCGGGCCTACCTCGACTGGACCTGAGCGGCGGGCTGCGCGAGGGCGTGGCGCGACAAGGCCTCCCGCAGGAGGGCGGCGGTCCCGGGCCGCCGCGCCAGGCAGCGCGAGGTCGGCCCCGCGACGACGATCGAGAGCCGGCGGTCGCCGAGGGGAAGCGGGATGGCGACGCCGGCGAGGTCGGCGATGTACTCGGAGTCGCTCTGGTGGTAGCCGCGCGCCTCCGCGTCCCGCAGCGCGCGCTCCACGATCTCGACGGCCATCGGCGTCGTGTCGGAGAAGCGCTCGAACGCGATCCGGCGGTAGATCGCCTCGCGGGAGGCCGCGGGATACTGGGCGAGGATCGCCCGCCCGGCGGAGCTGGCATGGACCGGCACCCGGTCGCCGACCCGGGCGTGGTAGCGCACCTGATGCCGGGATTCCGCCACGGCGAGGAACAGGGCGTGGATGCCGGTCAGGGTGCCGACCGCCGTGGTCTCGCCGGTGGCGGCTGCCACCTCGGCCACGAGGTCGTCGACGACGGGCGGCAGCGGCTCGGCCTCCGCCACGGACAGGGCGAGCGTAAGCCAGCGCGGGGTGGGATAATATCCCGCCCGCGGGCGCGGCTCGTAGAGGTACCCCTTCTCGACGATCGTCCCGACGAGGTTGAACGTGCTCGAGCGCGGCCAGCCGAGATCGTCCGAGATCTCGGCGAGGGTGGCCGGACGCCGCCGCTCGGCGAAATACTCCATCAGTTCGAGAACGTTGGCCGCCTGCTTGACCTGCATCTGTCCCGTCGCCCCGTGCCGGGGCGGGGCTCGGCCGCCGCCCTGGTTATGGCTGCGCAACCTAACGGCCGGCGCTTCGAGGCACCACACGCATCACCTCTCCCTTCCTCGCACGGCGCTTGACATATTCATAATCAGGAATGAAAAATTCCTGCATAAGAATTCAGAGGGCCGCGATGATCGGCGCCGCGAGCGGAGCGCCGCGATGGGCCGGCTTTCCGCAGGGAGGAATGCATGCCGCTTCGCCGTACCCTCGGGACGCTCACCCTCGTCGCCGCGACTGTGCTCGCCGCGACGATGCTGTCTCCGGCCGCCCAGGCGCAGGTCCCGGTCAAGATCGGGGTCCTCGCCGACATGTCCGGGATCTTCTCGGATATCGGCGGCGCCGGGGCCGCCGAGGCGACCCGGATGGCCGTCGAGGATTTCGCCAGGCTGCCGGAGGCGAAGGGCCTGACGATCGAGGTCGTCGCGGCCGATGCGCAGAACAAGCCCGACGTCTCGAGCACCATCGCGCGCAAGTGGTTCGACTCGGACGGCGTGGACGCCGTCGTCGACATGCCGACGAGCGCGATCTCGCTCGCGCTCGCGCCGCTCGTTCGGGAGAAGAACAAGGTCGCGCTGTTCACCGCGTCCGGCTCCTCGGACCTGACCGGGCGGTCGTGCACGCCGAACTCCGTGCACTGGACCTACGACACCTGGGCGCTCGCCCACGGGACCGCCGAGGCGATCACGAAGGCCGGCGGCCAATCCTGGTACTTCATCACCGCCGATTTCGCCCTCGGCCACGCGCTCGAGCGCGACGCCAGCGCCGTGGTGAAGGCCGAGGGCGGCCGGGTGGCCGGGACCGTGCGCCACCCGACCGACGCCAAGGACTTCTCGTCCTTCCTGCTCCAGGCCCAGGCCTCGCAGGCGCAGGTGATCGGCCTGACCAATGCCGGCGGCGACACGATCAACGCCATCAAGCAGGCGGCGGAGTTCGGCATCGTCCAGAGCGGACAGCAGCTCGCCGGCATGCTCCTGTTCCTGTCGGACATCCATTCGCTGGGCCTGCGGACCGCGCAGGGCCTGCGCCTGACGACCGGGTTCTACTGGGACCTCAACCCGGCGACCCGGGCCTTCGGCGCGCGCTTCGCCGCGCGCAACAACGGCCGCTACCCCACCATGAACCAGGCCGGCGCCTATTCCGCCACCCTGGCCTTCCTCAGGGCCGTCGCGAAGGTCGGGTCGGCCAAGGACGGCGCGGCCGTGGTGAGGGCGATGCGCGAGGCGGGGACCTTCGACGACCCGCTCTTCGGCAAGACGCGCCTGCGCGAGGACGGCCGCGTGCTGCACGACATGATGCTCGTCGAGGTGAAGACGCCGGACGAGTCGAAGAAGCCCTACGATTACTACAAGGTGCTCGCCACCATCCCGGGGCCGGAGGCCTTCCGGCCCCTGAAGGACGGCGGCTGCCCGTTCGTCCGGTAGCCGGTCGGGCCTCATCGGCGGGGATGTCGCGCGCCCCGTTTCCGACGCGCGGCGACGACACGGCAGGGATCGACGGACATGCGTCTGGCAGACAAGCTCGTGGTGGTGACGGCGGCGGCCTCGGGAATGGGGCGCGCCGGCGTGGAGCTCTTCCTGCGGGAGGGCGCGCGGGTCGCCGCGATCGACGTCAACGCGGCCGGGCTCGCGCAGCTTTCCGCCGACATGACGGCGCGGGGCTACGCCGTCGCGACGGTGCAGGCCGACCTCTCGCAGCCGGCGGCGATGCGCGGCTCGATCCACGAGGCAGCGGCGGCCCTCGGCGGCATCGACGTGCTCTGGGCCCATGCCGGCATCCCCGGGCCCGGCGGCATCGAGAACCTCGACCTCCCGGCCTACCAGCTCGCCATCGACCTCAACGTGACCGCGGCGGCGCTCGCCGCCGGCGAGGTGATCGGCCACATGCGCCGGCGCGGTGGCGGGTCGATCGTGTTCACCGCCTCGGTCTCGGGCCTCGTCGGCTCGATGTGGAGCCCGATCTACTCCGCCGCCAAGTTCGCGGTGGTCGGGCTGACGAAGTCGCTCGCCCAGACCTTCGCGCCCGACAACGTGCGGGTGAACGTCGTCTGTCCCGGCCTCGCCGAGACCCCGATGAAGCTCGGGTTCACCGGGCGCTCGGGTGCTCCGGCCGAGGCCGCCGCCGCCGAGGCCCGGATGGTCGCCGCCGTGCCGATGGGCCGCCTGTGCCGGCCGGAGGAGGCCGCCCACGCGGTGCTGTGGCTGGCGTCGGACGACGCGTCCTACGTGACGGGGGTGGCCCTGCCCGTCGACGGCGGCTTCACGGCGCGCTGAGGACCGGGCCACGGAGAGGGTGAAGGGGGGAGGTGCGCCATGCCGGGTCCGCTCGCAGGCATCAGGGTCGTCGATGTGAGCACGGTCGTCGCCGGGCCCTTCGCGACGCAGGTTCTCGCCGAGATGGGCGCCGATGTCCTCAAGGTCGAGGGACCGGCCGGCGACATCCTGCGTGCGCCCGGGCCGGCCCGCTCGCCCGGGATGGGCGCGGCGTTCCTCAATTGCAACCGCGGCAAGCGAGGCCTCGTCCTCGACCTCAAGCAGCCGGCGGACCGCGCCCGGCTCGACGAGCTCGTCCGGGACGCCGACATCCTGGTCCACAACATGCGCATGAAGGCGGCCGGCCGGCTCGGGCTCGATGACGCACGGATGCGCACGCTCAATCCGGGCCTCATCACCTGCGCCATCGTCGGCTTCGGGCAGGACGGGCCCTACCGGGACCGCCCGGCCTACGACGACATCATCCAGGCGGCCTGCGGCTGGGCCGATCTCGAACGGCGGGCCTCGGGCGAGCCCCGCTACGCACCGACCATCGCGGCCGACAAGACGACGTCGCTCTACGTCACCACCGCGATCGCCGCCGCCCTGTTCCATCGCGCCTGTACGGGGGAGGGGCAGGCGATCGAGGTGCCGATGTTCGAGTCCATGGTCTCGTTCCTCGCCGTCGAGCACCTGGCCGGCCTCACCTTCCGGCCGCCCCTCGGTCCGTCCGGCTATGCCCGGCTCCTCTCGCGGCATCGCCGGCCCTACCGCACCCGCGACGGCTACATCGCGGTCCTGCCCTACAACGCGAACCATTGGCGCGACGTCTTCCGGGTCGCCGGCCGGGACGCGTGGGCGCAGGACGAGGCCCTCGGGTCCGACGTCGCCCGCGCCGCGATGATCGACACCCTCTACGAGCGTCTCGCCGCCTGCCTCGCACAGGACACGACGGAGGGGTGGCTCGCGCGTCTGGCGCCCCTCGACGTGCCCTGTTCGCGGGTCAACCGCATCGAGGACCTGCTGGACGATCCCCACCTCGTCGCGACCGGCTTCTTCGAGGCGGTCGACCATCCGACGGAGGGACCGCTGATCGGAACGCGGCCGCCCGTCCGCTTCTCGCGGACGCCGTGCGGCGCGACGCGTCACGCGCCGCCTCTGGAACCGGGTACGCCGTAAGGGGGGGCGGCGGCCTCGTGCGGCCGCGGTGTGCGGGGGCATCGCGCATATCCCGCAGGGGGAGAGCGGCGTCCGGCCCGGCAAGAATGTCGGCGGCTGTCGCCATCGCGGACGCCCCGTCCGCGCCCGCCTTGAGGGCCGTGTTAACCACGACCCGTCATCCTGCGCATGGGCCTCGTTGCGTACCGGCCCCCGCCCCGCCGCGCCACCAGGCCGGCGGGGCTCGTCGTGTCAGGGACCGGCTCGCCCCGCTCCCGGCATCGGCGCAGGGCCTCTGCCCGCCGGACGCTCTCGCGGCGTCCTCCGGAAGGGCAGCCGGACCGACGTCACCCGCCGAGGGGCTGAGGACGGCGGGTGACGATCAGGTCAGATCGTGATCCGGCCGGTCAGCAGGAGCACCACCAGGATGATGAGCAGGATGCCGCCGATGCCGAGACCGCCGCTGCGGTAGCGTCCGCCACCATAGAAGCTGCCGCCGCCACCGAAGAGCAGGATGAGCAGGATGAGGACGATCAGGAGGGTCATGGGCAGCAGTCCTAACAGCCAAGCTGGCAGGCAGGAGGAATGCCGACCGCGCTCTTTTGTTCCGCGTGGGCGCGGTCTTCCGCCGCCCTGCCGCTCCGCGGCGCAGGCGCCGGCCTTCTTCGGCCCGCCGCGGCGGACCGGTGCGGACGTTTGCATGCGAAGGGCGGGCCGAACGTCGGCCGGGGCGGCTACGGTCCTGCCGGCGTCCTGGTCCTGACAGAGGCCCGCAGCTGGGCCGGGGTCACCCCCAGCGCCTTGCGGAAGGCGCGGGTGAAGTTCGCCTGGGACGAGAATCCGGCCGCGGCGGCGATCTCGGCGATCTGCGTATCCTCGGTCAGCAAGCGGCGCCTGGCCTGGTCGAGGCGGCATCCGCTCACGTAGTCGTAGGGCGTTCGCCCCGTTGCGGCGCGGAAGCTGCGGGTGAAATGGGCGACGCTCATGCAGGCGACGGCCGCCAGATCGGAGACCGCGAAATCATCGGACAGGTGCGCCGCGATGAACTCTTCGACCCGTTCGAGGCGGCGGCGGTCGAGCGGCTTGTCGGCACTGTCGTGGGGCCGGATCGTCCCCGCGGCATAGCGGTGGACGAGGTGGGCCGCGAGCGCGACGCCGAGCGTTTCCACCAGGAGCCGCCCGGCCGCGCTCGGGTTCTCCATCTCCTGCAGGACCCGGCCCGCGACGTGGTCGATGAAGGGGTCCTGCGCGATGACGTCGTAACGTAACTCCAACCGGGCGGGATCGACGTCGAGATCGCGCAGCATCGTCTCCTCGAAGGGACGCGCCGGCAGGAAGATGTGGAGGCAGTCGACCATCGGGTCGGAGATGTTGATGTATTCCTCCTCGATGCCGGCCGGGCAGACCCAGACCGTGCCGCGGCGCCCGTGGGTCCGCTGGCGCTGTCCGCTGCCGATGCGGTCGACGAAGGAGCGGCCGCGCAGGAGGATGGCGATCTCGGTGTCCCGGGGGGTGAGGGCGGGGAGTTCGCCGGGCATGTGGCTCCAGCGTTCGGCGTGGAGATGCGACCAGCCCAGGCCGTTCGAGGTGTCGAGCAGGCGGCCGCAAGCGGCGGCGCTGCATGTTCCGCTTCGGCCTGGAGCCGGCTTCGCTCGCGGGGGAGGGCAGGGTGGAGCGCATCCATCTGCGCCGGTCCGGCCAAGACTCGGGACGGGAGGAGACAGTCGCGCTCGATTGCGGGTTCGTCGTCGCGAGTATCGGACGGCGGACCTCGCCGATGGCTGAGGTTCCCTACGACGCCGAAGCGGGGGTTCACGCGAATGTCGGGGGCCGCGTCCAGTCGGAGGGCAGGCCGGTGCCGAGGCTCTATGCCTGCGGCTGGAGCAAGCGCGGCCCGCGCGGCACGATCGGGACGAACCGGGCCTGCGGCGTCGAAACCGCGGCGGCCGTCCTCGCCGATCTCGCGACCCTGCCGGCGCCGTCCGGGGATGCCGAGGCCTTGCTGAACCGCCTCGCGCTGACGAGGGGGCAGCCCCTCGACTACGCCGCCTGGCGCCGGATCGACGCGGCCGAGCGGAGCCGCGGCCAGGCTGCCGGCAAGCCGCGGGAGAAATTCGTTAAGATCGGCGAGATGCTCGCCGCTGCCCGAGAAGCGGCCTGAGATGATGCCACGAGCGGCGGGCCAGAGCTGCCGCCTCCGCGACCGCTTCGGACGCCGCAAGATCGATCCGCACCTCTCCGTCACCGATCGCGGCGCGCACCGCCTTGCGCGCAGGTGCCCCGCCATCATCCGCCCAGGCGGGCAAGGCTGGCCTCCAGATCCGGCGAGAGGGGAAGGTTCGGACTGCGGCCCGTGGCGGGGTTGGGGGTCAGGAACCAGGCGTTGTAGATCTCCTTCCACCGGCCGTTCGCGGCGCTGGCCTTCAGCGCCGCGTTCACGGCCTGGGTGAAAGCGTCGTCGCCCAGCGGCAGCATGATGCCGTAGGCTTCCGTGGCGCCGAGCGCGTCCTCGGACATGGCGAGGTCATCCGACCTGCCCCAGCTCGCCATCACGCCGGCGAGCAGCACGTCGTCCATGACGTAAGCGGCAGCGCGCTCGGACTTCACGGCTGCGAAAGCCTCGACATCTTCCCGGCAGAGCAGGATGGCGATGTTGAGTTTGCGCTGCCTGTTGGCCGCGCTCAACTCCCCGGTCTCGCTGGTGCCGGCCAGCGACGCGACCGTGCGCCCGGCGAGGTCCGCGAAGGTCTTGTAACCGTTCCGCCGCAGCGCCACGAAGCGGGTGGCGGTGAAGAAGATGGGGATGCTGAAGTTCACCTGTCGCTGCCGTTCCGCCGTGATGGTGGTTGCGGCGCATTCCATGTCCATGCGCCCCTCGCGCATCATCACGAAACGGGCCGCCAGCGGAATGGTCACGAACTCGATATCGAGCCGATCGATGCCGAGCTGGCGCCGGAGGCCGTCCACGACCTGCTGGCAGAGATCGATCACGTAGCCCGCAGGCTTGCCGTCCATCACGTCCGAGTATGGCGGGTAGCCGGCCCGATAGCCGATCGTGATCCGCTTGGCGGCGGCGATCTTCTGCAGCACGGAAGGCCCGGTCTGAGCCATCGACGGTCCGGCCCAGCAGGAGGCTGCCACCGTCGCCGGGATCATCGCCATCAAGGACCGCAGCCCGCGCAGGAGCCGTCCTCGCCCGCGTCGCATCGCCTGGTTCTCCATCGTCGTCGCAGCCCCTCACGTGCTCCCGCCCCGCCGGCCTCAGGCGCTCTGCGCCAGGCCGTCGCTCTCGGCCCGCATCGTCATGCCCGGCCGGTGCAGCGCGACGCGGCCGCGCCCCTCCTTCTTGGCGACGTACAGTGCGAGATCGGCCCGCTTGAGGAGAACGCTGCGCTCCGCGCCGTCCTCCGGTACGCCGGCGATCCCGATGCTGACGCCGATGCTCACCGGTGTGCCGCCATAGGCGAAGGGACGCGCCACGGCCGCCACGATCGCATGGGCGAGGCGGTGGGCCCGCTGGACGCCGTCATTGCCGTCCACGCGCTGCAGCAGCGCGAATTCGTCCCCGCCGAGCCGGGCGACCACGTCGTCGGGCGCGAGCAGCGCCGCCATGCGCCGGCCCACATCCACCAGCACCGCATCGCCCGCCGCATGACCCAAGGTGTCGTTCACCTCCTTGAAGCGGTCGAGGTCCAGCAGCATCAGGTTGTAGGCGGCGGTACCGGCCGCCATCCGTTCCAGCGCCGCGTCCAGCAGGGCCGTGAAGCGGGCCCGGTTGGGGAGCCCGGTCAGGCTGTCGTGATGGGCACGATGCTCCATCACCGCCGCATGCTCACCGATCCGGCGCAGCAGCCCCCGCTCCACCACCGCGCAGCGCAGCTTCTCGATGGCGATGGCGAGCTGCCCCAGCTCGTCGGTCCTCTCCTGGAACGGAATCGGTACGCCCGTCTCGTTGTCGGCCAACGCGGTGAGGACACCGGTCAGGGCCGGGATCGGCCGGAACGCGCGGCGCAGGGCGATCGCCCCCATCAGGGCCGACACCGCCAGGGTCACCATCATCAGGAGCGTCAGTGTCCAGAGCGCTTGGTTGCGGGCCGCCAGCAGCGCGTCGGCCGAACCGATGCTGGCCACCAGCCCCCCGATGAGCCGTCCGTCCTTGGACAGGATCGGCATGAATCCCGCGAAATGGGTGGAGGATCCGACCTCGATCCAACCGGTGAACAGGCGCCGGGGTGCCTGGTCGTCGCTGTCGGGAAAGGAGACGCGCAGGCCGGAGCCCTGGCCCTGGCTGTCGTCGAGGCTCGTGAGCCTGCCGGTCTCGTCGGCCGTCACCAGCCACACGTCCTGCCCGGTCTGCGCCGACGCGAGGGCCAGCACGTCGGCCGGCATGAAACCGGTGGTCACGATCGACTGGTCATCGCCCACCGGGCGGCCCGTCTCGATCCAGTTCACCCGCCCGTCGCGATCACTGTGGACGGACACGAAGGTGTAGATCCCGCGCAAGGCGGTGCTGGCCACCCGAGCGTAAAGGCCGGCATCGTGTTCCCATTGGTGGGATTGACCCCGGACCATGATGAGCAGCGCCGTGCCCGAACCCAGCGCGTAAGCCAACATGACGGAGGCCAGCACGAAGATCGTAATCCTGCCCAGCAGCGACCGCGTCCAGGACGGGCCTCGTGCAGTGATATGACGGCTCAACAGCGACAAGATGACCACCCTCCACCTTCAGCGTCCCACGGCCGCCGCTTACCGCCGCTTAAATGCGACGGCAGTTCCGCGGAGATCACTAGTTTTTTCTTAATTCTCAGCAAGACCAAGAGAGTCACCCGGAAAATAAGCCCAACACATGTCCGGCGGTGACGTTTCGAGAGATGCGCGATCGATGTTGTCGCGTTCTGCCAGGAGGACGTCGTGATTCTGTCCTCCAAGCGTGGCCCCGCCGACGAGCCAGTCGGGGGACGGCGCCATCGGTGACGATCTCGCGGCGGAGTTGATCGTTCAGGCGGTGTTGTGATCGCGGCGGATCGCGCACGTGCCGCAAGCAATCGAGAGCGACATCGTCCCACCGAAGAGGATCATGCCACGCCGGCCCGTGGATCACCACCGAGCGGAATGCGAGGCATCGGCCGGCACACACGTATCGTCAGGCCGTTGCACCTGACATGCGGGACGACCGCGTGGGGCGCAGGCGAGGTGAGAGCCTGTCTGCGTGGACCGGCCGGGGACGAACTCTCCATCGTCGTCGCGGAGCCGGGGGGAACCCCGGATCTCTGGGGTCGAAACCCAATCAGCTCGACCGCATGAAGGGCTGCCGAGGGTGGAGTGCGGACGCGGATCAGTAGGTTTTCATCGCCAGATGAGGGATACCTGCATCCATGAACTCCGCGCCGAAGGCGGCGAACCCAAGCTTCTCATAGAAGCCAAGCTTGTCGGTCTGAGCCGTGAGGTAGAAGCGACCGACGCCGATCCCGCGGCAGTAGTCCATCGCGCAGATCATCATCTTTCGGGCGATGCCTGACCCACGTCGGTCGCGATGGACGACGACGCGGCCGATCTTGGCGTGCTCCGGCTTGAAGACGACCCGCAGCGTTCCAGCTATCTCCCCCTCTACGAGGGCGACGAAATGGGTTGCGGTCGGATCGTCTGCATCGATCTCCACTTCGACGGGCACGCCCTGCTCAACGACGAAGACCTCGTGCCGAAGCTTCAGAGCAGCCTTGCCAAGGGTTGAGGAGGCGGGCACGCGGATGATGTCGGTTTCTGACGGTGCCGCTGACATCGGTCCCCTGCATGTGCTTCGGCCGCCATCAAAACCCACATCTGGTGCCCGCTTGCACCGATCCGCCCGGTGCGGCACCGTCGTCGGTGTTCAATCCTGGGCTCTCGGCCTCGTCGAGGCCCAGGATGATGTCGAGAGACGCCGCCATCAGCGCCAGACCACCGGAGCGGCGAGCAAGCAGGCTCTCCAGAACGGGCTTGAGCGGCCCGAGCATCGTCCGGCCATCTTGGCGATCGGGCGATGCTCTCTGCCTCCGATGGGGCCGCTTGTCCTCGAAGAGCCGGCATTCACCGCGCCGGGGCTCGCTCTACACCGGATGCCACCACCGCCCGCGCAGCACCACCCCCTCCGCGGTGATCCGCCGGTCGCCGGTCATGTGCTCGCCGAGCACGTCGACGTAGTCGAACGCGCCGTCGTGCACGGCCAGCACCGTCGCGTCGCCGAGCGCCCCCACCTTCAGCGAGCCGTATTCCATGCGCTTGAGCGCGACGGCGGCATTGACCGTCGAGGCGGCGACGACCTCGGTCAGGCTCATGCCGAGGCACAGCATCTTCGACATCGTGGTGACCTGGTCGAAGGCCGGGCCGTCGATGCAGAGCGCGTGCACGTCCGACGAGATCGTGTCCGGCAGGAAGCCGCCGGCCAGCATGGCGCGGGCGGTCTTGAAGGCGAAGGAGCCCTTGCCGTGACCGATGTCGAATATGATGCCGCGCTCGCGCGCCTTCCGCACCGCCGGCTTCACGGCGCCTTGCGCGGTGACGGGCGAGTTCGGGAACGGCCGGAAGCAGTGGGTGAGCACGTCGCCGGGGCGCAGCATGTCCAGCACCGCCTCGTAGCTCGGCGGCGGCTCGTCGATATGGGCCATCAGCGGCAGGCCGGTCTCCTCGGCGACCTGGAGCGCGATCTCGAGGGGCGCCGTGCCCTGCGTACCCGAGGCGTGGGCGCCGACCCGGACCTTGATGCCGACGATCACGTCACGGTTGGCCTCGGCCACCGCGACCGCCTCGCGGGGGGCCATCAGGCGCATGTCCTGGCTCTCGCCGACCATCACGGTCTTCGAGAAGCCGTAGATGCCCGCGAACGAGACGTGGAGATAGGCGAGGATCCGGGCCTCGGAGCGCTCGATCACGTGCTTGCGGAAGCCCGGAAAGTTGCCGGGCCCGGCGCTGCCGGTATCGACCGAGGTGGTGACGCCGGAGAGCCGGCAGAACTCGTCGGCGTCGATGCCGAGCGAGGTGCCGCCCCAATAGACATGGGTGTGCAGGTCGATGAGGCCCGGGGTGACGATCGCCCCGTTCATCTCCCGGACCACCGTCCCCGTGCCCGCCCGCAGGTCGCGGCCGAAGCCCGAGACGAGACCGTTGGCGAAGGCGACGTCGGCGATGGCATCGTGGTTCTGCGATGGATCGATGACGCGGGCGCCCCGCAGGATCAGTTCGTGCTGCACTACTCTTCCCCTGATGATCACGAGAGGCCGGTCACGCGGCCTGCGCCGGAAGGGCGGCGCCGTCGAGGTGGCAGGCCGCGAAATGGCCGCCGCCGACCGGATCGAGGAGCGGCTCCTCGATGCGGCAGCGGTCGAAGGCATGCGGGCAGCGGGTGTGGAAACGGCAGCCGCTCGGCGGGTTGATCGGGCTCGGGACGTCGCCGCGCAGGACGATGCGGGTGCGCCCGGCGCCGGGCTCCGGCACCGGCACGGCGGAGAGCAGCGCCTGGGTGTAGGGGTGCCGGGGCGCCAGGAAGATCTGCCGGCGCGGGCCGATCTCGACGATCTTGCCGAGATACATCACCGCCACCCGGTGCGTCATGTGCTCGACGATGGCGAGGTCGTGCGAGATGAACAGCAGCGCCAGGTCCAGTTCCTTCTGGAGATCCTGGAGCAGGTTGACGATCTGCGCCTTGACCGAGACGTCGAGGGCCGAGACCGCCTCGTCGCAGATGATCAGGTCCGGCTCGGCGGCGAGCGCCCGGGCGATGCCGATGCGCTGGCGCTGGCCGCCGGAGAATTCGTGCGGAAACCGCGACAGCGCCTCCCGCGGCAGGCCGACCCGCTCCATCAGGGCGGCGAGGCGCGACTCGAGATCGGCGCGGTTCTTCGCCAGGCCGAAGTTGCGGATCGGCTCGGCCAGGATGTCGCGCACCCGCATCCGTGGGTTGAGCGAGGAGAACGGGTCCTGGAACACCATCTGGATCCGCCGGCGCAACGGACGGAGCGCGCCGGCCGACAGGTCGTCGATGCGGGTGTCCCCGAGCACCACCTGGCCGGAGGTCGGCGGGAACAGCCGCATCAGGCTGCGGGCGACCGTGGACTTGCCGCAGCCGGATTCGCCGACGAGGGACAGGGTCTCGCCCTTCTCCAGGGTGAACGAGACGCCGTCCACGGCTTTCAGGCTGCGGGTGCCGCGGCCCATCAGGCCGCCGCCGAGGCGGAAGTGCTTGCGCAGGTCGTTGACGGCAAGGAGCGGTGTGGTCACGCGGCGAGCGCGTCCTTGGGCGCGTAGTGGCAGGCGGCGAGGTGGCCCGGCGCCTTGGGCTCCAGGGCCGGGGCGTGGCTACGGCAGAGATCGGTGACGGAGGGGCAGCGGCCGGCGAAGACGCAGCCGTCGATGCGGGTCTTCAGGCTCGGCACCATGCCGGGGATCTCGGCGAGGCGCTGCGGCGCGCCCGGCAGCTCGGCGGCGCCGAGGCGCGGCACCGCGCCCATCAGGCCCCGCGTGTAGGGGTGGCGGGGCGAGCGGAACAGGTCGCGGACCGTCGCCTCCTCGACCTTGCGGCCGGCATACATCACCACCACCCGGTCGGCGACCTCCGCCACCACGCCGAGATCGTGGGTGATCAGCATGATGGCGGCGCCGACCCGGCTCTTGAGGTCGCGCATCAGGTCGAGGATCTGGGCCTGGATCGTGACGTCGAGCGCCGTCGTCGGCTCGTCGGCGATGAGGAGCTTCGGCGAGCAGGCGAGCGCGATGGCGATCATCACCCGCTGGCGCATGCCGCCGGAGAGCTGGTGCGGATATTCCCGCACCCGGCGTTTCGGCTCAGGGATGCCGACGAGCGTCAGCATCTCCACCGCCCGCGCCTCCGCCTCCTTGCGCGACAGGCCCTGGTGCAGGCGCAGGGTCTCGCCGATCTGGCGGCCCACGGTCAGCACCGGGTTCAGCGAGGTCATCGGCTCCTGGAAGATCACGCTGATGGCGTTGCCGCGGATGCGGCGCATCTCGCGCTCGGAGAGGCCGAGGAGGTCCTGCCCCTCGAACCGGATCGCGCCGGCGAGCCGCGCCGGCGGCTCGGGCAGGAGCCGCAGGATCGACATCGAGGTCACCGACTTGCCGCAGCCGGATTCGCCGACGATCGCCAGGGTCTCGCCGGCCCGGATCGCGAAGGAGACGCCGTCGACCGCGCGGTTGACCCCGTCGGGCGTGCGGAAATGGACCTGGAGGTTCTCGACGGAGAGGAGGGGCGTATCCTTGAGATCGGGGTCCTTGGGATCAGGCATCTTTCGCCATCCGCGGGTCGAGGGCATCGCGCAACCCGTCGCCGACGAGGTTCACGGCGAGCACGGTGAGCGACAGGAAGATCGCCGGGAACAGGATGATGTAGAACTTCACCTGCCAGAGCGCCCGGCCCTCGGCCATGATGTTGCCCCAGGACGGGGTCGAGGGCGGCACGCCGGCCCCGATGAACGACAGGATCGATTCCGCGATCATCGCCGAGGCGCAGATATAGGTCGCCTGCACGGTCATCGGCGCGAGGGTGTTGGGCAGGATGTGGCGCCAGATGATCGTCGGCATGCGGGTGCCGGTGGTCACCGCCGCCTCGACATAGGGCTGCTCGCGCAGCGACAGGACGACGCCGCGCACCAGCCGGGCGACGCGGGGGATCTCCGCCACGGTGATCGCCAGGATCACGTTCTCGATCGAGCCTCTTGTCAGCGCCATCAGGGCGATGGCGAGCAGGATCGGCGGGATCGACATCAGGCCGTCGACGATCCGCATGATGATGCTGTCGGCCCAGCGTACCATGCCGGAGACGAGGCCGACGACGAGCCCGGCGATCGAGGCGAAGAAGGCCACCGCGAAGCCGACGAGGAGCGAGACCCGGGCGCCGTAGACGACGCGGGAATAGAGGTCGCGGCCGAGCATGTCGGTGCCGAACCAGTACTGCGCCGACGGCACCCGCGTGCGGCGGGAGGGCGCGATCGCCGTCGGGTCGACGGTGCCGAGATAGGGCGCGAGGATCGCCATCAGGGCGACGATCAGCAGGATGATGCCGCCGATCACGATGGTCGGGTGGCGCCGCCAGGTGCGGCGGATCCGGCCATAGGCCTTGCGCGGCGGGTAGAGGTCGGGCAGCGGCCGGGCGACGGCGAGGCCCGGGGGCGCCTCGCCTCCCAGGGATTCACCCGCCAGGGGATGGGCGGCGCTCAATAGCGGATCCTCGGGTCGATGAGGGTGTAGAGGAGGTCGATCGCGAGATTGACCAGCACGTAGGTGAAGCTGAACAGCAGCACGACGCCCTGGATCACCGGGTAGTCGCGCCGCAGGATCGCATCGACGGTGAGGCGGCCGAGGCCGGGGATCGCGAACACCGTCTCGGTGACGACGGCGCCGCCGATGAGCAGCGCGATGCCGATGCCGATCACCGTGACGATCGGTACCGCGGCGTTCTTGAGGGCGTGCACGAACAGCACCCCACCCTGCGCCACGCCCTTGGCCCGGGCGGTGCGCACGTAATCTTGGCTCAGCACGTCGAGCATCGTCGCCCGGGTCACCCGGGCGATCAGCGCGATGTAGACGAGGCCGAGCGTCAGCGACGGCAGGACGAGGCTGGCGAACCAGGATCCGACGCCCTGCTCGATCGGCGTGTACCCTTGGGCCGGCAGCCAGCCGAGCTCGAGGGCGAAGACGTAGGCGAGCAGGTAGCCGATGACGAAGACCGGCACCGAGAAGCCGAGCACCGCCGCCCCCATCACCAGCCGATCGAGGAGCCGCCCCGCCTTCCAGGCCGCGACGACGCCGAGCGGCACCGCGACGAGGACCGCAAGGATCAGCGTGACCAGCATCAGCGACACGGTCGGCTGCACCCGCTGCCCGATCATGGTGGTGACCGGCATGTTGGTGAAGAGCGAGGTGCCGAGATCCCCGTGCAGGATGCGCCAGCCCCACTCGCCGAAGCGGATCAGGAACGGCCGGTCGAGGCCGAGCGAGGCGCGGATGCGCTCGATATCGGCCGGCGAGGCCTGGTCGCCGGCGATGAGGGCCGCCGGGTCGCCGGGGGCCAGCGAGAGCAGGCTGAACACGAACAGCCCGACCACCGCCATCACGGGGATGACGGCGAGGATACGCTTGACGAGGAAGCCGAACACCGAACGATCCTCAGGCCTTGGACACGCCCCAGGCGAAGGTCAGCGGCCCCTTGGTCACGCCGGTCACGTTCTTGCGCCAGGCCTGGTAGCCGAGGAAGTAGCCGGTCGGCACGTAGACGCCGCCCGCGACCGCCGCGGCGTTCACCTTGTCGATCGCCGCCTTCTCGGCCGCCAGATCGGCCGCGTCGAACCACTCGGTGATGGCCGCCTCGACCGGCGGCACGTCGGGCCAGCCGAACCAGGCCTTGTCGCCGTTGGCCCGAATCCCCGGATAGCCCGCCGGGTTGATGCAGTCGGCGCCCGCGTGCCAGGTGTGGAACATGCTCCAGCCGCCCTGCGACGGCGGCGCCTTCGAGGCGCGGCGGGTGCCGACCGTGCCCCAGTCGGTGGCGACGAAATCGACGTTCATGCCCATCTGCTTGAGCAGGTCGGCGGTCACGTCGCCCATGTTCTTGGTGATCGGCTGGTCCTGCGCCACCACGCAGACCACCTTCTCGCCCTTGTAGCCGGCCTCCGCCAGCAGCTTCTTGGCCGCCGCGATGTTGCCCTTGCCGATATGCTGGCCGCCCGCCTCGCTGTAGAGCGGGGTGCCCGGGGTGAAGAAGCCGGGCAGCGGCTTCCACAGCTTGTCGTCGTCGCCGATCAGCGCCCGCATGTAGTCTTCCTGGCTCATGCCCACGAGCACGGCCTGGCGGATCTTCGGGTTGTCGAAGGGCGGATGCAGGTGGTTCATCCGGAAGGAGCCGATATTGCCGAGGGGATCGGCGATGTCGACGTTGATGTTGGCGTTCTTGCGCAGGAGCGGGATGAGGTCCGGAATCGGGTTCTCCCACCAATCGACCTCGCCGTTCTGGAGCGCCGCCGAGGCGGTGGCCGGATCGGGCATGATCACCCACTCGATCCGGTCGACCAGCATCCGCTTGCCGCCGGCGAGCCAGGAGGACGGCTCGTCGCGGGGCTTGTAATCGGCGAACTTCTCGAAGACCGCGCGGGCGCCCGGCACCCATTCGGCGCGGGCGAACTTCATCGGGCCCGAGCCGACATACTCGGTGATCTGGGTGAACGGGTCGGTCTTGGCGATCCGCTCCGGCATGATGAAGGCGCACGGCGCGTTCGTCTTGCCGAGCGCCAGCAGGAGCTTGGGGAACGGCTTCTTGAGCTGCCAGCGGAAGGTGCGGTCGTCGACCGGCACCAGCTCGGTCTGCACCGCCCGGATCATCAGGCCCAACGGGTCGCGGGCCATCCAGCGGGTGAGGCTCGCCACCACGTCCTTCGACAGCACCGGCTCGCCGTCATGGAACTTGAGGCCGGGCCGCAGGCGGAAGGTCCAGGTCAGGCCGTCGGCGGTGACCTCCTCCGATTCGACCATCTGGCGCTGGGGCTTCAGCTGCTCGTCGACGCCGTAGAGCAGGTCCCAGACCATGGCGGCGGCGTTGCGGACGACGTATTGCGTCCCCCAGATCGGGTCGAAATTCGCGAGGTTGGCCTGCGGCACGAAGCGCAGCACCTTGGCCGGCTGCGCGAGAGCCGGGGCGGCGAGACCGGGCGCCATGCCGGCCGCGCCGAGGGCGGCCGAGCCTTTCAGAAATGTCCTGCGATCCATGACGCGTGTCCTTACCGTTGGTCTGTCAGTCGCGAGCCGTCTTCACGCCGCTGAGGAGCCGGCGCTCCCGCAGGGTTCGTCTCAGGTCAGATCTCTCGGGGGCGATCGGGAGCTACCATGCCAGCGCCGGGAGCAAGCTCCGCGCCAAGATCGACATCGACGGACGGTCGCGCAGGTGTCAGTGCTTGCTCCCCGGGGCCGGACCCGCCTCCCGCGTGGAGGAAGCCGCGCGTGACCTGCGCGACATCCAGGCGGCTCCAGTCGCCGAACACCTGCTCTTCCACCGCGGCGACGGCGTCCGGATCGAGGTTCATGGCGCAGCAATCGCGGAACTTGGCGAGCGCCTCCGCGTCCGACAGGGGGTTTCCGATCGAGCCCTTGGGATGCCGGACGACGACCTCGCGGCGCGATCCCGAACGGGTCCTGATCGCCACGCGGGCATCGCCGCCCCAGGGCAGGCTGCGGTCGGGCCGGCGGGGCGCCATCGTGACGGTGCGGCCGATGGCGCGCAGGTCCGCCCGGTGAGCACAGGCATCCGTGAAGTGGGCGATGCGTGGCGCGCCCTCGATCACCGCGATCGCGGCGCAGTGGTTCATGCTGAACTTCGCCTCGGTGCCGTCGGCGGGCTCCGTGAAGCGCAGGTTCCGGATCATGAAGTCGGGCATCTCGATGTGGATCCCCGCGACGTCGGCGGGGTCGATGGCGGCCTCGCCGTGCAGCGCCAGGATCCCGTCGATGCCGAGATGGCTCGACATGCACGACGGGTACAGCTTCGCCACGAGCCCGTAGCGCTCGATCGCCAGCCCGTCCGCGGACGGGTCCTCCGCCGGCCCGGGGCCGTCGCCGGCATGGTGGGCCAGGAAGCCCCACGGGCCCTCGAAGATGCCGTGGCACCCGTCCAGCCCCGCGGCGGCGAGGGTCGCGGCGAGGACCCCGTGCATGGCGGCGAAGCCCGCATGGGCCGGCTTCGCCGAGGTGCCGAACTGGAGCTTGCTCCCGCCGGCGAGGCTCGCGGCGAGGCTCAGGGCGTTGGCGGTCTCGCCGACGTCGAGGCCGAGGAGCTTCGCGCAGGCGCCGGCCGCCCCGATGGTCCCGAGGGTGGACGTCGCGTGCCAGCCGGCCTCGTAGTGGCCGGGATTGGCGCGCAATCCGAGGCGCGCCTGGATCTCGAGGCCGGCGACGTAGGCCAGGAGCACCGCCTCCATCGGGCTTCCGCGCTCGTCGCCGAGGGCCAGCAGGGCCGGGACCAGAACGGCGCTGGCATGGGTGATGGCCGGAAAGAAGTTGTCGTCGTAATCGAGGACGTGGGCCGCCGTCCCGTTGATCAGCGCGGCGCTCGCCGCCGGATAGCCGAGGTCGAGACCGATGGCGCGCGCCGGGCCGCGGCCTGCGCCGGCCTGCGAAACCGCCACCGTCCGCACGGTCCCGGTCCGGGCGCCGGCATGGATGCAGCCGAGCACGTCGATGATCGCGTCCCGGGCCCGCGCGCGCGCGACGGGCGTCAGGGCGTCCGCGCGCAAGCCCACGCTCCATTCGGCCAGGGCGGAGCACAGGGGGCGATCGGCACCGGCTGGCAGGGGCGTCATGATGCGGATGTCCGGTCGTTCGTGTGGTCGGAGATCGCCCTGGATCCGTCGCGGCGCGGGCGGGAGACCATCGTGGAGGCTACACGCTCATCGCGCTGGCCCGCGTGCGCCAACTCGGCAAAAGTCGGTGCCGATTCGGCACGGATCGGGCCGGCAGGACCGATGGGGCGGCACATGCAGCTGAAATGGTTGGAGGATTTCGTCGCCTACGCGGCGACGCGCAGCTTCACTAAGGCCGCCGAGATGCGCAACGTCACCCACCCGGCCTTCGGCCGGCGCATCAGGGCCCTGGAAGGGTGGGTGGGCGTGCCCCTGATCGACCGCGGCTCCTTTCCGGCCGCGCTGACGCCGGCGGGGGAGGACCTGCTCGATGTCGCCCGAACGGTCTGTTCCGACCTTGCGGCGATCCGGGCGGAGCTGCGCCGCCGTCATACGCGCGACGACGACATCCTCACGATCGCGACCGGGCGTACGCTGGCACGCACCTTCTTCTCGAACGTCCGCGCCGCGATCGCGCCGCTGCGCCCTGCCGTTCCGCTGCGGCTGGTCACGGGCTCCGTGCACGATGCGATGATCATGCTCGCCGACGAGACCGCGGATCTGGTGCTGTGCTACGCGGGACCGGCGGTCGAGATCGATCACACCCTGTTCGAGAGCCGGGTCGTCGGCGCCGAGACGCTGATCGCCGTGCGCGGATCGTGCGGGCCGGCCTTCGGGCTGGAGGCCGGCACCCGCTCGCCCTTCCTCAAGTACAGCGAGACCATGGCGCTCGGCCGGGTCGTCGCCCGGGCCCTGACGCAGCGCGGCCTCTCCCAGCAGCTCGATGCGGCCTTCGAGGCGGACATGGCCGAGACCCTGCTGGACGGCGCCCTGCAGGGACACGGCATCGCGTGGCTGCCGGCCGCCCTCGTGACGGGCGAGCTGGCCGGCGGACGGCTGGTGCGCGTCGAGGCGCCGGACGACGACATCACGGTCGAGATCCGGCTCTGCCGCCGCAAGCGCGACCGGCGCCGGAAGATGGGGCCGATCTGGCGTGCCGTCACCGACGGCGCAGCGTAGCGGGATTCTCCTCGGGCCGGACGCCCGGGGAAGGGCGGCAGCGCCGGGGGATCACGCCGCGGGCGAGCGCCCGGGACCGACGATCCGTGCGATCCGCGACGGGACATGATCCGGCCGGACGGCGACCGACCAGTCGGCGAAGGCCGAGGACGTCCCCGGCGGCCCCGCGCCGTCGCGGGACATGCCGGGGGGATTGATGGCACAGAAGGCGCCGTCGAGGGCGAGCGCCAGCCTCCAGGCCCGTTCGGGATCCCCCGCCAGGATCCCGGCCCGGAGCGCGGGGCCTCCGATCCGCGCGGCGAGGGCGGCCTCGTCCTCGAACGGCTCGAGGGTCACCACCGGGGCGAAGCCGTGCCCGCGCACGAGGGCCATGTCGTCCCGGCAGAGATCGAGGACGAGGGGGGGCGCCCCGGCGGACGAAGCCGCCCCCGCTTCCCCGACGACCAGATCCGCCCCGGCCGCGAGGTCGGCGCGCAGGGCGGTCGCCAGCCCGGCGGCCTGGGCGGCGGAATGCGCCGGTCCGATCTGGGTGCCCGGATCCAGCGGGTCGCCGACGCGCAGCGCGGCGGCGGCCACCCGAAGGGCGTCGCGCAGGGCGTCCCGCATCCCGGCATGGACGTGGAGGCGGGTCTGGCTCGGAAAGGTCGAGCGCAGCCAGGTCCCGTGCCCGTGCAGGACCGCCGCGGCGGCGCGATCGACGTCGGCGCCCGGCAGCACGATCGTGGCGGTTTTGTCCACCCCGAGGCCGGCGCCGAGATCGAGGGCGTCCCAGGCCTCGCACGGCGCGGGCACGAGGCCGGGATGGGCGCGCAGCAGGCGGGCGGTCTCGCGGTCGCCGCGCAGCACGGTGAGCGCCCCGTCCGGCAGGCCCGCCCGGGCGAACAGGTCGGCGACGGCCGCGCTCGTCCGGGTGGCGCCGGGATCGGCGGCGTAGAGCACGGCGTTGCCGCAGGCCAGGGCGGCCGCCTGATCGCAGAGGCCGAGAAGGGCCGCGCTCCAGTGCCCCGACGCGGCGACGAGGCCGAGAGCCTCCCGGCTCCGGCGGCCGAGCCGCCCCAGCCCGAGCTCGACATGCACCGCCGCATTCGCCTCGGCGAGCGCGGCGGCGTGGTCGAGCAGGCGGATCGCCTGCGGCAGGTCGATGCCCGCGATCTGCCGGACCGGACGACCCGTCTCGCCGGCCTCCAGGCGCGCGAGGTCCGCTCCTTCGGCCCGCAGGAGCTGGGCGCAGCGCGACAGGATCGGCGCGCGGCCCGGCCCGCCGGCCGCCCGCCACGACCGGAGGCCGGCCCGGGCGCCGGCGACGGCCCCGCGGATCTCGGCCTCCCGGGCGGGGAGGAAGCGGGCGATCTCCGCGCCGGTGACCGGGCTGCGATGCCGGACGGCCTCGGGCGCGGCCGCGTCCCGGTCACCCGGGGCGGGCGCGGCGGCCCGGCTCGGCCCGGCGAGCAGGTCGTCGATGAAGGCGTGCACGACCGCGCGCAAGGCCGCCCCGTCGGCCCCTGCCTCGCCCGGCGCCGCGGTCGCGGCATGGGAGCAGGCCTTGGTGGCCTGCGCAACATGGGAGCGCAGCCAGAGGCCGTCGATCATCGCGGCGATCATCGTCGCGTCGCGCGCGACGCGCGCCTCGGGCACCAGGCCCCGCAACCCGTGGCGCAGGTTGCTGATCATCCGCCGCTGGTAGATCGCCTGGACGCGCTGGTAGCGCTGCGAATGGGCCATCTGGCCCCAGAAGGCGAGCCACACCGCGCTCGTGCGCCGGTCGAACTCCTCGTCCGCCAGGGCGGCGTCGCACACGGCGTAGAGCCGCTCGCGCCCGTTCCGGGACGCCGCGAGCCGACCGGCGGTCGCCGCGGCGAGGCGCGCCGCCATGAACCGCAGGGTGGCCTCGAGGAGCCCGTCCTTGTCGCCGAAATAATGGGCGAACAGGCCGGTCGAGACGTTCGCCCGACGGGCGATCTCGCTGAGCGAGGCGGCCTTGAAGCCGACCTCCGCGAGGGTCTCGATCGTCGCCTCGACGAGGTGGCGGCGGCGGGCCGCCTCGAAGGTCTGCATCGCGGGGGCCTGCAGGAGGTTCGCCTGGGTCATCGCCGTCCTTACGCCGGAATGCCGGTGCGTTCACCCGGCCGGGCCAGGATTGCACCGTTAAACAGGCGTTCAACGGTCCGGGACCCGCCATGCCGCCAGGGCCGCCGATCGTCGGGCCGCCGGTTTGAAACCCTGGGGCAGCCAGAGCATTCTGGCGCCGCGGCGCTCACGCACGATGCACAAACGCGCGCAAGGCAGCATAATCGGTGAAAAAAAGGGCGTGACATCCGGGATGACGGTGTATTGAATGACTGTTCAACGGACCACGCGCGGCGAGGCCGTGTCTCGGCAGCAGGGGGTGTCATGCGCGGCTTGGCGACCGGAGCCCTTCTCGGTGCAGCGTTGGGAGTCTCGTGCGGTGCGGGCACGGCCCGGGCGGATCCCGCCTCCTGCAAGGTCGTGCGCTTCGCCGATGTGGGCTGGACCGACATCACCGCCACGACGGCGCTCGCCTCCCGCCTCCTCGCCGGGCTCGGCTATGCCCCGAAGACGCAGATCCTGTCGGTCCCGGTGACCTACGCCTCGCTCAAGGCGAAGACCATCGACGTCTTCCTCGGCAACTGGATGCCCACCATGGCGGCCGACCGGAACCCCTATCTCGAGGCGCAGGCCATCGAGGTCGTCGGCCCGAACCTGACCGGGGCGAAGTACACGTTCGCGGTGCCGGACTACCTCTACGACGCCGGCCTCAAGAGCTTCTCCGACATCGCCAGGTTCCGCCGCCAGCTCAAGGCGAAGATCTACGGAATCGAGCCCGGCAACGACGGCAACCGGACGATCCTGGCGATCATCAAGGACAACGCCTACGGCCTCGGCGACTTCGACCTCGTCGAATCGAGCGAGCAGGGCATGCTCGCCCAGGTGGACAGGGCGATCCGGCGCAAGGAGCCGATCCTGTTCCTCGGCTGGGAGCCCCACCCGATGAACACCCGCTTCCCGATCCGCTATCTCGCCGGCGGCGACGCCACGTTCGGGCCGAATTACGGCGGGGCCGAGATCTTCACCAACCTGCGCGCCGGCTACGGCGCCGAGTGTCCGAATCTCGGCCGGTTCTTCAAGAACCTGACCTTCGACCTCAAGACGGAGAACATCGTGATGGGGTCGATCCTGTCCGATGGGCTCGAACCCGGCAAGGCCGCCGAGCAATGGCTGAAGGCCAACCCCGAGACGTGGGCACCGTGGCTCGCCGGCATCGAGACCCTCGACGGCAAGCCCGGCCTGCCGGCGTTGCGCGAAACCCTCGGCGTGAAGTGAACCCTGCCTGCTGCCGGCGACCGGCGGCGTTTCCATAACGTCTCTCGGCGGAGATGTGAGCATGTACGACTGGATCGTGTCCCACAAGCTCTCTCTCGGGATCTGGCTCAAATACGTCGTCGACTTCCTGAATACTCACGCCCAATCGGTCTTCGACCTGATCGCGATCGTGCTCGGCGCGATGGTGCAGGGCCTGACCGACGGGCTCCTGGCGGTGCCGCCGCTCGCGCTGATCGGGGTCTTCGCGGGCGCCGCCTACCTGCTTCACCGCTCGGTCGGCCTGTCGCTGTTCATCGTCGCCTCCCTGCTGCTCGTGGCGAACCTCGGCTACTGGGAGGCCACGATGGAGACGCTGGCGCTGGTAATCTGGTCGACGGCGACCTGCGTGGCGATCGGCGTGCCGGTGGGGATCCTGGCGGCGCACCGGCCGATGTTCTACGCGGCGATCCGGCCGTTCCTCGACCTGATGCAGACGATCCCGACCTTCGTCTACCTGATCCCGACCCTGGTGCTGTTCGGGCTCGGGACCGTGCCCGGCATCATCTCCACGGTGATCTTCGCCCTGCCGGCGCCGATCCGCCTGACGCAGCTCGGCATCGCCTCGGTTCCGCCGAGCCTGCGCGAGGCCGGTCTCGCCTACGGGGCGACGCGCTGGCAGATGCTGGTCAAGATCGAGTTGCCGAATGCGCTGCCGACCATCCTGGCCGGAATCACCCAGTGCATCATGCTGAGCCTGTCGATGGTGGTCATCGCCGCGCTGGTCGGCGCCGACGGCCTCGGCAAGCCGGTCGTGCGGGCGCTCAACACCGTCAACATCGCCATGGGCTTCGAGGCGGGCCTCGCCATCGTGGTGCTGGCGATCATCCTCGACCGCGTGTGCAAGCGGCCCGCGCCGCGCGACCGGGGCGCCGCACGATGAGGACGGGCCGGTGAGCCTCGTCGCCGTCACGTCCCTTGCGGCAGCGAGCCCCGTTCCGGCGGCGTCCCCCACCGCGCCGAGAGTCATCGTTCCGTCCTCCGCTGCATCTGACCCGACACCGGACATCCTGATGCCCGAGATCCTGCCCGAGATCCTGCCCAAGATCCTGCCCGAGATCCCGCCCGAGATCCGCCGCCCCTTCATCGACGGCCGTCCCGCCGCCGAGGCCGGGCGCCGCACCTTCCGGTCGATCAACCCGGCGAACGGGGCGGTCCTGGCCGAGATCGAGCATTCCACCCGCGACGACCTCGAGGCGGCGGTCGCCGCCGCCGCGCGGGGCCAGGCGATCTGGGCCGCGATGCCGGGGCGTGAGCGCGGCCGGGTGATGCTGCGCGCCGCCGCGCTCCTGCGTGCGCGCAACGACGCGCTCGCCCGCCTCGAGAGCCTCGATACCGGCAAGCCGATCGCCGAGACCCGGACGGTCGACATCGCCACCGGCGCCGACGTGCTCGAATATTATGCGGGCCTCGCCGCCGCGATCGAGGGACGCCAGATCCCGCTGCGGGAGACCGCCTTCGCCTATACGCGGCGGGAGCCGCTGGGGATCGTCGCCGGCATCGGCGCCTGGAACTACCCGATCCAGATCGCCCTCTGGAAATCCGCTCCGGCCCTCGCGGCCGGCAATGCCATGCTGTTCAAGCCGAGCGAGGTGACGCCGCTCAGCGCGCTCGTGCTGGCCGAGATCTACACCGAGGCCGGTTTGCCCGACGGCGTGTTCAGCGTCCTGCCGGGCCTCGGTCGCGAGATCGGGGCCTGGCTCGCCGGGCATCCGGCGGTGGCGAAGGTCTCGTTCACCGGCGGCACCGAGACGGGGGCGAAGGTGATGGCCGGGGCCGCCGGATCGACCCTCAAGGAGGTGACGATGGAGCTCGGCGGCAAGTCGCCGCTCCTCGTCCTCGACGACGCCGACCTCGAGCGGGCCGCCGACATCGCGGTGGCGGCGAACTTCTTCAGCTCGGGGCAGGTCTGCACCAACGGCACGCGGGTCTTCGTCCCGGGCTCCCTGATGGCGGCGTTCGAGACCCTGGTCCTGTCGCGCGTCGCGCGCATCCGGCTCGGCGACCCGCTCGACGAGGCCACCAATTTCGGCCCTCTGGCGAGCCACGCGCACCGGGACAAGGTCCTGGCCTTCATCCGCTCCGGGATCGCGCAGGGCGCCCGGCTCCTCACCGGCGGCGAGGCGGTCGGCGGCCGCTTCGCGGCGGGGGCCTACGTCGCTCCCACGATCTTCGCCGGGTGCCGCGACGACATGACGATCGTCCGCGAGGAGATCTTCGGCCCGGTGATGACGCTGCTCGCCTACGACGACGAGGCCGAAGCCCTCGCCCGGGCCAACGCGACCCCCTACGGCCTCGCCGCCGGGGTGGTCACCCGCGACCTCGTCCGCGCCCACCGCATCGTGCACGGCCTCCAGGCCGGCATCTGCTGGATCAACACCTGGGGCGAATCGCCCCCCGAGATGCCGGTGGGCGGGTTCAAGCAATCGGGGATCGGCCGGGAGAACGGCGTCGAGGCCCTCGACCGCTACACCCGCACCAAGTCGATCCAGGTCGAGCTGGGCGAGTTCGCCCCGCTGTTCTGACGCACGGCCGAGACGAGACCGAGACGAGGACGGACACGGACATCATGCCCGAGACGCGCGTCAGCGAGTACGACTTCATCATCGTGGGAGCGGGATCGGCCGGCAACGTGCTCGCGACCCGTCTCACCGAGGATCCCGACACGCGCGTGCTGCTGCTGGAGGCCGGCGGGCCCGATTACCGGCTCGACTTCCGCACCCAGATGCCGGCGGCGCTCGCCTATCCGCTCCAGGGGCGGCGCTACAACTGGGGCTACCTGACCGATCCCGAGCCGTACATGAACGGGCGCCGGATGGAATGCGGGCGCGGCAAGGGGCTCGGCGGCTCCTCGCTCATCAACGGCATGTGCTACATCCGCGGCAACGCCCTCGATTACGACGGCTGGGCGCAAGGGCCGGGCCTCGCCGAGTGGTCCTACCGCGATTGCCTGCCCTATTTCCGCAAGGCCGAGAGCCGCGACGCCGGCCCGGATCCGTATCACGGCGGCGACGGCCCCTTGAGCGTCACCACGGCGAAGCCCGGCCGCAACGTCCTGTTCGAGGCGATGATCGAGGCCGGGGTGCAGGCGGGCTATCCCCGCACCCCCGACCTGAACGGCTACCGGCAGGAGGGCTTCGGCCCGATGGACCGGAGCGTGACCCCGGCGGGGCGGCGCTCCAGCACCGCCCGCGGCTATCTCGACCAGGCGAGGGGGCGGCCGAACCTCACCATCGTGACCCATGCCCTGACCGACCGGGTCGTGTGTGAGGGGCGACGGGCGGTCGCGGTCGCCTACCGGCACCGGGGGGGCAGGCCTGTGACGGCGCGGGCGCGGCGCGAGGTGCTGGTCTGCTCCGGGGCGATCGCCTCGCCGCAGATCCTGCAGCGCTCCGGCATCGGCCCGGCCGATCTGCTGCGCGGCCTCGACATCCCGATCGTGCAGGATCTTCCGGGAGTCGGCGAGAACCTCCAGGACCATCTGGAGATCTACATCCAGTACGAGTGCCTGAAGCCGGTCTCGCTGGCGCCGGCCCTCAAGCTCTACAACCAGCCGCTGATCGGCGCGCAATGGCTGCTGGCGGGTACCGGCATCGGGGCCAGCAACCAGTTCGAGGCGGGGGGCTTCATCCGGTCGAGCGAGGATTTCGGCTGGCCGAACCTGCAATTTCACTTCCTGCCGCTCGCCATCAATTACAACGGCAGCAACGCGGTCGAGACGCACGGCTTCCAGGCGCATGTCGGCTCGATGCGCTCGCCGAGCCGCGGGCGGGTGCGGCTCACCTCCCGCGATCCCGCCGCGCATCCCAGCATCCTGTTCAACTACATGTCGACGGAGCAGGATTGGCGCGAGTTCCGGGACGCGATCCGCATCACTCGCGAGATCATGGCGCAGCCGGCGCTCGATCCCTATCGCGGCCGCGAGATCAGCCCGGGATCGGATCTGCGCAGCGAGCCCGCGATCGACGCCTTCGTGCGCGCCCACGGCGAGACCGCCTATCACCCCTCATGCTCGTGCCGGATGGGGATGGACGCCATGGCGGTGGTGGACGCCGAAGGGCGGGTGCACGGCCTGGAGGGCCTGCGGGTGGTGGACGCCTCGATCATGCCGCTGATCGTCACCGGCAACCTCAACGCCCCGACGATCATGATCGCCGAGAAGATCGCCGACCGAATCCGGGGCCGGGCGAGCCTGCCGCGCAGCGACGCGCCCTACCATGTGGCGGGCGATGTCCCGGTCCGCCGCCGCCCGGCCCGGGCGGCCTGAGACCGGCCGACGCCGCTCGCGACGGTCCGTGAAGACGATTTTGTCAGGACCGCGCCTGTCGTGACAGCGTAACGCCCCCAACCGAACGATTCTCCACCAGCGGCAACGACCGACCGGCACGTATCATCGTCCATCCCGCCGCGTGATTGTTTTGATTTCTCACCAGGATGCCCGGCCCGCATCGTCCCGCAGCGGGGGGCACTTCGCAGCCACCGACCGGAGGTCTTCCCATGATGCGCTCGCCCCGCTGGCTCCTCGGCCTCGCCATCCTCGGCCTGATCGGTCGGGCGAACGCGGCCGAGCTGACGCACTGGCCCAAGGAGGCCGCCGGCCAGCTCGACGCGATGATCGCCGCGAACGCCAACACAGGCGCCTACGCGGTCTTCGACATGGACAACACGAGCTACCGCAACGACCTGACCGAGGCGCTGCTGCCGTATCTCGAGATGAAGGGCGTGCTGACCCGCGAGACCCTCGATCCCTCGCTCAAGCTGGTCCCGTTCAAGGACAAGGACGGGCAGAAGGAGAGCCTGTACAGCTACTACAACCGGCTGTGCGAGATCGACGACCTGGTCTGCTATCCCTGGATCGCCCAGTCGTTCTCCGGGCTCACCCTGGCGCAGCTCAAGGGCCATCTCGACGACATGATGAGCGCGGGCAAGCCGATCCCGACGACCTATTACGATGGCGACATCGTCAAGACGATCGACGTCAAGACGCCTCAGATCTTTCGCGGCATGCAGGAGCTGTATGCCAAGCTGATGGAGAACGGCATCGAAGTCTACATCATGACGGCGGCGCAGGAGGAGTTGGTGCGCATGGTCGCGTCCGATCCGCGCTACGGCTACAACGTCAAGCCGGAGAACGTGATCGGCGTGACGACGCTCCTCAAGAACCGCGCCACCGGCGCCCTGACGACGTCGCGCAAGGAGATCGCCGAGGGCCGCTACGACGAGGCGGCCAACCTGCCGCTCGAGATCACGCCGTATCTGTGGACGCCGGCGACCTGGTTCGCCGGCAAGTACGCGGCGATTCTGACCTACATCGCTCCCTGGAAGCAGGCCGTGCTGATCGCCGGCGATACCCCGAAGAGCGACGGCACCATGCTGCTTCACGGGGTCGATACCGCGAAGGGCGGCCTGCGGGTATGGGTCGACCGGAAAGCCAAGTACCGCACCGATATCGAGACGATGCAGAAGAAGGCGGCCGCGGATCAGGCCGGCAACGGCCTGCCGGTCACGGCGGACAGGAACTGGGTCGTCGTCAAGCCGGACGAGATCCAGTAGCGGCGACGCCCGGTCGGCCGCATCTCGGGTCCGACCGGCTCGGTCCCGGCACGGTCGGGCCCGCTCGGGCATGCTCCGACGAAGCGGAGACGGGATCGCCGCGGCGGTGGCGGCGCCACGAAGCCCGTGGACGCGGCCGGGCTGCTCGGGGGAGGGGTCGACCGAATGCGGCCTGCCGGGGCGCAGCCCCGCCACGGCGCTCCGTCAGCCGATGTCGGTCTCGACGCTGACGATCCCCGGATGAGCGCGCAGGCGCGCGGCGATCGCCTCGACGCTGCGCTGCGACAGCCGCACGAAGGTCACCGTCACCTCGTCCAGTCCCTCGGAGGTCGAGGGGCGCACGACAAACTGCCTGATCCGCGACGAGCGCTCGCCCGAGACCTGCTGCAGCACGTCGATCGACATCTCGCCGCTGCGCGCCAACAGCCGCAGCGGCCGCACCCGGATCCGCTCCCGGTAATGCTCCTCGATCGGCTTCACGCCGGCCAGGATCACGATCACGATCACCGTCGTGGCGAGTGCCGCGACGTAGAGGCCGCCGCCGACCGCGAGCCCGACCGCCGCCACCGCCCACAGGCTCGCCGCGGTGGTCAGGCCCCGCACCACCTCGCCGCGCAGCAGGATGGTGCCCGCGCCGAGGAAGCCGATGCCGGATACGACCTGGGCCGCGAGGCGGGACGGGTCGAGCACGACGCCCGTCGCCCCCATCGCGTCGGAGAAGCCGAACGCCGACACGATCATGATCAGGCAGGCGCCGACGCAGACCAGCATGTGGGTGCGCAGGCCCGCGGCCCAGAGCAGCCGCTCGCGCTCCAGCCCGACCACGCTGCCGAGCAGGGCGGCGAGGGCGAGCCGGGCGATGATCTCGATGTTGCTGAGCATGTCCACGCCTCCGGAGCGGCGGCACCGGCCCTCCCTTCGGAGGGGAGCGCCAGCGCAACCCCCTTGCAGGAACTTAGCCGGCTTCCAGATCATCGCATACGGTGAGGCGGAGGGACCGTCGGGGCATGCTGGGGTGGATCCGGGCGACGAGACCCAGGGAGGACGGTGCCGTCGACCCGTTCGCGTGGCATGCCCGCACGCCCGGCCCACGGGCCGAGGGGCCGCAGCCCCCGCTCGACGGGGGTGAGGGCCTGCCGACCGACGGGGGCTCCGCTCGGCTCCCGCCGGGACGATCATCGGGGCGGGCGCGGCGCGTCCCGGCGGTGCGCCGGGGCACGGCACGCGCCATCGCGGTCGCCTGAGCGACGCCATGCCGAAGCCGCGAAAGGCCCGATCCACTCCGAAGAAGGCGCGCAAGAAGGCCACGCGCGGGCCGGCGAAACCCCTGCGTCAGGTTGCGGCCCTGCCGGTTCGCCGCGATTCGGAAGGCGGCGTCGAGGTGCTGCTCGTGACCTCGCGCGAGAGCCGGCGCTGGATCGCGCCCAAGGGCTGGCCGATGAAGGGCCGCAAGCCCCACCGCGCCGCCGCCATCGAGGCGCGGGAGGAGGCCGGCGTCATCGGGCGGATCGGCAAGGAGCCGGCCGGCCACTACACCTACGGCAAGCGCCGGCCGGATGGCGGCGTGGTCCCGTGCCGGGTGGCGGTCTACGTGCTCGCCGTCACCGGGACCCTGGATGAGTGGCGCGAGAAGGGGCAGCGGGACCTGCAATGGGTCAGCGGCGAGGCGGCGGCCGCGCTCGTCCAGGAGCCGGAGCTGGCGGCCCTGATCCACGACCTCGCGCGCTTGCTGGCGGTGGCGGACGAGGATCCGACAGGGGCGTGAGCGCGCCCTCGCGGGCGGGGTCAGGCCCGGCGCGGTGCGGCTCCGCCGAGATGGCGCGAGAGGGCGAGCATGAGCGGCACGACGGAAAGCGCCGTCGCCGCCGACGCGACCGCCGCCCAACGCGGGCCGGCGAGGTCGCCGAGGCGCCCGTAGACGAGGGGCGCTGCCAGCGCGCTGCCCCCGAGGGTGAAGGTGTAGAACACCGCGAAGGCCTGCTCGACCCGGCCCCCCGGCGCGAGCTCCGGCACCGTGCCGTACAGGACCGAGGAGGTGCCGTTGAGCAGCAGGCCCAGCAGCGGCAGCACGACGAGGGCCGGTCCGAGCGGCAGCGCGATGACGCCCAAGATCGCCGCCGCCGTTCCGGCCTCGGTGAGGATCACGGTCCGGGTGACGCCGAGGCGTTCGCCGAGGCGCCCGCAGATCGCCTTGCCGAGCGCGCCGCCGATGAACACCAGCGAGAGCGCGAGCCCGACGAGGGGCAACGCCGCTCCCTTCTCCCCGAGCAGGAACGGCAGGTAGAGCAGGAAGGCGGGGCGCGCGGCGTTGTCGAGCATGCCGATGGCGACGAGGAGCCGGAAGCCGGTCCGGCCGGTCGCGGCGCCAGGTCCGTGGACCGCCCGCGGCGTCGCACCCGGCTCCACCTCCCGCGCGACGGGATCGCGAGGCAGCAGCAGGCCGACCGCCAGCGCGACGGCGGCGCCCGCTCCCGCCACCCCCCAGAGCGCCGCGCGCCAGTCCGCCAGCGTCATCAGCAGGCTCACCACGGGCGGCACCGCGGCTTTCCCGAGGTCGCCGGCGAAGTTGTAGGTGCCGAGCGGCCCGCGGGCCGACCGGCCATAGGCCCGGGCGATCACCGCCGAGGCCAGCGGATGCTGCGTGCTGCACCCGGCCCCGACGAGCAGGAGGGCGATGCAGAGCCCGGCAAGGCCGCCCGACAGGCCGGCCAGCGCGTAGCCGCCGGCGCTCATGAGCGTGCCGAGCACCAGCACCCGGCGCGCGCCCCAGCCCCGCGCGAGGTGGCTGGCGGGAATCTGCAAGGCCGCGAGCGTGCCGGTGCAGAGCGTGCGCAGGAGCGCCAGGGCGGCGAAACCGAGGCCGAACTCCGCCTGCCAGACCGGCAGCAGCACGTAGATCAGGTCGGTGTAGCCGTCATGCAGGGCGTGGTTGAGGCCGGCCGCCGCCAAGGTCCGCCGCGGATCGCGGTCCGGCACGGTCGGCAGGGGCGAGGCGAGATCGGGGGCAAGGGACATCGGGCTGCTTTGCTGTCGTTTCCCTCACAGGATCGCGGTCTCGCGCCGCCCTGACAAACGTCTTATCCTGACGCTCGCGTGAGGAAAGCTGACCCGAATGCACCGGCGCCTGCCGCCCCTGAACGCCCTGCGCGCCTTCGAGGCCGCGGGCCGCCATGCGAGCTTCACCCTCGCCGCCGCCGAGCTCGGCGTCAGCCACGGCGCGGTGAGCCGGCACGTGCAGGCCCTCGAAGCCTGGCTGCAGCTGCCCCTGTTCGAGCGGCACAACCGGCGCGTGGTCCTCACCGAGGTCGGGCGCCGCTACCTGGCGGAGACCGGCGCCGCCCTCGACCGCATCGCCGTCGCGACCGCGCGCGAGGTGGAGAGCGGCCGGCCCCGCCTGCTGCGGGTGAACGCGCTCGCGACCTTCACCCTGCGCTGGCTGATCCCGCGCCTGTCCGGCTTCCAGATCGCCAACCCGATGATCGAAGTCCGGCTGACCACCTCGAACGTTCCGCTCGCGCAGATCGCCGAGCCGTTCGACGTCGCGATCCGGGGTGGCCCGGACGCCCGGCCGGGCCATGTCGGGCGGCTCTTCTTGGCTGAGACCCGCATCCCGGTCTGCAGCCCGGCCCTGCTGCGGCGCCTGCCCTTGAGCCAGCCCGCGGACCTGTCTCACCATACCCTCCTGCATTCCGCGACGCTGCCGCAGGTCTGGCCACAATGGTTGCGCGCCGCCGGCGTGCCCGACCTGCAGCCGCAGGCCTCGGTGACGCTCGAGCATTTCTACCTGACGCTCCAGGCGGCTCTGGACGGCCTCGGCGTGGCGATGGGCCCGGAGCGGCTGATCGCCGACGACGTGGCGGCCGGCCGGCTGACGTGCCCCTTCGCGGGCCCGTCGCTGCCGGCGCGCAGCTACCACACCTTCGTGCCCGAGACGCGCGCCGCGGATCCGGCCGTGCGCGCATTCTGCGCCTGGCTCGTCGCGGCGGCCGGATCGTGAGCCGGATGCCGTCGCCGAGGTTTCGAGCCCGCTGGCCGAGGAGCGCTGGATCGCGGCGGCGCATCTCTGGCTCAGCGGCGATCGGCTGGCGGCCGGAACGGTCGAGCAGATCCTGCCGGATTTCACGCCCGGGCCCGTGCCCCTCTCGCTGCGCGGCGTGCCAGGGCGGACGCGCTCGCCGCCTCGCTTGCGACGCTGCCCGGCCTCGCCCGGGAGTGACGTGCGGTCTCGCCGTGGCGGTCCTCGGCACCGATCGCCCGGCGCGACGGGACGCCGGGCAATCGCGCGAGGATCAGCGCCGCGGCAGGGCGTGCAGCGCCTCGAGGAACAGGTCGACGTCCTCGCGGGTGTTGTAGAAGGCGAGCGAGGCGCGGATCGACTGGTCGACGCCGAAGCGGCGCAGGGCCGGCAGGGCGCAATGGTGGCCCGAGCGCACCGCGATGCCGTGCCGGTCGAGATGGTGGGCGACCGTCTCGTTCTCGGTGCCGTCGATCACGAACGACATCACGCTCGCCTTCTCCCGCGCCGTCCCGATCAGGCGCAGGCCCTTCACCTCGGATAGCCCCGCCTGGGCATAGTCGAGCAGGTCGTGCTCGTAGGCCGCGATGCCGGGCAGCCCGACGCCCTCCAGGTAGTCGAGGGCGGCGCCCAACCCCACCGCGCCGGCGATATCCGGCGTGCCGGCCTCGAACTTCTCCGGCGCGCCCTTGTAGACCGTCCGGGTGAAGGTGACGTCCTCGATCATGTGGCCGCCGCCCTGCCAGGGCGGCATCGCTGCCAGCAGGTGGCTCTTGCCGTAGAGCGCGCCGATGCCGGTCGGGCCGAACAGCTTGTGGCCGGAGAAGACCAGGAAGTCGGCGTCGAGCGCCTGCACGTCGATGGGGATGTGCGGCGTCGATTGCGCGGCATCGACCAGCACCGGCACGCCGTAGGCGTGGGCGAGCGCGATGATCTCGGCGATTGGGTTGACCGTGCCGAGCGCGTTGGCGACGTGGGTCACCGCGACGATCCTGGTGCGGCCCGAGAGCAGGGCGGCGTATTGCTCGAAGATGATCTCGCCGCGGTCGTTGACCGGGATCACCCGGATCGTCGCCCCGGTGGCCTGCGCCAGCAGCTGCCAGGGCACGATGTTGGCGTGGTGCTCGATCGTCGAGACGACGATCTCGTCGCCCGGGCCGATATGCGCCCGGCCGTAGGAGTTGGCGACGAGGTTGATGCCCTCGGTGGTGCCGCGCAGGAAGACGATGTCGTCCTTCGACGGCGCGTTGAGGAAGCGGCGGGTCTTCTCGCGGCCGCCCTCGAACAGGTCGGTGGCGCGGGCCGCGAGCGTGTGGGCCGCCCGGTGGATGTTCGAGTTGTGGCGGCCGTAGAACTCCGCTGTCGCGTCGATGACGCTCTGCGGCTTGTGGGTGGTGGCGGCGTTGTCGAGCCAGACCAGCCGGTGCCCGTTGACGCCCTGGTGCAGGGCCGGGAAGTCCCGGCGCACGCGCTCGACGTCGAACGGCGCTGCGACCGGGCGCGATCCGAGGGCGAGCGCCCGCGGGGCCGGGCCGCCGTGACGCGCCGGCTCGACCCGCGGCCGGGCCGCGGGGTTGCCGCGGCGCGCCGGGGCGGGCGACGGGTTCAGGAAGTAGTAGTCTGACACCGCCGGGGAGACGGACGGTCCCCCCTCCGCATGAGCCGGCGACGGACCCGCCGGGACGAAGGCCGGCGCGATCGCCTGCGCGAAGGCGTAGGCGCGCGGGTGGTCGGCGGCGATCTGCCGGGAGAGATCGGTGCCGCCGGGCAATCCGGCCGCGACCTCGGCGAGGCTCGGCACGGCGTATTCCGGCAGGCTTTTGGGCCGCAGCGGGTCGCTCAGCGGATGCACAGGGGCGATGGCGCCGAGATCGAGGACGTTCGCGCTCGCCGGCACCGGATTGGCACCGAGGGGCTTGGCGGCCGAGAGGCCGCTCACGCCCGGCAGGCCGACAGGCGGCGCCCCGAAGGAGCGGGCGCCGAGGGCCGGGAGGCCGGGCTCGGCCCCCGAGGGGGCGGCCCCGGCCTGAGCCGGGGACGAGGGAGGCGCGTCGAGCGCCTGCGGAACCCGGGGTCCCGCCGGCAGCGTCGGCGCGACAGGGGCGCTGGCGGCCTGGCCCTGCCCGTCGATCTCGCGGGCGAGGCGCCCGACGAGATCCGCATGGGCGAGCTCGGCCGGCGTCCCGGAGGGGAGGCCGACCTCAAGCATAGTCATGGTAGTTGCCGAGCAGCACGTTATCGAGACGGGCGATCGCGTCCTCGACCAGCACCGCGGCCGAGAAGTAGCGGGTCACGAGGTGCGAGGCGATCGAGTGGTCGTTGGTCCCCATGTAGCGCACCGACAGGCCGGGCTCGATCTCGCCGGTCACGCCCGACTTGTGCAGGCCGACTACGCCCTGCTCGCCCTCGCCAACCCGCAGGAGCAGGATCGAGGTGGTCTGGGCGCCGGTCGCCGGGTCGATGTCGATCGGCAGCTTGTCGCTGGGGACGAGCGGCACGCCGCGCCAGGTGATGAAGGGCGCGCCGAACAGGTGCACCACCACCGGCGGCACGCCGCGCCGGGTCGCCTCCCGGCCGAAGGCCGCGATGGCGCGCGGATGCGCGACGAAGAAGGCGGGCTTCTTCCACACCAGGGTCAGCAGCTCGTCGAGGTCGTCCGGGGTCGGCGGACCGCCGCGGGTCGGGATGCGCTGGCGCGGCGCCACCTCGTGGAGCAGGCCGAACTGCGAGTTGTTCAAGAGCTCCCATTCCTCGCGCTCCTTCACGGCGTCGACCGTGAGGCGGATCTGCTCGCGCAGCTGGTCGATCTCGTTGGAGTAGAGGTCGGTGACGCGGGTATGGGTGTTGAGGATCGTCTGGATCGTCGAGAGATGGTACTCGCGTGGATCGATCTCGTAATCGACGAAGGTGGTCGGCAGGCGCGGCTCGCCGGCATGGACCGCCAGCAATTCGATGCCCTGCTCGCCATAGGAATTGGTGTGACCTTTCAGCCGGTCGCGCTCCTCGCGGTGCTGGGCGATGCGCGCGGCGATGGCCTCGTCCTCGATCGCGGCGCGGTCGAGGGTGAGCAGGGTCACCGCCGAGAGCGCCTTGACGGCCGGGGCGGGGCCTGGCTCGCCGACGAGGTCGCCGTCGCCGAAATGGTCGCCGCGGGTGGCCAGCCTCTGGCGCAGGCGGCCCTTGTAGGGGCCCGACAGGGTCAGCTCGACGGTGCCGTCGGCCACCACCACGACGCTGCGGCCGGTCGAGCCCTCCTCGGCGATGACGTCGCTGGCCTGGTACCGGCTCTGGGTGAACTTGCCCGCCAGCGCCGCCAGCTCGGCATCGCCGAGGCGGCTGAACAGCGGCACGGCGCGCAACGACCCGGCCTTGACCGTGCGGGTCTCGCCCTCGGTCGCGAGATCGATGCGGCCGGCCTTCGCCAGCACGACGGCGCGGCGGTTGACCCGGTAGACGCCGCCCGGGACGTCGACGAAGGGCAGCAGCCGCAGCAGGAAGCGCGGCGTGTTGGCCGCGTTCTGGACCGAGGTGACGGTCGCGGTGGCGAGATTGCGTGCGGCTGAGGCGCTGACGCTCAAACCCGGTCCGCTCATCGAGGTTCGTCTCCGTTTTGCCGTAGGGGCCGATCACGGCCAGGCATTCCGCGTGAGAGAGACACCGGCAATCGCCACCTTCCGCACCGGACGGCAAGTCGCAGCAAGAGATTGCGCGAATGCGATCTTGCCAGCCGCAGCATCTCCAAAGTTTATAGGGCGGTTGCTCCTGCGCAATGCTGGATCGGCCTGCGGTCTCTCTGCGTCAGCGATAGCGGGTGTCAGGCACGGGGGTCAATAGAATGTTTTTTCGTTTATTGCAGGATGGAAATATCAATCATTTTGTTGTGCCGATCAAAGAACGAGAACGGTCTCGAAGTTGGGGATCGCTTTAAAATTGATGTCTCTGCGGCCGCGATCGCCCCGCTCCGCACCGGCTTTCCCGGCGCAGTCAGATTCCGTCGCCGAAGAACTGGTCCATGGTCAGGGCCGGCTCCTCGCTGCGCGGGATGCGCGAGACCATCCGGGCCGGCACGCCCGCCACCGTGGTGTGGGGCGGCACGTCGTGCAGCACCACCGCGGCCGCCGCGACCCTGGCGCCCTCGCCGACCCGGATATTGCCGAGCACCTTGGCGCCGACGCTGAGCAGCACGCCGCGCTCGATCTTGGGGTGACGGTCGCCGCTCTCCTTGCCGTTACCGCCGAGCGTCACCGACTGCAGGATCGAGACGTCGTCGGCGATCACCGTGGTCTCGCCGATGACGACGCCGGTGGCATGGTCGATGAACACGCCGGAGCCGATCCGCGCCGCCGGGTGGATATCGCAGCCGAACACCTCCGAGATCCGGCTCTGGACGTGGAGGGCCAGCGTCATCCGGCCCTGATGCCAGAGCCAATGCGCGACGCGATAGCCCTCGAGGGCGGCGAACCCCTTGTAGAACAGGAACGGATCGAGATAGCGGCGGCACGTCGGGTCGCGCTCGCGGATGGCGATCAGGTCGCGCACCGCGTGGGCGCCGGCCTGCGGGTCGGCCTCGAAGGCGGCGAGGCAGAGGTCGCGCATCGACAGCCGTGCGAGGTCGCCGTCGCCGAGCCGGTGGGCGAGGCGGTAGGCCAGCGCCTGGGCCAGTCCGCGCTGGTCGAGGATCGTCGCCTGGATGATCCCGGCATAGAGCGGCTCCTCGACCAGGGCCGCCTCCGCCTCGGCGCGCAACCCGGCCCAGACATCGGCCTCCGCCATGCTGTGGCTCGTCGCGCGCAAGGGAGGCTGGCGCAACGCGGACGCGCTCGCCCGCAGGGCGGGCGGCAGGGCCGAATCCATGCCGGGACGATCTCCGTGCTGGGGGATTACTGCACGCGCCGGAACAGGTCCGGCAGGTAGCGCTGCAGGACCTCGTGGCCGTCGAACGCGACGTCGATGGTCGGCGTGCGGCCGTCCTGGCCGTGGATGCCGACCACCCGGCCCTTGGCGTTGCGCCAGATCCCCAGCGCATCCGCGAGGTCGAGCCGGTCGAACACCACCTCGTCGCCGCGCGTCACCGTCGCTGAAGCCATGGCGTGATCCCCTGATGCGGCACGCGAAGATGCCTGCCCCGCGCCGTGGATCGCCGCGCGGGAAGAACCTCCCTCGATTCCGGTCAGGCCGGAGAAGGCGATGATCGCGAACGGTGCCGACAGGAGCATTTGCTTCGCCAAGCCATTGATTTCACTTGATGATCGACCGAACAACCGCGGGCCGCAAGTCTTGTTCCGCGCTTTTCCCTCCGCTACGGCAGGGGCACGCCGCCGACGATCCCGCGGTACCGCCTCGACACCGGATCCCCGATGAGCACCTTCGCCTCCGCCTTCGCCAGCGGGCTCCTGATCGGCCTGTCGGCCGCCCTGTTCCTCCTCCTCGACGGCCGCATCGCCGGGATCAGCGGCCTCGTCGCCGGGCTCGCCCGCCCTTGCGAGCCGGCATGGCGCACCGGCTTCGCCTTCCTCGCCGGCCTGGTCCTCGGGCCGCCGGCCTTCGCGTTCGTGGCCGGCGGCTGGCCGGCGATGCGGATCGAGGCGAGCCTGCCGGTGCTGGCGCTCGCGGGGCTCCTCGTCGGCTTCGGCACGCGGCTCGGCTCGGGCTGCACGTCGGGCCACGGGGTCTGCGGCCTCGCCCGGTTCTCGCCGCGTTCGGCCGTGGCGGTCGTCACGTTCCTGGCGAGCGGGATGCTGACGGTCGCCCTCGGGCGGGTGCTGGCATGATGCCGATGCTCCGCCTCGCCGCGGCGGCCCTCGCCGGCCTGCTGTTCGGGGTCGGGCTCGCCATGTCCGGCATGCTCGATCCCGCCCGGGTGCGCGGCTTCCTCGACGTGGCCGGCGCCTGGGACCCGACCCTCGCCGTCGTGCTCGCCGGTGCCGTCGCGGCCTCCGGCCTCGGCACCGCGCTGGCGCGCCGCCTGCGCCGTCCGGTGCTGGCGGACGCGTTCGACTGGCCGACCCGGACCCGGATCGACCGGGACCTCGTCCTCGGCGCCGTCCTGTTCGGCATCGGCTGGGGCCTGTCGGGCTTCTGCCCCGGGCCGGCGGTGGCGGCGCTCTCCGGCGGGGCGCTGCCGGTCGTCGTGTTCGTCGCCGCGATGCTCGTCGGGATGGCGGCGCACGCGGCCCTGCGCCGCCCGCGGCCGTCCCGGTAGCCCGTCCCGCCGCGCCACGACGACGACCCGAGGCCGCCGCGGCGGCAAGAGCCGTCGAGAAGCCGGTAGACCGAACGACCCCGTTGGTCTCGGCCGCGCTCCGCCCGGTGAGCCGGAGCCGCAGAGATCGATGGTGCCAGCTTCGTGCAGGGTTGCGCCGTCGCGCCCCGGCAGGGTTCATCCGCTGGTTCGAGCCGCCCAAAGCCGGTGCTGCCGGGGGACCCCGAGCGACCGGAGCCCCGGGCCGGGACCGCGTGCGGGACGACCGTCGTCGGAAGCCGAACGCGTCACCCGTCCTGGGACGGACCGCCGAGCGGTGCCGTCCCCCAGCCACTCCCATCAGCGAAAACATTCCCGAAATCGTATATTGCGGAGAAATCAATTCTACTCCGTCGAGCGGCAGGAAACCGAACGTCTTCGTCGGACCGAATCCCGTCGAGGTCGCAGCAACGTCCGGCATGGCGGGGGATTTCTGCCCGCATACCCTTGGCCCACCCGACCGGCTATGATCTATAGGCGCCAAGACCACACCGATGCGGCGCGAACTCTTCCGCGCGCCGGCTCACCCGCCCGAGGATTCGATCCGATGCCGACCCCCCGTCGAACCGTGCTCGCGGGCCTCGCCGCCTCGGCCGTCCTCGGCCGCCCCGCTCGCGCCGCCGCGCCGCTCCGCATCGGCTACCAGCGCTCCTCGACGCTGATCGCGCTGCTGCGCCAGGATGGAAGCCTGGAACAGGCGCTGTCGGCGCAGGGCATCGGCGTGTCCTGGCACGAATTCACCAGCGGCCTGCCGATCATGGAAGCGCTGAACGCCGGATCGATCGACGTCTCGGCCGACGTGGCCGACACGGTGCCGGTCTTCGCGCAGGCGGCCAGCGCACGCATCACCTACGTCGCCCAGGAGGCGGCCTCGCCCGAGGCGCAGGCGATCCTGGTGCCGAAGGAGTCGACCGTCCGCTCCGTGGCCGATCTCAAGGCCAAGCGGATCGCGGTCACCAAGGGCGCGGGCAACCACTTCCTGGTCCTCGCCGCCCTCAAGGAAGCCGGCCTGTCCTTCCGCGGCATCGTGCCGGCCTATTTGAGCCCGGCGGACGGCCGGGCCGCCCTGGAAAGCGGCGGCGTCGAGGCCTGGGCGGCCTGGGACCCGTTCCTCACCGCGGCGCAGAAGCAGGCGGGGGCGCGGGTCCTGCGCGACGGGAGCGGGCTGTCGCGCTACAAGCGCTACTACCTCGCCGCGGAGTCCTACGCGGCGGCGAACGGGCCGGTGCTCGGCGTTCTCTTCGCCAAGCTCGCGCAGACCGGGACCTGGGTGAAGGTGAACCCGGCCGAGGCCGCCACGCGGCTCGCCGCGCTCTGGAAGCTCGATCCCGAGATCGTCCTGGCGGCGAACGCCCATCGCAGCTACCGGGTCGAGCCCGTCACACGGGACGGCCTGTCCGAGCAGCAGACGATCGCCGACGCGTTCCGGGCCGAGGGGCTCCTGCCGCGTCCCGTCGATACCGCCGCCCTGGGGATCTGGACGCCGCCTGTTCGCTGACCGGTCCGGGGGCTCGAGGGACCGGCCCCCGGGAGACGGCCTCGCCTCAGACGGTACCGAGGAGATCCAGGATGGCCCGGCGATCGGCGACGACGCCCGGGTCCTCCCTGTGGCGCGGATAGGGCCGGTCGCACGAGATGTCGGCCCGGATCCGGGCCGGCCGGTCGGAGAACACCAGGATGCGCTGGGCCAGCATCAGCGCCTCCTCGACGTCGTGGGTCACCAGCAGGGCGGTGAAGCCCTTGTCCTGCCACAGCCGCACCAGCTCGGCCTGCATCGCCAGGCGGGTCAGCGAATCGAGCTTGCCGAGCGGCTCGTCGAGCAGCAGCAGCGGCGGCGCGTTGACGAGGGCGCGGGCGAGCGCCACCCGTTGCGCCATGCCGCCCGAGAGCTGGTGCGGGAAGGCGTCGGCGAAGCCCGACAGCCCGACGAGGGCCAGGGCCTCGTCGATCCGGCCGCGTTCCGCCCGGGCGCGCCCGCGGGCCTCCGGCCCGGTCGCGACGTTGCCGAGGACGCTGCGCCAGGGATAGAGCGTCGGGTCTTGGAACACGAGGCCGCGGGAGGGGTGGGGCCCGCGCAAGGGGGCGCCGTCGACGCTGATCCGGCCCTCGTTCGGCGGATCGAGTCCGGCGACGAGCCGCAGCAGCGTCGACTTCCCGCAGCCCGACGGCCCGAGCAGGGCGACGAAGGCGCCGGGCTCGACGTCGAACGAGACGCCGTCGAGGACCGGGAGCGGCGTCTTCCTCAGGGCGAAGGCGTGATGCACGTCGCGAACGGAGAGGGCGGCGCCGCGGGCCGGTGCGGGAGCGACCAGCGGGGAACGACCGGGCGCTGCGGGCTGCGCGAGGAGGCCGGCTACCATTGGACGAGGCCCTTCTGCCAGGACAGGAGACGGTCGCGCACCCGGAACAGCAGGGTGATCAGGCCCGAGCAGGCGAGCGCCATCACGGCCAGCGCCGCGTACATGTTGGCGTAGGCCGCCCAGCCTTGCGCCCATTGCAGGTACCAGCCGAGGCCGGCCTTCACGCCCAGCATCTCGGCCACGACCAGCACCGCGAAGGAACTGCCGAGCCCCATGAACAGCCCGACGAAGACGTGCGGCAGGGCCGCCGGGATCGCCACGCGGAGGATCAGGAAGCCCTCGCGGGCGCCGAGCGTCCGGGCGACGTCGTAATAGGCCCGGTTGACCCCGGCGATGCCCGACCAGGTCAGCACCGTGACGGGAAAGCCGGTGGCGAGGGCGACGAGGAAGGTCGAGGCGGCCCCGCTCGACGGGAAGACGAAGAAGGCGAGCGGCAGCCAGGCGGTGGCCGGCAGCGGGCCGACGAAGCGCAGGACCGGGTGCACCCAGTAGCCGACGGTCCGCGACCAGCCGACCGCGACCCCGAGGGTGAATCCGGCGAGCGCCCCGAGGGCGTAGCCGCCGGCGAGCAGCCGCAGGGAATGCCAGACGCTGTCGGCGAGCCGCGCGTAATCCTCGACGAACACCTCCAGGATCGCCTGCGGCGGCGGGAAGAACGGCATCGGCAGCCAGGCGCGCTTGGCGGTCGCCACCTCCCACAGGCCGAGGAGGGCGGCGAGCACGATCAGCCAGGGCGACCAGCCCTGGACCCGTCGGGCGGGCCCGGTCTCGCCCGGGCGCAGGAAGCCGGCCGCCAGGATCACGGCCCCGAACGCGGCAAGCCCGATGGCAAGCTCGCGGGTGAGGCCGAAATCACCCAGGTCGGGCGGCAAAGCCACGAGGGCGGAGAGCCCGATCCAGGCGGCGGCCGCCGCGACCGAGGCCGGGGCGGGCAGGAAGGCGGGGCGCCGGACGGCGCCGTCCGTGCGGGGAAGCGCGATGTCGCTCACGGGGCACCTCAGCTCAGGACGTCGGCATAGACGCGCTCGGCGAATTGCTTTGCGTCGGTGCGGGCGCGGATCACCTTCACGGTCTTCAGCTCGTCGATATAGGCGGCGATCTGCTGCTTGAGCTCGGCCCCGAGGGGGTGGTGATGGTGGGTGTGGCTGCGCAGCATGGCGGCGAGATCGTCCACCGAGCCCTTGCCGCCATAGCCGGCATAGACCGTGGCGGCGTAACCGGGATCGTGCGCGACCCGGGTCCCGGCCTCGAGCAGCGCCCGGGTGAGGGCGGCCGCCACCGGACGCTCGTCGCGCACCAGGGAGCCGCGCAGGGCCAGGATGCAGCAGGTCCGGTCGTGGTACTCGGCCGAGAGATTGTTGGCGATCTCGGAGAGTCGGGCGTCCTTGGCCCACAGGAAGGTGCGCGGATCGCCGTCGGCGAGCGCCTGCGCCTCGCCCTTCTCGACCGCGAGGTTGAGGAGATCCATCGGATAGACCCGCCACTCGACCTCGCGCTCGGGATCGATGCCGCGCTTGGCGAGCAGCAGGCTGAAGAAGTTCTTGGCCGGCGACGCCTGGTCGCTCACCGCGATCACCTTGCCCTTCAGCGCCTCCAGGCTGGTCGCTCCGGCCGACGTGGCGCCGAGCAGCCGCATGCAGCCGCCGTGGATGCCAGCCGTGACCTTGACGTCGAAGCCCTGCTCCAGGGGCTTCAGCCAGCGCAAGGCCATGCCGATGCCGGCATCCGCCTTGCCGGTGGCGATCGCCTCCAGCAGCTGTTCGGTCGAGCCGCCGAAATTGACGAACTCGACGTCGAGCCCGTGTCGGGCGAAAACCCCGCTCTCCTTGGCGACGGGGGCGGCGGCGGTGCAGATCGCCGAGGCGTTCCAGGCGAGCCTGATCGGGCGGAGGGCGCCGCTGGCGGCCGGGCCCGCGGCCGCGACCCGGCAGATCGGCGCACCGGCGAGGTCCGGCACCGGCAGGAGGCCGGCGGAGGAGGGCGAGCCGACGAGGCCGAGCGGCGCCGCGAGCCCGAGGGCACCGGCGCGGGCGAGGAAGCGGCGGCGGGTATGGGGGAGGGTGGGGAGCGTCATCGTCCGGGGTCTTCGAGGCGAGGGCGTCAGGCGGCCTGGGCGGGCGCGTCGGGCGCCCGGTGATCGAGCGTGCCGCGCAGGACTTGCGGCGAGCGCAGGAGGTTGAGGATCGGGCAGGCGCGGTCGACCTCGGCCTCGAGCCGGGCCACCGCCTCGTGGGGGGCCGGCGAGACGATCCTGACGGTGTAGGCCAGGTCGTGCGGGTTCACCGGCACGCCCTCGAAGCCGGGCCGGCCGGCCCGGACGTCGAGCTGCCCGCTCACCGTGACGTCCACGGCGTCGAGGGGGACGCCCAGGCGTGCGGCCTGGATCAGGTAGGAATGAGCAAGGCAGCTGCCGAGGATGCCGAGCTGCAACTCGGGCGAGCCCGGGCCGAGGTCGTAGCCGGCGAAGTCCGGCGGAGAATCGGTGACGACCTGGTGGTCGCGAATCCGGATCCGGCGCACGCCGCTGCGGCCCTCGACGCTGACCTGCGCGGAAAGCGGCACCACCCCCAGGCTTCCGGCCTCGATCCGCCTCTCCCGCGCCGCCACGGCGGCGCGCTTCTCCACCAAGTATTCGTTGAGCGACGTCATGCCGACCTCATGCGAACAGCGCGCCGTTACCATCCGCGCCTGATATGTCGTGAGGCGGTCAGTGTGTCGTTGCTAACAATGATCGTCAACAAAACGGGATTGTTTTATATCTCGCTTTGTTGGAATGGGCGTTCGAGTTGTCGTGGTCAGGCAGAAGATTCCTTCTCGGTGGATCCTTTTTCAGCCCGGGCGCGCTTGCGCGGCGCGTCCCGGCCGATCACACCGGTCCATCGAGCCGTCCCGGGCCTCGCGGGGTGCCAATCGTCGCGACGACGTCCCGACGCTCCCGTCCGGACGTCGCATCCATCGGGCTCCTAGACGCTGCCGCATCGTCGTCCACGACGAACCGGCATCCCCCCCGCGTCGTACCGTCAACGCTGCGGCGCCGCGCCCTCACCGGCGATCGGGATGCCCTCGATGGGGCATTCGGGCGTGCCGACGCTCGCGCGGGTGATGCCGCGCACCGCGTCGCGGGTCCCGTCCGGATCCTCGATCCAGCGGCGGTAGAAGTCGTAGGGGCAGGCCGACAAGCCGTGCCGGTTCTCGCGGGAGTTGATCATTCCCGTATAGCCGCGGTGGAGCAGCTTGAAGAGATGATTCTCCGACTGCCAGTGCTGGCGCGCGTCGCGGATCAAGAACTTCGACAGGGCGGCGTACTGGATGCCCATCTCCTCCTCGCCGCACTCGCCGAGGGTGCGTCCGTCGAAGCCGATCAGCGCCGAGTGGCCGAAATAGGTGTAGACCCCGTCGAAACCCGCGGCGTTCGCCACCGCCACGTAGACGTTGTTGGCGAAGGCCATCGCCTTCGACATCAGGATCTGCTGCTCCTTGGCCGGGTACATGTAGCCCTGGCAGCGGATGACGAGCTCGGCGCCGCGCATCGCGCAGTCGCGCCAGATCTCCGGGTAATTGCCGTCGTCGCAGATGATCAGGCTGACCTTGAGGCCCTTCGGCCCGTCGGAGACGTAGGTGCAGTCGCCCGGGTACCAGCCCTCGATCGGCACCCACGGCATGATCTTGCGGTACTTCTGCACGATCTCGCCCTGGTCGTTCATCAGGATCAGGGTGTTGTAGGGCGCCTTGTGCGGATGCTCCTCGTGCCGCTCGCCGGTGAGCGAGAACACGCCCCACACCTTCGCCCTGCGGCACGCATCGGCGAAGATTGCGGTCTCCTCGCCGGGGATGGTCGAGGCGGTCTCGTACATCTCGGCCGCATCGTACATGATGCCGTGCGTCGAGTATTCGGGGAAGATCACGAGATCCATGCCCGGCAGGCCGGTCTTCATGCCGACCACCATGTCGGCGATCTTGTGGCAGTTGGCGATGACCTCGGCCTTGGTGTGCAGGCGAGGCATCTTGTAGTTGACGACCGCGACGCCGACGCTGTCGTGGCTGCTGGAAATATCGCCGTGATGCATGCCGGATCTCCCTGGCGAGGATGGGGGCCGTGTCTTTCGTCGGTGAACGATCCTGCGGGACGGGGCGGGGAGGGGAGCCCCGCCGCCGCCCTCAATGGCTGATCATCCACGGCCTTGCCGCCGGGAAGCCCTTGGCCGCCGCCGGGGCCGCCGTGGTCTTCTTCGGCGCGCAGCAGCCGCAGCCGGCGCCGTGGCTGCGCCTGGGCGCGTGGCGGCTGCGCTCGTTGGTGGCGTGGGCCGCCTTCAGCCCCGCATCCATGCCCGACAGGCGCGGTGCGGTGAGGAAGGCGCGCTCGCATGCCCCTCCGCAATCGGGGCAGTCATGCGGATCGCGGAACTGCGCCATCGGGCGCAGAACCGTGAACGGGCCACAGGTTTCGCAGGAATAATCGTAGACCGGCATGGCTACTTGTCCGGCGAGATCGGCATCTGGACCGAGCCGTCGAGGTACTGCGTCGGCCCGGCGGCGCTCGGGTTGATGTCGAAATCGAAGATGCCGGTCGGCAGCCACAGGGTCGCGCAGGCATTCGGCACGTCGACGACGCCCGAGATATGCCCCTGCACCGGCGCGGTGCCGAGGATCGAATAGGCCTGGGCGCCGGAATAGCCGAACTTCTTCAGGTATTCGATCGCGTTGAGGCAGGCCTGGCGGTAGGCGACCGTCACGTCGAGGTAGTGCTGGCCGCCGCTCTCGTCGACCGAGATGCCCTCGAAGATGAGATGGTCGTCGAAGCGCGGGACGATCGGCGACGGCTTGAAGATCGGGTTCCTGATCCCGTATTTCGCCATCCCGTCCTTGATGACCTCGACCTTGAGGTGGACCCAGCCGGCCATCTCGATCGCGCCGCAGAAGGTGATCTCGCCGTCGCCCTGGCTGAAATGCAGGTCGCCCATCGAGAGGCCGGCACTCGGGACGTAGACCGGGAAGTAGATCTTCGAGCCGCGCGACAGATCCTTGATGTCGCAATTGCCGCCGTGCTCGCGCGGCGGGACGGTGCGGGCGCCTTCCGCCGCCGCCTTGTCCTTCGCCTCGCCGGTGAGCCGGCCCATATGGGCGGTCGGGCCGAAGGGCGGGTTGGCCAGCCCCGGCACCCGGGTCGGGTTGGTGGCGATCAGCGCCGTCTCGCGCTCGTTCCAGGTCGCCAGCAGCTTCGGGTCGGGCAGGCAGCCGATCAGGCCGGGATGGATCAGGCCGGGGAAGCGCACGCCCGGGACGTGGCGCGACTTGGTGAACAGCCCCTCGAAGTCCCAGATCGACTTCTGGGCCAGGGGGAAATGGTCGGTGAGGAAGCCGCCGCCGTTCTGCTTCGAGAAGAAGCCGTTGAAGCCCCATTGCGAGTCCGGCTTGGCGCCGATGTCGAGGAGGTCGACGACCAGCAGGTCGCCGGGCTCGGCGCCCTCGACGCCGATCGGGCCGGAGAGGAAATGCACGATCGACAGGTCGATGTCGCGGACGTCGTCGGCCGAGTCGTCGTTCTTGATGAACCCGCCGGTCCAGTCGTAGGTCTCGACGATGAAATCCTGGCCGGGCTTCACGTAGGCGACCATCGGGATGTCCGGGTGCCAGCGATTGTGCACGCTGTCGTTCTCGTAGGCCGACTGCGTCAGGTCGACCTTGATCAACGTCTCGGGCATGCGTTTCCCTTTCCCCCTGGAGCGGGTGCTGAGTCGGCGGCCAGGACCGCCGAGGCCGGCGGATCTCGCCGCCGGATGCGGAGCGGGCGGCGTCAGCGCGCCAGCAATTCCTTGAGCGCGGCGTCGAGGACCGCGATGTCGTCCGGGCTGGTGCCCGGGCCGCCGGCGAAGTGGCCCCACCACGTGTCGATGACCCGAAGGTCCGCCTTCGGCATCGCAGCGGCCTCGATCGCGTTGTCCTCGGGCGGGAAGTACAGGTCGGTCGAGGCCGGCATCAGGATCGCGTCGGCCTTGATCGCCGCGAGCGCCGCCTTGAAGTCGCCGTTGAAGATCTCGTTGGCGCTGATGTCGCCGTTCTGCCAGGTCCACAACATCGCCAGCAGGTTGTTGGCGTCGCGGGTGTAGAACAGCCCCTCCCAGAACCCGATCAAGAAATCTTCCAGCGAGGCGTAGCCCATATGGGTCAGGTCGGCCTCGATGCGGTAGAAGGTCTGCGACAGGCCCCAGCCGGCATAGACCCGCCCGAAGGCCCGCAGGCCCCTGGTCGGCGGGCTGGTGTACCAGCCGTCCGCGAAGGCGGCGTCGGCTTGGAGCGCCGCCTTGGCGCCCTCCAGGAACACGAAGTTGTGCCGCGAGCACTTGGCCGAGCCCTGGAACGGCAGGATGCGCGGCACCATGTCCGGGTACATCGCCGCCCAGTGATAGGTCTGGAGCGCACCCATCGACCATCCGGTGACCAGGACGAGCGTCTCGATGCCGAACAGCTCGGTGACGAGCCGGTGCTGGGCCCGCACGTTGTCGTAGGCGGTCACGGTCGGGAAACGCGGCCCGTTCCACGGCGCCGGAGTGTTGCTCGGCGACGACGACAACCCATTGCCGAACATGTTCGGGATGATGATGAAATACTTATCGGGATCGAGCGCCTTGCCTGGCCCGATCAGCCACTCGTTCTCGTAGTGCTGGCCCGAGTACCATGTCGGGTAGACGATCGCGTTGCTCTTGTCGGCGTTGAGCGTGCCATAGGTCTTGTAGGCCAGCTTGGCGTTGCGGAGCGTCTTCTTGCACTGGAGCACGAAGTCGCCGAGTTCGAAGATCTCGTAATCGACCATCGGTGCCCTCCTCAGACCGACAGGTAGCGGGCGACCGTCGCCTCATCGATGTCGGCACGCGCCTCCTCGTGGACGATCGCGCCATTCTCGATCACCAGCACCCGGTCGGCGACATCGAGGGCGAAGCTCAGCACCTGCTCGGAGACGACGATCGACAATCCGCGCTCGTCCCGGATCTTCTTCAGCGTCCGGCCCATCTCGCGGATGATCGAGGGCTGGATGCCCTCGGTCGGCTCGTCGAGGAGCAGCACCTTCGGCCGGCTGGCGAGCGCCCGGGCGATGGCGAGCTGCTGCTGCTGCCCGCCCGACAGGTTGCCGCCGCGACGGCCCTTCATCTCCAGCAGCACCGGGAACATCGCATAGAGGTCGCCCGGCACCTTCGACTGGCCGGTGACGGTCAGCCCGGTCTCGATGTTCTCCTGTACCGTCATGGTGGAGAAGATCATCCGGCCCTGCGGCACGTAGGCGAGGCCCTTGGCGACGCGCTGGTGGCTCTTGAGCGCCGTCACGTCTTGGCCGTCGACCCGGATCGTGCCGCTCTTTGCCGGCAGGATGCCCATCAGGGTCCGCATCAGGGTCGATTTGCCCATGCCGTTGCGGCCCATCACGGCGACGATCTCGCCGGGCGCGACGCAGAGGTCGATGCCGTGCAGCACCTCGCTCTGGCCGTAAGCCGCGTGGAGGCCGGTGACGGCGAGCATCGGGGTGGCGCCGGGCGCCGCGACGACGGCCGAGGCGGGAACGGTCTGGAGCATGGCGGTGCCTCCCCTCAATGCCCGAGATAGACTTCGATCACCTTCGGGTCGTTCTTGACCCGCTCCATCGAGCCTTCCGAGAGCACCTTGCCCTGGTGCAGCACCGTGACCCGGTGGGCGATGTCCTCGACGAACTTCATGTCGTGCTCGATCACCAGCACCGAGCGGCCCTTGATGATCTGGTGCAGCAACTCGGCGGTCTTCTTGCGCTCGGCGACGCTCATCCCGGCCACCGGCTCGTCGAGCATCAGCAGCTCCGGGTCCTGGATCAGCAGCATGCCGATCTCGAGCCACTGCTTCTGGCCGTGGCTGAGGAACTCCGCCCGCTTGTCGAGCTGATCCTTGAGGAAGATCATCTCGGCGATCTCGTCGATGCGGTCGCGCACCGCGGCGTCGCGCTTGAACATCAGGGCGCCGAGCACGCTGCGGCCGCGCGGGAACGAGATCTCGAGGTTCTCGAACACCGTGAGGTCGTCGTAGATCGACGGGGTCTGGAACTTGCGCCCGACCCCCGCCTGGACGATCGCGCTCTCCGAGAGCTTCGTCAGTTCGGTGCCCTTGTACTTGATCGAGCCCGAGGTCGCCCGGGTCCGGCCGCAGATCAGGTCGAGCACCGTGGTCTTGCCGGCGCCGTTGGGGCCGATGATGACCCGGATCTCGTCCGGGTCGACGTAGAACGACACGTCGCTGACCGCCTTGAAGCCGTCGAACGAGACGGTCAGGGCCTCGACCGCGAGGAGGAAATCCTTGTCGCCGGCGGTCGCGCCGGGGAGGATGGCGGCGTTCATCGGGGGTTCTTCACTCGGCGGGGGCGCCCTGGGGCAAGGCGGCGGGGGCGGCTTTCGCGCGGCGGGTCAGACGCGGCTCGACGTGCTGGCGCCAGATGCCGGCGAGCCCGTCGGGAAAGGCGAGCACGACCGCGATGAACAGCGCGCCGAGGCCGAACAGCCACAATTCGGGGAAGGATTCGGAGAAGGTGGTCTTCGCCCAGTTGACCAAGAGCGTGCCGTAGATCGCGCCGAACAGCGACAGCCGTCCGCCGACCGCGGCGTAGATCACCATCTCGATCGACGGCACGATGCCGACGAAGGACGGCGACATGAAGCCGACCTGGAGGGTGAACATCGCCCCGCCGATCGCCGCGAAGGCCGCGGCGAGGCAGAAGGCGAAGATCTTGAAGCTCGCGACGCCGTAGCCGGAGAAGCGGACCCGGTCCTCCTTGTCGCGCATCGCCACCAGGATGCGGCCGAGCTTCGAGCGCTTGACGAACTGCGCCACCAGCACGCAGGCGACGAGGAGGCCGCCATTGACGAAGTACAGGATGGTCTTCGCCGTGTCGGTGCGGATGTCCCAGCCGTGGAGCGTGCGGAGATCCGTGATGCCGTTGATGCCGCCGGTATAGCCCTGCTGCCCGACGATCAGGATGGTCAGGATCGCGGCGATCGCCTGGGTGATGATCGCGAAGTAGGTCCCGCCGACCCGGCGCTTGAACATCGCCGCCCCGACGATGAAGGCGAACAGCGTCGGCACCAGCACGACCGCGATCAGCGTCAGCGGCAGGCTGTGGAACGGCTTCCAGAACCACGGCAGCGCGGTGATCTGGTTCCAGTCCATGAAGTCCGGGATGCCCGGCGTCGACTGGATCTTGGTGTTCTCGACCGACGACGCCTCGAGCTTGAGGTACATCGCCATGCAGTAGCCGCCAAGCCCGAAGAACACGCCCTGGCCGAGCGACAGGATCCCGCACGTGCCCCAGCAGATCACGAGGCCGAGCGCCACGAAGGCGTAGGTGAGGTACTTGCCGACCAGGTTGAGCCGGAACCCGTCGAGGGCGAGCGGCAGGAGACCGAAGATCAGGACGCAGAGGAGGGCGAGCGACGCCCATTCCACCGGCTTCATGAACGGGTTGTCGTTGAGCGCCTTGGGTTTCATCGGCCGGACTCCTCAGCGCCGGACCTTGAGGGTGAAGAGGCCCTGCGGCCGCAGCATCAGGATTCCCACGACGGCGAGCAGGGTGATCACCTTCGCGGTCGAGCCGGACAGGAAGAATTCGAGGGTCGACTGGGTCTGCGAGATCGAGAAGGCCGATGCGATGGTGCCCATGAGGCTGGCGGCGCCGCCGAAGACCACGATCAGGAAGGTGTCGACGATGTAGAGCTGGCCCGAGGTCGGCCCGGTCGAGCCGATCATCGTGAAGGCCGAGCCGGCGATTCCGGCGATGCCGCAGCCGAGCCCGAAGGTGAGGCAGTCGACCCGTCCGGTGTCGATGCCGACGGCGCCGGCCATCACCCGGTTCTGCATCACCGCCCGGACCTGCTTGCCGTAGCGTGACGCGAACAGCAGACCCGCGACCACGAGGGTGATCAGCACGGTGACCGCCATCACGAACAGGCCGTTGATCGGGATCTCGATCGCGTCCGTGGCCTGCACCGAGCCCATCATCCAGGACGGCAGCTCGACGCCGACCTCGCGGGCGCCGAAGATCGACCGGTAGGCCTGCTGGAGGATCAGCGACAGGCCCCAGGTGGCGAGCAGAGTGTCGAGGGGCCGCTTGTAGAGGTGGCGGATCAGGCCCCACTCGACCAGCATGCCCAAGGCGCCGGCGGCCACGAAGGCCAGCGCCATCGCGACGAAGAAGTAGGCCGGAAACAGGGCAGGAAGGTGAGCCTGGAAAAAGCCCGAGCACAGGTAGGTCATGTAGGCGCCGAGGATCATGAACTCGCCATGCGCCATGTTGATGACGCCCATCTGGCCGAAGATGATCGCGAGGCCGAGCGCCATCAGCACGTAGACCGAGAACAGGATCAGGCCGGCGAAGCCCTGCATGGCGAAGATCGCGCCGAGGTCGCCGAGCGAGTATTCACCGAACATGGGTGGGCTCCGGCTGAAGTTCTTCGAGGTGTCTCGGGGGCGCGTCTGCCCCCTCCCCCAGAGAGGGGGGAGGGGGCAGGCCGGAACGCTACTGGTAGCCCTTCGGGAACGGGTTCGGCTCGATCAGGTCGGCGCTCTCGTAGACGACCTCGAACTGGCCGTTCGGCAGCGCCCGGCCGACCCGCGTCTTCGACCAGAGATGGTGGTTGGGATGGATGCGCACGTAGCCTTCCGGCGCCCCCTTGAACTCGATCCCGCCCGAGGCCGCCGCGACCTTGTCGACGTCGAACGAGCCGGCCTTCTCGACGGTCAGCTTCCACAGGTAGGGCCCGAGATAGGCCGCCTGCGTCACGTCGCCGATCACCGTCTTGTCGCCCCACATCTTCTTGAAGGCGGCGACGAACTTCTCGTTGTTGGGGTTCTTGAGCGACTGGAAGTACTTCATGCAGGCATAGGCGCCGGCGATGTTCTCGCCGCCGATGCCGTCGATCTCATCCTCGGTGACCGAGATCGTCATCAGCACCTGCTTCGACAGATCGATGCCGGCCGCCTTCAGCTGCTTGTAGAATGCCACGTTGGAGCCGCCGACCACGTCGGTGAAGATCACGTTCGGCTTCGTCAGCTTGATCTTGTTGATGACGGAGTTGAACTGGGTGTGGCCGAGCGGGAAGTACTCCTCGCCGACGACCTTGCCCTTGAGCACGTTCTCGACATGCTTGCGGGCGATCTTGTTCGAGGTACGCGGCCAGATGTAATCGGAGCCGATGAAGAAGAAGGTCTTGGCGTCCTTCTCCTTCGCCACCCAGTCGAGGCTGGCGAGGATCTGCTGCGTCGCCTCCTGGCCGGTATAGATGACGTTCTTCGATTCCTCCAAGCCTTCGTAGAAGGTCGGGTAGTACAGCATGCCGTTGTATTGCTCGAAGACCGGCAGCACCGCCTTTCGCGAGGCCGAGGTCCAGCAGCCCATCACCGCCGCGCACTTGTCGTTGACCAAGAGCTTCTTCGCCTTCTCGGCGAAGGTCGGCCAGTCGGAGGCGCTGTCCTCCTGGATCACCTTGATCTTGCGGCCGAGCACGCCGCCGGCGGCGTTGATCTCCTCGATCGCGAGCTTCTCCGCTTGCTGCGCGCCGGTCTCGGAGATCGCCATCGTGCCGGTGACGGAGTGCAGGATGCCGACCGTCACCTCGGTGTCGGTCACCGCAAGGCCCGTGGTGTTGACGGACGCGGTCGGCGGTCCCGCGGCCTGCGCGAGGCGCGGCAGGAGCGATGCCGCCGGCACCGCCGCGAGACCCATCAGCAGCCGGCGCCGCAACGCCGATTCAAGGCCGCCCTCGTTCTCCGCCATCGTCCTCTCCTGTCGTCCCCGCCCGGGCGCCCTCTCCGGGTCGGTCCCGCCGCGTTCCGATCTCAGGCTAGGTGGCGTTTTGCGCCGCAGCATATACGCGTTTTTGCGTATTCCCGGCCGGGCGGAAGCAGGACAGGATCATGCGCTCCCGTGCGTCGCACCGGGCGAGCGCGAGGCAGTGGTTCGGCAGGACGGTATTTTCGGGTCGCGGCGCCGGAATCGGTGCCGGATACTGCGCCATAGCTGGCGCGCCACGGAGGCTCATGCCCGGACGACAGCGCATCATCCCGGTCCGCCGCGACTACAACCAGTGGGTTGCGAACGAGACCCTGGAGGACTTCGCGCTGCGCTTCACGGCGAAGCGCGCCCGGCGCTGGTCGGGCTGGCGGGTCGCCCAGACCGCCCTCGGCTCGGTCGCCTTCCTGGCGCTGGAGGCGATCGGCGGCACCCTGATCCTGTCGAGCGGCTTCACCAACACGCTGTGGGCCGTGCTCACCGTCGGGCTGGTGATCTTTCTCACCGGCGTGCCGGTCAGCGCCTACGCCGCCCGCCACGGGCTCGACGTCGACCTGCTCACCCGGGGCGCGGGCTTCGGCTATATCGGCTCGACGATCACTTCGCTCATCTATGCGAGCTTCACCTACCTGTTCTTCGCCATCGAGGCCGCCATCCTGGCGCTCGCCCTCGAGCTCGGCTTCGGGCTGCCGCTCGCGATCGGCTACCTCGTCAGCGCGCTGGCGGTGATCCCGCTGGTCACCTACGGCATCGCGCTGATCAGCCGGTTCCAGCTCGTGACGCAGCCGGTCTGGCTCGCCCTCAACCTTCTGCCGATCGCCTGCATCGCGGCCTACGCGGACGCGCCGCTCGACGCCTGGATCGCCCATGCCGGGCTTGCCGGCGCGCGCGGCGAGGGCTTCGACCTGCTCCTCTTCGGCGCGGCCTGCGGGATTCTGTTCGCGCTGATCGCGCAGATCGGCGAGCAGGCGGACTTCCTGCGCTTCGTGCCGCCGGAGGAGCCCGGCCGGCGCTGGCGCTGGTGGGGCGCCGTGCTGGGGGCGGGGGCGGGCTGGATCGTCCCGGGCGCCCTCAAGATTCTGCTCGGCTCGTTCCTCGCCGTCCTGGCGCTCGCCCACGGCGTCCCGCTCGAGCGCGCCAGCGAGCCGACGCAGATGTACGCGGTCGCCTTCGGCTACGCCGTGCCGGCGCCCGGCGTCGCGATCGCGCTCACCACGCTGTTCGTCGTGCTCTCGCAGCTCAAGATCAACGTGACCAATGCCTATGCGGGCTCGATCGCGTGGTCGAACTTCTTCTCGCGCCTGACCCACAGCCATCCGGGGCGGGTGGTCTGGCTGGTCTTCAACGTCGCCATCGCGCTGCTGCTGATGGAGCTCGGCGTCTACAAGACCCTGGAGCGGACGCTCGGCATCTATGCCCTGGTGGCGGCGGCCTGGATCGGGGCGCTGGTCGCGGATCTCGTGGTCAACAAGCCGCTCGGCCTGTCGCCGCCGGGCATCGAGTTCAAGCGCGCCCACCTCTACGACGTCAACCCGGTCGGCACCGGCGCGATGGCGCTCGCCTGCCTCGTCGCCGGCCTCGCCCATGCGGGTCTTGTCGGCGCGGGGCTCCAAGCCTTCGCGGCCTTCGTGGCGCTCGCCACCGCCTTCGCGGCGGCCCCGCTCATCGCCTGGGCGACGGGCGGGCGCTACTACCTGGCGCGCCGGCCGCGGCGGCACTGGCGGCTCCGGCCCGAGATCACCTGCGGGGTGTGCGAGCACGGCTTCGAGCACGAGGACATGGCCCATTGCCCCGCCTACGGGGTGCCGATCTGCTCGCTCTGCTGCTCCCTCGATGCCCGCTGCGGCGACCTGTGCAAGCCGCATGCGCGGCTCGGATCGCAGGTTCGCCGCGTCGCCGGGCGCCTGCTGCCGGCCCGTGTCGCCGCGCTCGTCGAGTCCCGGCTCGGGCGCTATGCCGGGGTGATGCTGGTCCTCTGCGGCGCCGCCGGGCTGATCCTAGGCCTCATCTACGCCGAGGCCGCGCACCGCCCCGCGGAGCATCGCGCCGTGCTGTCCCAGTCGCTCCAGGCGGTGTTCTTCGTCATGGCGGTGATCTTCGGGGTGGTGGCCTGGCTGTTCGTCCTGGCGCAGGAGAGCCGCCGCGTCGCCCAAGAGGAGAGCGTGCGCCAGACCGCGCTCCACCGGGCCGAGATCGCCGCCCACAAGGTCACCGACGCCAAGCTGCAGAAGGCCAAGGAGGCGGCCGAGGCCGCCAACCTCGCCAAGAGCCGCTACGTGACCGGCCTGAGCCACGAGCTGCGCACGCCGCTCAACGCCGTGCTCGGCTACGCCCAACTCCTGGAAACCGACCCCGCCATCCCGCCCCAGCGCCAGGCGGGCCTGCGGGTGATCCGCCGCAGCGCCGAGCACCTGTCGGGGCTCATCGACGGGCTCCTCGACATCTCGCGCATGGAGGCGGGCCGGCTCCAGCTCCACCGCAACGAAGTGCGGCTGCCCGATTTCCTCGACCAGATCGTCGACATGTGCCGGCCCCAGGCCGAAGCGGTGGGCCTCGCCTTCCGGTTCGAGCGCCCGAAGGTCCTGCCGGCCCTCGTCGCGACCGACGAGAAGCGCCTGCGTCAGATCCTGCTCAACCTGATCTCGAACGCGATCAAGTTCACGGCCCGGGGCGAGGTGCGGTTGACCCTGACCTATCGCAGCCAGATCGCCGAGTTCGCCGTGACCGATACCGGCACCGGCATCCCGGAGGCCGACCGCGCGCGGATCTTCGAGCCGTTCGTGCGCGGCTCGCTGCCCGCCGCCGCCGCCACGCCGGGCACCGGCCTCGGCCTCACCATCGCGCACCTGCTCGCCCAGGTGATGGGCGGGGAGATCACCGTGGCGAGCGAGGTCGGGCGCGGCAGCACCTTCCGCCTGCGGCTGATGCTGTCCGCCCTCGGCGAGCCCGCCCGCGCCGCCCCGGCCGAGGCGCCGGCCACCGGCTATGCCGGGCGCCGGCGCACGATCTTCGTCGTCGACGACGACCCGGCCCACCGCGACCTGATGCGCGAGATCCTAGGCCCCCTGGGCTTCACCCTGCTCTCGGCCGCCGACGGCCAGACCTGCCTCGATCTCGCGGCGGAGTGCCGGCCGGACCTCTTCCTCCTCGACATCGCCATGCCGGGCATGACCGGCTGGGAGCTCGCCCGGCGCTTGCGCGCCGCCGGCCACGGCCCCGCCCGCATCGCCATGCTGTCGGCCAACGCCCACGAGATCAGCCCGGTGCGGGGCGAGGACGCGCCGCACGACGCGATGATCGCCAAGCCGTTCGACCTGCGCGACCTCCTCGCGCGCATCCAGGGGCTGCTCGGCCTCGAATGGACCGGCGCGGCGGCGCCGGCCGCCGAGTCCGGCCCGGGATCCGGGCCGCGTCGGGCGCGTCCCGACGAGGTCGCGGAACTCATCCGGCTCGGGCGCATCGGGCATGTCCGCGGCATCGAGGCGAAGCTCGCGGAGATCGAGGCCGAGAGGCCCGAGCCCTTCGTGGCCGAGCTGCGCGGCCTCGTCCAGGCCTACGACCTGCCCCGCTACATGGCCGTCCTCGAAGCGGCGGCCCTCGACGCGGCGGCGATCGAACGGAGGCGCGGCGATGCCTGAGCCGGGCCGCGACATCGTTCTCGTCGTCGACGACTCGCCCGAGACGCTGAGCTTCCTCACCGCGGCCATCGAGGCGACGGGCGCCACCGTGCTGGTCGCGATCTCGGGCGCGGCCGCGCTGGCGGTGGTGCGCGAGATCACGCCGGACATCATCCTGCTCGACGCGGTGATGCCGGGCCTCGACGGGTTCGAGACCTGCCGCCGCCTCAAGGCCGATGCAGCGCTCGCCCATGTGCCGGTGATCTTCATGACCGGCCTGTCGGAGACCGAGCACGTCGTGCGCGGCCTGGGGGCCGGCGGCGTCGACTACGTCACCAAGCCGATCTCGGCCGGCGAGATCCTGGCGCGGATCCGCGTCCATCTCGCGAATGCGCGGGCCTCCCAGAGCGCCCGCCTCGCCCTCGACAGCGCCGGGCGCTTCCTGCTGGCGGTCGACGCCGCCGGGGCGATCCGCTGGTGCACGCCCCAGGCGGCGAGATTGCTGCGCAACGTCGATCCTGGCAGCCTCGATCCGGCCGGCGGCGAAACCCTGCTGCCGCCCGCGGCGTCGGCGCGGCTGGGCCGCGAGGCCGCAGATCCTCTCACCCTGCCCCTCGTCCTGCCGGGCGGCGACGGCCGACGCCTCCAGCTCAGCCGCATCGGCCGCATCGGCCGCGACGAGGTGCTGCTGCGCCTCCACGTCGAAGGCGGCGACGAGATCGAGCGCCTGCGCCGGCTGCTCGGCCTGACCCAGAGGGAGGCCGAGGTCCTGCTCTGGGTCTCCCGCGGCAAGGCCAGCCGCGACATCGGCGAGATCCTGTCGCTCAGCCCCCGCACCGTCACCAAGCACCTGGAGCAGATCTACGCCAAGCTCGGCGTCGAGAACCGCACCTCGGCCTCGGCGCTGGTGGTGCGTGCCCTCCGGGACGAACGTGCCTGAGCGTCAAGGGCGCGGGATGCCCATGGTCAAGCCGCCTCGCCAGGCACGGGCCCCGTGCGGCGGACGGTCCGCAGGCCGAGCGCGACGATCGGCCAGGCGGGAGCCGCGGCCGTGACGATCAGGGCCGCTTGATGCCGTGGGATTTGATGCGGGACGCGAGCGTCGTGGGCCGCAGGCCGAGGAACTCGGCCGCGCCGCCCGGCCCGAACACCTTGCCGCCGCACAGGGCCAGCGCCTCGACGATCTCGGCCCGGTCGCGGGCGCGCCTTTCCGCCTCGCTGCGCGGGCGGTGTCCGGAGGGGGCGACGGCGCGGTCGTGCGGGGCGGGGGCCTCGCTCGGGACGGACTCCTCCGCCTCTCCCTCCGACAGGTCGAGACGCAGACGCCCGCGCTGGGCCAGGATGACGCCGCGCTCGATGACGTTCTCCAGCTCGCGCACGTTGCCGGGCCAGTCGTAGCGGATGAGGTGGCGGACATCGCCCTCCGTCAGGCGGGGCTCGGGCACGCCGAGGCGGTGCGCGGCCCCGGTCAGCATGTGCCGGGCGATCAGGGGGATGTCCTCCGGCCGCTCGCGCAGGGGGGTCGCGCCGATCGGGAAGACGTTGAGGCGGAAGTAGAGATCGCCGCGGAAGCGGCCCTCGCGCACCTCCTCCTTGAGGTCGCGGTTCGTCGCCGCCACCAAGCGCACGTCGACCGCGCGGGTGCGCTCCTCGCCGACGCGCTCGAAGGAGCGCTCCTGGAGCACCCGCAGCAGCTTGCCCTGGAGGTCGAGCGGGATCTCGCCGACCTCGTCGAGGAACAGCGTGCCGCCATCGGCCAGCTCGAACCGCCCGACGCGGTCGCGCAACGCCCCGGTGAACGCCCCCTTGGCATGGCCGAAGAACTCGCTCTCGAACAATTCGCGCGGCACCGCGGCGCAGTTCACCCGGATGAGCGGGCGGCCGCGGCGGCGGCTCGCCTCGTGGATCGCGCGGGCGATCAGCTCCTTGCCGGTGCCGGACTCGCCGGTGACCAGCACCGTGGCGTCGGTACCGGCGACGAGATCGATCTGGCGCCGGATCGCCTCGATGGCCGGGCTCTGCCCGATGATGCCCTGGTGATGGCTGCCGGCCCGGATCTCCTCCTTCAGGTAGGCGTTCTCGAGCTCCAGCCGCTCGCGCAAGGACACGACCTCGGCGAGCGCGTGGCGCAGGCGCTCGTCGGCCTCGCGGCGCTGGCTGACGTCGCGAAACACGATGACGGCGCCGACGAGGGCGCCGCGGTCGCGGATCGGGGTCGAGGTGTACTCGACCGGGAACGAGGTGCCGTCGCGGCGCCAGAACACCTCGTCGTCGACCTGATGCACCGCCCCGTCCCGGAAGGCGGCGTAGATCGGGCAGTCCCGGTGCGGGTAGTGGCAGCCGTCCGGGTGGGTGTGGTGCACGGCGGCGTGCATGTCCCGGCCGACGAGGTCGGCGGCGGGCCAGCCCAGCATGCGCTCGGCGGCCGGGTTGACGAAGGTCGTCACCCCCTCGGCGTTGACGCCGTAGATGCCTTCGCCCGCCGCGCGCAGGATCAGCTGGTTCTCGTGCTCGATGTCGCGGAAGATCCGCTCCATCCGCTGCCATTCCGAGAGGCCGGCGCGCATGTGGCGGTCGGCCTCGCGGTCGACCTGGCGCTGGCGGCGCTCGTCGAGATCGAACAGGGTGAAGAGGACGAGCCGGTCCGGCAGGACCGTGCCGACGGTCTCCAGGGTGAGGGTCCGGCCCGCCCCGTGCCGGGGCGTGAGCGTGTGGGTCCACCAGCGGCCCTTGGCCTGGACGCCCTGCGTGAACACGATCAGCGCCGCGAGCTGACCCGGATGCAGCGCGCTCGCCGCCATGCCGCGCAAGGCGTCCCGCGCATGGCCGAGGAGGCGCGAGGCGGCATCGTTGGCATCGACGATCCGGTCGGCGCCGGGATCCAGCACCAGCATGGCCTCGGCGCCGGCCTCGAAGACCGACCCGAAACCGGTCGCGCCACCGTGATCGGCCGCCATTTCCGGAACGGGTTCGCGCATCACGAGATCTCGTCAACAAGGACACGACATCTCGTTTTACACGAGATCTCGTAATCGTGCACATTCGTGCCAAGACATTGATTTCATGAGATTTATTTTTTTCGATCGGCTTGGCACATCCTTTGCCAATTGTTTCGCGTCCCGAACCGCGCGAGGCGACGATGGCCCTGTTCGACAATCCCTTCGATGCCAAACGCCGCCTTGCCCGCGGCGGCTGCTCCTGCGGCGCCCATGCGAGCCAGGCGGCTCATGATGCCGACCACGACGCCACGCCGACGGGCGACGCGGCCATGGAGCGGGCGGTGGAGGGCGCGGTGATGCGCGCGCTCTTCCCCCACGACGCCGAGCGCCGCGCCTTCCTGCGCAGCGTGGGGGCCGCCACGGCGCTCGCGGCGGTGAGCCAGTTCTTTCCGACCAAGCTCGTCACCGAGGCCTTCGCGCAAGGGGCCAAGCCGGAGAAGACCGACCTGAAGGTCGGCTTCATCCCGATCACCTGCGCCACGCCGATCATCATGGCCAAGCCCATGGGCTTCTACGAGAAGCAGGGCCTGAACGTCGAGGCGGTGAAAACCGCCGGCTGGGCGGTGATCCGCGACAAGACCCTGAACAAGGAATACGACGCCGCCCACATGCTGGCGCCGATGCCGATCGCGATCTCGCTCGGGCTCGGCTCCAACCCGCAGGCCTACACGATGCCGGCGGTGGAGAACGTCAACGGCCAGGCGATCACTCTGGCGATGAAGCACAAGGAGCGTCGCAACCCGAAGGACTGGAAGGGCTTCAAGCTCGCCGTCCCGTTCGACTACTCGATGCACAACTACCTGCTGCGCTACTACCTGGCGGAAGCGGGCATCGATCCCGACACCGACGTGCAAATCCGCGCCGTGCCGCCGCCGGACATGGTCGCGAACATGCGCGCCGACAACATCGACGGCTTCCTCGCCCCCGATCCGGTGAACCAGCGCGCGGTCTATGACGGCGTCGGCTTCATCCACATCCTGTCGAAGGAGATCTGGGATCGCCATCCGTGCTGCGCCTTCGCCGCCTCGGACGCCTTCATCAAGGAGACACCGAACACCTACGCGGCGCTCCTGCGGGCGATCATCCAGGCAACGGCTTATGCCTCGAACAAGGACAACCGCAAGGAGATCGCCGCCGCGATCGCCCCGGCGAACTACCTCAACCAGCCGCTGACCGTGGTCGAGCAGGTGCTCACCGGCACCTTCGCGGACGGCTTGGGCCAGGTGCGCCGGGTGCCCGACCGGGTCGATTTCGACGCCTTCCCCTGGCAATCCTTCGCGGTGTGGATCCTGACCCAGATGAAGCGCTGGGGCCAGCTCAAGGGCGACGTCGACTACGCCGCGGTGGCGCGTCAGGTCTATCTCGCGACCGACGCCGCCCGGCTGATGAAGCAGGACGGCTTCACGCCGCCCGAGACCACCACCAAGAGCTTCTCGGTGATGGGCAAGACCTTCGACCCGGCAAAGCCGAAAGAGTACCTCGATTCCTTCGCGATCAAGCGGGCTGGCTAGGACCATGACACGCTCACTCAACGTCCGCGCTGCGGTCCTCGCCCTGACGCTGCTCGCCGCGATCCTGCTGATCTGGCAGGTCGCGGTGAGCGGGACGGCCAAGACCGAGGCGATGGACCCCGAATACGCCGCCCTGATGGGCGCCACCGCCACCACCGGCAAGTCGGCGATGCCGGGTCCGCTCGATGTCGCGGCGACGATCTGGACCCACCTGAAGGACCCGTTCTACGACCGGGGCCCGAACGACAAGGGGCTCGGCATCCAGCTCGCCTACTCGATCGGGCGCGTCGCGCTCGGCTACGGGCTGGCGGTTCTGGTCGCGATTCCCGTCGGCTTCCTCATCGGCATGTCGCCGCTGATGAGCCGGGCGCTCGATCCGTACATCCAGATCCTCAAGCCGGTCTCGCCGCTCGCCTGGATGCCGCTCGCCCTCTACACGATCAAGGATTCGGGGCTGTCGGCGATCTTCGTGATCTTCATCTGCTCATTGTGGCCGATGCTGATCAACACGGTGTTCGGCGTGTCGACCACCCGCAAGGAATGGCTCAACGTCGCCCGCACGCTCGAGGTCTCGCCGATCCGGCGCGCCTTCACGGTGATCCTGCCGGCCGCCGCCCCGACGATCCTCACCGGCATGCGCATCTCGATCGGCATCGCCTGGCTCGTCATCGTCGCGGCCGAGATGCTCGTCGGCGGCACCGGCATCGGCTACTTCGTCTGGAACGAGTGGAACAACCTCTCGATCACCAACGTGATCACCTCGATCCTGCTGATCGGCCTCGTGGGCATGGTCCTCGACCAGTTGCTCGCCCGCGCCCAGCGCCTCGTGACCTTCCCCGAATGAGGCCGAGACGATGAGCAAGCTCCTTCCCTTCGTGCGGCGCACCTCCGGCGCCGCCCCCGACCAGAATGCCGGGACCGGCCGCATGTCCACGTCTGACAAGTTCATCTCGATCGAGGGGATCGCCCGGCGCTACCCGGCGCCTGGTGCTAAGACCACCACGATCTTCGAGAACCTGTGGCTGCCGATGCGCCGCGGCGAGTTCGTCTGCATGATCGGGCATTCGGGCTGCGGCAAGACCACGGTGCTGAACATCCTGGCCGGGCTCGAGGCACCGTCCGAGGGCGCGGTGATCGTCGACGGGCAGGCGCTCCAGGGCACCAGCCTCGACCGGGCGGTGATCTTCCAGGGCCACGCCCTGCTGCCCTGGCGCACCGTCCTCGGCAACGTCGCCTACGCGGTCTCGTCGCGCTGGCGCAAGGCGCCGAAGGCCGAGATCGAGGCGCGGGCGAAGAAGGCGATCGCCACGGTCGGGCTCGCCGGCTCCGAGCACAAGCGGCCCTCCGAGCTGTCGGGCGGCATGAAGCAGCGCGTCGGCATCGCCCGCGCCCTGTCGATCGAGCCGAAGATCCTCCTGATGGACGAGCCGTTCTCGGCCCTCGACGCGCTCACCCGCGGCACGCTGCAGGACGAGGTGCGGCGGATCTGCGTCGAGACCGGCCAGACCGTGTTCATGATCACCCACGACGTCGACGAGGCGATCTACCTCGCCGACCGGATCGTCCTGATGACGAACGGGCCGGAGGCGAAGGTCGCCGAGATCGTCGAGAATCCCCTGCCGAAGGACCGGGACCGCACCCAGCTCCACCACGCGCCGGGCTATTATGCGCTCCGCAACCACCTGATCGACTTCCTCGTGTCGCGCTCCAGGACCCTGCGCGACGCGATGCCGGCCGGCTACGACCAGCGCCACCCGCCGGTCGTCCGCCCGTCGCTCAGCGAGGCCGACGCCGCCGCGATCGCGGCCGAGCCGCCCTCCCGCCGGGCCTGACCCGCGCCACCCCTTCCGGTCCCGGGCACGACGCCGCGCCGCCTTCGGCGGATGGCGTCCGGGACCGCGCCGAACGGGATGGGGCGGGGGACGCGAGTCCCCGTCCGATCCCGAGCCTCAGCCACGTGCCGCCCCGCGGGACGGCACGAAGTCCACGGAGAGACCCCATGAAGCGCGAAGACCTCACCGAGAAGCTGCTCGACATCAAGCGCGAGAAGGGCTGGACCTGGAAGTACATCCAGGACGAGATCGGCGGCATCTCGCCGATCCTGATCACCGCCGCCTGCATGGGCCAGATGAAGCTGCCGAAGGCCCAGGCCGCCAAGGCCGCCGCCCTGTTCGGCCTCACCCAGGCCGAGGAGCGGATGCTCAACGAGGCGCCCTATCGCGGCTCGATCCCGCAGATGCCCCCGACCGACCCGCTGATCTACCGCTTCTACGAGCTGGTGATGGTCTACGGCACCACCTGGAAGGAGCTGATCCAGGAGGAGTTCGGCGACGGCATCATGTCGGCGATCGACTTCAACATGACCATGGAGCGCGAGCCCAACAACAAGGGCGACCGGGTCAAGATGAACCTGTCGGGCAAGTTCCTGCCGTACAAGTATTATGGCAACGAGGAGGGCGTGCCCGAATACGGCTTCAAGGAAGGCTGAGGCTGAGGTTTGGCCGGCCCCCAGCGGGAGCTGGCCAATCCCGATTGCCGGGACAATCCCGTCCAGACCGTCGGACCACGCTCCGGGCGTCCGGCGAATCAGGACCGGCGCCATCCGGGCTCGCCCAGCCCCCTCGACCACGCCCGGTCGAGGGGGCTGCTTTGTTGTTACGCCAGCAACTGAGGCTCCGTCTTGCCGAGCTTGATGCTGCTCTCCTGCGGCAGCCAGTTCCCGGTCGATTCCTGGCGGCCCTGAAGCACGTATCGGGGGCTCTTCTCCTTGACCGTATCGGCGGCGATCTTGGACAATTCGCCGATCTTGCCCTTCTTCATCCGGTTGACGACGAGGCCGAGCCGCGTGTCCGGGAAGTCGCGGAGCATGTCGTAGTCTCCGTCGCTGTCGCCGGCGACGAGCAGCGGACCGTAGCCTTTTTGGGCGACCAGCACCTGCTTGATGGCGGTGGTCTTGCCCGGGCCCCAGGTCAGCGGCCATCCCTTGCGGTACGCGTTCTTGAGCGTCTCACCGTCCTGCTCCAGGCGCAGGCCGATGACGTGCTCCCGCGGAACATTGTAGCCGTATTTCGGCAGCGTCGCGAAGACCGCGACGACGTGCTCGAGCGAGGCGGTGCAGACATAGGTGTCGATGCCGTGGCGGCTCAACGTATCCATCAGGCCGCCGATTTCGGTGCACAGCCGGATGCCGTGGAAGTGACTGACGCTCACGATACCGGCCTTGCCGGCCCGGTCGGCCGGGCTGGTATACTTCGTCTTGACTAGCCCGGCGCCCAGGGCGAGGTCGTTGGACGCCTCGGTGAGACGCGACAGCTCCGGAACCGTCATGTTGGCGAGCAGATAGACCACCCACGGATAGCCGACATCGACGCCGTGGGTATCGTTGACCGCCTCGTACAGGTAATAGAGCTTGGTCCGGAAGTCCTCGAAATACGATGTCTTCACGACATCAGCGAGGGACTGCGTACCGGACAGCCCCTTGTAGGCGCCATGCAGCCAGGCATAATCGGCATCGAGATCCGCACAGATCGAATCGAGATCGACGGTTGAGCCGGATGCGTTCTTGAACTCGTCGGAAAATTTGCCCGGCGGGACATTCTGGCGAATGATCGCGCCGAATTCGGCCGGCGTGAGCTTGAAGGACAGCGTGTTGATCTGATGCATCAGCAACGCCTCCTCGCAGTCGTTCATGATGCTGGTGTTGTCCCAGTCGAACACCGCGTAGGGCCGTTTCTTGGGGTCGTAGGTCGGCGAGGTGTTGCCGTGTTCCGCGATCAGCCGCGTCATGACGGCGTGGTTGCGAGGCGCCCACTTCGCCCGATCGAGGCCGACCGCCTCGTCGGTCCGCTCGGTGGCCCGAGCGGTCGTCGTCGCGGTGGCGGTGGCGGTGGCGGCCAGCATCAGGCCGCCGAGGAAGCCGCGGCGCTTCACGGATGTCTGTCGGGAGAGGTCGGTCATGGCGTCGCTCTTGCGGGGTGGAACGAGGGAAAGACGGGGCACGGGGATCGGCCGGACGGGACGCGGCGGTGGCAGCGCGGTCCGCCCGCACGGGGCGCCGGGGGCGTCACACGGAGGCGCCGCCATCCGCGAACGACTGTCGTCCGCCCTGGCGGGCGAGCAGGCTCGCGGCCACGGCCAGCACCATGACGGAGAGGAAGAGGACGAAGATCAGCGGGTTGTAGACCACCAGGGCCAGGAAGCAGACTGCGGCGAGGACGAGCGCGAAGGCGGGCGCATAGGGATAGAGCGGCGCCCGGTAGGGCCGGGCCAGGGCCGGCTCGCGGCGCCGCAGCCGGAAGAGGCTCGCCATGCTCATGCCGTACATCACCAGGGCGCCGAAGACCGCCATCGTGACGATGCTGGCGGTGAGCGACTGGCCCGCGATGGTGACGAGGCTGTCGCTGTAGATCGCCACGATCCCGACGGCGCCTCCCGCCAGGGTGGCGATGTGGGGCGTGCGGAAGCGGGGATGGATGCGGGCGAGGGCTGCGGGCAGGAATCCGGCCCGGGCCAGGGCGAAGATCTGCCGCGAATAGCCCATGATGATGCCGTGGAAGGAGGCGACGAGACCGAACAAGCCGAGCCAGACCAGCATGTGGAGCCAGCCGCTCGAATCCCCGACCACGGTCTTCATCGCCTGCGGCAGCGGGTCGTTGAGATTGCTCAGGGTCCGCCAGTCGCCGACGGCGCCGGCAAACAGCATGACGCCGAAGGCCAGGGCGGTGAGCGTCAGCACGCCGGTGATGTAGGCGATCGGAATCGTCCGCCGGGGGTCCTTCGCCTCCTCGGCGGCCATCGCCACCCCCTCGATCGCCAGGAAGAACCAGATCGCGAACGGGATCGCCGCGAACATGCCGCCGACGGCCGCCAGGCTGAAGGTGCTCTCGCCGGCCCAGCCATGGGCGGTGAAGTTCGCAAAATTGAAAGCGGGCGCGACGACGCCCATGAACACCAGGAGCTCGACCACCGCCAGGATGGTGACGAACAGCTCGAACGTCGCGGCGATCTGCACCCCGACGATGTTGAGGATCATGAACAGCAGGTAGGCGCCGAGCGCGGCGTGCTTGGGGTCGAGCGACGGGAACTGGACGTTGAGATAGGCGCCGATCGCCAGCGCGATGGCGGGAGGTGCGAACACGAACTCGATCAGCGTGGCGTAGCCGGCGATGCAGCCGCCGACGGGGCCGAAGGCGCGGCGGCTATACGCGAACGGGCCGCCGGCCTGCGGGATCGCCGTGGTGAGTTCCGTGAAGCTGAAGATGAAGGCGATGTACATCGCCGCCACGACCACCGTCGTGATCAGGAAGCCGAGCGTGCCGGCGCTGGCCCAGCCGTAGCTCCACCCGAAATACTCGCCCGAGATCACCAGCCCGACGGCGATGCCCCAGAGGTGGAACGCATTGAGGCCTTTGTGAAGTCCGACATCCTGCATCGATCGTTCCTCCGTGAGTTCACGTCCTGCCGTGCACGATCGAGGCAGCGGGACGACTGTCGTCAGGCCGGTCCAGTGTCGAATGCCCGTCGCAGCGGAGACGGGCCGCTCGGGCGGCGCGGTCGGGGGGACCGGACGGCCTCTGCCCGGCGGGGCGGTTCGAGGCGCGCCATCCGGTCTCCCGGACGCAACCTCAGATCCCTGGCAAATCCGGTGCCCGGCCTCCCTCCAGCAGGGCTTCCTCGATCCCGTCCTTCAGGCCGACGCCGGTGAGGCCGCGGCGCAGGGCCTCGCGCACGAACCACGCCACCTTGCCGGCCGCCTGATCCGGGGTCAGACCACCGTGTCCATGCACGTTCGAGATGCAGTTGCGCTCGGAATCCCGCCGGCCGGGGCGGGGCGCGTAGGTCAGGTAGATGCCCAGGCTGTCGGCGACGCTGAGGCCCGGACGCTCGCCGATCAGCACCACGCTGAGGCGGGCCCCGAGGCCTTCGCCCACCGGATCGCCGAGGGCGACCCGGGCCTGCTCGGCCATGACGATCGGCGCGATGCGGTAGCCGTCGAGGCGGCGAAGGCAGGCCTGGATCACCGGCGCGGCATGGCTCGCGACGGCTTTCGCCGAGAGCCCGTCCGCGACGATGAAGACGAGGTCGAAGCTCTGGCCGTCCGCAGGGGCGGCCTCCCGCAGCGTGGCGGCGGCATCGGCATCGAGCTGACGGCCGAGATCGGGCCGGCGCAGGTAGGTCCGGCGGTCCGGTGCGGCGCTGTGCACGCGGAGCACCGGGTGAGGCGGCAGCGCCGACACGATGGCCGCGACGTCGAGGGCGGCGTGGACGGCATCGCGCGCCCGGGCATGGGCGAGCTGGAAATCCAGCATCGGCCGCAGCGGCAGGGCGTCTCCGCTCCGGCCGAGGCCGATCCGCGCCGGCGTCGCCCGCCGCAAGGCGGCCCAGCGATCGCCGTCGGGGAGGTCCGCGCCGGCGGGCACGACGGCGGGGCTGTCGGCGGCCGGCGTCATCGCGCGTGGCCCGCGTGATCGAGGAGGCGCGTCAGCGCGGGGTGCCGGGCTTCGAGGGAGCGGACGCGTCCGTCCGGCGTCGTCATGCCCATCCGGTCGAGCCAGGCCTCGAATTCCGGAGCGGCCCGCACCCCCAGCACCGTGCGCAGGGTCAGCAGGTCGTGGAACGACAGGCTCTGGTAGTTCAGCATGACGTCGTCGGAGCCCGGGACGGTGATCAGGAAGCTGCATCCCGCCTGGCCGAGCAGCAGCATCAGCCCATCCATGTCGTCCTGATCGGCCTCGGCATGGTTGGTGTAGCAGACGTCGCACCCCATCGGCAGGCCGAGAAGCTTGCCGCAGAAATGATCCTCGAGGCCGGCGCGGGTGATCTGCTTGCCGTCAGAGAGGTATTCCGGGCCGATGAAGCCCACCACCGTGTTGACGAGGAGCGGCCGGAAGGCGCGGGCCACCGCGTAGGCCCGCGCCTCCACGGTCTGCTGGTCGACCCCGTGATGGGCGTCCGCCGAGAGCGCCGCGCCCTGGCCGGTCTCGAAATACATCGCGTTGTCGCCGACCGTCCCGCGCCCCAGGCTCCGGGCGGCGTCGGTTGCCTCGGCCAGGAGGGCGAGGTCGACGCCAAAGCCGCGGTTGGCCGCCTCGGTGCCGGCGACGGACTGGAACACGAGATCGACCGGCGCGCCGCGCTCGATGATCGTCATCGCGTTCGTGACGTGGGTCAGGACGCAGGTCTGCGTCGGGATCTCGTAGTGCCGGCGCATCTCGTCCAGCATCGTCGTGAGGGCGATCGCGGTCTCGACGTCGTCGGAGGCCGGATTGATGCCGATCACGGCGTCGCCGGCGCCGTACAGCAGCCCATCGAGGACCGAGGCGGCGACGCCGCGCGGGTCGTCGCTCGGATGGTTGGGTTGCAGGCGGGTCGCGAGCCGGCCGGATAAGCCGATGGTGGTGCGGAAGGCGGTCGTCACCCGGCATTTGCGCGCCACGACGATCAAGTCCTGGAGCCGCATCAGCTTCGAGACGGCGGCGACCATCTCGGGCGTGAGGCCCGGCGCCAGGGCGGCCAGGGCCGCCGGACCGGCCTCGTGGCCGAGCAGCCAGTCGCGGAATCCCCCGACCGTCAGATGCGAGACCGGCGCGAAGGCGGCGGCATCGTGGCTGTCGACGATGAGGCGCGTGACCTCGTCGTCCTCGTAGGGCACCACCGCCTCGTTGAGGAACGTCGTCAGGGGCAGGTCGGCGAGGATGGTCCGGGCGGCGACGCGGGCGGCGTCGCTGCTCGCCGCGAGCCCCGCCAGCTCGTCGCCGGAGCGGAGCGGGGAGGCGGCGGCGAGAACCGCCTTCAGGTCGGGGAAGCGATAGCGCTCGCCTCCGAGATCGCATCGATAGGCCACCCGTCCGTCACTCCCTCCAGCACGCCGACGGCACCGCGCGGTGCCCGATACCGGTTCGACCCTCCGGTCCCCGTGAGGAGACGAAAGAGCCATGCCGGATCCTAGATCCGCCCGGCCCGCCAGGATCGACCGGAGGCCGCAGAGTTTTGACCCTTCGCAACAAATCGGCCTTGGCAGCGAACTTGCTGGGCGTCGTCTCGACGAGAATGCTCATCCGGAATACGGCAGTTCAGGTCATGGCCCGCATCGAGAGCTTCAACCAAGCCGTGTCCGGAGCCCGTGTTTTCGCGTCGGCAGCGACTGGCCTCGGCACGTTCTTCGACGCCAACCACGTCTGTGCCGGCAGCCTCTTCGATCAGGTTGCCCTCGACCCCGGGCGCCTCGCCTCGCCGACGGATCAGATCGGCCTGCGCCAGTATTGCGAGGTTCTCGAGCTGGCGGCGCGCCGGTCGCACGATCCGACCCTCGGCCTGCGCTACGGCCAGCAGTTCAAGCCGGAGATGCTGGGCCTGATCGGCCACATCGCGCTGTCGTCACCGACCCTGCTCGCGGCGGCCGAGAACCTGGCCGCCTATTTCGGCTACCATCAGGAGGACACGGTCACCGAATTGCTGAAGGCGAACGGGACCTACCGGCTGACCTACGCGATCCGCTCCCCCCGCATCAGCGAGCGGCGGCAGGATGCCGTCGTCACGCTCGGGATGTACGTCAACGTGTTCCGGCACGGGGCCGGGGCGGAGTGGTGTCCGCAGGAGGTTCATCTCGAACATGCGCGCACCGAGGATTGGCGCGAGATCGAGCAGGCCTTCGGGGCGCCGGTCCGCTTCGGTCAGGATACCAACGCCCTCGTGTTCCGGCACGACCAGGCGCTGCGTGCGATGCCCGGCGCCAACCTCCCGCTCCTCGATCTCCTGTGCGCGACGATCATGCGGATGGGCATGGCCGGGGGAACCGTCTCGCTGCGCGATCGCATCCGCGCCTATGTGCGCTCCAACCTCAGCGTCCGCGACCTGACGCTCCAGGACGCCAGCGACGCCCTCGGCATTCCGCGATGGACTCTCCAGCGGCGCTTGGCCGAGGACAACACCAGCTTCGCGGACATCGCGGACGGTCTCCGCCGGGAGATTTCGGAATATTATCTTGCCAGCACCGATCAGTCGATCAGCGACATCTCCCATCTTCTTGGTTACTCGGAAATCAGCGCCTTCACTCGCGCGTTTCGACGCTGGCACGGCGTTCCGCCGAAGCAGTACCGCAAGAGTCATGCTGGGTAGGACGGGAACGGCCTGAGACGCGGACGATCGAGCCGCGTGCACCGGGAACGACGCGTCGCACCGCCGGAGGGCGCCCGCCGGAGTGACCGGCCGATGAACCGGGACATCGGGCAGCCGCGGATGATGTCCGTCGGCCTGCATCTGCGGATCGCCGGCCATCCCGGGCGCGCCGCCGGGCTCGAGCGCTTCCTCGATCGCGTGCTGCGGCACGAGGAGGTCTGGGTCTGCTGACGCGTCCCAGTCGTCCGACACGGCGTCGTGGCGCCGGGGCTCGATCGGCACTGGAGCAGCCCCCGCTGCACCACGGTCGGACGCCGCCCTATGTGACCTCCTGCGTAACCAGGGAGGGAACGATGGCCGACGAGACCAAGAAGAGCCCCGAGACGACGGATGGCGAGACGACGCGGCCCGGCGGCGGCGCTCGGGAGCCGCGGACCGGCGACCGCATCATCGACGGCCGCCTCGATCCCGACGCGCAATCGCCGGCAGACGAAAGCGGCAAGCCGTTCGACCCGAACGAGAACGAGCCGGCCTGAGCCGCCGACCCCTCTCCGGGTCGTCCGGGGCTCTGCGTCACGGCCCCGGACCGACCCGGAAGGCGTCCATTCGGTTGGCCGGCTCGCCCACGATCCGATGTGCCGGGCCACCGCTCCGCGCCTCAGCAATCAATCGACATGAATTGTTACACATCGGCAGCATTCGGCCGCCCGCCCCTGGATACTGTCTATCTCTTTGAAAGTGCCACGTTTTACGTCCCGGCCCGGCATCCGTTCCGGCGGCTATGATCTAACGGCTGTGCTTCATCGGCAACGGCCGGACCACGGCTTGTGCAGAAGTCGGCTCGGCCGTTGCCTGCACGTCTGCCCGGGCGTATCCAGCAGCACGAGAAAACCCTTACAAAACAACAGTTTATTCTAGTTCTAAAGACGGCGTGACGGCGACGGGAGCCTTTCCCGGCGAGCGCATCCGGCTGCCCGAACGCGCCGCTCAAGAACTAACAAAAAGGACGTGCCATATGACCTTCGGCCACCCCCGTTCCGCTGCGCTGCTCGCAGGTGCCTCGCTCGTCGCGCTCGCTCACGCCGGCTCGGCGCAGGCGCAGGACGGCACCGTCGCCCTCGACGAGATCTCGGTGCGGTCCGAGGCGCCGGCCCCCGCGGCGCTCAACCTCAGCGGCGGCGACGGCGACACGGCGGCGACCAGCGGCGGCGGGGGCGGGCCCTCGGGCATCACCGGCTACACCGCCCGGGTCGCCACCACGGCGACCAAGACCAACACCCCGCTGGTCGAGGTGCCGCAGGCGGTCTCCGTCGTCACCCGCGAGCAGCTCAACGACCGCAACGTCCAGAGCTTCGCCGATTCGGTGGCCTACGTTCCGGGCGCGATCAGCGCCCGGTCGGGCTTCGACCCGCGCTTCGACCAGGTCTTCATCCGCGGCTTCGACGTGCTGACCAACCAGGGCATCTACCGCGACGGGTTGCGGGTCATCGGCAGCGGCTTCGCCTACCCGAAGACCGAGCCCTACGGTTTGGAGGCGGTGACGATCCTGCGCGGGCCGGCTTCCGGCCTCTACGGCCTCGGCTCGCCCGGCGGCATCCTCGATGCGACGAGCAAGCGCCCGGTCTTCGTGCCCTTCGGCGAGGTGCAGTTCCAGGCCGGCAGCTTCGACCGCTTCCAGGGCGCCTTCGACGTCGGCGGCCCGGTCGCCGGCTCCGACGGCACGATGGCCTACCGCCTCACCGGCATCCGGCGCGAGGCCGGCACGTTCATCGGGCTCGGCACCAACGACGACCAGTTCAACATCGCCCCGGCCTTCACCTGGAAGCCCTCGGCCGACACCACCTTCACCTTCTTGAGCGAGTACCAGGTCAGCAGCACCCCGGCGACCACCTTCTTCTACAACGACCCGGGCTTCCGGGCGACGCGCTACTACATGGGCGATCCGCGCTTCGCCGGCCTCGACCAGACCCAGTACCGCGTCGGCTACGCCTTCGAGCACAAGTTCACGCCGGACCTGATCTTCCGCCAGAACTTCCGCCATTACGGCCTGTTCCTGAGCGGGAAATACGTCGACATCAACGGCATCAACCCGGAACGGACGATCGCGACCCGGGACAACGGCTACCAGCGCAACGGCCTGGTGCAGCAGACGCTGGACAACCAGCTCGAGGCGCATTTCGCCACCGGCCCGATCGCCCACACCGCCGTCGCCGGCATCGACTACGCCCGCTACAGCCTGACCACCCGCTTCGGGGCGCTGGGGCCGGAGGCCGTGCCGGACCTGAACCTCGTCACGCGCAATTACGGCGCACAGTTCATCCCGACGCCGGTCCTGGGATCGACCTCGCGCCAGACGCAGGACCAGATCGGAATCTACCTGCAGGACCAGGCCAAGTTCGGCGACTTCATCCTGACGGTGAACGGGCGGCACGACTGGGTCTTCCAGGACAACGCCGCCTCGCCCGACAGCGCGGTCTCGCGCCAGGACAACACCGCCTTCACCGGCCGTGTCGGCCTCGGCTACGTCCTGGCGCCGGGGCTCGTGCCCTATGCGAGCTACGCCACGACCTTCACGCCGCAGGTCGGCCAGGACCGCAACGGCCAGGCCTTCAAGCCGACCACCGGCGACCAGATCGAGGCGGGGGTGAAATACCTGATCCCCGGCACCAGCGTGCAGGTGGCCTTCGCGGGCTTCGACATCCGGCAATCGAGCATCCTGCGGCCCGACCCGGCGGCGTTGAGCTTCCAATCCGCCACCGGTGCCGTCCGCTCGACCGGCTTCGAGGCCGAGGCGACCGCCACCATCGCGCCGGGCACCAACCTGACGATCGCCTACACGCATACCGACATACGCTTCGTCGATTCGACGGCGGCGACGGGCGAGTCGATCAACGGCAACCGGGTCTCCGGCATCCCGGCCGACACCTACGCGTCGTTCCTCACCTACGCCTTCCCGCCCTCGTCACCCCTGCGCGGGCTCCAGATCGGCGGCGGCATCCGCTACATCGGCACGAGCTACGCCGACGACCTCAACACGGTGCGCAACCCGACCGTGACGCTCTACGACGCGCTGGTCGCCTACGACTTCGCGGCGATCGACCCGAAATACAAGGGATTGCGGGCGCAGGTGAACGGCTACAACATCTTCGACCGCACCTACCAGACCTGCTCGTTCGGCTTCTGCAACCGCAACCAGCCGGCGACGGTGATCGGCAGCCTCATCTATCGCTGGTAGGGCGGGGGCGCCCGGCAAGCCCCGGGCGCCGCGCTTCCGCTCTCAGCGGTCCATCCGGTGCGCCACCACGCCGACGCCGGCCACCGCCAGGGCCAGTCCCGCGCCGATCAGCGGCAGGTGGCCGTAGCCGAGCCCTGCCGTGATGGCGACGCCGCCGATCCAGGCGCCGAGCGCGTTGCCGAGGTTGAAGGCGCCCTGGTTGACCGTCGAGGCGAGGTTGCGGGCGCCGTCGGCCGCGGTGAGCACCCGCAGCTGCAACGGCGCCACCAGGGCGAAGGCGAGGATGCCCCACAGGCCGATCAGCGCGGTGGCGGGCATCAGGGCGGCGCTCGCCGGCACGAGCGCCAGCAGCACCGCGACGAGGGCCAGCGCCAGCCCGATCACCGAGGGCATCTGGCGCCAGTCGCCGAGGCGGCCGCCGAGCACGTTGCCGACCGTCAGCCCGACGCCGAACAGCAGCAGCACGCCGGTGATCGCCGAGGGCGTCGCCCCGGCGGTGGCCGCGAGCAGCGGCGCCACGTAGGTGAAGACGCTGAACAGGCTCGCGGAGGCCAGCACACTGAGCAGCATGGCGAGCACCACCTGGGGCCGGCGCAGCACCCGCATCTCCGACAGGAGGTTGCCGGATTCGGAGGGCAGGTAACGCGGCAGCCAGGCGACGAGGGCGGCGGCCGCCACGAAGCCGATCCCGACCACGGCCCAGAACGTCGCCCGCCAGCCGAGCGCGTGGCCGAGCGCGGTGCCGAACGGCACGCCAAGCACGTTGGCCAGCGTGAGCCCGGTGAACATGATGGCGATGGCGCTCGCCTTGCGGTGCGGGGGCACCAGGTCCGCCGCCACCACCGAGCCGAGGCCGAAGAAGGCGCCGTGGCAAAGCGCCGTGACGATGCGGGCGAGCATCAGGAGGCGGTAATCGGGGCTCAAGGCGCAGAGCGCGTTGCCGAGGATGAACAGGCCGACCAGCACCAGGAGCGCCCGCCGCCGGTCGAGGCGCGACAGCAGCACCGCCACCACCGGCGAGCCGAAGGTGACGCTGAGCGCGTAGCCGGTCACGAGCAGGCCGGCCGTCGGGATGCTGACCCTGAGATCGGTCGCCATCTCGGGCAGGAGCCCCATGATGACGAACTCGGTCGTGCCGATGCCGAAGGAGGCCGCCGCCAGCGCCAGGAGCGCCAGGGACGCGGACCGCCCGGTCGCGGCGGCGCCGGCGCCGGCGCCGTGTTCGAGAGTGTGCTGCATCGCCGTCCTCAGTGCTGCATTGCAGCATAAGACGGAAGGGGGCTGCGGGTTCAGCCCCGGTGTCGCATGGCTGGGCTGCGGGCGGCTTGGTCGGCCTGCCGGCGGCTTGGTCGGCCTGCCGGCGGCTTGGTCGGCCTGCCGGCGGCTTGGTCGATCCATCGGGAAGGGTTCAGCCTCGCCCCGTGAGCTGGAGATTTTCGTGACGCTGCCCTTCCTTGGACGGGTGCGGCATCGGCGGACGGAGAGCCGGGAAGGGGGGTCGGCTTACGGTCGACAGCGGCGCGGCCCCGGGACTGACGGCGCGGGTGCGAACCCTGCCGGTCCAGGCCAAGCGCTCCCTCACCGCAGGGCGGCCCGCGGCCCGGTGCCCGCCGGCAGGGCCGCCAGGGCAGCGCGGATCGCCGCCTCGGTCAGGATCTGCGGCAGCACCGCGACGCCGCCGCGGCCGTCATACAGCAGGTAGAGCGGCACGCCCGAGCGGCCGTTGGCCTCCAGCACCCGGGTGATCTCGGGGTTCTGGTTGGTCCAGTCGCCGGTGAGCTGCGCGACGTCGTGCGCCTTGAAGGCATCGCGCACCGAAGCCGCCCGCAAGGTCGCGCGGTCATTGACCTGGCAGGTGATGCACCACGCCGCCGTCATGTTGACGAAGACCGGCCGGCGCGCGGCGAGCAGGGCGTCGAGCCGGGCTTGGCTGAACGGCTCGATTCCGTCGGCGGAGGCCACGCTGACGGGGCCGGCGCGGTCGCGGTCGAGCACCGCCAGGAGTCCGGCAAGGCCCAGCAGGGCGAGAAGAGCCGCGACCTGCCCGACGCGCCGGAACAGCGTCCCGGCCGTCCGCCCGCGCTCCAGGATCCAGGCGAAGAACGCCACCAGCACCAGGCCGGTGAGCCCGGCCATCAGCCCGGTCGGCCCGGCCTGCTGGCTCAGCACCCAGACCAGCCACGCCACCGTGAGGTAGAGCGGGAAGGCGAGGACGCCCTTCAGGGTCTCCATCCAGGCGCCGGGCCGCGGCAGGCGGCGAAGCAGGGCCGGCCAGGCCGCCAGCAGGGCGAAGGGCAGGGCGAGGCCGAGGCCGAGCGCGGCAAAGACCGTGAGGGCGACCGGAGCCCCCTGGGTCAGCCCGTAGCCGATGGCAGCCCCCATGAACGGCGCGGTGCAGGGCGTGGCGACGAGTGTGGCGAGAACGCCGGTGAAGAACGAGCCCTCGAGCCCGGCACGCCGGGTCAGCCCGTCGCCCAAGCCGGCCGCCCGGCCACCGAGATGCCACACGCCCGACAGGCTGAGGCCCATGGCGAACAGCCCATAAGCGAGGCCCGCCACCACCAGGGGCGATTGCAGCTGGAAGCCCCAGCCGATCTGCGCCCCACCGGCCCGGAGCGCGATCAACAGACCGGCGAGGCTCAGGAACGTCGCCAGCACCCCGGCCGCGTAGGCAAGCCCGTGCAGCCGCACCCGGCCCGGGCTCTCGCCGGAATGGCGCACCAGGCTCAGCACCTTGATCGACAGGACCGGGAAGACGCAGGGCATCAGGTTGAGCAGGAGCCCGCCCAGGAAGGCGAGCAACGCCGCCTGCCACAGGCCCTCGGCCTCCGGAACGGGAGCGGGCGGGACGGGAGCGGAGACCGGGGCACTCGCGGCCGGTGCCGCGGCTGGCGTCGCCTCGCCGAGAGCGTAGGCGCGGCGCACCGGACCCGACCCGGTGTCTTCGGTGAGGGTCAGGACGCCGTCGGCGCGGGGAGCGGGGGCATCGGCGGCGGCCTGGCTGCTGCGTTGCAGCCGCAGGTGCAGGCCGGTCGCATCGCCGGTCGCGGTTTGCGCGGCGGCGTGCTCCAGGGCGGTCTCGGAGTAGGGGAAGAACGCGACGTCGCGGGCCTTCAGCCCCGGCGCCTCGATGTCGAGCACCGGGGTTCCGCCGTCCTGGCGCATCCGCACCGGCCATGGCGCCGGCATCGGCAGGCGCTCGCGCGCTTGCGCGAACAGAGCTGCCGCGCGGGGATCGGGCCGCGGGCTTGTGCCGGCGGGCGCCACCGGCAGGCTCGCCGAGAGCAGGGCCTCGCCGGGCACGCATTCGCGCTCGCAAACGAGATAGGAAACCTTGGCCTTGAGGGCGACGGGGCCTGCCCCGAGCGTGTCGGGCACGGCGATCGGCACCGCCAGCAGCACCTCGCCCTCGTAGCCGAAATTCATCAGGTCGGCGACCGGGATCCGCTCCGGTGCCGGCCACGCGACCGCCCCGGCGGAGAACCCCGCCGGCAGCGTCCAGGCGATCTCCGGCGGCAGGCCGGAATCGCCCGGATTGCGCCAATAGACATGCCAGCCCGGCTTCATCGTCAGCCGCACCCCGGCGGTGAGCGTGGCGCCCGGGGCGACGGCGCTCTCCTCGGTCACCAGCTCGGCCCGGACGAGATCGGCGTATTTCGACGGCCGCGGCGCCTGCGCCCCGGCGGGGCCGAGCGAGGAACCGAGGATCCAGGATCCGAGGACGACGAGCAGGCGGGCGAGGCGGCGAGGGGACATGGCTTCCGGGTTACCCGGACTCTGCGGCGCTGGCGAGGCCGTCGGCATCGCGTTCGCGTGAGGCGCGGGGCGTCAGGGCGTTGAGGGACGCCACGGCGGCGGGTCGAGGGCGCTTGCGAGCGCGTCGAGGAAGCGCCGGGTGCGGGCGGCGCGGGCCTGGCGCCGGGCGCCGAGGAGCGCGGTCACGGGGGCGTCCGGCAGGGCGTAGCCGGGCAGGAGCCGGACCAGGCGCCCGGCCCGCAGGTCGCCGGCGACGTCCCATTCCGAGCGCAGGATGAGGCCGCGCCCGGCGAGCGCCCAGCCGCGCACGACCTCGCCGTCGTTGCTCGACAGGCGCGGCTCGATCCGCACCCGGTCCTCGGTGCCGTCCTGTCGGAACCGCCACAGGGTCACGTCCTCGTCGTTCTCCCGCAGGGCGATGCAGGCATGCGCCCGCAGGTCGCCGGGGCACGCCGGGTGGCCGTGAGCGGCGAGGTAGGACGGGCTCGCGCAGAGGAGCCGGTCGTTCGGGGCGAGGCGGCGGGCGATCAGGCCGGGTGCCGCGTGAGCGATCGGGCCGACATGGATCGCGAGGTCGAAGGCCGCCTCCGGCACGCCGCCGATCCGGTCGGACAGCCTCAGGTCGATCGCGACCTCCGGATGCGCGGCCTGGAACGAACCGGCGACCGGGGCGACATAAGCCCGTCCGAAGCCGAGCGGCGCGACGATCCGCAGATGCCCGACCACCTGCCCGCGCCGGGCGGCGAGCGCCTCGTCGAGGTCGCCGAGGGAGCCGAGGATCGCCCGGCCGCGCTCGGCAACCAGTTCGCCCTCGTCGGTGAGCGAGAGATGGCGCCCGGTCCGGTCGACGAGATGCACGCCGAGCCGCTCCTCGAGGGCGCGCAGGCGCTGGGTCACCGCCGGAGGCGACACGTCGAGGGCGCGGGACGCCGCCGCCAGGGAGGGCGCCTCGGCGATGGCGAGGAAGAAGCGGAGGTCGTCGGGGCCGAGCATGAAGAGCGAGCTTAATGCAGGAGGCAGACGGCGTTAATGGCGGGCCGCGCCCGTCCCGTGCTTCCTGCGGGCCGGAATCGTCGCGACGGGAGGATGGACGCGATCATGGTCGAGCCGCTCGACACCCTGCCGACCCCCTGCCTGCTCCTCGACGAGGCGCGCCTGCGTGCCAATGCCGAGCGGATGCGCGCCCATCTCGCCGGCCTCGGCGTGACCTTGCGGCCTCATCTCAAGACGGCGAAGTCCCTGGAGGTCGGCCGCATCGCCATGGCGTCGCCCACGGGGCCGGCGACCGTCTCGACCCTGCGGGAAGCCGAGTTCTTCGCCGCCGGCGGCGTGCGCGACTTGATCTACGGCGTCGGCATCGCCCCGACGAAGCTGCCCCGGGTCGCGGCGATCCGCGCCGGGGGCACTGACCTCGCAATCGTCCTCGACAGCCTGGAGCAGGCGGAAGCGGTGGGATTCCACGCCCGCGCGAGCGGCGACCCGGTGCCGGTGCTGATCGAGGTCGATGCCGACGGCCACCGCTCCGGCGTCGCGCCCGATGACGGCGACACCCTGGTGGCGATCGGCCGCGCGCTCACGGAGGGCGGCGCGGAATTGCGCGGCGTGATGCTGCATGCCGGCGACAGCTACGGCTTGCGCGATCCCGAGGCGCTCGCGGCGGCGGCGGAGCACGAGCGGCTCGCCGCGGTGACGGCGGCGGGTGCCCTTCGGGCGGCGGGTTTGCCCTGCCCGGTGGTCAGTGTCGGCTCGACCCCGACCGCGCGCTTCGCCCGCGACCTCACCGGCATCACCGAGGTCCGGGCCGGTGTCTACATGCTCGGCGACCTGTTCCAGGCCGGCGTCGGCTCGGTCGCGGTCGGGGACATCGCCGTGTCGGTGCTCGCGACCGTGATCGGCCACCAGCGGGCGAAGGGCTGGATCATCGTCGATGCCGGCTGGATGGCCCTGTCGCGCGACCGCGGCACCGCGCGCCAGGCGGTCGACCAGGGCTACGGCCTCGTCTGCGACCTTGCCGGCCGGCCCTATCCGGACCTCCTGGTGACGGACGCCAACCAGGAGCACGGCATCGTCGCCGTGAGGGCAGGTTCGGATGCCGTCCTGCCGGACCTGGCGATCGGCGCGCAGATCCGCATCCTGCCGAACCATGCCTGCGCCACCGGCGCGCAGCACGACCGCTACCACGTCCTCGACGGCGAGAACCGCGTGACGGCGGTGTGGCCGCGGATCAACGGGTGGTAGACACCATCGCCGCCCCGGTCAGCCCGCATCCTCCGGCTCGGGGCCGCGGGTCGGATCGAGGGGCTTGCCGTCCCGTCCCTTCTCGCCCTGGTCCTTGTCGCCCTTGGCCACGCTCCGCTCCGGCGGCTTGAGCGCCACGCTCTGGCCGGTCCGGGCGGACTCATAGATCGCCTCCATCAGGATCTGGTCCTGCAGGCCCTCCTCGCCCGGGGTGCGGGGGATGCGGTTCTCCAGGATGCAGGTCGCCATGTGATCGATCTCGAGGGCGAACTGGTTCTTCTCCCCCAGCACGCGCTCCTCGCGCGCCTCGGCCTTGCCCTCGCGGTGGCTCAGGAACAGGCGCTGGCCCTGATACGCGAAGGCGTTCTGGAGCTGGATCGCGCCGCCCTCGGCCTGCACGGTGAGCGAGCGCGTCTCGTGCGCGCCGTAGCTGGTGGAGCAGAGGGCCAGCGCGCCGGAGGGAAACCGCAGGGTGAAGGCCACCGTCTCCTCGACCTCGCGGTAGAGCGGATCGTCCGGCGACTGGATCTGCGCCTGGACCGAGACCGGCTCCTCGCCCATCAGCGCCCGCACGCCGTTGAGGCAGTAGAGCCCGATATCCGGCAGCGCGCCGCCGCCGGCGAGCGCCTTCTTCATGCGCCACTGCTCGGGCAGGCTCATGGTCTGGGTGTTGGTCGCCTCGATCAGCTTGACCTTGCCGTACTTCCCACCCCGCGCCAGCCGCACGACCTCGCGGTTGTAGGGCTCGTACTGGCAGCGATAGGCGATCATCAGCTTGACCTTCGCGGCCGCGCAGGCGTCGATCATCGCCCGCGCCTCGCCGGACGAGACCGCCATCGGCTTCTCGCACAGCACGTGCTTGCCGGCGCCCGCCGCAGCGATCACCTGGTCGCGGTGCAGGGCGTTCGGGGTCACGATGTAGACCGCCTTCACCTCCGGATTGCGGGCGAGCGCATCCCAGCCGTCATAGCCGTGGACCGCCTCCGGCTTGATCCCGTACTGCGCCGCCACCGCCTTAGCCTTGTCGGGCGAGCCCGACATCAGCGCCACGGGCCGCGCCTTGCGGCACTCGCCGAAGGCGGGAAGGATCTCCTCGAGCGAGAGCCGGCCGAGACCCACGATGGCGAAGCCGACGCGCTCACCGGGCGGCAGCGGCGCCGGCGGGGGCGGGGAAGGACGGTCCGACGGACCGCGCCAGTTCGGAAACGACACGCGCCCGTCCTCGACCTTGCCGGTATCGACCGGGCGCTGGGGGCCGGGGACCCCTTGCGCCGACGCGCTGCCGATCCCCACCAGGGTGGCGCCGCCGGCCATCATCAGGCTGCGGCGCGAGAGGGCGGTGACGTCGTCCGGCATCGGCTGACCATCCGGGTTGAGGGAGGGAGCCTGCGCAACGTGTCGGGGGTGGCGGGGTTCCGATGGTGCAGGCGGTCCGCCCGGCGGGATGGTGGACCGAAGCCTTAAACAATTGAAAGGCCGACCCTGATGGGCCGGCCCTCCTTGAAGCTCACCCTGACGGACGGCTTACTCGCCCGCCATCATCTCCGGCGAGAAGTGCCCGCACCAATCCTGGGCCGAGACCACCGGCCACAGGCCGTGGCCCTGCGGCTCCGGCTGGCTCACCGGCGGGTTGAAGCGGCACAGGCCCTCTTCTCCCTGCGCGGCGGCACCATTGACCTTGTGGTCGTCGTAGTAGCGGCAGCTGTGGCAGTTCGCGGACGGGGTGGTCGCCATGTCGTGCCTCCTTGCGAATTAGAAGAACTCCAATCGGGCAGACAACGATGGGGCACGGGGCGGGTTCCCGACGGGCGCAGCCCGGTGCCCTCGCCCCCGATGCGGCTTTCGACCACGGGGATGCGTCGCCTTCCGCCTTGAACGAAGCAGGAACAGAGCCCAGGTTGCGGCCATGGACGATGCCCTGAAGAAGAAGCTGACGATCCTCGCCGATGCGGCGAAGTACGATGCCTCCTGCGCCTCGTCCGGGGCGCCGAAGCGCAAGGCCGAGGCCGGCGGGCTCGGCTCGACCACCGGGGCCGGCATCTGCCACGCCTATACGCCGGACGGGCGCTGCGTCTCGCTGCTCAAGATCCTGCTCACCAATTACTGTTTGTTCGACTGTGCCTATTGCGTCAACCGGCGCTCGTCGAACGTGCGCCGGGCCCGGTTCTCGGTCGACGAGGTGGTGACGCTGACGGTCGAGTTCTACAAGCGCAACTACATCGAGGGGCTGTTCCTCTCCTCCGGGATCATCCGCTCGCCCGACCACACGATGGAGCAGCTGATCCGGGTGGCCAAGACCCTGCGGCAGCGCCACGGCTTTCGCGGCTACATCCACCTGAAGACCATCCCCGAGGCGAGCCCGTGGCTGATCGAGCAGGCCGGGCTCTACGCCGACCGGCTGTCGATCAACCTCGAATTGCCGACCGAGGCGAGCCTGGAGCGCCTGGCGCCGGAGAAGGACGGCGCCGCGATCCAGACCGCGATGGGCCAGATGGGCGAGCGCATCCTGCAGGCCAAGGAGGAGAAGCGCCGCTTCGCCCCCGCCGGGCAATCGACGCAGGTGATCGTCGGGGCGGATGCCAGCACCGACGAATCGCTGATCCGGACCAGCGCCCGCCTGTACGACCATTACGGCCTCAAGCGGATCTACTACTCGGCGTTCAGCCCGATCCCCGACGCGGCCTCGATCCTGCCGAGCAAATCCCCGCCGCTCCAGCGCGAGCACCGGCTGTACCAGGCCGACTGGCTGATGCGGTACTACGAGTTCTCGCCCGACGACGTGGCGGGGGCGACCGAATCCGGCATGCTCGCCCTCGACGTCGACCCGAAGCTCGCCTGGGCGCTGCGCAACCGCGACAAGTTCCCGGTCGACGTCAACAAGGCCGACCGCGAGATGCTGTTGCGGGTGCCGGGTCTCGGCGTGCGGGCGGTCGACAAGATCGTGGCGGCGCGCCGGCATGCCACCTTGCGGCTCGACGATGTGGCGCGGCTGACCTCGGGGCTGAAGCGCGCCCGGCCGTTCCTGATCGCGGCCGACTACGCGCCGGTGCGGCTCACCGACCGGCTCGACCTGCGCGCCCGCCTCGCCGAGCCGCCGCGCCAGCTGAGCCTGTTCTGATGACGGGTCGCACCATCCGCCTGCGGCCGGGCGCCGATCTCGACGGATTTCGCGCGGCGGTCCGGCGGCTGGTCCATGACGGCGTGGCGCCGGACGCGGTGACCTGGATCGCCGGGGAGGCGCAGTCGCTGTTTCCCGAGGACGGGCCGGAGGCCGGACCGGCACCGGCCCTCGCGCTGCCGCGGGCGGTGGCCGCCCTCATCCCCGCCGTCGTCATGCACCGCGACCCCGAGCGCTACGGCCTCCTCCACCGGCTGGTCCGGCGGGTCGCGGACGGCGAGCGCCACATCGCCGAGGTCGCCAGCGACCCGCTGGTCCATCGCCTGCACCTGATGCGCAAGGCGATCGGTCGCGACCTGCACAAGATGCACGCCTTCCTGCGCTTCCGCCGGGCCGGCACGGGGGAGGGAGGGCGCGAGCGGTTCGCCGCCTGGTTCGAGCCCGAGCACCACATCCTGGCGGAAGCGGCGCCGTTCTTCTCCGCCCGCTTCCCGTCCTTCGACTGGTCGATCCTGACGCCGGACGGCTCGGCGCATTGGGATGGGCGCGCCCTGTCGTTCGGCCCGCCGGGGCGGCGCGAGGACGTGCCCGAGCAGGACGCCTTCGAGGCTGGCTGGACCGACTATTATTCCAGCACCTTCAACCCCGCCCGCACCAACCTCGCGGCGATGCGGGCGGAGATGCCGAAGAAGTACTGGCACAACATGCCCGAGACCGCGGCGATCCCCGGGCTCGTGCGCGCGGCCGGGCAACGGGTCGGCGCGATGATCGAGCGTGCCCCGGAGGCACCGGCGAAGCGGGTGCCGGCCCGGGCGCTCGCCGCCATGGCGGCGCAGGAGCCCGCCTCGCTGGAGGCGCTGAACGCGGTGATCCGCGCCTCCGAGCCGCTGGTGCCCGGAGCGACGCAGGCGGTACTTGGAGAAGGGCCACTGGGGGCCGCCATCGCCTTCGTCGGCGAGCAGCCGGGCGATCAGGAGGACCTGCAGGGGCGGCCCTTCGTCGGCCCGGCGGGCCAGCTGCTGGCGCGGGCCCTGCGGGAGGCGGGGATCGACCGCGATCGGTCCTACCTCACCAATGCGGTCAAGCACTTCAAGTTCGAGATGCGGGGCAAGCGGCGCCTGCACCAATCGCCGACCGCCGGCGAGGTCGCGCATTACCGCTGGTGGCTCGACCGCGAGCTCGCCTTCGTGGCCCCGCGCCTCGTCGTGGCGCTCGGCGCCACCGCGGTCCTGGCCCTGTCCGGCCGCCAGATCCCGATCACCCGCGCCCGTGGGCCGGCGGCCTTCGCGGGCAAGCCGTTCGACGGCTTCATCACCGTCCACCCGTCCTACCTGCTGCGCCTGCCCGATGCGGCGCGGCCGGAGGCCTACGAGGCCTTCGTCGGCGACCTGCGGCGCGCCGCGCTCCTGGCGGCCGAGCCCGCCGGTGCCGTCGGATAGACCCCGAAACCGCGTCCCGACGGGGCCCTTCGGAAACCAAGCCCGTCCTGCCGAGTTTGTCGCGAGACAAAAACCGGGACCTGAGGACCATGAGGCTGATCGTGTCCGCCCTCGCGGCGGGAATCTGTCTGGGCGCCGCCGCGCCCGCCATCGCCAGGACCGCCGCCAAGGCGCCGGACCGCTTCGACGGCACCTGGAGCGTCGAGGTCATCACCGAGAGCGGCTCCTGCGACCGCGCCTATCGCTACGGCGTGATCATCCAGAACGGCCAGGCCCGCTACGCCGGCGGCGGCGATTTCACCGTCTCCGGGCGGGTGCAGCCGAGCGGCGCCGTGAGGGCGACGATCAGCCGGGGCGACGCCGCCGCCCAGGTGGTCGGCCGCCTCGGCACCGAGGGCAGCGGCAACGGCACCTGGACCACCTCCGGCTCCACCTCCTGCAAGGGCCGCTGGAACGCCGAGCGCCGCGGCTGACGTGGAAGCGCCGCGGCTGACCTGGAAGCGCCGCGGCTGACGCAGGCGTCGCGGACGGCCCGAGCGTCGCCGGGCGGCCGGATCGGCCGATGACGCTTTGCAGCCGTAACACAGGGCGCGAAAATCGCGCCCGTTCCAGGTTTCGCCCAAGATCCGCCCTTGATCGGCATGAGGCTTGCCGGGATAGAGGCGTTTGATTCGGCCGAGGCCCGGATGATGAAAGCTCTGCTGTACAGCGCGATCTGCACCCTCGCGGCAATGGAACTGGCCGCCGCGGCCCACCCGGCCGTGGCCGCTCCGTCCCGTGCCGAGCACCGGCGCGCGGTGCTTGTTCCCCTGGAACAGGCCGCGACCGATTGTTTCGCGGAGACCATCGGCAACAACCCGGCGGCCCTCGCCCATGCCCGGGCCGGCCGCTGGTACGAGGCCGCCGGCGTCATCGGCTTCCTGTGCCGGCCCGAGGTCGACGCGATGACCAAGGCCCGCGACCACCTCGACGGCCGTGGCGCCGGCGGCCGCTACTTCACGGGCCCCTACGCGCGCCATCTCGGCCAGGAACTCGCCCGGCGGCTGGAGCCGCTGCTGACGACCAAGGCCTTCGCCAATGCGGAGCCGCGGCCGGACAGCGAGACGCCGGCGGCGGTGTCGGCCGAGGAGCCGTGACCGGGACCTGGCGACGGGATCGCGGATTTTTATGAATTGACCTGTTTCGCGGGGTAATCGTTCCGCGCGGGTCATCTGTGACGCGCGGGCCGACTCTCCTCTCGGCGGAGCAGGCCGGGAGAGGGGCAGCGCGGCGTGGATCCGGCTCGCGCCTTTCAGAACGGTCCCATCGCGTCCGGAACCTTCGACCTGTCTCCCGCCGCGCTTCGAGGGCCCCCTCCGCCGCACAGGGGGGGAGGGGTCGGGTGGAACGCCGCGCATTTCTCCCGTCGCACTTAACCCGCCCGCAAGCCCGACCCGCTATCCAGGATTTTGGCGCGGCGCTTGAACGGAGCGACGGGATGGCGGCCGGGATGTCCCTCGGCGAGGCGGAGGCGGCCGGCGGCGCCGGCACCGCGCTCGCGGTGTTCGGCGTGCGGATCGCCGCGGCGGCCTGCGCCTTCGTCGCCCAGGTGCTGATGGCGCGCCTGATGGGCGGCGAGGAATACGGGATCTTCGCCACGGTCTGGGTCTGGACCGCGCTCCTCGGCCATGCCTCGACCTGGGGCCTGTCGCAGGCCGCCTGCCGCTTCCTGCCGACCTACCGGGCGCAAGGGGCGGCTGGGCCGGCGCGCGGATTCCTCGCCTTCGGCGCGGTCTTCTCCCTCGCGGCCGGCGCCGTCCTGGCGGGACTGGGTGCCGCCCTCGTCTGGCTCGTGCCCGGCCTCGTCGGGCCGGCCTATGCCGCCCCGCTGCTCGTGGCGGCACTGGTGCTGCCGCTCTTCGCCCTCCAGGATTTCTGCGAGGGCGTGGCGCGCGGCCGCCACTGGACGCTGCTCGCCGTCGCGCCTCCCTACCTGCTGCGCCAGAGCCTCATCATGGCCGCGATGCTGGCGGCGGTCGCCCTCGGGGCACCGGCCGAGGCCGCGGTCGCGGTCGCCTGCACGCTCGCCGCCACCGCCCTGTCGCTGGCGCTCCAGGCGGGCCTGCTGCTGCGGCGCCTGAGGTCCGAGCGGCACCCGGACCGGGCGCTCTACCCCTGGCGCGACTGGCTGCGGGCGGCCCTGCCGATGGCGCTGATCGACCTTGCCGGCTCCGGGTTCAACTTCGTCGACGTGCTGATCCTCGGCTTCCTGCTGCCGCCGGCCGAGGTCGGCGCCTATTTCGCGGCGACGCGGCTCCTGCAATTCGTGGTCTTCGTCCAGTACGCCGCCTCCTCGGTGACGGCGCAGCGTTTCGCCGAGGCGCAGGCGCAGGGCGACCGGGCCGGGCTCGAGGCCCTGGTCCGGCGCTGGTCGCGGCTGACGCTCGCCGCCACGCTCGCCACCGGCCTTGCCGTCGTGGCGGCGGGGCCGCTGCTCCTCGGGCTGTTCGGGCCGGATTTCCGCGCCGCCCTGCCGCTGCTGGCCCTCCTGGTCGCCGGGCACGGCCTCGCCGCCGTCTTCGGACCGGCCGAGGACCTGCTGACGATGCTCGGCGCCGAGCGCGCCTGCGCCGCCGTCACGGTCGCGCTCCTGGCGGCGGCGGTGATTCTCACCCTGGCCCTGGTGCCGGTCCTCGGCCTCACCGGGGCGGCGCTCGCGGCCGGCCTCGTCACCGCGGGGCGGGGGGCGGCGCTGGCGCTGCTCGCCCGCCGCCGCCTCGGCCTCCTCACCCCGGCCTTCGCCCGATGAACGCCCACGCGACGATCCCGACCGCGCGCGCCGCGGCCCCGACCTGCACGGTCACCACCCTGGCCGACCTCGCCCGCGAGCCCGCCGCCTGGGATGCGCTGACCGCCCGCTCCGCCGGGTCGAACCCGGACTATTCGCGGCGGGTCATGGCGGCGCATCGCGACCACGGCCTCGTGCCGGCGGATCTGCCCTGCCTCGTCGTGCGGCGCGGCCCGGACCTCCTGGCGCTGCTGCCGTTCCGCCTCGGGCGCGGCCCCCTCGGGCTCGGCCGGATCGCCCGGCCCTTCGCCTCGCCCTATCTCACGGTCACCGCGCCGCTGGTGGGAGCGGGAATCGAGTCCGCCCCGGCGCTGGCGGCCCTCGCTGCCGGGATGCGGACCCTGGGCGTCGCGTGGTGGTGGCCGCTCCTGCCGATGGACGGGGCGGCCGGTCCGGAATTCCTCGCCGCGCTGACCCATGACGGCTGGGGCACGGCGGAGGTCGCCGGGTTCCTGCGCCCGGTCCTCGACCGGCGCCCGAGCCACGATGCGTTCCTGAAGCAGCATCCGCACAAGGGGCGGCTCAAGGACCTGCGCCGCCGCCGGCGGCGGCTCGACGAGGCCGGCGCCGTGACGGTCGAGGCGGTCGGGCCGGACGGGGATCTGGGGCACGCGGTCGACGCCTTCCTGGCCCTCGAGCGGAGCGGCTGGAAGGGACGGGCCGGCACCGCGCTCGCCTGCGACCCGCGGACCGCCGGCCTGGCGCGAGCCCTGTTTAGCGCCGGCGACGGGCCGGTGACCGCCCGGGCCGACCTCCTGCGCCTCGACGGGCGCGTCGTCGCCGCGAGCCTCGCGCTGGTCTGCAACGGCACCGCCACCCTGCTCAAGACCGCCTATGACGAGGATCTGCGCGCCCTCGCCCCCGGCGTGCTGCTCGAGGCCGAGATCGTGCGGGCGCTGCACGAGACCCGCTTCGCCGACAGGCTCGATTCGGCGACGCTGGCGAGCGCGGTGCTCGACGACCTCTATCCCGAGCGCGCCCGGATCGCCGAGATCGTGCTCTCGCCGCCGGAGGGCCCGGCGCCGGACCGCCTCGCGGCGCGGGCGCGGCGGCAGCACGCCGCCAAGGACTGGCTCAAGGCGCGCCTCGCCCGGCTGCGCCGCCGTTGATCTCGGCCTCGGGGGCGGCCTCCGCCTCGCGCCAGCCGACCCGGGCCTCGGGCTTCGCATCGGTGGACGCGAAATAGGGCTTGATGTCGAGGAGCGGCGTGCCGTCGAGGCAGTCGAGCCCGCGCACCCGCAACCGGCCGCCCTCGATGTCCAGAAGCTCCACCACCGAGACCGCGATCGGGTTCGGCCGCGCCGGCGAGCGCAGCGCGAAGGTCCCGCGGGCTCGCGGCGCGTGGCGCGGCTGCTGCACCACCAGGTTCCGCGGCGCCCGGTCCATCCAGTAGAGCACGATCAGGTGGCTGGTGCCGGCGAGGCTGCGCAGCGCCGGGGCGAAACGGGGGTCGACCGCGAGCGTGCAGACCGCGTCCGACTGGCCCGAGTTGCGCGGGCAGTCCGACCGCACGGTCCAGGGCGTGCGCACCTGGCCGATGAAGTAGAGGCCGGCATCGAACGCCTCCGGCAGGTCGGCCGTCTCCTCGCCGGGGCGGGCCCCGAATTCCCCAAATGCCTCGCTCATCGCCGCGCCTCCGTGCCGAAACCCGCGGGATCCGGGTCGCCCCGCGGCAGCGCCCGGTATAGGCTGGCGCACAGGGCAGCAGGGAGACCGATCGCGTGTTCGCCGACGAGCTGAGACCGATGGAGACGGTGGCCGACCCCGAGACGGCGGTCGATCGCCTGGCGGCGCTCCACGCCGCCGCCACCGGGAGCCTGCGGGACGCGCTGACCCGCTTCCTGAGCCACGGCATCGCTCCCGATGCCGCCGAGCGGCTCACCTTCCGCTACCCCGAGCTGCGCCTGACCTACCGGCCGACCGGGCCGCTGCCGCGCATCACCCGCGCCACCGCGAAGTTCCAGGGCCCGGGCGCCTACGCCACCACGCTGACCCAGCCGGCGCATTTCCGCGCCTACCTGCTGGAGCAGCTGCGCCCGCTGGTGCAGGATTACGGCGCCACGATCGAGGTGGGCCTGAGCGCCCAGGAGATCCCGTACCCCTACGTCGTCGAACCCGGGGCGGAACTGGCCCGCGGCGTCACGTCGAGCGACCTGGCGCGCCATTTCCCGACCCCGATGCTGTCGAGCGTCGGCGACGAGATCGCCGACGGGCTCTGGCAGGAGGCCGGGGACGAGGTGCGGCCGCTCGCGCTGTTCGACGGGCCGCGGGTCGATTACTCCCTGCGCCGCCTCGTGCACTATACCGGGGCCGATTGGCGCCAGATCCAGCCCTGGATCCTGCTCACCAACTATCACCGCTACGTCGACCAGTTCGTGCGGGTCGGGCTCAAGGCCCTGGTCGCCGAGCCGGAGCGCTACGCCCGCCTGGTCCTGCCCGGCGGCGTCGCGGTCGAGGCCGGGGAGGCGGCGGGCGCGCAGGCCGACGCGCTGATCGCCGCCTCGCCCTGGCACAAGTTCCAGATGCCGGCCTACCACCTCGTCTCCCGCGACGGACAAGGCACCAGCCTCGTCAATATCGGCGTCGGCCCGTCCAACGCCAAGACGATCACCGACCACCTGGCGGTGCTGCGCCCGCATTGCTGGCTGATGGTCGGCCATTGCGGGGGCCTGCGGCAGTCGCAGACCATCGGCGACTACGTGCTCGCCCACGGCTATCTCCGCCGCGACCGGATCCTCGACGAGCTGGTGCCGCCGGACGTGCCGATCCCGGCGCTCGCGGAAGTCCAGGTGGCGTTGCAGGAGGCCGCCGCCAGCGTCACCGGCGAGCGGGCGGAGGCGCTGAAGCAGCGCCTGCGGACCGGCACGGTCGTGACCTACGACGACCGCAACTGGGAGCTGCGCTGGTCGCAGGAGCGCCGGCGCATCAACCTGTCCCGGGCGATCGGCGTCGACATGGAGAGCGGCACCATCGCGGCGCAGGGCTACCGCCTGCGGGTGCCCTACGGCACGCTGCTCTGCGTCTCCGACAAGCCGCTGCACGGCGAGATCAAGCTGCCGGGGGCCGCCAATGCCTTCTACGAGCGGGCGGTGGGCGAGCACCTCCTGATCGGGCTCGCCACCCTCGACTCGCTGCGGCGCAACCGGCACGGGCTGCACTCGCGCAAGCTGCGCAGCTTCGACGAGCCGCCGTTCCGGTAGCCGCATGCCGCTGCCGATCTCGAACAGCCGCCATGTCGCCGTGGCGGACGGCGCGTCCGAGCGCGTCGTGGCGATCGCCGACCTTGCCGCCTCCCTCGGCGCCGACGCGCTGATCCGCCTGCACGAGGAGGACTTTTCCGGGCTGGCCGAGGTCGGCCGCGACCTCGTCCACTTCAACCTCGAGCGCACGATCAACCGCGTCGGCCTGCGCTACGCGCTGCTGCCGATCCGGCGACCCGGGCGCCGCCGCCCCGGCGGGCCCGAGGAGCTGCCGGTCCTCGACCCGACCCGGTTCCGCACCGGCCTGTGCACCGAGATCCGCCAGGGCGTGGCGGTGGCGGCGGTGCCGCCGGCCCTGTTCGCCGCGTCGCTGCCGACGGTCCGCGACGCGGACACCCTGGCGGCGGCCCTGGTGCGCCGCTACGGCAGCCTGTTCCCGGACCTCGCCCCGGCGGACATCGTGGCGCGAGGCTGCGCGATCACCCGGCTGCGCCTCGACGCGCGCTGACGCCGGCTGCCGTTGCTGCCGAGTCCCGCGCGCCTGCGGTGGATGGATTTCGCGCCAGGTGGGGAATTATATCTCTGTCCGGCGACAGCCCGGGCTGCGCCGGAGGGCGGGCGAGCATTGCGTCAGCAGCCGGCCGTCAATCTCCACTGTTCGTCCCTGACCAGGGGATTTGGCGCCAATGCTTTTACCGGTTCGCAACCAGACATCGGACAGGTTACATCCAGTCGGAGCCGGACGCGAAACTTCATGTTGCAGACCGCCGAAACCCTGGTCGCCCTGCACGATGGTCGGCTCATCGGTCTGTCGCTGCTGATCGGCGTGCTCGCCTCGATCACCGCGATCGACCTGCTCCAGCATGCCCGCCTCACCAGCGGCACCAGCCGAGGGATCTGGCTCTCGGCCGCCGCCGTCGCAGGCGGCTTCGGGCTGTGGGCGAGCCAGGTCATCGCCCAGGCGGCGATCCGGCCGACCGACGTGATGCAGACTTACGGCGATACCCTGCTCCTCGGCCTGATGGTGATGGTGCTTCTGACCGGCACCGGGCTGAGGGCGGCGGTCTCGGCACCGCGCCGGATCGCGCCCTGGCTCGGCGGCGGCCTGATCGGCCTCGGCCTCACGGCCTCCGCCGCGGCGGTGTCGGCGGATCTGTCGGCGGCAGGCGGTCCGGCGTGGCTCGTCGGCCTCAGCCTCGCGGCCCTCGGCGCGATCGGGCTCTGCGGCCTCGCCCTGTTGTTCCTGGAGCTGCGCGAGGGGCCGGTCAGCCGCACTGCCGGGACGGTGCTCCTGTGCTGCGCCGCGATGCTGCCGCACGGCCTCGGGGTCGTCGCGGCCGGCGGCGCCCTGTCGCCCACCGCGATCGACGGCCAGTTCGCCGCGTCCCTGGGATTTGCCAGCCTGACGCTGCTCGTCCTTGCCCTCACGGGCCTGGCCCTCGACGGCCGCGTCCGGCGCCGGCGCGCCGAGCAAGACCTGATGCGCAACCTCGCCGACGCCGCGGTCGAGGGCATCGCGATCTGCCGGGACCGGCGCATCGTCACGGTGAATGCCAGCCTCGCCGAGCTGATCGGCCGGTCGCCGGCCTCCCTGGTCGGCCAACCGGTGAGCGAGATCCTGCCGGAGGCGCTGGTCCGGCGCCTCGATGCCGCGGCGAGCGGCGAGGTCGTCGAGGCGGAGCTCCACGGCGCGAACGGCGAGGCGCTGCCGGTCGACGTCATCCGCCGGCCCCTCGGCAACCAGCCCTGCCACGCCTATGCCGTGCGCGACCTGCGGGCGCGGCGCCAGGCCGAGCGCGACATCCGCTTCCTGGCCCACCACGACACGCTGACCGGCCTGCCGAACCGGGCGAGCTTCCGCGCCCGCCTCGACGAGGAGATCGTCCTGGCGCGGGCGGGCGGGCACCTCGTCGCGGTGCTCTGCCTCGATCTCGACCGGTTCAAGGACGTCAACGACCTCTACGGCCACGCCATGGGCGACGGCCTGCTGCAGGCCCTGGCGCGCTGGGTCGCGCCGGTGCTCGGCCCGCGCCAGGTGATGGCGCGCCTCGGCGGCGACGAGTTCGCGATCCTGATGCCCGACATCGCGACGGCGGAGGAGGCCGGACAGCTCGCCACGGAGATCCTGCGGGTGATCCGGGAGGGCAATGCCCGGGCCGGGACCGGGCCGATCCTGGCGACCAGCATCGGCATCGCGCTGTGCCCGACCGATGCGGAGGACGGCCAGACCCTGCTCAACCACGCCGACGCCGCGCTCTACTGCGCCAAGAACCACGGCCGCGGCGTCCGCCGGTTCTTCGAGCCGATCCTCGCCGCCCAGATCCGCGACCGGCGCGCCGTCGAGCACGACCTGCGCCACGCCGTCGAGCGCGGGGAGTTCAAGGTCGTCTACCAGCCGCAGCTGGCGGTCGACAGCGGCATCGTCGTCGGCTTCGAGGCGCTGCTGCGCTGGCGGCACCCGGAGCGCGGGACGGTGCCGCCCGACCTGTTCATCCCGATCGCCGAGGAGACCGGCAGCATCCTGCCCATCGGCGAGTGGGTGCTGCGCGAGACCTGCCGCGAGGCGGCCACCTGGGAGAAGCCCCTGCGCATCGCCGTCAACGTCTCGGCGGTCCAGCTCCACGCCCCGGGCTTCGCGGAGCTGGTCCACGAGGTCCTGTTCACCACCGGCCTCGCCCCCGCCCGGCTCGAGCTCGAGATCACCGAGACGGCCCTGGTGCGCGACCCGGTCCGGGCCCTGACCGCCCTGCGGCGGGTCAAGGCGATGGGGGTGCGGATCGCGATGGACGATTTCGGCACCGGGTACTCGTCGCTGTCGAACCTGCGCGCCTTCCCGTTCGACAAGATCAAGATCGACCGCTCGTTCATCCGCGCCGTCGACGTCAACCGCGAGACCGCGGCGATCATGCGGGCGGTGCTGGGCCTCGGCCGGGGCCTGGGGCTGCCGGTCCTGGCGGAGGGCGTCGAGACCTCGGCCGAGCTGGCCTTCCTGGGGGCCGAGAACTGCCACGAGGCGCAAGGCTACCTCCTCGGCCGCCCCGGACCGATGGCGCATTTCATCGAGCACACCCGCGAGGCGCCCGACAGGGGGGAAGCGGCGGCGTAAAGGCGGCCGATCCGCCCGGACGACGCGGGCCGCTCGGGTCCGGCCGGCGGGCGGCCCCATCCGCTCACATGGCCGCCGGACGGGGCTCCAGGTTTCCGATGTGACTGACGTTTCCTCGACGAACCGTCATCCGGTTCATCGAAGATCGGTCTAATCGACCCGCCGCAGGCCCTGCGCGAAGCGCTTGGCGTTGGCGACGTAGCGGTCGGCCGAGGCGCGCAACCCCGCCACCGCCGCCTCGTCGAGCACCCGCACCGCCTTCGCCGGCGCGCCGACGATCAGGCTGTTGTCCGGGAATTCCTTGCCCTCGGTGACCAGCGCGTTGGCTCCGACGAGACAATTGCGGCCGATCCTGGCGCCGTTGAGGATCGTCGCGCCCATCCCGATCAGCGTGTCGTCGCCCACCGTGCAACCATGCACGATGGCGCCGTGCCCGACCGTGATGCCGCCGCCGAGGGTGAGCGGGAAGCCCGCATCGGTGTGGAGCACCGCGCCTTCCTGGATGTTGGTGCGGTCGCCGATCGTGATCGGCTCGTTGTCGCCGCGGATGACGGCCCCGAACCACACCCCGACCTCGCGGCCGAGGCGCACCCGCCCGATCACGTGGGCGTCGGGCGCGATCCAGGCGCTGCCGTCCTCCGGCAGGACAGGGCTGACAGTGTCGAGGGCGTAGACCGGCATCGGCGTTCCTCCGGGGTTCGTTTCCGATCCCCTTTCGCATGCCGGGACGGCGCCGTCAGCCCGACCGCGGGATCAGGCGCCAGCCCACGGCATCGGCGCCACGCGGCCGGCCCGCGAGGCGATCACCTGGTGGCCGGTGCCGTCGCCGGCATTCTGGATCGCCAGGGCGACCTCGGTCAGGTGGAGGGCGAAGTCGGCGTCGAGGCGGCTGGCGCGGCCTTCCGCCCGCGCCGCCAGCATCTCCTGCGGCCCCAGCGCGAAGTTCATCGCCGTCGCGCCCTTGCGCCCGACCATCGGGTGGGTGCGGCCCCCGAGGCGCAGCCGCCGGGCGACGGGGGAATCGATCAGGCGGCGGCGCAGCACGTGGCGGCGCCGCACCCGCACGGCGGCATCGTTCGACCAGCACTCGGCGACCTCCAGGATGCCGTCGTCGCCGAAGATGCGGAGGCTGTGGTCGTGCGGCGCCACCACCGAGCAGGTCAGCCGGGCCACGACCCCGCCATCGAAGAACAGGGACGCGCAGGCATAGGTCGGGGCGGCCGGCCTGCCGTCGGCGAGGGTCAGCCCCAGCACGTCGGAGGAGGCCGAGGCGACCCGCGTCACCGAACCGAACATCGCGATCAGCCAGGTCAGGTAGTAGCCGGCATGCTGGAGCGCGCAGCCGACCGCCAGCTCGTCCTGCAGCGGCCAGGGCGCACCGGATTCGCTGCGCCAGCTCGCATGCGGCGCGCGGATCAGGAAGCCGTCGTCGATCTCGGCATAGACCAGCCGCGGCGTGCCGATGGCGCGCTCGCGCAGGGCCTTCCAGACCGTCTGGGCGCTCTCGCCGAGGAGGCTGCACGGCGCCGAGGCGAGCATGACCCCGCGCTCGGTCGCGACCCGGTGCAGGTGGCGCGCGTCGTCGAGCCGGGTGGCGAGCGGCTTCTCGGAATAGACCGCGAGACCCGCCTCCAGGCAGGCCAGGCTCACGGCGTAGTGCGAACCCGGATTGGTCAGGTTGAGGATCAGGTCCGGACGCCGGCCGATCAGGTCGTCGAGGCTCGCGGCGGCCGGGACGCGCCAGTACTTGCGGAAGGCGTGCAGCCGGTCGAGGTCGAGGTCCCAGGCGCCCGCGACCGTCACGTCCGGCAGGGTCGCCAGGGAGCGCATGTAGTAATCGGCCACGAATCCCGTGCCGACGATGCCGATGCTCGCCACCTGCTCCGCTCCCCGATCCCGTGATGCGCCGCGAAGGCTAGACCAAGGTGCGGCAAGTCGGGCGGGCGCAAAAAGCCGAGGAGCGGCCCGCACTCCTGTGTAGGATTAAGTTCCGACTTACTGCTTTCGGAGCAGCGGCCGGCGTCGCCGAGTCACCGCCGAGTCGTTCGGCGGCCCCTGTCTGCTTCGACGATGACAGGGTGGGGCACGACAAGGGCGGGCGCAAGTCTTCAGGCGCGTGTCTTCTCGCCCGCCTTGTCCCGCTCCCGTCGTCCCGCGTTGGTCTACACCGAGCCGACGGTCTTCAGCCGGGCCCGCGGATGGATCTCCGCCTGGCTGATCACCGGGGTCTCGCGACGGAAGCGCTCGATGATCGAGCGCACGAAGGGCCGGGCCTGGACCGAGGTGACGAGGACCGGCATCTCGCCCATCCGCGCCGCCTCCTCGAAGCGGTCGCGCACCGTGGTGACGAAATCCGAGAGCTTCGAGGGCTGCATCGCCAGATGGCGCTCGTCGCCCTGGCCGACGATCGCCTCCATGAAGGCGCCCTCCCAGGCCGGCGACAGGGTGATGATCGGCAGGACGCCGCCCGGGCCCTGGTACTGGGCGCAGATCTGGCGGCCGAGCCGGGCGCGGACGTGCTCGACGATGTCGCGCGGGTTCTTGATGTGGCCGGCGACCTCGGCGATGCCCTCCACGATCGTGCCGAGGTCGCGGATCGAGACCCGCTCGGCGAGCAGGTATTGCAGCACCCGCTGGATGCCCGTGGTGGCGATCTGGCCCGGCACCACCTCCTTCAACAGCTCGCCGTGCTCCTTCGGCAGCTCCTTGAGGAGCTTGTGCACCTCGACGTGGTTGAGGAGGTCGGCGACATGGGCCTTGATCACCTCGGTCAGGTGGGTCGAGACCACCGTGGCGGCATCGACCACGGTGTAGCCCTTGAGCTGGGCCTCGTCGCGCAAGGAGGCATCGACCCAGGTCGCCGGCAGGCCGAACGTGGGTTCCAGCAGGTGCTGGCCGGGCAGCTGGACCTGGCCGCCCATCGGGTCCATCGCCATGAACTGGCCCGGGAAGACCTGGCCGGTCCCGGCCTCGATCTCCTTGACCCGCACCACGTAGGTATTGGCGTCGAGCTGGACGTTGTCGAGGATGCGGACCGAGGGCATCACGAAGCCGAGCTCGGCGGCGAGCTGGCGGCGGAGCGCCCGGATCTGGTCGGTGAGGCGGTCCTGGCCCGCCGGCCCGTTGACGAGGGGCAGGAGGGCGTAGCCCATCTCGAGCTTCAGGTCGTCGAGCTTGAGGAGGTCGGCCGCCGTCTCCTCCTTCTGCGCCGCACCGTCGGGGCTGGGCGCGGCCCCATCCGCCGCCTCGGTCTCGACCGGCTTCGGCATCAGGGCGATGCGGCGGGCGAGGTAGGCGGCGCCGAGGCCGAGCGCGAGGAAGGGCAGCATCGGGATGCCGGGCAGGAGCCCGATCAGGAGCATCACGCCGGCCGACATGCCGAGCGCCTTCGGGTAGTTGGCGATCTGGCGCCCGAGCGCCCGGGCGGCGGCGCCGCGCACGCCGGCCTTGGAGACGAGGAGGCCCGCCGCGGTCGAGACGATCAGGGCCGGGACCTGGCTGACGAGGCCGTCGCCGACGGTGAGCAGGGTGTAGGTCTTGGCCGCGTCGCCGAAGCCCATGCCCTGCTGGGCGGTGCCGATGATGATGCCCCCCACCACGTTGATGACGGTGATCAGCAGGGCCGCGATCGCGTCGCCGCGCACGAATTTCGAGGCGCCGTCCATGGCGCCGAAGAACGAGGATTCGTCCTCGAGCGATTGCCGGCGGGTCCGAGCGGCCTTCTCGTCGATGAGGCCGGCCGAGAGGTCGGCATCGATCGCCATCTGCTTGCCGGGCATCGCGTCGAGGGTGAATCGCGCCGCCACCTCGGCGATGCGGCCCGAGCCCTTGGTGATGACGACGAAGTTCACGATGATCAGGATCGCGAAGACGATGATCCCGATCAGGAAGTTGCCGCCCATCACGAAATGGCCGAAGGCCTCGATGACGTGGCCGGCCGCCGCCGTGCCCTCGTGGCCGTGACCGAGGATCAGCCGGGTCGAGGCGAGGTTGAGCGCCAGCCGCAGCATCGTGGCGATCAGCAGGACCACCGGGAAGACCGTGAACTCGAGCGGGTTCTCGATGAACAGGCCGGTCATCAGGATCAGGACCGACAGGATGATCGAGACCGCGAGCAGGAGGTCGAGCAGCAGGGCCGGCAGCGGGAAGATCAGCACCACCAGGATGCCGAGCACCGCGACGGCGAGCACGATGTCGCTGCGGCGCGTCAGCGCCATCAGGTCGGCCCGCGTCGGCAGCACGAAGATGCGGCCCGCGCCGAGTGCCCCGGTCTCGCTCATCAGATCCCATCCACCGTCGACCCGGCAATTCCTGCCGGGTGCATGGTTAGGGATCGGTTAACGTCCCGCCGGATGCGTCGCCGCCCGGGGATCCCGGCCGATCGGATCGCGCACGATCGAGACCCGACCTGTTTTCGCCGGGAACAATCTTACCGTTCGATTTTTGTGCGCCGCAGCGCGATCGAAAGATCAAAGCATCGCTCGTAATGGTCAAGCTCGCTGGGAACTCTTTTGAAATTCGTGATCTGCCCTGATCTCAACGTTCCTCCAACGGAACCAAGCCGCCCGGCAACGATTAGAAGGGCATCGATCGGTCAGACAAGGTTCGAGGAGATCATGCGCAAGACCCTCATCACCCTCGCGGCTCTCGGCATGTTCGGGGCCGGCGCGGCGCAGGCGCAGACCACGGTGACGGGCGACCCGGCGCGCGACGCCAAGCCCAGCACCCAGTCGCAGGGCCAGGAGGCGGTGACCCGGCCCAACACCGACATGATGGACAAGAGCAACCCGGGCACCACCGGCACCGTCGCCACCAACGTCAAGCTCGAGCCCGGCGCCAACAGCTTCACCGAGGCCCAGGCCCGCAGCCGCCTCGAGCAGGCCGGCTTCAAGGACGTGAAGGACCTCAAGAAGGACGACCAGGGCATCTGGCGCGGCCAGGCCATGCAATCCGGCAACACGGTGATGGTCGGCCTCGACTTCAAGGGCAACGTCTCGACCGCCCGCTGAGGCGCCGAACCGCCCTCCCTGAACTCTCACATCGAAGGACGACGCCCATGGCGACCCGTACCATCACGGCTCTGTTCGACAGCTACGACGACGCCTCGGCGGCAGTGCGCAAGGTGGAGGCGGCCGGCGTGCCGCACGCCGATGTCAGCATCGTCGCCAACAACCAGGACGAGCGCTATTCCGGCCACGTGCCGGGCCGCGACACGGCGACCACCGGCGAGACCGCGCACGACGCCTCGAACGGTGCCGGGGCCGGTGCCTCGCTCGGCACTGTGCTCGGCGGCGGCGCCGGGCTTCTCACCGGTCTCGGTCTCCTCGCCATCCCGGGCGTCGGCCCGGTGGTCGCCGCGGGCTGGCTCGTCGCCACGCTCACCGGCGCCGGGGTCGGCGCCGCGGCCGGCGGCCTGATCGGCTCGCTGACCGGCGCGGGTCTCAGCGAGGAGCAGGCCCATTCCTACGCCGAGGGCGTGCGCCGCGGTGGCACCCTGGTCACCGTACGGGCCGACGACACCCATGCCGACCGGGTCTATTCGATCCTGAAGGAACATGGTTCGGTCGATATGGACGACCGCGCCCGCGGCTGGCGCCAGGACGGCTGGACCGGCCGTCACGACGAGACCGCTCCCTCGCTGACCAACCCGGCCGCCGTCGCCGGCGGGTCGTCGGCGGTCGGCGCAGCCGGCAGCACCACCACCGGCCTCAATACCGGAGGCATGCCGTTCGCGGCCGGCGCTCCGCCGACCACCCAGGCCGTCGATGCCGGGCTGCCCGGCACCACCCGCGAGCGCCATGTCGGCATCGAGGACGAGCTGCCCCCGGCCCGTCAGCCGCTGGGCACCGAGCGGCGCTGAACCGGATCGCGTAAGGGATGAAGCGGCGGCAGGGGCGACCCTGCCGCCGCTTCCGTGTCGGCGGCGCGGGAAGCGGGCACTGGTCCCGTGCAACAGCCGGACTGTCCCTCGACTGTCCCCGGCCCCCGGCTCGCCGCCATCGACTGTCGCAGGACTGTCGCCTGGTCCATCGGAACCGTACGTCGCCGCACCGCACATCCTCCAATCGAAGGACGCGCGGCCCGGTGTTTTGGCATCTTTATGGCACCTGAACGGCGCCGGGGCGCCGGGGGGATGCTCGATGCCAGAGACCGAGATGTGGCCCACCCTGCTCGGGCCGCTCGTCACCGCCTATGCCCCCGTCCTGGCGTCTCCCGGCCCGAACCTGCTGGTGGTTCTGCGCGCCAGCATCGCGGCACCGGGGCGGGGGCCTCTCGTCGCGGCTCTCGGAATCGCCTGCGGCGCCGCCCTCGCGGCGGGGTTCGCCGGGCTCGGCGCCTCGCTCATGCCGGCGGGCCGGCTCGTCACCGGGATCGGCACCGCGCTGTTCGCCTTCCTGATGCTCCGATCGGCCCTCCGGCTGGTGAGCGGCCGGGCCGGCCTGCCCAACGATCCCGCCCGGCTCGTGCCCGGGCGCGACGCCGGCACCTTCGTCCTCGGCCTCGGTGCGGCCGTGACCAACCCGGTCAGCCTCGCCTTCTTCACCGGCTTCTTCCTGGCCCATCCCGGTCGCTCGGCCCTGCCGGTGGCGGGGGCCGCGGTGTTCTGCATGGCGGCGGCGTGGTTCGGCCTCCTCGGCTTCGTCCTCGCGCGGCCGGCGTGCCGGGCCCGTCTCGCCGGCACCGGGCGCCTCACCCGCCTCGCCCTGGCCCTGGCCCTCGTCGGCTGCGCAGCCCTCGCGGTGTGGCGCGCGATTGCGGCCGGAGCCCCGACCTGAGCGCTGGCGCGGCCCGGCGCATCTCCCCTACAGTGGCGACAACCATAACGGGAGGAAACACCATGCGCTGGATCGCCGTCCTCGTCGCCCTCGTCTGCGCGTCCCCGGTTTGGGCCCAGGAACCGCCGCACTTCCGGGTCGATCCGGCCTGGCCCAAGCCCCTGCCGAACAACTGGATCATGGGCCAGGCGGCGGGGGTCGCGGTCGATGCCGAGGACCATGTCTGGGTGATCCAGCGGCCGCGCACCCTCACCGACGACGAGAAGGCGGCGAGCCTGTCCCCGCCGCGCACCCGCTGCTGCGTCCCGGCCCCGCCGGTCCTGGTGTTCGACCAGGAGGGGACCCTCATCAAGTCCTGGGGCGGCCCGGGCCCCGGCTACGACTGGCCGCAGAACGAGCACGGCATCCATATCGACCACAAGGGTTTCGTCTGGCTCGCCGGCAACGGCGAGCAGGACGGGCAGATCCTGAAATTCACGCAGGACGGCCGCTTCGTGATGCAGATCGGCAAGGCCGGACCGCAGACCGACAGCCGCGACACCACGCGGCTGGGCAAGCCGGCCAACATGCAGGTCGACCCGGAGACGAACGAGCTCTACGTCGCCGACGGCTACTACAACCACCGGGTCATCGTGTTCGACGCCGAGACCGGCGCGTTCAAGCGGATGTGGGGCGCCTATGGCGAGCCGCCGACCGATGTGGCGCTCGGCCCCTACGACCCGGCGGCGGCGCCGGCCCGGCAGTTCCGCAACCCGGTCCATTGCGTGCAGGTGGCCCGCGACGGGCTGGTCTATGTCTGCGACCGCACCAACAACCGGGTCCAGGTTTTTCGCCGCGACGGCACCTTCGTGAAGGAGTTCACCGTCGAGCCGCAGACCCGGGCCAACGGCTCGGTCTGGGAGCTCGCCCTGTGGCCGGACGAGGCACAGAGCTACCTGATGAATGCCGACGGCGCCAACAACGAGGTCCGCACCCTTCGGCGGGAGGACGGGGCGATCCTCGGCCGCTTCGGCCGCAACGGCCGGATGGCCGGCGACTTCCACTGGGTGCACAACCTCGCGATCGACTCGCGCGGCACGATCTTCACCACCGAGGTCGATACCGGCAAGCGGGCGCAGAAATTCCTGCTGCACGGCACCATGGTGCTGCGCAAGCGCACGCCCTGACCGGCCTCACGCCTCGGATTTCGAAAAATCCTTCGCCCGGGCGGCGAGGTCGTCGAGGTTGCGCCGCAGCTGCTCCAGGCTGAAGGCGAGCCAGAAGATGCGGCCGACGCCGTCGGTGGAGAGCGTCCGGGTCACCTGGCGCTGGCGCATCCCGTCGATGGCCTCGCGGTAGCCGGCGATTGCGGCGAGCAGGGCCGCGTCGTCCCCGGCGGGGCGGTGTCCCGCCGCGAGCGCGTCGGCAAGGACGCGCAGGCGCGCGGCGGCGGCGTTGGCCGCGTTGCCCCAGGCCTCCGCGAGGTGGACCCGCAGGACGTCCGCGTCGGCCTCCGCGATGGCGCGGCGCAGCAGCACGAGGTCGTGGCGCAGGCGCATCAGGGTGCGCAGCAGCGGGGCCGGGTCGGGGGCGGCGGAGAGCCGGCTGCGCCGCTCGCGCGCCGCCTCGCCGGCCAGGGTCTCGAGGCGGGCGAGGCTCCGGCGCACCGCCGGCGGCAGGGCCTTCACCTCCGGCGTCTCCTCGGGCTCGAGGCGGGCGAGCGCCTCGAGCTGCCCGGCGAGGAGGCGGGCGAGGCCCGCGGCCTGCCCCGTCACCGCCCGCGCCGCCCGGGCGGGCGCCACCAGGAGCGAGACCCCGAGGCCGACGACGCAGCCGAGCCCGATCTCGAGGATCCGGTCGAGGGCGAAGGCAAGGGGGCCGAGCGTCGAGCCGGTGGTGGAGAGCAGCACGATGATCGCGGTGATCGGCGCGATCCGGAAGCCCGCCGAGACCGTCGCCGCGAAGGTCAGCGGCGCCACCGCCACGAACAGGGCCGCGAAGGTCGAGGCGCCGCCGTGATGCGGGATCGCGAAGGCGACCGCGCCGCCGTAGCAGGCGCCCAGCACCGAGCCGAGGAAGCGGTCGAGCGCCGCCTTGAGCGAGCCGCCGACATTCGCCTGCGTGACGATGAGCGCGGTGATGACCGCCCAGTAACCCTGGGGCAGGCCGAGGGCCTCCGCCAGCACGAAGGTCGCGAGGCTCGCTGCGGTCATCCGCACGCCCTGCGTCAGGCGCGGTCGCTGGCGCTCGAAGGCGCGCTGCAGGGTCGCCGACGATCGCCGCAGGCTGTCCGGGAGAGAGACCATGACGGGGAGGAAGCCGGTGCGGGCCGCCGAGTCAATGCCGGGTTTGGCGTCGCACGGCCGGGCTGCGCTTCGCACGGCCTGGATTCGCCTCGCATGGGCTCACGTTCACGTCGCGTGTGATCGAACCGTCATCCGGGCTTTACCGGACCCGTGCGATGTCCGTACGAGAGAAGAGTGAGCCGCAACGCGAGGATCAGGGCAGTGACGATGCGCAAGATCGCGGGTGTAGTCGGGATTATTGCCATACTCTCAGCCGTGCCAGCGGCGGCGCGGTCACTGTCCGCGATCCGGCAGGACGGCACGCTGCGGGTCGGCCTGACCGGCGACTACGCGCCCTATGCCCTGCGCCTGCCCGACGGCAGCCTCAAGGGCGCCGACGTGACCATGGCGGGAGAGCTCGCCCGTGCGCTCGGGGTCAAGGTCGAGATCGTGCCGACGACCTGGAAGACCCTGAAGGACGACCTGCTGGCCGACCGCTACGACATCGCGATGGGCGGCGTCACCATCACGCCCGACCGGGCCTCGGTCGCGGATTTCTCGGTGCCGGTCCTGGTCGACGGCAAGCGCCCGATCGTGCGGTGCGCCGACAAGGCCCGGTTCGTCACGGTCAAGGACATCGACAAGCCGGAGGTCCGCGTCGTGGTCAATCCGGGCGGCACCAACCAGCGCTTCGCCGACGCGAACTTCCCGCACGCCTCGGTCCGGGTGTTTCCCGACAACCGCGCCATCTTCCAGGAGATCGCGCAGAACCGCGCCGACGTGATGGTCACCGACGGCACCGAGGTCGATTACCAGTCGCGGGTGAATGCCGGCGTGCTCTGCCCGGCCGCGGTCCCCGACGCCTTCAACAAGAACGAGAAGGCCTTCTGGATGAGCCGCGACCCGGCGCTGAAGACGGCGGTCGACGACTGGCTGACGAAGACCCTGAAGAGCGGCGCCTACGGAAGGGCGCTGGCGAAGGCGGCGGAGTAGGGCGGGGGGAGGGCGCTCGGCTCCCGAAGGCCGGGCGCGCCGATTCCCTGGCGTCGAACCATCAACCTCCGCCCTTTCCCGGACGACTGAAGCGACAGCGGCAGGAGATCCGGGAAAGGGCGGAGAGGTTTCTTGGAAGACCCGTGCTCCGCGATGTCCGAAGGATCACCCTCGGACATCGCGTCCCTGGATCGCCCCGGCCTCACTTCGCCAGGAAGCCGATCGAGATCCACGGCACCAGGATCACCACGACGAGGCCGGCCAGCAGCGCCAGCATGTAGCCGACGATCGGACGGATGCCGGCATCCGGATGGATCCGGCTGATCGCGCAGGCCGCGTAATACCCGACCCCGAAGGGCGGCGCGAACAGGCCGACGCCCATCGCCAGGATCACCACCATCGCGTAATGCACCTCGTGCACCCCGACCTGGCGGGCGATCGGGAACAGCAATGGCCCGAACAGCACGATCGCCGGGATGCCCTCCAGCACCGAGCCGAGGATCACGAAGGCCACCGCCGAGACGACCAGGAAGCCCAGCGCCCCGCCGGGCAAGCCCTTCATCATCACGGCGAGGCTCTGCGAGAAGCCCGACTGCGTCAGGGCCCAGGCCATGCCCGTCGCCGCCCCGATGATCAGCAGGATCGCCCCCGACAGGGACGCCGTCGCGACCAGCATCGGGTAGACCCGGCGCCAGTCGAACTGGCGGTAGATCAGCAGGCCGGCGAGGATCGCGTAGACGATGCCGATGGTCGAGACCTCCGTCGCGGTCGCGACGCCTTCCACCACCGCGGCGCGGATGACGAAGGGGAGCGCGATCGCCGGGAAGGCGATGACGAGCGCCCGGCCGATCTCGCCCTTGGTGGCGCGCCGGACGTGTCGCAGGTTCTCGCCCCGGTAGCGCCACCAGACCAGCAGGCACAGCGTGATGCCGAGCACGACGCCGGGCAGCAGGCCGCCGGTGAACAGGGCGGTGATCGACACGCCGGTCACCGACCCGATGGTGATCAGCACCAGCGAGGGCGGGATGGTCTCGGTCTGGGCGCCGGTGGCGGCGAGCAGCGCGACGAGGTCGCCCTCCTTGGCGCCCCGCTTCTTCATCTCGGGAAACAGCACCGGGGCCACCGCCGCCATGTCGGCGGCCTTGGAGCCGGAGATGCCCGAGACGAGGTACATCGCGCCCACCAGCACGTAGTGCAGGCCGCCGCGGACATGGCCGAGCAGGCTCGCCAGGAAGCCCACCATGGCCTTGGCCATGCCGGTCATCTCGATGAGCAGGCCGAGGAACACGAAGAGCGGCACGGCGAGCAGGATGAGGTGGCTCATTCCCTCGTCCATGCGCCCGACCACCACCATGGCGGGGGCACGCGTCGTGAGCATCAGGTAGCCGAAGGTGGCGAGCCCGAACGCGAAGGCGATCGGCACCCCGGTGAAGACGAGCGCGCCGACGCCGAGGACGAAGAAGATCAGGAGGTTCCAGTTGCCGAGCGTGCGGAGCAGCGGCTCGGCCAGCATCAGCGCGGCGATGATCAGGCCGGTGAGCGCCAGCGCGCCGACCGCGTGGCGCCAGTCGGCGCATTCGATCAGCCGCAGGGTCGCGACCACCAGCATCAGGGCGAAGCCGACCGGCAGGGCGGCGGCGCGCCAGGCATTGGTGATCTCGAGCGCCGGGGTCTGGACGAAGACCTCCTCGGCCGCGAACTCGTAGGCCGGATGCAGCAGCATCAGCACGAAGGCGAGGCCGGCGGCGAGCGCCACCGCCTCCAGGAAGGCCTGTGTCCTGATCGACGCCAGGCTGACGAGCGCCGTCATCCGCATGTGCTCGGCGCGGCGATAGGCCACCACCGAGCCCAGCATGGCGAGCCAGAGGAACAGGATCGAGGCCAGCTCGTCGGACCAGACGATCGGCGCGTGGAAGACGTAGCGGCTGACGACGCCGGCGAGCAGCACCACGATCTCGGCGACCACCAGCAGGGCGGCGGGGATCTCGATCAGCGGGCCGAGGGCTCTGTCGAGCGTGCGCGCCCAGGCGCGGTTGGCGGAGGCCGCCGGCAGGGCCGGCGTCTCCGTCGCGATGTCGACATGCATGGTCGCCTCCCTCAGGCCAATTTGCCGGCTACCGCCTCGAGGTGCTCCCAGGCGGCGTCGCCGTACTTGTTCTTCCAGTCCTTGTAGAATGTCGTGCGACCGAGCGCATCGCGAAATTTCTGGCGGTCGACAGCGAGGAAGGTGATTCCCTTGGCGCCGAGGTCCCGGACCAGGGAGTCGTTGAGCCTCACGATGTCGGCGCGCTCGTCGTCGGCCGCGCGGTCGAGCTCGCGGCTCACGAGGGTGCGCAGGTCCTCCGGCAGGCGCTGCACGGCTCGTTTGTTGCCGAGCATCCAGTAGCCATCCCAGACGTGGCCGGTGAGGCTGCAGGTCTTCTGCACCTCGTAGAGCCGGGTCGTCGCGATGATCGCGAGCGGGTTCTCCTCGCCCTCGAAGATCCTGGTCTGCAGCGCCGAGTACAGCTCGTTGAAATTGAGCGGCGCCGCCCCGGCCTCGAACGCCTTGAACAGCGAGGTCAGCATCGGCGACGGCGGCACGCGGATCTTGAAGCCCTTCAGGTCTTCGGGGGTGCGGATCTCCTTGGTCGAGGAGGTGATCTGGCGAAATCCGTTGTCCCAGATCTTCGACACGGCCTGGATCGGCGTCTTGGCGATCTGCTCGCGGACATACGTTCCGAGGCCGCCATCCATGGCCTTCCACACCTCGTCGTAGTCCTTGAACGCGAAGCCGGTATTCGGCAGCGCGGCGGCGGGCACGAAGGTCGAGAGGATCGAGGTCGAGAGATTGAAGAACTCGACGCTGCCGTTGCGCACCTGCGACAGCAGGTCGGTGTCGGAGCCGAGCTGGTTGGCGGGGAACAGCTTGATGTCGAGGCGCCCGTTCGAGGCCTCGCGGATCCGGGTCAGGGCCTCCTGGGCGCGCAGGTTGACCGGATGGGTCGGGTCCTGGCCGGTGGCGAGCTTGTACTCGAACTCGGCGGCGCGGACCGGGCGGGTGAAGACCGTGGCGAGGGGGAGGGCAGCGGCTCCGGCGAGCAGCGTGCGGCGGGAGAGGGGGCGGGTCATGGCGTTTCCTCGGGGATGGGGGGGCCGGTCGGGCCGGCTTCTGGACGTGACGACGTCGTCGGCGGCGTTGCCGCAGGGTTCGGCAAGAGGCGCAGGATCCCCTCTCCAGGCGATGCCGGGCTTGCCCGGTATCGCGACAAGGTGTGGGAGCGGGATAGGGGTGAGGGTGGCGCGCGTCAGGATCCGGCGAGCGGCATCGAGCTGCCAGCACGGCGGTCACAGGCCTGAGACGGAGCGCGTCACCGCCCCCCGACCCCTCTCCCACGCGGGAGAGGGGGGATATGCTCAACTTACTTGCCGTTGAGCGCCCGGTACGATCCGATGACCCGGCTGTCGTCGTCCGCCCCGGCCCCCCGGCTCGACGCCGCCAGGAAGAGCTGATGCGCCAAAGCCGCGAGCGGCAACGCCGCCTTCTCGCTGCGGCCGGCCTCCAGCACGATGCCGAGATCCTTGACGAAGATGTCGACGGCGCTGGTGACCCGCGGCGCCTCCTCCAGCATCCGCGGGCCGCGGTCGCGCAGCATCCAGCTCGAGGCCGAGGAGCCCGAGACGATCTCCAGCGCCGTCGCGCCGTCGATGCCGACCTTGGCCGCCAGCGACAGGGCCTCCGCCGCCGCCGCGAGGTTGACCCCGCAGAGGAGCTGGTTGACCGCCTTCATGGTGGCGCCCTGGCCGGGCTCGGGCCCGACCTGGAACACCTTGTCGCCCATGGCGTCGAGGATCGGCCGCACCGCAGCGATCACCGCGGCGGGGGCCGCCGCCATGATGGTGAGGGTGCCGGCCTCGGCGCCGACGACCCCGCCGGAGACGGGGGCATCGACGAAGGCCCGGCCGGTCGCGGTCACGCGCGTGGCGAGCGCCGCGACGGCGGCCGGCGGGCAGGTCGCCATCAGGATCACGGCGGCGTCGGGCGTGAGACGCTCCAGGGCGCCCTCGCCGAACAGCACGGTCTCCGCCTGATCGGCATTGACCACCATCAGCACCAGTGCCCCGGCGCCGTCGGAGACCGCCGCGACGGTCTCGGCGGGTGTGCCGCCGGCGCTCGCGAAGGCGGCCCGCCCCTCGGGCCGCACGTCGAACCCGCGCACGGGAAACCCGTGGCGCACGAGGTTGCGGGCCATCGGCAGGCCCATGGACCCCAGGCCGACGAAGGCGACGGGATTGGTCGGGCTCACAGCCATTCGCGGATGCTCCTCACCATGGCGTTGGTCGAGATGCCGTAGCGGTCGTGGAGCGTCGGCAGGGCGCCGGCATCCAGGAACTCGTCCGGCAGGGCGACCTGGCGGAAGGCCTTCGGGATCGTGCCGGAGCGCAGGAGCAGCCCCGCCACCGCCTCGCCGAGGCCCCCGACGACGGTGTGGTTCTCGGCCACCACCACCAGGCGCCCGCCCTTGCCGGCCTCGCGCAGGATGGTCTCGGCGTCGAGGGGCTTGATCGTCGGCACGTGCAGCACCGCGACGTCGACGCTGTCGTCGCGCAATGCCTCCGCCGCCTCGAGGGCCCGCATGGTCATCAGGCCGGTCGAGACGATCAGGACGTCGTGGCCGTCCCGGATGGTCTTGGCCTTGCCGAGCTCGAATGTGTAGCCGTACTCGTCGAGCACCAGGGGGACGTTGCCGCGCAGGAGCCGCATGTAGACCGGCCCCTTGTGGTCGGCGATGGCCGGCACGGCCTGGGCGATCTCGTGCGCGTCGCAGGGGTCGAGGATCGTCATGTTGGGCAGGCCGCGGAAGATCGCGATGTCCTCCGTCGCCTGGTGGCTCGGGCCGTAGCCGGTGGTGAGGCCGGGGAGCGCACAGACGATCTTGACGTCGAGGTTCTCCTCCGCGATCGCCATGCAGATGAAGTCGTAGGCGCGGCGCGCCGCGAACACCGCGTAGGTGGTGGCGAAGGGCTGGAAGCCTTCCCGGGCCAGGCCGGCGGCGGCGCTGATCAAGAGCTGCTCGGCCATGCCCATCTGGTAGAAGCGCTCGGGGTGCGTCTTCGCGAAGACGTGCAGGTCGGTGTACTTGCCGAGATCGGCCGTCAGCCCGACGATCTCCGGCCGCTCCTCGGCGAGCTTCGCCAGCGCATGGCCGAAGGGGGCCGGCGCGGTGCGCTGGTCGGGGCCGGCGAGCGAGGCGATCATCGCCGAGGTCGTGAGGCGCTCACCCGTATTGGCCTCGGTGAGCCAGGCCGGGCGGGTGTATTTCGAGCGTTTCATGCGGGCCTCCCGGCATCCAGGATCTCGATCGCGTCCTGCCATTCCTGCGGTTCCACCCGCAGGAAGTGGTTGCGCTCGCGCGCCTCCAGGAACGGGATGCCCTTCGCCATCGTGGTGTCGCAGATGATGATGCGGGGCTTTTGCTCCGCGCAGGCCCTGGCCGCGTCGAAGGCCTGGACGAGCGCGTCGATGTCGTTGCCGTCGACCCGCTGGACGTGCCAGCCGAAGGCCTCGAAGCGGGCGGCCGCCGGCTCGAAGCCGGTGACCTGCGAGGCCGGGCCGTCGGCCTGCTGGTTGTTGACGTCGACGAGGGCGATCAGGTTGTCGAGCTTCCAGTGGCTCGCCGACCAGGCGCCCTCCCAGATCGAGCCCTCGCCGAGTTCACCGTCGGAGATCAGGCAATAGACGAACGAGTCCGACTTCTTCCGCTTCAGCCCGAGACAGAAGCCGACCGCGAGCGCGAGGCCGTGGCCGAGCGAGCCGCCGGTGATCTCCATGCCGGGGGTGTAGGCGGCCATGCCGGACATCGGCAGCCGGCTGTCGTCGGCCCCGTAGCTCGTCAGCTCGTCCTCGGGCAGAATTCCGGCCTCGAGGAGGGCGGCGTAGAGCGCGATGGCGTAGTGGCCGATCGAGAGCAGGAAGCGGTCGCGCCCCTCCCATTCCGGATCGTCCGGCCGGTAGCGCATGGCGTGGAAATACGACACCGCCAGCACGTCGGCGATGCCCAGCGCCTGGGCGATGTAGCCCTGGCCCTGGACCTCGCCCATCCGCAGGGCATTGCGGCGGATGCGGTAGGCGCGCTCGGCCAGCGACGGGCTGTTCCGCCCGGTTTCGGTGGGGGGCATGGAGGTCGTCCTCAGTGGATCAGCATGCCGCCGTTCACGTCGAGAACGGCGCCGGTGATGTAGGAGGAGAGGTCGGAGGCGAGGAACAGGCAGGCCTTGGCGACATCGTCCGCGACGCCGAGGCGGCCGAGCGGGATGCCCTTGGCGATCTCGGCCTTCAGCTCGTCGGTGAGCTTGCCGGCGGTGATGTCGGTCTGGATCAGGCCCGGGGTGATGCTGTTGACCCGCACCGTGTCGGGGCCGAGCTCGCGGGCCATCGCCTTGCCCAAGCCGAGCACGCCGCCCTTGGCGGCGCTGTAATGCGGCCCGCCGAAGATGCCGCCGCCGCGCTGCGCCGAGACCGACGACAGGCAGACGATCGAACCCGACTTCTGCCGGCGCATCTGCGGCACCACCGCCTGGCTCATGTAGAGCGTGCCGCGCAGGTTGACGTCGAGCACCGCGTCGTAATTGCCGGGTTCGATCTCCATGAACTTCAGCGGCTGGGTGATGCCGGCATTGTTGACCAGCACGTCGATGCGACCGAGCCGCGACACCACCTCGTCGGCGGCGGCCTGGCAGGCGGCCTTGTCGGTGACGTTGCAGGCGAGGCCGAGATGCCCGTCGCCGACGGCGCGGGCGGCGTCCTCGGCCTGGCCGGCATCGAGATCGAGGATCACCACCCTGGCGCCGTGGCTGGCGAAGAGCTTGGCGGTGGCGCGGCCGATGCCCCGCAGCGAAGCGGCCCCGGTGATCAGGCACACCTTGTCGGTCAGCAGCATGTCGTCCTCCCTGGCTCGTCGGGCACGAGGGAGTGGCGTCGGCCGGGGCCTTCGCCCTCGCCGCCCGTCCTCGACGGTCCCTCCCTCGTCTCGTTGGGGGGCAGAGTGCCCGGGGGCGGGGGTCAGGACAAACGCGGAATTTGCAGGGGGAGGTGAATGGGATTCATCTGGCAGCGTCGCCAGGTCCCACTCACGACCTCATCCTGAGGTGTCGGCCGCCTGAAAATCGGCTGACCTCGAAGGAAGCCTCCCAAGGTCGCCGAGGCATCTGGAGGCCTCCTTCGAGGTCAGTCCATCATCGCCGGACCGACACCTTCAGGACGGTGTCGTGAGCGGGATCGACAACAGCGATGACTTCACGCCAGATCCTCCGGCAGCACGAGGTCCATTTCCTGCGCCAGCCAGCGCGCGAAGACCCGCAGCGGCGCCCGCCGCCGGGTGGTCGCCGGGTAGACGAGGTAGTGGCCGACGTAAGTCACATCCTGCGCCAGCCCGCGCAACGGTGCCACGAGGCGACCGCTGGCGATCTCGCGCTCGGCCAGCAGCGTCGATTCGAGCGCCACCCCGAGCCCGTCGGCCGCCGCCGCGATGGCAAGGAAGCTGCGGTCGAAGCGGACGCCGAGGGGCCGGGGCGCCGGCAACCCGTTGCGGGCGAACCAGAGCGGCCAGCGCACCTGCTTGTTGTCGCTCTGGATCAGCACCTGGTCGAGGAGGTCTTCGGGCTGACGGATGCGGGCGGCGCGGGCGGGGTCGCAGAGCGGGGTGACCGTCTCGGTGCCGAGCGGCACCGTCACCAGGCCCTCGCCCCGGGGCGGGCCGTAGACGAGGTCGGCGTCGAACTCGTCGCTGACGAAGCGGGCATAGTCCATGCCGGCGGCGAGCCGCACCTCGAAACCCGGATTCGCCGCGAGGAAACGGGCAAGGCGAGGCGTCAGCCACTGCGCCGCGAGGCTCGGCGCGCAGTGCAGGCGCAGGAGCTGCGGGCCCCTCGCCGCCACGAGGTCGAGGCCGCGATGCAGCTCCTCGAAGGCGCGGCTCACATGCTCCAGAAGCGCCTCGCCGGCGGCGGTCGGCACCACGCCCTGGCCCTGGCGCTCGAACAGGGTGACGCCGAGCGCCGCCTCCATCTTGCGGATGGCATGGCTGACGGCGCTCGCGGTCAGGTTCAGCTCGGCGGCCGCATCCTTGAACGAGCGGCGGCGCGCCGCCGCCTCGAACGAGCGCACGGCGGAGAGGGGGACGCGCAGGGACATGCGCGCGACGATGCGGCGGCGCGCCGCCGGTTGGCAACCGTCGCCCTCATCCCTCCCGATCGGTCAGGACGATCCGGAACCGCGCGCCGCTGCGGGTCTCGTCGAGGCTCAGGGTCCCGCCGTTGAGGCGCACCAGCTCGGCCGCGATGGCGAGCCCGAGTCCCGTGCCGCCGGAGCGGCCGGAGCCCTGGAACGCCTCGAACAGGTGGGCGCGGGCCCGCTCCGGCAGGCCGGGACCGTTGTCGGAGACGAGGATCACGACGGCCGCGCCGGTCCGCTCGGCCTCGATCGCGACCCGCGGCGCGCCCTCGCTGGCGCCCGCCAGCCCGATCGCCTGGACGGCGTTGCGCACCAGATTGACCAGCACCCGCGACAGCTGGTCGGGATCGGCGTCGATGTTCAGGCCCTCCGGCGTACGGTCCTCGATGGTGACGGCCGCGCCCGGCACCAGCCCGGCGAGGTCGAGGGCGTCGCGCAGGATCGGCCGCAGCGGCATCATCCGGCGCTCGGGCGCCCGCTCGGCGGCGCGGCCATAGGCCAGCGTGCCCTCGCAGTAGCGGATCGCCCGGCCCAACGTCGCGACGAGGCGCGGGGCGACGCGCTGCACCCCCGGATCGGCGACGTGCTCGAGCCGGTCGACGAGGAGCTGCGCCGTGGTGAGCAGATTCCGCAGCTCGTGGTTGATCTTGCTCACCGACAGGCCGAGATCGGCCAGCCGCCGCTTCTGGCGCAGCTCGTCCGACAGGATCGTCTCCATGCGGGCGAGCGCCGTCTCGGCGGCGCCGATCTCGTCGCTGCGCCAGGACGGGGCGATGCGCCGCGACAGGTCCTCCGGATCCTCCGCGAAGGTCGCGATGTTGCGCGCCAACCGCCGCACCGGCCGCACGATCGAGAGCTGCAGCACCAGGAAGACGAGGCCGGCGGTGATGCCGGAGATGGCGAGCGACGTCAGCAGGATCCGGCGCGAGAAGGCGATCATCGCGTTCCGCAAGGGGACGGGATCGAGGACCAGCTCGACGAAGTCGACCCCGTCCATGCCGTGGCCGACCACCCGGAGGGGCAGGGGGCTGGTCTCGGTCAGGGTCCGCCAGGCACCGCCGATGCTGTCGATCCAGTCGGATTCGCGCAGGTCGACGGTCTCGGACACCTCCGGCGGCATCGGCGTCAGGTTGAGGAGGCGGCGCGCGCCCCCGGCCTTGAGGGCGATGGCCCGGGCGCCCACCCCCATCAGCAGCCGCTTCGCCAGGTCGTCGGAGACGCGGTTCTGGGGCGCGGCGTCGAGCACCAGGGCGGCGACCTGCGCGGCGGCGACCCGGTCGGAGAGCCAGGAGCGCCGGAAGCTCGCGACGCTGGGAACGTAGATCAGCACCTCGGCGACGAGGACGAAGAGGACCGTCAGCAGCAGCAGGCGACCGGACAGCCCGATGCGTCCGGCGAGGCGCCGGATTCCACCCTGGCTCGCCGCATCATCGCCCCACTGCACGGTCTCGACGCCCTCGCCCGCCCGACGCTTCCCGCCGGACTCTAACACGACCGCCCGCGCCGCATGCAGCGAGCACCCGGAAGCTACCCCGAGATTGCCTGAAATCCAGTCGCCGGCCAAGGAATCGCGCGAGAGCGAGTTGGCCGGATCCCCGGATTCAGCGCGGCGTGCCCCGCCAGCGCCGCCAGGCGACCGGCAGCAGGGCCAGCACCCCGAGGCCGAGCAGCGTCGCGATGAGCTGCGGCGTGATAACGGCGCGGAGCGACAGGGCGGCGTCGCAGGCGATGCCGCCGGCCACGAGACACGCCTCCTTCGCCGCCTGATGCGCCGCGACCACGGTCTCGACCCCGGCGCCGGCCGAGGCGTAGATGAAGGCACCGGGGCTGATGCCGATGAGGGTGGCGAGCGCGAAGGTCCGCAGGCGCACGCCGAAGATCGCCGGCGCCAGGTTGGTCATCCAGAACGGGAAGACCGGCAGCAGCCGCAGCACCATCACGTACGAGAACGCGTCGCGGCGAAATCCTTCCGCGAGGCGGCCGAGCCGCGAGCCGGCCCGGCGCAGCAGCACCTCGCCGGCGGCGGTGCGGCCGATCGAGAAGACGATCACCGCGCCCGTCGTCGCGGACGCGATCGACACCAGGGCGCCGAGGACCGGCCCGAACAGGAAGCCGCACAGGGTCGTCATCACCACCGAGACCGGCAGCGACACGATCACCGTGCCGACATAGGCGAGGTAGGCGCAGGCATAGGCGCGCCAGAACCCGTCCGCGACCCAGGCCTTGGCATAGGCCCGGGAGGCGAGCAGCTGGTCGACGGAAAACCAGCGGGTGATGCCGCCGAACAGGAGCCCGAGCGACAGGGCCACCAGGGCGAGGAGCGGCAGCACCCGCAGCCAGCCGCGCCAGGCCGGGGCCGCCACGGCCTCCGGCCCGGTCTCGGGCGGCGGGGTTCCCTCGCCGGGCGAAGGCCGCCCCGGCTCTGGTGCGTCGGGCCGGGTCAGCGCGCTCACCCGGCCTTCTGCATGCGCAGGATCTTGAAGAACCCGCCCGGGAAGGTCGGCCGCACGCCGAGGAAGGTCACGCCCCGGCTCTTCGCCCAGGCCTCGATCCGGGCGGCCTTGAAGGCCGAGCTCCAGCCGATCTTCTCGCAGAGCGGGGCGACGATCTCCTCGACCCGGGCGACGGTGCCGCGATCCTGGCCGAAATGGTTGGCGAGCACGATCATGCCGCCGGGCCGCACCACCCGCAGGAACTCGTCGAGGGCGCCTTCGGGGTCGGGCACCAGGGTGATCAGGAACTGCGCCACCACCGCGTCGAAGCTCGCATCGGCGTAGCCGAGGCGGCAGACATCCATCACCTGGAGGCCCTTGACGTGGGAGAGGCCGCGCCGCGCCACCTTGCGGTTGGCGCGCCGGAGCATGTCCTCGGACAGGTCGACGCCGTAGAGCTCGGCATCCTCCGGGTAGTAGCCCAGGGACAGCCCGGTGCCGACGCCGGCCTCCAGGATGCGCCGCCCGCCGACGAGCGCCGCCTCGACCGCGTCCCGCGCCGCCGGCTCGGTGAGCTTGTCGTACACCACGTCGTAGACCGGCGCCCAGCGCGCATAGGCCTTGCGCATCAAGGCGGTGGTGGGTCCCGCCTCTCGCGGCTCGCTCAGCATGTCGGTATCGTCTCCGAGGTCAGTCGTCTCGCGGGCGGCAATGCGCGAGGATGTGCTACGATTTCCGGAAGAAAGCTTCCTGAAACTGCATCGAGCGTCCGAGGGTCAGGCCGCGACCCGGTGCTCGGCGCCGACCCGCCGGATGGTGCCGCCGCCCAGCACCCGGGCGCGGGGCCCGTCATCGGCGTAGATGACGCAGGCCTGGCCCGGCGACACCCCGTCCTCGGGCGTGGCCAGGGTGATCTCGGCCGCCGCCATGTCGGGGTTCCACGACAGGAGGGCGGGGCGGGGCTCGCGGGTCGAGCGCACCCGCACCGCCACGGGCAGGTCGCGGGCGGCGTCGAGGGCGGTGTCGCCGAGCCAGTTCGGGTCGGCGAGGCGGATGACCGAGGTCGCCAGCGCCTCGCGCGGGCCGACCACGACCCGGGCCTCGCCGGGCTCGAGGCGCACGACGTAGAGCGGCTCGCCGGCCGCGACGTTGAGGCCGCGGCGCTGGCCGACGGTGAAGCCGATGATGCCGTCATGGCGGCCGAGGCGCCGGCCGTCGAGATGGACGATCTCGCCCGGGCGCACCGCGTCGGGCCGCAGCCGCGCGATCACGTCCTGGTAGCGCCCCTGCGGCACGAAGCAGATGTCCTGGCTGTCGGGCTTGTCGGCGACGGACAGGCCGAAGGCCTTGGCGAGCGCCCGGGTCTCGTCCTTCGGCCGCTCGCCGAGGGGGAAGCGCAGGATGTCGAGCTGCGCCTGCGTCGTGGCGTAGAGGAAGTAGCTCTGGTCCCGGGCCGGATCGAGGGCGCGGTGGAGCGCCCGGCCGCCGCCCGGCAGCGACCGGCTGGCGACGTAGTGGCCGGTCGCCAGAACGTCCGCGCCGAGATCCTGGGCGGTGGCGAGGAGGTCGCGGAACTTGATCGAGCGGTTGCACTCGACGCAGGGGATCGGCGTCTCGCCCTGGAGGTAGCTGTCGGCGAAGCGGTCGATCACCGCCTCGCGGAACCGGTCCTCGTAGTCGAGGACGTAATGCGGGATGCCGATGGTCTCGGCGGCGCGGCGGGCGTCGTGGATGTCCTGGCCGGCGCAGCAGGCGCCGCGGCGGTGGGTGGCCGCGCCGTGATCGTAGAGCTGCAGCGTGATCCCGACCACGTCGTAGCCCTCGCGCTTCAGGAGCGCGGCGACGACGGAGGAATCGACGCCCCCGGACATCGCCACGACGACGCGGGTCTCCTCCGGGGCCTTGGGCAGATCGAGCGAGTTCATGACCGTGCGGGAGTGTCTCGACGCGCTCCCGGGACGTTCCCCCGGCGCGCACGGGGGAGTCTATAGCGATCCGACGGGCTTTCTGCCAGGGCGGGTGGGCGCGGGGCGGCGAGGACCCGGATGGGGAAGTTCTTGCCGGGGGCTCGGCAGATTCCGACCGGGCACGGGCCGGCCGCCGCCGCGGCGCCAGAAATTATCCTGTCTCACCAAAGTCTTGACGGCGTGACCGAAGTGGCAGGCGGCTTGCTCTCCCGGGAGCAGGAGGTCGCCGATGCAGATCAGCGGAACGGGTGAGGGAGGACGGTTGACGGGGCGCGAGCCGGCCCGGCCGGCGAGGCCCGTCGCGCATGAGCCGTTCCGCCCGGCCGAGCGCGAGACCGCCCGTGCGCCCCACCGGCCGGTATCCGGGGCGGAGGCCCGCCACCGCCCCGAGCGGCCATCCGCCGAGGCGAGGGCGGATCGGGCCGGCGCGGGCTGGGCGAAGGCGGGCGAGGCGACGGCGGAGGCCGTGACCCGCGACAGTACGACCCGCCCGGATCAGGCACGCCCGGCCGACGACGCGGGGACGTCCGCCCGTCGCGACGACGGGGCGGTCGAGGACCGGGCGGCCCAGAACAGGATCGCCAAGACCAGAACTGCCGAGAGCCGGATCGCGGCGCGAGAGGCCGCCCGGGACGATGCCGCGCGAGCGGCGGAAGCCGGCGAGGCGAAGGCGTGCGCGTCCGCGGCCGGCGCGAAGCCGCCTGCCGGGGCCCTGGCACAGGCGGAAGCGGCCAGCACCGCCGCCGCGGCCGCCGGCGGAATCGCGGAGGGCGACGACGAGGCCGAGACGGAGGGCGAGGCGGCGGAGGAGTCCGTCGACGCCCCGGCCTCGATCCTGTCGCTCCTGGCCGTCCCGGTCCCGACCGCAGCGGCCGCGTCCGCGCGACCCGGCGCGGCGACGGCCGATCCGGCCGCCGGTGGTCCGGTCCGGGCGGCGGGGACCGGCGCCGACCCGCAGGCCGCCATCGTGGCGGCCCGGACGATGCCGGAGGCGGCAGCCGAGGCCGCGGGCCGCCGGGACGAGCCGCCGGAGGGGGTCAGCGCCGATGCCGTCGCGGCCCCCGCCCCATCGGCACCGGCGACGCGGGCGACGGGCAGCGATGCCGCGGCCGCCGCGCCGGCCACGGCGGAGACCCGCCCGGCGGTCTCGGTGCCGGCGAGCCTGAGCGCGGTGCCGATCGCCATCGGGATGCGGGCGCTCGCCGGGTCGAACCGGTTCGAGATCCGCCTCGATCCCTACGAGCTCGGGCGCATCGACGTGCGCCTCGACATCGACCGCCAGCACGGCACCGTGAAGGCCCACCTGGTGGTGGAGCGGCCCGAGACCCTGGCGCTGCTCCAGCGCGACGCCGGCAGCCTGCAGCAGGCCCTGTCCCAGGCCGGGCTCAATCCCGGCGAGGCCGGGCTCAGCTTCTCGCTGCAGGATGGCGGCGGGAACGCGCCGCAGCGCGACCAGGCCGGCCGGGCGCCGGGACAGGAGCCAGGGCGGATCGCCTCCGGCGAGGCGGAGGGGCCGGGCGCCCTGCCGCCCCTGCGCGATCTCGGCCAGCGCCTCGGCCTCGACCTCAGAATTTAGGATCTTCCCGATGACGACGAAACCCGCGAGGTCCCGATGACCGCCGGCCTCAGCAGCCTGACCAGCCTCTCCGCCAAGACCGGCAACGGCACGGCCTCGAGCGACGCCAGCACGATCGCCGGGAACTTCAACCAGTTCCTGACCCTGCTGACGACGCAGCTGCAGAACCAGAACCCGCTCGACCCCCTCGACACCAACCAGTTCACCCAGCAACTGGTGCAGTTCGCCTCGGTCGAGCAGCAGCTCAAGACCAACGACCAGCTCGGCAGCCTGATCACCGCCAGCAAGGCCTCGGCCGCGGCGACCGCCTCCGGGTTGATCGGCAAGACCGTGACGGCGGACGGCGCCACGACCTCGCTCGCCGACGGCAGCGCGACCTGGACGCTCAACCCGGCCCGGGCCGCCACCAAGGCGGTGCTGACCATCACCGACGCCAAGGGCAACGTCGTCGCGACCCAGACCAAGGCGCTCGCCGCCGGCAGCCAGAGCTTCTCCTGGGACGGGCGCGCCTCGACCGGCCAGCTCGCCGCGGAGGGCAAGTACACCCTCAAGGTCCAGGCCCTCGACGCCACCGGGGCGGCGGTCGCCGTCGATACCAAGATCAGCGGGGCAATCACCAGCGTGGACGTCACGGGCGCCGAACCGGTCCTGACCATCGGCGACCGCACCGTGGCCCTCAGCAGCGTCGAGGCGATCGGTGCAGCCGTCAGCAACTGATTCGGTGGATTGCTGTGGATTACGAATCACATGCGAGGGAAATGATTCAAGCAATCTTAAGCGCGGGTGCCTAGCTTCGGTCTCGACAGGTCAGTCGAGTGTAGAGCGTATCATGACCGAACCGCATCGCCCGAGGGCGAAGTATGTCATCGGGCCAGACGGAAGTCCGCTGACCATTGCCGACCTTCCCCCGACCGATACCCGCCGATGGGTGATCCGGCGGAAGGCCGAGGTGGTCGCCGCCGTGCGCGGCGGGCTTCTGAGCCTGGAGGAGGCGTGTCAGCGCTATACGCTGACCACCGAGGAATTCCTGAGCTGGCAGTACTCGATCGAGCAGCACGGCCTCGCCGGCCTGCGCACGACGCGCATCCAGCACTATCGGCAGTAGCCAGGTCGCGGCTCGGTCGGAGCCGCCACCGGCCCCCGGATCGCAGGTCCGGGACATCCTCGCGGCGCGTCTTGGCCGCCGGGGTGTCCCGGGCCTGCGCGCGTCCGTTTCGCTCGCGTTAACCAAGTCATAACCACGACTGGGCAAATTTTGCCTCCGAGGGGCCGATGGGGCTCCGGATGGCGGGTGCGTGACGTCGTGAAGCCGGTCCTCGATCTGGTGGCCAAACTCGGGCCCGCGCGGCTCGCCGCGATGGGGGCGGTGACCCTCGCGCTCATCGGGTTCTTCGCCTTCGTCATCCTGCGGGTGTCACGCCCCGAGATGGGGGTGCTCTACACCGACCTGTCGGTGCAGGATGCCGGCGCGGTGGTGCGCGACCTCGAGGCCAAGGGCATCCGCTACGAGACCAAGGGCGATGCCGGCCAGACCGTGCTGGCCCCCCGCGCCGACCTCGCGCGGCTGCGGATGGACCTCGCGTCGAAGGGCCTGCCGAGCGCCGGCGGCGTCGGCTACGAGATCTTCGACAAGGGCGACGCCTTCTCGTCGACGAGCTTCGTCCAGAACGTCAACCACCTGCGGGCGCTCGAGGGCGAGCTCGCCCGCTCGATCCGGGCGATCGGCCGGGTGCAGGCGGCGCGCGTCCATCTCGTCCTGCCCGAGAAGCGGCTGTTCTCCCGAGACCGCGAGTCGCCGAGCGCCGCGATCGTGGTGAGGCTCGCCGGGGAGCTCGATCCGGGCCAGGTCCGGGCGGTGCGCCACCTCGTCGCCTCGGCGGTCGAGGGCCTGAAGCCCGAGCGCATCTCGATCGTCGACGAGCGCGGGCGGCTCCTCGCCGACGGCGCCCGCGGCGCCGAGGACCAGGCCGGCATCGGCCTCGAGGAGCGCCAGACCGGCCTGGAGCGGCGCCTGCGCAACCAGGTCGAGGAGATCGTCGCCGGCATCGTCGGGCAGGGCCGGGCCCGGGTCCAGGTCACCGCCGAGCTCGACGCCAACCGGATCGAGAGCCGCTCGGAGACCTTCGACCCGGAGAGCCGGGTGGTGCGCTCGACCCAGACCCGCACCGAGAGCCAGCAGTCGCAGAGCACCGAGGGCGGCGTCACCGTGGGCAACGAGCTGCCCGGCGCCAACCAGGGCCAGCAGAACCAGGGCCCGCGCGAGGCCTCGAACAAGAACGAGGAGACCACGAACTACGAGATCTCCCGGGTCACCCGCACCGAGGTGAACGAGGGCGGCCGGGTCAAGCGCCTGTCGGTCGCCGTGCTGATCGACGGCACCTACGCGGCCGGCCCGGACGGCAAGGCGGCCTATGCGCCGCGGCCGGCGGCGGAGCTGGAGCGGATCACCACGCTGGTGCGCACCGCGGTCGGCTACGACAAGGCCCGGGGCGACCAGGTCGAGGTGGTGAACCTGCGCTTCGCCGAGACCCCGGCGGTGCCGGAGCTGCAGGAGCAGGGCCTCCTCGCCTCGCTCATGCAGCCGACCAAGGAGGACGTGCTGCGCATCGCCGAGATGACGGTGCTCTTCCTCCTCGGCCTCGTGGTGCTGATGACCGTGGTGCGCCCGCTGGTCGCCCGGGTGGTGACCGCCGACGTGCCGGCCCTGGCCTCGGTCTCGATCCTCAAGGGCGAGCCCGGCCTGATGCTGGCGGTGGAGGGGGGGGCGGCCGGCCTGGCCGGGTCGGGCGGATCGTCCGGCGCCGAGATCGCCCTGCCCGAGAGCCAGGCCGGCCGCCTCGTCGAGTTCGCCAAGATCAACGGCAAGGTCCAGGCTCAGACGATCGAGCGCGTGGTCGACATCGTGAAGACCAACCCGGCCGAGACGGTCGAGGTGCTGCGCACCTGGATCAACGACCGCTGACGCCGCCCGGCCCACGGCCCCTCGAATCGCAACGCCTTACGCTCGCAGGATGAGCTGACGTCATGGCCGCAACCCCGATGCCGCTCGCCCGCCCCACCGCCGGGGCCGCCGGCTACGCCGAGATGCCCGGCACGCAGCGCGCCGCTGCGCTGCTGCTGCTGCTCGGCGATGAGGACGGCGCCCCGATCTGGCGCATGCTGGAAGAGGACGAGATCAAGAAGGTCTCGCATGCCATGGTCCAGCTCGGGTCGCTCGAGGCCGACGTGGTCGAGCACCTGATCATCGACTTCGTGTCGCGGCTCTCGGCGAGCGGCGGCATCACCTCGAGCTTCGAGCGCACCGAGACGCTGCTCCTGAAGATCTTCCCGCCCGAGCAGGTCGCGGTGATCATGGCGGAGGTGAAGGGCGCCTCGGGCCGCCGGGTCTGGGCCAGCCTGACCCAGATCGATCCCGAGATCCTGGCCTCGTTCCTGCGCAGCGAATACCCGCAGACCGTCGCGGTCATCCTGTCGCGGGTGCGCTCCGACTACGCCGCCAAGGTGCTGACGATCCTGCCGGAGGACTTCGCCATCGACGTCCTCAACCGCATGCTGCGGATGGAGACGGTGCAGAAGGAGGCCCTGCGCCACATCGAGGAGATCCTGCGGGTCGAGTTCGTCTCGACCATCGCCCAGACCACCCGGCGCGACGCCCACGAGCTGCTGGCCGACGTGTTCAACGCCTTCGACCGCCAGACCGAGATCCGGTTCCTCGCCGCCCTCGACCAGGCGAACCGCGGCTCGGCGAAGAAGATCCGCCAGCTGATGTTCACCTTCGACGACCTGATGAAGCTGGATGCCGGCAGCGTCCAGACCCTGATGCGCAGCGTCGACCGCGACGTGCTGGCCCGGGCGCTGAAGGGCGCCTCCGACCCGGTCCGGGCATTCTTCTTCGCCAACATGTCGAGCCGCGCGGCCAAGAACATGCAGGACGAGATGGGCTCGCTCGGGCCGATCCGCCTCAAGGAGGTCGACGAGGCCCAGTCGAAGATGACCGACCTCGCCAAGGACCTGGCCGAGAAGGGTGAGATCATGATCGCCAAGAACAGCGCCGAAGAAGAGCTGGTCTATTGATGCCGACCGTCGCCCGCCCCGCATTCGCTCCGGTTCGACCCGGTTCCGGGAGAGCCGCCTGATGGCGCAGATCCGGCGTTTCCTGTTCGATACCGATTTCCGCCACCCCGACGGCAAGCCGCCGCGCGAGGAGGCCGGCGGCGCCGAGGCCGAGGCGCAGGCCCGGGCCGCCGCCGCGGCGGCGCAGGCGGCCGAACGGGCCGCGATGGAGGCCGAGGCCTTCGCCCGCGGCCTGCAGGAGGGCCGCGCCCAGGCCGAGGCCCAGGTCCAGGCGCGCCTCGCCGACGCCCTCAACCGGGTCGCCGCGGCGGCCTCCGGCATGATCGGCGCCGCGGATGCCCGCGACGCCGAGCGCGAGGCCCAGGCCCTCGACTTCGCCGTGACCCTCGGGCGCAAGATCGCGGGCGCCGCCCTCGACAGCCATCCGGTGGCGGCGATCGCCGAGGCCGCGGGCCGCGCGCTGCAGCACCTGCGCGGCGTGCCGCATCTGGCGATCCGGGTCCACGACGCCCTCGTCGACGAGACCGAGCGGCAGGTCACCCGGCTCGCCCGCGAGCGCGGCTACGAGGGCCGGCTGATCGTGCTCGGCGATCCGGGCCTCGCGGCGGGGGATGCCCGCATCGAATGGGCCGATGGCGGCGTGGTGCGCGAGCGCGCGGCGATCGAGGCCGCCATCCTCTCCGCGCTCGCTCCCGCCTGATACGCCGTCCTCGCCCGACTCCTGCCCGACCTTCTCTCCGCTCCCACAGGTACCCCGATGACCTCCGACAACGATCTCGGCCTGCCCCAGCTCAGCGAGGCGGATCTCGCCTTCGACACCGCCTCGGTGGGCGCGATGCGCGACGCGCCGGTCGCCGCCAAGTCGGCGGCCGACCTGGAGCAGGTCTTCGACGTTCCGGTGATGGTCTCGGCGGTGCTCGGCTCGTCGCGGATGCCGATCGGCGACCTGCTGCGGCTGGGGCCGGGCACGGTTCTGGAGCTCGACCGCAAGGTCGGCGAGGCGATCGACATCTTCGTCAACAACCGCCTCGTCGCCCGCGGCGAGGTGGTGCTGGTCGAGGAGCGCCTCGGCGTGACGATGACCGAGATCGTCAAGGCCGACGGCTGACCCCCGCCCCATCCGCAACCGACGCCCCGGAGGACCCGCCATGCGGCTCTTGATCATCGGACGCCTGAACGGCGAACTCGTCACCGCCTCCCGGATCGCGATGAGCCGCGGCGCCGCCGTGACCCAGGCCGACGGGATCGAGCAGGGCCTCAACGTGCTGCGGATCAAGGGCGCCGACCTCATCATGGTCGACGTGTCGCTGCCGATCCGCACCCTGGTGGCGGCGCTCGCCGACGAGCGCATCCGCACGCCCGTCGTCGCCTGCGGCACCGGCACCGACGCCAAGGCGGCGGTCGCGGCGATCCAGGCCGGCGCCAAGGAGTACATCCCGCTGCCGCCCGACCCCGATCTGATCGCGGCGGTGCTCGAGGCGGTGGTGGCCGATGCCCGGGCCTTCGTGTGGCGCGATGCCTCCATGGAACGGGTGGTCAAGCTCGCCGAGCAGGTGGCGCGCTCCGACGCCTCGGTGCTGATCACCGGCGAGAGCGGCACCGGCAAGGAGGTGCTGGCGCGCCACGTCCATGCCCGGTCCAACCGCGCCCAAAAGCCCTTCGTCAGCGTGAACTGCGCGGCGATCCCCGACGCGCTGCTCGAATCCGAGCTGTTCGGCCACGAGAAGGGCGCCTTCACCGGCGCGGTGGCCCGGCGCATCGGCCGGTTCGAGGAGGCCAATGGCGGCACGCTGCTCCTCGACGAGATCTCCGAGATGGACGTCCGGCTCCAGGCGAAGCTCCTGCGGGCGCTGCAGGAGCGGGTGATCGACCGGGTCGGCGGCACCCAGCCGGTGAAGGTCGACATCCGGGTGCTCGCCACCTCGAACCGCAACCTCGCCGAGGAGGCGCGGAAAGGCACGTTCCGCGAGGATCTGCTCTACCGGCTCAACGTCGTGAACCTGCGCCTGCCGCCGTTGCGCGACCGCCCGGCCGACATCCTCGAACTCGCCGGCCACTTCGCCCGCAAATACGCCGAGGCCAACGGCCTCGCCGTCCGGCCGCTCTCCGCCGAGGCGCGCCGCCTCGTCACTCAGAGCCCGTGGCCCGGCAACGTGCGCGAGCTGGAGAACACCCTGCACCGGGCGGTGCTGCTGGCGAGCGGGCCGGAGATCGACGCCGACGCGATCCGCTCGCCGGAGGGCGACGCGCTGGCGGCGGGACCGGCGCCGGCCGCCTCGGGGGCTGCCGGCGCCGCCGCCCGGGCGGTCCAGGCGGCCGAGGCGGTGACCCGCGGCTTCGTCGGCCGCTCGCTCGCCGACGTCGAGCGCGACCTGATCCTCGACACCCTCGACCATTGCCTCGGCAACCGCACCCACGCCGCCAAGATCCTGGGGATCTCGATCCGCACCCTGCGCAACAAGCTCAACGAATATACCGGCGCCGGCATCCCGGTGGCCGAGCCCGGCCACACCCGGGCGCTGGCGGCCTATGGCTGAGGCAAGGAGCATCGCACGGTCCGTTCTTGTCGGTCCTTCGCGACAGCAGGACCTTCGTCCTTGGATCGTATCGTGGGCCGGGACGAAAGACCGCTCAGTCTTTAAGCCTGCCTTAGCGGAAACATTCCATCGTTGTCCGGCGAGTGAGCCTTGAACGGACGGGCGGGATCGATGCGGGCGTGGATCAAGGGCGGACGCATGGCGCGCCTGTCCATCAAGGCGAGGATCGTCTCGGGTTTCGGCGTCGTGCTGGCGACGACCGTCGGCGTGGCGGTCTCGGGCTACATGCTGGTGACCCAGGTCGGCACGGACTTCGCCGAGTACCAGCAGAACCGCGCCAAGACCGAGCATGTCCGCTCCGTCGACATGGCGATGATGCAGACCCGGTTCGAGCTGAGCCGCTGGCTCCAGCGCTTCGACGCCGCGGCGCTCAAGGTCGCGCGGGACCACCTCGACAAGTCCCTCGCCCTGATCGAGCGCGGATCCGCGATCGGGCTCTCGGCCGACGAGCTCGCGGTCAGCGACAGGATCGGCAAGGCCTTGCGTGCCTACGGCGCCGAATACGCCAACCTGGCCCGGATCAAGGACGAGGAGCTGGCGCTGCAGGGCCGCGACATCGACCAGGCCGGCGACCAGATCGCCGCCGCCCTGTCGCAGCGGCGCACCCGCGCCTTCGAGTCCGGCGACCTCGACCAGGCCCGGATGCTGAACGGCGCCGCCGACGCGTTCCAGGCCGCCCGCGACCAGCTCGTGCCGTTCAAGGCGACGGGCGATGCCAAGACCCTGGCCGCGGCGGGCCAGTCCGCGGCGGCGGCGCAAGGGAAGCTGCAGGGTAATGCCGACCTCGCCGCCAAGCTGACCGCCTGGCGGGCGGCGCTGGAGCGCGCGGCGGTGCTGGCCGGCGAGTGGAGCAAGCACCTGAAGCTCTCCCGTGTCGCCCGCGACGACTCGATGAAGGCGTCCGAATCCCTGCTGGCGGGGGCGACCCGCGAGGGCCTCGCGGCCGAGGAGGATTTCGCCCGCAGCGTCGCGCGCGGCACGACGAGCTTCCTCCTCAAGGCCGTCGGCATCGTGATCCTGGGAATCCTGATCTCCCTCCGGCTCGCCGGCTCGATCACCGGGCCGCTGCAGCGCCTGTCCGGCGCCATGGCGGCGCTCGGCAGCGGCGCCCGGTCGATCGCGGTCCCGGGAACCGAGCGGGCCGACGAGATCGGCGCGATGGCCCGCACGGTCGCGCTGTTCCGCGACGGCCTGATCGAATCCGAGCAGCGCGGCGCGGAACAGCGCCGCGACACCGACGCGAAGGTCGACCGGGCGCGCCATCTCGAGGCGCTGACGCGGGGCTTCGAGGGCAAGGTCTCGGCACTGATCGCCACCCTGACCGCGGCGGCGGGCGAGATGGAGGCGGCGGCCCACTCGATGTCCCAGTCGGCCGCCCAGGCCACGAGCCTCTCGGCGGGCGTCGCCGAGGCGGCGAGCCAGACCTCGGCCAATGTCGGCAGCGTGTCGAGCGCGACGGACGAGCTCTCCGCCAGCATCGACGAGATCGTGCGGCAGGTCGCCCATTCCTCGGTCATCGCCGGCCGCGCCGACGCCGAGGCGGCGCGCACCGAGGCGACGATCCGGGCCCTGGCGGCGGGCGCGCAGCAGATCGGCGACGTGATCCAGATCATCACCAGCATCGCCGGCCGCACCAACCTGCTCGCGCTCAACGCCACCATCGAGGCGGCGCGGGCCGGCGAGGCGGGGCGCGGCTTCGCGGTGGTGGCCGCCGAGGTCAAGGACCTCGCCACCCGCACCGCCCGGGCCACCGACGAGATCGCCGGCCAGGTCGGCAGCATCCAGGCCCAGACCGTCCAGGCGGTGCAGGCGATCGAGGCGATCGGCGGCACCATCCGCGACATGAACGCCATCGCCACCGGCGTCGCCAGCGCGATGGAGCGCCAGAGCGCCGCCACCGGCGAGATCGCCCGCAACGTCCAGCACGCCGCCCACAGCACGCAGGTGGTCTCGGGCCACATCGACGAGGTGCAGCGCGGCGCCGACCATACCGGCGGCACCGCCGACCAGGTGCTGCACGCCGCGCGGGCGCTCGCCCGTCAGGCCGCGACGCTGGAGCGCGAGATCGGCGGGTTCGTGGCGGAGATCAAGGCGGCGTAGATCTGGCCGGGGATACCGGCGACCTCCGTCACGTCACCTCCGGGGCCCGACAGTGGAACCCGGGATGACGGGGAGGGTGGACACCGCGTCGCGCGAGGCGACCGCTCGCCGGTCACTGCGCCTGCAACCGCGGAATCGCATCCGCGAACCGCGCGATCGGCAGGAACAGGCTGAAGCGGCGCTCCTTGTCCTCGACGTGGATGATCGCCTCCTTCCACTCGGGCTCGCGGCAGGCGCGCCGCTTCAGAAGGCCGGCGATATGCGCCGAGCAGGTGATGATCTCGTGCGGCTCCTCGAGCTCGACGCCGCGGGTGTCCCGAATGAGACGGCTGCCGACCTGGAAATGGAAGTAGTAGCAGGACATTCCGTGCTCTCCTGGGCTGGCTGTCCTGCACGAGTACGGCCCCTGGTCTCGGGCTGCCTTAACCCGAGTCAAGCGTTTCGGGATTCCTCCCTTCGAGGCCGGTCACAGGTAGCCGGTGCCGGCCTCCGCCGCGAAGCGGTCGGGCGGGCCCTCCCAGACGATGCGGGCGTGTTCCAGCACGTAGACCCGGTCGGCATGGGGCAGCGCGAAGGTGACGTTCTGCTCGCCGAGCAGCACGGTGATCGGGGTCGTCTGCCGCAGGCGCTCCAGCGCCTTCGAGAGCTGCTCCAGGATCACCGGGGCGAGGCCGAGCGTCGGCTCGTCGAGGATCAGGAGGCGCGGCTTCATCATCAGGGCGCGGGCGATGGTGAGCATCTGCTGCTCGCCGCCCGAGAGGGTGCGGGCGATCTGGCCGCCGCGGCTCTTCAAGATCGGAAACAGCTCGAACAGCCAGTCGAGCTGGCGTGCGCTCTCGGCCTTCGGAAGATGCTGGCCGCCGAGATCGAGGTTCTCGCGCACGCTCATCTCGCCGAACAGCTCGCGGGTCTCCGGCACCTGGACGATGCCGCCGCGGGCGATGCCCGCGGGCGTGCGCTTCGCCAACGATTCGCCCGCGAAGCTGATGCGTCCGGAATGCGGGACGAGGCCCGAGATCGCATTGAACAGCGTCGTCTTGCCGGCGCCGTTGAGGCCGACCACCGAGACGAACTCGCCCTCGTGGACGTGGAGGTCGACCCGGCGCAGGGCCTGGGCCTTGCCGTAGAGCACGTCGAGCCCCTCGACCGTGAGGAGCGGCGCACCGGAGACGTTCGCCTTGGGCCGCGCGGCGGTCTCGATGCTGCCGCCGAGATAGACCCGGCGCACGGTCTCGTTGCGCATCACCTCGGCGGCCGTGCCCTCGGCGACGCGCTCGCCGAGATACATCGCGAAGACCCGGTCGACGAGGGCCGACACGCTCTTCACGTTGTGGTCGACGAGGAGCACCGCCTTGCCCTCGTCGCGAAAGCCGCGGATCAGGGCGGAGAAATCGGCGACCTCGCCGGAGGTCAGGCCGGCGAAGGGCTCGTCGACCAGCACCACCTTGGGGTCGCGGGCGATCGCCTTGGCGAGCTCCATCCGGCGCAAGTCCGCGAAGGGCAGGGTGCCGGGGCGCCGGTCCATCACGGCCCCTAAGCCCACCCGCTCGGCGATGGCGCGCGCCCGTGTCTCGACGCCCGGATCGGCGAAGAGCCGAATCAGGCTGTCGGGCAGGAGCGCGAGCTTGATGTTCTCCAGCACGGTCTGCCGGTGCAGCGGGCGCGAATGCTGGAAGACGAGCCCGATCCCGGCCCGTGCCACCCGGTGCGAGGGCCAGCCGGCGATCTCGGTGCCGTCGAGCCGGATGCTGCCGGCATTCGGCCGCTCCAGCCCCATGATCAGCTTCATCACCGTGGACTTGCCCGAGCCGTTCGGCCCGATCAGCCCGACGATCTCGCCGGCCCGCACCGTGAAGCCGATCGACTTCGCGGCGACGAGGCCGCCATAGCGCTTGGTCAGCCCCTCGACCGCGAGCAGCGGAGGACCGGCGGCCGGCGCGGGGGTGGAGAGCAGGGGGGCGGTGGACGTGTCGAGGACGGCCGCACTCATGAACGCAACCCTTGTCGGAAGGCGGGAACGGGGGCGGTCATCAGGCGCGGTGCCCCTCGCCGCGGCCCTGGCGGGTCAGGATCCCGAGGAGGCCCGCCGGCACGAACAGGATCACCGCGAGGGCCGCGGCCGAGACCACGAAGGTCGAGAGGGATCCCAGCGGCCGCAGCACCTCGCCGGCGGCGATCAGGAACACCGCGCCGAGGACGCCGCCGACGATGGTGCGCCGCCCGCCGAGCACCGCCCCGATGATGACCTGGACGCCGACCGAGACGTCGATCAGCGTGCCGACCGAGGCGGTGCCCATGTAGAAGACGAACAACGCCCCCGCGAGGCCGGAGAACACCGCGCTGACGCAGAACGCCGCGAGCTTGTGCTTGGCGACGTTGAAGCCGAGCGCCCCGGCCTCGACCGGGTCCTGCCCGCTCGCCTGGAGGATCAGCCCGACCGGCGAGACCGCGATGGCGTAGAGGATGAGCCCGCTCACCCCCATGAAGCCGAGCGCGATCCAGTAATTGGTCGCCGCGTCGATGCTGATCACGTCGGGCACGGTGAGCCCGATCTCGCCCCCGGTGGTGTCGGCGAAGACGACGATGAGGTTCTGCAGGATCAGGACCGCCACGACGGTGGTGAGGCCGAAATAGGGGCCCCGCACCCGGAGCGCCGGCAGCGCCAGGACGAGGCCGCCGATCACCGCCGCCACCGCGCCGGCCAGCAGGCAGAGCGGGATGCCGATGCCGTGGCCGTTGAGGATGCCGGCGGTGTAGGCCCCCAATCCGATCAGGAAGGTCGGCCCGAAATTGACCTCGCCGGCGAAGCCGAACAGCAGGTCCCAGGCCATCGAGAACACGCCGAAATAGTACGCGACGGTGAGGAGCCCGAGGATGTAGCCCGACACCCAGAGCGGCAGCACGCTGGCGAGCGCGAGGCCGATCAGGCAGAGCCAGAACAGCGGATTGCGGAAGGTCTTGGCGAGCATGGGGCCTCTCAGCGACATCGAGGTGGAGCCGGGCGTCAGCGACGCCCGAGCAGGCCCTGCGGACGGACATACATCACGGCCACGAGCAGCAGCAGCGCCGGGATGCTCCGGTAGGCCGGGGAGACGAGGTAGGCGGTGAGCGTCTCGAGGTAGCCGACGACGTAGGCCGCGATCAGCGAGCCGGAGACGCTGCCGAGGCCCCCCAGCACCACGATCGAGAAGGCGCTGGCGGTGAGCGGGCCGACGCTGTAGCTCGACACGCCGAGGAACTGGCCGAGCAGCACCCCGGCGATGCCGGCGAGCACGCCGTAGATGATCCAGATCGCCACGTAGATCTTCGACAGTTCGAAGCCGAGCAGCGTCACGCCGCGCGGGTTCATCGACGCGGCGAGCAGCACCTTGCCGGTGCGGGTGCGGTTGACCAGCAGCCAGAGCAGACCGATCACGCCCCAGCACACCACGGCGGTAAAGACCTGGTTCCACGGCGTGCGCACGCCCGCGATGGTCACCACGCCCTCGACGATCGGCATCACCGTCTTGGCATTGCTGGTGAACAGGTAGGCGATGAACTCCTGGATCATGATGCCCCACAGCAGCGTGCCGGTGAGGATGAAGATCTCCTTCTCCTCCGGCGGGATCGCCCGGGAGCGGTCGATCGGGCGCACCACGATTCCGTAGGTGGCGAGCGTGAGCACGGTGCAGACGGCGACCCCCGCGGCGGCGCCGGCGTAGGGGCCGAGGCCGAACTCGCTCGACGCCGCCCAGGCCACCACCGCGGCGGTGACCATCAGCGCGCCGTGCGAGAGGTTGAGCACGCCGGAGACGCCGAAGATCAGGGTGAAGCCGGTGGCGCCGAGGGCGTAGAGCGCCGAGATGGCGAAGCCGTCGATGAGGATCTGGAGCGCGGTCATGGGGCTCGCTTGGGGCTCGCTTGGGCAGAGGAGGGGGCGAGGCGCGCGCGAACTCCCCCTCTCCCAAAGGGGAGAGGGGATCCCGCGCCTGCCGGATCAGGGGAGATCGACGGCGGCCGTCAGTTCGCCGCCGTGCCCGCCTTGACGAAGCTCGGGAAGGTGATCTTCCCGTTGGCGACGTTCGGCGGCCAGATCGCCAGCTGCTTGCCGTCCTGCCACTGCATCATCATGCCGGAGACGAGGCCGGGGCCGTACTTGATCGAGTGGGTGAACTCGTCGTCCTTGCCGTAGAACTGGATGCGCCCGAGGGTGCCCTCCCAGTCGGTCTTCTCCAGCGCCTCGACGAGCTTGTCGGGATCGGTCGAACCCGCCCGCTTCACCGCGTCGGCGATGTAATAGACCTCGTCATAGGCCGTGTAGCCGGCATAGCCCGGATAGTTGCCGTACTTCGCCTTGAAGGCTTCGGCGAAGGGCGCGGTCTTCGGCGTCACGGTGGTGCCGGGTGCGGCGAACATCTCGAACAGCACGCCCTCGGTCGCGCCGTTCGTCTCCTTCCAGAAGGTGGCGTTGGTCGCCTGCGAGGCGATGCCGATCATCGGGATCGGCACCTGCTGGCTGCGCCACTGCACCGTCGGCTGCACGCCGACATGCGAGATGCCGGTGACGATCACGTCGGGCTTGGCGCCCTCGACGCGGCTGAAGATCGGGTTGAAGTCGGTGGTGCTCGGCGAGAACCGGATGTGGTCGAGCACCTTGAGCCCGACCTTCGGCAGGCACTCCTTGTAGCCCTCGTCCAGCGGCTTCGTCCACGCCGCGTCCTCGCTCATGATCACGGCGGTCTTCATCTGCCGCCCCTCGACCAGGATCGCCTTGGCGGCGTCGCAGACGGCTTGCGCCTGCGCCTTCGAGGTCAGGTAGCCGTGGAAGGAATACTTGTAGCGGGCGTAGTCCTTGTGGACGTTGAGCGGGATCTCGTTCGAGGCCGCGCCCGGGGTGATGAAGGGCAGCTTCAGCCGGGCCGACCAGGGCTGGAGCGCCAGGACCACCTCGCTGATGTAGCTGGCGATGACGGCGTGGGCCTTGTCCTCGCTCGCCGCGCGCTGGAAGGCGCGGACCGCGTCGGCCGCCGAGCTCTTGTTGTCGTAGGGGATGATCTCGATCTTGCGCCCGTCCATCCCGCCCTTGGCGTTGATCTCGTCGGCGGCGAGCTGCGCCGCCTGCGGGATCGAGGCGCCGGCGATCGCCTGCGCCTCGGCGATCACCGCGATGCGGATCGGATCGGCGGCCTGAACGGTCGAGAGCGAGGCATTGGCGGCCAACAGGATGGTCGACCCAAGCAACGCGCGGACGAGCCGCCGCCCGGCGACGGATGCGCATTCCAGCATGACGTTCCCTCTTCGGCCGCTGTTCGATTGGTGGCGTCGCGGCTCGGGCGGGGAGTGTAGCGAGAGCTTTTTAGATCACAAGGTGCCGATCGGCCGGGGGATGGCGGGGGTGGGGATCGTGCGGCGAGCCATCGCGTGGGTGCATGGCTGCGGAACGGGGCCGAGAACCCGGGAGCGTCGGTTTCCTCAAGGGCGCGCGTGAGCGTCCGCAGCGGCACGGGGAGCCGGAGCCGCGATGCGCATCGATCGCGGGCGGGCTCCCGATGCTTTCGACGGTGTCGAAACCCTCCCCGTCATCCCGGGGCTGCGCAGCGGAACCCGGGATCCATGACCTCGGATGTTTCGGCAAAAAGGCGACCGACGCTCCGCCTCGTCCTTCACCCTCAGCGGTGATCGATCCCGGGTTCTCGGCTGCGCCGGGCCTCGGGACGACGTGGCGCGTCGGTCAGGTCGGTGCCGATCCGGCGATCATGCATGGACCGCCGGCACCCGCCACGGCTCCTCCGCCGCGACCCTCGCCTCGTAGGCCGCGATGGCCGCCGCGTGCTCCAGCGTCAGCGCCACGTCGTCGAGGCCCTCGACGAGGCAGCGCTTCTTGAACGGGTCGATCTCGAAGGGAAGCGCGGCGCCGTCCGGGTCGGTCACGGCCTGGGCCGGCAGGTCGACCGTCACCTCGGCACCGGGCGAGGCCGCGAGCCGCGCGCGGAGGGACGCCACCACGTCCTCCGGCAGGGTCACGGTGAGGAGCCCGTTCTTGGCCGCGTTCGAGGCGAAGATGTCGCCGAAGCTCGGGGCGATCACGCAGCGGATGCCGCCGTCGACGAGCGCGTAGACCGCGCCCTCGCGCGACGAGCCGCAGCCGAAATTGCGGTCGGCGACCAGGATGCCGGCGCCCGCATAGGCCGCGGCGTCGAGGGGATAGGCGTCGCCGCGCCGGCGCTCGTCGTGGAACAGGAAGTTGCCGTAGCCGGCGCTGCGGGGCTTCTTCAGGAAGCGGGCCGGCAGGATCTGGTCGGTGTCGATGTTGGCGACCGCGAGCGGCACCGCGACGGCCCGGAGCGTGGTGAAGGGCTGCATGGTCAGCGGCTCCCGAGCCGGCGGATGTCGGTGAGGCGGCCGGTGACGGCGGCGGCGGCGGCCATGGCCGGGCTCATCAGATGGGTGCGGGCATTCGGGCCCTGGCGGCCCGGGAAGTTGCGGTTGGTGGTCGAGGCGCAGCGCTCGCCCGCCGGCACGAGGTCGCCGTTGATGCCGACGCACATCGAGCAGCCCGGCTCGCCCCACTCGAGACCTGCGGCGCGAAACACCTGGTCGAGCCCTTCCGCTTCGGCCTGGCGCCGCACCGGGCCGGAGCCCGGCACGACGAGGCCCGGCACCCGCGCCCGCTGCCCGCGCAGCACGCCGGCCGCGGCGCGCAGGTCCTCGATACGCGAATTGGTGCAGGAGCCGATGAACACCCGGTCGATCGCGACCGATTCGAGCGGCGTGCCGGGGGTGAGGCCCATATAGTCGAGCATCGCCCGCATCTGCCCGGCCTTGGCGGCATCCGGCTCCGCTCCCGGATCCGGCACCGCGGCGGTGACCGGCAGCGCCGTCTCGGGGCTGGTGCCCCAGGTGACGGTGGGGGCGATCGTGGCGGCGTCGAGCGTCACCTCGCGGTCGAACCGCGCGCCCTCGTCGCTCGGAAGACGCCGCCAGGCCGCCACCGCCTGCGCGAACAGCGCGCCCTTCGGAGCGTGGGGGCGGCCCTCCAGGAACGCGAAGGTGGTGTCGTCCGGGGCGATCATCCCGGCCCGGGCGCCGGCCTCGATCGACATGTTGCAGATGGTGAGCCGCCCCTCCATCGACAGGCTGCGGATCGCGCTGCCGGCATATTCGAGCACGTGCCCGACCGCGCCGCCGGCGCCGATCTCCGCGATGATCGCCAGGATCACGTCCTTGGCGGTAACGTGGGGGCCGAGCTGCCCGTCGATGCCGACCCGAAGGGTCTTCGGCCGGCGCTGCCACAGGGCCTGCGTGGCGAGCACGTGCGCGACCTCCGTCGCCCCGATGCCGAAGCCGAGCGCCCCGAAGGCGCCGTGGGTCGAGGTGTGGGAATCGCCGCAGACGACCGTGAGGCCCGGCAGCGTCAGGCCCTGCTCCGGCGCCAGCACGTGGACGATGCCCTGCGCCCGGTCGTCGAGGCCGAAATGCCGGATGCCGTGCCGGCCGGCATTGGCGGCCAGGGTCGAGACCATGTTGGCGATCTCGGGGTCGGGGATCGGCCCCTGGCGGTCGCGGGACGGGACGTAGTGGTCGGCCACCGCGAAGGTCAGCTCGGGTCGGCGGATCCGTCGGCCGGCATGGTCCAGCATCCCGAAGGCGTGGAACGAGCCCTCGTGCAGCAGGTGCCGGTCGATGGCGAGGAGTGCCTGACCGTCCGGGCGGGTCGCCATGACGTGGGCGTCCCAGACCTTGTCGAGGAGGGTGCGGGGTTGCGGGGTCATCGGGCGTCCTCCGCCGTGTTCGTTGATGTCGAAATCTTTGCAACCCTCACCCCTTTCCCGGACGACTGCAGCGTCAGCGGAAGGAGATCCGGGATCCAGCCATCAGACTCGCCGCGGAGCGGCTCCGTATGCTGCACCGTTGCAGACAGATGGACGCTTCGCGAGTTCGTGTGCTGGTTCCCGGATCTCCTTCCGCTGTCGCTCCGGTCGTCCGGGAAAGGGGAGGGTGTCATAAATGGTGAGTGCGAGATGGTGAGGCGTTACGGACTCACGAACCTCATCGCGCCCGCCGCCTGCCCGGCGATCCGCCCCAGCGCCACCGCCGCCAGCAGCCCGTTGCCGGAGAGGTACCCGCCCGGCCCGGTCCCCGACACGCCGCAGGCCGCGCCACCCGCCGCGAACAGGTTCGGGATCGGCGCGCCGCCCTGCGTCAGCACCCGCGCGTCGTCGTCGACCACGAGCCCGCCCTGGGTGTGGAACAGCGCGCCCGTCACCCGCACCGCCCGATAGGGCGGGTTCAACGCCGGCACGTCCGCGAACGTGCGGCCGAATCCGTCCCGGCCGCCGTCGCGTTTCAGCGCCTCGACCTCGGCCAGGGTCTCGGCGAGGGCCGCCTCCGGCAGGTGCAACCGCGCCGCCAGTTCCTCGATCGTGTCGGCCTCGACGATCGCCCCAGCGCTCTCGGCCTTGCGAAAATCCTCGAACTGGCGCGCGATATCAGCGATGCGCGCGTCGAACACCGTCACGGCGGTGCCGCCGGGCTGGCGCAGCACCTCCGCCGCCTGCTCGGAATAGCCGCGGCTCTCGTCGGAGAAGCGGCGCCCGTCCCCGTTCACCTGGAACCCGCCCTCGGTGACCGTGGCCCAGGTGATCAGGATGCCGTGCGGATGCGCCACCGAGCCGTGGCCCTGGTGGCCGGAGAGGTGGCGGGTGGCCGCACCCAGGGCCTCGCCCCAGAGCAGCGCGTCGCCCTGGTTGCCCTCGTGGCCGAAATAGAGCGCACCGGCCAGCTCCGGCACGTGCTGCGCCACCAGGGCCTTGTTGCCGCCATAGCCGTTGCAGGCCAGCACCAGCGCCCCGCAGGCGACCCGCTCGCGCGCGCCGTCGGGGCGGACCAGGGAGAAACCCCGGATCGCGCCGGCCTCGGTATAGAGCGTGTCGACCCGGGCCTCGCACAGGATCGGGATGCCGGCCGCCTCGACCGCCCGGGCCAGGCGGTCGACCAGCTCCTCGCCCGACCGGCTCGGCAGGCCGTGCATGCGGTTCGCCGAATGGCCCGGATAGCGGAAATCGGTGATGACCGAGAAGGGCAGGCCATGCCGGTCGCTCAGCCATTCGAGGGCCGGGCCGACGGCTCCCGCAAGGCGCGCGACGAGGGCCGGATCGGGCTCGTCATGCGCCTTCGCCATGATGTCGGCGGCAAACAGGTCCGGGCTGTCGCCGAGCCCGGCCTCGCGCTGCCAGCGGGTGCCGGGGGCCGGGATCAGCCCGGCCGACAGGGCGGTCGAGCCGCGTGGCACGGGATCGCGCTCGATCACCAGCACCTCGGCCCCGGCCTCGTGGGCGGCGAGCGCCGCCACCAGCCCGGCGGCCCCGGCGCCGATCACCGCGACCGGAACCTCGATGTCGAAGACGATCCCGTCAGCGGGGTCGACCCTCATACGGAGAGCTCCTTCAGCACCTCGGCGACCTCGGCGACCCGGCAGACCGGCTTGAGCGCGTCGATCGCGGTTCGATGGACGGCCGGCGAGAAGGCCGCGCAGCCATCCGACAGGACCGTCACCGAGAAGTCCCGCACGTGGGCGTCGCGCACCGTCGAGGCGACGCCGCCATTGGTGACGATGCCCGACACGATCAGCCGCTCGATTCCCGCCTTGCGCAGGACCCATTCGAGCCGGGTCATGTAGAAGGCCGAGTAGGCGACCTTCTCGACCGACAGGTCGGCGGGCTGGAGCTCGTCCACGAGCCCGTGACCCCAGGCGCCGGGCAGGAAGTCGCCCTTCGCCAGGAACGGCCGCAGCTCTTGCAGGTGAGCCGAGATCATCGGCTCGCCGCCCTTGCCCGGCACCAGGGTGAAGTGGGTCGAGACGATGAACCCGCCCCTGGCCCGGATCAGCTCGGCGAGCGGCCGCACCGTGGCGGGCACGGCGGCGATCTCGGGCGCGGACTGGCCGGCGCGGCCATAGGCGCCGTCCGGGTGCAGGAAGTCGTTCTGCAGATCGCAGATCAGGAGCGCGGTGCGCGCGATCGGAACCGGACCATGGCTCATGCGGGCGCTCCCGTGCGGGTGACCACGACGTTGCCGAGCCGGTCGACCCGCGCCGTCAGGTCGGGATCGACCACGGTGGTGGCGTCGGGCTGCTCCATGATCGCCGGGCCGGGGATCTCGGCGCCGACGGGGAGCGACAGGCGGGCATAGATGGCGGCCTCGTGCCAGGCGCCCGAGAACCAGACCGGCCGGCTGCCGAGGCGGGCCGCGTCCAGCGAGGCATCCGCTCCCGGCGCCAGGGCGGCGAGATCGAAATGCGGCCGCCGGCCGATCGCGGCGGTCCGCAGGTTGACGATCCGGGTGCCGAGGCCCGGCAGCAGCCGGCTGAACGAGGTGCGGTAGGCCGCCTCGAACGCCGCCTGGATGACGGCCGTGGTGATCCCCGTGGTGCCGTCCGCGACCGTCACCGGCAGGGCCACCGCCACGGTGTGGGTCTGGCCGACATAGTGCATGTCGAGCTCGAACACCGTGTCGATCCGCGAGACGGTGAGGCCGGCGGCCTCGACGACCGCGCGGGCGGCTTGCGCCTCCGCCACCATGCGCCGGTCGAGGGCGGCGGCATCGAGCCCGGCCAGCGACAGGTTCAGGGTCTGGACCTGGTCGTGGCGGATATCGGCGATGACGCAGCCGAGGGCCGAGGTGACGCCCGGATAGCGCGGCACCAGGGCGCCGCGCAGGCCCACATCCTTGATCAGCGCGCCGACATGCAGCGCCCCGCCGCCGCCGAACGGCACCGCGGCGAATTTCTGGGGGTCGTGGCCACGCTCGATCGAGACGAGGCGGATCGCGCCGGCCATCTTGCCGTCGGCGACCCGCACGATCGCTTCCGCCGCCGCCATCACGTCGAGGCCGAGGGGGGCTGCGACGTGCTCGCGGATCGCCGCCTTCGCCGCCTCGACGTCGAGGCGCTCGAGTGCCCCGCCGATCGGCCGCTCGGCGTTGATGCGGCCGAGCACGACGTTGGCATCGGTCAGCGTCGGGCGGGTATTGCCCTGGCCGTAGCAGACCGGGCCCGGCCGCGAACCGGCGCTCTCCGGGCCGACCTGGAGCAGCCCGCCGGCATCGACATGGGCGATCGATCCGCCGCCGGCCCCGATCGTGCTGATCTCGATCATCGGCGTGCGGATGACGAGGCCGAAATCGATGGTGGTCTGGGCCGCCAGCGCCGTCTCGCCCTCGACCACCAGCGACACGTCGAAGGAGGTCCCGCCGAGATCACCCGTGATCACGTTCGGGAAGCCGGCCTCCTGGGCGATGGCCGCCGCCGCGATCACCCCGGCCGCCGGCCCCGACAGGGCGGTACGCACCGGCAGGCGCCGGGCGGTGGCGGTCGACATCACGCCGCCATTCGACTGGACGATGTGGAAGCGGCCCTCGAACCCTTCCGAATCCAGTGCCCGGTCGAGCTTGCCGAGGTAGCTGCCGACCACCGGCTGGAGATAGGCGTTGAGCACCGTGGTCGAGGTGCGCTCGAACTCGCGGATCTCCGGCAGGATGCCCGACGAGCGCTCGACATGGGCGTTCGGCCACACGGCGGCGGCGGCGTCGAGCGCCACCCGCTCGTTCTCCGGGTTGGCGTAGGCATTGACGAAGCAGATCGCCAGGGCCTCGGCGCCGTTGGCGAGAAGCGCGCGGGCGGCTTCCGCCACCTGATCCGGATTCACCGCCTCGCGGATCGTGCCGTCGGCGAGCGTGCGCTCGTCCACCTCCAGGCGGAGATCCCGGTCGACGACGGGGACGAAGTCGCCCCACAGGCCCCAGGTATGGCGCCGGTCGCGCCGGCGCATCTCCAGCACGTCGCGGAAGCCCCGGGTGGTGATGAGGCCGATGCGGGCGCCCTTGCGCTCCAGGAGCGCGTTGGTGCCGACCGTCGTGCCGTGGACGATCGAGGCGAGCCCGGCGACCGGGCCGAAGCCCTTCAGCCCGGCGAGGAAGCCCACCGCCTCGTCGCCGCGGTTCGACGGCACCTTGCCGGTCTGAAAGCGGCCGGCGGCCTCGTCGTAGTAGAACAGATCCGTGAAGGTGCCGCCGACATCGACGCCGACGATGGCGCGGGGGGTCATTGATCGTCTCCGGTCGTCAGGGCGTAGTCGCGGACGGCGGCCTCGCGGGTCACGTAGCCGAGGCGCAGGTCGCGCTTGAGCGCGTCGCGGTCGCGCTCGGCCGGGTGGCCGAAGCCGCCGCCGCCGGGGGTCTCAAGCCGCACCCGCTCGCCGGCCCTGATCCGCACATCGGTCACCTTCGAGACCATCGGCGGGCTCGCCCAGCCGTCAGGCGTCTGCCAGGCGAAGCGGTTGAGCGCCGCCGGCTGCCCGCCCTTCACGCCGAACGGCGCCACCTTGCCGCGCTCGCCGAGCAGGAACACGTCGGCATCGGTCAGGGTCTCGATCTCGTAAGTGGCGCCCAAGCCCCCGCGATGGGCGCCTGCCCCGGCGCTGTCGGGCCGCAAGCCCCATCGGGTGAAGACCACCGGATAGGCGGCCTCCAGGATCTCGACCGGCGGGATGGTCGCGGTCGAGATCGGGTTGTTGGCGTGGCTCAGGCCATCGGTCTCGGGATTGCCCCCTAAGCCCCCGCCGAAGAACGAGAACATCACCCAGCGCGAGCCGTCGGCCCGGTGGCCGGCGAGCGACAGCGCGTTGATGGTGCCGAACGGCGCGGCGGTCGCCCGGTCCGGATCGGCCTCGGCCAGCGCACCCAGCACCACGCCGATCAGCCGCAGGATCGTCTCGGTGTAGCCGGCCATGGGCTTCGGGGCGCCGGCGCCGAGCAGTGTCGTCTCCGGCACCGTGAAGGTGATCGGCCGCAGGCAGCCGGCATTGGCCGGCACCTCGGTGAAGACGTGCTTCAAGGCCACGTAGCAGGCCGCCACCGTGGTGGCGTGCGAGATGTTGATCGGCCCCTGCGCCGGCGCCGACGAGCGCGAGAAGTCGAGGACCATCCGGTCGCCGGCGATCGTCAGGTCGAGGGCGATGGTCAGGGGCTCGTCGACGATGCCGTCATTGTCGAGCACGTCCTCGAAGCTGTAGCGGCCATCCGGCAGGGCGCGGATCGCGGCGCGCATCAGCGCCTCGGCCCGGTCGGAGAAGGCCGCGAAGGCGGCGTCCACCGTGGCGTCGCCGGCCTCGTCGAGGAGGGCGGTGAAGCGGCGCTCGCCGAGATCGAGGGCGTTGAGCTGGCCGTTGAGGTCGCCCCAGTTCGAGGTCGGCACGCGGGTGTTGGCGGCCAGGATGTCGACGATGTCCTGGTTCAGGCGCCCGGCGGAGAACAGCTTGACGGGCGGGAAGCGCACGCCCTCTTGGAAGCTCTCCGTGGCCTTCGGGTTGTAGCCGCCCGGCACGTTGCCGCCGATGTCGAGCCAGTGGCCGACCGAGGCGAGCCAGCAGAAGAGCCGTCCGTCCCGGAAGACCGGGCGGACGAGGCGGAAGTCGTTGAGGTGGGTGCCGCCGCTATAGGGATCGTTGAACAGGAAGGTGTCGCCCGGCTCCAACCCGCCCTCGCGCTCGACCTTGGCGATGACGGCCTTGACCGCGAAGGCCATGGCGCCGACGAAGATCGGCAGGCCCTTGGTGCCCTGGACCAGGGTGTCGCCGGTTGTGGCGTGGTAGAGGCCGTGGCAGGCGTCGCGGGCCTCGGCGATGATCGGGTTGAAGGCCGAGCGGTAGAGCGTCGCGTCCATCTCGTCGGCGATCTGCTCCAGGCGGCCCTTCAGCACCGCCAGGGTGACGGGATCGATCGGGGTCATTGTCCCGCTCCTTCATAGGCACGGCCGCGGGCCAGCATCTCGGGCGTGCCGATCAGCGCGTTGAGCTCGCCGAAATCGAACATCCGGTCGGCGAAGGGCGTGTTGGTGCCGGCCTGGGCGAGCGAGCCGTAATAGGCCTTCGCGGTGCGGGCGAGCGCCCGGACGATGCCGCCGGGGAAGATCACCAGCTTGAAGCCGAGCGCCCCGAGATCGGCAGCCGAGGCCAGCGGCGTGTCGCCGCCCTCGACCATGTTGGCGAGCAGCGGGCGGGTGGTGCCGAGCGCCTTCGTCACCGCGGCGAGCTGGCTGGCCGAGCGCGGCGCCTCGACGAACAGCACGTCGGCCCCGGCCTCGGCATAGGCCTGGGCCCGCTCGATGGCGCGCTCGAAGCCCTCGACCGCCACCGCGTCGGTGCGGGCGACGATCAGCGTCTCGGCGCTGCGGCGGGCGTCGAGGGCCGCCCGGATCTTGCCGACCATCTCGCTCTGGCCGATCAGCGTCTTGTCCTGGAGGTGGCCGCAGCGCTTCGGATAGCTCTGGTCCTCGAGCTGGATCGCGCTGGCGCCGGCCCGCTCGAACAGACGCACGGTGCGCTCGACGTTGAGGGCGTTGCCGTAGCCATTGTCGGCATCGACCACGAGGGGCGTCGCCACCCGGTCGCGCACCAGGGTCACGGTCTCGGCGACCTCGCTCATCGAGACGAGGCCGATGTCAGGCCGTCCGAGGCGGGTATAGGCGATGGCCGCGCCCGAGAGGTACAGGGCCTCGAAGCCCGCATCCGTGGCGAGCGAGGCCGTGAGGGCGTCGTAGACGCCCGGAGCGACGAGGACGCGGTCCTCGGCGAGGCGGGACTTCAGGGACATGACGCGGAACATTCCTCGTTCGGTTTCATCGCATTCGTGGGCGCGCGATGCTGCTCTCCCTCACCGCTCAAGCAGCTGTGCGGGAAAGGGACAGGCGCGGGTCCCCCTCTCCCGTGTGGGAGAGGGGACAGGGGTGAGGGTGGCACGCTTCCGCAGTAAATCTCAGATCATCGTGCTGGCGGCGGAACGTTCGAAGCCTTTAACGGCGCCGTCTCCACCCTCACCCCTACCCCTCTCCCACACGGGAGAGGGGATCCCGCGCCTCATTTTGCCTACGCAGCGCTCGTTGAGAGCCATAATCCACATAGTCTGACGATTTTCGCCAATTCTAATCGGCGAACTGGCGAGGATCTGAGCCAATCGTATCTTGCGCTCACGCCACCAGCGCCAGCAGTTCCCCGATCCCCTCCGCCGTCTCGATCCCCGCCACCGCCCGGATGACCGCTTCGCTCCGCTCCGCCCCCCAGACCGGCCCCGCGAGCGCCCGGAACTTCTCCCGGACATCGTCGGCCGAGTACGGGTCCTCGGTATCGCCGCGGTTGGTGAGCGCCTTGGCCGCGAGCTTGCGGCCGTCGGCGAGCGTCAGCGTGACCTTGGCGGGCCGCAGACCCGGCAGCTGTGCCGTCATGGTCGGGTCCTCCTGCACCATCACCCGGCGGGCGAGGGACAGGATGCGGCGGTCGGATCTCGCCGCGTCGCGGAAGGCGTCGGTGTTCGCCTCGCCCCGCACCAGCGCCGTCGCGAGGGCGAAGGGCAGGGAGAACTTCGCCGCCAGCATCGTCTCGGGCGCCGGATGGTCGAGCTGCGCCGCCCAGACGTAGGTGGCGACCTCGACCGAACGGACCGCGTCCGGGTCGAGCGGGCCGGCCTCGGCCCGGATCTGCGCCAGGGCGTCGAGGGCGCCGTGGGTGTAGCGGCAGGCGGCGTGACGCTTGAAGTAGTTGCGGGCGATCTCCCAGCGGGTTCCCAGATCGTCGACCATCGCCTCGGGCGAGAAGTCGTCGGCGAGGATGCCGCCATAGACCGTGCCGATCCCGTCCCGCTCCGGCAGGAAGCCGCTCTCGGCGAGGTCCCAGGCGGTCAGCCCGAGCTGGTTGGAGAAGCCCGCATAGGTGTTGCGGACCGTCGCCCCCTCCAGCATCGTGCGCCGGCTGGTGCTCAAGCCCAGCGACGAGGCGAGGCCGATTGCCCGGCCGATCCCGGCCGCGTCGGCGCGATGAAGCTTGGCGACGGCGAGCGCCGCCCCGACCGTGCCCCAGGTGCCGTGCGGGTGCATCGTCACCCGCAACCGCGAGGCGATGCCGATCCGGGCGCCGATCTCGTAGCCGAGGACGAGGGCCGCGAGCAGGTCGGCACCCGAGGCGCCGACCGCCTGCGCGGCGGCCAGCGCCGCCGGGACGACGTGGATCGCCGGATGGCCGCGGGCGTATTGGTTGCCCTCGTCGAGCTCCAGCGTCGTGCCCGCAGTCCCGTTGACGAGGGCGGCGTCGCGGGGATCGAGGGAGAGGCCGCTGCCGATCGCCGGAGCGGCGCCGCTGCGGCGGGCGGCGAGGCGCTCCGCCAGCGCCCGGCATTCCGGCTCGCGCATCCCGGCGGCGATGACGCCGAGGCTGTCGAGAAGGACGAGGCGGGCGCGGTCGAGCGCCGGCTCGGCGATGTCGGCGGGGGCGAGACCGGCGGCGAACGCCGTCCAGCGGCCGAGCCAGGCGGGGCTCGGCTCGGCGAGCAGGGTGGTGGCCGGGACGATACCGGGGGTGACGATACCCATGGCTTACAACCCCAGATAAGCCCGGCGCAGGGCCGGGTCGGCGGCGAGGGTGGCGGCGTCGCCTTCGAGCGCGACGGTGCCGTTCTCCAGGATGTAGGCGCGGGTCGCGAGATCGAGCGACTGCACCACGTTCTGCTCCACCAGCATGATCGGCAGGCCTTCGCGGTTGAGGGTCCGGACGAGCGTGAACATCTCCTCGACGAGGAGCGGCGAGAGCCCGAGCGAGGGCTCGTCGAGGATGAGGAGGCGCGGCTCGGCCATCAGGCCGCGGCCGATGGCGAGCATCTGCTGCTCGCCGCCCGAGAGGGTGCCGGCGGCCTGGGCCGCCCGCTCGCGCAGGCGCGGAAAGGTCGCGAACACCCGCTCGATGTTCTGCCCCCGCCGCGCCCGGCCGCGGCGGTAGCTGCCCAGCACCAGGTTCTCGCGCACGCTGAGGTTCGGGAAGATCTTGCGGCCTTCCGGCACGTGGATCAGCCCGGCCTCGACGATGGAGGCGGCGGACGCCGCGGTGATCGCCTGCCCGTCGAAGCGGATCGTGCCGGACCGCGCCGAGACCACCCCGGACAGCACCTTGTTGAGCGTCGTCTTGCCGACGCCGTTGGCGCCGAGCACCGCGACGATCTCGCCGGCCCGCACCGAGAGGTCGAGGCCGCGCAGGACCTCGGTGGCGCCGTAGCCGGCGCGAAGCCCTGCGATCTCAAGCATCGACCGCCTCCTCAGCCTGCATCCGGGCGGCGGCGCCCTTGCCGAGATAGGCCTCGATCACCCTCGGGTCGGCGCAGACCTGCCGTGGCGGGCCGGACGCGATCATCTTGCCTTGCGCCAGGACGAAGACCTCCTCGCACAGGGTCATCACCGCCTGCATGATGTGCTCGATCATCAGGATGGTGACGCCGCCGTCGCGGATGGAGCGGACCACCGGCAGGATGTCGCGGATCTCCGAGGGGTTCAGGCCCGCCAGCACCTCGTCGAGGAGGAGAAGCCGCGGCTCGGTGGCAAGCGCGCGGGCGACCTCGAGGCGCTTGCGCCCGGCCACCGTGAGGTCGGCGGCCGGCTTGTCGAGCTGGTCGGCGAGACCCACCCGGGTCCCGACCTCGCGGGCTTTCGCGACGGCATCCGCCCGGCGCGGGTGGCGCAGATAGGCGCCGACCGCGATGTTCTCGGCGACGGTGAGCCCGGCGAAGGGCTGGACGATCTGGAAGGTGCGGGCGATGCCGCGGCGCGCCCGCAGGTGCGGCGCCTCGTTCGTCACGTCCTGCCCCTCGAACAGGACCCGACCCTCGCTGGGGGTGAGGAAGCCGGAGATCATGCCGAATAGGGTGGTCTTGCCGGCGCCGTTCGGGCCGATGAGCCCGGTGATCGAGCCCGACGGCACGGCGAGCGAGGCGTGGTCGACCGCGACGAGGCCCTGGAAGCGCTTGGTGAGGGAATCGACGGCGAGCATCGGTCAGGCTCCCGCCGTGGCGGCGCGCTTGCGGCGCCGTAGGCCCAGGAGGCCCTGCGGCGCGAAGGCGATGACGGCGATCAGGCAGGCGCCGAACACCACCAGATCCACCCCCGGGATGCCGCCGGCGAGGTGCTTGGTCAGCTCGCCGAGGCCCTGGAGCGCGAGCGCTCCGACGAGCGGGCCGAAGGCGGTGCCGATGCCGCCGACGATCGGCGCCAAAAGCGCCTCGACCGAGATCCAGGTGCCGTAGGCCACGCCCGCATCGAGGTAGAGGAAGTACTGCACGTAGAGCCCGCCCGCCGCGGCGGTGATCGCGGCGGACAGCGCGATGGCGCCGAGCTTCACCGCGAGGGCATCGACCCCGAGCGCGCGGGCCGCCTCCTCGTTCTCGCGCACCGCGATCAGGTGGGCGCCGAAGCGCGAGCGCTCGAGCCAGCGCGAGGCGACGAGCGCCAGCCCGACGAAGGCGAGGACCAGGAGGACGAAGATGCGCCGGTCGGCGAATTGCAGGGTGGCGAGGCCGGGCTGGAGCTTCAGCAGCAGGCCGGCGGCTCCACCGGTGATGTCGGCGGTGTTCGCCAGGATGCGGAACACCTCGGCGAAGGCCAGCGTCACGAGGGCGAAGTAGGAGCCGCGCAGGCCGGCCCGGAAGCTCAAATAGCCGATGGCGAGGCCGACCAGCGTGCCGAGCCCGATCCCGGCGGCGAGCGCCCCCCAGGCGTTCCAGCCGAATTTCAGCTGCAGGACGGCGGTGGCGTAGGCGCCGGTGCCGAAGAAGGCGGCGTGGCCGAACGAGTACTGGCCGCCGAAGCCGCCGAGCACGTTCCACCCCAAGCCCGCGAGCGCGATGATCAGCGTGGTGACGAGGAAGTTGAGCCCGCTGCCCGATAGCCCGAGGAAGGGCAGGGCGGCGAGCGCGCCCAAGACGAGGAGGACGGGCGCGAGATCGCGGGCGGTCATGCGCGGGCTCCGAACAGGCCGGTCGGCCGCACCAGCAGCACCAGGATGAAGATCAGGAAGATCCCGATCTGCCCGAGGCTGTCGCCGAGGAGGAGCCCGGAAAAACTCTCGACCACGCCGATGATCAGGCCGCCGAGGAGGGCGCCGGCGATCGACCCCATGCCGCCCAAGACCACGATGGTGAAGGCGACGAGGACGAAGGCGGCGCCGGAGCGCGGGTTGACGTAGTAGGTCGGCATCAGCAGGCAGGCGGCGACGGCCAGACACGCGCAGCCGAGCCCGAAGGTCACGGCGTAGATGTGGTCGACCTCGATGCCGACGAGGCGCGCCCCCAGCTTCTCCCGCGCCACCGCCCGGATCGCGCGGCCGGTATCGGTGCGGTTGAGGACGAGCCAGAGCAGGCCGGTGAGGCTGAGCGAGGCGGCAAAGCCGATCAGCCGCGGCGTCGAGAGGAGGAGGGGACCCAGCTCGACGACCTGGAGCGCGGCGTCGGAGTCGAGCGCCCGGGTGTCGGAGCGGAACAGCGCCAGCAGCGCGTTCTCCAGCACGATCGACAGGCCCAGCGTGACGAGCAGCACGTTGTTGTCGCTGCCGTGGCTCGCCGGGCCGATGACGAAGCGTTGCAGCCCGTAGCCGAGCCCGAACATCAGCGGCACGATCCCGATCATCGCGAGATAGGGATCGACGTGGAACAGCGCGAAGGCGCCCCAGACCGCGAACATCGCGACGGTGAGCAGGCCCCCATGCGCGAAGTTGATGATGTGCAGCACCCCGTAGACCAGGGTCAGCCCGAGGGCGATGAGGGCGTAGACCGCCCCCGTCATCAGGCCGTTGAGGGCCGCCTCGATCAGGATCTGGGGCGCGTACATCGTCACGCCTTGTAGGGGTAGTTGGCCTTCGCCTCGGCGAAGTCGGGCGGTGCGATCACCTTGACGTCGCCGCCCTGGACCTGGGTGTTGAGCGGCAGTGCCGACGTGTTCTGGCCGTTGACGAACTTCGACTGGCCATAGGGCATCACGCCGCTGGCGAAGCTCTGAGTGGAGAGCGCCTCGATGATCTTGAGCCGGTCGGGCGCGCCGGCCTTCTCGATCGCCTCGGCCATCAGCCGCACGGCGGAGTAGTTCATCGGCACGTTGTAGGCGAAGGCGCGGCCCGCGGCTTCCGTGCGCTTGCGCAGTTCGGCGGTCAGCGGGTTCTTCGGATCGGGCCAGTGGTTGCAATCCATCACGCCCTCGGCCGCCTGCGGGAACTCCTTGACGAAGCGCAAGGAAGAGGCGCCGCCGCCGAGGATCGCGTAGATGCCCTTCGGCCGGACCCGCTGCTGCTGCATCGTGCGGGCGAGCAGCACGAACTCGCCGTAATAGTTCGACGGGATGACGAGGTCGGGCTGGAGCGAGCGGATGCGCAGGACGACGTTCGCCATGTCGCGGGCCGGGGTCGGATGCGACACGGTCTCCAGGATCTCGAAGCCGAGCTTCGGCAGCTCCGCCTGGAGAAGCTTGGCGAGGCCGGAGCCGAACAACCCGTCCTCGTGCACGATCACCACCGTGCGGGCCGGCTTGCCGGCCGCGTCGTTGAGGGCGACGAGGCGTTGAAGCGCGTCCTTCGTCACCATGCCGAAGCTCGGCGAGAACCGGAACGTGTTCTTCAAGCCGCGCTGGGTCAGCTGGTCGGCGACGCCGACATCGATCAGATAGGGCAGGTCGTAGCGCGACGCCGCCTGGCTCGCGGTGGCGCAGAGCCCGCTGGCGAAGCCGCCGACGATCCCCGCCACGCCCTCGCCGTTCAGGCGCTCGGTCTCCTGCGCCGCGACTTCCGGGCTCGACCGGTTGTCGGCGAAGACGATCTCGAGCTTGGCGCCGCCGAGGCTTTTGAGGCCGCCGGCCGCGTTGATGTCCTGCACGGCGAACTCGGCGCCGAGCTTGCCGAGGTCGCCGTCATTGGCGAGCGCCCCCGTCACCGGCTGGATGATGCCGAGCTTCACGGGCGCCCCTTGCGCCCGCAGGATCGCCGGCATCGCCACGAGCGAGGTCGCGGCGAGGCCGGTGCGCAGGACCGCGCGGCGGGAGGGGGAGACGATCGAGGTCACGGGGCGGGTCTCCTGGCGGCGGGGCGGCGGGGGGATTCGGGCTTGACCGGGCGGGGAACGGCGGGCGTCCAGCGGCGCTCGCCGGCATCGCCGGTGCGCACGAGGTCCATCTGGAAGGCGTAGCGGTCGGGCCGGTAGAGCGCGTGCAGGTGCTCGACGCCGCGGCCGGACCGGTCGAACACGACGCGCGTCAGATCGATCAGCGCGGAGCCGACCTCGAGGTCGAGGGCCTGCGCCACCTCGGGTCCGGCGAGCGTCGCGCCGATCGCCTGGGTCGCCCGGTCGGCGGTGACGCCGGAGCGCTCCATCAGCGACAGGAGCGGCGTCGCCGCGAGATCGGCCTCCGAGTAGGACAGGCCGACCCGCTCGGGCACGTGGGTGGTGAGGTAGGAGAAGGGCTGGCCGTCGATCAGGCGGACGCGGACCGAGCGCTGCACCCGCTCGCCGGGCTCCAGCAGCAGCGCCTCGGCGATGATCGCGGGCGCCGCCACGTACTCGAAGGACAGGAGCCGCACGCCGGTGGCCCGGCCCATGGCGATCAGCCCCGAGAGCAGGTTCGGCAAATCGCCGATTACCGGCCGGGCGCCGGCCGGCCCCTGCACGAAGGTGCCCGAGCCGGGACGGCGGCGGACCAGCCCCTCGCTCGCCAGGAGGTCGAGGGCGCGCCGCACGGTCACCCGCGCCAAGCCGTGCTCGGCGGCGAGCACCGGCTCGCCCGGCAGCCGGGCGCCGCTCGGCAGCCGGCCGCTGGTGATCTGGTCGCGCAGCAGCAGGTAGAGCCGGCGCGCCTTCTGGGGCTCGATCGCGGAGGTCACGGGGCCATCCCTGGCTCGTGGCTTGCATGAGCCGTCCGCGGTCATCCGCCGGCGCTCACCTGTCCGATTATGCAGACAGGTTGCTGTCCGTCAATTGGGACAGGTTGCCTGGGCTACCGGGAATTTTCCCGACGTTCGGCGGGACCGGTCGCCGGCGATGCGGCAGGACGGGTCTCGCACCCGCCATCGTCACCCCGGGACCCAACCGGAGGCGACACCCCGGGACGACGCGCAGCGGCATCGACGGTGTCGCCCGCTCGGGCAGGCAGCGTGGACGCGCGCTGTCTTTTACCGCGACGGCACCCATTGCCGCGACAGCGCGTAGAGGCGATGGCCGAACGACCACGTCCGCAGGAAGCGCTTGGCATAGCGCACGGGATCGTCGGCGAGGCGGCAATGCCGGCGCAAGGTGTCCCGCGCGGTGTCGGGGTCGCCGACATCGAGGAGCTGGCGGGCGTATTCGAGCATCAGGAAGTTGCGGTAGCGGTCCGCGGAGCGCACCAGCGGGGCCGGGACCGCGCCGTGCCGCAGGAGGGCGGTGAGCGTGCGGTCGAAGGGCGGCGGCAGCGGGCGCTTGCGCATCTGCTGGGCGAGCATGCTGGTCGGGTGGCCGTCGCGGTAGACCGCGGTCGGCTCGGCGACGTAGCGGAACGGCCCTTCGAGGGCGAGGCGGCACCAGGTGTCGGTATCCTCGCCCATCACGGCACCGACCGGGAACAGGCCGGCCCGGAGCAAGGCCGCGCGCTCCACCAGCACGCTGCTCGAATGCACCGCGTAGGGGTAGGTGGCGAGCAGGAAGGCGAAGACGTCGTCGACGCGCTGGTCGGGGATGGCCGCCCTCATCACCGGCGCGGCGCGGCTCGCCAGCAGGTGGTTGGCGAACACCGCCACTGCGTCGCCGCGGGAGGCCGCCGCCTGGAGGTTCTCGAGGTGCCGTCCGGCCCAGAGATCGTCGGCATCGAGGAAGGCGATCCAGTCGTGCCGCGACGCCGCGACGCCGCGGTTGCGCGCCGCGGCGCTGCCGGCATTGGCCTGGCGGATCAGGCGGATGCGCGGATCAGCGAAGGCCGCGACGACGTCGCCGCCGCCATCGGTCGAGCCGTCGTCGACGACGATCAGCTCGAACCGCTCGAAGGTCTGGCGCAGGACTGCCTCGACGGTGTGACCGATCACGTCCGCCTTCTGGTAGAGCGGGATCACGATGGAGAGGGAGGCGCAGGGGGAGACGAGCGGGGCCATGGCGGGATGATCCGGGGTCGGGCGCGAGGGCGGGGTCGGACGCCAGGGGAAGCGCCGGCCTGCCTCCTTGCTTACCAGCGCCGAACCGGACCGAGAGCCGCGCCTTCCGGTGCTCCCCGGCACCGGCCGAGGGCTTAGGGAGCGCTACCGCGAAGGGGGGAGGCGGCCGGTACCGAAGGCGGCCTCAGGGGCGCAACCCGGGCGGGGCGAAGGCACCTGTGGCGGCGGCGCCGGCCTTCAAGGCGGGTCCCGGGGTCGATCCGCCGCCTTGGGATTCTGGGACAAGAGATTGGGACGCAGCGGCGTTTCCCGCACCCGGCATCCATGTTTGAACTAACGCCGTCGCCCACCTGCATCGGCTCACGGACCATGACGACTCGCTACTCCCCGATCCCGGCTTGGCTGCGCCGTCGCGGCTATTCCCCGCGCGCGATGCTGGCGATCGCCTCCGCCGTGGAACGCTCGGCCCGCCGGCGCGAGGCCGTGGTGCCGGAGAGCCACTGCCAGATCATCCCGTTCCCGAAGCGCCCGGCCGCGCCGGCCGCGCACGAGGCCGCCAGCCGCCGTCAGGCCGGGGCCTGAGGGCCGGACGGCACGACCGTCAGACCGCGTCCGGCCTCTCGATCGGCGTGACGAAGCGGCCGAGCGAGAGGCCGAGCCGCCGGGTGATCACCGGGCGCATCGCCTGCCAGGCGCGCGGGCCCATCGCCATCTTGGCGCGCTGCAGCCACCAGACCCGCGTGCGGCGCACCGCCGGGCTGATGCCGGCGGCCTGCGCCATCATGGCCCGCGCGCCGGCGACGTCGCCCCGGTCGAAGGGCTGGCTGGCATGCCGCACGGCCGACATGGCGAGACCGAGCCGCATCTCCGCCTTCATGTCGGCGATGCAGGCCGCCTCGGGATCGTCGAAGACGCTATCGAACATCCGTCGGCGCTGGTCGATGTCGCGCAGCATCTCCTCGTAGTAGTACGACGACATGTTGCTGCCGTGCTGGCGCCACACGCCCTGCGGCCGGTCGATCCGGGCGACCGGCCCGCGAAGCGCCAGCCGCAGCCACATCTCCTGGTCGCCGGAATGGGTCAGCTCCGGCCTGTAGCCGCCGACCCGGTGCTGGACCGCGGTGCGCACCACCGCCGTCGAGGTGTGGATCGGGTTGATGACGCGGTTGAGGGCGAAGAACTGCCGCGTGTCGTAGACGACGTGGGCGGCATCGCGGTCCGCCGACGGCATCGCCGGGCGGGGCCGGCCCTCCTCGACGCTCAGGAACGGCCCGTAGGCCATGGTCAGGTCCTGGCGCTCGTGCAGGAGGTGGGCCGCCCGCGACAGGGCGCCGGGCGTGACGAAATCGTCGGCCGACAGCAGCAGCAGGCATTCCGCCCGCGCCCAGGCCAGGCCCTCGTTGTAGGTGGCGATGTGACCGTGATTGGTCGCGTGCCGGACGTATTCCACCCGGCTGTCGGCCCGGCGCAGGGCCTCGGCGACGTCCGGCGTGTGGTCGGGCGAGGCGTCGTCGAGGATCAGGACGCGGACGTCGCATTCCTCGGTGGCGAGCACGCTGCCGACGCTCTCGGCGAGGAAATCCGCGTAGCGGTAGCACGGGATGATGACGTCGACACTCGGCATTTCCGTCCTCGCTGGTCCGACTTCGTTGGCCGCTCCCGGCCGAGCGGGCGCCGCACCGTCGCTCGCGGTCCTGCACGCAGGATGCGATCAGAGCACGGGCCGGGAGCCGGGCCACCTTGTCGAATCGGGGAAGGCGAAGCGCTTTCGGCGGTGGCGGACTACGCCGTTCGGCCGCGGCAACGAGATTGGATCGGCCGCGCTCCTTCCGGGGACCAAGACCGCGCCGTCCTTCCCGAAGCGGTCCTGTCGCCAGCGCGGTTCTGCCCCATCGTCACGGAGCGGCCTCACTCCGCGGCTAGGAGGGCTGCGTCGTCGCTCCCTCGGAGGTCATCGGATGCCCGTCCTGCTCGCCGCTGCCTCGTGCCTCGCCCTCGGCATCGCCCTCGTGGTGCTGCTCGGGCTCAGCGCCTAGAGCATCGTCCGGCGAAGCGGGCGCCGGGGCCGTCGCAGACGATCCGGCCCGATCGAAGGCCGGGAGCACGACCCGGAGCGGGGCCTCGCCCGAAGGAGGATCTCCCTACAGCAGGGCTCTGGCCGCCTGCGCGACCTTGCGGATCGAGGCGTCGACGTCGCCGGCCGAGCCGGTGATGCGCTCCATGTTCCGGCGCACCGCGGCGACGTTCTGGGCGGCGTTCTGCATGTTGGCCGACATGTCGCGGGTCACGGCCGCCTGCTGGGTGATGGCGGAGGACACCTCGACCGAGATCTCGCTCACGTGGCCGATGGCGGCGACGATCGCCTCGATCGCCGTCACCGCGGCGGTGGTCGCGCCCTGGACGGCGTCGATCTGCGTCCCGATCTCCTGAGTCGCCCGGGCCGACTGGCCGGCGAGCGCCTTGACCTCGGCGGCGACGACCGCGAAGCCGCGGCCGGCGGCGCCGGCGCGGGCCGCCTCGATGGTGGCGTTGAGCGCCAGAAGGTTGGTCTGGTCGGCGATGGAGCGGATCAGCGACACCGCCTCGCCGATCCGATGGGCGGCCTGCGTCAGGCTCGCGACGATGTCGCCGGCATCCTGGGCCTTGCGCACCGCCGCGTCGGAGGCCGAGCGGGCATCCTCGGCGTGGCGGCCGAGCTCGGCGATCGAGGCGGCGAACTCCTCCGTGCCGGCAGCCACCGCCTCGACGTTGCCGGAGGTCTGGACCGTCTGCCCGGTGGTGGCGCGGGCCTGCTCCGAGACGTCCGAGACCGCGACGGTGATCGCCGCGATGTCGGCCTCGATCGCGCTCTGGCCGGCGCTCCGGCGCTGGCGGTCGAGCACCTGCCGGGTGATGTCGGTGGCGAACTTGACCACCGCGCAGACCTTGCCCTCGGGGTCGAGCACCGGGTTGTAGGCCCCGAAGATCCACACGTCCCGGCCGGCCTTGCCGATGCGGTGGAACTCGCCGGCCTGATGGCGACCCTCGGCCAGCCCCTGCCAGAACACCGCGTAATCGGGGCTCGTCCGCTCGGATTCGGGGACGAACAGGCCGTGATGGCGCCCGACGACCTCGTCGCGGGTATAACCCAGCGCCTTCAGGAAGACGGCATTGGCCTCGGTGATCACGCCCGCGGGCGTGAAGTGGATCACCGCCTGCGAGCGGTCGAGGGCCGCGATCTGGCCGGCCAGGTAGGCGTCGCGCTCCTTGCGGGCGGTGATGTCGGTGGCGAGCTTCACCACCCGGGCGACACGGCCGCGGCGATCGAGCACCGGGTTGTAGCACGCCTGGATCCAGATCGACCGCCCGTCCTTGGCGATGCGGCGGAACTCGCGCGTCTCGAACCGGCCCTGCCGCAGGCCGTCCCAGAACGCGATGTAATCCGGGGTCGACCGCTCGGCCTCGGGCACCAGGAGGCTGTGATGCCGGCCCTTGAGCTCGTCGAGGGCGTAGCCGGTCAGGGCCAGGAACGACGCGTTCGCGTCCAGGATCGTCCCGGACGGGTCGAACTCGATCCGGCCTTGCGACCGATCGACGGCCGCGAGCAGTGCGGCGTGGCTCGAGAGGAGAAAGGACACGGCGTTGGTCTCTGGCATCACGTGCCCGGGACGATGCGCCGCGAATGTTATCGGACGATGAATACGAAAATATCCCCATCCGTCACCGGATCGCGAATCTCGCCAAGCTGCTGGCGTATTCTACACATAGGAAATAAAACCTATGATAGATCACAAGGCGATGAATGTCACTTCCGTAAGGACAGATCTCGCGCGCGACGGTCGTCGCGGGTCGATGGAACGCGATCTCGTCGCGGGGAAAGCTGCCGGGGAGGAACGGGAGAGCCCTTGTTCGACCTTCGGATGTGTCGGGACTGCCTGGGAACGGCAAGGCGCCTTCAGCAGAAGATGCCGACACAAATATTCATTGGCGCGCAATGATTTTGCGAGGGTCCTGCCGCGGACCGGGCCGACCTGCGCGCCGGCAGCCCACGGGACCGGGCGAGAGATGCGCCGCCTGTCCCGCCCTCGACGTGCCTCGCGCGATCGTGATGCGGCTGCCCGGGACCGTCGTCAGCCCCGGCGCTGCGCCTTCACGTAACCGGTGATCGCGGCCTGGCAGTCCGGCGACAGCTTGGCCTTGTTCTGGCGGAAGCAGGCCTGCACCTCGGGCCCGTCCGGCGGGAGGTTGCCGCAATAGGTGAGATAGTCGCTGGTGCAGTGCTGCTTGAGCGTCGCGCGGTCGACCAGGGCAGGCTGGGCGCAGGCGGCCCCCGCAGTGAGGATGAGGATGAGGCTGGAGCGCAGGAGCACGTCGTCTCTCCGGGAAAGCGGATGGGGAGGGGGAGGGGGAGGGGTACAGGCCAGACAATCCTGGCCGGAATGTGTAAGCGCGACCTTAGCGAAGCTTTAGCATATCTACGGCCCCGGGCAAGTTGTCTCTCGGGATCTTCTTGAGATCGCGCCGTGTCGATCGGCCGGCGCGGCACCGGGATGCCGGTCTTCGACTGTCCCTGGACTGCCACCGATGCGTCCGGGCGGCGTCGCCGCCGGACCGGTCGCGCTGGGCGCGAGACCCGGCGCCCCAGGAGCGGCGCGGGGCCGGCCGGGGGCGAGGGCCCTCTCGCGCGCCGAAGGCCGTTACGAGACCCGACCGATGGCGTCGCAGGGCGGCTTGCGGCGTCGCGAAGCGATCAACCGGGGCAGCGTACGATCTTCCGGACGTGACGTCACAGCCGGCTGAGGCGCACCCGGGCGACGCCCGACATGCCGATCGCCCGGGCGGAGGCCTGGGACAGGTCGATCACCCGGCCGCCGACATAGGGGCCGCGGTCGTTGATGCGCACCACGACCGAGCGGCCATTCGTCGTGTTGGTCACGCGGATCCGGGTGCCGAAGGGGAGGCGGCGATGCGCCGCCGTGAAGGCGTGCGTGTTGAAGCGCTCGCCATTCGCAGTGCGCCGGCCCTGAAATCCGGGGCCATACCACGAGGCGGCACCGGACTGGGCTTCGGCGGGCGTGCTGGCTTGTAGGGTCGCTCCCACGGAACCTGCTACCGCGAGACCAATGATCGCCAGCTTTGCCATCGAAACCATTTCGCATTCCCATTTTGTTGCTTGACGGGGCGCAACATAAAACCGAAGAAGGCGACATTATGGAACAGTGAAAAACAAGATAATCTTGCGTATATTCGGGCCCCTTGGTCTGGCCGATTGCCGAGGTTTACATTCGTTAACTGTCTTCGCAGGTCGAGCCGGATTGCGGGGCGGCCGGGCCCGGCGCCATCTTGCGGCCAAGGTTCGGCCGGCGCGGCGCGCCTTGCACGGGAGGCCTGCCGTCAGGAGGCCCGCGTCGCCTCCCGCAGGGCGATGCGGATCAGGTCAGCGAGCGTGCGGGCGCCGAGCTTGCGGCGCAGCTGCGTGCAGGCATTGGCGATGGTCTTGTAGCTGAGGCCCAGCTCCTCGGCGATCGCGCCGTGCGAGCGGCCGGCGCCGAGCCGCTCGAGGATCTGGCGCTCGCGCGGGGTGAGGGGAGGCCCGGCCGGCGCCTCGCAGCGCAGCCGCGCGACCTCGGCGGCGAGCGACGGCGCCACGTAGGTGCCGCCGTCGCGCACCCGCTCGAAGGCGAGGTGGAGCTCCGACGAGGCGGTGTCCTTGAGCACGTAGCCCGCCGCCCCGCTCTCGAGGGCGCGCGCCGCGATCTCCGGATCGTCGTGCATGCTGAAGACCAGGATCCGGGTCCCCGGCGCGACCGAGCGGATCCGCCGGATCAGCGCGAGGCCGCTCAGGGCGGCGCCCTGGAAGGTCAGGTCGGCCACGACGATCTCGGGACGGTGGCGGCGGAAGCGGCGATAGCCGGCGGCGATGCCGGTGGCCTCGTGCACGGTCTCGACGCCGGCATCCTCCAGCACCCGGCGGCAGCCCTGCAGCACGATCGGATGATCATCGACGACGAGCACGCTCATGGATTCCTCCTCTCGAACCGGGCCCATGGCCGCAGCGCCGGCCCGGCTTGGCGCATCGTCCGGGAGCCATCGGGCGGGGCGCCAAGCCTTCGTGCCGCCTGTCGTTCGACGAACCGGCCGCCGCTTCGTCGAACGGCGCCGCCGCGTCAGTTCGTCGGCTCTCCCGCCGCGACCTTGGCGGTCCAGTCGTCGAAGGCGACGATCGTCTGGCGCTGCTCGCCCAGGCCCTCGATGCCCAGGGTGACGACCTCGCCGGCCTTCAGGAAGCGGGCCGGCTTCATCCCCATGCCGACCCCGGGCGGCGTGCCGGTGGTGATGACGTCGCCGGGCTCGAGCAGCATGAAGTGCGACAGGTAGGAGACGATCTGGCGGCAGTCGAAGATCATCGTCCGGGTCGAGCCGGTCTGCATCCGCTCCCCGTTCACGTCGAGCCACATCCCGAGATTCTGCACGTCGGCGATCTCGTCCGGGGTGACCAGCCAGGGGCCGAGGGGACCGAAGGTCGGGCAGCCCTTGCCCTTGGTCCAGGTGCCGCCGCGCTCAAGCTGGAACTCGCGCTCGGACACGTCGTGGCAGACGCAGTAGCCGGCGACGTAGTCCAGCGCCTCGTTGGCGTGGACGTAGGACGCGCGCTTGCCGATCACGATGGCGAGCTCGACCTCCCAGTCGGTCTTGGCCGAGCCCTTGGGCAGGATCACGTCGTCGTTCGGGCCGACGATGCAGGACGGCGCCTTGTTGAACAGGATCGGCTCGGCGGGGATCGGCGAGCCGGTCTCGGCGGCATGGTCGGCGTAGTTGAGGCCGATGGCGATGAAGTTGCGCACTTGGCCGACGCACGGGCCGAGCCGGGTGCCGGCCGGCACCTCGGGCAGGGTCGCCGGATCGATCGCCCGCAGGTTCGCCAGGGTATCGGCGGCCAGGAAGGGACCGGCGATGTCGCGAATCACGCCCGACAGGTCGCGGATGGCGCCGCTCCCGTCGACGAGCCCCGGTTTCTCCGCCCCGCTCTCGCCCCAGCGCACAAGCTTCATGGTCGCCTCCCGAACACGTCACGCCTCAGGATCCGGCCGGAACGTTGCGGCCGCGATCCCATGCGGGCCGGGACATTGGCGCCGGCGCGGGACCTCCGCAAGCCGACCGTCCTCCGGACGGCCGCTTGCCCCGTTGCAGTTTCGTCACATCTGAGGCGAAAGCATGTCGGCGGGCGTTTTTCTGACGTAAGGTCGTATACACGCAAGACGTTTTCTATACATGGTCAACGGATGAAAAGTCCCTTCATCGTCCTCGCGGCCCAAGACCGCCGAAGACCATCCGCGCCGACGGCACGGTTGAATCCGGGAATGTCATGCAGCCCGGCGGGATTGCGCACAGACTGCCTGCTGCCGCATCATTCCGCCCAAGCTGCGGGCGCTGTGAAGCCGCGCGGCACGCGAATCGGGTATCGAGGTAACGTCATGACGGGTTTGAGGAGGGCGGCCCTTCTGGCCGGCGCATCGGTGGCGCTCGTGGCCGGCACCCACGGCGCGGCGCAGGCGGGAGCGTTCGGCCTGCGCGAGCAGAGCGCCCAGGCGATGGGCCAGGCCTTCGCGGGCGCGGCCGCCGGCTCCGGCGGCCTGTCGTCGATGTTCTGGAACCCCGCCGTCGTCACGATGAAGCCGGGCTGGAACTCGGATTTCAACGCCACCCTGGTGGTGCCCCAGGCCACGATCACGCCGACCACCGGCACCTTCCCGCCGCTGATCGGCCTCGGCAATTCGGGCGATATCGGCCAGGCCGCCGTACTGCCGGCGACCTACTCGAACTACCAGATCAGCGACCGGCTGTTCATCGGCCTGTCCGGCGCCGCACCGTTCGGCCTCATCACCAAGCCGAACCCGGTCTGGGCTGGCCAGACCTACAGCCGCTCGTCGAAGGTCTTCTCGCTGAGCTTCAACCCGGTGATCGGCTACAAGGTCAACGATTGGCTGTCGGTCGCGGCCGGGCCGGTGCTGGAATACTTCAAGCTGACCCTGCGCCAGGCCACCGGCATCACGCCCGGCGCGAACACGGCGTTCCTCAAGGGCGACGATTGGGGCTGGGGCTTCACCGCCGGCGTGGTGGCGCGCCTGTCCGAGGGCACCACGCTCGGCATCGGCTACCGCTCGTCGATCAATCACCAGATCGAGGGCTCGGCTTTCGGCATCGGCCAGGTCCGCGCCTCGCTCAACACCCCCGAGAAGGTCTCGGTCGGCCTGACCCAGGCGATCACCCGGGACTTCCGCCTCAACTTCGGCTTCGAGTGGGACAACTGGACCCGGATCGGCTCGCCGGCGATCGTGTCGCTGGCACTCGGCCGGCCGGCGACCGCCCTGCCGCTGAACTACAAGAACGGGTTCTACTACTCGGTCGGCGCCGAGTACGACTTCACCCCGCAATGGACTGGCCGCCTCGGCTTCGCCTACGAGCAGTCGCCGATCGACAACTCGAACCGCTCGACGCGCCTGCCCGACGGCGACCGCTACTTCGCCTCGGTCGGCGCCAGCTACCGCTACAGCGAGAAGATCCAGTTCGACGTCTCCTACCAGCACCTGTTCTCGGTCGGGGGCCGCAACCGCATCGCGATCGTGCCGGGCGAGCCGCTCTACACCGCGCCGCTCGCCTTCCTGGCCACCTCGGAGGCCAGCGCCGACATCGTCTCGGTCGGCCTGAAGTACCGCTGGGACAACCCGCCGGCCCCGGCGCCGATCCCGGTGCCGCTGGTGCGGAAGTATTGAGGGAAGGGTGACGTCGAGGGCGCAGTTCACTGTTCCTCTCGACAGCGTCCCCACCCCGCACGTCATTCCGGGCTCCGCTGCGCGGCCCCGGAATGACGCGGTGGACACTCTTTCCCACTGATGACCGGTTCGAACTCGTCGTCGGACGCCTATTCGCAACCATGACGACTCCTCCGCCGGCTCCGATCCCCGATAACCGCAAGCTCGTCGCCAACGAAACCGCCAAGCTGTTCGCCACCAATCTCGACCGGGCATCGACGGCGTGCTTCACGGTCGGCGCAGCCACGCCCCTGACCGGTTGGCTCTTCGGGGTCAGCGGGCTGAACCAAGTGCCATGATGGTTTCTGGCGGGGATCGTCTCCTGTTGGCTCGGAGGCTCCGCGCTCCTAAAGTGTCTCGCACGGCGCGTTCTCACAGGGCTCCATCCCAAGAACGAGTTTGCGGTCCTTGCCCCGATCGTCCCCATCGTCGCAGTCGGCGTTGCCTACGTCGCGGTCCGCGTCCAGGAGCGGCAGATGGCTCGTCTGAGACGGGACCTTGAGGCCGAAGCCGGGCAGACGCGGCGCGCAGCCCCTGGCTAGAGCATTTGCCGACGAAGCGGACACCAGCTCGTCGAAGAAAATGCCGCGAAATCAACGATCTCGAGCAGCGCCCGATTGCACCGCGATCGGGCGCTGCTCGAGAGTCGAAGCTCAGCCGGCCCGATTTGGCGGAGGCGGGTAGCCACCCGATGTGGACCGTCCTGTGCCGATCTCAGCACGCGACAGCCATGGCCGATGGGGAGGATAATGTCGCCCTGCTCGAAGCGCTGTTTCGCGCGGAGGGCAAGGCATGATGGTCTCTTCCTCTTCTTACCCTCTCGATGGCCCTTTACGGCTAAGCTGATTGACGTCGGGCCTTGAGCACCGCTTCGGAGGAAAGCCCCCGGGACACTGCCCCGGGGGCTTCTCGCATCTCACGCCTTCTCGAGCACGTAGGTCCCCGGCGCCGGGCCGAGCGAGGGCAGGGCATCACCACCGGGCTGGCGCGCCGGCACCCGTTCGCCGTTCTGGTACTCGAGCCACTGGAGCCAGTACGGCCACCACGAGCCCTTGTGCTCGGTCGCGGTGGCGATCCAGTCCTGGAGCGTGCCGTGGGCGGGACCGCCGGTCCAGTACTGGTATTTGGGCTTGGCCGGCGGGTTGACGACGCCGGCGATGTGGCCCGATCCCGCCAGCACGTAGTCGACCGTGCCGCCGAAGGCGCGGCAGCCCTCGAAGACCGAGAGCGCCGGGGCGATGTGGTCCTCCCGCGTGGCGAGGTTGAAGACCGGGGCCGTGACCTTGCCGAGGTCGAGGCGGACGTTGCCGATCACCATCTCGCCGCGCGACAGCTTGTTGTCGAGGTAGCAGTTGCGCAAGTAGAACGAGTGGTTGGCGGCCGGCATCCGGGTCGCGTCGGAGTTCCAGTACAGGAGGTCGAAGGGCAGCGGCGCCTTGCCCTTCAGGTAGTTGTTGACGACGTAGGGCCAGATCAGGTCGTTCGGCCGCAGCATGTTGAAGGCATTGGCCATCTTGGCGCCTTCGAGATAGCCGCGCTCCTGCATGCCGGACTCGATCGAGCGGATCTGCGCCTCGTCGACGAAGACCTTGAGGTCGCCGGCATGGGTGAAGTCGACCTGGGTGGTCAGGAAGGTCGCGCTGGCGATGCGGTCGTCGCCGACCGCCGCCATGTAGGCGAGGCTGACGGCGAGCAGCGTGCCGCCGACGCAGTAGCCCACCGCCGAGACCTGGCGCTCGCCGGTCGCCCGCTCGATCGCTTCCAGGGCTGCGAAGATGCCCTCGCGCATGTAGCTCTCGAAGTCCTTCGAGGCGTGGCGCGCATCCGGGTTGACCCACGAGATCACGAACACCGTCAGGCCCTGGCTCACCGCCCAGCCGATGTAGCTCTTGTCCTTGTTCAGATCGAGGATGTAATACTTGTTGATCCAGGGCGGCACGATCAGCAGCGGGCGCTTGAGCACCGTGTCGGTCTGCGGCGCGTACTGGATCAGCTCGATCAGGTCGTTGCGGAACACCACCTCGCCCGGCGTGCTCGCCATGTTGACACCGACCTTGAACTGGCCCGGATCGGTCTGGCGCACGCGCAACTCGCCGCCGCCGGCCTCGACGTCCTCGGCCAGCATCTTCATGCCGCGCACGAGGTTGGCGCCGTTCTCCCGGAGGGTCTCGCGGATCAGCTCCGGGTTGGTGGCGAGGAAGTTCGACGGCGACATCGCCCCCGAGATCTGCCGGACGTAGAACTGCGCCTTGGCGCGGGTGTGATCGTCGAGCCCCTCGGCCTCGTCGACCAGGATCTCGGCCCAGCGGGTCGTGATCAGGTAGCCCTGCTTGAGAAAGTCGAAAACCGGGTTCGCCGACCATTCGGGCGCGGAGAACCGCTTGTCCTTCGGGTCGGGCAGGGCCACCGGCGTGACGGTCTCGCCCTGCATCCGCTGCAGGGTCGAGCCCCACAGGGCCAGGAACTGGCCGCCGATCAGGCTCTGGGCCTCCATCGCCTTCTGGGGATCGGTGAACCATTTCTCGGCCACGGTGCCGAGCGTGCGCACCACCTCGGTCACCGAATCGGCGAGCGCCGTGTTCGGCTTGCCCTCCTCGAGAGGCTTGGCGTAGGCGGCGAGCGCCCGGCTGAACTGCTCGGTCATCAGGCCCGCATTGCGCGACAGGGCCTCCACGTCCGCCACCGGCACTTGTCCCCCTGGCACTTGCGCAGCAGGCGCCGTACTCCTCTCGGTCGTCACGCGCGCATCCCTCCCTGGTTGTCGGCGTCCCGCCGTGGCGAGCCGCCTTTCCGACAAAATATCGTCTCAGACCGCCGGTTCCGCCAGATCACCGGACCGGGTTTCCTCGCCGCCACGGTGCCCTCGCGCAAGGTTTTCTCAGCGTCATGCCCGTCTTCCCCGTCCCGCCGCGTCCTTCCGCACCGCCGCTCGCCCGCCTCGCCATCCTGCTCGCCTGCCTTCTCGCCGGCGGCTGCGTCCTCGACGGCGCGTCCGTGCGCGACGCCGCGAAGTCGGCCGGGTTCGGCCCGAAGGAGGTCGCGGCGCCCGACTTCGTGACCCAGTCCCGCCGCGGCGGCGGCGACTTCCTGCCGGTCGGCGAGTCGGCCCCGCCCCGCGAGACTCGTGCCAAGTCGGCCGCCGGCGTGAAGGCGCTGGAGGCCGACCTCGACGCCAGCCGCCAGCGCAACGAGGCCCGGGGCCGCGTCGCCGCCAAGGTCGGCGGCGCGGTCAAGCCGCCGGCCCCGCCAAAAGTCCCGCCGGCCGAGTGACCCAATACCGGCCCCGCGAACTTCCTCTTCCCCCAAAACCCCTCTAGACAGCGTGTGTGACACGCGCGTCGCAGCGGCGGCGCCGATCCAGGACCCGGCCATGACCGATTTTCACCGCATCAAGCGACTGCCCCCCTACGTCTTCGAGCAGGTCAACCGGATCAAGGCCGCCGCCCGCGCCAACGGCGCCGACATCATCGACCTCGGTATGGGCAACCCGGACCTCGACGCGCCGCGCCACGTGATCGAGAAGCTGGTCGAGACCGCCGGCAAGCCGCGCACCGATCGCTACTCGGCCTCGAAGGGCATCGCCGGCCTGCGCCGCGCCCAGGCGAACTACTACCAGCGCCGGTTCGGCGTCTCGCTCAACCCCGACACCCAGGTGGTGGCGACGCTCGGCTCCAAGGAGGGCTTCGCCAACATGGCGCAGGCCATCACGGCGCCGGGCGACGTGGTGCTGGTGCCCAATCCCAGCTACCCGATCCACGCCTTCGGCTTCCTGATGGCGGGCGGCGTGGTCCGCTCGGTCCCGGCCGAGCCGACCCCGGCCTTCTTCCCGGCGGCCGAGCGGGCGATGCAGCACTCGATCCCCAAGCCCGTGGCGATGGTGGTGTGCTATCCCTCGAACCCGACGGCCTACGTCGCCTCGCTCGACTTCTACCGCGACCTCGTTGCCTTCGCGAAGAAGCACGAGCTGATCCTGCTCTCCGACCTCGCCTATGCCGAGGTCTATTTCGACGACGCCAACCCGCCGCCCTCCGTGCTGCAGGTGCCGGGCGCGATCGACGTGGCGGTGGAGTTCACCTCCCTGTCGAAGACCTTCTCGATGGCCGGCTGGCGGATGGGCTTCGCGGTCGGCAACGAGCGGTTGCTCGCGGCCCTCACCCGGGTCAAGTCCTACCTCGATTACGGCGCCTTCACGCCAATCCAGGTCGCCGCCACCGCGGCGCTGAACGGCCCGGAGGAATGCATCCACGAGATGCGCGCCACCTATCGCCGCCGCCGCGACGCGATGGTCGACGCGTTCCAGAAGACCGGCTGGGACATCCCGGTGCCGTCGGCCTCGATGTTCGCCTGGGTGCCGATCCCGGAGCGCTTCCGCGGTCTCGGCAGCCTCGAATTCTCGAAGCTGCTCGTCGAGAAGGCGGACGTGGCGGTGGCTCCCGGCATCGGATTCGGCGAGCACGGCGACGATTACGTGCGCATCGCGCTGGTCGAGAACGAGCAGCGCATCCGTCAGGCGGCCCGCAACATCCGGCGCTTCTTCGACAACGCCGACCGCACGCTGCACAACATCGTGCCGATGCAGAAGGCCGGCTGACCTCGCACTTGTGGCAGGGGGGCGACAGGGGAGGCGCAATCGCACCTCCCGGTCGCTGCCCCGGTGCAGGCGCGGGTTGATCCGGGCGGTACGGGGCGTCAGGGTGCGGCCAAGGTTCCGCTCCACCCTGGGTATCCGATGCGTCGCACGCTGAAGCTCGTCGTTCTCGCCGCCGCGGCCGCCCTGCCGGCCGCCTGCGCGCCGAACCCGATCATCGCCCGCGACCCGGTTCCGGCCCCAGGCCCCGACGTCGCCTATCGCTGCTCCTCGACCCCGGTGCTCCTCAACGGCTACTGGGCCGATTGCGAGCGGGTGCGGCGCGAGCGCGAGGTCGTGGTCCGCACCAAGGGCTGACGCTCGGGGCTGACCCTCGGGGCCGACACCCGGGCCCCTGCAGGCGATCTCATGTCCGGGGCAGTCAGCCCCGGCCGGGACACCACGCCGCGCCCTGGAACCGGGCGCCGCTCACCATGCGTTAACCCGGCATCCGTCACCGGAGGATGCCCCGCGTGGTCCGTCGTCTCATCCTGCCGCTCGCTGCGCTGACCTGCCTCTCCGGCCCGGTCCTCGCGCAGTCGCCTCTCCCCGTGCGCGTGCGCCCGCCCGTCGCCGTCGAGCCGGATATCTACGACCGCGCCGCCGCGCCCGGCCCCGTCGTGTTGCAGGTCTCCCCCGACCTCACCGTCGGGCCGATGCCGCTCGGCCCGACCGGTCTCGTAGCGATCCGCGCGGTGCCGGTCGCGGCGGTCACCAATGGCGGCGCCTTCGGGCCGACCGGCTTCGGCTATTACGGCGACAGCGTGAGCGAGGGCCCGCTCAACCGCCCGCGCCGCATGGCCGATTACGTCCTCGGCAACCGGGCCTACTGATTTCACATCCCAGGAAGGACTTGAGCATGCGCGCACGTCTCCTCGCGGCCGGTCTCCTCGGCCTCGCCACCCTCGGCACGGCCCTCCCGGCGGCGGCCCAGAGCGTCGGCTACGTCACCGGGTTCCCGGGCAAGGATCCGGCCGGCGACGACGAGATCGGCTGGGGCCCGGCCTACCGGCCCGAAACCAGCTTCTCGCAACCGGGTACGCCGCCGACCCCGGGCGACTTCGCCGGCGCGGCCTACCGGGCCCGGACCGGGCACGGCCCCTATGACGCGATCCAGGCCCCGATGCGGCCGGTCCGCGCCTACCAGTACCAGCAGCCGGGCTACGGCTACGGCTACGGACCGGCCGGCTATGATGGCGAGCCGGCCTACGCTCCGCGGCCGCGGAGCATGCGGGTCCGGCACGGCGTCACGCATCGGGATCACGCCAGGACGAAGATGCAACGCACGTCTCGGCAGGTGATGCGCTGAGGATCGGGCGTCGCGGATCCTCAGCGGCTCTGACAAGCTCCACGTCAAGTCCAAACCCTCGCAGCGGAGCCCGGAATCGAGAGCCGCAAGGAGGTTCGGAATGAGACGGGAGCGTTCTGCTCCATCCTGTATCGCCTGAGCGTCGGGATCCCGGGCTCTCGCCTGCGGCGAGCCCCGGGATGACCGTCCGAGGCGGATGCGGCGCGTCGGATCCGAGCCCTGGATGCCGACCGGACGCCTCGCTCAGGCGAACCCCTCCAGCACGATCTTCCCCTTGGCCCGCCCGCTCTCGAGCAGGGCATGGGCTCGACGCAGGTTCGCGGCGGTGATCGGGCCGAAATGGTCGGCGAGCGTCGTGCGCAGGCGACCGGCCTCGACGAGCCGCGCCACCTCGTCCAGCAGCTCACCCTGCGCCCCGATGTCGACGGTGCCGAACAGGGAGCGGGTGAACATCAATTCCCAGTGCAGCGACAGGCTCTTGCGCTTGAGGAGCGACACGTCGAGCGTCGCCGGGTCGTCGATCAGGGCCAGCCGGCCCTGCGGCGCGATCAGATCGACGATCGCCGCGAGGTGCTGGTCGGTGTGGGTGGTCGAGAAGACCACGCCCGGGGCGCCGAGACCGAGATCCGCAACCTCCCGCGCCAGCGACGCCCCGTGATCGACCACGTGGTGGGCGCCTAGCTCGCGGCTCCATGCCTGCGTCTCCGGCCGCGAGGCGGTGGTGATCACGGTGAGGTCGGTGAGCTGGCGCGCGAGCTGGGTCGCGATCGAGCCGACGCCGCCGGCCCCGCCGACGATCAGCACGGCGTTCGCCGCGCCCGGCACGGGCTTTCGCACGTCGAGCCGGTCGAACAGCGTCTCCCAGGCGGTGATCGCGGTCAGCGGCAGGGCCGCGGCCTCGGCGAAGGAGAGCGAGGCGGGCTTGCGGCCGACGATGCGCTCGTCGACGAGGTGGAACTCGGCGTTGGTGCCGGGGCGCTCCAGGGCGCCGGCGTAGTACACCGCGTCGCCGGGGCGGAACCGCGTCGCCTCGGGGCCGGCCGCCACCACGACGCCGGCAGCGTCCCAGCCCAGCACCTTCCAGCCGCCGGCCTCCGGCACGGCGCGGCGGCGCACCTTGGTGTCGACGGGGTTCACCGAGACCGCCCGGACCTCGACCAGCAGGTCGCGGCCCGTGGGCTCCGGGCGGGGCAGGGTGATGTCCTGGAGGGCGGCTTCGTCCTCGATCGGCAGGGAGGTCTGGTAACCGACGGCGCGCATGGGCGGGCTCCTTCTGCATCATGCGCCGCAATGGTCACCGGTTCGGCGAAGACGGCGATGCAAGAACAAGACATCGAGCAGGCCTGCGCGGGCAGGGCGGCTCAACGGTGACGGGAGCGGAGATGACCGCTACCCTCCCGATGCGCAAGAACGCACATGAAGCACCCCTAGTGTCGAAAAGGATACCGTGATGGCCCGCACCCGGCACCGCAGCCTGGATTGCAGCCCGGGCTGCGCCGTCGAGGCGACGCTGCAGCTGATCGACGGCAAGTGGAAAGGCGTGATCCTCTACCACCTGCTCGCCGAGGCGCCGGGGCCGGACGGCGCCCTCCGCTTCAACGCCTTCCGCCGCCGGATGCCGAACGTGACCCAGCGCATGCTGACCAACCAGCTGCGCGAGCTGGAAGCCGACGGCCTCGTCCACCGCACGGTCTACGCCGAGGTGCCGCCCCGGGTGGAATACCGCCTGACCGCGCGCGGCCGCAGCCTCGAGCCGGTGATCCGGGCGCTCAAGGCATGGGGCGACGCCCACGCGATGCCGGACGAGGCGACGCGGGCCGCCTGAGGGGTCAGCGCGACATGTTCCGGAACACGCAGGTCCGGCCGGTATCCTCGTAGCCGGCCGGGCATTGGGCGACGCAGGCGCCGGCCGCGAATTTCAGCGGTGGGCGGCAATCGCTCTCGACCGGCTGCGCCCGCGGGGCGGGAGGCCGGAGGAGCGAGACCGCGATCATCACGGCGGCCGTCGCGATGATGCCGAGAGCGAGAAGACGCAGCACCGATCCGCACTCCTGTCTGTACGGCACTGCACCATATGGGAGCCGGACGGCGCACCGACAGGATCACCGTTCGGGGGTCGCCGCATGGAGGGGGTTGCGACGGAGGATGACGCGGTGCGGCATCCTGGCGCCGCATTCCTGTGCGCTTGACCCGTCTTCGGAGACGTGGCCCCACTTCCTCCGGATGCCCCGGCCATGCTGCCGGAACCGCCCTCACGACCAGGCCCTGCCGCGTGCGCAGCGAAAGGACAGGAACTCAGACGATGGCGGAGCTCAGCCGTTCGGACCTCGCCTACCGCCTGACGCAGCAGAAGATCCTGTCGGAATTCGGCGTCGAGGCCCTGCGTGCCGACGATCTCGGCCGGCTGCTGCAACGGGCGACCGAGCTGTGCGCGGAAGGGATGGCGGCCCAGTTCTGCAAGGCGCTCGAGTACAAGCCGGGCCACGACACGCTGCTGGTCATCGCGGGCGTCGGCTGGGGCCCGAAGGTCGTCGGCCACGCGCTCGTCGGCGCCGACCTCGCCTCGCCGGCGGGCTACGCCCTCAAGACTGGGCATCCGGTGATCTCCAACCATCTCGAGAACGAGCATCGGTTCCGCACGCCGCAGCTGATGGCCGATCACGGCGTGCGCCGGGCGCTGAACGTGCTGATCCGCAACCGCGAGGGCGATTTCGGCGTGCTGGAGGTCGACGACAGCCGCGAGGGCCAGTTCGACGAGGCCGACATCGCCTTCATGCAGGGCTTCGCCAACCTGCTCGGCGGCGCCATCGAGCGCCAGCGCGCGGAGGCCCGCCTCCAGGCCGCCCTCGACCGCCAGGAGCTGCTGACCCGCGAGATGAGTCACCGGGTCAAGAACAGCCTCGCCACCGTGGCGGGCCTGCTCTCGCTCCAGGCCCGCACCACCGAGGACCAGCAGGCCCGCGACGCCCTCACCGATGCCCGCTCGCGGGTCGAGGCGGTGGCGCAGGTGCACGACCAGCTCTGGCGCCAGCCCGATCTCGGGGCGGTGGAGCTGTCGGGCTTCCTCGGCTCCTTGTGCGAGAAGCTGCGCGAGAGCGCGCCCGGCCACGCCATCACCTGCGCGGCCCCGGCGATGCCGATCCCGGCCGACCTGGCGATTCCGCTCGGGCTGTTCGTCAACGAGCTCGTCACCAATGCGGTCAAGTACGCCTATCCGGGCGGTCACGGGCCGGTCCGGGTCGAGGCGGTGCCGGAGAGTGACGGCACCGTGCGTCTCAGCGTCTCCGACGACGGCGTCGGCCTGCCCGAGGGGTTCGACACGGCCGCCGCCCGCCGCAGCCTCGGCATGCGGGTGATCCACGGCCTGGCGCGCCAGCTCGGCGGCGAGCTGGCGGTGGAGGGGACGAAGGGCGCGCGCTTTTCCCTGACGCTGGATCTCGGGGCGGCGTAACAAGCACCGTCGGATTTTTCGGGGTCCCCGCGGCGAGCCGCTTCCCACGACCGCGCCTCTTGCACTACGCTCGCGGCAGCGCTGCCGCTTCGCGACGCCACAAGGCGGAACGGCAACCCGGGGACCGGAGAACCGGCCCCGCCTCGACCAAGCCCGGGCGCCAGATCCGGGCCAGATTCAAGGGTGGAAACGATGGGCGAGTTCTCCCGCGGCGGTCCGAGCCGCCGCAGCATCCTGGCCTCAGGCGCCGCCGCGGCCGGCCTCGGGCTGATCGGCTCACGTCCCGCCTTCGCGGCCGTGGACTGGAAGCGGCACGCCGGCACCACCCTCGAGGTCAACCTGATCAAGGGGCCGCGCGGCGACCTGCTCCACCGCAGCGCCGCCGAGTTCACGGCGCTCACCGGGATCAAGGTCTCCTCCGAGGTGATCCCCGAGCAGCAGCAGCGCCAGAAGATCGTCATTGAGCTGACCTCCGGCCGGCCGAGCTTCGATGTCGTGCATCTGAGCTATCACGTGCAGAAGCGCCAGTTCGACAAGGCCGGCTGGCTCGCCGACCTGTCGGGCTTCATGAAGGACCCGAACCTGACCGAGCCCTCCCTGAAGGAGGCCGATTTCAGTTCCGCTGGGTTGCAATACGCCAAGACGCCGAACGGCGAGATGCGCTCGCTGCCGCTCTCGGTCGACTACTTCATCCTCTACTGGAACAAGGAACTGTTCCAGAAGAAGAACGTCGCCCTGCCAACGACCTTCGACGAGATGATGCGGGCGGCCGAGACCCTGACCGATGCGAAGGCCGGCACCTACGGCTTCGTCGGGCGGGGCCTGCGCAACGCCAACATGGCGCTCTGGGGCGCGTTCTTCCTCGCCTATGGCGGCCGCTTCCTCGACGACAAGGGCAACCTGCTGATCGACGGCCCGGAAGCCGTGGAGGCGACCAAGCTCTACCAGCGCCTCCTGACCAAGACCGCGCCCCCCGGCGTCGTCGGCTTCAACTGGATGGAGTCGATGGCGGCGTTCACGCAGGGGCGGGCCGCGATGTGGCTCGACGGGGTCGGCTGGGCGCCGCCGCTGGAGGACCCGAACGCCTCGCGCGTCGTCGGCAAGGTCGGCTACGCGGTGGTGCCGAAGGGCCCGAAGGACCATGCCGCGGCCACCTACGGCGACGGCATCGGCGTCGCGGCGGCCAGCACCAAGAAGGAGGCCGGCTACCTCTACTGCCAGTGGGCGGTCTCGAAGCTGATGGGCGCGCGGCTGCTCCAGGCCGGCGGCGGCGTGCCGTTCCGCGACTCGATCCTCAGTGATGCCGAGGTGCAGCAGGGCGTGAAGATGCCGCGCGAGTGGCTCGATTCGGCGATCGGCTCGGCGAAGATCAGCAAGCTCGGCCTGCCGGTCGTGGTGCCGGTGGCGGAGTTCCGCGACATCGTCGGCTCCGCCGTCACCGCCACCCTGTCGGGAGCGGATCCGGCGGCCGAGCTGAAGAAGGCGGCCGAGCAGTACCGGCCGATCCTCGAGCGCAGCGAGAAGGCGTGATGGCGCGGGCCGGCCTCGCGCCGACGGTGACGACGACCGACGATCTGTCCCCGGCCGACGAGGCCGCGCTCAGCCCCCGCTGGCGCCCGCCGGGCTACTGGCCCTTCGTGGTCCCGGCCCTGGTCGTCGTCGTCGGGGTGATCGTCTTTCCCTGGGCGTTCACCCTGTGGATGAGCCTGCACGAGTGGAAGGTCGGCGCCGCGCCGGCCTTCGTCGGCCTGTCGAATTATTCGAGGTTGCCGGTCGATCCGCGCTTCCTCGACGCGGTGTGGCAGACCCTGGTCTACACCGCGCTCTCGGTGGTGCTGCCGCTGATCCTCGGCACGCTGGCGGCTTGCGTGTTCCACGCCCGGTTCCCGCTGCGGGGCTTCCTGCGCGGGGTGTTCATCCTGCCGATGATGGCGACGCCAGTCGCCATCGCGCTGGTCTGGACCATGATGTTCCACCCCCAGCTCGGGGTGCTGAACTATCTTTTGTCCCTCGTCGGCATCCCGCCGCAGCTCTGGGTGTTCCATCCGGCGACCGTGATCCCGTCGCTGGTGCTGGTCGAGACCTGGCAATGGACGCCGCTCGTGATGCTGATCGTCCTCGGCGGCCTCGCGGCGCTTCCCACCGAGCCCTACGAGAGCGCGCAGATCGACGGCGCCTCGCTCTGGCAGGTGTTCCGCCACATCACCCTGCCGCTGGTGGCGCCGTTCCTGTTCGTCGCCGCGATGATCCGGATGATCGACGCGGTGAAGAGCTTCGACATCATCTTCGCGATCACGCAAGGCGGACCGGGCACCGCCTCGGAGACGATCAACATCTACCTCTACAGCGTCGCCTTCGCCTACTATGACGTCGGCTACGGCTCGGCGATCGCCGTGGTGTTCTTCCTGTTGATCATCGCGCTCGCCGCCGCCCTGCTGGCGGTCCGCAAGCGCACGCAAGGGGCGGCCGGATGACCTTCCGCTGGCTCCTCAAGCAGGCCGCCCTGCTCCTCGCCGTCCTGGTCATCGTCTCGCCGGTGATCCTGTTCTTCGTCTGGATGCTGTCGCTCTCGGTCAAGTACGAGATCGACAACGCCGCCTACCCGCCGGTGCTGATCCCCGAGCGGTTCGCCTGGAAGAACTACCTCGACGTCCTCGAATCGAACCGGTTCTCGACCTACTTCCTCAACAGCCTGCTGGTCACCGGCACCGCCACGGCTCTGGCGCTCCTCGTCGGGGTGCCGGCCGGCTACGGCATCGCCCGGATGAAGGCCGCCAAGGCCGCGGTGGTGATCCTCGTCGCCCGCATCACCCCGGGCCTGTCCTACCTGATCCCGCTCTTCCTGCTGTTCCAGTGGCTCGGGCTGCTCGGCACGCTGTGGCCGCAGATCATCATCCACCTCGTCGTGACGGTGCCGATCGTGATCTGGATCATGATCGGCTACTTCGAGACCACGCCGCTGGAGCTGGAAGAGGCGGCCTTCATCGACGGCGCCAGCCGCTGGCAGGTCTTCCGCTACGTGGCGCTGCCGATCGCCAAGCCGGGCATCGCCGTCGCGATGATCCTGGCGGTGATCTTCTCCTGGAACAATTTCGTCTTCGGCATCGTGCTCGCCGGGCGCGAGACCCGCACCCTGCCGGTGGCGGTCTACAACATGATCTCGTTCGACCAGCTGAGCTGGGGCCCGCTCGCGGCGGCCGCGCTCATCGTCACCCTGCCGGTGCTGGTGCTGACAGTGTTCGCGCAACGCCAGATCGTCGCCGGGCTGACGGCGGGGGCAGTGAAGGGGGGGTGAGCGCCTGGCGAGCCGGTGCGGCAGGCCCGCCACGCCGTTGACACACAAAAACGAATGAACGATCGTTTCTATCAAAGGACCGCCCGACGGTCCGCGTGACGAACGATGGGTGGGAATGCCGATGCTGCAGCGCGCGGACAGCTACGCCGACCTCGTCGCGACCTTCCGCTGGCACATCCCGGCCCGCTACAACATCGGCACCGACGTCTGCGACCGGCACGCCGCGGGCAACCCGCTCGCGCTGATCCATCTCGGCCCGGACGGCGCCGTGCAGCATTACGGCTTCGACGACCTGCGCCGGCTGTCGAACCGCTTCGCCAACGTACTGGCGGCACACGGGCTGAGGCGCGGCGACCGCCTCGGCGTGCTGCTGCCGCAATCGCCCGAGACCGCCATCGCCCACATCACCGGCTTCCGGGCCGGGCTCATCACCATCCCGCTCTTCGTGCTGTTCGGGCCCGACGCGCTCCGCTACCGGCTCGGCCATAGCGGCGCCAGGGCGGTGGTGACCGACCGGGCCGGCGCCGCGCTCCTGGCCGGGATCCGCGACGCGCTGCCCGAGCTGGAGCGGATCTACTGCATCGACGGCGAGGGGGAGGGCGCCGAGGACTTCCACGCCCTGTGCGCCCGCGCCTCCGACGAGTTCTGCCCGGTCGACACCGCCGCGGAGGATCCGGCGGTCATCATCTACACCTCGGGCACCACCGGCGACCCGAAAGGGGCGCTCCACGCCCACCGGGTCCTGCTCGGCCACCTGCCCGGGGTCGAGATGCCCCAGCGCTTCCTGCCTCAGGCCGGCGACCGGTTCTGGACCCCGGCGGACTGGGCCTGGATCGGCGGCCTTCTCGACGTGCTGCTGCCGGCCCTGCACCACGGCGTCCCGGTCGTGTCGCACCGTGCGAAGAAGTTCGATCCGGAAGGAGCGTTCCGGCTGATGGCCGAGCAGGGGGTGCGCAACGTCTTCCTGCCGCCCACCGCCATGAAGCTGATGCGCCAGACCCGGGCGACGCCCTATCCGGGCCTCTCGCTCCGCTCTGTCGGCAGCGGCGGCGAGAGCCTGGGGGCGGAGATGCTGGCCTGGGGCGAGGCGGTGCTCGGCGTGCCGGTCAACGAGTTCTACGGCCAGACCGAGTGCAACCTCGTCGTTTCCTCCTGCGCCGACCTGTTTCCGGCCCGGCCCGGCGCCATGGGCAAGCCGGTGCCCGGCCACGACGTGCGCATCGTCGACGGCGAGGGCCGGGAGGTGCCGGACGGCACGACCGGCCACATCGCGGTGCGCCGGCCCGATCCGGTGATGTTCCTCGGCTACTGGCGCAACCCGGAGGCGACGGAGCGCAAGTTGGTCGGCGAGTGGCTGATCACCGGCGATCTTGGCCGGCGCGACCCGGACGGCTTCCTGTGGTTCGTCGGCCGCGACGACGACGTGATCACCTCGGCCGGCTACCGGATCGGCCCGGGCGAGATCGAGGATTGCCTGCTGCGCCATCCGGCGGTCGCGCTCTGCGGCGTCGTCGGCGTGCCGGACCCGGTCCGGACCGAAGCGGTGAAGGCGTTCATCGTGCTGAAGGGTGGCACCGAGGGCACGCCGGAGCTCGCCCGCGAGATCCAGGATTTCGTGCGCACCCGGCTCGCCGCCCACGAATACCCGCGCCACATCGCCTTCGTGGAGGCGCTGCCGATGACCGCGACCGGCAAGATCATCCGGCGGGCCTTGCGCGAGCGGGGAGGGACGTCTCGCCCGCATGCCGCCGATCACCCGGTGAGAACCCCATGATGAAGCTGCATCACTGCGTCGGTGCCCGCTCGTTCCGCCCGCTTTGGGCCCTCGAGGCCCTGGGCCTGCCCTACGCGCTGGCGATGCTGCCGTTCCCGCCGCGGGTCCATGCCAAAGACTACGTCGCGCTCAATCCCCTCGGCACGATCCCGCTCTTCGAGGATGGCGAGACGCGGATGACGGAATCGGCGGCGATCTGCGAGTACCTGGCGGCGCGCCACGGCGCCGGGGGGCTCGGGGTGCGGCCCGACGAGCCGGAATACGGCCGCTACCTCAACGCGCTGCATTTCGGCGAGGCGACGCTCACCTTCCCGCAGACCCTGGTGCTGCGCTACGGCCGGTTCGAGCCGCCGGAGCGGCGCAACCCGGGCCTCGTCGAGGATTATGCGCGCTGGTTCCTGTCGCGGCTCAAGGGCTTCGGCGCGGTCCTGGGGGAGCGCCGCTTCGTCTGCGCCGGCCGCTTCACCGCGGCCGATATCAGCGTCGGCTACGCCCTGATGCTGGCGGAGTTCGCGGGCCTCGCCGGGCAGCTGCCGGATTTCGCCAGGAGGTACTGGGCCGGCCTGCAGGACGAGCCGTCCTACGGCCGGGCGCTCGCCGCCGAGCGGCGGGCGGCCGAGGCGCAGGGCGTGTCGCCGGTGCCGTCGCCGCTGGGCGGGTGACGCATCGCTCGCGTCGCGGCGGATTGATGCCGCGGGGGCATGCCCCAGATTGCCTCTTGGGCCGGGGTAGCGAGGGCGACGGGTCGTGAAGCAAGGCATGCGTGGGCGGATGCCCGCATGAACTTTCGCCTGGTCACGAGCCTGCGCCGCTCGTTCTCGGAATTCCTCGGCCTGCCGGTGCTGATCGTGACCGGCTTCGTGGTGCTGGCCGGGGCGATCGACCGGCTCGACAACGACGCCGGGCCGAAGGCCGAATGGGGGCCGCTGCGGCTGTTCCTCAGCCAGTATGTCGGCGACACCCAATCGGCGATCAGCATGCTGTCGACCATCGCCGGCAGCCTGATCAGCGTCACCTCGATCACCTTCTCGATCCTGCTCCTGGCGGTGCAGCAGGGTGCCGCCACCCTCAACTCGCAGATCGTCGACCATTACCTGCGCCGGCGCTCCAACAGCGCCTGGTTCGGGTTCTTCGTCGGGGTGTCGCTGTTCGTCCTCATCACCCTGGTCCAGACCACCCACACCACCGCGCCGGTGCTCGGCGTGATGAGCTCGACCCTGCTCGGCGCCGCCTCGCTCGTCGCCCTGGTGGTGCTGATCTACACCACGATCGACCAGACCCGGCCCGCCACTGCCATCGCGACGATCCGCGAGGCGGCGCTCGCGGCGCGGGCGCGCCAGCTCCCCCTGCTCGCGGCGAGCACCGAATGCGCCGGCGCGCATCCGGAGGGCGTGCCGGTCGTCGCGTCGTCCGGCGGCTACCTGGCGCGGATCGACGCCGCGGCGCTCGCCCGCGCCCTCGACGCCCATCCGCAGGCGCATCTCACCCTGCCGATCCCGGTCGGCGACTTCGTGCCGCCCGGCACAATCGTCGCGGTGATCGCCGGCACCGCCGCCGATCCGGCCCTGGTCGCGGCGGTCGGCGACGCGATCGCGGTCGAGGAGCAGCGCGACGTCGCGCACGACCCGGCCGTCGGTCTCGACCATATCGGCACCATCGGCTGGACCGCGATCTCGACCGCCCGTTCGGATCCGGCGGTCGGAGCGATCGCCGTGCATGCGCTGCAGCGCCTGCTGCACGCCTGGGCGGCGCCGCCGCCGCGGGCCGCCGACGCCCGCATCGCCTATCGCGACCGGCTGCCGGATCAGGTCCTCGACGCGATCGAGAGCCTGATCGTCGCGGCGGCGGAATCGCGCCAGCACCAGAGCTTGGCGCTGATCCTGCGCGCCCTGGCGCTCAGCCTGCCGACCCTGCCCGAGCGCCAGCAGCGCGGCATCGCCCGCCTCGTCGCCACGGTCGCGCCCTCGCTCGCCAGCCACCTGCCAACCCGGATGCTGCGCGAGGACACCGCTCGGCTGATCGCAGGCTTCCGGCGCATCGGCCGCCCCGAGGCCGCCGAGCGCCTGTCGGAGATCCTCGCCCACGTCGTGCGGGAAAACCGCGACGGCCTCGCCGACCGGCCGTGACGCGGGTCGCCGGGCCGCGCCGAGGGCCGGGCGATCTCTCCCAGGGCCGCGTCGGCGGGCGCGGCCCATCCGTCGAGCGCCGCCTGAACCCGGGCGCGGCAGGTCCGCAGCGGTTGTACCGCTCGTCTCGACGACACCTCCAATTTATGTCAATTATATTACACCCCATGAATTAACGCCCGGCTACCTTATCAATTGATATGACCGTAAGAACTTCCTATGCTGGCAAACGCAACCTCTGATTGGCCATCCATGCCGGGGCTGGTAGGCATGCACGTCATCGATACCCTTTTGCCCGACGAGCTGCCGCTCCTCGACACGACCAAGCTTCCCGGGCATGTCGGGAGCTGGGACTGGGACATCGCGGGCAACCGCCTCTACGCCGACGACGTGGTGGCGGGCCTGTTCGGGCTCGATCTCCACGCGGCGGGGGCGGGTGTCCCGATCGAGCATTACGAGGCCGGCATCCATCCCGAGGATCGGGCGTGGGTCTCGGAGCGCCTGCGCCATGCGGCCGAGGCCTCGGGCGTCGTCGAAGCCGAGTACCGCACCCGTCCGCGCGGGGGACCCGTACGCCGGGTGCTGGCGCGGGGCCGCTTCTACCACGATGCCGAGGGACGGCCGCTGCGCGGCCACGGCATCATCCTCGACATCACCGATCGCCGCGACGAGCGGCCGGTCCTCGTCCCGGAGCCGGCGAACCGGGATGACCACGTGCTGGAACGGGCAGCCGACCAGGGCCTGGCCCTGCGGGAGCTGCTGGCGACGGCGCGGCGGCCGTTCCTGCTGAAGCTCGCCGACATGCTGCTGATGGAGCTCGGCCACGAGCTGGCAAAGCTGGTGAAGGACGCCGGCGGGAAACGCCGGCGCTGACCGGCGCGGCGGCGCGCCGGGACGACCTGGACCGGAGCCGGGTCGTCGGACCCACGGTTCGTCGTCAGCCGCTCCTCCCTTGCCCACGACCGAGGAAGGAGGTCCGGGAACGGATAGTGGCGGGAGACGCAGCAGCGGCCTGCCGGCATCGCAGCCGCCAAGTCTCATGTCCAAGTCTCGTGACCAATGCTTGCGGCCAAGTCTCGCGGCCAAGTCTCGCGGCCCGCGCCGCTGCAGCCGGGCGCTGCTCGACATCTTTCGTCTGGCCGTGTCGTCTGCGACGGACCGGGATCCGCTCCGTCGACAATGCGCGCGTGTCGCGGGCTGGACGACCGGGCGTCAGCCGATCCGCCGGGCGAGGGCCCGCCCGAGACTCAGGAGCAGCAAGTCGACGAGCCCGCGCAGCTCGCCCTTGTCCCGCTCGTCCAGGCCGTCGATCGCCTCGCGGGTCGCGATGGCGTGGGCGGCGGCCCGGTCGAGCCGGGCCAGGCCGGCCGCATCATCGCCGGGCGAACCCTCTCGGGCCGCCTGGTCTACGACCGGAATCTCCTCGACCGGACCCTGTTCGGCCAGGAAGAAGGCGCGGTCCTCGACATGGCCGTCGAGCTTGCTCTCGGTGATGTCGATGACGATCCCGCGCCCCACCATGCTGCCGGTGAAGCGGTCGTGCTCGTAGCGGCCCCGCGCCAGGACCCAGCGGATCATCCCCGGTGCCGGACAGGTCCGGTACTCGACCACGAACAGCCCGCCCTGCTCGCTGATCACGGCGATCCGCCGGCGCACCATCTCGCGGTCGTCCGGATGGATGGCGTCGAGGAAATGCGCCAGCGGCAATCCCTGCTCCGCCTCCGACGGATCCAGGCCGAACAGGGCTGCCGTCGCGGCGTCCGTCATCGTCCGCTCGAGCGCCACGTCGGTCTCCCACGTGCTCACTTGAGAGGCGGCGAGCGCCCCGAGGACGAAGCCGGGCGCGGCTCGCGGCACAGTCGATCGCATCGGCTCCCCCCGGAAACGCCTTCGGTCGTACTGGTATAGTTTATCTATGCGTCCCGGTTTCTAGTCCTGCGCCCATCACCGAGTGGATGCAACCCCTGCGAGATTGCGCCGCAGGTCCGGCACCGGCGCGCGCGCGCGGTCGAGGAGAGCGATCACGGGGACGGCTCGACTACGATCTTCGGCCAGAGGAGCGATCGGACCCGCACCGGTCGCCGCGATGTCATCCGGCATTGCCGGACGTCTCGCGCCTCGTCACCGCAGATCTTGCACGTTGTCCGGGCCTCCCCCCGCACCGGGAGGAGCCTGGCTCGCGGAGGTCGCCTGGATCGAAGCGGGCGACGAGGCTTGCAGACGACGTCAGCGAGTGGCTTCGGCGCCAGATGTCGGCAAGAGATGTGGCGTTTCCCGGTGCCCGGTTCGACGGGGGCGCGCCGACTCATACCGCCGCGCCGTCGAACGGCCCCGTTCGACGGCGCAAGGCAAGCCCGAACGGGCGCCGGCGCCGATGCGCCGGACGCCTTGGCATCGACGTGCCGATGCCAAGGCGCAAGGGTATGAGGCATCCGCCCGACGACGACACGAGACCGGAGGCGGGCCAGCGAGCCGTGCGCCGGCCCGGTCCGCCCGGACGCGTGCGGCAGGACGCGCGGGGCGTCCTGCCGTCTCGCTTTTGCGGAGCGCCCGGAGGCGGGCCCTACGCCGCCTGGGCCTGCCGCGCGACCGCCGGCGCGGCGAAGGCGTAGACGCCGTCTCCGGCCCAGTGGCTCGCCGGGACCAGCGCGACCGCGAGGGAGACTTCGCCCTGCGCCCCGGCCCACAGCGCCGCCGGGAGCACGGCGTCGCCGTCCGTCCAGCGCCAGCGATCCTCCGCCTGACCCTGCACGAAGCTGAAGCCGGTCGCGAGCGCCGCATCCTCCACCGCGACAGTCCGGGCGAAGCCGGCCGCATCGCGCAGGGAGAGGCCGCGCACCGGCACGCCGAGACGGCGGCGGTCGCCGGTCGCCGGGTCGCGCAGGTACGGGCTGAAGCTGCGCGACACCAGACGCAGCTCGCGGGTCTCCGCCGGGATGCGGAACTCGGCCCCGTCCCCGGTCGATACCGGCCGGATCACCGCACCGTCGGCGACGAGATGCAGGTCGGGATCCCGGGTGACGGTCCAGCCGAGCACGGCCGCCCGCGCGGCCAGCCGGGCGCGGATCTCCGCCACGAACGCCCCGCCCTGGACCAGCGGCCGGCAGAAATCGGCGTGGGTCCGCGGCGCGAAGTCGGGGTGGAGCGCGATCACCGCACCGCCATTCTCGAAGCCGGCGCGGATGCCGGTATCGAGGAAGCTCTCGGCCGGCAGGCCCTCGGCGAGCAGGATGTCGTGGCTGGCGAGCTCGACATGCCAGTAGGTGACGGCATTCTGCGGCACCTGGGCGACGGTGGCGCCGTTGACGAGGTGCTTGACCGGGATCAGCGCCGCGTCGTCGAGGCAGACCGCGTGGTCCGGCGAGAGCCAGAGATCCCGCAGCGGCAGGCCATCGCCGAAGGCGCCGGCCAGGATCCGCACCGGCCAGACGGCATGAGGATCGCGGTGGCGGTCGCAGGCGACCCGGCGGTGGCCGATCCAGCGGATCGGAACCTGCGCGCCCGACGCCGTCACCACGAGGTCGCCGACCGAAAGCTGCTCGACCGGGACCTCGCCGCCGGCGGTGCGGATCAACGTGCCGGTCACGAAGCAAGGCGTGTTGGGCCCGACCGGGGCGGTGACGTTGGAGGAGTCGACGGCGGCGCCGACCGTCAGGCCGGGGAGGGCGCCCCCGGTCACGCCGATCGTGACCGGAAGCGCCAGGCCGCCGCCATTCACGTTGAAGTAGTAGAGATAGTCGGTGCTGTTGGGAATCTGGCTGAATCCGGCATAGGTGCCGGTCGCGCCGGTCGCCGTCAGGCCCGCCGCATCGAGGTTGACGGTGACCTGCGAGTTCGGCTGATCGATCGTGCCGTTGATGGTCACGGGAGCCACACCCGAGAGCAGGCTGAGCCCCGTGAAGCTCCCAGCAAGAATAGTTCCTGTCTCCGCCTGATTGGCGCCGAAGATCGTGTTGTCGAATGTTACAGCCACAGCTTTCCCCCGTCTCTTTGACAAGCACAGGCTGCACAACCTGGGATTGAGCTGTCAAGCGAGCATGGCGCATCTTTCGATTGCATCGTCGCGATAAAATCGACTGTTGCTTGCACGCCACATCGCGACGGGCGACCGGGTCGCGGCGGGCCCCGGGGCGGCCCGCCAAGGGTTCATCAATCATATCTGGGGTTGCAAAAATTTTTTGGCGCAACCAGAGTGGGGGTACGCCAACGATTCGGACCGCACAGTGCTGGCCGCCCGAGCCACCCGTGACGCGCCGAACATCCCAGAATAACGACGGTCCCGTCGAGAGTTCACGAAGGAACTCGTATGTCTGCATTCGGTCAACGGACGGCTATCATCAGCCTCGGCGTCTCGTGCCAGACCGCCTGGCAAATCGACCGTCACGTCGATCTGCTGTCGAGCTTGACCGGCGAGCCGCTGACGCGGGCGACCGGACCGTTCGACTGGCTGATCATGCCACCCCGCAGCTTCGCCAGCTGGATGCGCGCGGGGGGCCGCTTCCCGGATCACCCGCGGGAGATCGTGTGTCATCCGAACTTCTACTGGCCGGCGCACAACCTGCATTTCTGGCATGAATTCACGCGGGACGACGTCATCGCGCTCGACGAGACCTTCGAGGCGACGCGGGCGAAATTCGCCTACCTGCTCGACCGGTTCGCGGAGCTGAAGCGGTTCCGGCGCTGCCTGTTCTTCGTCTCCAACACGCAGGCGAATCTCGACGTGGTGACCCGGGTGTCGCCGTCGATGGATTTCCATTTCAGCGCGGAGGCGATGGCCGCCCTGACGCAGGCGGTGACCGACACGCTCGGCCTGGCCGGCGAGATTCATTTCGTCACCGACCGGGACGGCGCCGGGGCCGATCCGGACCCGGCCGTCCGCCTCCACCGGCTCGACCACCCCAATCCGCACGTGCTCGGCGACGACGAGGCGTGGGCCGAGGTGTTCCGTACCGCTCTGCTTCCTCGGACGGTCTTGAGCCGAGCGGCCGCCTAGTTTTCGTCTATCGCGAGACGCTGCGATCAAACCCGTCATCTGGGACGCTGCCGCCATGATCGAGAGACCGCTCACCGTCGTCGTCACCGGAACCGTCGAAGACCGCATCAATACGAATGCGGCGATCCGGCGTTACGTCGTGCAAGGCTTTCGCGATCTCGGCGCCCACCGGGTGATCGTGCGCGAGATGGGGTGCGAAGCGCTCGCCCATCCGGCGGCGATGCGCGATGCCGACCTCGTCCTGGCGGTGGGCGGCGTCGCGGTCGATGCGAGCAACCTGCGGGCCCTGCGCCGCTTCGCCGACCGGGCCGGGGCGATACTCGCCTTCTGGTTGCATGATGACCCCTACGAGTTCGACTACGCGTTCCGTCTGCGCGGCATCGCCGACATCGTGTTCAACACCGATCGCTGGGCGGCGATGCATTACGGCGACGTGCCGGCGGCGCACCTGCCCCTCGCGGGCTGCCCGCACACCCATCTGCGTCCGGTCGACGAGGCGGCCCGGCGCGACCTGGCGCTGTTCTTCTGCGGCTACGCGTATCGGAACCGGATCGACTTCCTGCGCGAGGGGGCGGGCCTGCTCCGCCGCTATCGGACCTACATCGCCGGGGACCAGTGGCCGCGGGACCTGTCCTTCGCCCATAACGAGCGCCTGTCGCCGGCCGCCTTCGCCGACGCGGCGGCGCGGTCCTGCCTGACGCTCAATATCGGCCGCGACCTCAGCATCGCGAATGCCCGCTTCAACCTGGCACCCTCGACCCCGGGCCCGCGGACCTTCGAGGTCGCGCTGATGGGCTCGGCGCAGGCCTACGTCGCCGAGAGCCTCGAGGTGCTCGACTACTTCGAGCGCGACCGCGAGATCATCCTGATCGACGGGGTCCGCGACCTCGCGCGCTGGCTGGAGCGCGCACTCGACGACCCCGCCTCGCTCCTGGCCGTGGCCGCCCGGGCGCAAGCGCGCGCCCTCGCCGAGCACACCTACGCGCACCGGGCCGAGACCGCCCTGTCGGAACTGCGCTTCCTCGGCCTGCTGCCGCGCCGGGTCGCGGCCGAGGGGCCGGTCCTCGCGATGGCGGCGGAGTAGGGGCGCCGGTCCGCCCGGCATCCCCGCGCCCGCGCCCCTCCGGATCACGACCGACACTTGCCCGGGCACACCCAGAGCATGACCTACCGCATTCTCGTGCTGGATACGGCAGCGCAGACCCACAATTCCTACATCGCGCTCGCGATCGTGGATGCGCTGCGGCGCCACCCGGCGGTGGAGCGGGTCCGCCAAGCCGATTACGGCAACGCCGTCGACCTGTTCCGGCGCGAGGGCTGCGACACGGTCCTGGCGCTGGGCGGCGCCGGCGCCGACCTCGCGGTGCTCGGCCGCCTCTGCGCGATGGCGGTCCGCTCGGTCCTGTGGACCACCGAGGACCCCTACGAGCTCGAGGAGAACCTGCGGGTCGCCGCGCCGTTCGACCTCGTCTTCACCAACGACCTCGGCTGCCTGCCGGCCTACGGCGCACGCGGGCAGCACCTGCCGCTGGCGGGCAGCCGGCTGTTCCACGACCATCCGCCCGTCCTCGACGACGCGTTCTTCCTCTACGACCTCTGCTTCGTCGGCACCGCCTGGCCGAACCGGGTCGACACGATCAACCGCATCCTCGACGGCGTGAAGCGGCCGCTGCGGATGAAGATTGGCCTGCCCACCAACCCGCACCTGCCGCCGGTGGTGCTCGGCGATCCGGGGCTCGCGACCAACTGGCGCGTACCGAACCCGGAACTCGCCCGCATCGCCAATCGCAGCCGGATCACCCTGAGCCTGGAGCGCAAGTTCTCCTCGGCCCGCACCGACCAGGCCAGCGGCTCGACCCCGCCGCCCCGCCTGTTCGAGAACGCGCTCGCCGGGGCGTTCCAGGTCGCGCTCGGCGGCCGCGCCGAGGCGATGCGCTACTTCGGCGAGGACGAGATCGCGTTCTGCGACAACGAGGACGAGTTGCTCGCGCGGATCACGTGGGCGCTCGATCATCCCGAGGCGCGCATCGCCATGGCGCAGGCCGCCCGCAGCCGGGCGCTCGCCGAGCACCTCTACGACCACCGCATCGCCGCCCTCGTGGCGGGGCTGGCCGAGATCCCGGCATCGGTCGCCGCACGGGTCCCGACCGGCTCGAGGCGCGCGCGCAAGCGGGTCCTGCTCGTCACCCACAACGTCCAGGGGCACCAGCCCGGCGGCGGGGTCGAGGTCTACCAGCAGGAACTCGCCGCGGGAGCGGGCGAATTCGACGTCCTCACGCTGTATCCGCGGGTGATCGACGGCACGGCCGCCTACACGCTGATCGCCCACCGCACCGGCGAGCAGCACCTCTACGGCGTTCCCGAGCCGGCCGGCCCGGGGACCCTGCACGATGCAGGCCACGAGCGCGTCTTCGAGCAGATCCTGATCGAGAACGACATCGACCTGGTGCATTTCCAGCACCTGCTCGGCATGCCACTGTCGCTGCCGCTGATCGCCCGGGCCTGCGGCGTCCCGTCCCTGTACACGCTGCACGACTTCTACCTCGTCTGCAGCCAGTTCAACCTGCTCGACCATCGCGGCCGCTATTGCGACATCGCCGCCCGGTCGCCGACCGAATGCGACATCTGCCTCTCGGCCTCCGGCATCCCGGCCGGCGCGCAGCAGCGCCGCCGCAACTTCGTCGCCCGGGTGATCGAGGCGTTCGACGGCCTGATCGCCAACTCACCGTTCACCGCCCAGTACCTGCGGGCGATCTATCCGGAGGTCCCGGCGGAGAGGATCCGCGTCGTCGAGATGCTCACCCCGGCGAGCCACCGCCTGCCACCGGCCCGCCAGCCCGCATCCGACATCGCCCTGACGGTCGCGATCCCGGGCAACTTCACCCGGCCGAAGGGGGCGGACACGATCCTGCGCGTGCTGACCCACCTGCGCGACGAGGCCATCGCGTTCCACATCCTGGGTGAGATCCCCGACCAGGACCTGGCGCGGCAGGTCCGGGCGATGGACCTGCCGCGGGTGACGCTCCGCGGCGGCTACGCGGCGCATGAATTGCCGAGGCTGATGGCCGGCATGGACGTGTCGCTGCACCTGTCGGTCTGGCCCGAGACCTACATGATCTCGCTCAACGAGGCCCGGGCCGCCGGCGCCGTGCCGGTGATCTCGGATCTCGGCGCCCCGGCCGAGCGGGTGCGGGCCGGCCTCGACGGGTTCAAGGTCGCCCCGGAGGATGCCGGCCATGTCTGCGACATCCTGCGCGACCTCGCCCGCGACCGCGACCGCCTCGAGACGATGCGGGCCGCCTCCAAGGCCTGCCGCATCGTCTCGCCCGCCGAGCACGTCGCGGCGATCTCGGACCTCTACCGCGAGACGATCGCCCGCAGCCCGGTCCACCCGCCCGCGGTGACGATCCGCCCGGAGCGCGACTACATCCTGAACCTGCGGGCCTGCGGCATCCGCACCAACACCCCGTCCTGGATCGAGAGCGGCAACGGCTGGGACGCGGACCCGCCCCGCCCGGCCCGGCAGGCGCGCACCACCCTGTGGCGCACGTTTCCGGTGCAGTTCGCCCATCTCGACCGGCCGGCCGCGGGATCCGCGCGGGTCCGCGTCGGGATGGACGGCGTGCAGGCCGACCGCCGCCCGGCCGCCTGGCCGCGGATCGTCGTGCGCTCAGGGCTCAGCCTGTGGGGCTGGGGCTTCGCCGAGGGCCGCGGGCGACCGCTCGACGTGATCCTCCACCTCAAGGGGGACGCCCAGGAAATCTACGCGGTGAGCCCGCCGGTGCCGCGCGGCGACGTGCGGGCGCATCTCGACGAGCCCGACGCCGAGGCCAGCGGCTTCTCCTTCGACCTCGACCTCGACACCCTGCGCGAGGGCACCTACGCGATCCGCCTGATGCAGGTCTATGACGGCGCCGTCATCGATCTCGGCGCCGCCGGCGAGGCGGTGGTGCGGCGCGGCCAGGGGCAGGACGCCGCGGCGCCGTCCGGGGGCCAGCCGACGGCCCAGTCCCCTGCCCAGACCCTCGCCGAGGCCTTCCGGGGCGGGGCCGCGCCGGCCCCCGACGCCCGGACGGTCGAGGGCGACGCCGCGGTCACGCGCTACGAGACCGCGCTCGACCCCGGGCACGGTCCGGGCTCGCAGGACGCGGCGTTCGGGGTGCAGGGCTGGGCCTTGAACCGGGCCCGGCGGCAGGTCTTCCCGATGGTGGCGGTCGGCCTCGTGCCGGCGGGCGGCACCGCGGCCTGGTTCCGCGCCGAGCGCTGCCGGGCGCCGTCCGGGTCGGTCGAGGCCGACCCGGTCTACGCCTTCGCGGGCTTCCGGGCGGCGATGGCCATCGCCACCCTGGCGCCCGGCCTGCACCGGATCATCATCGCCGAGTCGGACCGCCGCGAGACCGTGCTGCACGAGACCGGCGAGGCCGTGCTGGTCAAGGCCGAGGCCGGGGACACGCGGCGCCTCGTGACGCCGTGCCGCGAGGTCCGTCTCGATCCCACGGCGGGGCGCGAGGTCCAGCCCCGGCGCGAGCCCCCCGCGCACCGCCTGTCCCTCGATGAGGTCGAGACCGGGCTCGGGGCCGCCGAGGGCGGGGCGGGCAGCCATCTCTACCTGCGCGGCTGGGCCTGGGTGCCGGGCCGGGGCCGGGCGGACGGCCTGACCCTCGTCCTCGCCGGGGCCGAGGTCTCGCTGCGGGCCGTGCTGCCGGCGGCGCGGCGCGAGGACGTCGTCGCCCATCTCGGGGAGCCGGAGGCGGAGTGGGCCGGCTTCGAGGCGCTGGTCCCCACCGCCGCCCTGCCGCCCGGCCGCTACGAGGCCGAGATCCAGTACGGCCGCGGGCCCGACCGGATCGGGCTGCCGCTCGCCCTGACCCTCGACCGGACGCTGGCGCTGGCCGCCTGAGGCAGCCGGAAAGGAAGGAGGCTCGAAGACGATCCGGAGCAGGCCTCACGACAACAAAAGACACCATGGCATCACACCAGGACATCACCATGAAGATCGGCGTCTACAAAGCCCGGCACGGGCTTCTCGCGCATTACCTCGACGACCTGGTCATCGGCGAGTCGCTCCGCCGCTACGGCGAATGGGCCGAGGAGGAGATCCATCTCTGCTCCCTGTTCCTGCGGCCGGGCGATACGGTGCTCGATGTCGGGGCGAATGTCGGCAGCCATGCGATCGCGTTCGGCCGGATCGTCGGCGAGGCCGGGCAGGTGGTGGCCATCGAGGGGCAGAGCCGGGCGAACGACGTGCTCGCGCTCAACATCCGCCTCAACGGGATGAGCCAGGTCACCCGGATCGAGGGCCTGATCGGGCGCGAGACGCGGGTGATGCGCCTCGACGGGGCGGCACCGGGCAGCCCGAACAACCTCGGCAGCGTGTCGTTCCGCGGCATCGTCAGCGGGCCGGAGACCGAGCGGCCGTCGCTGCCGGTGCCGCTGTTCACCGCCGATTGCCTGTCCCTGGCGGCCTGCCGCCTGATGAAGATCGACGTCGAGGGCATGGAGCTCGACGTGCTGCTGGGCGCCGCCCGCACCATCGCCCGCCACCGGCCGGTGATCTATTTCGAGCAGACCAGCCCGGCGAACTTTCCCGAGATCGTCGCCCTCTTGGTGCAGGCCGGCTACGATCTGCGCTGGCACGTCGCCAACCCGTTCAACCGGCGCAACCCGAACGGCGTCACGGAGAACATCTTCGGCGGCACCTGCGAGGTCAACGTGCTGGCGGTGCCGCGCGAGGAGGGCTTCACGCCCCCGCCCGGCCTCGACCTGCCGCCGGTCGCCGGCGACCGCTACGACCCGCCGCCGAGCGCGAACGCCCTCGACGGCTGGAGCCTGCCGGAGGACGCCTATGCGGGCCTCCCGCCGGTGCGGCACGAGGCGATGATCGCGCTGCCTTTGCCCGAGGGCTTCGTGTCCCGGTACGATCACGACCAGTTGGCGCTGCGCTTCGCCGATCTCGAGCGCGACCGGATCAAGGCGCAGGAGATCATGGATTTCCAGGCGCGGGCGATCGCCGAGGCCGAACGGCGGCTCCGGGACGCCGCCGCCCGGACCGGGGAGCTCGAACCGGCATGATCCTCGCCGAAATCCTCGCCGAAGCCCCCGCCCGCGCCGCCGCCGGCGACATCCTGCTGATCGGCCACGACCAGACCCAGGGCATCGTCGCCGCGCTGCAGGCCCGGTCGGCGCCGGTCGGCTGGGGCGTGATCGGGCTGCCATCGGGCGGCAGCCCGGTGGTCGCCACGCCCTCGGGCATCCGCCTCGATCCCACGATCGAGGCCGGCCTGCGCAGCCGCATCAGGCCGGACACCCTGTGCATCTCGACGATCGCCGGCAACGCCCACAACGTGCTCGCCGTGATGGCGACGGAGCCCCCCTTCGACTTCCGCATGCCCGGCAAGGACGCCCCCCTCATGCCGGAGGCCGAGCCGATCCCCTACACGACCGTCCGGAGCTCGTTCCGGCAGATCCTCCACGAGGGCGACCTGTCGATGCTCTATGCGACGAGCGCCGCCGTGCCGGAGCTGCGCTACCACATCGAATCGCCGCCCCCCTTGCGCGACGAGGCCCTGATCCGGGCCCGCATGGACCCGTACGTCCTCGCGCGCCACCCCGAGGCGCGGGTGGCGGATGCGGCCTTGCGCCTGAAGATGTGGCGCCTGCACTCGCTCCTGTTCGCGGAAGCCTGCGAGGCCCTCGGGATCACCGTCGTGCCGGCGCCGCCGGCAGCCATGGACCCGGACGCCTACCTGAAGCCCGACTACGCCCATCCCACCAGCTCGACCCACGCCAACGAGGCCTACGACGCGCTCGTCGCCGACCAGATCGAGAGGCTCGTCCGATGAAGCACCCCTACGAGCAGGCGCCGCCCTACACCAAATGGCGCCACGCCGTGGCCGCTCCGGCGACCGAGGCCGTCGACCCGGGCATCGGTTTCCCGTTCCGCCTGAGCCGCCGGGACCGGGTCGCGACGGCGGGAAGCTGCTTTGCCCAGCATGTCGGGCGGGCGCTGCGGGGGCGAGGCTTCTCCCACTACGTCACCGAGACCGCCCACCCGTTCGTCGCCAACGTCGCAGGGCCTTTCGCCTACGAGCAATTCTCGGCCCGCTACGGCAACGTCTACACCTCGCGGCAGATGCTCCAGCTCGTCCAGCGGGCGCTCGGCCTGTTCGAGCCGGCCGACCGCGCCTGGACCGGCCCCGACGGCCACTGGTACGACCCGTTCCGGCCGACGGTTCAGCCCGGCGGATTCCTGTCGGTCGAGGAGCTGGAAACCGACCGGAGGCGGCATCTCGCCTGCGTCCGCACCCTGCTGGACGGGCTCGACTACCTCGTCTTCACCCTCGGGCTCACCGAGGCCTGGATGTCGGCGACCGACGGGGCCGCCTATCCGCTCTGCCCGGGCGTCGCCGCCGGGGCGTTCGATCCTGCCCAGCACCTGTTCGTCAATTTGGAGGTCGACGAGATCGTGGCCGACGTCGAGGCGTTCCTGGCGCTGATCACCGCGATCAACCCGTCCGCCCGGCTGATCCTCACCGTGTCCCCCGTCGCGCTCGCGGCGACGGCCGAGAACCGTCACGTGCTCGCCTCCAACACCTATTCCAAGGCGGTGCTGCGGGTGGCGGCGGAGATGCTGGCGCGCCGCAACCCCGGGACGATCGGCTACTTCCCGTCCTACGAGATCATCACCGGCATCCATAGCCGGGGCGGCTACGTGCTCGACGACCTGCGCTCGGTCAGCGAAGCGGGCGTCGCCCAGGTCATGGCGAGCTTTGCCCGCAACGCCACCCGCGCCGACGAGCCCGACCCCGCCGACGCGCCGGCGCCGCACGATCCCGTCGCGCTGCGCCAGGCGGCGTTGTTCAAGGATCTGTCCGGCCTGACCGCCGCGGAATGCGACGAGGCCATGCTCGGCGCTTGAACGGGCCTGCGTAACACGAACGCGATCGATCGCAAGCCGCACGGCCCGCTGCGGATCCTCCGTCGCGGGTGCCGACGACCGGCCGGGGCCCGCGACGCCTCGACCGCCCGAGACCGCCAGAACCGGTTCGTCCGCTGCGCCGCCGCAGCGGCATCAGCCCCACGACATCACGCGGAGCCCGCCATGACGCTCTTCGATCGCCAGATGACCGCCAAGATGGCGCATTTCGACTTTCACTGGTACGCGAAGCAGAACAACCTCTCGCTCGGCAACGATCGGATCCTCAGCCATTACAACGAGATCGGGCGGCACAGGGGATCGAGCCCGACGCCGTATTTCGATGCGGGCTGGTACGCGACGATCGCCAAGCTCGCCGACACGCACGACATCGACCTGTTCGATCATTGTCTGCTGCACGGGGCGCAGGACGTCCTGGATCCGCACCCTCTGTTCAATGCCAAGTGGTACCAGTGGAGCTACATCGGGGCGGAGACCGCGATCCATCCGCTCACGCACTACATCGAGACGGGCTGGCGCCGCGGGCACAACCCGCACCCGCTGTTCTGGGGCCGGTGGTACCGCGACGAATATCTGAAGGACGCGGATCACATCGATCCGTTCTACCATTTCCTGACCGAGGGCCACGAGGCCGGGTGCCGGCCCAACCCGCTGTTCGACACAGCCTGGTACCGGGAGACCTACCGCCTGGGACGGTCCGAGAACTGCCTCGTGGACTACATCTACGGCGGCCATCTCACCCGGGATCCGCACCCGTACTTCGATTCGGATCGCTATCGCCGCGCCACCACGTGCGAGGGGCTGAGCCCGCTCGAGCATTACCTGACCAAGGGGTCGGAGGTGAGCCCCTGCGCCGCCTTCGACCTCGGCTTCTTCGCCGCCGCAGCGCGCCGGCACCGGATGTTCGACGCGGTGAAGGATCTTCCGCCGCTCGTCCAGTTCATCGTCCTGTCGAAGACAGGGCCGATCGATCCGCATCCGCTCTTCAGCGGAAAATTCTATCTCGAGGCGAACCGCAATATCCGGACTGCGATCGTCGACCCGTTCTACCACTACATGCGGTCCGGGGCGCGGGAGGGGCGGCAGCCGCATCCACTGTTCGAACCCGATTTCTACTGGGAGCAGTATCCCGACCGTCGGGATCGCAACCCGCTGGTCGATTATCTCGAGCGTTTCGCCGACACGACGGCCCTACCGCGCCGGCCCGGGCGGATCGACACCACGGCGAAGCCCCTGCCGTCGACGCGGACGATCGTGAACCTCGCCCGGTGGCGCGGCACCGCCGACCGGCACGACAACGCCCTCAAGATCGGCGTCTTCGCCCACATCTACTACAGCGACTTGAGCGACTACGTCGTCAGTCACACGAACAACATACCGTATAACTGCACGATCTACATCTCGACCACGACGTTCCGCGATGCGGCGCTGATCAACGAGACCTTCACGAAGGCGTCGTCCCATCCCTTCGTCATCCGCGTCGTCCCCAACCGGGGGCGCGACATCGCCCCCCTGGTCGTCGCCTACCGCGACATCCTGCGGGACTGCGACTACGCGCTCCACATCCACACCAAGAAGTCGAAGCATTACGACGGCGGCTTCGACCGGTGGCGCGACTACCTGTTCGAGGCGAATCTCGGGTCGCCCGATCTCGTCCGGGCGATCGTCCACGCCCTGGCCGAACCGCATGTCGGCGCCGTCGCGCCGGAGCATTTCGGGCCGATCAAGCCGCTGATCCAGTGGGGCGGGAATTTCGAGACCGCCAGGACGCTGCTGGCCTTGTGCGGCGAGACGCTGGCCGCCGACGCGACGCTCGACTTCCCGAGCGGGTCGATGTTCTGGTTCAAGCCGAAGGCGATGGCCAAGCTCCTCGACCTCGGCCTGGATACCTGCCACTTCGACCCGGAGCTCGGCCAGGTCGACGGCACGCTCGCTCACGCGATCGAGCGCAGCTTCTTCTCGTTCGTCGAGATGGCCGGCCTCGACTGGGTGGTGCAGGATGCCGGCCTCGAGCCGGATCCCGCCCGGCCGCAGGTCGAGGGACGGATCCCGGGGAACCGGTTCCTGCCGACCGACCGCGATCTCGGCCTCACCCGCGCCTATTACCCGGAATGCACCGAGTACCTGGTGCGTCCGAGCCCGGTATCGAGGCCGCGGCTCAACCTCCTGATTCCGCTGATCGACCGGAACAAGGGCTATGCCGGCATCGCGACGGCGCTCCAGGTCTTCACCGAGCTGGTGGCCGCGCTCGGCCCGGATTTCGACGCGCGGATCATCGTCACGGATGTCAGCATCGGTGGCCACTTCGTCCCGCCGCCGTCGTTCGAGGTCGCCTCGGCCCTCGAGGCCGACATCGCCGGGCGCAACACCGTCGTGGACGCGTCGCGGCGCTACACCCATCCGGTCTTCTTCCGCGAGACCGACATCCTGTTCGCGACGGCGTGGTGGACCGCGAGCGGCGCGATGAGCATCCGGGCGCAGCAGGAGGCCCTGTTCTCCCGCAAGCCGGCAAAGTTCCTGTATCTCGTGCAGGACTTCGAGTGCGGCTTCTATCCCTGGTCGACGAAGTACGCCCTCGCCGAGCGCACCTACCGCGATCCCGACGCGATGATCCCGGTCTTCAACACCGGCATCCTGGCCGAGTTCTTCCACGAGCGCTACGCCATCCGCAACGGCCACGTCCTCAATCCCGGCATCAGCGCCGGCATCGACCGGCACATCGCGCGGGGGACGGAGAAGGAGAGGATCGTCATGCTCTACGCCCGGCCCCATGCCGAGCGGAACTGCCTGCACTTCCTCGACATGCTCGTCAGGACGGCGATCGACGCCGATCCCGGATTCTGGAGCGACTGGCGCTTCGTCGCGATCGGCGAGGATTTCGATCCGGGGCTCCTGCGCTGCACGGATCGGATCGAGGTCCAGGGGCGCCTCTCGCTGGAGGAATACGGCCACCTCGCCTCGCGGGCCGCGCTCGGCGTCTCGCTCATGCTGTCGCCCCATCCGAGCTATCCGCCGCTCGAGATGGCGAATGCCGGCGCGCTGGTCCTGACCAACACCTACGACAACAAGGACATCGGGGAGCTGCACGACAACATCACGAGCTTCGAGACCTTCGACCTCGACGCCGTGAGCGGCATGCTGCACGCGATGGCCCGGCGCTGGCTCGCGACGCCGGATATCGGCTGGCACGGGACCGACCGGGCGGGCTGGTTCTTCGGCGGCCGCACCAACCTGCCGAGCCTGGTTCACGCCCTCCGCGAGGAAGTCCGGCACCTCGCCGCCCGGTGAGGAAGGCAGGTGGCGGGGTTTGGCCGCTCCCCGTCAGCCGCCGGTCCAGGCGGCGTGGACGGCGCCTTTCGCCGTATCCGGCTTCGCCTCGCCGATGAAGACCACGACCGGGCCATGCATGTCGCGGCGCGGATCGTAGAAATCGAGCAGGCCCGGATAGCGCCGCTGCAGGAAGTCCGGCGGCGTGCCGCGGCGGCGGAGCAGGTGGTCGATGACGACCTGGTCGCCGTGGACCGCGTTCGGGACCGGGCCGCAGGATCCCGGCGCCATCCAGCGGTCCGGCTCGGCAGCGAAGGCCTGGTACAGGTCGGCGAGCGCGTCGCCCTGCCAGCGCAGCAGGGCGCTGGAGACGCGATCCTTGTGAAAGTAGTCCTCCATCGCGGCAAGGCCGGGCTCGGCCAGGGCGTCCGCCGGCCCGGTCAGGACGGTGTCGAGGTCGCAGAGCAGCGTCGGCCCCTCGGTGAGACCGGGGCGGAACGCCTCCATCTTCGCCCACCAGGCCGGCCAGTCGTGCCGCAGCGCCACCGCCTCGACGCCCGCGACGCGAAGGTCGAGGTCGGTGAGGCAAAGGATCCGCCGGAAGGCCGGCGCGTGGCGGCGCAGGCCGGCGGTCAGGCGCGCGACCCAGGTCGCATCGTAGCGCCCGCCGCTCTTGAGGACGGTGATCAGTGTCGCCATGGGGGAGGAGTCATCCCTCGGTCGGGGGGTGCAGGCGCAGGCGCCCGGCCGCTGCCTCGGCGGCGAACCAGGCGCGCTCGGCCGCCCAGGGGTGGCCGGGCCAGCCGTCGAAGCCGAAGCCGTGGGCCTCGACCGGGGGGGCGCCGGCGGGGCGCCCGACACGCAGTGCGAGCATCGTCAGGAAGCCGGTGCTCGGGTTCGGCCGCGCGCTCCCAAGCGCCGCGAGGCGGCGCCAAGCCTCGCCGTGCAGAGACTCGGGCAGGATATGGACCGGCCGGCCGAGGGGGCGCAGCATGGCCAGCGCCTCGCGGGTGAAGCAGATCGGCTCGGGGCGGTTGTGCTCCTCTGGCAGCATCGGGAAGGGCAGCACGAAGGCCTGCGCCTGCCGGACGACCGGGCGGTCGAGGAAGCCCGGGTCCGCCAGCCACTCGCGCATCTGCCCACCCCGATTGACGAGGACGAGATGCGTGACCCGCCCGCCGGCCCGGCCGCCGAAGCCCGGCGCGTTGTTGAACCGCACCACCGCCTCGGCTGCGTCGATCGCCGGCCCGCCGCCGGTCCCCGGCGCGTTGCCGACGAGCGCGACCGTGGCGGACGGGCACAGGCTCGGCCAGGCTGCCGACAAAAGATCGGCCGGCAAGGAATCGGCGGGGAAGGGATCGGCGGGGAAGGGATCGGTCGGCAAGGGATCGACGTCGTCGGGCACGTGAGGCAGTGGTCTGTCGGGAGAGGGCAGGGAGGTATGGCATGCCTGCCGGCCCGACCAGCCCCGACGGACCGGAACCCACGCCGATGACCTCCGAGCGCGGACGCACCCGCCGCTGCTTCCTGTGCGCCGCCGCGATGCACGCGCCGAGCGCGCGCCGCCTGACCTATCCGGACGGGCGCACGCGCGGCTTTCCGATCGCCTGCGCGTCCTGCGGCGTACTGACCGAGCGGGACGCGGATCCGGACCGCTCCTGGCGCGACCTCGCCGGGCGCCTCGCCGGGGCGAGCTTCCGGCCCGATCCGGACGCCCCCTACGGCCTCGACATCTACACCCTGCGCAGCGCCGCGACCCGGCTCGGCCGCGGACTGCGCCCGCTCGGCGCGGAGGATCGCGCCGCCCTGCTGGCGCCGCACGCGCCGCGCGCCGCGCAGGCCGTCCTGTACGACCTCGCGGGGGCCGGGGGGCGCCCCGTCTCCCTCGGGCTGATTGGCCGCCCGGCCGATCTCGATGGCGTGCTGGCCGGCCTCGCGCCCCACGCGGCCTGGACCGACGACGTCGTCGTGCTCGTCGACGGCGCGGCGTCTTCGCCCCGCGCGGTGCCGGTCGCCGGCTTCGCCGACGGGGCGGTGCGGGTGGCGGCCCGTCCCCTGGCGGGCGACTTCGCCGCCCAGCGCAACGCCCTCCAGGCCCTCGCGCGCCATGCCTGGATGCTCCAGCTCGACGCCGACGAGACCCTCGCCCCCGCCACCGGCCGGATGGTGCCGGCGCTCGCGGCGCTTGCCCAGGACGGGGAGGTCGTCTCGATCGGGCTGCCCCGGCGCAACAGGGTCGATGGGATCCTGTCGGACGTCTACCCGGACGTGCAGTACCGGCTGAACCGGACCTCGATCCGCTATGCCGGCCGCGTCCACGAGCGGCCCGTCCTCGACGGCGGCTGGCCCCGCAGCCTCATCGCCCTCACCGGGGCGATCGAGCACCGTTTGAGCGGCGCCCATGTCCGGTCGCGCTCGCGGACCTACGAGGCGCTCGATCCGGGGCGGGGGCGGATCGAGGAGGAGGAGGCGCTGCTGCGGCCTTACGAGGAGTGAGAGCTGTCAGTTGTGTTCACGCTCCTCTTTCCCGGACGACTGAAACAAAGTGGAAGGAGATCCGGGAAAGGGGGAGGGTGATGGGGCGCCGTCAGCCCGCGAGCCGCGGGCTAACGCGCCCCACGGCTCACCCCCCGCGCGCCACCGCCCGCCCGTACAGATCCAGCGTCTCCCGCCCCAAACTCTCCCGGCCGAAGCGCCCCGCCGCCGCGAGCGCCCGGGCGCGGTAGGCGAGGCGCAGGGCGGGGTCGCGCAGGAGCGGGCGCAGGGCGTCGGCCAGGGCGGGGCCGGTAGCGGCGGCCGCGAGCGGGCCGGCCCCGGGGGCGCCGACGAAGGCGCGGGCGCTGGCATCCTCGGCGCAGGCCACCACCGGGCGGCCATAGGCCAGGGCCTCCTGGTAGACGAGGCCGAAACTCTCGTAGCGCGAGGGCGCCAGGACCGCGTGGGCCTCCGCGTAGGCCTCGGCGAGCGCCGCGGCATCGACCCGGCCGCGGGGATCGAGGCGGGCGCGGGCCGGTGCGGGCAGGTCCGGCGGCAGGTCCTCGGGCGGCACCCCGACGAGGGCGAGCCGGAACGGCGGCAGGGCGCCCGCCTCCTGCTCCCGGCCGAGGATCGCGGTGGCGGCCATCAGCGCGTCGAAGCCCTTGCGCGCCTCCGCCCTTCCGACGAAGAGCAGGCGGACGGGCGCGTCCTCCTCTGGATAGGCTGCGCCCCGGGCCCCCGCCGCGATCTCCGGCGGCAGGCTGAGCCCGATCACCGCCTCGGGCTGCCGGCCCGACAGGCGGTAGGCCTGCGCGATCACAGCCCCGTGCGAAGCGGTGTTGGCGATGAGGCCGGCACTGCCTCGGGCTTGGCGCCGTTCGAGGGCGTCGGCGGTGCCACCGTCGAGGCGGTCGCGGAGGTTCGGCGCGGATCCGCGGGTGAAGGCGGCCGGGGTCGAGGAGCGGGTGACCAGCGGCAGGTCCCGGCGCTCGGCGAGCAGCACCGCCGGGGCGTACCAGTTCGTCGCCTCGATCACGTCGAAGGGCTTCCGGGCATGGGCCGCGAGGACGGCGCGCCGGAAGGCCAGCGGCGCCGCGAGATGACCGATCGAGCCCCAGCGGCGCAACCGCGCCAGGCCGCCGGCCGGCGGCAGGGCGAGCCCCGTCACGGTCACGCCGCCGACCCGCGCCGTGCCGGTCCGGTCGAGGGTGAACACCGTCACGTCGGCGCCGGCTTCGCCTAAGCTCTCGGCGATCTCCCGGGCCGCGGTCGAGAGGCCGCTCGGGGCCGGCGGATAATCCCAGGCGAGGAGGGCGGTGCGCATCAGCGGGCGAGCAGGGTCTGGTAGAGGGCGAGGTAGTCCCGCGCCATCCGCTCGGCGGTGAAGCGCTCCTCGAAGCGGCGGCGCACCCCCGCCCGGTCGATCTCGCCGATCCGCGCGAGCGCCGCCACGGCCTCGTCCTCGGAGGCGACGACGAAGCCCGTCACCCCGTCCTCGACGATCTCCGGCACCGAGCCGCGGTTCCAGGCGATCACCGGCGTGCCGCAGGCCATCGCCTCGATCATCACGAGGCCGAACGGCTCCGGCCAGTCGATCGGGAACAGCAGGGCGGTCGCGTCGCGCAGGAGCGCGCCCTTCCCGGCATCGCCGACGGGCCCGAGATAGACCGCGTCGTCCCCGAGCAGCGGGCGGACCTCGCGGTCGAAATAGCGCGGATTGCCGACGTCGATCGTGCCGCCGAGGCGGATCGGCCGGCCGGCGGCACGCGCCACCCGGACCGCGGTGTCGGGCCGCTTCTGGTCGGTCATCCGCCCGACGAAGGCGAGGTGCGCGCCGGGCGCGAGCGAGACCGCGTAACGGTCACGCGCGAGGCCGTGATGCACCACGCCGGCCCGGTTCGCGGCCGGGATGCCGGCGGCTTGCGCCGCCGAGATCGCCGCCACCGGCAAGTCCGGAAACCCCTCGAAGAACAGCGCCCGGTCGAGCTCGTCGACCCGCCAGTGGATCGTCGTCAGGCTGTGGCGCCGGCGCTCGCCCAACAGGGCGGCATGCGCGAACTCGCCGTGGCAATGGACGATGTCGAAGTCGCCGAGGCGCCGGCGCAGAGCCTCGAGCTGCAGGGCGTCGAGGGCGGCCGGGACGCCGGGCGCGACGCTGCCGTAGCGACGCTCCAGGGCCGCGAGGCTCGGATGGGTACCGATACGGGGTAAGTCTGTCGCACTGTCCGAAGGGGCGAACAGCGTTACCTCCACCCCCAAGCTTCGCAGCGCCGTGCTGAGGTCGTGAATGACCCGCTCCGTGCCGCCGTGATGCTCCGGAGGAATGGGAAAGATGTTCGGGGCGACTTGGGCGACGCGGATCACGCAGTATACCTCACTCGGATCGTCCTGTGCTTCGGGCTCATCCGCTGCGGTAGCGGTTTGATGTTCGTTCTTCATGTCGCCCTGCAGGGTTGCCTGCGCGGCCGGGACGTCGTGTACGGGCTCACCGTCGATACCGGCGGCCATATCCGCTACCTGCTCGACCTCGTCGCTGCCTCGGCCCAGGATCCCGGCATCGACCGGATCGTGGTGGCGACGCGCCGGTTCGAGGGCCCGCCCGGTCCCGATTACGCCGTGCCCGAAGAGCGCGTCGGCGACAAGGTCGCGCTCGTGCGATTGGCGAGCGCATCCCCGGGCTATCGCACCAAGGAGGAGATGCACGCCGAGGTCGCGAGCTTCGCCGAGAGCCTGATCGCCTGGATCGCCGCGCAGGGCCGGACCCCCGACCTGATCCACGCCCATTACGCCGATGCCGCCGCGGTGGCGGCGCTCGTCGAGAGCCGTCTCGGCATCCCGTTCGTGTTCACCGCCCATTCGCTGGGCCGGGTCAAGGCGGCGATGCTGGGGGAGGGCGCCGCGCCCCGCCCCGACCTCGCCCGCCGGATCGCCACCGAGGAGGAGGCGCTGTCCCGCGCGAGCCTCGTCATCGCCTCGTCGCGCGACGAGGCGGAGGTGCAGTATGCGGGCTACGCCACCTACGATCCCGGCCGGATCCGCGTCCTGCCCCCGGGCAGCGACCTCGCCCGCTTCGCCGACAGCCGCCCCGACCCGCGGGTCGATGCCACGATCGCCCGCTTCCTGCGCGATCCCGGCAAGCCGGCGCTGCTGGCGCTCGCCCGTCCAGTGGCGCGCAAGAACCTCGCCGCCCTGGTACGGGCCTATGGCGAGAGCCCGGCGCTCCAGGCGCGGGCGAACCTCGTCCTCGTCGCCGGGACCCGCGAGGACATCGACACGCTCGACGGCGAGATGGCCGACACGCTGCGCGACCTCCTGATGCTGATCGACCGCTACGACCTCTACGGCCGGGTCGCCTACCCGAAGACCCACCGGCCCGAGGACGTGCCGGCGCTCTACGCCCATGCCCGGGCGCGGGGCGGCCTGTTCGTCAACCCGGCCCTCAACGAGCCCTTCGGCCTGACCTTGCTGGAGGCCTCCGCCGCCGGCCTGCCGCTGGTCGCGACCGACAGCGGCGGCCCGAACGACATCGTCGAGACCTGCGGCAACGGCATCCTGGTCGATCCGCGCCGGCCCGACGCCATCGCGCAGGCCGCCTTGCGCATCCTCGACGACCCCGCCCTCTACGCCCGGTGCGTCGCCGGCGGGGCCCGGGCGGCGGCAGCCTACGACTGGGACCGGCACGCCGCGCGCTACCACGCCCTGCTGCGGTCGCTCCGGGCGCCGGTGCCGCCGTTGCGGGCGCCGCGCCAGCTCCTGATCTGCGACATCGACAACACGCTGGTCGGCTGCGACTCGGCGCTTGGCATCTTCCGCCGCTGGCGCAGCCGGCAGGCCGCCCTGGCCTTCGGGGTGGCGACCGGACGCTCGTTCCACAGCGCCATGGCGGTGCTGGAGCAGCAGGACAGCCCGCGGCCGCAGGTGATGATCACCTCGGTCGGCTCGGAGATCTACCACCTCGATCCCAACGGCACGACCTACACCGCCGATGTCAGCTGGCGCGAGGGGGTCGCGTCCGGCTGGGAGCGGGAGGCCCTGCGCGCCGCGCTCGACGGCCTCGACGGGCTGAGCCACCAGGGGCCGCTGGAGCAGCGGGCATTCAAGCTCAGCTATTTCGGCGATGCCGCGGCGGCGTCCCTGGTCCGGGCCCGGCTGGCGCGGGCGGGGCTGCGGGCCAGCGTGATCCACAGCCACGGCCGCTACCTCGACGTGCTGCCGGAGCGCGCCTCGAAGGGCAGTGCCGTCGACCACGTCCGGACGCTCTACGGCCTGCCGGAGCGGGCGGTGTTCGTCGCCGGGGATTCGGGCAACGACATCGAGATGCTGCGCGCCCGCACCCAGTCGATCATCGTGGCGAACTATTCCGACGACCTCGCCGGCCATGCCGCGCTCCAGCATTCCTACGTCGCCCGCGCCTCGCATGCCCGCGGCATCATCGAGGGCGTGGGGCATTTCCGCCGGGCCTTCGCGCATGTCGGCTGACGCTGCCGAGGTGAGCGTGCTCACCCTGGTGCGGGGCCGGGCCGACCGGCTGCGCAACCTGATGCGGGGCTTGAGCCGCCAGACCGTGCACCCGCGCGAAATGGTCATCGCCTGGATGCAGCCGGAGCCGGCGCCCGACCTGCCCGATCCCGGCTGCCCGGTCCGCCACCTGCACGTCCCGGGCGAGCCGATGCCGCTCGCCGCCGCCCGCAACCGGGCGGCGGCGGCGGCGGCCGGTGCGACCCTGGTGTTCCTCGACGTCGACTGCATCCCGGGTGCCGGCCTCGTCGCGGCCTACGCGCGGGCCGCCGCCGAGACCGACGGCCTGTTCCTCGGCGAGGTCCTGTACCTGCCGCCGGGCGCGCATGATGCGGCGGATCTCGACCGGCTCGGCCGCGCCCATCCGGCCCGGCCCCCGGTGCCGGAGTCCGGGATCCGCCCCGAGCCCGATTCCGGGCAGCTCTGGGGCCTGTCCTTCGCGCTGCCGGCGCGGGCCTGGCGCGCGGTCGGGGGCATGGACGAGGCTTACGCCGGCTATGGCGGCGAGGAGACCGACCTCGCCGCCCGTCTGGCGGCGAGCGGCCTGCCGACCTTCTGGGTCGCGGGCGCCCGCGCCTATCACCAGCACCACCCGGTCCACGTGCCGCCGCTGCAGCATTTCGCGCCGATCCTCGCCAACGCGGCGCGCTTCCGGGCCCGGCACGGGCGCTGGTGCATGACCTACTGGCTCGGCCAGTTCCGCGACGCCGGCCTGATCGCCTGGGACGAGGAGGCGGCGAGCATCCGCCTGCTGCGCCCCCCGACCGATCTTGAGATCGCCGCCTCCTTGCGGCCCGACGCGCTGTTCTCCTGATCCCCCCTTCTCCTGACGACCGAGAGACCATGAAGAAGCCGATCGCGTTCTTCGTCCACCACCAGGGCCGCGGCCACGCCCACCGCACGATGGCGGTGGCGGCGGAATTCGCCCGCGACCGCCCGGTCTCGGTCCTGACCGCCGGCCCGCACCTGTTCGACGGCTTCTCCCGCGACATCGAGATCGTGGCGCTGCCGAACATGATCGGCGCCACGGTGCCGACCCCGCGGCTCTACGCCGAGCCGACGCCGCAGGTGATGCATTGCGTGCCCCTCGGCCTGCCCGAGATGCGCCGGACGATGCGCCGGATCCTCGACCATCTCGACGAGCGCGACATCGGCCTGTTCGTCGTCGACGTCTCGGCCGAGATCGCGCTCCTGTCCCGCATCGCCAGCGTGCCGGCGGTGCAGATCCGCATGCATGGCGACCGCCAGGATATCGGCCATGTCGGGTCCTACGAGGCCAGCGTCGGGATGCTGGCGCCGTTCGACGCCCGCCTCGAGCAGGACGACTACCCGGCGCACTTGCGCGCCAAGACCTTCTACAGCGGCGGCCTGTGCACCAGCGTCGACCGGGTGCCGGACCGCGCCGAGGCACGCGCCACGCTCGGCCTCGATCCCGACCGCGAGATCGTCGTGGCGGTGACCGGCGGCGGGGGCAGCGGCACGCCCTACGCGCCGCTCACCGTCGCGGCCCGCGCCGCCCCGGACGCCCTGTGGCTCACCCTCGGGCCGACCCACCGCGAGGGCCACGAGACGGATTTCGCCAACCTGCGCGAGCTCGGCTGGGTGCCCTCGGTCACCGAGTACCTGGCGGCGGCCGACATCGTGGTCGCCTCGGCCGGGGACAACACGGTACACGAGGTCGCCCGGGTCGGCGGCCGGCTGATCGTGATGCCGGAATGGCGCTATTTCGGCGAGCAGACGCGCAAGGCCGAGGCCCTGGTGCGCCTCGGCGCCGCCGTCCAGGCCCCGATCTGGCCCGGCGACCTCCAGGGCTGGCGCGACCTCCTCGCCCGCGCCCGCGCCCTCGACGGCCGAACCCTCCGCGACCTCTACGCGCCGGACGCGGCGTCCCGCGCCGCCGGCTGGCTCGAAGGGCTGACCGACGAGCTGTGGCAGGGCGCCGCCGCGCCGCTGCGCGTCGTCGCGGCCAGCTGAACTCGCCGTTCCCACGTATCGTCCACCTTGCCGGAGCCGAGAGCCCGCATGTCCACCGTTTCCGTCGTGACCCTGGCCAAGGGCCGGCCCGCGCACCTCGCCAACGTCCTGCGCGGCCTGGAACGCCAGACCCAGAAACCGGCCGAGTTCATCGTCGCGGTGATGCAGGACGGCCTCTACGACCTGCCGCAGGCCTCCTTCCCGGTGCGCCAGATCCGGGTGCCGGGCGAGGCCCTGCCGCTCGCCGCCGCGCGCAACCGCGGCGTCGCGCTCGCCACCGGCGACGACGTCGTGTTCCTCGACGTCGATTGCATCCCGGCGCCCGACCTCGTCGCCGATTACGCAGCAGGGCTCGCCACCCTCGACGGCCTGCTGATGGGCGAGGTGCTGCACCTGCCTGAGCGCGCCACCCTCGGCGACTGGACCTACGACGACCTGGCCTCGGTGGCCGAGAAGCATTCCGACCGCCGCGGCCCCCCGGCCTCCGGCCTCGAGATCTGCCACGACTATCGCTGCTTCTGGTCGCTCAACTTCGCGATCCGGCGCGCCACCTTCCTGGCCACCGGCGGCTTCGACGAGCGCTATACCGGCTATGGCGGCGAGGACACCGATTTCGGCAAGCTGCTCGACCAGCGCGGGCTGCCGATCGCCTGGATGAAGGGCGGGCTCGCCTATCACCAGTACCACCCCCACCACATGCCGCCGGTCCACCACCTCGACAGCGTGGTGCGCAACGCCGAATTGTTCGAGGCCAAATGGGGCTACCGCACCATGGGCCACTGGCTCCACGCCTTCCGGGTGATGGGGCTGATCGACGACACGCCGGACCGGCCGATCCGCATCCTGCGCCGCCCGGATGCCGGCGACCTCGCGCTCACCGGCCAGCAGGGCCACCAGCCCTACAACAACTCGGCGTCGGTCATCCGCGCCATCGAGGCGCGGGAGCAGGCGCAAGAGGAGGTTCGAGAGACGGTTCAAGAGCCGGTCCCCGCGTGAGGATCGCACTCCTCGCCCATCTGCGCCACCCGATCGCGCCGCCCTTCGCGGGCGGGCTGGAGGCCTATTGCTGGCACCTCGCCGAGGGGCTGACGGCGCGCGGCCACGAGGTCGTGCTGTTCGCCTCCGGCGACAGCGACCCGCGCTTCACCCTCGACGCGGTGAGCCCGGTTCACCATGAGAAGAGCTTCCCCGGCCTGGAGCACCGGGGCGATGCCGGGTTGCGGGCCCATGTCGACGCCGCCTACAGCGCCGCCCTCGACCGGATCGCGGCCGGCGGCTTCGACGTCCTGCACAACAACTCCCTGAGCCGGTTGCCGCTGGAGCGGCGGCGCACGCGAGCGGTGCCGACCGTCACCTCGCTCCACGCGCCGCCCTACGACGCGCTGCGCTGGTTCGTGCACGACAGCCCAGGCCCGACGCACCGCATCACCGCGACCTCGGCGGCGCATCTCGCGGCCTGGTGGCCGGACGGAGCGCCGCCGGAGGCGGATGTCCTGCATAACGGCATCGATCCCGACGCCTGGCCCTTCGCCGGGACCGGCGACGGCAGCGCCGTCTGGAGCGGGCGCCTGACGGCGGTGAAGGGGGCGCACCTCGCCATCGCGGCGGCGCGCCGGGCCGGCCTGCCCCTGACCCTGTTCGGCCCGGTCGAGGAGCCGGATTACTGGGAGGACCGCATCGTCCCGTTCCTCGGAGGAGGGATCCGCTACGGCGGACACCTGCCCGGGCCGGCGCTCGCCGCCGAGCTGGCCCGCGCCTCGGTGTTCCTGCTCACCCCGTGCTGGGACGAGCCGTTCGGCCTTTCGGCGATCGAGGCGATGGCCTGCGGCCTCCCCGTCGCGGGCTTCGCCCGGGGCGCGGCCGAGGAGGTCGTCGGCGAGGCCGGCCGCCTGGTGCCGCCCGAGGACGAGGGCGCCCTCGCGGCGGCGATCCCGGCGGCGCTCGCCATCCCGCGAACGATCCCGCGCGAGCGCGTGCGGCGCCTGTTCACCCGCGCGCGCTGGCTCGACGGCTGCGAAGCCCTCTACGCCGAGGTTCGCGCCGCCGCCCTCCATCCCTCCCCGATCGCCCGAGCCTCCGCATGACCCGCCAGACCATCCTCGACGCGCTGTGGCACGGCCGCGATCCCTTCGCGGACCCGCCGGGGGATCTGCGCCCCCTCGACCTCCAGGGCTGGCGCAGCGTGCATCCCTACCTGGAGGAAGCGGTGCGCGAATGGCGCCCCGGCGTGGTGGTCGAGATCGGCACCTGGAAGGGCGCGAGCACGCTCTACCTCGCGAAAATGATGGCCGAGCACGGGGTACCCGGCACGGTGATCGCGGTCGATACCTGGCTCGGCGCCGTCGACCACTGGGCCGACCCGGCGCTGTTTTCCGAACTCCGGACCGAGAACGGCTTTCCGAGCCTCTACCGCACCTTCCTGGCCAACATGCTGCGCGAGGGCGTGGCCGACCGGGTGGTGCCGCTGCCGCTCGATTCGGTGAACGCCGCCGAGCTGATGCGCCTGCGCGGCGTCTCCGCCGACGTGATCCATCTCGATGCCGGCCACGAGGAGGCCTCGGTGGCGGCCGATCTCCGGGCGTGGTGGCCGGTCCTGCGCCCCGGCGGCCTGTTCATCGCCGACGATTACGACCGCCTCGGCGGCAAGTTCCCCGGCGTGGGCCGTGCCGTGGACGCGTTCTGCGCCGAGCACGGGGTGCAGGGGCCGTGGTCGCTCCGCGGCAAGGCGAAGTTCGTCAAGCCGTCAGGCGGGTGAGCCCGGATCCGCCGGCCGACGAGCTAAAGACCGCGTTCCGGTGCGTCGCAGCCGCGCCCCGGCCGGTCAGGCGACGTGCCGCCCGGCCGACCCGCGCTCCGGCGGCGCGGCGTCCCGGCGGCGCGCGTGATCGGCGATGCCGCGCAGGCCGGCCACCAGGGCGTCGGTCTGCGCGTCCCGGTCGGCGTCGGACACGAAGTCCGGCCCGCGCAGCCGCAAGACGACCAGAGCCGCCAGAGCCGCGCAGAGGCTGCCCCCCAGCGGGACGGCGAGGGCGGCGGTCAGCGGCCCGAACGGCGCCATGACGGCCCCTGTCGCGAGACCACCGGCAATCGCCACGAACACGAACAGCAGCATCGGGATCACCTCCGGCAGAGCAGTCTATGCCGACCGAAGGGTTAAGGTCACCATACCGTCGCGCGGCGGGGCGAGCCGGGGCCCGTCGCGGCGGCGACCGCGCGGCCGGGCCTTCCTCGCCGGCATGGACGGTGGTGCGAACGCCGCGCTCGCGGGCGGCCTGGAGGAAGCGGGCGAACCTGGAGGGCGGATTGCCGACTTCGGCGCCGCCGATGCCGATACCGACAATGTCGTCCGTCCACGGCATGACCTGGTCCGGCACGGCGACGGCATCCGGCTCGGTCCGGTGGCGATGGACGCTGATCATCAGGCCGACGCTCATGCCGTGCGCGCGGCGCGCCTCCGCCAGGGCGGGGAGCACGCCCGACATCGGCGCCTCGATCGGAGGCCCACGCTCGGTGAAGCTCTGCGGACCGATGACCTTCTCGGCGCGGACGACGCCGTCCTCGCAGGTAGGCGCGGGTCACGTCGTGGACGTCTCTCTCCGTCGCCACGACCTTGCAGCCCTCGAAGTACCAAGTCGAGGAACGGGTGGAGGTTCTCGAAACGGCAGGCGCCCCGCCGGGCTTCCGGCGTGTCCCAACGGAGCGTCCTGCCGTTGCGGGCAGCAAGGTCCAGCATCAATTCCGGCTCGATGCTGCCTTCGATGCGCATGGACAGGTCGGTCTTGGGGCAGGCCGCGGCCAAACGCTGGGATGCCAGTCATTTGGGACATCTCCTGAACCTTGTCGGTCAGGCTTCCTCCCGGACCTGCCCTTGGCCGGGGACCGCGGCGCGCTCCCCGACGGGTCACCCCCGTCTCATACCGCCGCGCCGTCGAACGGATCCGTTCGACGGCGCAAGGCAAGCCCGAACGGGCGCCGGCGCCGATGCGCCGGACGCCTTGGCATCGCCGTGTCGATGCCAAGGCGCGAGGGTCTCAGAGGCTCGGATGCCGGTCGCGAACCGGGCTCACGCGTTCCAGCACCCTCGCGGCGTTCAGGAGCGTGGTCTCCGCCTGCCAGCTTCCCACCAGCTGCACGTTGATCGGCAGCCCCTCGCGGCTCGTCCCGAAGCGCATCGACAGCCCGGGCAGGCCGGTCACGTTGAGCGGCACGGTCGCGCCCTGGAGGTAGGTCAGGTCGACGGTCTCGCCGTTGACGACGAGTTCCGTGATGCCGTGCTTGTGCGCCGGGACCGGCAGCACGGGGGTCAGGAGAACGTCGTAGTCCCGGAAGTAGGTCGCGTAGCCGTCCCGCAGCCGCTCCGCCGCCTGCTCGGCCGCCAGGTAATCTTGCATCGCGGTATCGGGCAACGACAGCATCGTCCTCGCCATCTTGTACATCTGGTCCTCGTGCCCGGCGGTCGCCTGGCGGAAGGCCGGCTTCATCTCCATGACGTGGAGCTTGTTGAACACGTCGAGGGCGAAGTCGCGCTCCAGCGCCGGGATGCGCACCTCCTCCACGTGATGGCCCTCGCCCTTGAGGGCCTCGGCCGCGGACCGGACGGTCGCCGCGACCTGCGCGTCGATGGGCCCGAAGCCCGGACCGACCATCCAGCCGACGCGCAGCTTGCGATCCGTCGTGACGCCAGCGTCGAACGGGACGGTGCTGGTCGCGAAGGAGTCCTCGCCGTCCGGACCGGCGAGTTGCGAGAAGGCGAGCGCGAGGTCGCGGATCGAGCGCGCCATCGGGCCGACGTGCCAGAAGCGGCGCGGTGCGCGCGGCCAGATGCCGGTCATCGGCACGCGCCCGTGGGTCGCCTTGAGCGAGACGATGCCGGTCTGGGCGGCCGGGCCGCGCACCGAGATGGCAAGGTCGGTGCCGAGCCCCAGCGGCGACATGCCGGCCGCGATGGCCGCCGACTCGCCGCCGCTCGAACCGCCGGGCGTGCGGTCGAGGTCCCACGGGTTGTTCGAGCGGCCGGAGAGCAGGTTGTCGCTCTCGATCCAGTAGGAGAACTCGGGAAGGTTGGTCTTGGCGAGCAGGATGCCGCCGGCCTTCTTCAGCCGGGCGACGCTGGTCGCGTCGGCATCCGGGACACGGCCCTTGAAGATCGGCGAGCCGCGCTGGGTCATGACGCCTGCGGTGTCGATGGAGTCCTTCACCGTGAAGGGCACGCCATGCAGCGGCCCGAGCTCCCCGCCTGCCATCACCGCGGCCTCGGCCTGCTTTGCAGCGGCCAACGCCCCCTCCGCGACGGTGACGATCGCGTTGACCTTCGGGTCGACGGCCTCGATGCGGTCGAGGTGGACCCGCACGACCTCGACGGGCGAGAGCTGCCTGGTTCGGACCAGCGCGGCGAGGGCGGTGGCGTCCGAGAAGACGATATCCCGGGTCATGGCGATTAACCTACCTGTCGTTAGGCAGGCAAAAGTTAGGGATGGATTTTTTGGCTGTCAATACCTAACTAACGATCGTTAGGCTTTTGCGCCGACGGGGAGGCGGGAGTGAGTTCGAACGCGAAGGAGGCGATCCTGGCCGCTGCCAGGAAGACCGCGCAGGCTCACGGCTACGGGGGCTTGAGCTACCGCGACCTCGCCGCCGAGGTCGGCATCAAGGCGGCGAGCATCTATCACCACTTCGCCAGCAAGGCGGATCTCGGCGCGGCCGTGGCACGACGCTACTGGGAGGACATCGCGGTCGAACTCGACGCGATGCTGGCCGACACCGGCGACCCGCTGGAATGCCTGCGGCTCTACCCGGGCACCTTCCGCCGCTCGCTCGAGGACGGGAACAGGCTGTGCCTGTGCAGCTTCATGTCGGCGGAATACGCCGACCTGCCTGAGGCCGTGCAGCGGGAGGCGCAGGGCTTCGCCGACGTCAACGTCGCCTGGCTCGCCAAGGTGCTGGTCATGGCTAGGGCGGCGAAGCCCGAGGACGGCGAGGCGCAGGGCCGGGCCATCTTCGCGGCGGTGTCCGGTGCCCAGCTCTACGCGAGGAGCCGCTCGGACATCTCGCAGTTCGATGCCCTGATCGCGACCTACCGCGCCTCGGGCCTCCTGCCGACGTAGGTCTTGGATGGCCCTGCGACTCGCGGACGCCATCGGAGGGTGATGTCGTAGCCGCCCCGGCGAGGTCCCATTTCGTTCGAAGCGGACCTCTCAATGAGCGGGGTACTCGGGTCTGTTGTCAATTGATCCACAGCAGTGTGGAGGGGAGGCAGAGGACGCCCTTGAAGCTGACAGCGGTCTTTTCGTAGCGCGTGTCGATGGCGCGCCGTTCCTTCAGGCGTGCCCACAGGCGTTCGACGATGTTGCATTTGTCGTCGATCCAGGCTGGACAGGCGACGGGAGTCGCGTTGCTCTTGGTCGGGATTACCGGCCGTGCTCCGGCAGTCCAGATCGCCTCGCGGAAGCCATGGCTGGAACAGCCGCGATCGGCCACGACCCGTTCGGGCGTGCCCGGACGATGATCGAGCAGCGGGAGGGCGTGCGCCAGTTCGTGCGCCTGACCGAGCGCGAGGCGGAAGCCGACGGGGCGGCCTCGCCCGTCGGCGATCACGCAAGCCTTGGTGCCTGAGCCGCCATGCGAGCGGCCAGGAGCTTCACGATCGTCTCGCTCGGCTCCGCCCCGCTTTTGGTCACGGCGTGGCCGCCTTCTGGTGAGCCCGGATGTTCGTGCCGTTGAGAAACACCATGCCGAGGGCGACGCCGCAGGCCTGCGCGAGGTCGAGGAGGTGCTCCCAGACGCCGGCGCGCGCCCAACGGTTGAAGATCTGGGCGGTGTGCCACCAGGGTCCAAGCCCGGCCGGGATGGCGCGCCAGGCGGCCCCGTTCCGATGCCATCAGAGGATGGCCGAGTTGGTCCGGCGCAGCCCCTGAGGCGGGGTCTTGCCTTTCGGCCGGCAGGCTTCGACCAGCGGCTCCAACTCGGCCCATTGCGCGTCCGTCAGCATCGCATCTCCTCCGTCAGAGCGGGGAAACCCTCACCGCCGCAATACGCTCAAGCGACAACAGGCCATAGTGACGGCATCAATACCTGATAATATACCACATTATCCAATAAATCTTGCCTGAAATGCGAGATATGATTTATTTTGTATCTAAAAAATATAATTTAAAACAATCTTACCGTGAAAAATATCCTGCACCCTCGACAATCAATTTGCCATGAATTCTGGATCGCCGGCGAGCGGCTTTGATGACGGCACCTATATCGGTCCTCCCGGCAGTGGCAGGCTTTCTCTGCTCTCATCAGGGGGTGGCTCGCAACGATTTGCAACGCCTGAACAAGAACAACCCGCTTGGGCTGGAGCGAAGTTGCGCCGTCCTGGGAAATTCTCGTAGAATGCCCTTTCAAACGCACAGGACGGCCGCGGTGATCAGCAATCGCAGATTTCCGATGAAGACAGGCGATTGTTAAAATCATAGGCCCATAGCCTCATCATTGCACATGGACCTTGAAGGGCGAAGCATGAGCGTCTTTTCGCAGGACGTTCTTTGGGCGAAACGCGATGCCGCGGGACGATGGCATTCCCTGGTCGGGCATTCAGCCGATGTGAGCGCAGCACTGGCAGCACTGCTGGATCTGCCGCTGATCGGTACCCGCCTGCAGCGGCTCGGTCGGGTAGACGAAGCAGACGCTGCGGCGATCTCAGCCAAGCTCTCGGCACTCGCCTTCCTTCATGACATCGGCAAGGCCAATCGCGGCTTCCAGGCCCGATCGGACGCCGACGCGCTGCGGGTCGGCCATATCGATGAACTCGCCTGGGTGTTCTCCATTCGCCGCGGCGCGGAGGCCGTGTGCGACCGCCTCTGCATGAGGCTCGGGCTCGACCGGGTTGCAGCATGGCTTCCAGGCGACAATCCGGGCCTGTTCCACGCGGTGTTCGCTCACGATGGGCGCCCCTGGGCCCTCGGCGGCGGGGAACGTCAAGCCGATGTCAGGGATGCCTCGGCGCAGTGGCGGGACGGGCCCGACGACCCCGTGGCCAAGCTCGCGCCGATGCGGGCGGCGCTCGACGCCTGGTTCGGGAACGCCCTCGCCGACGCGAGCCCGCTGCCCGACCAAGCAGCCTTCCAGCACGCCTTCGCGGGACTCCTGATGCTGGCCGACTGGCTCGGCTCGAACCCGTCACCCGACTTCTTTCCCTTCGACGAGGGCCGGCCCGAGGACCGGATGGCGTTCGCGCAAGCCCGTTCGAGCGTCGTCCTCTCCGCGACCGGCCTCGATGCGCGGCCCGCGCGCGCCGCCGCGTGCCGGGTCGGAGCCAGCTTCGCGCAGGCTTTCGCGCAACCTGGCCGGCCGCCTTTCGTGGCGAGGCCGATCCAGGCCGAGACGGCGCGGCATCGCGCGCGGCTGCTGGTGCTCGAGGCTGAGACCGGCTCTGGCAAGACCGAGGCTGCCCTGTGGCGCTTCAGCGAGCTCTTTCGCCAAGGCGCCATCGACGGCCTCTACTTCGCGCTGCCGACCCGCGTCGCGGCCACGCAGATCTTCGAACGGGTCAAGCGATTCCGGGACAACGTCTTTCCGCCGCACCAGCGGCCGGCCGTCGTCCGGGCGGTCCCGGGCCAGATGCGCGTCGACGAGGCGGAGGGTGCCCGCCTGCCCGATTTCGACGTGCAATGGAGCGACGACGGCGATCGTGCGGTCCGTTGGGCCGCCGAGCATCCGAAACGATACCTTGCGGCTTCGATCGCCGTCGGCACGATCGACCAGGCGCTGCTCGGCGCGGTGCGGGTGAAACACGCGCATCTGCGCGCCGTCTCGCTCCTGAACAAGCTCCTGGTGGTCGACGAGGTCCACGCCTCCGACGCCTACATGGAGCGCCTGCTCGCGAATCTGCTGCGCTTCCATGTCGGGGCGGGCGGCCACGCACTGCTCCTGTCGGCGACGCTCGGTGCGGGCGCCCGCGCGCGCCTGCTCGGGGCCGCGACGGTCCCGGACCGAGCGGAGGCCGATGCGGTGGACTACCCGGCCTTGAGCTGGTGCGAGGACGGCGTCGAGCACCGCCAGCCGCTCGGCTCGATCGGCGCGGGAAAGACCGTCCACCTGGAGGCTCGCACGATCCTGGACGATCCCGCGGCGATCGCGGCGCTGAGCCTCGCGGCGGCCTGCGCCGGCGCCAAGGTCCTGATCATCCGCAATACGGTCGGCCAGGCGCTCCTCACGCAAGCGGCCCTGGAGGGGCAGGCGACGGCACCGGACGGCGCGCTGCTGTTCCGGGCGCCGCACGCCGACGGGCGGTCCATCGCGACGCTGCACCATTCCCGCTTCGCCGAACCCGACCGGCGCCTCCTCGACGCGGCTGTCGAGGCCGCGATCGGGCGCGAGCGCCCGGACGGGGGCCGCATCGTCATTGGCACGCAGACCCTGGAGCAATCCCTCGACCTCGATGCCGACCTGCTCGTCACCGATCTCTGCCCGATAGACGTGCTGCTGCAGCGAATCGGCCGCCTCCATCGCCATGCCGACCGGTCCCGCCCGGAGGGCTACGCCGTACCGCGGGCGATCGTGCTCGTTCCGGCGGCGCGGGAGCTTTACCGGCCCGGCCTGCACGCCTACGGGCTCGGGTCCGGCCGGACCGGCGGCATCTACACGGACCTGCGCATCCTCGAACTGACCCGGCGCCTCGTCGAGGCCGAGCCGATCTGGACAATTCCTGCGATGAACCGCCGCCTCGTCGAGGCCGCGACCCATCCCGACGCCCTGGCAGCCATCGAAGCGGAGCTGATCGCCGAAGACCCGGCCTGGCGGCCGCATTTCAACCGGCGCACCGGCCGCCACTTCGCCGATCTCACCGCCGCCGAGAACGCACGCTTGCAATTCGACCATCCCTTCACGGATTTCCGAATCGAGTCCGACGAGACCATCGCCACGCGCCTCGGCGCCGCCGATCGGCACGTCGCGTTCGGGGCGGAGGGGCAGCCGCTCCCGATAAGCCCGTTCGGCCAGCCGGTGCCGTCGCTGAAGCTGCCGCACCACGTGGCCGAGAAGATCCCTGTTGACGCTCAACCAGATCTTTTAGAAACTCTAGGTCAGGGAAACGGCTTCACGTTCCGCCTCGGTCCGAGCGTGTTTACGTATGACCGGTTCGGACTGAGGCGGAACGCGTGATCCCCGCGTGGGCGGGGGAATCTAACTCTCGCTACAACACGCGAGCTAGGGGCCATCTCCGACAAGGCGGAGACGTGCTATGTATCAACGAAAGTCTTGTAATGCCAGTGCTCTGGTCGCGGAGTGTCCAAACCGGGGCCAATCCGGCGCACGTTCGGGAATGGCAAGTTACACCGGATTTGGTGGCGCGTTTGAAGGAACCGCTTTAAAATTACAACGCCACGTCGAAGGGCGCGCCGCTCTTGTCGGGTTGGAGCGAAAGGATTCTGAAACGGGCTCAGCATGTGTTGCCGTCCTACGCCTGATAGCGATACCCATTACGCGCTTTACGGTCAAGCATTATTTACTGTCGCTAAATCACGCAAGCTAGTTATCTTGTATGATCGAGCGAGCGGCTGACGCATACGGTGTAGGAGGACGGAGCCGACAAAGCCTCCCACTCTGCCGCAAGGCTCACACCTTCATAGACTAACTTAAATTGCCTCCAATGCGGATTAGCTGGATTTTGGCATCAAAGGTAATGAAGTCAACACAAATCTCCACATTTATGGGGTTTGACATCATGTAAAAATGAAATATAAAGATCTCATACATCACATTATATCCGGCCGGGCTTGCGATGTTAAGCGTCAATGCGATTTCTAAAAAAATGATTCGGGTGACTTCTGTATATGGCAGCGAAACAAAGACGCTACCAGGCGTTCTCACAAGCCTCGCCCAAAACGACATCTCCGCCTTCCCAGCCCTTCGTCCGCACCAACGCCACGCCTGGCACGCCTTCCTGGTGCAACTCGGCGCCCTCGCGCTTATCCGCGCCGGACGCGAGGCGATGCCGGAGGACGAGGAAACGTGGTGTGGCCTGCTGCGCGGGCTCACCCCCGACTTCCCGAACGACGAACCCTGGTGCCTCGTCGCTCCACCGGACAAGCCGGCGTTGCTGCAACCGCCGATTCCAGGCGGGCTGACGAACCTGAAGAATGCCGTCCCGACGCCGGACGCGCTCGACATGCTGGTCACCTCGAAGAACCACGACCTCAAGAGCGAGGTGATGATGGCGGTGGAGCCGGACGACTGGTTGTTCGCCCTCGTGGCCTTGCAGACCACCGAAGGCTTCCTCGGCGCGGGCAATTACGGGATTTCCCGGATGAATGGGGGCTTTGCCAACCGGCCGGCCTTCAGTGTCGTGCCAACGACCGGCCCGGTCTCGCCAGTCCGGCGCGACGTCGAGGCCCTGGTCGCGCGCCGCAGGACCGACGACGTCCCACCCGTCTACGCGGCCGAAGGCGGCCTCGGGCTCGTCTGGCTGCACCCGTGGGACGGCGCGACCTCGCTGCAACCATCTGAACTCGACCCGCTCTACATCGAGATCTGCCGGCGGGTCCGGCTCGTGGACGAGGGCGGCCGGATCGCCGCGCGGGCCGGGGGCTCGAAGGTGCCGCGCATCGTCCCGATCCCGGGCGGCGCCCCCGGCGACCCCTGGGCGCCGATGGTCTCCGACAAGGACGGGATCAAGATCCTCACCGTCGATGCCGGGGGCTTCCATTACCGGCGCATGGTGCGGCTGCTCTTCGGGCGGGACGGACACGTGCTGCCCTTCCTCGCCGAGATGGTGCCCACCGACGCCGAGGAGGGCCTCGTCATCCGGGCGCGGGCGCTGACCCGGGGACAGGGCAAGACCGAGGGCCTGCACGAGCGGGACATCCCGATCAGCCGCACCGTCTACCGGGCGATGCGCAACCGCGCCGCCGACGCCATCGGGCACGCCGCGACCGAGCGGGTGACCCTCGCCGCCGAGATCCAGAACCGCGTCCTGAAGCCGGCCTTGCTCGCCCTGTTCCAGAACGGGCCCGAGACGGTCGATTACCAGGACAAGGGCGCGAATGCCCGCGCGCGGGACCTCCTTACGCGGTTCGACCGCGCGGTGGACGTCTCGTTTTTCGAGGATCTCTGGGCCGAGTTCGAGCCGGAGGCCGATCCCGAGGCCGTCCGCAAGGCCTGGGTGCAGCGCCTCGTGCGCGAGGTCGCCCGGCACCTCCTCAAGGAAGCCGATGCCGGCCTGTCGAAGGCGGTGGGGCGGCGCTGGCGTGCGCTGGTCCGGGCCGAAGCGGTATTCTGGGCTGGCGCGCGCAACCCGAAGACCGACCTGCCGCAATTCTTCCCGGAGCCGAAGCGTGACGACGCAGCCTGATCCCGCCGGAGGAGACCCGCCGCCCCGCCGCATCGCCGAGATCGCCGCCCGGATTGCCGCCCCGCTGACGCACGAGGACCGCTTCGGCGCCGGCCCTCTGGCCGAGCTGCGGCGGCTCGATCCGAGCGGGGCGCTCGCCGAGCCGACCCTGCATCGGCTGCTGGCCCGGCACACTTTCGAGACGGAGGTGGGGGAGGCCGGCTTTCCGGCCTGGGCGCTCGTCATCCACGCGCTCGCGCTCGCCGCGCCCGACCACCTGTCCTTCCCACGCCGCGAGGACGAGCCGCCCGAGACGGACGCCGAGGCGCGGGGGCGGTTCTGGGCCGAGCGGTCGCGCCACGCACAACGCCAGCTCGGCCGCGCCCTGTTCGAGGCCGGGTTGAGCGAGCGCCGCTTCTCGATCCTGCTCGACGCGACCGCCGACGACCTGCGGGTCGCGCTGCCCCGCACCGTCCGGTTCCTCGTCTCCGCGGGCAAGCGGCTGCCGGTGCTCGCCGTCGCCGACCTCGTCGCCTCGGCCCGCTATCCCGAGGACGAGTGGGCCCAGTCCGTCCGCCACCGCATCGCCCGCGGCTACTACCGGGCCGAGGCCACCGCCGAATCCGACACTGCCCCCTCATCCTCGTCCCCCGGAGAGACCGCGTGACCCGCTTCCTGCAGATCCACAGCCTCGCCTCCTACCCGGCCGTGCTGCTGAACCGGGACGATGCCGGCCTTGCCAAGCGGCTGCCCTATGGCGGCGCGGTGCGCACGCGGGTGTCGTCGCAGAGCCTGAAGCGGCATTGGCGCCTCGCCGAGGATGCCTGGGCGCTCAAGGGGATCGGCGCGCCGATGGGCGTCCGTTCGCGCGAGATCGTCGAGCGATGCATCCTGCCCGAGATGTCCGGTGCGCCCGAGGTCGTCGAGGCGGTCGGCGCCGCCCTGGTGAAGCACCTCTACGGCAAGAACAGCGCCAAGATCCCCGACCGGCAGGCCCTCCTCCTCGGCCGGCCCGAGATCGACTACCTGGCCCGGATCGGGGCCGAGGCGGCTGCCGCCAAGGACGCCAAGTCGGCCGAGGCCGAGATCGACGCGCGGCTCGCCAAGGGCACCGGCAAGGCGAACCTCGCCGCCATGCTGGCGAGCGCCGGAAAACTCGCCGCCGGCCTGGAGGCCGCCCTGTTCGGCCGGATGGTCACCTCCGATCCCGACGCCAACACCGACGCGGCGATCCACGTCGCGCACGCCTTCACGGTCCACGCCCAGGAGAGCGAGAGCGACTACTTCACGGTCGTCGACGACCTGCGGGTCGCGGCCGGCGAGGTCGGCTCCGGCGGCATCTTCGACACCGAACTCACCTCCGGCCTCTATTACGGCTACGTGGTGGTCGACGTGCCGCTGCTGGTCTCCAATCTCGCGGGTGACGCCGACCTCGCCGCCAAGGTCGTCGAGCACCTCGTCCACCTGATCGCCACCGTCTCCCCCGGCGCCAAGAAGGGCTCGACCGCCCCTTACGCCTACGCCGACCTGATGCTGGTCGAGGCCGGATCGCACCAGCCGCGCACGTTGGCCGGCGCTTTCCGCAAGGCCGTGCCGCTGCGGCGCGACGGCGACCTGGCGGCGGAGGCCGTGGCCGCCATGGCCGGCTGCCTCGCCCGGTTCGACGGCGCCTACGGGACAAAGGAGGAGCGCGCGCACCTCTCGGTGGTCGAGGCGCCCGCTCCGCAAGTCGAGGCGCCGGGCTTCGGCGAGCAAACGACCCTCGACGGCCTCGCCGCCTGGGCCGCGGGGCAAGTGCGCGCGGGGAAGGGGGAGTGATGCCGCGCTTCCTCCTCCTGCGCCTCGAAGCGCCGCTCCTCGCCTTCGGCGGCGAGGTGGTCGATGCCCGCGGCGTGCTCGCGGACTTTCCCGGCGCCTCGCTGCTGACGGGGCTTCTCGCCAACGCGCTCGGCTACCGCCGCGGCGAAGCGGAGCGGCTCCAGGCCCTGCAGGACCGCCTCGTCTTCGCCGCCCGGCTCGACCGCGCCGGCGCTCGCATCACCGACTTCCAGACCGTGCAGCTCGACAAGGACGACCGCGGCTGGACGACCCGCGGGCGGCCGGAGGGCCGGGCCGGCGGGGCGGGCAGCTATGCCGGGCCGCATCTGCGCCGCCGCGACTACGATTGCGACGTCTCCTGCGCCGTCGCCCTGCGGCTGACCCCCTCCGAGGCGACGCCGACCCTCGACGATCTCGTGACCGCGCTGCTCCAGCCTGAAAGACCGCTCTTCCTCGGCCGCAAGCCCTGCCTGCCGTCGCGGCCGCTCCTCGACGAGCGGGCCGAGCGCCGCATCGTCGACGCGGAAAGCCTGCTGGCGGCGCTCGGCCTCCTGCCGCCGGCGGAGGACAGCGACCCGACCCTGCGCATCATGCTGCCCGCATCCGAGCCGGCTGCGCCGGGCGATCACGTCCGCCCGGTGACCGACGCGCGCAACTGGCGCTCGGGCGTTCATGGCGGTCACCGGCTCGTGCGCGTGCGGGCCATCGCGCGGGCCGTGCCGCGACCGGGGGCAGCAGCATGACTCTGACTCTCCTCCAGATGCGACCCGCCCTGGGTCCGCTCCTGCGCTGGGCCGAGCGCCGCAAGCTGGTCGCGGCCCACGGACCGGACGATCTCGGGTACGCGCTCCACGCGATCCTCGCGGCCGCCTTCGGCGCGCACGCCCCGAAACCCTTCGTGCTGGTCGATCCCCCGCGCCGGCGCGAGCGGCCGGGGACCGACTCAGGCCCGCAGCTCCTCGGCTACATCACCGGGGACGTTGCGAACCTGCGCGCGCACGCCGCCGCCTTCGCGGAGCCGGAGGTCGCCGAGGTGCTGGGCCTCGGCGGGCTGGCGGCCAAGATCATGCCGGACCGGTTTCCGGCCGGGATGCGGTTGGGCTTCCGCACCCGCATCCGCCCGACGGTCCGCCGCGACCGCGACGGCGACCGCACCCGGACGCGTGAGCAGGACGCCTACCTGGCAGCCCTGGACCCTTACGAGGGACAGCCGGCCCCGTTCGGTCGCAGCGAGGTCTACCGGGACTGGCTGGCGCGCCACTTCTCGGCCGGCGGCGCCGAGCTGGAGGGGGCGAGCCTCGACACCTTCCGCCTCACCCGCAGCTTGCGCCGCGACCGGGACCGGCACCTGACGCAGATCCCTCCCCCGAGCGCGACGATGAAGGGCGCCGCCGGCCACCCGGATGCGACCGTGACCGGGGTGCTCGCCATCCGAGACCCCGAAGCCTTCGCGGCCCTGCTCGCGCGCGGCATCGGTCGTCACCGCGCCTTCGGGTTCGGAATGCTTTTGCTCAAGCCGCCAGGGTAGCACCATGCTGAAGGGACGCCTCGGGCTCGAGACTGCACGCCAGCCGCACGCCGACCGGCACGGTCTCGTCTGGCTCGACCGCGGCGCCCTCACGGTGGAGGACGGCTGCCTGCGCTTCGTCGCGGCCGGCAGCGAAACGGTCGAGGCCGTCGACTACCGCATCCCGCATCAGGCACTGTCCATGGTCCTGCTCGGGCCGGGCTCGACGGTGAGCCACGATGCCCTGCGTATCCTGGCGCGCCACAATACGGGCCTTGCCGCGATCGGGGAGGGCGGCGTGCGCTTCTACACGGCCCAGCCGCTCCTGCCCGATACCTCCGCGCTGGCACGCCGGCAGGCGATGGCCTGGGCGGATGCCACAGGCCATCGCATGAAGGTGGCGCGCCGAATGTACGCCCTGCGGCTCGGCGAGGTCCTGCCGCATCGCGACATCGCGGTGCTGCGCGGCATCGAGGGCGCGCGCGTGAAGGAGATCTACCGTCAGGCCGCGGAGCGCCATGGCATCCGCTGGCAGGGCCGCCGTTACGACCGTCAGAACCCGAACGCGGCCGACATCCCGAACCAGGCGCTCAACCATGCCGCCTCGGCAGTGGAAGGGGCGGCCGCGATCGCCGTCGCAGCGACCGCGACGATCCCGCAGCTCGGATTCATCCACGAGGATTCGGGCCAGAGCTTCGTGCTCGACGTCGCGGACCTCTTCCGGGATACGATCACCGTCCCCTGCGCCTTCAAGGCCGCGAAGGCGCACGAGAAGCGCCTCACCGACCCGATCGAGCATCTGGCGCGCCGAACGGTCGCCGAGCGGCTGCGCCGCGATGGCGTCATTCCGGCCATGATCGATCGCATCAAGACCCTGTTCGAGGAGGAGGCGAAGTAATGGGAGAAGCGACGGGGCACGTGGCGGGCCCATCCGAGCCGTGCTCATCCCTCTCGAAGTCGTACGCCCCATGCCGATGACAGTGGTGGTGACACGGGACGTCGCTGACCGCTTCCGTGGATTCCTATCATCGGTGATGCCAGAGGCAGCCCCGGGCGTCTTTGTCGCTGCCGAACTCTCTCGTGGCGTGCGCGAACGGGTCTGGACGGTGCTGACGGAATGGTGGGCCGAAATGCCGGGTGGCTCGATCGTGATCCTGTGGAAGGATGACGCCGCTCCCGGGCGCCTTGGCCTGCGCACGCTCGGTCTTCCTCCGCGAACTCTCGCGGACCTCGACGGCGCGCTTCTCGTCCGCCGCTGATGGCGTTTTTTGACATCGTGAATAATAACAGCTACTTACGTGGCAGCGGCTCCCCCGCCCACGTGGGGATCGACCCCACATGGCGCCGTCCGCCTGCACGGCGGTCGGGGCTCCCCCGCCCACGCGGGGATCGACCCGGATGAGCTTGGTTTCACCGGCCATGATCGGCGGCTCCCCCGCCCACGCGGGGATCGACCCCGGGTCTCGGGGGAAGTCGATCGAAAAGCTAAAAATCCGCTCCACCGCCTTTCGGCCGCTCGCCACTCAGGAAGACCCTCGTGCCGAAGATGGACTTGAGATCCTGGTTGCCAAACTCCTGCCGATCTTCCTCGCCCCGCTCGTTGATGATGAGCTTCATGCCCGCGCCAAAAGGGTCTTGAAGCCTGGCACCGCGTCCAGCCGCCCGGCTGCCTCAGCGTGGCGCGTGGTAGGCGTCGGAAACGGGATCGATGGAGCAGCCCGTGTTTGCGAAGGAAAGCCCGGCACTCGCCATCCACGATCTCGGGGCCCGCCCGAGCGCCTCCCAGTAGGCAGTGTGCTGGGGACCTCAAGCTCCCCGCCGAGCACATAGTGGTCGTCCTCGTCCATCCCACGGGGCTTCAGCTTCACGAGGTCGGGCTACTGCGCCCGCTCCTCGGCGGTCTGAATGCTGCCGCGGGTCCAGCTCCGACCGCTCCAGCTCGTCCGCGGCGAGGAGACCGGCCAAGACCTCGGCCTCAATCTTGGCGTCAGAGGGGTGCGCAGGCGAGCTTCGTGGCGCGTTGATGGGCTTGCCGCGCATGGCTCTCTCAGCCAGCGCAACGTGCGCCTCACAGTCGGACAGGTGGCGGGCGAAGTGCTGCTTGGCTTCGCCTTGCTCCTTCGTGCCGAAACTTTTTGTCCAAGCCGACTTGCCCGTCCACGGGGCCGACATGAAGGGCCGCAGCGCCTTCGGGACGATGCGCCGGAAGTAGGGGCTGCCATGGCGGCTCTGAACGCGGCAGGTCATCCGTGCCACGGGTTTGTAGCACCGGTTTGTCGGACAGCCGGCTCGCAAAGCACTGATTGTAGGAGGATTTCAGCCGCATCAAGGCCTTAGAGGCCAATGGCGCGCCCTACGGGAGGGGACGCCGCAACCATTCTCGGGGCAAAAGTTCTTTATTTAACAAGCCTCTGGCCAGGGACTAAATTTGGGGCTAAATTGGGAGCCACAATTAGGGGGCTGAATCCGATGGTTGGACGCCGTGGCGACTACCTGTTCCGCAAGCCCGGGAGCGACGTCTGGTACATCCGACTACAATTTCCGGCTGCACTGAAGAGGCCGCCGATAAAGAAGTCGCTTGGCACGACGGACCGGTCTGAGGCCGAGATCAAGGCGGCCCCACTGATCACAGAGCATAAGAAGCTGCTCCTATCGCGGCGCGTCTCGTGGGGGTTCGCTGATACTGGCTTGATTGAGCGTGTCTTCGAGCCAGGGCGGGTACACGACTTCGTGGCTGGCCGAACAGTCGTGGCAACCGCCGACATGCTCTTTATCGTGAAGGACGAGAAGATCGAATTGACCCTTACGAACCCTTACCCAAGGCCGCAAAGCTTTCGTCACTGGAAGATGGGTAACAACGCCACCCCTGAACAGATCACCGAGATGCGGCACCTTGACTTAAAAGAGGCGACGTCGCTGGAGCAGAGGCACCACGGGAAGGCGTCGTCCAAGCTGAAGGAAAACCCCGGCCTCGCCTTCCTCGATCGGTGGGTCAAAGATAACGGCATTAATCACCACCTTGAGCGCGAGGCCCGCGGCGCCTTCGCGCAGTTCTGCGCCCTGACCGACCACAAGCCTCTGCCCGAATGCAAGCGCTCGGACGGGATCAAGCTGGTGGACTACTACCGCGAAGAGGGTCTGAAGCTGCCCACCATCGCTAAGAAGGTTGGTCACCTGCGAGCGATGTGTAACCTCGCCATCAAGCGCGACGAAATCACCCTGAATCCCTTCAGCAATATCATGCCGAAGAAGGTCGCCGCTGATTCGATTAGGCGAGAAGATTTCACCGAAGAGCAAATGGCGCTGGTGCGCGAGCACCTGTTTACTGACCTGTTCAAACCCGACGAGCGGTTACTTTGGTTGATCTTAGCAACGACAGGAATGAGGCGCTCTGAGGCGTGGCAGATTGTTGAGGAGAAGACTATCGAGGGTCTGCGCTGCATCACGATCGGCGAGAAGAGCACCACCTCTCGCCGTGAGATTCCTCTGCCGTCCGCGCTACTGCCCCACCTTCCAGTCAAGATCATTGGCAGCCTGTTTCCGGGCACCGATCCCGAGACTGGTCCGATCAATGTCGGCAAGCGTCTGATGCGACGCCTTCGGGACGACCTCAAGATTGGGGACGAGCGGCTGGTAGTGCACTCCCTGCGCCATCGCGCGATCAGCCGCCTGCGCTACAAGGATGTGCCGGACCAGAAGTTGTTCTGGATCGTCGGTCACAACGAGGTGACAGCGCACGACCGCTACGGGAAGGTGCCAGTGCCAAAGCTTAAGCCATGGATCGACATGATCGGGTTCTGATCACTCGGCTTCCAGCGTCCCCGCTGGTGAGGCAGCTCGCTGCTCCGATGTGGCGTTACTGGTGTGCCGCACGAGAAGCTTGACGCCGAGGTCGCCCGCTGGTGCGCCGAACTGATGGAGCGCAGCTCGACCGCGCTCGCCACCGCCAAGCGCTCCTTCAACGCGGACACCGAGAGCATCCGCGGCATCGCTTCAATGTGGATGCAGGCGCTGAGCATCTACTACGACACCGACGAGTCGCGCGAGGGTGGTACCGCGTTTCGCGAGAAGCGCGAGCCGAACTTCCGCGCCCCGCGCCGGTCGGGCGATTAGGCGGCTTCAGCGTTCCGCCGCTCCCCGGCGGGCGGACGATTCCGCGTTCCCACGCCCTTCCCGGACGCCTGACGCGGTCGCAGCGGGAGATCCCGGACAGGGGCCGCATCGTTTGCGCCGAACCGGCCCTCGTAACCGTCCGCAGATGGCCTATGATGCCCGCACCGTCGCCCGCGATGCACGGAACGCCTGGGGCGTCTCGCTGATCTTCTTCTTGAACACCCGCGAGAAATACGCCGGATCCCGGAAGCCGAGGGCGTGGCTGATCTCGGCCAGCGGCAGCGTGGTGTAGATCAGCCAGCGCTGCGCCTCGACCAGGACGCGGCGCTGGATCAGCACCTTGGGCGGCTGGCCGAATCGGCGCTGGCAGGCGGCGAGCAGCCGGTCCTCGGTCACGGCGAGCCTCTTCGCGTAGTCGGACACGGTCTGGACCGTGCGAAACTCCTGCTCGACTAGGTGCTGGAAGCGGGCGATCAGCGCGGCCTCGGCCGATCTCGGCGCGTCCTCGCGGCCCTGCGCATCCACCATGCGGACCGCCGCCACGAGGATCCGGATCAGCCCGGCCTCGATGGAGAGCATCCGGGCCGGCGCCGACCACAGGAATTCCCGCGACAGCTCGGTAAAGGCGCCAGAGAGCCCGGTCACCGCCCCGGCCTCGAGGCCGCCGATGCAGGCTGCCCGACGCAGGAGGCGGTCGATGGCCGCCTCGCCCCGGGAGACGTCGGCCGCCATTGAATCCGCCACGGTGACGACCCATCCGTCGGTCCCGGCCACGAAGTCGAAGGCGTGAATTACGCCCGAGGGAACGACCAGCAGGGCCGGCGGTGTGATCGGGAAGTGCTCGGCCTCGGCGCGCATCACGCCGCCGCCCTGCGTGACGAGCAGGATTTGGTGCAAGTCCGCATGGGCGTGGGGCGCGATGGTCCAGTGGTGCCGGCCGCTGCGCAGGCGGATCGGCTCGACGTGCAGGAAGCGCGCCTCGACGCTCTGGACCGGCTCCCCGTAGAGGAGATAGCGCTCGACCGGCGCGGCCTGTCCGGATTCCCGCTTGGTCCGTACCATCCGCTCCCTCCCGGCCACATCCGATCCTCTGCGGGAAAAGTGCAATCGAACGCGGCATCTGTCCATTGTGCCGTGCGGGCCGTGCGGTAGCCTCTGCGCATAGTCCTCGCGAGACGTCAGAGCTTGCGAGAGGCGGGAGGCAACAGGCGGAGAATCGAGGGCGCGACGCGCCCAATGCCGACGTGTCCGGACGGTCCCGCGCATACCGGCTCCGCCATACCCAAGAGAGGAGGAAGCCATGGCGCCCCAGGCAGCCAGCGATCTCGCTTGCGACGTGCTCGTCGTCGGCTCCGGTGCCGGCGGGCTTGCGACCGCGATCACAGCGCGGAAGCGCGGCCTCGACGTGCTGGTGATCGAGAAGGAGCCTTTCTTCGGCGGCACCACCGCCTTCTCGGGCGGCGTGCTCTGGGTGCCCGGCAATCCGCACGCGGTGCGCGCCGGGCTGGCCGACACGCGGGAGGCCGTCCGGACCTACCTGCGCCACGAGGCCGGCAACGCCTACGATGAGGCGGTGGTCGAGGCGTTCCTCGACGAGGGCCCGCGCATGATCGACTTCTTCGAGCGCGAAACCGAGGTCAAGTTCGTGCTCTCGGGCTATCCCGACTACCACCCGGACGCGCCGGGCGGCGCCCAGGCCGGACGCTCGGTTACGGCGGCGGCGTTCGATGCGCGCAAGCTCGGGCGCGAGATCGCCCGGCTGCGCCCGCCGCTCGAGACGATCACCTTCATCGGGATGATGTTCAACTCCTCGAACGAGGACCTGAAGCATTTCTTCCGGGCGACCCGCTCGCTGACCTCGGCGGTCTACGTGGCGCGCCGCCTCGCCCGGCACCTCAAGGACCTTGCGATCCACCGCCGCGGCGTCCAGATCACCAGCGGCAACGCATTGGCGGCGCGGCTTGCCAAGACCGCCTTCGACCTTGGCATCCCGATCCGGACCGGCACCGCGGCCGAGAGCCTGAGCGTCAGCGACGGGCGGGTGACCGGAGCGGTGGTGCGCGATAGGGAGGGCGAACGCCGCATCGCGGCCCGGTGCGCCGTGGTGCTGGCTTGCGGCGGCTTCCCGCACGACCGGGCGCGGATCGCCAAGGCCTATCCTCACGTCAAGCGCGGCGCCGAGCACCTGTCGCCGACGCCGTCCGGCAATACCGGCGACGGCATCCGCCTCGGCGAGGGGGCCGGCGGCGCGTTCGAGATCCGGATGGCTCATGCGGCGGCGTGGATGCCGGTGTCGCGCGTGCCCCTCGGAGGGGGGCGCACGGGGGTCTTCCCCCACCTCGTCGACCGCTATAAGCCCGGCATCATAGCGGTGAACCGGCATGGCCGGCGCTTCGCCAACGAGGCGAACTCCTACCACGACACCGGCGCCGCGATGATCCGCGACGGCGAGGGGGAGGGCGAGACCGCCGCCTGGCTGATCTGCGACCATCCGACGATCCGCAAGTACGGCCTCGGCTACGCCAAGCCGGCCCCGGTCCCGATCGGCCTCTCAATCCGCAACGGCTACCTCGTCACCGGGCGGACGCTGCCCGACCTCGCCCGGGCGGCCGGCATCGACCCGGACGGGCTGGTCGCGACGGTGGAGACCTACAACCGCGATGCCGCGCACGGCGAGGATCCCGCCTTCGGGCGCGGCTCGACCGCCTTCAACCGCTTCCTCGGCGATGCCGAGCACCGGCCCAACCCTAACGTCGCGCCGGTCGCGAAGGGGCCGTTCTACGCCCTCAAGCTGGTCATGGGCGATCTCGGCACTTTCGACGGCCTGCGCACCGACACGGTCGGGCGCGTGCTGCGCCCCGACGCCCATCCGGTTCCCGGCCTCTACGCCGTCGGCAACGACCGGGCGAGCATCATGGGCGGCGCCTATCCGGGGGCTGGGATCACGCTCGGGCCGATCATGACCTTCGGCTTCATCACCGGACGCCACCTCGCGGACGAAGCGGCCTGACAGAGCCGCCCGCGCACCACCAGATGATCCATCACGGAGGAAACGCCATGACCTTCGACCGCCGCACCGTCTTGCGCGCCGGCCTTGCCGGGCTCGCCATGATGCCCGCGTCCCTGAGCCGGGCCCAAGCCGCGAGCACCATCCGCATAGGCGTCATCACCGACATGTCAGGGGTCTACCGCGACGTCTCGGGGCCGACCACGGTCGCCTGCGTACAGCAGGCCGCCGACGAGTTCACGGCGCAGAATCCCGACATTAAGATCGAGATCCTCACCGCCGACCACCAGAACAAGCCGGATGTCGGGTTGACCATCATCCGGCAGTGGTTCGATCGCGGCGGCGTTGACCTGATCGAGAACGTCGGCAACAGCTCGATCGCGCTCGGCTCGCGCGGCATCATCGAGGAGAAGAAGAAGGCGGCGCTGATCACCACCGCCGGCAGCTCGGACCTGACCGGCAAGAGCTGCAGCCCGAACTGGGTGCACTGGTCGTGGGATTCCTGGTGCCTCGCCCACTCGACAGCGACCTCCCTGGTGCGGGTCGGCGGCGACAAGTGGTTCTTCATCACCGCCGACTACGCCTTCGGCCACGCGGCCGAGGCCGACGCGTCCCGCTTCGTCAAGGCCGCCGGCGGCAAGGTGCTCGGCGCGGTGCGCTATCCCCTCGGCAGCACCGCGGACTTCTCCTCCTACCTGCTCCAGGCCCAGAGCAGCGGCGCCAATGTCATCGCCTTCGCCAATTCCGGCAGCGAGTTGATCGCCTGCCTCAAGCAGGCGCAGGAATTCGGCATCGAGGGGAGCGGCGTGCGGCTCGCCGCGATGGTTGGCTACGTCACCGACGTACTCGGCATGGGGCTGCCGGTAGCCAAGGGCCTTTCGCTCACCGAGACCTTCTACTGGGACCTCAACGAGCGCACCAAGAGCTTCACGAAGCGCGTCAAGCCGCGGCTTCCCACCAACATCCTACCCAACATGAGCCAGGCCGGCGACTATGCGGGGGTGCTCCACTACCTCAAGGCGGTCAAGGAACTCGGCGTCGCGCAGGCCAAGGCCGACGGGCGCGCGGTGGTCGAGCTGATGAAGCGGATGCCGACCGACGACGACGCCTTCGGGGCAGGCCGCATCCGGGCGGACGGGCGCAAGATTCATCCGGCCTACCTGTTCGAGGTGAAGCGGCCGGAGGAGAGCCGGGGCCCAGGCGACGTCTACAAGCTCGTCTCGACGATGCCGGCCGAGGACGCCTTCCGGCCCGAAGCGGATGGCGCCTGCCCGCTGGTCCGCTCCTGATCCTGGCTCCAAGACCCGCGAGGACATTCTCATGACTCTCGACGCGGCGATCGTCGACCTGCGCAACTACACCATCCGCCTGCGCGGTATGGCCGAGTTCCTCGACGTCTTCGACCGGCTCGCGATGCCGGTTCAGCTGAAATATCTTGGCGCACCGCTCGGGATGTTCACGAGCGCGGTCGGCCCCCTCAACCAGGTCATCCACCTCTGGGGCTTCGACGACATGGGCCAGTTCGAGGCCCGCCACGCCGCCCGGGACCGAGATCCGGACTGGCCTGCCTATCTCCAGGCCTCCGCGCATCTGATCACCGCCCAGGAGAACCGTCTGATCCGGAGGGCGGTCCTGCCGTCCCTCGCCGGGCGCTGACGGCCCTGCACCGATCCTCCCCCGGAGCATTTCATCATGAGCGACAGGGATTCCGACTGGCTGAACCTGCGGGGCCGGGTCTGCGTGGTCACCGGCGCCGGCGGCGGGCTCGGGCAGGCGATTGCCCTCGGCTTCGCCCGGGCCGGCGCCCGCCTCGTCCTCCTCGACCGCGAGGCGGAGGCGATGGTGGGAATCGCCGCCGAGGCCGAGCGATGCGGCGCCGAGGTGCTGGCACTGGCCTGCGACGTGACCGACCCGGGCAGCCTCGAGGCCGCCGCCGCGCGGGCCCGCGCGCTCGGGCCCTGCGCGGCGCTGGTCAACAACGCCGCGCTGATGCGGCCCGGGCCCCTCGAGACCCTCGCCCTCGCGGAGTGGAACGCGCTCCTGGCGGTCAACCTCACCGGCTACTTCCTGGCCGCGCAGGTCTTCGGGGGACTGATGCGGGAGCGGGGCGGCGGCGCGATCGTCCACGTCGCGTCGATCTCCGGACGCCACCCCCAGGGCTTCAGCGGCGCCTACAGCGTCAGCAAGGCCGGCATCGTAATGCTGTCGTGCCAGCTCGCCACTGAGTGGGGACCGGCCGGCATCCGCAGCAACGTGGTCAGCCCCGGCCTCGTGGTGACGCCGCTGAGCCGGTCCTTCTACGACGCCCCGAGCGTGCGCGAGCGCCGCAGCGCCGTTGTGCCCCTCGGCCGCATCGGCGCGCCTGAGGACATCGCGGATGCGGTCCTCTACCTCGCCAGCGACCGAGCCGCCTACGTCACCGGCGACGAGATCACGGTCGATGGCGGGTTCAACCGCGTGCTGATGAACCTGATCCCGCGCCCGGGCTTCGAGGCCGGTTCGTCCTCCGGCGGGAACCTGCACGGGAGCGCCTCATGATCCCGACCATGCAGACACAGGTCGCCCTCGTCACCGGAGCCGCGGACGGCATCGGCTGGGCGATGGCCCGGCGCTTCGCCGCGGCCGGCTGCTGCGTCGCCCTGGCCGATCTCGACCACGACCGCACCGCCGCGCGGGCCGCGGAACTCGGAGACCGTCACCTGGCAGTGCGGGCCGACGTCGCCGACGAGGCCTCGGCGATCGCGATGGTCGAGGAGACCGTCGCGCGGCTGGGCCGGCTCGACATCCTCGTCAACAACGCGGGGATCGGCGACAGCCACAAGCCGACCCTGGAGCAGGACCTCGCGACCTTCGACAGGATCCTGCGCGTCCACCTCGACGGAACCTTCGTGGCGTCGCGGGAGGCGGCCCGTGCGATGGCAGGGCAGGGTGGTGCCATCCTGAACGTGAGCTCCATCGCCGGACTGACCGGCCTGCCTCGACGCAACGCCTACGGAGCGGCCAAGGCAGGCATCGTCGCGATGACGAAGAGCATGGCCTGCGAATGGGCCGGGGCGGGCATCCGCGTCAACGCCATCGCGCCGGGCTATGTCGGCACCGCGCTGGTCGCCAAGCTGTTCGAGGCGGGCCGCATCGACCGCGGGCGGCTGGAACGGCGGATTCCGCTCGGCCGCCTCGCCGATCCGGCTGAGATCGCCGAGGCGGCGTGGTTCCTATGCTCACCGTCGGCTTCGTACGTGACGGGCGCAGTTCTGAGTGTCGACGGCGGCTGGAGCGCCTACGGTGACGCCGGCGATGCGTCGCTCGCCTGAAAAGACTGACGAAGTGTCGACGTCATGTCGAATTTGATTCAAGAATTTTTGCGAGGGGTTCACAAGAGCGGGGAAAGCACCCAATTTGTCCGGATGCGGTACTTTAAACTGCCGGACTCGCAGTGGGAGTAAATCCTCCGCAGCTGCTGCCGTAAAAGCCGGGTATTGGCCGGCCTGTGGGGATCACGGTCGGATCCTCAATGGCATGCTTTGGACTCTGCGCACCGGCGCGCCTTTCATCGACCAGCGCCCTAGGCGTCCCGCCCTCGCGCGTGGCGTCGCCCGGGAGCGGCCGCGGGTTGCGTCCGCGCCCGAGGAAGTCGAGAGTGACCGCGACGAGGCCGTTACGGTCGAAGGTGATGGCGAAGGCGGCCATGAGTGGCTGCGAGCCCGCGAAGCCATGCGCCACGACGACGACAGGCGCCGGTTCGCTCCCCTTGGGACGATACATCTTCGCAGGAGTCGTGTCGATCACGGTGCGTCCGATGACAAGCCCCTTCTGTTGGTGAAGCAACATGAGGAGACCGAGCCCGATCGCCGCGGCCGCGACGAGGGCGGATGCGGCGCCGGGACAGTCGACTCATCGATTCTCTCAGGGGAAAGCGATACTCGGCCATGCGACAACGCCGAGCTGCGTCCGTCCATCCCGTTATGCAGAGGCGGTGGACGCCTCGACCCCGGCGGTGACACGTTCTTCGGAGCACCCCCTCCGTCTCTAGGACCGAATCTTAGCCCAACCCGCACGAGCGGACAGCGGCACCGAACATGGCGGCATGGCTCGAATCCTCGAACGAGAAGGTCACCTCCAGGCAGTCGCCGTCTCCGGAATCGTAATCGCAGTCGCCAAGCTGCAACTCGTCGATGAGCTGTTCGAATGGCTTGAGCATTGCGATGATGGCAAGCTCTTCGAATTCGATCTTCTCGATCGCAGCGTTCAGGTCGCATGCGCATTGGCTGGAGACAGCCAACAAGCTGCAGAGGTCAGCCGCTCGAAAACTATATTCGAAAGCACGATCCTCGATATCGAAATTCGACAAATAAATTTTATAATGGGACATAATTCTATCTCTTGTAAGAGCATCACGGAGCAGGAAATCCCGATCCGCTACGGCGTTGTGTTGGACCCCGACGGCGAGGTGTATCTGCACGGCGTCGGGGTCAAACTGACGATTGACCTGCGCAAAAAAACTGCCCTGTTCTGCCAGTTGGCAATCTAGGTCTTTACGGCCGCACCTTGCTTCATCACAGCCAGCACATCTTGAACGCGACGGCCTGTGCCGGCGTGTCGAAGACCACCCACCATGCGCGGCCGATTCTGATCTCAGCCCACCTTAAGCCTTGCCCGGTGAACCAAGCCCCCCTATCCCGGTTGCATTCTCCATCGTGCGCAAGTAGATGTCGTCGACCTTACAGCCACGGTCCCGCACGTCCGCGATCTCGAGCGATGTCATCACAGCCATCCTAGTCGTCGCGATCGACGTTGGACGGCTTGAAGCCGCCCGCATCCGCGTGAGCCCGCACGGCGCCGAGTTGCTTAAGGTGCGCGCTCTTGAGGTCCACGAGGGCGCTGAGAGCATCGATCGCAGCCCCGACCGCATCGTTGGTCGGCTCGGTCATCGCGCCCTCCCGGCCTGCCTCGTCGATCGCATCGAGGAGCACGGCTTCGACCTCGCTCAAACGCTCGTTCAGTTTAACGAGCGCACCGGCCACGCGATCCTGGCGTTCGAAGAGCACAAGCACGCAGCGGCGAAGACGGTAGATGTGGACGTAGTGCATGGCGTTCATGATGGCCGCACCAAGGCAGGCCACCGCTACAATCATCAGCGACATTGCAATTCCAAAAAATAAATCAATCGCCTACGGCACCAAACAGCCCGGCGGAGAATTGGACTAAATTACCTATGTTGACGGCCAAAGCCGCCAACAAATCATTTTGGTATAGAGCGCGAGACCAACTTAAGAGCCAAGAATCTCTTTTTCCTCGCAGTACGCCATCCGGTCTGTCTCAGTTTCCCAAAGCTCGTAGAGGGTCTCGTCGTCCAACGCCTTCATCTCGTCGCGGGAATACTTCTCCACCACAAGGTCGTTGATCTGCTCCCGGCGCAGCAACTGCCGGGCCGACTCGCGGGTGGCGTGGGCCGTGGTCCAGCCGAACCACGAGTGCTTGCTTTCCAGCTGGCAAATCCAGACGGTCGTCACCGGGCGCCCCCGCGCCACACCGACCAAGCGTCGTAGCCTGCCTGATCCTTGAAGCTGAACAAGAACGTCGCCCAATCCGGATCGAATGGGAAAACCGTTACGTTATCGACGACCAGCGCGTCCTCGTCCTCATCCTCGACCTCGTCCGCATCATCCTCGTCCTCGTCCTCGGTGTCGCGGTCGACCTCGGCGTAGTCGGCCTCGCACCATTCGAAGCCGACGTCCGGGTACGCCTCGCCGAACCGCACGATGCTCTGGCCGAACCGCACCAGTCGCTCGAACGGCCACGCCTTGACGTGCACGATGTGGATCAGATCGGTCTCGGTCACGGCATCATTCGCTGCCACGGCCAACCGAGCGGCGTCATTAATCGCATCCTTCATCAGAAATCCCTAAATGAAATGAATCGCCACCGGCACCAATCCGTCCGGCAGCGAACATCGATCTACGGGATTACAACATTTTCGTCAAAATATTTTTAAGCTGCGACGTCAATTTCAGGAACGACACGGAATTAATCCATCAATTTAACTGATTCTGCGATGGCCTCAAACATAAAGAATCACATGAAACTGATTCATATGAATCACGCCCCTTGAGGCATCTTGCGGCAATAGCGATCTAGCCGGACGGAGGGATTACCACGTTGCCGGCCGTTGACCGGATCGCCCACGGGCGCCCATGCCCAGCTGCGGCCCGTTTCACCAGTCCGCCCCGTCAGCAAGCTCCATCGGGTGCGAGCGTGGAAGGCGTGGTAGTCGTCAGGAATCACGAGGCTACTGAATCAGTGCGTCATTGCCCACTCCTCGTCAGCGAGTCGGTGAAACTCGGACGCCGCGGAGAACGCGGACCGCTCAAGACGCCCCTGTGGCCCGCAGGATCGCCCAGGAGCGATTCCCTAAGGAGATGCCGACCAGGGATGCTGCCATGGCCGCAGCTGCTGAGGTCGCCCAGAGGCTGCAGGATCTACGCGTGAAGCTACACCACGGCCTCCTCAGTGAGGATATGCAACATATTATCTTGACTGATGATCTGTTTCGATCGGTTACTGATTCTGGTGAGACGTATTCTGTAGGTAATATCGAACGTGTTCAAGAATAATCCTTCAAGGAGATCACGGCGTCGCTCGATCGCAGCGCTGCTCGGTTCACCCGGCCATTAAAAAAGCCCCAGACTTGTCGCCTCGCCCGCCGCGATCAGCACCGTGAGATCGGCGCGGGCCTGAGTTGGGGCAAGCAGCAGTTGGAGTGGCTGCCGGGCTCAACTCTCCCGCCGTCGGTCCTCGCGCGCCCGTGCCGCGCTCGCGCCGTCACGTGTCAGGAGCCGCGGGACGCGGCTGCTAGCGGCCTTTCGCGTGGAGGCCTCCTCGCTTCCAGGTTCGCGCGGAGGTCTTCGAGTGTGGTGATCAGCCGCATAAGGCCCGGGTGATCGTCGGCGGGCCGGGCAACGCGGGCGACGCGGCCCGCCGTCCGGGTGCATAGGCCAATGAGCTTGGTGAACCAGGCCCGGTCAGAACGCAGCGGGACCTTCAGGAGGTATTCGACGAGGACGTCGGTTCCGTCCGGGTGAGGGTCGTGGCCAGCTGCGGCCACCTCCTCCAGGAGGTTGAAGAATTGCTCGGCGTCCTCGGCGGAGAGCCGCAGCATCCGTTCCAGGGTGCGTTCGAGCCAGTGCAAGGTCTCGCGTAGGTCGAAGCCGCACAGGTTCCTACCCACCCAGAGCGCTTCAAGGTAGGCGACGCAGGCCTGCCGGACGAGGACGTTGGCCCGATCCTGGTTGACTGCTCCCAGACCGTTTGCCTGCTGCACGAGGCTGCGTCCCAGCTTGCTGAGGAACTCGCTTCTGTGCCGGGCCGCGAACTTCTCATCGGCCAGTACGGCCCGGCAAAGCCGCTCGGCCTCAGAAGGATCATCGCCGGCGACGATCTCTAGGTGATACCACCTCCGCATCATGAACGGGTCGCGGTAGCCCATGGCTTCCGCGGCACGGAACCACTCCCGCGCCGACGTCCTATGGGCTGGGCCGAGTTCGCCATAAGCTTGTGCGAGGAGAGCCCTAATCTTCGGATTTCCAAGGGCGGGATCGTGCGCCGACATGCTGGCATGAATCTCCGCGACCTGCCCAAAAGCGCGGTCGCGCAGGGCGCGCTCCATGGTGACGATCAAGGTGGCCTCCCGCGGCGTTGTACGAACGCCTGTAGCCCTAAAGTGCTCGACCGTGTTGATGAGCCGGTTGAAGTATGGTTGGCGCTCCGAGACCAGCCGGACGAAGGGCACGCTCGGCGGCACCAACTGGTAGAGCGTCTCGCCGTCCTCGTCCTGGAAGGTTGACAGGAACACGCTGCCGGTCTCGCTCAGTGCATCGGCCACTTGCGGCTTCGTCAGGTGCGAGAGGAGGCCAGCGATGGTGGCAAAGGTCACGGGCTCGCCGAGAAGGAGAAGTGCAGCCAAGACGGGTTTCGAACGTCCCGCAGGATCGAGCTGGTCGTATTCTCGCTGGTAGAGGTACCGGCGGGCCTCGTCGCCGCCGCGGTCGGAAAAGATCCTAATTGCCTCCGGGTAGTTGCCTGTGAAGCGACGCAGCCCGATCACCGTCTCGATCAACAGGGGAAGGCAGTCAGTCGCCCTGATGATTGCCGGCACCTGATCGGCCGCGGGCTCGGGCACCTCGAACTGCCGGCAGCACGCTTCGAGGAACTCCGGCACCTCCGTGTCGGAGTCAAGGCCTGGCACCGGCAGCGACGAACGGATGGCATTAGCGGGCGGGTAGCGGAGCGTGTATAAGATCCGGGTCCATCGCCTTGCCCGAACCGCCCGCAGGAAGAGCGCCTCCTCGGCCGTGTCGACCTTCCTGCGGCTGAGGGCGTCGATGTCGTCGATCACGACAAGGCCGTTGTAGCTGTCAAACAGTTCCGACAGGCGGGTCTCAAGCGTGCGTTCGTCGGCTCCCGCAACCTCGTCCTGAGCGGCAAAGCCCGCATGGTGGAGGAGCTGTACCATTAGCTCACGGGCCGACCCGAACTGCCGTAACGCAAAGTCCTGCTGCCGGCCCGTTGCGGAGTTGAATTCCGTCTCCTTGCCTGACAGATAGACCACGTAGTCGAGTCGCTCGCCCCCTGGCAACGTCATTGCATGGCCGTTATCGGCCAGCAGCCGCGCGATCTCGAATGCCAGTGTGCTCTTGCCAGACCCGCCTGGACCGTGAAGGTACATCCTGGGCTGGTCGTCGAAGAGTAGCCAGTCGAACAGGGCCTCCGTCAGCTTCCTGCGACCTATGAAGTCGCGTACCGTCGCGGGGGACGGCGGGAAGGACCGATGGATGGGGAAAGTCGCCTCGCCGTCATCATCCTCGGAGGGTAACAGCCGCCGGTCCGAGTAGAGGACATGCAAGTGTCGGGACCCCGCCTCTAGCACTTCGTGTCGGTCGCGCACCCACGTCATGCCGGCCGGATAAGGGCCGAGCGGCCGTGAGAGGCGCGCCGGCCGGGCGAGGCCGCGCCGCGGGACAAGCAGGGCGACGATGTCGAGCGCGACGCCGTCGGGTTGCGCGACTGTGTAGCGGCGCATCACGCACTCGATCCCGATGCCCGTGAAGTCGCTCAGAACCCGATTGAGGGCTTCGACGTCGAGGGGCCGCCGCGCTCCGACAATCGTCAGCGCGCGATCTTTCACCCCGAATACGACTAATCCTCCGTAGGAGTTGTGGAATGCCAGTGCTAACCGCACGATGCCGGCGCCGTAGCCGTCCGAAAACCGGTCGGGTACTTCCTCTTTGTAGTCGAGAACGTACGTCTCCTGACTGGTAAACCGCCGCTCGGCCTCGTCCCAGTTCCCCTCGAAGAGTTCCGCGAACGAACCAGGGAGCTGTCGCCCCTCAATGGCTTCCGCAATACGTTTTAGCTCGTCGCGCATCTATACCGCCTTCCTCGGGCGTAATCATCGCTGAGCGTAGGCGCGCTGGGAAGCGGTCAGCGGTGCCGGCCGCCGCGGCTTCGAGGCGCGGACCTGAACGGTGATGGCGGCCCGCCGTGACATCACGGCTGTCCGGAAGGTGGTGGCTTTAAGCCGACCCTTCGCAAGGTCCGCTGCCGGGGAGTGTCGTTAAGTAGCCGTAGTAATAGCAAACGAGGTCAAGTCTCCACTCAGCACCGGCTTACAGCAACGCCATATTCATTCAGGGCGCATATCATATATGGCCAGGGTGAGTGGCATAATCATCGATAACATCACAGATTCGCTGCAAAAGCGGATCGAACCCATCAAACACGATCGCACTCTTGTTCGGCCGGACGACCTTCTCTGCAAAAACGGCTTTCCCGTACTTCCCGGGCTCCTTGTGCTTTTTGTCAGGATCGAAGACAAGGCCATCAATTTTCGTCGCAAGAACGCACGGCTCAAATAGATCTTCAATGCATGTCATCCCCTTATCTTTCCCAGTCTCGGGGGTTTTTACGAGGTACAGGTTGGCATGCACTCGGTAAAACGGGGCAGTTGTCTGTGTTGATATCGTCTTGTGGACTGTTTTTTCCCGCATTACCCCAAAAATATCCTTCGTTCCTAGATCGTTGTCGATAAGCACAATGATGGGCGCCTTAAGAGGCGCATGCTTGAACTTACGCAAAGTGTCTGCATAGTGGAGCATGAAAAACTTAAGATCTCCAGTTCCGCCGCCGAGTTGAAGCACGTCATGGACGATACGAGAGAAGTTCATGAAACGTATAGATGAAGAGAACGCACCAGATTCAATCTTCCCCAGCCTCGGATGAAAGGAGGTTAGCTTTTCGATGGCCGCTCTAAGATAAACGCGATCGGTTTTGCCTTCTGTTATAACTAGTGGGCGCGCTCCCGCGACGAAATGTTTATAAAACAGCAGATGGTGATACAAGACACGGGTTGCCGTGGGAGATTTCTTTTTCTCGACGCCGTCACGTCGATCAAGCCCATCACGTACCAGGTAGATGAAACCCAGCCGTCCCTCGATAAGCGGGAACGTTTTGAATGAGGTCCTTACATCGGGATCTCCAACTTTGCCGCCCGCCATCATTGCGGGCACCATGGCGAAATACTCGCCTGTCGAGAACAAGCGGGCGCACATCGACCGGACTGTCCGATAATATTCGGGACAGACATTGACCTTCTCGTTCACGAGGAGCCCAGTCGCGAGCTGTCGTGATCCTCGGATCTGCATTCGGGTCTTGCTCGCGTTGATCACGAAGCCTGTCCCCGTGATCTCAGCGGTGAGTGCAGGACCCACGACCCATGGCCCCTTGCCGGACGGATCCGGTAGCGCCAAGTCGACCGGGAATTCCTTCTGGTTCGTCGAGAAGGTGATGTCGTCGGCATATCGGCTGTAGGTGCACTTGTGCTGCTTGGCGAGCCGGACCAGGCGGACGTCTAGCAGGCGCGCCACGATGTTAGAGATGACCGGCGAGCACGGGCTTCCTTGGGGTAGGGCGTGGTTGTGACAGGCGATTTGTGCGATAAGGGTTGCAATCTTGGGCGCGAATTCAAAGCGCTTGTCTTTTAGAAACACGCCCCGGACCCGCCCGAAATTGATGGCCGGGAAGAATTCGGCGAGATCTAAGTTGAGCACGTAGCGTCGGCGCTTGTGGCACGCGGCATTCGTGATGATCGACAGCGACCGCGCGAACCCATGTGCGACAGGAGTATGCTCCTTGCCCGATTTCTCGATCTCGTCGAGATATAAGTACAAGACGTTTGCCAGACGCCGCTGCAAAAGCTTTAAGCGATCGTCGGGCGCCTCAATGGTTCGCGCCCCACCGCCACGTTTCGGGATCGAGAAAGACTTGTATTTGATAGCGTTGGGAAGTCGGTAAAGAATGTAAGAAAATCCACTTGGCGTGAACCCAAGCAGGTCGGCAAGTTCATCGAGCGTCTTCGCGCCCTTAAGTTTATTAACGATCGACATTGAAAGGCTCTTGCGGGAAAAGGGCTTGCAGGCACTCCTATGCGATACGATCGCTCATACCGTCTGATCATTTTTATGCATTAAGACGCCATAGGAAGCAATCACCTCCCGGCATCGTTCTCTTATATCGCGATGGCGCGATAACAACTCTGCCTGCAAGCTTGGCTATCAGATGCCACAGCTGGCTGAAAACTTCAACCGAACAATGCATGATTGCCGGTGGATTCGGCGACGCGCCAGCGGCCGCGCGCCCTTGCCGGGCCTACGTGACTGGCGGCTACCCGATTCCCGTAGTGCTCGTCCCCGCAAGAGCCTCAAGGCCTTGGTCCTCGCCGCCGCGAGAGGTTGCGGCCCCGAATATCCGTTTGGCTGGGGATAAAGCATTTCTCTCAGCCTCACGGACCTCGTTTCGTGGCAGCGGGTTAGCCATACTTGTGAGCGCAGCGCGTATCCTGGTTTTTGCGTCAGCCTTCCAGTGAGGGCTTAATGTTGCCTGTTAGCACACTTAATCCAATCTAACCCAAGACAGTTCCTCCTCAAAAGCTTTGTCAGGGTTGAACTGCAAGAATAATCCGGCAACGTAAGACCGGCTGCACTGATACGCGGCGCCAGGGCGGCGCTGCAGATGTGAGGATCTTGGGATCATCCTGATGCTGGTCACCACAGCGGCCCTGCGAGAGATCGGTGATATTCTAGTCATCCTCGCGATTTCCCAAGGTTACGGTCAGACCCCATAGGCTGCGGGCAGTGATCCATGCGGGTGAGGGAGACCAGGAGTGATCGGGGCATGGGCTCGGCATCGCGCGTATCAATGACGCCATCTGCAGGGTGACGGCATGCGAGGTAGGTAGCGGCGGCGTTCATCCCCATCGGCTACCTGTTCGATGCCCTGGATCGGCACAGCCGCGTCGGTCGCAGCCTTTCACCTGCAACAGTTTTATGTGACGAAACGTGGTGGTCCTAACGCGCGCTACCGAACCGGCTAGCGACCTAATGAACCAATCGTCCGCTGAGCCGCAGCCCTATCCCGAACCGCCGACGCAGCGGCCTCATCGGCTTCTGCCTGGGTTTTCATGAGATCAGCCCGAAGTTGGGCAAGTTCCAGGTCCCCTTTCTCATCGCCATACATCGTTTGTATCAACTCAGGGCTTCCTTGCGGGCCATTTCTTGCGATATCGTTCTCAAGTTCACGGCGGAATTTCACAGTAATTTTTTGTGAATCAATGTATCTGCTGATAATTTCGCTGGCTCTCATGGCTCCTCCGACGTTGTGTCCGCGCTTGGACCAGACGCATGTAACGCAATGCTACATGTATTTATCCCACCAAATTTCCCGCTGGGACTAAATATGCTCATGTACGGATTTCAGTTATTTTCGACCTTTGAAAGCATCAGTGCTTTAGGTATCGTTGATTCTCAAAAATATTTCTCGACTCGCTGGTGCGGAATGAGTGAGGATTTACTTCGTGACTACCATCGTCGAGGCGGGGCGAATGCCAGGGTGAAGCCGAGCGTCGTGGCGAGGGTGCGTGAACGTCTCGCCGAAGTTGCCAGGCTTCTTCCGGAACTTGCTGCTGAGGTCCATGAGATCGACGCAGCCATCGTGCAGCACATGTACGTTGCTGATCTACTTGGAAGAAGATCGCTCAGATGAATATGTTCCGGGTCACAATGTTTGTATCACCCAACGATTTCCCTGATTTTGTAAGAATTTTGAACGATCGAACACGTGACGGTCACGTCGATCGTGAAACACGGATCGACGAAGATCACTGGTTGTTGCCCATCGCGGTCAGTAACCGCGAAGAGGCGCAGTTCCCGGGCAACCTTACATCCTGTCCAAATGAACTAATGCCGTAGCAAGTCACTGATCGCTGGTCAGTGTTTGACCGGTTCTGGCCCAGGATGGCCGGCGCCTCGGGAATCCCCGTTCTGACGCCTCCCTAGCCCGAGGGCGGGTTATGCTGAGTGTGAAGGCCAACGAGTTCAACCCGCTCATGCGAGCCATCATCCAGGCGCACCCCGGCATGAGCGCTAATGCCCTTGGGGCTAAAAACCACTCAGCTTGATCTTAGGAAGGGCGCTGACGTTGAAGCGTAGCTGCTCGGGTGGCGGGCCGCAGGCGTCAGTATCGCGCCGTCAGCCGGGATCAGGCTCGCGGCGACTGAACCGCTGCTCACGACCCCACTCGGACCTTCCGGACGCGCCCTGCAATCCACGCTCCTGACGCATAGCCGGCATTTAAAACTGAATAGCATTGCCAGTAACAAGCTGAGGCACTTCCGTTTAACGGAAAAATGTCGTTGCCTTGACGTTGGCTGCCTGCTCAACGGTCGTGAAGCCCGTGAAAGTTCATGCAGCCGTCGCTGTTTTTGAGGAGCCAGGCCAGCCAGGGTAACATTCAGCTGCTGCACTGATCTTCGCGGGCGCCAGCAGCGGAGCCTTCGAGGCTTCACTGCTGCTTTGAGTGGTGAGCGCGCAGCGAGACGAGGAGATGATGCTCTTCTCACTGCGCGCAGCTTTCCGGGCGCCAGCCTTGGACCTGTGCTCCTGTGTAGGGGAGGGCAGTCAGCCCGGACACACTGGGAGCGTCGTACAGCGCATTCGAAAGGCGTCCTGCTGCTCGGGACGCCCCCGCGCGATCCCGTCAGTCCTGGGTTATTCTAAGCCCAGCACGACAGTTTCGGTCCATGTGTACCAGCACTGCCGGCAAGGCCTCGTAAGCCGAGAGGTTCATGGCCGTATTCTGGACCTTTTGATTGCTCCAATCGAAGGATCTCATGCCTACTTAGATAATCGTGCCCTCAATGGCATCATACGACTTTTGCCATGCATGCGCCGTCTAAATCGGAAACCTGGCTTGCATGTCGACCCGCATGCGGCTCCGCCACCGATAGAACATTAGAAAATCTGAATCAGGCTCGGTGATCGTTTGTTCCCAATGGCTGCAAAATTCCAATCTCCATCGCTTTGATCTGAAGCGCAAGGTACTTGGAGTTGATGCGGCACTGAGGCAAACCGCCGGCAATGAACCAAACGCCCGGCTGTGGCGTGCGCTTGTACATGTTGCCCAGTTCGCCATCCTTATCGATACCCCACACTGGTCCTATGCGCTGAGCCATCTCTTCACCTAACGTGCGACGAACCAGCTCTTCCTGGGGGTAGTAGCCGGTAGCTAGAACAATGAGGTCGGCTGAAACCGTAGTTCCGTCCTTCAATCGCACTCCCTTGGCGACAAAGCGCTCGATGCGATCATATTGCAGCAAGCCGAGTTCGCCTTTGATCAATAGGGCGGAACTTCCGGCATCTAGGTTGTAGCCGCCGCCGCGCCGGAAATATTTCATCTGGTGCCCGGTTTCGTCATCACCGAAATCGTGCTTGAATCCGATCGCCTTAAGACCGGCGATCAAGTTTTCGTCGAGCTTGGCCATGCGCTTCGTCACTGCCTTGTAGCCAGCGATAACGAGAGCTGGCGGCGCGGAGGCAACAATCAGGTCACTGTCGTCCAGAGCGCCGCCCTCGTCCCAAACCGACTCGTTGAGACGGGCGCTCGGATCAATCGAAACCACCGTGGTAGAGCCTCGCTGTATCAAGGCGGTCCTCACGCCGTTGCTGTGTAGATCGAGCGCAATGTCATTTCCACTACTACCAGTCCCAAGCACGAGTGCGCGCTTTCCGGTCCAGGCCGCGCCCGTATTGAATTCCTCGGCGTGCATGATCTCCCCGGCAAACTCACCCAAGCCCGGCAGGTTGGGAACCATAGGGAACGAGCTGACGCCGTTGGCAAAAACCAGATGGCGAGGCCGGACGACGCGCTCGCTCCCGTCCGCCCGCCTTAGCCGCGCAGTCCAACGGCCCTCATCTTCGTCCCAGCTACCCCCGACGAACTCTGTGCCCACCCAGCAATTGATCTCCATGGCATCCGCGTAGAACTCGAACCAGTTCGCCAGCATGTCCTTGGGGATGTAGAGCGGCCAGGTCGGCGGGAAGTCCATGTACGGCAAATGATTGATATGGGTCGAGTTATGGAGTGCCAAAGAGTGGTAGCGTCGCCTCCAGCTATCCCCAATTCGATTCCAACGCTCCACCACCAGGGTGTCGACGCCTAGCTGGTTGAGCCGCGCGGCGATCGAGAGCCCGGCCTGCGCCCCTCCGATCACTAAAACCGTCGGATTTCGGTCTTCGTAGGCTATCGCCCGTCGACGCATGTCGGCCCAGTTGTCGCCGCCGAAGTTGCGCGAGTAAGCCGCCCCGCTCGGACGGTTGGCGCCGACGCGTTCCTCATGTCCGCGCAGACTTTCGAGCGTCGTCGAGAGGAGCCAGGCCCGCGTCTCACCGTCGTCGCGTGATGTCGAGAGACGCAGGAGGCCGGCGCCGGTGCCGAACGTTGTCTCGAACGCGAAGATCGCTTCCACGCTGTCAACGCCGAGCCGCGTCACGGTGCGCGGTTGCAGGCGAGCGTTCGGCACGTGGAAGGCGCGGGCATCGACACGGTCCTGCTCCGCCACGAGAGCTTTGGCGATCGCGTCTCGGCCCTGCGCGGACGAGAAATGCCACGTGAAGGCGAGCACGTCGCGCCAGTGGCACTCGGCGTGAAACAAACGGCTGATGCGGGTGGCGTCGCCGGAGCGGAGAGCATCCTCGAACCCGTGCAGCCATGTCTCGGCTCGCCGACGGGCCTGCTCCGTCGTTTCAGGCGCTCCGCCAGATACTGGGACGTCCTTCGTGGCCGCGGTTCCCTCAACGGTGGTTGGGAGGGCAGCGTCAAGCGATGAGAGGTCGGATCTCATGACGATCTACTCCTATTTTTTATGGTACTCGAGATGTTTGTAGCTACGATGCTGCCATTGCACGGTTGATAGGCTGCTTCCCGGTGTTCAGTCATCAATGCGATGCGACAACCGTGTGTGCGCAGAACGCAAAGATGGTACAATCGTCCAAAGCTGTTCCCGCAAACCGGTGACAGCTAACAGGTATTGATGACGAGAGACCTAGAGGTAACTTGCTGTCAGCGAAGCGGCGCTATCGGCTAGGAGAGTGCAGCTGTCGCCATGCTGTACGACGCGTCCTCGCCTGAGAACATAGCCGCGATCCGAGACCTTCAGGGCCAGGGTGGCCATCTGTTCGGCCAGCACGATGGCGATGCCGGACCGCTGGGCGAAATCCGTGATGAACTCGTAGATTTGGGACACGATGATCGGTGCGAGCCCCAACGACGGTTCGTCGAGGAGCAGGTACCGCGGCGACCTGATCGTCGCGCAGGAGATGATGACCATCTGCTGCTGCCCGCCGCTGAGGAGCCCAGAGGGCACATGTGCCTTCTCGGCGAGGATGGGGAAACGGTCGTAGACGTCCCGCAATGCGGTCGGCCATGGGACCGCCCTGGCCCCGAACTGCCAGGACAGGCGCAGGTTGTTCTGCACCGATAGCGGCTTGAAGAGGCGGCGGCCCTCCATCGCATGCGCAAGGCCGAGACGCGCCCGCCGATGCGCCGGGATTTGCGTAACGTCCTGCCCGTCGAACAGGATGGAACCGGATCGCACGGGCGCGACGCCCGAGATGGCCCGCAGCAGCGATGACTTGCCCGCGCCGTTGGCACCCAGCACCGCCGTCGTAGTCCCCGGCTCAGCGCACAGGCTGACATTGCGCAGAACCTCGATCGCGCCATAGGCGACGCTGACGTCGCGGACCTCAAGCATCGACCGTCTCCTCGGCACCCAAATAAGCGGCAACGACGGTCTTGTCCTGGCGCATCCCCGCCATGGAGCCGTGATAGATCACGCGCCCGCTATCCAGCACGATCACATCGTCGACGAGATCCGAGAGGAAATCCATGTGGTGATCGATCAGGAGGACGCTGATCCCCATGCCGCGCATGTCGCGGATCAGTTTGGAGAGGCGCTCCATTTCGGGCTCGGCGAGCCCGGCCGCGGGCTCATCGAGAAGAATCGCTGTAGGCTCCGCGAGGAGCACACGCCCGACATCCGTGAGCCGGCGGTAGCCGTAGGGCAGGGATTCGAGAGGTTGGTCGGCGACCGCCTCAAGATCAATCAGGCGAAGAACGGCCTCGACCCGCTTGAGGACGTTGGCCTCCTCATCGGTCGCCGAGGGGAGGGCGAGAGCAGCGGCGAGGCCGGAGCCGCGCATGAGCCGATGGGCCCCGAGCATCAGGTTCTCGCGCACCGTGAAGTTGGGTACGAGGCGCGGATCCTGAAACGTTCGTATCAGGCCAGCACGGGCGATCTCGAAGTCGGGCTTCCCGGTGATGTCGCGGCCCTCGAAGGTCACGCGGCCGACGGATGGCCGGTAGAGCCCGCTTACGACATTGACGAATGTCGATTTGCCGGACCCGTTCGGGCCGACAAGGGCCGTGATCCTGCCCGGGGCGAGGGCGAGGGAGACGTCGTCGAGTGCGGTGAGGCCGCCGAACCGCATCGTCACACCGTCTGCTGACAGCACCACTCCACCCGGCGCCCGTGCCGCCACGGGCCGCAGCGGGACGGGCGGTCCGTCGCCCCGGCCGGCCCTCGTCCGAGGGGCCGACCGGATGAAGCGCGGCGGATCGAGCAGCAGCCCGGCGATGCCGCGCGGCATCACGAGAAGCGAGAAGGTGAGGATGAGGCCGTACACGATGAACTGGTACTCGGCGAAGACCTGCAGCTTTTCCGGAAGGAACGTGAAGATCGTCGCGCTGATGATCTGCCCGGGGATCGAGCCGAGGCCGCCGACAATCGCCACGACCAGAACTTCGATGGAACGGTGCAGGTTGAAGCTATCAGGACCCAGATAGCCGACGAGGTGCGCGTAGAACCCGCCCGCCAGACCCGCTGCAGCGCCGCTGAGGGTGTAGGCGAGCTGCCTTGCGCCACTGCGGGAGATGCCGAGGCTACCGGCCGCGATCTCGCTGTGGTGGATCGCGAACAGGGCGCGGCCGATCCGGCTGCGCGTGATGTTGTTCATGATGATGAGGAACAACGTCGTCGCGAGGAGGAGGATCACGAAATAGGTCGCGACGCCGACCGGCCGGCCGAGCGCCGTCAATGTCCGCAAGCTCGCGGACGGCACGCCCGGAAGGCCCATCGTGCCGCCGGTGAGGTCGTTCCACTCCCGCACGACCTCGAAGAAGATCATGCCGAAGCCGAGCGTCATCATTGCGAGATAGACTTCACGCACGCGGCCAGCCGGGAACGAAAGGAGGTAGGCGGCTGCAGCCGACAGGGCACTGGCGATCGGAATAGTAAGATAGAATTCGAGGCCGTACGACTTGGCCAGGATGCCCGCCCCGTAGGCGCCTATACCGAAGAAGCCGGCGTGACCGAGCGAAATCTGTCCGGCGATGCCGGTCAGGATGTTGATGCTTTGCGCGAAGATGATGCCGACGAGGACGAAGCAGAGGATCTGGACCGACCCATCGCTCAGGAGCGGAGAGATCGCGGCGAGGACCAGCACCAGGGCTGCCTGGGCGAGTGGGTGGCGCACGAGGCGCGACAGATGGGAGCGGACGCGTCTCATACCTTCACAGCCTCCGGGCGGGCGAACAGGCCCTGCGGCCGGACAGCGAGCATCACCATCAAAAGCGCAAACGCGATGCCGTGCTCGGCTGCAGTGGAGATGTATCCGCCGACGAGCTTGCTCAGCACCCCGACGACGATGCCGCCTACGAGCGCGCCGACCGAACTGCCCATGCCGCCGAGTACCGCCGACACGAAGCCGAGCAGAACCAGATCAAAGCCGAAGGCCGGATCGACGGTACCGCCGATCTGGGCGATCAGCATGCCGGCGACACCGGCGAGCACGCTTGAGGCTACAAAGGAGAGCAGGATGATCGCTCCGACCGGCATTCCCTGAACCCGGCCGAGCTCCTGGTCGAACGAGACGGCCCGAATGACCTGGCCCCAGATGGTCTTGCCCAGGAACAGTTCCAGCAGCGCGACGAGGCCGACCGCGAGCACGAAGATGACGAGATATTGAAGGGCGGCGGGCTGCCCGAAGATCGTCACCGTGTCGGATGCGCTGAACACGACCTCCGGAAAGGCCACGGCCTGTGAGCCGAAATATTTGGCAGCGATGCCCTGCAGGAGGGTGCCGAAGCCGAGGGTAGCGACCATCCAGCCCATGCTGCCCTCGGTCTTTAAGGCGGGCCTCACGGCGAAACGCTCGATGAAGATGCCGAGTAGGCCGACAACCGCCAAGCCGGAGACAGCCGCGAGCGCGAGCCAGACGCCTTGCGAGGCGAAGAATGCCGTAAGCATCGCGCAGAGCATCATCAGCGAGCCCTGTCCGAAATTGAGCGTGCGGGTCGTCCAGAACGTCATGTTCAAGCCGATGGCGACGAGCGCATAGGCTGAGCCGACGCTCACGCCAGCGATCAGGAGCGAGAAAAGAAAATCCATGCGTCACGCGATCAGTCTGAGAACACCTGCACCGATGGGGAAGGCGGGATCGCGGTCGCGGTGGAGTGCGACCGGTCGCTCCTCGTCCGTCAGTCTGCGGAGAGCTGAAAAACAATCTTCTCCCCCGACTTCGCGAGCCTGTAGACCCCGAGATCGGACGGCTTGAGCGCGGTGTGATCGCTAGGGTCGAACGAGATAGACTTCACGGAAACACCTTCGAGGCCCTTGGTTTCCGCGAGGGCCTTGAGCACGCGCTCCGGCTCAGTCGAGCCCGCGCGACGGACCCCGTCGAGCAGCACGTTCGCGCAGTCGAAGCCCGACCCCACCGAGGTCGCCAGCGAGATCTGCGGATTCTCCGGATCTGCGCCGTACCAGCGGTCCATGCCGTACTTCGCGCGGTAGAGATCGACGAAGCTCTTGGCGAGGGGCGCCATCGGGCGTTCACCGAGGGCCAAGGCATTGACGCCGTAGGTGCCGACCGCGAGGTCGCCCGCACCTTCAATGAAGGGAACCGTCATGGCGCCGGCCGAGCCATAGAGCGGCACCTCGATCTTCAACCGCACCATGTTCTTGCGGATGACCGCAAAATCCGCGCCGAGGCCGATCACTAGGAGCGCGTCGATACCTGACCGCTGCAGCCGGACGAGCTGCGCCGTCATATCTTGCGCGCGTTGATTGTAGGACTCGGTAGCAATCTTGGCTGTTCCACCGGCGGCGATCTGTTTCTTCACGAGATCGGCGCCGCTTACGCCATAGCCAGTGCTTTCGTGCAGGATGCCGATCGACTTGAACTTACCACCAAGTACCTGACCGAGCTTCTCCGCCTCGACGGTGTTTGAGATCGAGACAGAGAAGATGTTCTTGCGCGGCGGCTTGTCGCGACCGTTCGGATAGACAATGGTGGGTGCCTGGGCCTGCGCGTTGCAGAACGGCCGGCCGTCAGCCATCACCATGTCAACGACGGCGAGCGTCGGTCCACTGCCGGACGGGCTGACGATCAGCTGGACGCTCTTGTCGTCGAGGATCCGCCGCGTGTTCTGCACCGCACGATCAGGTACCAGCTGGTCGTCGAGGGGTTCGGGAAACTCGACCTTGCGGCCATTCACGCCGCCGCGCTTGTTCCATTCCTCCACTGCGAGGATGATCCCGCGCCGCAATCCCTCGCCATACTCGTTGTATGGACCAGTCAAAGCGCCCGTGAAGCCAATTTTAACCGGGCCGTTATCCTGCGCCACGACCGGACCTGCGACTAGTGCCCCGGTGAATGTCGTGCAGGCAACGGCGACCGTTCTGAAATGCTGCAACATGGATTTCCTCCCTGTGGCGCTTTCGAAGAAGCGCTCAATTATTTCCCGGATATGCCGGTTCTTTATTAATCGTATCGATCCGAGATCCAGTCTCCCTACTGCGCGCAGCGCTGATGACCGGTGTCGTTTCGCTTGTCAGACGGGTGAACTGACTACCCTTCGACGGCTATTGGCCATCCCGAACGTTCGCGACCTCCTCGACGAGGATAGGTACGCCCTCGGTCAGGGTGTGGATGCCAAGAACGCTGACAAGCTCGAAGACCTCCATAATTTCCTTCGCCGTCGCACCGTAGCCGAGCGCATTGCGGATGTGGATGCGTGTCCCTGGATCGTATAGGTGGGTTGTCGAGACATCAATCGCAATGTATATGAGTTCTTTGGTCTTGGGTTCGAGGCATCCCGAACGCCATGGGACGGAGGAAAATTCTAGGTATGCCTCGAAGAAGTCGGGGGACAGGCGGAGCACGTGATTCCACACGTCGCTCCAATAGCCGCGATTGGCTGTGAACCGCTCCTTGAGCTCATGTTCCCGCGGACCGAGTTCGAGGGAAGCGAGTTCCCCGCCGCGCCCGGCCGCCTCGAGTTCCTCGATGAGGATCGGGACGCCGGACGTCGCGCTGTGGATGCCCAGCACCGCGGCTAGTTCCATGACCTCCATAATCTCGTCCTGCGTCGCGCCGCATTTGAGAGCGTTTCGCATATGGATCCGGATCGACGGACTGTAGAGGTGCGTCGTCGATGCGTTGGCGGCGATGCAAATTAATTCTTTTGTCTTCGAGCTTAAGGTGCCGATGCGCCAGGGAATAGCAGCGAGACGCAAGTAGCTCTCGAAGAAATCGGCATCGAGCTGAAGCATCTCACCCCAGAGGCTGCTCCAATGGCCGCGGGAGGAGATGAACTCTTCCTTGAGGCGCGCAAGACGATCCGGCTCCGCGGCCATCGGTTAGCCTCCCGCACGGCCTCGTCTGCCGCGAAGCGCTTCGGCTCGCGCGGAGGAGGCCTTCGTTTCCACCCTGAGGCAGCGCTTGGCTGCCCCCAATGGCGTCCCGTGAACCAGGATCGCCATGCGCACGATATGCGTGTTGCGCGACGATGATAGCCCTTCATTCGCGCAGGATCTTTACGCAATCTGCAACGATGCCAAGCGTTTTCAAACCGCGCTGCCCAGGCTGCGCCGCTGATCCGTCTCCGTGACCATATTCACGAACAGCGACGGTGAGCTAACATCGGCACGTGGGGTGACGAGGTTGGGGATGGAAACGCTACATATGATGCGGCTGTTCATGCGCGTCGCGGATTCGGACAGTCTCTCCGCCGCTGCCCGCTCCTGCGGCCTTTCCCCTGCCTCGGTGTCACGTCAGATCAATGCCCTTGAGCAGGAACTCGGGGTTCGGTTGATCAATCGAACAAGCCGCAGGCTCGCGTTGACGGAGATAGGCCAGCTCTACCGGGAGCGCGGCTCGGCCATCCTATCTCAACTCGACGAACTCACCGACCGCGTCTCCCAGCATCAGGCATCTCCTCACGGCGTGATCCACGTTCACTCTCGCGTCTCAGTCGCGGAGCACTTTGTCATCCCTGTACTGCCGAGCTTTCTCAGTGCTTATCCCGATGTGAGGGTAAACTTGTGGCTTACCGAAGAATCGCGTGACCTAGTCGAGAACAATATCGACGTCGCCATTCGCCTCGGCAACCTCGACGAGCCGCAACTTGCAGTCCGCAAGATCGCATCAGGAGCCCCACGGATCCTCTTCGCCTCGCCTGCCTACCTCAGCGCCCGTCCTCCCATTCGATGCCCAGAAGATCTCAGATCACACAATTGCCTTAGCTGGCCGCTTGATGGTCGTTTCGAAGACGGTCATGCGATCTGGCGCTTCAAAGATAACGACCAAACTCAAGAGGTGCGGGTCCGCGGCACAGTACAGATCAACAACACTAATCTACTGGTCCATCTCGCTCTAGCAGGCCTGGGAATAGTCTTGCTGCCAATCTGGACCGTTGCTGGCCATCTTTCTGCGGATCGACTTCAGCGCATCCTTCCTGACATTGATGTCACTCCAACAATCTTTGACCATCAAATCTACGCGGTATTCCAAAGATCGAGCTACACACCACGAAAAATCAGAGCATTCATCGATCATCTTGTGCGTGCCAACCGTTCGGCGATGCCTGCACATTGCGATTGGGATCAAGATACTGTACTTAATGATTTTAAATAAACAAATTATATTATATTATGCTACAAAAATTATCATATCACAATAATTTCGCTTGCATTTCCCCTATTCAATGAGCATGATGTCACAATCGCAAACGGGTGTGTTCCGTTAAACGGAACTGATCGGCGCGTCTCGTTGCCAGCGCAGCACGGCGATCAGCTGCGTTGCGCGCTCCAAACAGCTATTTAGCGCGCTCCTAGCGCAGCTTGAAAAAAGCTCTGTCCGATCAGCAGGGTAGGGGGCTTTCAGCTCAGATAAAGTGCGGGCGCAGGGAGCTGTCGAGGGTGCCCTCAACAGGCAACATCCCAGGGGCCGGTTCGCTCCCGCGCCCCGCTTGGGGGAGGGCACCCATCGCTGATGCGCCAGAAGCATCGTACAGCGCGTTCGAGGGGCGTTCTGCTGCCCCGCATGCTCTCGCGCTGCCCCGCTGGTCGTGGGGCACCCTGAGCCCAGCACGGCAGCCTCGCCTCAGTGGGGCAGCTCTGCCAGGAGGGTGCTTCATGAGCCAGCCGGATATGACCCTTAGCAGATTTTCCAGCTTGACGGTCTGAATGTCCGCTGAGTAGGAAGCAGCGGACTTAGGAGCTGCAAGCATCACATCATTTTTCTAATTGAGGCCTGGTGCAGTTGTGAAGGAGTGATTTGATAGCAGCCATTGCCTCGACAGCTTGAAGCAATTTGGGAATTTCCACCCGACGCCGGCAACGATCCTAGCGCATGAATTTGAGTGCAAGCCGATTGATCGCCTTGCCGTTGTCGCGAGGCGCCAGCATCGTCTCTGTTCAGACGAGCGACGTTGGCATCTGCATAGCTGTAGCCGAGGCCGGTTTCGCCCTCGGTCTCGATATGGGTGACGACGATCGTTGTCCTGTCTCAGGCATGGGCGGGTCCCGTCAGACTTAGGCCCGTCGGTGGGAACGGTGTATGCCCGTGCCTGCAACGCCCGGATCGTCCCGCATTGTCGTCGCGCCGGATCTCAGCTCTTGTCGCCGGGCAGGACTGAGCTCAGCACCTGGCGGGCGGTGTCAACCAGGAGGTGGCGCTCCTTGGGGTCGCCCTTGCCGAGGATCGACATGTAGTTCTTCACCTGCTCGAAGGTGAAGAACGGCGGCAACGGCGGCACCTCCGGATCGGTCTTGACCTCCAGCACCACCGGCATCGGGCTCGCCAGCGCTTCGTCCCAGGCCGCACCCAACCTAGCGGGATCGTCGACGTAGATGCCGCGCAAGCCGATCAGCTCGGCAAACTTGTGGTAGGGGACGTTCGGGATCGTTTGGCTCGCCTCGAATTTCGGGTTGCCCTCCATCACCCGCTGCTCCCAAGTCACCTGGTTCAGGTCCTCGTTGTTGAAGACGCAGCAGATCCAGGTCTTGTTCGACCAACGGTGCATGTACTTCGAGACGGTGATCAGCTCGGCCATGTTGTTCATCTGCATGGCGCCATCCCCCACCAGCGCGATCACCGGTCGGTCCGAATGCGCCACCTTGGCGGCGATGGCGTAGGGTACCGCCGCGCCCATCGAGGCAAGGCCGCCCGAGAGCGAGCACATCTGGCCGCGGCGCATTTTCAGGTCGCGGGCGTACCAGTTGGCGCAGGAGCCGGAATCCGAGGTGACGATCACCCGGTCGGGCATCCGCGGCGATAGCTCCCAGGTCACCCGCTGCGGGTTGACCGGGTTGGCCTTGGCCATCGCGCGGTCCTCAGCCTCCTTCCACCAGGAGGCGACGCCCTTCTCGACGCCCTCGCGCCAAGTGCCGCTCTCCTTCTTCTGCTCCAGGAGCGGCAGCAACGCGCGCAGGGTCTCGGCGGATTCACCCTGGAGCGGCACCTCCATCGGGTAGCGCAGGGACAGCATCTCGGGCGCGAGGTCGATCTGCACGCCGCGGGCCTGGCCCTCCTGCGGCAGGAACTCGGCCCAGGGGAAACCGGAGCCGATCATCAGGAGCGTGTCGCACTCCGCCATCATGTCGGAGGAGGGCTTAGAGCCGAGCAGCCCGATCGTGCCGGTGACGAAGGGCAGGTCGTCGGGAAGCGCCGCCTTGCCGAGCAGCGCCTTGGCGACGCCGGCCTGGAGGCGGTTCGCCACCGCGATCACCTCGTCGGTGGCGTGGAGCGCGCCGGCGCCGACCAAGATCGCGACCTTCTCGCCGGCGTTCAGCACGTCGGCGGCGCGCTTCAGGTCGGCCTCGAACGGCACGACCCTCGGGGCGGTCCAGCCGACGCCGGAGAAGGTATTGCCGTGCTTGCGCACCGGCGCCTCGTAGGGGACGTCCTGGAGGTCGTTCGGCAGGATGATCGCCGCGACCTTGCGCTCGGCCTTGGCGATGCGCATGGCGCGATCAACGATGTGGCGCACCGAGGCCGGGGAGGCCGCCTGCTGCACGTAGGCCGCGACGTCCTTGTAAACGCTCGTGAGGTCGAGCTCCTGCTGGTAGTGGGCGCCGTTGACGTTGCGGGCCTGCTGGCCGGCGATGGCGAGCAGCGGCACGTGGTCGGAATAGGCGTCGTACATGCCGGTGAGAAGGTGCGTCGCCCCGGGGCCCGAGGTCGCGAGGCAGACGCCGACCTCGCCGGTGAACTTGGCGTAGGCGGTCGCCATGAACGCCGCCATCTCCTCGTGGCGGACCTGGATGAACTCGAACGGCAGGTCGTTGCGCTGGAGCGCGCCGAGCAGGCCGTTGATTCCGTCGCCCGGGTAGCCGAAGATCGTCTTCACCCCCCACTCGGCGAGACGCTTCCAGAAGAAATCGGCAACGGTGTCGGCCATGGCTGCTCCTTGGGAGCCGTGCGGCATCGCAAACCCGATACGGGCCCTACGGTGATTGCGGCGACCGGCTCTTCAGCGTGCCTCCTGGGACGGTGTCCTCTGGGCATTGCCTTAGACGCTGGGCTAACTAGCATACTCCAGGGATGTTCCTGGTCAGGATGCTTCCGGCTCGTGTCGCGTGTTTCCGGCCTACATGGGCGGTACGCGGGGATCAGCCTCGTGCCCGCGTGGCACGCCGAGGACATTCCGGCGGCGAGCTACAGGGCGCCGGGGACCTCGGCGCCGACCGAGCAGGGACAGGGCGCGAGGATGCACCTGCGAATTCTACCTCACGGAGACGTTGCCACCCGCGCCTCTCACCGGTTTGCCATCCGGCTCAGTACGTCGGCGAGCGTCAAGGCGAACAGGATCGCGGCCCAGAACAGGCCGCAGGCGGCAACGACGCGGACGAGGCCGCTGGCGTGCTTGAGCTGCATGAACACCAGAGCGACGAGCGCCGTCTTGGCCCCGGCGATCCCGAACCCCACGGCGGTGTCGATGCGTCCGTACGGCCAGTAGGCGGCCCAGGTGCTCAGAGCGAGAAGGAGCATCAGGGCGGCCCAGACCCACAGGTTGCGGCGCCACAGGGCGCCGGGGGTCTCGGTGCTCTTGGACTCGGCCTCTTCGCTCATCCGGACCGTCCCGGCAGGTAGAGCATCGGGTAGAGGAAGATCCAGACCACATCCACGAGGTGCCAGTACAGCGCCGTGACCTCGACCTGCGGATTTTCTTTAAGGAAGTCGACGTCGCGCCAGCCCATGACCGCGAGGCGTGTCACCAGGGCGATGCCGATGCTGAGGTGGATCGCGTGTACCACCGTGACGAGCCAGTAGAAGCCGAAGAAAATCTGGGCCGGCGCCTGGCTCAGGGCGAAATGCGCACCCGGCACCAGGTGCTTCTCGATATCCTCGCGATATTCGAAGCCTTTGACCACCAGGAATGCGAGACCGAAGACTGCGGTGGCCGCGAGGCACCAGAGCGTCAAGCGGCGAAACAGCCCCTTGTCGGCGGCTTGCGAGGCCACCGCCATGGTCAGGCTGCTGGTGAGCAGGATCGCGGTGTTGAGGGTGCCGAAGACGATGTTGGTTTCGCGCCCGGCGGCCGCGAAGGCCTCCTGGTTCGCCAGGCGCGCGGCAGTGTAGGTCAGGAACAGGGCGCCGAAGAACAGCACCTCGCTCGCCAGGAAGACCCAGATCCCGAAGGCGGCGCCGTCGCGCTGGCGCGCGAAGGCGGTCGCATGGTCGGTCTCGAGGTCGCTCCAGGGTTCGCGCATGCGAGCCTCGATATCGGGGTGTCCCTCGCGCAGGCAGGCCTCGACGTCGGCGCGGCTCATGTCAGTGACCCCCGCGAGGGAAGCCGCGGCTGGTCGTGAACCGGGGCGACCCCTTCCGGATGGTAGTTGTACGGCCCGCCCTGGATCCGGGGCGAGCCGAAGAAGTTCTGCCGCGGCGGCGGCGAGGTGGTGCGCCATTCGAGCCCGCTCGCGTCCCACGGGTTGTTCGTCGCCCGCTCGCCGAACAGCAGCGACCATGTGAGATAACCGAGCGGCATCAGGTAGGCCACCGCCAGCACCGCGGCGCCGGCGGACGAGAGCACGTTCCAGATCTGGAACTCCGGCGGATAGGCGTGGTAGCGCCGCGGCATCCCAAGGTAGCCGGCGATGAATTGCGGGAAGAACGTCAGGTTGAAGCCGAAGAACATCAGGATCGCGGCGAACCGAGCCCAGGTCTCGGGATAGGTCCGTCCGGTGATCTTCGGCCACCAGAAGTGCAGGCCGCCGAAATAGGCCGAGACCGAGGCGCCGACCATGATGTAGTGGAAATGCGCGACGACGAAGTAGGTGTCCTGAACGTGGACGTCGACCGGGATCGAGGCGAGGAACAGGCCGGTGAGGCCGCCGAGTGTAAACAATCCGACGAAGCCGAGCGCGTAAAGCATCGGCGACTCGAACCCGACCTGGCCGCGATAGAGCGTGCCGGTCCAGTTGAACACCTTGATGGCCGACGGCACCGCCACGACGAAGGACAGGAACGAGAACACCAGGGCCGCGTAGGGCGACATCCCGGAGGTGAACATGTGGTGGCCCCAGGTGAAGAAGCCGATCACCGCGATCGCCACCAGGGCGTAGACCATGAAGCTGTAGCCGAACACTTTTCGACGCGCGAAGCAGGTGATCAGCTCGGAGACCACGCCCATCGCCGGCAGCACCATGATGTAGACCGCCGGGTGCGAGTAGAACCAGAACAGGTGCTGGAACAGGATCGGGTCACCGCCGCGGGCCGGATCGAAGATCGGCAGGCCGAAGGTGCGCTCGGCGAAGACCAGCAGCAGCGTCACGGCGAGCACGGGTGTCGCCAGCACGAACATCAGGCTCGTCGTGTACATCGCCCAGACGAACAGCGGCAGCCGGAACCAGGTCATGCCGGGTGCCCGCAGGAGATGGATCGTCGCGATGAAGTTCACCCCCGTCGCGATCGACGAGAAGCCGGTGGTGAACACCCCGAGCACGGTGAGCGAGACCCAGGTGTTGGAGAAGACCGTGGAATAGGGGACGTAGAAGGTCCATCCGGTATCGACCCCGCCGAGCAGCAGAGCCGCGACGGCGAGCGAACCACCGCCGACGTTGAGGTACCAGCTGATCAGGTTCAGCTTCGGGAACGCCACGTCCCGGGCCCCGATCATCAGCGGCACCAGAAAGTTGCCGAGCGTGTTGGGGATGCTGGGAATCAGGAAGAACCACACCATCACCACGCCGTGCAGCGTGAACAGCTTGTTGTAGGTGTCGGCCCGCAGCAGGTCGGCCTCGGGCGTCGCGAGTTCGAGCCGCACCAGCGTGGCCGCCGCCCCGCCGATGAAGAAGAACAGCGTGATGGTGACCGCGTAGAGGATCGCGATCCGCTTGTGGTCGGTGGTGAGGAGCCAGGAGCGGACGCTGTGCCCGTCGGCGAGGTAGCTCACCGGCAGCCGCAGGTCGAGTTCGTCCGGGTCGGCGAGGCCGGTGGGGCTAGCGGTGGTGCTCATCGGGAGCCTCCGGCTTCATTCTCGTCCAGCACCGGCGCGCCCGGTACCATCGCGGGGCTGCGCTCGCGCACTCCGCCCGGCACGTTGGAGCGGACCTGCGGCGTCCCGGGCTCCCGCACCGAAACCGGCTCGGAGCCGAGCGCGCGGATATAGGCGGTGATCGCCTGGATCTCGCCGTCGTCGAGGAGGCCGGCATAGCTCGGCATCACGGGGGCGTAGCCCGCCACCACATCGCGCTTCGGCTGAAGGATCGAATCGCGGATGTAGGCGGCGTCGGCGGTGGCGAAGTGGCCGCCCTCGAGGTGGACCGGGCGCTCCCAGATCCCCGCGAGGTTCGGCGCGTGCACCGCCGAGCCCGGGGCGTGGCAGCCGGCGCAGCCGCGCTCGGAGAACAGGCGCTCGCCCTGGTGGGCGAGGTCGTCGCCCTCGGGCTGCGCCGACAGCCAGCTTGCATAGGCTTCGGGCTCCATCACGATGACGCGGCCGAGCATCCGGGCGTGGTCGGTGCCGCAATACTCGGTGCAGAGCAGGTGGAAGGTGCCGGTCTTGGTCGCCTGGAACCAGGCCTCGGTCTGCTGGTCGGGCAGCACGTCGCGCTTCAACCGGAAGGCCGGGACGAAGAACGAGTGGATCACGTCCTGCGAGGTCATGATCAGCTTGACCGGTTTGTTCACCGGCACGTGCAGCTCGTTGATCTCGCGGGCGCCGTTCGAGGCCTGCGTCTTCCACATCCACTGCTTGGCGACGACGTGGATCTCGATGGCGTCCGGCGGCACCGAGTAGGCTCCGATCTCTGCCGAGGCCGCCCACCAGAAGACGAACACGAACAGGAAGATCGTCGCGGCGGTCCAGCCGATCTCGAACTCGCGCGAGACGATCTCGGGCAGCGGATGGCGGTTCGCCTTCGAGCCGCGGCGGAAGCGGATCGAGAAGACCAGGATGAGGCCGATCACCAGGGCGAGAATCACCGCCGAAGCGATCGTGAGCCCGATGAAGATCCGGTCAGTCAGTAGCGCCTGGAGGGAGGCGGTTTCGGGCATGAGGCGGCCGACCATCAGCGCACCTCTTTCGGCGAGGCCGCGACGGTGCCGGGCGGCGGCAGCGGGCTCGCGGCGCCGCCGCGGCTGCCCAGAGGCGGGACGCGCTCCGGCTGGAGCGGGGCGGCGTAGGCGTCCGACCCGCGCTCGCCGACGCGCCGCATCGCCTCCGCCGCCGGCATGCGGGCGATGCCGCGGGTTTGGTCGACCCACCCATAGGTGTCGAGGCGCCGGCGCTGGTCGGCGAGGAGGCGGGCGAGGTCTCCTTGCGGGTCGCGCTGCAGGGCGGGGCCGGCGAAGGTGCGGGGCTCCTCGGTGTTGGGGCTGGTGATCACCATGTCGCGGTAGAGACGCATGCCTGCGAGGGTCACAGCGACGAAGACCACGATGAACACGCCCGCGAGCAGCACCGGTTTCAGGCGGATGTCGGGCGCCTCCGGCGGCCCCTCGGCATGGCCGACCGCGTCGTCGCGCACCGGTTCGGCGGTGTCAGGCATGCCGGAGCCTCCCTCCGAGCCGGCCGGCGAGGCGCAAGGCCAGGCGCGCGACGACGACGAGCCCGGCGAGCCACAGCCCGGCGGCGAGTGCCGCCCCGCCCGCCCCCGGTCCCCAGGCCGGCAGCACGAGCCAGCAGCCGCGCAAGACCAGCCCGACGAGGACGAGAAGTCCGACGAGCCGCAGGGCCCCGGGGCTGCGCCGCACCGCCTCAAGGAGCAGGAGCAGGAACGGGAGGAGGCCGCCGGCCGCGACCGAGGCCGCGATCAGCCCCGGGTAGGGCTCCGCCGCGCGCCGCAGGTAATAGGCCGCCTTCGGTGGCAGGTCGCCGTACCAGGCGACCACGTAGGACATCAGGCCGACGTAGAGCACGCCGAGCAGGATCGCGAGCAGCAGGTTGGCGAGGTCGGGCGCGGTTCTCTCGTCGAGCCCGCGTGGGCTCGCCACGGCGGCGAGGCTCAAGGCGGCCAGGATCTGGTTGAGGGCGAACCCGGCGCCGAACGCCGAGGAGGTGAAGCGGGGCTCCAGCGACAGGATCCAGTCCACCGGAACGAGGCTGATGGTCAGGCCGTAGAAGGCGAGGCCTAGGCCGGCGACGAGCCGGGTGCAGCGCTCGGCCAGCACCAGCCAGGCCAGTACCGACCAGCCGAGAAGCGCGACCGCGCCGCGAGCCACGAACAGAAGCGGGTTGAGATAAAGGGCGGCGACGTCCGGCTTCACCGTGCCCGGATCCGCCGCCCAGGGATAGAGCGCCGGCAGCGCCAGCGCGACGCCGAGAAAGCCGAGGGCGACGAGCGGCAGGAGCGCCGCAACCGGCCGCAGGACCGGCGCCAGCGCCTCGCCCCAGCGCCCGCCGGTGATGCGGTGGACGAGGAGCAGCACCAGGCTGCCGGCGGGGGCGGCGCCGAAGGCGATCCAGGCAAGGAGCCAGCCGCGGGCGAGGGCCTCGGTCACGGGCGCCCCTCCAGGTTCGCCCCTGCCGGAATTTTCTCCGCCAGCCCCGGCACCTCGGCGACGCGGGCGCCCTGCGAGAGTTGGAGGGCGCGGATATAGGCGGCGATCGCCCAGCGGTCCCGCGGCTCGACGCGGTTGGCGTAACGATACATGACGCCGTAGCCGTTGGTGATGACGTCGACGAGGTAGCGGGCGGGCGCCGCCCGCAGCCGCTCCTCGTGGTAGGAGGGAGGCTTTGGAAAGCCGCGGGCGACGATCATGCCGTCGCCGTGGCCGGTCAGTCCGTGACAGGGGGTGCAGATCGCCTCGTAGCGCTCGCGCCCGCGCTGCAGCAGCGCGGCGTCCACCGGGGGCGGATCGGTCAGCGCCGCCTCATCGGCGAGCGCGCCCTGCTGCACCGTCCCGTCCGGGGGGGTACGGGCCTCGGCCCCGTCGACCCAGAGGTCGGCGCGGCGGTAGACGTCGTAGCGCTTCTGCCGCGCCATCGAAAGGTCGTCGCAGGCGCCGAGCAGCAGGAGCGACGGAAGCAGGACGGAGGGCAGGAGCCGGCCGGTCACGGATGCGTCTCCGCCACCAGTCCGGCCCCGGCCTCCTCGAGGAGCCGGCGCAGGGGTTCCGGGTCGCCCTTCGGCGCCACGAGGAGCAGGAAGCGGTCCTGGCTCGCCCGCTCGAATTGCGGCATCACGAAGAGCGGGTGGTGCAGCCGCGGCAGCCCGCAGGTGACGAGGAAGGCCGTAAAGCCCGCGATGGCAGCGGCCAGCACCCCGACCTCGAACGGCACCAGCACGAAGACCTGCCAGCTGTGCAGCGGCCGGCCTCCGGAATTGAGCGGGTAGTCGTGGACGGCGCTCCACCATTGCAGGGCGTACATCGTGGCGGCCGCGCCAAACCCGGCGAGCGCCATGGCGGGCCGGATCCAGCGCGGGGCAGGGACGAAGGCGTCCGCGAGCTCTTCGAGGGGGAAGGGCGTGAAGGCGTCGACGGCGCGGTGGCCGTCCGCCCGGGCGCGGCGCAACGCGGTGACGAGGGCGTCGGGGGTGTCGAACTCGGCCAGCAGGGGCGTGGTCATGGCTGCGCCGCCCCCTCGTCCCGCGCCAGCTGCCGCACCTCGTGCATCGAGACGATCGGCAGAAGGCGCGCCAGCACCAGGAACAGGAAGGCGAACAGCCCGAGCGGTCCGACGAGAATCGCGAGGTCGTAGAGGCTGGTGTGGTAGGTCCGCCAGAGCGTGATCGCGTGGCCGTGCGAGAGCGTGTTCCAGACGATCAGGATCCGCTCGAGCCACATGCCGACATTGATCAGCACCGAGATCCCGGCGAGCCACCACAGGTTCCGCCGCACCCGGCGCCACCACAGCGCCTGGGGCGCCAGACAGTTGCAGAACAGCAGCAGGCCGTAGAGCGGCGCGTAAGCGCCGGTGAAGAAATACCCGACGACCGTGCGGTCGGCGTGCTCGCCGCCATACCAGGCGGTGAACCACTCGGTGGCGTAGGAGAACGCCATGACGATGCTGGCGAACAGCATCACCTTCGCCATGGCGTCGAAATGCGCCGGCGTGATCATCGCCTGGAGGTTCAGGCCCCAGCGGATCACGATCGCCAGCACCACCACCATGGCGAACCCCGAGAACATCGCGCCAACGACGAAGTAGGGCGGGAAGATGCTCTCCTGCCAGCCGGGCATCAGGCTCGCGGCGAAGTCGAGCCCGACGATCGAGTGGACCGAGCAGACGAGGGGCACCGCGAGCGCCGCCATGGTGAGGTGGAAGGTCTCGTAGGCGCGCCAGTGCCGGGCGGAGTTGCGCCAGCCGAGCGCCAGCGCGCCGTAGATCACCCGGCCGGCCCGCGTCCGCGCGCGGTCGCGCATGGTGGCGAGGTCCGGCAGCAGGCCGGTGTACCAGAACAGGGCCGAGAACAGCAGGTAGCTCAGGATCGCCCAGAAGTCCCAGACCAGGGCCGAGCGCCATTGCGGCCAGAGATCCATGGTGTTCGGGTAGGGCGCGAGCCAGTAGGCGTAGAGCGGCCGGCCGAGATGGATGATCGGGAACAGCCCCGCGATGGCGGCGGCGAACAGGGTCATCGCCTCGGCGAAGCGGTTGATCGAGGCGCGCCAGCGCTGGCGCGTGAGCAGCAGCATCGAGGAGATCAGCGTGCCGGCATTGCCGATACCGATCCACCAGACGTAGTTCGCGATCGAGAAGCCCCAGACCACGGTGGTGTTCACCCCCGACAGCCCGATCCCGACGGTCAGCACCGCCCCGATCGCGCCGAGCGTCAGGACGACGAAGGGCAGGGTGCAGAGAAGCGCGATTACCCAGGCGCGGCCGAAGCCGGTCCGCTGGATCGGGTCGGCGACCGCTTCCGAGATCGCCCCGTAGCTGAGGCGCTCGGCATCGATCAACGGGTGGGGCTGGCTACTCACGTCCGGTCCTCCCGGGCGGGGTTGCGCAGGTCGGTGAGGTAGGTGGTGCGCGGCCGGGTGTTCAGCTCCTCCATGAGCGCGTAGTGGCGCGGATCCGAGCGCTGCGCCGCCACCGAACTGTCCTTCGCCGCGAGGTCGCCGAAGCGGATCGCCTTCGTCGGGCAAGCCGATTGGCAGGCGGTGGCGACCTCGCCCATCGGGCGCCCGTCGCGCTCGGCCGCCTGGCGCTCGGTCGCGATGCGCTGGACGCAATAGGTGCACTTCTCCATCACGCCGCGGGCCCGCACCGTGACGTTGGGGTTGCGCTGCGCCCGCACCGGCGCGGCGCCGAGATTCGCGTATTCCTGCCCGTCGGCGTAGCCGAAGAAGTTGAACCGGCGCACCTTGTAGGGGCAGTTCGCCTCGCAGAAGCGGGTGCCGACGCAGCGGTTGTAGACCTGGAGGTTCAGCCCCTCGCCGTCATGGACCGAGGCCGCCACCGGGCAGACCGGCTCGCACGGCGCATGCTCGCAATGCATGCACGGCACCGGCTGGAACCCGGCCTCGATCCGCTCCGGCTTCCCTGGTTCGGACTTGCCGGAATCGTAGATGTCGACGCGCAGCCAGTGCATCATCCGGCCGCGGGCGATCTCCTCGGGACCAACCACCGGCACGTTGTTCTCGGACTGGCAGGCGATCACGCAGGCGTTGCAGCCGATGCACGCCATGGTGTCGATCACCATGCCCCAGGCATGGCCGTCGGCGTCGCCGGTCCAGGGGGCCAGCAGCGTGGGTTGATCCGACCCGTTTCCCGAACCGTTTCCCTTGGGCGCCGAGGAGGCCAGGGCCGCGAGGTTGATGCGCGGGAAGAGCTTTTCGGCTTCGCCCTCGATCTGGGTGTAGTTCTGCGTGCGCAGGATCGCGTGCCGTTCGTCGAGGGGCGTGAGGCTCACGTCGCGGACCAGTCGCCCCGTGCCCGACCCGATGAGCCGATAGCCGTCGACCCCGATACCGTTGCCGATCTGCCCGGCGCGCGCCCGGCCATGGCCGAGGCTCAACCCCGCCACGCCGTCGGCGACCCCCGACACGACCGCCACCGGCGCGACCACCGAGACGCCGCGGACGGTGAGGCTGACGCCCTGGCCGTCCTCGACGCCGCGCCGCGCGGCCTCGCGGTGCGAGAGGAGGAGAGCGTTGCCCCAGACCTGTTTCGTCACCGGGTGCGGGCATTCCTGCAGCCAGGCGTTGTTGGCCGAGCGTCCGTCCCACAGGGCCGGGTCGGGGGTGAGCAGGAGGGTGAGGTCGCCAGGAGCCCGGGCGGGAGGAGCGGGCGCCGGCGGCAGGACCGGCAGGGCGGGCGCGGGGACCGGAGCCGGTGCGGCGGCGCTGCCCGGTATCGTCCCGTCGTGCAGGCAGCGGCGCCACCAGCCCTCGAACTCGCGGTCGTCCGGGCGGCGGTGCCGCTCCCAGGAGCCTTGCCAGGTCTCGCGCACGATGTCGTAGCCGCGCCGGGCCTCGGCGCCGGTGAGCAAGTTCAGGATCTCGTGCACCGAGCGGCCGCCGTAAAGCGGGCGCAGCAGGGGCTGGACCAGGCTCGCCGTGCCGTCGGTGGCCCGTAGGTCGGACCAGGATTCGAGGTCGTGGGCGAGCGGCAGGTGCCAGTGGGCCGCGCCCGCGGTCTCGTCGGCATGGGTGCCGACCTGGACGCTGAACGGGACCCGCCGCAGCAGTTCCGGAAACCCGAGACCGGCCGGCGCGGTCTGGACCGGGTTCGTGCCGAGGATGGCGAGGCAGGAGACCTTGGCCGCGGCGATGTCCTTGCAGAGCCCCGCGAGGTCGCCCGGCGGATGGTCCGGCAGCGCGTCCGGCGGCGCGATCCAGCCGATCGGCGCTGCGAGCCGGGCGTTGAGCCAGTGGGCGAGGGCGTGGAAGGCGGGCTCCAGCGCCTCGCCGACGAGCACCACGGCGCGGCCGGGATGCCTGCGCAGATCGGCCAGGATGTTTTCCGCGAAACGGCGCTCGTCATCCCCCAGGCCCGGCTCGGGCAGGCCGGCGCCGAACCCGTTGGCGAGATGGACGAGGAGGGCGGCGACCGCCGGCGGCGCCAGGGCGCGGCGCTCGTCGGCCTTGATGCCGGTGAGCGTCGGCAGGCCCTCCGCCACGTACAGGCGGCCGAACCGGGCCGGGTCGCGCCGGCGCTCCATCAGGGCGGAGGAGAGGCGGATCTGGTCCGGTCCCGGCCCGAGGGGATCGGCCTCCAGGCAGACCACGATCTCGGCCCGGTCGAGCCGCGGCAGGGCCCGCACCGGACGCCCGAAGGCCAGCGCGGCGCCGGCCCGGGCATTAGCCTCGTCGAGCGGTTCGTGGACGTGCCAGGCCGCCTCCGGCATCGCCTCCCGCAGGCCCACGATCTGGCGCAGCAGCGTCGGCGAGGTGATCCGACCGGTCAGCAGCCGGAAGCCCGCCCCCCGTCGCGCCCGCGCCTCGGAGAGCGGCCGGGCATAGGCCTTGCCGAACGCCTCCCAGGAGGCGATGCCGGCGACGCGCTCGCTCGGTGCGCGGGAGCGGTCGGGGTCGTAGAGATCGAGGATCGCGGCTTCGAGGAAGACGTCGGTGGCGCCGCGGCTGCCGGGGTGGAGCGGGTTGCCCTCGATCTTGATCGGCCGGCCGTCGACCGCGATGGTGTGGACGCCCCGGGCGAAGCCGGAGAGGGGAAGCGCCGTGGCATAGCGCGCCGGCACCCCGGGCAAGAGCTGCTCGGGCTGGCGCACGTAAGGCAGGATCTCTTCGTCTGGCCGGGAGCATCCTCCCGCCGCGAGCGCGATGCCGGCGCCCAGCAGCTGCAGGGCCTCGCGGCGGGGAAGGCCGGTTAGCGGTGGCATATCGAGCACTCGCTGAGCCGCGCCGGCGACTTCACGTGATAGGTGGCGGCAAGGCGGGTGCCCTGCTCCGCCTGACCCGCGGGCGGCGTCCAAGTCATGTCGAACACCGCCTCGCGCGGACGAAGGTTCGGTCCGGGATTGCGGTGGCAGTCGAGGCACCAGCCCATGGTGAGGGGCGCGACCTGCCGCACCAGTTTCATGGTCTGAATCGCGCCGTGGCAGGTCCCGCAGCCGACACCCTTGGCGACGTGGACCGCGTGATTGAAGTAGACGTAGTCCGGCAGGACATGGACACGCCGCCAGACCAGCGGCCGACCCTCAGCGAGACTGGTGCGGACGGGAGCCAGCATCGGCGCGTTGGTCCAGATCTGCGAGTGGCAGCTCATGCAGGTCTCCGTCGGGGGAATGCCCGCGAAGGCGGCCTTCTCGACCGAGGTGTGGCAATAGCGGCAGTCGATCCCGAGCCCGCCGACATGGTGCTCGTGGCTGAACGGCACCGGCTGCTCGCGGGTCACGTCCTGGGCGGTGGCGTAGGGAGAGCGCCACAGGGTGGTGGCCATCCCGACCGCGAGGACCGGAACGACGGCGATGCCTGCGAGGACCGCGCGCGCCAGAGTGTCGGCGCCCGGACGAAAGATCTGCGCCATTCCGCTTGCAGTCTCGCTCCCCGATCTCCGGACGGCGGTCGCCCCGCATCCTTGGCAATATACTCTGTATAGGTATTATGGTTCCGTTGCCCGGAGCGAGGGATCGCGGCCGTGGCCTCGAAGTCACGTCTCCACCTGAGAGCCGCGGTTCTCCGGGCGCATGGGCCTTCAGAAACCGCAAGCCGGGCATGCGCCGGCAGCCTGAGCTTTCGGCGAGGCCGAGTTCGCGTCCTGCGGCTCGATCGTTGGTCTGTCGCAGATCGCCGCGACGGTGACGGCCCGAAGGGCGGCTCGCGAGGCACTCAAGTCAGCGCGCAGACCACCGCGAACAGCGCCAGACCCACGGCCATCCAAGTCACGTAATCGCCCACCAGCCCGCTATGCAGGGCCTGCAGCCCCCCGAAGCCGGCCCGTTCCACCCCGGTAAGCCGCCGCATCGCCCGTGACACCGCACGGCGGCGCATGAGGGCGAGGGCCAGGACGCCGAGCGTCAGTCCGATCGGCGCAAGGTTGCCGAGTTCGGCCGGCGACAGCACCAGAGGAAGCGCTGCCGGATCGGCGAGGCGTGCCGCCGCGGCGCCGAGGAACGGGGCCACGGCGTCGTAGGGCGTGAGCGCCAGCGCGACGAGGGTGAGCGCCGGCAGGGCCATCAGCCAGAGCGGGCGGTCGGGCTTCTCGCGCTCGCGCTCGGTCGGAGCGAGGAGTTCCGGCCCCGGCACGCCGCTGGCGCGCAGGAAGATTCGCGCGGCGGCGCGCAGCACCGCGCCGCCGGTGAGCGCGGTGGCCAGCGTCGTGCCTGCGGTGACGAGCGGGCCGGCCCCGTGCTCCATCAGCCCGGTCGCGCCGTGCATCAGGCCGAGCGGCAGCCCGCCGAGGAGGAGGCCGCCGAGCCCCATCGCCAGGGCCGGCGGCCACAGGCCCCGGCCCCGGCCGTAGAGCACGATCTCGTCGGCCGATTGCCGCAGGGCGAGGAGCGTGCCCGCCACCATGAACAGCGCGCCCTTCACCAGGCCGTGCCCGACCACGTAGAGGAGCAGGCCCGCCCTCGTCGTGCCCGTATCGGCGGCGAGCGCCGTCAGCATGATGCCGAGATGCGCGATGGTCGAGAAGGCGAGCAGCCGCTTGAGGTGGCGCTGGGCGAAGGCCATGAGGCCGGCGACGAGCGCGGTGGCCAGACCGAGCCACAGCATCAGCCCGTGCACCAGCCCCATGACGGTAGGATCGCCGGCAAAGACCTGCGCCACCAGCTTGGCGAGGCCGAACAGGCCGAGGCTGACCATCGCGCCGGAGAAGATCACCGAGACCGGGCTCGGTGCGACGGCGTGGGCGTCGGCGAGCCAGAGGTGGAACGGCAGGATCGCCGCCTTGGTGAGAAGGGCGCCGGCCACCAGCACGAAGCCGCCGGTCACGACCGGGTCGCCACCGATCCCGGCGACGATCCAGCCCATGGCGGCGAAGTCGAGGGTGCCGGTGCGGGCGTAGAGCAGCCCGGTTCCCGCGAGCATCAGGAAGCTCGCGAGCGCATTGGTGACCGTGAAGTTGAAGGCGCCCTCGAGCGCGCTGCGGCCGAGCGGGTAGGCGGTGAGCGCGAAGGCCGCGACGCTCATCAGCTCGAACCAGACGAACAGGTTGAACAGGTCGCGGGTGAGGCAGAAGCCGACCATCGCCGCGAGGAAGAGCAGCATCAGCACCTGGAAATGCGCGTGCTCGGCGTCGAAGTAGCCCCAGGCGAAGACGAAGGTGGCGGCAAACAGCAGGCCGCAGAAGGCCGCGAGGGCAGCGCTCGCCGGATCGGCCTGGAAGCCGATGCCGAGGACCACGTCCGGCCGCTGCGCGGCGTCGGGCGTCCAGCCGCCGAACCAGTGTCGTACCGGTCCGTCGAGGCTTTGGCGGGCGAGCCAGGCGCACAAACCGCAGACGGCGAGCGCGGTCAGGATCGCTAGTACCTTCGGCAGGCGCGGCGGCAGCCAGTGGGCGAGGCCGAGCATCAACGTCGCCACGCCGAGAGGCAGCAGCACCGCGACAGGAAGGACGGCGTCGGGATTCACCGGGACGACCGCTCGGGCGCGGAATCGGGTGGGCGAAGGGGCCGCAGGGCCTGCGGATCGAGGGTGTGGCGGCGCTTCTGCACCTGGACGGCGATGGCGAGCAGCAGCGCCGACACCGCGGCGCCGACCACGATGTCGGTCAGCACCAGGGCCTGCACGATCGGGTCGACCGCCGGCGTGCCGGGCGGATGGTCGTAGAAGATCGGCGGTCCTGCGCCGTCCACGAAGCCGAGGCCAAGGAGCAGCACGTAGGTCGCCGACTGACACACGGTGAGGCACCCGACGAGGTGTACGGCGTGGCGCGAGGTGGCCAGCCCGTAGAGCCCGACCCCGAACAGCCAAGCGGCCACGAACCAGGGCAATGCGCTCATCGGCCTTCCTCGTCGGGCACGGAATCGCGGTCGGGCGCGCGGGTCTCCTCCATGAATTCGAGGAGCAGGAGCCCGAAGCTGCCGGTCACCGACAGGGCGACCGCGGCGTTGACCACGATCATCAGCCCGCCGGAATAGAGGTCCTTGAGGGTGCCGAGGGGCAGGATGTTCTCCAGGGCCGGCCGGCCGATGACGAGCGGGACTGCCGCTGCCAGGACGTAGAGCAGCGCGCCTCCGCCCTCGAGCAGGGCGAGCACCGGCCCGCGCACCAGAGTCCGCCACACCGCGTAGCCCTCGCCGAGATAGAGGAGCAGCAGGCTCGAGGCGACGATGACCCCGCCCTGGAAGCCGCCGCCCGGCGTCGTCATGCCGTGGAGCGCGATGGAGAGACCCAGCAGCAGGGTGAGCGTCGCGGCGATCCGGCAGGCGAGCACCGTCGCGTCGGCGCGCGGGATCACCGGACGCCCGGGCACGTGGCCCGCCCGCTCGGCCCCGCTCTCGCCGCGGGCGCCGCGCAGGAGCACCGTCGCACCGGTCACGGCGCAGAGCAGCATGCACTCCTCGCCCAGCGTGTCGATGCCGCGCACATCGAAATTGACTGCCGCCACCATGTTGGTGACGTGGCGCAGGTCCGGCAACAGGGCGTTCACCGCCTGCCCGTAGGGCGAGATCGGCGCGCCGAAGCCCGGCAGGGCGAGGGCGACGTGGGCCACGGCCGGCGCCAGCGCCAGGAACGCGAGGGCGAGAACGACGAGGCGGATCCGCACGCTCATCGCCCGACCCGGTCCGTGGCAATGGCGGCGAGCGCGACGAGGAACAGGAACGGCGTCACCGCCGTGCCGACGGCGATCTCCGACAGGGCAACGTCGGGAGCCTCCAAGGCCAGGAACAGCAGCCCGAGGACGAGGCCGTTGCCGGCGAGCGCGTAGACCTGCCGCCTGGGGTCGCGGGTGATCACCACGAGCAAGCCCGAGCCAGCGGCGAGGATCAGGAGGCCGGCGACGAGGCCGCTCATCGCCGCTCCCCGTCGCGGATGTGCAGCGCGTGGCCGGTGACGTGTGAGAGGAGCGCGCCGACGAGCAGGGTCGCCAGCCAGATCGCGGTGCATTTCAACGCCCGCGGCGAGAGCCCGTCGGTCAGCCAGGCGGCGAGGACAAGTGCTGCACCCCCGGCGACGTTGACGAAGGTCACGGTGTGCAGCCGCTCCAGGGGAGTCGTGAGCCGCCAGAACGCCAGGGCGGCGATCCAGGCAGCGAGCACCGCGAGGGCGAGGCAGAGCCCGACGGGGACGCTCACAGCCAGCGCTCCTGGAACATCGCGAAGAGCAGGGTGCCGGGCAGGGTCAGCACCGCGAGGACAAGCCCGAGGTCGATCACGGCCGGCTGGTCGAGGGCGAAGCTCATCACGACGAGGAGCAGCACCGCGACCGAGGTGGCGAGCTGCACCGCCACGAGGCGGGAGGCGAGGCTGCCGCGGGCCGCTGCCGCGACCGCGAGCCCAAAGGGCGGCAGCAGCGCGAGCGCGGCGGCGAGCCAGGGCCCGGTCATGCCAGCCACCGCGGATCGGCCGGCGGGGGCGACTCGCCGAGCGCGTGGATCAGCGCCTCGTCGCGGCCGGGATCGGCGCGCAGCACGAAGCTGTCGGGCGCGAGCGAGGCGAGGAGCACGGCCCCGGCCCGCCGGGCCCGCTCGGCCGGCTCGTCCTCCGGCCCGCGACGGAACGGCCGGCGATGGGCGTGGCCCGGATGGCTGCCGACCAGGACCGCCCGCGCCAGCGCGGCACCGGTGCGCAGGGTCGCGGACCCTAAGCCCGCGAGCGCCCGGCTCCAGGGGGCGAGGTGGGTGCGCGAGAAGCGAAAGTGCCGCTTCGCCTCGGTGCGGATCCGCCCGGCCCACGCTGTCGTCAGGCCCGCCACGACGATCCCGGTCGCGACCTCGTGGGTGCCGGCGGCACCGGCGAGCAGGAGGTAGAGGGCGAGCGTGCCGAGCCAGGCGAGGGTGCTGCGGAGCATCGTCGGGCGAATCCGATGTTGGTCGAGGCTCTAACGCCCTCGGGCTTTTCATGTTCGCCGATACATGCCGCACGAATGCCGGCAGTCGGCAGAGGTGGGAGCAGGTTGAGAGTCAGCGCGTGCGAGGCCGTGATCCGAATCTCTGAATTGTCTCGCTTATCCGGTCGTCGACTGTGCCCCACGTTCGGCCTCCGTGGTGCCGGGTATCGGGCCTTTGGTCGTGACATGGCTGACGAAGGCATCGACCCACGCGTCGAAGCAGGCCACGGCGTCGCTGTCCCGCACCATGTCGTCGGCTTGGTCGTCCGCATAGGGGCGCCCGAGCCCGATGGCTGCGTGGCGCCACAACGCGTCCGGTACCTCGATCCCGCTGTAGCGACACTGCCAGACCAGGCCCTGGTAGGCCTTGCGCTCGTCGCCGCCATAGGGTTCGCAATCCGGGTCGAACCACGCCTTATGCTGCAGGAGGCGCGGGCGGCGATCGGCGTCGAGTTCGTTGCCGCCCTCGTTGCCGTAGCAGAAGAATGCGGCGGTGCGACCCTCCAGGTGATTCTTCGTAAGCTCGCGCCAGAGCGGGGAGCGCTCAAGAGCTTGAGCCTTCAGGGTACTCTTCTTGTCGATCAGGTCCGGTCGGGGGTTGCCGCCGCTCATGCAGACCAGGCGGTCGAACATCGCCTTCAGGTTGGTGGTCGGGCCGTACCACCAGACCGGGCCGATGATGGCCCAGGCATCCGCGCGGGCGAGGCGCTGATAGAGCTTCTCGTTCCACATCAGGTCGGGCTGGTGGTCGCTGTCCGGTCCGTAGCAGTTGCAGGGCCAGACGCAGAGCGCCATCGACGACCCGACGCAGCCGTTGCAGCCCTGGATCTTGGGCTTGCCGTGCTCGTTGCCGATGTCGACGTGATCGACCTGCCAGCCCGCCGGCAGGCGTCCGAGCATGCGGTGCATCAGTGCCCGTGCCTTTCCGTCGAGGCCGGGGCAGCCGTCGAGCCGCCGGGCCGAGCCTGCGACAAGCAGCACCTTGAGCGGTCGAGGCTCCAGCAGCAGTTGATCGGCTTCAGCCTTGAGGTCGTCCATGGCGCAGATCGTCATCCGCCGCTGAGAGGAGAAGGGTTGCGAAGCGTGCTGGACCTTGGGAACGCGGGAGCGTCGACCCGAACGGATGAGGATGAGCTCCCCGCGACTGTCAGAGCAGGTCCTCGATCCGGATCGGCAGCTCCCGGATGCGCCGCCCCGTGGCGTGGTGGACCGCGTTGGCGATGGCCGCGTTCATGCCGACGATGCCGATCTCGCCGAGGCCCTTGATGCCGAGGGGATTGGCGCGGTCGTCATCGTCCGGCAGCATCATCACCTCGACATCGCGCACGTCGGCACAGACCGGGATGTGGTACTCGGAGAGGTTGTCGTTGACGTAGCGCGCAGCACTGTCGTCGAGCTCGGTCTTCTCCAGCAGGGCCGCCGACAGGCCCCAGATCATCCCACCCATGTACTGGCTGTGGGCCGCGATTGGATTGACGATGTTTCCCGCCGCGAAGGCGCCGAGCATCCGCGACACCCGAATCTCGCGGGTGCGGGCATGCACCCGCACTTCCACGAACTGCGCGCCGAAGGCGTAGGCCGCCACGTCCGACCGCTTGTAGCCGCGCAGGATCGGGTTGGTGCCGGCATGCAGCTTGCCCATCGCATCCGGCGGCGCGCCGTCCGGGATGTTCTCGGCAAAGGCCTCGACCACACCGGGCGAGAGCCGCGAGACGGCGTCGCTCAGGGGCTCGGCCACGCCGTCCGGGGCGGTGAGGCAGCTATCGACGAGGCGCAAGGTGCCAGGGTCGCGCCCGGCGAGCGGGCCGGCATTCCGGGTCGTCGCGGCGCGGGCGAGTCGGTCACGAACCATTTCGCAGGCCGCTGCCACCGCGTTGGCGAGGCTCGCGGTGTGGCTCGATCCCGCCGCCAGTGGCGCCGCCGGCAGGGTCGTGTCGCCCATGGCGACGTCGATCACCGAGGCGTCGAGGCCGAGCCGGTCGGCGGCGGTGATCGCCACCACCGTGTAGGCGCCGGTGCCGATATCGTGCCCGGCTACCTCCACCCGGGCGGTGCCGTTCGGGCGTAAACTCACCCGGGCAGCGCAGGCGGCGATGTTGGTCTCGTAGACCGCGCTGGCGCAGCCGAGGCCGACCAGCCACTCGCCGTCCCGCATCGACCCGGCCCGCGGGTTGCGATCGGCCCAGCCGAAGCGGGCCGCGCCCTCGTCGAAGCAGGCCATCAGCCGCCGGCCCGCGAAGGGCAAGCCGCTCACCGGGTCGGTCTTCGCGTCGTTGCGGCGCCTCAGCTCGATCGGGTCTAGCCTGAGCTTCTCGGCGAGCTCGTCGACCGCGCTTTCCAGCGCGAACATGTAGGGCGTCTCCGGCGGCGCCCGCATGAAGCCCGGGGTGTTGCGGTCGGCATGCACGATGTCGACCCGGGTCAGGATGTTCGGGCAGGCGTAGAGCCGCGCCGTCGTTTCGTTGCCCGAGACGTTGTAGCGGCTCGGGCGCGAGGTCACCTCGGTGCCCTCGTGCACGAGGGCGGTCAGGCGCCCGTCGCGCGTGGCGCCGAGCCGGATGCGGTGGCGCGTCTCGGCCCGGTAGGTGGCAATGGTGAAGCCCTGGTCGCGGGTCGCCACCAGCTTGACCGGCCGGCCGAGGCGGCGGGCCGCCACCGCGATCCAGGCGGTGCGGGCGGTGGCCCCGCCCTTCGAGCCGAAGGCGCCGCCAACGAATTTCGAGATCACCCGCACCCGCTCCGGTGGGATGCCGAGCTGGCCGGCCACGTTGGCGCGCAACCCGTAGACGAACTGGCTCGGCTCCCAGATGGTCAGGTTGCCGTTCTCCCAGGCGCAGGTGGTGGTGAACAGCTCGATCGGGTTGTGGTGCTGGGTCGGCGTGGCGTAGGCGGCCTGCAGCGTCACCTCGGCCGCTCCTAGTGCGCCCTCGGCATCGCCGATCGCGTAATCCTGGTGCTCGCCGTCGTCGCGCCGCTCGCGCTCGGCCCCGGCCGCGTCGAAGCTCGCCGCCGGCGTCTCGGCGGCGTAATGCACCCGCACCCGGAAGCCGGCCTCGCGGGCGGCCTCGTAGGTGTCGGCGAGCACGATGCCGATGATCTGGCCGTCGTGCCAGACTTGGTCGTCCTCCATCGTGGTGGTGGTCGGCCCGCCGCTCGCCTGCTTCGGGGGCTTGGCCTCGCTCCCCACGCTTTCGTGGGTCAGGATGTCGAGGACGCCCGGCACGGCCTTCGCCTCAGCGAAGTCGAACCCCGTGATCCGCCCGCGGGCGATGAAGCTGGTGAGAAGGAAGGCGTGGGCCGGGTTCGCGACCGGTTCGTCGGAGGCGTAGGACGCACGGCCCGTCACCTTGGCGCGGCCGTCGATGCGCGGGGTCGGCTGCCCGATCAGGGTCGGCATCGTTACGTCTCCATCGCGGCGGCGTCGAGGAGGGCGCGCACCAGGGTGCGGCGGCCGAGCTCGGGCTTGAAGGCGTTCTCGCCGTGGGTGACGGCGCCCGCGAAGGCGGCCTGCGCGGCGGCGGCCGCGCTCCCCTCGTCGAGGCGTTGCCCGCGCAAGGCGTCCTCCGCCTCGCGCGCCCGCCACGGCCGGGCGGCGAGCCCGCCGAGGCCGACCCGCGCCTCGCGCACGGTCCCGTCCGGCGCCAGGTCGAGGGCGACCGCGGCCGAAGCGAGGGCGAAGTCGTAGGATTCCCGGTCGCGCACCTTGCGGTAGAGCGAACGGCGGAACCAGGGCGCGGCCGGCACCCGGATCGCCGTGATCAGTTCGCCCGGTGCGAGATTGGTCTCGATGTGAGGCGTGTCGCCCCAGGGGCGGTGCAGGGCTTCCAGCGGCAGGGTGCGGGTGCTGCCGTCCGGGGCGACGAGGTCGAGGCTCGCATCGAGCGCCACCAACGCCACGGCGAGGTCGCCCGGATAATGCGCGATGCAGTGCTCGCTCACCCCCAGCACCGCGAGGCGGCGGTTGACGCCGTGAATGGCGGCGCAGCCGCTGCCCGGGTTCCGCTTGTTGCAGGCGTGCCAGCTGCGGTCGCGGAAGTAGAGGCAGCGGGTGCGCTGGAGCAGGTTTCCGGCGAGACTCGCCATGTTGCGCAGCTGCGCGCTCGCCGCCTGGACCAGGGCGTCGCGGATCGCCGGGTAGTGGCGGGCGATCGCCGGATGCTCGGCGGCCTCGCTCATCCGGGCGAGGCCGCCGAGCACGAGGCCGGATCCATCCGCCGCGATGCTGCCGTGCTCGGCCTTGAGCGCGTTGATGTCGACGAGGCGCTCTGGGCGCAGCACGTCGAGCTTCATCAGGTCGAGGAGCGTGGTGCCGCCGGCGAAGTAGGCGGCCTTGCTTCCCGACAGGCTCAGTGCCGTCGGTGTGTCTCCGGCGCGGGCATAGGCGAAGGGGCGCATCAGGCCGTCTCCCCTCTCATATGCGGCGCCGCTTGCTGCACCGCCTCGACGATCTTCGGGTAGGCAGCACAGCGGCACAGGTTGCCGCTCATGTATTCCCGGATCTCGTCGGGGCTGCCGGCATGGCCCTCGGTCACGCAGGCGATGGCGCTCATGATCTGACCGGGAGTGCAGTAGCCGCACTGGTAGGCATCACGGTCGAGGAAGGCCTGCTGCATCGGGTGCAGCGGCCCGTCCTCGCCGGAGAGACCCTCGATGGTCGTCACCTCGCCCTCGACCGCCGCGACGAGGCTGAAGCAGGACAGGACGCGCCGCCCGTCGATCAGCACCGTGCAGGCGCCGCACTGGCCCTGGTCGCAGCCCTTCTTGGTGCCGGTGAGCCCGAGCCGCTCGCGCAGGGCATCGAGCAGGGTGATCCGGGGATCGTGGTCGAGGCGTGCCTCGCGCCCGTTGATGCGCAGGATGGTTTGCATGGTCGTGTGCATCAGGCGCCGCCCCACTGCATGCTGAGACCCCCGTCGATGGTCCAGGTCTGCCCGGTGACGTAGTCGCCGGCCTCCGAGGCGAGGAACAGCGCCAGCCGCGCGATCTCCTCCGGCTGGCCGGCCCGGTGCCAGGGGATGCGCTCCATCGACTGCCGACGCTTGTCCGGGTCGTCGAGGCGGCCTTGCGTCATCGGAGTCTGGATCAGCCCCGGCGCGATGTTGTTGACGTTGATCTTGTCCTCCGCGAGCTCGCGCGACAGGCTGCGGGTGAGCGAGCCGAGACCGGCCTTGGCCATGCCGTAGGGGGCGCTCGAAGGCGTCGGCAGGTGTTGCGCCACCGACGAGATCGTGACGATCCGTCCGCGCCCGCCATGCTGGCGGCGCAGCCGCACGAAGGCGCGGCAGCAGAAGACCGGTCCCATCAGGTTGACGCGCAGCACCCGCTCCAGGTCCTCGTCCTTCAGCTCCGCGACCTCCGCGCCGCCCGAGCCGATGCCGGCATTGTTGACGAGGAGGTCGAGGGGCCCGAGACGATCGAGGGCTTGCGCGAAGAACGCCTCGACCGATGCCGGATCGCCGACATCGCCCTGCATCACGTGGGCGCGCCGTCCCGCGGCCTCGACCCGCCGCCTGGTCTCGGCCGCCCCGTCGGCATCGGTGTGGTAGACGATCGCGACGTCGGCGCCAGCCTCCGCGAACGCCACCGCGATCGCCTGGCCGATGCCCGAATCCGCCCCCGTGATCAGGGCGCGATTGCCTCCGAGCTTCATAGTCCGTCTCCCGTCAGTCGATGGTCTTCGTTTCAGGGCCGATCCGGACCGGTCACGGTCATCGGCCGCGACGGGCACCCGCACCCTGGCGGGGAGGGGGATCGGCGATCGGTGGCCGGTCGGTGACCTCTCGTCGTCTCCGTCGGCTCGACGGTGTGCGTCCCCCACCTGCTGACGGGGGCGCCCGTCACACCGGATGCGTCGCGTGTCCCGGCGGCTCGAGCCTCTCCGTGACATCCCCACGCTCGTCCGATGCCCGGATCCGCACCGGCACCGACTTGGCGGCTGGCGTCTTCGACGGCCCATCGTGGTGCGAGAGCGGCATCAGCGGATTCATCTCGGGATAGTAGGCGCCGAGGCAGCCATCGGGCAGCGCGAACGGCACCACCTTCAGGCCGAACACCGCGCGCTCGACCCCGTCCTCCGCATCGCCGACGAGCGAGACGACCTGGCCCTCCTGCAGGTTCGCCCGCTGCATCTCCTGCGGGTTGATGAGGAGAACGTCGCGCGTGCCCTCGATGCCGCGCATGCGGTCGCTGTAGCCGTAGATCGTGGTGTTGAACTGGTCGTTCGAGCGCATCGTGATCAGGCGGTACCGGCCGGGTGCGTCCGGCCATCCGGTCGCCGACAGCGTCTCGGGTGTCGTGAACTCGGCCTTTCCGCTCTCCGTCTTCCAGATCCGCTCGCGGGCCGAGTTGCCCCGGTAGAACCCGCCCGGGGTCCACATCCTCTCGTTGAAGCCGTGGAACTGCTCGGGATAGGTCTCGGCGATCTGGTCGCGGATCAGCCCATAGTCGCCGACCCAATCGTCCCATCGGACCTTCGGGTTCGGGGCCAGCGTCGCCTTGGCGAAGCCCGCCACGATGTCGACCTCGGACTTGAGGTGCTCGCTGGCGGGCGTGCGGCGGCCCAGCGAGCCGTAGATGCAGCTGAACGTGTCTTCCATGCTCACGGCTTGCGGCCCGCTCGCCTGCACGTCCTCCTCGGTGCGGCCGCGGCAGGGCAGCAGGTAGGCGATCTCCCCGTTCACGAGGTGGGAGCGGTTGAGCTTCGTGGCGACCTGGACGGTGAGGCGCATCGTCGTCCAGGCCTTCTCCATGCGGTCGCGGTCGGGAATGGCGCGCACGAAATTGCCGCCGAGGCCGAAGAAGCTCCTGACCTTGCCGGACAGGATGCCCTCGCAGGCCTCGACCGTGTTCATGCCCGTGTCGCGCGGCGGCGCGAAGCCGAACTGTTCCGCGTAGCGATCGAGCGGCACCAGCTCGGGCTTCTCCGTGATGCCGACCGTGCGCTGCCCCTGGACGTTGGAATGTCCGCGCACCGGCGAGATTCCGGTGCCGTCACGACCGATATTGCCCTTCAGGAGCAGCAAGTTCACGAACAGCGCGACGTTCTCGAACCCGTGCATGTGCTGGGTCAGACCCATCCCGTAGATGCCGATGACGCGATCCGCCTCGACGTAGACCTGGGCGGCGGCCTCGATGTCCTGCCGGCTCAGGCCCGACTCGCGCTCGATCTCCTCCCAGGACGTCGCCCGGACCTTCGCCTCGAAGGCTTCGAGCCCGCTCGTGTGCTGCTCGATAAAGTCGATGTCGAGCACGCGCCGGCCCTGCTCACGCGCGTCGTCATCGGCGGTGAAGACGTGCTTGCACATCCCCATCAGCACCGCGATGTCTCCGCCGGGCCGGACCTGATGGTATTGCGTGCTGATCCGGGTCTCCTTGCCCGTCAGCATCTCGACCGGGCTCTGGGGGTTGGTGAAGAATTCCAGTCCGCGCTCGCGCACGGGGTTGAACGTCACGATCTGGACGCCGCGCTTGGCTGCTTCCTGAAGCGGGTGCAGGAAGCGCGGGCTATTGGACCCCGTGTTCTGGCCGAAGAAGAACATGGCGTCGCAGTTCTGGAGATCGTCGAACACGACCGTGCCGACGCCCGCCCCGATCACCTTCTTGAGCGCCACCGAGGTGGTCTCGTGGCACATGTTTGAACTATCGGGCAGGTTGTTGCAGCCGTAGAGCCGGGCGAACAGTGCGTAGAGGTAGGACGTTTCCAAGCTCGCACGTCCCGACGAGTAGAATACGACCGATTTTGGGTCGAGGAGCCTCAGCTCCGACCCGATCTCCCGGAATGCCTCATCCCAGTCGCACGGGACATAGCGGTCGCTGGCGCGGTCGTAACGCATCGGGTGGGTCAGGCGGCCCTGCTGCTCGAGGTCGTAGTCCGTCCAGTCCCGCAATTCCGTGACCGTGTGCTTGGCAAAGAAGTCCGGCGTGCAGCGCCGGGTCGTCAGCTCCCACAAGGTCGCTTTGGCGCCGTTCTCGCAGAACTCGAACGGGTGATAGTTCGCCGGCTTCGCCCAAGAGCAGGACACGCACATGAAGCCCTTGGGCTTGTTCTGCCGGAACAGCGTCTCGGTGGCGAGCGGGGTCGCCCATTCCTTGCCGAAGATCCGGGAGATGCCCCGCACGGAACCCCAACCGCCTGACGGGCCCTCGTAATGAACGGTGTCCTCTTCGCTGGGCATCAACGTTCCCCTATCTGCTGCTCGGGCGCGTGCCGCGCCGAGCGGGACCTGTTTCCCCGTCGCGTGAGGATGCGGCCGGACTTCGGGTCGGTCGCCGAGTGATCGTCGGCCTTGTGGGAAAACCGACTATGTCGGCCGCCGACCTGCGCCGTGGTACGGCGTCGCGCGCCGTGCAGTATTCCGTCACCCGTCGCGGAGGCCTCTCCCGCGTGTCAGCTGCGCGAGTCGCCGGTCTGCGAATGCTCACCGCCGGGCCGCGAGACCTCCGAGAACGCTGCGCCTGTACCGTCAACGCCCCGCATCACCACGAACTCGCCGAGCGACTCGATCCCGACCAGCCTTTCATCACCTCGGCTTCCGCTAGGATCGCGGCGACGTCCTGACCCGTCTGCTTGGTCAGTGCCAGGCACACGTCCCGCGTATTGGCTTTGCTCACGTTCATGGTGCTGTTCCCTGCACGTTCCGGCCAACGACAGCAGAAAGGTCCCGTTCCAGCGCCCAGTGATGAAATTTGCCTTATTTGATGTGTGTTAATATGCTGAATTATACAGCTTTCAATCGATAATTTTGAAGCCAATCAGAGCAAACAAACCACTTTTTATAAGCATTATCGTCGCCCGATCAGGAATTAAAGCTGACACAGCATGTGGTCAGCCGCTTGGGTGTCTCTCGGAGGGGGAAAAAACACCGACGCTTCCGCTCTGAGGGTCATGCGGATGATCGCGTTCGAGGCTGAACGCAGCCGCTAAATCCCATCCAGCAGATCCATCATGGCCGTCGCTTCTCGACGTCATGAGGGCTCGGATCCGGTTTGCCGGTGACGGTCATGTGCGGCCGGGCCGGCGGCCCGCCCTGACGCTGGTCGGCCTTTCTCTGCTCTTGCTCCCGTGAATTGTCGTCGGGGGGAGTATGGTCGCGGTGCGTCGTCTCGGTCATAGGGCCTCCTTGGGAGACAATCTCCGCGCACTTGGATCGTTCACCGGTATGCAGGGACGAGATCCGGCTGACGTCACAGCGATCATCGCCGATCCTATCCTATGTCTGCGGCGCGAACGGTCTTCTCTGCTAGGCAGGATCGTCTCGCTGTCCCGACCCCCTTCAGCGGGGCCGGCGGGTCGGGTCTCCAACCGGAGGGAACGCCCCGGCCCGCCGTCCAATCGCTGATGCGACCGTCATCCTTCCTCGTCGCGCGGTGCACCTTGCCACCGTGTCGGCGAACCGCCCCGCCATGACGATCCGGCCGTGCTCATCCGCGACCTTGAACGAGCACTCAAGCCAGTCTCGTACGCCATCCAGTCGCGTGCGGGCCATCAGGTCTCGTGCGGCTCTCAGGGCGTGCTCCGCGCCGCGGCCTCGTTGGCGATTTCGTCGCCCTCCAGGTCCTCGGCGACACCGTCGAGACCGGGTCGGTGCCTCAGAGTGAAGAAGTACCGTGCCACTGTCAGGCTTCACCGATCAGGCGCGCATATTCGGCTTCCGCAACGCCGTAGCTGCCATCCGCCAGCTGCTCCAGCTTGCATCGATCGATGATCTGGATGCGCTTACGCCTGCTTTTGATGCGGCCGGCGCCCTCCAAGTTCTGCAACGCCAGCGAGATGCCAGCCCGCTGCACGCCCAGCATCATCGACAGGAACTCGTGCGTCAGAAGCAGTTCATCGCCATCCACTCGGTCGTGGCACATCAACAGCCAACGGGAAAGACGGCCCTCCAGATTCAATGCGGCATGCGCGTAGATCGTCAACGATCCTTGCACCATCTGGGTATGAATGTAGCGCAGCAGTACATCATGCAAGGACGGACTTTCCCGCACTGCCTCACGCAACTCCGTCGCCCCGATGCTCAGCATCTCGCCGGCTATCTGTACGAACGATCGCTGCGGTGTCTGGTCGGTACGCAGCAGCACGGGAGCGGCGCCGACCAGGCCTTCGCGTCCGATCAATCCGACTTCGATCTCCCCCGATACGGTTGCAGTCGTAACGGAGACGATGCCGACCTCCGGGAAGTAGAGTTCTTTGACCGGCATGTTAGCCGCAATCAGCTCCTCCCGGATCTGAGTCGTCATCCGTTGCAGATGCGGTTGAAGCAGTGCGAAATCGCCAGGCGAGAGTGCCCTGAGCAGGCGGTTGCGGATTGTGGCTTGCTGGAGATGCGCCACCGCGCTCCCCTTGTTTGGGGCAAGAGCGCATTCCGTCTCTCAAGCGTCTGCGCCCTGGATATGAGCAGACGACACAAATCATATAAATGCTGTGAAGCTCGAAAATCAAGCTTTCTCTGTATATATTAAATGATAAGAGAGACAAATTGCCCCGTGTGTCATTTGTTATGCTTGTAATTTATCATTTGTTGTAATCTTGTACGCCCCAGCGAGGCATGTAACGGTGATTGTTCGATTTAACACCAAGCCAGATAGCTTATTTACATCTAATTTAGCAAAGGTTTACACACTTGCCGCCCTTTAGCCGAGCAAGAGCGAGGAGGCACCCCGCCCCATCAGGAGTGCGCAGGTGAGAACCACCCAGACGTCCGCCATCGTCCTGATCGTCGAGGACGATGCCCTTGTCGGGCTCGACCTAAGTGACGCGCTCGTGCGGGCAGGATATCGCGCTGCAGGACCCGTAGATACCCTGGTGGCGGCCCTTGCTCGGGTGCGGTTGCGCGCGCCCGACCTCGCCGTCGTCGATGTGCGCCTCAAGGATGGTCTGTGCAGCGAGCTGGCACGTGAGCTACGCCGACGCGACGTACCGTTCGTAGTCCACTCTGCGTGGCGGCGGGACAGCTCCCTGTGCCCCGAGTTGCAGGAGGCCCCCTGGCTGGCGAAGCCGACCCTGCCGATCGAGGTGGTCGCGACCCTTGACAGGCTGAGACGGAGAACGCGCTGATTGCCTCGCGTCTCGTGGCTTGCGCCATGGAGTCGCCTGCCGAGATCGTGCTCTCCAGCGGGAAGTCAGACGACCAAAAAGCTTTTGTGCACCCGTGATGTTTCCTTCTAACGAGATTCGAGTTCAGCCTTGCTGGCAATCGGGTTGGATTGTGCGGATCAACATACAGCACAGCCAATTTTGCGGCAAGCCCGAAGAGGGTCATGGTAGACGTCGCCGGGGTCATGCAGCTCCCCCGGCGACGCGACAATACGTCAGCTCTTGGTCTTGCTGTAGTCGAAAGTCGGGGCCTTGCTCAAGTCATCCTTGCTCGTATTGAGCATCGCCTTGACGGTGTTGCCGTCCTTGTGGATGACGAGGTTCGACGGATCGACGGCGATATAACGCTCGCCCATACCGAGGAAGCCACCGACGCTGATGATGACACCGTTCACCGTCTTACCGTCGGTGATCACGAAATCCTCGATCTCGCCGAGGTTCTCATTCTTGTTGTTGTAGACGTTAACACCCTTGAGACGCGAGGTAACCATGTCGGTCGGCTTGCTGGTGATGAAGCGGACCGCCATGGTCGACGTGTTGACCGTGGTCATACCCTTGTCGTCGGTCTTCATGGCGCCCGACACCGGAGCGTCCATCTTCGGGGCCGTCGTAGGGGCCGGCGAGGTGGAGGTGGTCTGGGCCAGAGCCGGGACGGCGCAGGCGGTCAGGGCGGCGGCGAGCAGGATGCGACGCATGATCGGCAATCTCCGAGGTTCGAGGCGGATGTCGGTGGGTTTGGTGGCCGCTCAGTAGCGCGGACCGCCTGAGGTCATCCCCCGGCGTTTCTGGCCCTTCGGCCGGGACGGATGCTTGCCGTTGCCCATGTTGCGGCCCTGCATGTAGCGCGCGGGCGTCGTGAGCATCGGGCCGTCCGCGACGCTGCTGCCGAGACCGGTGCCGAACGACGGAGCGGTCGTCAGCGGCGCGGCCGAAGCCGGTACAGCCAACAGGGCGGCGCCAAACAGGCCGGCACAGGTCATCGCCGCGCCGAGGTTCAGTTTAGGGTACGTCACGATTTCCCTCCCAGGATCGCGAGGTGTGTCACCGACCAACACATGACGTGGAGTGACGTTCCATCGAAAACGGCTGATTGCTCTCAAGGCTCGGCGCAGGACTATCCTCGAAGGGCATTCAGTGAACCTGATGAACATCAATTCACGATCTGGTTCAAGTCAGCCACTTGCCTGTCACAGCGGCAGGCGCTGCCCCGCATCGTGGAACGCGGCAGGATCCCGTGCTCCCTCGAAGACTTTCCCCGGCCGGAAGAGCCCGGGGCCGCGACGCCGTCGCGGTCAGGGCGCACCACCCTCCGCGACGACGTCCAGGAATCGCCGATGCCGCGCGGCCAGATCCTCCCGCCCCGACGGATCCAGGCCGTCGCCGCACGAGGCCATCACCAGATCGGCGTGGCGTTGCAACTCTGCGAGCCGGTCGATCCGGCGTTCCACCCGGGCGACGTCCGTCAGCACCTCGACGAGCCTGATTAGGACGTAAGGTGAATCCGCCGCGTTCTGGCGGATGACGTGGAACATCGCGTCGCACAGGCCATTGTAATCCGTGACCGGACGGGTCGCCACGACGGTGCCGTCCCGCGCGACGGCGCCGCTCATCAGGTGGCGGGGGGCGATGCGGCAGAGCGCGTCGCCGAAATGAGCCAGCACGCTGGCCGCAGTGAACGGATCGTTGATGCCGGGCGAGAGGGCCCGGACGGCGATCTCGCTGAGCTGATGGATGGCGTATTCCAGATTCTGCAAGGCGGCCGGCTGGCGGCCGAAGGTGAGGTTGGCGCGCAAGGCCTCCTGCGCGCCGTCGCGGCCGGCCGAGAGCTGCGCCACCGGCAGCGCCATCGGTACGTAGTCGCCGGGCCGGACCCACAGGTGGAGGCGCACGCCCTGCGCGTGCGCCCAGTCTGCGAGGCCGTCGAGGTCGATGGCCTGCAGGTAGCCGCCGGTCTCGCAGCGGAGGATCGGGCCCTCCGGCGAATGCGCCGGCGCCCCGATATCCGGCTTGGCAAGCGTCTGGCTGTCGATCGCACGGCAGAGATCGCCGTGAACGGCGTCGATGACGGTCTCCACGTTGATGCTGGTCGCGACGTGGTGGACGAACCAGACCAGGGTGCCGAGGCTGACGAGCGCCAGCAGGATCGCACCCGAGACCGCGAGATGCGGCACGAACGCAGTTTCCTGCACGGTGCGGACGGTGCGCAGGACGATCAGCGCGTAGGCATGCGTGCCGAGGAAGATGCCGAGGGCGTACTGGTTGCGGCTGTCGCGCACGAAGTTGCGCAGCAGCCGCGGTCCCATCTGGTTCGAGGCCAGCGAGAGCGCCGCGATGGTGATGGAGAACACCGTTCCGGCGACGCCGATCGTCGAGGAGGCGATGGCGCTGAGGAGCGAGCGGGCGCCCTCCGCACCGCCGGCATAGCTCCAGGCGAGACCACTCCCCTCCGCGCCGGTCTCCCAGATCTCGTCGCACCAGACCACGGTTTGCCCGAGCCCGAGCCCGAGCAGGATGAGCAGGGCCGGGCGCAGCCAGAACTGGTCGCCGAGACGCTCGAGCCAAGCGGAGAGACGGGCGCGCATCACGCTTCCTCGGATGATGGGCGGGAGGACGATTCGGCGGTGTGTTCCCGCTCGGCCTGACGGCGCGATGGCGGCGGGTGCGCGCCGGCCGGCCAGCCCTCGCGCTGGCGGGTCCTGTCACCGTCCACCGATTCAGTCTGGTTGTGGAACAGCACCTGCGAGGTCGGATAAGGCAGATCGATGCCGGCCGCGGTGAGCGCCTCCTTGACGTTGCTGATGGCGTGGTCGAGGGCGTCGACGGCGTCGCGCCGGCGCGGCGGGTTGATCCAGAACCGTCCGACCATGTCGACCCCGGCGGCGCCGAGCCCCGTGACTAGCGCCTCGGGCGGCGGGTCGGCCAGCACGCCCCCGGTCTCCCGCAGGGCGGTGGTGATCACCCGGCGGGCCTCGCGGATGTCGTCGCCGTTGCCGATCGTGAGCGGGAATTGCAGGCGGCGGTGCTCATGGGCGGTGATGACGGTGATCTTGTCGGTGAAGAGGGTCGCGTTGGGGATCAGGATGCGCTGGTTGTCGTAGGTGCGCAGCACCGTGGCGCGCACCCAGACGTCCTCGACCGTGCCCTCGTGGCTGCCGGCCCGGATCTGGTCCCCGATCACGAAGGGGCGCGTGAGCAGGATGAGGATGCCGGCGAGCAGGTTCTGGAGCACGTCGCGGAACGCGAAGCCGATGGCGACGCCGCCGATGCCGAGCAGGTTGAACAGGTCTGCCGCCGACACCGAGGGGAACGCTACCGAGGCTGCGACCAGGAAGGCGACCATCACGGTGGTCCCGCCGGCGATGCGACCGAGCACGGCGGCCGACCCGGCCGGTGCGTGGCGCATCTGCGCGGCGCGGCGCACGCCGCCGCGGACGCCGCGCGCGACGAGCAGTCCCAGGCCGAAGATCGCGACCGCGATGAGAAGACCCGGCAGGATCGCGACGGCGGACCGTGCGAGCTCGTCCAGGCGACCGAGTGCTTCTGCGAACATCAACCCATCATTTGATCGAACAAGGCGGGCGGCAACCCGGCCGCCCACCCAAGGTTCCCTTGCGGACCGTCTCCCAAGGTCATCCTGCCGTCTCGTCGACGGTGCGCTTCAGCGTGCGGCGGGCGACGAGGCCGAGCGTCGAGCCCTGGACGATGATCGTGAACAGCACGACCGCGTAGGTCGCCGCCAGGATGGCGGACTTCGCCGGGTCGTCCGGCAGCGACAGGGCCAGCGCCACCGAGATGCCTCCGCGCACCCCGGCCCAGGTCAGGAACGGCACGTTGCGGATCGACAATGCCTGCACCCGGCGAAACAGCAGGATCGGGGTCGCCACCGCGATCAGGCGCGACACGAGCACGATGGGGACCGCGCAGGCGGCCAGCACCAGGCCGCTCGCCTGGAAGCGCAGCACCAGCACCTCAAGGCCGATCAGCAAGAACAGCACGGAGTTGAGCACCTCGTCGATCAGCGTCCACAGCGCCGAGACGTAGCCCTGGGTGCGGTCGCTCATGGCGTAGCGCGGGGCCCGCTCGCCGATGAGGAGGCCCGCCGCCACCACCGCGAGCGGACCGCTGGCACCGAGCTTCTGCGCCAGGGCGTAGGTGCCGGCGACGAGCGCCAGGGTGATCAGCACCTCGACCGGGAAGTCGTCGATGGCACGCATCGCCCGATAGGCAACATAGCCGGTGATCGTGCCGAGCAGGAGGCCGCCGCCCGCCTCCTGCAGCAGGAGCTTCGCGAGCCCGCCGACACCGTGCACGGCATGACCCGTGCCGGCCGCGAAGCCGAGCAGGATCGTGAACAGCACGATACCGATGCCGTCGTTGAACAGGGCCTCGCCCTGCATCTCGATCTCGAGCGATTGCGGAACCTTCACGTTCTTGAGCGTGCTGATCACCGCCACCGGATCGGTCGGGCTGATCAGCGCCCCGAAGACGAGGGCCCAGGCGAGCGGGATCGGATGGCCCAGGGCCTGCGCCGCGCCCCAGAACAGCAGGCCGACGATGCCGGTGGAGATCATCGTCCCGACGAAGGCCAGGGTCGCCACCGGCCAGGCCCGGTCCCGCAATGCGCCGAGGTCGAGGTTCATGGCCCCGGCAAACAGCAGGAAGGCCAGCATGCCGTTCATCACCACGCCGGTGAAGTCGATCTGCAGCAGCGCGCGGGTGAGGTCCTCGTAGAGGTGCTGGGCCGGGAAGGCGACGTCGACGAGGACGAGAAGCAGCGAGGCGACGAGGCCGAGGACGAGGAGGCCGATCGCGTGCGGCATCCGGACGAGGCGCCGGTTGAGCCAGCCGAACAGGGCCGACAAGGTCAGGAGCAACGCCGCGAGGTCGAAGATCGAGAGCACGCCACATCCTTTAATCACAGGGGGAGGAGCGCAGCGGGACCACCGCCGCGCGAGACGCCGGCCTACATCCGCTCCTTGATGCCCGACCGCACCAGCCACCAGTTCACCGGATAGCTCGTGAGGAAGCCGGCGATCATGGCGCCCTGCATGGCGAACCAGAACTCGGCCGTGTTCACCGGGGCGCGGTGCCCGAGCAGGTGCCCGAAGAGAATGAACTGCGCGAAGGCCATGAAGCCGTACATGCCGACCTGCCAGGCGACCAGCGAGGCGGTATCGGCCTTCAGCGCCGCGATCAGGCCCTTGCCCGGCGAGAGACCGCGCATCGGCACGATGGCGAAGTACTGGAACACGATGCCGAGCCCGAAGGCGAACAGGAAGTCGAGGATCCAGACCGCGACCATTTTCTCGGAGAACAGCGACTGCCAGCCGAACCACACCGCCACCGCCGGCACCAGGAAGGCCAGCCACTCGGCGGCGACGTCGCCCAGCATGCAGCCGCTGCCGCAATGGAGCGCGCCCTTGCCGACCATCACCGGGAACGGCGTCTCGGACTTGTTCGGCGGCGTGCCGTGCCGCGCCTGCGCCGCGTGATGCGCCGCCATCCGGCCGTACCGGAAGTAGGCCCAGACGACCGCCACGGTGCCGAACAACGCCGTGACCGGCCAGACCACGTTCATGACCGTCATGTGCTGCGGGTGGCGGATTGCGTCGACGGAGACGAGCAGCGCGCAGGCCGCCCCGAGCAACAGGGCAGCGAGGGAGAGTGCGTCGAGCCAGGCAGGAAACACGCGGGGCTCCTTCACCGGAAAGGGGCGCAACGGAAGGCTGCCGTCGTTGTTCCGGAGCGCAAGCGAGACCGGCCGGCGCCGGTTGCCGAGTGAGAGGCTGCCGCGGCGTTTCGACGAGAAAACGCAGCAGTCGACGGTACAACGCGCCTTCCGCACCGCCTCCCGGCTCCAAAAAAGTGATGCTCCGGGACGCTCATCGCCCGCACTTGTCAGACATCGGACATCTTTGCGCCGGGAAGTCCGCTATTGGACAACGCGATCGCCGACGCCCCTACGGTCCTTGTGAACGCCTCCTCCCTCCGCTCCATCGACGGCAACCTGCTGCTCGAAGCCCTCGACGGCGCCGACCGTGCCCTGCTGGCCCCCCATGCCGAGCGGCGCGAAGTCGGGCGCGGCGACGTCCTGTTCCGGGCCGGCGACGACGTCAGCCACGTCACGTTCCCGGCCCAGGGCTGCGTCGTCACGCTGGTGGTGCCGCTGCGGGACGGCAAGTCGGTCGAGACCGCCACGGTCGGCCGCGAGGGGGCGATCGGCGGCGTGGTCAGCCAGGGTTACCTGCCGGCCTTCGGCCAAGCCGTGGTGCAGGTCGCCGGACCGATCATCCGCATCGACGCCGACCGCCTGGCCGAGGCCAAGCATGCCTCGAAGACCGTCCGCGACCTCTTCGTGCGCTATGCCGACTGCCTGCTCGCCCAGGTCCTGCAGTCGGTGGCCTGCAACGCGTCCCACACCATCGAGCGGCGCTGCCTGCGCTGGCTCCTGACCCTCCAGGACCGCCTCGGGACGCCCGACCTGCCGGTGACCCACGAGCTCCTGGCCGACATGCTCGGCGTGCGCCGCGCCTACCTCACCGAGGTGCTCGGGCGCATGCAGCGCGACGGCCTGATCGAGATCGGTCACCGGCGCCTGACGCTGCCGGACCGCAGGCGGGCCGAGGCGGCCTCGTGCGAATGCCACGCTGCCGTGCGCCGCCACTTCGCCGAGGTGCTCGGCGCGGTCTACGCGCCGGGCGGCCGGATGGTCGCCGTCGATGCCGCCGAGCCGGACCAGCTGAAAGCCCCCTCCGCCGCCGTCGCGCTGCGGGATCTCGCCCCGTGACCCTCGGCCTGTCCCGCCCGTCGGCTGTCGAGAACGAGGCCCGCCTCGACGCGCTCGCCGCCTCCGGCCTCCTCGACACGCTGCCCGAGCGCGGCTTCGACGACATCGTGCATCTCGCCCGCCGGCTCTGCGCCGCGCCGGTGGCGCTGGTCAGCCTAGTCGACCGGGAGCGGCAGTGGTTCAAGGCCCGCGCCGGCTTCCCGCCCTGCGAGACCGACCTCGACCGCTCGGTCTGCAAGTTCGTGCTCGCCGAGACCGACATCCTCCAGATCCCCGACCTGACACGCGATCCCCGCACCCGCGACAACCCACTGGTGACCGGCGCGCCGCACCTGCGCTTCTACGCCGGCGCCCCGCTGCGCACGCCCGAGGGCCATGCCCTCGGCAGCCTGTGCGTGATCGATCACGCTCCCAGGCCCGGCGGACTGACAATTGCACAGGCCGACGACCTGCGGACCTTGGCCCGCCAGGTCATGGACCAGTTGCTGCTGCGGCGGGCGCTGGCAGAGCGCAACCGGGCCGACCGCCAGCGCGAGGTCGTCGCCCGCACGCTGGAGGAGGTTGCTGCGGCCGGTGGCGACCTCGACGCGAGCCTGCGGGCGGCGCTGGCCGGGGCCATGCGTGCCGTCCCGGCGGCCGAGGCCGGCGCGGTCGAGATTCTCGATGGCGATTCGCTGGTCTACCGCTCGGTGACGGATGGCCTCGCCGCCCATCTCGGACGGCGTCTGCCCCTCGACGGCAGCCTGGCGGGCGCCTGCCTGCGCGCCGACCGCCCGTTGCTCGTCCCGGACGCCCGGCGCGACGCCCGCGCCAAGCTGGGCATCATCGAGTCGCTGCGGCTGCGCTCCTGCGTGATGGTACCGGTGCGCCGCGGCGGCATCCCGATCGGCGTCCTCAAGCTTCAGGCGAGCCGGCCCGGAGCGTTCTCCGAGGAGGACCTGCGCGTCGCGGAGATCCTCGCCGGCACCGTGGCGGCCGGCCTCGCCGAGGCGGGCGAGGAGACGGCCCTGCGCGCGGTCAAGCGCGAGGAGCGGCGCTACTCCGCGGTGTTCGACAGCGCCATCGACCACGCCATCGTGGTGATGGACCGCGAGGGGCGCATCACGGAGTGGAACGAGGGCGCGACCCGCATCCTCGGATGGACCCCGGACGAGGTCCGCGGCGGACCCGCCGACCTGTTCTTCACCCCGGAGGACCGGGAGGCCGGCATTCCGGCCCGGGAGATGGAAGAGGCACTACGGACCGGCAGCGGCAACGACGAACGCTGGCACCTGCGCCAGGACGGCACGCGCTTCTTCGCCTCGGGCGAGATGATGGTGCTGCGCGAGGAAGACGGCCGGATGATCGGCTTCCTCAAGATCCTGCGCGACCGCACCGAACGGCACGAGGCCGGCCAGCGCCTGGAGGCCAGCCGGCAGCGGTACCGCCTGGCGGCGCGCGCCACCAAGGATGCGATCTGGGATTGGGACTTGGCCACCGACCACGTGCTGTGGAATGAGGCGCTTCAGGACGCCTACTGGCACGCGCCGGACCGGGTGGAGCCGACCGGCGATTGGTTGATCGCCCATATCCACCCAGATGACCGGGCGCGCGTGACGCAGAGGATCCGCGCCGTCATCGATGGGAGAGGCACCGCCTGGAGCGATGAGTACCGGTTCCTGCGCGCGGACGGCTCCTATGCCGAGGTGCTGGACCGCGGTTCCGTCATCCGCGACGCCGAAGGGCGGGCGGTCCGCATGATCGGCGCGATGCTCGATCTGACCGAACGCAAGCGCGGGCAGCAGGCGCTCCAGGCCAGCGAGGCATCGCTGCGGGCGGTGCTCGACACTGTGCCGGTCGGCATCCTGTTCGCCGAGGCCCCGTCTGGACGCATCATCGGCGGCAACCGCCGGCTGGAAGAGATCTTCCGCCATCCGGTCCTGCCCTCGCCGGATACCGACAGCTACGGCGAGTGGGTCGCCTTCCACGAGGATGGGCGGCGGGTCGCACCGCACGAATACCCACTCAGCCGGATCATCCGCGACGGCGCGGAGCACGCCGCGCTCGAATGTCATTACCAGCGCGGCGACGGCACCCGGGTCTGGGTCGAGATCGTCGGCGTGCCGATGCGCGATGCGAATGGCGGGCTGTCGGGGGGCGTCGTCGCGGTCGCCGACGTCGACGCCCGGCGGAAGGCCGAGGCGCATCAGGAACTCCTCAACCACGAGCTGTCCCACCGGATGAAGAACCTGCTGGCGATGGTTCAGGCCATCGCGGCATCGACCCTGCGCGGGGCCACGGATATCGACGCGGCCCGCGAGGTGCTAGGCAGCCGCCTCGTTGCGCTCGGCAAGGCGCACGACATGCTTCTGGGCGGTGCTGCCGAGAGCGCGCCGCTCTCCGCGGTCGTGCGGGAGGGCGTCGGCGTCCAGGAGGCGAGCGGCGACCGGGTCTCGTTCCACGGGCCGGAGGTCGATATCGGCGGGAAGGCCGCTCTGTCCCTGGCGCTGACACTGCACGAGCTCACCACCAACGCGGTCAAGTACGGGGCCCTGTCGATTCCGGGAGGGCGCGTCTCGCTGACGGCGTCGCTCGTCGAGGCGGAGGCCGGGCCCGCCCTTCGCCTGGCGTGGACGGAGAGCGGGGGACCGCCGGTCGTCGCGCCGTCGCGAAAGGGGTTCGGGTCGCGCCTGATCGAGCGCGGGCTGACGGCGCAGGTCGGTGCCCGTCTCTCCCTCGACTATCCGCGTGAAGGTGCGATCTGCGTCATCGAGGCGCCGCTCGCCAATTTCCAGTCGGTCGCATGAGGGAGGGGCGCAACGATGGCCTTGCCCGGTCGTTATCGCACGGCATAACTTATGTTGGCTTTGCGAGGACGGCCCGCTGCGGAAGATCCGCCGCCGATCGGGCGTCGACGGATAGGGGGCAGACGACACCGTAGCGGAAGTCCGTGCAACGGGCCTTTTCGGTCCTGCCTTCCTTTGCGTCGAGGAGCCTGGGCACCCGGCCCAGGGCCGCGCGCCCCAATCATGATGAAGTCCATGGGAACGTCGGAACTGCAGGCCGAGATCGAGCGGCTCCGGAGGCGCGAGCGCGAGCTGGAACGGGAGAATGCGCGCCTCCGGCTGGGACGGGAATGGCCGGCGGCGGTCACATCCGACGTGGCCAACCCCGACCTGCTGTTCACCGCCGCCGAGAAGACCCGGATGGCGATGATCGTCACCGACCCGAACCTGCCCGACAACCCCATCATCTTCGCCAATCGCGCCTTCCTTGAACTCTCGGGCTACGCGGCCGCGGACCTCGTCGGGCGCAACTGCCGCTTCCTCCAGGGACCGGACACGGACCCGGCCAGCGTCGCCAAGGTCCGCGACGCCATCGCGGCGCGCCGGGACGTGGTCGTCGAGCTCCTGAACTACCGCCGCGACGGCACGACCTTCATCAACGAGCTCTACGTGAGCCCGGTCTTCGGGCCGCACGGCGAGCTGCTGTACTTCTTCGGCAGCCAGCTCGACATCAGCCGCTTCCGGGCCCGGGAGGCACCGGCGGGCGGGGCCGGCGCCTCCTTCCGCAGCCTGCTGGAGGAGGTCGAGGCCGGCTTCTGCATCGTCGAGATGCGCTTTAGCGCCGACGGGCGCGCGGAGGATTTCCGGTTCGTGGAGGTCAACGCCGCCTTCGAGCACCAATCGGGCCTCGCGGGCGCGGAGGGCCGCTGGATGCGCGACCTCGTGCCTGGACACGAGCAGCACTGGTTCGACGCCTACGGCGAAGTCGCCCGTACCGGCCGAGCGGTGCGCTTCCGCGGCCATGCGGCCTGGCTGAACCGCGTCTTCGACGTGCACGCGGTGCGGATCGGAGACCCGGTGCAGAACCGCGTCGCAGTGCTGTTCGAGGACGCCTCCGACCGGCAGGAGGTGGAGCGAAGACGGGAAGCGCAGGTCTCCGAGAGGATGGTCGAGCGGGACCTCGTCTGGCGCACCAGCCGCGACCTGCTCGTCGTCTGCGGCTTCGACGGGGCCTACCAAGCCGTCAACCCGGCCTGGCTTGACGTCCTGGGCTGGGCGACCGGCGGCCTGGTCGGGGCCCGCTTCGACACCCTCGTGCATCCCGAGGACCGTGAGGCCGCCCTCCGCGCCTTCGAGACGCTCAGGACCGGCAGGAGCGTCTCGGACCTCGACCTCCGCCTGCGGACCGCGGAGGGCGGCGACCGCTGGATCTCGTGGAACGCCATCCCGCAGGGAGACCGCTTTCACGCGGCCGGCAGGGACGTGACCGAGCGCAAGGCCTTGGAGGAGCGGTTACGCCAGTCCCAGAAGATGGAGGCGGTCGGGCAGTTGACCGGCGGCGTCGCCCACGACTTCAACAACCTGCTGACTGTCATCAAGTCATCGACCGACCTGCTGAAGCGGCCGGACCTGGCTGAGGAGCGGCGCAGCCGGTACGTCGACGCCATCGCCGGGACGGTGGACCGGGCTGCCAAGCTCACCGGCCAGCTCCTTGCATTCGCGCGCCGTCAGGCCCTGCGACCGGTCGTCTTCGATGCCGGCCACGCGGTCGGAGCCATCGCCGACATGGTCGGAACGCTCACCGGTGCGCGCATCCGCGTCGAGACCACCCTGGAGGCGGGCACGGACGGTGAAGAAAGCCCGCTCGACTTCCACGTCGACGCCGATCCCAGCCAGTTCGACACGGCGGTGGTCAACCTGGCGGTGAACGCCCGGGACGCCATGAAGGGCGAGGGGCTGCTCTCCGTCAGGGTGCGCCGCGTCGCGAAGATCCCGGCTCTCCGCTCCCACCAGCCCGTGGACGGCGACTTCGTCGCGGTCTCGATCACGGATACCGGCTCGGGCATCCCGGCGGATGTGCTCGACCGCATCTTCGAACCCTTCTTTACGACGAAGGGCGTGGGGCAGGGGACAGGTCTCGGCCTTAGCCAGGTCTACGGCTTCGTCAAGCAGTCGGGCGGCGACGTCGCGGTGGAGAGCGTGGTCGGGACCGGGACCACCTTCACCCTCTACCTGCCGCATGCCAAGGGCGAGGAAGCGGAGCGGACCGTCGCCGCGGAGCCCGAGATGCTGGCCGACGGTCACGGAACTCGTGTCCTGGTGGTCGAGGACAACCGCGAGGTCGGCGCCTTCGCGACGCAGGCCCTGGCGAAGCTGGGATACGAGACCGTCCGCGTCGCCGATGCGATGCAAGCCCTGGCGGCCCTCGAGGCGGGCGGCGAGCCGTTCGAGGTCGTATTCTCGGACGTGGTGATGCCCGGCATGAACGGGATCGACCTCGCGCGGGAGATCCGGCGCCGCCGTCCCGCCCTGCCGGTCGTGCTGACGTCCGGCTACAGCCACGTGCTGGCCGCCGACGGTACGGACGGCTTCGCGCTCCTGCCGAAGCCATACTCGGTGGCGGACCTCTCGCGCATCCTTCGCCGGGCGCTGCGGGCGCGGTCGGCCGCCGTCCCAGGATGACGCCGCCCGCGTCGTTCCGCGCCGTGACCTTCGGACGGCCTGCGCGTTGGTCGCCGGTTCCCATACGGAAATGCACGGGAGAGACCCACAATGTCCGACACGCCGCGTCCCGGTGACGACCCGTTGCCGCCCATCGGCGACCCGCCGCCGGACCCCCAGCCGCCGGAGGGCGACCCGCCGGCGCCGCAGCCTCCCGGTCCCATCGAGATCGGGCGGGGTCTAATCCCGATCGGCCCGGCGGCCTGACAGCGTCCGCCCCCGGACGGTCGAGCGCTCCACTCGCGAGGGCTAGAGCATTTTCCGACGAAGTGGGTACCGGTTCGTCGAAGAAAATGCGGCAAAAACAATGATCTAGAGAGCTTCACGATTGCAACGCGATCGTGAAGCTTTCTAGGCCCGGTGGAGAAGCGGCCCGTCCGCTCCTCCAACCAGCACCATGACGGCTCGTCGTCCGTCATCGCCGACAATCTAATCGGCCCCTTCGTCGGGGATGTTCAGCGTGGTGCCGCAGGCCTTGCAGTGCACCGCGTCCGGCTCGTGCCGCTGCAGCCCGCAGGTCGGGCAGGAGAAGCGCACCTTGTAGGGCCGGAACACCACCTGGGCGAGCCGGAAGAACAGCGTCACGCCGCAGATCATGACGAACACCGAGATCAATCGTCCGGACGTCCCCGGCAGAGTGATGTCGCCGTAGCCCGTGGTCGTCAGCGACGTGACGGTGAAATACAGCGCATCAACTGGACTGCCGATTGCCGGGTTGGTGCCGTGCTGCGAGATATAGACCACGCCGGTCATCACGAACACGAACACCACCAGGTTGGTGGCGGCGAGGATCGCCTCCTCGTTGCGCTGGAAGAACGCGCTGTCCTGGCGCAGCCGGTCGAGCAGCTGGTAGGTACGCAGCAGGCGGAGCGTGCGCAGGATGCGCAGGAATCCGACGCCCTGCATGACCATCGGCGCCAGGAACGAGGCGATGGCGACCACGTCCGTCCAGGTGCTCAGGCGCAGGAACTCGCGGGCGGGTGCGCGGCTGATCGCCAGGCGGCCGAGGAAGTCGGCCAGGACGCCGAGGCCGAGCACCACGTCGCACGCGACGATCCAGGGGGAGAGCGGCAGGAACGAGGTGACGATGACGAAGGCGATCGTCGCGATGTCGAAGGCGAGCAGCGCGTAGCGGAAGCGGTGCGCCTGGTCGGTGTCGCCCTCGTAGAGGGCCTGTAGGGTGGCTTTGAAGGGGAGCATGGGTCCGGTCGAGTCGGCTGGGACGGTCCCATACCGCATTCGTGCCCGACGCACCCGGTTGCGCGTCCCACCCATCGATGGGATACGGGCGCCAAGGTGTGCGGCCCCGTCCTGGGGCTTGCAGGATCGCGACTGCTGGTCGGGCCGCCAGCGGCGATGACCCGTGGCCCCATGCCTTACCTGGTCCTGTGCTCGGCTCCTTGGCCCGATCGGATATCGCCGCTCCAGGCAGCCGGTCGCCGCGCCTCGGCGGACGCGCCCGTCCGCCATGGTCCCGGCGGCGATAGTCGCCTCCACCCTCGGAGCGTTCGCCCGGCGCGGCTCGACGGCCTCGTCGGCGCGATCGGCGGCACGGCGAAGACGCGGAGTTCGGCCCGGTCGTCACGACCCGTTCCCTCTCCCCGATCGCTAGCGCGGCATCCGCGACGACCGCCCGATTCCCCTCAGCCTCTCCCGCCTCCCCGCACGGTGACACCATGACGTTTCCGGCACCCATGCCGATCCGACGCCCGCTCTCTGCCCTGCGCAGCATGCTGCGAAACGAGGCCAGCGGCGGCCTGGTGCTGATGGCGAGCGCCGCCCTGGCGCTCGTCGTCGCCAATTCGGCTTACGCGGAGGTTTATTTCGCGGCCCTGAAGGCCAAGCTCGGGCCGTTGAGCCTGCTGCACTGGATCAACGACGCCCTGATGGCGGCGTTCTTCCTGCTCGTCGGGCTCGAGATCAAGCGCGAGATGTTGGACGGGCGCCTGCGCACCTGGCCGGACCGCATCCTGCCCGGCGTGGCGGCGCTCGGCGGCATGCTGGTGCCGGCCCTGGTCTACGCGACCGTCAACCGGCACTCCCCGGAAACCCTGCGCGGCTGGGCGATCCCGGCGGCGACCGACATCGCCTTCGCGCTCGGCGTCCTGGCGCTGCTCGGCTCACGCGTGCCGATCTCGCTCAAGGTCTTCCTGACCGCGCTCGCGATCATCGACGACCTCGGTGCCGTCGTCATCATCGCGGTGTTCTACACCGCTGACCTGTCACTCCCGATGCTCGGCGGCGCGGCGCTGACGCTCGCCGTGCTCTACGGGCTGAACAAGGCCGGCGTGGCGCGGCTTTGGCCATACCTGCTGCTCGGCGCAGTATTATGGGTGCTGGTCCTGAGATCCGGCGTCCACGCGACGATCGCCGGCGTGCTGCTCGCCCTGACGATCCCCTTGCGCCTGAGCGTCGGCAAGCCGGACGATCCGACCTCGCCGCTGCACATCCTGGAGCACGCGATCCATCCCTGGTCGGCGTTCCTGATCCTGCCGATCTTCGGGTTCGCGAATGCGGGCGTGTCACTGGCCCGGTTCGAGCCGGCCATGCTTCTCGACCCGGTGACGCTCGGTGTCGCGCTGGGTCTCTTCGTCGGCAAGCAGCTCGGCGTGTTCGGGTTCGTGCTGGCGGTGGTCCGGGTGGGCTGGGCGCAGCGGCCTGCGCACGCGACCTGGCTGCAGGTCTACGGCGTCGCGCTGCTGTGCGGTGTCGGCTTCACGATGAGCCTGTTCATCGGTCTCTTGGCCTTCGCGGCGAACCCCACGCTGGAAGCCGAAACCAAGATCGGTGTGCTGGCGGGCTCGCTGCTCTGCATGGCGACCGGGGCGCTCGTGCTCAGGCTTGCGCCACGCAAGCCTGAGCGGCCAGAGGCGCAAACGTCCTGATCGTCCGGATCGGTGGTCGAGCGACCGGAGGGACAGCGCCGATCCGAGATCCGGACGTGCCGCCCATCCGCTGTTCAGCCTCGGCCACCGTCCAACCGGTCAGGACGGCTAGCTCTTGGCCTCTGGGCTCTTCGTCTCCCGGTTCTCGGTCTCCGGTGCCTCACCCTTCCGCCGCCCCGGGATGGCCTGGAACGCCTCGGCGACCTGGGCGGCCGAGTAGGGCTTGCGCACGAGGTCGAAGCCGTGCGTGCCCTCGCGGGCCAGCACGTCGCTGTAGCCGGACGTGAGGATAACCGGCAGGTCAGGCACGAGCGCCCGGAGGCGTCGGGCCAGCGCGACCCCGCCCATGCCAGGCATCACCACGTCCGAGAACATCGCGTCGAACCGATCGGGATCCCGCTCGACCTCGGCGAGGGCCTCTTCGCCGTTCTTGGCCCAGACGGTGGCGTACCCGAGCTCCTCCAGGATCTGTGTGCAGAACCGCCCGACGTCGAGGTTGTCCTCGACGACGAGGACGCGCAGCGCCTGGGCGTCGAGCACCGGCTTCAGCCCTTCCGGGGCTTCCGTCGCGAGCGCCTCGACCTGGGGCAGATAAAGGGTGAAGGTCGTCCCCCGACCGGGTTCGCTCGCGACGTCGACGTCTCCGCCCGACTGCTTGGCGAAGCCGATCACTTGGCTCAGTCCCAGCCCCGAACCCTTCCCACGCCCTTGGTGGTGAAGAACGGCTCGAAGATGTGCGGGAGGTCTGCCGGGCTGATGCCCGAGCCCTGGTCGACGACCGAGACCGCCACTAATGGTCCGCTCGAACTGGCATGTCCCCGGATGTCCGGCATGTCTCTTCGGCATTCGAGCCTCAGGGTGAGCGTGCCTTCGTCCTCCATCGCATCTCTTGCGTTGACCGCCATGTTGACGAGCGCCGTCTCGAACTGGCCCGGGTCTGCAAAGACGTGGCAGGTAGCCCTCGCCGGCATCTCGACGACGACTCGGATGCGGGCGCCTGCGACCGAGGCCAGCATGTCTACGGCCGCCGCGATCCGCGCGCCGACGTCGAACGTCTCGGGCATCAACGATTGGCGCCGGGCGAAGGCGAGGAGCTGGCCCGTCAGCTTGGAGGCCCTATCCACCGTGTCGGACACCGCGTCCATGTAGCGGCGGCGGCGCTCCTCAGGCAGGTCGGGCTTGCGCAGCAGGTCGACCGACGAGCGGATGATGGTCAGTAGGTTGTTGAAGTCGTGGGCAACGCCCCCGGTCAGCTGCCCGACCGCCTCCATCTTCTGGGCCTGACGCAGGCCCTCTTCAGCCTTGGCGAGTTGCTCCAGGTCGCGCAGCCGCTGGGTCACGTCGGTCGCGTACTGGAAGGCGCCGATCCGGCGCCCGTCCGCGTCGCGCAGCGGGGTAAAGGCCAGTTCGTAGTAGGGCCGTCTACGGTCGGGCTCGCCGAACTCCTCGACCAGCGTGAACGCCTCGCCCGATAGCGCCCGGGCCCACACGGTCCGCGCCTGGTCCTGCTGCTCGGGCACGTGCGCCATGAGGCCGATCAGGTCGTCGCCGACATGGGGACGGACCCCGTAGATGGCCTCGAACTCGTCGGCGTAGGCGCGATTGAGGGCAAGCAGCCGGAAGTCGGGGTCGAGGACGCAGACGAGGGCGTCCGTGATCTCGAAGACGTCGGCCCAGAGCTTGCGCTGGGCAAGCGCCTCCTCGACGCGACACTCCAGGTGCGCGTTGAGCTCGCGCAGGTTGCGCTCGGCGAGCTTGCGGTCGTGGATGTCCTCCACGACGCCGTACCAGGCGATGATGGCTCCCGCACCGTCCCGACGCGGCTGGGCGCGGGCGCGCATCCAGCGATACTCGCCCGTGCCGGCCATCTGGAAGCGGTAATCGACGTCGACGAGGTCGCCTGAGACGAGGCAGGCCGTGAAGGTCGTCAACGTGGACGGGACGTCCTCGGGGTGCAGCACCTTGATCCAGCCGGCCCCGTACGGTTCGCCGGGCCCCTGGCCAGTCAGCGTCAGCCAGCGGTTCGAGAACGACGTGATGTTGCCATGCGGGTCGCAGGTCCAGGGTACCTGCGGGTTCAGCTCGACCGTGTGCCGGTAGTGATCCTCGCTATCGCGGAGCGCTGCCTCGCCAAGGACGCGGGAGGTCGTCTCGGCGGTGACGCAGAGCAGACCGGCGACCTTGCCGGCCTCATCGACGGCCGGCGAGTAGCTGAAGGACCACCAGCTGCGTTCGGGTGTGCCATTGCGCGAGAGATCGAGCGGCATGTCGGTGAGAGTCATGCTCTCGCCGGCGAGCGTCGCGTCGACGAGGGGCCCGATCTCGTCCCAAATACTGGCCCAGACCTCCCGGAAGGGCCTGCCCAGGGCCGTGTCCAGGCGGTAGCCGAGGATCGGGCGGTAGGCGTCGTTGTAGAAGCAGAGCAGGTCAGGGCCCCAGGCGAGGAACATCGCCGTGGGGCAGGCGAGCATCAGCCCGAGCGCGCTCCTCAGGGCCGGCGACCACGCTTTGGGCGGACCGAGCGAGGTATCGGACCAGTCGCGCGCGCGGATCTCGGCGCCCGTGACGCCGCCCGACGGAAGAAACGAGAACGTCTCGCTCACGCCGAAGCGGCCCCGGCAACTACGGGGCTGGCAGCATGGTCAGCGTCGCTTGGCGGCAAACGATCTGGAGTTGCACACGATCCAAGTGAAAGCGGAACTGGTTGTCGAGCCTGCATGCCGCGGCTATCGCCCACGGCAAGGGCCCCTGCAATCGGACGGCCTGTCACGCCTCGGCTCCGGGTGAAGTCTCGGACTCGGGACAATCGTTGCCGGTATCACTCTGGTCCGGCTCGGGCGGCAGATGCGGCGGTGGCACGCGGTCGGGACCAGGTGGCGCCGGGAGACCGACGTCCTCCGTGACTCGGTGGAGATCGTTGTGGTTTTTGTCGCCTTCCATCATCACGTCTTCCACACGGCGGCAGAGGACAACGCAAAAGTGGCCGGGAGGTCGCCGACAGGTTCACAGCTTCAAGAGCCCGGCTTGAGAACCCAGACCAAATCTACCGAGGCGAGACACAGTTGACTGAGTGGAACATTTCTCATCTTGTGGATGTGCTGCGCCACCGTCGGCTATATGGCCCTGCTTAGTATCTCGCTGCTGATAAAGCAATCAAATTGGGCAACATTACCGTTGTTGAGCCTCATTGAAGTTGTATATAAAATTATTTACTACATATAATTGCATACAATCTCCCATCTAGATCAATATAGGATTTTTTATTGATTGTAATTCGAGCAAATTAACTCCAAATTATTCATTTTATATTCACTTTAGTGATGAACTTACTCAATCATATAACTAAAATTATTGCCTGTCACAAAGAAAATGGTTTTGCGAGGATCGCAAAAATAAAATATTATAATTTACAAAATTGACCATTTGATGCAGTGGCAGCTTGTGGGAGAGGAGCAGCCATTCAGCCTGCTAGTGCCGAGCGTCGGGAAATGGCGCAATGCGGCCGCTCGGCATCCATCTGGCAAGCCGCCGCATTCCACTCCATGCGGTCCTTCGAGGGTGACGGGAATCTCGTCGGCCGGGTAGCGATCGAGCAGCAGCGGGAAGCGAGACTTGTGCATCTCGATCTCGCGAATCCGTAGTGCGACGGGCTTGCGCCGGGATTCGCGGTTACGGGTGTCGCGGGCGAGGTCGCACGTGTTGATTTGGTTCATGGTGTAACTCTTGAGGGGAGAATAAATAACACAGGAATGACATCACGGAATGACAGCTTTGACAGCAAGGCCATCATTCTGCATTGTTATATTATTTTAATCTGAGGTATTTCTCAGGACTGAAATAATATCTATCCTACTATCATTACTATAATATCAAAGGACAAATACAGAGGAGAAATGCCAAGAACAAGCCAGGATAGCTGTATGACACCTCCCCTCAATTATTACCCTTTGAAGGCGTACAGCACGCGCCCACCGACCTTGCCGATCCACGAGAATCGCTCGTTCCGGCCGCTCTCTTCCAGCCGGCGCATCTCCAGACCCCACTCGGTGATGTTGGTCTTCATGTGTCCGCGGTAGTACGTCTCCTCGAACTCGACGAACGATTCGTACAGGGGGCTGGCCTGGATGCGGCCGTTGTGGAGGCAGCGCTTGAATGTGTCGCTGGTCTCGGGCTTGAACTCCTCCAGCCAGTGCTCGACGCGGCCGCGTTCGCGCTGATCCTCCTGAGCGGTCGCGAGCAGGCCCTTGAACGGTGCGATCGGATCGTCACCTTCGTGGTCCACGGACGCCCACAGCAGCGGCCAGTCGATCTGGTTCATGAACGTCCAATCAGGGTCGTTCGAGAACAGCAGGGACACGAAGCGGCGGATACCGGTCGGGTCCTTGATCAATTGCGCGAGCTTCTTGTTTGAGCACCCGATGAACGTGGCATTCTGCTTCACCGTCACCTGGGTGTTGGTGCGCATGGGTCGGCGAGTTAGGGTCTTGGCAGTGATGGCGTTCTTGACCGTGTCCACGTTGGCCTTTGAGGCGTAGCCCATCTCGTCGATAAAGAGGATGTAGCTCTTCCAGATGTCGATATTGCGTTCGTCCTCGATCATCTTGAAGTCCACGCCGAGCACCAGCTCCTCGATCATGGCGAGCATGGCCTGGACGAAGGTGGTCTTACCTTTGCCCTGGGTGCCGACGATCACTGGCATGAGGTGGTCCTTGACGGGCAAGCCGCGGATCTTGCGCTTGACCTGCTGCATGAACTTCTTCAGCACCGCGACGATGAACTTGTCCGGGCACTCCGGGGTCGTCACGAAGAGCTTGTGGGCGATGTCGAGCCACAGGGCTTCGGCGCGTGCCTTGTCCTTGGTCAGGATTGGGCCGCGAATCATGAAGAACAGGTCTTGCAGGCGATGGCGCTGGCTGATGGTGATCCACTGGTTCACCGCGTCGGTGATGCGTTCGCTCGGCGCCGGTAGCTTGTGGGTGTCGGCAATCAGGCGGAGGTTGCGGCAGAACTCTTCGACGTTCTCGTCCTTCGGGTTCTGGAAGAACGCTTCTTCCTCCAGCAGTTCCATGGTCAGGCCGTCGCTGACGCCTTCGCGATCCAGCATCGGCACCTTGTCGTTGAGGATGAGGCCGTTGTAGAGCACGCTCATCTTGTCGCGCTGGACGAGGGCCTCGACGAGTTCGGTGGCGTTGTGGGGCACGGCGCCGAGATCCTTGCGGATGCGTTCGTAGCGCAGGGCCTTCTCGTAATCCTTGACGGTCCAGCCGAGACGGGTGGTGTTCTGCTTGACCCAGGCGCGCACCTTCTGGTCGTCCTGTCCGTCGAGATCCTTGGCGATGAAGTTCGCGTCTGGAATCTCCGGTCCCTGAATCAAGGTTTGGTTGAGGAACCGAATCAGTTCGTCAACTGCCTGCTGGCGCCGGTCAAAGGTGTTGGCCCCGGCAGGCTGTACCTGCTGGGTGAGGCTATTACGAATCAAAGTGCTTCTCCAAATAAATCCAAGCCCGAGAAGGGCTGGTCCCCATTGCGGGGGCAAGTGCATCAAACCATGCACGCCGGTTGAGCGTCAAAATTAATTAGACGGATCGGCTCGAACCTCGTATGGGTTGTTCATCGCCAGCCGGTGCTTTTGCCGGGGCGCTCTGAATTAGATTTAGGAATCACGATGTCAATCAATGATAACATGTCTACCGTTGGGCAGTACCGTTTGCACGCCTCGATCGAGCCGGCTCGCAAGATCTTCGTTGTGATCGTCGAGGACCACGAAGGCTGCGGGACGATCCGGAATTCAGTCCACGCTACGCTGGACGGTGCGACCGATGTTCTGCGCGAGTGGGTCGTGGATGAGTTCGAGGGCTACGAGGAGTTCGACGACAATTATAACAGCGAGATGAGCGCCGACAAGATCGAGGAACTGCTCAGCGACGAACTCGGCAAGACGGCGAAGGTCGAGCAGCACGAGGTGGTACTATAATGGCCGCCTTCAGAAGCCTCAAGACTGCGCCGGGTGCGGTTGTCGTCCAGATGGGCAGGAACGTCGTCGTGCTCCCGACCGAGGCTATATCGCTGAAGCGGGCCAAGCGGATCGCCGAGCACACCCGCGGGCTGATGCTGGGTAATCACTTCGTCGAGGCGATGCAGGACATGGGGTTTACCCTGTCCTGCGAGTTGGTCGAGACCCTGTATGCGCTCGACGGTGCGGAGGGTGATTTCGACAAGGTCACCCGCCTCAACGACGAGGCCGACCGCTTCGCCATCAGCCTTCAGCAGTTCGAGAAGCACCCGTTCGTGTTCATCCACCACGACCGTGAGGAGATGATGACGCAGATCGTCCCGATGCGTGACCTGAAGAAGATGGACGACTTCAAAGCTTGGAAGGCGGGGCTGCCGAGCCCGCGCGACCGCGAACTCATGGGCTTCGAACCGATGCTCGTGTGACTTCGCCCTCAATCCGCACGACCGTGCTGCTGGCGGTCACGGACGAGTGGGTCAGCCGCACCATGTACAGCGACCATTTCGACGAGGTGCTGGTTTGGCTGGCCGACGATGCAAGCGCCGCATTTTTTCCGGCAGGTCCCGCGCGACGACGTCCTTCACCCGTCGCAGCGCCAGCGCCGGCAGAGATGCGACGGACGCGAAGACCCGTTGATGAAGCATTGCCGTGTTGGTCACTTCGGGTGTGCCGTATCGGGCGCGGAACTCCGGCAGGGTGTCGAGTGATCCCGGCGCGAGCTGATCCATGATCGCCCACGGGTCGACCGAGGCGTTCTCGATCGGCGTGCCCATCAACACGATGCGGAAATCTGCCCTGACTGACCGGGCCGCGGCGGCGCGCAAGCTCGCAGGGTTCTTGAGCGCCTGAATCTCGTCGAAGACGATCGCGCTGAACGGGATCTGCCGAAGGCTGTGCTGGTAATTGACCAGCGTCGTGTAGGTCGTGAAAATCCAGTATCGGTGGGCTCTTCCCTCTTCGAGGGCTTCGCGCAGGAAGGCGAGATCGAGCTTGCTCTCTCCGGTCTCGATATCGCGCCCGGACGTATCGGTCCGCTTTCGCGCACCGGTGCCGGAGCCGTAGAGGCGGATGAGATGCCCGAGACCCGGCTCCGCGGCATGTCGCGCGACCCCTTGCTCCCAGTTCTCGAGGAGCGAGGTCGGCGCGACGACGAGCTCCGGCCCACGGTGAGCCGCCCGCGGATCGGCTGCGTGCAGCTTCAGCCAGGCCAGGAAGGCGATCGTCTGCAGGGTCTTGCCGAGCCCTTGCTCATCCGCGTTGAAGATGCCCGGCAGGCCGACCTTCCAGGCGTCGACCTGCCAGGCGAAGCTCTCGCGCTGGTGGTCCTTGAGCGGCGTGCGCACGATCGACGGCAGCGTGTCGGACCCCGTCGCGAGGCGCGGCTTGACCTGCGCCACCCATTTGAGCTCGGCGAAATTGATGAGCGTCTCAAGGACGAGGGGGTCGGACAGCTCGCGGCGCGCGGTCTCATTGCTATCCTCGGGCGCAGCGTCGCTCCCGCGATAGTGCTTGATGAGGGCGAGGGCCTCGGGACGCGCTGGGAGGTCGAGGTCAGCGAACGGCATGGTCGCCTCGCCGGCCGCCATCGCGCCGGAGACGCGGTGATGCAGCGCATCGACTTCTGCTGGCGCCAGGGCCTCGAGGGCGCGGACGAGCTGCGCCGCGAAGGCTTCCGGCAGCCAGGTCGTGCCGCTGCCTGAGCCGATCTGCAGGTCGGGCTTGCGGAAGAAGCCGATGCCCGTCACCCAGTCGGCGTATTCCTGCGTCTCAACGAGCAGCGGGAGGCCGGCCGTTTCGATCGCCTCCTCCTCGCCGATCTGATCGAGACCGTCGAGCCGGCCCTCGCTACGCAAGGCGGCCTCGACCGCCGCCGTGATGTGCGGCCGCGGGTTGCGCAGAAAAACCTGTTGCTCCTGGGCGGGGGCGTGCTGCATCCGGGACATCACGGACAGAGCCGGAGCAGCGGCGGGATCGACGACGAGGAAGTTGCCGGGCTCGAGCGGGTAGGCTGATAGCGCGCCCCGCGCGCGCACCCGGTCCTGAAAACCGCGCAGGAGGGAACCTGCAAGCTCGCTCGCCTCTTCCGGCACGCCGGCCGCCTCCTCATACCCCGCCTTGGCGAGAGCGAGCCGGAGAACTGGACGACGTCAAAATCGTCGCCGTTTTTGGGGAAAGGGCGAAGCGGTCCGCGATCCGGACTTCGAGCCCGGCCAGGAAATCGGTCATCGAGACGCGGGCGGCCGGCGTTGAATTCGCGACACGGACGCCGGGATCGAGCAGCTGCCGGAAGCGGGCCAGGGAGTTCCAGTGTTGGGCTTCGTTGCGCCCGGGCTCGAACTCCTCCGAGACGGTCACCGCATCCATGAGCCATTCAGCGATGGCGAAAAGGAGCGTGTGCTCCGCAGGCGACCACTACACCGTGTACCTACCTGAGCGACGTGCTCACCCGCATTGCTGAGGGCCATCCCAACCGCCGCCTCGACGAGTTGCTGCCCTGGGCCTACGCCAGTGCGCAAGACCTCAAAGCCCCGCTTAAAGTGCTTTCGGCTGCGGACCGTGCATTGCGACCGTTTCCGCCAGCGCTAAACGCTCCGCCTCGGCGCGGTCGTGCCTGCCGTCGAACTCCAGGATTGCGGCGCGCTCATCGAACGCTGCCAGCCAATCGGCAGCCTCGATCGGACTGGCTGCCACACGCTGCAACACCCTGCCAACACCTTCCGCCACCCCCTCCGAGGTGTGGCGCTTATCTCCACCTGCCGATTTTCCGGTGTGGCAAGGTGTGGCAAGTGTGGCACATTGATCTAGAAGGGTTTTTCGCTCCAACGAAAGGTGTGGCGACGTGTTGGCGGCCGGGGTGGCATCGCCTGCCACACCTGCCACACCTTTTTTCGTCCGTGAGAGGGAAGTGCTGATTTCGTCCAGCATGGTCAGGAGGTCAGCGGCCATCGTCGCCTCCCTCGAACAGGTCCGCGGTGACCACGTAGACCCGCTGACCGGACTTGTAGGGTGTGCGCTCCGAGCGCTGCAGCTTGCCTTGCGGGTCGCGCCTCAGCATGCCCCGCTCGGCCAGAATGCGGGCGGTTGCCACCGCGTCGAGGCCGGCGCAGACCTCGGCCTTCCAGAGTTCGGGTAGCACCAGCCACTCCCGATCGGAGCCTGTGCCACGCCGCCAGCCCGTGCGGTTGTGGACCGGCTTGGCGTCGGAGTCCTCCATAGGCTCGAAGCGGCTCTCGCCATGCGCCTCGAAGAAGCGCCGTACCTGCCCGATGGCCTCCCGGATCTCAGCCGGCTCGGAGCCACCACGGGTCGCGATCCAGTCGGCCAGCGCCCGCGCGGCAGCCCTGACTGCCTCGCCCCGCTGCCAGGGGACAATGCCGAACATGATGGCCACCTCGCCGGCCGCAGCGACGATCCCGAGCCGGGACGCAGCCCGTCGCACTTGCCCGTCCGCGTCGGCGGGGACGTGCTGCTCTACAAATCCGCCCATGATTCGGATCACATTGCGGGTGATCTCCTCCAACCCGTGCTCCACGAGCCCGCGCACGAAGGCCGGGCCGGCGGTGCCGAACGAGGCGACCGCCGCGCTCTTGATCGCATCGGCCAAGCGGGCGGGGTCACCTTCTTCGCCAGCGTGATCGAAGACACCGAACCCGCAGCCCGCATCGGCAGGAATATCCAGGAGGCGGACCGATTGTCCTGCATAGGCCTTACGCTGCCGGTCCTCCGCGATCTTGGCGGCCATCGGGATCTCGCCTGTGGAGAGCGTCAGCACACGCCACGTGGTCGGGTTGCGGATGGAGCCGTCGCGCGCCGCCCTACCTTTCCCGATGCCGGAGGCGAGCTGATAGACCGCTGCAGCTGCGTCGCGGCCCTCTGCTACGCCGATCTCGTCGAGGCACAGCAGCGTGTCGGTGACGATCGCTGCCGTCGCCTCCTGCGCATTGGCTGTCGCCCGCCACGAACGGACGAAACCAGGATCGGCCGAGCCGCGCCCCCACACGCTTGCCGCCGCCCGCAGCGTCGTGGTCTTCCCCTTACTCGATTGGCCGTAAAAGTTGAGGCCGCCGCCTTCACCGCCGACGAGGTGGACTAGCGGGCCAGCGAGCGCGGTAGCGATGGCGAGCACGATGCGGCTGTGCCCGACGGAGAGCCGGCCGATACCCTCACGCCAATCGTCCAGGGTGCCGCGCGAGGAATAAGGGGCCGCTGCAGCACCCACCAACAGCACCGTCTCGTTGTCGGGTTGACCCACGACCTGATCCGGCAGCACGAACACTTGGCGCTCGCCGACGACGTGCCAGCCGGTGCGGTTCACCGTCGTCACCCGGGCATTCACCCGCACCTGGTTGAGGTAGTTGCACAGATGCGCGCGCGCGTTGCGGGAGACGGTCAGCCCGCGGTTGGCGAGTTCGGCCGCCACCGCGCCGACGTCGCCGTGGAGCGCGGCGTCGGCCACCATGTACACGTGGCGGCGCCCATCCCGGTCGTTCCAGCGCAGCCACTTCGACCAGCCTATACCGTGGGGATCTCGCGCAAGGCCGATCACCTCAAAGGGGTCCGAGCACCAGACCTCCTCAATGGAGCGCGCCTTGCTGGGCCCTTTCTCTTCCTCGGCGATGAGACCGTCCGAGTTCATGGTGTAGGGGTGGAAGGAGGTGTAGGCTGGGGGCGGCTCCGCGCGCTCGACATTGGCGAGGACAAGGGCTGCGATCGCCTCCGGCAGGTAGCCCTCTGCGAGGGCATCCGCTGCATCCCAGCCCTTCGGCACCTCGCGGATCTCGCCGGAGGGCGCGGTCGCGGCGACACTCATGGCGTTCACGAGTGTGACGGTGCTCGCCCCGATCGCGGCCAGCTCAGCTTTGACCTGCGTGGCGTAGCGGTGCCCAGGGTCGTCGGCATCGGGCCAGATCATCACCTGCCGGCCCTTGAGCGGCCGCCAGTCGGCTGCGCCCGCCGCTTCCGCTCCGCCGGGGCTGGCGACCACAACGGAGTTGGGGAAGATGCGGCGGGCCTCGTCGGCCGCCTTCTCGCCCTCAGTGATGATTACAGAGGCGGTCGGGCGGGCCGCGAGAAAGTCGAGGCCGTAGAGCGGGCGGGGCCTGGGCCAAGTCTTCCATCGCCAACGTTGAACCCCGTTCTCGCACCAGAGCGTGAGCGGGGCGAACTGCTTGCGCTCGCCGGGCGGGTCGAAGCGGGCGACGTAGCCAAGCACCCGGCCCGCCGCGTCAGGGTAGGTCCAGGTTCGAGACGGCAGGCCAAGGCTGGAATGCCGGAAGCTCGGCTCGGGCGCGTCTTCCGGGACCGGCAGCACGATCTCCGCCGAGGCTTCGTCGGCAGCTCGCGCCGCAATGAGGTCTTGCGGCTCCTCACCCAGCGCACGGGGTTCGGTTGCGCTGTCCGTCTCCGGCGCCTCCTCTCTGGTCTGACGGGAGTGCAAGGACGCGGCTTGGCGGGCGCGACGCGACATGGCCGCGGGCGACTTGGGACCACTACCAGCCTGCGGCTCCCACCGCGGCAGGCCGGCACGCACGCGGACGTAGTCTTTGCAGGCGATGGGGTCGTCGCCTGCGAACGAATGCAACACGATGTCGGTGCCGTCGTCGCTGAGGCGGACCGACAATGACCGGTCCGTGGCGGAGTGGCCCGGCCCGGGAGCATGGACCTGCCCGTTGCGGAATTCGCCGCCGAGGGCGCGGGCGATGGAACGGAGGTCGATCACAGCCGCCCCGCCTCTTGCTCGTGGGTGGTCAGGCCGATCCGTCGCCGGCCGGTGTGCTGCTCGCCGGTTGCATCCGTGATCACCCAGCCCTGACCGTGAAGCGATAGCGGCGGCAGGGGCGATTTGCAGGGCTTCTTGAGCTTGTCGACGGTGCCAGACAGATCCTTAGGCACCGGTGACGGGTCGGCCTCGGCTAGGCGTATAGCCTGCACGATCTCCCGGTCCTCCGGGGTGTCGGGGATTTGCTGGCGCAGTTGCTCGACCTTCTCGTCGCGCCGCCGGTACTCACGGACCTCGGACGCAAGGTTATAGCCGACGTAACCACCATCGAGGTGGTTGAGGCCGATGCGCTTCGGGTCCTCAGAGTTCAGTTCGCGTGCTGAGATGAACGGCACGGTCAGATGCTGGAAGTACGAGAAGATCCAGAGCGTGATGGCGTACAGCCAAGTCATCGCCCCCAGGGATCGCTCACCCCCTGGAGGGGCTTCGCGACCTGCGGGCGGTAATTGAACTTTTCGAATGTCATCTGTGCCTCCTGTATGCGGAGGTCGAGCGCGCAGCCGAACTAGCCGGGATCACACGGATCCGGTTGACTTTCGGCATCCCTGTCAGGAGAATGGGGACCTCGAACGGATCCATCTCCTATTGGATTCGCCTACGGATCGGGCTGCGGCTGAGAGGTGGTTCTCTCTCCGTGGCCCTTTTCGTATGCGCGTTCGGCCTTACGACATGTCACGTCTCCAGGCGCCCCACCGGGCGCGAAGTTGGACGATTGCGACGTCGGCCGCTGCCGTCAAGCCCTCTTGCAAAGTAATTTTATAGATTCTCTCTGCCAGATGGAAGATTCTCGATACGTAAGTACTTGCTATATTGCAGAATCAATGCATAGTTCGGCTTCGTCTTGATATTATATACTCTGTTTTCGAAACAATTGATCAAGTATTTTTCCTCAAAAACGAAGAATTTACCGATATATTTCCAGGAAAATCCATAGATCTGGCCAATAGGAGGTATCAGCCGGAGAAATGCCTAGGAGGTGCTTGTCGCAGCGTGACGCTGGAGAGGGGCCAGCGGCGCTTTCGGTGGAATTGCAAGCTGGAATTGCCCTATTTCGAACGGACATGAGGTGCGGCCTGCCCAGCTGCATCGGACACCGGGGTAACAAGCTTCCCAGGTCAGATCCCGCGCGGCCTTCAGCGCGCCTCGTTGGCAGTTCGCGCGGCCATCACTTCCGCACGGGCCCGAAAGGTGGCGGCATTCTCCTTGATCACTTGAACAGGTCGCCTGAGCGCGGTGGAGATCGCCTCGACGTTGAACTCCTTCAGGTACTCACCTTTGCGACCCGAGTTGGTCGGCCGCGTCAGAGGCTGACGGGTAGCGCGGGTCACGACCCACAGGGTTCGTGCACCGGATACCGCTCCCGGCCAACCGATGAACGGACTCCGGGTGTTCGCCCACGCGTAGTCCGGCTCGGACCGGGCTGAAACCATCGAAGAAAAATTCCCCCTGCACCATGCCGCCGCGGCCCCGGCTTAGTGACAGCCGAACGATCGTCGGCCTCGCAGACCTCGTGGGTGGCGATCTCGGCGGCATCGCGGGCGGCGGTGGTACGCTTCTGCTCAGCGACAACCCGGCGGCCGTAGCGGCTACATTAGCTTGCGAGCTCCGATGCGCGCCCATGAGCGGGCGCAACGGCGGAGGATTGCCGCGCCAACCCCACGCGCCAAGAGGGTCGCAGCCGGGCAAAGTGTATGAGAATACTTGCAGTATGAGCAATCAGCGATAGAATTTAATGATCTAACACGCTCAGGTTGTAGAAACGGCCATGTTAGATCCCCCGGCCAGCCCGTTGATTCGAAGGGTCTAAACCAGGGGGCTAAATCGGTTTTGCCGATTTACCATCTCACTGATGTTGAAAAACAAAAAGCCCCTGGCGCGCCCTACGGGAAACGGCGGCCGACGCTAATTCTGCAACAAAATCAATGCGCTGAAGGCGCCGGAGGTAGGAGCTTTGTAGGACCTGGCCGTAGGACCGTCAAGCTGAACCGCCAGCACACAGCGCCAGTAGGAGCAATCTCTCTCCAGCGGGCTCTACGCTGGATCCGGGGTTATCCACTGCAATCTCTGCCCATTGCAGCGCTGCCACCGCGGGTTTGCGGCTGACCGCCATTGCCATCCATAAACACAAGATATAGCGTATGGCGGCTTATGGAGGCCCTAGATGGCGCGGTTTCGCACCAACGAAGAGCTTGAGCGGCTCGCCCGAGAGACCCGCGTGAAGCTCGGCTTGGAGAATCAAGACCGGATCGACATGATGACGGTCATCCAGAAACTCAAAGCCGCCTATCCAGGCTTCCAGTACGCCCGGGAGCCCGACGAGATTTTGCCTGATGCCGAGGCTCAGTGGGACTCAAGCAAGCGGGTCATCCGACTTAGAGAGAGCGTATTTCGCGCGATGCAGCGCGGAGAGCCTCGCGCCAGAATGACCACCTCTCACGAGATTGCCCATTTCTTACTGGGCCACGAGGGGATCAGGAACAGGTCTCTCGTTAAGACCGCAGCAGAGCGGTTTGCGAATGAAGTTAAGAGAGAGGAGAGTGAAGCACGGCGGCTCGCTCCCATGCTCCTGGCGCCAAGCTACCTTGTCAAAAGCGAGGATACCGTCGATGAAATTAGCCGCCGCTTCGGCATCAGCTTAGAGGCTGCTGCCATCCGCCGAGAGGAAGTGAGTGCCCTTGAAAGACAGGCTTCAGGGGACGTTAGGCCTCTGCCTCAAGTCGTGATCGACTTCCTTCGCGAGGCCAAGCGCAGGGGGCAGACCGTGCGAACCGACGTGGGAGAGTGAGAGGGTAGGGGGCTCACGCAACACTCGCTTTTTGGCTAGGGGGGCACCCACTTGAGGCCTCACCCTCGTGCGGGCGGATCAGAGTTTCCCCCGTACCCCGGCCCGCCTTATTCCCGCTCCGCGGACCGAGGGCGAGGGCTACGGCGAGGTGAGCATCAAGGCGCTGGCGGACGCCATGGCGAAGTTCCCGAGGATCGACGTGAGGTAGTGCGCCGGGTCGCCTCAAGCCCGCCGGAGGGCCCGGACAGCGCGGAGAGGAGCCGCCAACAGGCTGATCAAGGCGCCGACCGTGAGAACGAGGACGATAGAGAGAAGCGCCCCGAAGATGCGGATGAAACGCACGATGCTGCCTCGCTGAGATGGCTTTAGGCCGCATCGAGCAGGCGGCCGGGTTTGGCGGCTGAGAGGCGCCGCAAACGAGGCGGTAGTGAGTCCCGAACGGGAGCGCGTATGCCCACCGGAACGCTTCCGGCCGCCTCCTCGTTTGCCTCATGAGCCCCGCACGGGGAGCAGACACAAGCAGGAGCGTAACATGGCAGTCGATAAGGACCGCGTTGAGGGCTCAGCCACGAATTTGGGCGGCAAGGTCAAAGAAGGCGCGGGCAACCTGACAGGTGACGAGAAGCTCAAGAACGAGGGCATTGCTGACCAGGTAAAGGGCAAGGTCCAGAACGCCGTGGGAAGCGTGAAGGATGCCCTCAAGGGTAAGTGAGTAGGCCTTGCGATATTCCCTCTCGCGTGTCGGATGCGGCATGTGAGAGGGCGCCGACTAAGAGCGCCTAACAGAACGGCACGATCGGGTCTGTTGGGCGTTGGGGTGGTATGGCTCGCCCGCTTCTTCCCGACGACCTCTGGTCTGCGATCGCCCCGCTTCTGCCGCCGCACCCGCCTCGCC
>NZ_VDDA01000049.1 GCF_006151805.1 Methylobacterium terricola | reverse complement strand
CCCGCGTCTCCTCGCCGAGGCGGGCGGTCCGGCGACGACGCCGTCCGGCGCGGCGGGCCTTGCCGGCCTGCTGGCGGTCCTGGCCGATCCGGCCCGGGCGGCGGATCTGCGCCTCGACCGGGAGAGCCGCATCCTCGTCCTCGTCACCGAAACGGCCCTGATCGACGATCTCCCGGAGGCGGCATGACGATGCCAGCGATCGACGCCCCTCGTTTCCTCGACCGCCTCGCCGCCCTGGCGCGGATCGGCCGCGATGCGGACGGCCGGCTGATGCGGCTGGCCGCCTCGGACGCCGACCGGGCCGGGCGCGACGCCCTCGCCGGCTGGATGCGCGAGGCCGGGCTGGAGGTCCGGATCGACCGGATCGGCAACGTGATCGGGCTATGGGACCCGGCAGGCCGCGCCGCCGCCCCGGTGATGATCGGCTCGCATATCGACACCGTGATCGATGCCGGGATCTATGATGGCTGCGCCGGGGTCCTCGCCGGCCTCGCGGTGATCGAGTCCCTGGCGCGGGCGGGCCGGACCCCGACGCGACCGCTCGCCCTCGCGGCCTTCACCAACGAGGAGGGCGTGCGCTACACCCCCGACATGATGGGCTCGCTGGTCTATGCCGGCGGCCTTCCCGTCGAGGCGGCGCTCGCCACGACCGGCACCGACGGCACCGTGCTCGGCGAGGAGCTGGTGCGCATCGGCTATGCCGGGCCGGAGGCGCCGGGCTTCCTGCAGCCCCACGCCTATGTCGAGCTTCACGTCGAGCAGGGGCCGGTGCTGGAGCGGGAGGGCGTCGCGATCGGCGCCGTCGAGGACCTGCAGGGCATCTCGTGGCAGGAAGTCACGATCGAGGGGACGGCCAACCACGCCGGCACCACCCCGATGTCCTTACGCCGGGATGCCGGGGTCGCGGCGGCGCTCCTCGTCACGTGGCTGCGCGAGCGGGCGCGGGCCGGCAACGGGCGAAGCGTCGCCACCGTCGGGCGCCTGCGCCTGGAGCCGGACGCGATCAACGTGATCCCGGCCCGCGCCATCCTCACCGTGGACCTGCGCGACCCCGAGGCCGGCCGCCTCGCCGCGTTCGAGGCCGATCTGGCGGCACGGCTCGACGCCCTGGCGCGGGAGGAGGCCGTAACGGTGACGGTGCGGCGGCTCGCCCGGTTCGACCCGGTGACCTTCGATCCCGGGATCGTCCGGGCGATCGAGGCGGCGGCGCGGGCCCGCGGCCTGTCGGTCCGGCGCATGACCTCGGGCGCCGGCCACGACGCCCAGATGATGGCCCGGATCTGCCCGGCCGCGATGATCTTCGTGCCGAGCGCGGGAGGGATCAGTCACAATCCGGCCGAGCGGACCGCGGATGCCGACCTCGTCGCCGGCGCGGAGGTGCTGCTCGACGTCGTTCAGGCCTTGAGCGGAGCCTGAGCGGAATCGGGGGGGGGCGCCCTTCGCCTCGTGCGGCCCCGGGACGAAGCGGACGCTACGGCTGCCCCGTCATGCCGAGGAAGGTCTGGAGTTCGGCCGTCCGCGGCCGGCTGAACACGTCCTCCGGCGGGCCGATCTCGTGGATGCGCCCCTCGTGCATGAAGACGACCCGGGAGCACACGTCGGCTGTCCCGCCGCCTCGAGGGCCGGCCCCTGCTCGATGTGCAGCTCGACATAGGTCAGGTAACGCCCGCCGCCCTCGGATGCGGCGGCGATGCTCGTCTCGTCGCGGCCGCATCGGGCAAGGGCCTGCTGCGCCGTCACGCCATCGCGGTCGCGATAGGCGAGCTTGCGGGAGTCGAACCGGCCGGCGAGCGCGTGGCTGTCGGCGATCGAGGTGCCGAACCGAACGCCCTCCTCGTCGCCGAAGCCGATCACCTCGATCGCGAACGGGAACCGCCGGCCGCGGCGACGCAGGCGATGGCCGTCACGACGCCGAGGATGCCGTCGTAGCGGCCGGCATCGCCGACCGTGTCCAGATGGGAGCCGAGCAGGAGCGCTCGGCCGCCCGGCGGCTCCGACTCGTAGCGCCCGACCACGTTGCCGGCGCCGTCGAGCCTGCTGCCCATGCCGGCATCGCGCATCCGTCCGGCGACGGTCTCGTTCGCCACCGCCATCTCCGGCGTGAAGGCGAGCCGCGTGAGCGCTCCGGGCGTCGAGGAGATCGCCGCCAGGGTCCGGATGCCGTCCTCGATCTCCGCCGCCAAGCTCATGCTCGCCCCGCCGCTCCGACGGTGACGGATGCGCCGAACGGGCTCGGGCCCGTTCAGGCCTCGGCCGGGAGAACGGCGGTCGCGATCACCTCGACCAGGTCTCCGTCGGGCATCCTGGATTCGACGAAGGAGCGGACCGGACCGCAGCCCGCGGGGATCCATTCCCGCCAGATCGCGTCGAAATCCGGCTTGCGGTCGTGATCGGTGACGACGACCTCCGCCTTGACGATCCGGGAGCGGGTCGTGCCGCCCGCGACGAGGAGGGCATCGATCGCCGCAAGGACGTCGTGGATCTGGCCGGCGAGATCCTTGGTGGTGTCCGGGGCGCTCGCGACGCACCAGACGAGGCCTCCCCCGCCGGGGAAACGGTGCACCGCGAGCCGGGATTTGCCGTTCTGGATAGGCTGACGCGTAATGTCGTTCTCGGCCATGAAGTTGGTCTTTCCCAGGGGAACGAGGTCGGCCGGTTCGCGCGCGGCGAGGGCCGGCATGAACTCGGCTGACAGGATGGGACGGGAAGCGGTACCGTTTCAGCCGAAAAGGCGTGTCGGCACGTCGGGATTGGTCAAAATCGGGATCGAAATGACGGAAACGCGCACCATCGATCAGTTCGACCGTGCTCTCCTGCGTGAGGTCGAGAGGAACAACCTCGCGCCGGCCCGTATCCTTGCGGAACGCATCGGCCTCTCGGAGAGCGCCGTGATGCGACGCTTGCGGCGCCTGCGTCAGACCGGCGTGATCGTCGCCGATCGATCCGTCATCGATCCCGCGGTGCTCGGGGCGCCCCTCCTCCTGCACGTCCTCGTGTCGTTCGAGCGTGAGACGCTCGAGTTGCTCGACACGTTCATCCGGACATTGCGACAGTATCAGGAGGTCAAGGCGGCCTGGTATGTGACGGGCGAGGCGGATTTCGTCATCGTGCTTCGCCTTGCCAGCATGAGCGCCTACGACGAATTCGTTCGAGAGGTGTTTCACAACGATCCCAACATCAAGTCGTTCAGGAGCATCGTTGCGATACGGGAGGTCATTCCGGCGATATTGTAGCCGATAATATATCGCATTCCATCGTTGTCATGCTTGTATCGCTGCACGCACGTGGAATGATGGATCGAGGTCGGGAGAACTGGCCTGCCCCCGACAAATGATCCTCCCTGAGGCATGGCTCTGCCCCGGATGCCGGGTGCGGCTGGCTCTGGTCCGAGACCGGTCGGGGCGCGCCGCCGCGGGAAACGTCGAGGCGACGCCGGCGCGCGTCAGCGCACAGCCGCGAGCACGAAGTCGATCAGGCTGCGGATGTGCACGGCGACGGCCGCCCGGGCTGCAGCGGCGTCGCCGGCGATCAGGGCGTCGGCGATCACGAGGTGCTCGCGCGAATCGGGCTTCAAGCGCTCCTTCAGCCGGTCGATCTCGAACAGCCGGGTGGTCGCCCGCAGATCCTTGAGGATGCGTGCCATCACCTCGTTGCCGGAATGGTCGATGAACATCGTATGCAGGTTGTCGTCCGAGCGCCAATGCGCGTCGGTGTGGTAGGTCGTGGCCTCGAGCATCTGCAGCACCTCCTGGCGCACGCCGGCCAGGACCGCCCCGGGGATGCGCCCGGCCGCCAGCGCCGCCGCCTCGGGCTCGAGCACCTCGCGCACCTTCAGGCTCTTCAGGTACTCGCCGAGATCGACCCGGCGCACGACGTAGGAGCGCCCGGCCTTCACCACCATGCCGTCGCCTTCCAGGCGCTGCAGCGCCTCGCGCAGCGGCGTGCGCGAGACGCCGAGGGTCTCGGCGAGGCGCGCCTCGACGATCGCGTCGCCGGCACGCAGGCGGCGGTGGCGGATCATGTCCGTCAGGGCGCCGTAGGCGAGGTTGCCGAGGTGGAGCGGCGGCGCCTTCGGATCGGCCTCGCCGGGCGCCGTGTCGGCGGCGTGGAGGGAACGGTATGCCATCGGTGCACTCATAGGGAACGCCGTACGCCTTTCGCAAGATCACCCGCTTGCGTAACGGTACGCGAACGGTATACCGAACTGATACGGAGAGCGGGAGAGACCGATGGACGCGCGGTGTGGGCTGGTTCTGGGTGGGATTCTTGCGGCGCTCACCGCCTCCGGGGCGCTCGCGGCCGAGTGCACCTCTCCCGTCAAGCCCTCCGACCTGACCAAGCCCGGCACCCTGGTCATGTCGACGAACCCGACGCTGCCGCCGCTGCAATACGTCGACAAGACCGGTCAGCTCGTCGGCATGCGGGTCGAACTGGGGCGTGAGATCGCCCGGCGGCTCTGCCTCACGCCGGAATACGTCAAGATCGAGTTCCCGGCGATGATCCCGGGTCTGCAGGCCGGTCGCTGGGACATGATCAATACCGGCATCTTCTTCACCCCCGAGCGGGCAAAGATCATGCAGATGATCCCCTACGAGAGCCAGACGATCAGCATCGCGACGCCGCTCAAGCCCAAGACGCCGGTGACGCGGATCGAGGACCTCGACGGCCGCACGATCGGCGTCGAGCTGGGCGGGTTCGAGGAGAACAAGGCGAAGGCGCTCAATGCCGAGTTGAAGGGCAAGGGCCTCGCCGGGATGACGATCCGCACCTTCGACAGCTACGCCCTCGCCTACCAGGCCTTGCGGGCCGGCCAGGTCGAAGCGGTCGTGTCGATCGACGGCGTCGCCAAGGAATATGCCGACCGCGGCGAGTTCCAGCGCGCGCTGACCGGCCTGTTCCCGACACCCGTCTCCCTCGCCTTCAAGAACCGGGCGCTGGCCGACGCGGTGCTGAAGGTTCTGGAGGCGATGCAGGCCGACGGCAGCTTCGCGGCCCTGTTGGGGCGCTTCGGCGTGGTGCCGGTCCCCGGGGCGCTCGCCGTGCAGGGACCGGCGACCTGACGGGGGCCTGAGCCGTGACGGGCTGGAACTGGGCCGGGTTCCTCGAGTACCTGGCCAACCCCTACATCCTGATGGGCGCCTGGGCGACCCTGTGGCTCACCGCCGCCGCGATGCTGATCGGCCTCGCGCTCGGCTTCGGGCTCGCCCTGATGCGGCGCTCAGCCCAGGCCTGGCTGTCGGCGCCGGCCGGCCTCTACATCTGGCTGTTCCGGGGCACGCCGCTCCTGGTGCAGCTCATCGTGATCTATACCGGCCTGCCGCAGCTCGGGATCAAGTTCTCGGTGGTCGAGTCGGCGTTGATCGGCCTCTCGCTCAACGAGGCGGCGTACCTGGCCGAGATCATCCGCGCCGGGATCGACGCGGTACCGAAGGGCCAGGTGCGCGCCGCCCGGGCTTTGGGCCTGCGCGAGCCGCAGGTGATGGCCCATGTCGTGCTGCCGCAAGCGTTGCGCATCATCGTGCCGCCGCTCGGCAACTCGGTGAACGGCCTGCTCAAGACGACCTCGATCACCTCGGTGATCTCGATGGAGGAACTGCTCCGGCGCACCCAGGTGCTGATCCAGGAGCGCTTCGAGGTGCTGGAGCTCTTCTCCGTCGCCGCCCTCTACTACCTCGCCATGACGACCGCCTGGCAGCTCGTGCAGCGGCGGCTGGAGCGGCATTTCGGCCGCTCGGAACTGCCGCCGACCGGCGCCGGCGCCTGAGGAACCCCGAGATGACCCAGCGTTTCCGCGGCACCTACACGGTGATGATCACCCCCACCGACGAGGCGGGCCGCCTCGACCTGACGGCGCTCGCCGCCTTCACCGAGTGGCAGATCGCGCAAGGCATCCACGGCCTCATCCCGCTCGGCTCCACCGGCGAGTTCCTGTCCCTCGCCGAGGAGGAGCGGGTGGCGGTGGCCGAGACGGTGATCCGCGTCGCCGCCGGCCGGGTTCCGGTGCTGATCGGCACCGGCGCCGAGGATACCCGCGAGACCGTGCGGCTCAGCCGCCAGGCGGAGGCGCTCGGCGCCGACGGGGTGATGATCATCCCGCCCTTCTACTCCACGCCGACCCCGGACGAGATCGTCCACCATTACCGCACGATCGGCGCGGCGACCGGCCTGCCGATCATGGTCTACAACAATCCGGCGACCTCGAATGTCGACCTGCGGCCCGATCTCGTCGCCCGCATCGCCGAGATCGACAATTGCCGGTACATCAAGGAATCGACCCTCGAGGTGACGCGGGTGCGCGACATCCTCCGGCTCTGCGGCGACCGGATGACGGTGTTCGGCGGCATCCTGGGCTTCGAATCCTTCGTCGAGGGGGCGGAGGGCTGGGTGGCCGTCGCCTCGAACGTCGCGCCCGGACCGCTCGCCCGGCTGTTCACCCTGGTCGCCGACGAGGAGAAGCTGCGCGAGGCCCGCGCCCTGTCCCTGCACTGGCTGCCGCTGATCGAGGCGGTGGGCGGGCACCGCTACGTCGCCGGCACCAAGGCGCTCCTCACCCATATGGGTTTCCGCGCCGGCCCGCCGCGCCCGCCGCGCCTGCCCCTGCCGCCCGCCGAGGACGCGGCGATGCGCGACCTCGTCGCCCGGTTCGGCCTGCGCTTCGATGGCTGACGGCACCGGTCCGAGGCTGTCGTTCGAGGGGAGGGCGGTCGCGGCGGCGCCCGGGGCGAGCATCGCCGCGGCGCTCACCGCCGCCGGCATCCTCGACCTGAATGCGGCGAAGGACGGCACGGCGAGGGGACCGTTCTGCGGCATGGGCGTCTGCCACGACTGCCTCGTGGTGGTCGATGGCCGGGCCGGCATCCGCGCCTGCATGACCAAGGTGCAGGACGGGATGCGGGTGGCGCGCCAGCCGGCGCTGCCGGAGCCCGGCACCGCCCTCGCCGCGCCCCCGGCCGCGATCCCGGTCGTGGCGACCGACCTGCTGGTGATCGGCGCCGGCCCGGCCGGGCTCGCCGCCGCCGAGGCGGCCGCCCGGGCCGGCGCCGCCGTGACGCTCCTCGACGAGCGTCCGGCCCCGGGCGGGCAGTACTTCAAGCAGCCGGCGACGGCGGACGCCGCCCGGGGGGCCGATGCGCAATCGACCGCCGGCCGGGCCGCGATCGCCCGCCTGCACGGCCTCGGCGCGACGATCCTCGCTGACGCCCCGGTCTGGGGCGCCGAGCGCGAGCCGGACGGGGCTTTGCGCCTCGGGGCGGTCGTCGCCGGCGAGGCCCGGACATTCCGGCCCCGCCTTCTCGTCGTCGCGACCGGCGCCATCGAGGCCGCCCCGATCCTGCCGGGCTGGACCTTGCCGGGCGTGATGACGGCGGGCGCCCTGCAGACCCTCCTGCGCGGCGACGGCGTGGTGCCGCCCGGCCCGGTCGTGATCGCCGGCAACGGCCCGCTCAACCTCCAGGTCGCCGCCGAGCTGCTGCGCCGGGGCGGTACGGTCGCGGCCGTCATCGAGGCGGCGGAGGCGCCCTGGCGGCGGCCGGGACAGGGCCTGGCGCTGCTGCGCGCCGGGCCGGCCCTGGCGGCGGCGGGCCTGCGCCAGATCGCGGCCCTGCGGCGGGCCGGCGTGCCGCTCCTCTTCGGCGCGAGGGCGGTGCGCGTCGAGGGCGGGACCCGTGTGGAGCGCGTCGTCGTGGCGGCCGCCGGGGGCGGGACCCGATCGTTCGCCGCCGCCTTCTGCGCCCTGGGCGAGGGGTTCCAGGCGGCGAACGACCTGCCGCGCCTCCTCGGCTGCCGCCACGAGCCCGACCGGCGCGGCGGCCTCGCGACGATCCGCGACGCGCACGGCTCGACCTCGCTGCCCGATGTCCTGGTCGCCGGGGAGGCCGGACGCTTCGGCGGGGCCGCGCTCGCGGGAATCCAGGGCGCGCTCGCCGGCCGCGCGGCGGCGCGGCGCCTCGGCCTCGCCGTGCCGGGCAGCGACGACGCGCTGCTGCGCCGCGGCGCCCGGGCCCGCGCCTTCCAGGACGCGCTCTGGCGCCTGTTCGCCGCCCCCGCGCCGGGCCTGTCCCGGGCCGACGACGCCACGATCCTGTGCCGCTGCGAGGCCCTGACCCTCGGACGGATCCGAGACGTCGCGACCGCGGCGGACGTGCGGGACGTCGCCTCGCTCAAGCGCCTCACCCGCGCCGGCATGGGCCGCTGCCAGGGCCGCCTCTGCGGCGAGCATCTCGGACCGCTGGTCGGCGCCGATCCGGGAGAGCGTGCGGGGTTCGCCCCGCAGATGCCGTTGCGGCCGGTCCCGATTGCGGCGCTCGCGGTCGAGAAGCCGGAATGGGGCGGGCATCGCCGCAGCCTCTTGCCGGACTGGACGCCCGCCGAGACCGGCGAGCGCGTCGCCCGGGAGGCCGAGGTCGCGGTGATCGGCGCCGGCATCGCCGGATTGTCGACCGCCCTCTTCCTGGCGCGGGCCGGCCGCGACGTCCTGGTGATCGAGAGGGCGGAGCCGAACGCGCTCGCCTCCGGCGGCAATGCCGGCAGCCTGCACGCCCAGCTGCTCTCCTTCGACCACGGCGCGCGGGCCGAAGGCGGCGGCGGCCCCGCCGCCCGCACCCTGCCGCTGCAGCGCGATGCGATCGACCTCTGGCTCGCCCTCGCGCGCGAGCTCGGCCGCGACTTCGAGATCGGCCGCACCGGCGGCCTGATGGTGGCGGAGACCGAGCGCGACCTGGCCTTCCTGGCGGAGAAGGCCCGGATCGAGCGCCGGTACGGCATCGACAGCGCGGTGATCTCGGCGGCGGAGCTGCGGCGCCGGGAGCCGGCCCTGTGGGAGGGGTTCGCCGGCGCCGCCTACTGCCCGCAGGAGGGCAAGATCAACCCGCTCCTCGCGACGCAGGGGATCCTGGAGGCGGCGCGGGCCGCCGGCGCCCGCCTGCTCACCCGGGCGGCCGTCACGGGCATCACGCAGCAGGGCGCCGGCTTCCGGATCGAGACCTCCCGTGGCCCGGTCCGGGCCGGCCGCGTCGTCAACGCCGCCGGCGCCTTCGCGTCGGTGGTCGGCCGGATGCTCGACGTCGACGTGCCGGTCCACGGGGCGCCGCTGCAGATGATCGTCACCGAGCCCACGGCACCGCTCGTCGGCCATCTCGTCGCCCATGCCGACCGCCACCTGACCCTGAAGCAGGCGAAGACCGGCAGCCTCCTGATCGGCGGCGGCTGGACCGCCGGCCTCGACCCGGTGCACGGCCATCCCCGTCCGCTGATGGCGAGCCTCGAAGGCAACCTGTGGGTGGCCCAACACGTCGTCCCGGCCCTGCGCGGCCTGCGGGTGGTGCGGTCCTGGGCGGCGATGAACATCAACATCGACGGCGCCCCGATCCTCGGCGAGGATCCGCGCCGGCCGGGCCTCTTCCACGCCGTGACCTCGAACGGCTACACCCTCGGGCCCCTCGTCGGCCGCATCACCGCCGAGCTGATGACGCGGGGAGATACGGACCGCGACATAGCGGGTTTCTCGGTGGCACGGTTCGGCGGCAAGGGGGCGTCGTCATGACGGCCGGGTGGAGCGCGCGGCGGTGGGCTTGCCCCGAGCCCCGTGAACGATCCCTCGTGCGTCAGGCCGTGACGTGCCCTCGCACCGACGGCGGGGCCATCGCCGTCGAAAACCTCCCGACCGGGTGATCGCCGGCGCCCTCGGACGCGGCCCGCGCAGAGGGCGTCCCGCCGAGAGCAGCCTCGACGCGGGGGGGCCGCGCCTGTCCCGACGGGGCGTTCGACCACGCCCGGCGCGAGCCGGACCGCGTCGTGCCAGGCCTGTCCCGGCGTGGCGGGATCAGGGGAGCAGGCCGACCTTCTTCAGGTAGGCGACGGCTACCGCCGCAGGCTCCTCGCGATCGTTCTCGACCTTGGCGTTGAGGTCGCGCATCACGGCATTGTCGAGCTTCGCCCCCACCGCCTCGAGCAGGGCGGAGGCCTTCGGGTAGGCCTCCAGCATCGCCGTCCGGGCCACCGGCGCCAGGTAATAGGGCGGGAACAGGCCCTTGTCGTCCTGGAGCGGCGCCAGCTTCGCGGAGGCGAGCTGGGCATCGGTGGCCGAGGCGTTGACGACGTCGACGCCCTCCTGGGCGAGCGCGTCGTAGCGCAGTCCCAGCTTGGCGAACTGCTTGAAGGCCTTGAACTCCGCCCCGTAGACGCGCTTCAGCCCGGGCAGTCCGTCGGCGCGGTCGGGAAATTCGGGGCCCGCCCCGATGACCAGCTCCTTCGACACCTTGGCGAGATCGGACAGGGTCTTGAGCCCGTACTTGTCGGCCGTGCCCTTGCGCACGACCATGACGTAGCCGTTGTTGATCCCGCTCGGCTTGAGCCAGGTGACCTTGAACTCCTTCTCGTAGAAGGCCTTGACCGTCCGGTAGACCTCGTCGGGGTCGCTCGACACCGGCCCCTTGACGACCGCGTTCAAGCCCGTCCCGGTATATTCGGGGTAGACGTCGATCTGCCCGCTCGTGAGCGCCTGGTGCGCGATGAGGGTGCCGCCGAGGTTGAGCTTCTTCTCGACCGGCAGGCCGGCATTCTTGAGCACGGCCGCGTACATCTCGGCGACGATGTACTGCTCGGTGAAGTTCTTGCTGCCGACCTTGATCGGCTCGGCCGCGAAGGCCGGCGTGAGGCCGGCGACGACGAGCGCCGCCGACAGGACGTGCTTGAACGGTGCCATCATGATCGGTTTCCCCTTTCGTCAGGTCGTCGGATGCGTATCGGCCCGCGCCGCGGCGGAGGCGGGCCCGTCCTGGATCGCCATCGCGGCGGCGACGCGCATGAAGTCGCCGCCGAGCGAGCGGTCCTCGTCGAGGGCGCCGCAGAGATCGCGGACGAAGCCGTAGGCCGCCTGCGGCCCGACGCCGAGCGGGCCGGGCGCGCCGCGCAGCTCGACGGCCTGCGCCGCCGCGACCAGCTCGATCGCGACGAGCCAGCGCAGGCGCTCGACGATGGCGCCGGTCTTCGCCAGCACGGCCGGCGCCATCGCGGCGTGGTCCTCGATCCCGTCCGCCACCGGCAGCGGCGACAGCGAGACGGGCTGCGCGAGGTGGCGGATCTCGGCCTCCAGCGCCGAGACGGTCTTCTGCACGGTGGCGAAGCCGGTGCGGCTCTGGCCCCGCGGCGTGAGGAAGCGCGGCAGCTCCGAGAGGCCCGGCGACATGATCTTCATCGTCCGCTGCGCCGCCGCCGCCGCGCCATGGGCGAGCGCCTGGCCGAGGCGCTCCCAGGACAGCGAGAACGCGGTAGCGTCGAAATTGCCGTTCGACAGGATGAGGTCGGCCTCGATCAGGACCACGGGATTGTCGCCCGACGAGGCGAGCTCGATCTCGGTCGCCTGCCTCGCCTCGTCGAGGGCGTGCCGCACCGCGCCCATGATCTGCGGCACGCAGCGGTAGCTCAGCGGATCCTGCAGGCGCCGCGCGGCGCCCGGCGCCAGGAGGCCGCTGCCGGCCATCAGCGCCCGCATCTGCGCGGCGATCCGCTCCTGGCCGAAGGCCGGGCGCGCCGCCGCCGTCCGCGGGTCGAAGGTGCCGGTATTGGCGCGGAAGGCTTCGAAATTGAGCGACGCCGCCAGCAGCGACCAGTCCAGCAGCCGCTCGATGTCGAGCACGGCCAGGCAGCCCTGCCCGGTCGACAGGCTGTTGGCGACCACGATCGCGTGGCCGTCCTTCGGCTCCAGGGCGACGGGCGCGATGCCGGCGCGCCGCAAGGCCTCCGCGGCAGGCAGGATCTCGCCATCGACCTCGGCCTCGCCCTCGCCGAGGAGCGCGCGACCGACATGGGCGAGCGGCGCGAGGTCCGCGGCCCCGATCGAGCCGAGGGCCGGCACCACCGGGTGAAAGCCGGCATTGAGCGCCGCCACCAGCGCCTCGAACGCGGCCAGCGATACCCCGGAGCCGCCGGCCGCCATGCTGGCGAGCCGCGCCGCCATCAGCGCGCGAACGGCCTCGCGGGCCAACGGGGCCCCGACCCCGACGGCGCGGGCCAGCGGCACGCGGCGCTGGAATGCGACGAGATCCTCGGCCGCCAGCCGCGTGTCGACGCCGGCGCCGAGCCCGGTGGTCAGGCCGTAGGCCGGCAGGTCCTCGCGGGCGTAGCGCTCGACGATCTCCCGCGCCGCGAGCAGCCGCTCGCGCAGGCTCGCCGCGACCGCGACGGTCGCACCGCCGCGGGCGATGGCCCCGATCTCGTCGATCGAGACGGGCGCGCCGGTCAGGGTCACGGAGGAGGGCGAGGCGAGGGGCATGGTCACGGGTGGTCCGATTCTCGGTCGAGCCCCGTCGCGGTCCGTGAGGGATCGGGGCGGGGGAGCGGCGTCGCGCTCATCGCGGCTGGTCGTACCCGGCCGACAGGGCCTCGTCGTCCCAGGCCGCCAGTTGCGCGTAGGCCGGCTCATCGACGGGAACGAAGCCCTTCAGCAGCAGGCGGGCGCGGACCGATGCGAGGTCCGCCGCCGTCGAGGCCGCCAGGACGCCGCGCCGCAGCGCGGCGACCGTGTCCGCCGGGCAATCGGGCGAGGCGACCAGCAGCGGGATCGGCGCCGGGTCGGTCGTCGCGACGCGGCGCAGGCGGTGCGCCGGGTCCCCTGCCTGAGCCCGCATCAGGTCGAAGGCGTAGGAATCGAGCGGGCCGACATCGATGCGCCCGTCGAGCAAGGCGGCGACGACGCCGCGCGGGGTGTGCAGCGGTCCCACCGATTCCCCGTAGAGCGCGGGGCGCCCCGCCCTGCGGAAGGCGAGCAGGTGGTGGCGCGGCGCGTTGAAGCCGGAATGCGATTCCTCGAGCGTGTAGCCGATGCGGTGGCCGAACGTGTCCTCGAGGCGCGTGAAGCCGCTCTCGGCGCGGACCACGAAGTCCGTCATGTAGACCGGCCTGCCGCCGTAGCGGTCGGGGGAGGGGAGCGGGCAGGCGATCGGGATGGGCTGAGGCGCGGCGCGCAGCCAGGGCCGCCCGCACATGAAGACGCTGCCGAGACCGCCGCGCCCCCAGAGCTCGGCGATCGGCTGCGCGGGCGGGTGGTCGATCACCTCCAAGGCCACGCCGCTCGCCCGTGCGACCCAAGTGAGGAGGTCGCGCCACGCCGCGGCCGCGTCGGGCGTGACGGCGTACATCCGGGCATTGGCGAGGAGGCTCACCGGCGCGTCTCCGGGCGGTCGAGCAGGGCGGTGCGGTCGATATGGCCGAGGATGCGCCCTTCCGCGTCGCGGACGTTCAAAGCCGCGGCGCCGCTGTCGATCAGGCGGGCCAGCGCCTCGCGCTGCGTCGCGCCGGCGCCGATCGCGGGGGCTTCCGCCGCCTCGCCGGGCGTCAGGAGGTCGTCCACCTTGCGCAGGCTCAGCCGCTTCAGGGCCCGGTCCGGCCCGACGAAGGCCTCCACGAAGGCGTCGGCCGGCTCCGACAGGATCTCGTCGGGCGAGCCGTGCTGGACGAGCCGGCCGTCGCGCATGATCGCGATCCGGTCGCCCATCTTGATCGCCTCGTCGAGGTCGTGCGTGACCATCACGATGGTCTTGCGCACCCGCCGCAGGATCTCCTTGAACTCGTCCTGCAGCTTCTCGCGGGCGATCGGGTCGATGGCGCCGAAGGGCTCGTCCATCAGCATGACCGGCGGATCGGCGGCGAGCGCCCGCGCCACGCCGACGCGCTGGCGCTGCCCGCCGGAGAGCCGATGGGGCATGGCGTCCCGGAAGCGCGCCGGATCGAGCCCGACCAGGGTGAGCAGCTCCTCGACCCGGGCGGCGATCGTCGCCGCCGGCCAGCCGAGCAGCTTCGGCACCGTGGCGATGTTCTCGGCGACGCTCTGGTGCGGAAACAGCCCGATCTGCTGGATCACGTAGCCGATGCGCCGACGCAGGAGCACAGGATCGAGGCCGGTCACGTCGGTGCCGTCGATGAAGAGGCGCCCGCCGCTCGGCTCGATCATGCGGTTGATCATCCGGAGCGTCGTGGTCTTGCCGCAGCCGGACGGACCGATCAGCGCCGTGGTGGTGCCCTCCGCCATCTCGATGTCGAGACGGTCGACGGCGGGCCGGGGGGCGCCCGGGTAGAGCTTGGTGATGGCCTCTAAGCGGATCACCGGGCATCCTCCAGCCGCTTGCCGAACAGGCGCCGCTCGACGAAGGCGAGGCCGAACTCGACCGCCAGCGCCAGGAGCGCGATCGGGATGGCGCCGGCGAGCAGGCGCTGGACGTCCATGATGGCGATGCCGGCGGTGATGAGATCGCCGAGGCCGCCGCCGCCGATGAACGAGGCCAACGCCGCGCCGGCGATGATCTGCACCGCCGCGTTGCGGATGCCGCCGAAGATCGCGGGTGCCGCGAGCGGCAGCTGCACCTTGCGCAGCATCTGGCCCCTGGTCATGCCGAGGCCGGTGGCGGCATCGACGAGGTCGGGATCGACCTCGCGCAGGCCCACATAGGTGTTGAGCAGGATCGGCGGCAGCGCCAGGACGACCAAGGCGACGACCGAGGGCAGCAGGCCGATCCCGAGCAGCGGCAGCGCGAAGGCCAGGATCGCGAGGCTCGGGAACGTCCGGAGCACGTTGACGAGCGCGATCGCGAAACCGGCGGCGCGCGGGCTGCGCAACACCGCGACGGCGAGCGGCAGGCCGATCGCCAGGCTGATGCCGAGCGCCCAGGCGCTCATTTCGAGGTGCTGCCCGAGCAGCTCCATCATCGTTCGCCCATTCGCGGCCATCCAGGCGAAGGTGCCGGCAAGCAGCGTCATCTCACGCTCTCCCTCCGGCGCGCAGCCGGCTTTCCAGGCGGCTGAGCAAGAGATCGGCCGTGACCGACATCGCCGAGGCGAGCAGGGCGCCGGTGAGGATCTTTTCCGGAAAGCGCTGGTCGATGCCCGCGAAGATGATCGTGCCGAGGCCGCCGGCATTGATGTAGGCGGCCACCGTGGCGATGCCGATGACTGTGACGGTCGCGATGCGGACCCCGGAGATGATCAGCGGCAGCGCCAGCGGCAGCTCGATGCGCCAGAGCCGGGCCCATGGGCCGTAGCCCATCCCGATCGCCGCATCGAGCACCGCGGGCGGGACCGAGCGGAGGCCGAGCGCCACGTTGCGGATGAGCGCGAGCAGGCAATAGGAGACGAGCCCGACGATCGCCGGCTTCGCGCCGAGCCCGAGGACCGGGATCAGCAGGGCGAAGAGCGCGAGGCTCGGGATCACGAACAGCGTGCCCGATACCGCCATCACCACCGCGTAGAGGCGGGGGCGCCGCGCGCTCCAGATGCCGAGCGCGAGCGAGATCGCGAAGGCGATCGCGACCGAGACGACGACCAGGACGAGGTGCTGGAGCGCGGCCTCGCCGATCTCCGGCAGATGCGTCGGCACCCAGCGCAGCATTGCTCAGGCGCCGGTCGCGGCACGGGCCGGTGCCGCGGAGAAGGCGGCGCCCTCACGCATAGCGCAGCCGCTGCCCGATCTTGAGCGCCCGGGCCTTCTCCAGCATCGCGTGGCCGAGGGCGATGTCCGACAGGGACAGCCCGCGGTGCCAGAGCAGGTTCGTCTCCTCCGGGCTCTCGCGGCCCGGCTTCAGCCCGGCGACGATCTGGCCGAGCTCGGCGTGCAGCGTGGTCTCGGAGAGCTTGCCGGCCTCGACATGGGCCCGCAGGCTGCCGAACTTGCCGCCCTTGCACTGGCCCCAATCGTCGACCACCAGCTTGTCCATGATGTCGGTGAGGCTCAGCTCGATCGCGCTCATCGTGCCGTAGGGCACCACGAAGGCGCCCTTGGCGATCCACTCCGTCCGCAGCATCGGCTCCGGCGCCGACAGCCGCGAGGCCTCGACGACGATGTCGGCCCCCTCGACGCAACTGCGCCAATCCTCGGTCGCCACCACCCGCTTGCCGAGATCGCGGCTCAGGCGCTCGGCGAAGGCGTCGCGGCTCTCGGGGCGGCGGGAATGCACCCGGATCTCGTCGAAGTCGAAGAGATGGTCGAGGAGGCGCACGTTCCAGTAGGCGGTGCCGCGCGCGCCGATATGGCCGAGGACCTTGGAATTCTTGCGGGCGAGGTACTTGGCGCCGATCGCCGTGACGGCGCCGGTGCGCATGTCGGTGATGCCGCTGGCATCGAGGAAGGCCCTCGGGATTCCGGTGCGCGGGTCGAGGAGCAGCAGCGTCGCGAGTTCCGACGGCAGGCCGAGCTTGTAATTGTCGACGAAGTCGCCGACCACCTTCACGCCGGCGCTGTCGATCGGCTCCTTCAGGGCGCCGCGCAGCACGTTGAAATGCCCGTCGGCGACCCGCGGCTCGAGATGGACGCGGGGCTCGATCACCGCCTCGCCGCGCCCCTGCGTCGCCAGGCTGGTCTCGATCGCCGAGAGGATCTCGGCGTCGGTCATCGCCAGTTCCTCTACGTCGAGCCGGTTGAGAAAGTCGATGTAGATCGGCTTCATGGTCGGCGTTCCCTCCGGCAGGTGGGCTAATATGTACAGACAAAATGGGACTGATAAGGCCAAATTTTAGGCAGTCAGCACGTTTGGGGGCTTGGTCGGCTCGACCCGGATTCGTAGCATGCTGCGCCCTCGCGGCTTTGGCGGGAAAGTCCGGATGCAAGAAAAGGCGCGGGCCTTCCCCCCTCCTCGCGGGCGGGGAGAGTCCGTTCAGGAGACGCAGCGAGTGGAGGCGAGGCCGGAGCGGGGGGAGAGGGGGCGGAGGAGCCTCGCGCGTCGAGAGCCCCTCACCCATCGGGCTCCCTGAGCCCCTTCGACGCTCAGTCCCCTCCCCACCCGGCGGGCGGAGGAGGAACCTGCGTCGATCCTTGTGTCCGGACAGCCCGGCTCGCATCGATCGGACGAGGCGGCGAGGCTGGCCGTCCCACAGAGACGAGGCCGGCGAGCGCCCAGCCGCGAGGCAACGACGCACAGCGAATGTCCAGCATGGCACCATCCCGGAGCAAATGCGTCCGCCAAAGCCTGCTCACCATTTCAGCTTGCCCCAGAAGGCATCCAATAAGTACAGACATAGATGAGATGATCGTGGATCCGAGCCGGGAGTCGGCGGGCATGACAGATGCCGTGCTCACCTTCGCCGACATCCGGCAGACCTTCCCCGCGCCGGGCGACGGCGCCCCGACCCGCGTGCTCGACGGGATCGACTTCGCGGTCGGCCGGGGCGAGTTCGTGGCCGTGATCGGGCCGAGCGGCTGCGGCAAGAGCACCCTGCTCCAGATGGCGGCGGGCCTGCTCGCGCCGACGGGGGGCGAGGTCCGTCACCGCGGGCGACGGATCGCCGGCGTGAACCGCGCGGTCGGCTTCGTCCCGCAGCAGGCCAAGCTCTTCCCCTGGAAGACGCTGGCTGAGAACGTCGAACTGCCGCTCCTGCTGCGCGGGATCGGTCCGGCGGAGCGGCGCGACCGGGTGGGAGCGGCGTTGCGGGCGGTCGGCCTCGACGGGTTCGAGGGGCATTATCCGGGCCAGCTCTCCGGCGGGATGCAGAAGCGCGGCTCGATCGCCCGGACGCTGATCTACGAGCCCGACGTGATCCTGATGGACGAGCCGTTCGGGGCACTCGACGCCCAGACGCGGATGGTGATGCAGGACGACCTGCAGGCTTTGTCCCGCGCGGCCGGCGCCACCATCGTGTTCATCACCCACGACATCACCGAGGCGGTCGTGCTCGCCGACCGGGTCGTGGTGCTGAGCCAGCGCCCGTCGCGCGTGCTGGCCGACGTCGCCATCGACCTGCCGCGCCCCCGCGACGTGTTCGAGCCGTTCCGCAATCCGGGCTTCGACGCGGCCTACGACGCCGTGTGGTCGCGTTTCCGCACCCAGATCGGCCTGCCGAGCCGGGGTCCGCGAGTCCGGGAGCCCGCGCCATGACCGACCTCGCTCCCTCGACCGCGGCGCAGGCCCCGGCGCCGAGGCGCACCATCCGCGGATACGCCGCGCGCCTCGTCCCGCTGCTGCCCGGCCTCGCGCTGATCGCGTTCTGGCAATGGGCCTCCGGGCGGCTCGTCCGCGAGGTCTATGTCAGCAAGCCCACCGCCGTGGCCGCGCGCCTCTACGAGCTGTTCGCGACCGGCGAGATCGTTCCGCACCTCTGGACGACCGCCCAGGAACTCGTCCTCGGCTACGCGATCGGCGTCGCCGGCGGGGTCGCGGCGGGCTACGCGCTCGGGCGCTCGCCTCGGCTCGCGCGGGTGTTCGAACCCTACGTGATGGCCTTCTACGGCGTCCCGAAGATCGCGCTGGCGCCGCTCTTCATCATCTGGTTCGGCATCGGCCCGGGATCGAAGATCGCGCTGTCGGCGATCATGGTCTTCTTCCTGGTGTTCTACAACGTCTATACCGGCGTGCGCGCGGTCGACCGCGAGATCGTCGACCTCACCCTGGTGATGGGCGCCAACCAGCGCCAGCTCACCCGCCACGTCTACCTGCCGGCGGCGGCGCCGTTCGTGATGCTGGGGATGCGGCTCGCCATTCCCTACAGCGTCATCGGGGTGATCGTCGGGGAGTTCACCTCGGCGACGCAGGGGCTCGGCCTCTTCATCCACGTGGCGTCCTCGACCTACGACCCGGCCGGGGTCTTCGCCGGGATCGCGATCCTGCTCGCCTTCGTCCTCGGCGCCGGCTTCCTCGCCGCCCGGCTCGAACGCCGGCTCCTGCGCTGGCGCACGCTCTCGGGCGTCGGCCCGAGCGAGATCTGAACACCCCCTCTCAGCCCTAAGGGATCGGCACGATGCGGATGATCGGCGATGTGACGCGAGCGGCCCTTCTCGCGGCGTCCCTGCTGCTGGCGCCGGGCGCCGCCTCGGCGCAGCAGGGCGTGCGCGTCGGCCTCGGCGCGCCGACCTTGAGCTTCCTGCCGATCTGGGCGGCGCGGGCGCTCGACACCTTCAAGCCGCAGGGGCTCACGGTCAGCGTCGCGTCGCTGCCGGGCGACACCGCGGCCCTGGCCGCCCTCGATGCGGGCGACATCGACCTCGCCGCCATCGGCACCGACGCGCTGCTGCGGGCGGCGGCCAAGGGCCAGCCGTTCGAGATGGTCTACACGGTGATGTCGAAGGTCACGGCGCAGCTCGTCGTGTCGCCGGCCTTCCTGAAGCGGACGGGCGTCACCGCCGCCGATCCGCTCCCGAAGCGTCTCGCCGCCCTGAAGGGCGCGCTCGTCGGCGTGACCTCGCTTGCCGGGACGCAGGAGAACGCGGCCCGCTGGCTCGCCGCCAGGGGCGGGCTCGACCCGAAGGCCGACATCAAGGTCGCTCAGGTCGGCAGCCCGGTCGCTGTCCAGGCCGCGCTGGAGGTGGGCCGGATCGACGCCTTCGTCCTGTCGCCGCCCGAGGGCTACAACGCCGAGAAGGCCGGCACCGGGGTGGTGCTCGTCTCGCTCGGCGAGGAGTTCCCGCTGCTCGCCCGGCAACCCTACCTCGTCCTCGTGGCGAAGAAGCCGATCTCGGACCAGACCGCCGCGCTGATCACCCGGACCGTCCGGGCCCTGCGGGCGGCGGGCGCCGCGGTGGTGGCCAAGCCCGAGGAGACGGCCGCCGCGATCCAGAAGCCGTTCTTCGCCAAGGCGAGCCCGGATTCCGTCGCGGCCGCCGTCAAGGCGATGGCGAGCGGCGCCGCGGGCGGCGGCCTCGACGCGGCAGGGGTCCAGAACGCCCTGACCTTCGCCGAGGAGGTCGGCGCCCCCTATGGGCGGGGCACCGACGCCAAGGCCGCCGAGGGCGAGTTGTGGACCAACCGCTTCGTCGCGGCCGCCGATGCGCCCTGACGCGGCCCGACCCAACGCGACGCGGTCGAACGCCATGCGCATCCTCACGGCTCCCGAGGCCGCCGCGCTCCTGCGCGACGGCATGACGGTGGCGGCCTCCGGCTTCGGCGGCGGCTGCCACCCCGAGGCGATCACCGCCGCCGTCGAGGCCCGCTTCCTGGCCGAGGGCGCCCCACGCGGCCTCACCCTGCTGTTCGCCGCCAGCACCGGCGACCGCAAGACCCGCGGCATGGGCCATTTCGGCCATGACGGCCTCGTCGCGCGGGTGATCGCCGGGGGCTGGCGCGGCACGCCGCGCCTCGGGGAACTGGCGCTCGCCGAGAGGATCGAGGCGCATTGCTGGCCGCAAGGCGTCATCGCGCAGCTCTACCGGGCCATTGCCGCCGGGCAGCCGGGGGTCGTCACGCGGATCGGGCTCGGCTCGTTCATGGACCCGCTGCACGGGGGAGGGCGGATGAACGCCTCGACGCCCGCCTCGCTGGTCGAGCGGGTCCACCTGCGGGGGCGGGACTGGCTGCTCTACCCCGCCATGCCCCTCGATTGCGTGCTCCTGCGCGGCACGACCGCGGACGAGGACGGCAACGTCACCATGGAGGACGAGGCCTTCCCCCTCGACCTCCTCGCCATGGCGCAGGCCGGGCGCAATTCCGGCGGCCTGGTGATCGTGCAGGTGAAGCGGATCGCCCGTCGCGGCTCCCTCGATCCCCATGCGGTGCGGGTGCCCGGACACCTCGTCGACCATGTCGTCGTCTGCACCGATCCGGCGCAGCACGGCATCACCTTCGGCGAGACCGACAACCCGGCCTTCACCGGCCGGCTGCGCGTGCCGGACGACCGCGCCGCCCTTCCGCTCACCGTTGACAAGGTGATCCAGCGGCGCGCCTTCCTGGAACTGGCGAACCTACCCCACCCGACGATCAACCTCGGCATCGGCATTCCGGCCGGGATCGGGCGGATCGCCGCCGAGGAGAGCTTCACCGCCTACACGATGACGGTCGAGTCCGGAATCGTCGGCGGCATTCCCGGCGAGGAACTGGCGTTCGGGGCCGCCGCGAACCCGACCGCCCTCATCCCGCAGGCCTCCCAGTTCGACTTCTACGACGGCGGCGGCCTCGACATCGCCTTCCTGGGCATGGCCGAGGCGGATCTGCGCGGGGCGGTCAACGTGAGCCGGTTCGGCCGCCAGGTCGTCGGCGTCGGCGGCTTCACCAACATCGCGCAGAGTGCGCGGCGCGTCGTCTATGTCGGGGCCTTCACGGCCGGGGGCGCCGACATCGCGGTGCACGACGGCGGCCTGGCGATCCGCACCGACGGGCGGACCTGCAAGATCGTCGCGCGGGTCGCGCAGGTCAGCGCCGATCCGGCCGCCGCCCCGGCGGGCCAGGAACAGACGATCGTCACCGAGCGCGCGGTGTTCCGGGTGCGGGACGGCCGGCTGACCCTGACCGAGGTGGCGCCGGGCATCGATCCGCGCGCCCATGTCCTCGATCGCCTGCCGCCCGGCATCGCGGTCGCCGAGCCGCTGGCGACCATGCCGGCCACGCTGTTTGCCGAGACCCCGATGCGGGAGGCCGCGCCATGAACCTGCACGAGGCCGTGATCGCCGTCACCGGTTCCGCGACCGGCGTCGGCGCCGAATGCGCGCGCATGCTCGCGGCGCGCGGCGCCCGGGTCGTCGTGAACTACAGCCGCAGCGGGGCGGAGGCGGAGGAGACGGCCGAATCGTGCCGGGCCCTCGGGGCCGAGGTCGAGCTGGTCCGGTGCGACGTCGCCGACGATGCCGGCTGCCGGGACCTCGTGGCGCGGTGCCTTGCGCGCTGGGGGCGGCTCGACGGGCTCGTCAACAACGCGGCCGTGACGGCGGCCTCCGATCCCTTCGACTTGGAGACCCTTTCGGCGGAGGATTTCCAGCGCGTCTTTGCCGTCAACGTGGTCGGGGCCTACCAGATGGCCCGGGCGGCGATTCCCGCCATGCGGGCGGGCGGCGGCGGGGCGATCGTGAACGTGTCCTCGAACGTCGCCTTCACGGGCGGGGGCAGCTCGCTGGCCTACACCGCCTCGAAGGGCGCCCTCAACGCCCTGACCCTGGCGCTCGCGCGGACCTGCGGGCCGGAGATCCGCGTCAACGCGGTCTGCCCCGGGATCATCGACACCCGCTGGATGCGCCAGGCGGTGGGGCCGGACGCTTACGCCGCCCTGGCGCGGCGCTTCGGCGACAGCGCCCCCCTCGGCCGCGTCGCGACGCCCGGCGACGTCGCGGGGGCGATCCTCTGGCTGATCGAGGGCGCGGACTTCGTCACCGGCGAGCTCCTGTCGGTCGATGGCGGTATCCGCCTCTCGGGCGGCCGACCCCGTCCGGCCCCGGCATCCCCTTGAGCCTGCCCGGCGAGGCGATCCTCGGCGGCCTGTCCGGCGGCTATGGCACGGCGCCCCGCGATCCGGCCCCGCAGGACCCGGCCTCCCGTTCGGCCGTGGGCGGCGTCTCGTACCGGGACGAGCCGAAAGCGGCCGAGAGCCGTGCGGACTCCTCCGAGAGGCGGCGGCGGATCTGCGCCCCGGAGGGGTCGAAGCGCCCGATCGGTCCCGACAGCGTCAGGGCGCCGACGAGGGTTTCGCCCGCGCCGAAGACCGGGATCGAGATCGAGGTTGTCAGCGGGTCGAGCAGGCCTGCGGTCTGGCGGATGTCGCAGCCGTCGACCCTGGGCGCGCCCCCGCCATGCCGCAGGACCTGTCCGGTCGAGGTCTCGTCGAGAGGCATGGTGTCACCCTGCCGCAGGCTCACCCGCAGGCTGTGCGGCGAGTTGTGCCGGAACAGGCAGATTCGCGTCTCGCCCTCGCGCACGTAGAACGACGCGGTCTCGCCGCTGGCCGCGACCAGCCGTTCCAGCGACGGCTTGATGATGTCGAGGCGATCGACCGATTGCTCGTAGGCGTGGGCGAGCTTCAGCACCTTGGTGCCGAGCTGATAGGTCCCGTCCGGGTTCTTCCGGATCATCGATTCGCGCACGAGCGTGATCATGTAACGAAGGATCACGCTCTTGAAGAGTCCGGTACAGGCCTCGAGCTCGGTCAGGGACAGCGGGTTCTGGTGAGTCAGGAACGCGTTGAGGATCGTCATCGTGCGCTCCGCCGCGGAGACGGAGCGGTCTGGCATCGGATCTGTCTTGGTCGTCACCATCCATCCTCACTCGCACTCGCCCAACATACTTGCCTGAGACTGGGCGTACCGGGCGCGTCGGGCATCCGCACCGACGGCCGATCGGTCGGAGTGCAGTATCATATTCATATTATGAAATCGTCGGAAGCTCCGCTCGGCCCGATCCGTGCTTGGCCGGCGCGCATGGCGCGGACCACCTTGGAGCCGGCTTGAAAGCCCTTGCATCGCCGTTTTTCATAATGCAGTTATGAAAACGCCGCAACGAGGAGAGGCTCATGACATCGACGTTCCCGTCGCGCCGGACCCGCTTGGCCGCGCTCGCGCTGGCTCTCCTGACGGCCGGTCCGGCCTGGGCCGACCGTCTCGCCGACATCAAGGCGCGGGGCAGCCTGATCTGCGCGACCCTCAACTCGTCCGAACCTCTCGGCTTCCAGGATCTGGCGACGTGCAAGACCGTCGGCTTCGATGTCGACACCTGCGCGGCCATCGCCAAGCATCTCGGGGTGGCGCTCGATCTGCGCTCGGTCTCGGTCGAGGCGCGGATTCCGGAACTCGCGCTCGGTCGCGTCGACGTGGTCGCCGCGGCGCTCGGCTACACCAAGGAGCGCGCGCAGCAGATCGCCTTCACGTCGGCGCACTACCAGGTGCCGATCAAGATCATCGTGCGGGTGGATTCGGGCCTGAACAAGCTGGCCGACTTCAAGGGGCGCAAGATCAGCGCCAACAAGGGCTCGACGCCGGAACTCTACGCGCGCCGCCGGACCGAGGCCGAGGTCGTGACGTTCCAGGATCCGCCGGCCGCGTTCCTGGCGTTGCAGCAGGGCAAGGTCGACGGGCTCGCCCTCGCGGCGCCCTCCGCCGTGCGCTACGTCAACGAGACCGGGGGCAAGTTCCGCTTCGTGGACGAACCCCTCGCCTTCGAGGCGACGGCGCTCGGCGTGAAGAAGGACGAGCCGGCGTTGCTCGCGGCGGTCAACACGGCCCTGGAGGGCATGGAGGCCTCCGGCGAGATCGACGCCCTCTGGACCAAGTGGTACGGGCCGAACACCAAGTACAACCTGCCGCGCGAGAAGAAACTGACGCCGATCTCGACCTTCGAGTGAGGTCCGCACGCGCGCGAGCCGCCGCATCGAAGGCGCGCCGTCCGCGGCAGGAGGGGTGAGGCTCGGCGATGCATCTCGATTTCGGGGCGGTGCTGACGCCCCAATACGCACACTGGATCCTGTGGGGCGCGGCGACCTCGGTCGCGCTGTTCCTGTCCTCCTGGGTCCTGGCCTTCGCGAGCGCGGCCGTCTTGGTGGCGGTCGGCTCCGCCCCGTTCCGGGGCGGGCGTTGGGCCGTGGCCTGCTTCGTCGCGTATCACCGCAACGTCCCGATGCTGGTGCAGATCTTCGTCTGGTACTTTGCGGTGCCGCAGGTGCTGCCGGACCCGTGGACGCGCTGGGTCAACGCCCACAGCAGCGAGTTCATCTTTGCCATGATCGCGCTGTTCCTGAACGCGGCGGCCTACATGTCGGAGGACTTGCGCAGCGGATTGCGGGCATTGCCGCGCGCGCAAATGGAGGCGGGCCGGGCGCTGGGTCTCAGCTACGTGCAGACGATGCGCGATGTGCTGCTGCCGCAGGCGGTCCGCGCAGCCCTGCCGGCGCTCGTCAACCAGTCGTTGTCGCTGTTCAAGGCCACGAGCCTCGCCATGGCGGTCGGCGTCGCCGAGATGACCTACACCTCGCGCCAAGTCGAGAACGAGACCTACCGCACCTTCGAGACCTTCGCGATCGCCTCGCTGTTCTACGTCACGGTGTCGTTCGCCATCATGGCGCTGGGCGCCTGGGCGGACCGTCGCACCATCCGGGCCGCAGGACGCTGACGATGCACGACATCCTCGACATCCTGCGCGATTACGGCCTGCTGCTGGCGGTCGGCCAGTTCCCGGACGGCCCGATCGGCGGGCTGGCGCTCACGCTCGTCCTGGCGGTGACCGGCCTGGCGCTGTCGTTTCCGCTCTCGGTCCTGATCGGGGTCGGCCGCACCAGCCGCCATCCCGGCATCGCCTGGGCCTGCACGGCCTTCGTCACCCTGGTGCGGGCGCTGCCACTCCTGATGCTGATCTTCTGGGCCTATTTCGTCGTGCCGCTGATCATCGGCCGCACGGTCTCGGCGCTGACCACGGTGATCTGCGCCCTCGTGGTCTACGAGACCGCCTACCTCGCCGAGGTGGTGCGCGCCGCGATCCTCGCCCTGCCGAAGGGACAGGCCGAGGCGGCCCGCTCGCTCGGTCTCAGCGCCTCCCAGACGCTGCGCGACGTGATCCTGCCTCAAGCCCTGTTCAACGCGATCCCGAGTATCCTCAACCAGTTCATCTCGCTGGTGAAGAACACCTCGGTCGCCTACATCATCAGCGTCAGCGAGCTGACTTAGAGCGCCTAACAGAACGGCACGATCGGGTCTGTTGGGCGTTGGGGTGGTATGGCTCGCCCGCTTCTTCCCGACGACCTCTGGTCTGCGATCGCCCCGCTTCTGCCGCCGCACCCGCCTCGCC
>NZ_VDDA01000048.1 GCF_006151805.1 Methylobacterium terricola | reverse complement strand
CGACGATAGCGGACAGGCGCGTCAGGTCGGCGGCGCTGGGGATCACACAGACAGTCTGAGCCATGCCTCAGACTCGCATGCCTCATGCCCCCTGTGAATCCTCTGAATGCGTCAATGCACTAGGATCGGGTCTGCAGCGGCTTCAGGTTCCGCCACACGACCGATGTGGCGCATCGCCTCCGGCTCCCGGGCGTGCTCGCCGAAACGGAGGTTGCGGCAGGCAACGGACAGCGGGTCGTTGCGGGTGCCGGCATAGCCCCGGACCAGGAACCCGTTCTCGCGCTCGATCACGGCCGCGGCGTAGCAGCCCCGATCGGCATCCGATGTCAGCGGGGCGTGCAGCAGGGCGCGGAACGCCTCTTCCTCGGCGGCGCGCAAGGCGGCCATGTCGGCGCGTTCCTCTCCCATGCCATGCAGGCACTGCGCATAGGCGAGTTGGTGCGCCTCGATGAGATCGGACATGGCCTTTGACGGCTCCCCGCCACCGGCGAGGCGGGGCCACTGGTGGCGAGGCTGCCCCTTGCCGATGACCTTCGCGGCCGAGCCCTTGAGGGCGGCGTAGCGTTCGCGCAGCGACAAGCGGGGGGCGTCGGAATTGCGGCGGGGGAGCTTCAGAGACAACGGCATATCAGTTCACCTGTTTGCTAGTGTACTAGTAAAAAAGTGTGCTGGTGATGATTAGGGCGAGGCCGTCAGAAGTGTGTGGCGAAGCCGATCAGGTGCATTCCACCCCCGATCAGGACGATGGCGGCCAGCAGGTCGCCGGTAGCGTTCAGGAAGCGCAGGGCGCGGACATGGGGCGTGTCCGGCCGGACCGGTTGCACGGCCTCCCACGCCTCGGGCTCGCCCGGCACGGCCTCGTCGGGCGGGAGCGTGGGGGCGTGGCGGCCATAGACGGGCGGGGGGAAATAGGCGCGAGCCTTGGGCGCTGGCGGGGTAACGAGCGTTGCGGCGCGGCGGTGAGCGAAGGTCATTGGCTCGCTCCTCACGCCTGGATCTGCGCGCGGGCGATCATCACGGCGAACCGCTCGAACAGCCACGCCCCGAACGCCTGCTTGTCGAAGTCCTGCGCGACCGTGGAGAGGTAGGCGGTGAGGGTGCGAACCTCCTCGGCATCGGCCGGGGTGAGGGCGAGCAGGGCGTTGAGGGCGGCAACCTCCTCCTCGGCCGCGCGGTCAGCGATGGCGAGCATCAGGGGCTCGTCGGGCGCGCTGTCCTCCTCGGCTCGAACGTAGTCGGCCACGGCCTGATTGACGGCGAGGTTCGCGCTGCGATGCGTCTCGATCGCGGCGAGCAGCGTGCTCGGGCCACGCGGCGCCGGCAGCGCGATCACGGCCGGGGGCGAGGCCTCGGGGACGAACAGGACGAGTTCGGCGAGGCGGGTGCGGATCAGGTCGCCTAGGTCGCAGCCGCCGAGCCCGCACGTCAGCAGGTTGGCGCTCTCCTCCTCGATGTACCAGCGAAGGTGAGCGATCAGGGCGTGAGCGCCCGACCGGGTGCGGCAGGCGGTGCCGAGGAGGCGCATGGCGGCCTCATACTCGGCGTGCTCAGCGCCCTCGGCCTCGTCGTCGGGAGCGATCTGGAATGCAGCCCAAGCGCGGCGGTGAGTCCGAATGGCCGACAGGATGGGGTCGGCTACGGCAACAGGCGCCGGGAGGGCGAGGACCGCGGCGGCGGGCGCCACCTTCGCCACCGGAGCGGCGAGGAGGGCCGCGGCGCTGGCCACGATGGCGCGGCGGGACGGCAGGACGGTCATAAGGGCGAGCGTCATCGAGACCATGAGCGGGGCTCCTGATTGGAAGTCGTCGGGTTGCGGTGGGTGCGTGGTCCGGGGTGCCGCCCCGGGCGGATCAGTGCGCCGTGGCGGCGCGGGCGGCCTTGGCGAGCGCCCAGGTGGCCTTGAGGGTGACAGACAGGGCCTCGCCCCAGGTCGAACCGGTGCGGGCTTGGTGGACCTTCGCGGCGGCGATGGCGGCTGACATGATCGCGGCCTTGTCGTAGGCGCCGTCGATGACGAGGGGACGGCGCTTGGCGGAGGTGGCGGCGATCAGGCCGCGGGCGGCGAGGAGGCCGGCGGGGCGCTTGGCACGATCCGCAGCGATGGCGTGCATCGTGGCGGTCCAGTCGATCTGTCGGATGGCAGCCATGGGAAGGGCAACTCGCTTGAAGCAACCTTGCCCTTTTGGTATAACCTCACTCGCACGGCGTCAACCAAAAAAATATAAGGTTGCTCTAAAATGGAAATCACCCGCGACCAGTGCCGGGGGGCTCGCGCCTTGCTCGAATGGACGCAGGACCGCCTCGCGGAAGCCGCAGGCGTAGCGAAGAAAACCTTGGCCGATTTCGAGGGCGGCAAGCGGACGCCCTACGATCGCACTCTCGCGGATATCCGCCGCTCCCTTGAGGCAGCCGGTATTGAATTCATTCCCGAGAACGGCGGCGGCGCCGGGATCCGCTTCCGCAATCGGGCGGACGGAACGCGGGGGGAACACTGAGGCTCAAACCTTGGCCAAAGAAATCAGCCCTAACCCAGCTAGATCAACAGCTTGCGTTGAAAATCGGGCTTAGGGCAGGATCCGCTTTTCTGCGGCTCAGTTGGCAGTGCCAGCTTGTCAAATTCAGGACTGGACCGACTGGCACTACCGACTGAGCTATCTGGATCCTCCCCCTTGCGGCGGCTGTCTTATCGGTCCATCGTGTGGGACCGACCGAACAGGATCTTAGCTTGCTCCGAACTCCATGATCTGGAGGTCCGATGCCGCGTCGATCACTTTTGACGGACGAAGAGCGCCACCAGCGACGACTAGAGTCGAAGCGCCGATGGCGAGAGGCCAACCGCGAGAAAGCAAACGCAGCGGCGCGAGTTTCCCGCGCAGCCGAGCGCCGAGCTGCTGGCATCCAACCGCGGGTAAAGGGTGAGCGGACCCCGGAGGGGAAGCGCGTCCGCGTGATCACTCCGGAACAGCGGAAGCGCTATCTGGCGAACACGAAGCATAGCCCCGAAGCGATCGCGAAGGGCAAAGCGTACAGAGCAGCGTGGAACAAGAGGTGGCGACAGACCCACCGTGAGGAATACGCTGCCTACTATCGTCAGTGGCGAGCTGCGAAGGGTGATGCGTATCGCGCTCGCAGCCGACAGCGTTGGGCTGCAGCACGAGATGCCCGACTCGCCAAGAGAATGCTGGATGACCCAAAGTTACTGTATGCTGAGATTAAAAAGCACCTTCCTGTGAACTTCACCGGCACCATGCGAGAGGATGTGATCGGCGAAGCCTTAGTGCACTGCTTCGAGGGGCTGAGCGTCGAGAAAGCCGTAAAGCTTGCCCGGCTGAAAGTCGGCCGGGAATTCCGCGAGGGCAACTTCCAAAACATTCCTATCGAGAAGGCGACTTGGCTGTGAGCGATCCCGCGCCCCCACTCTCTCCAGCTTGAGACAGCCGCTCGGCCTCGGGGCACCATCAGCGCGCCCTGACAAATGCTCGCGTCTGTCAGGCGGACCGATGTTCGGCACCCTATATGTCACATGACTCTTTTCGAGGTCTGCAGTATGCCAACGCCATGACCCCTTGGTTCAACATCAGGAAGGCAGCCCAGGTGGCGGCGTACTTCGCCATCGCCGAGGGTGGGAGCATCAACGTCCTGAAGCTGACGAAGCTCATCTACCTTGCAGATCGCGGCGCTATGGAGCGCCATGGCTCCCCCATTCTGAACGATCACCTCGTGTCGATGAACCACGGCCCCGTGGACTCGATGACGCTTGACTGCATCAACGGAGTGGAGAGCGAGAACCCCGCTTGGTCGAGCTTCATCGGCGGCCGGGCCGGCTATCAGGTTGGGGCAGCGGCAGGCGTTAGCCCGGACAATCTGGATGAACTCAGCCGGGCGGAGGTGGATATCCTTCGCACGACGTGGGGCCAATTCGGCCACATGGATAAGTACGAGATCCGCGATTACACCCACGCTCATTGTCCGGAGTGGGAAGACCCTAATGGGTCGTCCTCTACGATCCCCTATGATCGCGTGTTTAAGTATCTGCAGAAGAAAGACCCTACTCGGCTGCGGGATCGGGTCCAGGAAGAGAAAGAAATCGATGAATTTTTTGCGTCGTTATGACTGCAAAGAAATTTACTCTTCTCATCCCATCAGGGCCTGCACACGATCGTGAGCGGAAGCACCTATTTATTGTTCTGACTAATCCATGCGATGAAGGCAGGCAATTGCTTGTCAGCATCAGCACTTATTATGATGACGATACGTGCGACGAGACTTGCATATTAAATCCTGGCGATCATGAATTTATACAGCGAAAAAGCTTCGTCGTTTACAGAAGATGTCAAATAACGGAAACGGCGGCTCTCTTGCGAGGCTTGAGGGACAAGAAGTTAGTGCCCCGCGAGCCCGTAGACGAAGATATTTTTGAAGATATATGCGAAGGGCTTCTATCATCGATATTTACGCCTCAAAAATTTGTGGATTATTTTGAGAAGAACAGACGTAACGGTGACGATCCGGAGCCAGCGGAAGAGGTGCCGGTCGATGACTAACATCAAAATATTCTGATGCCGGCGGAAAAATCTCCGGTGGCTCGGCACCACCGGAAAAAGGCTTCCGGAGGCCCTGTGGTCGCTCGGGCAAGGGCGGGGCGTGATGCCCCTCCCCTCGTATCTTAGGGGCGATCCGGCATGACTGCCTGCGGGCTTGTGGGCAAGACATCACGCCCATGTGCGGGATTGCCCGCTGGACCGCCTGCGGGCGTGCCTCAACGGGATCTTAGGGCTTGCGGCCAAGGTTGAGGCCGTGGAGCATTGTGGGGGCGAGTCGCCTTGCGGACCTGTGGGCAGGCCGTCGAGGTGTCATGCGGGAGAGCAGGCGTGCGGACCATCGCCATCATCAGCCAGAAAGGCGGGGTCGGAAAAACGACCATCGCCGTACACCTCGCCACGGCGGGCACGCTCGCGGGCTACCGCACAGCCCTGGTGGATCTCGACCCGCAGGCCAGCGCCCGAAAGTGGGGCGACAAGCGCGAGGCTGCCGAGCCGGAAGTAATCGGCGATCATGCCGAACGGCTGCCAAACCTGATTGAGGCCGCACAGGCGAACGGCGCGGATCTCCTTGTCATTGACACGGCGCCGAACGCGGACCGGGCCTCGCTCGCTGCCGCGCGAGCCGCAGACCTGATCCTGATCCCGTGCCGGCCGGCGGCGTTCGATCTCGATGCGATCGAGGCGACGCGGGATCTCGCGACGATCGCCAAGAAGCCGGCATGGGTGGTGGTGTCATCGGCTCCGGTGCGCAGCGCCATCGTTGACGAGGCGCGCAGCGGCCTTGAGGGGCAAGGCGCCCAGGTCGCACCCCAGGTGATCTATCAGCGCGTCGCCTACACGTATTCGGTGATTGATGGCCGGACAGCCGGCGAGTACGAGCCCGGCGGCAAGGCAGCGGATGAGATGGCGGCCTTGTTCACGTGGGCCTGCAATCAGGTGGGCTTGCCCACAGTCGTACAGGGCAACAAGACCACAAGGGGGCAAGAGTGACGAAGCGACCGAGCCTGTTCAGCGCGAAGACGGCGGCTCCTGCCCAAGAGGCCGAGCCCGCCGCCACGGCGCACGCTCCCCAGGCCGAGGCCCCCGACGCTCGGCCGGAGCCGGTGTCGGCTCCTGTCCGCTACCCAAAGGCCAGCACGCGCGAGGGCAAGCGGGTGGTGACTGCCTACATCTCGCCGGAGGCGTTCCGGCAGTTGAAGCGGATCGCGGCCGACGAGGACCGGCAACAGCAGGACCTTCTCTTGGAGGGGATCAACGCCGTGTTTGAGAAGCGCGGCCTGTCGCGGATTGCGTGAGTTCGTCAGCCCATACCGATAAAAGCGACCGGAGAGATTGGCTGCATCGTCAGTCGCCCCCTCCACCATCGCCGCCATCACCAGCGTCGTGACCATCGCACCCGATGGCATGATGGCCGCACCACCCACCACCATCGCTATTGTCCGATCTGCTGCGATGGCGACGGATCACGTCGCCGACGTTCGGTTCACCGTTTCGCTCAACGACGAACGACCAGATCCTGATGCCGACGAACAGGAGCACGATACCCCCAAGAGGAATGGCGATGGCCATAGTTTCTTCCCAACTGCCCTTCCCGATTAAGGCATGGCGGCAGCAAACCAAACGTCCCGGCACACGGCCGTGGCCGTCTCGTCCGGCTCGCGGTCGGTCGTGAGCCATGCTTTTGTGATCGAGCGCGCCTTCTTGCCCGCCTGTGGGCAGGCCCACGAGATGGCTTGCTGATTTGCCTGCATCATCGTAACTTTCGATAATTGGTATTCTCGAAAGTTTCAGGGTGAGTGATAGATGGGCGATGCGGAGCGGGCGATGCTGGAACTCGGAGGCCAGCGGGCTGCTGCGTTCGTCGTCAAACACCTACGCCGATACGGCCACAGCCCGGGAGACAGCGCGTTCCGCGGGACCGCCTCCGCGATGCTTGAGCAGCGCGTCATGCAGTATGGTCTGAAAGGCGAGGGCCGCGCCGTATGGCTAGCGAGCGCAATCCGGCACGTGGGCGAGTTGGTCGTCGGGCTCGGCACTGGCAAGGGCGAGCGATGACCCGGGACGTGGTAGGCTCGCCCTCACTTGCCGGGGAGTTGCCGGCGCGCTCCCCCGATCCGGGGACCGGGCGCGCTGGCGCTTCGGCTCCACGCCCTGCCAGCCTGTTCCGCAAGATGCCGGAAGCCGCGTGGCAGCGCATCGAGGCAACCACCGCTAAGGCGCCTCCCAAGCCCGCGTTCGGCTCGCCCTGCAATGGGTGCGGGTTCTGTTGCGCGGCTGAGCCCTGCGGCGTGGCCCGCCAGTTCGTCCCGGGCGCGATCGACGGCGCCCCGTGCCCTGCGATGGAATTCGAGCACGGCCGGTTCTGGTGCGGCATGGTCCGGCGGCCGGGCCACTATCTCGGCCTGCCTGCCTGGGGCGACGAGGAGATGGGCGCCATGATCGGAAAAGCGCTCGGGACCGGGAAGGGATGCTGCGCCGATGTCGGGTAGACGCCTCGCCCTGCCGGAGCCGAACGCGCCGATCGAACTTACCGGAAATCCCGAAGGGTTGCCTGTTGAACCTCCGCGGATTTTGCGGGGGTTGCCCGCCGAAGCCGCCTCCCTCGTCGAGGACTACCAGCGCGCCAGCAAGGCCGATGCGACCGTGCGGGCCTACAGGGGCGACGCTAAGGTATTTCAGGCCTGGTGCGCCCGTTATGGCTTCCGGCCGCTGCCGGCGAGCCCTGAGGCTGTGGCGGGCTTCCTGGTAGCGGAGGCGGAGGCGGGCCGAGCTGCCTCAACGATCGGCCGGCGGCTTGCTGCCATCAAGTACGCGCACAGGCTCGCCCGGCAGCCCGACCCGACAGAGGACGAAGCGGTGCGGGCTACGATGAAGGGCATCCGGCGCAAGGTCGGGACCGCCCCAGATCAGAAGGCCGCCGCAACAGCTGACATCGTGATGGCGATGCTGATGCGCACGCCCGACACACTCACGGGCAAGCGGGATCGCGCCTTGCTGGCGCTCGGGTTCGCCGGTGCCTTCCGTCGATCGGAGCTGGTCGCCCTCGACGTGGCGGACCTGCGCGAGGATCCCGAAGGCCTGCGGGTGCTCGTGCGCCGGAGCAAGGTCGACCAGGAAGGCGCCGGGTCCGAGAAGGCGATACCGCACGGCCGGTTCATTCGCCCCGTCGCACTGCTGCGCGACTGGCTCGATGCGGCGGGGATCGCCGAAGGGCCGGTGTTCCGGCCGGTATCACGGTCGGGGAGGGTTCGAATGACAGCGCGGGATGCCAACCCCGCCCGTCTAACCACCCAAGCCGTCGCTGATATCGTGAAGCGGTACGCGACCACGGCCGGGCTCGACGCCTCGACGTTTGGGGCGCACTCCCTCCGGGCGGGCTACATCACGACTGCAGCCGAGCGCGGTGCTGACATGGCTCGCATCATGGATCAGTCTGGGCATCGGGATACCCGGACCGTCGTCGGCTACATCCGGCGGGCGAATGCGTTCAAGGGGCACTCGGGGTCTGGCTTTTTGTAGCAGGAGTAGCCCACACAGCCGCTTAGGGTGGAGAGCGGGCTTTGATGCCTCTGCCGAAACCAGACGTTCCCCTATCGATCCGATGCCGTCGCCAAGTGCCGTTTTACCCGCACGTGTCGGCGGTGGTTGACCCGCGCGCGTGAAGCTGCGTGTCAAAGCTTCGAGCCAACTCGGCGAGGCTGATCGCACCAAGCCGCGCAACCAACAACGCCTCGGCCTCGCGCATTGTATCCTCCAGCGCCTCGTTGACGGCCTTCTCGACGGCGCAATCAGGGTTCGGATGATCGCTGCCGATCGCGAAGATCCGCGGACCACCAACCGCGCGATGGATGTCCAGAAGCGATACTTCGGCCAAGTTCGCGGCGATGGTCCATCCGCCACCGTGTCCCTTCTCCGATTTCACGTAGCCCGCTTCTCGGAGCCCCGCCATCGTGCGGCGGACGACCACGGGGTTCGTTCCGAGCATCCGCCCAATCGCCTCGGACGTCATCGGTCCGTCATGGCGGGCCATGTGGAGAAGAACGTGGAGCGTTCGTGAGAGGCGGCTATCGGTACGCACGCCGCACTCCTCCACGCTCCGGCTGAGATTGGCAACCATCGATCGTTACGCTACTTACGAAGTTACATGAAACAGGAGCGTCGGCGATGCGAGAGTTCGAGAACCCCGATCGGTGGGACAAGGTTGCTCAGCACTATGAGAAGACAGCCCATCCGTTCACGGCGCGGTTCGCCGAAGCGGCGCTTGCGACCGTATCGCTGACGTCCCAGAGCCGGGTTCTCGATGTTGCGACGGGAACGGGTGCGCTCGCACGTGCCGTAGCGCGGACAGGCGCGCAGGTTACCGCCGTCGATTTCTCGCCCGGCATGGTCGCTCGCGTTGCTGCAGCGCGATTGCCCAATGTCGACGCGAAGGTCATGGACGGACAGGCACTCGCCTTGGCGGACGCCAGCTTCGACGCCGTGTTCTCGATCTTCGGCGTGATCATGTTCCCGGACTGGCGCAAGGGTCTCGCCGAGATGGCACGGGTGACACGGCCTGGTGGCTGCGGGGTCATCGCGACGTGGCAGGAGCGGGGTGCTGCAACGTTCCTGCTGCTCGGCCAAATCCGCCGGACTCTGTTTCCCGAACGCGAAAACGCGCCAATGCCCGCAGGGGTGAGAGCCTTGGGTGATCTGGAAGGGCTCGCCCGCGAATTGGTTACTGCCGGCTACCGCACGCCTCGCATTCAGCATGTCACCTTCGACTATCAACTCGATGTTGCGATGTTGGACGATCCTGAGACACTTTTCGGCATGTCGCATGATTGGGTCGAACTGAGCGACGAGGAAAAGGCGGCAGTCATCGCCGAAGCGCGACGCATGGCGGCTGATCGGGCAATCCTGCCAATCCCGTCAACGGCGCTGATTGGTGTAGCGGACCGCTGACGAGCCTGCTCCTCCAACTGGTTCGTCCAGTGCCTGAAGCAGACCTTCCGAAGGTCGGCAACGGGTCGGTTGCGGACCCTCGCATTGCCAAGCTAATTCAACTTCAGCTCAGGCAGCCGGATACGGCCCCTGGAACAGGTCGCCCATGGCCTTGCGCCGAAACAGGGTGCGCCAGCGGCGGCGTTGATGCTCGTCGCGGTCGTGCAGCATGTGGCAGCGCTGGCAGAACGCTGCCAGGTTGGCGTCCTCGTTGTTGGCCGTGTCGTGGTCGCGGTGGGCTGCTGCCAGCACTACCTTCGTGACGCGGATCCGGGCGAGCAGGTTCTCGTCACGCAGCCGCTGCCGGAGCCGGCGGCCCTGGCCGTCGCGCCAGGCCGCGATCTTGGTATCCCACCACCGCCCGTCGCCGAGGTGAAAGACCCGCTGCAGGTGCGGACGGGCGCATCCCTCGCACCTACCCTGCGCCCGGCGGAAGCGGATCGCGTCGGAGAGCTGCGGCCAGTCGATGGGGTAGAAGAAGCGGTGCTCCGGTCGGATCGGCATCCCTGCCCCTCCGAGTCGGCTGGCCTACCACCGAGAGAGCCTATCAGGTTCTACGGTTAAGCCTACCTTGCTGGCGTGACTGCGCAAGCCGGAGTAACCCAGCGAGGCGCATGGCACGGACTATGCTGAGCGAGGAGGCGAGTGTGTCGGCTAGCACCCGAGACATGCCGGAAGTCGATAGACGGTATACCGGATCCGGCAGACCCCGCTGGAACGAGGCTCGTCTGATCCGAAGAGCAGCATGAAAGTGGGCTTCGACAGTTTCGCAGATAAAGGCCGGGCGACGAGCATCTGGGTTCGACAGGAGCGAGCCAAGCAGCAGGCCGTGGATCTCGCTCCCATTATCGATGAAATCCGGGCTGAAGGCGCGACGACGTTGCAGGCGATTGCCGATGCGCTGAGCGATCGTGGCCTCACCGCGTCGCGCGGAGGCCGATGGACCCCGACGGCCGTGAAGCGCGTGCTCTCTCGGATGCCTGAATAGCGACGGGCTGGGGTTCCCTCCAGTTGGAGAACCGTCCCACCAGCCTCTGGAGGTCTCGACTACAGCTTGGCTGATGAGGTGTATCAAAGCATTCGCGGCCAGGACACAGGAAAGACTGCCGTGTCCTGGCCGGATGGTGACGCCAACCGAGCGGCCGAGGGGCGGCAGGCTGGTGTGACTGCCGGGTCAATGATCGGTCGCTAGGGCTGTTCCGACAGCGTGGGGCGAGATCTGATGCATTCGCCGAGCGGGGCTTTTTGTGCGCCCGCTAACACTCAGCAATTGACGCTTTTCCTTGTGCGAGTTCCTATCAGCCCTGCGCCGCTGGGCGCACGCAGACCATCAATGGACCTCTTCAGCCCGCCCGGCACCTCCCCGCCGCGGCGGGTTTCTTTTCGCCATCGCGTTGTTCGATCCTCAGCCTGGAAACGATCGGGAAGCGACGGCAAAGCCTGAGCGGCGGGCCGGGGCGTTCCATCCAAATGGAGACCCGGCCCGCCGGCCTCGCCAAAAGGGTGATCGGGAAGACGAGGCAGATCGACTTAACAGAGCACCCGCGGCTAGGACACGGGGGAGACTGCCGTATCCTGACCTGATGGTGACGCCAGCCGAGCGGCCAGGGGGCGGCAGGGCTGGTGTGACTGCTGGGCCAATGTTCTCCGGCTAGGGGTGTTCCAGCATGGTCCGTTGCTGTCACTCTGCGGCGGCTTCGGCCTCCTTCGGTCGGCCACGGCGGGCCGGCATGGGTGCTTGCGTTTCAGCGTCCGCCTTCCGCGCCGCTGCCCGATCGCGCCGGATCTGGCCGAGTCCCAAGCTTTTTGCCAGCTCGGATCGCTGGGCGGCATAGTTGGACGCTACCATCGGGTAGTCGCGTGGCAGGCCCCACTTCTGCCGGTACTCGTCGGGGGTCATGCCCCGGCTCGACAGGTGTCTTTTCAGCGACTTGTACTGGTGACCGTCCTCCAGGCTGATCAGGTAGTCCGGGGTGACCGTCTTGCGTATCGGAACGGGCGGCTCAAGCTTCACGGGCTCGGGCGCCGGGGGTGCGGTCAGTTTCACCAGCGCTGCATGAGTTGCCGCGATGAGGCCCGGCAGCTCGGATGCTGGTACGTTATTCTTCGCGACGTAGGAGCCGACAATGTCGGCGGCGAGACCGATAAAACCGGCTTCCTGTTGTGCTGCGTCATTCATGTGAAAGGCCCAAACCACCTGTTCTTCTGCTGATCCAGGATAGCGGATGCTTGTCTGGATGGGTCAAGCCTTATTATGGCGCAGCATTTCACTTTTTGTGCAAGAGTGGATTTCAAGCAAGTTGACCCTGGCTAGCCTTCGATGCTGCATTAGGGTCGAAACCCAGTCAGTTTCGCCGCGTGAAGGACTGTTGAGTTTGGGAAGCGGGCTTTTACGAGATTTCGACCAACCCCTTCGCCAGGATCGCGCGGAAAGCGGTCTTAAACCCAATATGTTCGTAGAAATATACAATCTTTATTTTCATAAAACATACATGAATTTGCATATTACGATCCATTAATTGTGCAAAAATACCTCTCACTTCCATATATTCTGTAAATAAAAATTTTTATGTACAAGGCATGAGTAGAAAATAATCATCAAAAATGGTCTATTCGCCTGATAATTAGGGCGATGCGTGGAAGACGACGTGACCATGGGATTGTAAATTGCCACCAATCTAAACCTCTGGTGTAAAAGCCTCGGTTGTGACCATGATAATTCCACACGATCCACCATTGATGCTTCATTGGCCCTCTCATCTAAGATAGCGAAATAATATCCTTAAATCACTTGGATCCAGCATCAACAGGATGGCTTCGGGGGGGTAAAACGGAGGCTCCCAAGCCGGTTTGGCCCTGCTATGATCCATCGATGCGCGATGGTGAAACCGAACTCGACATGGTCCTGCGGCACGTCGAGGACGGGGCCCGGCAGATTGCGAAACAGCGCGCTTTGATCGCCCGCTTGCAACAATCGGGTTTAAAGACCGAACAGGCAGAGGCGCTCCTGATTGTCTTTGAAGACATTCAGCGTCAGCATCAGGAGCATCTTGCCCGTCTCACACGGTAACTAACTTCGCTGTTGAATGGCCCATTGCCGGGTGTTTGCGGTTGTGGCAGTGGCTTTCGCGGATCGACCCAGGCCTGTTGGCTTCCTCGATCCGGCCACTCCAAAAGGTTACAGGAGACTGGTAGGTTGGCGTTGACATATGTTACGCATCGACCGCGGTCGGTGCGTAGAGGCTTCTGATCATGTTGTGCTTCGGGAAGGGCCAATCAGCCGCTCGTATTCCTCTTCGGATGTGCCGTAGGTTTACCCTTTCGCAGCCCCCAGCTTAGCGCGACCCCGAACGATAATCCTCCCCCGCTTCGCCCAGATCATGCTCTCCCCCACCAGCGTATGGGTGGCCAGAGTCACTGTGGCACGCTGCACCCCTAGCAGCAGCGATAGGAACTCGTGCATCAGGGAAAGCTCGTCCCCATCGAGCCATTCATAGCGCAGGCGACGACGGGCAGCGTGATCAGGTCCTGCAGCATCTCAGAACGCTAGCCCTTCTGTGCAGCCCAGGCGATGCTGGTAAAGATCAGAAAAATAGACAAAAATCTCTAACATAAGCTGTTGCAATTCTGAATTCATACCCCAGCTTCCAGATCGATATATAAATAAAATCACCATTAACTAGCGTATGATTGAGAATAAAATTCGACGATCTGCTATGTTGTAATCGGCAGGAACAGGAATAATGATATGAATGATCGTCTGGCATTTATAACTTTCGCGTTTTTGTTCGCATGCGGTCTAACATTTATCTTTGCTCGCACCTTGCTATTTTGACGAGGAAGCAAGTCTCTTCAGGCATCCTCAGCGGGGCGTTTTTACCGGTAAAGGAGGCGAGGACCTGCCAGCGGTCGAGCGAAGCCAGGGCGTCGAGGGCGGCCGTAAGGTGGTTTGGGTTGTGTTCGGACAGCCAGAGAGCGTTGGTGAAAGCATCACCGGCCCTGGCGAGGGTGAGGCGGCTTAAGAGCAACGAGCCGGAGTGTTCTCTCTAAAATAGAGGCCCGGCTCGATGGTGACACTGGCGGTGCGAATAGCACTCTGGTGAGATGATTTTTTAAATAAGTCTGTGATTAAGTGTTTTTATAGCAGCGAATATTGATGAAATTCAATCCTAAGCATATCACGCGGCCCGCACGGTATTGAGGAAGCGTGCTACCTCCGCCGAGAGGTGCTCCGACTGGCGCGACAGCTCTGAGGCCGAGGCGAGCACCTGGCTCGCCGCAGCCCCGGTCTCCTCAGCCGCGCCTGCTACCCCGGCGATGTTGCCCGTTACCTCGTCGGTCCCCGCAGCCGCTTGGCTGACATTGCGGACGATCTCCTGCGTCGCCGCCCCTTGCTCCTCCACCGCTGCCGCGATCGAGGTCGCCACACCCGAGATCTCCTCGATGCGCGCCGTGATCTGGCCGATCGCTCCAGCCGCTCGACCGGTGGTGGCTTGGATCGCCGCGATCTGAGCTGTGATCTCCTCGGTCGCCTTGGCGGTCTGGCCGGCAAGCTCTTTCACTTCCGCCGCCACCACCGCGAAGCCACGGCCGGCAGCCCCGGCGCGGGCCGCCTCGATCGTGGCGTTCAGCGCGAGCAGGTTGGTCTGCCCGGCAATCGAGGAGATCAGGCCAACCACGTTGCCGATGCGGGCAGTCGCCTCGGTTAAAGCCCGGACCTGATGGGCGGTCTTCCCGGCTTCGGCTACTGCGGCCTGGGCCAGGCGGGCCGAGCCGTCGACCTGGCGGCCGATCTCCTGGACGGACGCGCCGAGTTCCTCTGCCGCCGCCGCCACGGTGCCGACGTTCGCAGATGCTTCCTCAGCGGCGGCAGCCACGGCGGTGGACTGGGCCGCGGTCTGCGTCGCGGTCGCGGTCATGGTCTGCGCGGTGGCCTGGAGTTCGGTCGCGGAGGCCGAGACCATGCCGACGATGCTGCCTACCGCGGCTTCAAAACGATCGGCCATCTGGCGCATGCCGGTTCTGCGCTGCTCCTCCGCTGAAGCGCGGGCAAGCGCTGTCTCATCCTCAAGTCGGCGCGTGTGGATCAGGTTGTCCTTAAATACCTGAACCGCCACAGCCATGGCGCCAATCTCGTCTTGCCGGCCACTGTAAGGGATATGGGTCTCAGTATCACCGGAAGCCAGGACGCGCATTATCTCAGTCATCCGATTGAGAGGGCGCGCTATCCGCAGTAGGCTGAAAAGCATTGCGGCTAGGGCTGCAGCCAGAGCCAGGCCGACAGCAACTTCTGACACCAGTGTAGCTGCAGCAGCGGCAGTAACGCTGGCATCAGCATCGCGTTGGGCGCCGCGTTCGTTCAAGGCAACGATACGACTAAGCGTCTCACGCATTGCATCATAAATAGCAACATTTTGTGCGCTCAGCAGAATTTCTGCTGCTTTGCCTGTCTGACCAACTACTGAAAGACGCAGTATCTCACTTGCCGCTTGGTCGTATTGTGACCAACTAGTAGAAAACCTCTTATAGAGATCGGCTTCTTCTGCTGAAGATATTAATGGTTCGTATAGAGCACGCGCCTTGGCAGTGCGATCAACGCTCGCTTCAAACTGATTGCGACCATCTAAGCGGTACTGATCATTAGTTCCGTTGCTGATTAGACGGTACTGTTTGATGCGGACTTGATCGACTTCGGCACGGATTGCATTAGTTGCAGATACGGATGGCATCCAATTTTGAGCAACTTCAGCAACGCTGTGCCGGATACTGGACAGCTTGATCAATGAGACAGCGCCTTGCGCACCGGCAATAAGCGCCAACCCAGCGAATAACCCGGTCAGCGTGGTTTTGATTGAGAGACGCATTGAAGGAGTGCCGGCGCGTGAGTGGCCGATCGATCCGCCGCGTGCGCTACCGATCAGGTCTGGTGACCATCTACATTTCATTTTAGTCGTTAAATAAGTGATGAAGTAGCAATTTATAACCTGTTATATTGAGTAACATTTGTTAGACCATTTCGACTTCTACGTGTGTTCTTTTATCGACATAAAGGATGAAATTAGGTCAGATTGTATGGCGTTCGTGACGCCGCCGCCTCGCCGATGAGGAAGGCCGTACAGAGATTGCAGTGGCTCGTAGCGCTTCGGTGAGCCGGCCCTTGCTCCTTGCCGCGATCCCGCAATCGCTCTCTGCTCCGCCCAATCGCACCGGCCGGTGAGTGAACCACTGCAAGGCCATTCATCCCGCCCCAGTGAGGGCGCCGACTCCACCAAAGTTTGACGAACCGTTGCCATTCGTGCCGAATGCGAGCTTGGGCGGCTCGCATCCTGTGAGTCGCTAGAGGAACACCGCCGCGACAGCAGCCACCTGAAAAAGCGAGACCCCCGGAAGCCTGCCAGGGCAACCGAGGGTCTGGAGCCCCGAGGGGGCCAATCCGATGCGTCAACGGCTCGGATCATCCCCCGAAATCGCTGTGCGAGTCAATCTGAAAGCGTCGCTTTCGGAGACGGGCTCGGCTTGCCTGTGACGGACCGCCCTAACCGGCGGCGCCGAATGCTGAACCGCGGCCCGAGAGGGCCGAAAGATGACGTGTGCCTATGCCCGGGGTGGTGGCGAAATGCCTGCCCCAAGGGAATTTGATAAACCGCGCCAGGGATTTGGGGCGGTGGTGAAGCGTGCTCCTCGAAATGGGGAAGCGCGCAAACCGGAGAACTCCCGGTTTGGTTCCAGACTAGCCCGACGCGGCACGTCGCCTTGGTGCCCCGACATCGCCGGCCCGTACCGGCTGCCGGCCGGGATAAAGGATCGGTTATCCGCGGCACTGGAAGGCCGGAAGAACCGGGATGCGGCCTTCGCCCTCGCGGTGTTCCTGGCGCGGTTCTGGAGCAGCCCCAGGCGGCTCCTGTGCGCGATCCCGGTCGATAGGAGGGCGTTGGCCGGACACGAAGCCCTTGGGCTCACCGAAGCCCGGATCCGCGGCGCCCTCGCGGTCCTCGTCGAGGTCGGCTTCCTCGCCCGGTACGAGCCGGAGGCTGGCAAGAAGTACCAGTGCACGGCGGGCGGACTTCAGCGCAGGGCGATCCTGCATCGATTTGCCGAGGAGTACGCCGTAGCCTTTACAGCAGCGAATGCCCGCGCTCAGGCGGCCCGTGGAGCGCCAGCGCCATCCCGCAGGTCAGTGCCCTCGCGTCCCCAGCCCCAACGGGCGCCAGCGGCCAACGTCGCAGCCCCCAGGGCCATGTCCGCACCCCAAGTCGCCCAAAAGCAAGCCATAGGCGGAAGCCGTGTGATTATGGGCGAGGAGCGCAGAGCCTCACCGCTTGAGGCTGCGATAGAGAGATTGCGCCGAGGCATCGGCTTGTGACCGACAGAGCCACGGAAATGTCGTAAAGCTCTGCCGATGGGCAGGGTCGCAATTCGGGCAATTCACTCCAGGCAAAGGGTGTGACCGGCACCAATGCAGGGGCTGTACGGAACCCTTCCTTGAAGCCAATTGTTGATTTGTGCGGTGCGGTATGGCCGCTGAGGAGCGGTCATGATTGGACCTGCCGATATCGAAGATATGTTGATGGATTATGTGTCTACGGACGCCACGCACGAAGCGCCCGAGAGGCAGTCGTTGCAGATGATCAGTTGGACATGGCGGCTCATCCCCGCGGCGTCGCTGGCCTTCGAGGCGCAAAAGGTCATCCAGCTGTGGCTCATCAGGTTGGCATGGAGCGGCCACGAGGGTTGAAGCAAACTCGCCAGCGCACTATGGCACCGCCGGAGGGTGAAGTCACAGGCTCAAGCCAAGCTAAACGCCGGTGTGATTTGAGCAACAGTGCCAATCAATTGTTTGCCATCGATCAATCAGACTGACTCTCATGCTGCGCTGCAGCGATTACCATTGCAAGTATATCATTGCGAACTTTAGCATCGGAAATAAGACCAAATGCTCGAATAAGTTGAATTGTCTGATCATGTGATTTTACATTTTCTGAATTGTTATGATCTAAGATTTTATGATAAATTGGACTAATGCGAACGCCAAGTGCTTCTTCTATCTGCCGTAAGCGACGTGATCCAAGATCGCCGGCTTTGGACCTAATATTAACATTTTTTATAGAGGTGGATTTGAGTTGTTGGGGGTCGTACCGCATCTCGTCACCCATCTTCGCCTCCAGAAGATTTTGATTATAACGATTTGGCACTGGCCGTTCTGGGCTAGATGCTAGCATACCACTAGAAATATCTACGGTCAACTTTCAATCACATAAAGTACATCTTGGGCTGCATGAAGGCAGGCGTGTGAAATTTCACAACTTGGGGGTTATCTTATGTAAAGAGTTATGCAATCTAGGGTAGGTCTAACGGACTAGTGACGGAGGCGCGCGTGCGACGTGCACATCACACCCTTCATGTGGATCCACCCTGTATCGACATGCTGGCTATCCCTGATGCCGTGGGGAGCTGGGATTGGGACATCACGAACAACCGCATCTACACCGATGATGTTGTCGCCAATCTGTTCGGCGTGAGCCTACAAGAGGCTGCCGCCGGCGTACCAATCGAGCGCTATGAAGCGGGCATACATCCTGACGATAGGCAGTGGGTCTCAGCTTACATCAAGCGGACTACCGAGTCGTCAGGGGTACTCATCGCCGAATACCGGACATGCCCACTACAAGGCGAAGTGCGATGGGTATTAGCGAGAGGCCGCTTCTATCACGATAATGCCGGTCGACCGTTGCGCAGTCATGGCGTCATCGTCGACATCACAGACCGTAAAGACGACAACTCGCGGTTCGCTGCCGAGCCCGTAAACCAGGCGGATCACCCACTTGAGCGTGCAGCCGATCAGTGCATGGGCCTGCGCGATACGCTAGCTGGAGCAAAGCAGCCCTTCCTGCTGAAGCTCGTCGACATGGTGCTCCTCGAACTCGCGCGGGAGTTGAGCAAGCTTGAAGCTAAGTTACGCAAACAGCGCCTTAGCTGAGATAGAGGGGCCGGGATCGGGTATTTCGCTCAAGATCCCGGCGCTGAGATCGAGTTGCACCCAAGCGGGTTGCTTGCGGGGCGCGGCAACTCAGCACCCATCCAGTCGACGCTGGATCCATTCCTGCGCCGCGTCCAGGTCAGCGAACGTGGGATGTGTACGTTCTTCGGCGCCGTCAAATCCGGCCTCCAAGAACCACATGCCGGCTTTCCCCTCGTGGTCCTCCGAGAGGCGCACCAGCACGGCCACGAGGAGGCCATCGGTGAAAACCAGCTGCCCTTCCGTGTCGTGGCTGCCGGTCTTCACTCGCACCGGCTGAAGTTGGAGGCTCATACGGCACCACGATCCAGATGCAGATACGTCGCATCAAAATCGCAAAGACCGGTGAGTTCCTGCCATCTGTCAATTTGCAGCTTACCGCCGTGCAGTGTGATCAGGCCGTTGTCGCGCAGATCCCTCAGCGTGCGATTGACGTGGACATTGGACAGCCCGAGAGCGTCGCCGAGATCAGCTTGCGTGAGCGGCAATCGGTAGGCGTGATCTCGGGCGAGCCCCACAGCCTCGAGCTTCACGTACAGCTCGCAGAGCAGGTGGGCGACCGCCTCCAGGGCCGAGCGCCGGCCTATCCCGGTCATCCATTCCCGGAAGATCGCTCCGTCCACGAGGGTGTCACGCCAGAGGATCGCGGCGATCCCCGGGAAGGCCGCCGTCAACTCGCGTAGGGCCTCGTGCGGGATGAACGCCACCGTGGCCTGTGTCACCGTGCACACGCTGTGGTCCATCACCTTCAGGTGCAGGCTCTGCAGGTCGGGGATGTCGCCCGGGATGTGGAACGAGAAGATCTGGCGCTTGCCCTCGCTGAGGAGCTGGTAACGGCAGGCCCAGCCTTCCAGGAGGAGGCAGCACTGCGACGGGCGGTCCTTCTCGCGGACGATATCCTGGTGCGCAGCCAAATGCCTGCCCGTGATAGGCAAGCGCTCGATGGCTCGGCGCTCTTCATCGGAGAGCCGCGAGATGCTCTCCAGCTTGCGGATGAGCATGTTCAGAGATAGGGCCGGCGTGGGGACCATGGCGGCTCCCCCCCCCTTGTATTTGCAGGTGGAAGCGCACGGCTCTTCCGGCCATCGGCACCTGTCTCGATGCAGCCGATGATAAGCTTAACCTATGACGCACATCAAAGCCGCTACAGCACATAGGTAAGCTGAGCCGTAAAAACTCTTCGCAGAACGTAAATTTTCCTCAGGCGCACCGTGACACCAACCTAGGAAGCTGGTGGCTCCACCTTCCACTCGCCAACGAGTGTCAGGGTGGCTACGTACAAGACCGTTCCGCTCTCGTCGCGCACGCTTGCCTTGAAGGTACGGCGATCGCTATCCGGCAGCTTCTGACGCGCCATGTCAGGCAGGACCAGGTGCGCCATATCGCGCGCCACCTTAGGGCCGGGAAGGTCCTGTCCCTGATCGTCGTAGACGGTGAGAACATCGTCGTCAGTATCGATAAAATAGAGCGGCATAGGGATTTCCGCTGAATACAAGCGAGAGCATACCCATCCCTCAGCCGCTGACGCTCGGTGTCGTTTGTCAGCGATAGCTGTTCATGCGCCTGTCTAGCTTCCGTCACAACAACTTAATCTAGCTTGGGCGCATAATTTGTTATCGGATGGCGCCTCATTCTGAACTATCGCCATTGGCGCGTCGCGTCAGATGCAGGTAGTTTGGGTTGAAATCGCAAAACGCCTTTAGACGCTCAACGTTGAGGATCTGAAGACGCTTGCTCCGCCATACGATCAGGTTCTGTGCCCGAAGTTCCTGCAGGACACGGTTCACGTGCACGGGCGTGACGCCGAGAGTGTCAGCGAGATCCGACTGTGAGATTGGGAACTCGAAGCTGTCCTCGTCCGCGCATCCGACCGTCTGGAGGCGCACGAGCAACTCGCAGAAGAGGTGCGCCATCTGCTTGTCAGCGCGGCGCTGGCCCATGTTGACAAGCCATTCACGCAACGTACCCTCGTCCGTCAACGTCGCCCACCAGAGAGCCCGGGCGATGCGCGGGTGGTTCGTGGTCAGGTCGTTGATGGTGGCACGCGGGATCTTCACGCAGGTGCAGCCCCAACCTGTGCCGATGCTGTGATCCATCTCGCCCAGGATGGCGATGTGTAGGTCGCAAAAATCGCCCGGAACCAGGAGAGCCATGATCTGGCGCTTGCCATCTGATAGTAATTTATAACGACAGGCGAAGCCCTCCATGACGAGATGCACGTTTTCGGGCCGCTCTCCCTCGCCAATAATGTCCTCGTTGGCAGAAACCTGATGGGTTCTACCGCAGAGATCGTGCAGCACGGCGCGGTCCTCGCCTGTTAGGTGAGCCCCGTGCTCAAGCTTCATGATCAATGGGTTAGACACGGCCGACCCTTGCAGTGTAGCGCGATCTAGCTTGGGCACGATTGCCTTCGAAGTCGTCAATAACAAATGGTTGATGGAGAGGCGCAGCAGCCTGAAAGGTTGAGCTAACACACCCACCGGCCTAACGACTACCGCGGCACGATCCCGGCCGGCACCTCCGGCAGGGGCGGGCGCACCCGCGGCGCTCCACCCTCGAACAAGCGAGCCGCCCGGACACCGTTCGAGCCTCTACAGATACATATCCACTACCTGACTGAGGCTGACCCTGACCTGCTGGCCGAAGGGATGGTGACGTACGTGCTCGGGCAGATCATCGAATAGCGCTTCGAGCGCGTCACGAACTGACCCGCCACCATCGTCGGCACTAACGTCCTTCAGGGCGAGGAGACGGTGCATGGCCTCGGCATGCCTGCGGTCGCGCTCTTCTCCGGTCGGGCTATCACTCTTGGCGGTAAGGACTGATCTCACTTCGGAGCTGCCCGTGTAGCCCAGCGCTCGCCCGTACGCCTCGCCTGCGGCTTCCCGCTCGGTCATTCCGCCGAGGTGTCCCGCCATGAGCAGCACTACGAGGTTGATGGTACCCATGAAGGGAGGTTCGGCGCTCACCGCTGTGGCGCGCTTCTCCTCAAGGCGGCTCAGTCGGTCCTTCAACCTGGGATGCATCTATGGCCTCCGGTTCTCAACGGCCGACCCACGGCGCCGGAGCACCGCGCAGGATCTGATCGTAGTCAGCCGCGAGCTGGTGAAGGGTGGTGGCCGCGAAGTACGCCCGTTCGGCCTCGCTCATCTCCTCCAGGTCCTCAAGAGAGTCAGCGTACTCGCGAGTGACCTCTTCCCGCTCAGATGGCGACAGCACCGGGGCGGAGGCAGGGCGACCGGCCTCAAGACGCCCCAGTCGGCGGATCAGGGACGGGCTGGTCATCGTGCCTGAGCCTCCACGCCGTAGTGGGCCATCGCCTGCAGCAAGGCCGTATCGTCGTCCGACCAATCGGCACTGCCCGCCTGCGCCGCCGCAACCTCGTCCAGCGCGAAGCACAGCACGCGGAACGCATCGTCGCCCTGATCCGGTCGCCCCTCGGCCCTGTACCTCTCGCACAAGGCCTCGCTGGCTCGCCCCATGCGATCCTGGAAGCCTTCGGGATCCGCCTCCATCCCGCTCACCATCTCGGTACGATCAGCGAAGCCCAGGCCTCTGGCGAAACCGTCGCTGAGGCTGTCCGAGGAGTAGGGCGCCCCGGCATCTCGAGGCCGAGGGTATCCACCCAGCGCTACCGCGACCGCCCGTAGCCAGGCACCCATTACCTCCCGCGGAACGGAAGCTGATCCTCCTTCGCGCATACGGCTGCGCTCCAGCCGTTCGAGGCGATCGGTCAACCGTGTGGTCATCGGGCAGCTCCCTGCTGTTCAAGGGCAGCAATCCGAACAGCCAAGTCAGCCGCCTCGACCGCCTTCACGTGAGCGTCGACCAGCTTGCCGAGTTCGGCGGCCTCGGACGGGGTGAGGTCGCCAGCGGCCACGGCTGCCAGCAGCGCCGAGGTGGCCTTTGGAAGGTCTGCCGCTGTCTCGATCGGGGGCAGGGTGAACGGCACCGGCCGGTCTTTCCGGACAGGCATCAAGCGGTCGAGGCACAGGCGTAGCGCGACCGTGTCACCGTCCTGCGCGAGTTCGATGGCCCGGCGCGTTAGACCTTCAGCCTCGCCGGCCAGTAGAGCTTCCATCGCCAGTGTCGTCTTGTGGCGAGCACCCTTCGGCTTCCCTCTCGGGTTGCCGCTCTGGCCTTTGCTGAACGCTCCCGGTCTCGTCACAACCAACCTCTGCAAATACAGGATGATAGCAGGTGCTCCGACACTGGTGTGCAGAGTCTATCAGGTTCAGACCATTATAACTGGTGGGACGTCAGATCTTCAAGAGGAAGATCCACAGGCCTGCCATCCTCTGCACCTATAACGCACCGGATGATGTTGAGGTCTTGGTCCCGGACCTCGCGCCCCTGCTCGCGTAGGAAAGCCACGGCGTCATCGTGGGCTATGTCGTGTGGCCCTTGGATGACGAAGCGTCGGACCTGACGAGGCGGTTGGAGGGAGAGTGCGGCAGCGGCTTCCAGCTTCTCGAGACGACGGTGGATGATGCTCATCGTGACAGCTCCTGCGGCACACTTGCAGATGCAACTCGGTCATGCATCAGATCAGCCCATAGCTGGTAAGGCGTGCTATGTGCGCAGCCGCACGAGGATCTTACCATGCAACACAACACGAAACACAGGTGCAATGGTTAAGCTGTAAACGCCCCGATATCGACGGTCGCTCAAGACCGCGAAGGGGATAGAACGATGCTGCCCATCATCCGTATCATTGTCGCCGGAGCCGTCCTGACTGCGTGGACCCATGTAGCCCCTGTGAGAGCGGCCGACATCGTCCCAGCCGCACAGTCGGATCAGGCGCTCGATGCTGAGTTGGCCGCTGGGAACTGTTGTCCCTTCCGCGCCTGGCCGTACATCGGCTGAGGCTGCTTGCTGTCAGGAGCGATCCTGACCCTGGTCTTCTGCGAACGCCTCAGCGCCCTGCCGGACCAAGATCGACGCCGCTTCAGCGTCTCCGCGCCCGAGCACCTTGAAGCCCCTGCCGGCAAGCTGGTTGTAGTGCCCGAAGAATGCCTCGACCTCATCCAGCATACCCGGCCGCAGGTCGGAGAGAGCCTCTATGTGCGCGTGGGTGCGCGCCTTCACCGCCACGCCGATAAGCCGATCGTTGCGTTCCACTGTCCCATCGCTCTCGCGCTGCTCTGCTTCGATCACGCCGACGAGGCGTGCCTCCAGCACGCAGCCTGGGAAGGCTGGAGCGTCCAACAGGATTAGGATGTCGAGCGGGTCCCCGTCAGCTCCCTTCGTCGAAGGGACCATGCCGAAATCGTAGGGAAAGCTTGTTCCCTCCGGCAAGGCCATCTTAAACTGAAAGGCGTTGAACGCCTCCGTGTAAGCGTACTTGTTCGGGCTGCCCTTAGCCGTCTCGATCACGACGTGGAGGTGACCGTCCCCCGAAAAGGTAGGTAGGCGGTTAAGCGGCGGTGCTGACTCGGGCAAAGGTGGGTACTCCGGCACGGCGGCTGCCAGTGCACAACCGCCGCACTGTGAACTCGGGCGTAGTCGGCGGGATCCGCATTCTGCATCATCCATCGTAGGCGCGCCGGCATCAGGCTCGAACTTGCTCAGGGTTCGCCCGCTAGGCCCCTGGAACACCGAACGAGCAATGCTACCGGCATGGAAGGCGCCAGCTCGGTCGCAGAGACGTCTGAAGGCCGACAGCGCGCCGCGGGCGAACTAGAAGCGTAGGGGGTTAGACGGCCCGCAACCTCGCGCTCCGGTGGATGATCGCGAAGGCAGGGCGCGACCTGCAAGATATGGGCCGAGCCTCCTACCGTGACCTTTTCGGGTTGCACTCGTTACACCCTGATCGCGTTGCATCGGGTGAGACATGGAAGAGGTCATCAAGGCGTTCACGCTTTGGCTGGCAGTAGGTACCGAGGCTGCGGCGGCTCTGATCATTGGCTTGGCCACCATTGAAGCCGTCGTCTCTGCGCTGCTGCTCTTCCTGCCTGGCAGGCCAGGGCATGCCCACAGTGGGGGGCCGCAGGCAGCCAAAGAGCAGGTACGGTTGAGGCTCGGGCGCTGGCTCGCTGTTGCTCTAGAATTCGAGCTTGGCGCCGATATTCTACGGACGGCGGTAGCGCCGACATGGTCGGAAATCGGTCAGCTTGCAGCGATCGCGGCAATCCGCACGCTCCTCAACTACTTTCTCCAACAAGAAATCGACAAGGCCGAGGGCCGGCATCCCGCTGATCCGGCTGCGTCCACCAAGATACAGTGAGACTCGAAGCCGATGCCGGCACTTGATCACTGGATCCGAGGGCTCGCCCTTCTCATTGAGTTCGGCGGAGGCTTGCTCGTCGTCCTCGGCTGTGTGCAGGGCTTGTACAGGCTCGTGTCAGGTCTCGGCAGCCGCCGCAGCATCGTTGAGGCTCGTCTTAGTGTAGCGGATGGGATCGTTGCCGGGCTGGGGTTCAAAACGGCTGCCACTCTCCTGAAGACGATTGAGCTGCGCAGCTGGGACGCGATCTTGATGTTCGTGGCGGTTTTCGCGCTGCGTACCATCATCAAGTGGGCGGTGGTTCACGAGGAAGGCCGCCTGAGAGCCAGGAATGAACCATGATGGAAGCGGCGGGGCGAAAGGGCGGATCATGGACCAACCGTACTCCAGGCGCGCCCGTTCTCGACCCTCGACCACCGTAGCCGGTCGGCGCATTCGGGGCACAGGAGCTCTCCTTCGTCGCCCGGCTCGGCGAAAATCGCCCCCCGAGCGTCCCTGACAGCGTTTCTCGGTTGGGGCAGGTTAGCGGGGTCCAGAAAGCCTACGAAACCGCCTCCAGGGCCTTCTCTATGGGGTTCTAGGCGGTGTGGACTCTTGGGGTTTCCCGGTTGGTTGAGACGTGATTCAAGGCTGCTTTTTGGAGAGCCGCTTTGGGCGTCCTGGACCGTCTCGTTCTTAGCGACACTCAGTGGGAGCGCATG
>NZ_VDDA01000047.1 GCF_006151805.1 Methylobacterium terricola | reverse complement strand
GGCGAGGCGGGTGCGGCGGCAGAAGCGGGGCGATCGCAGACCAGAGGTCGTCGGGAAGAAGCGGGCGAGCCATACCACCCCAACGCCCAACAGACCCGATCGTGCCGTTCTGTTAGGCGCTCTTAGAGACGCATTCGAGAATGCAGGGGCCTTACCAGCGGTTTGCGCGGCGCCGACGCACCAGCTCCCCAGCCACAGGGCCAAGGCTCATGAGGGAGATGGGCGATCGTGATCCGGAGCTTCGACCTCGCGGTTCAGGTTCCCGATCGGGTGGCGAGAGGGGTCGGCAGCCAGGGCGAGCAAACGGGCGAGGAGCGCCTGACCCGGCAGGCCGCCAGATCGCGTAGCGCGCCCATTCCACGATCAATACCGGCACGATCTCTGGTGGCCCTCGACGACGGCCAACAGGGATGGCTGCTAGGGCGTCCCTGCGACCTCACGTGAGCGAGTGCGTGGTGATGCCGAGCGTGACAGGGCGAGGTCGTTGGTGGCGCGCTTGTTGTAGCGGGCGGCGATCCTGTTCGAGACGGTCGATCAGCCGCTCGACCGTGTTGCGCTCCCGGTAGAGCCCGCAGCAGATCGGCGAGTGCCTGCGGCTGGATCCGTCGGGCGAGACGCCGACGCGCATCCATCACTGGCACGCTGTCAGGCGCTCGACGTCCAGGGCCGGGGCACGGCGCCGTGTGAGCTGGACCGCGCATCGTCACACAGGACGGGCTCTGCGGGTGCCACGAGCCCGCCACCCCGAACTGCGGCAGGTCGTTCGTCACCTCCGGCGCGTCTCCTGTCCGTCGAACGGCGGGGTCGGGAACGCTCCGGGCTCGGAGGAACGCCAGGCCCCGCTCCCCGACAGGCCACCTCCGCGGTTGCCGTCCTGTCATCTGCCAGCGCTGCATCGTCGTCAGGGTTCGAAGAAACATGTGTCCATAATTTAATTAATATACCGCAGCAAAGGGGCGTCACGACCCGCTCTTGATCCGTGTCGCATGAACGAAGACCGATGTGAGCGCGGGCTCGGCCTCAGGAAGCAACTCTCGACCTCCACGGCACCTGACAAGATTACGCCTCATCAGATCCACGCACAGGCCGGATGTCACCTCGATCGCGGAGGTGTCGTTCGGGCAGCTCAGGCGCTGATCAACCGGCGATGGAGCATGCGCGAGCCACTACGATACAATTACGAAAAATATCGGTGCCAAGAAACGGATGTCGCAGCGAAACCGATCTCGAATTTCATGTGAGAAGAACAGGCCACGCCGGGCAGAGACCGCGCGCCGCCGCACGAAAAATGCGCAGCGTGCCGCGAAAATGAGATGGACATCCCGGCGCATAAAATCAACTATGGATACATAATCGACTCAAAGGGGTTTGCCATGAGGACGGTGATCCAGGCCGGGCACGTGATCGCCTTCCAGGACGGCGGTCATCGCCATCTCAAGGGCGGGACGATCGTCATCGAGGACGACCGCATCGCCCATGTCGGCGGCGGCGCCTTCGAGGGCGAGGCGGACGAGGTGATCGACGCGCGGGACAAGATCGTCACGCCGGGCTTCATCAACACGCATGCCCACTTGAGCGAATCGCCGCTCGACCGCTCCTTCGTGGAGGATCGCGGGCCGCGGAACTTCTACCTGTCCGGCCTCTTCGAGTTCCTGACCGCCCGCGACGGGGCGATCACCGAGGCGGCGCGGCGTGCCTCCGTCGCCGCCTCGATGCCGGAGCTGATCCGCACCGGCACGACCACCATCGTCGAGATGGGACTGCAGGGCGCTTACGTCGCCGAGCAGGCCGAGAAGGCGGGCCTGCGCGCCTATATCGGCGAGATGTACCGCTCGGGCCGCTGGTACACCAACGACGGCAAGAGCGTTCAGTACCAGTGGTGGGAGGATGACGGCGCCGCGGCGATGCAGCGGGCCGTCGATTTCATCACGGCGGTCGACGGGCGTGCCGAGGGGCGCATCAAGGGCTTCCTGACGCCGGTCCAGGTCGATACCTGCTCGGAGGCGCTGCTGCGGCGCTCGCGGGCGGTCGCGACCGAGATGCGGGTGCCGCTGGCGCTGCACGTCTCGCAATCGGTGCCGGAATTCCAGGAGATGGTGCGCCGCAACGGCTGCTCACCGGTCGAGTGGCTGGAGAAGATCGGCTTCCTCGGCAGCGACGTCATCCTCGGCCACGTCATCATGCCGGGCGGATCGAGCTGGACCAACTACCACGCCGACGACATCGGCATCCTGGCCGATAGCGGGACCAACGTCGCCCATGCGGTCTGGGTCTTCGCCCGCCGCGGCATCGCGATGGAGAGCTATGCCCGCTACCTCGCCCGCGGGGTCAACATGACGCTCGCGACCGACACCTGCCCGCAGAGCATGATCGAGGCCCTGCGCTGGACCGCCGTCATCAGCAAGATCATGGACCGGCGCACGGAGGTCGCGACCGCGTCCGACGTGTTCGACTCGGCGACGCTGGCCGGTGCCAAGGCGCTCGGTCGCGACGACCTCGGCCGCATCGCGGCGGGCGCCAAGGCCGATCTCCTGTTCTGGGAAGGCCGCAGCCTGTTCATGACGCCGATGCGCGATCCCGTGCGCAACATCGTCTACTCGGCCCAGGCCGAGGACCTGAACGCCACGATGGTCGACGGCCGCTTCATCATGCGGGACCGGGTCGTGCCCGGGTTCGACATCGCGGCGCTCACCGCCGACCTGCAGAGCGGGGCGGAATCGATGTGGGCCAACATGCACCGCGAGGACTGGGCCAAGCGCGACATCAATCAGCTCTCGCCGGAGAGCTACCCCGAATTCCGGCGCTGATCGGCCGGGACGACCCGCCTCCACCCACGATGACCCGCGGCCCCGGCCGCGAGACCAGACATCATCGGCTCACGACCCGGCCGCACCGCGATGGGGATAGCAATGACGCGCAAGAAACGGACGGCCCTCGCCCTTCTGGCGACCTGCCTCGCACTCGCCGGTGCGCCGGTCCGGGCGAGCGACCTCAAGGTCGTGATGGAGAGCCGGCTCGGGAATCTCGATCCGATCCTCAGCGCCTCGCACCAGACCCGCGATCACGGCTACCTCATCTACGACACGCTGTTCGGCCTCGACGCGAGCCAGGCCGTCCAGCCGCAGATGGTCGAGAGCTACACGGTCTCGCAGGACGGCAAGGTCTACAGCTTCCGCCTGCGCGACGGCCTGACCTGGCACGACGGCAAGCCCGTGACCGCCGCCGACGTGGTTGCCTCGATCAAGCGCTGGGGCCAGCGCGACCGGATGGGCATGGCGCTCACGTCGATCACCACCGACCTCGCGGCCCCGGACGACCGGACCTTCGCCCTCACCCTGTCGCAGGCCTCCGGCGTCGTCCTCGAGGCCTTCGCCAAGCCGAGCGGCGTGCCGCTCTTCATCATGCCGGCCCGCGTCGCGGCGACGCCGGTCACCGAGGCGATCACCGACTACACCGGCTCCGGCCCCTTCGTCTTCAAGGCCTCCGCCTACCAGCCCGGCGTGCGGGCGATCTACGAGAAGAACCCGCGTTACGTGCCGCGCAGCGAGGCGCCGAGCTGGTTTGCCGGGGCCAAGGTCGCCAAGGTCGACCGGATCGAGCGCATCGAGATGCCGGACCCGCTCACCGCCGTGAACGCGCTCAACAGCGGCGAGATCGACTATCTCCAGAACATCAACGTCGACCTGATGCCGCTCGTCCAGACGAGCGAGGTGACGACCCGCCGCCTCGACGCGCTCGGCTACCAGGTCGGGTACCGGCTCAACCACCTGCAGCCGCCCTTCACCGACAAGCGCGTGCGTCAGGCCGCCCTGTGGGCGATCGGCCAGGGCGAGATCATGCAGGCGCAGTTCGGCGACCCTGCGCATTACAGCCTGTGCGGAGCGGCGTTCGGCTGCGGCCTGCCCTACGCGAGCGACGTCTCCGCCGCGATGGTCATGACGGCGGATCCCGCCAAGGCCAAGGCGCTGCTGGCCGAGGCCCGCTACGACGGCACGCCGGTCGGCCTCATCCACATCTCGGATATCCCGTCCCTGTCCTCGGTCGCGCCGGTGATGGCCCAGCAGCTGCGCGCGGCGGGCTTCAAGGTCGAGCTGCAGGCGATGGACTTCATGACCATGCTGTCGCGCCGCGCCAACCAGGGCCCGGTCTCCGCCGGCGGCTGGAGCATCTTCGTCACCAGCTGGCACAACACCGAGATCCAGGACCCTCTGCGCAACTTCATGATCGTCGCCGAGGGCAAGGGCAGCTATGCCGGCTGGGCCGACGTGCCGCAGATCGGCGCGCTCACCCGCGAGTTCCTGACGGCGAAGACCCAGGATGAGCGCAAGGCCATCGCCGGCCGCATCCAGGGCATCGCCTACGACGAGGGCGTCTTCGCCCCGCTCGGCTCGTTCGCCCGGGTCAGCGGCGTCCGCAAGGAGATCGAAGGGGTTCTCGACGCGCCGGCCAACATCTTCTGGAACATCTCGAAGAAGGGGGGATGAGCCGATGCTCGGCTATCTCGCCCGGCGCGTCGCGATGACCCTGCCCGTGATGGGGGTGGTGGCCCTCATCGTGTTCGCGCTGCTGCACCTGGCGCCGGGCGACCCGGCCTCGATCATGGCGGGGGACGCCGCGTCCCCGGCCGAGCTCGCCGAGATCCGGGCCCGGCTCGGCCTCGACGCGCCGCTCGCGGTGCAGTTCGTCACCTGGCTCGGCCAGATCCTCCAGGGCAATCTCGGCCTCTCCCTCCACTCGCACAAGCCGGTGGCGGAGATGATCGGGAGCCGCCTGGGGCCGACGTTCTCGCTCGCCGTCGCGACCGTGACGGTCTCGCTCCTCGTCGCCATCCCGATGGGGGTCTACGCCGCCTGGCGGCGCGGCCGCCTGAGCGACCGCCTGGTGATGGCGGTGGCGGTGCTCGGCTTCTCGACGCCGGTCTTCGTGGTGGGCTACGGGCTGATCTACCTGCTCTCGCTCAAGGCGGGCTGGTTCCCGGTCCAGGGTTTCACCGCCCTCACCACCGATCCGGTGCGCTTCCTGCGCACCGCCACCCTGCCGACCCTGACCCTGTCCACGGTCTACATCGCGCTCGTCGCCCGCATCACCCGCTCCAGCGTGCTGGAGGTGCTGGGCGAGGATTTCGTCCGCACCGCCCGCGCCAAGGGCGTGCCCGAGGCGAGGATCGTCCTGCGCCACGCCCTGCGCAACGCCGCGGTGCCGATCGTCACGGTGGTCGGGTCCGGCGCCGCCTTCCTGATCGGCGGGGTCGTCGTCACCGAGAGCGTGTTCAACATCCCGGGCCTCGGCCGCCTCGTCGTCGAATCCGTCCTCGCGCGGGATTACCCGCTGATCCAGAGCCTGATCCTGCTCCTGTCTCTGGTCTACATTCTGATCAACCTCGCGGTCGACGTGCTCTACACGGTGTTCGACCCGCGGATCCGGTACTGAGTAACCTGCTTGACCGCATCGTCTTCTCGAGGTCCCGGTCCGCCGCGTTTGTCCGGTGCGGGATGCGAAGGGTGGAAATCCATGTCAGCCCTCACGACCACAGGCTCGGCCCCGCGCCGCGCCGGGCGGCTCCTGCCGCGCGGCAGCGGGCTCTCCGCCTGCGCCGCCCTGGTGCTGCTCGTCATCGGGCTGTCCGCCCTCGTCGGGCCGCTCGTCATCGCCGCCGACCCGCTCCACATCGACCCGGTGAACCGGCTCAAGCTGCCGTCGGCGGCGTTCTGGTTCGGCACCGACGCGATGGGGCGCGATGTCTTCGCCCGCGTCGTGTACGGCGCCCGCACCTCGCTCCTCGTCGGGCTGGCCTCGGCCGCCTTGTCCCTGGTCCTCGGCACGCTGATCGGGCTGCTGGCGGGCTACTTCCGGCTCCTCGACGGCATCGTGATGCGGGTGATGGACGGCATCATGGCGATCCCGTCGATCGTGCTCGCCGTGGCCCTCGTGGCCGTGACGGGCGCCAATCTCGGCACCGTGCTCCTGGCGATCGTTCTGCCCGACTTTCCCAGGGTGGTCCGGCTGGTGCGCGGCGTCATCCTCGGCCTGCGGCAGGAGGCCTATGTCGAGGCGGCGGTCTCGCTCGCGACCCCGACCTGGCGGATCCTGCTGCGCCACATGCTGCCCAACACCCTGGCGCCGCTGATCGTGCAGGGCAGCTTCCTGGTCGCCTCGGCGGTGCTGACTGAGGCGGTGCTGAGCTTCCTCGGGGTCGGCCTGCCGCCCGAGGTGCCATCCTGGGGCAACGTGATCGCCGAGGGGCGGACCTACTTCCAGATCCGGCCCGGCCTGATCTTCTTCCCCGGCCTGTTCCTCGCCCTCACGGTGCTCAACATCAACCTGATCGGCGATGCCCTGCGCGACGCCCTCGACCCGAAGCTCGCGACGAGGCGCTGACCATGACCGCCCCCGCACCCACTGAAGTCCTGCGCATCGAGGGCCTGACCGTCTCGCTCAAGGAGACGGGCCAGCCCACCGTCGCGGATCTCTCGCTCGCCGTCCGGGCGGGCGAGACCCTGTGCGTCGTCGGCGAATCCGGCTCCGGCAAGTCCGTGACCTCGCTCGCCGTCATGGGTCTCCTCGATCCCGCCGCCCTCGCGGTCACGGCGGGGCGGATCACGGTCGACGGCGAGGACGTGCTGGCGGCGTCGCCGGAGGCGTTGCGCCGGATGCGCGCCACCCGGATGTCGATGGTGTTCCAGGAGCCGATGACCGCCCTGAACCCGGTCGAGACCGTCGGGGCGCAGGTCGAGGAGGTGCTGAAGGTGCACGGGATCGGCGATGCCGCCGCCCGCCGCCGCCGGGTGCTCGAGATGTTCGCCTCCGTGCACCTGCCGGATCCGGAGCGCATCCATACCTCGTATCCCCACCAGCTCTCGGGCGGCCAGCGCCAGCGCATCGTGATCTCGATGGCCCTGATCCTGCGGCCGAAGCTGCTGATCGCCGACGAGCCGACCACGGCTCTCGACGTCACCACCCAGCGCCAGATCCTGCTGCTGATCCGCGAGCTGCAGGAGCGCTTCGGGACCGCCGTCCTGTTCATCACCCACGATTTCGGCGTGGTGTCGGAGATCGCCGACCGCATCGTCGTGATGAACCGCGGCCGGATGGTCGAGATCGGCAGCCGCGACGACGTCCTGGCGCGGCCGCGCCAATCCTATACCCGGATGCTGGTGGCCTCCGTACCGAGCCTGGTGCCGCCGGAGCGCGCGCCCGGCGGCGGTGCCGAGGTCCTGACGGTGGCGGGGCTCGCCAAGAGCTACGGCCAGAACGCCGGTCTCGGCGGCATCCTGCGGCGCAAGGCCGGCGTCGCGGCGCTCCACCCCACCGACATGCGGCTTTCCCGCGGCGAGATCCTCGGCATCGTCGGCGAATCCGGCTCGGGCAAGACCACGCTCGCCCGCTGCATCATGCGGCTCGTCCCGCCCTCCGCGGGCTCGATCCGCCTCGACGGCGCCGAGATCGCCGGGCTGTCGAACGCGGCCCTGCGCCCGCACCGGCGCCGGTTGCAGATCGTGTTCCAGGATCCGTTCCGCTCGCTCAACGCGCGCCTGCGGGTGCGCGACCTGATCGCCGAGGGACCGCTCAATTTCGGCGTCTCCCGCGAGGCGGCCTATGCCCGGGCCGGCGACCTGCTCGAGCGGGTCGGCCTGTCGCGGGAGATGCTCGGGCGCTTCCCGCACCAGTTCTCCGGCGGCCAGCGCCAGCGCATCGCCATCGCCCGGGCGCTCGCGCTCGAACCCGACGTGCTCGTCGCCGACGAGTCGGTCTCGGCGCTCGACGTCTCGGTGCAGAGCCAGGTGCTCGCGCTGCTGCGCGGCATCTGCGACGAGAGCGGCGTCGGCATCCTGTTCATCACCCACGACCTGCGGGTCGCCGCCCAGATCTGCGACCGGATCGCGGTGATGCGCCGGGGCGAGGTGGTCGAGACCGGCACCGCCGCCGCCGTGCTCGCCGCCCCCACCCATCCCTACACCCGCGAGCTGATCGCCGCCGCCCCGGGACGGGGCTGGAACTTCGCGGAGTTCCGGGCGCAGCCGCAGAGTGCCGCCCCGTGACGGGCTGCACGCGCACCACGACCCAACGGGAGGCCTGATGAAGACGATCGGTGTCGATGTCGGCGGCACTTTCACGGACCTCGCCCTGTGCGACGTCGGAAACGGCGAGGTCGTCATCCACAAGGTCGCGACGACCCCGCACGACCCGTCCGAAGGCGTGGTGCAGGGCGTGCGCGAGCTGTGCGCGCGGGCCGGGATCGCGCCGGGGGAGATCGCCTACGTCTTCCACGGCACGACGACCGCGACCAACGCGGTTCTGGAGAACACGCTCGCTCGGGCCGGGATGATCACCAATGCGGGCTTTCGCGACATCCTGCATATCGGACGCCACCAGCGGGTCGAGCATTACTCGATCCGGCAGGAGCTGCCCTGGCAGAGCCGCCCGCCGATCGCCCGCCAGCACCGCAAGACCGTGGCCGGGCGCCTCGTCCCGCCGACCGGGGCGGAACTCGTTCCCCTCGACGAGGCCGGGGTGAGCCGCGCCGCCGAGGAGCTGAAGGCCGAGGGGGTCGAGGCGGTCGCGATCTGCTTCCTGTTCTCGTTCCTGAACCCGGCGCACGAGGAGCGCGCCCGCGCCATCGTCGAGGCGGTGATGCCGGAGGCCTTCGTCACCACCTCCTCGTCGGTCTCGCCGCAATTCCGCGAGTTCGAGCGCTTCACCACCGCGGCTTTGGCCGCCGCCATCGGCCCGAAGGTCCGGCGCTACATCGCCAACCTCGAATCCGCCCTGGCGCGCCTCGGCGTCACCGGCGAATTGCGGATCATGGCCTCGAACGGAGGCGCCGCCACCGCCCGCATGGTGAGCGAGAAGCCGGCCCTGACGCTGCTCTCGGGCCTCGCCGCCGGGGTGCTCGGCGGCCGCTGGGTCGGCGAGCGGATGGCGCGGCGCGACCTCATCACCCTCGATATCGGCGGCACCTCGGCGGATATCAGCCTGATCCGGGAGGGCCGCTTCGCCGAGACCGACGCGCGCTCGACGGCGCTCGCCGGCTTTCCCCTGCTGCTGCCGATGATCGACGTGCACACGATCGGGGCCGGCGGCGGCTCGATCGCCCATCTCGACCGGGGCGGCGCCTTCCGGGTCGGCCCGCGCAGCGCCGGCGCCGTGCCGGGCCCCGCCGCCTACGGCAAGGGCGGCGACGCCCCGACGGTGACGGATGCCCACGTCGTCCTCGGCTATCTCGACCCGGAGGATTTCGTCGCCGGGGAGCTGCGCCTCGATTCCGAGGCGGCAACCCGGGTCGTCGGGGATCTCGCCGGCCGCCTCGGGCTGCCGCTGCACGAGGCCGCCGAGGGGATCCTGACGGTACTCAACGCCAACATGGCGAACGCGATCCGCTCCCGGACGGTCCAGAAGGGCCTCGATCCGCGCGGCTTCGCCCTGATGGCGATGGGCGGGGCCGGTCCGCTCCACGGCGCGGCGGTGGCGCAGATGCTCGCGATCCCGGAGGTGATCGTGCCGCCCTTTCCGGGCATCACCTCGGCGCTCGGTCTCCTCACCACGGATCTCAAATACGATGCGATCCGCACCCAGTTCCAGGTCTCCGACGCCCTCGACGTCGCGCGCCTGACGGACGGCTTCTCGGCGATGGAGGCCGAGCTCGCCCGGCTGTTCTCCGCCGACCGCGTGCCGGCGGACCGGGTGCGCACCACCCGCACCGGCGACCTGCGCTATCTCGGCCAGGGCTACGAGCTCTCGATCGACTTTCCCTCGGGGGCCCTCGATGCGGCGGGGCTCGATGCGGTCTGGCGGCGCTTCCACGACAGGCACGCCGCCGAGTACGGCCACGCCTTCCCGGGCAGCCCGGTCGAGATCGTCAACATCCGGGTCGCCGGCACCGGCCTCCTGCCGAAGCTGCCCGGCCTCGCCGCGCCGGCGGGCGGCCCGCTCGACGCGGCGGAGCTGCGCCGGGGCCGCTGCCTGTTCCGGATCGGAGGCCGGCTCACGCCCTGCGACACGCCGTTCTACCGGCGCGAGGCTCTGCCGGTCGGCCAGGCCGTGGCGGGGCCCGCCATCATCGTCCAGCAGGACAGCACCACCCTGGTGCCGCCCGGCGCCCGCGCCGCCGTGCACCCGTCCGGCAGCCTCGTCATCACCCTGGGAGACGCCGCATGACCGCGCCCGATCCGACGACCGCCATCGACCCCGTGACCGCCGCGGTGATCCAGGGCGCGCTCGAGACCATCGCGGTCGAGATGGGCCACAAGCTCATGCGGATGAGCCACTCGTCGATCATTCGGGAATCGGAGGATTTCGGCGCCGCCCTGACCGATCCGACCGGCAGCCAGCTCTGCGAGTGCCGGATGTCGACGCCGCTGCAATCGGGGCCGATCCCGGGCTACGTCCGCCACATCCTCAAGGTCGTGGCGGCGCGGGGCGACGCGATCCGGCCCGGCGACGTGATCATGCACAACGACCCCTATGGCGGGGCGAGCCACGGCCCGGACGTCGCCTTCTGCGTGCCGGTCTTCCATGCGGACGCGCTCGTCGGCTTCTCGGTCACCACGGCGCATCACCTCGACATCGGCGCGCTGACGCCGGGAAGCTGCGGCATCGTCGATGCCGTCGATACTTACGCCGAGGGCCTGCAGTTCAAGGCGATCAAGGTCTACGAGGCCGGGCGCCGGGTCGATCCGGTCTGGCAGATCCTGGAGGCCAATCTCCGGGCGCCGCACCTCGTCGTCGGCGACATGGAAGCCCAGATCATGGCGGCGCGGATCGGCGCCGCGCGCTTCACCGAATTGATCGAGACCTGGGGTCTTGCCGCGATCACGGCCGCCCATGACGACCTCATCGCCTATTCCGAGCGGCTGATGCGCGAGGCGATCCGGGCGCTCCCCGACGGCGAGTGCCGCGCGGTCACCCATCTCGACGGCTACCTCGACGATCCCGACCCGAGCCGCCGCGACCTGCCGCTCGTCGTGACCCTGCGCATCGCCGGCGACGCCCTGGAGGTGGACCTCACCGGTACCGCGCCGCAGCTTCCCGACAAGCCGATCAACATGCCCTTCGAGGGCACGGTGGATTGCGCGATCTGGCTCACCATCCGCTCGATCCTGCTCGACAGCGTCACCTTCGGCCACATCCCGCAGAATGCCGGGCTCACCCGGCCGATCCGCATCGTGGCGCCGAAGGGCTGCCTCGCCAACCCGGACTTCCCGGCCCCGGTGATCGCCCGGTTCTGTCCCGGCAACCAGCTCGCCGACACGGTGATGAAGGCGCTGGCCCAGGTCGCGCCGGACCGGGTCTCGGCGGGCATCGGCAACCTGCGCGTCGCCTCCTTCTCCGGCCTCGAGGGCGGCCGGCACTGGGTCCACATGGAGATCCTGGAGGGCAGCTACGGCGGGCGGCTGGGCCTCGACGGCATGGATGCGGTCGATACGCTCTACGCTAACACCCGCAACAACCCGATCGAGGACATCGAGATGCACCTGCCGCTGCGGGTGACGCGCTACGAGCTGCGCGAGGACGCGGTGGCGCCCGGGCGCTGGCGCGGCGGCATCGGCACGGTGCGGGAATTCACCTTCCTGTCCGATGGCGGCTTCTCGATGGAGGGCGACGGCCACAGCCACCGGCCCTGGGGCCATGATGGCGGCGCGGACGGGCTCACCGCCTCGGTCACGCTGGTGCCGGCCGACGGCGAGCCGCGCGCCCTCGTCTCCAAGATCCCCTACCTGAAGGCGAAGGCCGGCGACCGGCTGGTCTGCCTCGGCCCCTGCGGCGGCGGCTACGGCGATCCCCTCATGCGCGACCCCGAGGCGGTGCTGCACGACCTGCGCGAGGGCTTTCTCGGAACGGAGGCGGCCTTCGCCGAGTACGGGGTCGCCGCGACGCCGGCGGGGCTCGACGAGGCGGCGACGCGGGCCGAGCGCGGGCGGCGGATCGCCTCCCGGCCCTCGTGAGCGACCGGTCGTCGCCGGCCGGACGATCCGGCAGCGTGCCCGGGCGCGTCGTCACGCCTCCAGGAACTCCCGCCAGCGGCGCACCAGGTAGCCGTGCTCGTCCATGAAGGTGTTCCAGACGCGCACCCGCGCCATGCGGGCCGCGTAGGAGCCGCCCTCGCGCAGATGTCCGGCCGGGATCGCGGGAAGACCGAACGGGTCCGGCAGGGCCGTGGCCGCGGGCAGGCCCTCGTACCAGTAATCCCACTCGGCCGGCGACAGGAAGGCCCGCGCCCGCTCGGGGAGGCAAGCGTAGTAACCCTGGCGGGACAGGCAGGCGCCGGGCCAGCCCCCGGCCCACCAGTTCAGGTAGGCGTAGGCGGCGTCCAGGGTCTCGCCGTCGGCGGCGGCCGAGAGGCAGAGGTCGGAGTGCCAGCCCCGTCCACCCTCGACCGGATTCGCGACCGCGACCTCCATCGTCTCCCGCCGCAGCCGGGTGATGCCGGGCGTGAACATGCTCTGGATCAGGGCGCCGCGCTGCATCAGCCGGGCGGCCTCCTCGTAGTTCGACCACGTGCCGCGGAAATGCCCCCGCTTCTTCAGCTGGATCAGGGTGTCGGCGACGTGATCGATCTCCTCGATGGTGAGGTTGCCGACGTCGCCGAAGGCGACGCCCTGGGACGCCTCGGTGGCGAGCGCCGCCTCGATCATGCCGAGCACCGGGTCGGACAGGAGGCCGACCCGTCCGCTCAGGCGGTCGTCGAAGAGCCAGCCCCAGCTCTCCGGCGCGTCCGGGCCGATCACGTCGCGCAGGCCCGGCTGGTAGGCGAAGCCGTCGATGCCGCGCAGGACCGGCAGCATCGAGACCCGGTCGCCCGGACGCGGTCCCAGCTCTCCGTCCGGCTGCACGAACAGCTTGCCCGTGACGGTGGGCGGCGCCTGCGCGTCGAGGGGCGGGTGGGCAAGCGCGCGCAGCTCCGCCGCGCAGGTCAGGCGGTCGAGGACGATCGGCCGGATCGCCCGCGAGGTCCAGATCAGGTCGACCGTGTGCCACTGATGGTAGACGTCGAAGCTCTCCGGTGCCGTCACGACCCGGCGCAGGCCGTCGAGGGAATCCACCACCTCGAAGTCGATGTCGATGGCGAGCGCCCGGGCGGCCTCCTCGCGCAGCGGCGCCGGCACGAATTCGCGCCGCGCGATGACGCGCAGCCGGGGGCGGGAGGACGGCACGGCGGGCCTCTCAGTGGATCCGGATCAGGTACGGAGAATCGTTCGGCGCGTCGAAGATCGACAGGACCTTCAGGCGGGCCCGGACGCGCTGGTGGTCGAGGTCGAGGTGCCGGCGCAGGGCCTGGGCCGCGCCCTCGGCGTCGCGCCCGAGGAGGTGGAGGACGACCATCCGGTGCTCGTCGATGATCGCGCCGGCGTCATGCACCCCGATATGGGCGCGAAACAGTGCGTCGACGACGTGCGCGACCTGCAGGCCGTGGATCGTCGCGATCATCCGACGGTTGCGGCAAGCCGCGATCAGGTCGCGGTGGAGGGCCGTCTCGATGGCGTCGATCTCGGGGGCGTCCCCCCGACCACCGGCCGCGCGCAGCCGCTCCAGCTCCTGCGCCATCGCCGTGAGGACACCCGGCTCAAGGCGCGCCGCCGCCCCGCACAGGGCCTGCGGCTCCAGCAGGCGGCGCATCTCGTGCATCTCGTCGAGGGTGCGCGCCGAGAGGGGCCCGACGATCCAGTGCGACGAGCGGCTCTTCTCGATCAAGCCCTGGCCGTTGAGCCGCGCCAGCACCTCCCGCGAGATGGTGCGGCTGACGCCGAAATGCTCGCACAGGCCGGCCTCGGAGATCTGGAACGTACCGAACGGGATCGCCCGGAGCACGGCGCCCTCGACGTCCTCGAGGATGGTTTCCCAACGCGGCGACAGGGGCGTGGACCGGCCGGTCTCGAGCAGGGACAGGTCGAGGTCGAGCCGGTGCAGATTCTCGCGCCCTGGCGGCGCCTCGGGGGGAGCGCCGCCGACGACGTAGCCCTGCTGGGGATGGATTGCCAGGAGGCCCTCCGCCGCGAGCCGATCGAGGGCGCGGCGCACCGGCGATGGGCTCAAGCCCAGCCGGTCCGCGACCGCCGCCGTGTAGAGGCGGGTTCCGGGCGGGATCCGGCCCGTACGGATGTTCTCCGCCAGGACCGTCCGGACCAGCTCGTAATAGCCCTTGCCGAGCGCAGGCGTCTCCCGGGTCGACATCGGCCTCGTCAGGTGGCGGGGTGGGCATGGCCCCTTCGTGCCGGGAGCGTCGCGCGATGCGCGAGAGCCGGCAAGGCCGGGAGCGGGCCTCTCCGGCTCACCTACCAAGATCGGGCGCGCCCGTCAGCCCGTCAGGTGGCGGTCACCGGGCCGGAGGGAACACCGAGGAACGCGGTGCCGGGAAGCGGCCGGCTCGGCGGTCTCGACGCCCTCCACCGGCGTCGCCATGCCGAGGCCCGTCCCCGTGGTGATCATGGCGTGCACGATCGCGGCGATTTTCCGAATCGTCGGATGGGCCGGAGCACCGCCCGACCACGCTCCAATCGGGCGCTGCTCTGGCCGGTCGCCACCGGCGACATCGCGGCCTGAGGGCGCGCACGATGGCGCATCGGCATCACAGCACCAGCCACGCGCCTGACGCGATCGCGAAGCCCAGCACCGCCCACCGCAGCGTCCGCGCGTCGAGCGCGCCGTGGGCGAAGCGGCTCAGATAGGCTCCCCCCGAGAGCGGAAGGGCGAGCAGCACGGCGCTCCACAGCTGCACCGTGGTGATCCGGCCCACGAGGGCGAGGATCGCGACCGACAGGGCCTGGCCGAGGAGGAAGCACAACGCCACGGTGGTGCGCAGGACGGGCCCGGGGGCGTGCTGAAACACGAGGGCGAGCGGGGGACCGCCGATGCCCGTCGCCGTCTCGGTCACGCCCGTCACCGCGCCCGCCACCGCACAGGCGCGCCGGCCCGGCAGAAAGGACGGCGCGAGCAGGGAGGCCAGCGCCGCCGCGAGGGTCGACAGCCCGACCAGCACCCGCAGGCGCTCCGGGGACAGCAGGAGCAGGACCGCCAGGCCCGCAAAGGTGCCGACGACCCGCCCGAGCGTGACCCAGCCGGCGCTCGCGAGGTCGATCGCGCCGCGCTCCCGGGCGATGACGTAGAGGCTCAGCGGGATCATCAGCACCAGCACGGTCGTCGGGATCAGGTCCGGAGCCAGCGCGATCGCGATGGGGGCGACGATCAGCGCGAAGCCGAAGCCGATCGTCCCCTGGACGAAGCCGCCGACCGCGACCGCGGTCGCGAGCGCGGCGAAGACGGTGGGCGTCACGGCAGGGACGATCCTCTGCGTCCGGCGCGATGCATGCTCGAGACCGGATGAACCCGCTGGATCGGGGCCGCGGCGACCGCGGTCTCGGCCCGGGCGGCGACCGCTTCCATCAGCGCACGGGCGTCCCAGTCGATCGGCCAACCCCGCCAGAGCCTCAGGCGGCCCGCGACCAGGACCGCCTCGATCTGGTCGCGGTTGCCGAGGCGGACCAGCTCCCAGGGCAGGTCCCAGGACGGGCGCAGCTCCGGCACCGCGAGGTCGACGACCAGAAGGTCCGCCGCGAGGCCGGGCGCGAGGGTGCCGGTGACGCCCGCGAGTCCGACCGCGCGGGCGCCGCCCGCCGTGCCGGCCTCGAGCCAGGTCCAGCCGCCGCCGCAGGAGGAATCGCCGGTGGCCAACCCGAAGGCGAGGCGCTGCACCGTCTCGGCCGCGTCGAGGAGGCGGAAGCCGTCGCTGCGGGTGCCGTCGGTGCCGAGGCCGACCGGGATGCCGCGCGCGATCATGTCGAGCGCGGGCGCCGCGGCGTTGCCCTTCCAGGCCGTCGCGACGGGATTGTAGGCGACCGCCGCGCCGCTGCCGGCGAGGCGGGCGAGCTCGGACGGCGTGACGAGCGTCGCGTGGGCGAGCAGCGTCGCGGGCCCGAGCGCCCCGACGCGGTCGAGATGCTCGATCGGCCGCTCACCGCGGGCCACCAGCGAGCGCTCGACGGCGACGAGGTGCTCGTTGGCATGGGTCTGGAAGACCGCGCCGGCCTCGCGGCACCGGGCGGCGACGGCGCCGAGCATCCGGTCGCTCGCGACCTCGGGGATCGAGACCGCCAGCGACGGGTGGGTCAGGCCGCCGGCCGGGAAGCGGGCGAGGTGGGCGTCGGCCGCGGCGAGGATCGCGTCCGGATCGCCGGCCTTGCCACCCCCGAGGTCGTTGCAGATGAAGCCGAGCACGCAGCGCAGGCCCGCTGCCTCGGTGGCGTGCGCGATCGTTCCGACGTCGCCCGCGGCACGGGTGCCGGCGTCGACGACCGTGGTGAAGCCGCCGCGCAGCGACTCGAGCGCCGCGAGCTTGGCCGAGGCGTGGACGATCTCGTCGTCCAGGCTGCCTTCGAGCGGCACCCAGATGCGCCGGAAGATCTCCGAGGGCTCGCCGAAGGCCAGCGCCTTGCCGAAGCTCTGGGTGAGGTGATGGTGGGCGTCGATGAGCCCCGGCATCACCAGGCGGTCGGGCAGCGCGATCCGCGGGAGATCGGGACGCCGCGCCGCCACCGCCGCACCTGGCCCGAGATCGGCGATCCGTCCCGCCTCCACGGCGACGGCGCAAGCTCGCACCGGCCCCTCCGGCAGCAGGGTGTAGTCCGGTTCGAGGATGAAGCCGGGAGCGGCGAGGGCATCCGGCCCGAAGGAAACCGCGAGCGTCATGGGATGCGGCGCTCCGCGCGGTCATCGAAGAAGGGCAGGTCGTGCGGGAGGCGTGATCCGCGTCCGCCCCTCGCGTGGTCGCGACGGGCGGTCACGGCAGGGTTACCGTCGCGGGCGCGACGCTCTTGAGCGGGGCGTCAGCCACGGCCGACCGGAACAGGGCGGCGCTCGGCTCCGTGTCCCTGACGATGCCCCGCTCGCGGATCCAGGTTCCTTCCCGGACCATCAGGTCGATGAGGCCGCCGTCGAGGACGACGCCGTAGCGGTACTTGTCCCAGTCGGCCCGGATCCCCTCGAGGGTCAGCGCCTTGCCGGCGGCCTTGGCGACGATGTCCTGGGCCCCGGCCGGGTCGCTCTTCATGACCTCGTCGGCACGGACCAGGGCCTCGACGAGCTTGGCCGTCGTGGCCGGGTCCTTGGCCAGGAAGTCGCGCGAGGCCGCGACCACGAAGGTCGTCGCGTAGGCGGAGACCGGCAACTCGCGGTAGCGCTCACCGAGGATGCGCCGCGCGCCGCCGAACGCGCCCGGGAAGGTCGCGATCGCGTCGACATCGCCGCGCAGCAGCGCCGGGGGCAGGTCGGGCGGGGTCAGGTTGACGATCTGCGCCTTGACGCCGGCGCGCTTCAGGTCCTCGTCGACCATGAACTGGACGTTGGTGCCGACGGGCAGGCCGATCTTCTTGCCCGACAGGCCGGCGAGGTCGGTCGCGCCGCTGGCGGGCGTGGTGATCAGCCGGTTCGCGACGAAGCGCGAGAGCACGGCGAGCACGGCGAAGGGCTGCTTGCGCAGGGTGCCGACGACGGCGGGGAATTCCGCCATGACGGTGACGTCGAGCTGCCCGCCGATCAGCGCCTCGAAGCCCTCGCGGCCCGACTGGAACGGGATGAGCTTCGGCGCGATCCCGGCCTCCTTGAAGTACCCCTTCTCCGACGCGACCAGGACTTGCGGCGCGTCCATGGAGTAGGAGCCCCAGCCGACGGTGACGACCTTCTGGGCCAAGGCGGCGGGGGCGGAAAGCACCAGGGGCACCCCTAAGAGGAAGGCGCGGAGCGTGTGGAGCATCGGGGGATCTCGATCGGTTCGGGAATCGGCGGTCAGTGCGCGTGGCGCAGGCGGCGCATGATGCGGTTGCGGTTCGCGAGGTAGGTCGCATCGACGTCGTCGACCCGGCGCGGGCGCGGGCTTGCCACGTCGAGCGTCTCGACGATGCGGCCGGGACCGGCCGACATCACGTGGACACGGTCGGAGAGCACCAGGGCCTCGTCGACGTCGTGGGTGACGAACAGCACCGTCGTGCGGTGCGCCTCCCAGACGCCGAGCAGCAATTCGTGCATCGAGGCGCGGGTCTGCGCGTCGAGCGCTCCGAAGGGCTCGTCCATCAGCAGCACCTTGGGCCGCGAGGCCAGGGTCCGGGCGAGCGCGACGCGCTGCTTCATGCCGCCGGAGAGCTGGCCGGGATACATGTTGCCCCGGCCCTCGAGCCCGACCTCGGCGAGACCGGCGAGGGCCTGCGAGCGCCGCTCGGCGGCCGACAGGCCGAAGCGCTTCAAGGCAAAGCCGATGTTCTGCGCGGCGGTGAGCCAGGGGAACAGGGCGTATTGCTGGAAGACGACGCCGACCTCCGGGTCGGGCCCGGCCACGGACTTGCCGTCCACGTCGATGCGGCCGGCCTGGACCGGCACGAAGCCGGCGACCGCGTTGAGGAGGGTGGACTTGCCGCAGCCGGAGGGGCCGACCAGCGCCGTGAACGAGCCGGGCTCGAGCACGAGGTCGGTGGGCGCCAGCGCCTCGACCCAGTGGCCGCCGGTGCCGCGATACCGGATCGCGACCCCGTCGACGCGCACGCGACCGGTGGTGACGGGGGCAGGGACCGGGCAGGGGCTAGGGCAGGGGGCAGGGGAAATGGCCATCGTCAGTGCTCCCAATGGATCACGCGGCGCGACACGGCCACGAAGGCGACGTCGAGCAATGCGCCGAGGAGGCCCAGCTCGATCAGGCCGACGAACAGCCGGTCGGTGCGGAAGAACTGGCGTGCTTCCTGGATGCGGTAGCCGATGCCGCTCGAGGCGCCCGAGAGCTCGGCGGCGACGAGGCTGAGGAAGGCCAGGGCCGCACCCATGCGCAGGCCCGCCACGATGTGCGGGGCGGCGGCCGGCAGCACCACCTCGAAGAACTCGCGCCGCGTGCTCGCACCAAGCGAGCGCGACGCGCGGATGTAGGTGCCGGCGATGCCGGCGGCGCCGTGATGGGTGTTCAGCCAGACCGCCAGGAACACCGTGTAGCCGATGACGAAGTACTTCGAGCCCTCGCCGACGCCGAACCAGACGATGGCAAGCGGGACCAGCGCGATCGCCGGGATCGGCCGCAGTAGGGTCAGGAGCGGTGTCAGCGCCACCGAGAACACGCGGGTGCGGGCGGTGAGCAGGCCGACGAGGATTCCGGACACGGAACCCAGCACGAACCCCGTCGCGGCGCGACCAAGGGAGGCAGTGAGGTCGGAGCCGAGCGCGCCCTCGTCCCACAATTCGACGGCTGCCGACCAGACCATCCCCGGCGACGGGAACAGCTCGCGGTTGACGAGGCCCGAGGCGGTGACGAGCGTCCAGAGGAGGATGAAGCCGAGGATCGCCAGCGCGGCCCGCAGGCCCGGGCCAAGCCGCGCCAATGCCGCGCCTGCGAGTGCCGGCAGGGCAGGGTGGGCGACCCTGCCTCCGGCCTCGCGTACGACCAACGTCTCTCCAGGAGGTGCCGACATGTCCGCGCTTCCGCCATTCGGGCGGCGGGCCGTTGCCGCGCCGCATTGTCCACGCTAGGTACTGGGTAACCGGACATAACATGACATGACAAGTTCAAAGGGCCAGCAGCGTGATGAAGTTGAGGGCACTGCGCCCGCCCGCGCGCCGGTGGCGCTGTACGCCGCGATCCGCGACGCCCTGATGCGGGAGATCACGTCGGGCCGGCTGAAGCCGCACGACCGGCTTCCGTCGGAGGCCGAACTCATGCGTCGCTTCGGGGTGAGCCGGATCACCGTGCGCCAAGCGCTCGGCGCGCTCGCCGCCGATGGATTGATCTTCGCCCTCCAGGGCAAAGGCTCCTTCGTGTCCCTACCCAAGGCGGCTCAGACGCTGTCGCGGCTCGAGGGGTTCGCCGAGGCGATGGGTGCGGCCGGTCACGAGGTCTGGAACGACGTCGTCGGCCTCGGCGAAATCCCGGCTCCCCGTGAGGTCGCCGAGCGGCTGCGGCTGAAGCGGGGGGCGGCGGTCATCGAGATCCGCCGGGTCCGTCATCTCGACCGCGCGCCGATCTCCTACGAGGTGACATACCTTCCCACCGTCATCGGTGCGCGCCTCGCCAGCGCGGATCTGGCACGCCGCGACATCTTCACGATCCTCGAGAACGACTTGGGGCGCCCCCTCGGACGCGCCGATCTCACGGTGGAAGCCGCTCTCGTCTCCGAGGACATCGCTCCTCTCCTCGGCATCGCCCCCAACGCGCCGGTGCTGCGCATCGAGCGTCTCACCCACGATGCCGAAGGGGTGCCGATCGACTTCGAGTACCTCGTCTATCGCGGTGACACCTTCCGCTATCGCCTCACCGTCGACCGGAACGCGGGTGAGATCGGGAGCCGGACGGGCTCTTCCCGTCGAGAGCCTGTTTGAGGGCGTAGGCTGCGTGCTGGCGCAATGGTGGTGGGACGCGGCGCGTCGAAGGATCGAGACGCATCCCCGGCTTTTCCGCTTCGAGCCGACGGACCACTTGCAGGCAGTCGGATCGGGTCTCTCGGGGTGAGCATCAGACGCTTTGCCACCCGCGATGCCTGGCGCTCACCCAAAGCCCAAGCTGCGCACCCGTTCTGAAACGACGTCTCGTACCGCCGCGCCTTGGCACCAACAGCCGCTCGACCCGGCCCAACTCGCGCTCGCTCATTCGGGACCACCCCAGGATCCCCCCGTGCTCCGCTGAACGGGGGTAGGGTACCGGTCTTGTTCGGCTCGGGTGGGACAGCTCCTCCCGCGCCCAGACCCGCGATTCGCATAAGTCGATTTTCTCAGAGAATCGCGGCCCGGCGGGACGCTCGGCCGTAGAAACCGATGACGTATCCAGAGGACCGACCGCTGGCTCCTGAGCCAGCACCCGGCGTGGTCGACACGGAGCCGGTCCAGGGCGCGCCGGCATCCATGAACCGCGCGCGACGGCCAAGGCCAGCGAGATCCTGCGCGAGGCGTCGGCATATTTTTGCCACGGCGGCACTCGGCCGCCGGTAGCGGCCAGGATCAGCTTCGTCCACTCGGCTCCATCACGCCCGATCGCGCAGCCAGAGCTAAGCCGCGCGAACACGTCCGTGCGCCACGCTGCCCACCGCCCGAAGTCGCCGGGCCGGTCGCGCCCCGGGCAGCCGATCGTCTCCGGACCGGATCGCTCCCGCGCGCAGTCCGGCCCGGGATGTGCATGGAGGTAATGGGCAGGGGCCGGAGGGCTGGCGCACGCGTCGCAAGGGCCCAGATGAGGACCGCGCATGACGATCATGAAGACTCGGCTCTCCGCGACGATGGGACTTGCCGCCCTGATCGGCGTGATCGGCGTGGTTCTGGGTCCAGGCGTGCCGGCCTGCGCCGCCGAGAAGAGCGTCACCTTCGCCTACCAGGACATGATGACGCCGATCCGGGTCCTGATGGAGAGCGGCGACCTCGAGAAGCAGACCGGATACAAGGTCAAGTGGGTCAAGATCGGCAGCGGCGGCGACGTCATCCGCGCCATGGCGTCGGGCAACGTCGATGTCGGCGAGGCGGGCTCCTCGGCGATCGCCACCGCGGCCTCGCAGGGCCTGCCGGTCAAGCTGTTCTGGATCCTCGACGACATCGGCGATGCCGAGCAGCTCGTCGCCCGCAACGGCACCGGGATCACGTCGGTCAAGGACCTGAAGGGCAAGACGGTCGCCGTCCCCTTCGTCTCGACGGCCCATTACCAGCTGATGTTCGCGCTGCAGGAGGCGGGCCTCGGCCCGAAGGACGTCAGGATCCTCAACATGCGCCCGCCGGAGATCGCCGCCGCCTGGGAGCGCGGCGACATCGACGCGACCTTCGTCTGGGCACCGGTGCTGTCGACGGTCAAGAAGAACGCCACGGTCCTGGCCTCGGCCGGCGACTTCGCCGCCAAGGGCAAGGCGACCTTCGACGGGATCCTGGCGACCAACGCGTTCCTGGCCGCCCATCCCGATTTCGCGACGACCTTCGTCCGGCTGCTCGCCGCTGCCGACGCGGATTACGCCCGCAACGGCAGTTCCTGGACCGTCGGCTCGCCGCAGGTGACGGCGATCGCCAAGTGGACCGGGGCGGCGCCCGCCGACGTGCCGGAGGGGCTCGCAGCCTACCGCTTCCCGACCCTCGAGGGCCAGGCCTCGGCGCAGTGGCTCGGCGGTGGCGCGGCGAGCGCGCTGAGATCGACCGCGGAATTCCTGAAGGCGCAGGGGCGCGTGCCCGACCTCGCTCCCGATTACGGCGCCTACGTCACCGCCGACGTGGCCAAGGCGGCGGCCAAGCCGTGAGCCCGAAGCCCTGAGCCCGAAGCCCTGACCCGATTCCCGAGGAGGCAGCCGTGCTGGAGATCCGCAAGCTGAGCGTCCAATACGGGGAAGGCGACGCGGCCACCGTCGCGCTCTCCTGGATCGACCTCACGATCGAGCCGGGGGAGTTCGTGGTCGCGCTCGGCGCCTCGGGCTGCGGGAAGACGACCCTGCTCAACTGCCTTGCCGGCTTCCAGCCGGCGACCGAGGGCCAGATCCTGCTCGACGGCCGCCCGGTCACCGGGCCGGGGGCAGATCGCGGCGTGGTGTTCCAGCGCCACGCGCTGATGCCCTGGCTCAGCGTGCTCGACAACGTCGCCTTCGGCCTCCGGATGCAGGGCATCGCGAAGGCGGAGCGCGAGGCGCGGGCGCGCGCCATGCTCGACCTCGTCGGCCTCGCCGATGCCGCGGGCAAGCGGATCTACGAGCTGTCGGGCGGCATGCAGCAGCGCGTCGGCATCGCCCGGGCGCTCACCGCCGATCCGCGCATGCTGCTGATGGACGAGCCCCTGGGCGCGCTCGACGCCTTCACCCGCGAGCAGGTGCAGGAGCTCATCCTGTCGCTCTGGGCGCGGACGCGGAAGATGGCGTTCTTCATCACCCACGAGGTCGAGGAGGCGATCTTCCTGGCGACCAAGCTCGTCATCATGACGCCCCGGCCGGGGCGCATCGCCGAGGTCGTCCCGCTCGATTTCTGCCGGCGCTTCCTCGCCGGCGAGGCGGCCCGCGCGGTGAAGTCCGCCCCCGACTTCATCGCCATGCGCGAGCGGGTCCTGCACCTGATCCACGACCATGGCGGCGCCAGGGCCGATCCCGCACGAGGAGCCGCTGCATGAGCGAGGCCGCCACGCCAGCCCCCGACGCGGCGATGCCCGCCCTGTCCTCGAACGACCGGCGCCGGGCGGCGATGCGGGGCGTGACGCCGCCCTTGCTGCTGATCAGCCTGGCGACCGTCGCCGTCGCCTTCGTCGCCTGGATCGCCGCGACGCGGACCGGCCTCGTCAAGCCGCTGTTCCTGCCCCGGCCCGAGAGCGTGCTGCGCGCCTTCGCGGACGCCCTGGACGGACGCATCGACGGCGCGCCGCTCCTCGAGCACGTCGCCATGAGCCTCGGGCGCGTCGCCGGCGCCTTCGTGCTCGCGGCCCTGGTGGGGATCCCGGTCGGCCTCGCCACCGGCTTGAGCCCCGCCTTGCGCGCGGCGCTCGATCCCTTCATCGAGTTCTACCGGCCCCTCCCTCCCCTCGCCTACCTGCCGCTGGTCGTGATCTGGTTCGGCATCGGCGAGACCTCCAAGATCCTGCTGATCTTCCTCGCCTGCTTCGCACCCGTCGCGCTCGCCGCCCGCGCCGGCGTCTCGGCGGCGAGCCTCGACCAGATCAACGCCGCCCGGGCGCTCGGCGCCAGCCGCTCCCAGGTGGTGCGCCACGTCGTGCTGCCGGCGGCCCTGCCGGACATCCTGGTGGGCCTGCGCATCGGCATGGGCGTCGGCTGGACCACCCTGGTGGCGGCCGAGATGGTGGCGGCCTCCACCGGCATCGGCCAGATGGTGCTCAATGCCTCGAACTTCCTGCGCACCGACATCGTGGTGATGGGCATCCTGGTCATCGGTGCCCTCGCCGCCGCCTTCGAGTTCGGCATGCGCCGGCTGGAACGGCGCCTGACCCCGTGGAAGGGTAAGGTCTGACGATCCCGGCCCGATTCGAGAGACGACCGATGAACGACATGCACCGCGCCAACGACCTACGTCACGTCATCGAGGCGGACCGGGCCCATGTCTGGCACCACCTCACGCAGCACAAGGCCTACGAGACCGTCGATCCGCGGGTGATGGTCGAGGGAAGAGGCATGCGCGTCTGGGACGCGACCGGCCGCGAATACCTCGACGCGGTCTCCGGCGGCGTCTGGACCGTCAATGTCGGCTATGGCCGCACCAGCATCGCCGACGCGGTGCGCGACCAGCTCGTCAAGCTGAACTACTTCGCCGGCGCGTCCGGCTCGATTCCGGCGGCCTTGTTTGCCGAGCGGCTGATCGGGAAGATGCCGGGCATGGCCCGGGTCTACTTCTCGAATTCGGGCTCGGAGGCCAACGAGAAGGTGTTCAAGATGGTGCGCCAGATCGCGCACCGGCACCATGGCGGGCGAAAGAGCAAGATCCTCTACCGCGAGCGCGATTATCACGGCACCACGATCGGGACGCTGGCGGCGGCTGGCCAGGACCAGCGCCGCGACCAGTACGGGCCGTTCCCGGACGGCTTCGTGATGGTGCCGCACTGCCTCGAATACCGCAGCCAGTGGGGCGCGGTGGAGAATTACGGCGAGCGGGCCGCCGACGCCATCGAGGCGGTGATCCTGCGCGAGGGGCCCGACAGCATCGGCGCGATCTGCCTCGAACCCGTCACCGCCGGCGGCGGCGTGATCACGCCTCCGAAGGGGTACTGGGAGAAGGTGCAGGACATCTGCCGCCGGCACGAGATCCTGCTCCACATCGACGAGGTGGTCTGCGGCATGGGCCGGACCGGCGCGTGGTTCGGGTACCAGAATTACGGTGTGCAGCCGGATTTCGTGACGATGGCCAAGGGCGTGGCCTCGGGTTACGCGGCGATCGCCTGCACGACGACGACGGAGGCGGTGTTCTCGCTGTTCAAGGACGACGCCGCCGACCCGATGTCATATTTTCGCGACATCTCGACCTTCGGCGGGTGCACCGCCGGCCCGGCTGCGGCCCTCGAGACCATGCGCATCACCGAGGACGAAGGCCTGATCGCCAACACGGTCGCGATGGGCGAGCGGCTGATGACGGGCCTCCACGCCCTGGCCGAGCGCCACGCGGTCATCGGCGACGTGCGCGGCAAGGGCCTGTTCTGCGGCGCCGAGCTCGTCGCCGACCGCGGCACCCGGGAACCGGCGGAGGAGAAGCGGGTCCAGGCGGTGGTCGCGGATTGCATGGCCCACGGCGTCATTATCGGCGCCACCAACCGCTCGCTCGCCGGTCTCAACAACACGCTCTGCCTCAGCCCGGCGCTGATCGCGACACCGGACGACATCGACCGGATCGTCGAGGCGATCGACGGGGCGTTGGGCCGGGTGTTCGGGTGAGCGGCGACGCCCGGCCCGTGGCGGCACCGGCACCGGAGCCACGGGTCCAGGCCGTGCGCGAGCCGGATTGATCGGCGCCCGATCCGGTCGAGCACCGCAGCATCGCGGGGCCGCGCAGCCGAGGCGCGGGCCCCAGAGGACGGGCGTGCCGTTCGACCCGGTCTCCCGCCCTGGCCGCCCCGTCGGTGAGAAGACCGGCGGCGACCTCGCACCTCCGGCGTGGTTTCCGGGCCTCCGCGTGTTCGCCGCGACGCCAACCGCCGCGAAGTAGATCTGCGCCTCCAGCTCCTCCGCGAGCCCGTCATGGTCGGCCGTTGCCGCGTGTCGAGCGGCTCCAGGTGCGGCCGGATCCGTGCGAGATCGAACTCGGAAAGGCTGGCGAGCAATCGGTTCTGGAAGGCGGAGGACGCAGGCACAGGCAGTCGATCTGAACGTGGTCGTCGAGAGGTCCTGCCGGATATCGGATCGACCGAGAGATACGAGAGAATTGCTGCCGGACGGGGAGAACGACGTGAGACCGCGCAGTCTCAGGTCCCCGCCAGTTCGATCCAAGTCAAGAGTCAACGCGATGTGGCGGGCGGCCTTCGTGCATTGCGTACACGCGCACGTCGGAATGCGGCCACTCGGGTGATCGTGAGGTCGGGGCGGACCAGAACGCAGCCGCGTGCGCCGCCCCCGGTGCCAGGTTGACAGGCAAGCCGGCTACCCTTAAACGACCGCTCACCGACGGGGCGCCGCGACGAGCGGCTCCGCCCCACGGACCTTCCGAGAGACGACGAAGCAGGGGCCAGGGCAACCCGGCGCTGCTTTTTGTTCTCTGGAAGGTCGAGATCTGGCCCCGGCCCGATCGGCTCTTTGACAAGTGCATACGAGAAAGAGAAGCGTGGACGGCGTCGTCCCTGCGGGCTGGTTCTTCGCGAACCAGCTGTGAGTAGGATGATGCTGGTCTGACGTTTCGGTGCTCACACGATCAGGTGGAAACGCCGATCGGTTGTGAGCCTCCGTTTATGTTGTGATCAGCTATGATCAGCTCTTCAACTTGAGAGTTTG
>NZ_VDDA01000046.1 GCF_006151805.1 Methylobacterium terricola | reverse complement strand
TGCCAAGCACGTCACGTTCCCTCGTCACGATCACGCCTTGGCGCGGGGTGGAGCAGCCCGGTAGCTCGTCAGGCTCATAACCTGAAGGTCACAGGTTCAAATCCTGTCCCCGCAACCAAACACCCGAGAAAGCCCGTCGGCGAAAGCCGGCGGGCTTTCTCGCGTTGGAGGATCATCGCAGGGCGAAACCGTCATAGCCCTCGGCTGCGACGCGGTCGCAGAGGCTGCGGTAATGCGCCATGCCGCCGGCATATGGCATGAACACCCGCGGCTTGCCCGGCACGTTGGCGCCCAGGTACCACGAGCTGCTCGCCATCGGCAGCAAGGTTGCCGACGCCGCTCGGTCGACCTCCGCGCCCCACGACTCCGCCGCCTCCGGCCTTGCCTCGATCCGGTCCAGGCCGCGCTCGCGCAAGTGCATGATGCAGTCGGCGATCCATTCGGCGTGCTGCTCGATCGCGACCGGCATGTTGGTGAGCACCGACGGGCTGCCCGGACCAGTCATCGTGAACAGGTTCGGGAAGCCCGGGACCTGCAGGCCGAGATAGCTCCGCGGGCCCGCCGCCCACACGTCCTTGAGCGCCAGCCCGTCGCACCCCCTGATATCCAGCGAGAGGAGGGGGCCGGTCAGGGCGTCGAAGCCGGTAGCGAAGACGATCACGTCGAGCGGGTAGGTGGCGTCCGAGGTCCGCACGCCCTCCGGCACGATCGCGGCGATCGGCGTCGCCTTGAGGTCGACGAGCGCGACGTTGACGCGGTTGAACGTCTCGAAATAGTCGGTGTCGATCGGCGGGCGCTTGGTGGCGAACAGGTGGTCGCGCGGCGTCAGCGTCTCCGCCGTCTTCGGGTCCGCGACGATGCTGCGGATCTTCGCCCGGATGAACGCGGAGGCGGTCTCGTTGGCATCCTTGTCGAGCATGATATCGCGGAAGGCGGTGCGGAATCGCAGACCGCCACGCTCCCAGGCCGCCTCGTAGATCGCCTCGCGCTCCTGGGGCGACACATCGAAGGCCGAGCGGTCGGAGAAGTCGAACGGATGGCCGTTCGGCGCCTCGCGCGCCTTGAGCCGCAACGCGTCCGCGTTCTCGCGAACCCAGGCCTTGAAGTCGTCGTCCATCGGGCCGTTGCGGGCCGGCACGCTGTAATTCGCCGTGCGCTGGAACACCGTGAGGTGGGCAGCCTCCGCCGCGATCACGGGTGTCGCCTGGATGCCGGTCGAACCGGTGCCGATCAATCCGACGCGCTTGCCCGAAAAGTCGACGCCCTCCTGCGGCCAGCGGCCGGTATGATACCAGGCGCCCGCGAAGGTCTCGAGCCCGGGGAGCGCCGGGACGTTGGCGCTCGACAGGCAGCCGACGGCGGTGATGAGGAACTGCGCCTCGAACCGCTCGCCGGTCTCGGTGGTGACGGTCCAGCGGTTGGCGGATTCGTCGTAAGCGGCGCCCGCAACCCGGGTTCCGAGCTGGATGTCGCGCCGGAGGTCGAAGCGATCGGCGACGTGGTCGAGGTAGCGGCGGATCTCGCCGTGCTCGGGGTAGCGCTCGGTCCAGTCCCACGCGTCCTCCAGTTCGCGGGAGAACGAGTAGGAATAGTAGTAGCTCTCCGAATCACACCGCGCCCCGGGGTAGCGGTTCCAGTACCAGGTGCCGCCGATCCCGTCGGCTGCCTCCAGCACCCGCACCGACAGGCCGAGCCGGTCGCGCAGCAGATGCAGCTGGTACAGGCCAGAGAACCCGGCTCCGACGATGATCGCGTCGGTCCGGCGGACGGGCCCGGCCTCGTGTGGCTCTCTCATGGCGTCGGCACCTCCCTGGCCCGGAGGCCGTGGCGCCTGTCGGCGCCCGGCTCCGGTGCTGTCGGCCCCGCCATCGTGGCGTGATCGCGGGACCTGTTCCGACGAAGCTAGCAAGCACCCGGCGCCTCCACCAAGCGCCGTGAGCGCGCGCCACCCATGAGACGGGCTCAGGCGCCCGACGCCGGGTGTGGGTCAGACGCTGCGGTCGTTGCGGCGCAGGCTTTCCGGCATCGCGAAGAGCAGGAGGCCGGCGGCGACGAGGCAGAGGCAGCCGATGCCGTAGAGCGCCGGGGTGGTGGAGCCGGTGAGATCCTTGACCCAGCCGACCATGACCGGGCTGACGATGCCGCCGAATTGCCCCAGGGTGTTGATGAGCGCGATGCCGCCCGCCGCGCCAACGCCGGTGACGAGCTTCGCCGGCAGGGTCCAGAAGGTCGGGATCGAGGCGACGATGCCGGAACCGAGCAGCGCCAGCGCGATCATCAGCGGCACGATCTGCTTGTCGAACAGGCCGGCGAGGAAGAAGCCCGCGGCGGCCGCGATGGCGAGTCCGGCGACGAATTTCGGCCGCTCGCCCGAGGCGTCCGACAGGCGCCCGATCACGATCATACTGACCGCGCCGCAAAGGTACGGGATGGCGGTGAGGAAGCCGACCGAGGCCGCAGCCCCCCCGCTCGCGGTCTTGATCAGGTCCGGCCCCCAGAAGTTGAGGCCGTAGGAACCGACCTGGAGCAGGAAGTAGACGAGGGCGACGAGCAGGAAGCCCGGCTGCTTGATCGCGCCCCAGAGCGAGTGATCGCCGATGTCGCGGTTGTGGTGGGCGATGCGCGACGACAGGAGATCCTTCTCCTCGGCCGAGAGCCAGCGCGCGTCGGAGATCCGGTCGTCGAGGCGGGTGAGCACCAGGGCGCCGAGGATCAGGCAGGGCAGGCCGCCGGCGAGAAAGAGCCACTGCCAGCCGGCGAGGCCCGCGACGCCGTTGAGGCCGCCGAGGATCAGCCCGGCCACCGGCGCGCCGAGGATGCCGGCGAAGGCCGAGGCGACGAACATGAACGAGGTAATGCGGCCGCGGAACGAAGCCGGGAACCAGAGGGTCAGATAGTACAGGATGCCCGGGGCGAAGCCGGCCTCCATCGCGCCGATCAGGAAGCGCAGGACGTAGAAGTGCCACTCGGTGCGGATGAAGATCATCAGCGCGGTGGCGATGCCCCACGAGATCATGATCCGGGCGATCCAGCGCCGCGCCCCGACCCGGTAGAGGGCGAGGTTCGACGGCACCTCGAAGATCACGTAGCCGACCACGAACATGCTGGCGCCGAGGCCGTAGGCGACGTTGCTGAAGCCGAGATCGCTCTGGAGCTGGAACTTGGCGAAGCTGATGTTGATGCGGTCGAAGAAGGCGAACAGGTAGCAGACCATGATCAGCGGCATCAGCCGCCAGGCGACCTTGCGGACGATGCCGGCCTCGGTGAGGGGCTGGGTGCCGGTGAGCGGGTCGGCTGTGGCGATGGCCATGGGGTGTCCTCCGGGCATGGTGGATCCTCGGCCCGCGATGCGGGCATGGGGGAGCCTTCGCCCGGGGCACGGGCGTGGCAGGATTTCATGTCGGCGAGCGGGGCGTAGGGCCGCCTTCTGGCGGGCGGCTCACCCGCCGGCGTCAGGCCGCCTTGAGCGGCGGAGCCGGGTGCAGATCGAGCGGCCGGCCGGCCTTGGCGACCTGACCCGGCACGTCGTGGCCGACGAGGCGCGGCAGGTCGCGCGACAGGGCGATCAGCGCGTCGAGGTCGAGGCCGGTCGACAGCCCCATCTCCTCGGCCATGCTGACGAGGTCCTCGGTGCAGATGTTGCCGGTGGCGCCGGGCGCGAACGGGCAGCCGCCCAGGCCGCCGAGCGCCGCATCGAACCGGCGGGCACCGGCCTCGAAGGCCGCGAGCACGTTGGCGAGGCCGCAGCCGCGGGTGTTGTGGAAGTGCAGCGTCAGGCGCTCGTGGCCGACGAGGGGCAGGACCCGGGCGACGAGGCGGGCGACCTGGCGCGGATTGGCCATGCCGGTCGTGTCGGCCAGCGTCACTCCGTCGACCCCCAGGGCGAGGTAGCGCTCGACCTGCGCCAGCACCTTGTCCTCGGGCTCAGACCCCTCGAAGGGGCAGCCGAAGGCGGTCGCCGCCGTGGCGTTGACGCTGACCTCGCCCCGCACCGTCTGCATGATCGCGGCGAAGCCCTGGATCGAGGCCTCCGGTGTCATGCCCATATTGGCGCGGTTATGGGTCTCGCTCACCGAGGCGACGAGGTTGATCTCGTCTGCCTTCGCCGCCAGCGCCCGCTCGGCGCCCTTCGGATTCGGCACGAGGGCGACATAGGTTGTGCCGGGCCGGCGGGTGATCCCCGAAAAGACCTCGGCCGCGTCGGCGAGGGCCGGCACCGCCTTCGGCGAGACGAAGGACGAGACCTCGATGCGGGAGAAGCCCGCGGCCGAGAGCGCGTCGATCAGCCGGATCTTCTCCGGCGTCGGCACGAAGGCCGCCTCGATCTGGAAGCCGTCGCGGGTCGCGACCTCCTGGACGATAAGCTTATCTTGAAGCTTATCTTGGAGCTTGTCCTGGACGACGATCCGGCTCACGCGACGGCCCCCTTCTGGCGGAGCGCGGCGATGGCCGCCTCGTCGAAGCCGAGATCGGCGAGGACAGAATCGGTGTGGGCGCCGAGCGCCGGGCCCTGCCAGCGCACGGCTCCGGGGGTCTCGGACAGTTTCGGCACGATGCCGGGCATCTTCACCCGCGTATCGCCGGGCAGGTCCGCCTCGAGGATCATGTCGCGGGCGTTGTAATGCGGGTCGGCGACGATGTCGGCGACGGAGTAGATCCGGCCGGCCGGCACCTCGGCGGCGGCGAGCACGTCGAGGGCTTCCGTGACCGTACGGCCCCTGGTCCAGTCGGTGATGACGGCATCGAGCATGGCGGCTTGGCGTGAGCGGCCCTCGTTGTTGCGGAAATCCGGGTTCTCGGCGAGGTCGGGCCGGCCGATCGCGGTCATTAGGCGGCGGAAGATCGGATCGCTGTTGCCCGCGATGACGACGAAGCCGCCGTCCCGGCTCGGATAGGTGTTCGAAGGGGTGATGCCCGGCAGCGCGCCGCCGGTGCGGGTACGGACCTCGCCGAGGAGGTCGTATTCCGGCACCAGGCTCTCCATGACGTTGAACACGCTCTCGACGAGCGAGACGTCGATCACCTGGCCGCCTCCCTGGCCGGTCTTGACCCGCAGGAGCGCCATCAGGGCGCCGATGACGCCGTGGAGGGAGGCGAGGGTGTCGCCGATGCTGACGCCGACGCGGGCGGGCGGGGTGCTCGGATCGCCGGTGGTGTAGCGGATGCCGCCCATCGACTCGCCGATGGCGCCGAAGCCCGGCCGGTCGCGGTAGGGCCCGGTCTGGCCATAGCCGGAGATGCGGACCATCACGAGGTTGGGGTTGAGCGCCGAGAGCACGTCCCAGCCGAGGCCGAGCTTCTCCAGCCCGCCGGGCCGGAAGTTCTCGACCACCACGTCGGCGTTCCCGGCCAGCTGCTTGACGACCGCCAGGCCGTCCGGCGACTTGAGGTTGACGGCGATCGACTTCTTGTTGCGCGACTGCAGGTACCACCAGAGCGAGGTGCCCTCGTGCATCTTGCGCCACTTGCGCAGCGGATCGCCTTCGCCGGGCGCTTCGACCTTGATCACCTCGGCGCCGAATTCGGCCATCAGCCGGGTGGCGAAGGGGGCGGCGATCAGTTGGCCGAGTTCCAGGACGCGAATGCCGGTGAGTGGTCCACTCATGGCGTCATCTCCCTGTCGGTATATTTGAGCCTCGTATAGATGACGAACGCGGCGCGGATCCAACCGTATCTCGCGAGCGACCGTTCGCGAAACGAGAACGCAGGATGCGGTCAGGTGCCGGAGGCTTGCGTCAGGTGCGCGACGAGGAGGCCGGCTGCCGGCGAGAGCGTCCCGGGCCGCGTCACGATGGTGATCTCGCGCGCCGCCCAGGGGTCGCGCAGCGGCACCGCCGCGAGTTGCATCGCCCCGCCGATCAGGCCGAAGACCTGCTCGGGCACGACGCCGAGACCCATATCGGCCTGGACCATGCGGCAGACCGCGTCGAAGCCCGGCACGTGCACCCGCAGGCGCAAGGGTCGGCCGATCCGCTGCGCCTCGGCCCGGACGCTGTCGTAGATCGAGCTCTGGGCGTGCAGGCCGATGAAATCGTAGCCGAGCGCCTCGGCGAAGGCGATCTGCGGCCGCCCGGCCAGGGGATGCTCCGGCCGCATCACCAGGACGAGCCGGTCGCGCCGGTAGAGAGTGGACCGCAGGTCGAGGGCCGCGACGCTGCCGGAGCAGATCCCGATCTCGGCCGCGCCCTCCGCGACGCCGCGGATCACCCCGCCGCTCGGCCGCTCCTCGAGATCGATCTTGATCGCCGACTGCCGCGCCAGGAAGGCGCGCAAATCCTCGGGCAGGAACTGCACGATGGCCGAGAGGTTGGCGAGCATCCGGACGATGCCGCGCACGCCCGTGGCATGCTCGGCGAGTTCGAGGGCGATCTGCTCGGCGCTCGCCAGCATCCGGCGGGTATGATGGAGCAGCGTTTCGCCCGCCGGGGTCGGGCGCATGCCCCGCGGCTCGCGGGTCAGCAGGATGCAGCCCAGGGCCCTTTCCAATTCGGCGAGGCGCTTGCTCACCGCGGATGGCGCGATCGCCGCCGCCCGCGCCGCGCCGTTCAGCGTCCCCTCCTCGCAGATCGCCGCGAACAGGCGCAGCGTCTTGAGATCGAGGCGGTTCACGAGGCCTGGGGCCGGGAGCTGGCTTTGCGTCGGATGACTTGAGATGAGGTGACCGGGCGTCACGGACTCGTCGGGAATGGCGCATTCTCCCCGCGCGGGGCGGCGGGTGGTCGCGGCCCTCGGTGGCGACCATGGCAGATGGCCGGCTTCGAGCCCACCGCGCCAGGGCGGCGGCGTCCCTCGGCGCGACCGGGATGGCGCCGGTCATCCGTGGAGGCGGCGGGGAATTCGACCCTCCGACGCAGCGCGCGGACCGGATGATGGATCGGCCGTTCGTGCTGCGGCAGGCTGTCGCGTCCGCGTCACGGGATGGAAGGGGGAGTGTCCTCCCTGCGGCACTGACGCCGCTCCTGGCGCGCGCCGCGCTCATGTACTCGGGCGTGTGGGGCGCGACTAAATAATATCAATGCGTCATCGTATCGGATCGTGCGTCGTTCTTCGCGGTCGGCCCGAAGATGACGCCGCCAACACCAAGGGCAGGAGAGGGGCGACGACGTACGGGAGAAGGCCGCGAACCTGCGTTGACCACAGTTGCGGACCGGTTTCCCGCACTGGTAGGATTTCCTGCCTTCCCTTAAGGTGCGGGGGCCGGAATCGCTTCGGGTTCGAGTGGCGCGAGGGTGGGGTAGGACGACCATGCGGTCTGTGCAACCGGCGGAACTCACGGCCTGCGACAGGGAGCCGATCCACATCCTCGGCACGTTGCAGCCGCATGGCTTCCTGCTGGCGCTCGAAGGACCGGACCTCCGCATCGTCCAGGCCAGTGCCAACCTGCCCGACCAGCCGGGATGCCCGGCCGACGAGGCGCACGGCCGCCCCTTGCACGCGGTCGTGCCGGAGATCGGGGCTGCGATCACCGGGGTGCTGACGGACCAGCTCGGCCATGACGGCGCCGCGTATCTCGGGACGCTGACCCTCGCGACCGGGACGGGGCCCCGCGCCTACGACCTCGCGGCCCACCGTTCCGGCGCCCTCACGATCCTCGAATTCGAGGAGAGCGCCGGGGAAGGAGGCGCGGCCGGGAGCCTCGATTCGCTCTATCCGCGCCTGCGCGCCTTCATCGAGGCCCTGCACGGGGCCACGAAGGTCGAGGCGCTGTGCGCGCTGCTCGCCGCCGACATCCGGCAGCTCACCGGGTTCGACCGGGCCCTTGTCTACCGGTTCGACCGCGACTGGAACGGCACCGTGGTGGCGGAGGACGGCAACGGCGTTCTGCCGTCCTACCTCGACCTGCGCTGGCCGGCCTCCGACATCCCGGCTCAGGCCCGCGAGCTGTACCGCCGCAATCGCCTGCGCATCATCCCGGACGCCGCCTACGAGCCGGTGCCGATCCTGCCGCTCATGACCCCCTCGACCGGGGAGCCCCTCGACCTCAGCCAATCCGTCCTGCGCAGCGTCTCGCCGGTCCATGTCGAGTACATGCGCAACATGGGCACGATGGCGTCGATGTCGGTCTCGATCCTGGTCGAGGGCGTGCTGTGGGGCCTGATCTCCTGCCACAACAAGACGGCCCGGCGGGTGCCGCTGCAGACCCGCAACGCCTGCGACATCCTCACCCAGACCTTCGCGCTGCAGCTCGCCGCCAAGGAGCGCGGCGCGCTCTCGGAACAGCGCCTCGCCCTCGGCGCGATCCAGGCCCGGCTCCTCGCCTTCATGGCCGAGGAGGAGAACTTCGTCGAAGGCTTCCTCAAGCACCCGGAGGACGTGCTGGCCCTCACCGATGCCGGCGGCGCGGCGATCGTCACCGGCCAGCGCTGCCACCTGATGGGCCGCACGCCGTCGGAGCGGCAGGTGAGGGGCGTCTACGAGTGGCTCTCGGCCCAGCATGGCGGGGAGGCGGTCCACGTCACCGACGCGCTGGGGGAGGAATATCCTCCGGCGCGCACCATTGCCGACACCGCGAGCGGGCTCCTCGCCATCTCGATCTCGGAGAAATACGCCAGCTACGTGCTGTGGTTCCGGCCCGAGGTGGTGCAGACCGTGCGCTGGGGCGGCGACCCGACGAAGGCGACCTCCAAGGATCCGGCCGGCGGCCCGGACCGGCTGCATCCGCGGAAATCCTTCGAGACCTGGAAGGAGACGGTGCAGGGCCGCTCGCTGCCCTGGTCGGTGCCGGAGGTCGACACCGCCAAGGACCTGCGCGCCGCGGTGCTCGGCATCGTGCTGCGCCGGGCCGAGGAGCTGGCGGCGCTGACCGAGGAGCTGCAACGCTCGAACAAGGAGCTCGAAGCCTTCTCCTACTCGGTCAGCCACGACCTGCGGGCGCCGTTCCGCCACATCGTCGGCTATGCCGAGCTGCTGCGCTCGCGCGAGGGCGAGAAATTCTCGGAGCGCGGCCGGCGCTATGTCGACACCATCATCGAGGCGGCGTTCTCGGCCGGCACCCTCGTCGACAACCTGCTGACCTTCTCGCAGATGGGCCGCAACGCCCTCAACCGCATCTCCTGCGACATGAACCAGCTGGTCGAGGACGTGCGCCGGAAGATGATCCGCGACATCCCGCTCGAGCGGGCGATCCGGTGGCAGGTCGGACCGCTCGGCCGGGCCCAGGCCGACCCGGTGATGATGCGGCTCGTGATCGAGAACCTGCTTTCGAACGCCATCAAGTACACCCGCGGCCGGCCCGAGGCGGTGATCGAGGTGGTGCGCGAGGCCGACCGCGACGGCGAGGCGGTATTCTGCGTCCGCGACAATGGCGTCGGCTTCGACATGGCCTATGTGAGCAAGCTGTTCGGTGTGTTCCAGCGCCTGCATCGGGTCGAGGAGTTCGAGGGAACCGGCATCGGACTCGCGAATGTCCGCCGCATCGTCGAGCGCCATGGCGGGCAGGTCTGGGCCGAGGGCGTCCTCGGCCGGGGCGCGACCTTCCATTTCACGCTCCCCATCCGTTAGAGACGCGCCATGGCCGACCTCAAGCCGATCCTCCTGGTCGAGGACAATCCCAACGACATCGAGCTGACCCTCGCGGCGCTCGAGAAGAGCCAGCTGGCGAACAAGATCGTCATCTGCCGGGACGGCGCCGAGGCGCTGGAATACTTGCGCCGGCAGGGCCCGCACGCCGACCGGCCGGTGCAGGACCCCGCCGTGGTGCTGCTCGACCTCAAGCTGCCGAAGGTCGCCGGGCTCGAGGTGCTGGCGGCCGTGAAGGGCGACGTGCGGATGCGGGCGATCCCGATCGTGATGCTGACCTCGTCGCGGGAGGAGAGCGACCTTGTGCGCTCCTACCAGCTCGGCGTGAACGCCTTCGTGGTGAAGCCGGTCGGCTTCAAGGAGTTCTTCGAGGCGATCCAGGATCTCGGCGTGTTCTGGGCCGTGCTCAACGAGCCGCCGCCCCACCGGTCGGATTGGGTTTCCGGTGACTGAGCCGTCGATGCCGGAGCACGGCGCAGCCCCCATCCGCATCCTGCTCCTCGAGGACAGCGACCTCGACAGCGAGCTGCTCGCCGCCGTCCTGGAGGATGCGGGCCTCCCCCTCGTGATCGACCGGGTGATCACCCGCCACGCCTACACCGCTGCGGCCGCGCAGGCGCGGCACGACATCATCCTGGCCGATTACGTGCTGCCGGCGTTCGACGGCATGGCCGCCCTCGCGACCGCTCGCCAGACCTGCCCCGAGATTCCCTTCGTCTTCGTCTCCGGCACCTTGGGAGAGGACGTGGCGGTCGAGGCGCTGAAGCACGGCGCCACCGACTACGTCACCAAGCAGCGCCTCGACCGGCTGCCGCGGGTCATCCTGCGCGCCATCGCGGAGGCGCGCGCGCACGTGCTGCGCCGCCAGGCCGAGCAGGCCTTGCGCGACCTCAACGAGTCGCTGGAGCACCGCGTCGCCGCGCGGACGCGGGAGCTCGCCGAGGCGAACGAGGCCTTGCAGCACCAGATCGGCGAGCGCGAGCGGATCGAGGGCGCGCTGCGCCAGGCCCAGCGCCTCGAGGCGGTCGGCCAGCTCACCAGCGGCGTCGCCCACGACTTCAACAACCTGCTGACGGTGATCGCCGGCAACATCGAGTTCCTCGAGCGCGCGGTCACCGACGAGCGCTCGAAGCGCCGGCTCGACATGATGCGCGGCGCGGCCGAGCGCGGCGCCCGGCTCACCGCGCAGCTCCTCGCCTTCTCGCGCCGGCAGAAGCTCGCCCCGGTGCCGGTGCAGCTGAACCAGACCGTCGCGTCGATGCGCGACCTGCTGCAGAGCTCGATGGGCGGCTCGGTCCGCATCGAGATGACGCTGCAGCCCGACCTGTGGCCGGCCCTGGTCGACGCGACCCAGATCGAGCTCATCATCCTCAACCTCGCCATCAACGCCCGCGACGCGATGGCGGTGGGCGGCTGCCTGACGATCGAGACCGCGAACATGCAGCTCGCCGCGAGCCCGACCCGGGCCGAGGAGCCGCCGCCGGGCGACTACGCCATGGTGGCGGTGAGCGATACCGGCACCGGCATCCCGCCCGAGGTGCTCGCCCGGGTGTTCGAGCCGTTCTTCACCACCAAGGAGGTCGGCGAGGGATCCGGGCTCGGCCTCGCCCAGGTCTACGGGTTCGCCAAGCAGTCGGGCGGCGGCGTGCGCATCGACACGACGGTGGGCGAGGGGACCTCGGTGCGGGTCTACCTGCCGCGGGTGGCCGTGGAGATCGCCCAGCCTGAGCGCGCGCCCGAGATCGAGTGCGCCACCCCGCGCCATTCCGGCACCCCGCCGGTGCTCCTGATCGTCGACGACGACAGCGCGGTGCGCGAGGTGACCACCACCCGCCTCGGCGAGGCCGGCTACACGATCCGCGAGGCGGGATCGGGCCTTGCGGCGATCAAGGCGCTGGAGGCCGACGCTCACATCGACCTCGCCGTGCTCGACTTCGCCATGCCGGGCATGAACGGCGTCGAGGTGGCGACCGTGATCCAGAGCCGCTGGCCGCAGATCCAGATCCTGTTCGTCACCGGCTACGCCGACCACACCGCCCTGTCGCAGATCGATGCCGGCGGCGAGGACCGGGTGATACAGAAGCCGTTCCGCGGCGAGGACCTCGAGCGCAAGGTGGCGTCGATCCTCGGGACGAGGCCGCGGCCCGATCTGCGGCTGGTGACCGGCGGGGCGGGACGCCGTTAGCCGAGGGAACGGGCGCCGCCGCGTCAGCACATCCGCTGGCGCGCCCGATCCGACGTGCTACTGTCCCTGCCGATAAGGACCGCCCCGCACGCTCGGCCGGTCCATCGGAGGAAAGCCCGGTATGGCAGGAGCCCAGACGCTCCCGGTCCGTTCGCCAGTTCGCGCCGCCGTTCCGGCCGCCGACGCTATGCCGAACGCCTGCCATCGCGTCGCCGGCTCCCTCGCATCGTCCACGCGTTCGCTCCCCACCGCGAGGTTTCCATGACAGTGACCAAGTTCGGTCTCGGCCAGCCGTTGCGCCGGGTCGAGGATCGTCGGCTGATCACCGGCGAGGGCCATTACGGCGACGACCACGCTCCCGAGGGTTGCCTGCACGCAGCTTTGCTGCGCAGTCCGCACGCCCACGCCAAGTTCAACATCACCGATCTGGAGGCCGCCCGGGCGATGCCGGGCGTGCACCTCGTGCTCGCCGCCGAGGACGTGGCCGGCCTCGGCGACATCAAGTGCCAGGCGCCGCTTCCGAACGGCGACGGCAGCCAGAACCACGTCGCCAACATCCCGTTGCTGGCCAAGGGAACCGCCAAGCATATCGGCGACGCCGTCGCCTTCGTAGTCGCCGACACCGTCGCGCAGGCCCGCGACGCCGTCGAGGCGATCGGCATCGACTACGAGGTGCTGCCGGCCGTCGTCGGCATCCGCGGCGCCATCGCGGGCGGCGCGGCCGCGGTGTGGGATCAGCAGCCGGACAACGTCTCGTTCGACACGACCATGGGCGACGCGGCGCCGGTCGACGCCGCCTTCGCGAAGGCCGCCAAGGTCGTGCGGGTCGAGGTCGAGAACCAGCGCCTGGTCACCAACTACATGGAGACCCGCAGCGTCGTCGCCGAGTACGACGCCGGCACGCAACGCTTCACCCTCACCATCCCGAGCCAGGGCGTGCACGGCCTGCGCAAGACCCTGATGGGCGTGCTCGGGGTCGAGAAGGACCAGATTCGCGTCGTCACCGGCGATGTCGGCGGCGGCTTCGGCACCAAGACCTTCACCTACCGCGAGTATCCGCTGGCGGCCGAGGCGGCGCGCCGCTTGGGCAGGCCGGTGAAGTGGGTTTCCGAGCGCGGCGAGCACTTCGTCGCCTGCACGCAGGGGCGCGACAACCTCTCGGTCGGCGAGGTCGCGCTCGATGCCGAGGGCACCTTCCTCGCCATGCGCTTCGACGTGATCGGCGATCTCGGCGCCTACCTGTCGCAATACGGGCCCTACATCCCGTATCTCGGCGCCACGATGCTGACCGGCGTGTACAAGACCCCGGCGGTCCACGTGCGGGTACGCGGCATCTACACCAATACCGTGCCGGTCGACGCCTATCGCGGGGCCGGGCGGCCGGAGGCGGCCTATCTGATCGAGCGCCTGGTCGACCGAGCGGCGCGGGAGACCGGGCTGTCGCCGGCCGAGATCCGCCGGCGCAACTTCATCCCGCCGAGCGCGATGCCCTATACCACGCCGATCGGCGACCGGACCTACGACACCGGCGACTTCGCCGCCCATATGGGCCGCGCCATCGAGGCCTCCGACTGGGACGGCTTCGAAGCCCGCGCGGCGGAATCACGGCGCAACGGTCTCGTCCGCGGCATCGGGCTCGCCACCTACATCGAGTGCACCGCCTGGGGCGAGGGCGAGGACGTGAAAGTCACCCTCGACCAGGATGGCGGCGCCACGGTCTATGTCGGCACCCAGTCCAACGGCCAGGGCCACGCCACCGCCTACGCCCAGTTCGCGGCCGAGCATCTCGACCTGCCGCTGGAGCGGATCCGGATGGTGCAGGGCGATACCGACCGGGTGGCGACCGGCGCCGGCACCGGCGGCTCGCGCTCGATCCCCGTCGGCGGCATCTCGGTCGGCGCGGCGTCGCAGAACCTCGCCGGCAAGCTGAAGGAACTCGCCTCCGAGGAGCTGGAGGCCGGAATCCAGGACCTCGAGATCGCCGACGGCGCAGTGCGCGTCGCCGGGACCGACCGGTCGATCGACTTCGCGGCCCTCGCGGCGCTGCCGAAGGCGACCGAGGCGATGCGGACCGGCCAGGGTGATTTCGTGCCGCCGAGCGCGACCTATCCGAACGGCACCCACGTCGCCGAGGTCGAGATCGATCCCGAGACGGGCATCACCACGGTGATGCGCTACACCGTCTGCGACGATTTCGGCATCGTGGTGAACCCGCTGCTGCTCGCCGGCCAGGTTCATGGCGGGGTGGCGCAGGGAATCGGCCAGGCGTTGCACGAGCGCACGGTCTACGATGCCGAGGGCCAACTCCTGACCGCGAGCTTCATGGACTACGCGATGCCGCGGGCCGGCGACGTGCCGTTCTTCCACTTCGAGACGAAGAACGTGCCCTCGACCACCAACCCGATGGGCATCAAGGGCGCGGGCGAGGCGGGCAGCATCGGCTCGTGCCCGGCGGTGATGAACGCGGTGGTCGATGCCCTCGACCGCAGCGTCGGCCTGCGCGACATCGACATGCCGGCGACCCCGGCCCGGATGTTCGCGGCCCTCGCGCCCCTGCGCAAGGCGGACGCGGCCTGACGGTCGTGACGTGATGCGGCGCCCGGCCTTCGGGCCGGGCGCCTTTTTCTGGCGCGAAACCCTCGTGGTCAGTCCGGGTCTCCGCTGTCGCCCCTCGGGGTGACGCGGTCGCCTTCATGGCCGGAGGAACGGACACTCAGCCGTAGACGCCGGGCGCCGTGGCGGTCGCGAAGGCGCCGTCCCCCGCTTGCGCGGCGCGGCCTTCGCCGGCGCCGTAGTGCGGGAAGTGCTCGAGCGGATTGATGCCGGCAGCCGCGACATCCGCATTGGCGGCGAGATAGGCCTTGGTGTCGAACTTGGCCGAGGGGTCGCGGCCCTCCTTCCAGCCGTCAGCGAGGTAGTGCTGGAGCGGATCGATGCCACCGGCCGCCACGTCGCTATAGGCCGCGAGGTAGCCCTTCGTGTCGAAATAGGCATTGGGATCCCGGCCTTCCTTCCAGCCGTACTGGCCGAAATGCGCCTCCGCGTCCTGGCCGGAGAGCAGCACGTCGGTGTACTGGCTGAGGTAGAACAGGTCGTCGACCGCCGCGTTGCCGTCGGCCTGGACGATGGTGCGGTCGGAGAACTCGAACACCTCGGTGTCCTTGACTTCGTCGAGCCCCGTCGCCCCCGCGAAGGTCACGAGAGAACCCGAGGACGTCACCGCGAGATCGCGGAACGCCGCGTCGAGCACCGCCGTATCGGTGCCGGCCGCGCCGTCGAGGCGGTCGTCGCCCGCACCGCCATTCATGCGGTCGTCGCCGTAATCGCCGAACAGCGCGTCGTTGCCGAGGTCGCCGTCGACGAGGTCGTCACCGTCGCCGCCGCTCACGACGTCGTCGTCCTCGCCGCCGGCAACGACGTCGTTGCCGGCCTCGCCATAGACGCGGTCGCGGCCCTGCTCGCCGACGAAGAAGTCGTTGCCGGGCCCCCGTAGATGGTGTCGTTGCCGGGAGTGCCGGCCGCGTAATCGTCGCCGTCCTGCCCGTAGATCAGATCGTCGCCAGCTTCGCCGATGAGCTGGTCGGATCCGGCGCCGCCGTAGATGACGTCGTTGCCGGGCCCACCGGCGATGTCGTCGAGGTTAGCGCCGCCTGTGATGACGTCGTTGCCGTCCTAACCGTCGATGCGGTTGAATCCCCCCGGATCGGTGATCGTATCGTCCCCCAGGAGACCCAGGATGACGTCGTCACCGGACGTCCCGAGGAGCGCGTCGTTGCCGTTCGTGCCAGTGATCGTGGCCATGCGTCTTCCTTCCGAGGCTGGACAGGAGCTGCGACCGCGACCCACTACAGAGACGTGCCGGACAAACATTGATTCAATCTAAACAAGTAAAGCATTGCAACTTGAGTTCTGGTTTATTGATAAAGTGACCTTTCGAAGGGGCATGACGATATTCTGCGCCGTGCAGGGAGCCTGCACGGCGCCGCTTGCCGTATCGCACCGCGAGAGGCGCCGCCTCGGGCGCCTCTCCGGATCGCCGATTCAGGCCGCCTTGCCGGAGGCGGACTTCCCGCCGGTCTTGCCGGCCGTCTCAGGGGCGGGCGCATCCGCCTCCATCCCCTCGACGTTGATGCGCTCGGCGATCTCGGTCAGGAGCGCATCGGTCTTCTTCTCTTCCTGCAGCGTCTGATCGAGAAGCTTGGCGGCGTCCGCATGGCCGAGCTGGCTCGCCCAGGTCTTCAGCGTGCCGTAGCGCGCGATCTCGTAGTGCTCGAGGGCCTGAGCGGCACCGGCCAGCACGGCGTCGGCAGCCGGACCGTCCCCGAAATCCTCCAGATCCTCCTCCATCTCGCTCGTCAGGCCCTGCATCGCCTCGCAGGTCTTGCCGCGGGCAGGCTTGCCGATGATCTCGAAGATCTCCTGCAGGCGCTCGACCTGGGTCGCGCTCTCCTCGGCATGGGTCTCGAAGGCCTGCCGCAATTCCTCGTGCTGCGCCGACTTCGCCGCCTTCTTGAGCGAACGGACCGATTGTCTCTCGGCGTAGTACACGTCCTTGAGGGTTTCGTAGAACGCGTCCTGCAACGTCTTCTGCTTCGTGGCCATGTACGCACCCGCCTTGACTATGGGTCAACTCAACTGTCCGACGCCGTGTCGGACCGTGACCGCAGGCAGAACGCGCTATATCTATCCCGGGTCCCGACGATGCCGCTTTGAATCGCGGAAAAAGCATCGGGCCGGTGGCGTCGCCGGGGCCTGCCCGGCGACGCGTCGTCACGGAGCCGGATCGGGCTCAGCAGGAGAGCTTGCGGCCCTCGCGGAAGCCGTGGACCTGGAAGTGCTTGCGGCCGGATTCCATCTTGCCGGCCAGCACGGCGCGGGCCACGTCCGGGTTGCAGCGCAGGTACTCGCGCTCGTTGAAGGCGACGCCCTCGTCGCGCGACCCGCGGTCCCGGTCGCGCGCGCCGTAATCCCGATCGCGGTCGCGATCCCGGGAGCCGTAGTCGCGGTCCCGGTCGCGATAATCGTCCCGCCGGCCGTACTCGTCCCGGCGGTCGCGATAGCCGCGGTCCCGGTCGCGATAGTCGCTGTCGCGGCTGCGATAATCGCGATCACGGGATTCCCGGTCGCGATAGCCGTAATCCGGGCTGCCCCCCCAGGACTGGGCCGAGGCGGTCCCCACCGCGCCGATCAGACCCAATCCGATGACCGCCACCACGCCGAATGTCCTCATGTCGTTGCGTCCCTCTCTCGCGAAGCGTATCGCCGCCGCTGGGAAAGCTAGAGCAGACTGGGCCGATGGGGATAGCGCCGTGGTGTCCCGGCCGCTTCGGTCCTCTGCGGAGGGATCCGGCCGGGCGCTGGCTCAGGCCTGTTCGTACAGGTGGCAGGCCACCGAACGTCCGGGCGCGGCCTCCCGCAGGGCCGGCGCCTCGGCGCGGCAGCGGTCGAAGGCGCGGGGGCAGCGGGGGTGGAAATGGCACCCCGCGGGCGGGTTCAACGGCGAGGGCGGCTCGCCCTCCTGGAAGCTCATCGCCACCGGCTGCTCCGGATCCGGCACCGGGGACGAGGCCTTGAGGAGCTGGGTGTAGGGGTGCAGCGGCGCCTCGAACAGCGGGCCGACCGGGCCGGTCTCCACCACCCGGCCGAGATACATCACGGTCACCCTCTGGCAGAAATGCCGGACCACGCCGAGGTCGTGCGAGATGAACACGAAGGCGAGGTTGCGGGCCTGCCGCAGGGCTTCGAGCAGGCGCAGGATCTGCGCCTGAACCGACACGTCGAGAGCCGAGACCGGCTCGTCGGCGAAGATCAGGTCGGGCCCGAGCGCCAGCGCCCGGGCGATGCCGATGCGCTGGCGCTGGCCGCCGGAGAATTCATGGGGAAAGCGCGCCGCGGCGCCGGGCGGCAGCCCGACCTCGGCGAGCAGGCCGGCGACCCGCTCCGGCACCTCGGCCCCGCGGGCAAGGCCGTGGACCCGCAGCGGCTCGCCCAGGGCCTCGCCGATGCGCTGGCGCGGATCGAGGGAGGAGGCGGGGTCCTGGAACACGATCTGCATCCGCCGCCGCAGGCGCCGCAGCGCGGCCGGGCTCGCGGCGAGCACGTCCTGCCCGTCGAACCGCACCGCGCCGCCATCGGCCTCGGTGAGCCGGAGCGCCACCCGGGCGGTGGTGGACTTGCCGCAGCCCGACTCGCCGACGATGCCCAGCGCCTCGCCGCGCGCGACGCTGAAGGACACCCGGTCGAGGGCCCGCACCAGGCTGGTCCTGGCGACCGGGAAGCCGCGGCGGATCGTGAAGGTCTTCGAGAGGTCGCGGACCTCGAGCAGCGGCGACGTCATGCGGCCCTCACCCAGCAGCGCACCGCGTGGTCGGGCGCACCCGCGAGCGCCACCAGCGGCGGGCGCTCGCGGCAGCGCTCCTCGCGCAAGGGGCAGCGGCCCTGGAAGCGGCAGCCCTCCGGCATCTCCGGCAGGGTCGGCACCGTGCCGGGGATCGCCGTCAGGTCCTGCACCCGGTCGACCCGCGGCATCGCCTTCAGCAGGCCCTCGGCATAGGGATGTGTCGGCCGGGCGAAGAAGGCGCGCACCGGCGCGCTCTCGACCACGTCGCCGCCATACATCACCATCACCCGGTCGGCGACCGAGGCGACGACGCCGAGATTGTGGGTGATCAGCAGCACCGCCAGCCCCTCGCGGCGCTGGATGTCGGCGAGCAGCGCCAGCACCTGGGCCTGGATGGTGACGTCGAGGGCCGTCGTCGGCTCGTCGGCGATCAGCACGCGAGGGCTGCAGGCGAGCGCCATGGCGATCATTACCCGCTGCCGCATGCCGCCGGAGAACTGGTGCGGATACGCATCGATCCGCTCGGCGGCCGAGGGCACCCGCACCCGCTCGAGGAGGGCGATCGCCTTCTCGCGCGCCGCCGCCTTCGACAGGCCGCGATGGCGCCGCAGCGCCTCGGCGATCTGGAAGCCGATCGTCAGGACCGGGTTGAGCGAGGTCATCGGCTCCTGGAAGATCATCGCCAGGCGGTCGCCGCGCATCGCCTCGCGCTGGCTTTCCGTCGCCGCCCGCATGTCGGTGCCGTCGACCACGATGGAACCGCTGGCGACGCGGCCGACCTTGGGGGCGAGCAGCCCCATGATCGACAGCGCGGTGAGGCTCTTGCCGCAGCCCGATTCGCCGACAAGCGCCAGGGTCTCACCCCCGGTGACCGCGAAGGAGACCTCGCGCACCGCGTCGTACCAGGTGCCGCCGACGCGGATCTGGGTCGTCAGCCCCTCAACCTGCAGCAATCCGTCCGGCGTCATGGCGCTCCCCGCGGGTCGGTGGCGTCGCGCAGGCCGTCGCCGATGAGGTTGAGGCCGATCATCACCGCCAGGATGGCGAGGCTCGGGAAGATCGACAGCCAGGGCGCGTCGAGGAGGTTGTCGAAGCCCTCGCGCACGATGCTGCCCCAGGTCGCGGTCGGCGGCGGCACGCCGAGGCCGATGAAGGCGAGGGTCGATTCGGTGCGGATCGCGGTGGCGAGCCAGAGCGAGGCCAGCACCACCACCTCGTCGAGGATGTTAGGAAGGATGTGGCCGAACATGATGCGCAGGTCTGAGTAGCCGAGCGCCCGGCAGGCATCGACGAAGTCGCGCTGGCGCATGGCGAGCGTCGAGCCGCGGGCGATGCGGATGAAGGCCGGTACCGCCGTCACCGCGATGGCGAGGATCAGGTTGCCGAGGCTCGGCCCCAGCACCGCCACCAGCATCAGCCCCATGATCAGCTGCGGGAAGCTCAGCATCACGTCGGTGGCCGCGGTGATGAGGCGGTCGACCCAACCGCCGAAATAGCCCGCCACCACCCCGATCACCGTGCCGGCGACGACGCCGATCGCGGTGGCGAGGAAGCCGACCGAGAGCGAGATCCGGGCGCCCCAGATCACCCGCGAGAGCACGTCGCGGCCGAAGAAATCGGTGCCGAACCAGTGCTCGGCCGAGGGGCCCATCAGGGCGGCGACGGGATCCTGCTCGTTCGGGTCGTACGGTGCGATCCAGGGAGCGAGGAGTGCCAGCGCCACGACGGCGAGCACCGTGGCGGCGCCGATCACCAGGCCGGGCGAGCGGGTGGCCCGGCGCCAGGCGTTCGGGGCGGCGGAGGCGGCGACCGCGCTCATTGGGCCGAGACCCGCGGATCGACGAGGCCGTAGGCGATGTCGGTGAGCACGTTGGCGACCACGATGGCAAAGGCGGAGACGACCATCAGGCCCTGGAGCAGGCTGTAGTCGCGCTGGGTCAGCGCTGTGACGATCAGCTTGCCGAGGCCGGGGCGGTTGAACACGATCTCGGTCAGCACGGCGTTGCCGATCAGCACCCCGAGATAGAGCCCGACGACCGTGACGACCGGCACCAGGACGTTGCGGAGCGCGTGGCGCCAGACCACGATCCGGGCCGGCATTCCCTTGGCGCGGGCGGTGCGGACGTAATCCTCGCCCAGCGCCTTCAGCATCCCGGAGCGGGTCACCCGCGTGACATAGGCGACCATGAGGAGCCCGAGGTTGAGCGCCGGCAGCACCAGGGCGCCGAGCCGGTCGAGGATCCCGCCGGTCCGCGGCGTCGAGATCACCGGGAACCAGCGCAGTTGCACGGCAAACGCGATCAGCAGCAGAATCCCTGAGACGAAAGCCGGGAAGGACACGCCGGCGAGCGAGACGATGCGGGCGATCCAGTCGGCGAGCCCGTCGCGCCGGCGCGCCGCCACCACGCCCAGCGGCACGCCCACCCCGACGCCGATCGCCACGGCGGCCAGCGTCAGCTCGATCGTGTAGGGCAGGACGTGGGCGACATCCTCCAGCACCGGCCGGTTGGTGGTGAGCGAGCGGCCGATATCACCGGTGGCGATCTGGCCCATGAAGGCGAGGTACTGGACGACGATCGGCCGATCGAGCCCGAGCTTCGCCCGCAGGTCGGCCCGGGCGGATGCGCTCGCCTGGTCGCCGAGGATCACGATGGTCGGATCGCCCGGCACCACCCGCACGAGCACGAACACCACGGTCAGCACCGCCACCAGGGTCGGGATCGCCAGGAGCAGGCGCTTGAGGATGAACTGAAGCATGGTGCGGGCCGGGTGGAGGCGTGTGGCTCGGCTCCCCTCTCCCGTGTGGGAGAGGGGCAGGGGGTGAGGGTGCAACGTTTCAGTGTGAAGCGCGGAGCATGGTGCTGGCAGCGGGAGGGTTCAGCCCTCTCGCGGAACCGTCGCCACCCTCACCCCTCTCCCAAACAGGAGAGGGGGAAGTGCCTACTTCTTGTCCGTCGCTTCCGTGATCACCGGCCCGAGGTGGATCGCCCCCTTGAAGTCGTACCCGTAATCGACCGACTTCTTGTGCGCCCAGACCTGCAATCCTTCCGAGAGCGGCACGGCGCAGACTTGCTCGATGATCTTGGCTTGCGCCGTCTTCCACAACGCCTTCTGCTTTTCCGGGTCGGGCTCGGTCCGGGCCGCCCGGATCTCGGCATCCGCCGCGTTGCAATGAGAGAAGTTCGTCACGGCGGTCGGCGTGGCGACCGTCGAGGCCGAATCGAAGAACTGGGTCAGGTAGGTGTCGGCGACCGGAAAGCGCGCCGCCGCGTAGTAGACGACGTCGGACAGATCCTTGCGGATCTGGGCGTGGTAGGTCTGGTGGTCGACCACGTCGAGCTTCAGCTCGATCCCGGCCTTCTTGAGCTGGCCCTGCACGATCTGCATCGCGGTCAGCATGGTCGGCAGGCTGGTCTGAACCGCCGTGATGGTGATGCCGTTGGGGTGTCCGGCCTCGGCCAGCAGGGCCTTGGCCTTGGCAGGATCGTAAGCCGGCAGCGGCGCCTTGTCGTCGGTGCCGAGATAGCCCTTGGGGATGATCGACACCGCCGGCTCGGTGACGCTGGCGCCCTTGAACTGCACGATCTGCGCCTGGCTGATCGCAGAGGCGACGGCGCGGCGCACCCGCACGTCGTCGAGAGGCTTGTGGCTGATATTGAGGTGGAGCAGCGCGAGTTCGGCTGGCCGCACGATGTCGACCGAGACGTCGGGCTCGCGGCCGAACCGCTCGGCCCAGCGCTGGTCCTGGCGGCCATAGACCACGTCGAGCTCGCCCGAGGTGAAGGCGAGGTCGCGGGCCGCGTCGGCCGGGATCAGCCGGTAGAGGATGCCGCCGAGCTTCGGCTTGCCGCGGAAATAGTCCGGGTTGGGGCTGAGCCGCACGCTCTCGTTCGGCTTGTACTCGGCGAAGGCGAAGGGTCCGGTGCCGATCGGCTTCAAGCGGAAGTCGTTGCCGAGCGCCTCGACCGCCTTGCGGCTGAGCACGTTGCCGCCGTGGTAGTTCGCCACCAGCCCGAGCAGCGACGGAACCGGGTGCTTGAGGGTGATCCGCACCGTGTACGGATCCACCGCCTCGACCGTCTCGAACGCCGCGTAATCGGTCGAGAACGAGGAGGTCTTCGGGTCGGCGGCGCGCTTGAGCGAGAACACCACGTCGTCGGCGGTCAGCTCGCCGTAGCCGCCGTGGAACTTGACGCCCCTGCGCAAGGCGAAGGTCCAGGTCCGGCCGTCCTCCGAGCGGGTCCAGGATTCGGCGAGGTCCGGCTCCAGGGTCTCGAGGCTGGTCGAGCCGGGCTTGAACCGCACGAGGCCGTTGAAGATCCAGGACACGACCGGCTTGTCCTGGGTGCTGGTGGCCCGGAACGGATCGAGCTGGCTGATATCGGCGGCCGCCATGCCGATCGTCAGGGTCTTGCCCGCCGGCGCCTGGGCGAGGGCCGGTGCGGCAGCCACCAGGGCGACAGCGGCGAAGAGGAAGCGTCTCATCGTGGTGATCCCCCTGGATTCGTCATTCATCAGTGTTCGATCTCGCCGTCCGACCGGTACGGCCCGCGCCATTCGGCGAAGCGCTCGATCCGGAACGGATGGAGGGGAGAGGCGGAGCGCCCCTGCGTGACGAGCTCGGCCAGGATCTCGCCGACGACCGGGCCGAGCTGGAAACCGTGGCCGGAGAAGCCGAAAGCATGAACCAGGCCGGGGGTGGTGGCGGAGGGGCCGATGACCGGGATGTGGTCCGGCATCTCGCCGTCGAGGCCGCTCCAGCTGCGGATGACGTGCGCGTGGGCGAGGTCCGGGATCAGCGCCAACGTCCTGGCGCCGGCGCCGAGGGAGGTCGCCGTTACCGGACGGGCGAGGCCGTCGACGCTGTCCGCGGTGCCGCGCCCGCCCCCCAGCACGACGTTGCCGCGCCGGGTCTGGCGAACGTAGACGTCACCGCCGACCACCCCGATCGATCGGGTGACGAGGTGGGGCAGCGGCTCGGTCACCACCATGTTGGGAGCCAGCGGCGCGACCGGCGCCGCCTCGCCGAACCAGCCCGCCACCGCACCGCCATAGGCACCGGCGGCGTTGACCAGCGTGCGGCTCCGCACGCTCACGCCCTCGGCCTCGACCGCGAACCCGGTGCCGTCATGGGCCGCGTGGCGCACCGGGGCGTGCTCGCGTATCTCCGCGCCCAGCCGCCGGGCGAGGCGCGCGAAAGCCGGCCCGACCACCCGGGGGTTGGCCTGCCCGTCGGTCGGGGACAGCGAGGCGCCGACGACCGCCGGCCCGAGCCACGGCATCTCGGCCCGCAGGGCGTTCGGCCCCATGAGCTGAAGGTCGAGCCCGTGCCCGGCCGCGTCGCGGGCGTAAGCCTCGAGCAGGGCCATGTCGGCATCCGAGCGGGCGAGCTTGATGTGCCCGGTCGCCTCGAACCCGACATCCTCAGCCAACTTGGCGCTGAGACCATCCCACAGGAGCCGGGCCCGCCGGGACAGCGGCAATTCCGCCAAGTCGCGCCCCTGCTGGCGCACGCCACCGAAATTGACCCCGCTGGCGCCTGCGCCGCACAGGCGCTTCTCCAGCAATGCGACGGTGAGGCCGGCCTCGCGCAGCGCGACCGCGGCGGCGCAGGCGGCGGTGCCGCCGCCGATGATCGCGACGTCGACGGTGAGGTGCTCCATCACGCCGGCTCCCGGAGCGGGATCGGCTTGATCGGCGCCTGCCCACGCAGCCGCCCGACGGCCTCCACCGGCACGGTCAGGGTGAGGGCCAGGATCTCCGCCGCGGCATGGCCGCAGACCCGGCCCTGGCAGCGGCCCATCCCGGTACGGGTCAGGGCCTTGAGCCGGTTCATCTCGCGGGCGTCCCGCTCGGTCGCGGTCCGGCGGATCGCGCCGGCGGTGATTCCCTCGCAGCGGCAGACGATCTCGTCGTCGGCGATGCCCTCCACGAGGTGGTGCGGGTACGGGTAGGCGGCTTCGAGCGCGGCGCGGAATCCGGCCTGCCGGTCGAGACGCCGGTCGAGCCGGGCTTCCCGCGCGGCGTCGCGCGGCCGGCCGAGATCGGCGAGCAGCGCCAGAGCCGTGCGCGCGCCCTGCAACTCGGCCACGTCCGCGCCGCCGATCCCGCTGCCGTCGCCGGCGAGGTAGACATGCGCGTGCGAGGACCGGCCCTCGGCCGAGCGCTCCGGCTGCCATTGCCGGGTCAGGGGATCGAACACGAAGCGGCAGCCGGCGAGATCCGCGGCTTGCGCCTCGCTGCGCAGACCGAACGAGGCACCCACCGCATCGCAAGGCACCCGATGCCGGCGGCCGCGGGAATCTTCCCAGGCCAGAGCCTCGACCTGGCGGTCGCCCTCGACGGCGACGGCCCGCACGCCCGCGCGAACCGGCACGCCGCGCAGGGCGCCCCGCAGCGTGTACCAGACCCCCTTGGCCAGGGTCGCCGGCATGGCGGCCAGGCGAGGCGCGGCGGCCACCTTCGCGCCGAGGGGCGTCACGTCGAGGACGGCGACGATCGTCGCCCCCGCCTTGGCATATTGGTGCGCCACCAGCGGCAGGAGCGGCCCGGCCCCGACGAGGGCGACGCGCCGGCCGATCGCCATCCCCTGCGCCTTCAAGGCGATCTGAGCCGCGCCGAGGGTGAAGACGCCGGGCAGGGTCCAGCCCGGGAAGGGCAGGGTGCGGTCCATGGCGCCGGTGGCGAGAATCAGGCGGTCGACCGGGATCCGGCCGTGCCCCGCGGGCCCGAGGCAATCGAGGTCGAACCCCACCGGCTCCCGCGGCGCGATCCCCCACACCATCGTGCCGGGCCGGTGGTCGATCCGCGGCGCCAGGGCATCGGCGAGATCATGCAGGGCCCGCGCCCGGCCGGCCTCGAATCCGTACAGCTCGGTGGCCGGCCGCTCGGCACCGGCCGGCGGCCGACGGTAGATCTGGCCACCCGCACGGTGCCCCTCGTCGAGGAGGAGCGGGCGCAGACCCGCCTCGGCCAGCACCTGCGCCGCCCGAAGGCCCGCCGGCCCGCCGCCGACGATCGCGACGACCGGCTCAGCCATCCGCAACCCCCGTCACCACAGGCATGCCGGGCTCGACCGGAGTGGTGCAGGCCCGTACGCGCCGCCCGTCAGCCAGCGCGACCCAGCAATCCTGACAGGCGCCCATCAGGCAATAGCCGGCCCGTTCGCCGGAGCCGAACTCGAACCGGCGCAGCGAGCGCCGATGCAGCAGGATCGCGGCGAGCAAGAGGTCGCCCGCGCGTGCCTCGGCCGGCGCACCATCGATCGTGAAGGGAATGACCGCACCCGTGCGGGGCGCGAGGCGCCGGAACAGCCCGCTCACAGCATGTCCTCGTGCCGGCAATTGAGCAGCACTTCGGCGATGCTGGCGGTGTTCGGCAGGCGGACAAGGGTCTCGATCACCGCGGCGATATCCTCCGGCCTAGACATCAGGTCCCGCGGCTGCTTGGTGACGTGGGCCGTCATGTCGGTGTCGACGAAGCCCGGGCAGAAGGCGGTGGCACGGATGCCGTGGTCCCAGCCCTCGCGCCGCAGACCCTGAGTGAGGCTGACCAAAGCCGCCTTGGTCATGGCGTAGCCGGTATTGTCGTTGCGCACCCGCTTGCCGGACAGCGATGCGAGATTGACGATCCGCCCGGCGCCGGATGCGACGAGGTGCGGCCAGGCCGCCCGGATGACCCGCATCGGTCCCTTGACGTTGACGGTCAGGAGCGCGTCGAGCGCCGTCTCGTCCTGATCGAGGAAATGCGCCTTGGGGTTGATGCCCGCCGCGTTGACCAGCACGTCGATCCGGCCGAACCGCGCCATCGCCTCCGCCACCCAGGTCTCTGCGCTGCCGGCGGCCTCCGCGTCGTAGCGGCAGGAGTGCCAGCCCGCCGGTGCGTGGCGCGGGTCGCGCAGGCCCGCGCTGATCTGGTACCCGGCGCCGGCCAGCCGCTCGGCGACCGCCCGGCCAATCCCGCGCGAGGCTCCGGAGACCAGCGCGACGCGTCCCGCCGGCTCAAGCATGACAGTCCCGCTTTCCCGGTGATCGCCGCATCGACGACATCTCCTCACCCGGCCACGCCCGAGAGGATTGAACGTTGCCGCGACCTGAGCAACAGATATTTCGGCAGGCGAACGATTTTGGCTGAAATTTTTTGGTGAGTGAAAATCGTGGTTCAGAAAGATGGATCCGACGGGTCCAAACCGAAATCGGCTGAGCGATCCGGGCCATCGCGGATCGCCGCGTTACTGCGTCACCTCGGCGAATCCGGCCCCGGCGGCGCACGCCTGAGCATGCTCGCCGACGCGACCGGCTTGGCGGCGCCGACAGCTTTGCGCCTGCTGCGGGCCTTGGTCGCCGAGGATCTGGTCGATTTCAATCCGGCAACGAAAACCTATCGGCTCGGCCTCGGCCTCTTCCGCCTCGCCGCCAAGGCCGGCAACCCGCTCGGCCTGCGCGACCTTGCCCGTCCAGCCCTGCTACGCCTGACCGGTGCCCTCGGCGAGACCGTCTTCCTGCTCGTTCGCAGCGGCTATGACGCCGTCTGCATCGACCGCAGCGCGGGTCCGTTGCCGATCCGCTCCTTCACCGGCGATATCGGCGGCCGGGTGATGCTCGGCCTCGGGCAGGGATCGATGGCGATCCTGGCGTACCTGCCGGCGAATGAGCAGGAGGCGGTGATCCGCTACAACCTGCCTCGGATGCGCGAGGTGACGAGCCTGGACGAAGCGTTCCTGCACACCGAGATCGCCCGCACCCGCGACCTCGGCTACTGCGCCGCGGCCTCCGGCCTGATTCCCGGCATGGCCGGACTCGGCGTGCCGATTCTCGGGAGTGACGGGCGGGCCGTGGCGGCGCTGAGCGTCGGCAGCACGGTCGATCGTCTCGCCGGCGAGCGTCGCGACGCCATCGCCGGAATGCTTCGCCGGGAGGCGGCCGGGATCGCGGCACGCCTCAACCCGTTCGACGAGACCCTGCGCCGGGCCGGCGCCGCGATGGAACGTCCCGTTCCGTGAGGTGAGGGGCCCCGAACGCGACGAAGCCCGCCAGGAATTGATCCTGGCGGGCTTCGATCGATCAAGATCGTGACGAGGGAATGCGTGACGAGGGAATGCGTGACGTGCTTGGCAGGTCTGGCGGTGACCGACTCTCCCGTGTCTTGAGACACAGTACCATAGGCGCTGGGGCGGTTAACGGCCGAGTTCGAGATGGGATCGGGTTTGCGATCACCCCGCTCAGACCACCAGACCGGCCAAGCACGTTCGTCCGGCAAGCATTTGTGTATATGTCTTCATCGTGCTGTGGTGTTTGGGTTGATCCGGACACGGATCATGAGAGCGATCAAGCCGATCGAGCGATTAGTACTGGTCAGCTCAGCGCGTTACCGCACTTGCACATCCAGCCTATCCACGTGGTCGTCTTCCACGGCTCTCA
>NZ_VDDA01000045.1 GCF_006151805.1 Methylobacterium terricola | reverse complement strand
GGCGAGGCGGGTGCGGCGGCAGAAGCGGGGCGATCGCAGACCAGAGGTCGTCGGGAAGAAGCGGGCGAGCCATACCACCCCAACGCCCAACAGACCCGATCGTGCCGTTCTGTTAGGCGCTCTTAATCGACCCGAACCTCAAAGTCTCTAAGAGCAACGCCGACGTTGTCGGCCAGCACATGGATTACTGGCCGGCTTACGAAAATATGCGGCCGTCCTCGCGACGCGCATTCCTCGAATGGCTCTCGGGCGACCGCACGGATCCCGACACCTACATTGGTTACGTCTTCCTCTATCTTTACGGCCTAGAACGTCGCGGTGTACTGGAACGCGCGGTCGAGGACCATGCCGCCATCCGCGCTGAAGTGGAGCGCCTTCTCGCAGTCTACGGCCATCACAGCTCCTTCCGCCGTTATGCCGGCGATCTCCTCGCGGCGCTCGACATCCTCAACCTCGCGCCGGGCCAGGATCCGGTCCCTGTCTTCGTCCCAAGCGGCGGGGAGCTGCCGCCCGCCGTCCGGGTCGCAGTCGGATCCCGCATCCGGGACAGACGACCGATCGATGCCGATTGGCTGCTGGCGTGGACGATGTCGCACCCCGAGACGCGGGTGCGAACGCCGGCCCGTCGCGTCTTCGCGCATCTCAGACCTGAGTTCGCCGCCGAGTTCGGCCGCGTGAACCCGACAGGGGGAATGCTGCTGAAGCCTCGCAAGAGTGGGAGCTCGCCTGTCACATACCGAGCCGCAAGCGGGACCTTCACGGCCGACCTCGTGTCTGCCGAACATGGGACGTTGCCCGATTTGGAGCGCTACCCCGAAGCGCTCGCCGCCGGACGCGAGCTGCTGGAACTGTGTACAGGGAGGTTGGACGCGTACAGCCGTTACCTTGGGCGAGGGGCCGCGCCCGGTCAGGCAACCCTGCAGGCCTTGGCGCTGCTGCCGCCCAGCAGGCGCCAGGAAGCCTCCCCCGAGGCCGCGGGAGACAGTCTCGCATGGTTCAACGCGCGGATCGCAGCATGCGCGCCCGTTCCCTTTCAGGAGGTGAACGAACAGGTCGGCGCCAGGGGCGAGGACAGGGTCACACCGGCGAAGCTTCGCGATATCGCGGACACGCTCGGTCGCTTCGGTATCGGGCTGATCCCGGATCCGCGCTTCCCCGCGCGCCCGTCGCCGTCCTCGACCGTGCTGCTGTTCCGGTTGGACGGCCCGCGCGAAGCGGTCGACCTTCCCTCCGATGCATACAAGGCGGCGTTCCTGTCCTTGGCCGTGGGCATGCTGGTGGCGAAGGCCGACGGGGAGGTCACCGATGGGGAGCGGGCCATCCTGCGCCAACTGGCGACGGCGCCGTCCGGGCTCACGCCCGACGAGCGTCACCGCCTCGCGGCCGATGCATCCTGGCTCGAAGCCCATCCCGCCGAGTTGCCGACGCTGCGCTCGAGGTTGGCCGAACTCGGCCACGAGCAGCGGCAAGCCGTCGGCGATAGTCTGATCCGCGTCGCGTCCAGCGACGGTACTCATCACCGGGCCGAGGTCGCCCTCATCGAAAGGGCGTTTCGCCAGATGGGTCTCGACCAGGATCGGCTCTACGCGGCACTGCACCGCGCGGGTCCCGCCCCCGGGGTTCTATCGGCCGGGGAGGCGACGCCCGACGGCTTGGTCCTGGTCTCGCTCGCGCCGGAGACCGAGCGAACCTACGCCATCCCGGGCGCCCCACCCACTGCCACGCCGCATCGACTTCCGACGCCCGAGGCGCGGCGGGAGACGGCCGTGCCGGCCGCGGACGAGGCCGTGCACGGAGCCGTGCGCGAGACGGCCACCGGCGCGGGGGAGGGGGTCGATGCCGCGCGCCTGGCGGCGATCAGGGCCGAGACGCTGGCTGTCAACGCCGTCCTTGCCGACGTGTTCGATGCCGATCCGGATGCGGCGTCCGGCCCGTCGGCGCCCGCCCCATCCACGGAGCAGGCCGCGGAGGCAGACGGTGCCTTCGCCGGCCTCGATGCGCGCCACGCGGGGCTTCTGGGCGAACTCGTCTCGCGACCCGCTTGGCCACGGGTCGAGTTCGACCGGCTCGCGCGCGAGTTCGGCCTGATGCCGGGCGCCGCCATGGAAGAACTCAATGCGTGGGCCTTCGACCGCTTCGACGACATCCTCGTCGAGGAGGGCGAGCCCGTCCACGTCAACCTGCATCTGCTCCCCGATACCCTGCCGGAAGCCGCATGACCGTCCCCGGGACCAAGCCGTCGCCCCCTATCAAGCCCCGAGACCGAGATACCGTCATCAACGCCCTCCGGGCGGGTGTCGTCCCCCGCCTCGGCCTCCAGCACATCCAGGTCGGCCGCCGCCGGGAGATCGAGGCGCTCATCGCCGACGTCGTGCGGGTCGCCGACGGCGGGGCGGCGATCCGCTTCGTCGTCGGGGAGTACGGGGCCGGCAAGACCTTCTTTCTGTTCCTGGTGCGCCAGCTGGCACTCGCCAAGAACCTCGTCGTTCTGCAGGCCGACCTGGCTCCGGACCGGCGCATCCACGCGACCGGCGGGCAGGCGCGCCTCCTCTACGCTGAACTCGTGCGCAACCTCGCCACCCGCACCGCACCCGATGGGGGAGCGCTGCGTAACGTCCTCGAGCGCTTCGTCGCCCAGGCTATCGAGCAGGCGGGGCGCGAGGGCCGCGGGACCGAGGCCTGGATCCGCGCGAAGCTCGTCGACCTGCAGGAGCAGGTCGGGGGTTACGACTTCGCGACCGTGGTGGCGGCCTATGCCGGCGCCCACGAGGCGGGCGACGAGACCCGGCAGGGAAACGCCCTGCGTTGGCTGCGCGGCGAGTACACGACGAAGACGGAAGCGCGCCAGGATCTCGGCGTCCGCAGCATCATCGACGATGCCAACGTCTACGACAGCCTGAAGCTGCTCGCCCGCTTCGTCCGCATGGCAGGGTACGGCGGCCTGTTCGTGTGCCTCGATGAACTCGTAAACCTCTACAAGCTCCAGAGCGCCCAGGCCCGCAACCAGAACTACGAGCAGATTCTGCGAATCCTCAACGACGTGCTGCAGGGCACCGTCGAGGGACTGGGTTTCGTGCTGGGGGGCACTCCTGAGTTCATGCTCGACACCCGGCGCGGGCTCTACTCGTATGAGGCGCTCCAGTCCCGTCTTGCCGGCAACAGCTTCGCCACCGACGGATTCGTCGACCTCTCGGGGCCCGTCGTGCGGCTGCAGAACCTGACGCCTGAGGAGATGTGGGTTCTGCTGGAGCGGCTACGGACCGTGTTCGCAGCCGGCGACCCGGCCCGCCACCTCGTCCCGGACGAGGCGCTGCACGCCTTCCTCGATCATTGCCGGGCGCGGGTCGGCGACGCCTATTTCCGCACGCCCCGCAACACGGTGAAGGCGTTCGTCGACCTGCTCGCCGTGCTGGAGCAGAACCCGGGCGCGGATTGGCGCGAGCGCCTTGGCGTCGTGACCGTGGCCGAGGACCGTGGCGGTGTGGACGAGCTGGCGACCGCCATCGGCCCGGAAGGCGGGGATCCCGCCCATTCCGACGACGAACTCACCCGGCTGCAACTATGACGGGCCACGCCGCAGTTCCGGTCCCTGCCGTTCCCGGCGACCGCGCTTCGCAGGCATTCGCGCAACTCGCGGAGCCTGTCAGGCGCTGGATCTGGCAGCAGGGCTGGTCAGAGCTGCGGGATGTGCAGGAGCAGGCCGTGCCCGCCATCCTCGCCGGTGGCGACGTGATCCTCGCCGCCCGCACGGCCGCGGGCAAGACGGAGGCGGCGTTCCTGCCTCTCCTGTCGCGGGTGCTGCCCGGCCTCGACGGCGGAAGGCCCGGCTTCTGCGTCCTCTACGTCAGCCCGCTCAAGGCCCTCATCAACGATCAGTTCCGGCGCCTCGAGAGCCTGCTCGAAGCTTGCGACCTGCCCCTGCACCGCTGGCACGGCGACGTGTCCGCCGACGCCAAGCGCAAGGCGCGGGAACGGCCCCAGGGCGTCGTCCTCATCACACCCGAGTCTCTGGAAGCCACCCTCGTGCGCCGCGGTAGCGAGGCATCCCGCCTGTTCGGTTCCCTGTCCGCCATTGTCATTGACGAATTGCATGCGTTCGTCGGGACGGAACGCGGACGCCAGCTCCAGTCCGTCCTGTCCCGCATCGAAGTAGGGGCGGGACGTGACCGGATCGACCGGATCGGATTGTCGGCCACGCTCGGCGACATGGCGCTCGCCCGCGAGGCGCTGCGACCCGGGGAAGCCGACCGCGTCACGCTCGTCGAGAGCCGAGAAGGCGGAGCCGACCTCCTGCTGCAGGTCCGCGGCTACGAAGGCCACTCGCGAGCAAGCCCCCCTCCATCCGGTCCCGCGCTCCTCCCCGCTCCCGAGGTGGCAGACGCCTCATCACGCCGTCCCGCGGATATGTCCCTCCCAGCCGTATCCGAGGTCGGGCCCATCGCCCGCCACCTCTTCGAGGTGTTGCGCGGCCGGCGCAATCTCCTGTTCGCCGGCTCGCGCCAGAACGTCGAGGTGTACACCGACCGTCTCCGCTCGCTCTCGGAAGAGGCGCGCCTACCCAACGAATTCTTCCCTCATCATGGCAACTTGGCGCGGGTCGAGCGCGAGGCAGTCGAGACTCGTCTGCGGGACGACGGGCGGCCCACGACGGCGATAGCGACCACCACGCTGGAGCTCGGCATCGATATCGGCGATGTCGAGAGCGTCGCCCAGATCGGGCCGGGCTGGTCGGTCTCGTCCCTCCGCCAACGCCTTGGACGCTCAGGCCGCCGCAAGGGGAAACCTTCGATCCTCCGCATCTACGTCGCGGAGGATGCCTTCGCCCCGACGCTCCACCCGGCCGACCGGCTCAGGCTCGACCTCGTGCAGGCCGTGGCCATGGTCGAGCTTCTCCTCGACCGGTGGTGCGAGCCGCCGCGGGTGCAGGGACTTCACCTCTCCACCCTGATCCATCAAGTCCTCGCGTTGATCGCTCAGACCGGAGGCTTGCGCCCGGATACGGCGTGGCAGGTCTTGTGCCGGCGGGGGCCGTTTCGGAACATCGGTCGTGACCTGTTCGTCGAGGTGCTGCGCGCCGTCGCGCGGCCGGACGCGGCCCTGGTCGAGATGTCACCGGACGGTTTGCTCATGCTCGGACGGGCCGGCGAGCGCCTCGCGGCCGGCTACGACTTCTACGCCGTGTTCCAGGTCGAGGAGGAGTACCGGGTGGTCATCGCCGGCGGCAAGACGCTGGGCACCGTGCCGCTCGACGCGACGTTCGCACCGGGGCAGACCATCATCTTCAATGGCCGGAGATGGCGGGTCGAGAGCATCGACCCGCGTGCCAAGGTGCTCCTCGTGAACCCGACGACGACCGCTTTGCCGCCGCGGTTCGACGGGGGTGGGGCAGCCATCCATGACGAGGTCGTAGCGGCGATGCGCAGGTGCCTGGCCGGCGCGCCCGTGCCGGCATTTCTCGACCCCGGCGGGCGCGCCCTGCTCGAGCAGGGCAGGAGAGCCTTCCAGGCGGATGGCCTCGACCGGTGCTCCATCCTGCAGGTCAAGCGCGACTGCGTGATCTTTCCCTGGGTCGGAAGCCTCAAGCTCGAGACGCTCGCGCTCGCACTCCTGGCGCGCCGCTTCCAGGCATCCCCCCTGTGGCACACGATCGAGGTCCGTGACTGCTCTGCCGACGACTTGCGCGCAGTCCTGTCCGAGATGGCGGCCTCGCCGCCGCCCGACGGAGAAGCCCTCGCGCGCGTCGCAGCCAAGCCGGCTCGTGAGAAGTACGACCCCTACCTTACGGACGCCTTGCTCACGAAGGCCGCAGCAGCCGAGCGGTTAGACGCGGCGTCGGTACCGGCCGTCGCCCGTCGCATCCTCGACCCTTGTGTCTGATCAGAGCGGTTTTCATCGGACGGTCGGCTTGGCTCCAGGCCATCGCAATCGAGAACGCGGTTGCCCCGGGGACCGGATGAAGCCGGGAGTCGCCGATTTCGGAAATCAGATTTCCACCGCCAGGACACAGCCTCTCACCCCAACATCCACAGCTGACCAAGCTTGACCGTAGGAAGGCAATCCAGGAGGTTACTCGCAACCTGAGATCAAGGTCGCTGGGTATGCCTCTTCGTCGCGCGGTTGTGGTCCAGGGCCGGTTGGCAATGGCGGATGCCCGGTTGAACGCCGCGCGGCGTGCAGACCATGGCTTGCGTGTCCTTTCGGTCGACGCTCTCGTGGCCCGGCTGGCGGGAGGCTTCGCCCGCCCGATCGACGACGAGACGCTCAAGTCGGTCTTGAAGACCGTTCTTCCCGGAACGAAACTCGGCGAACTCGATCCCATCAAGATGCTGCCCGGCATGATCGACGCTGCAGCGGAGACGCTGCGCAAGGCCTGGTCCGCCGGCTTCGATCTGCAGGCCGCCGGCAGCCGCGGCGACCGTGTCGCATCCATCGCCCGCCTCGAACAGGCCGTGATCACGGCCTTGCCGCCGGGCATGCTGCCCCCCGGTGAGTTGGCGGCGGCTGCCGCGGCGCGGATCGACCATGCGCCGGCCATCCTCGGGCCCGTCGAGTTCGTCGGCCTCCTCGATCTGGCGCCGTGCTGGCGCCCCGTCGTTATCGCGCTCGCCCAACGCGTTGCCGTCACCTGGGCCTCGGGACCGCGGCCGGTCCCAGGCTGGATCGCGGCGACCGCTATCCAGGTCGTGTCCAGCATACCCGAGACCCCCGTCATCGAGGCCTGCAGCGCCGCGACGCCTCGCCACGAGGTGCTGGAAGCGCTCCGCTGGGCCCGCGGATTGATGGCGTCCGGCCGCGCCAAGCCTTCGGAGATCGCCATCGCCGCTTGCCGCACCGAGGACTACGACGACGTCATGCTCGCGCTGAGGACCGAGGCGCATCTCGACGTCCGATTCGTTCACGGCGTCCCGTCCGCCTCCACGCGTGAGGGACAGGCGGCAGCGGCCCTGGCGGACGTCCTCGTGCGGGGCCTCTCCCAGGATGGCATCCGCCGCCTCGCCGCGCTCCTGCGCCGAGGTCCCGGCCCGTTCGGCACGCTCCCATCCGGATGGACCGCCATGCTGCCACGGGAGGCGCCGCTGACCAGCCTCGCGGCCTGGGAGCGCCTGCTCGCCGGCAAGGACATCCTGGCTCACCCCCACGGGCCGGCCGTTGCCAAGGATCTTCGCGCCGTCCTGTCGCTCCTGGCGCGAGGAACCTCGGCCGCGGCGGAAGCTGGCGAGACCCTGCTGCACGGCCTTTCGTTACGGATCTGGCGCAAGGCGCTTCTGGAAGGCTCACCCGCCGTCGTCGACCTGACGCTGACGCACCAGCGCATCGACGACGACGCCAATGGCGGGACCTCGGTCGTCTGGGCACCGGCATCGGCCCTGGCCTGCGCCCCGAGACGGTTCGTCCGCCTGCTCGGGCTGAGTTCGCGGGGCTGGCCGCAGGTGGTCTCCGAGGACCGGCTGCTGTCGGATCACCTGGTGCCGGCCCGCATCCTCGATCCGATGCCGCGCTCGGTTTCCGACCGCAGCGACTTCGCCGCCATTCTCTCGACCAGCTCCGAGGCGGTCGTCCTCTCGCGCCCGCGGCGCGGCGCCGACGGCCGCCTGCTCGGGAAGAGCCCGCTCCTGCGCGATCATCCCCACGAAACCCATCTCGGCCGGAACCGCATCCCCGACCACGCCGTCGGCGAGGTCGACCGCCTGATGGCACGGCCGGAGGAGTTCCGGGCGACCGCTCAGGCGACGGCCGCCGCAAGCTGCTGGAATGCGTGGGCCAGCGCCGGTCTCACGGCCCACGACGGACGCATACGCGCGAACCATCCGGTCGTGCTCTCCGTGCTCGGGCGCGTCCACTCCGCTCGTTCGCTGCGCAAGCTGCTCCGTGACCCGCTCGGCTTCGTCTGGCGGTACGGGCTCGGCCTCGAATCCGCGGATACGAGCGAGGAGACCCTCACGCTCGACCACCGGGCGTTCGGCAGCCTCATGCACGAAGTCCTCGAAGCCGCCGTCACCGACCTGGAGGCCGCTGCCGGCTTCGCGGCAGCGACCGCGGACCGCCGACGGGTGGCCGTGGCTGCAGCCGTCTCGTCGGTCGCGGCCATCTGGGAGCGCGAGAAGCCGGTCCCCCCGGCACTCGTCTGGCGACGGACCCTGGACGAGGTGAGCGGGATCTCGCTGGACGCGCTGTCCCACCCGGACGCGCCCTAAGCCGGCCAGACCAGTTGGGTGGAGGTTCCGTTCGGCGGGCAGTCGCCGAAACGGGACGGGATCGCGGTGCCGTGGGACCATGGCTTGCCGGTCGAGATCCCGGGCACCGGGTTCCGCATCTCCGGCTTCATCGACCGGCTGGACCTGTCCGAGTGCCGAACGCAGGCGCGCGTGCGCGATTACAAGACCGGACAGCCGCGCGAGCCCGACGACGTGCTGGCCGGCGGACGCGAGCTGCAGCGCTGCCTCTACGGCTACGCTGCCCGCGTCCTCGTGGGCTCGGCTGTCCTCGTCGACGCCTCGCTGCATTATCCGCGGGAGGGCCTGTGCTTGCCCCTCGCACGGCCGGATGCGGCGCTCGGCGAACTCGCGCGTCACCTGGCGGCGGCCGGCGCCAGCCTCGGGGCAGGCAATGCGTATCCGGGTCCCGACGCAGAGGATGCCTACAACGAGCTGGCATTCGCGCTCCCGGCCAATGCCGGAGAGATTTATTGCCCGCGCAAGCGGGACGCCGTCCGGGCAGCGCTCGGCGAGGCCGCGGGGATCTGGGAGGCCGCCTGATGACAGCGCACGACAAGAGCCTGGCCGACGCGGCCCAGCGGGCGCTCGCCATCGGACGGCACGACCGGTCGATGCTCGTCGAGGCCGGGGCCGGCTCCGGTAAGACGGCCCTGATGGCGGGGCGGATCGCTCTGATGCTCGCCTCCGGCGTCGAACCTGGGGCCATTGCCGCCGTGAGCTTCACCGAACTCGCCGCGAGCGAGCTGCTCGAGCGGGTCGGGACCGTCGTCGACCGCCTGCGCGGCGGCGAGGTTCCGGAGGAACTGAAGCTCGCGCTCCCGCACGGATTGTCGCCGCTCCAGCAGGCGAACCTGGCCGAGGCCGCGGCCCGTCTCGACGAGCTGGTCTGCACGACCATCCACGGCTTCTGCCAGCGCCTCGTGAAACCTTACCCGGTCGAGGCCGATATCGATCCGGGGGCCCGGGTGGTCGACGAGGCCGAAGCCGACGGCATCTTCCGCGACCTCCTCGACGGGTGGTTGCGAGACTGCCTCTCGGGCGGCGATAGCCTCGTCGCCGAGATGGTGTTGGCGGACCCGGTCAAGGCGAAGGAGGCCGTCGATCGCGTGGCCGATTGCCTGCGCGAGGGACGCACAGTCGGAACGCGACCTGCCGAACCACTGCCCCGCTCGACGGAGGCGTTTCTCGCACGGGTTGCCGCGTTCGCCGAGTTCATCCGCGCCTGTCCCGTCGCCGAGCCGGAGACCGCCGCCACCCTGCTGGCGTTCCAGGCGATGGCCGCGCGCGTCCACCGCCTCGACGGCAACGACGACGCGACGGTCGTCTCTCTGCTGACGGCCGAGCCCGAGCCGAGCCTGTGTACCAAGGCCGGAAAATTCGCGAGTTACCGCGGCGGAAAGGGCAAGTGGGCGACCGCCGCCAAGGCCGCCGGGATCACGAAGGTCCAGGCGGACGGTTTCCACGAGGAAGCCAAGGCTCTGCACGGCGCCTGCTGCGAGGCCTGGGACGGCTTGAGGGCGAACGCCGCCAGCGAACTCCTCTCCAGGTTGGTCGTGCAGGTCCGCGTCGTCCTCCGCAAGTACCAGGACCGGAAGAGAGCAGGCGCCCTGCTCGATTTCGACGACCTGATCGCCTCGGCGGCTGCGCTCCTGCGGGACCACGACGAGGTGCGGCGGGCGCTTGGCCGACGGTACCGCCACGTCCTCGTCGACGAGTTCCAGGACACGGACCCGCTGCAGGCGGAGATCCTCTGGCTCCTGTGCGGCGAGTTGCCCGCCGACGCGGACGGCGTGGCTTGGACCGACCGCGTGCTGCGGCCCGGTGCGCTCTTCCTCGTCGGCGACCCGAAGCAGGCGATCTACCGCTTCCGGGGCGCGGACGTCTCGACCTATGTGCGGGCGCGCGACTGCATACGCGCCAAGTCGCCCGAGGACGTGATCTCCGTCTCGACGAACTTCCGGTCCTGCCGGTCGATCCTCGCCTTCGTCGACCACCGCTTCCGCGAGGTGTTGCAGGTGGAGGGGCAACCGGGATACGTCGCCCTCGACCCGTTCCACGAGGACCACGACAGAGGTCCCTGCGTCGCCGCCCTCGACGTTCCGATGGTGGGGAATGAGAAGCGTAGCGCTGACGCCCTTCGCGATGCCGAGGCGGACGCCGTCGCGGACCTCTGCGCGCGCCTGATCGGCCAGCGTCTCGTAACCTGCAGCCGCAACGGAACCCGGGTGCTCCAAGCCGGCGACATCGCGCTCCTCGCGCCGAGCGGCAACGACCTGTGGCGCTACGAGGAGGCCCTGGAGGCCAGGGGCATCCCGGTCTCCACCCAGGCGGGGAAGGGGTTCTTCCGCAGGCAGGAGATCCAGGATCTCATCGCCTTGACCCGGGTCCTGGCCGACCCTCGCGACACCCTGGCGCTCGGCGCTCTCCTGCGCGGCCCGGTCGTGGGCCTCACCGACGAGGAACTGCTCGACCTGGTCGACGGCCTGCCGCGCGACCCCGAATGGCCCGATGCACGGCAGAAGCTGCGGCTCGGCATCGACGTTGCGCACGTCGCCCACCCGGTCGCGCGGGAGGTCATCGGGTACCTGCAGGTCCTGGCGAGGCGGGCGCTCGGCACGACGCCCCACGACATCCTGAGCCAGGCGGTGGACGCGATTCGGCTTCGGCCCGTCATCCGGCAACGGCACGACGGCCACGCCGAGCGGGCGTTGGCGAACGTCGACCTGTTCCTGGAGATGTCGCGCCCCTACGCCGTGCGTGGCCTGCGGGCCTTCGCCAGGACGATGAAGGCGGCCTGGGACGGGCGGACGCGTACTGTCGAGGGGAGGCCCGACGCCCAGGAGGAGGCGGTCTCCCTGTTCACGATGCACGCCTCCAAGGGCCTCGAATGGCCGGTGGTGATCCCGATCAACACCGCGACCAGGACGAAGGCCGTGAGCGGCGCCCTCGTCGACCGGCCGGCAAATTGTCTGTACTGTCCGGTCTTCGGGGTCCGCCCGGCTGGCTACGAGGACGCATTGGACCGCGAACGCCGCGAGGTCGGAAACGAGCGGGTGCGCCTCTGGTACGTCGCTGCCACGCGGGCCCGCGAGACCCTCGTGCTGCCGCGCTTCCGCGATCCGTCCGACCAGACCTCCTGGGCGTCGGTCGTCGCCCTCGGCCTCGATACAGTCCCGGCCATCGACCTGGAACACCTCCAGCTCCGGCCGATGGCGGCCGTAACCGGACCGCTCAACGGGCAGACGCGCGAAGTCTTCGCTTCGGAAGCGATGACGGTCGCGCGCCATCGCCCTTTGACCTGGATCGTGCCGAGCCGAGACGACGCCCTGGTGCCGGGCTTCGACGATGCCGAGTCTGAGACCCTGCCCATTCCGGTCGAGTTGGTCTCGACGCCTCCACAGGGCAGTCGTGAACGAGGCACGGTCATTCACAAGCTCTTGGAGGAGATACTCACCGGCGAGCTTGATGAGCGTGACGGGCTGGAGGCCCGCGCTCGGCTCCCCGTAGGGCATCTGGGTCTGTGTGAGACGGCCGACCGAGCGGTCGCGCTCGATCCTGCCGAGCTCGCCGCCTGTGTCTCCCGGGCGCTCGCCCTTCCGCAGGTCGCGGGCATCCGCGGGCGCCTGCGGGCGGAGGTGCCGGTCTACGCCTATGAGGCCCTCGATGTGGAGGAGCGGGTGACCACGGGCGTTGCCGACGCCTTGGCCTGCGATGAGCACGGCCGGCCGGATGTGGTCGTGGACTGGAAGAGTGACGTCGCGCCGACAGAAGGCGCACTCCTGGACTATCGCGCGCAAGTCGCACGCTACCTTGCGGCGACGGGTGCGCGTCTGGGTTTGATCGTGTTCGTGACTGGGGGAACCGTTGTCTCAGTCACGCCGGCCTGAGGCCGTCATCGGCCGCGATAGCGTTCTCAGCTGTTCCGTTTTCCTTCGTGGCAAGTCGGCGGAGGCTCGCCCGGGGGATTGCGCGGCAGGGTGAGTTCTGGAAGGATCCTGGCCGAGGTCGTGGCGCGCTTTGCGAGGATCTCGGCCTATTCCTGCATGCCGCGGTTCGGGATTCACTTGATCTAATCGCGGTTGCGGCGCCAGTCTTGAGGAGGCTTGGGCTATTGTATTCAGCGTGATCCGCTGCTTGCTGAAGTCGCGCTTCTATATTGGAAAATTGCTCTGCGTGCACACATCCGGAAGCTAGCTCATGGCCCACTTCGGCTGGCGCCACCTTCTTCCGCACGGTGAAACACCTGCGGAAGAAGGTCGACTCAGGGTGGGGCTGAGCTACAGGTCGTTGGGTGCGTCTGAGGCGGCATGTGGGCAGAAGTCGTGTGGCCAAACGTGCCAAGTTTCAAACACTTGGCAGGGCGTGGATCGGCGCGATTTCGTCGATGTGCTGCCTCGGGTGGTTGCGGTGCCGCGCGGACCGCTCCGGGCTAGCTTAAGCCGGCGATTGCGCGCGTTCCGCGATGCAGCGATGCCAGGTGTCGGCGAGGATTGCGAGCGTGTCCGTTAGGTCGGATGGCCACCAAGGTTCATGAACGAGGTGGAGGGACATGCCGATGCGGCTTGCTATGGATCGCCCTGAATGAAGGAGCGGCGTCAGAGCCACGGTCAGCGCGAAGGCGGAAGTTCGAGTCTCTCCGTGAGCGCGCCCGTCACCCTCCGTTGCGACAGTTAGTTCCCAGTACGATCGGCGTTGCGCTCGAAGCGGCCGACGTTCGCTGGTGCCTGTTTCTTGGCAGCAGAAGGTGACCGCGCCTCGGCCTTGGGTGCCGAATTTGAGGTCGATTGCGATTGCGTGTCGGCTCTCGCCCTCCGGTGTGCGCGTGGACAGAAATGCGGCCTCAAGGGTGTGTGCGAGCGCGTGCGGCGTGACGTCGACTCGTCGGCTTGTGGTGAGAGAGCTGACGAAGGGTGTGTGAACATTGTGTGGCGCCCGGTGGGTGGGACGCCGCACCAGTGCTGCGGGACGAATTCGTATGGGTGCCAGAGAAGTGGTGCCTGCCGTTGGCAGGCACGGAAGGGCGGAATAGGTAAGTTGTGCCTGCCGCCGACGCTGGTGCGGCGCTGTCGGTCGACGGCGATTTTATAAACTATGGTAGCGCAGTTGGATACAGTGTACCTTAGCATCACTTGCACGAAGCCATCAGGGGTTGTATTTGCTTGTTTATCCCGTGGCGGCTGAGTAAACCGTGCCTGTGTCCCGGAAGCGAGATTGGGGTGAATGGGTGCAGTTCACCCTGTCGCAAACGTAGCGTTTGCTTGAAGCGCGCTGCACCGGTCTGTTGCGCGGGAGACGAGTGTATGCCAGCCCCAGTCGATGGTCGGGTGAGTTCAGACTGCGCGCGCGACGGGCAGCCCTGGGGGATGGCTCGGGCGCCGGCGTGGCGCTCGAGTCGGCATGCGCCGCAACGCCGAGGTGTCGGTTATGGGTGACACGGTGGCGTCAGTAGGTGTGCTTGCTGCGGCGAGGTTGAGTTCGCCGTCGACGAGCCACCAGTCGGTGTAGCGGCGGTGAAGCGCGCGGGCGTGGTCTGGGAGGCCGGCGGTCGCTAGGGCCGCGAATGCGTGCTCGAGCGTCGTGGGCACGAACGGTATTGCGCCCGTCTGCGGGTCCGTGAGGTGGCGCCGGTAGGTCGTCGCCGCGGCGTGCGCGGACTGGTTGTGGGTGGGGGCGATAAAGGCCAGGGTCGCTGTGTCGGCGAGTCCGGCGGTGAGCATCGCGCTCGCGAGGCAGTGCTGGCGGTAGAACTGCTGACAGGTGGCGCTCGTCAGGGTTGGGGCGTCCGGGTCCACGAACAGGCCCGGGGTGGCGTGCGCGATCTGCGTGTGCCGCGGGTGGGGTGGGGGCGCGGGCTCGTGGCCGGGCTCGCTGTACTTGATCTCGATGCAGATCAGGCCGCGTGCGCCGGTCGCGTCCCGGCCACGCAAGACAATGTCGTAGGCGGTGCGGTCGGCGGTGAAGCGCGGGTCGCCGCGGCCCGGGCTGTGCTCGAACAACATGTCCGTGACCTCCGTCAGCGTCCCCGGCAGGAATTCCGTGACGAAGCGGGTGGCGAGCTGCGGGTCGCGGGCGAGCAGGCCGAACAGGTTGAAGGCCAGCGGTTGCGAGGACAGCAGGTTGGTCTTGAGACGGTCGACGTCGTAGGCCGCGCCCGGCTCACGGTAGGCGAGCGCGCGCGTGACGACCGGGATGATGTCGGGATGAAGGAAGTTGGCGCCGAGCGCGCCGGCCGCGGTCGAGATGCGCGAGCCGAGGCGGCGGGGGCGGTGCGGTTGGCGGCGGTTGACGTGGGTGCCCATCGCGAGGCCGCGGTCCTCGCGCCAGAGCGCCTGGAGGAAGCGTGCGGCTGCCTTGAAGCGGTGGTCGGCGGGCACGAAGACGTGGTGTCGGCGGCGGGCGGCCTCGGGGATGAGCGGCACGCGGTCGATTGGGCCGAGGCCGGAGGGGTCGAGGACGTCGCGGGCGGCCGCTGCGAGGAGTTCGGGGTTGGCGGCGGTGGCGAGCGGCAGGGGGGCGGGGATGTCCATCGGGGTGGCCCTGAGTCACAGCCGCGGGGGTGCGGCTAGACCGGGGTTCCCGGAAAGGGCAGCGCAGTGAACGACGAAGGGGGACGGCGCGGCCTGGCTCCCTGCCACGCTGGCGGTGCGCAGGCACGTGGTCTGTCTGGTGCTTCGGCGTGGTCGCCGGTCGAGGTGCCGGTCCGCCAGGGGGCGGTCGCAGCCGTCGTCCACATCGGCGGTGGTACCGCAGGCATGTTGGTGTAAGGGGGGGGAGGGTAGGCGCAGGTAGTCCACCACCGCCGCCACACGGCCGGGGGTGGGCACCTGCCCCTGGTCTGGTTGATGTTTTGGCGAAGATCGCGGGTCCGACAGCCGGGGCGCACCCGCTGCCGTGCGTCAAAGTGCTCCCGCCACTTCCGAGATGCGCCATAAACGGTCTTTCGAACAGAGCCCCCGGGATGGCCGCTTGGCCGCCCAGAGCTGCTATTGGCACGGAGTGGCAAGTCTCGGCGGCCACGATCGCGGATCTCTTCCATCGGCGTGGACCCTGGCGTTCCTACGAGCGATGGAGTACGCCCCCTGGAGTGGATCGACTGGTACAACCACCCGCCGCCTGCTCGCGCCGGTCAGCGATGAGCGTATCGTCAGTCTGCCAAACATACCACTCTGACCAGTCCGGTCCTGCCGGTCATCGTAGTGGGCCATATCCAGCTACACTACGCTCTGGAGCATGATCCTCCAGGTCTCGCTGCTCGATTTGTCGCGCGGTGTTAGAGTAGGCCGCCAGCGGTAAAAAATGCGCCGCTCGATCGCTGAATCGGAGATCATTCTGTTGTCAGTAAGGCCGAGCTTTCCCAATCTAGGCGACATCCTACCTTCATCGGACGTCATCGCAGCTCACGTGAGAAATGCGATCGTTGAGGGCAGCCTCAAAGAAGGCGAACCGATTCGGCAGGACGAGATCGGCAGCCTATTCAATGTAAGCAAAATCCCGGTCCGCGAGGCCCTCAAAAGACTTGAGGCGGAAGGACTTGTTGAATTTCGGCGCAATCGCGGTGTTTTCGTAACTCAGCTCTCTGAGCCAGAGATTGGCCAAATATTTGAGGTCAGAGCTGTCCTTGAGTCTGCCGCCATCCAGCGTTCTGTGCCTTTAATGACCGCTTCAAGCTTGGCGGAAGCAGCTTCACGCTACGAGCGATTTCTCAACGATGACGATACGCTCAAGTGGTCGGCGCTCAACTGGGACTTCCATTCCAGTCTGTATGAGGATGCGGGCCGGCCTTTCCTGCTTCAGCAAATTCGCGCTGTGCATGACCGGATCGAGCGGTACCTCAGGGTGCAGTTAACGCTGGCTGATGGCAAGGCGAAATCCGATGGGGAACATCTCGCCATCCTGAATGCCTGCCGGAATGGAGATGCGAGCCTGGCAGCAGCCCTGACCTACACCCACATCATGGGAGCGGGCGAGTCGCTCCTGAAGAGCCAGCCCCTTCGCTCCGGCAAGTAGCAAGGCGAATGCCCTGCTACGTGTCCGCCGCCCCCGGGAGGGCTGGTGACGGTCGCGCCCTCAGCCGTTTCGCTGCAGACCATGGATGGCCTGGAGGAAGGCCGGAACCACGGTCGGCGCCACTCTCTCGACCATCTCAACGTGAGCGGGCGTGTACACGTGCTCCTGGTGATTGAGGTTGATCGAGCCCAGGCAGCGGCCGTCGTAGACGACCGGCACGCCGATCGCCGACCCGCATCCGAGCCCCACGATCGTCTCGTGATCGAAGAAGGCGCGCCTCAGTCCCGCAACGTCGGTGGCCAGGAACGAACGCCTCTGCCGGATCACCTGCTCGCCCCAGTCGGTGGCTCCCATCGGCTTACGCATCCCGGCCGGATACAGCGCCTCCTCGGTCGTGAAGACGCGCAGGGTCTCGCCCTCATGGACGACGAACAGCGTCGCAAAGACGAAGCCCGGCTTCTCCTGCAGGATCCTCCGCAACACGGCGTAGAAGGCCGCCGGCTGATCCGCCCGTCCGGTTGCCCGCAGCAGGGCGTCGATATCGCGTGTCGTGACGTCGGATTGCATGTGGCCTCCTCTGCGGTCTGTGGCGCCACCCGACGCCGATCTGCGTTCAGCCCTGAAACAGGCTGTCCCGGCGACCGACCTTGCCGGGCAGGAACACGGCGGCCGCGAGAACGAGGCCGCAGAACAGCATGACGTAGTAGGCGATGTAATCGGGGTGCCCGATCCTGATGAACCATGTCGTGATGAGCGGCGAGGTCGCTCCGAAGATCGCACCCGCGAAAGCGTAGGGCACGCCGACGCCGGTCGTGCGCACGTCCGCCGGAAAGAGTTCGCAGCTCAACGGGGAAATCACGGCGCTGATCATGGCGGTGAGGGCGCAGCCCGCCACGTTCGCCATGAGGAACAGCGCGAAGCTGCCGGATTTCAGGACGCCGTAGAGCGGCACGCAGAGCGCGCCCAGGAGAAGACAGGCGGCGATGAGAACGGTACGGCGGCCGATCTTGTCGGCCAAGAGCCCCCAGACCGGCAGCAGGACGCAGAAGACTGCGAGTGAGATCGTCCCGCCGATGAAGCCCTGGGAGAGAGGCAGGCCTCCGACGAGGTTGGCGAATGTCGGAAGGTAGACGAGCCAGAGATAGTAGATCACCGTGTAGCTCGCGATGCCGAACATGAGCAGGCACTGCCGCGGATAGTTCGCCAGCACGGTCCGGACCGGCTGGCGATTGATCTTTCCATCCGACTTCACCTTGTCGAAGGAATCGGTGCTGGGCAGCTTGAGCCGCACGTAGAAGCCGTAGATGGAGAAGAGCGACGCGCAGATGAACGGGATGCGCCACCCCCAGGTGCTGAGAGCAGGTTCGGGGATGGTATTGGTGATGAGGGCCGCGACGCCTGTCGCAAGCAGGATCGAGAAGCCGATGCTGACGTAGTTCAGGGAACTGTAGAACGTGATGCGACCGGGCTTGGCGTTCTCGACGATGTAGACCGTCGCTGCCTGATATTCGCCGCCGGCCGAGAAGCCCTGCACGAGGCGTGCGATGATCACCATGATCGGCGCGAGGATGCCGATCGAGGCGTAGGACGGGGTGAGGCCGATGATCAGGCTGCCCAGTCCCATCAGGATGATCGTGAGCGACAGCAGGTGGTGGCGTCCGTATCGGTCGGCCAGGGGGGAGAGCAGAATCGCGCCCACTGGCCGCATCACGTAGCCGCCTGCAAAGCCCAGGAAGGCCACGAGCACCGATACCGTCGGGTCGTCGCTCGGGAAGAACTGCCGGGAAAAGACCGCGGCGAGCGTCGCGTAGATCGTCCAGTCGAACCACTCGACGATGTTGCCCAGCGACCCTCCGATCACAGCGCCGATCGATCGCTGTCGGACTGCTGTGCCTTGCTCGGTTCTGCCGACATGACAATCCAACCCGCTTGAATCGGCCATGATCCTCACCTTCACTGCTTCGATATGACCCGGCTTCGCGTGCCGGAGCGGACGCGTCCTCGACATCGCCGGCACCATCGCCTGCGGCTCGATCAACCAATCGTAGATCGTATACGAAAACGCGGCGAAATTTTTGTCAAGTGCCGATCCGGCATAATTTGCGCAGCCGCAGGTGTTACGGCCGGATCTCAGATTGACGCCATACAGTGCAGAAAGAGCGCGCTGGATAGGCATCACGGCGCCCTGCTGCACATGAGAGTCACTACTTCCGCGCTCGAAGCCGGGAGGATGCATCGATCGGCTGTTCTGAACGGGGTCGCTCTACCTGGGGGCGGCGGGAGCATTCCAACGTCCCGCTCTCGCGATTTCGGCCACTTGACTCTCACCTTCGCGAAGGGCATGCGATATATCGTATACGAAATCGGACGGCGATCGAGATCTCAGGTCTCAAGGGAGAAGGTTCCGGCAAGAGTGTATACCGACATCCCGTCGGAGCCTCCTTGCCGGCGGTCACCTCCTCAACCCCCTCGGATGGTTCGGACCGGACGGCGATCCCGCGCCATCCGTGCGTCTCGCGGCCCTCCCATCACCCATCCGTCTCGCGGACGCATCCCGGCTGCCGCAGAGGCTGAGTTCCCAGGATCACCCATGAACGTCGAACGCATGATCCAGACCGTCGAGGTGCATACCGGCGGCGAGCCGTTCCGCATCGTCACGAGCGGCCTTCCGCGGTTTCCCGGCCGAACCGTCGTGCAGCGCCGCGACTGGGTGAAGGCGAACATCGACGAGATCCGGCAGGCTCTGATCTTCGAGCCGCGCGGGCACGCCGACATGTACGCCGGCTACCTGACCGAGCCGGTCTCGGCCGAGGCCGACTTCGGCGTGATCTTCGTCCACAACGAGGGCTACAGCGATCATTGCGGGCATGGGGTGATCGCGCTCGCGACCGCCGCGGTGGAACTCGGCTGGGTGGCCCGGAGCGAGCCCGAGACGCGGGTCGGCATCGACGCGCCCTGCGGCTTCATCGAGGCCTTCGTGGCCTGGGACGGGCGCCGGGCCGGGTCCGTCCGCTTCGTCAACGTCCCGTCCTACCTCGTCCATGCCGACGTGAGCGTCGAGACGCCGAGCTTTGGTCGCGTCACCGGCGACATCGCCTTCGGGGGCGCCTTCTACTTCTACACCGACGGCCGCCCCTTCGACCTCGCCATCCGCCCGGACAACGCCGAGGCGCTGATCCGCTTCGGCGCGGAGGTGAAGGCGGCGGCGAACGCCGCGTTTCCGGTGGTGCATCCCGAGATCCCGGAACTGAACCACATCTACGGCACGATCATCGACGGGGCGCCTCGTGCGTCGACCGCGACGCAGGCGAATTGCTGCATCTTCGCCGACCGCCAGCTCGACCGCTCTCCGACGGGCTCCGGGACGGCGGGACGGGCCGCGCTGCTCTACGCGAAGGGACTGCTGCCGCTCGGCGCGACCCTGGTGAACGAATCCATCGTCGGTTCGGTAATGACGGCCCGGGTCCTGCGCGAGACGCGGCTCGGGGGGCTGCCCGCCGTCATCCCGGAAGTCTCCGGCCGCGCCTCCATCTATGGCCAGGCGACCTGGATGGTCGACCGGGACGACCCGCTGCGCCACGGCTTCCTGCTGCGATAGGGGACCGGCCGTGCTGATCCTGGACGCCGCCGCGACCCACCGCGCGCTCGCGATGCCCCGCCTGATCTCGGCCCTGGACGAGGCCTTCGCAGCGCCGGCCGTGGTGCCGCCGCGGCACACGCACGAGATCGACGGCGCCGGCTCGATCGTCAGCCTCATCATGCCCGCCTGGGCGGACGGCCTCTACGGCGTCAAGGTCATCAACATCGCTCCCGGCAACGCCGAGCGCGGCCTGCCCGGCCTGCACGGAGTCTACGCGCTGTTCGACGCCGCCACGGGCATGCCGCTCGCCCTCCTCGACGCGGATGCCCTCACGGCATCCCGGACGGCGGCGGCCTCGGCGCTGGCGGCGCGCTATCTCGCGCGGACCGACGCCGCGCGGCTCCTCGTCGTGGGCGCGGGACGCGTCGCGCGCCTCCTGCCCGCCGCGATGGCGGCGGTCCGGCCGATCTGCGAGGTGCGGATCTGGAGCCGGACGACCGCGAGCGCCGAGCGGCTCTCGGCCGAAATCCGCGCCGCCGGCCTGCCGGCGCAGGCGGCGACGGATCTCGAGGCAGCCGTCCGCGAGGCCGACATCGTCTCCTGCGCGACGCTCTCCACCACGCCGCTCGTTCGCGGGGCGTGGCTCCGGCCCGGATCTCACCTCGACCTGATCGGCAGCTTCACACCTCGGATGCGAGAGGCCGACGGCGCGTGCTTCCGCCGCGGGCGGGTGTTCGTCGACACCGAGGAGGCTGCGGCCAAGTCGGGCGACATCCTGTCGGCTCTGGCGGAGGGCTGCCTGACGCCGGACCGCATCCTCGCAACCCTGTCGCAACTCGCCGGTGACCGGAAGCCCGGGCGCGGCCGGGACGACGAGATCACCGTCTTCAAGGGCGTGGGTACGGCCCTCGAAGATCTGGCAGCCGCACGCCTCGTGTTCGAAGCCTGCGCCACCCACGCACCCCAGGAGTCCCGAGCATGACCATCGTCTTTCGCAACGCCCGCGTCTTCGACGGCATCGGCCGCGATCTTCGTGACGGTCTCAGCGTCGTCGTCCGCGACGGCCTGATCGTCGAGGTGTCCGAGAGCCCGGCGGTACCTGCCGATGCGCACGGCGTGGATTGCCGCGGCCGCACGCTCCTGCCCGGCCTGATCGACGCCCACGTCCACATCATCGCCACCAGCGTCGATCTCAGCGCCGGCAAGCAGTGGCCGTCCTACGTCCACGCGCAGGCGCGCCACATCATGGAGGGCATGCTGGAGCGCGGCTTCACCACCGTGCGCGACGGCGGCGGCGCCGATGCGGGCTTCGTGCGCGCGGTCGAGGAGGGCTACATCCGCGGGCCGCGTCTCAACATCTCGGGTCTGGCGCTCAGCCAGACCGGAGGGCACGGCGACATGCGCTCGACCCTCAAGCGCCCCCAGGAAGTGTCCAACGACCGGATCGGCAGCGCGATCGCCCGCATCGCCGACGGCGTGTCGGAGGTGCGCGAGGCGACGCGCGACGAACTGCGCAAAGGGGCGCACTTCATCAAGATCATGGCATCGGGCGGGGCGGCCTCGGTGACCGATCCGATCGAGAACACGCAGTACTCGGACGAGGAACTGCGCGCCATCGTCCAGGAAGCGGAGGCCTGGAACACCTACGTCATGGCGCACGCCTACACGCCGCGGTCGATCCGGGCCGTCGTCTCCGCCGGCGGGCGCACGATCGAGCACGGCAACCTGATCGACGCCGAGTCGGCCCGGTTCATGCACGAGCAGGGCGCCTATCTCGTCCCAACCCTCGTCGCCTCCGACATCCTGACCCAGTTCGCCGACAAGTACGGGTTCTCCGCCCAGAGCATGCGCAAGATCGCCCAGGTGCGCGACCGCGGTCTCGAAGGCCTGTCGGTCGCCCGGGAGGCGGGCGTCAAGATCGGCTTCGGCACCGATCTGCTCGGCCTCGAACTGCACAGCTATCAATGCGAAGAATTCACCCTGCGGGCGACGGTCGAGGATCCCGTCGACACGCTGATCTCCGCCACCAGCGTCAATGCCGAGATGATGATGATGGGCGATCGGATCGGCGTGATCGCGCCGGGTTACTGCGCGGATATCCTCGTCGTCCAGGGTGATCCGACGGCCGATGCCACCGTCTTCACGCATCAGGGGCGCAACATCGACGTGATCATGAAGGAGGGCGCGTTCGTCAAGAATCGCCTCTCGTGATGCGCGCCGCCGCGCCGCCCTCCGGTGCGGGCCGGCGCGCCGGCCCGAATGACGGCGAGCGATCCCCGCCCGCCGCCCGTGACCGCTCCTCTCGCGACCGAGTCAAGCCATGACGCAGTTTCTCTACACGGGCGGGCGGGTCCTCTTTCCCGGCGCCTCCGCGCTCGAGGAGGGGACCGACCTCCTGGTCGAGGGCGACCGGATCAAGGAGGTGGGGCCCCGCCTGTCGAGCGGCCTCGCGGCGCGGATCGACCTCGAGGGCCGGACGCTGATGGCCGGCCTCGTCGACGCGCATGTCCACGTGGTCGCCTCGGGCGTGAACGTTGCCGAGAACGCGGCGCTTCCCTCCTCGCTCACGGCCCTGCGCGCCGCGCGCATCATGAACGGGATGCTGATGCGCGGCTTCACCACCGTGCGCGACGTCGGCGGCGCCGATCACGGTCTCAAGCGGGCGGTCGAGGAGGGACTGATCGACGGCCCGCGCCTGGTGATCTCCGGCAAGGCGCTGGGGCAGACCGGCGGGCATACCGACTTCCGCCCGCGCTCGGACAATCGCGGCACCTTCGACGAGCGTCTGGGCGCCCTCGGGCGCCTCGCGGACGGGGTCGACGCGGTGCGCCGCGCGGCCCGCGACGAGATCCGCGCCGGGGCCGACCTGATCAAGATCATGGCCAATGGCGGGGTCGCCTCGCCGAACGATCCGATCCACGCGCTCGGCTATTCCCGCGACGAGATCCGGGCGGCCGTCGAGGAGGCGCAGAACGCCGGCACCTACGTCTCCGCCCATCTCTACACCGACGAGGCGATCCGCCGGGCCGTGGAATGCGGCGTGCACTCCCTCGAGCATTGCAACCTGATCCAGCCCGAGACCGCCCGGCTGGCGGCCGCGAGGGGCTGCATCGCCTGCCCGACCCTCGTCGCCTACGAGGGGCTGGCGCTCGAAGGCGCGGCGCTCGGCCTCGGTCCCGATTCGGTGGCGAAGATCGAGACCGTGCGGCGGGGCGGCATGGAATCGCTGACGATCATGCGCGAGGCCGGCCTGCCGATGGCCTACGGCTCGGACCTGCTCGGGCCCCTGCACAAGTACCAGTCGATGGAGTTCGCCATCCGGGCGCGCGTCCTGCCCGCCCACGAGGTCCTGGCCTCGGCGAGCGTGATCGCCGCCCGCCTGTGCCACCTGGAGGGGCAGGTCGGCAGCCTGGCGCCGGGCGCCTATGCCGACCTCATCGTGGTGGACGGCGACCCGCTGACCGAGATCGGCCTCCTCGACGGGCAGGGCGCGCGCATCCCGGTGATCATGAAGGGCGGCCGCTTCTACAAGAATGACCTCCACAGGAGCGACTTTGCATGACCCGCGAGACGATCCGCGGGCGGCGTCCGGGGGAGGTCCTGGGACGTCTCGCCCTCCACGCGGCGACCACGGTCACGCTGGCCTACATCGTGCTTCCGCTCGTCCTCGTGGTCTGGCTCTCCTTCATGGCCGACGAGATCATGACGGTGCCGCCGGAGGGTTATTCCCTGCGCTGGTACGCCGTCGCCTGGGGCCAGGCGCAGCTGCGGGACGGCTTCCTCACCAGCCTGTGGGTCGCGCTGGCCGCGACCGCGCTCGGGCTCCTCATCACCGTGCCGGCGAGTTTCGCGCTGGCGCGGGCCCGCTTCATCGGCCGCGAGGCGCTCCTCCAGCTCCTGATGTCGCCGCTCATCGTGCCCGGCATCGTGATCGGCGCGTCGATCTACGTGTTCCTGGTCCAGGCGGAGATCGCGACCGGCCTCCCGCTCTCGGGCTCGTCCTGGGGCCTCGTCGTCGCCCACCTGCTCCTGACGGTGCCCTGGTGCGTACGCCTCGTCACCGCGAACCTCGTAGGCGTGAACCGGTCGGTGGAGGAGGCGGCGCTCAGCCTCGGGGCCTCCCCCCTCGTCACGGCCCTCACGGTGACGCTGCCGATGATCTGGCCAGGCCTCGTCGCGGCGGCCGTGTTCGGGTTCGTGGTCTCCTTCGGCAACATCGAGGTGTCGCTGTTCCTGGTCGCGCCGGGGCAGATCACCCTGCCGATCGCGATCCTCCAATACCTGCAGTGGAAGATCGACCCGACCATCGCGGCCGTCTCCGTCGTGCAGATCGCCCTGATCGGGCTCGCCCTCGTGGCGACGAGCCGCATCACAAATCTCGGGAAGGTGGTCTGAGCATGGCCGGTGTCCGGATCGATGGCCTCGCCAAGCGTTACGAGGCGGTGACGGCGGTCGAGGGCGTCTCCCTCGACGTGCGCGACGGCGAGTTCCTGGTGCTGCTCGGGCCCTCGGGCTGCGGCAAGACCACGACCCTGCGCATGGTCGCGGGCTTCGTCGCCCCGAGCGCGGGCCGGGTGGAGATCGGCGCCCGCGATGTGACGCACGAGCCGCCCTACCGGCGCAACATCGGCCTCGTGTTTCAGAACTACGCGCTGTTCCCGCACCTGAGCGTGGAGGAGAACGTGGCCTTCGGATTGCGCCGCCGCGGCGTCCCCGAGGCGGCGATCCGCACCCGCGTCGCGGCGGCGCTCGCGCGGGTGAAGCTCGACGGCTTCGGCGCCCGCCTGCCGCGGGCCCTGTCGGGTGGGCAGCAGCAGCGCGTGGCGATCGCGCGCGCCATCGTCATCGAGCCGGACGTGCTGCTGCTCGACGAGCCGCTCTCGAACCTCGACGCGCAGCTGCGCCACGATGTCCGCGCCGAACTCCGTCTGCTCCAGACCGAGCTCGGCATCACGACGATCATGGTGACGCACGACCAGGACGAGGCGATGAGCGTCGGCGACCGGCTCGTGGTGATGGCGAGGGGCCGCGTGCAGCAGGTCGGGACCCCGGCCGACATCTACCGCAGGCCCCGCAACCGCTTCGTCGCCTCGTTCATCGGCCGGGCGAACTTCTTTGCCGGCCGCGCCGAGGCGGGCGGCTTCGTCACGGCCTCCGGCCTGCGCCTTCCGGCCCCGGACCTGCCGCCGGGAGCCGACACCCTGATGATCCGGCCCGAGGCGGTGACCCTTGTCGCGCAGGGCGCGGAGGGGCTGCCGGCCACCATCGAGACCGCGACCTATCTCGGCGCCGGCTGGGAGGTCGACCTGCGCCTCTCCACGGGCGAGCGCCTGTCGGTGGTCACGCCGGCCGGAGACCGGGCGTGGCAGCCCGGGCAGGCGCTGGCGGCCCGCATCGATCCGGCCCTGGGCGTCGGGCTTCACGGTGACGTTTGAGAAGAAGGAGACCTGAGATGACCGCGTTTCTTACCCGCCGCCGCTTCGGCCTCATGGCCGGCTCGGGTCTCGCCACCCTCGCCCTCGGGCGCGACCCGATCCGGGCGGCCCCCTCGGGCCAAGTCGTCGTCGGAACCTGGGGCGGCGACTATCAGAACCTCCTGCAGCAGAACATCGCCGAGCCGATCCTGCAGCCGATGGGCGTTGGCGTCGTCTACGACACCGCCAACGATTCCGTGCGCAAGACCAAGATCATGGCCGAGCGTCGCCTGCCGCGCGGCTCGATGGACATCGCCGCGCTCACCGCCTCCGGCTCCTACGAGATGTTCGCCAACGGCGCGCTCGAGGAGCTCGACGAGGCCAAGGTCCCGAACCTCAAGCACGTCCTGCCCGTGCTGCGGAGCAAGTATTCCATCCCGCACATGTATACGGGCCGGGTGATCCTCTACAATCCGAAGATCGTCAAGGACAAGCCGACCTCCTACGCCGACCTGTGGAAGCCGGAATACGCCGGCAAGGTCGGCGTGATCGACATCCAGTACCAGACGACGATCGAGTCCGCGGCGCTGGTGGCGGGCGGCTCGATGACGAACTACGAGCCCGGCAAGGCCAAGCTGCTCGCGCTGAAGAAGCAGGGCGTGCGGATCTATCCGACCAACGAGGCGATGGCGCAGGCCCTCAAGACCGAGGAATGCGCGATCTGCATCATGTGGATGGCCCGCGGCGTGATGTGGCAGAAGGCCGGCATCCCGATCGAGATCGCGGTGCCGAAGGAGGGCGTCGTCCTCTACGTCTCCGAGATGGCCGTGCCGAAGAACGCCCGCAACAAGGAGGCGGCCTTCGCCTACCTCAACGCCGCCCTCGAGCCGAAGCCCCAGGAGGCCTTCGCCCAGAAGATGGGCTACGGCCCGACGGTCGGCAACGTCGCCCTCGCCCCCGACCTCGCCGGGAAGGTCCTGCTCCCGCCTGAGATGCAGAGTGAGTTCCTCAAGCAGAACCAGGACTACCTGGCGAAGACCGACGCCTCGCTTCAGGAATGGTGGACCAAGGAATTCAAGGGCTGAACCAAGATCTGGAAGGCCCCCAAACCCGCGCCACGACCCGGCCGCGCATCCCGCGGCCGGCCCCGATACAGCTCGCACGGATCGCCACGATGAGCCTTGCCACCACGGAACGCCGGAACGCGGCAGGTCTTCTTACGCCGGCGACCCTGGTCGTCATCGCGGGCCTCGTGCTGCCCCTTCTGCTGATGGGACGCTACAGCCTGAACCGGTTCGAGCCCGGGCAGTTCATGGTCGAAGCCCTGACGGGGGCCAACTACCTCAAGATCCTGGCCGACCCGTATTACCGCCGGGTCATCGGCACGACCGTGACGATGGCCGTCGTGGTGACCGTGCTCTGCCTCGTCGCCGGGTTCCCGGTCGCCGCGGCGATCGCCCGCGCACCGGCGCGATGGAAGACGCCCCTTCTCCTGATGATCATCCTGCCCCTCTTCGTCGGCAACGCCGTGCGCGCCGCGGGCTGGATGGTGGCCCTCGGGCAGAAGGGCGTGCTGAATTGGGCCCTCATGGGGCTCGGCATCACGACGGAGCCCACCAGCCTCATGTATACCTGGGGGGCGGTCTGCGCGGGCATCGTGGCCGTGAACCTGCCCTACGTCGTGCTCACCCTGGAGAGCGTCCTCGAGGGCATCGACGGGACGGCGGGTGACGCGGCCCTGAGCCTCGGCGCAACGCCGTTCGAGGCTTGGCGCCTCGTGACCTTGCCGCAGGCCCTGCCGGGCGTGATGGCGGCGGCGGTCCTGTCGTTCATCCTCACGATGAACGCTTACGCCACCCTGGTCCTCCTCGGCGGCCCGACCTTCCAGATGATGGCGCCCGCCGTGGCCGATCAGGTTCTCCAGCAGTCGAACTGGCCTCTCGGTGCCGCATTGGCTTTCCTGCTCACGGCGGTCACGATCATCCTGACGGTGACGCTGAATGCCGGGATCGCCCGCCTCTGGCGACGATGAGAGCCATGTGTTGGGGCGACAGCCTCTTGTCACTCGATCTACAGCAATGCAGAAGCGAGGCAGATGATACTCACGAAGCCGGCATTGGTCTTATCGTAGAGGGTGGCAATGGAGAGCCACTCCTTCAGGTGCGCCCACAGGTGCTCGGCGATGTTGCGGTTGATCTAGATCCAGTCAAAACAAGCGACCGTAGCCCCGTTGCTCTTGTTCGGGCTCGCCGGCCGTGCTCCGGCAGTCCCGGTCGCTTCTCGGAAGCCGTGGCTGGAATAGCCGCGGTCGGCTACAAGCCACTCGGGCACGCCCGGGCGTTGGTCGAGCAGCTGGAGGGCGTTGGGCAGTTCGTGCGCCTGACCGGGCACGAGTCGGAAGCCGACGGGGCGGCCTTAACCCCTGTCATCAACACGGGAGGCAGTTCGAAGGTCCGCATGAGGAGCATCTGGCTGCGCTCATGAGCCCAAGCAACAGCGGGGCTGCTCTGTGTAGGCTGAAGCTGTCGCGCTGGGTCCGGTTTGCCCCAGGACCGACGAGGCAGCGCAAGGGCACCTAGCAGCAGGACGCCCCTCGAACACCCATCACTGACGCTCCTAACGCGTCAGTGATGGGTGCCCGCCTCCACGCGGGGCATAAAGGCGAACCGGCCCTTGGAATGCTGCTCGCTGCGGGCCCCCAACATCTTAAGGCACCCGTCACTTATGGTAGCAGCGAAGCCCCGAAAGTTTTCGCTACTTGTATCGTTGATTAGCGCAGCAGCTGAAGGATGTCCTGACAGCTCGACTTGCCACGATCATCGACTACCTGCTAGAGCTTCCAAGAGTTTCACGGCCATTGAGCGGCCAGCAAACATCGAGGCAACGGTCCTTTTTCGTTAAATAGAAGCGCCACAACTTTATATTAGAGCATATTATCCATTATTTAGAGCGCCTAACAGAACGGCACGATCGGGTCTGTTGGGCGTTGGGGTGGTATGGCTCGCCCGCTTCTTCCCGACGACCTCTGGTCTGCGATCGCCCCGCTTCTGCCGCCGCACCCGCCTCGCC
>NZ_VDDA01000044.1 GCF_006151805.1 Methylobacterium terricola | reverse complement strand
CCAGACTCTCACCGACCGCCGCTTGCGCCACCACGCGCAGGCTGCCTAACTTCTCAACCCAGGTGGACCAGTGCCTCCGTTCCTGAGGCCCGCAGCCTGTCTCAAATCATCTGACGACGGACAGTGGACGCGGCTGGGGGCGCATGGCTCGTGCATGCTGCTGGCCGAGAGCAGGCTGGGAATGAGGGCTGTCACAGCGAAACTTCGGATCGGCAAGGGCCCCGCTCACTGGACTCTCTAGGCTACGAAGCCGAGACGACTGTGGCGCAGGCCATCGGCCGTGTGGGTGCCTCGACAGCGCGATTGAGCGGCTCTAGATAAAAACACCCCATATGGGGAACCTTTTTGAGATGTTGCGGTAATGCCCCTATGACCCCCTCTGCGGCTTACGCCCCCAACCACGAGAGACTTACCCTTCTGGAAGCCGCCGTCCTGGCTGATATCCCGGCGGCAATGGTGCGCAAGGACATCGAGCGTGGGGTCATCGTGCCTAACTCAGAGCCTGCCGATGATCCGCGCCGGATCTCATTTGGATGGGAACAGCCGTTTGCATTCGCGGCGGCATACAGCAGCGACGCGCTGCCCGCTCGGTATCGAGGGGCGTTAATCAAACATATTTGTAATGATATTCTGTATGCAACTCCAAATATCAATAGATGTAATTTAGTTAAACTATCAAAAAACATTCAAAAATTAGATCATACTATAGGGGAAGGATATATTTTTCTATGTGGTAATAAATTTGATACTAGAAAAAATCATATCGATTTTCATCATGGCAGAATTACATTAGGAAATATTGTTAATTCATGCAAAAACCAAGATGTAGAATTTTCATCAAATTATATAAATGAATCAAATTTCTTTGACAAAAATATGGAAAATGATAATGTATGTCTTTTTGAGATGCGTACAAAACTTTCACATATCCATATTGGAAAATATATTACCTTGGATTTTATTAAAGTGATTGCAGATGTAAAACCGCGCGTTGATCTTTATGCAGAAGGTATGCTTTTAATCGAAAGCAACAAGGATATACTTGGCGGAGAGCCTGTTTTTACGGGTACACGTTTGTCTGTTCGTCATGTCGGCGGCATGCTTGAACAGGGCGAGACGTTGGATAACATCTTAGAGGATTACCCATATCTGAACCATAGAATGGTTCATTTTGCTCGTCTCTTCTATCTAGCCAATCCCGCCAAAGGTCGGCCACGTCGTAAATCCGAGATCCACGATGAACCCTAGTCTTTTCTTGGACGAAAATATTTCTCCGAGCCTTTCGCAAAGATTTTGGGACATGCGCATTGAAGCGACGCATGCGCAGCACCGCAATCTGCGACAGACAAAAGATGATGCAATATGGCGTTTGGCGTGCGAGCACGGATGGACAGTCGTCACTATCAATTACTCAGATTTTATACCGCTTGCACGATCAACACCAGTTCATGCTGGCGTGATCGGCATACCAAGCCACGGTACGCGCGATCAGCAGTTCAGTTATATCATGACTGCTATTGAATGGGGTGCACAATTTAATGAAGCGGCGGCTTATCCATTTATGAACCGCTTCGTGAGAGTGACGCAAAATATGCGTATAATGGTTGAGACATGTCCTGTTGACCATTAGATGATCTTAGATTTAGCTTGGAGAGTTCAAGTCATCTCGTCAACATTGTGCGCGCTGACTGTAGCTGCTTCCGGTGCACCTCGAACGTCTGCGCCATGAATGTCGTCAGCTTCGCCACTACGGTTTTCTGAGCTGACATCCCGTTCCGCTCACACTCTGAAGCTCGGTCTTGACCGGGAAGCGATGAGCTACGTGGCGACCACGGCGGGCATCACGGGCGAGGATGTGCGCGACCTCATGGTGGCGGCCGTCGAGCATCGCTTCGGGCCGGTCAACCAGTTGCCGAGCCCCATCGAGTGGCTGACCGACAATGGCAGCTGCTACTTGGCCCGCGACACGCGCCGGTTTGCCCGCAACCTCGGATTGGTGCCGAAAACGACGCCGCTGGAGAGCCCGCAGAGTAATGGCATGGCCGAGGCGTTCGTGCGGACCCTGAAGCGTGACTACGTGCGCGTCTCAGTCTTGCCGGATGCCGAAAGCGTGCTGCGCCAGCTTCCCGGTTGGCTGGCGCACTACAATGACCTTCACCCTCATCGCGCGATCAAACCAGGAGACCCTGTCCGGTCTTTAAGGGGCAATATAAGTGCTTCTTCGTTCCCATCGCGTCCGTCCTCCTTCGGCTCAGAGCCATACTTCAGGGCGGACCACTCCGATGGGGGCTGACCACAGCCCGGCGGGACCTGTCGCTGTATATAATCGATATTGATTTAAAAATATTATCTTTTTAACACAACAAATAAATTAATTATTTATGACGCATCATGAAAATATGATATTGTATCATGCTTTTTCGCCATGTTCCTGAAAAAAGAGCCTTCTTTAGGCAGAACGAACTTGTTTATCGCTTCCCGTCGCAGCATTTCGTTCCAAAGATGTGCCGCTAGGCTACATTTTGTCTTTTCAGTAATTTCTTCAGTGAAATCTGGATCGATAAAATTAGTAGCATCTAAATATTCTATAGCGTAGAAGGCATTTTGTGGTAAAATATTGTCAATAGCAAAATATTTTTTTAGAGTTGAAGTTAAAAGTCTGGGGCCATTTTCCCCCCATGTTGCTTGGCCCTTTTTTTCAAGACAAATTGCGCTCATTTCTTCTAGAATTGGATTGCCGCGTTCAAACTTCATAATTGCATTATTAATGAATTTTTGACTCTCCCATCCTGCTACAATCTGATCGTCAGGCCATGAAGAGCTCAAACATAAAACATCAGTATCTACCCACCAATCTCCGGACTCGTACAACACAAGATATCTGAAGCAATCCGCAAAAGCGGCGATACTTCCGGCGCCCTCGCCAGTTTCATAATAGAATATCGAAGATAAAGGAATAATTTTTTCTGCATCGACCCATTCGCAAAACGACGGGCATGACCGCTTGTCGTAAGAATAAAAAACAACAGTATGCCCATAATCGACAAATGATTTTAGGCATGTTATCTCATATGGTGAAGTCTTTCCATGAAAGAATGTTCGAAAAATCGCCATCTATGACCTCATGCAATCTTTCAGAGGGCTTCCGCCTGATACCGACAATAATTAGAAATTTGACAAATGTCTAGGGTTGAGACTCGGGCAGCACCAGAATGCGATGATAGTGGCGAGGGCGAGGGCCGATGCGACGTTGCGGGCGAGCTTGTTATAGCGTGTGGTGATGCGGCGGAACTCTCTGAGAGCCTGTTTGAGGTCCTCTGCGGGCCGTCCCCATCTGTCTTGCTGGGAACAACCTGGACCCGGCCTCTAGGGCTGAGTGGGATTGCCCCGGATTGGATACTGCTGGCGAATCCTTCTGTGAGGTTAGCTCGTTGATGTGGCAGCGCAATCCGACGCTCTCGGAGGCTCGTCATGTCGCTGCATCCAAGCTCGCCCGCCGCGGTTCCCAGCCAGACCGCTGCGGTGGCCCGAGCCGCGTTCCCGCGAGGCAATGCCTACATGCGGCTGAGGGATGAACTTGGCACCGTGTTCACCGACGCGCAGTTCACGGCGTTGTTCTCCTGCCGTGGCCGCCCGGCCGAGGCACCCCGGCGACTGGCGCTCGTCACCTTGTTGCAGTTCGCCGAGAACCTCTCGGACCGCCGCGCGGCCGAGGCGGCTCGTGGCCGCATCGACTGGAAGTACCTCCTGGGCCTCAACCTCACCGACCCGGGCTTCGACGCCTCGGTGCTGAGCGAGTTCCGCTCCCGCCTCGTGGCCGGCCACGCCGAGACCCTCCTGCTCGACACGCTCCTGGCCCTGTGCCGCGAGCGCCGGCTTCTGGTCGCGCGAGGCCGTCAGCGCAGCGACAGCACGCATGTCCTGGGGGCCGTGCGCAGCCTCAACCGCCTCGGCTGCGTCACCGAGACCTTGCGCGCCACCCTCAATGTGCTCGCCGTTGCGGCTCCCGATTGGCTTCGTGTCCATGCCGAAGAGAGCTGGAACGAGCGTTACGCCAAGCCCACCGACGATCTATACGTCCCGCAAGGCGAGGCGGCCCGTCGAGCTCATGCCGAGCAGATCGGCCGCGACGGACATGCGCTCCTGGCGGCCGTGTTCTCGCCCGACGCACCGGCCTGGCTCCGCGAGATCCCGGCCGTGATCCTGCTCGGCCGGGTGTGGCTGCAGAACTTCCAGATCGTCTCGGTCGATGACGAGACCGGCACGAAAGACGACGTGGATCATCCAAACCCGCAGATCACGCGAGTTGTCTGGCGAACGTCATCGGAGGGCATTCCACCCTCACTGCTGATGATCGCCTCGCCGTACGATCCAGAGACCCACTATGCCAAGAAGCGATCGACGACGTGGATCGGCTACAAGGTCCACCTTACCGAGACCTGCGACGCGGATCGCCCCCGCCTGATCACTCACGTGGCGACCACACTGGCCCCGGTCGCCGACCGCGACGCACTCGGGTCGATCCATGCCGACCTGGCAGCCCACGATCTCCTCCCCGACACGCACCTGGTCGATGCCGGCTACGTCGATGCCGACCTGTTGCTCGCCAGTACACGCGATCACGCCGTGACGCTGCTTGGGCCGAGCCCGCAGGATACGCAGTGGCAGTCGCGTCAGTCGGGAGCCTTCCGGCTTCAGGACTTCCAGATCGATTGGGATCGGAAGATCGCCACCTGTCCCGCTGGTCACACCACGACGAGTTGGAGCCCCGATCACAACCTGGGTCGCACGGTGATGCGCATCCGCTTCTCCAGTTCGGACTGCAAACCTTGCGCACTGAAGCAGAACTGTACGCGCTCCCCGCGTCGGTTGCTCACGCCGCGTCGGCGCGAGGAACACGCCGCGCTGGAGGCCGCGCGAGCGCGAGAAGCCGACGAGGCCTTCGCCGAGCAATACCGCTGGCGGGCGGGCATCGAAGGGACACTGTCGCTGGGCGTGCGGGCCCTGCATCTGCGGCGGGCTCGCTACCTCGGGCTGGCCAAGGTCCACCTCCAGCATGTGCTGACCGGCGCCGCCCTCAACATCGGCCGGATCGCCGATTGGCTGGCGGGTGAGACCGTCGCGTCGACCCGACGATCACCCTTCGCTCGCCTCATCAGCCAAGCGGCCTGAGCCGCTGCATTCGCCAGCAGTATCAAAAACAGGGCAATCCCAGTCCTTGCGGGTCGGGATCACCGGCTCGACCCGCCGCTGCTTGAGCCGGCGACGGGCGGGTGGGCTGGAGTAGCCTCGATCTCCCGCCGCCCGGCGCGGACGCAGGCGGGGACGGCCGCCGCACCGCGCCGTTGTCCATCAGCGCGTCCAACGCAAACTGCTCGTGCCGCTCGCCGGCCGTCAGGACAGCCGCCATCGGCTTGCCCCCGCCCTCGGCACGCAGATGCAGCTTGGTCGAGAACCCGCCCTGGCTGCGCCCGAGCGCCTCGCCCACGCCCTCGACCGTGCCCTCACCCCCCGATGGCGCCGGACCGGCGCGCACCGGCGGCGTGTTGATGGGCGCGCACTACCGTCGCGTCCACGAAGTGCAGGTCCCAGTCGAGATCGCCGCGGGCATCGGCCAGCGCCTGCAGGCGCTGCAGCACCCGGTCGAACACGCCGGCCTTGCGCCAGCGATAGAACTGGCTCGACACGGTTCCGACCGCCCTGTAGCGCGCCGGCAGATCCTCCCAGGGCGCGCCTGTGCGCAGGATCCAGAGCATGCGTTGAGGATCCGATGGTGATCCTCCGCAGGCCGGCTGGTGCGCGGCTTGTGCGGCGGCAGTGGGGCGATCTGCTCCCACTGCGCATCGGTCAGTTCAAAGCGTCGCATCCCGACCACATGGGCGCTCACCCCGACCATGTGAACCCCCTTGCAGAGACGCCCTAGACAGCCGCGGCGCCCTGCTATTCCATCTAGGAGCAACGGGCCCCCGGGCGCTTGCCCTGTCCGAATCCTTCTGGAGTGGGATTTCAGATATCTATAAGTAACTGTAATACGGTTTCATGCCATAGACAGCGGCAATACGGCCAAAATCTCCCCTTCCAAAATAAGTAATATTACATTTTGACACGCAAATGAAATCTAGTATGGTCATGTCTACTAAAAATCGATCTGTATTTATAGATCTTTCTATATGAATTTCTTCAAAATCATGATAGATGATATTCTGTACACCAAGCATGCGCAATGCAGAGGCTGCGGATTGTTTTACAATGCGCGAATCTGCCGTTACAAATACGGCACTAGGAATTTTTCCGTGCATGTCTATAATTTTTGATGCTATTTCGGGAACATCGTTGGGATCACTCAAAGGCGGGTCACGCCATGTGCGCTCACCACCCACCCTGATCTGCAACGCTATTACATCCGAATGAGCTGAGATAGACTCATTGAATTTATCAAGCAACTCCATACATGTATCCCTAGGAGTATACTCTAATGATGATTTAATAGTATCATGCACCGCGCAATCTAATTCATTGTATTTGACTAAAAAGCTTGGAAAATATCTTAAAAGTACTTCCCATTGAGGTTTATATAATATATTTGCATATATTTTAATATTTTTTTCTCTATATTCTCCAGATAAAAGATCAGCAAGTTTTTGATTTAAAACATCGACACCCTCGTCTATCAAATCAAGTGTGATTGTTGACGTTTTATCATCTAAAGGAGTATGCCAAGTACCATCGTGCAGCGTAAAATTATCGGACAGAGGAAAGGGGGAATCCCATTCAACACGAAATTCTTTCCCTAAAGCATGAGATATTAGCCGAGCAATTGCAAATCCTTTCAGCCGGTCCGCGAAACCACCGACACCCTTGACGACGCCCGACTCAACCCTGTGTGTCGAAAATATAATAGAGGTCATTTCATCTCCTCCGTAGAACTTGTATATTTTTTGAGCCAGAAACAGCCGCATGCGTGAAATTGGCTGTCGATTAAGCTCTCGCTCGGCTGATAGACAAGGCCGTGCTCCCAGCCACCCGGAATAAGAGCTTCTTCGATCAGATGAAATCCTTTAGTCAATTCCCGTCGTATTTCGTAATAATTGTATATTCTATTTGCGTTAAATTGAATAAGTCCATTGGCTCCAACAGGCGCAACAAAAAGAAAATCTCCGCCTGGCGCAACAATTCGCTGTAATTCTCGTATGGCTTTCAGATCTCCGTCGTAATCTATGGGGTCCCCGTATCGTCCCAAACCGATGTGTTCAACTACATGCATACACGAAATGGACGACAAACTTCCCGTTTTGATTTTATCGGCACTAACAAGATCTACACTGCCTGTAGTAACTGCGTCGAGTGAAAGCAAAGATTTCCTAAAATCGTAATACTTAACAGGAAAGAATGCCGAAATTATGGCAGTAAAATATAAAATAGAACTAAAATCTACATGAAAAGCTGGCTTGATACGAGACAAACATCTTGCAGCCCAAGCTGTATGATAGATATATTGCCTGTCAAAGCCCATCATAGGGCCGTCTTCGCCTAAGATCGCAACCTGATCTTCGAGATCAAGTTTGAATCTTTTCTGCGTCTGTTTTTCTTGTTTTTGCAGTTCTTGAAGATGGGCGTCAAATGTTATTTTGTCCATCACACTTTCTCCATGATATCTATAATTTGCATGGATCAAGCTTTGCAGGGCTGATCGACATACATATATTAGCGGCCGCTCTGCATCTTACCAATCAGTTATAATTTTGCCGATATCTGCAGGATATGCCCAAGATTGTCTTAAGATCATATCGTAAACATCCTCTATAGAGTCTGCTGGAACATCCCAAATGATATCAGATATATTTCCATCAGATAAATATTTCTCACATTTGTTAAAATGTACGACCTGAAATACTTCAGATGCCTCCTTGGGTGACAACCCCCCAGATTGCATTATACGCCCAACTGCCACATCTTCATAAAGCTGTCCACACATTGCGCTTTTATTTTTTAACAGAAAATCAATAGCAACTTTATCGAGCATATATCCCATTCCTCCGCCAAACCATCTCTGTACATTGTTCAGCTGTGCAGGAAAATCTTCAAGCTGGCGATTGTAGCATTTTCCCTTATGCCAATTATATATGGCATCAGTGTGTTTTATTATCTGTGAACCACAGTAATGATGATCTTGAAACTGCCGTTGAAGAATGGTGCATGCATTTAATACACAATCATCATCAACTTTCAAAATACGTTCAAACCCCAAATCCCTGACCGCCGCGAATGCTTCATATACCTTTTCAGGCAGGAATTCGTATGTATCACGTACGGGCACAATAATATTATCTCCGTCAATTTTATATTTATCTTGAGTGTAATCTCCAGTAATAAAAAATACAGGTAATCCAATTTTGGAAAAATCTTTCGCCCATGTCTTTCTAATTAAATCTTGTCTAACCGATACTTTTTGGTGAGTAATGCACAATACAGCTAATTTATCAGGCTGGATCGTTTCATCTTGTATTTCATTTAAAAAAGGCATAGATATTTTCGGTAGCGAGTTAAATCTCCTTAACATATACTCAGATCGATCGATTTCTCTATCTGTAATCTCTAGTTTCTCAAGCGTATTTTGCGTAATGTCTGGTAATAAATCCAAATTTTTATCATTTACACTTAGATCATTGATGTTATTTAATATTGACATTCGCAGTCTATCTCTTTCATCAGCCTGAACTGAGCCACGCTCGGCAAGGCTTTCAGTTTGAAAATTATATAATTCAGCAAAAACAGGCTTGAGGTATCTCGTTGCCGGGCTACGATACAGGTAAGTTTGATCCATTTCTTCCCAATTTGAAATATCGACCCACTTAGCGCCCCACAGTTTTGAATGAACTCGAAATTCGTTAAGCATAGAATCTTTGTGCCTCATAAATCTAGTTCCATTGGTATATATTGTACTTCCGCCAACCCAAATTGTTAAAGGATCCGAGCGTGTTAACAATTGGTGCTGCGATATCAGATCCTTAAGATTTTTTCTTATACAAACGAAGTCTGCATCCCATTTGATAAAATTGTAAGTTCTTACATGACTAAGACACCAATTATAATACTTACCTAACGTGTTTGTACTTTCAGATCTTACAGCATCTGCATGGTCATTGCCTACACGAGGCGGCTTTATTGGATAATGATATATTCTCAAGTTTTTGTAAGTCAATTGTAACTGACGAGCTAGTATCATTGTTCTATCTGTGCTTCCATTATCGACAAGAACAACTTCTGTTACTAGATCGGCTAAGGTTTCAATGCAGGAAATAATGTTTGATTCTTCGTTTCGAGCGCGAATTAATGCGGTTAAACCCGGAACAAGCGCTTGATTTGCCATGTCAAACGCCGGTGTTGCATCAAAACCTGATGGTTTTGCTCTAAATCTCCAGAAATAATCGCTGTTAGATGTCTGAAGATCAGCAATTCTACAGTTTTTGAAATCACTTCTAATTTCTTTTATTTTCGCAGATTCTCGCACATGCAAATATACAGGATTGCAATCATTAATGTAAATATTAATTTTGCTATGAAAAGAGGCTTCCTCATCAGAACCATATGAAATTTTTATCATATTTAATTTATCATTGTGTAGCAGTGCTGGAATCTGAGTCTCGTTTATGCTCCAACCTAAATTTGACTCTGTATTAATTGCTACTCTTGCCTCTTCTATGTAAAATTTTATATGCAATAATCTATGGCCATAATCGTCAATTACATCTATCGTAGGTTCATTTGATGCTGAATAAGAACTAAAAATCAAACCAATATTAAGTTTATTTAGCACGCCATCTGAGATTTTCAAGACCGAACTAGAAATGAACATTGCCATTTGGTTCCCCTGACATGCGCCCACACATTTGTAAGCTGTTCAATATTTCTATCTTGAGCTAGGATGTATAATAAAATTTTTATCTGGAGACGGTGTAGAAACATAGAGATTTAAATCTAATTTTTTGAAGTGCATTATACAATATAAAATATCCAATTATAATGGTTTTTTGCATGAAATATATGAATGATGACTATACTAGCATTCTACATACGTAGCCTTGATGTGTCGAGACATTAATAATTCGCAGTTTGGCAGAGAGTGTTGCTGATGTGCACGCACCAACCACTGCGGATATAAAGTCGGACGCAGCACCGAATCTGGTAGTAAAGAGTCCAAGCACTCGGTGTTCAAGACTGAAAAACTGTGTGGCACGCTTCATACCTCTGTAACGAGATGACACTCGGTCCCCACTTTTCCCTTATCCCTCGGTTCCGAGCCTGCTGCCCCCTTTTTGACCAATAAACTCGCACTGTCCAGGCCGATTTTGGACTTGCCTCAGTTTAGTGGAAACCGGTTTGGTGCGTGTTGCCCTTCTCGAACCGAGCGGGGCTGGTAAAACCGAGGGCCGAGGGCCGCCAGCGGGAATTGTAGAAGCCCTCGATGTAGTGGGGTCTGACGCACTCTCGGTGCATGTGGGTTGATTGATCTCGGCTTTGGCCCTTGGAGATCCTGCCATGGCTCGCAGCCTGCGCCACGATGTGATTGTCCCGCCCGGCCTCCTGGTTGATCGCGTGGAGCTGACCGACTGCATCACCATCATCGCTCAGCCCATGGCCGCGTCGGCCCGCTGTCCTGGCTGCGATCAGCCCTCCTCCCGCGTCCACAGCCGCTACACGCAAACCCTGGCGGACTTGCCCGTCGCCGGCATGTGGGCCATCATCGAGGTCGCCGCCCGCCGCTTCCGCTTTGACGCGAGTGGCTGCCCGACCAGGATCTTCGCCGAACGGCTGGGCCCGGATCTTGCCGGCCCCTATGCCCGGCGAACTGCTCAGCTCGAGAACATCGTGCATCAACTCGGCCTCGCGCTCGGCGGGGAGTGGGCGACGCGCCCCCGCAGCGAGCTGAACCGCTCCGTGTTTTTCGGAGGCTGATTGTCTTGGGTCAGGCGGCCATGGCTTGGTCGCCGACGTGGGTATGATAGCGCGCTTCGGCCTCGGCGGGAGGGACGTTGCCGATCGGCGCGAGCAGGCGACGGTGGTTGTACCAGTCGACCCACTCCAGGGTGGCGTACTCGACCACCTCGAAGGAACGCCAAGGTCCGCGTCGGTGGATGACCTCTGCCTTGAACAGGCCGTTGATCGTCTCCGCCAAGGCGTTGTCGTAAGAGTCGCCGACGCTGCCGACCGACGGCTCGATGCCCGCTCCGGCCAGGCGCTCGGTGTACCGTAGAGCCAAGTATTGCGAGCCGCGGTCCGAGTGATGCACCAGCCCGCTGCCCTGGACGGGACGACGCTCGTGCAGGGCCTGTTCCAGAGCATCCAGAACGAAGCTTGCATGAGCACTGCGTGAGGCCCGCCAGCCGACGATGCGCCGAGCAAACACATCGATGACGAACGCCACATAGACGAAGCCCGACTACATCGCCACATAGGTGAAGTCGCTGACCCACAAGGCATTTGGCCGGGGCGCCTTGAACTGACGGTTGACGCGGTCGAGGGGGCAGGCTGCGGCCGGGTCGGGGATCGTGGTGCGCACGGTCCTGCCACGCACCACCCCCGCCAAGCCCAATCGGCGCATCAGCCGCGCCACCGTGCATCGCGTGGTCACGATCCCCTCCCGGGCCAGTTGCCTCCAGATCTTCCGCACGCCGTAGACGCAGAAGTTCGCCTCGAACACGAGTTAGATCTCGATCATCAACGCGGCGTCGCTGCGAGCACGAACCGGTTGCTTGTCCGGATCGACACGTCGGGCGGCATGCACGTAGTAGGTTGACGGCGCGATCGGCAGTACCCTGCAGATCAACTCGACCCCGTAGACCTCTCGATGATCGTCGATGAAGCTGATCATGGCCGCGACCAGCGGTCGAGCTCCGCCATCGCGAAATACGCCGACGCCTTGCGCAGGATCTCGTTGGGCTGGCGCAACTCGCGGTTCTCACGTTCGAGCGCCTTGATCCGCTCACGCTCATCCGTCATCTGGCCGGGACGCACACCTTGATCACGCTCGGACTGGCGCACCCAGTTCCGCAGCGTCTCACCCGAGCAGCCGATCTTGGCGGCAATCGACTGCATCGCCGACCACTGCGAGCCGTGCTCGCCTTCATGGTTGCGTACCATCCGCACCGCGCGCTCGCGCACCTCAGGGGAAAACGGTCAAACGGCATCGGAACGGGGTTCATGCGCACTTTCGGTGCTGGTGGAGGGGATCGGGCGTTGATGCGCATGGCAGCTGTAGGGCAGCACGATGCCAATCTCGAACCCGTCGATGCCATCGGTTCCGAACGGCCTTCACGTCGATGATCTGACGCTGTCCGCGGCCGGGGTGCTGATCACCGCCCACACCACCGCGGCCCAGGCAACCTGTCCGAGTTGCGGACAATCCTCGACGCGCGTTCACAGCGCGTACTGGCGAACCCTCAAGGACCTGCCCTGGCACGATCGAGCCGTGACGTGGCACCTGCGCGTGCGCCGCTTCCGCTGCAGCCACTGCCCGGGGCGGATCTTCGCCGAACCTGTAGCGGGGCTGGGTTCACGCAAATCGCGTCGAAGCGAACGATTGGCCGAGGCGCAAACCGACATCGGCATGGTGCTCGGCGGCGAACCCGGTGCTCGTTTGTTACGACGACTGGCGATGCCGGTCAGCGGCGACACGGTTCTGCGCCTGATCCGTCGACGCGCCATCGCCTCTTCGCCGACGCCGCGCGTGGTCGGCATCGATGATTGGGCGTGGCGACGCGGTCAGTCCTACGGCACCATCGTCTGCGACCTGGAACGGCGGCGCGTCATTGACCTGCTGCCCGGTCGCTCCGCAGCACCGGTGCGGGACTGGCTTGCCGCCCATCCGAGCGTCGCCGTCGTCAGCCGTGACCACGCCGGACCCTACGCCGAGGCTGCGCGCACAGGCGCTCCGGCGGCGATGCAGGTTGCAGATCGCTGGCATCTGCTCGTCAATGCCTCCGAGGCACTGCGCAGCATCGTCGAGCGTCACCAGTCCGAGATCAGGGTCGTGGCGAGCCACTTCATGCCCGAGCCTTCTCTCCCTCCTGATCCAGCAAAGACCGAGCCCGTCCCGGAGACGAGCAGTCGGCGACGCGACCGCTGCGAGGCAGCCCTGCGGCTCCACGGCGAAGGTCAACCGACCAAGGAGATCGCTCGCCGTCTCAGGGCATCGCGCAACGCCGTGCGTCACTGGATCCGGGCTGGTCAGTTCGTGCCCTACCGTCGTGCCCCAGGCCCGAGCCGGCTCGACCGTTACATCTGCTTCGTCGAGGCGCGCTGGCAGGAGGGGCAGCGCAGCGCCACCGTTCTCCATCGCGAGTTGTGCGCGCAGGGCTTCACGGGCGGCTACGACATCGTCCGGCGCTGGGTCGCACGGCAGCAGTCGGGGGCCCCGGCTCAACCGCCTTCCGCCCGGATCCCCTCGACACGCCGCATCACCCGGTGGCTGACGGACGATCCAGCTGTGCTGTCGCCCGAGGATCGTGCCTTCACCCAGGCACTCTGCAATGCGGCTCCGCGCTTGAAGCGGGCGGCCGAGGATGTACGCGCCTTCGCCGATCTCCTGCACCAAGACGATACCGCCGGACTGACACCTTGGCTGGAGGCTGCTGCCGCCAGCGAACTCGGTGGCTTCGTCACCGGGCTTCGGCAGGATGAGGAGGCCGTGCGCGCGGCGATCGCCGAGCCCTGGAGCAACGGCCACGTTGAAGGGCAGGTCAACCGCCTCAAGCTAATCAAGCGCAGCATGTATGGTCGAGCCAAGTTCGACCTGCTCCGCCAGCGAGTGCTGCATGCCGCGTGAGCCGAGATCCCAGAGTTTAGCTGGACAAGCACCCGTCAGCACCGAAAGTGCGGATGAACCCTTATTCCACGCCTAATCACAGAAAACGGGGCTTTTTGCTTCGTCATGGCTCCATCCTCTCAGAAGTTGGAGCCTCCGGGAAACCCGGAGCGGTTCAGTGATCTCGTAGTGGGGCGAGTACCGCGCATCGACGTAGGCGCGGTTGAGGAGGGCGAAGCACCACCGGGCGAACTTCGTGTCGCGCGGCCAGACCGGAATCAGCCGGGCATCGACGCTCTCAGCCTGCGAGCGTAGGCGGGTCAGGCGGTGGAGCTTGGGGCTGTAGAGCGTCAGGACCAGCAGGACGTAGTGATAGAGCCGCTCGGTGGCCTGATGCAGGTCAAAGGCAGCTTCCTTCTCGTAGCCCCATTTGATGGCTTCCCGCGCCAACCTGAAGCGGTGTGCGGCCCGTGGAAACCAATGCTCGAAGTGTCGGGCAGCCTCGGTGTGCTGCTCCTCGATCGTCAGCGGCTTCGGCTCGGCGAACGGAAAGCCAGCCAGCTCGTGAAGCACGATGCCGTCTCGCGCGATGTCGACGAAGAATGGACGGCCCTGAGCCAACTGGTCGTTCACGTCCTGCAGCGTGTGCACGATCACGTTCACCGGCGTCGCGAGACGACCGCCCAGGCTCAGCTCCTGAAGCAGGCGCTCCTCAGCCTTCTCCCAGGCCTCGTACTGCTCGGCGAAGCGCGCGTCGTTGACGACCACCAGCAGGTCGTAATCCGACAGGTAGCCGCTCCCGCGATCCTCGACCCAGTTGCCGCGGGCGTAGGAACCAAAGAGGACGAGCTTGAGGATACGGCCGCGCCGGGCCTTGTCCGATAGCTTGGTCTTCTGCGCGTCCTCGAACTCCTCGAACAGGATCCGCACCGCGTGCTGCAGTTCGCGGCGCTTGCGGTCGGGAAGGTGGGCGAGCCGTTCGGTGTCCATCGCATCCTGACCGTTCAGTGCGGCCCCTTCCATCACGCCGGATCGGGCCCGGTTCGATCCGGCGCCATCATCGGGTTCCCGTCAAAGCTGGACCGGCGAACCCTGCTCCAGACCGCTGCGCCGTCTGCCTTTGCCCCATCCATCAGCTCGGCTCTTTCCCGTACCATGGGCCAGGCGTAGGAGCAGCGATCAGACCCGAGTAGGCTGCACCCTTCTCCCGGGATTGCACGCATCGTCAGGCCCGATCCGCCGGCTTGGCCGGGCTCCATTCGGCGAAGGCGGTCTTGTCCTGGGCACGCTGAATGCGGGTCATCAGCTCGTCGAGCGCTTCGGCAAACCGCCGCTCTTTGCCGGCCGCCTCGAGGAGCAATCCGCCCAGGATGATCTTGCGGCGGGTGTCGCGCTTCCTCTCCTCCTGGGCCGCCCGCGCATCGAGCTGCTGCAGCCGGTTTTGGGCCTGCGCGAGCCGGGTGCGGGTGGCCTCGGCGGAGGCGGCCTGGGGCGCCGGCATGCGGATCGGTCTCCTGACGAACGGTCAAGCTCCTTGCGGTGATATCAGGCGCCGATTACCCTACCAGGGCCGGGCTTGGTTGGCGGTATTGCTCGGCCATAAGATCAGGGGTCAGGGCATACGCCAGCTCTTCGGCCAGGGCAGCGACGAGTGGCAGGGCCTCACGGGATGGATCGGGAGACTTCATGGTGTGTCCTCATTGCCCCCGCACCATCAAATTTAGTGCGATTATTCCTACAACAAACCTATGCGCCCCCGAAGGCGTAGCCTGCGCTCGCCAACTGCCGTTTTGATTGTGCACAAAGCGTCTTAGGGTTAGAAGCCGGTCCAAGGAAAGAACGAAGCGTGTCCGGAGCCGTGCTGAACCCCCTCTCCCGCGAGGAGCTAGAAGCAGAAAACGCGCGGCTGCGTGCGGCCCTGGAAGCAGCCGGGATCGACGCTCAGCGCCAGACCGCGCACCAGGCCAAGCGGGATGCTAGGCACCGCTCGGAACTCGCCGACAGCCGTGCCGAGACCGCCCAGGCCAACCATAAGACCCGTGCAGCGGACACCGGTGCGGAGATCGCTGCCCAGGCGCACGGGCGTCAGATGGATCAGGCGGCATCCGAGCTGGCAGCGTCGCAGCACCTCGTGGCTGCGCTCGAGTCGAGCCGTGCCGCCCTGGCCTACAGCGAAGCGCGCCAGCGGGCCGTGTTCGAGAGCGCGGTCGATTTTGCCATGGTCGTCACCGATCGAGATGGGATCATCACCGACTGGAACCCGGGCGCGGAGCGCGTGATGGGCTGGACGGCGGAGGAGATGTGCGGTCACGACGCCGCGCGCTTCTTCACACTGGAAGATCGGGTCAACGGTCGCGTCGAGCACGAGATGCAGCGGTCTTTGCAGGATGGCCGCGCGCCGGACGAGCGTTGGCACCTGCGCAAGGATGGCAGCCGGTTCTGGGCCTCAGGCGAGATGATGCCGCTGCGTGGGAGCGCCGATGCCCACCTTGGGTTCCTCAAAATCCTGCGTGACCGCACCGACGAGCATCTGGCCGGGGCTGCGCGATCTTGCGGTAGCCGTAGCGGCCGTACCGGCGCGCCAGCTCGATCAGGTCGGCCAACAGCGCCGCCTCGTCGTCTCTCCCCCGCGGCACCTTGCGCTGCGTCGAGCGATGCTGTCCGAGGGCGCGACAGGCGCGGCGCTCGGAGACCGTCAGCACGGTCCGGACATGCTCGATGCAGGCGCGCCGGCGCGCGGGGCTCAGAGGTTTCCCCGGGCGGCCTCCTGCAGGATCAGCTTGTCGAGCGTGAGGTCTGCGATCGCCTTGCGCAGCCGCTGGTTCTCGGTCTTCAGCTCCTTCATCCGTCGCACCTGGTCGGACTTCAGCCCGCCGAACTCCTTGCGCCAACGATAGTAGGTGACCTCCGTCACGCCGATACCCCGGATCGCATCAGACACGCTCTGGCCTTGCGAGACCAGCACGTCCACCTGCCGCAGCTTGGCCACCACCTCTTCCGGCTTGTGCTTCTTCGTTCCCATCGCGTCCGTCCTCCTTCGGCTCAGAGCCATACTTCAGGGCGGACCACTCCGATGGGGGCTGACCAAAAAACCATATCCGCTTGATGTAAGCTACTTTTGCGCCGCCACTCTTCTTGATTGTGTAAATAGACAATTTAAAATAATTTTATTAATATTAAATAATAAAAATTTTCAATATTTATTCTCTAAAAACCATTCATAAGTAGATCGAATGCCTTCGATTAATGTGTAGCAGGGTGCCCAATCCATGCTCCGCAGTCGGTCAGCACTCATCAGTTTTCGTGGCGTTCCATCGGGCTTTGTTGGATCCGTGACGATCTGCCCTCGGAAACCGACCACGTCGACAACAATTTCAGCTAATGCACGGATGGTGACATCGGTTCCAGATCCGACGTTGACGTGCTCGGCGGCAGAATAGCGCTGAAGCAGGAAGACGATCGCATCGGCGCAATCGTCGACGTACAGGAATTCCCGCCGCGGCGTGCCGGTGCCCCAGATCACCAGTTCGTCGTCCCCCCGCAGCTTGGCCTCGTGCGCCTTGCGGATCAGGGCGGGCAGGACGTGACTGCCGGCGAGGTCAAAATTGTCCTCCGGGCCGTAGAGGTTGGTTGGCATCGCCGAGATGAAGTCGCAGCCATGCTGGCGGCGATAGGCCTGGACCAGCTTGATCCCGGCGATCTTGGCGACCGCGTACCACTCGTTGGTTGGTTCGAGCGGGCCGGTCAGCAGGGCGTCCTCAGCGATCGGCTGGGGCGCGAATTTCGGGTAGATGCAGCTCGACCCGAGGAACAGCAGCTTGCTCACGCCGGTGCGGCGGGCCGCCTCGACGACGTTCGCCTCGATCATCAGGTTTTCGTACAGGAAATCAGCCGGATAGGTGTCGTTGGCGAGGATCCCGCCCACCTTAGCCGCCGCGAGGACGATCGCGTCGGGCCGCACCCGCGCCATCCAGGCCTCGGTGTCAGCCTGTCGCGTCAGGTCGATGGCGCGGCGGTCGGCGGTGAGGATCTCGCAGCCCTCCCCAGCGAGGCGGCGAACTACCGCGCTCCCAACCATGCCCCGGTGCCCAGCGACCCAGACGCGCTTGCTGGCGAGCGGGTAGAGGATCTCACTTTCCATCGCGGCGATGCTCCCCCTCGCCGCGCTGCTCACGGGCGACGGCCGCGAGGTCGTGGCGCACCATCTCGGCGCACAGGTCCCGCCACGAGGTCTCGTGGACCCAGCCGAGCTTCTCCCGTGCCTTAGTGGGGTCGCCTATCAGCAGGTCGACCTCGGTCGGCCGGAAGTAGCGCGGGTCGACCTCGACGAGAGCCCGCCCGGTCCGGGCGCAGCGCGCCTTCTCGTCGACGCCCCGCCCCGACCATTCGAGCGTGATGTCGGCCTCTGCGAATGCGGCGGTGACGAAGTCACGCACCAGAGTCGTCTCCCCGGTCGCCAGTACGTAGTCGTCGGGCTCCTCCTGCTGCAGCATCAGCCACATGCCGCGGGCGTATTCGCGGGCATGGCCCCAGTCGCGGCGGGCGTCGAGATTGCCGAGGTAGAGCCGGTCCTGATGCCCGTGCCGGATCGCCGCAACGGCGCGGGTGATCTTGCGCGTGACGAAGGTCTCGCCGCGCAGCGGGCTCTCGTGGTTGAACAGGATGCCGTTGGAGGCATGCATGCCGTAGGCTTCGCGGTAATTCACCACGATCCAGTAGGCGTAGAGCTTGGCGGCCGCGTAGGGACTGCGGGGATAGAACGGCGTCGTCTCACTCTGCGGCACCTGCTGCACCAGTCCGTACAGCTCGGAGGTCGAAGCCTGGTAGAAGCGGGTGTGCTTAGTCAAGCCGAGGATGCGGATCGCCTCGAGGATCCGCAGCGTGCCGATGCCGTCGGCATTGGCAGTGTATTCCGGCGTCTCGAAGCTGACCTGGACGTGACTCTGCGCCGCCAGATTGTAGATCTCGTCCGGCTGAACCTGCTGGATGATCCGAATGATGTTTGTCGAATCTGTCATATCCCCGTAATGTAACATAAATTTTGGATCATGATCATGTGGATCCTGGTACAGATGCTCGATACGCCCGGTGTTAAACGACGAGGAGCGGCGCTTGATGCCGTGAACGAGATATCCTTGCTTTAGCAGCAACTCAGAAAGATAGGCGCCATCCTGGCCTGTGACGCCTGTAATCAATGCAACTTTGCCTGCCTTCCCAAATGCCATCTCATCACCTTAACATTGATCGCACAGAATTCCGTTTATGTCGGAGCAGAGACCAGCTGCGGTGTCAAGGTGAACCGCTCCGGGTTTCTCGGATGGAGCCATGACGAAGCGAACAGGTCGTTTTCGCCTGAGATGCGGGAGCCAATCGATCGCTGCCAAGACCGGCTGCAAGCAGTGAGGCCCGAGGTCGACATCGCCGCCTTGCGCACCGACCTGCTCCGAGCGTCCTCAACTCTGAAAAGCCGTGCGACCGTGCTGTGGCTCGTCGGCATGTGAAGGTGCGCCAGGAGGCGTGCGCTGCTCGCACCGCCTAGGTGTGGGGGACCAGCACCGCCTGCTCGCCCTCGCCCAGACGCTCAGGCCGGCGGCCGGGCGGGCGGTCGATCAAACTGGCGAGACCTTCGGCGTTGAAGCGCTGGACGGCGTCGCACAGCGCGTGTCGCTCAAGGCTTGAGGCCCGCGTCGCCTCGGCCCGTCTCATACCATCGAGGGCGTTGGCCAACCGCCAGCAGACGCAGAACTATCCGCCGACGCGGCTTCCTCTTGGATTACTGCCGTAGCTTGGCGGCCGTGGCGATATTGGTCCGGATCTCGAAGCCACGCGTCACAGGCTCCTTCCCGGGTTCAGGGCAGCAGCGAATCACGTTCTCGAAAAGTTGAAAACCCTCACGAGTCAAAACCTGTGCGCGACGGTATGACGCGACGGTTCTCACGGCAGCGCAGACTTGGACGGACGTACCTGCAGGCGGCTTGCCTTGAGCCTTTTAGTTGCATCATCACGAAGAAGCATCACTCCCATCTGCGCAAATGTAAGTATATTGAAAATAAATTATTAATAAATATTGTCGCAGATTGGCGCCGATAATTATGGCGACATATTCTAGAAGCAATAAGATGCATTGCAGTACCTACAAAGCATCTTATTTGTTCGCATTATGTATCAATCAAATGGGACCATCGTCCATCTTTCAGGATAATATTCTCTATTTCTTTCCAATTTAAAGTAAAATCACGATAATCTTTTATAATTTTGTTATGAAATGCCGGACCCCAGCCCTCTATAGTAACATTTTTCGTATTCCTTAACATTTGTGATATTGGTCGAAGCGCAGTATTTAGAAATCCGTCTTTAGAAAATTCCTCATAGTATATTGTGCATCCCACATCAGCATCTTTATGATAACTTTTAAAAGATTTTATTTCTGCGTCACGTCTTTCCAGAGAATCTATTAAGCTGATTGGATTAATTTCTATAGGAAAAATAACAGGGACTTTCTCACCAACGCGATGATGAAAAACGCCATTCATCTCTGCGATTTTGCCCGATATAAAAGATGCAATTATATTTTCTCGTATAACATGAACAACAGGCCAATTTTTACTGTATATGTAGGTTAGGAGGCTAGGTACAGATTCGATACCTTGATTGGCTTCGTTGCAAACGAAGGCGTGATTATATTTAATATCGACAATTATATTTCTTGAAAAATTTTCGAATATTTTCGAGAAATAAGAATCAAAAACATCAAATGCTTGTCGATCGATAACGTTAGAGTAATTGATTAATGTAGAAGACATGTGCACAAATGAGTGCGGCGGTGCCGATCTTTGAATAATAAAACATTCATCTAAATCTTTATAGTCAAAAGTAGATGACATAATACCTCTAATAAAATTAGTTCCCGACCTTTGCTTGGCTAATACAATAATTGGATCTTTCATTTCGCCATGAAAGAATTTCGTCATGACTTTCCTAAATCCCTTCACGAATCGACGGTTGTGTACCGGCACCTATTACGCACATACAAACGAAGAAGATCTGTACTGGACCAACCGATATAATATTATATTTTTGGTAAATTTTGATTGACAGGACAACGAAATAGCCCACGATAGACGGGCGTTCTACTGCTTAAAGTAACAGCACGTAGCACGTGGTACGCTTGGTTTTCTGCACCTCAACCAATTCCAGCACGATCCCGCTCACTTCCGCCGCCTTCTCACCCGTATTGCTCTAGTCGACGAAGCCCGCCCTTACACTCCCATCCACCTCCAGCGGCCGGACGCGAACGGTGGCCTGTGTCCCGATTGTAGGCATGCGAGCTGGTCTGTCCATAGCCTCTACCACCGCCAGCTGGACGACTTGCCTCTGTCGCGCCTCACAGATCGCACTGCGCATTGAGGTGCGGCGGTTCTACGCCTCTCGGCCGCGCGCCCGGCGCACGTGGCGGCTGGGCGAAGCGCAGGTCAGGGGCCGTGAACCGCCCCGGGTTTCCCGGCAACTGTAATCAGATCGCGGCGGCTAGGGTATAATCGGTACCGTTGGCGAGCATGGCGTTCAGCGTGACAAGCAGTTTGCGGGCAGTCGCGGTGAGTGCCGCCTTGGTCGGTTTTCCGGCCAACTGGAGACGCTGGCGGAAGTCTCGGAATACGGCACACCGCCGCGACGCCTGCAGGGCAGCGAGGTAAAGGATCGTTCGGACAATTGGCCGGCCACCGCCAACGCTGCGTGGGCTGACACGCTTGCCGCTGTCACGCGCGATTGGTGCCAAGCCCGCCAGGGCAGCGATGCTGCGGCGATCAAGCTGCCCGAGTTCAGGCAGCTCAGCGATCAATGTCGCGGCAACAATTGGACCGACACCCGGAGCGGTTTGAAGGCGCTGGTTGAGAGGGCGAAGTTCTGGATCGGCTTTGATCAGGTCATTGATCTGCGCCTCGACCTTCGCGATGCGACGATCGAGAACCACAATCAAGCTCACGATGTCAGCGCGGGCTTGGCGGTCAGCTGTTTGCTGGAGCCTTGTGGCCTCCTGTTTGCGGATCTCGACGAGTTGGCGACGGCGGGTCGCCTGGGCCTGAAGGGCGCGTCGGGCTGCGGCGAGGGGCTGTGTCGGTGCAGGCCGCAGCCGTATCCCTAACTCTGCCAACATACGCGCATCGACGCGATCGGTTTTCCCGATCACTCCCATGGCCCGGGCAAAATCGCGAGCTTGTCGCGGGTTCACGCGACTGAACCGGACATTGCAAGTTTCGAGAGCATCGCGCAGCACGCGATCATAACCACCGCTTGCTTCAAAGATGAACCATGCTCCCTGCTTTGCACATGCAGCGGCAAAGCTTCGTGCTGCAGCAGCCGTATTTGCGATCCGGCGTGCGCCGCTAAGTACATGGTGAACGTCGAGCCAGTCATTAGCGACATCAACTCCGACGAAGACGTCTTGCATCATGATCCCTGCTCCTGTCCTACGGGATCGGCCGAAGCTGTCCCAATCAACTGTTCAGGCTGATGCTTCATGGCGCGGACGGCTCCCGATCCGGGAACTGGGCTCAGACACCCTGGAGGCTCGCGGGATGCCGTCCGCGGGCGCAGAGTAGATCAACCGCGACAGACAGGAGGCTCCAACTTCTGAGAGGATGGAGCCATGACGAAGCGAACAACCCCGTTTTCCCCTGAGGTGCGCGAGCGTGCCGTGCGGATGGTGCGCGACCACGAGGGCGAGCACGGCTCGCAATGGTCGGCGATCCAGTCGATTGCGGCCAAGATTGGCTGCTCGGGCGAGACGCTGAGGAACTGGGTGCGCCAGTCCGAGCGTGATCAAGGTGTGCGACCAGGGCAGACGACGGACGAACGCGAGCGGATCAAGGCGCTTGAACGTGAGAACCGTGAGCTGCGCCAAGCCAACGAGATCCTGCGCAAAGCATCGGCGTATTTTGCCATGGCGGAGCTCGACCGCTGGTCGCGGCCATGATCAGCTTCATCGACGATCATCGAGAGGTCTATGGGGTCGAGCCGATCTGCAGGGTGCTGCCGATCGCCCCGTCAACCTACTACGTGCATGCCGCCCGGCGTGCCGATCCCGAGAAGCAGCCGGTTCGTGCCCGCAGCGACGCGGCCTTGATGATCGGGATCCAGCGCGTGTTCGAGGCGAACTTCTGCGTCTACGGCGTGCGGAAGGTGTGGCGGCAACTGGCCCGGGAGGGGATCGTGGCCGCGCGATGCACGGTGGCGCGGCTGATGCGCCGATTGGGCTTGGCGGGGGTGGTGCGTGGCAGGACCGTGCGCACCACGATCCCCGACCCGGCCGCAGCCTGCCCGCTCGATCGCGTCAACCGCCACTTCAAGGCTCCACGACCGAACGCCTTGTGGGTCAGCGACTTCACGTACGTGGCGACCTGGTCGGGCTTCGTGTACGTGGCGTTCGTCATCGATGTGTTCGCCCGGCGTATCGTCGGTTGGCGAGCCTCACGTAGCGCTCATGCGAGCTTCGTGCTGGATGCTCTGGAACAGGCGCTGCACGAGCGTCGCCCTGGTCAGGGCAGCGGGCTGGTGCATCACTCGGACCGTGGCTCGCAATACTTAGCTCTACGATACACCGAGCGCCTGGCTGGAGCCGGCATCGAGCCGTCGGTCGGCAGCGTCGGTGACAGCTACGACAACGCCTTGGCGGAGACGATCAACGGCCTGTTCAAGGCAGAGGTCATCCATCGACGTGGGCCGTGGCGATCCTTCGAGGCGGTCGAGTACGCCACCCTGGAGTGGGTCGACTGGTACAACCACCGTCGCCTCCTCGCACCCATCGGCAACGTCCCTCCCGCCGAGGCCGAAGCGCGCTATCATACCCACGTCGGCGACCAAGCCCTGGCCGCCTGACCCAAGACCATCAGCCTCCGACAAACCCGGGGCGGTTCACACCGACCAGGAGCTGGCCTGGTTGGTCGATCGGGTGAGCGCCTTGCAGGAAAGCGTCGCGGCGATCTGCGCCGAACAGCTTGAAAACGCGGGAGCGAGCCGGCCGGAATCATGAGCCGCCGCGGCGGATTCGCGGTCCAGGACAGCATCATCCCTCCTCGGAGGTGAGCTGCCGATTCGAGGCAGATTCTCAGGCTCCGAAGCCCCGCATTAAATCAGCCATGACGGGTGCAATAGCGCTACTGCGCCCGCGCGAATGTGGCCCGTCCGGTTGAACGAACGTAGCCTTTGACCCGTATGCGGATGGTGCATGCCTGGGCATCTGCCTCAAACCCGTTGGTGCGAATCTCAACCCCACCAGGATGAGGCTCTGCCAGGCCCGCGACCCTGCCTTTCGGCAGAGCTTTGTGACGTTTCCAACTCCTCACCGGTTCAGGAGCACACGCTTCGACGCAGCCGTTCCAATGCTGCTTCGAGTCCGTTGCAGACCGCCGTCGGATTCCGCTGATCCATCTCGCCCATAATCACACGGCTTCCGCCTAGGGATTGTTTTTGGGCGACTTGGGGTGCGGGCATGGCTCTGGGAGCGTCGACGTTGGATGCTGGCGCCCGTTGGGGCTGGGGACGCGAGGGTACTGGCCTGCGGGACGGCGCTGGCGCTCCACGGGCTGCCTGAGCGCGGGCATTCGCTGCCGTGAACGCGACGGCATACTCCTCCCCGAACCGGTGCAGGATCGCCCGGCGCTGAAGGCCGCCCTCCGTGCGCTGGTACTTCTTGCCTGCCTCGGGCTCGTACCGGGCAAGGAAGCCCACCTCGACGAGGACCGCGAGGGCACCGCGCACCCGGGCTTCGGTAAGGCCGAGGGCTTCGTGCTGGGCCAGAGCCCTCCGGTCGACCGGGAGCGCGCACATCAGCCGCCGGGGGCTGCTCCAGAACCGGGCCAGGAACACCGCGAGGGCGAAGGCTGCATCCCGGTTCTTTCGACCTGCCAGGGTTGCGGACAACCGATCGCGAATATCGGCCGGCAGCCTGTACGGGCCAGCACTGTCGGGGCACCAGGCGGCCCGGTTGGACACCACCTCACGCCGTTGGTGCGGCTCATCAAATCCCCTTGGGGCAGGCATTTCGCCACTACCCCGGGCATAGGCGTGCGTCATCGTTCGGCCCTCATCGGGCCGCGGTTCAGCATTCGGCGCCGCCGGTCGGGCGGTCCGTCACAGGCAAGCCGAGCCCGTCTCCGAAAGCGTGGCTTTCAGATTGACTCGCATGGCGATTTCGGGGGATGATCCGAGTTGCGATACGTCGGATCGGCCCCCTCGGGGCTCTAGACCCTGGTGGCCCTGGCAGGCCTCCGGGGTCTTGCTTTTTCAGGTGGCTGCTGTCGCGGCGGTGATCCTGGTAGCGACTCGCGGGATGCGAGCCGCCTTAATCAGCCATTCGGCACGAACGGCAACGGTTCGTCAAACTTTGCTGGGGTTGGCGACCTCAGAGGCCGCGGGATAAATGGCCCGATGGCTGTTCACCCGCTTGGCGGTGAACCAGGCGAGGCTGTGGTTGAGGGACATCCCAGAGGAGAAGCGCCGACTTGCCGATGCGCTGCGGATCAGTGCTATGGCCGAGCGCGGCCGTCTCGCAGCCTTCGTCCTTGACGAGGCGACGGCGTTCGCGGCCAACCCCTTCCCGTCCACGACGGCCGGCGTTGCCCGCCAGCGCTGGGGCCTGCGCGAGATTGAGTTCGAGGCGATGGAGATTGCTGCGGCAGGACTACCGTGCCTCCTGGCAGCACTGGCCTGCCTACCGTCTGCGGAACCCCTGCGACAGGAGATCCTGCGGACACCGGCCCACGTACTCTACCTGCTCCATCGGACAGAGGGCGGGCAGATCGTTGGAGCGGTGCTGCACGGGAAGCCTCGTCTAGCCTTGCCGCTCTTCGTCCAGCCTGATCCTGCTCCTCGCCCCGTAGCTCGGCGACAAAGGCGCCGACAGGTGAGCGCACAGCAACTCGACCTGTTCGCGATCGACGTCCCCTGAGGGGGCTGCCGGATATCAGTCCGTGCCCGCTCCATCGCTTTCGATAACGGCTATTATCGAAAGCGACACCCAACGCTTTCATGCTGCAACATCTTAGCACTGTAGCGCTACAGCGCTCGAGCGCCGCACCGCCGTAGCGGTCTGGCACCGAGGCGTCAGCCATTCTTGTCGCCCTTTAGCGCCTCGACGGACGGGTGCCCGTGCTTCTGCAACGCGGCGTCGATCCCCTCCATGATGACATCATGCACCTTCACGTCGCGGGTGAAGGCGATCTCGCGCAGCCGGCGATGCACCTCGCGCGGCAGGTAGATGGACGTATGCACCGTCTCAGGGCGAGGGCGCCGGCCGGCCGGCTTCGCAGAGACCTCAGGCGCCGCCCGTTCGGCGGGAGCCTCGGGCTTGGGCGTGGCGGGCTCGGCACCTGGCAGGGTAAGGCCGCCAATCAGGGAGGGTCGCTTGCTCATGCCCGGTTGCCCTTCATCTTGCGATCCACCCATGCCCACAGCGCCCGAATTTCCTCAGCTGCCTTCCCGTCCGGAGCGAACTCGGTCACGCCCTGCCCGGCAGCGATAGCGTCCTGATGGTCGGCACGCTGCGCCAGCGGTGGCTCTGCCAGGACCCCGAACATGCTCAAGCCGCTGGCCGCCTCTGTCGCCCGGGATGACCGTCCGGGCGGGCATTGGTTCAGTGCGAAGGCGAACCGATCCCGCATCCCGAGCCGCATCAGGGACTCGATGGTCGGCATCGTGGCCTGTAGGTCGAGGCGCGAGGGACGAGCCGGCACGAGGGCGAGGTCCGCGGCCTGCATCGCGAGATTGCCGCCGGTCGAGGACACGCCCGCAGTGTCGAGGATCGCGACGGTATAGCCCTCTGCCTTTAGTGCTTCGAGGATGGCGGGCAGCTCACCAAGCCGCTCGGCGGGCAGCCGATCAACCGCAGGTGCGTCAGCCGTGCGGGTGTCGCCCCAAGCACCAAGCGACCCCTGAGGGTCGAGATCGAGGGCAACGACCTTCTCGCCGGCCTGTGCCGCGGCAACGGCAAGGGAGGCTGCCAGCGTCGTTTTCCCGACGCCTCCCTTCTGCGTGACGAGTGTCAGGGTCCGCATGTCTCACCTGTGATGCTGTCGCACCATAGCAGGTAAGCGCCACAGTATGAAAGCACTACAAACGTATGGTATTATCACGCTGTGATGCGATAGCATTGTAGCGCTACAATGCTATCGCATCACAGCGTGGTGCCCCATGCCGATGCGCCCCGGAGCGAGCATGAAGCTGCCTCTCGCGCTACCGGCTGCCGAGCTGATGGCACTCCTTCCACACGGCCGCAGCTCGATCGTCGATCCACTTCGCCTTCGCCGAACTTCGTCATCAGATCTTCCGCTCCGGTGACGCCAGCCTCGTCCGGCGATAGCAGTTGGAGGCTGGCGATCACGCCACCTCGCCGAGGATCTCCCGCACCACCTGCGGCCGCTTCTCGACCATTGCCAGGAGCACGCGGGCAGGCCCCTCCGGACGGCGGCGCTTCTGCTCCCAGTTCCGGAGGGTGTGCAACGAGACGCCGATGGTCGCAGCAAAGGCCGGCTGAGCGAGTCCGGTCCTGGTCCGGATCTCGGCCACGTCCAGATCCTCCGGGACGTGGACAACGGTCCCCTCGGGAGGATTGCCCTCCATGTAGGCCAAGGCGCTCTTGGCGCCGTTCAGGATGCGGGTGAAGCTGTCGGTCATCGGAGACACCATGTGGAGGGTTGCCGGTTCGTCAGCGCTTCTTGCTGCGCCGGTGAGCCGATTTGATTGCGGTGGCCACCTTCTTGAACTCGGCAACCTCCGCATCGGTGAAGTTTTCGCGATCCCCCTTGCTGAGGACAGCAACGAGAAACACGGTGATCGTCTCATCGAGGTAGATCGAGACCACTCGGTAACCGCCCGACTTGCCCTTGCCGCGGCCGGCGACCCGACCTTTGCGAAAGCCGCCGGAGCCCTGGATTTCGTCGCCGTAGTCCGGCGTCTTGGCGTAGGTGTTGATCGAGCGTTGGCGCTCCGCCTCGGTCATGCCCGCCCGCTTCGCGTCAGCGAGGTAGTCGGGGGTCTCGACGACGGTGTGAAGCGGCTTGGACATGAGAATGCGTAAGCCAATGGACTACATAAGTCAATGGCTTATGATGTACCGTGGACAGCTTGACCCGCTCGTTGCAGATCAGACTCGTAGCGCTCCCTCTCCCTTCACGAAGGCCGGCGGCCAAGTGATCGGCCTCGCCACGCACCTATGACGCTCAGCCTCTTCGCCAGCACTGAAGCACCAAAGAGCTACAGCATTGTAGCATTGCAGCGCTATCATGCTAGCGTCCCTGTAGCTCCTCCGATGCTCCCCGCTTGTCCCCGCGTGAGCGTCTTGTCACCCTGAAAGGCTCGCCCACGAAGGTCGCCAGGACGCCTGAGGGCGGGAGATCGGACCAAGGATCGCCGCGAGCAAAGGCCGAAATGCTGGCAGACTCATCGCCTCCAAGCTGATCACCAATCCACAAAAACGGGCCCACATCGTTTTGGCTATGGTGTGACCACGTGGAGCCTGGCTTAGCGCGCCCACGGCCGACGAAGTCCCACACCCCTACTCCATCGAGGTTTCACCACTGCCTAAGCCGGAGGGAAACTTCCAGTGGGCGATCCGCCGGAGCGGTAAGCTGATCGAACGGTCCGACCGGCCCCACCATAGCAAGGCCAAAGCCTTCGAGTGTGCACCGGAGCGCGGATGTGGCGCATGGTATCGTACATCGCAAAGCCGCTCGTGACGACGCCCGGCGAGTTGATATAGAGGTGGATCGGCCGCGTCGGGTTCTCCGCCTCCAGGAACAGGAGCTGGGCACAGACAGCGCGGAGACCGCGTCGTTCACCTCCCCGTTGAGGAAGACGATGCGCTCGCGCAGGAGGCGCGAATAGATGTCGAAGGACCGCTCCCTGCGGCTGGACTGCTCGACGACCATAGGGACGAGTTGCATCGCGTCGCGCATCGGCGACCTCCGATCTTCCGGAATGGGGCGTAGGACGAGCCGCGTCAGGCGGCGCGCAGCAGGGGGGCGTTGTGGTTCGCGGCGGCCTTGGTCAGGGGCGCGAACCGGGCATCCGTCAGGTCATGAATGATGCGCAGGCAGGTGCCGCCCGCGCCGTTCGAGGCGATGCGGAACGTCACCGTGCTCTCGAGGTACGGCGGGGCGGCCTCGCGCATCCGGTAGCTGACCTCGCGCCCGGGCGTGACGGCGACCGGTTCGGGCCCGGCCAGCGCCGCCTCGGGCAGCCAATGCTCCCGAAGCGCCTGGATGCTGAGCGCACGCCACACCTTCTCGGGCGGCTCGCTCAACTCGTAGGTCTGCTCGATGCCGTGGCCGGGCTCGTCGCACGCCGCGTCGCTCATTGGTCCATCTCCTTCAGCACGACCTTGAGCGCGTCGATGCGGGCGGGCCAGTAGGCGCGGTACTTCGCCAGCCATTGCGCGATGAGCGCCACGCCGGCCGGATCGACGTCGTAGTTCACGAAACGGTCCTGCCGGGCCTCGCGCACGAGCCCGGCGCCCCGCAGCACGGCGAGGTGCTGAGACATCGCCGGCTGGCTGATCGCCATGCCCTCGCGGAGTGCACTGGCGTTCATACTCCCGCCGGCGAGCTTCTCGAAGATCGCGCGTCGGGTGGGGTCTGCCAGGGCCCGGAAGATGTCGTCCTCAACCACGGCCACAGATAAGCAGACACTTATGTGAAGTGCAAGCCCAGAACACATGCTGCCAGGCGCGGGATGCGGGCGCCTCGTCCGCGTGTGCGGGTGAAATGGCTGCTGTGAGGTGGAAGCTCGTTGGTCAGGCGGACGGCGCAGCCGGCCACCGTCGCAGGGCCGGCCTTGATGGGTCATGCGCGCCTGCTAGTGCATTGACGCATTCAGAGGATTCACAGGGGGCATGAGGCATGCGAGTCTGAGGCATGGCTCAGACTGTCTGTGTGATCCCCAGCGCCGCCGACCTGACGCGCCTGTCCGCTATCGTCG
>NZ_VDDA01000043.1 GCF_006151805.1 Methylobacterium terricola | reverse complement strand
GGCATGCAGGAACACCCGCGCCGCAGCACCGGCGAACCGCGCCGCGGCGGCGACCGCGAGGCCGTGATTGCCGTCGCTGGCGCAGACCAGGGCCGGCTGGCCCGCGGGCCGCGCCGCCAGGAGGTCGGCTGGGCTCAGCCCTGCGGCGCGAGCCAGGGCGTTAAGGCCGGCATAGGTGCCGCCCAGCGACTTGAAGCTGCCGAGCGTCCGGCCGGTCTCGTCCTTGGCGAGGACCTGCGCCACGCCGAGGCGCCGGGCGAGCGCCGGCAGGCGGCGCAGCGGCGTCGGCGCATAGGCCGGATCGAGCCCGCGCAGGAAGGCGGCGATCGTCTCGGGCGACGGGTCCCGGCGGGGAGAGGGAGGAACGGCGTCGGTCATTCCCCGATCATGCCGGAGGCCCGCGACAGTTGGCACCGAAATGGTGCCACCTTGCGACGCTTTCCGCTGTTTACAGCCAATCCATGCCGGAAACCGCCATCCTCGACCGCTTCGGCCACGCGCTTCTCGCCGTCGTCCAGGTCGACAGCCCGATATTGGCGCGAATCCCCGCCGAGCGGATCGGTCTGTCCGAGAGCGCGGTGCTGCGGCGGACTCGGCAGGACGGCGTCATCGTCGCCGACATGGCCGTGGCCGATCCGGTGGTGCTCGGCACGCCGCCCTGCCTGCACGTCCTGGTCTCGCTGGACCGCGCGACCGGCGAGGCGGATTGCGTGCTGGCGCTGCGCCGGCCCGGCATGGCCGAGTACGAGTGCTTCACCTGCGCGGTGTTCCACGACGACCCGAACGTGCAAACGTTCCTGCCAATGGTGGCGAGGCGGCAGGTGATCGAGACGTGATGGGAGCGGAGCATGCGTTTGCTGGTCCTCGGCGGGACGCGATTCCTCGGGCGGATGGTCGCCGCACAGGCCGCCGCCCGCGGTCACGCCGTGACCTGCGCCACCCGCGGCCTGTCCGGATCTCCCCCGCCGGGAACCCGCTTCGTCGCGGTCGACCGCGACCGGCCTGACGGGCTCGCGGCCCTCACGGGAGAGACCTTCGACGCCGCCGTGGACGTATCGCGCGATCCCGCCCAGGTCCGGCGGGCGCTGGCGGCCCTCGACGGCCGGATCGGGCACTGGACCTTCGTGTCGACGACGAGCGTCTATGCCGACATGGAAACGCCGGGGCAGCGGGCGGCGACGGCGCCGCTCCTCGCGCCGGCGGAGGACGGATCCTACGGCGCCGCCAAGGTCGCCTGCGAGCGGGCCTTCGGCGGATCCGCCCTGATCGTCCGGGCGGGCCTGATCGTCGGCCCGGGCGATCCGACCGGGCGGTTCGGCTATTGGGTCGCCCGGCTGGCGCGGGGCGGCATGGTGCTGGCGCCGGCCGCGCCCGAGGATCCGGTGCAGTTCATCGATGGGCGCGACCTCGCGGGGTGGATCGTCCGCGCGGCGGAACGCGGCCTTGCCGGGCCGTTCGACGCCGTCGCGCCGGCCTGCACACGGCGTGCCTTCCTCGCGCGTTGCGCGGACGCGCTCGGGTCGTCCTGCCATCCGGTCTGGGTCGACCGGGCCTTCCTCGACCGCCACGGCGTCGGGCGCGAATCCGGGCCGTACGCCCTGCCGCTCCCGCTGCCGGACACGATCGGCGACGCGTCGCGCGACGTCTCGGCGACGCTCGCGGCGGGCCTGACCCCGCGGCCGCTGGAGGAGACCGCGCGCGACACCCTGCGCTGGATGGAGGAATCCGGTGGCCCGGTCACGGGACTGACCCGGGGCGAGGAAGCGGCACTGCTCGCCGCGTGGCGGGCGGAGCAGGAGTAGAGCATAGTCCGGCGAAGCGGAGACCGGTTCGTCGCCGACCATTTCTCGAGCGGCCCGCACGGACTGCAAGGTCCGTCAAACGGCCATCCTGCCCGCCTGGAATGCCGCCGCCCTTTGCAGGACCGAACGGACGACAAGAACGTGCCCGGGCATGATCGCGGCGAGATAGGCACGGCCGAGCCGGTTGCGGCAGCGCACGACCGTGGTGGCGACGAGGTCCTCCTGCCCGTCCGGACGTCGGCTGAGCAGAAGCGACAGGCGAAAATCGAGATGGCGGTCGTCCTCTCCCAGGACGATCTCGCGCTCGGACCGGGAAAGGACCGGGAAGAAGTCGATCCGGTCCCGGCCGTCGGCCTTCAGGCGGTCCCGCATCTCCCCCGACGTCCGCAGGCCGACGAGGCGCACGGCCGCGTCGCGCAATGTCATGGCCGCCGTGATCCAGGGGGCCGGGTTCGAGAGCCCGTCCTGAGCCAGCCTCGATAGGTCGTATGGTCCCGGCCCAGGGAGCGTCACCGCGAAGGCATCGACGAGGTCCGCGCCCGGATACCAGGAGGCCACCGCGCAATCGGCCGGCGGCCTCATCGTCCGGATCCGGGACAAGCGTTTGGCCATGCTTACGGCTCCGGACTCCGGCTTCGAGAGGTCGGAGCCTATCGCCGCCGCTCGCCCGGATCACCTGGCCGGTGGCCCGCCGGCCCGCGTCCGACCGGAAAATGATGACGATAGACGGAATGTCGGGCGGCTCGCAGGCGGACCATCCGCTTGCGGCCGGTCACCGCCTGCATCCCCCCTCACTGCCCCTCCGGCCCGTAGGCCGCCAGGAACACCCGCACGGCCTCCGCCACCCAGTAGGTCGTCTCGGCCTCGGTCGGCGGGTCGCCGACGGCGAAGAGCAGGCGGCGCATGGTCGTGGCGGCGCAGAGGTCGGAGAAGTGGCGGGCGGCGAGGTCCGAATCCATCGGGCGCAGGCGGCCGGCGGCGACCTGGGCGTCGAAATAGGCGCGCAGCCGCGTCCGGCCGAGCACCGGACCCGCCTCGTAGAAGGCGCGGCCGAAACGCGGGAACTTCTCCGCCGCGCCGATCACCATCCGCACCGAGGCGATGTGGTCGGGCCTTACCATCGCCTCCATCAGGTTGGTGCCGAGGCGGCGCAGGACGGCGGCGACGTCGGGGTCGTCGTGGTCGAGGCGGCAGATGTTCTCGGCGAGGCTCCGCTTCTCCTCGATCGTCAGCGCCTCGAACAACGCCTCCTTGCTCTCGAAATAGACGTAGAGCGTGCCCTTCGAGACGCCCGCCGCCTTGGCGATCGCCCCCATGCTGGCGCCGTCGAAGCCGCTGGCGAGGAAGACCTCGCGGGCCCCGTCCAGGATCTGGCGGCGCTTCTCGGTATCGGCGGGAGGGGAACTCAGGGAAGCGTCGCTCATCGTCGGGGCCGGGAGGATCCAGAGGACAATGTGGGAGGTGCGGCAGCGGCAATCAATCGGACGTGTGCACCGCACACAGGATCGATTGACCGAACGGTTCGGTCAACGTAGTATCGCGGTCGTTCGAGAGCCGTCAACCGATTCGGGCGATGGTACCGGGGACGCTCCCCGAGGACGGGTGGACTGAACGATGGCGTTCCGAGACGATTACGCGCAGGGCCGGCCCGCCGGCGGGGCGGCGGCCAAGGCCGCCCCTCAAGCTGCTGCCACGACACCGGCCACCCCGCAGGCCGCCGCTCCGCCCGCGAAGCGCAAGCGCCCGGTGCGCCGCCTGGTCCTGCTCGCGCTGCTGGCCGGCGGCGGCGCCTACGGCGCCTATGCGGGCCACGAATGGTGGACGACCGGCCGCTTCTTCGTCTCGACCGACGACGCCTACGTCCAGGCCGACATCTCGACGCTCGCCGCCAAGGTCTCGGGCTATCTCGAGGCGGTGCCGGTGGTGAACGGCCAGGCGGTGAAGGCCGGCGACGTCATCGCGCGGATCGAGGACGGCGATTATCGCCTGGCGCTGAAGGCCGCCGAGGACAAGCTGGCGACGCAACGCAGCACCATCGCCCGCATCGCCCGGCAGGCGGAAGCCGCCCGCGCCCAGGTGCTCCAGGGCCAGGCCCAGATCGATGCCGCCAAGGCCGATCAGGTGAGGGCGGCCGCCGATTACCAGCGCCAGCAGCAGCTCGCGCAATCCGAGTTCGCCGCCAAGTCGCGCCTGGAGCAGTCGCGGGCCGACCGCGACCGGTCGGACGCCACCGTGAAGGGCGCCGAGGCCAACCTGATCGCCCTCCAGGCCAACGTCGCGGTGCTGGAGGCGCAGACGCAGGAGGCCGAGAACCTGGCGGCCGAGCTGCGCACCGCCGTCGACCGGGCGAAGCGCGACCTGACCTTCACGGTCCTGCGCGCGCCCTTCGACGGGGTGATCGGCAACAAGGCGACGGAGGCCGGGGCCTACGTGGCGCCGGGCTCGCGCATCGCCGCTTTGGTGCCGCTCCAGAGCGCCCGGGTCGACGCCAACTTCAAGGAGACCCAGCTCGGCCGGGTCCGGGTCGGCCAGCCGGTCCATATCCGGGTCGATGCCTGGCCCGACCGCGACATCCTCGGCACCGTCGAGAGCCTGTCGCCGGCCTCCGGCTCGGTGTTCAGCCTGCTGCCGCCCGACAACGCGACCGGCAACTTCACCAAGATCGTCCAGCGCCTGCCGGTGCGGGTGCGGGTGCCGGAGGCGGTCGCCCGCGAGGGCCTGCTGCGGCCGGGTCTCTCGGTGGAAGTGCGGGTCGACACCCGCGGCCTCGACGAGACCAAGCCCCCGGCCCCGATCGAGCCGCATCAGGCGGTGTCGGAGGGGAAGGGCGCGGCGTCGGTACGCACCGCGGGGCGGTAAGGCCCTGCGGGACGTGTACCGGGTCCGCCCACGAGACTTGAAGCCCACCACGTCGCTCCGGGGCTCGCCGCACGCGAGAAGCCAGGCCTCCGGAACCGCAGGCGGGCCCGGACGGAAAGCGGCACGCACCGCCTCGTTCTGAACGTCTCGCACTTCCGGATCCCGGGCGCCGCTTCGCGGCCCCGGGATGACCCTGCGGGGCGGGAACCGCTTTCGCACCTTCGTCGACCCTAGAGACCAAGCAGGCTTTCCGACATGGCCGCGACCCCCGCGCCCGCCGACGCGCCGATCGACCGCCGCCGCATGGTGGCGTTCGTCTGCATGGTGTTCGGGATGTTCATGGCGATCCTGGACATCCAGATCGTCTCGGCCTCGCTCGCCGAGATCCAGGCCGGCCTCTCGGCCTCGGCCGACGAGATCCCGTGGGTGCAGACGAGCTACCTCATCGCCGAGGTGATCTCGATCCCGCTGTCGGGTACCCTGTCGCGGGTGCTCTCGACCCGCTGGATGTTCGTGATCTCGGCCGGCGGCTTCACCCTGATGAGCCTGCTATGCGCCACCTCGTCGACGATCGGCGAGATGATCCTGTGGCGCGCCCTGCAAGGGTTCATCGGCGGCGGCATGATCCCGACGGTGTTCGCCTCGGCCTTCACGATCTTCCCGGCCTCGAAGCGCAGCATCGTCTCGCCGATGATCGGCCTCGTCGCGACGCTGGCGCCGACCATCGGCCCGACGGTCGGCGGCTACCTCACCGACCTGTTCAACTGGCACTGGCTGTTCCTCGTCAACATCGTGCCGGGCATCTTCGTCACCGTGTCGACCTACCTCCTGGTCGATTTCGACAAGCCGAACCTCGACCTGCTCAAGCGCTTCGACTGGGCCGGCCTCGGCCTGATGGCGGCGTTCCTCGGCTGCCTCGAATACGTGCTGGAGGAGGGACCGACCCACGACTGGTTCCAGGAGGAGGCGATCTTCCTCGCGGCGATCGTCGGCGGGGTGGCCGGCATCGGGTTCTTCTGGCGGGCCCTCACCGCCGAGCAGCCGATCGTCGATCTGCGCGCCTTCTCGGACCGCAACTTCGCCGGCGGCTGCCTGTTCAGCTTCGTCATGGGCATCGGCCTCTACGGCCTGACCTACCTGTATCCGGTCTATCTCGGCCGGGTGCGCGGCTACTCGGCGTTGCAGATCGGCGAGACGATGTTCGTCTCAGGCCTGTGCATGTTCGCCACCGCCCCGATCGCCGGGCGCCTCTCGGGCAAGGTCGATCCGCGGATCATGATGGCGATCGGGTTCTCGGGCTTCGCCGCCGGCACCTGGATCGTCACCGGGATCACCAAGGACTGGGACTTCACCGAGCTGCTGTGGCCGCAGATCCTGCGCGGCTGCTCGCTGATGCTGTGCATGATCCCGATCAACAACATCGCGCTCGGCACCCTGCCGCCGGCCCGGATGAAGAACGCGTCCGGCCTCTACAACCTCACCCGCAACCTCGGCGGCGCGGTGGGGCTGGCGCTGATCAACACCGCGCTCAACGACCGCTGGGACCTCCACCTCGCCCGCCTGCACGAGCGCTTCACCTGGACCAACCCGATGGTGCTTGAGCGCCTCGACAGCATGGCGAAGGGATTCGCCGGGCTCGCCGGCAACCCGGACGCCATGGCGCTGAAGGCGATGATGAACACCGTGCGGATGCAGGGGCTCCTGATGAGCTTCTCCGACGTGTTCCTGATCCTGACCGTGCTGTTCGTGCTGATGGCCTGCGCCACGCCGATGATCCGCCGGCCGCGTCCGGGCGGGGCGGGGGCGGACGCGCATTGAGGGGACTTCGCCTCGCCCTCGACGTCACCCCGGCTCTCGCAGCCCGCGAGCCCAAGGATGACGCAGGGGAGCGAGGGGAGGGTCGAAGATGTCGGGACGGGTCGCCGCAAACAAAGGCGCCCCTCCCCGGGCGGAGAGAGACGCCAAGTTGACGACACGTCTCGGGAGGAGATGCGGAGGCCGTCCAGGTCGAGGGACGCAGCGGACGGCATCGACGCGTGTCACCTCATCAATACACGCGACCACACAAATCCGGCAAGGCGTTAGGGCATCGACCTTGGTCCGATGGATGGATATGGCCAAGACCGGCGTGTCGACGGCGTGGCGGAGAAACGGCACGACGTCCGGCCGCAAGTCCGAAGCAGCGCACCGCCCTTCCCGGTCCGCCCTTCCCCGGCCGCCCTGGCCGGGCTAGATGTCGGGTCCCCCGCCCACGCCGCCCGGACGACGTGACGACGCCCGCTCCCTCTCCCGCCACCGGCCATCTCCGCTTCGAGGCGGTCACGAAGCGCTTCGGCGCCCATCTCGCCGTCGACCGCGTCGACCTCGACCTCGCGCCCGGACAGGTCTTCTGCCTGCTCGGGCCGTCCGGCTGCGGCAAGTCCACGCTGCTGCGCCTGACCGCCGGCTTCGAGGAGCCGAGTGCCGGAAAAATCCTCCTCGACGGGCAGGACCTCGCCGGGGCGGCGCCGCACCGCCGGCCGGTCAACATGATGTTCCAGTCCTACGCCCTGTTCCCGCACCGCGACGTGGCGCGGAACGTCGCCTACGGGCTGGAGCGGGAGGGCCTGCGCAAGGCGGAGGTCGCCGCCCGGGTCGCCGAGATGCTGCGGCTGGTGCAGCTCGATCATCTAAGCGCCCGCCGGCCCGACCAGCTCTCGGGCGGCCAGCGCCAGCGGGTGGCGCTCGCCCGGGCGCTCGCCAAGCGGCCCCGGGTGCTGCTTCTCGACGAGCCGCTCGGCGCCCTCGACCGCGCCCTGCGGGAGGAGACGCAAGCCGAGCTGCGGGCGCTGCAGCGCCGGCTCGGCACCACCTTCGTGGTCGTCACCCACGACCCCGCCGAGGCGATGGTGCTCGCCGACCGCATCGGCGTGATGGCGGCGGGCCGGCTGGTCCAGGTCGGATCGGCGGCCGAGCTCTACGAGCGCCCGGCCACCCGCTACGTCGCCAGCCTCCTCGGCGACGTGAACCTGATCGAGGGTCGGCTCGGGGGGGGCGGGGCCGGGGCCTTGCGCGGCCTCGAGACGCCGCTCGGTCTCGTGCAGGCCTTCGACCATCACGGCGCCGGCCCCGCGGGGGCGCCAGGCCTCCTGGCGCTGAGGCCCGAGCGCCTGACGCTGGCCGGGCAGGGTCTCCCGGGCACGCTCCTCGACGCGACCTATCTCGGGGACAGGATCGTCTACCGGGTCGGGATGGCGGACGGGCGGGTGCTGCGCGCCGCCGGGGCCCCCGGCGCCGGCCTCGGCGTCGGCACGCCGGTACATCTGAGCTTCTCGAGCGATGACGCCTCGCTGCTGCCGGCGGACTCCGCATGACGGGCCGCCGGCGCGAGTCTCTGCGCGATTTCCTCGGGCGGCTCGCCCTCCCGGCGGTGCCGCTCCTGTGGCTCCTCGCCTTCTTCGGCCTGCCGTTCCTGGTGGTGGTGAAGATCAGCCTGTCGGACCCGGCGACGGCGCTGCCGCCCTACACCCCGGTGCTCGACTGGGATGCGGGGCTCGCCGGGTGGGCCGACGTCTTCGCCGCCCTCGATTTCGAGAATTACCGCACGCTGATCGCCGACCCGCTCTACCTCGCGGCCGGCCTGACCTCGCTCGGCGTGGCCCTGGCCGCGACCGGGCTCCTGATCCTGGTCGGGTACCCGATCGCCTACGCCATGGCGCGGGCGCCGAAGGCCTGGCAGCCGCTCCTCGTCGCCCTGATGGTGATCCCGTTCTGGACGAGCTTCCTGATCCGGGTCTACGCCTGGATCGCGATCCTGAAGGCCGACGGGCTGCTCAACCAGGCGCTGCTGGCGCTCGGGCTGGTGGTCAAGCCGGTCGAGATCCTCAACACCCCGGCGGCGGTGATGATCGGGGTGGTCTACGCCTACCTGCCGTTCATGGTGCTGCCGCTCTACGCGGTGCTGGAACGCCTCGACCGCGGGCTGATCGAGGCCGCCCGCGACCTCGGGGCGAGCCGGCTCGGAGCGTTCCGCACCGTGACCGTGCCTCTGTCGCTGCCCGGCCTCCTTGCCGGGGCGCTGCTCTGCTTCATCCCGATCACCGGCGAGTTCATCATCCCGGACCTGCTCGGCGGGACCGACACCCTGATGCTCGGCCGCGTGCTGTGGACCGAGTTCTTTTCCAACCGCGACTGGCCGCTCGCCTCGGCGGTCGCCGTGGTGCTGCTCGTGATCGTCGCCGGCCCGGTGGTGCTGTTCCGCGAGGCCGAGTCGCGCCGGCTGGAGCGCCCGTGATGCATCGCGCCCATCCGCTCGCCTGGGCCGCCTTGGGCTTGGGGCTGGCCTTCCTGTACGGGCCGATCCTGCTGGTCGTCGTCTACTCGTTCAACGCCTCGCGGCTCGTCACGGTCTGGGCCGGGTTCTCGACCCGCTGGTATGCCGGCCTCCTCGACAACGGCCCGCTCGTCGACTCCGCCCTCGTGACGCTCAAGGTCGCGCTCGCCTCGGCCGGCCTCGCGACGGTTCTCGGCACGCTGGCGGCGCTGGCCCTCGACGGGCGCCGGCGCTTTCCCGGCCGGCCGCTCCTGACCGGGCTCGTCTACGCCCCGATGGTGATGCCGGAGGTGATCACCGGCCTGTCGCTGCTCCTGCTGTTCGTGGGCCTCGGCATCCCGCGCGGTGTCTGGACCATCGTGATCGCGCATGCGACCTTCACGCTCTGCTTCGTCGCCGTGGTGGTGCAGGCCCGCCTGCGCCAGCTCGACCGCTCGCTGCTCGAAGCCGCCGCCGATCTCGGGGCCGCCCCCGTCACGGTGTTCCGCACCGTGACCCTGCCGCTGATCGCGCCTGCGGTGATCGCCGGCTTCCTCCTCGCCTTCACCCTGTCGATGGACGACCTCGTGATCGCGAGCTTCGTCTCGGGGCCGGGCGCCACCACCCTGCCGATGCGCCTCTACAGCCAGGTCCGCCTCGGCGTGACGCCGGAGATCAACGCGATCTCGACGCTGCTGATCGGGGCGGTGAGCGTGGCGGTGCTGGGGGCCTCGGTGCTGACGGCGCGGCGGGGGCGTTAGCCGGTTACGATCACGACCGGGACGGGATCGTCCTCGTCACGCAGATCCGCCACGATGACGGGCAGGCGGGCGATCAGGGCGTCCGCGGTCGGTGCCTCGACGCTGACGCCCGGCAGGTCGCTTTCCTCGACGGACCAGACATCCGCTTCGGGGTCGTGGGCGATCCGGATGGCGGGACGCGGACATGGAGCGGTCCTGGACTGTCGGGACCATCGTCGCGGATGGCGATACGATCCGCAACGGCTCCGAGGCGGCCAGCGATCCTGACCGGCGTCGGGCCGCGGGCCTATTGAATGAGGCCGTGGTAGTGGTCCACCATCCAACTGGTCCACCAGTCCACTCTCTTGTCGGAACATCGAATCGGAAATGACGTCATGAAGGTTTCCGTTGCGGAAGCGGAAGGGCAATTGCCCGACCTCGTGCGGCGGGCAGAGACCGGCGACGAGGTGATTCTCACCCGCCAAGGCCGGGCCGCCGTACGGCTCGTGCCGGTGAGGGCGCCGCAATCCGTGGAGGAGCGGGAGCGGGTCATCATGGCGGTCCGGGAGGCCGGCCGCGCCAAGGCAACCCCGGGACCGTCGGCTGCCCGGAGCCAGGACTTCCTCTAGGACGACGAGGGTTTGCCACGCTGATCGTGGTCGATACCTCCGTGCTGCTCGCCATCGCTCAGGACGAAGCACGGGCCGCAGCATCTATGGCCGTGCTCGTCGCCACGCCTCGCATCCTCATCTCGGCCGGCAGCTTGACCGAAGCCATGATCGTGTCGGGTCGGCGGAACGTCGCCGAGGGTGTGTGAACCCTGGTCGATGATCTCGCCTTCGAAGTGATCCCCGTCACGGCCGCCATGGCGCATGATTGCGCGGCGGCCTACGCCCAATGGGGCAAGGGTGTGCATCCGGCCGGCCTGAACCTGGGCGATTGCTTCGCCTACGCACTGGCCAGGGCGCGCCGGTGCCCCTTGCTCTTGGTCGGCGACGATGTCGCCCGCACCGACATCGCGAACGCGCTGAGTTCCACCTGAAACGGCCCCGATCCTGCAAAGCCCCGTCCGGACGGTCCCATCGCCGCCCACCGGAACCCGGAGCTTCGCACATGGATGTCGGCGTGTTCATCCCGATCGGCAACAACGGCTGGCTGATCTCGGAGGCGGCCCCGCAATACAAGCCGAGCTTCGCCCTCAACAAGGCGATCGTGCAGAAGGCGGAGGGGTACGGGCTCGATTTCGCCCTCTCGATGATCAAGCTGCACGGCTTCGGCGGCAAGACCGAGTTCTGGGACTACAACCTCGAATCCTTCACCCTGATGTCCGGCCTTGCGGCGGTGACGGAGCGGATCAAGCTCTTCGCCTCGACCGCGGTGCTGACCCTGCCGCCGGCGCTGGTCGCCCGCATGGCGACCACGATCGACTCGATCGCCCCCGGCCGCTTCGGGGTGAACATCGTCTCGGGCTGGCAGAAGGCGGAGTATTCCCAGATGGGCCTGTGGCCCGGCGACGAGTATTTCGGCTACCGCTACGATTATTCCACCGAGTACGTCCGGGTGATGAAGGAGCTGTGGGAGACCGGCACCTCGGACTTCAAGGGCGAGCATTTCACGATGGAGGGCTGCATGATGAAGCCGGCGCCCTCCGGCCCGATCCCGATCGTCGCCGCCGGCCAGAGCGGGCGCGGCATGGAATTCGCCGCCACCTACGCCGACTACAACTTCGTCCTCGGCACCGGCCTCAACACGCCGACCGCCTGTGCGCCGACCTGCGCCCGGCTGATCGAGGCCACGGCCAAGACCGGGCGCGACGTCGGCTCCTACGTGCTGATGATGGTGATCGCCGACGAGACCGACGCGGCGGCGGAGGAGCGCTGGATGGCCTACCGCCAGGGTGCCGACGTCGCGGCGCTCGCCTGGATGCTCGACCAGAGCACGCAGGACAAGAACGCCTCGGCCGATTCGACCGCAACCTGGATGAACCTGCCGGAGGGCGCGGTGAACTTCAACATGGGCACGCTGGTCGGCTCCTACGCCAAGGTGGCGCGGATGCTCGACGAGGCGGCCTCCGTCCCGGGGGTGAAGGGCATCATGCTGACCTTCGACGACTTCCTCGAAGGCCTCGACATCTTCGGCACCCGGATCCAGCCGCTGATGGCCTGCCGGCAGGGCCGCCTGGAGATCGCCGCGTGAGCGTCTCCGACGCGCTGATCGCCCGCACCATCCTGGCCGGCACGGTGGCGCAAGGCGCGCCGGCCCGGGACCTGCCCTCGGCCTGGGAGCGCGACGCGCCCGAGCCGGCTCAAGCCGAGCGGCGCCTGCGGCAGGCGGCCGATGCGACCGGGGAGGCGGCGCCCGCCGCCCCACCCCTGCCGCCGGTCGAGGACGGGCTGCCGCACACCCTCGGGATCGGCGCCCTCAAGGCCGCCTACGCGGCGGGCACGACCGATCCGGTCGCGCTCGTCGCGGCGCTCCAGGCCCGCATCGCCCGCCACCCGTCCGGCCGCGACGCGGTGCTGGCCAGAGTGCCAGGGGCGGACGAGGCCGCACAGGACAGCGCCCGGCGGATCCGGGAGGGGACGGCGCGGCCCCTCGAAGGAATCCCGTTCGGCGTCAAGGACATCATCGATTGCGCCGGCGCGGCCGTGACCTGCGGCTCGCGCCTCACCGGCGACCGGGTGGCGGAATCCGACGCGACCGTGGTGGCGCGGCTCAAGGCCGTCGGGGCGATCCCGCTCGCCATGCTCGCCACCACCGAATTCGCCTGCGGCTCGGCCCACAACCCGCGCTACGGCGCGGTCGGCAATCCGTGGGACCGGTCGCGCTGGACCGGCGGCTCCTCGACCGGCTCCGGTGCGGCGCTCGCCGCCCGGTTGATGCCGCTGGCGCTCGGCACCGATACCGGCGGCTCGGTCCGGGTGCCGGCGGCGTGGTGCGGCATCACCGGCCTTAAACCCACCCGCGGGCTCGTGCCGCGCACCGGCGTCGCGCCGCTCTCCTGGACCCTCGACCATGTCGGACCGATGGCCCGCTCGGCCGCCGACCTCGCCCGGGTGATGCCCTGGATCGCCGGACCCGACGGCGCCGACCCCCACGCCGCCGGCCGCTACGACGCGTCGCGCGCCCGGGGCCTCGCCGGCCTCCGGGTCGGGGTGCCGGAGGGCTGGTTCACGACGATGCAGGACGAGGCCGTGCTCGCCGCCTGGCAGGCCATGCTCGGGGTGCTGGAACGCGGCGGGGCGCGCCTCGTGCCGGTCGATCTCGGCCCGGTCGCGACCGCCCACCAGGACGGCTACACCATCGTGATGGCGGAACTCGCCGCGCTCCAGGAGCCCGACCTCGACCGCGCCGCCGCCCTCGATCCCGGCACCCGCGCCCGGATGGACCAGGGCCGGCTGTTCTCCGCCACCGACTACCTGCGCGCCCTGCGCCGCCGGCCCGTGGTGCTGCGCCAAGTCCTTGATGCCCTGAACGATGTCGACGTGCTGGTGACGCCGGGCCTCGGCGGCGAAGCGCCATCCCTCGACAGCCTCACGGTGGAGGTCGACGGCGAGGCCCACCCGCTCCAGGCGGTGCTGCCGCGCAACACGATGCTGTTCGACTATACCGGCCTGCCGGCCCTGATGCTGCCGACCGGCCGCGGCCGCACCGGCCTGCCGGTCGCCGCGCAGGTGGTGGGCAAGCCCTACGACGATGCGGTGTGCTTGAGCGTGGGGGCGGCGTTCCAGCGCGAGACGGGACATCACCGGGAGACGCCGCCGGAGGCGGGGTGACCGCTCACCGCGCGAGGGTCGTCCCTGCGGCCGCGACGAGCCACGCCGCCATCGCGGGCGCGACCGCGTCGGCCCGATCGCGCCAGCGCGCCACCTGGATCTTCGAGGACGGTCGCATCTCGGCCCGGCTCACCAGCCGGGTCAACCGGCGCCGCCGGAGCGCGTCGGCGACGAGGAGCGAGCGCGCCAGCACGATGCCGTTGCCGTCCTGCGCTGCCTGCAACGCCCCGCTGATGTCGCGAAAGCGCATGGCGGGCGGCGGCGGCCCGTCATCGCCGAGCCACGTCGCCCAGGACCATTCATTGCCGATGCCGTCGGCGGCCGGCCCCTTGGCGAGCCGCGGCAGCCGGCGCCAGTCCGAGCCCGGACAGGCGCGACGCAGCACGGGAGCGACGACCGGGAAGACGGTCTCGACTGGAAACGCCACCTCGCACCGGCTGCTTCCTTGCGCCTCGCGCGGGATCCAGAGCAACGCCAGATCGGTCTCCTCGGGTACCGTGCCCGGCTTGCCGTCCCAGGGATGGCTGTCGCGGGTCGTCACCTCGATCGTGACGGCCGGGAACGCCGCCGCCAGGTCGGGGAGGCGCGGCGAGAGCCACCAGGCGAGGAGCGCGTTGCTGACGCCGATCCGGAACGGCCGCGCGGCCCGCGCACCGGCGACCCGCTCCCGCAACCCCGCCAGCGTCCCGAGCAGCGGGGCGACGTCCTGCGCGAGGCGCTCGCCCGCCGGGGTCGGCCGCAGGCCCGGGTTCAGCCGCTCCAGCAAGGGCGCGCCGAAATAGTCTTCCAGCCCGCGCAACCGGTGGCTGACGGCGCTCTGGGTGAGGCCGAGCTCCGCGGCGGCCCGGGTCACGCTTCCATGCCGCAGCACGGCGTCGAACGCCACGAGGCCGGGGAAGGGGGGCAAGCGGTGCATCGGCCTCGTCCTGTGCCCGATACGAGGCGCCATGAAACGCATTCATGCGCGCCGGTGCAACTCTCATTTGCTTCGTCTGCCCCGGTCCCGGCTGATGACGGCCATGAGCATCCCCCGCGAACCCTCCGTCACCCCAGCCCCCGTTACCTTGACCACCGCCCTCTGGGACCGGCGCGCCCGCCTCACCGCCTGCGTGCTCGGCCTGGGCGCCTTCCTGACGCAATTCGACGTGACCGCGCTCGTCGTCGTCATGCCGGAGATCGGCCGCGACCTCGGCCTCTTCATGCCGGGCCTCGCCTGGGTCATCGACGCCTACAGCCTCGCCTTCACGGCCGCTCTGCTGGCCGCCGGCGCCCTGGCGGATCGCCACGGACGGCGCCGTGCCCTGCTGCTCGGGAACGCCCTGTTCGCCACTGCGTCCGTCGCCTGCGCGCTCGCCGGAACCGCGCCCGCCCTGTGCGTCGCCCGCGCCGCGCAGGGCATCGGCGCGGCCTTCCTGATCACCGGGGCCATCGCGTCGATCGCCGGCACCTTCCCGGATCCCGCCCTGCGGGCCCGCGCCCTGGCGCTCATCGGGATCCTGTCGGGCGTCGCGATGGCCTTGGGGCCGACGCTGGGCGGCCTGCTCGCCGCCTGGCTCGGTTGGCCCGCGATCTTCCTCGCCAACATCCTGCCCTGCGGGCTGATCGCGCTGGCCATTCCCCGCTTCGTCGGCGAGGCGCGGAGGAGGGTCACGCCTCCGCTCGACTGGCCGGGGCTGCTGGTCCTGACCGGCGCGCTCGGTCTCGCGGTCGAGGGCGTCCTGCAGGCGCAGGCCGCCCCGCTGGCGGGCTTGGCCGGCGTGGCGATGAGCCTCGCGCTCACGGTCGCCTTCGCGCGCCGGCAAGGCCGGCGGACACATCCGCTGATCGATCCGGCCCTCCTGTCGGATCGCGGCGTGAAGGCGGTCATCGTCCTGCTGCTGACCATCTCGGCCGGCTACTGGGCCGTCCTCGTCTCCCTGCCGGCCTTCCTGATGGCGGCCCACGGGATGGGCGCGCAGGAGGCCGGACTCGCGCTCCTCGCGGCGACGCTGCCGATGCTGGTGCTGCCCCCGGCGGGCGGTCGCATGGTCCGGCAGTGCGGCTGGCGGCGCACCTTCGGGAGCGCACTGGCGCTGATCGCCGGCGGGAACGCGGTCCTGGCGGGAACGGCGCTCGCCGGCTCCCAGGCCGTCGCCCTTGCCCTCGTCGGCATGGCCGCCATCGGGGCTGGGTCGGCCCTCGCCCATTCCCAGCTGACGGGCGCCATCGTGGCGCTCGCACCGTCCGAGGCGGCGGGCATGGCCTCGGCGCTGACGATGGTGGCGCGTCAGTCCGGGTTCGCGCTCGGCGTGGCGGCGCTCGGGGTGCTGGCGCCGACGACGCCCGGCGGCACCGGCTACGCCGCGGTGTTCGCCGCCGCGGCCATCGCCGGCCTGGTCGGGCTCGGCGCCTGCTTCGCGCTACCGGGCGGCTCGGATCGGCCGCGGTGAGGCCTCAAGCCGGGTACAGGAGTACCCGGGCTCAATACTCCCACTCCGCCCCGACGCCCACGGCCGTGCGCCCATCCGCCCCAGCCTCGCCCTGCACCTTGATCCGCCCGGTCACGTCGTAGGTGATGGTGGCCGCACTGTCCTCCGGCCGCGCCCCGGCGCGCACCCCGACATTGACCCGCTCGCTGAGCGCCCGCGACAGGCCGACCGCCGCGCCGCCCTTCGCGCCGGCCTGGATGTCGAGGCTGTCGAGGCCCAGCCCCTTGCGGGCGCTCTCGAACACGTCGGGCCCGCCGGCGCCGCCGGAGAGCTGGGCGACGGCCTGGGCCAGCTGCAGGGCCTGGAACGGCGACAGGCCGCCCGAGGCCTTCTTGAACAGCAGGCGCGACAACACCTCGTCCTGCGGCAGGGGCGGCTCGGAGGAGATGGCGAAATCGGGCTGGTTGGCCGGGCCGGTGACGGCGATCTTCGCCGTGACGTCGCCGGCCTGGGATTGGGCCAGGAAGTCGAGGTCCGGCGCGGTCAGGTCGCCCGCGAAGGTCAGGCGGCCGCGGGCGAAGTCGAGGCGCTGGCCGACGATCTGGATTCGGCCGCGGCGCATCGCGAAGGCGCCGTTCGCCACCGGGGCCGCCGAGGTGCCGGTGAGACGCAAAGACCCGCCGAGTTCCGCGTCGATGCCGCGGCCCCGCACGGTGATGCGGCCCGGCGCGTTCACCGCGAGGTCGAGGGTGGCGAGGAAGGGCGGGGCCTTGCGGCCGCGCCGCGCCGCCGCCTCGCGCTTTGCCCGCGCGGCGAGACGGGCGCGGGTCTGGGGCGGCGCGTTGACGTGGCGGATGCCGGGCAGCGGCTGCACGGTCGCGGGCAGCCGGTCCGGCACCGAGACGTCGAGGGAGACGACGTCGACCTGGCCGGAGACCCGCGGGGTGCGAGCGAGCGGCCCGGTCAGCGACAGGTCGAGGCCGGTGATCAGGGTCATCAGCGGGCTCGAGACCAGTTCGGCCCGGTCGGCCCGGATGGTCAGGTTGCCGGGGAACCCCGCCGCCGGCTCGACCGCGACGCGGCCTTGCGCCTGCACGGTGCCGCCGTTGCGGGTGGCGGCGGTCAGGCGCTCGATCACCAGCGTGTCGCCGCGGCCGGTCACCCGGCCCTGGATGTCGGTGAGGCTCACGCCGTTGAGCGGGTCGGTGAAGCTGCCGCCGGTGAGCGTGGCCGCGCCGTCGACCCGCGGCGCCTGAAGCGTGCCGCCGATCCCGGCATCGAGCGCGACCCGGCCGGTCAGGCGCTGGCCGCCCGCCGCCAGCAGGGTGTTGGCGAGCGCGGCGTCGATGGTGCCGCGGGTCCGCAGGGCAAGGGTGCCGCCGGCCTCGACCGGCAGCGAGCCGGACAGGGTGAGCTGCACCCCGCGCCCGGCCGTCACCGTGCCGTCGATCCCGGCACGGCCATCCTCGATCCGGCCCGAGGCCCGGGCGTCGATCGGCGGCAGGCCGGCGGAGCGGGTCTCCGGCGTCACGAGGCGCGACACGCTGAGGGCGTAGCGTCCCTCCGGGCTCGCGGCCGGGCCGGCGAGCGAGGCCTCGCCGTCGAGGATGCCCGACAGGCTCAGGCTCGGCGCAGCGATGCGGGCCATGGCGAGCGGCAGGCTCTTGAGGCCGAGCCGCAGGTCGAGGCGCTGGCCGATCGTGCCGTCGAGGCTGGCCCGTCCCGAGCCGGCGGCGATGGCGAGCCGCTCGACCGTCACGCCCTCGTCCCGGAACGTGATCGTCGCGGGCCCGGCCAGCGCCAGGCGGTCGCCGCCGCGCACCGCGCTGAAGCGCGTGAGGTCGAGCCGCGGATGCGCCGCCGGCACCAGCCGGGCGGCGCCGTCGAGGGCAAAGCCGCGGGCCCGGGCCTGGAGCGCGAGGTCGCTGCCCTCGGGCGCGGGCTTCGCGTCGAGACGGACGGCCTCGATGGTCTCCGCGCCGGCGACGACCCGGTCGGCGGCGAGCTGCCCCGAGACCCGGGGGCTCCGCCAGAGGTCGGTGCCGGCGAGGTCGGCGTCGAGGCGCGACACAGCCACGCCGGCGCCGCGCACGCCCTCGCCGGTCGCCCGTATCGTCGCGTCCTGCCGGCCGCCGGTGCGGGACAGGGTGATGGCGGCCGTGACGCGCCCCTGGAGGCGGGTGAGCGCCAGGGCCGAGAGGTCGTCGAGATCGCCGGCCTTCAGCGACACCTCGCCCTCGGCGAGGCGGGAGGCCGGATCGACCGCGCCGCGGCCCGAGAGCGCCACCGAGCCAAGGGTGAGGGCGAGCTTGTCGAGGAGCCAATCGGCGTCGCGACGGGCGAGGTGGAGGTCGCCGGCGAGCGGCTTGCCGTCGACTCGGCCGGACAGGGCGAGCGTCCCGTCGAGGGCGCCGGTGACGTCGGTTACTTGAGCCCGCACCGCAAGGTCGCGCAGCGGCCGGCCCATCGCCCGCGCCTCGGGCGCCGACAGGGTCAGGGCGACGTCCGGGCGCTCGAGCGAGCCGGTGAGGCGGGCGTCCAGCCCCGCCTTGCCGGCGAGCTCGGGATCAAGGGTCGCGAGGTCGGTGAGGTCGACCCGGCCGGTCATGTCGGCCTTGGCCTCGGTGGCGCGGCCGTCGACCGTCGCGGTCACGGCATGCCCGGTCAGGCGCGCGGCCTGGACGGCGTAGCCGTCGGGGAGCCGGGTCAGGCGCCCGGTGAAGCGGAGCTCGCGGCCGAGGGTCCGGTCGAGGGCGGGGGTGCCGAGATACAGTTTCTCGGTGCTCGCCTCGACATCGGCGGTGATTCCGGCCCGGCCGGGATCGCCGGAGAGCAGGGCCTTCGCGGCGACCCGGCCGCCGAGCGGCCGGCCGGCGGCAAGCGAGAACGCCGCGAGATCGGGCAGGTCCGCCCGGAGCGTGCCGGCCACGACCTCGCGGCCGATCCGGCCGGTGTAGCGGGCGCTGGCGGTCGGGGCCTCCAGGCTCGCCGTCTCGAGGTCGGCGACGCCGTTCGGGTCGATGCGGCCGGCGAGCCGGACAGCGGCCTTCGGGCCGATCGCCCGCCGCAGGGCCGGATCGGCGAGGTGGAGGCCGTCGACATCCGCATTCGCCGCGAGGCGGAACGACTGGCCCTCAGGCTGGCGCGGCAGCGGCTCGACGACGAGGTCGGCGCTCGCCCGGCCCAGCCGGCTGCCCGCGGCCGAGAGGCCGGCGGCGCGCAAGGTGCCCCGCACGGTCGGACCGTCGAACGGGCCCTTCAGGCTCGCATCGAGCACCAGGGTCTCGAGGGTCGCGTCGCCCGCCTTGGTGACGCCGCCCTCGGTCGGGAGCGCCCGCGCCTGGAGGGTCAGGTCGGCGACGCGCGCCGCGTCGACGCCGCCGTTCACCGCCAGCCGCGCGGTGCGCGAGGTCAGCTCGAACCGGTCGACCCGCACCGCGCCGTCGTCGACGAAGCGGAGATCGCCGTCGAGCCGGGTGGTGCCGGCGAAGATTGCGGCGAGCGGCCCCGGCATCAATCCTTCGACCCGGGAGGCGAGGTCGAGCACCATGCGGCGCTCGCGGCCGGCCCGGTCGATGCGGGCCTTGCCCTCGGCGCCGATGCCCTCGCCGGCCTTGAAGTCGAGGGTGGCGTTCCAGGCATCCAGCGTGCCGCGCCCGTCGAGGTCGAGGCTGACCGGCGGCAGGCCGGGCAGGTTCATCAGCCGCGCCGCGAGTCCGCCCGCCGGCTCGTCATGGGCGAGCTTCAGGTCGAGACGGTTGGTCTGCGGCACGTAGGCGAGCTTGATCGTGACGGTGCCGGGCTTGTCGAGCCGGCGCAGGCCGACGCCGAGATCGAGGCCCTCGCGCGGGTCGCCGAGGGTGGCCTGTCCGGCGCCGGCGATGCGGGCGGCCTCGCCGATCACCGGCTCGCCGAGGACGAGGTCGGTGAGCTGGAAGGCCTTCACCACCACCTTGACCGGCAGGTCGGGCAGCAGCGCCTCCTTGTCCTGCGCCGGCGGGGTCGCCGAGGGCAGCGGCCGGCGCAGCACCTCGAGCCGCCCGATCTCCAGCCGGTCGATCTCGAGGCGGCGGGAGAGGAGCGCGGTCCGGCGCCAGATCAGCCGCGCCTTGTCGAGGCGCAGCCAGACGCCGTTGCGGTCGGCGATGGCGACGTCGCGGATCGTGGCGTCGGAGGAGAGCGCCCCGTCGACGGCGCCGATCGACACCCGCGAGGTCGGGGTCGAGAGGGCGCGGGACAGGAGGTCGCCGAGGATCGTGGTCTCGCCCTCTGCCGCCTCGCCGGTGGCGGCGTGGCCGAGCCAGGCGAGGGCCAGGAGAACCACGGCAAAGGCGGCGGTGAGGAGGCGGGATGCTGCCCCGCCCTTTCCCGGACGCCGAGAGCGAAGCGGCAGGAGATCCGGGAACCAGGGGAGCTGTGCCGCGAAGCGGCTCCTGATGCTGCACCGTTGCAGACGGGCGGACGCTTCGCGACTTTTCATGCTGGATCCCGGATCTCCTTCCGCTGACGCTCCAGTCGTCCGGGAAAGGGGGGAAGCGGACAAGTCCCGCACACGTCCTCGCAGCTGCATCATCAGAACGCCTGACCGAGGCTGATATACAGGGCGACCGGCGGCTGCTTGAGCTGCTTGTCGGGGTTCAGCGGCACCGCGAGGTCGACCCGGATCGGACCGATGCCGGTGTAGTAGCGAAGGCCGAGGCCCGCCGCGATGCGGATGCGCTCGTCGAAATCCGGCAGGGTGCCGGCGAAGGCCGTGCCGGCATCGACGAAGGGCACGATGCCGATCGTGTCGGTGATCTTGATCCGGCCCTCGATCGAGCCTTCGAGCAGCGAACGGCCGCCGATCGGCAGCTGATAGGGGCCGATCGGCCCGACGGTGCGGTACGAGTAGCCGCGGATCGAGCCGCCGCCGCCGGCGAAGAAGCGCAAGGAGGCCGGGATGTCGGCGAGGTTCGCGCCGCTGACCGAGCCGAAACCGAGGCGCGCGGCGACGATGTAGCGGGCCTCGTCGTCGAAGGCGTAGTAGGTCGAGCCCTGCGCCTTGGCGATCAGGAGGTCGGGGCTGTTGCCGAGGCCGGCATAGGGCGTGAGCGAGGCGGTGACGCGAAAGCCCTTCGTCGGGTCGAGGAGGCTGTCGGTCGAATCGTAGGTGACGCCGGCATTGAGCCCGAGCAGGCCGTAATCGACCCGGCCGAGGGCATCCCGGTCCGAGCCGGCCCGGCCGTCGATCCCGATCTGGGCCGAGAAGGCGTCGGCGAAGCGGTGGCGGATCGCGACCGTACCGCCGGTGGCGTCGCTGAGATAGGATTGCTGGACCTCGCGGCCGATGAAGGCACTGGCCAGGAGGTCGTTGCGGGTGCCGAACAGGGCCGGCTTGACGAAGGTGGCGGCGAGCCGGCCGCCGATCCCGTTGGTCTCGATGCCGGCGAGCCGCCGGCGCCGGGCGTAATAGTCGGTGCCCAGCCCGAGATAGGACAGGTCGGCGTCGATCCGCAGGGTCTCGCCGCCGCCGAACAGGTTGCGGTCGGCCCAGTAGGCGCGCACGCCCGGCCCGTCGACGGTGGAGTAGCGCGCCGAGACGCCGACGATGTGCGGCGAGCGTTCGGTCACGTCGACGAAGACCGGCAATCCTCCATCCGCGTCGAGCGCCGTGCCCTCGCGCACCCGCACGCCGCCGAGCGCCTCGAGGCGCGAGACCGAGCGGCGGATGTCGGTGAGCGCCTGCGGCGAGTAGGGATCGCCCGGCTCGGCATAGATGAACGAGCGCACCACCGCCGGGTCGACGTTGTGCGTCCCCCGCACCGTGATCGGCCCGAGCACCGCCTTCGGTCCCGGATCGACCACGAAGGTCACGTCCATGGCTTGCGCCGCGTGGTCGACCACCGGCTCGCGCCGCAGCACCTTGGCGAAGGGATGGCCGTCGCGGCGGAACTGGTCGATCAGCGCCGCCTCGCGGGCGAGCACCGTGGACGAGCGGGCCGGCACGTCGTCGCCGAGGCGGGTGAGGCGGGCCGGCACCGCCTCGGGCGGGAACGGCAGGCCGGCGGGATCGAGCACCGCGATCCGGCGCAGATGGTAGAGCGGACCCTGGTCGACGGAGATCCGCACCGCCACGAGGGTCCGGTTGCGGGCGGCCTCGGCGGCGCGCACGGCGGCGCGGGTGGAGGCGTCGCCGCCGAGCACCACGTCCTCGATGCGGAACGACACCCGGCCGGCATAGTAGCCGAAGCCCCAGAGCGCATCGACGAGGCGGGTCGCGTCGGCCTCGGCCCGGCGCAGCAGGCCTTCGCCGTCGGGCGGCGCGTCGTTGCGCAGGCGGTAGAGGCTGGACGTGTCCTGAAGGGCGCGCAGCAGATCCTCGTCCTCGACGCCCTGGAAGCGGATCGCATAGGGCAGGGCGGCCGGGCTCGGGGCCGGCGGCGCCTCGTCGGAGGCGAACAGGCCGAAGAAATCGAAGGCGCGCGCCGGCTCCGCCGGCCCGAGGCCGAGCGCGAGGCCGAGCCCGAGAGCCCGCGCGACCCCTGTCCGCGCGACTCCCGCCCCGATGAAACCCGCTGACGGTCGCGCCTTCGGCGCGCCGCGATGGTCGACCCGATCCCGCATGCCCCCCGGCCGTGCTGCAAGGCGGCGCCGACCAGGCGCTGCCGGATACTGAACCTCACGCCACCGGCGTGTCCCATGCCCGCCTGCCGGCGGATCCTGTTCGTTGGGGGCTCCCGCGCCCCACGATGTGCCGACCCCGTGATGAGACGTCTTACCCAAGGGTCAAGGGAATTCGTGTCCAAACCGTGTCCGGGGACCGGCCGTTTCCCGGGACAAGCTAGAGCATAGACCGGCAGAAAGGGAGTCCGGGATCACCTGACGGCTCGGTTGAACCTCCGCGCGACGGCGCGCTAACCCTCTGGCACCGGGGGGAGGATCGCGGCTGGCCGCGGCGCGCGGTCGCGCCCGCCGGCGGGCGGGCCGGTGCGTTGTGCAGGTTCGTGTTGTCCCCGTTTCTCACAGGGTCTCGCCCATGGTCCCGGTCGTGTTCCATCCGGCCTACGAGGCCGCGCTGCCGGAGGGCCACCGTTTCCCGATGGGCAAGTACGGACGCCTCGCCGCCGCGATCGAGGCGCGGGGGCTGGTGCCCGACGGCTTCGTGACGCCGGAGCCGGCGAGCCCGGCGCTGATCCGCCTCGCCCATGACGAGAGCTACGTCGAGCAGGTCGTCACCGCGACGGTGCCGCGGGCGGTCGAGCGGGCGATCGGCCTGCCGGTCGATGACGGTGTGGCGCGGCGCTCGCTCGCCTCCGCCGGCGGGACGCTGCTGGCGGCGCGGCTGGCGCTGCGGGGCGGGCTTGCCGGCAGCACCGCGGGGGGCAGCCACCACGGCCGGCGCGACGGCGGCCGGGGATTCTGCGTCTTCAACGACGTCGCGGTGGCGGCCCTGGCGTTGAAGCGCGAGGGCACGATCCGCCGGGCGCTGGTCATCGACCTCGACGTGCACCAGGGCGACGGCACCGCCGATTGCCTCTCCGACGAGCCCGACCTGTTCACCTTCTCGATGCATGCCGAGAAGAACTATCCGACCGACAAGGTGCCGGGGGACCTCGATGTCGGCCTGCCGGACGGGCTCGGCGACGACGACTACCTGGCGGCGCTCGCCCATCACGTGCCGCCTCTGCTCGACGGGCAGCGGCCCGACCTCGTGTTCTACAATGCCGGCGTCGATCCCCACCGCGACGACCGGCTCGGCCGCCTCGCGCTCACCGACGAGGGCCTGCGCCGGCGCGAGGCATTCGTGGTCGGCGAGGTACGCCGGCGCGGCATCCCGCTCGCCACGGTGATCGGCGGCGGCTACGCCACCGACATCGAGGCGCTGGCCGCCCGCCATGCCCTGGTCTTCGAGGCGATGGCGGAACGGGGGTGAGGCAAGGAGCGTACGGCATGAGGGCCGGAACGGCCGAGCCGGTCGGCCGTTGATTCAGCGAACGGACCCCGCGCCACCCATTCGGAGGAAACGATGAGCCTCATCGGTCGAATCGTAACCAAGATCCTCGGCAACGACGATCCCCGCATCCGTCCCGACAGCCGGCCCTACGACGACCGGAACGGCTACAGCGATTCGGGCAACCTCGTCGGTCGCCTCGTCACCAAGATCTTGCGCCGCTAGGAGCCGGCCCTCTCGCTGTCGCCCGACGCCCCCGCCGGATCCGGCGGGGGCGTCGCCGTTTCGGCGGCCGCGATCGGTTAGGACGCCATTGACCAACGTGCGATTTCGCACTTGCGAAAAACCGGCGAAGGACTACCTTCCTGCATGTCAGGCCGCGATGGCGTCGCGGTCCGGCAGCCCTCTTTGGGCGTTTCCTCCCTAGACTTCGGGCCGCCTCGCAAGGGCGGCCTTTTTTCTTGGAGCAGAGTTCCGAAATCCGGAGGGCCTTCCCCCCTGGCTCAGGCCGGATCGGCCCCGCCCGCGGAGAGACAAAGCCGCTGCGCCTGCGCCACCCGCGCCGCGTTGCGGGCCGCCCGCGTGTCGGGCACCGCCACCGACTCCCCGGCCAGGATCCGGCTCTTGAGCGCGACGAGGTCCGAATCGCCCCAGCGCGCCAGCAGCGCCTGGAACGCGGCGTGACGCTCCCCGTCGAAACCGTCCGCCGTCACCGGATGCGGCGGGTGCAGGTGGATCACCGGGGCGAGGCCCGCCGGGATCGGCGCCGTGGCGGCGTGCAGGCGGCCCTGGCGCAGGAGCTTGTCGAACCACAGCGCCCGCGGCCCCGGATGCGCGTCGGGCAGCACGACCTCGATGCGGTCGCCGCCCCGGGCGGCCACCAGCACCGCCCCGAGTCCGGGAAGCGCGGCCCAGAGGGCGGCGTCGGCCGGTCTGCCGCAGGCGACGCGCAGCGACCGGACGGCCTCGCCCCGTACCCGGGCGAGGAGCCGCCCCTGGCGCAGGGGCAGGCCGAGGCCGAACAGCACGCCGTCCCGGTCCTCCTCCCGCGCCGCCTCGGCGTCGGGCCCGAGCTCGCTGACAGCCGGGACGGGGCAGGGCGGCAGGAGGTGAAGCGGCCGGCACAGGGCGAGCGCGTGACTCCAGGATCCGGGCCCCAAAGCCGTCTCGTAGGCGACCGGCACGAGGGTGTGGGCCTCCCCCAGCACCAGGGCACCGCGAGGGGTGACGAGGCCGGGACGCCCGCCGGACGGCGCGCCCGCCGGCTCGTCGGCACCGCGCCGGAAGGTGGCGCCCGCGCCATAGCCGCCGAGGCTCCAGGCCGCGTCCGGATCGGCCAGGAACTGACGGAGGATCCTGCGCAGGGCGGCGGGATCGGGCTGCGGTCCGGTCATCAAAGGGCCGCCCCCGCCTTGAGCGCAGCGCAGCAAACCGCTACCTCTTCCCAGGCAGGGGGCGCCTGCCCGGAGCGAGAATCGCAGATCGTGTCGGAACCCTCGCCGTTGATCCCCGATCCGGAGGCACCGGGGACCCGCAAGCGGGTCAGCGTCCGCGGTCGCCTGCGCAACTACTTCTTCACCGGCGTCATCGTCGCCGGCCCCCTGGCGATCACGATCTACATCACCTGGTGGTGCATCAGCCTGATCGACGGCTGGGTCAAGCCGCTGGTCCCCTCGGCCTACCTGCCGGACCATTACCTGCCGTTCAGCGTGCCGGGCCTCGGCCTCGTCATCGCCTTCGTGGCCCTGACGACGCTCGGCGCGCTCACCGCCAACCTCGTCGGCCGCTCGGTGGTCGAGTTCGGCGAGGTGCTGCTCGCCCGCACGCCGGTGATCTCGGGGCTGTATCGCGGCCTGCGCCAGGTGTTCGAGACCCTGTTCTCGACCAGCGGCACCTCGTTCCGCACCGTCGGCCTCGTCGAGTTCCCGGTGAAGGGGACGTGGTCGATCGTGTTCCTGTCGGCCCCGGCCGGACCCGACGTGCAGGGCGCGCTCGGGGCCGAGCACGACCATGTCGGCGTGTTCCTGCCCTGCGCGCCGAACCCGACCACCGGCTTCTTCTTCTACCTGCCGCGCGCCGAGGTGATCGAATTGTCGATCAGCGTCGACGACGCCGCCAAGCTGGTGATGTCGGCCGGGGTGATCCAGCCCGAGGACCCGCAGACCCGCCTTCAGGCGATGGCGGCGGGCTTGCGCGTCGCGCAGGTCGGGCCGATCCAGGCCGGATCTTCGGCGATCCCGGCGCGGGACCGGCAGGACGCCTGACACAGCGGCAAGGGGGCTGCGCGGGCGCCCCACGTTCGGGATACGGGCGGCCATCCACCCGATACGAAGCGTCACGATCGTGATGCATTTTAGCAACGAAGCCTCCGGTTCGTCACGGCGGCGCTTCCTCGAACGAGTGCAAACGGCCGACGGGATCAATGTGCTGACAAGCCGTTGGCACGCATCGCTCGACTTCATCTTATAGCAGTTAAAAAGACATCGTGTTCGTACCGTCCGCAACCGGATTGCGCGGCGAACCGGCGCCTGCAATGGCAGCCAAGCTCTCGCGAGACCAGGGCGCCCCTCGCGAGACGATAACCCTATTCTACCGGAATTCCCGCCATGACGAAGCCGGCCGCGACTGCCCGCGCCACGATGCTGCTCGCCACCACGATGCTGGCGCCCCTTGCCGCGGCACAGGCGCAACCGGCCCCGCCCGAGGGCGAGATGCCGCTCGAGACGATCGACGTGGCCGGGGCCCGAGCCGGGGCCGGCCGCGGCGGCACGGTCGGCTATCTCACCAGGCGCACCGCCACGGCGACCCGCACCGACACGCCCCTGATCGATACGCCGCAATCGGTCAGCGTGGTGACGCAAGGCCAGATCCGCGACCAGGGCTTCCAGAGCCTCACCGAGGCGATCCGCTACGTCCCGGGGGTGATCCCGCACCAGGGCGAGGGCAACCGCGACGACGTGGTGATCCGCGGCCAGCGCTCCAACGCCGATTTCTACGTCAACGGCATCCGCGACGACGTGCAGTATTTCCGCGACCTCTACAACGTCGAGCGGATCGAGGTGCTGAAGGGACCGAATGCCATGACCTTCGGCCGCGGCGGCGGCGGCGGGGTCATCAACCGGGTGCTGAAGGAGGCGGACGGGATCCCGATCCGCGAGATCGTCGCCCAGGGCGGCCAGTTCGACAACAAGCGCCTCGCCGTCGATATCGGCGACCGGTTCTCGGACAGCGCCTTCTTCCGCCTCAACGGCGTGGTCGAGGATACCGGCACCTACCGCGACTTCGGCCATATCCGCCGCTACGGCTTCAACCCGACCGGGACGCTGGTGCTCGGGCCCGACACCACGCTCAAGCTCTCCTACGAGTACTTCCACGACGACCGCGTCACCGATCGCGGCATCCCCTCGCAATTCGGCCGGCCCTACCGCTACCGGCAGAACACCGCGACCTATTTCGGCAACCCGGATCTGAGCTACGCCCGGGTCGACGCCCACATCGCCACGGCGACCCTCGACCACCGCTTCGAGTCCGGCGTGCAGCTGCACAGCCAGCTGCGCTTCGCCGATTACGACAAATTCTACCAGAACGTCTTCCCGGGCAGCGCCGTCAACGCCGCCGGCACCAGCATGACGTTGAGCGCCTACAACAACACCACGCCGCGGACGAACTACTTCAGCCAGAACGACTTCACCTACAAGTTCGCCACCGGTCCGCTCGCCCATACCCTGCTCGGCGGCTTCGAGCTCGGCTACCAGACCGGTCTCGCCTTCCGGCAGGACGGCTTCTTCGCCACCACCGGCACCCAGTCGCTGGTGATCAACCCGCTCTCGCCGGTCTCGCGGGTGCCGGTGAGTTTCCGCAATATCGCCTCGGGCAACAACAGCCGCTACGATCTCGGCCTCGCCGCCGCCTATGTCCAGGACCAGGTCGAGATCGGCCCGCATCTGCAGCTGATCGGCGGGTTGCGCTACGACCATTTCGACTTCGCCTCGACCGACCGGCGCAGCCAGGTCACCACCGCACGCATCGACGACCTGGTCTCGCCGCGGGCCGGCTTCGTGGTGAAGCCGTGGGAGAACCTGGCCTTCTACGGCAGCTACAGCGTCTCCTACCTGCCCTCGGCCGGCGACCAGTTCGCCGCGCTCACGCCGGGCCTCGCCATCGCGGTGCCGGAGCGGTTCGAGAACCGCGAGGTCGGCGTGAAGTGGGACGTCTCGCCTTTGCTCCAGCTCACGGCTGCGCTCTACGACCTCGACCGCTACAACCAGCGCTTCGCCGATCCGAACCGGCCGGGCTTCTTCCTCGCGACCGGCCAGACCAACACCAAGGGCGCGGAGATCGGCGCCAACGGCTTCGTCACCGACTGGTGGCAGATCGCCGGCGGCTATGCCTTCACCGATGCCCGCGTGGTCAACGGCTTCAGCTCCGGCTCGACCGTGATCCGGGCCGGCAACACGGTGGCGCTGGTGCCGTTCAACGCCATCACCCTGTGGAACAAGTTCAACCTGACGCCCGATCTCGCGGTCGGCGTCGGCGTCATCAACCAGACCCACACCTTCGCATCGTCCGACAACACCGTGCGCCTGCCGAGCGTCACCCGCTTCGATCTCGGCCTGTTCTACCAGGTGTCGGAGGGGGTGCGGGCGCAGGTCAACGTCGAGAACCTGTTCGACCGCCGCTACATCTCGACGGCGGACGCCAACAACAACATCACGCCGGGCGCCTCGCGCACGGTGCGGGTGCAGGTGATCGCCAGGTTCTGATCTGATCGCCAGGTTCTGATCTGATCGCCAGGTTCTGATCGGTGCCGCCCCCGACAGGGGTGTCCGGCCCCTGCCTCCCGTCGGCGACGGCGGGAGGATACCATCGGGGCGAGGGAAGGGGGCGCCACGGCAGCGGCCGGGCGATCGTGCCGCATCGTCACCCGGGCAAGTCTCTCTCCCTGCCGGCGCGAAGAATGCTATGGGCCCTGACCGGCCGGGGAGGCGCCCGGGCCGCCCCGCGTCGCGACGGGATCGCCTGCCTCCGCGATCGTCGCGTCGGAGGCTTCCCGGCCCCCGGATCTTTCCGCCACCTCGGATCCTAGGCCCCGCGGCCGACGGCTCGACTGACAGGATCGCCCCTCACCCGTGACCGACGAGACAACGACCCCCGCGGCGATCCGCCGGGACGGGGATGGGACCACGCGGCCCGACATCGCGGCGCTGGCCCGCGAGATCGCGCGTCATTGCGCCGCCTACCGGGACCCCATCCCGCGGCTGGCGCTGCGGCAGGTGGCCAACACCCTGCTGCCCTACCTCGCCCTCTGCGGCCTCATGCTGTGGGTGGCCGCGGAGGGCCACGAACTCTGGGTGCTGCCGCTCGCCGTGCCGGCCGGCGGCCTGCTGGTCCGGCTGTTCATCATCCAGCACGATTGCGGGCACGGCTCGTTCCTGCCCTCCCGCGCCGCCAATGACGGCCTCGGCCGCCTCTTGAGCCTCCTGACGGTGACGCCCTACGACAGCTGGAAGCGGGCGCATGCCCTCCACCACGCCTCGACCGGCGACCTCAGCCGCCGCGGCACCGGCGACATCCATACGCTGACCGTGCGCGAATACCTCGCCCTGTCGCGCTGGGAGCGGCTGCGCTACCGCCTCTACCGCAACCCGTTCATCCTGATCGTCCTCGGCTCGCCGCTCAACTTCCTGGTCCTGCAACGGTTTCCCTTCGGCGTCGGCGTGCCCTGGCGCACCGCGTGGCGGGACGTGCTGGCCCTCGATTGCGCGCTCGCCGCTCTGGTGGCGCTGCTCGCACTGGCGGCCGGCGGGATCGGGCCGGTGCTCTGGATGCTGCTCCCGGTCGTCAGCGTCGCGGCCTGGATCGGCGGCTGGCTGTTCTACGTCCAGCACCAGTACGAGGAGACCGTGTGGGAGGGGCCCGAGGCCTGGGACTTCCACCGCGCGGCGCTGGGCGGCAGCTCGTACTACGTCCTGCCGCGGGTGCTGCAATGGTTCACCGGCAATGTCGGCCTGCACCACGTCCACCACCTCAACAGCCGCATCCCGAACTACCGCCTCCAGGAATGCCTGGACGGCCACGCGACCCTCGGCGAGGTCGGCCGCCTGACCCTGCGCGACAGCCTGCGCTGCCTCGGGCTGGCGCTGTGGGACGAGGATTCGCGCAAGCTGATCGGGTTCTCGGGACTTCGGGTCGCGGCCGCGCCGGCGGCGTGACCGGGGGAGGGGCGGGGCGCGTTCCGCCCCGGCCCGACCTGAAAGAAAATCTGCTTTCATTGCCGATCTTGAACCGGCCCATCTCTCGGGAGAAAATCGAGCCTCGGTCGCTGATCCTCGGTCAACGGCCATGAGTGCAAGGGCGTTTGCCCACGGCGAACGCCACTGCTTACGGAAATGCTTGAATAAGAGCGCCTAACAGAACGGCACGATCGGGTCTGTTGGGCGTTGGGGTGGTATGGCTCGCCCGCTTCTTCCCGACGACCTCTGGTCTGCGATCGCCCCGCTTCTGCCGCCGCACCCGCCTCGCC
>NZ_VDDA01000042.1 GCF_006151805.1 Methylobacterium terricola | reverse complement strand
GGCCTCGCGCCAGGTGCTCCCGTCGGCCGAGACCTTCAGGCGCACGTCGTCGTCGCCGGTGAGCCCGAGTTCGGCCCGGCCGGAGAACCCGGACTGGAACAGCAGCGACAGCACGTTGCCGGCGGCTTCCTTGTTCAGGGTGTAGCGCAGATCCCCGGTCCCGCCCTCGCTGGTGGCGAGCGCGGTCCAGAGCGCCTTGTTCAGCTTGGCGGCGAACGGGTTGGTGGCGTCGGCGGTGGTGCCGAAACCAAATAGGCTGACGTTCTGGAGCGTCTCGAGATCCGCCGCAGTCACGGTCGGGAAGCCGCCAGGGGTGGTTCCGTCATGCACGACGATGCGATTGTTGGTGCTATCGATCGCGATCTCGCCGGCGCGGCCGGTGAAGGTGCGCAGGAAGGCCCACGTTTCCCGCAGGAACTGCAGCCGGATGCTCATGAGGAGGCGAGCCCGAGATCGATGAAGAAGGGGTATGGGTCGGAGGCGAGGCCGAAATCGTCGGCCTGTGCCGCCGTCTGAGAGGCGATTCCGAGGTCGACGGGATTGCCCACCGCCAGGGCCTCCGCCACCGGCCCCATCCGGCCCGAGCCAACGGGCGTGTAGGTGTAGGCCACGCAGGTGGCGAGGTCCTGCACCCCTTCGCCGAACACGTTGAACGACTGCAGCTTGAAGCTGATCGGCACGCCCAGATAGGCCGCCGGCAGGGCGTAGCGGAACACGGCCTCGTCGAGCCTGGCGAACGACGCGCCGGCCCCGTGAGCGGCAGGCGCGGAGCCATACAGCCCGCGCATCAGGGTCGTCAGCGCGTAGGCGTTCGGGCCCGTGAGCGTCGCGCCCACGTAGGCGAGGAGTTCACGGTCCACCAGCGCCAGGGTGACGGCTGCTTGCGCGTCGGCGAGGCTCCCGCCGTTGAGGACGCCTGCCGATCGGGCGAGATCCACTGCCAGCGTCGAGCCGGTGTCCGGGTTGATCGTCGCCGGAGCCGGCAGGGCGGCGGTCAGGACGCCGTGGCGGGCCGGCGCCGTGATGGTGCCGATCTCGGCGTAGCTCGTACCGTCGCGCGAGATCCATACCACGGCGCCCCCCCAGTTGGGGTCGGCCACCCCGCCGCTCCCGCCCGAGGCCGCGACCCAGACCTGCGCCTCGCCGCCGGTGAGTCCCGGCGGCGGCTCGAAGACCACCGGCGGGTTGACCGGTGCGGCGGCGACATCGCGGTTGATGCTGCGGCCGGTGGAACCGGCGACCGGGTAGCGGGAAGCAGTCGCGACGCCGCCCGGGAACTCCTCCGCCACGATCGTCAGCAGGCCCGCCTCGTCCTCCTCGATCTCGCGGATGCGCACCGGCGTGCGGACGAGCCCCAGGCCCGGATCGGTCAGTGTGACGATGTCCATCGGCTCGAGGAGGCAGTACTCCCAGGACAACCGGAACGCGTAGGTGTTGCGGATGTAGAGCGCGCGCTGGAGCAGGAGCTGCGCCACGAGACCTGCAACCGGCAGCGCGCAGATCTCCCGGGCCGTGACGCTCGCGCCCGCCTTGAGGCCGAAGCGCTCGATCGCTGCCTGATCGCGCGCCTCGACGGTGGCGGCGGCGTAGGCGTGGCCGCGGTCGGAGCACTCGATCCGCTGGAGGTTGGGGATGCCGTGCGGGTCGCTGCGGGTGAGGCGGACGGGATCCTCGTCCTCGGCGTGCAGGAAATCGTCGTCGGTGAGGTCGTAGACCGGTGCGACGTTCGGCAGGAACGTGACCGTGCCGCCGGCCACCGTTCCACCCGTGACTGGCAGGTCGCCGTAGGGGACGATCTTCAGCAAGCCCCCTGACCAGACCGGGGCTGCGTTGGTGAGGAGGAGCCAGCGGGTCAGGATGCTGCTGGCGGTCTCCTGGTCGGCGAGGACCGGGCTGAGGGCGAGGCCCAGCGCCGCGCAGGACGTCTGGTAGGATCCATCGCCCGAACTCCCCAGGATCGTGCGGGCATCGAGGGAGGCGGCCGGGAAGCCGACGCCGTACTGCGCATTGGTCAGGAAGTCGACCAGCATGGCGGCCGGGTCGGCGTCGTCGGCGCTCGATGGGCTGCCGACGAGCCGCCCTCTCACCTCGAAGGCGAGCTGCGAGATGCCGGCCGATGAGCCGAGGTCGAAATCGGACGAGGCGGCGTAGGCGGTGCCCGGATAAGCCAGGGCCGCGTCGGGATAACGGACCGTGGCCGGTGCCCAGGGCTCCTGCGGCGTCGTGCCGGCGACGAGGCTCAGGCCGTAGGCCGGATAGGCGGCGCTGGCCTGCCCGTTCCAGATCGTGCCGATACCCCGGATCGGCCCTTCGCTGACGCCGAGCATCAGCCAGGTCGAGTAGGTGTAGCCGGCGACCGTGGTCTTCTTGGCACTGCCCTTGTCGCCCCTCGTCTTCTGCAGTTGGGCGTGGGTCTGGAAGCCGTCGTGCCAGATCAGGTTCGGGGCGGCGCGGTTGGTGCCATAGACGATCGCGACCGGCAGCACGCTCGAGGCGGTGTGGATCTGGAGGCCGGTGTAGTCCGGCGTGACGGTCGTCCGCCGTTTCTTGCCCCCGAACAGGCTCATGGTGCCCCCCAGACGCTGAAGAACCGGGGTGCCCGCTGGCGCTGTGCCAGCATCCCGTTGCGGCTCAACGGCTCCTCGATCACCGCCTGCGCTGGCGAGAAGGCATGCACGAGGACGAGCGGGTCGGTGGCGGTGACAATGCCGCCGTGGGCGTAGGTCCGGCCTTGCCGGAACATCACGATGTCGCCGGGCTCGGGGCCCGAGACCTCGCGGGTGCGCCCCAGCAGGAACCCGAGGTAGCGCTCGTCGTCGCGGTGGAGGTGCCAGTCCTGCGGGTAGGGACGCGGGTCGAAGGGCGGGAGGAGGCCGGTATCGACGAAGACCCGCACCAGCAGCATGCCGCAATCGACGCCGATCCCGTGCACGTCGGCGCCCGGGTGATAGGGGGTGCCGATCCAGCGTCGCGCCTGCGCGACGACATGGGCGCGCGTCTGGATCTCGCTCAGGGCTGCGGTCATCCGAAGGCGGTTTCGGGGGTGGGCACGAAGGGGAAGCCGCGGAACCGGGCCGCGTTGGCGAACTTCGCCCGGCAGGTCGCCAGTGTGTGGTCGCAGCCCTGGTAGGCCATGAAGGTGTCGCTGGCGGCAGGCGCGATCGGAAGCGGATAGGCCAGGGTCAGACCGGTGGCGTCCGCCGCCTTGATGGTGGCGGTGGCGCCGGCATTGGCGCCACCGGTGACCGTGAGCGTGCCCTGGGCGTAGGCCGGCGAGGCGCCCGTCCACGGGATCCGCGTCGGGGTGGCGCCGGCCCCCACCGCCCCGGCGCTCCCGAACGCTTCCTTGGGCAGGCCGCAGCCGGAATCGAACAGGACGTGGTTGCAGGTCGGCTGCCAGACGTTGCGCGGCATGTCGACGTCGAGCAGCACGAGGTCCGAGGCGACCGTGATCCGCGCGGAGGTGCGCCCGACCGCGTCCACCGTCGAGACGCGGCCCTGGAACAGCAGCACGGCACCGACCGGCGGCAAGGTCCAGTCGGTCAGGAAGGCCCGCTCCCGCCGGATCCGCGCCCCGTCGAGGACGCCGTTGCGGATCGCCACCATCGCCGGCACGCCGCCGATCAGGTCGGTTGGCCGGGCCGAGAGCGTGACCTGCTGCTGGTCGACCTCGAGACCGACCGAGCAGCGGAATCGCAGGCCGTCGACCATGAGCGAGTTGGCGAGGTAGACGAACCCGTCGAGCGGCACCGCGACATCGGCGTTGGTGACCGCGATCACCATGCCCGAGCGCAGGGTGATCGCGTAGCAGTCGGCGTAGAGGAGCGCGACATCGCGCTGCGCCCGCAGGGCCGTGAGGTGGGCGACCAGCGCCGACGAAGCGGCCCTCACGGGGCGGTGCTCCGGAAGCGCAGGCTCTTCACCTGCCACAGGCCCCGCATCAGGTGCTCGAAGTCCACGCCCTCGTCCACAAACCGGCACAGGAAGGCGTAGGCGAAGTCGGCCGCGATCACCGCGCCGGCAGCGGGCGCCGTCGCGAACGCGAGGACGTTGGGAGCGGTCAGGCTCCAGCCGCCGGCCTGCGCGGCGCCCGCCACCGTCACCTGGGTAACGGTGGTCACCCATCCCACCGTTTCGGTGAGCCCGCCCAGGGTGCGCACGAACGGGAACGCGGTCGTCGCGCCGTCGCCAGCGCCGAGCGCCTGGTTGGTGACGGCGCCGTCGGTGGGGTCGGTGAAGAGGAACGTCCCCCAGGTCCCGCGGCATTGGACGTAGAGGCCGAGCAGCGCCTGCAGGCTCGCGGTACCGAGGCCCGGGAACGAACCGTCCGGCGTCAGGCCCTCCACCGGCAGCGTGAACTCGTAGAGCGCGGCCGGGTAGAGCGGACTGCGCACCTCCCGGCCCGACGGGTGCGCCTCCATCCGGGTCGCGGTGATCGGCCGCTTGGTCACCGGCCACGCGACGCCCGGCAGGCTCGGGAAGGCCGCGGGCATCAGGCCGGCACGCTGACGAGCTTGAGCGAGCGCAGCTCCCACAGCCGCGCCATGAACTGCTCGGGCGCGATCACGTCCTCGGCGAAGCGGCAGAGCAGCGATGACCCGAGACCGAGATAGGTCGGCACCGGCACGGTGAACGGCAGCGCCCGCCCGCGCATGCGGCCGAAGAAGCCGACGAGCGTCTGCAGGTCGGCGACAACGTCCATGCGCAGCACGTCGAAGGTCATCTCAATCTCCCATGTGGGCTGGCTGCGGCGCGTGGCGCGGCTCTCGCGGCCCGAGACGTGTCCCGCCACCGCCGTCGTGAAGGTCGGCCGATAGCGGGTCGACCACCCCCGGCCCGCCAGGGTAGGGAAGCTCGGATACGGTCCGCCGGGAGTGGGCGGCGCGTCGGCGGCGGGCGGCGGCAGGGCCGGTCCCTTGCCGGTCAGCCAGTTGCCGACCCGCCAGTTGGCGGCGTCGCCCCACACCGAGCCGAGGAGCGGGAAAGTCGGGAACGGCCTCGCGTCCCAGTTCCAGGCCGCCATGAAGGCCGGCTCGACCATCTTGAGGCCGGCCGGCGAGGCGGCGTTCTTGCCGTCGACCACCCAGTATTCGTAGACCGCCTGCAGGCCGAGGGCCGCCAGGGTGTCGTCGCGCCGGGGCGCGAGCCGGTCGCCTTCCGCGGGATCCCAGGCCGACCAGTAGGGGGTGAAGCTCTCGGTGGACTTGGGGTCGTAGAAGACGTTGGGCTGGTTGGTGCAGCGGTCGCAGGTCGGGAAGCCGTACTCGGTGAAGGTGATGGACTTCGATTGGGGCACCCATTTCGAGGGCGCGCCGCGCGGTACCCAGCCCTGGCCGTCGCCGGTGTCGTAGACGGCCTGGTGAGCGTTGTTCCACCACCAGCGCAGCATCTTGGGTGCGAGCAGTTGCTGGCCGGCCGCGTAGGGCTTGCGGATCTGGGCCGCTCGATCGCCGCTCGGGCGGGAGACGGTCAGTCCAGAGCCGAGCGGATCGGGGCCGGCGCCGAGGTTGGTCGAGTCGTTGTAGAACCAAGCGTACTTCTCGCCGCCCTCGATGTTGGCCTTCAGGTAGGCGAGCGAGGCGAGCATCGGCGGTCCGGACAGCCCGAGCCCGTTCATGGCGGCGGCGCTGGGCGGCCAAGTGGCCGGGGCCGGGGCGCTCCAGTTGGCCGCGTCGAGGCCGCCGCTGCCAGTGGTCCAGTCGGAGAGCGGCAGGTAGTTGTCGATCGCCACGAGGTCGACGGCGGAGGCGGCGTAGAGTTGGTCGAGGTGGGGCCACTGACCGGCCTCGCCCGGGTGCTGGTACCCCATCCACACGGACCAGTCGGCCGCATAGCTGACGAGGTTCTTCAGGGCGGCCGTGTCCCGGGAGAGCCCGGCGCTGTCGAAGATCCCGCGCACGTCGGCGGCGAGCTGGGCGAGGCCGGCGACGAAGGGATAGTCCCAGGTCGCGCGCCCGTCCGATCCCGTCGTGCCGGCCTTGGTCCAGCCCGGGCCGCGGATCGCCTCGAGGCCGCGCAGCTCGGAGCCGACGAGGAAGAGGTCGACGCCGCCCGCCACCACGCAGAGATGGGCGTAGTGCAGGATCATGCGCCGGAATGTGAAGTCGGTGGGCGAGCCCGCGTAGGAGACCGTGAGGTTGGTCGCGTCCCGGGTGAACTGCGACGGCGCGGCTGAGCCCAGGAAGGCGCTCACGGCGCTCGCCGCCGCGGCCGACTTGTCGGCCCCACTCCACCCGATGCGGCCCCGCCAGGGATAGCCGGCGCAGTCCATCAGCAGGAACGGGTAGAACACGACGCGCAGGCCGCGGGCCTTGAGGTCACGGATGCAGCGCACCACCGCTTGGTCGGACGGCGTGCCGCCGTAGGTGGCGGTGCCGCCGCTGATCGAGATCGGGATCAGCCCGGGCGAAGCCTGCGTCAGCCCCGAGCAGCGCCACGGATCGGCCTGCCAGCTGCCGGAGACGAGCGCCTGGAACTGGCCGCCGATGAAGGTGGTCGAAGGATAGATCTGGCACGTCGCGACGTCGGTGGAGGAGCCGAACCACGCCACGATCAGGTTGACGGTCTTGCAGAGCGGGTACTGCGCCTGCAGCTGGTCGAGCGAGACGCTGTAGTCGGTCCGCGTGCCGGCCGGAGCCGCGTTGAGGTTGAGCGCGACGAACGTGCTCTCGCCCGCGTGCAGGCCGCGGTGGGGAACGGTGTCGTAGACCCACTCGCCGGAAGCCGGCAGCAGGTTCACCCCGAGGAACGTCGCCATCGGTCAGCTGCGCAGCTTGGACAGGCCGAGATGGGAGCCGGTGCGCACGCCGTCGTTGATCGCCTCCATGATGTGGCGGGCGTTCGAGCGGAAGAACGACCGCACCCCGGCCGCATCCATCGCCGAGACGTGGAAGTGGACGTCGCCGCCACCCGCCGGAGCGGAGCCGGCCTTGCCGCCGGCGGCCTGGGCCATCAGGCTCTGCGCCCAGGGCGTGGCGGCGGCCGGCACGATCATCTCGCCCCGGTGCACGTTCGCCAGCGTGTCGCCGGGCAGCGACCACGCGCCGACGGCGAAGCTCGGGATCGCCGCCGCCGCGGCCGCGACCGTGGCCTGCCCGGCGACGGCCGGTCCGACCGCGGCCGGGCCCATCAGCGGCGACAGGAAGCCGAAGATGCCCGCGAATGTCTCGGCGGCGCTCGCCATGATGCTCTTGATCATCGCGCCTCCTTGCGTGGCCAGCGAGGCCGCGGCCCCGGCCTCCTCGGCGCCCGTGCGGGTGGTCACGCCGGCGACCGTGGCGGCGGTCTTGGCGGCCTCGCCGGCCTGGTGGGTGGTGACGCCGGCAAGCCAGTCGGCGGCGAGCCGGACCTTGGCCTGCACGTAGCTCTGGACGATCGACATCGCGGTGGCACGCGCGGCCTGGGCGACGGTCTGCTGGCCCTGCAGCACCGCGAAGGCGTTGCTGGTCAGCGTGGCGCCGATCTGCTCGTAGCTGCGCCGCGTGTCCTGGTAGACCGCCTTGTTGACCTCGCGCTCGGCCTGGGCGCGGCGGGTGGCGGATTGCCCGTCGAGCTGCAACAGCTGCGCCTTGGCCTGACGGTACTGGCTGGTGCCATCGCCCCAAATCGCCTTCAGGCGCTCCTGGTGGCCGCGCTCGAGCGTCTCGATCTCGGAGAGCACCGCGAGGGTCTGGGACCGCCTCTCCTCGAACGAGATCTGGCGCTCGCTCGCCTCGGCGCGGATGTCCTTGATCCGGTCATCGAGGACGCGGCGGGCGTTCTGGTAGGCGGTGTCCTCCGCGGCGGCCTTCTCGGCGGCGGAGGCGCGCTCCAGCGCCGTCACGATCTCGGCCTTCTCCCGCGCCAGCTGGATGGACCTGAGCGAGTCCACCTCCTCCTTGGCGAGCAGGAGGTCGAGCATCGCGATCCGCGCCTTGGCGGTGTCCGGGTCGCTGTTGTCCGAGCCGACCGTCTCGAGCGCGACCTTGGCCCGCAGCAAGGCCTCATCCTCCGACTTACGGGCCGCGACCTGCGCGCGCAGATTGTTGGTCTTCTCCAGTTCGAGCCGTTTCCACTCGGTAGAGTCACGGACGTAGTCCGCTTGCCGGCTCGTGATCTCCTCGTTGACGATGCGCACGCGCTCCGCACTCGACGTCTCCATGCCGACGACGCGCAGGTCGACATCCGCCTTGTCCTGCGCCCGTTGCCGGTCGCGCAGGGTCTGCTCGGCCTCGGCGACGGCTCGGGCGGCGGCGAGGCGTGCGGCCGGCGTACCGCCTTCGGCCGCCCGCGCGTCGTCCTTCCTCGCCTGGACGAGGCGCCGGGCCTCCTCGACCTGGTTGCGCGCGGCGCCGACCGCTTCCTGCGCGATCGCCAGCGATTCGACGTCGGCCCGGGTGCCGCCGCGCTGCTCGTCGACGATCCGCCGGCGGACATCGGCCTGCTCCTCGAGGCGCTGCCGGATCGCGTCCTGCAGCGCGGCGTCCCCGACCGGCGGGCTCTCGGGCGTGTTGCCGAACCGGTGGTTGCCGATGTCGGTGACGTTCCCGAGCGTCCTGCCCCAGGCCGGATCGGCAGCCTTCGGGTTGTAGTAGTTCGTGGCCCCCCTGGTCGGGTCGGCCGCCTCGGTCAGGTAGACCTTGTCGACGATCTCGCCGGTGCGCCGGTACTCGTCGCTGTCCGGGCTCAAGCCCCGGGCGCGGGCGCCGGCCGGGTCGCCTGGGTTCCAGGCCGAGAACTGCCGCGGCGCCGTGATGACGTCCTGGTAGCTGCCGCCGTAGCGACCGCTGAGCACCCGGTTGCGGATGACATTGGCGACGGCCTCCTGGCCCTCCACGCTCTCGCCTCCGGCCTCGCCGTAGACGGTGCGGATCATCAGGTCGCGCTCGGCCGGGGTCATCCGGCTCGCCGCCTCGGTGTTGTTCAGCCGACCCCGCAGGGCCGCCGAGGCCTTCTCGGATTGCTGCAGCCGTCCGGCCTGCGAGCTCTCGAAGTTGATCGCCTTCTGTGTGTCCACCTCGCGCTGCTGAGCGGCGACGATCCCCTCACGCTCGCGCCGCTGGTTCTGCAGTTCCAGGGTCGCGACCCGGATTTCCTCGTTGAGGCTCCGCTGCGCCGCCTGCGCCCCGTAGAGACGCTCGTTGATGTCCGCCAGCGCGTTGCCGATCAGGGGATACCGGCGGATCACCTTGTCGTTCTCCTCCGCGATGAACGCCTGCTGCTCGGCCTGCTTCCTCAGGCGGCCCTCGATCGTGTCGAAGTAGGAGACCGCCTGCTGCGGCGTCAGCGAGGCCGCGATGCGGCGCGCCAGCACCTGGATGTCCTCGAGGTTGCGCAGATCGGCCGTCAGGTCGCCAAGGATCCGGCCGCCATTGGCCTGGTCTTTGAAGGCGGCGCTGATCTTTTGGGCGTTCGCGACCGCCTCGTCGCCCGTCCGCGAGATGGTCTGGAGGAGGTTGACCAGAATGGCGTTGGTGTCGACCGAGTAGTTCGGCACCGTCGCCAGCATGACCTCGATGCCGGCCGCGGCCTCCCGGCTGATGCCCGGGATGCGTTCCAGTTCCGCCGTAAACCGGATCAGCGTGTCCTTCGCGCCGGAGTCGGTCAGACCGAGCGCGGTGCGGAACCGCTCGAGGCCGCCCGCCGCCGAGATGGCGAGCACTTGGCCGCGGGCCATCTCCGACGAGGAGAGGCGCAGCCGCTCGACGAATTGCTCGACGCTGAGGAACGTCTGGCCGATCGACGCGCGCAGGCCGTCGTTGGCCTGGGCGAACAGGCGGTCCCCTCGCTCGGCGTAGGCCGCCGAGGTGTAGTACTCGCGCACGGCTGCCGCTGCCGATGCCGCCGTGCTCGCGATCTCCCGATAGTTGCGGAACGGGTCGGTCACGGTCGCGGCGGCGCTGGCGTAGAGCGATTGCGCGGCGTAGGCGTCGAGCGCCGCCACCTTGACCGCGAGATAGCCGAGCGTCGTCCGCTCGAGCGCGGCTTTGAGGTCGGTCTGCCAGTCGCCCGCCTCGCGGGTCGCCGCTGCGATGCGGGCCGTCGCCGCAGCGGTCTGCTGGGCGGCTGCGATCTGCGCCTGCATCGCGTCGCGGTTGGCCCGCATCTCGGCGCTGAGGTCGCGCAGGGCCTGCGCCGTGGCAAGGTTGGCGGCCTGGGCCGCCACCGCCTGGTCCTGAACGGCGGCCTTGGCTTGCTGCGCGGCTGCCCTGATGCCGGAGGCGTCGCCGCCGAAGCGGACCTGGATATCGTCAGTCATATCGATTTTGCCTGCCGACAATTGCTTTGCTGCCTAGATGAATGCAGCATTCCGCATGGAAGTCGGTCGCCGGATCTGAGTGCGGCGTCGAAATGGAGGCTTGCATGCTGTCTTTTGGTCTGCGGATGATATCTATTGCCAACGGAGCTATCATCGCGAATTTCCCGCCGATCACGCAATCATATGGAAGCTTCGCTTCAGGTCAGGGGGTGTCGTGGGGTGGACGCAGTTATCAAATAATGCAAGTTAATCATCAATTTATACCGCAACCAGGCGGAGTGCTTCTTGTCGAGACGATTCTTTCCCTGCAATAGAGCAACTTAGTTGGGCTTCACCAGACCATCGGGGAATTGCAAGATCATGGAGCCGATCCCGCTGGGATCGTCGGCGGAAGCAGCGACCGCCACCGGCTCGGGCCGCGGCTTGTAGCCGAGGTAGGCAGCCACAAGCTCGTGCGTGGGCGGCGCGACCCGCCAGTAGGCGAAGATCCGCTCCACGTCCCAGATCGTCATCGCGGCGATCACGCCGGGGGCGTAGCCGCAGCCGGTGGCGAGGCGTCCGTAGATGAAGCCGAAGTCGAGCCCGCGGCGCTCTCCGCCGCGCGCGCTTCCCCCGGCGCCGTCTCCGGCAGGTAGCCGCCGAGGCGCAGGATGGTGGAGGAGGCCGCGGCGACCTCGGGGCCGGTCGCCTCGAGTTCACGCCTGTCGGCCAGGGCTGCATCCTCCGGATGGTCGCGCCTCAGGCCGGCGGCGATCACCGCCGCGCCGTATGTGGTCGGGCCCGTGCTTGGGCCGGACTGGACGACAGGGTCCAGTTCCTCCAGCTGCGCGAGGGTGAGCGGGCGGATCGTCCACTCGTGCCCGCCGAGCCGGATAGTCCGCGACGGGGGTGCCATGCCGGGCGCGGTCACGCGGCATCTCCGAACGACCAGGTGGCGACGTTGCCCGCCGCATCCGCGAACATGCTGAAATCGAACTCGGGCATCGTGAAATCCTCCAGCTTCGTGCCGAAGCCGAGCTTCGAGGCCGTGCAGTTGGCGTAGTTCACGTTGACTGATTGGCCCTGGAACGTGGTGTAGAATTGTATGGCGAAGGTCGGCGTCGTGCCAAGAAGCTGGTTTGTGACCGTGAAGCGCTGGCCGCTGCCGGCCAGCGTGTAAGTATAGTTCAGCAGGAGGGGCTTGCCCGAATCGGCCGAGGCGAAGGTGTAGACGCCGCCAGCACCCAGGCTGTACTGCCCCACGGCGGGCGCCGAGGCGACCCGGGTCAGGGGCATCCCGGTCAGGGCATAGATCGGGCCCTGATCCCCGACGAAGTTCGCGCCGTTCGCCACCGTGACGGTGTAGGGCGCGGCGGCCGGCACGGTGGCGGCCTCGCCGAAGGCCGTCATCACCTGCCCGGCCACCGGCGTGACGCCGTAATAGAGGCTGGCGAAGGCGAGACCGGAGATCCGGGCGACCTTGGCCTTGCCGGTGGTCTTGATCGTGCCGCGGGCGATGGCGACCGGGCGCTGGAACTGGCCATAGAGTTCCTTGAGGCTGGCCGATTCGTCGATGCTGACCTCCTGCACGAGACCGAAATTGACCGGCGTGGCGTTGGGCACGTCGGTGCGCGTGCCGATCAGCACGCCGGAGCCGAAGCTGTACAAGGGGACCTCCTCGGGGGTGGGGTTGGCGGGGGATCAGGCCGTGGCGACGAGCGCCTTCACGCGCTCCTTGAAGGCGTGGACGAGGTTCCAGAGCCCGGTGTGGTGGCCCAGCGCCGAGCCGGCGAACATCTCGCGGTGCAGCTGGTCGATCTTCTCGGCAGTGCTGCCCTGGAGCGTCGACAGCGCGACGGCCTCCGCTGTCGTCGACTCGCTGACGCCGCGGGCTGTGGCGGGGGTCGCTGCGGCCGAGCTGTCCGGGACAGTGACGGCGCCAGCCGGCGCTTCCGCCGCGACGGGGGACATGGCAGCGGACGCCGTCGCCTCGGGGGCGTCGTCGTGGTCGGTCATGAAGTTCTCCTGGATTTAGGGAAGGTCGATCTCGACGGGCACGATCAGCAGCCCGTCGCCGTCCAAATCGCCCGGGACCTTGATCGGGCGGCCCGCGATGCGCGCCATGTACTGGGTGCCGGCCAGCGTATTGCGGCCGAGCATGGCGTCGGCGCCCTTCGGGGCGAGCTTGGCGTCGAAGGCGTCCATGATGTCGTTGAGGATGATCGAGCCGACAGTCTTCGGGTCACGGGCGTCGATGTAGACGAAGACCTTCACCTCGATGCGCCGCCGTGGGATCGCGCCGCTCTGCCAGGTGTATGTTTCGTCCCCGCCCTCGTGCAGGAAGGCACAGGGCCGGTCCTTGGCCGGCACGTCGGCGAACAGCTTGAGGCGGCGCGACGGCGGTGTCTTCCAGGCCCAGACGCCCGCGACGACGACCTTCAGTGCCTCGACGGCGGCGTTGCGGCTCATCCACCCAACCCCTTCGCGAGGGCGCCCTTGAGGCGCGCCACGATCGCCGCGGCCCGCTCGGCGAGGCTCGGGCGCATGAACGGCCGGGCCGGCTGGTCGACGTGGCGTGTGAATTGCTGCACCTCGACCTCGCGCGGCGCGATGGCCCGGCCGAAGGCCTGGGTGATGGTGCGCACGTGGGCCTTGACGACCTCGTCGCCGGTGAAGCCGAACTCCCAGCGGGCGCCGTACTTTACGTCGCCGGACTGCGCGACCACACCCGAGACCGTGTCGTCCTCGACCTCGACGTAGGAGAAGACCGAGCGCCGCAAGCGACCGGTGACGACGTTCAGCACCTCGCCGGAGAGCTTGCGCTTGATCAGCGCCTCGAGGATCAGGCGCTCGATGTCGACGGCCGCGCGGATCTCGCGCAGCACGTCGCCGACGACCCGCTCGAACCGGGCGACGACCTTGGTCTCGTCGACCTGGATCTCGGTCAGCACGGCGGCACCACGCTGGCGTATTGCTGCAGGACCGGCGCGACGAAGTCCGGCACGGCCGCGATGCGGTAGGAGACCGTCTCCTGACCGCCGAGGCTCTTGGATTGCAGCCCGACGCGCTCGGCATAGGCCTGGCGCTCCAGGATCCACTCCCGGGCCGCGTAAGCGAGGTCGGCCGGGACGTAGCCGTAGGTGAGCGCGACCGGCCGGCCGGCATCCGCCGCCGCGAAGGTGTAGCCGCCCGCGCCATCGACGGCGTACTGGCCGCTGGCCGGAGCGGATGCGACGCGGGCCAGGGCGGGGCCGCCGGCATAGGTCACGCCGCCATCGCCCGCCCAGGCGCCGTAGGGCTGGAGCGCCATGACGGCGCCGCCCTGGGGCACCACCGTCGTCTCGGCCGTAACCTGATAGCCGGCCGTATAGGTCACCGTGGCGCGAGCGCAGCCGAAGCCGATCGGCGTGCCGGTGCCGAACCGAAGCATCTGCGGCCGGCCCGGCGGCGCCACGTCGGCGGGATCGACCGCGTAGCCGGCGGTCAGGCCCGAGCCGGGCTCGAGCGCATGCATGACCATGCCGCCGAGGTCGACCGCGTCGACCCGGGTCACCGGCCACTGCGCCAGCAGCACGCCCGAGCGGCCGACCTCGCGCGTCTCGGTGTAGGACCGCGGCAGGATCGCCGGCCTGTTGATCGTGCTGAGGATCGTCCGGCTCACGGCTGTGATCAGCCGCTGCAGGACCGGATCGGTGTCGGGGTCCGGCGTTGCGCGCAGGTCGGCGAGCCGCACGAGGTCGGATGGATTGGGCGCCACGGCGGTTAGCCCGTCATCGCTGTCAGCGCCGCCCGCGCCTTCTCGCGCAGGGCCTCGTTGGTGATCGGAGGCACGGCCGGCGCACCCTTCAGCTTCAGGAAGGCGAACAGCTCGGCCCGGGACATCGCGTCGACGGCGGCCTCGGTCACCGCGGCCGGGTCGAGGGCCGATGCGCCGTCCTCCTCGCGCTTCTGCGCCGCGCGCGCATCGGCCAGCATCGCGTCGAGCTCGTCGTCGCTCATGGTGTCGAGCCGGTCGGAGAACATCCCGATCAGGGCCTGCTTGCGCAGGTCGAGCGGGCGCAGCGGTGGGTTCTCCCCGGCGGCAGGAAGCGCCGGGCCGGCCTCGCCCTCCACCAGGAAGCCATGTGTCTCGAACTCGCCGCGGAAGCGCGGGTCGACCTGGGCGACGCCGTCGCGGATCTCGACGGGAAAGCCCTGGTGAGTGAAGCCCGTCATCCCCGCGGGAGCGCGCATCGTAATCATCTCGGCCTCCTCAGACCGCGTTGCCGTTGAGGGGATCGCGCCAGGTCTGACCGTCGAACACGATCAGCTTGCCCAGCGTCTCGTCGAAGAAGGTCGCCCCGCGGTGGGCGGCGTAGATGCCGGCCTTGCCGGCCTGCCGGGCGCTCGTCGGGCCGGAGGGCGCGATGGAGGTCCAGCCGTTCGCCTGGAGGATCTGCCCGTCCTGCTCCGGCACGGTGACGACGCTGCCGGGCGCGCCGGAATAGGTGCGTCCGTTGGCGATGCGGGTCTGCTCCCGGACCGCGACGGGCGGGAACATGCGCCAGTTCATTGCCATAATGGGCCCTCGCGAGAAGCACGGGATGGGGCAGCGCGGTCGCTGCCCCAGGGTGCCTGGTCAGCCGTTGCCGATGTTGGTCAGGACCGCCATGGAGGGCGGAAAGTAGTGCTGCAGCACCTCGTCCGCGTAGACGCCGTACTCGTACTTGCGCGAGCGCAGCGGCCATTCGATCTGGTAATAGTCCTGTCGCGTGCGGATCTGCACGACGTTGCTGATGTTGTTGATCGGGTACGGCAGCGCAGCCGTGGTGAACAGGATGGTGCCAGCCGGCAGGTTTGGATGCACGCGGATGTCGAGGACCGAGCCGCCCTGCATCGAGAACCGGTTGAGGTACTTCCGGATCATGATGCCGCCGCCGAGCGCGTCCTGGGTGGCGGAGAACTCGAACTTGAAGGCGCTGTTGGCCGAGCCCTGCAGGATCTTGCGCGAGAGGTTGAGCCCCTCCTGGCTGTTGACCCAGATCGTGTCGGGGCTCAGCCGGTAGAGATCCCACATCTGCTTGAGGACGGCATCGATCTCGACGATCCCGCCCGCACCGTCGGCGGTGAGCGGGGTGCCGACGCCCGGGGTGCCGGACGGCATCGTGACGATCGTCGCGCCCGACCCCGCCTTGAGCGCCTGGGTGAGCAGGCCGTCGAAGGCGAGCGCGTTGGTCGAGCGGTCCGAAGCGCCGAGCGAGGCGGCGGTCTGCGTCCCCGCGGCGGCACCCGTGACGACGACCGAGTTGATCGGGGTGATGGCGCCCAGTACCTCGGCGCCGGCCGTGCCCCAGAACCAGGCGTAGCCGAGCGCGCCGGGCACCGCCGCGACCGAGGCCGCGGCCGAGCCGGTGGGGCCGGTGACCGAGACCGTGGCCGCCGCGGACTTCGCCGCCGCGCCGCCGCCGAAGATGTCGGTCGAGCCGTCCGCGTTGGTGCGGGTGATGGTCGACTGGATGCCGCCGGCGAGCGAGCCGTTGATCACGCCGTCGAGCGAGAGCGCGACGCAGATCACCGACAGGGTGCCGTTGGCGAGACTGCCGCCGGCGGACGAGGCCGAGAGGGTCGGGGTCGGCGTGGTGCCCAGCGCGAGGGAGGTGTTGCCACCCAGGATCATCGCTTCCTCGCCGAGCATCAGGCTCTGGAGGCCGGTGCGGGCCGCGATGGCGCGCACGTCGTCGAATCCTTGCGCGGCGTACTGCGCCTCGAAGTCGACGTTCGACTCGATGCCGATGCCCTTGTAGGAGGCGGTGTAGTCGGCGGTCGCGACGATCTGCACGCCGCCGCGGTTGCCGCCCGACACGCCGATGCGCATTCCCGACACGTTGATGCCGGTGATGGCCCGCCAGGCGGCCTGGATCCCGCCCTTGCCGGACACGCGCGGGATCAGGTTCCGCAGCGGGGTCAGGACCGGGTAGAGCGACTTCGCCCCGAGCTCCAGGTCGTAGAACTAAAATAACTACGATTTCAGGGTGTTAAGTCGATAAGTCGCGTTTCTGTCGCGTCCACGCCCTGGAAGAGCCGGGCCATCTGCTCGAACGCCTCGTGGCGCCGGACCGCCCCGACCATGGGGTGGGCGTAGGTCTGCAAGGTCGTGTCGAACTTCTCATGGCCGAGCATCTGCGCCACGTCGGTCACCGGCATGCCCATCTGCACGAGGAGGCTGGCGTTGAAGTGGCGCAGAGCGTGGAAGTGGAACACGTCCCGATCGGCGCCGACATCGCAGCTGACGCCCGCCCGCTCCAGGAGGCCGAGCCAGAGGTCACGGTGGTTCGTGTGCTCGATCATGGCGCCGTCCAGCATCCGGAAGATCAGCCCCCGGGGCTCCTGGCGTCGGTGGACGTCCATCCAGTTCTGGATGAGATAGGCGACGTGATGCGGCAACGGTACGTCGCGGACGCCCGCAGCCGTCTTCGGCGCCTTCAGCACGTCGTCCTTCGTGAGGCTGTGCCGGACGCGGATGACGCCGTTGACGAAATCGACGTTCTCACGGGTCAGCCCCATGATCTCGCCGAAGCGCAGGCCGCAGAACACCGCGAGATGGACCGTGCAGCGGAGCAGCAGGAACGGGTGATGCCGGTAGCGCGGCAGCCGGACGTTGGCTGCCGCGAGGATGCGCCTGATGTCCTCTACGGTGAAGACCCGCACTTTCGGCTTCGAGATCCCCCGTAGCTCTTTCGTAAAGACCGAGAACATCGACGACTTGGTGTAGCCGCGGCGCATCGCGAAGTCGTCGATCTGCTTGCCGATGAGCATGTACTGGCGCGCGGTCAGGTGCGACAGCCCGGCCTCGCGCATCGTACGGTGGCACGCCTCGACATCCTTGAAGCTCAGGTCGGCGTAGGCCCGGGCGCCGAGGTTGCCGATGAGGTGCTTGCTGACCACGCTCGCGATCAGCTCCTGCCGGCTCCGGCTCGTCTGCCCGGCCTTCACGCGGTCCTCGTAGTGTCGAATGAACAGCTCGGCCACCGCGCGGAAACTCCGTGTATCCCCCGCCGGCGTGTGGGTGCCGTTGTTGATGTTCTCTTCGATCTTCTGACGCAGCTTGTCCGCGTCCTTTTTCAGGCCAGTCGGCGGGGTGGCCCTCCTGCGCTTGCCGGTCGCGTCGGTGTACTCGACGACCCAGGGGCGCTTGCCCTCGCGGTTCGGTTTGGTGAGCTGGCGGACGCTGGCCATGTCAGCGACCCTCCCGGTCAGCGAGCGGTGCTGCGGGGTCCGTGCGGCGGGCGCATGTCGCGTTGGCGGTCTCGAAGGCCTGGATCGTGCGCTCGTCCGCGAGGTGTCGCGCCTGCGGCCCCGTGAGGCCGATACGCTGCCGGCGATCGCGGTCCTCGCTCAGCCCGGCGGGTTCCTGTCTCTCGGTCATCTCGTGATCCTCCGGAGTTCAGCGCGACGTCGACCGCGAGGCGTCGCCCTGCGCGGGCGCGTCCTGGCGGACGGCGGTGTAGGTGAAGAGGTCCGGCGGCGTGCCGCGCATCTCGGGCACGACGGGCAGGCCGAGGGCGAACCACAGGCTGCCGGCGGCGCGGGTGCCGAAGGTCTGCCGGGCCTCGGTCACGAGGCTGCGGCGCACGCTGACGGTGTCCTCGCGGGCGGGCAGCGCCTCGGCTGGCATGGTGCCGCCCTCCCCCTCCCGGCCGAAGAAGTGGCGGAAGAGCACCTCGTGGCACTCGGCCTGGTAGGACAGCACCGCCTCCCGGGCCTCCGGCTTGACCTGGTTGGCGCCGATGCCGAACAGCCAGCCCGGCAGGAGGCGGAGCGGCAGGCACGTCGCCTCCTGCGGCCCGCCGGGCGAAGGGATGGTCACCATGGCCATCCCCTGCGCCAGGAGCGTATCGCGCTTCGTGCGCCGCAGCTGCGCCGACCAGTCGAGCTTGAGCCGGTCGGAGATGGGCTTGATCGCGACGTGGACGCCGTCCTCGCGCTCGACGGCGAAGAGCGTGTCCCCGTGGAAGGGGACGGTGACGAATCGGGACATGGGTTTCCCCTCTGGATCGGACAGAGAGGCCCGGCCGGGCGCATGGCGACCGCCAGGGCGGCCGGGCCGGGATGTCAGGCCGCGCGGAGGCGGCCGGCCTTGGCGAGGATGGCCTCGGCCGCGTCGAGGCGGGCGGCGCCCAGCGCGATGCGGGTCGCCGCGATCTCGCGGTGCCGGGCGGCCGCCGCGAAGTCGCGGCCGGCCCGCCACATCAGCCAGCGGGCACGGAGGACGCCGAGCCCCCTCACCGCCCCGCCTCCCCGACGCCGAGGCGCAGGAGGTCGGCCCGGATGCCGGCGAGCATCACGACCTCGCGCCGGTCGGCCCAGCGGACGCCCTCGTCGCCGAGGTAGTGCGCCAGCACCTCGAGCTTGCGGAAGACCATCCACGGGGACGGGGCGGGCGTGGTCGCGATGAGGCGCGCCAGCTCGGTCTCCCGCTCGGTGTGCGAGGCGGGGATGTCCGCGCCGTCGAAGTCGCCGATCGCGCTGGCCCGGTTGCGCAGCCACTCGGCGAACAGGGCCTCGAAGCGGTCGCGCAGGGCCAGCCGGCGGGCCTCCGCCTCCCGGACGGCGTCCCGGGGGTGGGGCCGGACGGACGGATCGCATTCGGGCGACGCCGTCATGCCCTGCCCTCCCGGCCGGCGTGGGGCGCGGCGAGGAGGAGGCGCAGCGATTCGCTCTCGCCGATGATGGCCGCGATGCCGTCGCCTTCCCCTGGGGCCGTGTGGCCGTGGAGCGCGTCGAGGATGGCGAGATCCGCTTCGATCCGGTCAGCGATGGCCCGGCGCAGGGTGCGGACGCGGTCGCGCTCCACCTCCATCTGCGCGGCGAGGTCGGGGGCGCTGCCGCCGGCATCGAGGTTGCGGCTCAAGCCGACGCGGAGATCACCGGGCGCCTGTTTAGGGGTCAGACCGGAAGACACGGGCTGCTGTTCCGCACAGACAGGGCGGATCATGCCACTGCCTTGAGCGGCGATATGTTGGAAACCCATAGGGTCGTTCTCTCACAGTGCGACACCGGCTTCTGACGGCCGGGATCTCGCGCCTTCTGACGGGCGTCCGATCATGTCTTCCAGCGAACGGCACTGGCGCCGGGAGGGTCAGAACACGCCTGTGAGAACGTGCGCCACAGCCTTCACCCCGAAGAGCTGTTGTATCGCTGGCACGAGTTTCCCCTTGCCAGTGCTGCGGCACTCCCGGCATAGTGAGCCGGTCGGGCTCACCGGGAGGTGAGCACGTCGCTTACGGGGCGTCTCACCCGGCAAGGTGATTGGCTTCCGTCACAGGATGCGGTGCTAGCCCCGGCAAGGGCCCACCGCGGTAGTTCTGACGCTACATTTTCAGCATGACACGAGAACCCCGCGCCCGGCAAGGCGGCGGGGTCGTCGTCTTTGCGTAGGGTGAGGCCGCGATCCCGCGGCATGCGGGGCCTAGCGGATGAGCGTTCCTTTTGCACTTGTGGGCAAAGACGAGTTCATAGCCTCGGAAAGTATCATCTTGAAAGGTGGGGCGGAAATTACGCTCGCCCCTATTCCTGAAGATCCTTCATATAAATTCTCTTTTGCTGTTCAAATAAATGAAGATCGCAGTCCGACGATCGACATTATAAATGGGACCCCATTTCTGTTGAAGTTCGTCAGGCCTTGGCTGGATGGAGATCCTGTCGCGATAACGGACAATATAATTGCAAGCGACAATGATAATGTTTACATAATGAATTTAGTTGTCGATGTCATGGGCAGCCCGCAGACATTTGTCGCGAGGATTAGTTATTCGATCATCCGGCGGCCCCTTGATGGGCATCGGTCGTGATGGCTAGTTCGCCTAGGCGGGCCGTGCGTCCAAGTTTCGGATCCGGTACCCCAGCCGTCTACAGCAAATCGCCCGCTTCGAGGCCTCCTGGTGGCCCACGAGCACGTGGAGGTGGCGGAGGAGGTATCGGTGGCGCTCCACCGCCCGGAACCTTGACTCCTCTACAGAAATTTGAAGCGAAGCGCCACAACGAGGGCGTAAAAGCTTTCGCGTCATGGATGAATACCTTGTCAGGGGTCGTGATCGGCGCCGCCGCTATCATTCCCGCAGTGAAGGGGATGGACGCCTTCGTTCACGAATACCAGCCCGTTTGGTTTTTCATCGGTCTTTGCCTACATGGTGTGGGTCAGGCCGCTCTGCGGTTTGAGATGCGAAGCGAGGAGTGAAGCCATGGATGGCACGAGCACCATCTACCTCGTCGCCGTTGCGGTCATCGCGGCCGGCGGCGGCTACGGCTACCTCCGCTGGTCGTCGTGGAAGTTCGACCAGAAGTACGGCCGCGCCACGCCCTCGGAGCCCCACCGGCACGCCGCTTCGGGGGAGTAGGCACGCCTATGAGCTCCGACGCCATTTAGGAGCTCAGCTCCGCCAGGGTGGCAGTGGCGTTACCTACGACGTCGACGAGCATGCCGGCAACAGCGCGGTACGATTGATTAACAATATCGGTCAAGCGCCGCGCCAGCTCGTGGAGCGACAACCATCATTGCTGCCTTGATGCCCTGTGGATTGCGCGGCAGAAAAAACTGGCGGACAGCTCGCAAAATCCCAATATGAATATCGAACGAAGCAGCACATCTCTCGGGGGAGATCGCGCAAGCGATGCGTCTTCGTTTCGAGCGGGAGTTGGAATCCCCGCAAAAAAGAAGCGCCCTTCGGGGCGCTTCTTTCGTTCGCGGGCCAATTTAGTTGAAAATCGCAGCCTTGCCGAAACTATTATTATCGTCTTCGGCAGATGGGACATCGAAAAGCGGTGTCATTCGCGGGTGCGCCGCGTGCTGCGGCCCGGCACGAAAGGACAGGTCCGCAAACTTTTTGAGGCGATACCGATCGCCATCATAGACGACAACCTCATCCTTCTTCAACCTGCTTAGCAGGGAAGAAACGGATGCCTTGTCTAGATCGATGCCTCTGTTGGCAGCCATGTCGACAGCGGACTGTGCATTGAGGCCGGTCGTACCGACATCGCTGAGTAGATCCAGCACTATGCCCTTTGTTGCAACTCGACGCCCTTGGGACGGCGGTGCTTCAACATCGCCATCCTCGCTGATCAAGGCGATAGCTCGCTCAATGCCGGCTATCTGGTTTTCGATCGCTTCTTTCTTCCGGAGGAGCATATCGCGCTCTTGGAGCAGCCTCTGTTTCATCTCCTCATTCTTTCTGCTCGCCATACATGATCTCCGAACGAAGCTGCTTCGTACCGCAGACGGGATTCGAACCCGTACTCTCGGGGGAGAACCGGTTTGGAAGACCGGCGCGTCTACCGTTTCGCCACTGCGGCATAAGGGTAAGGTGCCAGCTCCCGTTGATACTGTCAATGCTCATTGACGGGATGGGCCATCAATCAATGATTTTGGATATCGCAATCAACGTGGCAGAGGCGTGCTGCGGCTCCTCCAGCGCTATCACCGTGCCAGAAGGTAGGCTCTCGCCCGTGCGCCTCACCGCCCCGGCAGCCCCTTCACGAACTCCGGCGCCACCCCGGCCCGCCACAGCATCGGCGGCACCTCGCGCCCGTCGATCCACAGTTCCCGGTCGAGGGCGCGGGCGACGATGCCGATGGCGAATCGGTTCCGCGCCACCAGGGCCTCGGCCTCGTCCCGGGCGATCGTGAACAGGGTGCCGAATTCCGCCTCCCCGGGCGCGATCTTCCGGAGGATCCTGTTCACGCCCGCGAGGTCCGAGGTCTGCCCCCGGCTGGGGCCGCCGAACGCGGCGCGCTCGGCGCAACCGCCCGCCAGCCCGTAGATGCTGAGCTTCTTGGGTGAGACGCCCTCGGAGGTGGCGAGCGCCACGTGCGCGGCGGCGTCGCGGTCGGGGACGATGCTGACATGAGCCAGCATGAGCCCCAGCTGCACCGCCGCGACGGCGTGCCCGGCCTCGTGGATGGCGGCGCGGGAGTGCATCAGGCGTCGCCGGATCCGGCCTGGACGTCGTCGGTCACCGTCCTCCCCGCCTCTGCCGCCACGATCTCCCACCCGAGCTGCCGGAGCGGGACGCTGTCCGCCTCGGCGAACAGCGCCGTGCCGTCCGCCTCCACCACCACGGGCGCCCCCGACAGCGTCGTGACCGTGTGCCCCTCCGGCACCCGCAGGCGCACGCCGGGCGCCGGCCCGCCGCCCATCCCCGGCATCGTCCAGCCGTGCCCGGCCGCGGGGTCCGGCGCGCCGGCGGCGGCCCGCTCGGCCTCCTGCCGGTAGAACTCGATGATGCCGGTGCCGTCCGCCACGTCGAGCAATTCAGTGAAGGCCCACACGTAGGCGTCGAGCCGGTCGGGCGACTTCGTCGAGCCCGGCGCGTAGCCGGTCAGCTGCTCTTCCAGCTCGGGATAGACCGCGCCGACGTGGTGGATGCGCCCGCGCTCCGCCAGCGCCGAGATCGGCTCGGCCCGGGTGACCTTGCCGCGGCTGGCGTGAACGCCCTTGAAGGCGGCGTTCGGGTCGACGGCCCGGACCGTGGCCTCGACCATGGCGCCGCCCTGGTTCACCTCGGCGACGATCCGGTCCGCCCGCCAGCGGTGATAGAGGGCGACGGCCTTGCGCGCCCACTCGGTCGGCGTGTGCTTGCCGCTCGCGTCCTCCAGCAGGTAGCCGTGGCCGTCGGTGCCGCGGCCGGCGACCACGAGGCCAGTCTCGTCCGAGGTCTCGGAGGACGACACCGCCGGGTCGATCGCCACCACGACGCGGCTCATCGCCGGCAGGCGGTCGGCGGCGACGCGGTTCGCCTCGATGAGGTCCTGGCGCCACAGCGCGCCCTCCGCGTCCTCGACGTAGACGCCTTCGTAGAACCGCTGACGCTGGCGCAGCGGCATCGCCGCGAGGGCCGCCAGGTACTCGGGCGAGAGATGGGCCCGGTTGTCGCGCGGGTTGAGGAAGGCCCGCGTGTAGTCGTCCGGATTGGGGAGCGGCTGGCGGGTGACGGGGTCGCGGTGCTCGCCGAAGAGCTGGTTCGTCCAGTGGCTCTTCGGGCCGGGGTTGAGGTCGACGAGGAGCTTCTGCCGGCAGCCGGGCACGGTCTGCGCGAGGCGCGTCAGCGCCACCAGGGCGGAGGCGTAGGGGATCTGCGAGGCCTCGTTGAGCAGGATGGTGGCGTATTCCTGCCCGAGGATCTTCTCCACCCTGTCCTTGTCGTCGAGGCCGCCGATCCAGATCTGCGAGCCGTTGTCGAACTGGAAGAACCCGTCGTTGCGGCGCTCCTCCACCCGCGCGTCCGGGTAGCACTTGCGCAGCACGGCCGGCAGCGTGTCGAGGGCGACCGACGAGCGCGCGGCGTTGGCGCGGAAGCGCAGGACGGCGTGACGGCTGCCGGGGAAGGCCAGCGCCCGGCCGGCGACGTGCCGGACCAGGATGAACGTCTTGCCCGAGCGGGTGCCGCCCACGAGGCAGGTGTGCCGGGCCGGGCCCTCCACGAGGTCGACCGCGGCCTGTTGCGCGGGGCTGAAGCTCACCTGCGCCTCGAGCGCGGTGCGCAGCCGCCGGAAGGCCTCGCGCGCGTCAGGCTGCATGGACCGTGCCCTCGATCGTCGGCGGCTCCGGTGCGGGCCCGGCCTCCATCTGCCGCAGCAGCGCCAGGATGTCGGCCTTCGCCTCCGGGTGGTCGCGGGCGACGCGCAAGAGGCCGTCCGCGAAGGCGACGAAGCCCGGCGTCTCGAACAGGGTGACGACGGTGTTGGTGATGGTGATGCCGGGGTTCAGCCGCCGGATCTCGCCCGTCAGCTTGCCGATCTCCTGCAACACCTCCAGCACCTTGCTCCCGAGGTAGGCGACCCGGCCGGCGTCTCCCGTCTCGGCGCAGATCACGAGTTGCCCCACGAGGGTGCTGCGCAGGATCCTGAGGTAGTCGAGGGTGGAGGCGTCCTCCTCGATCGCGCGCTCGCGCAGCGCCTGGATGGTGGCCGGGCCGGCGAGGTAGGCGGTCTTGGCCTCCGCGCTGACGTGGTTGTTCCAGTGCCGCGTCAGCGCGAAGCGGTCGACGCCGAACTTCTCGGCGACGGCCGAGAAGCCGGCCCCGGCCGCCTTCGCCGCCTCGATCCGGCCGCGCTCCGGATGGGCGCAGACCTGGCACCGCGGCGTCCTCGGGCCCGGCGGCTTGCGGGGCATGCGTCAGCCCGCCTGCACGGCCGCGACGTGGAAGCCCGCCGAGGTGAGCGGGCCGGCGTTGGCCGCCTCGACCCTCACCCGCAGGCCGTCGGCCGAGTAGGTCGGCAGCCACGGGTCGGACAGCGTGAGCGCGCCGATCGGCTGGCCGTCCACGCGCTCCAGCCAGAGGAAGCTCTTGGCGCCGTAGGGCGTCTGCACCTGCACGCCCGGGGCGACGGCGGGAGGGGTGAGCGCGTTCACAGCCCGGCCCCCATCTTCTTCGGGTTGGCGAAGGCGGCCTTGAAGCAGGCCTCCGCCTCCCGCTCGCCGGCGAGCTTCCGCAGGTCGCCGCCGACCGCCTCGGCCTCCCGCACCGCCGCGGCGCGGCCCGGGCTGCCGGGCGGGTGCTCGGACAGGGCGCGCTTGGCGAGCGCCGCGCGGTGGGCGAGGTGGTCGGGCACCGGCGGGGCGGCCAGCGGCGCGGGCGGCCGGACCTTGGCCTTCTTGGCGACGGGGCCGCCGCGGTGGAGCTTGTCGAACGGGGTCACGGCGTCTCTCCGGTGGCGAGCTTCGCGAGCAGGGTGGCGCGGGCCTCGGGGTCCAGGCCGGCGAGGTAGGCGGCGGCGTCCGTGGGAGTGCCCGGCCCGTCGCGCCTGTCCTCGTGGCCCTTCGTCACCGCGCGGACGCCGCTCATCTCGACGGCGCGGCTGTTGGCGGGCGGCGTCAGCAGCAGGCGCATCGCCGCGAGGGTGTCGGCGCATTGCCGGATCGACGGCGCCAGGGGCTCCGCGCCCGGGAGGCCGCAGGCCTTGGCGAGGGCCGGCGCGGCGCGGGCGGCGGCGGCGAAGGCGCCGTCGATCTTCTCGCAGTGCGGCACCATGGTCACGAAGGCGTCGTGCAGGCTGGCGAGCGCCGCCAGGACCGCGGCATCGCCGTCCCTCACAGCACGCCTCCCGTCGTCCCGGCGAGGCGGGCGCGCCACGCGGCGGCCTGCTCCTGCACCGCGGCGGTCGTCGGCTCGACGGCGAGGCTCGGGACGAGGCCGTAGGCGGCGGTGGCGAGGGTGAAGAAGCGCCGGGCCTCGTCGGTGTGGCCGGTGCCCTGGAGCGTCTGCCCGCGGGCCTGGAGCATGGCCGCGAGCCCGAAGGCCTCCGCGACGTGGGCCTCGGCCTCGGCGACGCGCGCCCGGGCCTTCTCGACGAGGCCGGCGACCGAGGCGTGGGCGTCGGCGAGCGCGCGGTCGAAGAGCGCGGCGTCGATCCGCGCCAGCTCGGCCGAGAGGCGGACCTGCTCCCCGTCGAGGTCGGCGAGCGCGCCGCGGGCGGCCGTGGCCTGCGCCTGCGCGGCCCGGAGGCGGTCGCCGAGCCGGGTCGCCTCCCCCACGTCCTGGCCGGGCATCTCGCCCTTGGCGCCCTCGCGCGCCCACTGGCGGATGCGGTCGGTGTGTTCGAGGTTCAGGGCCTCCAGGGCGGCGAGGAGGCCCCGTTCCTCGCCCTCGGCGCTCCGGACGCTGGCGGCGGCGGCCTGCGCGTCGGCGAGGGCGCGGGCGAGGGTGGCGCGGCGCTCGCGCAGGTCGGCGGTGTCGTCGCGCGGGACGAGGCGGAGGGCGGGTTCGGGCATGGGCGACGGGGCTCGACCTCGAGAGGTAAGGGAGCCCGCGCGCCGGTGGCGCCTACGGCATGCCGCTTGGGAGCGACGGCCGCATGATGTGCTCGAATTCCGTGCGGTTCAAGGCAGATGGCGCAGGACGCGCGAGACCTGCTGCGCTTTCCACGTCGCGCCGCCCGCCGCGGTCGGGATTCCGCGGGCGGTGAGGCCCTGCGCGAGGCCATTCAGCGACGCGACGCCGGAGGCGCGCAGCTCGGCGATGGCGGGGGCGACGCGGGCGGCCTGCGCCGCGCCCTTCGCCCGGCGCGCCGCGCCCGCCGCGGCGTGGTCGGCCTCGCTGAAGCGCCGGCCGCGGAAGCCCCCCCATCGTCACGCCCCGCGCCTTGGCGGCCGCCAGGGCGGCCTTCGTGCGGGCGGAGATCGCCTCGCGCTCGTGCTCGGCGACGAGCGCCATCACGCCCACCGTGAGGCGGTTGGCGTCCGGCATGTCCGCGGCGACGAAGTCGACGCCCGAGCGCTCCAGGTCGCGCAGGAAGCCCGGGTCGCGCGACAGCCGGTCCAGCTTCGCGACGATCAGGCGGGCGCCGTAGAGCCGGCAGGCCGCGACCGCCCGCGCCAGCTCCGGCCGGTCCGCCCGGCGCCCGCTCTCCACCTCGACGAACTCGCCGACGACCGTCCAGCGCCCGCCGTTGAGGTAGGCGCGCACCGCCTCGCGCTGCGCGTCGAGGCCGAGCCCCGAACGGCCCTGCCGCGCCGTCGAGACGCGGGCGTAGGTGACGAACTTGCCGGCCGCCATGCTGCCTCACGTCATGCTCACCGAGGGGTGAGCAATGCGTGACATACTGCGAAAGGCCCCGCAAGCGCTCGCGAGGGCCGCGACGCGTGCGCGGCCGAGGGGCGGGAACGGCTGTGTCCGACGTCCGACGTCGGCCCGCTGCCCTCCCCCGGACAGGCCGGACAAACGGGACGGACCGGACGAATGTCCCGGATGTCCGCCCTGTCCGGCCCGACCGGACAAACCGGACGGACAGGACAGGATCTCTAAGGATCCTGTCCGGTTTGTCCGTTGTCCGGGAGGCGTCACGCGTCCCGTCCGTCCGGCTCCCCGACCGTCCAGAGGTGATCGACGCCGCCGATCTCCCGGGCGGCCACGAGCCCCTTGTCGAGGGCCGTCCGGAGCGCCCGGGCGAAGGCCTTGCGCTTCGCCTCGGTGCGCTTGGCCTCGTCCTCGCCGCCGGCCGGATAGGCGCGCAGGAACTCCCACCGCAGCGCGGTCTCCTTCACGGCGCGCACCTCCGGCCCGCCCGCGCCGAACGGGCGCACCAGGGCGCCGTGCTCCACGAGCGCGACGGACAGGGCCGTCCGGAAGATGCGCAACGATTGCGGCCACCGCTCCCGGACGGCAGCCGGCCGCGGCTCGGCCCCGGCGCCGAGCTTCCACTGGACGACGCAGGTTGTGACCGGCTCGCCGTCGCCGTCCTCGCCGACCGGGACGACCTGCAGCTCGAACGGGATCTCGTAGCCGGCCGGCGCGCCGCGGACCTTGCGCACGGCCATGCGGGTGTTGCTCACCTCGCCGGCCTCCGTCCGGGTCGCCAGGAGGGCAAGCACCACGTCGGCGCCCACCTCCTTGGCGGACGATCCGCGGGTGCCGGTCTCCACCAGCTTGCCGAAGTGGTCGACGCCCATCACGAACGCGCCGGTCGCCCGGCTGAGTTCGCCCATCGCGTCCATCACGCGCTGCGTCTCGGCGGCGGAGTTCTCGTCCTCGAACCCGGCACCGGCCGCCACCGTGTCGAGGATCACCAGGACGAGCTCCACGCCGAAGCGCTCGTGCATCGCGTCGGCGGAGGCATGGGCGGCGGCGATGAGCCGGTGCACCGCGCCGCGCCTGGCGAGCGGCGGGCATTCCTCGATCCAGGCGAAGGGCAGCGCGTCGAGGTCCGGCGGCGGGACGCCGGCGGCGGCGCGCTGCGCGGCGACGCCCCGCAGCTTGCCCTCCACGAGCCCGCGCAGCCGGACCGGGATCTCGAACGCCCCTTCAGGTGCGATGAACAGCACGCCGCCCGTCCGCATCACCTTCCGGCCGGCGAACCGCTCCCCGGTCATCACGGACGCGCTGAGGTCGAGGGCCGCGAAGGTCTTGCCGGTGCCCCACTGGCCCGCCGTCAGGCCGCGGCCGCGCTCGTAGACGAGGTTCTTCACCAGCCACGCCCGGTCCGCGTCCGGGTCGGCCTCGCCGTGCCAGTGGAGCGCGATCGGCGGCGGCTCCCCGGCGCGCGGATCCCCCGTCCCGCCCCCCTCCCGGCCATCGCCTCCGCGCCGGCGCGGCTCCTCCGTCCGGGCCCACGAGCGTTCGATCTCCTGCCGCAGCCGCCCCCGGTACTTGGCCGCGATGCCGTCCGGGTGCGCCGCCAATTCGGCCTCGATCTCCGGGACGCCCCACCCGAGCTGCTTCAGCCAGCCGACGACATGATGGAACTGCTCCGAGCGTGCGCCCTCGGGCACGCCGTCGCGGATCAGGCCGGCCAGCTCGTCGCCGTAGGGGCGGCCGCGGCCGCCCTCCTCCGCGCCGTGGTTGCGTCCGGGCGGGTCGGCCGCGCCCCGCCGGCGCTCGCGCTCCGCCCGCCGGGCCGCGTCGCGCTCCGCGTCGAGCCGCGCGACGGTCTCGTCCATCAGCGCGTCGAGGTCGGCGAGGGCCGCGGCCGATTCCTCGAGCGGATCCCCGGTGACCACGATGTAGCGCTCGGCGCGGCGATAGGTCTCCAGCTCGCCCGCGGCCTCGCCGGCGATCCTCTGCTTGCGGTGGATCTTCGGGCCGCCCGCCCGCCCGACGATGCGCAGGCCCTCGCCGCTCACCGTGACCTCGACGTAGGAGCCGGCGCGCTCCACGAGGTCGAGGGCCCAGGCGGCGACGCGGCCGGTCCCGGGATCGCGGCACCGGTCCAGGTCGAAGGCGGCGATCCCGCTGTCCAGGAGGGCGAAGCCGACGCCGTCCGCCCGGCCGTCCGCGACGGCGCGGGCGGCGGTGGCGAAGTCGCCCCAGGTGCGCGGATCGGTGCTGCTGGCCTTCCGGGCGGGCGCGGCGGCCTGATACGGCACCTTGGTCCGCCGGCCCCGGGCCGACGGCTCCCACCGCCACACGAGCCACCGCCGCTCGGCCGCCAGGGGGGCGAGCGCGGCCGGGAGGACCGGCGCCGTCATGCCCCGCCCCCGCGGCTCCCGGCGCCGGCGACGGCGGCGGACATGTCGTGCTCCAATTGCGCGACGTGCGGGTTGCGGGCGGCGTAGAGCGCCCAGAGCCGGCCGGCCTCGTCCTCGGGCAGCTCCTTGCCGGTGAGCCCGAGCGGGCCGAGGACGAAGCCACGCAGCCGCGCGCCCGGCGCGACGAACCGCACGACGACGAACCATCCGGCTCCGGGCGGCGCCGCGGCCCCGCCGGCGACGATCGCCATCTGCTCCACCTCGGCGTGCGAGGCGCGGCGCAGGCGGTGCCGCCGGTCCGGCCGGCGCTCGAAGAAGCGCCGGTCGCCGTCCGTGGCGCGCTCGGCCTCGGGCGACAGCTGCCTCAGGCGGCGGCGCCCGGCCCGTGTCAGGGTGCTCATGGCCGGAGGGCGTCCCCGACCATGGCGAAGCGCACCGCCTTCATGATCGCCTCGGCGAGGTCCGGGGCATGGCGCGCAGGCAGCAGGACGAACTTGCCGGTCCGCGCGGCCTGCCCGTCCCTCACCTCCCACACCCGCATCTCGACGAGCCGCACGCCGTCCATCTCGCGCAGCGACACGCGCACTTCCTCGCGGGCGCTCTTGGGCACCCGGGCCACCGTCACGGTCATGGGATCACTCGCACAGGCCTGCGGGCGGGCCGGGCGGCCCGCTGGCGGCGTTTCGGGGGTTGGCGGTAGTCTTGGGCGGCAAGACCGGCCCGGCGGCCGTCCTGGGCCGGCGTGGCGGTCCGGACGGGGTCAGCCGGCGGCGCCGGGTTTCCGGCGGGCGGCTGCGGCCTGCTCGGCGGCCCACGCCTTCACATCCTCCCGGACCGCGCAGACGTTGCGACCGGACCGGAACACCGGCAACCGGCCCTGCTCGATCAGGTGGAGCGCCTGCCGGTCCCGGATTCCGAGGAAGCGCGCGATGGCCTTCACGCCGTAGAGAATCAGGCCCTCAGCCTGGGGTTCGTCGGTCATTTCGGCCTCTCAACGGATGTCGCGTTTCATGTCGCGAGCAAGTCGCGCGGGCTGGCGCGTGCTTCGCGTAAGTTCCTGTATTTGCTCGGGAAGTGCGGGCATGTCGGAAAACGCAAAAGGGCCGCTCAAAGGCGGCCCAAGTCTTTGACAAATCTGACGATTTCTATTTGGTCTTGGCTTCCAAGTCGTAGAAGGTGAGGCCAGAGGTCGGCGAGACGCCCTGCGAGAAGGTCGCCTTGGTCAGGCCGAGCTGCGCGAGGATCGGGTCGTTGAGCGGGATCGCCTGGGCCTTCTTCAGGGCCTCCAGGGCGGCAGCGGGATTGTCCTGGAACATGAGAGCGTGATCCGGATCGAGAGGCACGGCCGCGGGCGCGCACGGCCCGTTCCCGGGCCGCGGCGGTGCGGACGTCGTGAGGGGTGGGCCTTCGGGCCCGGCGGGTGAGGCGCGAGGCCGGCCCGTCCCCGGGCGGCTCGGCCTCGATGTTCAGCCCCGGCGCGTCAGCGCGTCGCCGGGAGAAGCTGCTGGGGGTTTTGCTGCGCCACCTTGATCATCAGGGTGGCGCGCTCCTCCGGGGTCATCTTCGCGAGGATTTGTACGGCTTGGTCGTCGCCGACCGGCTCCGAGCCGCCCTCCGCGCCCTTGGTGATGGCCCGACCGACGAGGTGGCGCGGTACCGGCTGATCGCCGATCATCTTCTGCAACGTGGCGATCGCCGGCATGATCTGATCGGTGACGGCCTTCTGGAGCGCGTCGCGCTCGCCGGTGACCTTGGCGAGTTCGGCCCGCACGACCTCGACGATGTCCGCGCCCTTCGCCAGATCGCCGCCCGCCACCTTCTCGGCCCCGCAGGTTGCGCCGAGCGCCACGGCGTGATCGTGCACGCCCTGGATCTTCTCGGCATCCGACTTGCTGTTGCGGGCGCCCACCTTCGCGAGCGCCTTGCCGCCCGCGCTCTCCGCCGGCACGGCCTTGCGGAGAGCGCCCCAGGCGTCATCGGACAGCTTGCCGGCGGCGAGCGCCATGGCGGCGCCCTCGACGCCGTCGGACAGGTCGTCCATTTCCTCCTTCACCATCGAGGCGAGGAGGGTCATGCCCTGCCGGGCCCAGGCCTTGGCCTGGACCGCGAGGGTGGAAGGCTCGCCGGAATAGGCCGCGTCGAACGCGAAGCTGTTGCCGAGATCCCGCACCTCGGAGAGCAGGCTGGCGAGCCGCGACACGCCGTACAAGCTCTTCTCGAGGTCGGAGGCGGCGGCCTTCTCGGCAATGCGGGTCTTCTTCTTCGCCGTCCGAGCCGGCTTGCCGGCCGGCTCCTTGGCGGTCCCGTCGTCCGGCGCACCGCCGGCCTGCTTGGTCAGGTCCGCCAGAGCTTCGAGCGCCGGGCCGGTGATGGCCTTCACGGCCGCCTCGGCGTCCGCGCGGGTGTTGTGCGCGAGAGCGTCGGCCTTCTTGGCGAAGGTGGTGACGTCCTTGGCCTTCCAGACCTGCTCGACGCCGGCATAGTCCGGCCCCGGCTCGACGGCGGGCGGTTCCTGAGTCTCGGGCACGCCCGCCTTCGCCAGCGCCACCGCGGCGGCCTCGGCCTCCAGCGCGACCCGCGCCGGCGCGATGAAGTCGCCGGGCTTGCCCGCCTGGCCGGCGGCCTTCGCCAGCACCTCGGCCCGGGCGACCACCTCGGCGTTGCTGGGCGCGGGCGGCGTCACCGTAACCGCGGGCGCGAAATGCTTGGTCTCGGCGGCGCCGTCGGCCTTCAGGACTTGGAACGTGGCGGAGGGCAGGCAGGGCAGATCGACGAGGCTGATCTCGCTCGGGTCGGCGGTGTAGCGCATCACGCCATCCTCGCCCTTCCAGCGCTTCACGTAGGCGCCGCCCTGCGAGAAGCCGGTGTAGACGCCCTCCAACACCTTCGCCCACTCGGCGTCGTCGACCACCTTGGCGCAGACCTCGATCTGCCGGGCGTCGTCGTTGAAGGCGAGCGCCGTGACCTTGCCGGCCGCGACCTTGCCGTGCATCGCCCGCAAGTTGCCGAAGCTCTTGCCGTCGGTGGCCTTGTGGATGCCTCCCGACCACTTCTCGTAATAGGGCTTGGTCGAGGTGTAGTCGCAGACCTCGCCGGACCTGTCCTTGGTCTCGGCCGTGGCGACGCCATAGACCAGGCGCTGCTCGGTATCGACCTTGGTCAGGGGGATGAAGAGGGAAAGGTCCGACATGTCTCTGTCCTGTAGGTGGTTCAGGCGGACGTCGAGCGCATCGCGGCGCGGCGGGACGCGAACGAGCCAGACGACGACTCAAGTTCGCGTTCGAGTTGGGCGATGATGTCGTCCTGGCGGGTTGAGGCGGCGGGCATCGAGGAACCAGCGCGACTGGCGGTGTTTTCGCGAATTGTCGTCAGCGCTTCTTGCGAAGCGACATGCGCGGCATCGTACTCCTTCAGCGCGCCAACCAAATCTTCGGTGTCGATATTTAGAGCGCCTAACAGAACCGCCTGATCTGGCGGAGGGTGATGAGGCTTGCCTGCAGGAACGTGAAGGCCTCGTAGATGTCGGCGCGGCGTTCGTAGCGGACGGGCAAGCGGCGGGCGCGGTTGA
>NZ_VDDA01000041.1 GCF_006151805.1 Methylobacterium terricola | reverse complement strand
TCCGTCAGGTCACTCGGATAGCGACGGCCGTCGTCCTTGTAGAGATCGCGATCCGCCTGCGTCCACATCGGCTCCTCCTGCCAACGACAACGCGCGACTGGCTCAATCAGTCAAACAGGCTCTAAGACCCTGACATGACCATGACGGCGATTGATGACCAGCGCGCCGGCCGGCACGATGATCGTGCATCGGACGCAACAATGGGCGCGGGATGGACAACCGGCTGGGCGAGATGGAGGCCTTCGTGCAGGTGGCGCGCCGGGGCAGTTTCGCGGCCGCCGCCAAGGCGTTGCGGCGCACGCCCTCGGCGGTGAGCCGGGCGGTGGCGCGGCTGGAGGCGCGCCTCGGCGTCGGGCTGATCCGGCGCACGACCCGGGCGATGACCCTGACCCCGGAGGGCGAGCTCTACCTCGCCCGGGCGAGCGAGCTGATCGCCGAGTTCGAGGCGATCGAGGACGGGCTCGGCCGCGACGCGGCCCAGCCGAGCGGGCTGCTCCGGGTCAACGCCTCGGTGCCGTTCGGCCAGCGGATGATCCTGCCGGTGCTGCCGCTCTTCCTGAGCCAGCAGCCGCGGATGCGGGTCGATCTCGCGCTCACCGACGACGTGGTCGACCTCGTCGAGGCCCGGGCCGACGTGGCGATCCGCATCGGGCCGTTGCGCGACATGAGCCTGCGGGCGAAGCGCCTCGGCCGCAGCCGCCTCGCGGTCGTCGCGGCCCCGGCCTATCTCGCACGGTCCGGCATGCCGGCGCATCCGGACGCGCTGCCGGGGCACAACTGCCTCACGTTCAGCTTCCGCCGCTCCCTCGACACCTGGCCCTTCCGGATCGACGGGGCGGTGGTGCAGCGGCCGGTGCACGGCAACTTCTTCGGCAATTCCGGCGAGGTGGTGCGCCGGATGGCGCTCGGCGGCGCCGGCCTCGCCCGGCTCGCGCGCTTCCACGTCGATGCGGACATCGCCGCCGGCCGCCTCGTGCCGGTGCTCGAGGATTTCAGCCCCGGCGACGCCGAGGACATCCACGCGCTCTATGCCGGGCACGAGCGGCTGTCCTCGCGCATCCGCTGCTTCGTCGATTTTCTCGCGGCTCACGCAGTGGTGCGGGCGTGAGCCAAGTCGATCCCTGCATCGCGAGGCGATCGACCAGGCATCGTGGGTGGATGTCCCGGGAGCAACGCTGGGTCAAGAAAACGGGACGCCCGATCATGGAGGCCGCGGCCGGGCTCTGGCACGATGCTCGCCTCAACGGAGCGCGCCGGTCGCGCCCGGTCCTCGCGGAGTCGCGTTGCTTCATGTCGTCCTGGTTCTCGCGGCTCGTCGCCACCCTCCTGGGCCTCCGGCCGCGCCGGCCCGCTTCCGATCCCGGCGCCTGGATCCTGCTCGGCGAGGGGCGCGGCGTCGCGTGGTCCGGGGATCGCGGGGCGCCGGCCGGCCCCTCGCCGGGATCGGCGCTTCTCACCGCCCCCATTCCGCCGCCTGCGCGGTGATCCAGTCGCGGAAGCGCGCCACCTTCGGGGCGTCGGTCTCGGTCGGGGTGACGAGGAAGAAGCTGTAGGGGCTCGCCACCTCGTCGGGGAACGGCCGCACCAGCCCGGTGCCGGAGACGAGGTCGCCCCCGAGCACCCGGGTCGCGAGCCCGACCCCGCCGCCGGCGGTGGCGACCTGCAGCACCATGAAGGTGTGGGTGAAGCGGGGTCCCCGGGAGGCATCGACCCCGGCGACGCCCGCCGCGGCGAGCCATTGCGGCCAGCCCACCGCCTCGAGGTCGATCGGGTCGTCGTCGTGCAGCAGGGTGTGGCGGGCGAGGTCCTGGGCCTTGCGCAACGGCGGCTCGCCGTCGCGCAAGGCCGGGCTGCAGACCGGGAACACCACGTCGTGCATCAGGAGGTCGGAGCGCAGCCCCGGATAGCGCCCGCGCCCGTGCCGGATCGCCAGGTCGGCGTCGTCGCGGGCGAAATCCACCAGGCGGTTGTTGGCGACCACCCGCACGTCGAGATCGGGATACAGCGCCCGGAAGCTCGCCATGCGGGGGATCAGCCACAGGCTGGCGAAGGAATGCGTGGTGCTGATCGTCAGCACGTGGTCCTGGCCCTGGCGCCGCAGCCGGGCGGAAGCCTCGGCGAGCCCGTCCAGCATCTCGCCGGCCGCCACCGCGAAGCGCTGGCCCGCCGGCGTGAGGGCGACGCCGCGGCTCGGCAGGCGGCGGAACAGGGGGAGGCCGAACCAGCTTTCCAGGATCTTCACCTGCTGCGCCACCGCGCCGGCGCTGACCCCGAGCTCGTCCCCGGCCTCGTGGAAGGTGGCGTGGCGGGAGGCCGCCTCGAAGGCCCGCACAGCGTTGAGCGGCGGCAGGCGGCGGCGGGGTCCCCGGTCGAGAGCCATGGCGTGTCCCGGATCGGCGTGGCCCAGATTTCCTGAGGCGACGGCTGAGGCGATCTGGTTTGCTCTCCAGGCCCGCGGAAGGCAATCTCTCCCTACACCGACCCGCTATCCCCCGGAGAGAGCCATGACGAGTCTCGTCGCTGGCCGAGGAAACCTGCGCCTCGTTCCCACCATCCACCTCACGGCGCCGCGTCGGCGCAACCCCGTCTCGCTGATCGAACGGCTCGAATTGTGGGCCGACCGCCGGCGCGAGCGCCGCGCCCTGCTGCGCTGCCCCGACAGCCTGCTCAAGGATGTCGGCCTGTCGCGGGCCGATGCCCTGCGCGAGGCGGAGAAGCCGTTCTGGATCGACTGATCCGCGATCGACGGATCCGCGACCGGCCGATTGCGCCGCAAGGAACGGGATGCCGCCGGCCTGCCCCCGGGTGATGGTGCGGCGTCCTTCCCGGAGAGCCCGATGCCGCCCGCCAACCGCCCGATGACCCCGTCCGAATGGGGCCTGCTCCTCGGTCTCTCGTTGCTGTGGGGCGGCTCGTTCTTCTTCATTGGCGTCGCCCTGCGGGCGCTGCCGCCCCTCACCCTGGTGACCTGTCGCGTCGGCCTCGCCGCCCTCATCCTCGCCCTGGTGCTGCGGGTGCGGGGCATCCCGGTGCCGCGGGGCGCCTCGGTCTGGCTCGCCTTCCTGGGCGCGGCCTTCCTCAACAACGCGGTGCCGTTCTGCCTCATCGCCTGGGGCCAGACCCACATCGCCTCCGGCCTCGCGGCGATCCTCAACGCGACCACGCCGGTGTTCGGGGTGCTGGTGGCGCATGTCCTCACCGACGACGAGCGCCTGACGGGCAACCGTCTCGCCGGGGTGCTGGCCGGCTTGGGCGGCGTCGCCGTGATGGTCGGGCCGTCGGTCCTCGCCGGGCTCGGGGGCGAGGCGCTGGCGCAGGGCGCGGTGCTGCTCGCCGCGCTGTCCTACGCCTTCGCGGGGATCTACGGACGCCGGTTCAAGCGCATGGGCATCCCGCCGCTCCCGGCCGCCGCCGGCCAGGTCACCGCCGCGACCCTGCTGCTCGCGCCCATCGCCCTCGCGGTCGACCGGCCCTGGATGCTCGCCCCGCCGCCGATCGCGGCCCTGGCGGCGGTGCTCGGCCTCGCCGCGCTCTCGACCGCGCTCGCCTACGTGATCTTCTTCCGCCTGCTGGCGAGCGCCGGGGCGACCAACCTGATGCTCGTCACCTTCCTGATCCCGGTCTCGGCGCTGCTGCTGGGCGCCCTGGTCCTCGGCGAGCCGGTGGTGCCGCGCCAGCTCCTCGGCATGGCGCTGATCGGGGCGGGGCTGGTGGCGATCGACGGGCGGCTGCTGCGGTGGAGGTTCGCGATGCCGAGACCCGGAGCCGCCCCGTCGGAGCGTCCGGACCTCTGATCCGACGACCATCGGTCCGGGTTACGGTGCCCGAACGCGGCGCGGCCGCACGTGGAACTGCGTGGCGCAACTCCGGATGGAGCGGAAGACATCGTCGCCGCCGAACCGGAGCTGCTCTGCCACTGGCCGACACCACCGTCGGAGCGATGCTCAGGGCTCCCCGAGAGCCTCGCGGATGGCGGGCGCAAGGCCGCCAGCCAATTTGCGATGATCGGCTTCCGACAGGTGAATTCCATCGATGCCGTGCGCGGCTCCGCCGATCGCCGCGGCGGCGTCGAAGGCGGGGATGCCGGCTTTGCGGGCGGCATCCCTGAAAGCGGCGGCGAAACCGGCCGACCTGTCTTGGCCGCCCGCATAGCGCTTGCCCCATTCCTCGATCGGTACGGCTGCCATCTCGACCGGTGAGACCAGCAGCACCTTGGGCGCCGGATAGGCCGTGCCGATCCCGCCCGCCGATGACTGGACGATCTGCGCCAGGCCAACGGCAGCCTTGGCAATGTCCGTCGCAGATCGCCGGTATCGCGCCTGGAGATCGTTGGTGCCCAGCATGATGACCACGAGATCGACCGGCATGTTCGCGGCGATCGAGGCCGGCAGGTGCCTGGCGCCATTGATGGTGTCGGGGCGGATGACGCTTCCGGGCCAATCCTCGCCATCGAGGTCGGTGGTGCGAAGATTCAGGCCGTCCTCGATCAGGACGTCATCAGGGCCAAGCGCCTGCTGAACGAGGCCCGTCCATCGTCGGTCGGGCGGAAGGCGCCGCGTCGGGCCGCCGTCGCTGCGCGCTTCGTACCCCCATGTGTTGCTGTCGCCGTAGATCAGGATGCGGCGGTGATCCGCATGGGCGACGGCTGTTCCCAGAGCGGTGGAAACGAACGCGGCGAGGGTCAGGGCGGCACGGCGGGGCATCGGGCGGCACCTATTATGCAGTGATCGATACGAAATTGGCTCCATTGCCGGCGGCGGGTCAATGGAATATTGTAGCGATCGCTGTGAAAGAGACCACGAAGCCCTTGCGGAAGGGGCGCGGCCGGCCGCGCCAGTTCGATCGCGACCAAGCGGTCGCGACGGCGCTGAGACTGTTCAAGCGACACGGGTATGAAGGGACGTCGATCGCCCATTTGACCGATGCAATCGGTGTGTCCGCGACGAGCCTCTACGGTGTTTTTCCCAGCAAGGAAGCGCTTTTCGAAGAGGCGGTCGCGCTCTATCAGCGAACAGAGGCTGCGTTCGCGGCGCAGGCACTGGATCGATCGCCGACAGCCTATCAGGCGATTCACGATCTGCTGATGGCGGCTGCGGCCAGCTACGTGGACGGCGATCGTTCGGGCGGTTGCTTCATTTCGCTGGGTGTTCTGAGTTGTGCCAGCGAGCATCGAGAGATCGCCGCCAGGATGGCGGCGAGGCGCGTCGCGACGCGCGCAGCGATCAAGGCACGGCTTGACCGTGGCCGGGAGAGCGGGGAATTGCCGCCGATCGCTGACACGGACGCGCTGGCTGGCTTGTACGCCGCCACGTTGCAAGGCATGTCGGTGCAAGCTCGCGACGGCGCGTCCGCAGACGACCTCGAGCGGATTGCGCGTTTGGCCCTGGTGCCGCTGGATGCTGGCCGCGGATCGCGGTGACGGAGGCGGCCTTCACACGGCCTCACTCGCAACGGCCTGCCTCTCCTGACTCGCCAGGGTTCCGTGTGGGCTGAAGGCGGTCCCCGTGCGATTGACCCCGAGCGACGTCGAACGCGTCATCACATGACGACGGGCACGTGCATGTCGATCACGGTGCCCGGCCGGTCGGGGGCGAAGCGGCCGTCGTAGCGCTCGAAATCCGGGCTGTCGGCCACAGCCAGGCCCAAGGCTGGGATCATCTCGCCCCAGATCTTCGCCGTGGCGCGCTTCATCTGCGGGTGCAGGCCCGTCCCGTCCAGGGTGATGCGGAAGACCGCGTAGGTCGCGGCCGGGATCGTCTTGCGCACGAAGCCGGCGGGCAGGCCTCCCTCCGGCCGCACGCCCACGCCCGCCATGTAGTCGAAGCTCCCCTCCTGCGGGTCGATGCTCCAGACGACGCCGTAGGTCGCCCAGCTCGGCACCTGCCCGTCGACGAACGGCAGGCCCCGGATCATGGTGGACCAGAGCGCCGGGATGGTGGACGTGGTCGCCTGATCGAAGCGCCGCGTCGGGCCGGCGACCGTGAAGGCGTCCAGCGTCACGAGGTCGGGCAGGCGGGCGACGGCGTGGAAGGTCTCGGCAGAGGTCGGCATGGGAAGGTCTCCGTCCGGGGGGAGGGGCGAGAGGCCGCTGCGGAAGCGGCCGGGCGTGACGCCGAAGCGGCGTCCGAAGGCGCGGGTGAAGGCTTCCTGCGAGTCGAAGCCGGATTCGAGGGCGAGGTCGACGAGCCTGAGGTCCGGCTCCGCGACGAGGCGCCGTGCCGCCCGCACCAGCCGACGGGCGCGGACATGCGCCATCGGCCCGAGCCCCATCCGGGCGGTGAACAGGCGCGAGAAGTGGTAGGGCGACAGCCCGGCCCGGTCGGCGAGGCGGGCCAGCGTCACGGGCGCGTCGAGATGCTCCTCGATCCAGGCGAGGGTGCCGGCAAGGCGGTCGGGGGCGGGCGGTCGATCCATGCCGCCATCATGACGGCGGGAGGCCGGGGCGTCCTGACCGGTCTTGCTGGGGGCAGCCTCGGCCGGACCCTGCCCGCTCTTCTCGACGGCCCTGACACCCTCCGCGTCATCCCGGGGCCGCGCAGCGGAACCCGGGATCCCTGACCGCCGAGCATTCAGGATGAGGCGGAGCGCAATCCGCCTTGTTCTTCGATGTCAGCGGTGATGGATCCCGGGTTCGCGGCTGCGCCGAGCCCCGGGACGACGGGGAGAGTGCGATGACCGCAGACGATCCTGCTCGGCCGCCCGAACGATCCTCAGATCCACCGCTTGCGCCGCTTGAAGCTCTTCAGATTGCGAAAGCTCTTCCTCTGGTCGCCGGCGCCGCCGAGGTAGAATTCCTTCACGTCCTCGTTGGTGCGCAGCTCCTCGACGGTGCCGTCGAGCACCACCTTGCCCTGCTCCATGATGTAGCCGCGATCCGCGACCGACAGGGCGGCGCGGGCGTTCTGCTCGACGAGCAGGATGGTGACGCCGAGGTCGCGGTTGATCTGGCGGATGATGCCGAACACCTCCTTCACCAGGAGCGGCGAGAGGCCCATCGAGGGCTCGTCCATCAGGATCAGGCGCGGGCGGGCCATCAGCGCGCGGCCGATCGCCAGCATCTGCTGCTCGCCGCCCGAGAGGTAGCCCGCCGCGCCGGTGCGCTCCTTGAGGCGCGGGAAGTAGGTCAGCACCCGCTCGAGGTCCTGGCCGACCTCGCGGTCGCGGCGCGAGAAGGCGCCGAGGCGCAGGTTCTCCATCGGCGTCATGTCGGCGACGATGCGGCGGCCCTCCATCACCTGGAAGATGCCGCGGCGCACGATCTTGTCGGGCTCGATGCCGTCGATGCGGACGCCGTCGAACACGATCTCGCCGCGGGTGACCTCGCCGTCCTCCGAGCGCAGCAGGCCCGAGATGGCCTTGAGCGTCGTCGACTTGCCGGCGCCGTTGGCCCCGAGCAGCGCCGTGATCGAGCCCGCCGGCACGTCGAGGCTCAAGCCCCGCAGGACCAGGATCACGTCGTCGTAGACGACCTCGACGTTGCGCAAGGAGAGGAGGGGGGCCGGCACGGCCTCGGGATTCGGGCGCTCCAGGGTCATGACCTGCGACATCGGGCGGGCTCCAGGTGCGATGCGACGTCGAACCCTCCCCCTTTGCGGGGGAGGGTTATCGGCGGGTCAGCCTGCGAGGATGATCCTCACCACCCCTGCCACTCGCTCTTGCGCGGCAGGGTCACGGTCTTGACCGGCTCGAGCTTGATCGTGCCGGCCTTGATCAGGTCGGGCAGCGCGCCGTCGGTCGCCCCCGACACCTTGGCGCGGTAGATGTGCACCTCCATCATCCCGCGATGGTCGGTCGGCGACCAGGTCGAGGGCACGCAGACGCCCTCCATGCCGGCCGGCACCCAATCCTTCTTCTGGTAGAAGCCCTTGCGGACGTTGGGACCGGCGAGCCCGCCATTGTCCTTGGCCCAGGCCAGCGCCTCGGTCATGTAGAGGGCGGCGCAGATGCCGGTATAGTAATGCACCGGCCGGTAGGCGGTGCCGGCGGGGTCGGACACCTTCGAGATCTCGGCCGCCATCGCCATGCCGGGCGCGGTGCTGCCGCTCACCGCCGCGGTGCGCACCGGGAAGACGACGCCGTTCGCCGCCTCGCCCGCCGCCTTGGCGGCGTTCTCGTCCATGCCCCAGACGTTGCCCATGAACTGGATGTCGGTGCCGACCGACTTGCAGGATTTCAAGAGCGAGATGTTCGAGCCGCCGGTATTGCCGAGATAAGCGTAGTTCGCCCCGGCATTCTTGGCGGTGAGGCATTGCGCGGTGTAGTCGCCTGGCGCCAGCGCGAACACGATCGCCGGCAGCACCTCGAAGCCGAGATCCTTCGCCATCGCCTCGCCGGCTTCCTTGGGCGAGTTCGGGTAGGGGTGGTTGCCGCCCATATGGACGTATTTCGGCTTGCCGGTCTTGCCCTTCGCCTTCCAGTCGTCGGCGGCCCACATGAGCATGGCGCGCAGCGCGTCGGAGTAGGACGGCCCGTAGAAGAAGTTGTAGGGCGCGGCCTTGGCCTTGCCGCTGGCGCCGGTCGGGTCGCTCACCTGCGCGGCGTAGGAGCCGGAGACGTACGGGATCTCGTCCTTGGTGACGAAGGCCGAGAGCGCCTCGGTATCGGCGGTGCCCCAGCCCTGGATCGCCGCGACCTTGTCGCGCCCGCCGGTCCACTTCTTGTAGAGCGCGACGGCGCGCGGCACCTGGTAGCCGTAATCAACCGATTCGACGTTCATCTTCTCGCCCTTGATGCCGCCCTTGCGGTTCACGTAGGCGAGGGCATCGGCCACGCCCTGCGCGTAGGGCACGCCGACGTCGGAGGTGGCGCCGCTCTGGTCGGCGAGGTGGCCGATCGGGATCTCGGCGGCGAGGGCGGGCAAGCTGAGGGCGAGGGCGGCGGCCGAGGCGAGGGACAGGCGAAGCATGAGTGTGTTTCCTCCGGTTGTCGGGCTGGTTCGCCAGCCTCGTCGATGATGTCCGCGATACATGACAGGGGGGACGGCCGGCAGGCGAGGGTTTCATCGTCAGCCTCGCCCTTTCCCGGACGACTGCAGCGTCAGCGGAAGGAGATCCGCGATCCAGGGGAGAATGGCCGCGAAGCGGCTCCGTATGCTGCAACGGTGCAGCCATAAGAACGCTTCGCGACTTTTTGTGCTGGATCCCGGATCTCCTTCCACTTCATTTCAGTCGTCCGGGAAAGGGGGAGCTTGTCGCGAGTCGCCCGCCTCATCCGGCCGTGACCCTCCTGGCATGGTTGTCGATGAGGTCAGTGCGAGAACGGATACAGCTTCCAGTACGCTTTGATCTGGCGCCAGCGATGGGCGAGCCCGTCGGGCTCGAACATCAGGAACAGCACGATCACGAGGCCGATCGCCATCTCGCGCAGGAAGGACAGGTTGTCCTTGAGCGACAGCGCCCGGTCGAGGGCGGAGCCCCGCACCGCGTCCGTGAGCCAGCCCATGGCTTCGGGCACCAGCACCATGAAGGCGGTGCCCATCAGCGTGCCCATGATCGAGCCCAAGCCCCCGATGATGATCATGCCGAGGAACTGGATCGAGAGCAGGATCCCGAAGCCCTCGACCGAGACGAATTGCAGGTAATGGCCGTAGAGCGCCCCGCCGATGCCGGCGAAGAACGCCGAGAGGCCGAAGGACAGGGTGCGGTAGCGGGTGAGGTTGATCCCCATCATCTCCGCCGAGAGGTAGTGGTCGCGCAAAGCCACCAGCGCCCTTCCGTCGCGGGAGCGCATCAGGTTGGTGGCGAGGACGAAGGTCAGCAGCAGGTAGGCCAGCACGACGTAGAAGTAGCGGTGGTCGGTGTCGAAGCTGAAGCCGAAGATCGAGAACGCCTCGGCCGCCGTACCGGCGACGCCGCCGGTGAACCAGTTCGCCCGGGCGAAGAAGTCCTGCAGGATGTACTGCGCGGCGAGCGTCGCGATGGCGAGGTAGAGGCCCTTGAGGCGGGCCGCCGGGAGGCCGAAGATCAGGCCGATCGCCGTCGTCAGGACGCCCGCGAGCGGGATCGCGAAGAAGACCGGGATGCCATAGTTGTTCGACAGCCAGGCCGACGCGAAGGCGCCGAAGCCGAAGAAGGCGGCATGCCCGATCGAGATCTGGCCGGTGAAGCCGACCAGGATGTTGAGGCCGAGCGCCGCCACCGCGAAGTAGCCGATCTGGATCAGCAGGCTCAGCCAGTAGCGGTCGAGGACGAGCGGCGCGAGGCACAGCAAAGCCAGCCCGGCCCAGACCGCGTAGCGGCTGCCGGCGGTCGGGAAGATGGTGGTGTCGGCCGCATAGGTCGTGCGGTAGTCGCCGGCGGGGATCAGGCTCTGGGTCGCCATCAGACGCGCTCGATGTCGCGGGTGCCGAACAGGCCGTAGGGCTTGATCATCAGGATCACCACCAGGACGTAGAAGGGAACGATCTCGTAGAGGTTGCCCCAGTGCAGGTACTGGCCGTCGACGTATTGGGCGACGTTCTCCAGCACCCCGATGACGAGGCCGCCGATCACCGCGCCGACGACCGAGTCGAGCCCGCCGAGGATCACCGCCGGGAAGACCTTGATGCCGTAGAGCGACAGGGCGGAGGACACGCCGTTGACGATGCCGACCACGATGCCGGCGACCGACGAGACCACCGCCGAGATCGCCCAGGCCAGCGCGAACACGTTGCGCACCGAGATGCCGAGCGACTGCGCCACCTGCTGGTTGAAGGCGGTGGCCCGCATGGCGAGGCCGTGCTTCGAGTAGCGGAAGAACCAGGCGAAGCCCGCCATCATGGCGACCGAGATGCCGAGGCTCATGAGATAGACGGTCTGGATCTCGAGGCCGAGGATCGAGACCGACTGGGTCCGGAAGATCGGCGGGAACGGCTGGGCGAAGACGCCGAACAGCCACTTGCACAGGGCCTGGAAGAAGATCGACAGGCCGATCGTCACCATGATCACCGAGATGATCGGCTCGCCGATCAGCGGCCGCAGCACCACCACCTGGAGCGCGATGCCGAAGACCAGCATGAACGCGAAGGTGACCGCCATGCCGACCAGGAACGGCAGCTGGTAGGTGGTGAGCAGCCACCAGCACACCCAGGCGCCGATCAGCAGGAACTCGCCCTGCGCGAAGTTCACGACCTGGCTCGCCTTGTAGATCAGGACGAAGCTCATCGCGACCACGCCGTAGAGGGCGCCGACGATCAGCCCGTTGACGACGAGCTGGAGCAGGAGATGGGTGTTCATGGGTGCAAGACCCTTCTCAAGCGAGCCCTATTCGGCGGCGGCGAGGGTGGCGGGGGCCGCCGTGAGGTCGATCACCGGCAGGGTGGTGCGGATGCGCTGGGTGGTGCCGTCCTGGAACCGGATCACCGTATCGACCCGGTAGCTCGGCGCGCCGGCGTAGATCGTGTCGATCAAATCGGCGTATTTCTCGTTGATGACGCCGCGGCGGACCTTGCGGGTGCGGGTCAATTCGCCGTCGTCCGCGTCGAGCTCCTTGTAGAGGAGCACGAACTTGGCGACGCGCTGCACGTCGGTGAGCCCGACGTTCACCCGCTCGACCTCCTTGCGGATCAGCGCGATCACCGCCGGCTTCGACGCGAGGTCGGAATAGGTCGTGAAGGCGATGCGGTTCTTCTCGGCCCACTTGGCGACGACCGCGTAGCGGATGCAGACCAGAGCCGCCAGAGACTCGCGCCCGGCCCCGAGGATCACCGCCTCGGCGACGTAGGGACTGAACTTCAGCTTGTTCTCGATGTATTGCGGCGAGAAGCGCTCGCCATGGGCGTTGACCGCCAGGTCCTTGATCCGGTCGATGACGACCAGCTCGCCTTTCTTGTCGACGTAGCCGGCGTCGCCGGTGTGCATCCAGCCGTCGCGCACGTCGCTCGGGGTGTCGGGGCCGGCCTTGTAGTAGCCGTGGAACATGTTGGCGTGGCGCGCCAGCACCTCGCCGATGCCGTTGCGGTCGGGATCGAGGACCCGGATCTCGATGCTGTCGTCGAACGGCACGCCGACCGTGTCGAAATCGACCGTCTCGCCCCGGTGCAGGGTGTAGGCGCCGAGCGTCTCGGTCTGGCCGTAGAGCTGGCGCAGCGGCACGCCCATGGCGCGGAAGAACCGGAACGTGTCGGGGCCGAGCGCCGCGCCGCCGGTCGCCGCGGAGGTGAGACGGGTGAAGCCGAGGCGGTCGCGCAGGGCCCGGAACAGCAGGGCGTCGGCCGCCGTGGAGCGCTTGCCCTGGTCGAGGGCGGCGAGCCCCATCTTCATCCCGCGCTCGTAGAGGGCGCGCTTGAACGGGGAGGCGTCCATCATCCGGGCGCGCACGTCCGCGGCCACCGCCTCCCAGACGCGCGGGGCGAACAGCACGAAGGTCGGGGCGATCTCCCGGAAGTCGTGCATCAGCGTGTCGGCATCCTCGACGAAGTTGACCTTCATCCGGGAGAGGAGCGCCTGGCCGAGCGCGTAGACCTGCTCCATGATCCAGGGCAGCGGCAGCACCGAGACGTAGTCGTCCCCCGGCCCCTTCGGATCGGCGGCGAGGTAGCGGGCGCAGTGGCGCAGGACCCGCCCCCCGCTCAGCATCGCGAGCTTCGGCCGCGCCGTGGTGCCGGACGTGGTGCAGAGGATGGCGACCGCCTCGCCGTCGGTCGCATCGACCATGCGATCGTAGAGGCCGGGATCGGCGGCGTGCCGCGCCTCGCCCCGCGCCGCCAGCGCTTCCGCCGAGATCAGCCGCGGGTCGTCGTATTTGCGCATCCCGCGGGGGTCGCAGAACACGATGTGGCGCAGGCTCGGCACCTGGTCGGCGAGGTTCAGGAGCTTGTCGACCTGCTCCTCGTCCTCGGCGATCACCGCCTTCACGTCCGCGAAGGCGAGGAGGTACTGGACCTCGTCCTCCAGGGCGTCGCGGTACAGGCCGAGGGACAGGGCGCCGAGCGCGTGGGCGGCGATCTCGCCGGACACCCAGTCGGGCCGGTTGTCGCCGATCAGCCCGACGACGTCGCCGGCCATGATGCCAAGGTCCGAGAGGCCGAGCGCGAAGGCGCGGGTGCGGGCATGGTACGCGGCCCATGTCGTCGGCCGCCACAGCCCGAAGATCTTCTCGCGGAGCGCCACCTCGTCCGCGTGCTCGGCGGCGTTGCGGCGCAGGAGCTTCGGGAAGGTGTCGGCCTCGCGGGCGATCGTCGAGAAATCGGTCGTCACGACGCGGCCCTCGCCGGTTCGGGAGCCGCCGGCTCCTCGTCCTCCTCGCCGAGATAGGCCTTGCGCACGTGCGGATCGGCGAGCACCGCCTCGGGGCGGCCGAGCGCGATGCGGCGGCCGAAATCGAGCACCATCACCCGGTGCGAGATGTCCATGACCACGCCCATGTCGTGCTCGATCATCACGACGGTCATGCCGAACTCCTCGTTGAGGTCGACGATGTAGCGGGCCATGTCCTCCTTCTCCTCGAGGTTCATGCCGGCCATCGGCTCGTCGAGGAGGATCAGCCTGGGCTCGAGCGCCATGGCGCGGGCGAGCTCGACCCGCTTGCGCAGGCCGTAGGAGAGGGTGCCGGCCGGCGCCTTGCGGTAGGCCTGGAGGTCGAGGAAGTCGATGATCTCCTCGACCCGGCGGCGATGCGCCAGCTCCTCGCTCCGCACCCCGGGCAGCCAGTAGAGCGAGCCGGTGACGAAGTTGTTGCGCATCAGGTGGTGGCGCCCGACCAGGATGTTGTCGAGCACGCTCATGTGGTGGAACAGCGCGAGGTTCTGGAAGGTACGGCCGATGCCGAGCTTCGGGCGCTGGTTCGGCGTCGCCTTGGTGATGTCGCGGCCGTCGAGCACGATCTGGCCCTCGGACGGCCGGTAGCGGCCCGAGATGCAGTTGATCATCGAGGTCTTGCCGGCACCGTTGGGGCCGATGATCGAAAAGAGCTCGCCCTTTTCGACCGCGAAGCTGACATCCGTCAGCGCCTTGACGCCGCCGAAGCGCAACGAGATCTGGCGAACCACGAGGGTTTCCGCCACGCCTGATCCTCCCTGGGATGGCGGCCGCGCTCGTGTCCGGCGCCGCTCTGCCATTCGCGGATGCCGGGTATGCGTCCCGGTCATCCGCCATGAAAATACGTTCGACTGTTTTTTTCCGAGCGTCAAGTGCTACACTGGCGCGACGAAAGTCGTGGGGCGGGAAGCCCCCGCGAGGGCAGGGTCAGGGTCACCATGGCGCGTATCGCAGGCTCGTCGGGACCGCGGACCGAGGAGGCCATCCGGCGGGCGGGGCTCAGGCTCATCGCCACTCACGGCTACGCCGCCATGAGCCTGCGCCAGCTCGCGGCCGAGGTCGGCATCCAGCAGGGCTCGCTCTACAACTATTTCCGCAACAAGCAGGAATTCCTGTTCGACCTCATCCGCGGCCACATGCTCGACCTGCACGCCGCCCTCGACGCGGCGCTGCTGGCGGAGGGCAGCGCGGACGCGCGGCTGACCCGCTTCACCGAGTTCCACGTCGCCTACCACGTCGAGCGGCCGCAGGAGGTGTTCATCTGCTACTCGGAGCTGCGCAGCCTCGAGCCGGACAACCTCGCCGCCGTGGTGGCGATGCGGCGCGACTACGAGCGCAAGCTCGGCGACATCCTCGACCACGGCCGCGCCACCGGCGAGTTCCGGCTGGCCGATACGAGGATGGCGACGCTGGCGATCCTCGCCATGCTGTCGGGCATCTGCACCTGGTACAAGCCGGGGGGACGGCTCTCGACGGACGGGTTGCAGGAGATCTTCACCGGGATGGTGCTGGCGCTCGCCCGCGGCGGGGCGACGGAGACCGTCGCGGTGCGGCCTCGGCGGCGTGAGGCGTTGCGGGCCGGGATCGGGTAGCCGGTCGCCCGCTGAAGGCGTCCTGTCGGAGACATTCGGGCGGCCCTCGTTTTGACAAGGGCTGCTGCATACTCCGGGACTGTTTAGGGAGACATAACGGTAAGATCCGGACAGCCCCGCGATCCGGCATGAAAACGGAAACCAGCTCTTCACTGCTCCATGCTTTCCTTAGGGAATCACGATGCATTCGTGTTCAGGAGCGACGTCCAGATGTTTGTGTTGACGTTATCGCGTAAATTTGTCCTCCTGATCGTAGCGGCAGGCCTGAGCCTGATCGCTCTCGGTGTCATCGCGTTGACTTACGAGTACCAGACGATGATCGCCCAGCGCGTCGAGCGTCTCGAACTCATCAGCGAGGCTGCGGCCAACATCCTCGACCGATACCGCCGCGCCGTCGCTGCAGCAGAGATGTCAGAGGAGGCCGCCAAGACGTCGGCGATCGCCGACGTCACGGCCATGCGGTATGGGCGCGACAACTACCTCTCCGTGATGGACGGGGACGCCACCGTCGTGGCCCATCCCAACGCGAAGCTGGTGGGCCAGAACGTCAAGTCCATCGCCGACAGCAATGGCTTCCGTTTCATGGCCGACGTCCTGCCCCGTGCGGTGCGGGACGGGGTCGCGACGGTCCATTATACCTGGGTCCGGGGGGGTGAGACCCAGGCCACGCCGAAGATCAGCGTGGTGCGCCACTATGCGCCGTGGAAGATCAACATCATGTCCGGAGAGCATGTCAGCGATATCCGGGCGACGGTCATCCTTCAGGTCGAGCGTCTGGCCGTTGCCGGCGTCGTCATCATGCTGGTCCTCGGCGGCGCCTCGCTCATGATCGTGCGCTCGGTCGTGCGGCCGATGGAGCGCCTGCGCACTACGATGGGCGCTCTCGCCGAGGGCCGCACCGACCTCGCCATACCGGAGGCCTCGCGCCGCGACGAGGTCGGGGCGATGGCCCGCGCCGTGCTGGTCTTCCGCGACAACGCGATCGAGCGCGAGCGGCTGCGCGGCGAGAGCGAGGCCGAGGAATTGCGCCGGATGCGCCGGGCCGCGACCCTGAACGAGCTGATCCAGGGCTTCGAGGCCTCGATCACCGGCGTCGTCGCCGGGGTCGCCGCCGCGTCGGGCGAGCTGCGCGGCACCGCCCAGGCGATGACCGCCACCGCGACCCAGACCGCCGCCCAGTCCACCACCGTGGCGGCCGCCGCCGAGCAGGCCTCGTCGAATGTCGGCACCGTGGCGGTCGCCGCGGAGGAGCTCGGCGCCTCGGTCCAGGAGATCGGCCGCCAGGTCGACGGCTCGGCGCAGCTGGCCAGGGAGGCGGTCGCGGAAGCCGGGCAGACCGCCCGGCAGGTCCAGGCACTCACCGAGGCGACCGCCCGGATCGGCGACGTGGTCGGGCTGATCTCGTCGATCGCCGCGCAGACCAACCTGCTGGCGCTGAACGCCACCATCGAGGCGGCGCGGGCCGGCGCGGCCGGGCGCGGCTTCGCGGTGGTCGCCGCCGAGGTCAAGGAACTGGCCGGCCAGACGGCCCGCGCCACCGAGGAGATCACCAGCCAGATCACCACGATCCAGGCCTCCACGGGTCAGGCGGCGGGCGCGATCGGCCAGATCACCGCCCGGATCGAGGAGATCTCGGGTGTGGCGACCTCGATCGCCGCGGCGGTCGAGGAGCAGGGCGCGGCGACCCAGGAGATCGTGCGAAACGTCGCCCAGGCGGCGGCCGGCACCGGCGAGGTCACGGGCAACATCGCGGGCGTCGCGGGCGCGGCGGAGGAGACCGGGGCGGCGGCCGCCCAGGTGTTCGCCTCGGCCTCGGAGCTGTCGCGCCAATCCGAGCGCCTCTCGGCCGAGGTCGACCGCTTCCTGGCGCAGGTCCGGGCGGCCTGAGGGCCGCCCCGCCGCCTCAGCCCACCGGCCGCTCGTCGGCGATGACCTTGCCGTCGTTCGGCAGGCTGCCCGGCGCGACCAGCGCGACCGCGCCGCGCAGCTTCGTCACCGCCCGCAGGGTCTCGGCCAGCGCCTCCGCCAGGGCGGCGTCCCCTGTTCCGGCTTCGGCCCGGAGCGTCATCACGTCGGCCTCGTCGGCGCGGGTCACCACCAGGCGCAGGCGGCCGAGCTCCGGGTGGCGGCGGGCGATCTCGGCGACCTGCTCGGGCCGCACGAACATGCCCTTCACCTTGGCGGCCTGGTCGGCCCGGCCCATCCAGCCGCGGATGCGGTTTCCGCCGGGCAGGGCCGCCGTGAGGTCGCCCAGCGCGTAGCGGATCAGCGGCCGGTCGAGATCCGGCACCGTGACGACGATCTCGCCGACCTCGCCCTCCGGCACCGGATCGCCGGTACCCGGTCGCACGATCTCGAGGATCAGCCCCTCGTTGACGAGCAGGCCCGGCTCTCCCGGTGCCCCGTTTCCTGGCGTCTCGTAGGCGATGAAACCGACATCGGCGGTGGCGTAGGCCTGTGCTGCGGCGATGCCGCGCTCCCGGAACTCGGCCTGGAGCGAGGGCGGGAAGGCGGCGCCCGAGACCAGGGCCTTGACGAGCGACGACACGTCCCGTCCGGCCTTGGCGCCGGCGTCGAGCAGCACCTTGAGGAAGTCCGGCGTGCCGACATAGCCGGCCGGCCGGTAGGCCTCGATCAGGTCGAGCTGCTGCTCGGTGTTGCCGGGCCCGGCCGGGATCACCGCGCAGCCGAGCGCCCGGGCGGCGGTGTCGAAGATGAAGCCGCCCGGTGTGAGATGATAGCCGAAGGTGTTGAGCACCACCTCGCCGGCCCGGAAGCCCGCGGCTTGGAGCGCCGGCGCGCCGCCCCACGGATCCTCCCCCGCCCGCTGCGGCTCGAAGATCGGCCCCGGCGAGGTGAACAGCCGCGCAAACCCCCCGGCCGCCCCCGGCACGAAGCCGCCGAAGGGCAGGGCGTCGCGCTGGCGCGCCGGCATCTCGCCCTTGCGCAGGACCGGCAGGCGCGCGAGCGCCGCCCGGTCGGTCACGGTGGTCGGGTCGAGGCCGGCGAGGTGGGCGGCGTAGGCGGGGGCCTTCAGGGCGGCTGCGAGGGCGGCGGGGAGGTTGGCGAAGAGGGCGGTTTCGGGGTGGGACATGGTGGGGCGTTCTCCCGGGAACTCGCCCGCGCGTTGATCCGCGCGGTGCGTCAGGTGTGTAACGGAGGGCTCGCCGTGCCGATGTCAGCTGCGCGCTTGCCTGCCGACTCGCGCCCCGCTAAGCGGAGGAAAAGCTGATATCGTAACGTCATGGCACGCATACAGCAGCATCCCGAATTCGTTGCGTGGTTTTCGAGGCTGCGCGACGCGACGGCCTTCGCTCAAATCGCCAAACGGATTGATCGATTGGCGCTCGGGAACCCGGGCGATGTCGCACCGGTTGGCGACGGCGTGAGCGAGATGCGGGTCCACGTCGGCCCTGGATACAGGGTCTACTTCGTGCGTCGCGGCGAGGAGATTGTCATCCTCCTGTGCGGCGGTGACAAGTCCTCTCAGTTCCGTGACATCCGCCGGGCGAAGGCCTTGGCAGCTTCGCTCTGAACGTCGATGGTGACAACCATGACCGACATCATGCTTACCCCCTACGATACCGCGGATTACCTCGACAGCCCCGAGCGGATCGCGGCCTATCTCGAAACCGTGCTCGCCGAGGACGATCCGGCGCTGGCCGCCCACGCCTTCGAGGCCGTCGCACGGGCGCGCGGTCTTACGAGCGGCGAGGTTCAAGCGGGAGCACCGCATCTGGCTGCCGTGATGGATCTGCTGCACCGGTTCGGCCTCAGGATGAGCGTTGCCCCGCTCGGAGCGTCCTGAGGAAGCTGAGGCGGTGCCACGCACCATCGGAACTCCACCGTTCTCCGCTGTCCAGAGGAAAGTGCCGGTCCTCGTCGTCAAGGGGTCACAGGTCGAGGATCTCGATGTCCCGCAGGTCTTGTAGCGGATCCGCGTAATCGAAATCGGCATAGATGCGGACTCTTTCAGAAGAGCGTCGAGCGCGTGCCGAAGCCGAGGCGGCGGCGCAACGCGGGCCGGGTCAGCCGCCCGGCCTGAAACTCCTCCACGGCGCGGTCTTCCATCGCGCACCCAAGCCTGGTCCTCCTCCTCGTTCATCGAGCCCGCGTCACCCCACCCGCGCCAGCAGCCGTTCCGCCCGGCGCAGGTGCGGCCGATCGAACATCTCGCCGTCGATCCCGACCACGCCGACCCCCGGCGACTGCGCGAAGGCGGCCACGACCTTGCGCGCCTGGGCAAGCGCCGCCCCGGTCGGCGTGAAGGCCTCGTTGATCACCGCGACTTGTGCCGGATGGATCGCCATCTTGCCGACGAACCCGTCGCGGCGGGCCTCGCGGCACTCGCGGGCGAGGCCGTCGAGGTCGCGGAAATGCGCGTTGATGGTGTCGATGGCATCGACCTCGGCCGCCGCGGCCGCCATCAGGGTCAGGTTGCGGGCGAGCTGGAACGGCGCGCTCCAGGCACCGTCCTCGCCCCGGTTGGTCTCGGCGCCGAGATCGGCCGAGAGATCCTCCGCCCCCCAGGTGACGCCCGACAGCCGCGGGCTCGCGCCCGGCAGGGTGGGAAGCGCGAAGACCGCCCGCGCCGTCTCGGTGGCGATCGGCAGGATGCGGGTGACGCCATCCGCAAGACCGTGTTCGGCCTCGTGGACCGCGAGGCGCGCGCCGAGATGCATCACGCTCACCCCCCCCTCGGCCTTCGGCAGCATGATCCCGTCGGGGGCATGCGGCAGCACCGCCGCGAGGTCGTCCTCGGTCAGCCCGGTCTCGAGGGCGTTGACCCGGACGTAGAGCTTCGGCCGGCCCGCCTGGTCCCGCATCCGCGCCAGGAACGCGGCGGAGACCTCGCGGGCCCTCGGCTTCTCCGCCAGTGCGACGGAATCCTCCAGATCGAGGATCAGGGCGTCGGCCCCGACCTCCAGCCCCTTCTCCTGCTTGCGGGGCGAGTCGCCGGGGACGAACAGCAGCGAGCGCATCGTCTCAAACCTCAGTGATGGTCTCAAACCTCAGTGACGGTCTCTTGCACCGGCCGCTTGCGCATCATCGCCTGGCGCCGGCACTCGGCCACCAGCGTGCCGTCCTGGTTGTAGGCGCGGTGGACGAACTCGACGATGCCGGCGGTGGGCCGCGAGCGCGATTCGCGCTTGGCGACGACCTCCGTCGTCACGCTCACCGTGTCGCCCTCGAACAGGGGAGCGGGAAAGCGCGTCTCGGTCATGCCGAGATTGCCGATCGTGGTGCCGACGGTGGTGTCGTTGACCGAGATGCCGATCATCAGCCCGAGGGTGAACAGCGAGTTCATCAGCGGCTTGCCCCACTCGGTCTCGGTGGCGCAGAAATGCGCGTCGATGTGGAGCGGCTGCGGATTGAGCGTCATGTTGGAGAACAGCATGTTGTCCATCTGCGTCACCGTGCGGGTGAGGCGATGGCGCAAGGTCGCGCCGATCTCGAAATCCTCGAAGTACAGCCCGCCGCGCGGGTGGGTCGAAGCCGGAATCGTGCTCACGCGGCGTCCTCCGTGGTCAGGGTGATCAGGCGGGCGCCCTCGGCGACCTGCTGGCCCGCCTCCGCCGCCACCTCGGCGACGGTGCCGTCGGCGGGCGCCGTCAGCGCGTGCTCCATCTTCATCGCTTCGACCACCGCGAGGCGCTGGCCGCGCACGACCTTGTCGCCGGGGACGACCAGCACGGCGACGAGGCGGCCGTGCATCGGCGCCTTGATGGTGCCGCCCTGGTCGATGTGGTCGAGATCGACCGCGAAGGGATCGGGGTGGGAGAGGGCGATCTGGCGGCCCTCGGCCAGCACCAGCACGCCGTTCGGCGCCGCGATCACCGTGAGGCCGTCGGGCTCAGGCGCCGCCTCGCCGTACCCCACCGCGGGGCCGGACGCGCCCCAGTGCAGAACCGCCTCGGCCGGCTCGCCGTCGAGCACGAACGGGAAGGTCTGGCGCCGGGCCTCGCCGAGCTGGAACCCGTCCGCCGCATCCCACGGGGAGCCGGCGCCGCTGGGGCTCTCCCGCGCCACCAGCGCCCGGATGCCGGCGCGCACGCCCGCGTCGCGGTGCGGGCTCGGCGCCGTGAGGGTGGCGAGGTCGCGGTCGATGAAGCCGGTATCGAAGCGGCCTGCGCGAAAATCCTCCGCCTCGGCGAGCGCCTTGAGGAAGGCGACGTTGGTCTTCGGCCCCGCCACCAGGGTGCGGCCGAGCGCTGCCGCCAGCCGGTCGAGCGCCTCGTCGCGGGTGGCGCCGTGGGCGATCACCTTGGCGATCATCGGGTCGTAGAACGGGGTCACCCGGTCCCCCGCCCGCACGCCGGTATCGACGCGGATGCCCTCGCCGTCGGGAAGGGTCAGCGCCCGCAACGGGCCGGTCGAGGGCAGGAAGCCGTGATCCGGGTCCTCGGCGTAGAGCCGCGCCTCGACGGCGTGGCCGTGGATCGCCAGACCCGCCTGATCGGCCGGCAGCGCCTCGCCGGAGGCGACCCGGAACTGCCATTCGACGAGGTCGTGGCCGGTGATCGCCTCGGTCACCGGATGCTCGACCTGGAGCCGGGTGTTCATCTCCATGAACCAGAAGCCGTCGGGCCTGAGGCCCTCGCGGCCATCGGCGATGAACTCGACCGTGCCGGCGCCGACATAGCCCACCGCCTTGGCGGCCTCGACGGCGGCGCGGCCCATGGCGGTGCGGACGTCGTCCGGCATGCCGGGGGCGGGCGCCTCCTCGATCACCTTCTGGTGCCGGCGCTGGAGCGAGCAATCGCGCTCGAACAGGTGGACGGCGTTGCCGTGGGCATCGCAGAAGACCTGGATCTCGACATGGCGGGGCGAGAGCACGTATTTCTCGACCAGCACCCGCGGGTCGCCGAAGGCATTCTGCGCCTCGCGCTGCGCCGAGGCGAGGGCATCGGAAAAACCCTCCGGCCCCTCGACCCGGCGCATGCCCTTGCCGCCGCCGCCGGCGACCGCCTTGATGAGGACCGGGTAGCCGATGGCCGCGGCCTCGGCGGCGAGGAAGTCGGGGTCCTGGCGCGCGCCGTGATAGCCCGGCACCACCGGCACGCCGGCCTTCGCGACCAGGGCCTTCGCGGCGTCCTTGAGGCCCATGGCGCGGATGGCGGCAGCGGGCGGGCCGACGAAGACGATGCCGGCCTCCGCGCAGGCATCGGCGAAGTCCGGCCGCTCCGACAGGAAGCCGTAGCCCGGATGGATGCAGTCCGCCTCGCTCGCCCGGGCGGCCGCGAGGATGCGGTCGATGCGCAGGTACGAGTCGGCGGCCTGGGCCGGGCCGATCGGGTGGGCCTCGTCGGCGAGCGCGACGTGGAGGGCGTCGCGGTCGGCCTCGGAATAGACCGCGATGGTCCGCATCCCGAGGCGCTTGGCGGTGCGGATCACCCGGCAGGCGATCTCGCCGCGATTGGCGATCAGGACGGAGGCGAGACGGCGTGTCGTCATGGCTGTCCTCACATCCGGAACAGGCCGAACCGGGTCTCCGGTACCGGCGCGTTGAGGCAGGCCGAGAGCGACAGGCCGAGCACCCGGCGCGTCTCCTCGGGCAGGATGATGCCGTCGTCCCACAGCCGCGCCGTGGCGTAGTAGGGCGAGCCCTCCTCCTCGAACCCGGCGCGGATCGGCGCCTTGAACGCCTCCTCCTCCTCCGGGCTCCAGGCCCCGCCGCCGGCCTCGATGTTGTCGCGCTTGACCGTCGCGAGCACGCTCGCCGCCTGCTCGGCGCCCATCACCGAGATGCGCGAGTTCGGCCAGGCGAACAGGAAGCGCGGCGAGTAGGCCCGGCCGCACATGCCGTAATTGCCGGCGCCGTAGGAGCCGCCGACGATGACGGTCAGCTTCGGGACGGCGGCGGTGGCGACCGCCGTCACGAGCTTGGCGCCGTTCTTGGCGATGCCGCCGGCCTCGACCTCGCGCCCGACCATGAAGCCGGAGATGTTCTGGAGGAAGATCAGCGGGATCCGCCGCTGGCAGCACAATTCGATGAAGTGCGCGCCCTTCAGCGCGCTCTCCGAGTACAGGATGCCGTTATTGGCCAGGATCCCGACCGGCATGCCGTGCAGGCGGGCGAAGCCCGTGACCAGCGTGGTGCCGTAGAGCCGCTTGAACTCGTCGAACTCCGAGCCGTCGACGAGGCGGGCGATCAGCTCGCGGGCGTCGTACTGCTTGCGGAGATCCACCGGCACCAGGGCGTCGAGGTCGCCGGCCTCGTAGGCCGGATCGCCGGAGGCCGCGATGTCGAGATCGGGCCGCTTGACGGTGTTCAGCCCGCCGACGATGCGGCGCAGGATCGCGAGCGCGTGGGCATCGTCGGTGGCGTAGTGGTCGGCGACGCCCGAGAGCCGGGCATGAACGTCGGCGCCGCCGAGATCCTCCGCGGTCACGACCTCGCCGGTCGCGGCCTTCACCAGCGGCGGGCCGCCGAGGAAGATCGTACCCTGGCGGCGCACGATCACGCTCTCGTCCGACATCGCCGGCACGTAGGCGCCGCCGGCGGTGCAGGAGCCCATCACGCAGGCGATCTGCGGGATGCCGGCGGCCGACATCTGCGCCTGGTTGTAGAAGATGCGGCCGAAATGCTCGCGGTCGGGAAACACCTCCGTCTGCTGCGGCAGGTTGGCGCCGCCGGAATCGACGAGGTAGAGGCAGGGCAGGCGGTTCTGGGCTGCGATCTCCTGCGCCCGCAGGTGCTTCTTGACCGTGAGCGGATAATAGGTGCCGCCCTTGATGGTGGCGTCGTTGCAGACCACCATCACCTCGCGGCCGGCCACCCGGCCGATGCCGGTGATGATCCCGGCGGCGTGGATCTCCTCGCCGTACATCCCGTGGGCGGCGAGCCCCCCGACCTCGAGGAAGGGCGAGCCCGGATCGAGCAGGCGCAACACCCGGTCGCGCGGCAGGAGCTTGCCGCGCGCGACATGGCGCTCGCGGGCCCGCGACGGCCCGCCGGCGGCGGCCCTGGCGCGGTGGCTCTTGAGGGCGGTCCGCAGCTCGCCCCAGGCGGCGCGGTTCTGCTCCGCCGCCCCGGAGGTGAGGTCGGCGCTGGTGGGGATGACCGGCATCGGATTACGCCTTACGCGGATTTGGCGAAGAGCTCGCGGCCGATCAGCATCCGGCGGATCTCGCTGGTGCCGGCGCCGATCTCGTAGAGCTTGGCGTCGCGGAGCAGGCGCCCGGTCGGGTAGTCGTTGATGTAGCCGTTGCCGCCGAGCAGCTGGATCGCGTCGAGCGCGCATTGCGTTGCCCGCTCGGCGGCGTAGAGGATCGCGCCGGCCGCGTCCTCCCGCGTGGTCTCGCCGCGGTCGCAGGCCTGCGCCACCGCGTAGACATAGGCCTTGGCGGCGTTGGTCGAGACGTACATGTCGGCGAGCTTGCCCTGGACCAGCTGGAACTCGCCGATCGGCTGGCCGAACTGCTTGCGCTCGTGGACGTAGGGAATCACCACGTCGAGGCAGGCCTGCATGATGCCGAGCGGCCCCGCCGCCAGCACTGCCCGCTCGTAGTCGAGGCCCGACATCAGCACGTTGACGCCGCGGCCGACCTGTCCGAGAACGTTCTCCTCGGGGATCTCGCATTCCTCGAACACCAGCTCGCAGGTGTCGGAACCGCGCATCCCGAGCTTGTCGAGCTTCTGGGCGGTGGAGAAGCCCTTCATGCCCTTCTCGACCAGGAAGGCGGTGATGCCGCGCGATCCCGCCCCCGGGTCGGTCTTGGCGTAGACCACCAGGGTCTCGGCGACCGGGCCGTTGGTGATCCACATCTTGGAGCCGGTGAGGACGTAACGGTCGCCCCGCTTCTCGGCCTTGGTCCGCATCGACACCACGTCCGAGCCGGCGCCCGGCTCCGACATCGCCAGCGCCCCGACATGCTCGCCGGAGATCAGCTTCGGCAGGTATTTCCGCTTCTGCGCGTCCGAGCCGTTGCGGGTGATCTGATTGACGCACAAATTCGAATGCGCGCCGTAGGACAGCCCGACCGAGGCCGAGGCGCGCGACACCTCCTCCATCGCCACGCAATGGGCGAGGTAGCCGAGGCCCAAGCCCCCGTACTCCTCCTCGACCGTGATGCCGTGGAGACCCAGCGCCCCCATCTCGGGCCACAGGTCGCGCGGGAAGGTGTTGGTGCGGTCGATCTCCTCGGCCCGCGGCGCGATCTTCTCCTGCGCGAAGCTGCGCACGCTGTCGCGGATCGCCTCGGCGGTCTCGCCCAGGCCGAAATTGAACTCACGCGCGGCGTTCGGGATCATCGGCGCCCTCCCTGGATTTTCCGCATTTATACGAACGATCGTTTTTTAAGACAAGCCTGCACCTTGCGCCCGCTGCCGGGCGGAACGGCGCGCCGGTGACGCCGTGAGCCGGCCCATCGTCGCCGGGGCCGCGTCCGCAGGGGAGCCTGTACGGCCGTCGGCACGACGGGGACGCGGCTCGCCGCCCTCGACCGGGCTATAGCCACGATCGGGTTCGAGAGCATGGAATGAGCGCGGTCGATGGATCATCGATGCAATCGGTCGTGCATCATATGATGGTATTATATGATTGCATCGCAAATAATTCAGGCCGGGTATTGATATAATGGATCGGCCTGCCAATCTCCAGTTTTGCTCACGGTAGCTTGCCGTGAACGTGCCGGAGGGTTTCATGCCCACCGATTACCCGCAACGGCGACGCCCCCGAGCGCGCGGCATGGCGGCCATCCGAATCGCGCTCGTCTCTGTTCGCCTCCGCATCATCCAGTGGCGCATCGAACAGGCCATCGAAGGGCGTGATCATGTCAGGCTATGGGGTCTTATAAGCGCTTACCATGACCTTCACGCGCGGACTGTCAAAGAATTCGCCGCAGTGGCGCTCTCCGATAAATTCTTCAATCAAGATGCCGTATATGGTCGCGCTCGTCAGATCATCCCCATGATTGCCCGGGAGGAGCGCAGGTTGGAACGGATTGCTGGCCGCTTGCATCGGGCGCGCAGCGCCGGCGACGGTCGAAGCCATGAAAAATTGTACTCTCTCGCGAAGTTTTCGTACGGCCGCATATCTGTGTTCTGGAGCAGAATCTAGCCTATGGAGAGAAAGTCGTGGACAGTAAGCACATCATCGACCAAATGTCGCGAGATCATGCGTGTTTGGGCCAGTTGCTCAGGGCGATCGATAAGGGCCGATGGTGGAACGCTGACCATCCAAGCCAGCTGGCGATAGAGCTCATCTTGGAAGAGGCGCTGCAAATCCATGCATCCGTGTCCATGATCGCCAAGTTGCTGAATCATATGGACGTGGAGAAACCGTTGTCGGTCGAAGCCCCGTTGCGCCTATAGGCGTTGCGTGCGTTTCGTTCTCTAAGCGCGATCCGCGTAGGGAGGAATGTCGACCAGGGTGCCGATCAGGCGCAGCAAGGCTTGCTGCTCGGGTCGTCCCGATCCGTCGCTCAGGAAGGCTCCCAGCTCGATGTGGCTGAGCTTGCCGCCGGACGGGCCATTCGGCTGATGGATCACGAATGCCCTCCCGTTGCTCGGCTCACGGCCGAGGTACCAGCAATCTCCACTCGGGCTCTGGTACAATTCACGGCGGTTCGACATGGGCGACGCCTCCTGTCCTCCAGACACCATACAGCCTTGTGCAAGGGAGTAGGAAACTATCGCAGGCCGAACCGACGCGATGAGCGCGGCATCGACAGGTCGGCGGGCGACAGATCGATTTGCAACAGGCCGCCTTCCAATCTCGTGTGTTCGCGACGCGGAGGCCGGCGTGCTGCCGCCGGTCCCGTCCTAGCCCCGCGCCACCGCCTTCGCGATCCGCGCCGCGCCCGGCCCCGCCGCGGCCGCATGGGCCGCCATCCGCGCTCGCGACGCCCGGTGACTCGCATGGGTGATGGCGATCGCCAGCGCGTCCGCCGCGTCCGCCGTGTCGGCGGTGGCCTTCGGCAAGAGGAAGCGCACCATGGCCCCGACCTGGTCCTTCTCGGCGTGGCCGGCGCCGACCACGGTCTTCTTCACCAGGTTGGCGGCGTATTCCGCCACCGGCAGGCCGGCGAGCGCGGGCACCAGCAGGGCGACCGCGCGGGCATGGCCGAGCTTCAGGGTCGCCTGCGCGTCCTTGTTGACGAAGGTCTCCTCCACCGCCGCCTCGTCGGGCAGCAGCGTGGCGACGACCTTGGTCAGTCCCTCGTGCAGGGTGCGCAGGCGGGTGGCGAGGTCGTCGTCGCCGTTCGACGTCACGGTGCCGCTCGCCACGAAGGCGAGGCGGGTGCCCGTGACGGTGATCAGGCCCCAGCCGGTGCGGCGCAGGCCCGGATCGATGCCGAGGATACGGATCACGTCGCTCATCGCCGCTCGAAGTTCCTTACACCCGGTGCAGGCGGCGCCCGCATCATGCCCCGAAACCGTCCCGGCGCGAAGAGCGCGGCCTTGTAGCCGGGAAACGGCTGCACCGCCACCACGGGACGTTCCGTGAACAGTGGTGCACCCGATACCCTTGACGAATCGTGGCCGTGGGGCGCGTGGTGACGGTATGTCGCTCGATCCCGCCACCCTCCTGCCCCTCGATGCGAGGGCCGCCACCCTGTTCCTCGCCGCGCTCGTCGGCGGGCTGGTGCGCGGCTTCACCGGCTTCGGCTTCGCGATGGTGTTCGTGCCGGTGGCGGCGGCCGCCGTCGGGCCGGCGGCGGCGGTCGGGCTGATCTGGGTCGTCGACGCGCCGTTCTCGCTGTGGTTCGGGGCGCGCTCCGCCCCGCGGGCGGTCTGGCGCGAGGTGGTCCCGCTGCTGATCGGCTCCACCCTGCTGCTGCCGCTCGGGGTCCAGCTCCTCACCCATCTCGATCCGGCGCTGACCCGCTGGATCACCGCGGGCGCGATCCTGCTGGCCCTCGCCGCGCTCGTCTCGGGCTGGCGCTACAAGGGGGAGCCGTCGCTGCCGCTCTCGCTCGCCACCGGCGGCGCCTCGGGGCTGGCGAGCGGGTTCGCTGCGCTCGGCGGCATGCCGCTCGCCGTGTTCTGGCTCGCCAGCCAGCGCGCCTCGGCGCGTCAGGTCCGCGACAACCTGATGGCCTATTTCGGCCTCTCGACCCTGGTCTCGGGAATTGTGTTCACGGCGACCGGGGTGCTGACCGGCTCCCGCTTCGCGGAAGCCCTGCCGCTGCTGCTGCCCTACGGGCTCGGGCTCTGGGTCGGATCGCACGGCTTTCACCGCGCCTCCGACCGGATGTTCCGCCGGGTCGCCTACGCGGTGATCCTGGTGGCGGTCTGTCTCGCTCTGCCGCTCCGCTAGGCCTTGTCCCACCAACCCTTTTCGGCGTGGAGCCCGTGCTGGCCGCGATAGGGCGCCACGCTCGGGCTCTGCCAGCCCTCGGTCAGCTCCGGCGCCAGCCGGTAGACCTCGACGGCGAGCGGCCGGCACACGTCGATCGGGTCGCGGGCGTCGGGCCCCCACATCGGCACCGAGAGGTCGCCGCCCGGGCAGGTCGAGAGGGCGCAGAGCAGGTCGATCTCGGCGAAGAATTCCAGGTAGTCGCCGGCTTGCGCCGGGCAGTCGCGCATGAAGTACATGTCGTCGTGGTTGAGGCCGGTGACCTGGAACACGTTGAGCACGTCGTGGACGTCGAACTCGGTCAGGCCGAACGGCATCACCGCGCGGACCAGGTTCGAGTGGCAGTGGAAATGGAAATCCTGGCCGGTCAGGAGCTTGTTGATGTAGGGGTCGCAGCGGGTTCCCAGCAGGTCGTGGACCCGGCCGCCATACTCGTCGGTGCCGTAATGGCTCAAGCTGTCGGCCGTGATGGTGACGAGCGGGCGCAGGAACGGCAGGGTCGACCACAGCCGGTCATGGGTCGTGACGTGGGCGCCCTGGAGCTGCCGGGTGCGCGCCGCCCATAGCCGCTCGCGCGGGTCGTGCCGGTTCCAGATGTTGAGATCGCCGACCTGCGGCCCCACCGGCGCGACGACGCGGAAGACGTGGCCCGCCGGCACGCTCCAGGCCCGCCCGGTGCGGATCGGGATGGTGAACGCATCGACCAGGGTGCGCCCGCCGGTCTCGGCGGCGATCCGCTCGTAGAACGGCCGATCGACCGACAGGGCCGAGCCCTCGTTGACCTGATAGGCGGCCGGGAAGTCCTTCATGCCGGGTGCTCCTGTTGGGGTGGCGGGTGCCAGGAGTGGCAGAGGAGAAGGGGAGGGGCAAACCCATTGAGGGAAGGGCGCTGGGTTTTTCTCCTCTCCCCGCCGGGCGGGGAGAGGAGGTCGGGGAGCTCTACTCCGCCGCCGTCGCGAGCGGCGCCTCCCGGCTGCGGAACCGCGCCAGCAGCGCCGCCTCCTCTTCCCGCACCGCCTCCAGGTTCTTCGCCTTCACCGGCCCGTAGCCGCGGATGCGCTGGGGCAGGCCGGCCAATCCCACGGCCGTCGCATGGTTGGCGGGCGTGAGATCCCGGGCGATCTCCGCCAGCAGGGCCTCGAAGTCCTGCACCAGCCGCCGCTCCTCGCGCCGCTCCCGGGTGTAGCCGAACGGATCGAGGGCGGTGCCGCGCAGGGCCTTCATCCGGGCGAGGACACCGAACGCCGTCATCATCCAGGGCCCGAAGCTCATCTTGCGCGGCCGGCCGGTCGCCGGGTCGCGGCGGGCGAGCAAGGGCGGGGCGAGGTGGAACTCGTAGCGCAGGCCCTCGCCCTCGAAGGTGCGCTGAACCTGCGCCTGGAAGCTGCCGTCGGAGTAGAGCCGGGCGACCTCGTACTCGTCCTTGTAGGCCATCAACCGGAACAGCGAGCGGGCGGCGGCGTCCGCCAGCGCCGACTGGCCGGGCACGATGGCGGCTTCCCGCGCCCGCAGGCTCGCGACGGCTTTCGCGTAGCGGTCGGCATAGGCCGCGTCCTGGTAGGCGGTGAGGAAGTCGACGCGCGTCGCGATCACCCCGTCGAGATCCGGCGCCCGTTCCGGGGCCGGGGCCTCGACCGCCCGCATCGTCTCAGGGGCGGCCGCCGCGCGGCGGCCCCAGGCGAAGGCGGCGAGGTTCATCGCCACGGCCTCGCGGTTGAGCGCGATCGCCGTCACGAGCGCGTCGCGCGACAGCGGCACCCGCCCGCGCTGCCAGGCATAGCCCAGCATGAACATGTTGGCGGCGAGCGCATTGCCCAGCACCGAGACCGCGAGGCTCGTAGCATCGGTGAAGTCGGCGGCCTCCGTACCAGCCGCCTCGCGGATCGCCCGCTTGATCCGCTCGGCCGGCAGGGAGAAGTCGGGCCGGCGGGTGAACTCGCCCGGCATCACCTCGGCGGTGTTGACGACGAGGTGGGTGCGGCCCTTCGCGATCGCCGACAGCACCTTGCGGTTGCCGCTGACCACGAGGTCGCAGCCGAGCACGAGGTCGGCGGCGCCGGCCCCGACCCGGATCGCGTGGATGTCCTCCTGGCGGTTGGCCAGGCGCACGTGGCTGAACACCGCGCCGCCCTTCTGGGCGAGGCCGGCCATGTCGATCATCCCGAGGCCCTTGCCCTCGAGATGCGCCGCCATGCCGAGGATCGCCCCGATCGTCACCACCCCGGTGCCGCCGACGCCGGTGACGATCAGGTTGTAGGTGCCGGCGATCTCCGGAATCGCGGGCTCGGGGATGCCCGCATCCGGTGCCTCGGTGCTCGCCGCCACCGGAATCCCGGCAGGCTTGCTGCGGGGCTTGGCGCCATGCACCGTCACGAAGGACGGGCAGAAGCCCTTCACGCAGGAAAAGTCCTTGTTGCAGCCCGACTGGTCGATGCGGCGCTTGCGGCCGAACTCGGTCTCGACCGGCTGCACCGCGACGCAGTTCGACTGCACCGAGCAATCGCCGCAGCCCTCGCAGACCAGCTCGTTGATGATCACCCGCTTGTCGGGGTCGGGGAAGGCGTTGCGCTTGCGCCGGCGGCGCTTCTCGGAGGCGCAGGTCTGGTCGTAGATCATCACCGAGACGCCCGGCACCTCGGCGAGCTCGCGCTGCACGCCATCCAACTCGTCGCGGTGGTGGATCGTCAGACCGTGCGGCCAGGCCACCGTCGCCGGGTACTTGTCCGGCTCGTCGGTGACGAGGGCGATGCGCTCCACGCCCTCCGCCCGCACCTGCGCGGCGATGCGGTCGACGGTCAGCCCGCCCTCGTGCGGCTGGCCGCCGGTCATCGCCACCGCGTCGTTGAACAGGATCTTGTAGGTGATCGTCGTGCCGGTATCGACGGCCCAGCGGAGCGCCAGCGAGCCCGAATGGTTGTAGGTGCCGTCGCCGAGGTTCTGGAACACGTGGCCGCGCTTCGAGAAGGCGTTCTCGCCGATCCAGTTCGCGCCCTCGCCGCCCATCTGGGTGAAGCCGTCGGTGCCGCGGTCCATCCACTGCGCCATGTAATGGCAGCCGATGCCCGCATAGGCCCGCATCCCCTCCGGCACCTTGGTGGAGGAATTGTGCGGGCAGCCGGCGCAGAAATGCGGGATCCGCGCCGCGATGTCGGCGGTCGCGGTCAGCCGCTCCTGCGCCCCTTTCAGGCGGGCGACGCGGCCCGCGAGGTCGTCGTTGCGGTGGTAGCGCAGCAGGCGCTCGCCGAGCGCCACCGCGATGTCGTTGGGATCGAGGGCGCCCTTCACCGGGAAGAGCCAGTTCCCCTGCTCGTCGCGCTTGCCGATGCAGACCGGCTGATGGCGCGATCCGTACAGCTCCTCGCGCAGCTGCACCTCGATCAGCGAGCGCTTCTCCTCGACCACCATCACGAGGTCGAGGCCGTCCGCGAATTCGGCGAGTTCGCGCCGCGACAGCGGCCACGGGCAGGCGACCTTGTAGAGCCGCAGGCCCATGTCGTTGGCCTTGACCTCGTCGAGGCCGAGGTCGTCCATCGCCTGGCGCACGTCGAGGTAGGACTTGCCGACGGTGATGATCCCGATCTTCGGCTGACGCCCGCCCGAGAGCACGATGCGGTTGAGGGTGTTGGCGCGCACGAAGGCCATCATCGCGTCGCGCTTGAAGTCCTGGAGGCGCGCCTCCTGCTCCAGGATGCCGTCCGGCGTGCGGATGTTGAGCCCGCCCGGCGGCATCAGGAAGTCGTCGGGGAGGTGGATCTTCACCCGGTCGAGGCGCGCATCGACGCTCGCGGTCGATTCGATGTTCTCCTTCACGCACTTGAAGGCGACCCAGGTGCCGCAATAGCGGCTCATCGCGTAGCCGTAGAGGCCGTAATCGAGGATCTCCTGCACCCCGGCCGGGTTCAGGATCGGGCTCATCACGTCGACGAAGTGGAACTCCGACTGGTGCGCGACGGTGGAGGATTCCGCCGTGTGGTCGTCGCCCATCAGCGCCAGCACGCCGCCGTGGCGCGCGGTGCCGGCCATGTTGGCGTGGCGAAACACGTCGCCGGAGCGGTCGACGCCGGGGCCCTTGCCGTACCAGAGGCCGAACACGCCGTCGTAGCGGCCCTCGCCCCGGATCTCGGCCTGCTGCGCGCCCCAGATCGCGGTGGCGGCCAGCTCCTCGTTGAGGCCGGGCTGGAACACGATTCCGGCCTGGTCCAAGACCTTCTTCGCCCGTACCAGGTTCTGGTCGAGCCCGCCGATCGGCGAGCCGCGATACCCTGAGACGAAGCCCGCGGTGTTGAGCCCCGCCGCCCGGTCGCGGGCCTGCTGCATCAGCAGCATCCGGATCACCGCCTGGGTGCCGGTGACGAAGACCTGGTCGCGGGAGAGGTCGTACTTGTCGTCGAGGCTGACCGACCGAAGGGACGGGGTGGTCGCGGGCGAGCCCATCGCGTTTCTCCTCCTGGCGCGGTGGGGGCCGGTTCCTCCGGCCTCTCGGGACCACGCCGATTAAGAGCGCCTAACAGAACCGCCTGATCTGGCGGAGGGTGATGAGGCTTGCCTGCAGGAACGTGAAGGCCTCGTAGATGTCGGCGCGGCGTTCGTAGCGGACGGGCAAGCGGCGGGCGCGGTTGA
>NZ_VDDA01000040.1 GCF_006151805.1 Methylobacterium terricola | reverse complement strand
CCCAGACCGTGGACGAGGACACCAACCTCGTCTTCGCCCCGGGCAACGGCAACGCCCTCACCGTCGCGGACGTCGATGCCGGCAGCGGCCGCGTGACCACGACGCTCCACGTCCAGCACGGCAGGCTGACCCTCGGCGGCATGGCCAACGTCACGGTCACGGGGGCGGGCACCGGTTCGGTCTCGCTGACCGGCACCCTCGCCGCCGTCAACGCGGCGCTGTCCGGAACCACCTACCGGGCCGAGGCGGATTACAACGGCAGCGACGTCCTGACCGTCACGACGAACGACGGCGGCAATACCGGCGCGGGCGGCGCGATGAGCGTCACCGACACCATCCGCCTCACCGTCAACCCCGTGAACGACGCGCCGCGCGCCGGGACGCTTCCGGCCGTCGGCGGCGTCGAAGGAGACATCGTCGCGGGACTGGATCTCGGCCGCGCCTTCTCCGACGTCGAGGGCGAGACGCTCACGTTCGGCGTCGCCGGCCTGCCCGCCGGGCTCACGGTCGACAGCGCCACCGGCACCGTCCGCGGCACGATCGACCGCTCCGCGTCGCGGGGCGGCACGAACGGAGACTACACCGTCACGGTCACGGCCGATGACGGCCACGGCGGCACGACGCGCCGCAGCTTCACCTGGCGCGTGGTCGATCCGGCGCCGATCGCGCGGAACGACGGCGCGGTCACCGACGCGCGGACGCCGGCCCTCGGTTCCGTGCTCGCCGACAACGGCAACGGGGCCGACATCGATCCGGACGGCGACCCCCTCACGGTCGCGGCCGTCAACGGGTCGGCGGCCGGCGTCGGACAGGCGGTGACGGGCTCGAAGGGCGGCCGTTTCACCGTGCTCGCCGACGGCCGCTACCGGTTCGACCCGGGCGCGGACTTCGCCGATCTCACGGCGGGCCAGACCCGCACGACGCACATCGCCTATACGATCGATGACGGCGACGGCGGCACCGCGACGGCTTTCCTGACCGTGACGGTCACGGGCCTCACCGAGGCCCCGGCTGCCTTCGCGCCGGGCGACCGCGCCGCCAGCGACGGCGAGACGGTGGTGCTGCCGTACGGCAGCCGGTCCAGGAACCCCGACGGCCCGGCCCTGCGCTACAGCGCCACCGGCCTGCCGCCGGGCCTCGCCATCGATCCGGCAACGGGAACCATCCGGGGCACGATCGACCGTGCCGCGTCCGGCGCCACGGGACTCGCCGATTACCGGGTCACCATCACGGCGACCGATCCGGGCGGCACGCGAACCGACACGCGCTTCACCTTCCGGGTCACCAACCCCGCCCCAGTGGCGATGGACGACGTGGCGACCACGGCCGAGGACAGGCCGGTGGTGGTGGATGTCCTGGCAAACGACCGGGATCCCGATGGGGACGCCCTCGCGATCGCCGCCGCGGGCGACGCCGCTCCGCGCGCCGGGCACGGCCGGGTGGCGATCGCGGACGGCAAGCTCGTCTACACGCCGGACACCGACTTCAACGGCACGGATACGATCACCTACGCCATCGTCGACGGGAACGGCGGCACCAGCACCGCCTCGGTCACGGTGACGGTCACACCCGTCAGCGATGGGCCGAGCGCCGACCTCCTGCCCGATCAGGCCGGCCGTGGCGGCACGCCCGTGGTCTACGGCATCGCCACGTATTTCCACGACCCCGACACGGATCGATCGGCGGCAGCCCCCCCGGGCGACGGCGGGCTGCGCTTCGCCGCGACGGGTCTGCCGCCGGGCCTCGCCATCGACCCGGCGACCGGATGGATCACGGGCCGGCTGCCGGTCGGATCCGCGGCGTCCACCGATTACGCCGTGACCGTCACGGCGACGGATGCGGCCGACGCGAGCATCGCCCGCAGCTTCACCTGGACGGTGACCCGGGCCGCGACGGCCGAACCGGACAGTGCCACCACCCGCGCCGGCACCCCTGTCCTCGTCGCGGTCACGGCGAACGATTCCGACGCCGACGGCGGCCCCGTCCGCCTCGTCGATGCCCCCGGTGCGACGCATGCCGCCCACGGCACGGTCTCGGTCGATTCCGCGACGGGTCTCCTCACCTACGTGCCGGAGGACGGATTTTCGGGGACGGACACCGTCGACTACACCATCGAGACTGCGCAGGGCGTGCGCGCGACCGGTGTCCTCACCGTCACGGTGACGCCCGTGAACCTGCGCCCGGTCGCGCCCGAAACCCTCTCCGCCCGCAACGCGGCCGATGGGGAGAGCGTGCGCGTGCCGTTCGGAACCCTCATCGCCGATCCCGAGGGCGAGCGCCTCGCCTATACCGCGACCGGCCTGCCGCCGGGCCTGGCGATCGATCCGGCGACCGGCGAGATCCGCGGGACGATCGCCCGCGACGCCTCGGGTTCGAGCGGGCGCGCCACCTACGTGGTGACCCTCACCGCCGCCGATCCGGACGGCCTCGCGGTCACGCGGAAATTCGCCTGGACGATCACGAATCCCGCGCCGTCCGCCGCGGACGACGTCATCACGACCGACGAGGATACGCCGGTCGACATCGACGTGACCGGCAACGATCGCGATCCCGATGGCGATCCGCTCTTCGTGGTCGCCGGTTCGGCGACGGCCCGTCACGGCACGGTCGCGATCAACCCCGACGGCAGCCTGCGCTACACGCCCGACCCGGACTTCAACGGCACCGACACGATCGTCTACACGATCACCGACGGCAATGGTGGCTTCGCCACGGCCTCGGTGGCCGTCGGCGTGAACCCGGTCGACGATGCGCCCGTCATCGATGCCGCCTCGCCGGCGGGCGCCGACCGGTCGGCCAGCGATGCCGCACGGGTGTCGATCCCGGCGGGAAGCGCCTTCAGGGACGTCGACACCGGCGACATCCTGACGTTCACGGCGACCGGACTGCCGCCCGGCCTCACCGTCGACCGCGCGACCGGCCTGATCTCCGGCACCATCGCCTCCGACGCGTCGACCCGGGTGCCGGGCGGCGCCTACGCGGTCACGCTCACCGGCACCGATTCCGCCGGCGCCTCCGCGACGATGCGCTTCACGATCACGGTGGGGAACCCCTCTCCGAACGCCCTCGACGATGCCGCGACCCTCGACGAGGACGGCATTCTCGAAGGCCACGTGCTCGACAACGACGCGGATCCCGACGGCGACGCCATCCGGGTCGACCCAACGCCCGTTGCCGGCCCCCTGCACGGACGCCTCGACCTGCGGCCGGACGGCCGCTTCACCTACCGCCCGGACGCCGATTTTCACGGGGAGGACGCCTTCACCTACGCGGTGATCGACGCCGATGGCGGCCGCGCGACCGCCACGGTCCACCTCACGGTCGCGTCCATCGACGCCCCGCCCACGGCGAACGCGGCTCCGGTGACGACGCGCGAGGACACGCCCGTCGACGGCCGCATCGTCGCGCATGACCGGGAGAGCGAATCCCTGCTCTTCGCCGTCGAGGTGCCGCCGGCCTCCGGCAGCGTCGCGCTGCGGCCCGATGGCGGCTTCACCTATACCCCCGCCGCGGACTTCCATGGCGGCGACGGCTTCACCGTTCGGGTCTCGGACGGGGCCGGGGGCTCAATCCTGGTCACGGTTCCGGTGACCATCGCGTCGGTCAACGACGCTCCGGACGCCCATGCCGACGACCTGGCGCTGTCGGCCGGCGAGGTCGGCAGGGGGCGGGTCGTCGCTGCGGATCGCGACGGTGATCCCCTCGGCTTCCGCCTTGCCGGAACCCCGGCGAACGGGACGGTCCTCCTGGCGGAGGACGGCGCGTATGCCTACACGCCCGGACCCGGCTTCAGCGGCCGCGACAGCTTCACGGTCGAGGTCAGCGACGGCAGCGGCGGGATCACGCGGGTCACGGTCGCCGTCACGGTCGCGGCGAATCGGGTTCTCGTGCCGCCCCCCGGGGCCGTCGTCCCGATTCCCGGCGCCCTGCCCATCCTCGAGGCTCCGGCCACGCGGCCTGCCCTCGCCCCGGAGACCGGGATCACCGCCGACGGCTTCCTGCTGCCGGCCGTCACCGCGATCGATCCGCTCGGCTCCATCGGGAAGGTGATCCTGGCGAAGGGGGCGGTCGTCGCAGCGGTCAACGGCGTCGACGACCTCCATGGCACGGCGATCGACATCGACCATCACGTGGTGCTCGACGTGGGCGATCGCATCGGGCGGGTGGCCTGGGAGCGGTTCGAGCGCGAGCCGGATGGGGCCGGACCCTGGTTCTCGGCGAGCCCCTATCTCGGCCGTTCGCTCGGTCTCACCCTGTCGATGGACGAGACCGTCGCGAACCGGAACGATTTCATGATCGAGGCGATCCGGCGGCCCGACGCCCTGGTGATCAACCTGCACGACCGGGCGCCCGACGTCGCGTCCGTGGGGAACGTCCGGCTCCTCGGATCGGACGGCGCGCCGGCCCCCGCCTGGATCGAGGGCGACGGCAGGGGCGGCTTCTGGGGGCGTCCCCCGGCCGGGACCCGGCTGCTCGCCCTCGAGGTGGAGGTCACGCTCCGAGACGGACGCGTCGTTCGCTGGCCGATGACCGTCGATGCGGAGACGGGAGAGATCCGGGCGACCACGCCCGCGCGCCCGGGCGCCGGTCCGAAGCCTGTCGACCCCCCCGAGATCGGGCGTCGCGGCGAGGCGCCGATGTTCACGGCGCAACTTGCGTCCCTGGGGCGGGACGGGCGTCCCGATTTCACGTTGATCGAGAAGGCGCTCGCCCGCGCCCCGTGACACCGCAGCGCCTTCGAGCGAACTCGTTCGAAGGCGCAAGGTTCGACGGCGCAAGGCAAGCCCGAACGGCTGTCGGCGCCGATGCGCCGGACGCCTTCGCATCGACACGTCGATGCGAAGGCGCGAGGGGATGAGGCGTGGCCCTGGTCAAGAACCGGACCTTGACGGTTCATTTACCATGCCGGACGAAAGAGTGGGGGGCGCGAGAGCGGGTTCCCGGGGCTTCCCGAGTGCGCTTGCGCCCGGAAGGGAAGCGGGGATCATGGCGCAGGTTCGGCCAAGCGACCGGAGGTGCATACGTCGCATCGGCGCCGTGTTGCTCGGAGCCGCGATTTTGACCACGGCGATGGTCGGCTGCACGGTGAAGCCCCAGCCGCTCGGGCAGGCCGAGCTCGGTGCCTATGCGGCGGACAAGCTGCGCCGCGTCGGCTCCGATCAACCGCTGCCGGGACCGCGGATCGACCTCTACGAGGCCTTCGCCCGCGCCCTGAAGTACAATCTCGATCAGCGCGTCGAGATCATGCAGACGGCCGTGCGGGCTCGCGAGTTGAGTTTCGCCAGCTATTCGATGCTGCCGAACTTCGTCGCCAACAGCGCGTATGCCGGGCGCGACAACTACGCCGCCAGTTCCTCGATCTCGGTGCTGAGCCAGCGCCAGTCGCTCGAGCCGTCCTACAGCCAGGACAAGAACTTCGTTTTCGGCGATTTGTCGTTAAGCTGGAACATCCTCGATTTCGGCCTGTCGTATGTTCGGGCACGGCAGGCCGCCGATGCCGTTCTCATCGCCGAGGAGACCCGCCGCCGGGTGGTGAGCCGCATCATCGAGGATGTGCGGACCGCCTATTGGCGCGCCCTGACGAGCGAGCGGCTCGCGAGCCGCCTGCGCGCCCTCGAGGGGCGGACTCAGACCGCGATCGGTGACGCGCGCCGGCTCTATGCCGAGCGCCAGACCTCGCCGATCACGGCCCTCACCTACGAGCGCGAGCTGATCGAGATCCGGCGCGAGGCCCAGCGCGTCGAAGCCGACCTGCTCGTCGCCCGCAGCCAGCTCGCCTCGCTGATGAACCTGCCTCCCGATCTGCCGTTCCGCCTCGCCGAGATGGAAGGTGTCGAGGCCGGCTTGAAGCTCGGCGTCGCCGATTCCGACCTCGTCCGGGTCGCCCTGGAGAACCGGTCGGAACTCCGCGAGGTCGCCTACCGCCAGCGGATCAACAGCCGCGAAGCGACCGCGGCACTGCTCGAGATGCTGCCGGGTTTCAACGTCATCGTCGGTGCGAATGCCGATTCGAACCGCCTGCTCTACAACTCGAACTGGGTCGGCTGGGGCGCGCGCGCGAGCTGGAACCTCTTGAGCGTGTTCCGCTATCCCGAGCGGAGCGGCCTGATCGACGCGCAGGACGCGCTGCTCGACAAGCGTGCGCTCGCCGTGACCATGGCGGTGATGACCCAAGTCCATGTCAGCCGGATCCGCCACGCGCTCGCCATGAGGGAGTTCGAGACGGCCGCTGCCTTCCGCCGGGTCCAGCGCCGTATCGTCGGGCAGATGCGGGCGTCCGCCGCCGCTCTCTCGGCGAGCGAGCAGACCCTGATCCGCGAGGAGATGAACACCCTGATTGCCGAGGTGAAGTTCGATCTTGCCCACGCTGCCGTCCAGAACGCGCGCGCCAACGTCTTCGCCTCCCTCGGCCTCGACTCCTTCCCGCTGGCGACGATCGATGGACAGGACCTGGAAGGCCTGACGCAAGCCGTGCGGACGAGCTGGCTCGGGATCGGCGCGGTCCTCGCCGAGGCGCCTCCGATCCCGCGCGTGCCGGTCGCCCCGCCCCTTATGCTGAGACGCTGAGGCATGGATTGCCCGTCTGGCGGGACGGGCCGCATCCCGCGGCCCGCAACGTGCCGAACGGGTGCTCCACGGTCTGGCGACAGATCATCATCGCCTCCGGCATCCGATCGAGCCGCTGCCGCATCGCCGCGAGCACGCCCTCGTGCACCCAGCGCGTGATCCGCCACGCCTCCGTTGGCGTGCAGCGGGGTTTGAGCGCACTTTTCGATCAGGCCGTTAGGTCATTGTAAAGATCCATCGCATCGCCCCCGGACTGGCAGCCGGACCGCGGGATCCCTTTCGTGAGGGCTGGACAGCGAAGCACGCATCCCAGTCCTTTTCGGTATCATACAAAATCAATGTGTATCATAGCCGAATCAGTGATGATCGATTTTCATCCGATCTCGACCATGAATTCATACTTATGCATCTCATGATTGAACTCTATCGCGAGAATCGGACGAATCCGACACGTCACATGATCGATATCGATGAGTTTTTGCCAAATCTGCAGCGATTATCCGGCCGACCATAGAGCAATCCGACAAGTGCGCGAAGAATACTCCGCAAACAATTGCTGATCGCCAGCCCCCCGCTCTTCCGACGGATGAGGAGCCGATTATCCTGGCGACCTGCCTTTCACCCTGGCGCAGCGAGGCGCGCCCCAAACGATCCGCCTCGGGCGACTGCCACGACGGTGTTCGCCGCTGTCGAGGCATCGGCATCGGAGGGCATGGCGTTCGCGCTGTGGCGACGGGCACCCGACTGCCTCCTCCAAGTGCGGCCACCGTCCGTCGATCAGCCGATGCAACACGGTGAGGGTGGGTCAGACCTGACGGGCCGCGAGATGGCAAATTTGACGTCAGAGGCTGCGCTGCGCCCGTCATGCACGCAAGTGCTCCCAATATGCGCAACGCCCTCGCGGACCTGCAGCCTCTTTGACCTTCCCGTCTCGCGGAGGTCAGCCGACACTTAGGCGGTCAATTCACGGGAGCTTCGAGGTCGATGACGCATCTCACGCGGCGCAGCTTCGTCCGTACGGCAGCGTTGCTGGCGGCGCCAGCCCTCATCCGGCCGGCCTTCGCAGCCGACACGGTCAAGCTCGGCTGCCTGTTCTCATCCTCCGGGACGATGGCCAATCTCGAGGGTCGGCTGAACCACGTCGTCCGCATGGCTGCCGACGAGATCAACGGACGCGGCGGTGTGAACGGCCGCCAGATCGAGGTGCTGACCTCCGATCCCGCCTCGGATTGGCCGCTCTACGCCCAGATCGGCCGCCAGATGCTGCAGCAGGAGAAGGTCGCGGCGCTGTTCGGCTGCTGGACCTCCGTGTCGCGCAAGTCGGTCCTCCCGGTCGTCGAGCAGAATGACGGGCTCCTGTTCTATCCGCTCCATTTCGAAGGCGACGAGAATTCGAAGAACGTCGTCTACGTGAACTCGCCGCCCGCGAGTTCCGTGCTCCCCGCGGTCGATTACCTGATGGGGCAGGACGGGGTCGGCGCGAAGCGCTTCTTCATGATCGGCTCGGACTACGTCTGGCCGCGCACGATCAACAAGCAGTTGAAGGGCTACTGGAAGAGCAAGGGCATTCCGGAGAGCGCGTGGCGCGAAGAATACGTACCGTTCGGCTTCTCGAACTTCCAGACGCTCGTGAACCAGGTGCGCAGCTTCGCGAGCCAACCCGGGGGCCCGCCGATCGTGGTGCTCACCGTGGTCGGATCCTCGATCCCCGACTTCCTGCGCGAGTTCGCCAACCAGGGCATCAGCGCCACCGATGTGCCGATCCTCGGCCTCGACATGGTGGAGGCGGATCTCGAAGGGCTCGACACCGCAAAGCTGGTCGGCCACCTGAATTGCTGGGCCTATCTCCAGGCCGCCAAGGGCGAGCGGAACAAGAAGTTTCTCGCCGACTGGGCAGCCTACGTGAAGGCCAAGAACGTTCCGTTCAGCGCCGACACGGTGATCGATCCGATGGTCTCGGCCTATGACAGCGTCCATCTCTGGGCGCTCGCCGCCGCCAAGGCCGGGTCCTTCGCGGTGCCGGAGGTGCGCAAGGCCTTCGCGGGCCTGAGCTTCGACGATCCGTCGGGCTACACCCTGACCATGACGGGCGAGAACAACTACGTGTCCCGCGGCGTCTTCATCGGCTCGGTCAACGAGAAGCGCGGCTTCGATGTCCTCTGGCAATCCCCGGACGCCCCGAAGCCGGTCCCGTTCAGCCCCTATGGTTGATCCCAGGCGGCACTCCGTCCGGGCGCTTCTCGCGCTCTGGTGTCTGGTGGGCTTGTGTCTGGCGGGCTTGGCGCTTCCGGCCTCTGCCGCGCCGTTCGACCGCGCGGCCGTCGCGGCGGATCTCTGCGGCGACGGCGCCGCGCAGGTCCGCGGAGCCGAGACCCTCGTCCAAGCGGCCGCCGAGCTCCCGGCGGCCGATCTCGCCTTCGCCGGCAGCCTCCTCGCTGCGCTGGCCGAGCGCCGTCTCGCCTGCCCGGCGGAGGGCGCCCTGTTGCTCGACCGCCCAGGCGCCCCCGAGGGTCGCGATGCCGTCACGGGCGTGCCCCGCGCCTCCGCGGACGCGCGCGTGCCGGTTCTCGGCCTTCGCCAGCGCGCCGCCATCGAGACCGCGCGCGGGATCGTCGCGCTGCTGACCGGCCCGGACGTGGCCGCCCGCGCCGCCAGCCTCGCGGCGCTCGAGCGGCGCATCGCCACCGTCCCGGCGGCCGTGCTCGACCGCGCTCGCGACGCGGAGCGCGATCCCGCGCTCAGAGCATCGATCGCCGGACTCGCCCAGGCGGCTGCCCTGTCGTCGCCCGACCCGGCCCGGCGTCGGGGGGCGATCGCGGCCGTGGCCGCCAATCCGTCCGGGGCCGCGCAGGCGCGACTCGCGGCCCTCAAGAGCGATCCCGCCTACGCCACCGATCCGGCATTCCGCACTGCCCTCGATGCTGGCCTCGCGCAGGTGTCGCGGGCGGTCGCGATCGGGGACGGTCTCGCGGTCGTCTATAATGGACTGAGCTTCGCCAGCATCCTGTTCATGGTGGCCGCCGGCCTTGCGATCATCTTCGGGCTGATGGGCGTGATCAACCTTGCGCAGGGCGAGTTCATCATGCTCGGCGCCTACACCACCTACGGCGTGCAGGAGGCCTTCCGCCGGCTCGCCCCCGGCCTGCTCGACCTGTACCTGTTCGCCGCCATCCCGGTGGCCTTCATCGCGGTCGCCCTGGTGGGCATCGTCGTCGAGGCCCTGATCCTGCGCCATCTCTACCGGCGCCCGCTGATGAGCCTCCTCGCCACCTGGGCGGTGAGCCTGTTCCTGGTGAATGTCGTCCGCGTCGCCGTCGGCACCCAGAATCTGCAATTCGTCATGCCGGCCTATGTCAGCGGCGGGGTCCCGCTCTACGCCGACTTCGTCATGACTTGGAACCGCCTCTTCGCCATCGGCTTCGCGGCGGCCACGCTGGCGCTGACGCTGCTGATCCTGCGCCGTACCCCGCTCGGGCTCGACATCCGTGCCGTGACCCAGAACCGCGACATGGCCGCCTGTCTCGGTCTGCCGACCCGCCGGGTGGACCGCCTCGCCTTCGGGCTGGGCTCGGGCCTGGCAGGCCTCGCCGGGGTGGCGCTCTGCCCGATCTACAGCGTCAACCCCGGCATGGGCTCGGGCTTCATCGTCGACAGCTTCATGGTCGTGGTGCTGGGTGGCGTCGGCAGCCTCGCCGGGACCCTGGTGGCGGCCCTCGGGGTTGGCGGCGCCAACGTGCTGATCGAGCCGATCTCGGGAGCCGTCGCCGCCAAGGTGATCGTCCTCGTCGGCATCATCCTGTTCCTGCAGCGCCGGCCCGAGGGCCTCTTCGCGGCGAGGCGGCGGCGATGAACGGCGCCATGCAGACCACCCTCGCGGCGGCGGCCGGGCCGGCGGGGCGAGGCGTGCGGGATCCCCTGATCGCGGGCCTCGTCGGGCTCTGCCTCGCGGCCGCGGCCGCGATCCTCGCCGCGCCCCCCGCCCCGTACCTCGTCAACGCCCTCGGCCAGCTCGCGGCCTTCGCGATCCTCGCCGTCGCCCTCGATCTGGTCTGGGGCTATCTCGGCATCCTCAGCCTGGGGCACGGCCTGTTCTTCGCCATCGGCGGCTACGTCTGCGCCATGCACCTGCTGGCGCACGGCGTCGCGGAGACCGGCGTGCTGCCGGACTTCGTGCAGTTCATGGGCTGGAAGAGCCTGCCGGCCTACTGGGCGGGGCTCGACCACGGCGCTTACGCGCTGATCCTCGCGCTGGGGCTCGCCGGACTCGTCGCCTTCGTGTTCGGGCTCGCCTCGTTCCGATCGCGGGTCAACGGCGTCTACTTCTCGATCATCAGCCAGGCCCTCGTCTACGTCGCGATGCTGCTGATGTACCGCAACGATACCGGGCTCGGCGGCAACAACGGCATGACCGGCTTTCCCCTGCTGTTCGGCTGGCCGATGGGCTCGCCGGGCGTCGTCACCGGGCTTGCGGTCGCCGCTCTCCTCACGCTGGCGGCGGTGCTCGCGGGCACGCGGCTCCTCGTCGGCAGTGCCGTGGGGCGGCGGATGCTCGCCTGCCGCGACGACGAGACCCGCCTGCGCACGTTGGGCTACAGCACCACCAGACTGAAGCTCGCGATCTGGTGCCTCTCGGCCATGATCGCCGCGCTAGCCGGCATCCTCTACGTGCCGCAGGTCGGCATCATCAACCCGCGGGTCCTGGCCCCCGACCTCTCGATCGAGATCGCCGTCTGGGTGGCGATCGGCGGCCTGGGGCGGCTCGGCGGGGCGGTGATCGGTGCGGTCCTCGTCAACGGCCTGAAGTTCTGGCTCAGCGCGGCGATGCCGGAGGCGTGGCCCTTCATCCTGTCCGGGCTGGTGCTGCTCGTGGTGCTGGTCCTGCCGAACGGCCTGCTCGACCTCGTCGGGTGGCGCCTGCGCCCGACCTGGCTGCGGGGGACCCGATGAGCGCCCTCGTCGTCGATGCCCTGACGGTCGCCTTCGGCCGGTTCACCGCGCTCGATTCCGTCTCGCTCGCGATCGATCCCGGCGAGGTGCGGGCCGTGATCGGCCCGAACGGCGCCGGCAAGACCACGCTGCTCGACGTGATCTCCGGCGTCACGAAGCCGGTCTCCGGCCGGGTGATGCTCGGCGATCGCATCGACCTGACGAAGCGCTCGGAGGCCGAGATCGCCCGGGCCGGGGTGCGCCGGAAGTTCCAGAAGCCCAGCGTCTTCCCGGCGCTCACGGTGCGCGAGAACCTCGAGATCGGCTGCGGCCCTGCCTCGCGCGGGCGCGACCGCGTCGCTCGCGTCGCGGCGGTCCTCGGCGAGATCGGACTCGCGCCGCGAGCCGCGGTGCCGGCCGGCAGCCTCGCCCACGGCGAGAAGCAATGGCTGGAGATCGGCATGGTGCTCGCCGCCGAGCCCGCGCTCCTCCTGCTCGACGAGCCCGTGGCCGGGCTCTCCGACGCCGAGACCGCCCAGACCGCCGCGTTGATCCGAGGCTTGCGCCGGCCGGACCGGGCGATCCTGGTGATCGAGCACGACATGGGCTTCGTCGAGGCCATCGCCGATCGGGTGACGGTGCTGCACGAGGGCCGCACGCTCTACGAGGGCAGCATGCAGGGCGCCCGCAGCGATGCCCGTGTGATCGAGGTCTTTCTCGGACGATGACCCAGGCCATCGCACCCGCACGCCTCGCCGTCGAGGGACTCGATCAGCATTACGGCAGCGCGCAGGTGCTGCGCGGGGTCGGCCTCGCGGTCGAGCCGGGTTCCTGCCTCGCCGTGCTCGGCCGCAACGGCGCCGGCAAGACCACGCTGCTGCGCTGCCTCACCGGACTCATCCCGGTGAGCCAAGGCCGGATCGCCCTCGACGGGACCGAGCTGACGCGCCTGTCCTCCGACCGGCGCGCCCAGGCAGGCCTCGCCTACGTGCCGCAGGGGCGCGAGATCTTCCCCGACCTCACCGTCGCCGAGAACCTGCGTGTCGCAGCCCGGGCTCACCGCCTCGAGCGGACCGATGCGGTGGACGAGGCGGTCGACCTGTTCCCGGCCCTGCGCGGGCTCTGGCATCGGCCGGGGGGCAACCTCTCGGGCGGCCAGCAGCAGCAGCTCGCCATCGCCCGCGCGCTCGCCACGCGACCCCGCGCCCTTCTGCTCGACGAGCCGACGGAGGGCATCCAGCCGTCGATCGTCGCCGCCATCGAGACGGTGATCGCCGGGCTCAAAGGTCGGATCACCGTGCTGCTCGTGGAGCAGTATCTCGATTTCGCGCTGCGGGCCGCCGACGCCGTGGTGGTGCTGTCCCGCGGCAGCGTCGTCGCGCGCGGCGACCCCGCGACGCTGAACCACGAGACCCTCACCCGTCACATCGCCGTCTGACGCACGATCCAGGAGACGCCGTGTCCACCCATCACGAGATCCCCGCCACCCCCGAGACCATGGTGCTCGGCTATTTCGACGCCGCCCTGCCGCCGGTTCTGACGGTCGAGTCCGGCGACACCGTCACCCTGCACTCGCACCCGGCGGGCGGACGCGAGTCGCTCCATCCCGACCCGGCCCGCGTGCCCGCCGACCTGCTCCACGCCCTCGATACGCTGACGCCCGGCGGCGGTCCGCACTTCGTCACCGGACCGGTTCATGTCGCCGGTGCGGAGCCCGGCGACATGCTGCAGGTCGACATCCTCGATCTGACGTTCCGTCTGGACTGGGGCTTCGTGTCGATCATGCCGCTGCTCGGCACCTTGCCGGACGAGTTCACCGACTACGAGACGATCCATGCCGACATCGACACCGCACGCGGAGTCTGTCGCCTGCCCTGGGGGACGGAGCTGCCCCTCGATCCGTTCTTCGGCATCATGGGCACCGCCCCGCCCGCCGCCTGGGGGCGAGTCGGCTCGCCGGTGCCCCGCGCCTTCGGCGGCAACATGGACAACAAGGAGATGCGGGTCGGCACCACGCTCTACCTGCCGGTCTTCAACCCCGGCGGGGGCTTCTACGCGGGCGACGGCCACGGCGTGCAGGGCGATGGCGAGGTCTGCATCACCGCGCTGGAGACGGGCCTGACCGGCACCTTCCGGCTCACCGTGCGCAAGGACCTCACGGGCGCGTGGCCCTTCGCCGAGACGCCCACCGACCTGATGTCGATCGGCTTGCATGAGAGCCTCGACGAAGCCATGCGGCAGGCCGTGCGGGAGATGGTGAGACTCGTTTGCGAGCGCACGAGCCTGACCCGCAACCAAGCCTACATGCTGTGCTCACTCGCCGGAAACCTGCGGATCACCCAAACGGTGGATGGCAACAAAGGCGTGCACATGCTGATGCCCAAGATGGCGCTCGCCGGACAATAGACGCAACGCGCGCCAGCCCTTTCAGCCCATGTCTCCCGGGGCTGGCGCGGTCTCGAGGAACGTCGCTCGGCACGTCACCATGCCATGGGGGCGGCGCTAGCTCGCGGTTCGCACGAAGGCGAAGCGGCCATTGCAGGACTCGCCGCTGCGATAGCGAGGCCCCGGGCGCTGAGCCGTGCGCTCGGAGGCGGCCGGCTGGCTTGGCTCCCTCCGCCACGGCTTGACGACGATCGCGGCGCGCAGGCGCTGTACCTCCGCCCGCAGCACCGCATTCTCCTTCTCGATCTGGTCGAGGCGGGCCACGCCCGCGGGCTTGAGCCCCCCGAGCCGCCGTCGCCATCGATAGAAGGTGCCGAGCGAGATCTTGGCGCTGACGCAGATCTCGGCGATCGGGATGCCGCGGGCCGCCTCGTCCAGCAGGAAGGCAATCTCCTCATCCGTATGCAGGGATCGGCTCATCCAGGATCTCCAGGTCGGTCAACCTTGATGGGTGCACCGGCTGAGCCAGAGGCAAGAAATGGACCGGCGATACGTATCCGTCTGGTCGAGTGACGTGGGTTTCCAGGAACAAGCGCTGACGTGGAGCAGCATTCGGCGCGCCGCCACCTCGCGTTGACCCGCCGGCACCTGACTAGTCTGAGCCGGTATGCTGGTGCAGGGAGACCAGGAGGTGGTCAGCGCCGTGGGCATCGATGCGCCCGCCCTCTGCGATGGCGTCGGCACGAACGAGGTCAGCGAGCGCGCCGTCCGCCGCGGCGACCCGGAGACGGCCTTCGCGCGGGCGCGGCACATCCCCGCGGTGACGGTGCGCATGACGACATCAAGCACGCGGTCGTGGTCGACAGGGACGTGGGCATCCACGATGGTCGGCGGGCGGTCTCGGCCCGCTTCCAGGCCGACCGCGACCTCGCGGTGATCGCTGGCCGCCGGGCTCGACGCTCGCCCCGGACGCGCGCCCGCCCGATTAAGTTCACGCGCCTCCGCGTGCCCGTCGAGGCGGAGATCGACCTCTCGTACCCTCGCGCCTTGGCATCGACGCGTCGATGCCAAGGCGTCCGGCCCATCAGCGCCGGCACCCGTTCGGGCGTGGCTTGCGCCGTCGAACGGATCCGCTCGACGGCGCGGCGGTATCGACGGCGATCATGCCCGGTGCCGACTGGCGCGCGGCCGACGGGCGTGGGGAGACGGCCCGGGTCCGTCGACGTGCCGGTGATCGGCGGCGGTTTCGCGGGCCAAACGGAGGCGCGCGCCGCCTCGCCGAATGATCGGACGACTGTCAGAACCCGTACAGCCGGGCCGGATTCGCGACGAGGATCTTCGCCTGCACGGCCGGATCGGGCGCCCATTCGGCCAGGAGGTCGAGCAGGCCGGCATCGTCGGGCTTGCCCTCGGCCGGCGAGGTGGGATGCGGCCAGTCGGAGCCCCAGACCAACCGCTCGGGCGCGAGCGCGACATAGGCGCGGGCGAGCCGGCCGCGATCGGCGTAAGCCGGCGGGCCGGATTTCGACAGGATGTAGGCGCCGGTGAGCTTCACCCAGGCGCCGCGGGTGGCGATCAGGTCGGCGATGACCCGGAAGGCCGGATGATCGGGCCCGGCCGGCTCGGGCAGGTGGCCCATATGGTCGAACACCACCGGGACCGGCAGGCGCTCCAGCACCTCGCGCAGTTCCAGGATCTTCTCGCCTTCCGAGACGAGCTGGATGTGCCAGCCGAGATCGGCGATCTTGCGGGCGACCGGCTCGAGATCGGTGATCGGGGCGCCGCCCGGCAGGCGCGTGCCGAAGCGCACGCCGCGGATGCCGGCTGCGTCGAGGCGGCGCAGCTCGTCCGGGCTGACGCCGGCATCGAGCATCGCGACGCCGCGGGCGCTCGGCCCGAAGGCCGCGAGCGATTCCACCAGCAACCGGTTGTCGGTGCCGTAGGTCGACGGCTGCACCACGACGTTGCGGGTGAGGCCGAGGCGGCGCTGAAGCGCCCGGTAATCCTCGACGCTCGCATCCGGCGGGCGCAGGGTCGAGGCCGGCGCCGGGGGGAAGCGGGCATCGTAGATGTGGTGGTGGCAGTCGGTGGCGTTCGCCGGGACCGCGATCCGGGGCTTCCCGGTGCCGCCGGACCAGCGCACGGCCTGGGCGGCGGCCGGGCCGGCGGCGCCGACGGCGAGCCCGGTCACCAAGGAACCGGTCGCCAGGAGCGCGAGATGGTCGCGCCGGGTCATCGTGCTCATCGGTACTCTCAGGCGTGTGAGAAGAGGACTTGGCCGGGGGCCGGCATCGGCGCCGTCAGGATGCTGCCGGTGGCGGATTCGGTGATGAACAGGGTCTTTCGATCGGGCCCGCCATACGCCACGTTGGTGGTCGAGATTCCGGCGGGGGAGGTCACCCGCAGCAGCGGCTCGGCCACCGGCGAGAGCCGCCAGATCGAGCCGAAGCCCGTATGGGCGACGATCAGGCAGCCGTCCTCGTCGAGCGCGATGCCGTCCGGCCCGCCCATCCCACCGTGGAGCTGCGCGAACACCCCGACCTTCGACACCAGCCCGCTCGACCCGAGCGGGATGCGCCAGATCTGCTGGGCTCGGGTGACCGCGACGAACAGGCTCTTCATCGCGGTATCGATCACGATGCCGTTCGGGCTCGGCACGGTATCGACCAGGCAGGTCAGCTCGCCGGACGCGCGCAGGCGGTAGACACGGCCCGTCGGGTCCTGCAGGCCGGTCTGGCCCTGGTCGGTGAAGTAGAGGTCGCCGTTCGGCGCGAAGGTGAGGTCGTTGACGCCCCGGAAGCCCTCGGAGCCGGCGGTGTCGAGGAACGGCGTCACCGATCCGCTGTCGGGATCGAGCAGCATGATGCCGTTCTTGTAGCAGGTGATGAAGATCCGCCCGTCGCGGTGGATCTTGAGCCCGTTCGGCCAGCCGTCATACTCGGCGACGAGGTCCCAAGCCCCGTCGGGCGTGATCCGGAAGATCCGGCCGTGCGGGATGTCGGTGACGTAGAGCCGGCCCTGGCGGTCGAAGACCGGCCCTTCGAGGAAGGAATCGATCGGCTCGCCGCCCCGATTGGCGTTCGCCCAGGCGGTGGGCTTGCGCGCACGGTAGCGGTCCGGCAGGCGGGTGAAGATCTCGGCCGTGACGGCCGGCGGGGGAGCGAAGAACATCGGGGCCTCGCGGGGATCGGAAATCAGGCCGGCACCGCCTGCGCCCGTACGGCGCGGGCGTGGGAGCGGCTGATCATCAGCACGCTGACGGCGGCGGCGACGTCGAGGAGCGCCACCGGGAGCAGGCCGAGGGCGAAGCTGCCGGTCGACGTCTTCACCAGGCCGACGACGTTCACCATCAGCCCGCCGCCGATCAGGTTGGCGATGGCGTTGATGCCGGCGAGCCCCGCCGCCAGGGTCCCGGCCGAGAGCCAGCCGGACGACAGCGCCCAGAACGGTCCCTTGAAGGCGTAGGCGCCGACGAGGGCGCAGGACACCGCCACGATCGTCATCGTGATGCCGCCCGCGAGATTGAGGAAGGCGAGGCCGAATCCAGCGAGCAGCAGCGGGACGGCGGTGTGCCAGGTGCGCTCGGCCCGGCGGTCCGAGTGGCGACCCCACAGGATCATCAGCACCGTGGCGATCCCGTACGGCACCGAGTTGACGAAGCCGGTCTGAAGATTGGTGAGCCCGAACGACTTGATGATCTGCGGCTGCCACACCGAGAGCGTGCTGCCGGTGGCCGAGGCCCCGGCGCAGACCAGCGCCATGGTGAGGAAGTACTTGTTGCGGGCCAGCGCCCAGAGCGAGAGATGGCCGACCGGCGTCTTGCCCGACGCCTCCTCGGCGAGGCGGGAGACCAGCCAGCCGCGCTGCGCGGGCGTGAGCCAGGTCGCGTCCTTCGGCTTGTCGGTCAGCACGAACAGGCAGGTGATGCCGAGGAGCACGGTCGGCAGGCCCTCGAGCACGAACAGCCACTGCCAGCCCTTGAGACCGAGGAGGCCGTCGAGCTCCAGCAGCGAGACGGAGAGCGGCGAACCCAGGAAGGTGGCGAGCGGGATCGAGACCGTGAAGGTGGCGAGCACGCGCGCCCGGTACCGGCTCGGCAGCCAATAGGTGAGGTACAGGATCGCGCCGGGGAAGAAGCCGGCCTCCGCCGCGCCGAGAACGAAGCGCATCGTGTAGAGGGAGTACGGCCCGACCACCAGGGCCATCGCCATGGTGATCAGTCCCCAGGTGATCATGATCCGGGCGATCCAGCGCCGCGCACCGACCTTCTGGAGCGCCAGATTGCTGGGGACCTCGACCAGGAAGTACGAGATGAAGAACAGGCTCGCGGCGAAGCCGAACATCGCCGGCGTCAGCCCGAGATCGTGGTTCATCTGCAGGGCAGCGAAGCCCACGTTCACCCGGTCGAGCAGGGCGAAGAAGTAGCAGACCATCAGGAACGGCACGAGCCGGAGGATCACCCGGCGCATGGTCGTCGCTTCAAGGGTCTGCGGGTCGTCGATGGTGGCGCTCACGTCCCGTCCTCCCGGTTGACTGTTGGTTGTCGAGGCCGTCGGGTCAGATCCCTTCGCAGCCGGCCTTCTCGAGCTCGCGCTCGACCCAGGACCGGTCGACGGTGCCGGCCTTGATCGCCGCCATGGTCCTGGCCTCGCCCTGCTGCTTCTTGTCGGCCGCGGCGAAGACCTGTTCCGTCAGGTTGTACGGCACGCAGACGACGCCATCGTCGTCACCGACGATCAGGTCGCCGGGCTCGATCACCATCCCGTCGATGGCGATCGTGCAGTTCACCTCGCCGGGACCGCTCTTGTACGGACCGCGATGGGTCACGCCGGCGGCGTAGACCGGAAACGAGTTCGCCCTGATCCAACCGGAGTCGCGGACGGCGCCGTTGATGATCATGCCCGCGCAGCCGACCTGCTGGGCATGGGAGAGCATGAGCTCGCCGACGATCGCGTTGGTCAGGTCGCCGCCGGCGTCGACGACGATGACGTCGCCCGGCTTCACGCGGTTGAGGGCGGCATGGACCATGAGGTTGTCGCCCGGGCGCGCCTTGACGGTCAGGGCGACACCGCAGAGCACGCCGCCGGCATGCATCGGCCGGAGCCGCGGCCCGCCATGGGTCATGCGCAGCATCGAGTCGCTGATGTTGGCGACCGCGATCGCCTTGTACTTCTCGACCGTGGCGGCGTCGACCGTGCGGGTGCGGGGATGAATCTTGAAGCCGATGGACATGGGGTTGCTCCAGGTTTGGGAATGTCGGTTTCGCTCAGGACATCTGACGCCCACCGCGTCGTTCCGGCGCCGCGCAGCGGAGGCCGGAATGACGATGGAGGGTGTGAGGTCCTTTGGGCCTCGAACTGGCCTTGGGGTGCCGAAGCTCAGGCCTGCTTCGCCTTCAACCCCGCCTTCTCGACCATCGCGTCCAGCGCCTCCTGGTAGGTGGCCGGCACGACGCCCTTGAAGTGGTCCTTCAGCCCCAGGCCCTCCTTCCAGCGCAGGCGCTGGGCGATGGCCCGGGCCATGATCGGCTCGACGCCCGAATCGGCGACCGCCTCAGCCGACATCTCCAGCTCCTCGGCCCGGCGCTTGGCGTGGATGACGCCGGAGGGGGTCAGGCTCTTCACCGTGTCCATCCACGGCCGGTCCAGGGTCTTGGAGGCCGAGGCGAGCACCACCTCGTCGATGCCGTACTGGCGCGCCGCGAGCAGCATCTCGTCGTGCAGCGCCTCGATGCCCTTGATCAGCACCGAGCGCAGGATCTTGATGCCGGACGCCGTGCCGAGCGCCGGGCCCATGAAGGCGATCTGCATGCCCCAGGGCACCAGCAGGTCGCGCACGCGCTCGCCCGCCGGGCCGCTCGACAGCATCCGCATGGAATAGCCGTGCAAAGGCGTACCCTCGATCGCGCCGTCGCCGAGGAGCGCGCCGGTGGCCGAGAGGCGCGCGGCGACGCCCTGCTTCACCTTCGGGGTGGCGGAGGCGAAGTCGAGGAAGGTGTGGCGCTGCGACAGCACCGGTGCGAAGGCGTCGGCGCTCTCGAGCGAGGCGGCGCCGGGCGTCACGCTGACGATCAGGTCGGCGGCCTCCGCGAGCTCGGCGTTCGAGCGCACCAGGGTGACCCCGGCCTTCTGCGCCCGACCCTGGATCAGGTCGGCGTAGGGCCCGTCGAAGGCGTACCTGTCGTAGCAGGCGATGCTCTCCAGGCCGGCGCCGCGCAGGCCCGCCCCGAGGGTGCTGCCGATCTCGCCGTAGCCGACGAGGCCGAACCGGAATTGCGTGCGCTCCGTCATAGTGGGCTCCTGTGGTGTCGGGGTCAGTGCGCCGCCGCCGCGAGGCGGGGCGCGGGAGAGGTGTTTGCCGCCTGGCTGCGCAGGACGTGGTCGCGCAGGATCTCGACCGGATGCGGCAGCCGCACGCCGTCGACGAGCTTCGCCTGCGAGCGGCACGAGTAGCCGTCGGCCAGAAGGCGGCCGGTCCGGCCCTTCTCGGCCACGGGCTGCGCCCAGCTCAGGCCGTAGATGCGCGCGGAGGTCGCCCGGTTCTCGGCCTCGTGGCCGTAGGTGCCGGCCATGCCGCAGCAGCCCGACGGCAGGACCGCGAGGCGCAGGCCGAGAGCCTGGAACACATGCGTCCAGGCCGCCACGGCGGGCTGCGCCGTCGCCCGCTCGGTGCAGTGCGGCAGGAGCCAGTAGGGCTCGCCCTCGGAACCGGCCGCGCGGCCGCCGAGGCGCGCGGCGAGCCATTCCTGCACGAGCGCGACCCGCGGCAGGTCGCGCCCCGGGAGAGCCTGCTTGTACTCGGAGCGGTAGGTTAGGGTCATCGACGGGTCGAGGCCGATCAGGGGCACGCCGGTCGCGGCGAGCTGGTCGAGACCCGCTGCGTTGGCGGCCGCGACCCGCTCGAACCGCCCGAGGAAGCCGTGGACGTGCAGCGGCTTGCCGTTCGGGCGGAAGGGCGCGAGCCAGGGCCGGATGCCTAAGCACATCAGCAGGTCGAGGAGGGCCAGCAGGACCGGCGTGTCGTAGTGGCTGGTGAAGGCGTCCTGCACCACGACGACGCTCGCCAGCCGCTCGGCCGGCGAGAGCCGCGCCAGGGCGCCCGCCTCGGCCAGGGCCACGCCGCGCCGCGCCGTCTCCCGCCCGAGATCGATCCCGGACAGCGCCGGCGCGTGGACGAGCCCGACCGCCCTCCCCGCCCCGAGCCCCATCGCGGCATTGACGAGGCGCGGGGCCTTGGCGAGCCAGGGCGCCAGCGGCTCCAGGGCCGCGATCGCGTGGTGGCGCAGGGGCCGCAGGTAGCGGCCGTGATAGAGCTCGAGGAACTTCGCCCGGAAGGTCGGGACGTCGACCTTGATCGGGCACAGGCCCGTGCAGGACTTGCAGGCCAGGCACCCGGCCATCGCCTCGTGCACGGCGTGCGAGAAGTCGTCGTCCCGCCGCCGCAGGGTCGCGGCGAGGCGGGCCGGAAACCCGAGCCAGCCCGGTCGGGCCCGCAAGGACCGCGCCTCCGCCAGCGGGTCGACCCCCTGCACCGCGAGCCGGCGCAGCCACTCGCGCATCAGCTGGGCGCGGCCCTTCGGCGAATGCCGGCGCTCGCGGGTCCCCTTCCAGGACGGGCACATCGCCTCGTCCGGATCCCAGGAATAGCAGGCGCCGTTCCCGTTGCAGTGCAGGGCCTCGTCGTAACCGGCCCGCACCTCGGCCGGGATCGCCCGGTCGCGCCCGCCCTTGGTCGGCACGCCGTCCACCGTGAGAAGCGCGGCCCCCTCCGGCGCCGCGATCTTGCCCGGATTGAACTGGTTTCGCGGGTCGAAGGCGGCCTTCACCGCCTGGAGCGCCGGGTAGAGCGGGCCGAAGAACCGGGGCGAGAACTCCGAGCGCACGCCCTTGCCGTGCTCGCCCCAGAGCAGCCCGCCATAGGCTTGCGTCAGCCCGACGACCTCCTCGGTCACCGCGCGCACCAGCGCTTCGGCGCCCGCCGCCTTCATGTCGATCGTCGGCCGGACATGCAGCACGCCGGCATCGACGTGGCCGAACATGCCGTAATCGAGGCCGTGCCGGTCGAGGACGGCCCGGAACTCGGCGATGAAGTCGGCGAGGTTCTCCGGCGGGACCGCCGTATCCTCCACGAAGGCGATCGGGCGCGCCTCGCCCTTCTGGTTGCCGAGAAGACCGACCGCCTTCTTGCGCATGGTCCAGAGCCGGGCGACCTCGGCCTCGCCGCGGGCCACCGTGTAGCCGCGCCGCCCGGCCGCTTGACCGACCACTTGACCGACCCCTTGGCCGGCCGTGTCGAGCAGGGCGGTGAGGCGGGCGAGCGCGGCGGCCACCGCGGCCTCGCTGTCGCCGACGAATTCGACGAGGTTGACGCCCCGGGCCCGCTCGGCCGCATCCTCGGGGAAGAAGGCGGCGACGCCGTCCCAGACGGGATCGCCCTGGGCCAGCGCCAGCACCTTGGAATCGACCGTCTCGATCGAGGCCGGCGCGAGATCGGCGAGCGCCCGCGCATCGCGCAACGCCGCGTCGAAGCTCGCGTAGCGCAGGACGACCAGGGCAACGTGGCTCGGCAGCGGCAGGACGTTGAGCGTGGCCTCCGCCAGGAAGCCGAGGGTGCCCTCCGAGCCGCACAGGACCGCGTTGAGATCGAACCGGCCGTCGGCACGGCGGATGTGGGCGAGGTCGTAGCCGGTGAGGCAGCGGTTGAGGGGCGGGAACCGCTCGGCGATCAGCGCGGCGTTCTCGCGCTGGAGCCGGTCGACCGCGCGGTGGATGGCGCCGGCCCGGTCGGGCCGCGCCTGCACCGCCGCGAGCCCGGCCGCGTCGAGGGGCTCGGATTGCCAGACCGTGCCGTCGGAGAGGATCGTGGTCAGCGCCAGCACGTGGTCGCGGGTCTTGCCGTAGAGGCACGAGCCCTGGCCGCAAGCATCGGTCGAGATCATGCCGCCGATCGTGGCGCGGTTCGAGGTCGAGAGCTCGGGGGCGAAGAACAGCCCGTGGGCCTTCAGCGCCGCGTTGAGCTGGTCCTTCACCACGCCGGCCTCGACCCGGACCGTGCGGGCCTGCGGGTCGATCGCCAGGATCCGGTTCATGTGCCGCGACAGGTCGACCACGAGCCCGTCGGTGAGGGACTGGCCATTGGTGCCGGTGCCGCCGCCCCGGGGCGCGATCCGCATCGCGGCGAAGCGGTCCTCGGCGAGGAGCTTGGCGATCCGCACGAGGTCGTCGCAGTCGCGCGGGAAGGCGATCGCCTGCGGGGTGAGCTGATAGATCGAGTTGTCGGTCGCCAGCACGGTGCGGTCGGCCGGCGACAGCGACAGGTCTCCGGCAAAGCCCCGCGCCCGCAGCTCGGCGCAGAAGGCCGCGGGGAGCGGTGCCGTCTCGGGAGCGGAGGTGAGGTGCGGGATCATGGCATCCGGATCTTTGCTTCGGGATCTTTGCTTCGGGATCTTGGCTTTGGGATCTTTTGTGCGAGGGCTTCGGTGCGGAGATGCCGGCCTCAGGCCCGGAGAGCGGCCCGGCACGACGGCAGGACGCGCCGCGCCGTCTTGCGACGAAGGGCCGTTTCGTGGACCGCAGGGCGTGATGGGAATGCCGGCTGCACCGGTCCTGGCCGCGTCACGGCGCTTGCTCCCTGATTTTTTGCAACGTCGTTTCGTTTTTCATAGATGCGTCGTCCGGATGGGTCAAGCGCCCGGTGCTCGCCCCCGCCCTCCCGAATGCCGCAGGAACGGCCGGTACCGTCGCGGCACGGGCGCGTCTCCCGCCGGGCCGTATGCCGTCACCTCAGGAAAAATATCTCGGATCGGAGACTTGGCGGCCTCACCCGATCGCATCGGGGCCGGGGGACGTCCTCGGGCAGCGGACCGGCTCGGCGGAGTCGCGAGCGAGGGTGAGAGGGATGCCGAAAGACGCCCGACCGAGACCAAGGCGCGAAGGCGTCGCCTCGGCCGAGCGGGTGCTGACGATCCTGACCGCGTACCCGTCCGGCACCGACGCGCTCGAAACGTTCGGCCTCGTCGAGCGCCTGGACGATGGCCGCTATCGCCTCGGCGTCGAGGCTGCACGCATCGGCTCGGTCTGCCGGCCATCCTTCGCGCCGGCGGAGCGGGTGGTTCCGGCGCTGGAGCGCCTCGCCGCCATGTTCCTCGCCGCCATGTCCATGGAAACGGCAACGATCGGCACGGTCCCGGATCGCGAAGTGTGACGTGTCGGGCTGTGACTCAGAACGGATTCCGTTCTTGGCGACGACGTGCTCTCTTCGCCGAACCGTCATTCACGCCGGCAGCGCAGTCATGCGGGCATGCGCGGGCGGCGGCGCGCTCAGATCGATGAACGACCGAGCAACGTGACCGGGCAGCGCTCGGCCGGCCGGCACGATGGGACGGATTGCGCCGGTCACCCCAGGGGCGGCGATCGATCGCTCTGCCACAGGAAGCTCTCGTCCAGCTCGGCAAGGCTGTTGATGCCGAGCAGCGCCATGTCACGGTGTATTTCTTCCTTCAGGAGGACGATGGCGCGGCTCACGCCATGCCTGCCGAACGCCGAGGCGGCGTAGAGGAATGGCCGGCCGACGAACACGAAGTCGGCGCCCAGGGCCAGGGCCTTCAGCACGTCCGTCCCCCTGGCAATCCCGCCATCGATCATGACGGCGGCCCGGCCCTTGAGCGCGCCGACCACGGACGGCAGAGCGTCGAGGGGGGCCATGGTCCCGTCGAGCTGACGGCCTCCATGGTTCGAGACGACGATGCCGTCCGCACCGCATGCGACGGCGGCCTGTGCGTCGTCCGCCCGGATGATGCCCTTGACCACGAGCTTGCCGGACCAGCGCGCGCGGATTCGCGCGAGGTGTGCCCAGTTGAGGTGATCGCGCTTGCGGAAATCGCGCATCACGGATCGGGCGATGATCGGCGCGCCGCGCGTCGCGTAGGAGTTCTCGAAATGCGGCACGCCGTGGTGGATGAGGGTGCGCAGGAACGTCCCGATCGTCCAGCCCGGATGCGACACGCCCTCCCAGGCCAGCCGGAGGCTCGGTCGAAGGGGTGTCGAGAACCCGGCTCGGATGTTGTTCTCCCGGTTGGCGAGCGTGGCCGTGTCGACGGTGAGGACCAGCGTGCCGAAGCCTGCGGCCGCGACGCGATCGACGAGCGCGTCGATCCGGTCCGGTTCTCCGGGGAGGTAGGCCTGGAACCACGACGATGGCGCAGCCGCCGCGACGTCCTCGAGCCGGATGAGCGACGACCCGCTCATGATCATCGGGATGTGCGCGGCCTCCGCCGCCTGCGCCAGCACCAGATCGCCCCGATACGCCATCAGGGCGCTGATGCCCATCGGCGAGATCCCGAACGGGGCGGCGTAGTCCGAGCCGAGCAGGGATCGGCGCTGGCTTCGTCGCGCCACATCGGTCAGGACGCGGGGCCTGAAGCCGTAGCGCCGGTACGATCGATTGTTGTGCGCGAGCGACGCATTGGTCTCGCTCGCACCGGCGATGTAGCCGAAGAGCGGTCGCGGCAGCCGGCGCCTGGCATGCGCCTCGAAATCGCCGAGGCACAGGACGTCGAGCAGAGCTTTCGGCGAGGTCTCGCGGGTGGCACGGGGGCGAGGAACCGCCGGCACGTCGACATCCGCAACCGTGCCCTCGTCCATCGCCCTCTCTCCAAACCTTGCTGGCATCGCCCAGTTTCGTGACGATATCCGGCACCGTGCCCGTTCCAGCCTCGCGTCGGATTCCGGACGGAGCGAACACGATCGGCACCGACGCCCGTTCGGGCTTGCCTTGCGCCGTCGAACGAGTTCGTTCGACGGCGCTGCGGTATCAGTGGTTCTGCATGCCCCACTTGCGCACCGTCATCGTCTCGATGGTGCGGAAGACGAGGCCCTCGACCGCAAGGCCGATCAGGATCACCGTGAGTAGGCCGGCGAAGACGCTGGCGGTCTCGAGCGCGTTGCGCGCCTCGAAGATGTACCAGCCGAGGCCGGCCGCGTTGCCGGACACGCCGAAGACGAGCTCGGCCGCGATCAGCGTCCGCCAGGCGAAGGCCCAGCCGATCTTCAGGCCGGCGAGAATCGACGGGAAGGCCGCGGGGATGAGGATGAACACGACCATGCGCAGGCCGCCGAGACCGTAGTTGCGCCCGGCCATGCGCTGGGTCTGGCTCACCGACAGGAAGCCCGTGAAGGTGTTCAGCGACACCGCCCAGAGCACGGAATGGACGATCACGAACACGATCGAGGTCGTGCCGAGGCCGAACCAGAGCAGCGCCAGCGGCAGGATGGCGATGGCGGGCAGAGGGTTGAACATCGCGGTCAGCGTCGCCAGGATGTCGGTGCCGATCCGGGTCGCCACCGCCAGCGTCGTCATCACGGCGGAGATCGCGATGGCGGTGCCGTAGCCGATGAGGAGCACCTGGAGCGAGGTGATCGCCGCGCTCGGCAGCCGCCCCGAGGCGACGTCCGACCACCAGGCGACCAGGGTGTCGCTGAAGGAGGGGAACATCAGCGGGTTCGAGAGCGTGCGGGCGTAGACCTCCCACACGATCGCGAGCGCCACGAGCACCAGGGCGCGGCGCACCGCGGTGATTGCGAACACGCCCTCCCAGAAGCCGATCGGACGGCTGATGTCGCCGATCTCGCTGACATCCGTGGTCGTGCGTTCGATGTCGGGTCGGGCGATGCCGCGGGCCCCCGTCGGCGCGAGGTCAGTCATGCGCGGTCTCCTCGGTGCCGAACAGCATGCCGTTGATCTTGCGGGTGAAGGCCATGAAGTCGGCGTCGCCCTGGTGCTCGTGGCTGTAGGCGGTGGCGTCGAGCTCGGCGCGCACCTGCCCCGGATGCGGGGTCAGCACGAGGATGCGCGAGCCGAGGATGATCGCCTCCTCGATCGAATGGGTGACGAAGAGCAGCGTGAAGCGCACGTCGTCCCAGAGCTGGAGCAGCTCCTCCTGCATGCGGCGGCGGGTGAGCGCGTCGAGGGCGGCGAAGGGCTCGTCCATGAGCAGGATCTGCGGCTCCATCGCGAGGGCGCGGGCGATGGCCACGCGCTGCTTCATGCCGCCCGAGAGCTGGTGGGGGTGGACGTCCTGGAAGCGGCCGAGCCCGACCTTCTCCGTCGCGCGCCGGGCCCGGTCGCGGATCTCGCTTCCCGGGAAGCGCCCCGTGCGCCGCATCGGGAACATCACGTTCTCGATCACGGTCATCCAGGGCATGAGCTGGTCGAACTCCTGGAAGACCATCATGCGGTCGGGTCCCGGCCGGTCGATGATCCGGCCTTCGAGCCGCATGTCGCCCTCGGTCGGGGTCATGAACCCGGCGACGCATTTGAGGAGCGTGGACTTCCCGCAGCCCGAGGGGCCGAGCAGGATAAAGCGGTCCTCGCGCGCCACGTCGAAGGAGACGCGGTAGGTCGCGGTGACGAGGCGGTCGCGCGTCTTGTACTGGAGGGTGACGCCGTTGACCGAGAGGAGCGTCGCTCCGGCGGGGCCTGCTGCGGGCAAGGGGTTCGGACGAACGGCGAGCATCAGGCGCCTGCTCCCTGCGTGATCGGGCCGACGAAGACGTCCTGCCAGCGGGCGGGCGCTTCCTTGAGTTCGCCGCTGCGCTTCATGAAGCCCGCGAAGGCCATGATCCCGCGCGGTTCCACCGTGAAGGTCTGGGCGCGCACCGCGGCGGCGACCTCGTCGGCCGAGAGGGCGGTCTTCTCGACCTCCCGGTAGATCTGCGCCACGCGATTCGGGTCGTTGCGGATCACGTCCATCGCCTCCTTGAGGGCGGCCACGATGGTGGCGACCGCGGCCGGGTTGGCGCTGGCGAACTTGCCGGTCGTGGCGAGCAAGGCTCCCGAATACGGACCGCCGATGATCTCCTGGCCGTCCGCCACCCTCGTGCACTTGCCCGAGGCCTCGAGGGTGCTGATGAAGGGAGGCGCCGCAAAATAGAGCGAGATCGAGGACTTGGAGATCAGGGCCGTCGTCGCGTCGGGGTGGGGCAGCGCCACCATCTGCTTGTCGAAGCGCCCGGACTGGCCCGGGCCGTAGAGCTTCTCGGCGGCCATCCGCAGCAGGATCGCCTGCGGCGACGTGGTCGCGGTCACCGCGATGCGGTCCGACGGCTTGATGTCGGCGATCGACCGGATGGCGGGGTCGTTCGTGTAGAGCGTCAGGACGCCCTCGTTGCAGGCTGCGATGCCGCGCAGGTCGTAGGAACCGCGGGTCTTGAGCCAGGCGGCCAGCAGCGCGGTCGGGCCGTAGGCGCCGACGTCGAAGGTGCCGCTGAAGATGCCGTCGTTGATCGCGGGCGAGCCGCTGACGCGGCGCACGTCGAAGGCGGTGTCGGCGATGCCGTTCGCCTTCGCGTGCTTGGCGAAGAGCCCGAGCTTGTCGGCGACCGTGGTGGCGAGGTGGCTCGTCCCGAACTGGATCGCGATCGAGACCGTCTTCTTCGCCTGGGCCCGGGCCGGACCCGCGCCGGCGAGCGCCCCAGCCGCGACCAGACCCAGCAATCCCTCTCGTCGTGTGATCACGGCCATGCTTCCCCTCCGTCAAGTCTTGTCGTCGTCGTGGAATCCGGGCGGTCGGCGGCCCCGCCGTTCACGGGTGCGCACGCGCGTCCTGCCTGCGCTCCGGGCCCGGCCCCGTGCCGGTGCCGATCGTCGCGCCCACGGCGCTCAGGCCGCCGCGGCGGCCTCCGGGTTTATCGGCGCGTGCCGGTCGAAGCGGTGCCGCGCCGGCGCGGTCCGGCGCACCGTCGGGCCGAGCGCATGCTCCGCCGCGGCTGAAGCATCGGCGCCGGCAGCGATGAGCCTCGGATTGCCGCGGCGGCGTCGGGGTCGATCGTGTCCGCGCTGGTGCCGTGCTTCGCGATCGCCGTGAGCCTGGAGGCGGCCGCCTGCACCGCGTCGGCGACGTGGGCGGCACGCACGAGGATGGCCTCGGTCCCCTTCCGCCGCGGCGATGTCGGCGGGCGGCGCGGACGGCCCGCCAAGGCGGCGTGCAGGCCGGTCTCGTCCGCATGGCGCTGTGCCGGCGCCGGGAGCGGGGCACCCGTGACGGGAATCGGCGCACCCATGTTCAACCCCCTCCCCTGTCGAGAGGACACCGCGAGGTGGAGGATGTCTCGAGAGACGGGCGCGAAGCGCCGTCGACCCGCCGGTCGTTTCCCTCCGCGGACCTCGCATGTCCGTCGTTCGTCGGGGTCGGCGCAGCGCGACCACCGTTCGTTGGGGATACCAAAACACATCGAAACGCCGTTGCAAAGTGTGTTTTGCAACGGCGTTCTGATTTTTATTCGCGGCTTGCGCTAACAGCCCGCGTCACCTCCGAGCGTCCGCGTGAGCGTCGCGGCGCTCTCGACGAGGAGGGCTGCGACCGCCGCGACCTGCCCGCCGGTCAGGCGCGAGGCCGGGCCCGAGATGGCGAGCGCGCCGACCAGGCGACCGCCCGCCCCGAAGACCGGGACGGCGCATGAGGACACGTGGGGATCCGTCACGCCGTGCGAGAAGAGCGGAAGCGCCACGGGACGCGCGGAGCCATGCACGGGGTCGAAGCGATCGAGCACCTGGGCGATCGAGGACTCGTCCATCGGCCGCAGGTCGCCGGGACGGACATGCATCCGCAGAGGTGACGGCGAGTCGACGCGGAACAGGCAGAGCCGATGCTCGCCGCGCCGGATGTAGAACGAGGCCGTCTCGCCGGAGGCCGCCACGAGGCGGTCGAGCACCGGGATGACGTGCGCCTCCAGGGCGAAGGATTGCAGGTAGACGGAGCCGAGCCGCGCGATCTCCGTGCCGAGCCTGTAGCGCCCGTCCGGAATCCGCTCGATGAGCCCGAATCGCTCCAGCGAGACGCACAGGCGCATGATCGTGCTCTTGACGAGGTCCGTGCGCGCGGCGAGCTCGGCCAGGTCCAGGGCGTCGTCGCCGCGCCGGAAGGCGGTGAGCACGGTGAGCAGCCGGTCGGCGGAGGCGACCCCCTCCACCTTGGGCCGGGCACGGGTCCTGCCGTTCGCCATCCCGACCCCCGTACGCGAGCTAAGCACTTCAACCGGCATGGGAATACATGGCTGCTCCTGTGACGTCGAGACCGGCGCGCAGCCCGGATCCGCCGAGGGCTCGACCACGAGCAGGCGTCCCGGGAGCGGCGGGACCGCGAGGTCCGTGGCCGGGTTCCGGGCCGGGACGACGGTCCCGGGGCGGGCCGGAGCCCGTCAGGGGACGCTCGCGATCGCCGCGGCGTCGAGGCGGTAGATGCGGCAGGCCGTGCCGTGGAAGAGGGCCGCCTTCTCGGCGGGCGAGGCTCCCACGGCGACGCGCTTGAAGGCGTTCCACACCACGCCGTAGGAGACCATGCCCTTGTCGACCGGGAAGTTGCTCTCGAACAGGCAGCGTTGCGGACCGAAAAGGTCGAGGCAGGCGCCGATCACCGGCCGCCACGCCTCCGCGAGCTCGCTGGAGCCCGGCGGCCGAGCGCGCTCATGGAAGGCGTAGCCGCCGACCCGCATGGCCAGCCCTCCGAGCTTCACCACGAGGTTCGGTCGGCGTGAGAGCGCCGCGATGCCGGCATGCCACTCGGCGAAGGCCTCGGCACGACGGCCCGCATAGGGGCCGACCCCGATCGGACCTCCGCAATGGTCGAGGACGATCGTCGTGTCGGGACAGGCATCGGCCAGTGCCGCCACCTCGGCGAGCTGCGTCTGGTACGCCCAGACGTCGAGGGTCAGCCCGCGCCGGCCGAGGAGGCGTGCACCCTCGCGGAACCCCGCATGGGCGAGCAGGCCGGGTTTCGGCGGCACCGGGTTCGAGACGACCTCGGGATGGGCGTGCCAGGCGGTCTGGTTGCGGATGCCGCGCAGGCGGTCGCCGCCCGCGCGGTCGAGGGCGTCGAGAATCGGCGCCACCGCGGCGCCGAGGGTCAGGTCGGCGCAGGCGACGATCGCCGCGCAGGCCGCGCGACGGCCATACAGGCCGCTCGCGGCTTGCGCGGCGATCCCGTTCGCGAACTCGACCTCGCCCACGGGCCGAAGCGGCTCCGGCCCGTCCGGCCGGTACATCGAGCGGCTCTGCACGAAGACCGTGGCCCGCACGTCGTGGCCCGCATTCATGTCGGCGAGCAGGTCGTCGAAGAGGTACCGCCCCTCGCCCCGATCCCAGAGGTGATGGTGGGCGTCGACGATCGGCAGGTCGGGCTCGAGGGCCGGCTCCCGGGTCAGCGCGAGCCAGTCGGGCCGCACGCCGAGATGGGGCGTGCCGGGGGGCGCGGCGCCGGCCATCCTCAATCCTCGATCACGCCGCCGAGCCGGGCCAGCGAGGCGTCGGCCCAGGAGCGATCGTTCGTGCCGGTCCCGACGGCCGCCATCGGCCTGGGCCCGGTGTCCTTGGCGGCCTTCCCGGCGAGCGCGGCCGCGGGGACCACCCCCACGTCGCCGAAGGGGACGCGGAGCCGGGCCACCACCTCCGCCGCCGCCGGCCGGCGGCGTTCGAGGACCTGACATCCGACCATCGTCTTCCTCCCGGCGCCACCGCGTGGGCACGCATTGACAGATGGGTTGTAGCCCGCCAGTTTGTTTTTGCAACGGCGTTCTAAAAACTGAGGGAGGAACCATGACCCGTCTCCGCATGCGGGGGATCACCCGGCGCATCGCCGCGCCGCTGCTGGCGGCCGGCCTCGTGGCCCTGGCCTCCGCATCCCGTGCCCACGCCGCCGACACGAAGCCGGTGACCATCGCGATCCAGTACGGATACGCCTACCTGCCGGTCGTCGTGGCCGAGAAGCTCGGGTTCTTCGAACGCCAGCTCGCCGCAGCCGGCGCCTCCGGCAGGACGGTGGCGATCCAGAAGATCAGCGGCGCCCCCGCCATCAACGACGCGCTGATCAGCGGCACGGTGGATATCGGTGCCTACGGCCTGCCCGGCATGCTGATCGCGGCCGAGAAGACGCGCGGCTCCCTCAACGTGCGCGGCCTCGCGGCGCTCGTGGCCGGCGACAACGGGCTCTACGTGAATCGTGCCGACATCACGTCGATGGCGGACTTCAAGCCCGACGACCGCATCGCCGTTACCTCGACCACCGGACAGCAAGGTCTTCTGGTGCGCATGGCGGCCGAGAAGGCGTTCGGCGAAGGCGGTGCCCGCCGCTTCGACCGGATGATGGTGCAGCTGCCGCACCCGGACGCGACGGCCTCGCTCCTCGCGGGCGGAACGATCGTCGGCTATGCGGCCCCGCATCCCTACAGCGACATCGTCGAGAAGAGCGGCAAGGCGCATCGGCTGTTCTACTTCTCCGACTACCTCGGGGAGAAGGTCACGAGCGGCCTGCTCGCGACGACGGGCGCCTTCATGAAGACCAACGAGGCCGCGGCCCGCGGCGTCGTGGCGGCCATCGCGGAAGCGCAGGACTACATCCGCAAGGAGCCGCGCAAGGCGGCCGAGATCTTCCTCGCCTCCGAGAAATCGTCCCTCTCCCTCGACGAGATCGAGGCGGTGCTGAAGGCCGCGTCGGGCGAGTGGGGGATCCAGCCGCAGGGCGTGATGCGCTTCGCGACCTTCATGGCGCGCAACGGCCTGCTCAAGGCCGCGCCCGCCAAGTGGCAGGACGTCTTCGTCGGCCCGGTGGTGGACGGCTCCGGGACATAAGCCGGCGATCGAGGCGCGCGGGCCGGCGCCAGACTTTCCGCTGCGCCTGGCGGTCAGGCGTGGCGGATATCGGAGACGAATTTCTTCGCCCGCGGATGCTGCGGCCTGAGGAAGAAGTCCTCGGGCCCGGCGCGCTCCAGCACCGCACCGGCATCCATGAAGATCACCCGGTCGGCGACCTCGCGGGCAAAGCCCATCTCGTGGGTGACGCAGACCATCGTCATGCCCTCGGCGGCGAGCTGCTTCATGACGGCGAGAACCTCGCCGACGAGTTCGGGATCGAGGGCCGAGGTCGGCTCGTCGAACAGCATGACGGGCGGCTTCATCGCCAGGGCCCGGGCGATGGCGACGCGCTGCTGCTGGCCTCCCGAGAGCCGCGGCGGAAACTCGTCCGCCTTGTGGGCGAGGCCGACCTTGTCCAGCAGAGCGAGGGCCGCCTCGCGCGCCGCCGCCTCGGGCATCCGATGCACCCGCATCGGCGCGAGCATCACGTTGCGCGCCGCGCTCAGATGCGGGAACAGGTTGAACTGCTGGAAGACGAAGCCGATCCGGCTGCGCAGCCCGTTCACGTCGATGCCGGGGCCGTGGATGTCGCGCCCGTCGATCGTGATGCGGCCGCCCTGGATCGGCTCGAGCCGGTTGACCGTCCGGATCAGGGTCGACTTGCCGGAGCCCGACGGCCCGCACACCACCACGACCTCCCCGGCCGTCACGGTCTCGCAGACGTTGCGGAGGGCATGGAAGTCGCCATACCACTTCTCGACCTTGTCGAAGACGATCATGCCGCGCCTCCCGCTGCCACCGGAGCCTTGCGGCTCGCATCGATGCGCTTCTCGACCAGGTGCACGACGCGGCTCAACGAGAAGCAGATGATGAAGTAGATCGCCGCCAGGACCAGGTAGACCTGCAGCGGCTTGGTCATCAGCTGCGCATTGATTTGATAGGCGGCATAAGAGCGCCTAACAGAACCGCCTGATCTGGCGGAGGGTGATGAGGCTTGCCTGCAGGAACGTGAAGGCCTCGTAGATGTCGGCGCGGCGTTCGTAGCGGACGGGCAAGCGGCGGGCGCGGTTGA
>NZ_VDDA01000004.1:618463-632180 GCF_006151805.1 Methylobacterium terricola | reverse complement strand
CGGGCACGCCCCGGGCGGCGGCGGCCGCGTCGTGCCGCGCCGCGCTGGCGGCCGCGGTGGCGCCGCGGGGCCGCGTCGTCGACTGGTCCGGCGACCGGCCCGCGCTGCACGGACCCGACCTGTTCTTCGACGGCAGCCATTACCGCCACCCCGTCGCCCGGCAGCTGGAGGCCGACATCGCGGCGGCGCTCGGCGCCCGGGCGGGTGGTGCAGAAGGTTCAGGACCGTGACACGATTGCAGCAGAGCGCCGCCGTCCCCTGGTCCGGTCCTTGCGTATCGTGCGGGGGACATTGTGATGTCGTGCAGCCTCTATTATAGGGCTGCGCCAAGTGGGCTGCGGCCATGCATCGGCAGCAGTCAGGACAACATCGGTTTTCCGAGGGGCGCGATGGCGAAGATCGTGATCGAGGAGGGCTACGCCCCCAATGACGCCGAGCCCTTCATGAATGAGCGTCAGCGGGAGTATTTCCGCCGCAAGCTCCAGAGTTGGAAGCAAGACATTCTGCGCGAGGCCCAGGACACCCTGGTCGCGTTGCAGAGCGAGAACGAGAACCACCCCGACCTGACCGACCGCGCCTCGTCTGAAACCGATCGGGCGATCGAGTTGCGGGCCCGCGACCGGCAGCGCAAGCTGATCGCCAAGATCGACTCGGCGCTCGCCCGGATCGAGGACGGCTCCTACGGCTATTGCGAGGAGACCGGCGAGCCGATCTCGCTCAAGCGCCTGGAAGCCCGCCCGATCGCGACGCTGTCGCTCGAGGCCCAGGAGCGCCATGAGCGCCGCGAGCGGGTGTACCGGGACGATTGAGCCGGGCTGCGGGTTCGCCTCACCATCGCCGTGACGGCTGGCACCCCGATCCCCGCTGCGGCAGGGGGGAGGGGGGATGCGTATGGTGAGGCGCGCCTTTCTCCTCGCCGCGTGATTCGACCGGGGCGGCGTGAGCCGCGTCCCGGCCGAACGCATGTCGGCACCGAAAACGAGAGCGGCCCCGGCGGGGAGTGCCGGGGCCGCGCCGCGTCCGGGCGGCTCAGGGGGGGAGCGTGCCGCCCGGTGCGGGATCCTCGAGGCCGTCCTGGCGAACCGCGCCGTTCGCCAGAACGGCACCGTTCGTTAGAACGGCAGGACGACGTCCAGGAATTGCTGGCCGTAGCGCGGCTGCTGCACGTCGGTGATCTGGCCGCGGCCGCCATAGGCGATGCGGGCCTGGGCGATCTTGCTCGAATCGATGGTGTTGTCGGACTCGATGTCCTCCGGCCGCACCACGCCGCCGACGATCAATTCGCGCACCTCGAAGTTGATGCGGATCTCCTGGCGGCCTTCCAGCACCAGGTTGCCGTTCGGCAGCACCTGGGTGACGATCGCCGCCACGTTGGTGGTCACCGTCTCGGCCCGCTGCACCGAGCCGGCGCCGTCGTTGCTGGTGACGGATTCGGTCTTGAGCATCTTCTCCGGATCGAGGCCGCCGAGAAGCTTCGTCTTGGTCTCGAGCCCGAAGGCGTTCGGCAGCCCGAACGATTCGCTGTTCGCCCGCGAGCGCTTGGTCTCGTTGTTGAGGTTGGCCTTGTCGGTGACGTTGATCTTCACCGTGACGAGGTCGCCGACCTTGGCGGCGCGCTGGTCCTTGAAGAAGGCGCGCGAGCCGGTGCGCCAGAGCGAGTTCGAGGCGTAGGAGACCGGCTGGACGTCGGGCATCGGCAGCCGCACCGGGCGGTAGCCGGCCTGCGCGGTCGGGTCCTCGATCGCCGAGAGCGCCGGCGTCGCGCCGATGTTGGACAGCCGGTCGACGGTGTTGCAGCCGGCGAGGAGCGCGCCGGCGAGGCACAGGATGGCGAGGCGGGAGACGGACATCGGGCGTCTCCTCAGGGCCGGGCCGAGGCGAGGCGGCCGGGAGCGGCCATTGCTGTCACCGGCACGATCGGCGCCACGGTGACGCGGCCCGGGCCGATCACGGTGGCCTGGATCACCTTCTTGGAGACCGGGTTGATCACCCCGATCACCGCCCCGAGCGGGCCGCCGTCGCGGGCCTGGCCGCGCAGCGCCAGCGCCACGCCGGGGGTCTCGTACACGATGGTCACCGCCTCGCCGCGGGCGACGAGGTCCGGCCGGCCGAGCTCGCCGGCCCGGAGCGCCGTGCCGGCGCCGAGGGCTTTTTGCGCCACCTGGCCGACGAAGGCGGCGGCGTCCGCCGCGATGTCGGCCGGCAGGCCCTCGCGCGGGCGGCGCTCGACCGCGATGTCGGGGGCCGACAAGGTCTCGCCCCGGTTGATCGACCGGGTCAGCACCGCGACGTCGGCCATCTCGACCACCTGGCCCGACACCCGCAGCGAGGCCTGGCGCTCGCCGACCACCACCAGGGCGGTGACCCGGCGGCTGCGCGGATCGTAGGTGACCTCCTGGGCGGTCGCGGCGGCGATCAGGTCCGGCGGCACGGTCAGCACCGGCGGCTCGCCGTCGAAGGCGATCGACGTGAAGCCGGAATCGAGGCCGCGGACCTTGGCGAGCGCCGCCCGGACGGCGCCCTCGATCTCGGGTGCCGCGATGCGGCGGGCCGCGCGCTGCACCGCGATCTGCAGCCGTCCGCCGCTCTCCGGCGCGTCGAGCCCGAGCCCGGCCGTCGCCTCGACGATGCGCCGGACCTGGATCGTGCCGGAGGTGCCCAGAGCCGGCGCCCGGAACAGCGCCTTCTGGGCCAGGGCCGGCGGCGCCCCGGCGACGAGGTCGCCGAGCGTGATGACGTCGCGCTCGGCGGTGATGTCGCCCTTGAGCGCGAGGCGCGGGGCCTCGCCGGCGAGCACCGGCAGGGTGAGGAGGCCGAGCGCCAGCAGGGTGAGCGCGGTGCGCGACAGGACGCCGGGCCCGAGCAGCGCGCGGCGGGCCGCGGGAGACGGAAGAGCGGGCTGGATCATCGGGGCGCTCATCCGCGGAACATCTGCGAGGTGGTGGACAGCATCTGGTCGGCGGCGGTCACGACCTTCGAGTTCATCTCGTAGGCGCGCTGCGCGGCGATCAGCGAGGAGATCTCCGAGACCGCGTTGACGTTGGCCTCCTCGAGGTAGCTCTGCTGAAGGTTGCCGAACCCGTCGGTGCCGGGATTGCCGGTGATCGGCGGCCCCGAGGCCAGGGTCTCGACGAACAGGTTGTCGCCGATCGATTCGAGGCCGACCTTGTTGACGAACCGGGCCATCTGGATCTGGCCGAGGTTCTGCGGCGCGGTCTGGCCGGGGATCTGAGCTTGGACGATGCCCGAGGCGCTGATCGTGACGGCGGTGGCGTTGTTCGGCACCGTGATGTTCGGGTTCATCAGGTAGCCTTCGCGGGTGACGATCTGCCCCTGCGAATCGAGGTCGAACGAGCCGTCGCGGGTGTAGGAGGTGCGCCCGTCCGGCATCGTGACCTGGAAGAAGCCCTCGCCGCGCACGGCGATGTCGTAGGTCTTCTCGGTCGAGGTCAGGGTGCCCTGCGACATCACCCGGGCGGTCGAGGTGGTCTTCACGCCCGAGCCGAGGGCGAGGCCCGCCGGCAGCTGGTTGTTCTGGTCCGAGGTCGCGGTGCCGGCCCGGCGCAGGTTCTGGTAGAGCAGGTCCTGGAAATGCGCCTGCTGGCGCTTGTAGCCGGTGGTGCGCAGGTTCGCGATGTTGTTCGAGATGACCTGGACGTTAAGTTCCTGGGCCGCCATGCCGGTGGCGGCGGCGTAGAGCGCGCGCATCGTCTCACGCTCCCCTTATGCCGAGCCGACATCGGCGAGGCGCTGGATCGCCTGGCCGCGCAACGAATCGAGCCGCGAGACCGTGTCGGAGACGAGCTGGTAGGTGCGGTTCACCTCCAGCATCCGGGTCATCGCGAGGACGGGGCGGACATTCGAGCGCTCGAGCGCGCCCGGCTCGATCCGCCCCTGCGGGCCGGCCGGAACGGGCGGCGTCTGCGAGGAATAGAGGTTGCCGCCGGCATTCGTCAGCGCTTGCGGGCTGGCGAAGGTGACGAGGCGCAAGCGGCCGCGGGTGCCCTGGTTGGTCGAGATGGTGCCGTCCGGCCCGAGCGCCAAGCCGGTCTCCTGCTGGCCGATCTGGATCGGACCGCCGTCGCCGAGGACCGGGTAGCCGTCGCTCGTCACGATCTGGCCCTGCGGGTTCAGCTCGAAGGCGCCGTTGCGGGTGTAGCGCTCGCCCTGCGGCGTCTGCACGGCGAAGAACGCCTCGCCGCGGATCGCCGCGTTCAGCGGGTTGCCGGTCGCCTCGATCGGCCCCTGCGAGAGGTCGAGCGGCGTGCCCGAATCGATGACGTAGGACAGCTTGCGGTCGGGGCGCTGGAAGGTCTCCGCGCTCGCCTTCGGCATGAGGTATTCCTGGAAGCGCGTCGCGCGCGCCTTGAAGCCCGTCGTGGTGACGTTGGCCATGTTGTTGGCGATGACGTCGAGCTCGCGCCCGAGAGCCATCTGGGACGAGAGCCCGATCAATTGAGCATTCTGCACCGGCTACTCCCCGACGATGCGTGATGGTGGGCCACCCCGCTCCCCAGCGGCGGACCCGACCGGACGATCGCAGGGGCCGTGCCAGCCTGCGGCTGCGCGAATTTCGTTGTCATGGCAAATGCTTGGTTAATCGGAGGCACGCCCCGGACGGGTCGTTTCGTGCCGACCCGGCAGGTTCGACCGGGCAGAATTTGCCGCCTTAACGACGCGTTAACCGTCTTCGCGCACTCTGCAGCCTGTCCCGGCAACGGGTTTTCCAAGGGGTTGGGCAGCGGGCGATGGCCAAGAAGCCGAAGAAGGCTCCGGCTCCGGAGGCCGAGGGCGAGGAGGGCGCGGCCCCCGCCGGCGGGTCCAAGAAGAAGCTGATCATCATCGGCGGCGCCGCCCTGCTGCTGGCGGCCGGCGGCGGTGGCGGCTTCATGGTGATGCGCAGCCGCGCGGCGCATGCCGAGAAGCCCGCCGTCGAGCAGAAGCTGCCGGTGGCGTTCATGGACGTCCGCGAGATGACCATGAACCTGCTGCCCGAGCCGGGGCAGACCCAGCCGCGCTTCTTGCGCCTGAAGGTCGCCCTCGAGGTGCGGGATGCGAAGGTGGTGGCCGAGATCCAGCCGCTGATGCCGCGGGTCGAGGACACGTTCCAGGTCTTCGTGCGCGAGTTGCGCGTCGGCGACTTCGAGGCGGCGGGCGGCACCTACCGCCTGCGGGAGGAGCTGCTGCGGCGGGTCAACGTGGCGGTCTATCCCGCCAAGGTCGACGCGGTGCTCTTCAAGGACTTCACCATCCAGTAGGCCTCTCACGTGGCGCAACACCCGATCGCGGCATGATCGGACCTTGCTCCAAATCATCGATTGTGCCGCATTTTCTGCGACGAGCCGGCGTCCACTTCGTCGGAAAATGCTCTAGGATTCGAGGCTGCCGTGGCCGGACCTGACGACACCATCGACGAGGACGACTGGGCGGCGGCCCTGATCGAGCAGGGCGGCGGCGGCGACGCCTCCCTCGCCGAGGAATGGGGCGCGGCCCTGGCCGAGCAGGGCACCGCCACCCAGGCGAGCGACATGGCGGCCGAATGGGCCAACATGATCGACGAGGGCGAGGCCGAGAACCTCCCCGAGCTCGCCGGCAACGACCGCATCCTGAACCAGGAGGAGATCGACCAGGTCCTCGGGTTCTCGCTGCGCGAGCTCTCGGCTTCGGGCGCGGGCGGCATCCGGGCCATCGTCGATTCGGGCGTCGTCTCGTACGAGCGCCTGCCGATGCTCGAGATCGTCTTCGACCGGATGATCCGGTTGCTGTCGACGTCCCTGCGCAACTTCTTCCAGGACAACGTCGAGGTCACCCTCGACAACATCACCTCGGTGCGCTTCGGCGACTACCTGAACGCGATCCCGCTGCCGACCCTGCTCGGCGTGTTCCGGGCCGATGCCTGGGAGAATTCGGGCCTCGTCACGGTCGAGTCGAACCTCGCCTACTCGACCCTCGACCTGCTGCTCGGCGGCAAGCGCGGCGGCACCAGCATCCGCCTCGACGGGCGGCCATTCACGCCGATCGAGATGCAGCTGGTGCGCCGGATGGTCGAGATCATCCTCGGCGACCTCGAGGCCTCGTTCCAGCCGCTGTCGCCGGTGCGCTTCCTCATCGACCGGATCGAGACCAACCCGCGCTTCGCCACCATCACCCGGCCGGCCAACGCCGCGATCCTGATCGACCTCAAGCTCGACATGGAGGGCCGCGGCGGCCTCCTGCAGATCCTGTTTCCCTACGCCACGATCGAGCCGATCCGTGACCTGCTCCTCCAGAGCTTCATGGGCGAGAAGCTCGGCCGCGACCACATCTGGGAAGGGCACCTCGCCACCGAGATCTTCCAGGCCGACGTCGCCGTCGAGGCGGTCCTGCACGAGATGTCGCTGCCGCTGCGCCGGGTACTGTCGCTGGAGGTCGGCGACACGATCATGTTCGACGCCAAGCCCGCCGACCTCATCACCCTGCGCTGCGGCGACTGGGCGATGACGCAGGGCCGGATCGGCCGGCTCGACGACAGCATCGCCGTGCAGGTCACGCGCCCCCTGCGGCGCGCCCGCACCACTTTCGCGGCCTTCGAGGCCTCGATGCAGAACCGCAAGGACGGCTAGAGCCGCATGTCCCTGTCCCTCTTCCGAAACGAGGCCGCGTCGTGAGCCTGATCGTCAGCATCCTGGCCGACCTGCTGGTGGCTGTCCTGCTCGTCGCCTGCATCGCCACCTCGGTCAGCCTCGGGCGCCGCATCACGCGCCTGAAGGGCGACGAGACCGCGATGCGCCAGACCATCGGCGACCTGCTGATGGCGACCGAATCGGCCGAGCGGGCCATCACGGGCCTGCGCACCACGCTGGCCGAGTGCGACCGCACCCTGGACGAGCGCCTGCGCCTGGCCGAGCGCACCAATTCCGATCTCGCGGCCCAGCTCCAGGCCGGCGACGAGGTCCTCTCGCGCATCGGCCGCATCGTCGCCCAGGCCCGGGCGGCGGCGCCGGGCGAGATGGCGGCCTTCGCACAAGCGCCCGCGGCCTTCGCACAAGCGCCCGCGGCCTTCGCACAAGCGCCCGCGGCCTTCGCCCAGCCGGCGCCCGGAGCCGCGGCCCAGCCGGCTGCGAGGCAGGCCGCCCCGATGCCGGCCTCCTTCGCCCAGGCTCCCGTCCAGCCGGTGGCGCCGCAGGCCGCCCCGGTGCCGCCCGCGCCCGAGCCGCGGCCGGTCTCGACCAGCGAGCGCCTCGGCGCCGCCGCCGCCGCCGCCCGCGCCCTCAGTGAGCGGGCCCTGAGCCGCCTGCAGGCCCAGGCCGCATGACCCTCGCGCTGCTCCTGCGCCGCTTCGCCGGGCTGCCGGCGGCCGACCCGGGTGCCGCTGGAGCCGCGCCCGTCGCCAAGGCCGACGCGGCCACGGCCAGTCCGGGCAAGACCGACGCCGCCAAGGCCCACCCCGGCAATGCCGCTGCGGCGACAGCCGCCGCGCCGAAGCCCGCCGCCGGGCTGCCGGCGAAGCTCCCGCAGGCCCCCGCCTCGGTCGCGGTCCTGGTGCAGCGCTTGATGACGAACGCGGCGTGGCGCGGGCCGTTGCTCCGCCTGCGCCTCGTCGATGCCGTCGCGGTGGCGGCTTCGGGGCTGCTGCTCCTGAAGGTTCTGGCCGTGCTCGAGGCCGGGCCCTCGACCGGTGCCCGCTTCGCCGAATTGCTGGTCCATGCCCGCTCGGGCTACGAGCCCCTCGACCCGACGATCACCGGCTCGGTCTCGCCCAAGGAGACGGCCCCGGCGCCGGCCGCGGCGCCCCCGCCCCCCGAGCCGGGGCGGCCGGCCGCCGAGCCGGTCTCGTCCGCCGAGCGGGCGATCCTCGAGAAGCTCGGCGCCCGGCGCGACGCGCTGCAGCAGCGCTCGCGCGACCTCGAGACGCGCGAGCAGCTGATCGAGAATGCCGAGCGCAAGCTCGAGACCCGCATCAACGACCTCAAGACCCTGGAGCAGAAGGGCGACGACGCGGTGACGAAGCGCGCCGAGGCCGAGGCCGCGGGGCTCAAGTCCCTGGTGACGATGTACGAGACGATGAAGCCCAAGGAGGCCGCCCGGGTCTTCGACCGGCTGAAGCTCGACGTGCTGGTGCCGGTGGTGACCGGCATGAACCCGCGCAAGATGGCCGAGGTGCTGGCGGTGATGCAGCCCGAGGCCGCCGAGCGGCTGACCGTCGCGCTCGCCCAGCGCGCCCGCGGCGCCGGCGGCCCGAAATCCGCTGCCGCCGCCCCGGGCCTGCCCCCCGGCGAGCTGCCGGCGATCGACGGGACGCGCTGAGAGCGCCCCGCTTAATCGCTCATTAGCCCTGTGCCGGCATGGTGCCGCCTTACGGGATATCGGGCGGATGCGATGGGTTCGACGGGCAGGAGCCGCCGCGCGGCGGCGCTGATCGCGCTGGCGGGGCTGGCCGCCGGAGCGGGCGCGGCCGAGGCGGCCCAGCTCGTCGCGATCCAGGGCAGCGAGCAGAGGAATTACGGGCGCATCGCCCTCACCTTCGACCACAACGTCAAGGTGGCCGCCAAGGTCACCGGCGGCGTCCTGGTGGTCACCTTCCGCGAGCCGGTGACCGGCCAGCGCGACCGCCTGGCCGCCGAGATGCCGGCCTACGTGACCCAGGTCCGGCGCGACCCGGACGGCGCGGGCCTGCGGGTCGCGCTCCAGGCGCCCTACAGGATCAACGTGCTGGAGGCCGGCGAGCGGGTCTTCATCGACCTGATGCCCGAGGGCTGGACCGGCCTGCCGCCGGGCCTGCCGCCCGACGTGCTCGCCGATCTGACCCGCCGGGCGGAGGAGCTGAGCGAGCGCCTGCGCCGCGAGGCGGCCCGGACCGCGAAGCGCCCGGTTCCCTTGCGCCTCGAAGTGGCGCACCTGCCCACCCTGACCCGGCTCTCGGTCCGCCTGCCGAAGGACACCGAGGTCGGGATGGAGCGCGCCGGCTCCGAGATCCGCCTGCGCATCCCCGGCGCCTATACGGTCGAGTCCTCGGATGCCCGGGTCGCCCTGCGACCGGCTGTGACGACGCTCGGCACCGAGGCGGGCGCGGAGGCCGCCCGGCTGATTCTGCGGCTCGCCGACGGCTATGCGGCGGAGGGCTACCGCGAGGATGATTCCTACGTCCTCGATCTCGTGAAGCCGGCGAGCAAGTCCGCCTCCGAAAAGTCCACCTCCGAAAAGCCCGCGTCCGAAAAACCCTCGGTCGAGAAGCCGGCCTCCGACACGGCGAGCGCGCAGCCGGAGAAGGCCTCTGACGCAGCGTCGGCCGCGGCCCGCGCCCCGGCCGCGGCTCCCGCCCCGGCGGAGCCGGAGCCGCCGGCTCCCGCCGGGCCTGTCCAGGCCCGGATGGCCCGGGTCGGGCAGGGCCTGCGTATCGCCTTCCCCTTCACGGCCCGGCCGCCCGCGGCCCTGTTCGAGCGTGGCGGCCTCGCCACGCTGGTCTTCGAGACGCAGGCGGCGGTCGGACTGCCAGCCCTGCCCGCGGGGGCGCCGGCGAGCCTCGCCGAGGGGCCGAAGAGCGAGGGTGCCTTCACGATCCTACGCCTGCGGCTCGATCCCGGCACCCTCGCCCAGCTCGCGGCGGGGGAGGGGCAGGGCTGGGACCTGGTGCTCGGCGATGGCTCCGCGCCCGGCGGCGATGCCCTGGCGCCGCAGCGCAGCGCCGATCCCGCCGGCAAGCCCGCGGTGGCGGTGCCGCTCGCCCGTCCTGGCGGTGCGCTCTGGCTCGAGCGCGACGGCGAGCGCATCGCCGTGGTGACCGCCCGCGGCCCGCGCGTCGCCGGGGTGCCGAAGCGCGGCCGCTTCGTCGAGTTCGAGCTCCTGCCGAGCCGCCAGGGCGTAGCGGTGCTGGCAGCGGCGGACGACCTTGCCGTGCGCCCCGGCCTCAACGAGGTGTCGATCACCCGGCCCGGCGGCCTGTCGGTCTCGCCGACGGTGGCCGAGGCGCCGGAGGCCGGCGCCCAATCCGCGTCCGCCCTGATGGTGCAGCCGGAGCGCTGGCGCGAGGACCAGCGCGGCGACGCGCGGGCGCGCATCCGCGCCGCCGAGGCCGCCGCCGCCGGCGCCGAGCGGCCGGCCCGTTCCGCCGCCCGCATCGATCTCGCCCGTGTGCTCCTCGCCAACGGCTTCTCGGCCGAGGCCGCCGGGGTGCTGGCCTTCGCCGCCCGGCAGGACGTCGCCCTGGCCTCCGAGCGGCCGGTGCGGCTGCTCTCGGCTATCGCGGCCCTCGGCATGGGGCAGGAGGCGCGGGCCGCCGGCTTCCTCACGCCCGACGGCAAGCAGGCGCAGGACCCGGAACTGCGGCTCTGGCGCGGTCTCGTCGATGCGCGCGGCCGGCGCAGCGCCGCAGCGCTCGCCGCCTTCAAGACCGGCCTGCCGGTGATCGAGGCCTATCCCGACGACCTGCAGCTGACCTTCTACCTCGCGGCCGCCGAGGCGGCGCTCGACGCCAAGGACCCGGCCTTCGCCCAGCGGGCGATCACCGCCGTGACGCCGCTGGTCGAGGGCCCGCTGCCGCGCGACCGGTTCGCCTACGTCAAGGCGCGGTTCTCCGAGGCGATCGGCCAGGACGGCGAGGCCCGCCGCGCCTACCAGCAGCTCGCCGAGACCGCCGCGCCGCCGGTCGCCGTCCAGGCGATCCTGCGGCTGGTCGATCTCGGGCGGGCGTCCGGCACGATGACGCCCGAGGTCGCGATCGACCGGCTCGAGCGCCTGACGCTGATCTGGCACGGCGAGGCCGAGGCGGAGGCCTTCGCCCGGCTCGGCCGGCTCTATGCCGTGGCCGGCCGCTGGCGCGACGCCTTCGCGACCGCCCGCAAGGCCAACCGCCTCTATCCCGACCATCCCGCGACCCGCGGCCTGCACGATGACACGGTGGCGTTGTTCTCGGGCCTGTTCCTGTCGGACCGCGGCGACAGCCTCGGGCGGATCGAGGCGCTGGCGCTGTTCTACGACTTCAAGGAGTTCACCCCGGTCGGCCGCCAGGGCGACGAGATCGTGCGACGCTTGGCCGACCGCCTCGTCGCCCTCGACCTCCTCGACGCCGCCGGCGACCTGCTCCAGCACCAGGTCGATCACCGCCTCACCGGGGCGGCGCGGGCGAGCGTGGCGGCGCGGCTCGCCACCGTGCGGCTGATGGAGGGGGAGCCGCTGAAGGCCCTGAAGGTGCTGCAGAACACCCGTCTGCCGGAACTGCCGGGGCCGATCCGCGACGCGCGCCTCCTGCTGGAGACCCGCGCCCTCTCCGACCTGTCGCGCACCGACCTCGCCCTCGAGCTGCTCGACGGCAACGCGAGCCCGGAGGCGGCGCATTTGCGCGGCGACATCCTGTGGGGAGCCCGCCGCTGGCGCGAGGCCGGCGAGGCGCACGAGGCTCTGCTCGGCACCCGCTGGCGCGATGCCGGTCCCCTGTCCGACGCGGAGCGCAACGACGTGATGCGAGCGGCGATCGCCTACGCGCTGGCCGAGGATCCACTGAGCCTCGACCGGCTGCGCACGAAATACACCCCGAAGATGGCTGACAGCCCGGATGCCCGCACCTTCGGCCTCGTCGTCGCCCCGAACGCCGCCGGAACGGCCGCCTTCCGCAGCCTCGTGCGCCAGGCAACCAGCGCCGAGACCCTGACCGAGTTCCTGCGCGCCTACCGCACCCGCTACCCCGAGAGTGCCGCCCCCGAGCGGCCGAAGCCGAGCCCGGAGGATGCCCCGCCCTCCGGCGCCCCGGCACCGGAGGCCCGCGGCGGCGGCGGGGCGGCTCCGGGCTGAGGCACCGTCACCGGCCGTCCCACGGCGATCTCGGGCGCGTGGAGCCGGTCAACCGGCATCGACGGCGCGCACCCTTGTCCAGGCTGCCGCAGGGAGGCCTTCTACCCTCGCGCCGTGGCATCGACAGGTCGATGCCACGGCGTCCGGCGCATCAGCGCCGGCGCCCGTTCGGGCTTGCCTTGCGCTGTCGAACCGATCCGTTCGAAGGCGCGGCGGTATCACAGAGCGCGGCGCAAGGCCGCCACGCAGCGGTCGACGTCGCCTTCGTCGGCCCAGACATGCGGGCTGAGCCGCAGCGCCCCGGATCGCTCGCTGGCGTAGACGCCCTCTCGTCGCAGGCGATCCACCAAGCCGAGGGGCAGGCCGCCGGGCGCGCGGAGCCCGAGGATGTTCGGCGCGCGCAGGTGCCTCGCCGCCGCGGAGAGGCCGAGCCCGACGATGCCCTCCTCCAGCCGGTCGGTGAGGAGACGCAGGCGCGCCGCCACCGCCGACACGTCGAGGGACAGGACCAGGTCCAGCCCGGCCGCCGCCATCGGCAACAGGACCGGGTCGTTCAACTCGCCCCGGTCGTAGCGCCGGGCGCCGAAAGCGGGCGGGCGGTTGCCGTTGTTCTCCTCGATCGGTGCGCCGTCCTGCCGGTGCGGCGCGGCATACAGGAAGGCGAGCGCGTAGGGACCGAGCGTCCACTTGTAGGTCGGGAAGGCCAGGAAATCGGGACGCCAGCGGCCCACATCCACCGGCACGGCCCCGGCCGCCTGGGTCGCGTCGATCACCAGCGCGGCCCCCGCGGCGTGGAGGACCGGCGCGAGCCGGTCGAGGTCGATCAGCCCGCCATCGGTCCAGTGCGACGGCGTCAGGGTCGCGAGCGCGACGGGCGGTGCCCCGGGACGTTCGACCGCCGCCAGCAGGGCCGCCGTCCAGTCGCCGTCGCCGGGGCGGGGAACGTCCTCGACGATCAGGCCCCGCGCCGCGGCGAGCCGATCGAAGGCGTAGCGCAGCGACGGGAACTCGTCGGCCACGCGCAGCACGCGCCCGCCCGGCGCGACGGGCAGGTTCGCCGCGGCGGTGGCCATCGCGTGGCTCACCGATCCCACGATCGCCACGTCGTCGGCCGTCGCGCCGACGAGCCGGGCCGCCGCCGCCCGCGCCCGCTCGGCCTGGGCCGGGACCGCCTCGCGCGGGTGCGCCCAGGGCCGGCTCTTCACCAGCAGGCCCGCTTCTCCGGCCTCGCGGACCGCCCGGGGCAGCGGCGACCACGCCGCCGCGTCGAGGTAGCTGACGTCGTCCGGAACCTCGAACAGGTGCCGCTGGCACGGCAGGAGAGCGATGGCGTCCATGCTGAGCACCTTTTCGGCCGTTCACCCGGACGGGCAGGCGGGCTGCGCGGGGGCTCACCGAACGGCGTGGGAGGACCGGGGCTTCGAGCGCCTACCACGCCGTGGCCCGGAGCAGGAGGCCCGGACGGACCTTCGACGGCCCGGCCGATCCCTCGCTCAGCCGCGCCCCCGGGTCAGACCTCGCCCTCGCCCGCCGGGGCGGAGCGGCGCCGCGGCTCCTCGCCGGTGGTGCTGGTCCCGGGATCGAGGGCGTCGGTTTTCCGGGCTGCGTCGTGGTCCGCCGGCGTCACGCCGGCCTTGGCGGCGGCCGTGTCCTCGTCGCGACGGGTCAGGTGCGGGCGGGCGGTGAGCAGGTCTTCGCTTCTGTCGGGCATGAACGATCCTCCGGTCGGCGCAGGCCAACGCGGCTCGCCCGATGAGGTTCGGCCCGCCGCGACCGCCGATTGGGCCGGGGACCAGGATCGATCTTGGATGAGAAGGTAATTTACGACCGCATCGCGGGAGGCATCAACACCTTCGAGGTGTTGGTGCCCAGGAGAGGACTCGAACCTCCACGGCTTGCACCACTGGTACCTGAAACCAGCGCGTCTACCAATTCCGCCACCTGGGCCCGA
>NZ_VDDA01000004.1:427611-618367 GCF_006151805.1 Methylobacterium terricola | reverse complement strand
CGACCGCATCGCGGGAGGCATCAACACCTTCGAGGTGTTGGTGCCCAGGAGAGGACTCGAACCTCCACGGCTTGCACCACTGGTACCTGAAACCAGCGCGTCTACCAATTCCGCCACCTGGGCCCGAAGCGCTGCTTGGCAGCGCCGCGGTGACAGTCGTGTAGAGGCCAGCGCCGGCGGCGTCAACGGAATTTGAGCGGAGCCGGCGGCGAATGCGCGGGGGATGCGTGGCGGTGCCGGCACGATCGCCCGGTCCCACGCGTCATCGTGCAGCGGTCTCGAGAGGTTGGTCCAGCGATCCGGCCGCGCCGGCATCCTGCATCGCCATCCTCGGGGCCGAGCCGCGCAACCCGGGATCCATCATCGTCGACGGTTCGGGATGATGCGGAATGCTGGTCGCCAGATCGGGGAACGCAGCGGTGATGCATCCCGGGTTCTCGCCTGCATCGAGCCTCAGGATGACGTCAGGGCAGAAGGTCTTGGAGGGATGTCGGCCTCTGCGCCAGATCGATGGCGGACGAGGTGGCTCGGCCGGGCGCATCGATGCCAGCTCTGCGGAATGCCTTTAGATCATGGTAGTCTGGAAAGCCGGCCCTGAGGCCACGATCCCGCATCGCGGGAGGCATCAACACCTTCGAGGTGTTGGTGCCCAGGAGAGGACTCGAACCTCCACGGCTTGCACCACTGGTACCTGAAACCAGCGCGTCTACCAATTCCGCCACCTGGGCCCGAAGCGCTGCTTGGCAGCGCCGCGGTGACAGTCGTTTAGTCGGCGGCGGAGCCGGCGTCAACGCCGATCTCCGCCGCTTCGGGACGAAGTCTCAGACGCCCGCCGGCCACTCGCGGATGTCGACGAAGTGGCCCGCGATCGCCGCGGCCGCCGCCATCGCCGGGGAGACGAGGTGCGTGCGGCCCTTGTGGCCCTGGCGGCCCTCGAAGTTGCGGTTCGAGGTCGAGGCGCAGCGCTCGTGGGGTTTCAGGCGGTCGGCGTTCATGCCGAGGCACATCGAGCAGCCCGGCTCGCGCCAGTCGAAGCCGGCCTCGATCAGGATCTTGGCCAGGCCTTCCTGCTCCGCCTGCTGCTTCACCAGCCCCGAGCCCGGCACCACCATGCCGGAGACGTTCGGATGGATCTTACGCCCCTCGACCATGCGGGCGACGATCCGCAGGTCCTCGATGCGGCCGTTGGTGCAGGAGCCGATGAACACCTTGTCGAGGGCGATGTCGGTGATCTTCGTGCCCGGAATCAGGCCCATGTAGGACAGGGCCTTCTCCTTGGAGAGGCGCAGGTTCTCGTCCTCGATGGCGGCCGGATCCGGCACGCGGCCCTGGACCGAGATGACGTCCTCGGGGCTCGTGCCCCAGGTCACGATCGGCGGGAGGTTCGCGGCGTCGAGCCGGATCTCGCGGTCGAAATGGGCGCCCTCATCCGAGACGAGATCGCGCCAATAGGCGACCGCGCGCTCGAACGCCTCGCCCTTCGGCGCCTTCGGCCGGTCCTTGATGTAGGCGAAGGTGGTCTCGTCCGGGGCGACCATGCCGGCGCGGGCACCGCCCTCGATCGACATGTTGCAGATTGTCATCCGGCCCTCCATCGAGAGGGACCGGATCGCCTCGCCGGCATATTCCAGCACGTGGCCGGTGCCGCCGGCGGTGCCGATCTCGCCGATGATCGCCAGGATGATGTCCTTGGCGCCGACGCCGGCGGGCAGGCGCCCGTCGACGACGGCGCGCATGTTCTTCGCCTTCTTCTGGATCAGCGTCTGGGTGGCGAGCACGTGCTCGACCTCCGAGGTGCCGATGCCGTGGGCGAGGGCCCCGAAGGCGCCGTGGGTCGAGGTGTGGGAATCGCCGCAGACGATCGTCTGGCCCGGCAGGGTGAAGCCCTGCTCCGGCCCGATGATGTGGACGATGCCCTGACGCTTGTCGAGCGCGTCGTAATACTCGATGCCGAACTCGCGGACGTTGTCGGCCAGCGTATCGATCTGCGTGCGGCTCTCGGGATCCTCGATGCCGAAGCTGCGGTCCGAGGTCTGGACGTTGTGGTCGACGACCGCCAGCGTCTTCTCCGGGTGCCGCACCCGGCGCCCGGCGAGACGAAGCCCCTCGAAGGCCTGGGGAGAGGTGACCTCGTGGACGAGGTGACGGTCGATGTAGAGGAGGCAGGTGCCGTCCGGCTGACGATCGACGACGTGGTCGTCCCAGATCTTGTCGTAGAGGGTGCGAGGGGCAGTCATCGGGGTTATTGCCTTGTCACGAAGACCTGACGGTAGGGCCGGGCGCATGGCGTTCGCGGCCGGCGGACCCGTCATGTAACCGTCTCATCCGCCGACGGGTAGACCCCAATGCGCCGCAAGGGGATGCATCGGCCGCAAGGCGCGCCGGTGCTGGTTCATCGTCCTGCGCGCCCCGAAACGCAGCGATCCGGGGCGCGTTTACTGTTATTCCTTCACCGCCCCGGTCATCGCCGAGACGTAGTGCTCGACGAAGAACGAGTACAGGATCACCAGCGGCAGCGAGCCGACGAGGGCGCCTGCCATTAGCGAGCCCCAGCGGTAGATGTCGCCGTCGACGAACTCGCTCACCACCGCCACCGGCACGGTCTTGTTGTCGGTCGAGGACAGGAAGGTCAGCGCGTAGATGAACTCGTTCCAGCACAGCGTCAGCGAGAAGATGCCGGCCGAGATCAGCCCCGGTACCGCCAGCGGCAGGACGATCTTGACGAGGATCTGCCAGCGGCTCGCCCCGTCGATGAGCGCGCATTCCTCCAGCTCGTAGGGGATGGTCTTGAAGTACCCCATCAGGAGCCAGGTCGAGAACGGGATCAGGATGGTGGGGTAGACCAGCACCAGGGCGAAGGGCGAATCGTAGAGCCCGTAGGCCTGGATGATGGTGGCGAGCGGGATGAACAGGATCGAGGGCGGCACCAGGTAGGCGAGGAAGATCGCCGCGCCGACCGCGACCGCACCCTTGTAGCGGATCCGCACGATCGCGTAGGCGGCGAGCACGCTGGCGAACAGCGACAGCACGGTGGCCGCCACCGAGATCATCATCGTGTTCCACAGCCACAGGGGATAGTGGGTCTGGAACAAGAGCTTCGCGATGTGCTTGAGCGTCGGCGAGACCACCCAGAACGGGTTGTAGGTCTCCATGTCGATGAGCTGGTCGTCCGGCTTGATGGCGGTCAGCGCCATCCAGTAGAACGGAAACAGCAGCACCACCAGGATGACGAAGAGCGGCAGGTAGACCGTGACGACGCGCTTCGGCAGCGTGTCGAGATAGGCCATGCCCTCGCTGTTGTCGGGGGTGTCGGCGGTCGTGGTCGCGGCCATGAGTTATGTGTCCTTCTTCAGCCGGTCTGCCACTTGCGGTTCTGGAGGCCGAACCACGAGATCGCGATGGCGAGGATCAGGAACGGCACCATCGCGGTGGCAATGGCCGCGCCCTCGCCGAGATTCCCCGACAGGATGCCGCGCTGGTACGACAGGGTCGCCATCAGGTGGGTGGCGTTGACCGGGCCGCCGCGGGTCATCGCCCAGATCAGCTGGAAGTCGGTGAAGGTGAACAGCACCGAGAAGGTCATCACCACGGCGATGATCGGGGTGAGCAGCGGCAGGGTGATGTGGCGGAAGTTCTGCCACGGCGTCGCCCCGTCGATCGTCGCCGCCTCGTAGAGCGAGGGCGACACGGTCTGGAGGCCGGCGAGCAGCGTGATGGCGATGAACGGCACGCCGCGCCAGATGTTGGCGAAGGTCACGCAGATCCGCGCCATCGTCGGGTCGCCGAGGAAGTCGATGTTGCGCTCGAGCAGGCCGAGATGGCGCAGCGACCACGAGATGATCGAGAACTGGCTGTCGAAGATCCACCAGAAGGCCAATGCCGACAGCACCGTCGGGACGACGAACGGAATCAGCACGATCGAGCGGATCAGCGCCTTGAACGGCAGCCGCTTGTTGAGGAGCAGCGCGAGGTAGAGGCCGATCGCGAACTTCGCCACCGAGGCGAAGCCGGTATAGACCAGCGTGTTGAACACCGAGAGCCAGAAGACGCTGTCGTCCCACAGCCACTCGTAGTTCTCGAGCCCGACGAAGTTGCCGCCGCGCCCGATCCGGGTGTCGGTGAGCGAGAGCCAGACGCCCTTGCCGAGCGGATAGGCCAGGAACAGCAGCAGGATCGCGGCTGCCGGCAGCATGAACCAGAAGCCCAGCCAGCCGCGGCTCGTCCGCAACCGGCTCCAGGCCGAGCCGGTCGTGGGCGCCGCCGCGGCGGGGCGGGCGAGGGCGATGTCGGCCACGGGGAGCCTCCTCCGGGTGTTTTGTTGTCTGGGGGCGCCTCGCGGAGGAGGAAGGCAGGACACTTGAACTGCCGCATCCGTACTCTGCCGCATGAGGCGCGGGTTCCTCCTCTCCCCGGGAGCGGGGAGAAGGCCGCTTGCACCTCGTCGGGCAAGCGGCGAGCGGCGGCGCAGCGCAAGCGAAGGTGACGGGGTGCTTCCGGAGGAGCCGCGTTCGGCACCTCCCCCTCACCGTCGGCTGCCACCCCGCTCCGTCGACCATGACGTCGCCGGCGCCCTCGCCCCGCGGGCGGGGAGAGGCGAGGCGCGGGGACCGGTGCGAGAGCCCTCAGGCCGACCGGAAGATCCGTTGCGCCTGCCGCTCGGCCGTCTTGATGGCGGTCTTCAGGTCCTCGCGGCCGGTGCAGTAGGAGGCGAACATGTCGACGACGACGAAATCGGCGAGCACGGCGGCCACCTTCTCGCTCACCGGGGCGAGGCCGCCGGCGGCGAGCGTGCGGGTCGAGGCTTCCCCGAAAACCTTGTTCTTCGGGTCGGCGGTCCAGATCGGGTTGTTGGAATAGGCCTTGAGCGGGTGGCAGAGATACCCCTGCGCCGATTCCAGCCACTGATTGTAGTTCTGGGCCTCGAGCGCGAAGGCCATGAAGGCCTTACAGGCGTTCGGCGCCTTGGTGTAGGTGTAGGCCAGGATCGGGAAGGCGAGCTGGAACTCGGTCGGCTTGCCGGACTTGCCGACCGGATAGGCGGCATGGTCCATATCCGCCGCGATGTCCTTCTTCTCGTTCTTCGCCGCGGCGTAGATCGAGATGCCGTTATTGGTCAGGTACAGGTCGCCCGACAGGAACGCCTTGTTGTTGGACGAGTCGTTCCACGACACCGTGCCGGGGACGAAGGTCTCGTACAGCGCCTTGACGTATTCGAGTGCCTTGGCGGTTTCCGGCGAGTTGATGATGATCTTCTCGTTGGCATCGACCAGGTAGGCGTCGTGCGACCACAGCGCCCAGTGGATCCACGAATTGGCGTCGCCGGTGGCGTGGCCGAGCGCGAAGCCCGCGGGCGTGTTGTTCTTCTTCATCGCCCGGCACAGTTCCAGGAAGCCGGCGTGGTCCTCCGGGAACTTCTGAAACCCCGCCTTGTTCATCGCCGAGATGCGGTAGTTGAGATAGCCGCCGTTGAACGCCATCGGGATGGCGATCCACTCACCCTTCACCTTGCCGTAGGCCTCGGCCGTCGGCAGCCAGCCGCCGTACTTCTTGCCGAGATAGTCGGCGACGTCGCCGACCTTGAGGCACTTCGACGGGAACAGGGCCGGGAAGGAGTAGAGGCCCCAGACCATGTCCGGGCCCTGGCCGGTATTGGCCGCCACCGACGCCTTGGGCTGAATGTCGTCGAAGGATTCGCTCGTCACCGTGACCGGCACGCCGGTCGCCTTGGTGAAGGCGTCGACGAGGCGCATGAAGGCCTCGTCCTCGGAGGGGATGAAGCGCTTCCAGCGCAGGAGCTTGAGCGAGGCGCCCGGTTCCGGCTTCCACTGGTTCTCCTGCGCCCAGGCGCGGGCGAAGCCGTCGAGGCCCGCGGCGGAGGCGAGGCCGAGGGCGGCACCCGCCTTGAGGATCTGGCGACGATCGAAGGCTGACATCGTGGCGTCTCTCCCGGGATGATGGGTGGCGGTTCTTATCGTTGAGGCCGTCCGGCGGCGGGATGGCGTCCCGCCGTCGGCCGGAAGTCCTGTGGCGGGGGCAGGCCCGAGTCTTCCGCTCGGATAGCTCCTGTGCCCGGGTCCCGGCTCAGTTGAGCCGGCGGCCGTTCTCGGCGTCGAACAGGTGGACGAGGCCGGGATCCGCCGTGATGCCGATCCGTTCGCCCGGGCCGGCGCCGATCCGCTCGCGGAACACGCAGGCGATGTCGCGGGCGACCTCCTTGGAGATGTCCTGGGTGCCGCCGCCCGGCGGGCGCACCAGCACCATGGTCTCGGAGCCGGTCGGCTCGACCACCGCCACCTCCACCGGCACGCCGCCCTCGGCGAGGCGGACATGCTCCGGCCGCAGGCCGTAGACCGCCGGCATCCCGTCGGCGGGGCGCGCCCCGCGGGTCGGCAGCGGCAGGGTCAGGCCGCTCTCGGTGCGGAAGTGATCGCCCGCCACCTTGCCCTTCAGGAAGTTCATCGCCGGCGAGCCGATGAAGCCGGCGACGAACATGTTGTCGGGCCGGTCGTAGAGGTCGAGCGGCGCGCCGACCTGCTCGACCACGCCGTCATGCATCACCACGATCTTGTCGGCCATGGTCATGGCCTCGATCTGGTCGTGGGTGACGTAGACGGTGGTGGTGCGCAGCCGCTGGTGCAGCTCCTTGATCTCGGCCCGCATCGCCACGCGCAGCTTGGCGTCGAGGTTGGAGAGCGGCTCGTCGAACAGGAAGACCTGCGGGTCGCGCACGATCGCCCGGCCCATGGCGACGCGCTGGCGCTGGCCGCCGGAGAGCTGGCGCGGATAGCGGTCGAGGAGCTTCTCGAGGCCGAGGATCGCCGCGGCGCGGCCGACCCGGCTCTCAATCTCCTCCTTGGCGGCCTTCCGCAGTTTCAGCGAGAAGGCCATGTTGTCCCGCACCGTCATGTGCGGGTAGAGCGCGTAGTTCTGGAACACCATGGCGATGTCGCGCTCCTTCGGCGGCACCGCGTTGACGACGCGCGACCCGATCCGGATCTCGCCCGCCGTGATGTTCTCCAATCCTGCGATCATGCGGAGCAGGGTCGATTTCCCGCAGCCCGACGGGCCGACCAGGATCACGAATTCCCCATCCTGAATGTCGATCGACACGCCGTGCAGGATCGGGGTGGCCCCGAACGACTTGCGCACGTTCCTGATTTCCAGCCCGGCCATCGGCTCCTCGTGGTCGTGTCTAGCAAAGAGAGGTCGCACGCGGCGCGCGGACCGAACCGGCAGCGCTGCCACAGGCAGACGACGAACACACGACAGGCGGGCCCTCAGGGGGGCGTCTGGCGCTCATTGGGTGTTTCCTCGACCCGTCGAACGGGGCGGTCTGACTTGCCGCCTCTCGTGTTGGCGGCCATCATCGGGCGCGCGGGGCGCAAGATCAAGCGCCCTCGCCATGCGCCCATCGTCGGATGCGCGAGAAACGACCGGGAGACAGGCTTGAAGTCCACAGATGTGCTGATCATGCGGCCGATGTCGCCGCTCGTGACCGAGGGCCTGGAGCGCCATTTCACCGTGCACCGCGGCGACCTGGTCGAGGACAAGGAGCGGTTCCTCGACGAGGTCGCGCCGAAGATCCGCGGCATGGCGGTGAGCCATGTCCACGTGAACGACGCGCTGCTCGACCGCCTGCCGAAGCTCGAGATCGTCGCCAATTTCGGCGTCGGCTACGACACGATCGACGCGGCGGCCTGCGGCCGGCGTGGCGTGATCGTGACGAATACTCCCGATGTGCTGACCGACGAGGTGGCGGACTTGGCCGTCGGCCTGCTCCTCGCCACCGTGCGGCAGATCCCGCAGGTCGACCGCTACCTGCGCCAGGGCAAGTGGCTGGAGAAGCCCTATCCGCTCACCGGCACCCTGCGCGGGCGCAAGGTCGGCATCCTCGGCCTCGGCCGCATCGGCCGGGCGATCGCCCACCGCCTCGTCGCCTTCGGGCTGCCGATCGCCTATCACGGCCGGACCAGGCAGGCGGACGTGCCCTACGAGTACTTCCCCTCGCTCCTCGAGATGGCGAAGGCCTGCGACGTGCTGATGGTGGTGGCGCCCGGCGGTCCCGAGACGAAGAACATCGTCGGCCGCGAGGTGCTGGAAGCGCTGGGGTCCCAGGGCGTGCTGGTCAACGTCGCCCGCGGCACGCTGGTGGACGAGGAGGCGCTGGCCGCGGCCTTGGCCGACGGCACGATCCAGAGCGCCGGCCTCGACGTCTTCGCCGAGGAGCCGAAGGTGCCGGACGCCCTGATCGCCCAGGAGCATGCGGTTCTGCTGCCACATGTCGGCTCGGCCTCGCACCACACGCGCAACGCGATGGGCCAGCTCGTCGTTGATAACCTGACCTCCTGGTTCCAGGGCAACGGTCCGGTGACCCCCGTGGCCGAGACACCCTGGAAGGCCTAACCCGAGAGCCACATCCATGCGCCTGCGCCGCCTCCTCCCGGTCCTTGGTCTCCTCGCCTGGACGGGATGCGCGGCGGCGCAGGAGACCGGCCCGTCCCGGGACGCTGCGGGAGCCTGGGAGCTGGCGCTCGACAGCAGCTTCCGCCGCTGCGGCCTGATGCTGGCCGCCGAGCCCGGCCCGGTCGGCCAGGCCCTGCGCTTCCCGGCCGGCTGCCGGCGGGCGCTCCCGGTGGTCAACGGCATTGCCGGGTGGCGCCAGGAGGGCGGCCTGATCCAGCTCCTCGACCGCGAGGGCCAGCCGGTTCTGGCCTTCGCGGCCCCCGACGGCGACGGCCCCCGCAGCGCGGAGGCCGCGGGCGGCGAGCGCTACAGCCTGGCGCCGGCCGGTCCTCGGCCCGCCGCCGCCGAGACTCCGCTGGTGACGCCTGCGGCGCTCTCGACCCCGCCGGTTCCGCGTGATGCCTGGGCGGGCGCCCCCTCGACCGCCGCCGGGGTCACCGGCCTCTACACTCTCGACCGCTTCGTCGAGAAGGACGTCTGCCGGGTGATGCTGCAGGCCGGCGAAGCCCAGGTGCAGGAGGGCTGCCGCGATCCCGGCCTCGCCCTCTTCGATCCCACCGCCTGGCACTACGAGGCCGGCCGCCTCGTCCTCGTCGCCCGGCGCGGCCACAGCGTCGAGCTGATCCCGGTGGGGGAGGGGCGCTGGCGCCGCGATCCGGAGATCGGCACCACCTTCGTGCTGCGGCGGGTCGAGCCGTGAGGCGGGGCGTCCGGCCTCAGCGGTCCGGCAGCAGGCTCGGCGCCGGATCGGCCTCGCCCGGGTACTCGTCGAGCGGGATCGTCCCGCCGACACGCGCGACGCGGCGCGCATCCGCCTCCGGCAGCGCGCCCTCGAACAGGTCGAGCCGCTTCCAGGCCGGGAAGGGCTGGCGCCCGTTCTGATCCGGGACGTGCGGCGAGAGCGTGGCTCCGGCGCTGCGGTGGATGTAGCGACCGCAATTGACGAAGATCTGCGTCGCCGTGACCTCCACGACGCAATCGGCCCCGGGATAGAGCGCGAGCAGGGCCGCGTCCCGGCTCAGCCGGGCGGTGCCGTGCACGCGCAGCCGGTGCGGCCGCTCGAAATCGATGAACAGCAGGCCGACCCGCTCGCTCGCCGCGATGTTGCCGAGCGTCATGAACATGCCGTTGCCGTCGTAGTTCGGGAAGGCCAGCTCGCTCGGACCTCGCACCCGCACGAACCCGGGGGCTCCGCCCTTGTAGGACACGGTCGGCTGGCCGTGCGCGTCGACGGTGCTGAGGAAGAACGAGGCCACGCCCTCGATGAAGGCGCGCTCCTGCGGCTCGAACGCCGCGTGCGCATTCGCTTCCAGGCGGTCGGCCAATTTGCGCGTGCCGTGCTCGTCCTGAAGCTGCCGGTGCGTGGCGCCGAACAATACGCTCATGGCCGTCCTCCCTTCGTCGTTGGCGCGAGGGTAGGCGGGTTGAGGGCGCGGGGAGAACGTAGACGATGGGACGAGCTGGCGCAGGAACGGGCGCCATGCCGGTGTTCCCGTTCAACTCCCGTCCGCATGGCAATCACGGCGTTCTGCGAGAAACGTCCATGGTGAGCGTCTGTCCCTCGAACGGGCGATCGTTCGATCCGTGCTCGACATTCCAGGATACGGGCCGATGAATGCTTTCGATTCCCCTCGCGGTCAGCCCCATGGCAGGGGCCGCGCGTTCGGGTCCTTGCCAGGCCACACCCCGCCGTCCGACAACCCGAGCACGTTCAACCCCGACCGGATCCCCCCATGCAGGCCTACCGCGCCCTCGAAGCCACCTTCGCCCGCATCAGCGCCATCGAGGACGCCTCCGGCATCCTCGGCTGGGACGCCCAGACCCTGATGCCGGACGGGGCGGCGGAGGGGCGGGGCGACCAGATCGCGGTCCTGCGCGGCCTCGCCCACGATCTCCTCACCGATCCGGCCGTCGCCGACCGGCTCGCCGCGGCGGAGGAGGAGGACGGGCTCGACGCCTGGAGCCAAGCGAACCTCGCCGAGATGCGCCGGGCCTACACCCATGCGGCCGCGGTGCCGCGCGATCTCGTCGAGGCGAGCTCGCGGGCGGTGTCGCGGGCCGAGATGACCTGGCGCGAGGCGCGCCGCACCTCCGATTTCGCCCGGCTGCGGCCCGACCTCGCCGAGGTTCTGCGGCTCCAGCGCGAGATCGGCCGGGCGAAGGGCGAGGCGCTCGGTCTGGCGCCCTACGACGCCCTCCTCGACAGCTACGATCCGGGCCTGCGGCAGGACGCGATCGACCCGCTCTTCGCCATGCTGGAGGCCGAGCTGCCGGGGCTGATCGCGCAGGCGCGGGAGCGCCAGGCCGCGGCGGGGGCCACCCCGACGGCGGAGGGGCCGTTCCCGGTCGAGACCCAGCGTCAGGTCGGGCTCGCGCTGATGCGGGCGGCAGGATTCGACTTCGGTCGCGGCCGCCTCGATGTCAGCCTGCACCCGTTCTGCGGCGGCGCCACCGACGATGTGCGCATCACCACCCGGTACGACGAGGCCGACTTCGCCCGCGCCCTGATGGGCGTGCTGCACGAGACCGGCCACGCCCTCTACGAGCAGGGCCGCCCCGCGGCCTGGCGCCGCCAGCCGGTCGGCGCCGCCCGCGGCATGAGCGTGCACGAGAGCCAGTCGCTCACCCTGGAGATGCAGGCCGGCCGCAGCCGCGAGTTCGTGTCCTATCTGGCGCCGCTGGTGCGCAAGGCCTTCGGCGGCACCGGCCCGGCCTGGGAGGCCGATGCCCTTCACCGCAACTACACGCGGGTCGCGCCGGGCTTCATCCGGGTCGATGCCGACGAGTGCACCTATCCGGCCCATATCCTGCTGCGCTACCGGCTGGAACGGGCGCTGATCCGGGGCGAGATGGAGATCGGCGACCTGCCGGGCGCCTTCAACGACGGGATGCGCCGTCTCCTCGGCCTGACCGTGCCGGACGACGCGCATGGCTGCCTGCAGGACATCCACTGGCCCGGCGGCGCCTGGGGCTATTTCCCGACCTACACCCTCGGGGCGATGATGGCGGCGCAGCTGTTCGACGCCGCCTGCCGGGCCGAGCCGGACCTGCGCCCCGGCCTCGCCCGCGGCGACTTCGCCCCGCTCGTCGGCTGGCTGCGCGCCAACGTGCACCAGAAGGGCAGCGCGCTCGGCACGCAGGAGATCCTGACGCAGGCGACCGGGCGCCCGCTCTCGGCCGAGGTCTTCCTCGGCCACCTGCGGCGGCGCTATCTCGATGCGTGACCGCGCGCGAGCCGGTCCGGATCCCGTCCCCGTGCCGGGTCGGATTTGAGCGACTCCCGGATGTCGTGGGAGGTCATCCCCGTGCTTCCGGGATAGGCCTGATCATGCGCATCGACGTCGACGCGAGCCTATCCATCCGACGACGGTGCCGTCGGAGGCTGCTCTCGGCGGGGAATCGCCGGGCGAGGGGTCCTTGCGCCTCTGCGGTCGTGCGGTCGCCGGACAGCGCCGGCGCCCACGATGAGAGGAGCCCCCGCGCTTTCCCCTGGAACGCCCGGCTGCGCGGACGAGGGACGAAGCGCTCGGCCCGCATGCGAGACCGGGCGAAGCAGGCCACGCTCCCGACCGTTCACCGCGACGCGGCACTGGCCCATCGCCGACCGGTCGGGCCCGGCCCTCAGGCCGCCGCCCGCCGCTCCTCCGTCTCCGGCCCGATCACCCGCACCGGCTGGCCCGGACGCGCCAGCAGCGTCCCGCCCTTCGGCACCTCGGCCCAGCCGGCGCGCAGGCCGTCGATCGGCTCGGAGACGACGGCGAGGCCGGTGCCGGTCTCGCGCCAATACAGGCTCGGCGGTCGGCCGTCGCAGGCCCAGCGGTAGGCGGTGAGGCTCTCGCCGTCGGTGAGCACGGCGGTGAAGCGCAGCGGTTCGTCGATGCCGGCCTCGCGCATCAGGCCGCGGGCGGTCGACACGCTCGTCGCCATCGCGCTGACGGGATCGTGCTCGAGGCCGTTGGCGAGGGCCAGCAGGAACAAGGCCTCCGAATCGGTCGCGCCCTGGCGCGCCTCGTAGAGCGCATCCGGGATCAGCGCCTCGAGCCGCCGGCGGATGCGGGCATAACCGCCGATCTGGCCGTTATGCATGAACAGGTGACGGCCATGGGCGAAGGGGTGGCAGTTCGCCCGGGTGGTCGCCGTGCCGGTCGCCGCGCGCACATGGGCGAAGAAGGTGCGGGCGCGGATCTGCCGGGAGAGGCTGCGCAGATTCTCGTCGGACCAGGCCGGGCGCACGTCGCGGTAGAGGCCGGGCTCCGGCCGCTCGCCATACCAGCCGATGCCGAAGCCGTCGCCGTTGGTTTCGGTCTGGGCCTCCGCGGCGTGCAGCGACTGGTGCACGAGGGAGTGGGTCGGTGCGCAGACCAGCTCGTCGAGATAGACCGGATCGCCGTGGTAGGCGAGGAAGCGGCACATCGGCTCTTCACCCCCCGCGGCGTGTGCCGGTCCCGCCTCGGGCCGTGCCTCGTCCGCCGCCGTCATCGAAAGGTAACATTCCGCGCAGGACGGTGAACAGCCCGTTAATGCACCGCATCCGGCCTACGGCGCTGCAACATGCCTAAGCAGCAGGCAACGGCCCTTGGGTAAGGCACGTCATGCGGAGGGCGCATCATCCGCCGTGCGAAGGTAGACCTATGGCGGGGATCAATGTCAGCATTGGGTCGTTGATGCTCACGCAGGCGTGTTCGCGTAGCCGGCTTGCGTCCGCGTTGCCCCGGCTGGCGTCTCACGCCGGGCCCGATCTCCGTCCCGTCGCGCCCGTCCGCTCCCACGTCGTGGGGCGGCGAGGGGATTCGCCGGGCGGCCGATCGCACCACCATGTCCCGAGCACTCACGAGGACCCGGGCCAGATACGAACAACAGTCGAAGACTGACAGGAGGCTTCATGGGCAGAGCAGCACCCACCGCGCCGATCGCCGTCGTGGTGGAGGACGATGAATCCGTTCGGGACTTCGCCGCGGCGATCCTGGAGGAGACCGACCTCGCGGTCATCACCTGCGACAGTGCCGCCGATGCCCTCGCGGTGATGCGCGAGCACGGCTCCGAGGTGGCGCTGCTGTTCACGGAGATGCAGCTCTCCGGCGAGATGGACGGCGCCACCCTGGCCCGCACCGTCGAGCGGGACTGGCCGGACGTGCGCCTGGTGGTGACCTCGCGGCCGGGCGCGGCCCAGGCGGTGCCGGACCACGCCGTCTACATGCAGAAGCCCTGGCGGCCCCTCGACGTGCTGGTCGAGGCCGAGCGGGCAGCCTATTCCGCCGCGGCCTGAGACCCAGACGCGAAGAGCCCGCACGCCTCGCGGCGTCGGGCTCGACGGATTCGGGATGGGCCCCGCCGCGCGGGCGGCCGGGGCTCAGCCGGAGGCTTACGCGTTGGCAGCCGGAGCGGCGGCGGCCGGAGCGGACGCCGACGGGGCCATGCCGGGACGGCGGGGACCGCCGACGCGGGGCTTCGGCTTCGGCGCAGCGATCAGACCCTCGCGGATCGCGGTCTTGCGGGCCTGCTTGCGGGCGCGGCGCACGGCCTCCGCCTTCTCGCGGGCCTTGCGCACCGACGGCTTCTCGTAGGCCTTGCGCTGCTTCATCTCGCGGAAGATGCCCTCGCGCTGCATCTTCTTCTTGAGGACGCGGAGGGCCTGATCGACGTTGTTGTCCCGAACGAGTACCTGCAAGGGTATCTATCCTTTCGTCTAAATCCGAAAAACGTGGCCGACCTTGCGCGGAACGCGCCCGGATGGCTGCCTGCCCGGCCAACCGAAATGCGCCCCACGGCCCGGACCTGGAAGGACCGGGAGGGGCTTAGGTCGCATCGCGGTTGCACCGGAGCCCGGCGCAAGCTGTCGGCGCACGGTATGCGCCTGATCGCGGCCTTACACCACTCCGCCAGGACTTCCAACCGGGGAGTGGCTGCCTGACCGAAATTTGAGCGGCGCGCGGGCCGAGCGTGGCCGTCGTCAGGGACACCGTCGCATCGAGGCGACGGGCTTGGGCGATCAAGCGTTGGCCTGGATGAAGCTGCGCACCAGCGGATAGGTCTGGCCCTCCCACTTGCGGCCGGAGAACACCCCGTAATGGCCGACGCCGGGCTGCAGGTGATGGCGCTTGCGGAAGGGCTTGAGGCCGGTGCAGAGGTCGTGCGCCGCCATCGTCTGGCCGACGGCGCAGATGTCGTCGCGCTCGCCCTCGACCGTCATCAGGGCCGTCTTGCGGATCGCCCGCGTGTCGATCGGGTTGCCGCGGAAGGTCAGCTTGTTCTGGGCGAGCGTCGCGTCCTGGAACACGGTCTTGACCGTCTCGAGGTAGAACTCCGCCGCGAGGTCGAGCACCGCGAAATACTCGTCGTAGAAGGTCTCGATCTGCGCTGCCTTGGCGGTCTCGCCGTCGGCGAGGTGCCAGTAGAGGTCGAGGTGGCCGTGCATGTGGCGGGCGGCGTTCATCGACATGAAGGCCCCGACCTGCATGAAGCCCGGATAGACCCGGCGCCCGGCCCCGGCATGGCGGCGCGGCACGGTGGCGATCAGGTTCTTCTCGAACCACTCGATCGGCCGCGAGGTGGCGAGCTCGTTGACCTTGGTCGGGTTGATCCGCGTGTCGACCGGGCCGGCCATCAGGGTCATGCTCGCCGGATGCGCCGCGTTGCGGCTCTCGGCCATCACCGCGGCGGCGGCGAGCGCCTGCACGGCGGGCTGGCACACCGCGACGAGGTGGGCGCCCTCTCCGATCGTCTCCAGGAACTGCACCAGGTGGGCGACGTAGTCGTCGAAGCCGAAGCGGCCGGCGCTCAGCGGCACGTCGCGGGCATTGTGCCAGTCGGTGATGTAGACGTCGTGGTCGGCCAGCAGGGTGCGCACCGTGCCGCGCAGGAGCGTGCCGAAATGCCCCGACAGGGGGGCCACCACCAGCACCCGCGGCTGCTCGCGGACGACGTCCTTGCGGAAGCGCAGCAGGGTGCCGAACGGCGTGGAGAGCACCGGCTCCTCGATCACCGGCACCTCGCGGTTGCCGACCCGCACCGCGTCGATCCCGTAGGAGGGCCGGGCATGGGTGAGGCCGGCCCGCATCATCATCCGGGCGGCGGCCGCGACCCAGGTCGCCGGCGCGCCGTAGCCGGCCCGCATCCAGGGCGCCGTGCCGTCGTGCAGCACGCGGCCCCAGGCGCGGGTGGCGCTGGCGATGTCAGACTGGACCTCGAAGGCATCATAGAGCATCGGCCCGAGCACTCCCTCACGGACACGCCTTGGGGTGCGGCCCGCCGGCAAGAGTAAGACACGGCTTTCTGCCCGCGCGACCGGACTTTCGGCGGATCGCGACGGCAGCCGTCCTCGTCCCGGCGGGATGCGACCCTCGTGCCAAGTCCATTGCGGACCGGGCCTGTCTCTGCTTCGGTCGACTTGTGCGAGGGTTGCGCCCGCCCGCCCCCGCGTCGGCCCCGGCCCGGCAAGGTCTCCATCGGCAAGATCCTTCTCGGCGCGAGTCTTGGATCCTCGGCACGAGTCTTGGATCGCGAGGTTGCAAACCGAAGGGAAGTCGGGCCGCGCTGCCGGCCCGGGGAGGACGGGATGGCCGAGGCGACGCTGACGATCTCCAGCCGCAACTACTCGTCCTGGTCGCTGCGGGGCTGGCTGCTCTGCCGCATGGCCGGGCTCGACCTCGACGTGCAGGTCCTGTCCGGCGATCCGGCGAGCCGGGCCGAGTTGCTGCACCTCACGCCGTCGTTCCTGGTGCCGCGCCTCACCCACGGGGCGGTGCGGGTCTGGGACGTGCTCGCCATCGCCCAGTACCTCACGGAGGTGCGCCCCGAGGCCGGGCTCCTGCCCGACGACCTCGCCATGCGCTCCTGGTCGCGCTCGATCTCGGGCGAGATGCATGGCGGCTTCATCAACCTGCGCTCGGCCCTGCCGATGAACCTGCGCGCCCGCTACACCGACTTCAAGCTCTGGGGCGGCGCCCAGGCCGACATCGCCCGGGTGGTCGAGATCTGGCAGGACGCGCTCAAGGCCCATGGCGGCCCCTACCTGTTCGGGGCGCGGCCGGTGGTGGCGGACGCGATGTACGCCCCGGTCTGCACCCGCTTCGTCACCTACGGCGTCGCGCTGCCGCCCGATTGCGCCGCCTATCGCGACCGGATCATGGAGTGGGACCTGATGCGGGAATGGATCGCGGCGGCGGAGGACGAGCCGGAGGAGATCGAGGAGCTGGATATGGAGTTCTGAGGGCGGTTCCCTGCCTTGCCGCCGCTCGGATGCTCCACGTCATCCCGGGCTCTCGCCTTCGGCGCGCTCCGGGATGACCCTGTGAGGTGGCAGCGGTGAGCCGCTTCTGCCGCGGCCCGGTCCGTCAGATCAGCCCCGCCAGCCGCAGGCCCGCCCCCGCCGCTGCGCAGGCCGCGAGCACCGGGATCATCCCGGCCTTGAACCGGAACACCGCCACGGCCGCGGCGAGCGCCAGGGCGAGCGCGAACGGATCGACGCTGGCCAGCACCGGCACCTCGACCCTGATCGGCCCGACGGCCACCGGCCGCAGCTCCCGGAACAGGGTGTGGAGCGCGAACCAGACCGCGAGATTGAGGATCACCCCCACCACCGCCGCGGTGATCGCCGAGAGCGCGCCGGCGAGCGCCCGGTTGCCGCGCAGGCGCTCGACATACGGAGCGCCGACGAAGATCCACAGGAAGCAGGGCGCGAAGGTGACCCAGGTGGTGAGGAGGCCGCCGAGCGTGCCGGCGACGAGCGGCGGCAGCGCCCCGGGGGCGCGGTGGGCGGCGAGGAAGCCGACGAACTGCGTCACCATGATGAGCGGGCCGGGCGTCGTCTCGGCCATGCCGAGCCCGTCGAGCATCTCCCCGGGTTTCATCCAGCCGTACCGCTCCACCGCCGCCTGCGCCACGTAGGCGAGGGCCGCGTAGGCGCCGCCGAAGGTCACCAGCGCCATCTTGGAGAAGAACACCGCGATCCGCGAGAACACGTCGTCCGGACCCAGGATCGCGAGGAGCGCGGCGACCGGGACGAGCCAGATCGCCGCCCAGGCGGCAAGGGTCGTGAGCGTGCCGCCAAGGGAGGCCCGCTCGCGTGGCAGCGCGTCGTCGCCGAACAGGTAGGGGCCGGCCGACGCCCCCGCCGCGTGGCCGCCGCCGGGGCGAAAATCCGGATGTCCCGTGCGGCCGCCGAGGAACCCAACGAGGCCCGCCGCCACGACGATGAGCGGGAACGGCACGTCGAGGACGAAGATGCCCGCGAAGGCGGCAGCGGCGAGCCCGAGCATCACCCGGCCGCGCAGGGCCCGCCGGCCGATGCGCTGCACCGCCTCGATCACGATGGCGAGCACCGCGGCCTTGAGGCCGAAGAACACGCCGGCGACCGGCCCGGCCTGGCCGTACAGCACGTAGACGTAGCTCAGGGCCATGATGGCCACGAGCCCCGGCAGCACGAACAGCCCGCCGGCGAGAAGGCCGCCGCGGGGCCCGTGCATCAGCCAGCCGACGTAAGTCGCGAGCTGCTGCGCCTCCGGACCGGGCAGCAGGGTGCAGAAATTGAGGGCATGCAGGAAGCGGTTCTCGGAGATCCAGCGCCGCTCCTCGACCAGCACCCGGTGCATCACCGCGATCTGCCCGGCCGGCCCGCCGAAGGACAGGGCGGCGACCCGCAGCCAGACCGGCAGGGCCTCGGCCACGGTGACCGGCCGGGGGGGCGCCTGCGCGGACGTCGCGGGCTGGCTTGTCGTCACGGTTTCGGGCTCTCCGGGGCGGGGGCGCCGCAGCGTAGCGCGATCGGTCGCGTTGTGCGACACGGGGCAGCGACTACATCCGGGGAGCGGGCGCCGCCGGCCTCGCGCCGCCGCACGATCATGCCGTCAGGTCCCGCTTGAGCAAGAAAGCCCTCCTCACCCCCGAGAGCCGCATGGACGATCTCGACACCTCGATCCGGCCGCTCAGCCTCGCCGACTTCACCGGCCAGAAGGCGGCGCGCGCCAACCTCCAGGTGTTCATCGACGCCGCCAAGAAGACCGGCCAGGCCCTCGACCACGTGCTGTTCGTCGGCCCGCCCGGCCTCGGCAAGACGACGCTCGCCCAGATCGTCGCCCGCGAGCTCGGGGTGAACTTCCGCTCGACCTCCGGCCCGGTGATCGCCAAGGCCGGGGACCTCGCCGCGCAGCTCACCAACCTGGAAGAGCGCGACGTCCTGTTCATCGACGAGATCCACCGCCTCAACCCGGCGGTGGAGGAAATCCTCTACCCGGCGATGGAGGATTACCAGCTCGACCTGATCATCGGCGAAGGACCGGCCGCCCGCTCGGTGAAGATCGAGCTGCCCAAGTTCACGCTGGTCGCCGCCACGACCCGGGCGGGGCTGCTGACGACGCCGCTGCGCGACCGGTTCGGCATCCCGGTCCGGCTCGAATTCTACGACATCGACGAGCTGGAGCTGATCGTCAGCCGCGGCGCGCGGGTGCTCGGCATCGGCATGGCGGCGGACGGCGCCAACGAGATCGCCAAGCGCGCCCGGGGCACGCCGCGCATCGCCGGCCGGCTGCTGCGCCGGGTGCGCGACTTCGCCATCGTGGAGGACGCGCCGACCATCACCCGGGCCATCGCCGACCGGGCCTTGCGGCTCCTCGACGTCGATCCGTCCGGCCTCGACACGATGGACCGCAAGTATCTCGGCATCATCGCCCACTCGTTCAACGGCGGGCCGGTCGGGGTCGAGACGATCGCGGCGGCGCTCTCCGAGCCGAGGGATGCGATCGAGGAGATCATCGAGCCCTACCTGATCCAGAAGGGCTTCGTGCAGCGCACGCCGCGCGGCCGGGTGCTCACCGCCCATGCCTTCCGCCATCTCGGCCTGCCGGAGCCGAACCGCGATCCCGCCGTGCAGTTCGGCCTGTTCACCGGGGACGAGGATGCGTGAGGAGGGGAGGGGGTACCGCCTCTTCACCCGCCGCCGCGTGCTCCAGGGAGCGGGCGCCGTCGCGCTCTCCGGGCTCAGCACCGGCGCCTACGCCACCGGGATCGAGCCGTTCCGGCAGGTGGTGACGCGATACGCGATCAAGCCCAACCCCGCCGCGCCCTGGCCGGGCGGGCTCACCCTGCGCATCGCCGTCCTCACCGACATCCATGCCTGCGAGCCCTGGATGAGCGCGGAGCGCATCGCCGGGATCGTCGCGGCGACCAACGCGCTCGGGGCCGATCTCGTGGTGCTGGTCGGCGACTTCGTGGCCGGCCAGCGCTACGTCACGCGCATTGTCCCCGCCGCCGAGTGGGCGGCGGTGCTGCGCCGGCTGACGGCGCCGCTCGGCGTCTATGCGGTGCTCGGCAATCATGACTGGTGGAGCGACGCGGAGGCCCAGCGCCGCGGCGCCGGACCGACCATCTCCGGCGCCGCGCTGACGCAGAACGGCATCCGGGTCCTGTCGAACGAGGCGGTGCCGCTCGCCACCCGCGCCGGTCCGGTCTGGCTCGCCGGGCTCGAGGACCAGCTCGCCCTGCAGGGCCGGCGCCGCCGCGGCCAGCGGGTCGGCCTGGACGACCTGCCGGCTACCCTGGCCGCGGTGCCGGACGGCGCCCCGATGATCCTGCTGGCGCACGAGCCCGACATCTTCGCTCGGGTTCCGGCCCGGGTGGCGCTGACCCTGTCGGGCCACACCCATGGCGGGCAGGTGCGGCTGTTCGGCTGGTCGCCCGTGGTGCCTTCGCGCTATCCCGGCCGCTACGTCTACGGCCATGTCCGCGAGGCGAGCGACCTCGTGATCTCCGGGGGGCTCGGGCTCAGCGTCGCACCGATCCGCCTCGGGGTGCCGCCGGAGATCGTGGTGGTGGACCTGGGGGCGGAGGCGGCGGCGTGAGTGGCGTATTGTGAATGCAAGAGCTTTCCCCTGCCTCCTGTCGGGAGGGGCTGGGGGTGGGGCAGAGTTGGGCGTCGGGTTCTGCCCGGCGCCACCCCCACCCCCGACCCCTCCCCACAAGGGGGAGGGGAGGTGCCCCGACGAGGACCCCGCGTTGACTGAGACCCTGCCCCCGGACGCCCACGCCCTGCCCGTGCGCGTCTACTACGAGGACACGGATTTCTCCGGTTTCGTCTACCACGCGAGCTACCTGCGCTTCATGGAGCGCGGCCGGACCGAGTTGCTGCGCGGGCTCGCCGGCGACCAGTCCGAGCTGCACCGGGAGGCCGATGGCCTGGTCTTCGTGGTGCGGCGGATGAGCCTCGACTATCTCAAGCCCGCCCGCATGGACGACGCCCTCACCGTCCTGACCGCGACCCGCGAGCTGCGCGGCGCCTCGATGCATCTCGACCAGGAGGTGCGCCGCGGCGACGAGACCCTGGTGCGGGCCGAGGTGGTGGTGGCCTGCGTGCGCGAGGGGCGCGCGGTGCGCCTGCCGGAGGCGCTGCGCCGCACGCTCTCCCGACGTTGAGCAAGGATGCTCACCATTCCTTAACCCTGCCGGGGGCTTAACTCGTGACGGCCGAACGCTCCGGTCCGGAGCCTCGGCCCATACTTTCGACAGATTCGGGCGCGATCGAACCACGATACGAAAAGCCCCGATCCCGGTTGGAGTGCCCGAGGGCCGTTCAGCGGCCCGGGACGCGAGGACGATTGCATGAATCCCGCCGATGCCGCCCAGGCGATGCCCGTGGCCGAGATCACGATGTTCGGCCTGTTCTGGCAGGCCCACTTCGTCGTCAAGGTGGTGATGCTGGGGCTGCTCGGCTCCTCGATCTGGTGCTGGTCGATCATCATCGACAAGACGCTGCTGTTCCGGCGCGCCAAGACGGAGATGGATGCCTTCGAGGAGGAGTTCTGGTCCGGCCGGCCGCTGGAGGAGCTGTACCGCGCCTACAACGACAAGCCGGCGACCGGGCTCGCCGCCCTGTTCGTCGCCGCGATGCGCGAGTGGCGCCGCTCCTACGAGGGATCCGGGCGCTCGATCCGCAGCCTCGGCCAGCGCATCGACAAGGTGCTCGACGTGACCATCCAGCGCGAGGTCGAGCGGCTCGAATCGCGCCTGCTGTTCCTGGCCTCGATCGGCTCGGCCGGCCCCTATATCGGCCTGTTCGGCACGGTGTTCGGCATCATGACCGCCTTCACGTCGATCGCCGCCTCGAAGAACACCTCGCTCGCGGTCGTGGCGCCGGGCATCGCCGAGGCTTTGTTCGCCACCGCCATCGGGCTGTTCGCGGCGATTCCCGCGGTGCTCGCCTACAACAAGCTCCAGGCCTCGGTCGCGAAGGCGCAGGGCCGCCTCGAGGGCTTCGCCGACGAGTTCTCGGCCATCCTGTCGCGCCAGATCGACGAGCGCATGGCGCTCGCCGCCTGACCTCGAGCCATTGGGAAGGACTGAGCGATGGGCATGGCCTCCGGAGCGGCACAGGGCGGCGGGCGCCGTCGGCGCGGCCGGCGGGGCGGCGCGATCAACGAGATCAACATGACGCCGTTCATCGACGTCGTGCTGGTGCTCCTGATCATCTTCATGGTCGCGGCGCCGATGATGACGGTCGGCGTGCCCCTCGACCTGCCGCAGACCAAGGCCGCGCCCCTCAACCAGGATTCGAAGCCGGTCACCCTGTCGATCCGCCAGACCGGCCAGGTCTTCCTCGGCGAGGACGAGCTCTCCGACGACGCGATCGTCGCCAAGATCTCGGCCACGGCGAAGGACGGGTTCGAGGAGCGGGTCTTCGTGCGCGGCGACAAGCGGGTCGATTACGGCCGCGTCGCCCAGGTGATGGCGATCGTGACGAGCGGCGGCTTCAAGAAGGTCGCCCTCGTGACCGAGCCCGACCAGCGTTAGAGTCAGTAGGGCGGGGTTCTCCGTGCTGTTTCCCTTCGACAGGTCCGAGCCCGGCGTCTGGGTCTCGGCCGGCGCGCACGTGGTGCTGATCGGGCTGGCGTTGTTCGCCGCCGCTTCGCACGTGCTGCCGCAGTCCGAGGAGGGCGTCCCGGTCGAGGTCATCACCGAGAACCAGTTCTCGGAGCTGACCAAGGGCCAGCGCGACGGCGAGGCCCCGGCCAAGAGCCCGCGCGCCGACCGGGTCGCCGACAAGCAGCAGGAGAACGATCCCGGCGAGGCCAAGGCCAACGTGCCGACGCCGCCGACGCGCCCGCCCGACATCAAGGTCGCCAACGCCGAGGAGATGCCGACGCCGCCCCTGCGCCCGGCCCTCGAGCAGCCCGAGCCCGCGCCGATGCCGCCGGCCCGTCCCGATACCACCAAGGCCGATGCCGAGAAGGCTGCCGCTGCGGCGGCTGCCGCCGCGAAGGCCAAGGCGGACGCGGAGGCGCGCGCCGAGGCCAAGGCGGAAGCCGAGCGCGAGGCCAAGGAAGCGGCCAAGGAAGCGGCCAAGGAAGCGGCCAAGGAAGCCGCCCGCGAAGCAGCCAAGGAGGCGGCGAAGGCGGCCGCCAAGGCCGCGGCCGAGAAGGCGGCCGTCGCTGCGGCGAAGGCCACGGCCGAGAAAGCCGCCGCCGAGAAGGCGGAGGCCGAGGCGATCCGGCGCGAGGAGCTGGCCGAGGCCAAGGCGGCTGCCGAGAAGGCCGCCGCGGAGAAGGCGGCCGCCAAGGCTCGGGCGGAGGCCAAGGCTCGCGCCGAGGCCGAGAAGGCGCGTGCCGAGGCCAAGGCGGAGGCCGAAGCCGAGGCAAAGGCCAAAGCCCAGGCGGAAGCGGAGGCGAAGGCCAAGGCGGTCGCCGAAGCCAAGGCCAAGGCGGAGGCCAAGGCTCGCGCCGAGGCCAAGGCGGAAGCCGAGGCCCGGAAGGCCGAGGCCGAAGCGAAGGCTCAAGCCGAGGCCGAGGCGAAAGCGCAGGCACAGGCGCAAGCCAGGGCGGAGGCCGAAGCCAAGGCTCACGCTGCCGCGGAAGCCAAGGCGAAGGCGGAGGCCGCCGCCAAGGCGCGTGCCGTCGCGGAGGCGAAGGCCAAGGCAGCGGCCGAGGCCAAGGCCCGGCACCAGGCCGAGCTCGCCGCCAAGTTCAATTCGGGATCGATCCGCGACGTGCTGGCGGCGCATGGGCCGTCGCAATCGACCGGCGCGACCGGCCGCGAGGTGCAGCGCACCGCGGCGCTCGGCGCCGTCAGCGGCACGTCGCAGCGCCTCAACCCGAGCCAGCGCGACGCCCTGGTCGGGCTCCTGCAGCAGCAGATCGAGCGCTGCTACTCGGCCCCCCCCGGTGCCGCCCAGGGCATCGTGCTGCCGCAGCTCGACATCCGCCTGAACCCCGACGGTTCGCTCACCACCGATCCGCGCATCCTGCGCGCCGGCGGCAGCGCCGTCGATCGCTCGATCGCCGAGGCCGCGGTGCGGGCGGTACGGCGCTGCGCGCCCTTCCGCATCCCGTCCCAGTTCGCCCCGTTCTACAACGACTGGCGGATCATCAACGCGGAGTTCGAGCTGCCGCGGGCTTAAGACAGCCCCCGGCCGCCTGCCTCACCCCACGATGGACGACCCCCCATGCACTCCCCCTCGCGATTGCGTCCCGCGCTCGCTGCGCTCCTGTGGCTGTGCCTCGCAGCTGGCTTCGTCTCGGGCTTTGCCGGCCCGGCGCAGGCGCAGCTCAACCTGCGCATCGGTCCCGGCGGCGCCTTCCAGCCGATGCCGATCGCCATCGCCGATTTCTCGGGCGATCCGAGCCTCGGCCCGACCCTGTCGGGCATCGTCACCAGCAACCTGAAGCGCTCGGGCTATTTCACGCCGGTCGAGAAGGCCCGCTTCCCCGAGAGCCCGAACTTCGACGCCGCTCCCAACTTCGCCGCCTGGAAGGACACCGGCGTGCAGGGTCTGGTCACCGGCCGGGTCACGCGTGACGGCTCGGGCAAGCTCAAGGCCGAGTTCCGGCTCTGGGACGTGCTGTCGGGCCAGCAGATGATCGGCCAGCAATATGCCGGCGACGGCGCCAATGCGCGGCGGATGGGCCACCTGATCTCGGACGCGGTCTACACCAAGATCACCGGCATCGGCGGCTTCTTCGACACCCGCGTCGCCTTCGTCGACGAATCGGGCTCCAAGGAGCACCGGCGCAAGCGCCTCGCCATCATGGACCAGGACGGCGCCAACGTGCGCTACCTGACGAGCGGCGAGGCCTCGGTGGTGGCGCCGCGCTACTCGCCCTCGACCCAGGACATCACCTACATGTCGCAGCTCACCGGCCAGCAGCCGCGGGTGCAGGTGATCAACCTGTCCACCGGCGCCCGCCAGGTGATCCCGACCAACGCCGAGATGAGCACCAGCCCGCGCTTCTCGCCGGACGGGCGGCGCCTGGTGATGAGCGACCAGGACGGCGGCAATGCCAGCATCTACGTGATGGATCTCGCCTCCAAGGCCCAGACCCGGATCACCAACGCCAACGCCATCGACACCTCGCCGTCCTTCTCGCCGGACGGGCGCGAGATCGTGTTCGAATCCGACCGCGGCGGCCAGCAGCAGGTCTACATCATGGGCGCCGACGGCTCGAACCCGCGCCGCCTGACCTTCGGCGACGGCTCGGCCTCGCAGCCGGCCTGGTCGCCGCGGGGCGACTACATCGCCTTCACCCGCCAGCGGAAGGGCTCGTTCGCGATCTGCGTCATGAAGCCCGATGGCTCCGGCGAGCGGGTGCTGACGGAGGGTTTCCACAACGAGGGCCCGACCTGGGCGCCCAACGGCCAGTACGTGATGTTCTTCCGCGATCCCGGCGGCCAAGCCGGCGGCAAGCTCTACATGGTCGACATCACCGGCAAGGTCGAGCAGCCGGTTCCGACCCCGTCCTACGCCTCGGATCCGACCTGGTCGCCGCTGATCGACGCTCAGCAGAAGTAAGGGGGGCCGGGTTCGACCCGCCTCTCTTTATTCAGAGCATCCCACCCTCGACCGCGGGAAAAGGTCGAGGGCGGGGCGATGCTTCGGCATTCTCGACGTCATCCTGGGCCTCGGCACAGCCGAGAACCCAGGATCCACGATCTGCTGACAGCGAAGAACAACGCGGATCGCGCTCACCCTCGTCCCGAGCCGCCAAGGTCGCAACAGGACCGGCTTGACCGTACGGGCGTCCGCCTGCGAGCCTCAGCGGCCATTCACACGGCTAAGCGGACTGGGGCGGCATCCGGGCGATCGCGTCGAGCAAGGTCGAATGCTGGCGGTGGATGATCCTGAGAAAGGCAGCGTCGTCTCCCAGGGCTCTCGCCAACACGATCGCGCCCTGTATCCCCGACACCACCTCCTCAGCGATCTGCTCGGCCGGCGACGTGGGAACTCCCGCGGTTTCAAGGCACTGGACCAGTGCCGATATCCAGCGCGCGAAATAGCTCCTTATCCGGATCGCAAAAGTCGCTCCGGATGAGTTGAGGCCGATACATCCGACGAGGCATACCCTTCTGCCGGACCGGAAGTATGCCGTCACGTCCTCGATCATGGACGTGACCGCCGCCGCCGGATCCTGTGCCTGTTCCAGCGGCGCAAAGATCGTCGTTGCAAACCAGGAGTCGATGTCGGCCAGAACCGCCTCCATCATCTCCTCCTTCCCGCCAGGGAAGAAGTTGTAGAGGCTGCCCTTGCCGAGCCCGGTCGCCTTCGACAGCAGCGACAGGCTCGCACCCTCGTACCCGTGCTCGCGGAATACTTCCGCCAGGGCCGACACAGCGTCGGCACGCTCTGTCAGGACGCGCCTCACGCTCAAAGGCCGAGGTCGTTGAGCGAGGGATGGTCGTCGGGTCGGCGGCCAAGGGGCCAACGGAATTGGCGCTCCGCTTCGGTGATCGGCATCTCGTTGATGCTGGCATGGCGGTGCTTCATCAGTCCGTCCTCGGCGAATTCCCAGTTCTCATTGCCGTAGGCGCGAAACCAGTGCCCGCTATCGTCGTGGTACTCGTAGGCATAGCGCACCGCGATCCGGTTGCCGGTGAAGGCCCACAATTCCTTGATCAGTCTGTACTCAAGTTCCTTGTTCCACTTGCGACTGAGGAAGGCTTGGGCTTCGTCACGATTGGTCGCGAACTCGACACGGTTCCGCCAGCGCGTGTCGAGCGTGTATGCCAGTGCAACCTTGGCAGCATCGCGCGTGTTCCAGCCGTCTTCGGCGAGGCGGACCTTCTCGATCGCGGACTCTTTGGTGAACGGGGGCAGCGGAGGCCTGGACATCGGATCACCTTCAGGAACCATCTTGTACCGATCGGTACAAGATGGCCGGTGGTCGGTCAATCCCTCCCGGGGAGCACGTCTCTCGGGGCTGGTGATCCGGGATCCCGGCTTCCTGTCGACCGATGCTCGCCGGCGCCAATGCCGAAGTGGAGTGGTGACCGCCGTGCTTGCCGGGATCGCTCGCGGCTTTCAGCGACGGCGAGCATCGATCTCGACAGCCACTTTCCACCCTGACCGGACAGTCAGATGGTCTAGCTGATCGTGTGTTGTTCGAAGAGCACTGCTCCATCGACCCGCGGCGGTATTGTCGGGTCGTGCTCACGTTTTTTGGACGAGGAAGTATAATTAACGAAGAACCAATATCCAGGTCATCGGAAAATGCTCTAGCGGTCCTGAGCCATGGACTCCGCTCCGCAGCCCCGGAACGACGTGAAGCGCGTCAAATCGATCGGCACGACACGGGTGAGGTAACGCGCGGCGGGTCCGAAGACCCGCCGCGCATGATCGGTTACTCCAGGCTCAGCGCCACGAACCGCACCTCACCCTCCTTGTTGGAGACGAGGAGCAGGGCCGACTTGCGACCGTCCTTCTTGATCTGGTCGATGCGGCGGGTGACGTCGGCCGGCGACGACACCGCCTCCTGGCCGACCTCGACGATCACGTCGCCGGCCTGGATGCGCTTGTCGGCGGCGTTGGAGTTCGGGTCGACCCGGGTGACCAGCACGCCCTTGACGCCGTCCTTCACTCCGAAGCGCTTGCGCCCCTCGTCGGACAGGCCCGAGAGGTTGAGGCCCAGCGCCTGACGGGTGACGTCGGCCTCCGGCTGCGGCCGGTTGAGGGCGGCCTGCTGCTGCGGCTTGTCGCTGTCCTCGAGACGGCCGAGGGTGACCTGCTTCGTCTGCTCCTGGCCCTTGCGAATGGTGGTGACGTCGACGACCTTGCCGACCGGAGTCGAGGCGACGATGCGGGGCAGGTCGCTCGAGCTCTTGACGTCGACGCCGTTGAACTTGGTGATGACGTCGCCGACCTCGAGGCCGGCGGTCTTGGCCGGGCCCTTGTCGTCGACGCCGGCGATCAGCGCGCCGCGGCCGCCGCCCTTGAGGCCGAGCGCCTCGGCGGTGGTGTCGTCGACGTTCTGGATCCGCACGCCGAGCCAGCCGCGGCGCACCTCGCCGAACTGGCGCAGCTGGTCGATCACCGGGCCGGCGGTGGCGGTGGGGACGGCGAAGCCGATGCCGACCGAGCCGCCGGTCGGCGACAGGATCGCGGTGTTGATGCCGATCACCTCGCCATTCATGTTGAACAGCGGACCGCCCGAATTGCCCTTGTTGATGGCCGCGTCGGTCTGGATATAGTTGTCGTAGGGGCCGGACTCGATGTTGCGGCCCCGGGCCGAGACGATGCCGGCCGAGACCGAGCCGCCGAGGCCGAACGGGTTGCCGATCGCGATCACCCAGTCGCCCGGGCGCATCTTTTCGGAATCGCCGAGCGGCACCGACTTCAGCGGCCGGTCCGGATCGGGCTTCACCCGCAGCACCGCGAGGTCGATCTTCGAATCCTTGCCGACGATCTCGGCCTTCAGCTTGCGGCCGTCGTGCAGGATCACCTGGATGTCGTTGGCGTCGCCGATGACATGGTTGTTGGTGACCACGATGCCGGACGAATCGATGATGAAGCCGGAGCCGAGCGAGTTCGAGCGACGCGGCGCCCGCGGCTGGCTCTCGCCCCCGCCGCCGCCACCCTGGCCGCGTCGATTGAAGAATTCCTCGAACAGGTCCTCGAACGGGGTGCCCTGGGGCAGTTGCGGCAAGGTGCGCCCACGGGCTTCCACGGTGGTGGAGGCCGAGATGTTCACCACCGCATCCGTCACCTGATCGGCGAGGTCGGCCAGCGATTCGGGGCCCTTGGCGAGGGCGACGCCCGGCAAGGCCGCAGTGCCGACGGAGAGGGCGAAGAGGGCTCCGGCGAGGGCGGGCAGGCGCCGTCTCGCGAAGGCGGGGTTACGGCGCGAGGAAGCGGCCATCGTATGAACCTCGTAGGGCAGGGTCGTCGTGAACGGTCGTGTCGGCCCGGGGGGCCGTAGCACCCGGGCGGCCCCGGTCGCGGCCGGGAGCGTTCCTTAAGATCGTCCCGCGGCGGAACGGTTCAAGTCCCGACCGGTCAGCCGAGGAGCAGGCGCACGACGCCGACGACGACGACGCCGGCCGCCGCGGAGGCGAGGCCGACGAGGCGCATCCGCTCCATCGGGCTCTGCGCCGCCTCCTGCATCGCCCGGCGCATCGCTGCCGGGAAGGCGGCGCAGAGCAGGCCCTCGATGGCCAGGGCGAGGCCGAGGGCGACGACGAGATCCTTCACGGCCGCGAGCGGGCGGTCATCGCCGCCATCCCTGTTTCCCCCTGCGGTCGCATCTTATCGTCTCCGCGGCACCGGCCGGATCGTCATGTCCGCCGTCACAACAAGGCGCCCCGCCGGGGCGGGGCGCTCGGGTCTCGTCACGTTCGTCGGGCGGGACCCTGCGTCGCAGGGTCCCGATGGGGCTACTGGCCGGTCGCCGGGGCGGCCGAGCCGGCCGTCGCCGCCGGGCGGGCCCGGCCCTGCGGGTCGTTGAAGTAGCGGAAGAACTCGGAGCCGGGGCTGATCACCAGCCGGGTGTCGGACCCGCTCAGGCCCTTCTCGTAGGCCTGCATCGACCGGTAGAAGGCGAAGAAGTCCGGGTCCTGCCCGAAGGCGTCGGCGAGGATGCGGTTGCGGTCCGCCTCGCCCTGGCCGCGGAGCTGGTCGGCCTTCTGGTTCGCCTCGGCGAGCAGCACCGTCACGTCGCGGTCGGCCTTGGCCTTGATGGTCGCCGCCACCTGGTTGCCGTTGGCGCGCAGGTCCGCCGCCTCGCGCTCGCGCTCGGTCCGCATCCGCTGGTAGACCGCCTGCGAGTTCGCCGCCGGCAGGTCGACGCGGGTCAGGCGCAGGTCGATGATCTCGATGCCGAGATTCTTCGCCTGCCGGTTCACCTCTTCCTGGATGCGGTTCATCAGGCCCTCGCGCTGGGTGCGCACGATGGCGTCCCGCGAGGCGCTGGCGAGCACGTTACGCATCGCCGCGTTGGTGAAGCTCGACAGGCGCTGGTTGGCGACCTGAATGTTGTTCACCGCCTGGTAGAAGCGCAGCGGGTCGCTGATCTTGTAGCGGGCGAAGGCGTCGACCTCGAGGTTCTGGCGATCGGCCGAGAGGACCGTCTGCACCGGCAGGTCGAGGTCGAGGAGCCGCTTCTCGAACAGCACGACGCTCTCGAGGAACGGCACCTTGAAGTAGAGGCCGGGCTTGTCGGTGCCGGCCTGGTTCAGCACGGTACGCACCCGGCCGAATTGCAGAACCAGGGCCTGCTGGGTCTGGCCGACGGTGAAGGCCGAGGCGTAGATCACCACCAGGACGAGGACGCCGAGGACGACGAGGCCGGTGCGGAGCGCGTTGCTGTTCATCGCGCGCTCCCCTGGACCGCATTGCCCGGACGGGCGGTGTTGGCGAATTCCTGCAGCGGCAGGACCGGCACCACGCCGGCCGCGGCCGCGCCGGTGGTGCTGCCCTGGTCGATGATCACCTTGTTCACGCCGCCCAGCACCTTCTCCATCGTGTCGAGGAACATGCGCTCGCGCGAGACCGCGGGCGCGACCTTGTAGGATTCGTAGACCTCGCGGAAGCGCTGGGCCTGGCCGGTCGCCTCGGCGGTGGCCTGGGACTTGAAGGCGTCGGCCTGCTGCAGGATCTGCGAGGACCGGCCGCGGGCCTCGGGGACCACGCGGCTCGCGTAGGTCTCGGCCTCGTTGCGCGAGCGGGCGGCGTCCTGCTGGGCCGCGTTCACGTCGACGAAGGCTTGGCGCACCTCCGACGGCGGGCTCACGCCCTGGAGCTGCACCACGTTGATCAGCACGCCGGCGCCGTAGGAATCGAGCGCCTTCTGGATGATCTGCTGCACCTCCTGCGCCACGCTCGACTGCTCGGTGGTCAGGATCGCCTGGATCTGGCGACGGCCCACCACCTCGCGCATCGCGCTCTCGGCCACCGACTTGATGGTGCCCTCGGGGTTCTGGAGGTTGAACACGAAATCCTCGGCCTTGGCCGGGTTCACGCGCCATTGCACGTCGAAATCGATGTCGACGATGTTGTCGTCGCCGGTGAGCATCAGGCTCTCCTCCGGCACGTCGCGGGAGCGCTGGGCGCCGGCGCCCGAGCGGTAGCCGACCTGGATGCTGCGCGACTCGCCGACATTCGGCTTCACCACCGCGCCGATCGGGTAGGGGAAGTTGTAGCGCAGGCCCTCGCCGGACTGGCCGGTATAGCGGCCGAACACCGTGTTGATGCCGACCTGGCTCGGCAGGACCGTGTACCAGCCGGTCATCAGCCACAGCACCAGCACGACCAGGATCGCCAGGGCCGCGCCCTTGGCGCCGACCGAGCCGCCGCCGGGCATCAGGTTGCGCAGCCGGTCCTGGCTGCGGCGCAGGAGATCCTCGAGGTCCGGCGGCTGGTTGCCACCCCCCGAACCGCCGCCGCCCCAGGGACCACCGCCACCGCCGCCGGAGCCGCCGCCCCAGGGGCCGCCACCGCCGCCATTGCCGCCGCGGTTACCCCAGGGACCGCCCCCGTTGCCGCCACCGCCGCTGCCGCCGCTCTGATTGCTCCAAGGCATGCTCGCCCACGTCCTTTCCCGGCCGGCACGCCCCGCGCTGTCTCTCGCGTCCCGCGCGGCACTCGCATTGCACTGGCACTCGTTCACTCAGCGATATCGGCTGAGCCCCACGCGAAAGCAACCTCCGGCCCGGATCCAATTCTCAAGGTTTCGCCTCCGGCGCGGGAGTTCGATCGCCGCACCCGGATTCCTGAGATGGTTTGCTCGTCTCAGACGTATCGCGCCAGGGTCACGAGGCGCCAGGACGCGCCAGCGTCAGGAGATGCCGGGACGCGCCAGCGTCACGAACCGGAAGCCGTGCTCGTCCTCGGGGCCGGCCGGATGGGGTTCGGACGCGATCTCGCGGAAATCGGGCGGGATCGCGGGAAAGCGGGCGTCGCCCTCGGGCGAGGCCGCGACCTCGGTGAGGTGGATCCGGTCGGCATGCGGCAGCGCCAGAGCATAGATCTCGGCGCCGCCCGCCACCATCACCTCCCCGGCGTCGCCGGCGAGCCGCAGCGCGTCGTCCCAGCCGGCCGCCCGCTCGGTACCGGGCGCCGTCCAGGCGGGATCGCGGGTCATGACGATCACCCGCCGCCCCGGCAGCGGCCGGCCGATCGAGTCCCAGGTCTTGCGCCCCATCACCACCGGCTTGCCCATGGTGAGGGCGCGGAAGCGCCGCAGGTCGCTGCGCAGGCGCCAGATCAGCGCGTTGTCGCGGCCGATGACGCCGTTCTGTGCCACGGCGACGATCAGGGTGACGCTCGGTCGGGTCATCCTCAGACCGCCACCGGCGCCCGGATCGCCGGATGCGGGTCGTAGCCCTCGATGGCGATGTCGTCGTAGCGGAACTCGAACAGCGAGCGCACCGAAGGATCGAGGCGCAGGCGTGGGCTCGGGCGGATGTCGCGGGACAACTGCTCGCGGGCCTGGTTGATGTGGTTGGAATAGAGGTGCGCGTCGCCGAGCGTGTGGACGAAGTCGCCGGGGACGAGGTCGAGCACCTGCGCCATCATGTGGGTGAGGAGCGCGTAGGAGGCGATGTTGAACGGCACGCCGAGAAACACGTCGGCCGAGCGCTGGTAGAGCTGGAGCGAGAGCCGCCCGTCCGCGACGTAGAACTGGAACAGGCAGTGGCAGGGCGCGAGCGCCATGCGGTCGAGGTCGGCCGGGTTCCAGGCCGAGACGACGAGGCGGCGGGAATCCGGGTTGCGGCGGATCTCGTCGAGCACCCAGGCGATCTGGTCGACGCCGCCGCCGTCGGGCTTGGCCCAGCTCCGCCACTGCCGGCCGTAGACCGGCCCGAGATCGCCGTGCTCGTCGGCCCACTCGTCCCAGATCGTCACGCCGTTCGCCTGCAGATAGGCGACGTTGGTATCGCCGGCGAGGAACCACAACAGCTCGTGGATGATCGACTTCAGGTGCAGCCGCTTCGTCGTCACCAGGGGGAAGCCCTCGGCGAGGTCGAACCGCATCTGGTGGCCGAACACCGAGAGGGTGCCGGTGCCGGTGCGGTCGTGCTTCTCGACGCCGTCGTCGAGGATGCGCTGGAGGAGGGCGTGGTAGGGGCGCATGGCGGACATCCTCCGCGTGATGACGGCTCGCGGGCGCCGCGCGGCGCCCATTCGGCCTTGTTCTATCGATGCCCAGGTGGAAAAAGGGTTCCTTCCCGGTCGGCCTTGCACGATAGCGCGTCCCCGGCGCGAGGGAGAGCGCCGGCGCGACCGAATCAGCCGGTACTCCACACCCGCGCCAGCACCACGGCGCCGTTGCTCGCGGCGTGGAGCAGGATGCAGGGCCACAGGCTGCCGGTCCACAGCCGCATCGCGCCGAGCGCCACCCCCAGCGGCAAGACCGAGAGCGGTTGCAACAGCCCGTTCTCGGCGTGGCAGAGGGCGAAGAGTGCCGCGCTGACCACGACCGTGGCGGCCGGGGGCAGGAGACGGCGTAAGCGCGCGAACAGGTCGCCGCGAAACAGCATCTCCTCGGCAAGGGGCGCCAGGACCACCAGCCACAGCATCCAGGTCCACAGCACCCCGCCGGCGAGGAACGGCGACAGGCGCCAGGCTCGGGCGGGCGTCTGGCCGGAGAGCAGCAGGAGCCCGGCGGTGCCCGCGACCTGGAGCGGCGGCCAGGCGAGGAGCAGCACGACGGCCCGGCGCGAGAGGGCGGGGCGGACGAAGCCGAGCGGCTTGCCCGACCGCAGCCGCGCGACGAGGACGAGGAGCGCCAGGGCGACGTGCGGCAGCACGGTCAGGGCCAAGGCCGCCCGCTCGCGGCCGCTCAGGGACGGGAACGGCAGCCGGTCCGACGGCAGGGCCGGCAGTCGGCTCGCGGCCGCGACCGCGCCGAAGACCAGCCCGAACGCGGCCACTTGAAGCAGCAGCGCCCGCAGGATCGCCAGCGCGACGCCGAGCCACCGACGGGGCCGCGATGGGGGATTTCCGCCCTCGGGGGAGGGCATCGGCGCAACGGTTCGCGAAACGGACACAGAATGGTGCGGGGCGGGCTTCAAAAGCGGCACGGGACCCTCTATATTCGCCCTTGCCGGTCGCGAGGCCGGCTATGGCGATAAACGTTCTTCGGAATAAACCTATCGGACCCGGGGGCGGTACCCGGCGCCTCCACCCAAGCCCGGAACGGCCCGTTCGGTTCGGGCTTCGGCGGGGGCGAAATAGGATCGACGAGGGCGTAAAGGTTGAGCTTTCGCTCGGCATGGTTCCGCCGTAATCGGGCCAATGCAATAGTTGCCAACGACAACTTTGCTCCGGTGGCGGTGGCCGCGTAAGCGGTCCCCAAGACCAAACGAAGTCCTAGCGGGTAGCACCGCATAGGCGGGGTTCGGAGGCACCTGGCAACAGAAGCCTCCACTCGAATTCCCTATCCCGCGAGCGATGCGGCGCCAGGCAACGGTTGATGGCAGACGATCTGATTCGCTACGATCTCCTGGTGCAGGATGCCCTGCGCAACGTCGTGCGCAAGGTCCTGGGCGATGCGGCGCGCGACGGCCTGGCCGGCGAGCACCATTTCTACGTCTCGTTCCGGACCGACTATCCCGGCGTGCGGATCTCGCAGCGCCTGCGGGAGAAATACCCGCAGGACATGACGATCGTCCTGCAGCACCAGTTCTGGGACCTCGGCGTCACCGAGCACACCTTCGAGGTCGGCCTGTCGTTCTCCGGCGTGCCGGAGCGGCTGCTGGTGCCGTTCGAGGCGGTGACCGGCTTCTTCGACCCCTCGGTGCAGTTCGGCCTCAAGTTCGAGCTGAACGACGGCACTGCCACCACCGAGGATGCGGCCCCGGCCGGCACGACTCCCCTGCGGGCGATCCGCGGCGCCGGCTCCGAACCGAGCGAGGCCCTGCCCAAGGTGCCGGCGATCGGAAGCAACCTGCCGAAGATCGTGCCGGCGGCGAAGGCCGAGACGAAGCCGCAGGCCAAGGATCCCGCCAAGGACGAGGCTGGCGCCGAGGCGAAGCCCGACGAGGCCGCCGAGCGCACCGATGCCCCGCAGGAAGGCGCCTCGGTGGTCAGCCTGGACGCGTTCCGCAAGAAGAGCTGAGCGCGCAGCGCCGAGGCGTTCGACCGCGTATCGACGCAGGTTTCCGACATCGTCCCTGTCATCGCGGGCCGGCGGAGCGCAACCCGGGATCCATCACGGCTGACGGTTCGGGATCAGGCGGACCGTGTTCCGCTTTCTTCTTGAACCTTGGCGGTGATGGATCCCGGGTTCCCGCGTGCGGCGAGTCCCGGGATGACGTGGCGGATCTTGCTCGCGGCGGGCAACCCCCTCCTCAGCCTCGCGCCGTCACCCGCATCCGCAACCCGTCCTGCGGCCGCAGCGTCACCCGGTGCAGCGGCACCACCGGCCCGGCCTCCGGCGCCCGGTCGAGGCGCACCGCGTGGAGCACGTGGGCCAGCACCAGGGTCGCCTCCATCAGCGAGAAGCTCGCGCCGATGCAGACCCGCGGCCCGGCGCCGAAGGGCAGGTAGGCGTAGCGGTCGATCCGGGCGCGGTTCTCCGGCAGGAAGCGCTCGGGCAGGAAAGCGTCGGGCTCGTCCCAGAGCCGGCGATGGCGGTGCAGCACGTAAGGGGCGACCGTCACCAGGGAGCCGCGCGGGATCTTGATCCGGCCGATCCGGTCCTCGGCGAGCGCCTGCCGGCTCATGAACGGCACCGGCGGGAACAGGCGCATCGCCTCCTCCAGGGCCGCCTTGGTCTGCGGCAAGGCGTCGAGACCCGGCGCCGGGGTCGCGGCGAAGGCCGCGTCGACCTCCGCCTCGACGGTCTTCCGCGCCGCCTCGTCCTGCGACAGGCAGTAGAGCGTCCAGGTCAGGGCGTTGGCGGTGGTCTCGTGGCCGGCGCCGATGAAGGTGACGATGTTGGCCCGCACCTCGAGATCCGACAGGCCGCGGCCGGTCTCGGGATCCTGGGCCTTGAGGAGCAGGGTGAGGAGATCGTGCGGGGCCTCTCCGCCGGCGGTGACCAGGGCGCGGCGGCGCTCGATCAGCTCGTCCACCACCTCGGCGAAGAAGCGGAGCGCCGGCCGCGCCTTGATCCGGCCGATCCGCGGCAGCCAGTCGGGCATGCCGAACACGTCGAGGGGGTCGATCGGCCCGAGCGCCTCGAAGTAGCGGGTGATGGCGCGGCCGAGCGCGTCGGGTTCGCGGGCGAGGCCGTGTGTGAAGATGGTCCGCTCGAGCACGTCGAGGGTGACGCGGGTCATCTCGAGGGCGGCATCGACGCTCTGGCCGTCGCGGCGCTTGAGCCGGCGGGCGAGGCGGCTGGCGGCCTCCGACATCGGCGCCTCGAAGCGCGCGACGTGGCGGGGCGAGAAGATCGGCGCGAGCGTGCGGCGCTGGAGGCGCCACTCGTCGCCCTCGGCGGTGAGGAGGCCGTTGCCGAGGCCCGGCGCGAGCACCCGGCGCTGGAGGTCGTCCTTGCGGTAGTTGGCGGCGTTGTCGACCAGCACGTGGCGGATCGCCGCCGGCTCGCTCACCACCGTGACGCGGCCGAGCGCGCCCTCGCCGGTGACGATCGGCTGCTCGAAATGCTCCGCGTACCAGGTGGTCAGCGGGTTGGCGCGGGCGGCGCGCAGGAAGGCGAACAGCCCCATCGGCTCGGTCCGCGGGCGGGGCACAGTGGGACGGAAGGGGGCGGCCGGGGCCGCCGCAGGCGCAAGCATCCGGGCTCCTTGAGGAAACGGGCGGTTCGGCGCGTTCGCTTCGAAGCCCGCGAGGGCATCGCACAATCGCCGCTCTTGGCTTAAGTAGGCGCCGTTTCGCACCGCCAAAGAGGCCAAGATGTCGCCGACCGAGAAAGCCACCCGCACGGAATCCGACACGTTCGGGCCGATCGAAGTCCCGGCGGACCGCTACTGGGGCGCCCAGACCCAACGCTCGATCCAGAATTTCCGCATCGGCACCGAGCGGATGCCGGCGCCCCTCGTCCACGCGCTCGGTCTCGTCAAGCAGGCCGCGGCCCTGGTGAACCGCGACCTCGGCGTGCTGGATCCGAAGGTCGCCGAGGCGATCGCGGCGTCGGCCGCCGAGGTGGTCGAGGGCCGGCACGACGGGGAATTCCCCCTGGTGGTCTGGCAGACCGGCTCGGGCACCCAGTCGAACATGAACGCCAACGAGGTCATCGGCAGCCTCGCCAACGAGCGTCTCGGCGGCCAGCGCGGCGGCAAGTCGCCGGTCCACCCGAACGACCACGTCAATCGCGGCCAGTCGTCGAACGACGTCTTCCCGACCGCGATGCACATTGCGGTGGCCCGCGAGATCAACGACCGGCTGATGCCGGCGCTGCAGCACCTCCACGCCGCCCTCGATGCGAAGGCGAAGGAGTTCGGCGAGATCGTCAAGATCGGCCGCACCCACCTGCAGGACGCGACCCCGGTCACGCTCGGTCAGGAATTCTCCGGCTACGTCGCGCAGGTCGCCCTCGGCGGGGCCCGCGTCGGCGCGACGCTGCCGGGCGTGCTGGCGCTGGCCCAGGGCGGCACGGCGGTCGGCACCGGCCTCAACTCGCATCCGGACTTCGCGGAGAAGTTCGCCGCCAAGGTCGCCGAGCTGACCGGGCTGCCCTTCACCTCGGCCGACAACAAGTTCGAGGCCCTGGCGACCCACGACGCCCTGGTGTTCACGCAAGGGGCGCTCAACGCCCTCGCGAGCGGCCTGTTCAAGATCGCCAACGACATCCGGCTGATGGGCTCGGGCCCGCGCTCCGGCCTCGGCGAGATCTCGCTGCCCGAGAACGAGCCCGGCTCCTCGATCATGCCCGGCAAGGTCAACCCGACCCAGGCCGAGGCGATGACGATGGTGTGCTGCCAGGTGATCGGCAACGGCACCACCGTATCGATGGCCGGCAGCCAGGGTCACCTGGAGCTCAACGTCTACAAGCCGGTGATCGCCAACGCGGTGCTGCAATCGGTGCGGCTCCTCGCGGACGCCGCGGTGAGCTTCGCCGACAATTGCGTCGTCGGCATCAAGCCGAACCGCGACCGCATCGCCGACCTGATGAGCCGCTCGCTGATGCTCGTCACCGCGCTCGCCCCGACCATCGGCTACGACAAGGCCGCCGAGATCGCCAAGACCGCGCACAAGAACGGCACCACGCTGAAGCAGGAGGCCCTGCGCCTCGGCTACGTCACCGAGGAGCAGTTCGACGCGGTGGTCCGCCCGGAGGACATGCTGGCGCCGAGCGCCGAATAATCCCACTCTGACGCGATGCCCCGCGCAGCTTCCGGCGGCGTGGGGCGTTTGTACCGTGGCGGGGGCGCGGAGGATCGGGTCATGGCCGAGATCATCAACCTGAAGCAGGTCCGCAAGGCGCGCGAGCGGGCCGCCAAGGAGGCCCAGGCGACCGAGAACCGGGTCGTCTTCGGCCGCCCGAAGGCGACGAAGACCCGGGAGGAGGCCCGCAAGAGCCTGGAGGCCGCCCGGCACGAGGGCCACCGGCTGAAGAATCCCGACAGCGAGGCATGAGCCTGGAGGACACCCCGCCGCCGGGCCCTTTGCCCGAGGGCGGAGTGCTCAAGCGCTCCCTCGTCATCGCCGGCCACCGCACCAGCGTCTCCCTCGAGGCGGCGTTCTGGGACGCCTTGCGCCATCTTGCCGGCGCGCGTGGGCTCTCGGTCCAGGCGCTGGTCGGGTTGATCGATGCCGAGCGGGGCGGACAGAATTTGTCGTCGGCGATCCGGGTATTCGTGCTGCGGGCGGTGTGGCCTGTTGCCGATAAATAAAATACAGTAAAAAACTTATAAAACTGCCTGCCTATAGCTGGTGTATTACTTTGTATTCCAAAATAAATATTTAATATTTGCGTCGACAGCTGTCGCGCGTGCCTTGATTTCCATTTTCAAGGATTAAAGATGAGTAAATACAAGCAGGCAATGCTTTTTGAGCGATCGACTGTATCTATATATTGCAAGGGGCGCAAAAATCTGTAGATTTGGGAGCAGGTCACAGAATTAATGAGCCTGCGAAGCAGCTCTCGGCAGTATGGCGAGGGGATCAGTATGGCTATTCATTTTAATATAATGCACAATGGGCGTGCCTTTGAGGCATCTGCTGACGGGGACGCAAAATTCTTCGTAGGATATAAAACATCGTACGAGGATAAAAAAACTGGTGAAGATTTCGAATGACTATTTAATGTCCCATCGAAGTTGCTGCCGAAGCTTGTCTATGATCAGGTTGCCGCTCGCGACATGTTCGGCTTTTGGGCGGATTTCATTGCGCCCACGGCCGCTTGCGAGGGTGGCAACTTCCTGACGTTGAACACCTACGACCGAGCCCGGTTCACCTGGGGGTTCGCGCAGTTTGGCGCCCACGTGCCGGATGGCGATTTCGTGCATTTTTTTCGGGACCTCCTTCTTCGCCCTGAGGCGCAGGACTACTTCCCCAATCTTGCCGTCAGATCTGGGCGTATCAGCAAGATCGGCGTCGGCAAGGAAGTCGCTCTTGAGGATGCGAAGACAACCAAACCCCTGATGGACTATCTCAATCCATCGACGCAGAACATCGAGGACACCGAGGTCATTGCTGCGGCAAAATTTGTACATTGGACGACGCACCATGAAGATGTCCAGAGTTTGCAGGTTTTTCATACCGTAGCGGTATTCCGGCGTCTGATGAACGACGCGGATGGCAAGCTGAATCTCGATGGTAAGGGAGCTGACTTGTGCATGATCATCTGCGACATCAGGCATCAGGGGCGGGCGAAATACCCGGCGATGCAGGCTGCCCTTGCCAGCCCCAATCCCCAAGGCGCATTGCTCGCACTTGGTTCGATCGCGTACCCGGAGCGCATCAAAGTTCTAAGGAAAGAACTGATCAGAAACAAAAATGAATTTTCCGGTAAAAAATGGAGTCGTTCCGCGGGTGCATTTATTTGATGGAGGTTGTCATGGCTTTCAACGATGTTCTCGTTTCGACGGTTCACCAGGAATGGGCCCGCTGGGGATTTTCAACAAGCGCATTGCATGTGAAGAAAAAAATTGTCGGAAAAGAGGGTGTCGAACCTTACGTTGGCTATGTCAACGAATATTGGAGAGCTGTCAACCAGCCGGCTCGAAACGGCAACTCACCATATCCGTGGTCTGCAGCTTTTATATCTTTTAACTTCAAGCGGGCCGGAGCCGACGGCGAATTTCCTTATGCTGCCGGACACTGGGATTACTGCCGGGACATCGTGCGATCCCCGAAGAAATTCACCAAGTTGAGCCTGCATCTTCCGAGCCAGGTCGCGATCGAGGTTGGCGACGTGATCTGGGCCGCTAGGCGCGGTCCCCAATGCCCGCCACCACCGAAGGATGCTGCTGCCGCATTCGGCGACCTCAAGACCGGTCGCTGGTTTTGCAGTCATGCCGATATCGTCGTTGCCAAGAGATCCGATGAGATCGACGTGATCGGTGGGAATGTCTCTGATTCGGTGACGCAAACGACATATTTGACATCGAAGGGAAGGATCGTCGATCCCCGGCAGGTCTGGCTCGGAGTGATCAAAAACACAATTTGACCCACAGTAACAGGCATCGGTTGGGTAAGCTGCCTGGCGCAGGGGCGCTTGCGGGACCTGTGCGTTGCACCGCTCCCGCGCGTGATCGTCTCCTGCCTTGATCACCCGGGCTCGCCGCCATGGGCCTTGGACGGGACAATGTTCGGTTCGCTGGAAGCCGATCTAACTTTTCGGCCAAAGCCGATCGGGTACCGCGACCTCCACCGCCCGCCCGCCGGCCCGTACCGGCTCCCCCGCGGCCAGCGCCTCGCTGAGGCGGTCGATGCGGACCATTGCCAGCCCCCGCGAGCCCGCGCCGCCTCCGGTCTGGCCGAGGCTGCGCTCGCCGGCGGTCACCGGCTCGCCGGCCGGCGCCGCCGCACCATCGGGATAGGCCAGCGGCACGATGCGGGTGCGGGCGGTGCCGCGGTGCTGCATCCGCGACACCACCTCCTGGCCGACATAGCAGCCCTTCTTGAAATCGACCCCGCCGAGCTGGTCCATCAGCGCCTCGTGCGGGAAGGCGTCGCCGAACGGGAAGTCGGTCCCGCCCTCGGGCACGCCGAGGGCGATGCGATGGGCGGCGTATGTCGCCGCGTCCGCGTCCGCCTCCGGGGGCTCGGGGGCGTGGAGGCGCCAGCCGAGGCCGGCGAGGCGGCCGTCGCGTAGGGCGGAGGAGGGGGCCTCGCCGCCCCAGCCCGCCGCGACCGCGAGCGGCAGGACCGAGACCGATACCTGGGCTCGCAGCTTGTAGAGCGTCAGGCGCTTGAGGAGGTTGGGCGCCGTCTCGCGGGCGGTGTCGAGGTGGTAGCCGTCGGGCGCGCGGCTGACCAGGAAATCGAACAGGATCTTGCCCTGCGGGGTCAGGAGCGCGCCGAGGCGGGCTTCCCCCTCCGGCAGCGTCTCGACGTTGCAGGTCAGGAGACCCTGGAGGAAGCTCGACGCGTCGGCGCCGGTGACCGCCACGACGGCGCGGTCCGGCAGGAGGGCAAGCGGCATCGGGGGTCCTTTGCTTGAACCGCGGGCAAGGCTGACATAAGCCGCCTGCGCCCGGCCCTCAATCGGGGCCTGCGCGAACGCGGATTGCGGACGAGGGGAACCCCGACGATGAGCCAGAGCTTCGACCTCCTCCTGCGCGGCGGCACCGTGGTCAACCACGACGGCGCGGGTCTGGCCGATATCGGCGTGACGGCCGGGCGCGTCGCCGCGATCGGCGACCTGTCGCAGTCGTCCGCCGGCCGCACCCTCGATTGCCGCGGCCTCCACCTCCTGCCCGGCGTGATCGACAGCCAGGTGCATTTCCGCGAGCCGGGCCTCGACCACAAGGAGGATCTGGAGACCGGATCCCGCGCCGCGGTCATGGGCGGCGTCACCACGGTGTTCGAGATGCCGAACACCGTGCCGCAGACGACCGATCCGAACGCCCTCGACGACAAGCTGAAGCGCGCCCACCACCGCATGCATTGCGACTTCGCCTTCTGGGTCGGCGGCACGCACGAGAACGCCAAGGACGTCGCCGAGCTGGAGCGCCTGCCAGGGGCGGCCGGCATCAAGGTGTTCATCGGCTCCTCGACCGGCTCGCTCCTCGTCGAGGACGATGCCGGCATCGCCGAGATCCTGAAGCGCACCCGCCGCCGCTCGGCCTTCCACGCCGAGGACGAGGCGATGCTGCGCGACCGCAAGGGCCTGCGGGTGCCGGGCGATCCGTCGTCGCATCCGGTCTGGCGCTCGCCGGAGGCCGCGCTGAAGGCGACGGAGCGCCTGGTCCGCATCGCCCGCGAGACCGGCGCTCGCATCCACATCCTGCACATCTCGACCAAGGAGGAGATGCGCTACCTCGCGGAGCACAAGGACGTCGCGACCTGCGAGCTGACGCCGCATCACCTGACGCTCGACGGCGACGAGGCCTATGCCCGTCTCGGCACCCTCGTTCAGATGAACCCGCCGGTGCGGGGCGCCGACCACCGCGACGGGCTGTGGTGGGGCCTGTCGCAGGGCGTCGCCGACGTTCTCGGCTCCGACCACGCGCCGCACACGCTGGAGGAGAAGCAGAAAACCTATCCGGACTCGCCCTCCGGCATGACCGGCGTACAGACCCTGGTGCCGGTGATGCTCGACCACGTCGCGGCGGGCCGGCTGTCGCTGCAGCGCTTCGTCGACCTCACCAGCGCCGGCCCGAAGCGCATCTTCGGCATCGCCCGCAAGGGGCGGCTGGCGGTCGGCTACGACGCCGACGTGACCGTGGTCGATCTCAAGCGCCGCGAGACCATCACCAATGCCTGGATCGCCTCGAAATGCGGCTGGACGCCCCATGACGGGCGCCAGGTCACCGGCTGGCCGGTCGGAACGGTGGTGCGCGGGCAGGCGGTGATGTGGGAGGGCACGCTCACCGAGCCGTCGCAGGGCGAGGCGGTGCGGTTCGAGGAAGGCTTCCCGGCAAGGGGGTGAAGCAGAACGGCTGCGCGCGTGAACCCTCCCCCCGCTGCGGGGGAGGGGGGCGAACGGCGTGAGCGCAGCGGGACGAAGTCCCGCCGAGAGGGGCAGCGCGACGCCGATCCAGGTGGCTGCCGTCACGACGGTCCAGTCATACCGGGAGCCGGCGTCCCCTCTCCGGCCCCGCGGCGACTGACGGTGTCTTCGTCTCCCCCATTCCGCCCACCGCCCTTGGCTCCGGCGCATATCTCGTATAGGAGCGCCCGGAATTGGAGGTCCGGACGCGTCCGCGTGCCGGCCATTGCCATGTTGGCGGCCCTCGCGGCCGGCCCGGAAGCCCGATGCAGACCGTCCTGATCGTCGTCCACCTGATCATCGTCCTCGCCCTGATCGGCGTGGTGCTGCTGCAGCGCTCCGAGGGCGGCCTCGGCCTCGGCGGCGGAGGCGGCACGCAGGGCTTCATGACCGGCCGCGGCCAGGCCAACGCGCTCACCCGCGCCACCGCGATCCTGGCGGCCCTGTTCTTCACCACCAGCATGATCCTGGCGATCATGTCGCACCGGGGTGCGGGCCCGCGCTCGATCTTCGACGGCGCCGGCACCAAGGCCCCGGCGGGCCAGACCGCCCCGGCCGGCAACGTCCTCGACCAGCTGCGCCAGCAGCAGGGCGACGCCCCCGCGACCCAGACCCCCGCGCAGACCCCGGCGGCCCCCGCCGCTCCGGCCGCGCCCGCGGCGCCCCAGTCGCGCTGATCCTGCACCGATCCGGCGGCGCGCCCGCGCCGCCCCTCGCGAAGAATCCTGTGAATCCGGCCGGCCCCGCCGCCCGGACATGACCCCGTTGAGCTGGCGGCGTTTGGCAACCCGGCCATGCCTGTGTATGGAGCAAGTCCCATGACGCGGTATGTTTTCATCACCGGCGGCGTGGTCTCCTCGCTCGGCAAGGGTCTCGCTTCCGCCGCCCTCGCGGCCCTGCTCCAGGCCCGCGGCTACAAGGTCCGCCTGCGCAAGCTGGACCCCTACCTCAACGTCGATCCGGGCACGATGAGCCCGACGCAGCACGGCGAGGTCTTCGTCACGGACGATGGCGCCGAGACCGATCTCGATCTCGGCCATTACGAGCGCTTCACCGGCGTGCCGGCGACGCGGGCCGACAACATCACCACCGGCCGGATCTACCTCGACATCATCACCAAGGAGCGCCGGGGCGACTATCTCGGCGCCACCATCCAGGTGATCCCGCACGTCACCAACGCCATCAAGGAATTCGTCCTCGACGGCAACGACGCCTACGATTTCGTGCTGGTCGAGATCGGCGGCACCGTCGGCGACATCGAGGGCCTGCCGTTCTTCGAGGCGATCCGCCAGCTCGGCCAGGAACTGCCGCGGGGCACCTGCGCCTACGTCCACCTGACGCTGCTGCCCTACATCCCGTCGGCCGGCGAGCTGAAGACCAAGCCGACCCAGCACTCGGTGGCGGAGCTGCGCTCGATCGGCATCCAGCCCGACATCCTGCTCTGCCGCTGCGATCGGCCGATCCCGCGCGAGGAGCGCCGCAAGCTGGCGCAGTTCTGCAACGTGCGCGAATCGGCGGTGATCGAGGCGCGCGACGTCGGCACGATCTACGAGGTGCCGCTCTCCTACAAGGAGGAGGGCCTGGACCGCGAGGTGCTGGCGCATTTCGGCCTCGAGACCGGCCCCGAGCCGAAGCTCGACCGCTGGCGCGACATCGTCGGCCGGATCAAGAGCCCGGAGGGCGAGGTCTCGATCGCCATCGTCGGCAAGTACACCGGCCTCAAGGACGCCTACAAGTCGCTGATCGAGGCGCTGAGCCACGGCGGCATCGCCAACCGGGTCAAGGTCAACCTGGAGTGGATCGAGTCCGAGGTGTTCGAGCGCGAGGACCCGGCCCCCTTCCTGGAAGGCCTCAACGGCATCCTGGTGCCGGGCGGCTTCGGCCAGCGCGGGGCGGAAGGGAAGATCCGCGCCGCCCGCTATGCCCGCGAGCGCAAGATCCCGTATTTCGGCATCTGCTTCGGCATGCAGATGGCGGTGGTGGAGGCGGCCCGCTCGCTGGCCGGCATCCCCGACGCCAACTCGACCGAGTTCGGCCCGACGCCGGAGCCGGTGGTCGGTCTGCTGACCGAGTGGATGCGCGGCAACGAGCTCGAGCGCCGGGTGGCCGAAGGCGATCTCGGCGGCACGATGCGGCTCGGCTCCTACAAGGCGGCGCTGGCGCCCGACTCGCAGATCGCGAAGATCTACGGCGGCACCCGCATCGCCGAGCGCCACCGCCACCGCTACGAGGTCAACATGGCCTATCGCGAGCGGCTGGAGGCCAACGGCATGCGCTTCGCCGGCCTGTCGCCGGACGGGCTGCTGCCGGAGACCGTCGAGGTGGTTGGCCACCCCTGGTTCATCGGCGTCCAGTTCCACCCGGAGCTGAAGTCGCGGCCGTTCGAGCCGCACCCGCTGTTCCAGAGCTTCGTCGCCGCGGCGATCGAGCAGAGCCGGCTGGTCTGAGCGGCGGGTCCGGACTATCATAGGTTAGCGGATCGGTGCGGAACGGCGGCGCGCGCTGCCGTTCCGTCGCGACAGTGATACCGACCCACGGTATAGCAGCCTCATCGAGCCGGCTGCCCGGCGAACGGGGTGGCGGCGTGGAGAGGTATCGGTGATGCGTGAGATTCCCCTGGCGGCGATCCGGGCCCGCGCCTACGACATCTGGGAGCGCAACCACCGCCCGGACGGCTTCGAGATCCAGTTCTGGCTGCTGGCCGAGCGCGAGCTGCGCGCCGAGCAGGACGGCCGGCGCGACGGTGCCGCCGACCCGTCCGGACATCCCGCCGAGTCGCCCGCGGCACCGGACGCCAAGACCGCCGCCGAACTCATCGGGCGTTAGACCCCTCTCAACGCGCCGCCAGCCGGGCCCCCGCCCGCAGGAAGCGCTGCGGATCGACCGGCTCGCCGTCGATGCGGGTCTCGTAATGCAGATGGGTGCCGGTGGAGCGCCCGGTGGATCCCACCCGGCCGACCACCTGGCCCGCCGCCACCGCCTGGCCCGGCACCACCGCGATCGCCGACAGGTGGGCGTAGCGGGTGACGAGGCCGTGGCCGTGATCGACCTCGACCATGTTGCCGTAGCCGCCGGCGTAATCGGCCTGTGTCACCGTGCCGGCGGCGGTCGCCCGCGCCGGGGCGCCGTACTCGCCCCGCAGGTCGATGCCGGTATGGAGCGCGAGCCCGCGGGTGAACGGGTCGGCCCGGTAGCCGAAGGTGCTCGACAGCCCGCCATCGACCGCCATCGGCCGCCGCAGCGGCAGCGCGCCGACGATCCGCCGCAAGGAATCGCGCTCGCCGAGATCGCGCTGCGCCTGGAGCACCGCATTCTCGAACGGGCCCGAGCCCGCCGGCACCAGCGGCCCGCCGATGCCGCCGGTGCGGGCGCCGGCGAAGCGGCGCGGGTCGAGGCCGGTCTCGGCCATCACGCCGCGCAGGCGCGCCGCCTCGCTGCGGCCGCTTGCGGCGAGGCGGCCGACCACCACGCTCTGACGCGCCTCGAAGCCGTCGAGGGCGTGTTCCAGCATCGCCATCCGGGTCGACAGCCCGGGGGAGGGGGCAGGGGATTGCGGCACGGGACCGTCGGCCTCCGTGCGCAGGCCGAGGGATTCGGGCGTCGGGGCCGCGGGGACCGGCGGCGGCGGCGCGGCCGGCGCGGTCCGGGCCTCGCGGGACGACGGCCAGCCCCCGGCGAGCGCCAGCCCGTCCTCGCCCACCGCGAAGCCGGCCTGCTCGGCGAGGCCCGCGAGCATCGCCTGCCGGCTCTCCAGGGCGACCTGCCGGCCGGCGATGTCGGCGAGCCGCGTCTCGACCCCGTCCTGCTCCAGGAGCTTCTGCGTCGCCACCCGGTCGAGCCGGGCCCGCAGGGCGCTGATGCGCTCCTCGTAGGCGTATTGCATCGCGCCCTGGCGCTCCATGAACCGGGCGAGGGCCTCGTCGCGGAAGACGATGAACCAGGTCGCCGCGCTGGCCCACAGGCAGAGCGCCGCGAAGGCGAGGCCGGCGAGCACCAGGGTCCGTCGCCGCACCACCCAGACCCGGTCCGGATCGCCGGAGCGGCGCGCGGGCAGCGCGAGGGAGGGAACGAGGGACGAGAGGCGGGAAGCGAGCATCGGAACGGTCCGGTAACCTGAAGCGGACCGTCGCGGGTTAAGGTTAAGGATGCTTCAAGCGCGGCCGCGGATCGACGTCTCGCGGCGGAAGGTCCCATCCCCGGAATCGTCCCGGGACCGCGGCGGCGGAGCGCGAGATCCAAAACCGCAGGTCGCGCGACGCGGAGCATGGCCGCTCTCGTCTTGCGCCACCTGCGCGTCGGGATTCCGGGTTTCGCTCGCGCTGCCCGGAAACGAGGCCGAGGCTTGCGGATCCGCCGGGCGGATCGACCAGGCTTACCCTGCGCGCCTCACAGCGCCTGCGCCGCCGCCAGCACCGCGTCGGCGTGGCCCGGCACCTTCACCTTCTGCCAGACCTTCGCGATCGTGCCATCGCGGTCGATCAGGAAGGTCGTCCGCTCGACGCCCATGTACGTGCGCCCGTACATGCTCTTCTCGACCCAGACGCCGTAGGCCTCGAGCATCGCCTTGGCCTCGTCCGAGGCGAGCGGGAATTCCAGGCCGTACTTCGCCCGGAACTTGTCGTGGCTCTTCATCGGGTCGGGCGAGACGCCGATCACCGCGGTGTCGGCCGCGGCGAAGGCCTGCCGCAGGCCGTTGAAGGCCTGAGCCTCCAGCGTGCAGCCGCTGGTGTCGTCCTTGGGGTAGAAGTACAGCACGGCCTTGCGGCCCTTGAGGCCGGCGAGGCTCATCGTCTCGCCGCCGGTCGCCGGCAGGGAGAAATCGGGGGCGGGGTCGCCCGGGTTCAGCGCCATCGTGCCTTCCTTTCGGCCGATTGATGGTGTGCCTCTGGGGGAGGGCACCCCGGGATGCGGGGGCCTCGACGCACCCGACGGATTAGCGGCAGGACGTTACCCTCCGGTCACCGGATCGGGCAATCATGGCCCGGGGCACGGGCCCCGACACGGCGCCGAGCGGGGCGCCCGGAGTGGCGACGCGCGCGTGACGACGGACCGAGCGACACCAGGCCTGGATCCAGGCATCGATGAGCCCATCATCGACCGCGCGCAGGCCGCCGCCCCGCCGGGCCGTGCTCCGGATGGGCCGGGGCCTTGCGCGGCGCGGATCAAGGCCGCCCCCCGGTCGCTGCTGCGGACCTGCTTGCGCGGCGTGCTGTGGCTCAAGCTCGCGGCCGTCGTGCTCCTCTGCGTCGGCCTCGGCCTCGCCTACCTGCGCCTGTCGAGCGGGCCGGTGAGCTTCGCCTGGCTCGAGCCCCGGGTCGCGGCGGGCATCGCCGAGCGCCTCGGCCCGGGCTGGAGCGTGTCTCTGCACGACAGCGCCATCGAGATCGACCGCGACGGGGCGCTGGCCCTGCGCACCACCGGCCTCGACATCCGCAACCCGGAGGGCGACCTCGTGGTGCGGGCGCCGCTCGCGGTCGTCGCCATCGATCTGTGGTCGCTGTTCAGCCTGTCGGTCCAGGCCCGTTCGGTCGAGTTCCGCGACCTGCAGCTGCGCGCGCTGCTGCACCATGACGGCTCGATCGCCTTCGCGGCCTCCAACGACCCCGCCGAGGTCAAGCCCCACACGCCGCCGGCGGTGGCGGCGGCCCGCGGCACCGTCTCGCCGGTCTCGGCCACCGTTGCGTCGATCCTGAGCCTGGTCCTCGACCCGTCCGGCGTGATCGGCAGCCTCGACCGGGCCCGCCTGACCAATGCCCGCCTGACGCTGCTCGACGAATCCGGCGCGGAGCGGGTGGTGTTCCCGCGGGTCGACGGCTTGTTCAACCGCGACGCGACCCGGTCGGCCCGGCTGTTCGAGATGCGCATCGTCGGTCCGCACGGGCCCTGGCGCTTCGGCGGCGACGTCGAGCAGGCGCCCGACGGCGGCCGCCACGGCGTGCTCACCCTCGACGACCTGCCGGCCCCCGATCTGCTGCTGCTCTCCGGCCAGTCGCGCCTGCCGCTGACCACCGACCTGAAGCTGTCCGGCCGGGCCCAGGTGGCGATGCACGGCGCCCGCCTCGACGGGATGACCCTCCGGCTCACCACCAGCGAGGGCAACCTCCTCATCGAGGAGAAGGATTTCAACCCGGTGACGATCGAGGCGGTGACGGTCGACGCCGCCTGGGACGAGGCCCGCCGGGCCTTGCGGGTCGACTCCCTCGATTACCGCGGCGCCGGCAACCGGGTGCGGCTCGCCGGCGAGTGGGTGGCGGCGCCGGACGGCACCGGCGCGGGCTGGACCGCGACCCTGTCGGGCGCCGACGCGGTCCTGCGGGGGGCCACGCTCGCCGATGCCCCGGTCAAGGTCGCCAAGGTCGAGGCCCGCCTCTCGGGCCGCGACGGCGGCATGCGGATCGACGCGCTCACGCTGACCGGCGACACGGTCCGCGGCACGATCAGCGGCACGCTGGGCACGAAGGCCGACGAGGGCGGCCTGACCCTGCGCATCACCGCCGAGCGCACCGACGGGCGCGCCGCCCTGCGGCTGTGGCCGGAGAACGTCGCGCCGCCGATCCGCGCCTACCTCGTCGACAACCTGCGCACCGGGCGGCTCGACAGCCTCGACATCGTGGTCGACATGAGCATGGCCGAGTTCGCCGCCGCCACCCGCGGCGAGCCGATGCCCGACCAGGCGGTGCGGATCGCCTTCGCGGTGAGCGAGGGCGGGCTCACCATCTCCTCCGACGCGCCGCCGCTCTCCCGGGCCCGGGTGTCCGGGCTCGTCACCGGGCGCAACACCACCATCCGCGGCGCCACCGCGGAGATCCGGATGCCGGACGGCCGGGCGCTGACCCTTCAGGACGGCTCCTTCGTCATCAAGGACGCGGTGCCGCACGACGTCTCGGCCCAGATCGGCCTTCGCCTCACCGGCGGCGCCGACGCGCTCGCCTCCCTGCTCCAGACCAAGCTGTTCCGCTCGCTCTCCGGCACCGAGCTCGACCCCGCGACCCTGCGCGGCCAGGCCGATCTGCGGATCGACTTCCCCCTCTCCCTCGAGGCGGTTCCCGACATCGGCGACCTGCCGGTGACCCTGACCGGCAGCCTCACCGACATCGCCGCCGACCGCCTCGTCGGCAAGGAGAAGCTCGAGAACGGCCGCTTCGCCGTCGCCTACGACCGCAACGGCTTCAGCCTCAAGGGCGACGGCCGCCTCGCCAGCGCCCCGCTCACCGTCGACCTGCACCAGCCGAAGGCCGGCGCGCCCGGTGAGGCGGTGGTGACCATGGCCCTCGACGACGCGGCCCGCGCCCGCAAAGGTCTGCCGACGGCGCCCCAGCTCGCCGGTCCCGTCAATGCCCGCTTCATCGTGCCGGTCGGCCGCCCGGGCAAGGCCCCGATCCGGATCGAGGCCGACCTCGCCCGGGCCAGCATCGACGGGCTGCTGCCGGGCTGGACCAAACCCGCCGGCCGGGCGGGCCGGCTTACGCTGTCCCTCACGGAGACCGGCCAGGGCAGCGATCTGCGCGACATCGCCCTCGACTCCGGCCCGGTGCAGCTGCGCGGCAGCGCCACGCTCAACGCCGAGGGCGGCTTCGAGCGGGCCGACCTCACCAGCCTGAAGCTCTCGCCCGGCGACGACATCCGCGCCCAGGTCGAGCGCATGGGCACCAACGGCTACCGGCTCAGCGCCAAGGGCGGCGTCGCCGATGCGCGGCCGTTCCTGCGCGCGATGACGGCGCCGCCGCGCAAGGGCGGCAAGGACGGCGCGGGCCGCGAGGTCGAAGCCGATCTCAGCTTCGCGATCCTGACCGGGTTCAACGACGAGGCGCTGACCAATGCCAGCCTGAAGCTGTCGTTGCGCGGCGACGACATCCGCCAGGCCCGGATCCAGGGCCGCTTGCGTTCGGCCGGGGTGAGCCTGGAGGTGGCGAAGGGCGACCGCAGCACCCCGCCGGTGCTCAACGCCGAGACCACCGACGCCGGCGCGGCGCTCCGCTTCCTCGACATCTACAAGCGCATGCAGGGCGGGTCCCTGTCGCTGCAGATGACGATGAATGACGGGCCGCAATCGGGCCTGCTGCAGGTCCGCTCCTTTGCGTTGCGCAACGAGCCGGCGCTCGGCCGGATCATGGCCCAGGGCGAGGCCGACGACCGGCGCAGCGACGCCAACGACGTCGGCTTCGACCGCCTGCGCGCCGCCTTCCAGCGCACCGGCACCCGCATCGCTTTCGCGGAGGCCGCGATCTCCGGCCCGGCGATGGGCTTCACGCTCGGCGGCTGGATCGACACCGGCAAGGACCGCACCGACGTCTCCGGCACCTTCGTGCCGCTCTACGGCCTCAACAACGTGGTGTCGCAGGTGCCGATCTTCGGCCCGCTGCTGGGCGGCGGCCACAACGAGGGCTTGTTCGGCATCAACTTCCGGGTTGCCGGCGCGATGAGCGCGCCGAACATCAGCGTGAATCCCCTCTCGGCGATCGCCCCGGGCTTCCTGCGCAAGCTCTTCGGCGCCGGCGGCGGCGACCCCAACGCCCCCCCCGCCGGGCGCATGGACCGGTGACCCACCACCGCCCCGGAGACCGCGGCATTTCGGGGTGGACAGGGCCGGGGCGAGCCCGTATGACAAACCTCGTCGCGGGCGTAGTTCAGTGGTAGAACGTCAGCTTCCCAAGCTGAATGTCGTCGGTTCGATCCCGATCGCCCGCTCCACCATAGCGTTACCCAATTAGGTCGTGACGTAGCAGCTACCCTGGTATCCTGCGGCGTTGAGCTGTTGCGGAGGTCCTGGGTCGGTGAAGGCCAAGAAGCCTTTCCGGATCGCGGCATGCGGTGCCTTGACCGTGCGAGCGGCTGCGGTAAGCAACGCCCTGTTCCGCGTCTACGGCGTGCGCAAGAGCATGCCCCCGAGCTTGACCGGAGTATGGCGTCAGCTGGCCCGGAAAGGAATTGTGGTCGCTCGATAACTGTGGCGCGTCTGATGCGCAAGATGGTGCTGGCGGGGTGATGCGTGGCAGAACCGTGCGCTCCACGACCTGGCCGCAGCCTGGCCCTGGACCGCGTCAAGCGCGAGTTCAAGGCGCCACGGTAAATCGGACGCCTAGGGTCAGGACTCGATCAGCAACAGAACGCGATGACGGCAGCCAGGGCGAGAGCCGAGGCGAAGTCGTGTGCCAGCTTGTCGTAGCGTGTGGCGATGCGGCGGAAGTCCTTGAGGCGGCAGAACACCGCCTCGACCCGCCCGCGGTCGCAATAGCGCCGCTTATCGAGGCGGATCTTGCGTTTGCGGGCACGGGTGCCAGGGATGACCACGCTGATGTCCTGCTCGTGCAGGTCCTGGCGCAGCCAGTCGGCATCGTAGCCCTTGTCGGCGATTAGCCGGCGCATCGGGCCGGGTGCCTTGTCCAGCACGGCAGGCGCGATCTTCACGTCGCTGGCGTTGCCGGGGGTGAGGTGGATGACGCCTGGGCGGCCTATCACGTCGGTGAGGACATGGATCTCGGTGGTCGCGCCCGCCCGCGAGGGGCCGATCGCCTGGTGGCGGTCCCCCCTTTTGCACCGTGGGCGGCGCGCTGGGCTTTGACGTCGGTCGCGTCGAGGGCGGCGGCCTCGCCCGACCATCCGGCTTTGGCGAGAGCCGCCAGCATGCTGGTCCGGAACCTGATGACGTGCAGGATGCCCGACAGGATGGTGCGGTCGTCCTTGCGATGAGCACCGGGCTGGTTGGTGGGCATGAACGGCGCGATCGCCTGCCACTGCTCGTCCGACAGCCAGAACAGCTCTGCCATAGCCTCCTCCATCTGGGGCGCTTTGGAATCAAATCTCACTCATCGCCACTATACCTTGATCAGGTTTAGACTTTAGCAATACAGTTGTGGCCCGCAATTTTGCCCCATGTCGACAGCTGTCGCTTACAGGAGCCAAGGTTGTCCGGCGCCTGCTCAAGAGTGGGTTGCAACTGTAGTGCTAGGAGCGGCGCTGGGCGATCGAGCAGGCGCTCGAGACCAAAAAGACCGAGCTGGGCGTGGATTACAACGAGACCCGCTCTTGGCATGGCCGGCGCCGGCACGTCAGCCTTGTGACGCCGACCTTTGCTGTTCTGACAAGGGGGGCGCCAGCGAGCCAACGGCCCGCCCTCAAAAACCGAGCGAAAGGCCAAGCTCGCCCGTGCCCGGGTTTCCACGGGAGATCAGACGGGTGGCGACCGTTCACGGCCATCGCCTTGCCGCGTGGCCGGGTCACGAGCTGGAGCCGGGTTGGCGCGGCGGGCCGTCTCAGGCTCACGATGCAGGAGAGGAGGGGTCCCCGCGTGGCGGGACCGCGCCCGGTCCTCGTTGCCATCGGACGCCGTCACACGGCGCAGGATCATGCCTGCGGCGTTCATCGCTTCGAGGGCCGCCGACAAGAACTGATGCATGTTATTGCTCGGACCGGGACGATGAGCTCTGATCTCGCCAAGCCGGAACTCGTTGTCGCTTCTTCGGGTCACGACGCCTGAGAATAAAAGATCGCCAGTATTGCGGGCGTTGAGCCACGATCATTCATCGGCTGAACGCACGCGGCGCCGGGCTCTCGGCTCCTTCGACGCGTCTGAGGTGTGCCATGACCGATCGACACGAGGGCCTCCCTCCGGAGGATCGCAGCGATGCTCCGGACGGCGCTCGAGCCATGCGGCGCGGTGGGGCCCGGGCCGGCCAGCGACCCGGTGGGGATGACGCTGTCGGGGGGCGTTCCAGCCCCGGCATAGTCGGGCTTGCCCTTGCCGCCGCCGCCGGTGTCGCGGTGGTCGGCCTGATCGGCGTTCAGACGGGCCTGGCCGGCCGGATCGGGACGGGGACGAACCGACGACGATCGGATGCGGCGGACGAGCCGGACATCGCGCGCTCGATCACGATCGAGGCGGTGTCCGCGGACGAGCTCTACCGGCGCTGGCGCGAGCCGGAGACCCTGCGCCGGGTCATGGCGCCCTTCGCCGCCATCGAGTCCACGGGCGACGGGCAGACGCGCTGGACGGCCGGCCACGATCTCGGATCCTGGGAGATGCGGCTGGTCGAGGATCGGCCCGGCGAGATCCTGCGCTGGGAGGCGCAGGGCGAGGGCGCGCTGGTCCGGGACGCGTCGGTGCATTTCCACCCGGCGGCCGGCGATCGTGGCATCGTGGTCACCCTGCGCGCCCGCCTCGATCCGCCCGGCGGCATGCTCGGCCGGGCCGCGGCGCGGATGCTGGGCGGAGCGCTGCCGGCGGCGCTGGCCGGCAAGTCGCTGCACTACTTCAAGGCCCTGGTCCAGACCGGCGAGATTCCCACCACCGAGCGCCAGCCCGCGGCGCGGGCCGATCCCCGCTGACGCCGCAGACCTGCGTCGGCCGGCCGATGCAGGTCCGCTGACGGTCGTAGTTCGTCGCCGATTGCTGTCCCAGGACCGGCACCAATTTTTGCGAAATCCGCCGAGGAGGCTCCCATGCGCGCGCTCATCTGGAACGGCGTCAACGACCTGCGGGTCGAGACGGTCAAGGATCCCGAGATCGTCAACCCGCATGACTGCATCCTGCGGGTCACCATGTCGACCACCTGCGGCTCGGACCTGCACTTCATCGACGGCTACATCCCGACCATGAAGGCTGGCGACGTCATCGGCCACGAGTTCATGGGCGTCGTCGAGGAGGTCGGGCCCGAAGTCAGGAAGGTCAAGAAGGGCGATCGCGTCGTCGTTCCGTCCTTCATCACCTGCGGACAGTGTTGGTACTGCAAGAACAAGCTGAGTTCGTTGTGCGACAACACCCATCCCAAGCCGGAGCTGCAGGAGCCCGTCTTCGGCTACCCGACTGCCGGCATCTACGGCTACACGCACGCTTTCGGTGGTTACGCCGGGGCCCACGCCCAGTATGTCCGCGTGCCCTTCGCCGACAACGACTGCTTCAAGGCGCCGGAAGGGCTGCCGGACGAGCAGGTGCTGTTTCTCTCGGATGCGGCCCCCACCGGCTATATGGGGGCGGATTTCTGCAACATCCGGCGCGGCGACGTGGTGGCGGTCTGGGGCTGCGGCGGCGTCGGCCTGATGGCGCAGAAGAGCGCGTTCCTGATGGGGGCCGAGCGGGTGATCGCGATCGATCGCATGCCCGAACGGCTGCGGATGGCCCGCGAGCATGTCGGCTCCGAGACCATCAACTACGCCGAGGTCGACAGCGTGCTGGAGGTGCTGCGGGAGATGACCGGCGGCCGGGGCCCCGATTCCTGCATCGATGCGGTCGGCATGGAGGCGCACGGCACCGGCCTGCAATATGCCTATGACCGCGCCAAGCAGCTCACCTTCATGCAGACGGATCGCGGCCAGGCGTTGCGCGAGGCGATCCTGGCCTGCCGGAAGGGGGGAACGCTGTCGATCCTCGGCGTCTACGGCGTGATGGACAAGTTTCCGATCGGGGCGATCATGAACAAGGGCATGACCGTGCGCACCGCGCAGCAGCACGGCCAGGCCTACATGGAGCGCCTGCTCGACCATGCCCAGAAGGGCGAGCTGAACCCCTCGTTCCTGGCGACGCACCGCTTCTCGCTCGAAGATGCACCGCGGGGATACGCCATGTTCAAGCACAAGACGGATGGCTGCGTCCGGTCGGTGTTCATTCCCTGATGCCGTCGCACGCCTGAAGCCAGGGACCGCGTCCGGTGCGGTTGTCTCGCGGCGCGGGCGGCCGGTCGCGATGCGGACGCGGATCGGAGGCGCGGATCCCGAAGCCCGGGATCCGCCTCTCGCGCCGCGCACGGCCCTGAACGCGGCGGCGCCCGGCGATCCATCGCAAAGGGCGGCTCTCGCTCTGGCCTGCCGGCTGGACGCCGCGCAGGCGGCGATAGCAGCGGTGATCCACGCAGGCGCAGCGTGACCCTCGATCGAGACTTGCCGCGTGGTCCGCGTCGCAAGCATTGCGATCCGGCATGGGGAGTGTGCACAGGAAGCCGCGGCGGCCTGCCGTCCCTCGATCCAGGCTGGGATTCCGGCGCGAGTCGAGCGGCGAGTCATGCCTTGCGCCGTCGAACGGATCCGTTCGACGGCGCAAGGCAAGCCCGAACGGGCACCGGCGCTGATACCCTCGCGCCTTGGCACCGCCGTGTCGATGCCAAGGCGCGAGGGTATCCGAGGGCCGCCGCCGCACCTCATCCTCTTCGCGACAGGAGCCGATCCAGTTCGGCAAAGTCATGCGACGGCCACGGGAGGCGCGCAGATTTTCGCCTTTCTCTCGGTCAGTCGCCACTGCCCACGTTCGACCGTGACAGCGGGAGTGGTTTTATTGTCATGTCATCACGCGATTCAAGGATCGCATTTTGCTGCCTCGGCAAGGATGAAAGTCGCCAGGGGCCAAGATATCAGGATGGTCAGCGGCACTCGCTAGCTCGAATTGCCCTGATGAATCTATATTTCGTAAAATACTACCAAAAATGGCTTTATAATACATGGCGGGACGGGGGCAATTGTATGTATGACAATTGTATATGGCGTATTTTTACAACATAGGTAGTTGCCATTTCATGCGGCGTCCCTTCGGATTGGGCCCCGAAGGAGGTCGCCGTGGACAAATGAACGTTCCTCGCCGGTGGCGGTCAAGTCGCCATCCGCGTTCGAGAATATGACTGGGTTTCCTCTCCCCTCGGCCCGATCGATGCGTGGCCGGACGTGCTGAAATACACCCTGAGCGGCATGCTCAACTCGGCTTTTCCGACATACCTCGCCTGGGGACCCGACCTCATCAGCTTCTACAACGATGCCTATCGGCCCATCCTCGGCATCAAGCCCGAGGCGCTCGGGCGCCCGTTCCCCGAGGTCTGGCGCGAGGCGTGGGACCAGATCGGGCCGGTCACGGAACGCGCGCTCCGGGGCGAGGCGAGCGACCTGGAAGACTACGTCGTGACGGTGAACCGCGACGGATCGCGGGAGGACAGCGTCTGGACCTTCGCCTACTCGCCGGTCCGGGATCAGCACGGCAGCGTGCAGGGGGTGCTCTGCCACGTGCATGAAACGACCGCGCGGGTCCGCACGGAGGAGCGCCTGCGGGCCGCCGTGCAGGAGATCGAGGCGCAACGGGCGCGCTTCGGCACGCTGATCGAGCATCTCCCCTTCGCGGCCGGGCTGTTCGGGGCCGACGGGCGGGCCCTGCTCGCCAATCCGCTCTGCCGGCGGTTCCTGCCGCGCGGCCTGGTCCCGGCGGTGGATCCGGACGGGCAGCCCCGGTGGACCGGCTTCGATGCGGAGGGCCGGATCGTAAGCCCGTCCGACTACCCGTTCGCGCGGGCGGTGCGGGGGGAGGTCGTGCGGGGCATGAGCGTCCTGCACCGGTCCCGCGAGGGCGCCGAGACCTGGATGCGGGTGAGCGCCATTCCGGTGCGTGAGCGCGACAGGAGCATCCCGCTCGCCATCATCGTCATGCAGGACGTCGACCGCGAGACGCGTGCCGAGGCGGCCTTGCGCGAGAGCGAGGAGCGCTTCCGGCGCTACGCCGAGCATTCGTCCAACGTGCTCTGGCTCGCCGACCTGGAAAGCGGGCAGCTCGATTATCTCAGTCCCTCCTTCGCGCAGGTCTGGGGCATGCCGGTCGAGGACATGCCGGACCTCGCGGGCTGGCTCGCCAGCGTCCATCCGGAGGACCGCGACGGGGCGGCACAGGCGCTGGAGCGGGTCGGCCGCGGCGAGACGCTGATGCTCGGCTACCGGATCCTGCGCGCCTCGGACCACCGGGTGCGCCGCATCCGCGATACCTTCTTCCCGATCCCCGGGCGCGACGGGCTGGTCCGCTCCGTGGGCGGGATCGCGCAGGACGTCACCACCGATACCGAGCTGCGCGCCTACGTGGTCGCGGCCGGGGATGACGCCCGGCATCGCGCCGTGGCGGCCCTGCAGGCCGGCGGCTACGAGGTCCAGGCCTTCGCGAGCGGCCAGGCCTTCCTCAAGATCGCCGGCTCCCTGATAGCGGGCTGCGTCGTGCTCGACCTGGGGGAGGCCGGCGGCTTCGGGGTGGCGAGCGCGCTGAAGACGGACCGGGCGCACCTGCCCGTGGTGGCGGTCGGTGCGAGCGGCGGCGACACCGGCTTCGGGGTCCGCGCGATGAAGGCGGGTGCCGTCGATTTCCTCGAGGATCCCTGGCTCCCGGATGATCTGGTCTTCGCGGTCCGGTCGGCGCTGGTCGAGATCCGGGACGTCGCGGAGCGGACCCGCGAGCGCGACGCGTCGCATCATCGGGTCACGACGCTCACGGCCCGCGAGCGCGCCGTGCTGGAGGGCCTGCTCGCGGGCGGCACCAACAAGACCATCGCCCGCACGCTGGGCCTGAGCCCGCGCACGGTGGAGATCCACCGCGCGAAGGTCATGGAAGCGCTCGGCGCCCGCACCCTGCCCGAGGCGGTCCTGATCGCCACCGCGGCCGGCGTGCGCCCTGCCGATCAGGCCGGCGAGTCAGGCCGCGCAGCCGAGCGCCTGGTGGAGGGCCAGGCGGCCACGGCCCCCGAGGCGGCCGGCGACCGGCGGGCGTGAGCCGCCGCGGCTCTCGGGATGGGGGCTCACGAGGCGGGCCGCGCCGCCGGCCCCCGGGACCGGCCGAGCAGCGCGACCAGCTCGCGGTTGAAGGCCGGGATGTCGTCCGGCATCCGGCTCGACACCAGGTTGCCGTCCACGACGACCTCCTGGTCCAGCCACTCGACGCCTTGCGCCTCGAGGTCCGTCTGCAGCGACGGCCACGACGCCATCCGCCTGCCGCTCAGCCTGCCGGTCTCGATCAAGGTCCACGGACCATGGCAGATCGTCGCCACTGGCTTGCCGGCATCGAGGAAGGATTGGGCGAACGCGATGGCGCTCCCGTCCATCCGCAACGTGTCGGGGTTGATGACCCCGCCCGGCAGCAGGATGGCGTCGAAATCGTCCGGCTTCGCGTGATCCAGTGGAACGTCGACGGGCAGCGTGTCGCCCCAATCGGTGAAGTTCCAGCCTTTGACCCGGTCGGTCTTGGGCGAGACGAGACGCGTCTCGGCCCCGGCCTCGTCGAGGGCCTTGCGGGGCTCGGTCAGCTCGACCTGCTCGAAACCGTCGGTGACGAGGATCGCCACGCGCAGTCCGTTCAGTGGTCCGTGAGCCATCGGGTTGCTTCCTTCAGCCAGGGTGGCGATGCGGGGCAGATCCGAGGAGGTGATCGAGTGCGCGAGGCGGCACGGTCTCCCGGACCCCGAAAGCGCCCGCCCGGCCTGATGGCCGGACGGGCTATGGCGGCGGCAGGGATGCGGGCGCCGCCGCGGCGAGGCTGAGGCTATCGCGAGCCCGCCGCGCGCTGTCCTTCGCCGCCCTGTCCGGCGGGAGAAGGAGCGCTCGCGGAGCCACCCGCGCTGCCCTGGCCGGACGCGCCCGTCCCGCGCGCCGACGAGACGGTGCCGGTCGTCTGCGGGTTGGGATTGCCCGCCGCGTTCGCGGTCGTCGCCATGCCGCCCATGAACTCGCCCCGCTGCCAGCGCGGCATCCCGATCGTGGCGAGCAGGTTCGTGGTCAGCGTACCGGTCGGCTCGAGGCCCTGCGCCTGCTGGAAGTGGGTCGCGGCGAGCGCCGTGTCGGTGTTCCAGTTGCCGTCGAGATGGCCGGCGGCGTAGCCGCGCTGGTTCAGCACCTGCTGGATCTGGCGCACGCCGTCCGAATTCATCCACAGGGGCTCGCCGGGGCTGTCGGCGCGCTCCATGGCGATGCGCTGGTTGTCGACTTGCTTGTCGCCCCCCGTGCCGGCCGCCTGGCTCGGTTGCGGTCGTGCCGCGTTGGCGGCCTGCGGGCCGGTGCCGTGCCCGGCCGAGAAGATCGGATCGGTCAGGCCGAGCGCGGCGATGAGGCCGACCTCGAGCCGTCCCGTCGGCTCGAGGCCATGCACCTGCTGGTAGCTGCGCGCGGCCTGCACGGTCGCCGGGCCCCAGCGGCCGTCCACCTGTCCGGTGTTCCAGCCCTGCTGGTTCAGGGCCTGCTGGATCTGCCGGATTCCGGCCGGGCTGACATGGAGCGGGGTGCCGCGGCTGTCGGCGCGCTCGATGACGACGCGCTGGTTGTCGGCTTGCTTGGTGCCCTGGTCGCCGGACTGGCCGCCGCCCTGCGCGCCCGTATTGCCCAGGATGATGTCCTGGTCGAGGCCGAGGCCGTAGACGAGCGGGACGGTGAGCGTGCCGGTCGGCTCCATGTTCTGCGCCTGCTGGAAGCTGCGCGCCGCCGCCGTGGTCTGGGCGTTCCAGCGGCCGTCCACGTTGCCCGTGCTGTAGCCCTTCTGGGTCAGCGCCTGCTGGATCTGGCGCACCCCGGCCGAGCTCACGAAGATCTGCGTGCCCTGTCCTTCCGACTGGTCCTGCGCCGTGCGCTGGTTGCTGACCGCCGATTGCTGAGCGTGCGCGGACCCACCCGCCAGCGCGGCAAGAACAGTGCCCGCGAGAAAGACTTGTCTCAACGCCATGAATACCTCCTGCGCATGCGGCAATTCCCAGGCCTATGCTGCATGGATCCGAACCCGAGCGGCTTGCCCCCGTTCCTACGGGGGATCCCTCAGGATATGTCCGAAGCGCGCCGATGCCGGACAATCTGTACTTGGCAGTTGCATCCAATATCGGGTGTGTGCCACCCTGGTTATGCCAGAGATAGTTGAGTGGATTTGGATTTGACCTTATCCAGCCGTGCGCGACCGTCCGCTCGTCCATGCCGGCCCGATGCATCGGCGGCGCGGCGGGGACGTCGCCCGCGTCGGATCGCGGCGAGCGGAGCGGGAGCCGTCGCGTCGGGCGCCGGCCGGCTCGCCGTTCGGTGCCTCGTACCCTCGCGCCTTCGCATCAGCGCCGACGCCCGTTCGGGCTTGCCTCGCGCCGTCGAACGAGTTCGTTCGAAGGCGCTGCGGTATCACCGCCTGCGCCGTCGGTTCACCGATGATGGGGCGCGATCTCCGAGCGCCTCTCCCTCCGATGACTTGAATTCGGGCGGTTCACCCGGACAGGCGCTGCCGCCGGCCTGTCGTGTCATCGCACGTCACGCCTTTTTCCTGGACGGCTGCATCGATGCGGACGGGGATCCGGGATCCGGACCTGAGACGCGTCGCGAGTTCTTGCGCGGATCCGGATCTCCTGTCGCGGCGTTGCGGCCGTGCGGGAAAGGGGCGGGGCGTGTCAGGCGCCGCCGGCTCGCCGGAGCGCGGATCCGTCCGTGGCGTGTCCCGTGGCGGTGCCCGATGGGATGACCTTGCCCCGCTGAGGGTGCGGCAATGTCGTGCGACGACGCAGGATCCTCCCCGTCGGGACGATCCTCGCGGCGGCTCACGGGGATCCGGCGCCGAACTCCGCGAGCTCGCGCAACCGCCGCGGCGCGAGGACCCGCAGGCGGTGCCCGCACAGCGAGATCAGCCGGTCGCGCCGCAGGGCTTGCAGCACGCGGTTCACGTGCACGCTCGACAGGCCGAGCGTGTCGGCCAGATCGGTCTGGGTCAGCGGCAGGGCGTACTGGCCGTCCGTGACTTGGCCGACCGTTCCCAGGCGTTCCATCAGCTCGCACAGGAGATGCGCCATGCGCTCGGTGCCCGAGCGCATGCCGATATTGGCCACCCACTCGTGCACCGTCGCCTCTTCGGCGAGCCGCGCCCGCTGCAGCGCGAGGGCGATGCGGGGATGCCGGCCGAGCAGGTCGAGATAGGCCGCGCGCGGGACCCGGGCGACGAGGCAGGGCGTGAGGGTCTCGATCGCGTGGCCGAGCGGGTGGTCGTGGAGGACGCCGCGGTCGCACAGGTCGCCGGGGACGAGATAGGCCACGATCTGGCGGCGCCCGGATGCACGGTGCTTGCCGCGGCTCGCGAACCCGGCGAAGACGATGACCGCGTGATCGGCCACGCTATCCTGCTCCACGAGGACCGTGTGCCGCCCGACCGGCCGGACATAGCCGATCAGGCCGGCGAGCGCCGCCCGGTCCTGGGCGTCGAGCGGGGCAAAGCCACCGAGCCTGCGGGCGAGCGCACAATCCGCCCCGTCCCATCCCGGCGCGGCAAGCCGCGGGACGTGCGCGATACCGGTCGCGGCAGGATCCGTCATCATCGTGGCGGCTCTCCCCATCGGTCTTCCTCCTGGATCGGGCCTATTCATCCCGCCTCGCGGGCCGAATCCATCCGGCCGGTCCCTTAGGGCTTCTCCGATCCGCGTGCCTCGATGTCCTCGCTCCGATAGGCCATCGCGGGAGCCAGCCGCGCGATGTGTGGCCACCATTGCGCGCGCAGGTCGAGATAGGCCTGCGCGGCCGCCTCCTCGTGCGCGGCCGCGATGCCGGCCGCGGCGAGCCGGGACGCGGCCCGCTCCCACTGGGCGCGCCACCGCTGCCGCTCGCGAGGGTCGACAGGTGTCGCGGCCGGCGGATCGCCCGGCAGGAACGCCGTTTCGAGGGTGACGACCAGCATCAGGGCCACGCGCCAGAGCGCCTCGACCGCGGCCGCCTCCTTCAGCCAGGCCGTGTCCTCGCCCGCGAGCGTGCTGCGGATCAGCGACGCCGTGTCGAGCACGAGATGCGCCTGCGCCGAGACCGAATAATAGGGCTGCCGGAACCGGAAGTAGAACAGCACCGGGTAGAAGTGATGGGTCTCCTTCATCGCCGCCATGGCCTCGCCCAGCGAGACGAGATGGCTGTAGCCGGCGCTGAACTGCCCGCGCGGTCCGAGCCGCGCCAGCAGCTCGCCGGCCTCCGAGGTCTCCCCGGAGACGAGGTGGAGCTGAAGCCCGAGCGCGTTGCGCTGCCGCAGGGCGCCGTAGACCTGCATGACGTAGGTCAGGACCAGCGAGGTCACCGACAGGCCGAGGAGCGAGTTCGCCAGGTAGACGGCCCGGTAGGCATCGGTCGTCGGCCGGAAGTCGCTGGCACCGACGATCGCCATGCTGCTGCCCCCGGCATAGAGGGCGGTGAGGAGGTCCGTCGGCGTCGGGCCGCTGCCCGCCTGCACTCCTGACCCGAGACCGGGATGGATGATGAGCCCGGCGCCGAGCGTCAGGCCGCCGGCCCAGAGCACGACGTAGAGCACGAGGATCGCCGGACCGCAGAAGGACAGCACCACCCCGCGCCGCGCGCCGGCCGCCTCGGCCGCCCGGCGAAAGACGATCCAGGTGAGATGCGCGGCGCGCTCGGCGATCAGCCCCGTGCCGATGCGGGCGTAGAGCACGGTGAGAAAGACGTCGAGGAGGACGACCCCCATCACGAGGGCGCCCGAGGCGCGTTCGAGAAATGACACCATGAATCGGCCTGCCGCGAAGCGCCGTGCGCCGTGCGGCGCCGCTCCCGTCGCGAACCGGCCGCGTCTGGCCCCGTTCCTGCGATCAACCCTTAGGACTTCCCCGCGGGCCCAGGCCGGCAGCGCAGCGGACGGGTTCTTCTGGCATCGTCGGCGTCGCCGAACCGGTCGCCCCGTCGGCAAACGACGCTATGGCGGCGAACGATGCCGGGGCGCCGCCCCGGCGGGCGGCCCGCCCGCCTCGACCGGCAACCGGTAGAGCCTGTCGATGGCGGTCCAGAAGGCGCTCCTCGCCTCGGGGGACAGCCGGTCGAGCGCCACCTCGATCGCCGTCATGGCGTCGCGCGCGCAGGCGTCCCGGTCGGTCTCTGGCAGAAGTTCGGTCACGGCATGCCTCCGGATCGGCGGGCGGCCCGCCCGCCCCAAGGCCGGGAACCTGGCGCTGCCGGTCCTGCCGGACGATCGGAGCGCTCCGTAGGTGCGATACGGATCCGGCCCGCCGGCGCGGGACGCCCTCTCCCGATCCGGGACACCGCCCCGGACCGGAGGTCTCCTAGGGATTCATCCGCGGGAACGCGGCCTCTCGCATCCCGGTTCGGCTCATCGCAGTCCCGACCACCATCCCCGCGAGAGCGTCAGGCCGATCGGGCTGTCCCGCTTCGAGGCCGGCTCTCGCACCTCAACCGATGGGAGACGAAGGCGATGCGAGCCCTGGTTTGGCATGGGAAGGAAGACATCCGCTGCGATACGGTCACCGATCCGGAGATCGAGGACGGCCGCGACGCCATCATCAAGGTCACGAGTTGCGCGATCTGCGGCTCCGACCTGCACCTGTTCCACAACTTCATCCCCGCCATGCTCCCGGGCGACATCATGGGTCACGAGACCATGGGCGAGGTCGTCGAGACCGGGCGCGGGCTCAACGGCAAGCTGAAGAAGGGCGACCGGGTCGTGGTGCCCTTCACCATCGTCTGCGGCGAGTGCGACCAGTGCAGGCGCGGATACTTCTCCGTCTGCCAGAGAAGCAACCGCAAGAAGCACCTCGCCGACAAGGTCTTCGGCCACACCACCGCCGGCCTGTTCGGCTACTCGCATCTCACCGGGGGCTATCCGGGCGGCCAGGCCGAGTACCTGCGCGTGCCCTTCGCCGACACGACCGTCCAGAAGGTGCCCGAGGGCATTCCCGACGAGACGCTGCTGTTCCTCTCCGACATCTTCCCGACCGGCTGGCAGGCGGCCGTCCAGGCGGACATCCAGCCCACCGACACGGTGGCGATCTGGGGTTGCGGGCCGGTCGGCCAGATGACGATCCGCTCGGCCATTCTCCTCGGCGCCGAGCAGGTCGTCGCCATCGACCACCTGCCCGAGCGGCTGGAGATGGCCGAGGCGGGCGGCGCCATCACCATCAACTTCAAGGAGGAGAACGTCGTCGAGCGGCTGAACGAGCTGACCGGCGGCGAGGGCCCCGAGAAGTGCATCGACTGCATCGGCATGGAGAGCCACGTCACCATGGCCATGCCGGACACGGTCTACGACCGGGCCAAGCAGATCCTGCTGGCCGAGAGCGACCGGCCGCACGTGCTGCGCGAGATGATCTACGTGTGCCGGCCCGGGGGCCTGATCTCGATCCCGGGCGTCTACGGGGGCCTGGCCGACAAGATCCCGATGGGCGCGGCGATGAACAAGGGCCTCACCTTCCGCATGGGGCAGACCCACGTCCAGCGCTGGACCGCCGATCTCCTCCGGCGAATCGAGGAGGAGCAGATCGACCCCTCCTTCGTCATCACGCACGAGGTCCCGCTCGACCAGGGGCCCGAGATGTACCGGATCTTCCGGGACAAGCAGGACAGCTGCATCAAGGTCGTCCTCAAACCCTGACACGTCGAGGGAAAGATCATGCCGAACCTCTCCAGTATCACGGGCCTCTCGAACATCGCTCGGTCCGAGGGCGATCCGAAGGTCCTCCATTCCGGGCCGAGCTCGCGCGGCATCCCGGACAGCCTCGCCAAGGGGCTCGGCTGGTTCAGCCTCGGCCTCGGCCTGACCGAACTCCTGGCACCTCAGCGCATCACGCGGACCCTCGGCATGGAGGGCAAGGAGGCCCTGGTGCGGGTCTATGGCGCCCGCGAGATCGCCAGCGGCATCCTCTCGCTGTCGGTCGACAAGAAGCTCGGGCTGTGGAGCCGGGTCGCCGGCGACGGCCTCGACATCGCGACCGTGCTGACGGCTTTGCGGCCGGACAACCCGAAGCGCGACAACGTCGTCGTCGCCCTGGCGCTGCTGCTCGGCATCACGGCCATCGACCTGATCGACGCCCAGGCTACCACGATGCGGCACAGCCGCGGCGTGGGGCGGAGGAGATCCTACCGGGACCGCAGCGGGTTTCCGCGCGGCGTCGCGGCGTCCCGCGGCGCGGCGCGGGACTTCAAGACGCCCCCCGACCTGCGGCACGCCCCCGCCCTCGCGGCGGTCTCCGCGCGTCCGTCCGTGGCGTGAGCCACACCTGATCGGGCGGGCGAGCGTGCGTCCGTCGTGCGGATCCCGTCCCCGCGGGGACGGGATCGACTCGCGCCGCGCCGGCGCGCCGGTCGGTACCGCGCCTCTCCCGTCCGCACGAGGCTGCTGCGGGAGAGGCGTCGGACACCCGCCGCCCGGCGGCCCCTCGGAGCGCGGCGGCATGATCGTGTGCAGCGGCCCCTGCGCTCGCCGCCACGATCATCGTCCGGGATCCGTCGAGCGAGCGGATGTCCGCCCCTTGGGATCGCGCGACCGAAGGGATCGGGCGACCAAAGATCGCTCGGACGGCCCGGGGACGCTGCCATGGGGACGCTGCCATGGCGACGCTGGCGGGCGCGAGGCCGGTTCCCATGGCTGGATGATCCCTGTAAGCATAGCCGGCTGACCAAGCCTTGGCATCGTCGGCGCGCTCTGATGAGCCGCGAGATGTCCGATCTGTCCGCAAAGCCGAGAGATCGTGCTGCTTGGGCCGATCCACGCCTGGTCGAGCGGCCTACATGAGGCGTCCAGGTGCCTCGAACATCGTCTTCGTCATGATCATCGCGGATTTCGTTCTGATGGGGTGAGCCCCCGAAGCGATGCGGGGACGGGTCGGGGGGCGCACTGCATCTCCTCGATCTCCCGCGTCGCATCAAGAATAATCATATGGATCTGAGATTCTTTAATGTCAGTATGGCTGTGCGTGGGAGTGAGCAGGGCTGCCTTGTTTTCTTCGGAGGCAATCTTGTCGCTGTTCTGGTCTTGCTAGGCGATCTGCATGAAGATAATACAGGGAAGTGGTTTCTTGAGATCGCTTTTCACGAGAGAATTATAAATCACGGCAACCTCTTCGGGAGTATGAAAGAGGCGGAGACGTGGCTCATGGATTGCCTGACCTCATCGCGCACGTGCAATGACGGTTCCGTTGCAGAAAGTCGAAACGGGCATGAGCAAGGGTGACGTCGGATCAGGAGATTTTGACCCGATTTTAGATAAAATCGGGTTTTCGGTTGGCGACGTGTCGCCGAAAGACAACTCTGTCCGCGAAATATCGGAAGCCCTGGATTGCATGCGGCTCTGGTTCGCGATTCGAACCGACGATGGACGACGGCGCGCCCTGGAATGCCTGTCCCGGATCGTGGACGACGAGCAGCCTTAGGGCATGGTCCGACGGGCCCGCATCGACGCCGTCGGAGCATGCTGGTCGGTCACCGCGGACCCCTCTGAGCCGCGCACCGCACCGTGGAGCCGGCAGGCGTCGCGTCCCGGCGGCCCCAGGGCTTCGCGGCCGGACGGGCGCCCGGCGCCCCTGATCCGCGCCGGTGGGCGGTGAGCCGCCCGCGAGGGTGATGGGCCGGCGCCGAAGGCCCTCCCAGCCGTCCGGACTTGACGAACCCGCCCATCTTCGCCTCACTCGATCGGCGCGCATCGCCGTGGAGAGCAGGGGCGGCGCGATGGGCGCGGATCGCCGGTCGGCTGACAGGGCCCCAGGAAAGCGACGATGGAGACGGTTTTCACGACGGACGACGTGCACCAGCGCGACCGGTTCGACTACTGGCACGAGATCGCCTGTCGCGACGTCGTCGAGCACGATTCCAGGCCGGATTGCCGGGGCTCGTTCAGGGCGGAGCTGCGCGCCGGCTCGATCGGCTCGCTCCACCTCGTCTGCTTCCAGAACTCGGGGATGATGGTCAATCATGCGACGCGTCACCTGTCTCGCACGAGTCCGGACGAGATTTTCCTGTGCCGGCAGATGCGGCAGCGGCTCTCCCTCGAGCAGAATGGCCGGCAGGTCGTGCTGGAGCCTGGCGACATCGCGCTGATCGATCCGAGCCTTCCCTACAAAGGGCAATTTTCGGACGGTTCGGAAGTCCTCGTCGTCAAGGTCCCGCGCGCGCCTCTGGAAAGCCGTCTCGGGCAGCCCCGGGACCTGCTCGCCCACAAGCTGGCGACGGCCGAGGGCCGTCTGGCCTCTGCCTACATGGCCATGCTGCCCTCGCATGTCGACGTCGCGGGCTCGGCCGAAGGTCTGGTCGAGGCGCATCTGCTCGATCTGATCGCCCTCTCGTTCGGGAGGGCGGCGGACGAGTTGACCCGCCGCCATTCGTCGCCTCGGTCGCTCGTTCGCATGCGGCTGCACAGCGAGGTCGAAGCGCGCCTGGCCGACCCCGCGCTCCGTCCCGGCACGATCGCCGCCGGCGCCGGCGTGAGCGTGCGGTACGCCAACGCCGTGCTGGCCGACGAGGGCACCTCGCTCACGCAGCTCATCCAGACACGGCGCCTCGCGCGCTGCCGCCGGGCCCTGGAAGATCCCGGGCAGGCGCATCGCACGGTGAGCGAGATCGCCTATGGCTGGGGGTTCTCGGACATGACGCATTTCGGCCGCCGGTTCAAAGCCGCCTATGGTCTGCTGCCCTGTGACTGCCGCCGGTCGAAGGCGACCTGACCGGAGCCTGCGCCGGTCCGGCACTGTGTCGAGAGCCGAATGATGAACAGTTCTTGTGCTGCTTCGTCGGCCACCGTCAAGCTCCAGGTTCCGTCGGGCCAGATGTCGGTCGCCGCATTGTCGATGATCGACTTGCCGGCGATCGACATCGCCTCCCGCTTGGCCGCCTCGAAACACGAGAGATCGATTCCCTCCGTGTCGATGTGGTGACGTTTTTCGTCTATATGGAAGAAATATCGAGGCATCGTCCCTGTGCCGAGCTGGAGTCGGCTCGCTATAGAGCGCTCGGCAGTGATCGCATCGGCTCAAATGGCACAAATCGTCGGCCATGTATGCAATGCTGCGCTGAGACGAGGGGATCGCGCTCTGGCACATCCTGTATTTTTGCAACCATTGCTCGCTCGGTGACGTTCTTTGCGCAAATCATGTCGCCGAGATGTCATGGTTCTGAGAGAAAAAGTTATATAATTTTTGTTAAATAGCTCAAACGACCCAGCGTCAGTGCGCATTCAAAGAAACAGATCTCACTATACCCCTGATTGCATGCTGGGTGACTGATAAAATGAGGGGGAGATCGGAGGCTGGCCTTCGGGCGAGAGATTGGCGACGCGCCATTACCACGTATTACCCTCAGGTGAGCTTGCGTAGGACGAAGCGTACCTTTACCAGCACGGGTCGCCGCCCGTCGGAGGGCCACGATCAGTGCCAGGCCTCGTCGGATGTCGGCGGGGTGCGCGGATCGGGGTCGCCCACCGGCGCCGGCAGGCCCTTTGCCCCGCAGGGATGTCCGTATGACGCCAGTGCCCTCGCAGCTCGAGCCGAAGCTTCTCCTCAAGAGCCTCCGCGCCTTCCGGAAGGGGGATTTCTCGGCTCGCCTGCCCCTCGACCTGACGGGCATCGACGGCGAGATCGCCGAGGCGTTCAACGACATCGTCGAGCTGAACCAGGGGCTCGCCCGCGAGCTCGACCGCGTGGCGCGCACCGTCGGCAAGGACGGCCGGATCGGCGAGCGCGGCAAGCTGCCGGCGGCGACGGGCGGCTGGGTCGAGTGCGTCGATTCGGTCAACGCGATGATCGGCGACCTCGTCCAGCCGACCACCGAAGTCGCGCGGGTCATCGGCGCGGTGGCCAAGGGCGATCTCGGCCAGACCATGCAGCTCGAGATCGAGGGCCGCCCGCTCCGCGGCGAGTTCCTGCGGATCGGAAGGGTCGTGAACACGATGGTCGACCAGCTGAACTCCTTCGCGAGCGAGGTGACCCGCGTCGCCCGCGAGGTCGGTTCGGAGGGCAAGCTCGGCGGGCAGGCCCAGGTGAAGGGGGTCGGCGGCACCTGGAAGGACCTCACCGACAACGTGAACCTGATGGCGGCCAACCTCACCGGCCAGGTCCGCAACATCGCCGAGGTCACGACGGCGGTCGCCCGCGGCGATCTGTCGAAGAAGATCACCGTCGACGTCAAGGGCGAGATCCTGGAACTGAAGAACACCATCAACACGATGGTGGACCAGCTGAACTCCTTCGCCTCCGAGGTGACCCGCGTCGCCAAGGAGGTCGGCACGGAGGGCAAGCTCGGCGGGCAGGCGCAGGTCAAGGGGGTCGGCGGCGTCTGGGCCGATCTGACCGACAACGTCAACATGATGGCCGAGAACCTGACCGGCCAGGTCCGCAACATCGCCGAGGTCACGACGGCCGTCGCCCGCGGCGACCTGTCGAAGAAGATCACCGTCGACGTGAAGGGCGAGATCCTGGCCCTCAAGCTGACCATCAACACGATGGTGGACCAGCTCAACTCCTTCGCCTCCGAGGTGACCCGCGTCGCCCGCGAGGTCGGCACCGAAGGCAAGCTCGGCGGTCAGGCGCAGGTCGAGGGCGTCGGCGGCACCTGGGCCGATCTCACCAACAACGTGAACCTGATGGCGGCGAACCTGACCGGTCAGGTCCGCAACATCGCCGACGTGACGACCGCGGTCGCCAATGGCGACCTCTCGAAGAAGATCACCGTCGACGTCAAGGGCGAGATCCTGGAACTGAAGAACACCATCAACACGATGGTGGATCAGCTCAACTCCTTCGCCAGCGAGGTGACCCGGGTCGCCCGCGAGGTGGGATCCGAGGGCAAGCTCGGCGGCCAGGCGCAGGTCAAGGGCGTGGCCGGCACCTGGGCCGACCTGACCGACAACGTCAACCTGATGGCGGAGAACCTCACCGGTCAGGTCCGCAACATCGCCGACGTGACGACCGCGGTCGCCAATGGCGACCTGTCGAAGAAGATCACCGTCGACGTCAAGGGCGAGATCCTGGAACTGAAGAACACCATCAACACGATGGTGGATCAGCTCAACTCCTTCGCCTCCGAGGTGACCCGCGTCGCCAAGGAGGTCGGCTCGGAGGGCAAGCTCGGCGGGCAGGCCCGCGTCGAGGGCGTGGCCGGCACCTGGGCCGACCTCACCAACAACGTCAACCTGATGGCGGCGAACCTGACCGGTCAGGTCCGCAACATCGCCGACGTGACGACCGCGGTCGCCAATGGCGACCTGTCGAAGAAGATCACGGTCGACGTCAAGGGCGAGATCCTGGAGCTGAAATCGACCATCAACACGATGGTGGACCAGCTGAACTCCTTCGCCTCGGAGGTGACCCGCGTCGCCCGCGAGGTCGGCACCGAAGGCAAGCTCGGCGGTCAGGCCCAGGTGAAGGGCGTCGGCGGCGTCTGGAAGGGTCTCACCGACAACGTCAACATGATGGCGGCGAACCTCACCGGTCAGGTCCGCAACATCGCCGAGGTCACGACCGCGGTCGCCAACGGCGATCTCTCGAAGAAGATCACGGTTGCCGTCGAGGGCGAGATCCTGGAGCTGAAATCGACCATCAACACGATGGTGGACCAGCTGAACTCCTTCGCCAGCGAGGTGACCCGCGTCGCCCGCGAGGTCGGCATCGAGGGCAAGCTCGGCGGTCAGGCGCAGGTGAAGGGCGTCGGCGGGACCTGGAAGGACCTCACCGACAACGTCAACATGATGGCCGAGAACCTCACCGGCCAGGTGCGCAACATCGCCGAGGTGACGACGGCGGTGGCCAACGGCGATCTGTCGAAGAAGATCACCGTCGACGTGCGCGGCGAGATCCTGGAGCTGAAATCGACCATCAACACGATGGTGGACCAGCTGAACTCCTTCGCCTCGGAAGTGACCCGCGTCGCCCGCGAGGTCGGCACCGAAGGCAAGCTCGGCGGCCAGGCGCAGGTGAAGGGCGTCGGCGGGACCTGGAAGGACCTCACCGACAACGTCAACATGATGGCGGCGAACCTCACCGGCCAGGTGCGGGGCATCGCCAGCGTCGTGACGGCGGTGGCGCAGGGCGATCTCAAGCGCAAGCTCTCGGTCGACGCCAAGGGCGAGATCGCGGCCCTCGCCGCCACCGTCAACGAGATGATCGAGACGCTGGCGACCTTCGCCGATCAGGTGACGAACGTCGCCCGCGAGGTCGGCGTCGAGGGCAAGCTCGGCGGCCAGGCCCGGGTGCCGGGTGCCGCCGGCCTGTGGCGCGACCTCACCGACAACGTGAACCAGCTGGCGGCGAACCTCACGACACAGGTCCGCGCCATCGCGGAGGTCGCGACCGCGGTGACCAAGGGCGATCTCGCCCGCTCGATCGCCGTCGAGGCCTCCGGCGAGGTCGCCGCGCTGAAGGACACGATCAACGAGATGATCCGCAACCTGCGGGACACGACGTTGAAGAACGCCGAGCAGGACTGGCTCAAGACCAACCTCGCCAAGTTCACCCGGATGCTGCAGGGCGAGCGCGACCTCGCCACCGTCTCGAACCTGATCCTGTCCGAGATCGCGCCCTTGGTGAACGCCCAGCGCGGGGTGTTCTACATGGTCGAGGACGAGGCCGGCGAGCCGATCCTCGACCTCGTGGCGAGCTACGCCTTCACCGAGCGCAAGAACCTCTCGAACCGCTACCGCCTGCGCCAGGGCCTCGTCGGGCAATGCGCCTACGAGAAGAAGCGCATCCTGCTCACCAACGTGCCGGGCGACTACGTCACCATCGGCTCGGCGCTCGGCGAGGCGGCGCCGCTCAACATCATCGTGCTGCCGGTCCTGTTCGAGCAGGAGGTGCGTGCGGTCATCGAGCTCGCCTCGTTCAACCGGTTCAGCGAGACGCACCAGTCGTTCCTCGACCAGCTCACCGAGTCGATCGGCATCGTGCTGAACACGATCGCGGCGAACATGCGCACGGAAGGCCTCCTCAAGCAGTCGCAGCTGCTGACCGGCGAGCTGCAGAGCCGGCAGGAGGAACTGAAGAAGACCAACGACCGCCTGGAGCTCCAGGCCGCGTCGCTGCAGCAATCCGAGGACCTGCTGAAGAGCCAGCGCGAGCGCCTGCAGCTGACCAACGAGGAACTGGAGGAGAAGGCGCGGCTGCTCGAGATCCAGAAGCGCGAGGTCGAGGGCAAGAACCGCGAGGTCTCGGTCGCCAAGACGGCGCTCGAGGAGAAGGCCGAGCAGCTGAGCCTGACCTCGCGCTACAAGTCGCAGTTCCTCGCCAACATGAGCCACGAGCTGCGCACGCCGCTCAACAGCCTCTTGATCCTCTCCAAGCTCCTGTCGGAGAACCGCGACGGCAACCTGACCGACAAGCAACGGGAATTCGCCAAGACCATCAACGCGGCGGGCACCGACCTCCTGTCGCTCATCAACGACATCCTCGACCTGTCGAAGATCGAATCCGGCACGGTGTCGCTGGAGATCGGCGACGTCGCGCTCCAGGACCTCGTCGACAACCTCGACCGGACCTTCCGCCAGGTCGCCGAGGAGCGTCACCTCGCCTTCGCGATCGAGGTCCAGCCTGGCCTGCCGCGCTCCGTCCGCACGGATGCGAAGCGGCTGCAGCAGGTGCTGCGCAACCTCCTCTCCAACGCGTTCAAGTTCACCGAGACGGGGAGCGTCGCCCTGGCGATCGGCTCGGCCGAAGGCTCGCCGCTCCGCGCCGGGAGCCGGTGGATGGCCCTGTCCGTGACGGACACCGGGATCGGCATCGCCGAGGACAAGCAGCGCATCATCTTCGAGGCGTTCCAGCAGGCCGATGGGACCACCAGCCGCAAGTACGGCGGCACGGGCCTCGGGCTGGCGATCAGCCGCGAGATCGCCCGCCTGCTCGGCGGCGAGATCGTGGTGGAGAGCCGCCTCGGCAGCGGCAGCACCTTCACGCTGTTCCTGCCGGTGGAGCCGCCGGTGCCGGCGGTCGCGGGCCGCACGCCGGACCTGTCCGAGGCGAACGGCGCCGCGGCGCCGATCGGGCGCCCGCCCAGCGCCGCGATGGCGCTGTCGGCCTCGGCCGACGACCGCCACGCGATCCATGCGGGCGATCACATCGTGCTCATCGTCGAGGACGACGCGATGTTCGCCTCGGTGCTGCTGGAGCTCGCCCGCGAGCGCGGGTTCAAGGGCCTCATCGCCCAGGACGGCGCCGGCGCGCTGAGCCTCGCCCACCGCTTCACCCCGCACGCCATCACCCTCGATATCGGCCTGCCCGACATGGACGGCTGGGCGCTCCTCGACCTCCTGAAGAACGATCCCCGCACCCGGCACATCCCGATCCACGTGATCTCGGTCAACGACGAGAAGAAGCGCGGCCTGCGCGCCGGCGCCTTCGGCTTCCTGGAGAAGCCGGTCGACCGGGAGGGCCTGATGCGCGCCCTCGAACGGTCGAAGGAGTTCATCACCCGGCCGGTGCGCACCCTGCTGCTGGTCGAGGATGACGAGAACCAGCGCGCCAGCATCACGGCGCTGCTCGGCGAGGAGGACGTCAAGATCTACGCCGTCGGCACCGCCGCCGCCGCCCTGGAGGCGGTGACCGGCGGGCGCTTCGACTGCGCGATCATCGACCTCGGCCTGCCCGATCTCGGCGGCGCCGAGCTGATCGAGCAGATCCGCGCCTCGCAGGACGGCGAGGAGCTGCCGATCATCGTCTATACCGGCCGGGAGCTGACGCCGGCCGAGGAGCAGCAGCTGCGGAACACTGCCTCGACGATCATCCTCAAGGACACGCGCTCGTCCGAGCGGCTTCTCGACGAGACCGCCCTGTTCCTGCACCGGGCCATCGGCAGCGCGAGGCCGGAGGACCCGGTCCTCGTCGCGGGCGCCGATACCGCGACCCTGCACGGATGCCAGGTCATCCTGGTCGACGACGACCTGCGCAACATCTTCTCGCTGACGAGCGCGCTGGAGGAGCACGGGCTCCAGGTCCTGTTCGCCGAGACCGGGCAGGACGGCATCACCCTCCTCACCGCCAACCCGACCGTCGACGCGATGCTGATCGACATCATGATGCCGGGGATGGACGGCTACGAGACGATCCGGGCGATCCGGGCGATGCCGGCCTTCCGCCGCCTGCCGCTGATCGCCGTCACCGCGAAGGCGATGAAGGGCGACCGCGAGAAGTGCATCGAGGCCGGCGCCTCGGATTACGTCTCGAAGCCGGTCGACGTCGACCAGCTCCTCGCCGCGCTCCGGGTCCAGCTGGAGCGGCGTGGCGCCGGACCGAACGGTGCGGCCGTGATCGGGGAGGGCGCGCGGGCATCGGCGCAGACGCCGCTGTGACGAGCCGTTGGGAGGACCCGCTCGCCATGGGCGACGATGCCGAGGACGGCAAGCCGACCGCGTCGCCGGACCCGCTCCCGATCCGGGCCAAGATCCTGATCGTCGACGACGACCGGCGCAACCTGCTCGCCGCGTCCGAAATCCTCGCCGATCCGGCGCTCGATCTCGTGCTGGCGGATTCGCCCGAGGAGGCCCTGCGCCGGACCCTGCGGGAGGAGTTCGCCCTCATCCTGCTCGACGTGCAGATGCCGCGCATGGACGGCTACGAGGTCGCCGCCCTGATCCGCAGCCGTCCGCGCACCTCGCGGGTCCCGATCCTGTTCCTCACCGCGCACAACAAGGAAGACATGCACATCTTCCGCGGCTACTCCGCGGGCGCGGTGGACTACGTCTTCAAGCCGATCCAGCCCCTCGTGCTGAAATCGAAGGTCGACGTCTTCGTCGACCTGTACTGCAAGACCGAGGAGATCAAGCGCAAGGCGGCGGCCGAGAAGCGGCTGCTGCTCGAGAACCTGCGCGTGCGCGGCGAGAAGCTGGAGGCCGAGCAGGCCTTGCGCCGGCGCGAGGAGCATCAGGCCGCCGTCCTGCGGGGGCTGCCGATCGCGCTCTACACCTCCCCGGTCGGGGGCGAGGAAAGGCGGCTCACCTTCACCAACGACAGCATCGAGCGCATCACCGGCTTCTCGCGCGACGCCTTCGCGACTTCCGGGCTGTGGGAATCCCGCCTCGATCCCGAGGATAGCGAGCGCGTCCTCCGGGACCTGCGCGACCTGCCCGAGACCGGCGCCGCCGCCCTCGAATATCGCTGGCGCAACGCCGACGGCACGGAGCGGCACATCCTCGACCAGGTCGTCGTCAAGCGCGGCGAGGACGGCCGGGCAGCCGAGCTGTTCGGGATGTGGTTCGACGTGACCGAGCGCAAGGAGCTCGAACTCAGCCTGCAGCACGCCTCGAAGCTCGAGGCGGTCGGCCGCCTGACGGGCGGCATCGCCCACGACTTCAACAACATGCTGAGCATCGTGATCGGCAACCTCGATCTCGCGCGGGGATCGCTGCAGGACAACGAGAAGGCACTGCGCCGGGTCGAGAACGCCATCGAGGGCGCGCATCGCTGCGCCGAACTGACCAGCCGGCTCCTCGCCTTCTCGCGGCGCTCGCCCCTGCAGCCCCGGGCCCTGGACTTCGCCGACTTCATCCCCGGCCTGACCAAGCTGCTCGCGCGCACGCTCGGCGAGCGGATCACCATCGCGGCCGAGCTCGACGGCGAGCTTCCGGAGATCTGCGTCGATCACGCCCAGTTCGAGGCGGCCCTGATCAACCTCGCGGTCAACGCGCGCGATGCCATGCCGGAGGGCGGCACGCTCCGCATCCGCGTCCAGGCTCGCGACGTCCCTGCTCCCGAGGGGACCGGGAGCCCGCGCTGGGTCGACATCACCGTCGCCGATACCGGGACCGGCATGCCGCCTGCGATCCTCGCCCGGGTGTTCGAGCCGTTCTTCACCACCAAGGAGGCCGGCAAGGGGACGGGCCTCGGCCTCAGCATGGTGTACGGCTTCGTGCAGCAGAGCGGCGGGACCATCGCGGTCGACAGCAGCCCGGGCCAGGGCACGCGCTTCGTCGTCACGCTGCCCGCCCCCGACCGACGCGGCATCACGCCGGCGAGTATCGACCAGCGCGCGCCCGACGCTGCGGCGGAGGCCGTGAACGGCGCGGGCAAGGTCGTTCTCGTCGTCGAGGACGACGCCGATGTCCGCTCGACCCTCGTCGCGACGCTCGAGGCGCTCGCATTCACGGTGCTCAGCGCGCAGGACGGCAGCGAGGCGCTCCGCATCCTGGAGCGCGAGCGCGACATCGCCCTCGTCTTCAGCGACGTGAACATGCCGGGCACGATGACCGGCATCGATCTCGGGCACGTCATCCGCCGGCAATGGCCGCAGATGCCGATCCTGCTGACCTCCGGCTACCTCCAGGAGCATCAGGATGCGAGCGACTTCGACCTGCTGTTCAAGCCTTACCGCACCGACGAGCTGGTCGAGCTTCTGAGGACGTCGCTGCACGGCATCCAGGCGGCGTGACGCCGGCCGGAGGCCGGCACGACCGGGGACGCTCACAATCCCGGCGCCCGCCGGGCTGTTGCCCCGTGAGGCCGCCGCCGCGATACTGGCCCGGCCGGTTCGACAAGAGACCGTGCGGTGGAAGGAAGCCAGATGCGAGTCTTGAGCCTGTTGCGGACCGCGACCGCGGCCGCGGCCCTGTCGTTGATCGCCCTGGCGGCGGTCGCCGCAGATTACCCGGCGCCCCGTGAGGGCGACTGGACGGTCAAGGACTTCAGGTTCCACACCGGCGAGGTGCTGCCGGAACTGCGTCTGCACTACACCACGGTCGGAGACCCGAAGGGCGAGCCGGTGGTCGTCCTGCACGGCACCACCGGGTCGGCCGCCAGCATGCTGACGCCCGGATTCGCCGGCGAGCTGTTCGGCCCCGGCCAGCCGCTCGACGCGAGCAAGTACTACATCGTCCTTCCGGACGCGATCGGCCACGGCAAGTCGTCCAAGCCGTCCGACGGGTTGAAGGCGAAGTTCCCGCGCTACAATTACGACGACATGGCCGCGGCGCAGTACCGGCTGCTCAAGGAGCACCTCGGCCTCAAGCATGTCCGACTGATCATCGGCAACTCGATGGGAGGCATGCATGCCTGGGTCCTGGGCGTGACGCATCCCGAGTTCATGGATGCCCTCGTCCCGATGGCGGCGCAGCCGAGCGAGATGGGGAGCCGCAACTGGATGACGCGCAGGCTCCTGATCGAGACCATCCGGCGCGATCCGACCTATGCCGATGGCGAGTACACGACCCAGCCGGCCTCGTTGCGGGTCGCCAACGTCTTCTTCGCCCTCTCGACCAGCGGCGGCACCCTGGCCCTGCAGAAGCAGGCGCCGACCGGGGCGCTGGCCGACACGCTGGTGGATGCCCGCCTGGCGGCGCCGTTCAACGCGGATGCCAACGACTACATCTACCAGTGGGATTCGTCGCGCGGCTACAATCCCTCGCCGGGCCTCGAGAGGATCGACGCGCCCGTGCTGGCGATCAACGCGGCCGACGACGAGCGCAACCCGCCCGAGACCGGGATCATGGAGCGCGAGATGAAGCGTCTCAAGAACGGGCGCCTGTACCTGATCCCGGCCAGCGCCGAGACCTCGGGCCACGGCACCACGGGCTTCGCCCGGTTCTACAAGCAGCAGCTCCAGGACTTCCTGCAGGCCGCGCCGAGACGCGCCATGTAGGTTCTCGGCCGGAGCCTGCCCGCCCGGGTCGTGTGGGCCTCGCCACCAGCCCGCGGCGAGGCCGATGCCGGCAATCCGGGCGGGTCCCATGCCTCGTTGCAGAGCGGTCGGCGCATGGTGGTGACGGGAAACCCAGGCGCGCGCAGGCGGTGCCCGAGGTCGCCGCCGGTGCCCTGGCCGCGGGGCAGCGACGACGATCGCGAGGTCCGAGATGCGCCCGCCGCCAGAGCCGAGATCGACGGCGAGGCGGCCCACCCCCGCCTTGCGCGCCGGCACCTCGCCCCTGCGGCACGACCTGGAGCACCGCCGCTGCCAGCGTGACGCACCGAACGCCGCGTTCGACAACGCTGGCGGCCTGAAGCGCGACGGTGCCGGGATCGGCCCCGACCGGGACCTTCCGCGGATCTGCGGCGCCACAATGCGCGGCGGGACCTCGACGGCGGGTCGGGTTTCGACGCCGCAGCCTATCGGGCGCGCTGTGGTTCATCCCGCGTGCCCGCCTCGGCCCTCCTGGCCAACCAGGACGCCAGCAGCCCCCTGGTCCATCACCTCGCGCGCAGTCCCTCCGGCACCGCCCCTGGTGGCGGTCTCGCCTGCGCCGAGGGCGCCTCAATACGACTTCGGCTTCATCAACGAGCCGCGGCTCGCCACGAGCGCCACCACGATCCAGGGACAGACGAAGACGAGGAAGAACAGCAAGCCCATCACGAACCTCCCGGGACCATCACCCCGACAATGCCCGACGGCCGGCGGGGGTTGCGCGACCGCCCCGTCCGCTCACTCCTCGCCCGCCGGCGCGCCCGTGTCCCGCGCGCGGTGGAGCAGGAAGATCGACACCACCATCACCAGGATCAGCCCGGCCAGGACCCCGAGCTCGATCATCGAGGCGCGGAACAGGGCCTCCTTCTGCGGGCTCCAGTCGGTGGCGTGCATCTGCTCGGCGGTCTGGAGCGTCAGCACCAGGACGCGGCGGATCGAGGCGATCAGCCCGACGATCAGGAACGGCTCGCAGGTCAGCCGGCCGGAGCGCATCGACACCCGCACCGTGTGCAGGATCTCGACCAGCATCAGCAGGAACAGCAGCCGGTCGACCACGTCGAGGAGCTGCGAGGCGCCGCCGACCGCCAGGATCGCCTTGCCGGTCATTCCCGCCGCGTCGACCAGCGCCATCACGGCGGTGAGCGCCAGGAGCACGCCGAGGGCGGCGTAGATCGCGTGCTCGGTGTGCAGGAACACGAAGGCGGAGAGCCGCGTCAGGCGCCCGCCCTCCTTCTCGGCCTTCTCCAGTTTCGCGTGCTCGACCATCGTCGTCTCCAAAGGGGCCGGGAATCGGGGCCGGCCAGCGCGGATCGGTGCGGGGCGCTCAGCGCAGGTCGCGCGGCATGCGGAACGGCAGCATCGCCCGCACCAGCGGGTTCCTGAACCGGTCGAGGTCGAGGGCCTCGTGCACCGGCTGCACCGCCTCGCCGCAGATCCGCGCCGCGAGCAGCGAGCGCGAGTAGAACGGCGCATCCTCGAACCGGCGCAGCATCGCGGCCCGCCCGTCGTCGCTGCGGGTCGCCCGTTGCAGGCGCCACAGCGTCGGCGGCAGGGCGGCGGGGACCGGCGGGTCGATCGGTTGCGGCGTGCCGTCGGGGGCAAAGCGCAGCGACAGGTCCTGGCGGCTGCCGTCGCGGCGCAGGACATCGTAGAGGATCGCCGCGCCGTGCGTCAGGGTCGAGCGCGACCACGTCCAGCTCCGGAACGAGTCCTCCAGGGGGACGTCGCCGTCGTTGGTGTCGAAATAGGCGTGGCCGTTCCAGCGGAGGGACGGCCGGTCGAACGCCACCTCGATCCGCGACGCGGGCGCGAGCGGCCACCAGCGGTGGCGCCCCTCCGCGTCGAGGGTGAAGGGTCCGGGCGTGATCCCGGAGGGCCGCACCCGGATCGAGCCGGAGAGCCGCGAGGGCAGGGGGGTCGTCACCTCCTCGACCCGGATCGTCAGCACCGTGCCGTCCCAGTGCAGCGCGCTCGGGCCGATCGACAGCGTGGTCGCGTCGCGGGAGACGCTGCCGCGCCGCCGCTCGGTCATCGCCCAGGCCTTCGGACGCCCGTACAGGACGACGTTGACGGCGGAATGGTCGATCGGGTCCCTGTGCCGGCTCCAGGCGTAGTAGGGCGAGAACACGCTGCCGAGGAACGCGATGACGGTGATCCCGTGCTGCCCGTCGTCGCTCACCCCATCGACATACCACCAGGCATAGCCGCCCGAGGGGACGCTCACGTCGAACCGAGGTCCCGCAGCACGCTCGCGGCCGCGAGCCGGCCCGACTGCGCCGCCATCGGCACCCCCGGCCCCGGATGGACGCTCCCCCCCGCGAGGTAGAGGCCCGGCAGCCGCGTGCGCGCCCCCGGCCGGCGGAACGACGCCATCCAGCCGTGCGAGGCCCGGCCGTACAGCGCCCCGCCCGTCGCCGGGAACAACCGATCGAACTCCGCCGGTGTCGTCGTGGTCCGCGCCGTTTCCGAGATCGTCAGGCCGCAGGCGGAGAGCCGCCGGCTCATCGTGTCGTGGCATCGGGCGATCTCCTCATGGGTCGGGGCGGTGCCGGAGGCCGGCGCGTTGACGAGGCAGAGCAGGGCTTCCGGAGCCTGCGCGGGAATCCCGTCGTCTTGCCGGTCCTGCGCGCAGACATAGACGGTGGGGTCGCGCGGCAGGCGGCCGTGCCGGGTGAGGTCGGCGAACTCGGCCTCGTAATCGCCCGAGAAGAAGACGTTGTGGCGCACGAGGTCGAACCCCTCCGGCCGGCCCGCCACCGCGAAGGTCACCGCCGAGAGCGAGCGCTCGCCCGCCGGCACCCGCGCGACGCAGGCGGCGGCCGCCCGCCCGAACAGCCCGTCGGCCAGTGCCGCCGCGTCGACATTGGCGACCACCCGGGTCGCCGGCAGGTGCTCGCCGGTCTCGAGCATCACCCCGGCGACGCGACCGCCCGCGACCACGATCTCGGTCGCGGCCGTGCCGTACCGGAAGTCGGCCCCGTGCTCTTCGGCGAGGTCGGCGACCGCGGCGGCGAGCCGCGACAGCCCGCCCGCCACGGTCCAGACGCCCTCCATCTCGACATGGGCCACGAGCATCAGGGTCGCCGGTGCGGCGAAGGGCGAGGAGCCGCAATAGGTGGCGTAGCGGCCGAAGAGCTGGCGCAGCCGCGGATCGCGGAAATGCTCCGCCAGCGCGGCCCACAGCGTGGTGAAGGGCTGGATGCGCATCAGCCCGGGCAGCCCCGAGGGGCCGGCCCGCAGGGCGAGATCGACCGGGCTCGGCCGCTGGCCGCGGATGAACGGTGCCTCCAGGGTCGCGTAGATCTCGGCCGCCCGGGCGCGGAAGCGCCGGAACCCCTCCGCCTCGCGCGGACCGGCGAACGCGGCGATCGCCGCCTCGGAGCGGGCCGGATCGGCGAAGAGGTCGAGGCGCTCGGCGGCGCTCCAGGCATGGCGGGCCAGCACCGAAGCGGGCGCGAGATCCACCCGTTCGCCGAGATCGGCGCCGCACTCCGCGAAGATCTCGTCGAAGACCCACCGCATGGTGAAGACCGTCGGGCCCGCCTCGACCTGGCATGGGCCGGCCTGGACCCGGCGCATCTTGCCGCCCGGCGCGGCGGCCGTCTCGACCAGGGTCACGGCCAGGCCCTTGGCGGCGAGGGTCAGCGCGGCGACCAGCCCGCCGATCCCCGCCCCGATCACGACTGCCCGCTCCTGCGCCACGCCGTTGATCTCCCGTCGCAACAATGTCAATCTAAGTTGACAGTTTGAGATGATCAAACGAAATGACAGAGAGGGGAGAGGCGCATGGATGACGGTCGGCGCATCGAGCGGACCCTGGACGTGGCCGTGGCCTTCGCGGAGGCGCCCGGCGCGCCGCCGCTCCTGGCGGAGGCGATCCGCTACGCCGTGTTCCCGGGCGGGCACCGCATTCGCCCGCGCCTCTGCCTCGCCGTCGCCCGCGCCTGCGGCGACGACGATCCCGCCGCCTCGGACGCCGCCGCCGCGGCGATCGAGCTCCTGCACTGCGCCTCGCTGGTCCATGACGACCTGCCCTGCTTCGACGACGCGGCGGAGCGCCGGCGCAAGCCCAGCGTCCACGTCGCCTTCGGCGAGCCCCTGGCGGTGCTCACCGGCGACGCCCTGATCGTGCTCGCCTTCGAGACCCTGGCCCGCGGCGCTGCGCGCTCGCCGACACGGCTCGCGGCTCTGGTCGGGCTGGTGGCGCGGGCGGTCGGGTCGCCCGCCGGCATCGTGGCCGGCCAGGCCTGGGAATCCGAGCCGCAGGTCGGGCTCTCGGTCTATCAGCAGGCCAAGACCGGCGCGCTCTTCGCCGCCTCCACGGTGACGGGCGCCGCCGCCGCCGGGGCCGAGCCGATGGCCTGGCGGCTGCTGGGCGAGTATCTCGGCGAGGCCTACCAGGTCGCCGATGATCTGCGCGACGTCGCCTGCCGTCAGGAGGAGATCGGCAAGCCGGTCGGGCGCGACGTGACCCTCGGGCGGCCCAACGCGGCGGCGCTGCTCGGCATGGACGGGGCCATGCGCCGCCTCTCCGACCTCGCCCACGAGGCGATGGAGGTGATCCCCGATTGTCCCGGCGTGGGCGCTCTCCGCGCCGAGATCCTGGCCCAGACGCGGCTGTTCCTGCCGGAGCGGCTGGCGCAGAGCCTGGTGGCGTAGGGGCGATGGCCGGGAGGTCTCGCACCCGCCGAATCCTCCCCCCTCTGCGGGGGAGGGTGCCCCGCGGATGCGGGGCGGGAGAGGGGCAGCGCGGCGCGGATCCAGGGAGGCACACGTCATCCCGGTCGCGACCTCTCCGGAGGCGGCGTCCCCTCTCCCGGCCCCTGCTGACCCGGGGCCTGCCCTTCCCCGTAGAGGGGGGAGGGGCATGAGGCCCGGCCCGCGCGTCCTCCCGGTCCCTCCCGTCGCCCCGCCCGCCTGGCGCGACCGCCTCCTCGCCTGGCGCCACCGCCTGATCGCCAGCCCGCGCTTCCAGCGTTGCGCCGCCGCCTTCCCGCTCACCCGGCCGGTGGCGCAGGCCAACGCCCGCGCCCTGTTCGATCTCTGCGCCGGCTTCGTCTACGCGCAGGTGCTGGCCGCCTGCCTCCGCGTCGATCTGTTCCGCCTCCTCGCCGACGGCCCGATGACGGCGGACGACCTGTCCCGCCGCCTCGACCTGGCCCCCGACCGGACCCTGTGCCTCCTGCGCGCCGCCGCCTCGCTCGGACTCCTGACCGCGCTCAAGGACGGCCGCTTCGCACTGGGCGATCTCGGCGCGGCGCTCATCGGCAACCCCTCCGTCGCCGCGATGGTCGCCCACCACGCCATGCTCTACGACGACCTGCGGGATCCCGTGGCACTGCTGCGCGGACAGGCCGGCCCGACGCAGCTATCCACCTATTGGGCCTATGCGGCCACCGACGATCCGGCACAGGTGGAGGAGGCGGCGGTCGCGCCCTACGGCGCCCTGATGGGCGCCTCGCAGGCGCTGGTGGCCGGCGACGTCCTCGATGCCTATCCGCTGACCCGCCACGCCCATCTCCTGGAGATCGGCGGGGGTGAGGGCGCCTTCGCGATCGAGGCGGCACGGCGCGCCCCGGATTTGCGCGTCACCCTGTTCGACCTGCCGCCGGTGGCGGACCGCGCCGCGCGCCGTTTCGCCGAAGCGGGGCTGACGGGCCGCACCACCACCCTCGGCGGCAGCTTCCACCACGGGCTGCCGCAGGGCGCCGATGTCGCCTCGCTGGTGCGCGTCGTGCACGATCACGACGACGAACCCGCCCTCGCCCTCCTCAAGGCGGCCCGCGCGGCGCTCCGCCCGGGCGGCACGCTGCTCGTCGCCGAGCCGATGGCCGGCACGCCGGGCGCCGAGCCGGTCGGCGCCTATTTCGGCTTCTACCTCCTCGCCATGGGCAGCGGCCGGCCTCGGACGGCGGCCGAGCTCGCCGGCCTGCTCCGGGAGGCCGGCTTCGCCCGGGTGCGCGAGCCGCGGACCCGCCGCCCGATGCTGGTGCGCCTGCTCGCCGCCACGGCCCCGTGACCGGCTGCGCATCGTCGAATGTGTAAAGCAAACTTGACGCACATTGATGTCCATCTAATATGACGATTGCCGCTTCGAGCGGCACTCATCCGCATCAGGCGGGAGGCCGTACCGCATGCACGCGCAGGCCGTGATCCTCGACCGTCCCGAACGGCTCGGCCTCGCCGAACTCGCTCTCGACGCACCCGGTCCCGCCGACGCGACCGTCGAGGTCGCGTGGAGCGGCATCAGCACCGGCACCGAACGCCTGCTGTGGTCGGGCCGGATGCCGGATTTCCCCGGCATGGGCTACCCGCTGGTGCCGGGCTACGAATCCGTCGGCCGGGTGGTCGAGGCCGGCCCCGAATCCGGCCGCCGCGTCGGCGAAACGGTGTTCGTGCCGGGCGCCCGCTGCTTCGGTCCGGTCCGCGGGCTGTTCGGCGGCGCCGCCTCGCACCTCGTCTCCGCCGGCCACCGGCTGCGGCCGATCCCCGAGGCCCTGCACGAGCGCGGCGTCCTGCTGGCGCTCGCCGCCACGGCTCACCACGCGCTGGCCGGGAGCGGGTGCCAGGGGCGCCAGCTCATCGTCGGGCACGGCGTCCTCGGGCGGCTGCTGGCGCGCTTGGCGCGGATCGACGGTCTCGATCCCATCGTGTGGGAGCGCGACCCCGCCCGACGCGGAGGGGAAGCGGGCTACAGGGTGATCGATCCGGGAGAGGACGACACGACCTACGCCCGCATCATCGACGCGAGCGGCGATGCCGGCCTCCTCGATACCCTGATCGCCCGGCTCGCGCCCGGCGGCGAGGTGGTGCTGGCCGGCTTCTACGCGGCGCCGCTCGCCTTCGCCTTCCCGCCGGCCTTCCTGCGCGAGGCGCGGATCCGCGTCGCGGCGCAGTGGCAGCCCGGCGACCTCGACGCCGTGGCGGCGCTCGCCGGCAGCGGCGCCCTGTCCCTCGACGGCCTCGTCACCCATCGCCGCCCGGCGGCAGAGGCGTCGACCGCCTACCGCACCGCCTTCAGCGATCCCGCCTGCCTCAAGATGATCCTCGATTGGAGAGCCCAGCCATGAACGCTTCGCTGAACGGCGCCGCTCTCCGGCAGGCCACGCTCCTGCGGGCCGAGGCCGCGATTCCCGCGGACCCTGTCCCGACGGCGGCGACCCGCGAGACCCAGATCATCGCGATCTACGGCAAGGGCGGCATCGGCAAGAGCTTCACCCTCGCCAACCTGTCCTACATGCTGGCGCAGCAGGGCAAGCGGGTGCTGCTGATCGGCTGCGACCCGAAGAGCGACACGACCTCGCTGCTGTTCGGCGGCCGGGCCTGCCCGACGATCATCGAGACCTCGACGAAGCGCAAGCTCGCCGGCGAGGCGGTGGCGATCGGCGACGTCTGCTTCAAGCGCGACGGGGTGTTCGCGATGGAGCTCGGCGGGCCGGAGGTCGGCCGCGGCTGCGGCGGGCGCGGCATCATCCACGGCTTCGAGCTGCTGGAGAAACTCGGCTTCCACGAATGGGGCTTCGACTACGTCCTGCTCGACTTCCTCGGCGACGTGGTCTGCGGCGGCTTCGGCCTGCCGATCGCCCGCGACATGTGCCAGAAGGTCATCGTCGTCGGCTCGAACGACCTGCAATCGCTCTACGTCGCCAACAACGTCTGCTCGGCGGTGGAGTATTTCCGCAAGCTCGGCGGCAATGTCGGCGTCGGTGGCCTCGTCATCAACAAGGACGACGGCACCGGCGAGGCGCAAGCCTTCGCCGAGGCCGCCGGCATCCCGGTCCTCGCCTCGATCCCGGCCGACGACGACATCCGCAGGAAGAGCGCCAATTACGAGATCATCGGCCGGCCGGACGGGCGCTGGGGCCCGCTCTTCGCCGAACTCGCCGAGAACGTCGCCGGCGCCCTGCCGCACCGGCCGGCGCCGCTCTCCCAGGACGCGCTGCTCGGCCTGTTCAAGGGCGAGGCGGTCGGGCGCGGCGTGGTGCTCGATCCGGCGAGCGACGCGGATATGCGTGGCCGTGCGGTCGAGCGCCGGCCCTCCCTCGAAGTCGTCTACGAGGCGGTCTGACCATGGGCGCCTCCCTCGACCTCGCAGCCCTGCGAGCCCGGACACCCGTCGACGCGCCGGTCAACCTGGAGGCGACGCGCCAGGACGGGCTCGGCTGCCATTCCGGCAAGGAGACGATGGCCCGCGCGGCGCAGGCCGCCGGGATGGGCGAGACCCTGGACGCGCTGAAGCGCGACTACCCCACCGGCCCGCACGACCAGCCGCAGAGCATGTGCCCGGCCTTCGGCTCGCTCCGGGTGGGCCTCAGGATGCGCCGCACCGCCACGATCCTGTCGGGCTCGGCCTGCTGCGTCTACGGCCTCACCTTCACGTCGCATTTCTACGGCGCGCGCCGGACCGTCGGCTACGTGCCGTTCAACTCCGAGACCCTGGTCACCGGCAAGCTGTTCGAGGACATCCGCGACGCGGTCCACGCGACCGCCGACCCGGCGCTGCACGATGCTGTGGTCGTCATCAACCTCTGCGTCCCCACCGCCTCCGGCGTGCCGCTGCGGCTGCTGCCGCGGGAGATCGACGGGGTGCGCATCATCGGCATCGACGTGCCGGGCTTCGGCGTGCCGACCCATGCCGAGGCCAAGGACGTGCTCGCCGGCGCGATGCTGAAGGTCGCCCGCGCCGAGGTGGAGCAGGGCCCGGTCGCGGCGCCGCGCCAAGGCCGCGGCGCGCGCCCGACGGTCGCGCTGCTGGGCGAGATGTTCCCGGCCGATCCGATGCAGATCGGCGCGCTGCTCGAACCGCTCGGGCTCGCGACCGGGCCGGTCGTGCCGACGCGGGAATGGCGCGAGCTCTACGCCGCGCTCGACTGCACGGCCGTGGCGGCGATCCACCCGTTCTACACCGCGTGCTTACGCGAGTTCGCGGCGGCGGGCCGCCCGGCGGTCGCCTCCGCCCCGGTCGGCCATGACGGCACGGCGGCCTGGCTCGACGCGATCGGCGATGCTTGCGGCGTCGCGCCCGCCGCCGTCGCGGCGGCCAAGAACCGGTTCCTGCCGGCGATCCGGGCTGCGCTCGCGGCCAACCCGATCCGCGGCCGGATCACGCTGACCGGCTACGAAGGCTCGGAGCTGCTGGTGGCCCGCCTCCTCGTCGAGAGCGGCGCCGAGGTGCCTTACGTCGGCACCGCCTGCCCGCGCACGGCGATGTCCGAGATCGACCGCGACTGGCTCGCGGCGCGGGGCTGCCGGGTGCAGTTCCGGGCCTCCCTCGAGCAGGACCTCGCGGCGGTCGAGGAATTCGGGCCTGATCTCGCCATCGGCACCACCCCGGTGGTGCAGAAGGCCAAGGAGAGGGCGATTCCGGCCCTCTACTTCACCAACCTGATCTCGGCCCGTCCGCTGATGGGCGTCGCCGGTGCCGGCTCCCTGGCGCAGGTCGTCAACGGCGCCATGGCGCAAGGAGAGCGGTTCGCCGCCATGCGGTCGTTCTTCGCCGGCGTCGGCGAGGGCCACGCCGCCGGCATCTGGGAGGACGTGCCGAGGAAGCGCGCCGCCGTGACGCGGCCCGCGCCGGAAAAGCCGATCGGGGAGATGGCCTGATGCTCGTCCTCGATCACGACCGCGCCGGCGGCTACTGGGGTGCCGTCTACGTCTTCACCGCGGTGAAGGGCCTGCAGGTGGTCATCGACGGTCCCGTCGGCTGCGAGAACCTGCCGGTGACCTCGGTGCTGCACTACACCGACGCGCTGCCGCCGCATGAATTGCCGATCGTCGTCACGGGCCTGGCCGAGGAGGAACTGGGCCGCCACGGCACCGAGGGCGCGATGCGCCGCGCCCACGCCACCCTCGACCCGGCGCAGCCGAGCGTCGTCGTCACCGGGTCGATCGCCGAGATGATCGGCGGCGGCGTCACGCCGGAAGGCACCAATCTCCAGCGCTTCCTGCCCCGCACCATCGACGAGGACCAGTGGCAGGCCGCCGACCGCGCCCTGTCCTGGCTCTGGCACGAATACGGCGCCAAGAAAGCGGCCAGGAAAGGCGTGATCCCGCCCCGGCCGGAGCGGGCGCCGGGGGTCAAGCCGCGGGTCAACCTGATCGGCCCGGCCTACGGCACCTTCAACATGCCCTCCGACCTCGCCGAGATCCGACGCCTCGTCGAGGGCATCGGCGCCGAGGTGAACCTGGTCTTTCCCCTCGGCACCCACCTCGCCGACATCCCGCGCCTCGTCGAGGCCGACGCCAATATCTGCCTCTACCGCGAGTTCGGGCGGCTGCTCTGCGAAGCGCTCGACCGGCCCTACCTCCAGGCGCCGATCGGCGTGCACAGCACCACCAAGTTCCTACGGGTCCTGGGAGAAATCCTTGGCCTCGATCCCGAGCCCTTCATCGAGCGGGAGAAGCACACGACGCTGAAGCCCCTGTGGGACCTGTGGCGCTCGGTGACGCAGGACTTCTTCGCCTCGGCGAGCTTCGGGGTGGTGGCGACCGACACCTATGCCCGCGGCCTCCGGAACTTCCTCCAGGACGAGATGGGCCTGCCCTGCCGGTTCGCATTCTCGCGCAAGGCCGGCGCCAAGCCCGACAACGCGGCGGTGCGCACCGCCATTCGCGAGACGCCGCCGCTCGTCCTGTTCGGTTCCTACAACGAGCGCCTGTATCTCGCCGAGACCGGGGGGAGGGCGGTGTACATCCCGGCCTCGTTTCCCGGCGCCGTGGTGCGGCGGCACACCGGCACGCCGTTCATGGGCTATTCGGGCGCGACCTACCTGGTCCAGGAGGTCTGCAACGCGCTGTTCGACGCGCTCTTCCACATCCTGCCGCTGTCCCGCGACATGGACGCCGTCGAGGCGACGCCGGCCCGCGCCCATCGCGCACTCCCGTGGGACGACGAGGCCCGCCGGCGCCTCGACGCCTCGGTGGAGGAAAGCCCGGTCCTGGTGCGGATCTCCTTCGCCAAGCGCCTGCGCGACGCCGCCGAGCGCGAGGCGGCCCGGGCCGGAGCCGAGCGGGTGACCGACCTCTACGTCGAGCGCGCCCGCGCCGCGCTCGCTGCGGCCTGACCGGGCCGTGCCAGCCGGCGCGGCATCCGCTCAGCGCCGGTCCCGTCGAGACGCCTCGCGGAGGAGCGCGAGCAGGGAGGAGACCAGACGTCATGAGAGCCGAGACCCTATCCCGTCCGTTCGTCACGGTGTCGCGGTCCCGTTCGGAGGCGGTCCAATTCCGGGCCATCCTGGCGGCGACCTACCCGGTCTTCCTCGTCGCTGCCGTGCTGCAGCGCCTGCGCCCCGGCGCGGCTGCGCCGATGCCCCGCCGCTCGGTCTTCGGCGAGGCGCGGGCGATGGCGCTCTCGGCGATTCCCTTCGCCTTCATGGGGTAGGGCCCGTCCCTTCCCCTCCCGGGGCCGAGTTTCCGCCGCCGCACCGGCGGCGGAGAGACCGCCCGTCCGTCGCGGCCGGGCAAACCCGCGCGGGAGCCCCCGCGCGGATCCGCATCCGGAGGTTCGGCAATGGCCAACGGCATGGACAAACCCAGCGTACTGTCAGGACTCACCGAAGAGGAGGCGAAGGAGTTCCACGGCATCTTCGTCACCAGCTTCATCATCTTCACGGCGATCGCGGTCGTCGCGCATTTCCTCGTCTGGCTGTGGCGGCCCTGGCTGCCCGGGCCCAACGGCTATTCCGCCCTGGAGAGCGGCGTGAAGGTCGCCGCCACCAGTCTCCTGCCCTTCATCTCGTGAGGATGGAATGACCAACATGCACAAGGTCTGGCTGCTGTTCGACCCGCGCCGCACGCTGGTGGCCCTGTTCACCTTCCTGTTCGTGCTGGCGCTCCTGATCCACTTCATCCTGCTCAGCACCAACCGGTTCAACTGGCTGGAGGGCCCGGCGGCGAAGAAGGCGGAAATCCCCCAGAGCCTCGTCCTGCCGACCTGACGGCCGGCGGACCGGACGCCCATCTCCGGGCACCCTTGCCCCGGGCGCCCTCGCACCGCGGACGGACCTGACGCCCCGCCCGCGGCCACCACGCTTTCACCGCGGACGGGGAGGGCCGCGCCCATGGCCATGCTGAATTTCGAGCGCAAATACCGGGTCCGCGGCGGCACGCTGCTCGGCGGCGACCTGTTCGATTTCTGGGTCGGACCGTTCTACGTCGGCTTCTTCGGGGTGCTCGGGCTGTTCTTCACCCTGCTCGGCACCGGCCTGATCGTCTGGGGCGCCGCGCTCGGGCCGACCTGGAACATCTGGCAGATCAACATCGCGCCGCCCGACCTGAAATACGGGCTGGCGCTCGCCCCCCTCCGCGAGGGTGGGCTGTGGCAGATCATCACCTTCTGCGCCGTCGGGTCCTTCTCCTGCTGGGCCCTGCGCGAGGTCGAGATCTGCCGCAAGCTCGGCATCGGCTACCACGTGCCGGTCGCCTTCGGTGTGGCGATCTTCGCCTACGTGACCCTGGTGGTGGTCCGCCCGTTCCTGATGGGCGCCTGGGGTCACGGCTTTCCGTACGGGATCCTGAGCCACCTCGATTGGGTGTCGAACGTCGGCTACCAGTATCTCCACTTCCATTACAACCCGGCGCACATGCTCGCCGTGACGTTCTTCTTCACGACGACCTTCGCGCTGTCGCTGCACGGCTCGCTGATCCTGTCCTCGACCAACCCGCCGAAGGGCGAGGTGGTCAAGACGCCCGAGCACGAGGACACCTTCTTCCGCGACACGATCGGCTACTCGATCGGGACGATCGGCATCCACCGGCTGGGCCTGTTCCTCGCCCTCTCGGCCGGGTTCTGGAGCGCCGTCTGCATCGTCATCAGCGGCCCGTTCTGGACCCGCGGCTGGCCCGAATGGTGGGGCTGGTGGCTGAGCCTGCCGATCTGGCGCTGAGTTCCTGCTCCGGTTTCCTGCTGCGTTCGAGCGACCACCCTTCAGAAGGCATCCGCCGCCATGGGGTATTACCAGAACATCTACACCCAGGTTCAGGTCCATCCGCTCCACCCCGAGGCCGGCGTCGAGATCCCGGAGATCGAGAACCGCGTCGGCAAGGGCGGCTTCAACTACCTCGCCGGCCTCGTCGGCAACGCCCAGATCGGCCCGATCTATCTCGGCACCCTCGGCACGCTGTCGCTGGCGAGCGGCTTCATCGCCATCGAGATCATCGGCCTCAACATGTGGGCTTCGGTGAACTGGGACCCGATCCAGTTCATCCGCCAGCTGCCCTGGCTCGCCCTCGAACCGCCCCGACCCGAATACGGGCTCAAGATCCTGCCGCCGCTCGCCGAGGGCGGGTGGTGGCTGCTCGCCGGCTTCTTCCTCACCGCCTCGATCCTGCTCTGGTGGGTGCGGCTGTTCCGGCGCGCCCGGGCCCTCGGCATGGGCTATCACGTGCCCTGGGCCTTCGCCTCGGCGATCTGGCTCTACCTGGTGCTCGGCTTCATCCGGCCGATCCTGATGGGGAGCTGGAGCGAGGCGGTGCCGTTCGGCATCTTCCCGCACCTCGATTGGACCGCGGCGTTCTCGCTGCGCTACGGCAACCTGTTCTACAACCCGTTCCACATGCTCTCGATCGTCTTCCTGTACGGGTCGACGATGCTGTTCGCCATGCACGGCGCGACCATCCTGGCGGTGAGCCGCTACGGCGGCGAGCGCGAGATCGAGCAGATCGTCGATCGCGGGACGGCCACCGAGCGCGCCGCCCTGTTCTGGCGCTGGACCATGGGGTTCAACGCCACGATGGAATCGGTCCATCGCTGGCTGTGGTGGTTCGCGTTCCTGACCACGCTCACCGGCGGCATCGGCATCCTGCTCACCGGCACGGTCGTCGACAACTGGTACCTCTGGGCGGTCAAGCACGGGGTCGCGCCGCACTACCCGCAGATCTACGGCCCGGTGGTGGATCCGCTCGCCAGCCCGGGAGGCACGCCATGAAGCTCGCGCTCCAGATCCTCGGCGTCGTGGTGGCGGTTCTGCTCACCGGCGCGATGTTCGGCACCGCGGGCTGGGAGCGGCCCCCGGTCCGCTCCGAGCAGACGGGCTTTCGCGGCACCGGCATGGTGCAGGTGCAGAATCCCCGCACGCTGGCCGTCAAGCTCGGCGAGAACGCCGCGCCGGCGCCGCAGGACCCGGTCCCGCCCGGCGGCGAACTCGCCACCCAGGCCTACCAGAACGTCAAGGTCCTGACCGACCTCTCGACCGACCAGTTCAACCGGGTCATGGCCTCGATCACCGAGTGGGTCGCCCCCGAGCAGGGCTGCGCCTATTGCCACAACGTCGAGAACATGGCCGACGACAGCGTCTACGCCAAGACCGTGGCGCGCTCGATGCTCCGGATGGTCCGCCACATCAACGCGGACTGGAAGAACCATGTCGGGCAGACCGGCGTGACCTGCTACACCTGCCACCGCGGAAACCCGGTTCCGAAGGCGGTCTGGTACGACAATCCCGGGCCCCCGCACGCCCGGGGCTTTGCCGCCCGCGACGGCGGCCAGAACCACCCGGCACCCGAGGCCGGCCTGACCTCGCTCAACTACGACCCGTTCCAGGGGCTGCTGGACGACAAGGACGTCGACCAGAACGCCATCCGGGTCGCGGCCCGGACGGCCCTGCCGACAAGCCCGTCGAAGCCGATCCAGACCACCGAGAAGACCTACGCCCTGATGATCCACATGGCGGAGGGCCTCGGGGTCAACTGCACCTTCTGCCACAACAGCCGCGCCTTCTTCTCCTGGGAGGAGAGCACCCCGAAGCGCGTCACCGCCTGGCACGGCATCCGGATGGTGCGCGACATCAACGGCAACTTCATCGAACCACTGACCCCGGCCCTGCCCGAGGCCCGGCTCGGACCCGAGGGCGATCCCCCGAAGGCCAACTGCACCACCTGCCACCAGGGCCTGGCGAAGCCCCTCAACGGGGCACAGATGCTCAAGGACTACCCGGAGCTCGCCGGGGTGCCGATGCCGGAGACCAAGTAGCGTCGACGCCCATGCAGCGCGCGTCCCCACGGCCGCCGCCATAAGACGCTCCGGTTCCGAGAGGAACCGGAGCGTCTCGTACTTCTGGAACGATGATGCGCAATCGATTGCTCGCAATCGGGCTGTGTCCAAGGCCCGCCGCCATGGCGATGATCGTGGCATTATCTCACGGCGATTTGCCGCATCGGCATATCGGCAGGTTCGAGGAGTTGGATTGACACGTGCGATGGCGCCCTGCTGCCCATGCGCCCGTCAACCGCGCCCCGTGAGCCTTGGCTCCATGAGGGCATTCTACGAGGAGGTAACGACCAATGGGCGATTCCGGCTTGATCTACATGCTCGCCTTCACGACCTTCGCTCTGGTGATTCTGTTCCTGATCTGGCAGCGGATGCGCGTCCAGCGCGCCAAGGAGACCGGCGAGCGCTCGAGCTTCACGGATCACCACGGCGGTCCGCCGCGGCCGCAGCACGGGGTGGATCCGAAGTGAGGCGGGGAGCTTGCCATAGTATATCGGAAAGTCAGGGCGTGCCGCGCGTGTGAGAACCCTCCCCCCCTCTGCGGGGGAGGGTGGCCTGCGGAGCGGGCCGGGAGAGGGGACGCCGCTTCCGGAGAGGTCGCGCGCTTCATGAAGGGCGCCTGCTGGAACAGCGTCGCGCTGCCCCTCTCCCGGCCCCTGCTGACGCAGGGTCCACCCTCCCCCGCAAAGGGGGGAGGGTTGAGCCGCGAAGGCCCTCCAGGAACAAACTTACTTCTCAGCCCGGCTCGGGCTCTTCAACTGCCCGAAGACCACGCCCGCGAAGCTGCCGATCGTCGTCGGCCAGTCGAGCCCGGTCGCCTTGTGGTCCGCCACTTGGCAGAAGGTGGCCGTCAACCCGTTGACCAGGTCGGCCGAGCTCACCTGTGGAGCGGCTTGGCGCACGGCCGGCAGAAGGGTCGAGATGCGGGGCAGCATCTGCTCGGCCTTGAGGTCCTTGAGCTGGCCGGCCGCATCCGCCGTCTTCAGCGCCTCGGCCAGCATCGGGTTCGAGACGGTCTCGCACGGCGCATTGCCGGCGAGCATCGTCTGGGTCTCCTTGCGCAAGGACGCCACCTGGCCGGGCTCGGCGGTCGGCGGCGCCTCGTTGCCGAAGGTCTGGCGGACGTAGTTCGTCACCGCCGCCACCTCCGCGTCGGTCATGCCGACGCCGACCGCCGGCATGGTCGCGTACTCGCCCTTGGCGTCGAGGCCGCCGAGGATCACCCGGATCACCGTCTCCGGGCCCTTGGCCAGCACCGCGCCGTTGCCGGCGAGCGCGGGGATCGCCCCCGGCATGCCCTGGCCGTCCGGCCGGTGACAGGCGACGCAGCGGTTGAGGTAGGTGTCGGCGCCCGGCGCCGCGGAGGCCTGCTTGAAGTCGGACTTCACGTCGGGCGTGTAGGTCGGCTTCGGCGCCAGGGTCTTGAGATAGGCGGCGATGGCGCGCACGTCGCCGTCGCTCATCTTGCTCAGGCTCTCCTCGATCACCTGGCGCATCGGCCCGGCGACCACGCCGGCCCGGCCGGGCGCCGCCCCGGTCTTGAGGTAGGTGAAGAGCTGGTCCTCGTTCCAGAGGCCGAGGCCCTCCTTGTCGTCGCCCGACAGGTTCGGCGCGTACCAGCCGTCGATCGTGCCGCCCTCGAGGTAGCCGCTCCATTGCGAGGCGCCGACGAGCTTGCTGCCGTTGTGGCAGGCGCCGCAATGGCCCGGGCCGCCGACCAGGTAGGCGCCGCGATTGACCTGCTCGCTCGCCTGCGGGTCCGGCTTGAAGCGGCCCTCGGTGAAGAAGGCGAGGCGCCAGGCGAGCAGCCCCTCGCGGATGCTGAACGGGAAGGCGATGTCCGTGGGCTTGCGCGGCGCGTTCACCGGCTCGAGGGAGAACAGGTAGGCCTTGATCGCCGCCACATCGTCGTCGGTGAGGCGGGTGTACCAGGGGAACGGGAAGGCCGGGTAGAGATAGCTGCCGTTCTTGCTGATGCCCTGGTGCATCGCGCGCTTGAAGTCGTCGTCGCTCCAGTTGCCGATGCCGGTCTCCTTGTCGGGGGTGATGTTCGGCGTCGCGAGCTTGCCGATGCCGCCCGGGAAGTTGATGTAGAGCCCGCCCGCGAACGGCTTGCCGCCCGGCGCGGTGTGGCAGGCGACGCAATCGCCTGCGGTGGCGAGGTAGCGCCCCTTCTCGACGAGGTCCGAGGCGGCCGGCTGCGCCATCGCCGTGCCGGCCGCGAGGGCGAGCGCGCTGGAGCCGAGCAGGGTCTTGAGCGTGCGACGGATGACGGACCTGCGGCGCATGGGGCTTCCTCCGAGGGTGAGGGGCGAGGGGTCAGGGAGCCGCGGATCGCAGCCGCAGCCAGAGATCGGCGACGTGAGCGGCGCCGGCGCCGGCGAGCGCGGCGGCGAGCCAGTATCCCGGCGCGCCCGCGAGCACGGCGCGCAGGCCCGCCATCAGGCAGGCGCCCGAGGCGAGGTTGACGAGAAGGGCGCCCCGGCCCGGCCCGGCGCGGCGGCGCCACAGGAGGAGCAGGCCGGCTTCCGCGGCGACGATCAGCAGCGCGGCATCGACGATGTGGCCGCCCGTGAGGAGATCCGGCACGTGTGAATACTCCTGCCCGCGCCGAAGACGCGCAGTCGATTGGGGAAGTAACCTAGGAGACGCAGGGTTCCATGGCTGAAAACCCGAAAATACGGTGCCCGTTCGCCGGAAACGCGCCGCGGTTCACGATGTCGCATCAGCGGCAGTCCGGCATCGGGCGATCCGATCGTCCGCGGTGCGAAGTCTCCGCGCGATGTCGGGGGCGTCCGGTACGTCCCGGTCGCCGACGACTGTTCAGAACGGTCCGTTGAGGCGCACGATCGACCAGTTGAGACAGGCTGCGATCCCGACCCAGACCAGGTAGGGCACCAGCAGCACCGCCCCAAGGCCGGACAGGCGCCCGACCACGACGATCAGCAGCACCACCGAGAGCCAGAGCGCCACCACCTCGATGAGCGCCCAATCCGGCCGCTCCAGGCGGAAGAACACTCCGCTCCAGGCGATGTTGAGCGCCCCGTTCAGCGCGAAGGCGGCGATGAGCCAGGTCCGGGGCGGGCCCTCCGGCGCGGCGTTCCAGGACAGCACCCCGGCGATGGCGGCAAGCGTGAAGATCGTGGTCCAGACCGGACCGAACGCCCAGTCGGGCGGCTTCCAGGACGGGACCTGGAGGCTGCGATACCAGGGCCCGAGCGCGGTGAGCCACGCGCCCGCCCCTGCCACCACGATGGCCGAGGCGGCCGCCACCAGGATCGGGCCCCAGCGGCCCCCGAGCGCGTCGATCACGGCGAGACCCAGCGGAACAGGTGGGCGAGATCCTTGAAGAAGATCCGCGCGTGCGCCGCGGGTTTGGCCCGCACCAGTTCCTTGTTCATGTAGGCGTCCCAGGTGAGCGACTGCACGTCGGGGTCGCGGCAGATGCTGACGAAGCGTTCGCGCAAGCCGTCATTGCGGTACCAGACGCCCTGCATCAGCCGCAGGATCCAGAACACCCGGCCATGCGCCTTGAGGAAACGGCGGCGCGCCTGGCTCAAAGCGCGGGAATCGCCGGTGGCGAGGAAGGCGTGCGCCGCCTCCGCGGCGAGGCGCCCGCCGAACATCGCGTAGTAGATGCCCTCGCCCGAAGCCGGGGCGACGAGGCCGGCGGCGTCGCCGGTGAGCAGCACGTCGCGGCCGTTGTCGAAGCGCGAAAGGGGCTTGAGCGGCAAGGGCGCGCCCTCGCGGCGCAGCGTCTCGCCGCGGTCGAGGCCGGTCGCGGCGCGAAGCCGGCCGACCGCGCCGCGCAGCGAGAAGCCTTTCCGGGCGCTGCCGGTACCGATGCTGAGCGTGTCGCCGTGCGGGAAGATCCAGGCGTAGAAATCCGGCGACAGGACGCCCTGGTAGTAGACGTCGCAGCGCGTCGCCGCGACGGCACCGGCCGGCGGGGTCCGCACGATCTCGTGGTAGGCGAAGACCTGTCGCATCCGGGCATGCGCCGGGATCTCCTGGCGCCCGACCGCCGAATTGGCGCCGTCGGCCCCGATGACGAGGCGGGTGCGCAAGGTCTCCTCGGCGCCGTCGGCGGTGCGGTAATGCACCGTGACCGGACCGTCGCCGGCGCGGGCGAGGCGCAGGTAGGTACCGGTCACGCGCGCAGCGCCGGCGAGAGCGGCCTGCGCGCGCAGCCACTCGTCGAAGGGCCCGCGATCGACCATGCCGACGAAGCCCTCGCCGACCGGCATGTCGACCGCCCGGTCGCGGGGCGAGACCATGCGGGCGGAGCGGATCTTCGCCACCAGCAGTTCGTCGGGGATCGCGAAGTCGCGGATCAGGCGGGGCGGGATCGCGCCGCCGCAGGGCTTGATGCGACCGGCCCGGTCGAGGAGCACGACCCGGCGCCCGAGCCGCGCCAGATCGGTCGCCGCCGTCGCCCCGGCCGGCCCCCCGCCCACCACCACCGCATCGAGGATCATCTCGCCCGGGATCGTCTCGTCCATGGCCGTGCCTCCCGTCCGGGCCGGGTCCGGCCGGATCGTTGGTCGTCAGATCGCGTGCTGCACCGACAGGGGGCCGAGCGGTCGCGCGCCCGCGCCATGTCCCCCGATGCGACAGGCCAGCCCAGCCGCGGCGAGGAACACCAGCGCCTCGGTGACGAAGACCGCCGCATAGGCCGGCACCACGGTGCCGAAGGCGAGCCGCGCGAGGTCGACGCCCGCCGCGCCGAGGAACCCGCCGAGCCCGAAGGCGAGCCCTTGCGCCGCGCCCCACACCCCCATGCGGGTGCCGTGGCGGCTCTCGCCATCGGGCGCGCCGCCGGTGCCGGCGAGGGCCATCATCTGGCCGATCGCCGCGACCGCGAAGATGCCGTTGAAGAAGCCGAGCCCGGCGACGCAGGCCCGCAGCGGTGCGGCGGGCCCGGCAAAGCCGCAGGCCGCGATGCCGGCGAGCGCGGCGGCCGAGCCGAGGCAGCCGGTCACGGTCCAGAGGCGCAAGGCGGCGAGCGGCCCGCGCCCGTTGGCGGTGACGAGGGCGACCAGCACCATGCCGGTGAGCACGCCGCCGTTCTGCAGGCCGGAGAGCTTGGTGGTCGCGCCCGGCGACATCGCGAAGACGAGGCCGGCGAAGGGTTCGAGGATCAGCTCCTGCGCGCTGTAGGCGAGCATCGCCAGGAAGACGAAGACGGTGAAGCGGCGCGCCTCCGGCTCGGCCCAGACCTCGGCCAGCACCCGGGCGAAGGGCTGGGCCGGACCGGGGCCGACGGGGGCAGCGGAGCGCGCCGGCTCGACGCCCCGCAGGGCGATCACCGCGACCAGGAAGGCGATCAGCGACACCCCGCCCGAGACCGCGACGAGGCGAGACGAGGAGAACGGGTCGAGCAGGTGCCCGGCGGCCGGCGCGGTGACGACGAAGCCGGCGATCATCATGATCCAGACGATCGTCGCGGCGGCGCCTCGTCGGTGGGGGGCGACGCCGGTGGAGAGCAGGACCAGCAGCGAGGTCCCGGCGGCCCCGACGCCGATGCCGACCGCGAGGAACGAGGCGACGAGCAGCGCGAATCCCGCTTCCGGCTGCACGGCGACGAGCCCGGTGCCAAGGGCGGCGCCGACGCCGCCGAGGGCCAGCAGCGCCATGCCGCCGACGATCCAAGGCGTGCGGCGGCGCCCGAGATCCGAGCCGTAGCCCCAGCGTGGCCGCAGGGCCTGGACGGCGTAGTGCAGGGCCACCAGCCCGCCCGGCAGGGCGGCGGGCAGCGCCAGCTCCACCACCATCACCCGGTTGAGGGTCGAGGTGATCAGCACCACGATGGCGCCGAGCGCGGTCTGGACGAGGCCGAGGCGTAGGATCGTGACCCAGCTGAAGCCGGAACAGCCGCTCATCGGAGAACGGGTGCTCATGCGAGGCCTCCGCGCAGGGCCAGGGCCGCGGTGAGCATGCCGAGCACGTAGAGCAGCGTGCCGGTGCCGTTGTACCAGGCCGCCCGCCCGCGCGGATCGGCGAGGAAGCGGCGCATCAGCCCGCCCTGGCCGGCGAGGAGCACGGCGACGAGGGCGGCGTGCCACGGCGCCCCCCAGGCGATCAGCAGGGCCACCACCACCGCCTGCGGCACCGCCATCACCCAGCAGGCGAGGCGCGCGGCGGCCTCCGCCCCGAGTTGCACCGGCAGCGAGCGGATGCCGGTGCGCCGGTCGCCCTCCATCGCTTTGAAGTCGTTGAGGGTCATGATGCCGTGGGCGCCGAGGCTGTAGAGGAGCGCCAGCGCGACGATCCGCCCGTCCGGCAGGGCCGACCCCATCACGGCGGCGCCGGTGAACCAGGGCAGTCCCTCGTAGGCGAGGCCGCAGGCGGCGTTGCCCCACCAGCCGTCGCGCTTCAACCGCACCGGCGGCGCGCTGTAGAGCCAGGCGAGGGCGAGCCCGAAGAGCGCCGCCCCGAGCACCCACGGCCCGAGCGTGGAGGCCACGGCCAGCGACAGCCCGGTCCAGGCCAGGGCGATGGCGAGGCCCCAACGCCCCGGGATGCGGCCCGACGGGATCGGCCGCCCCGGCTCGTTGATCGCGTCGACATGCCGGTCGAACCAGTCGTTCACCGCCTGGCTGGTGGCGCAGACGAGCGGGCCGGCGAGCAGGATGCCGGCGATCGCCACCGGCCAGCGGCCCTGGACCGCGACGCCCGAGGAGACCACCCCGCAGGCGAAGGCCCACATCGGGGCGAACCAGGTGATCGGCTTCAGCAGTTCCAGCAGCGCAAGTGGCGCAGGAACCACTGGGGCGGGAACCGCCGGCGGCGTGATCAGGGGTTTGATCAGAGGCTCGGTCGTCATGCCGCGAGGGTGGGACGCCCTCGGAAGAGTGTCAAGAAAACTTTACACCCGCGCGCGGTTGGTCACGCATCCGTGCGTGCCTACTCCTCGCGCTCCTCGGTCTCCTCGGCGCCATCGAGGTCGCCCAGGCCGTAGCGGCGCATCTTGGCGTAGAAGCCTTGCCGGCTGAGCCCCAGCATCTCGGCCGCCGAGGCGCGGTTGTCGTGGGTGATGCGCAACGCCGCCTCGATGCACAGGCGCTCGATCAGGTCGGTGGTCTCGCGCACCAACACCTTCATCGAGACGCGACCGACGAGCTCGGTCATGTGCTCGACCGAGCGCGGCAGCTCGCGCCCGCCCGGCGCCGCAGCGGCGACGCGGCGGGGCAGGGTGCGCAGGGTGAAGCCGAAGCACGGCCGCTCGCCGCCCGGCACCGAGACCGCCGCGACCTCGACCTCGTCGACCGCGCCGAACTCGCCGCGCATGACGGTGGTGAAGTGGCGCACCGCGCCGTGCTCGGCCAGGGTCGTGAACAGGGCGCCGATCTCGTTGCCCTCGCGGCCGAGCCAGCGTTCGAGCGGTTCGCCCTTGGCCTGGTGCTCGGTGGCGAGCTGCGCGAGGTCGAGGAAGGCGGCGTTGACCCCGATGATGCGCCGGTCGCGGTCGGTGACGACGAAGCCTTCGGGCATCGCCTCGATCACCTCCAGCGCCCCGGAGCGCGCCGCGATCGGGCTGGCCGCCGGCGCCTGCACGTTGAGGCGCACCAGGATGCTCGTCCCCGCCTCCTCGCGGAACAGCGAGGCGGAGACCCGCGCCTCGCCGCGCCGTTGCGCCAGGCGGGCGGTGAGGTCCTCGGCCTGGCCGGTGAGGCGCAGGCCCACGAGGAGCGACTGGACCGCGCGGGCGCCGTCGGGCTCGAACAGGTCGATCAGGTCGCGCCCGACGATCCGCTTGACCGCCCGCCCGAGGAGCCGGGCGGCGGCGGGGTTGATCTCGGTGATGCGGCGGGTGCCGGCATCGACGATCAGGATCGGCTCGCCGGCGAGCTGGAACAGCACCCGGTAGCGCGTCTCGGCGCCGCGCAGGCGGGCATAGTCGCGCTCCAGCGCCTGCTGCGATTCGGCCAGCCGCTGCTGCAGCGCCGAGAGCGCCCGCAGGTCGCGGCCGATGACGATGATGCGGTCGTCGTCGGGGATGCGCAGGGCCGCGTAGCGGATCGGCACGTCGGCACCGCCCTGCGCCGAGGGGTGGTTGACCTGGCGCCAGCGCGTCACCGCGCCGGGCCCGGCATCCTCCAGGAGGCTCAGGACCTTGGGGCGGCTCTCGACCGTCACGGTGTCGACCCAGCGCCGCCCGAGCCAGGTCTCGCCGGCCTCCTCGGAGAGCCCGTCGGCCCCGAAGGCGGCGTCGCGGATCACCCCGTCGCCGTCCACGACGAGGGACACGTCGCTGGCAGCAGCGACGAGGCTGCCCGTCGTCCGGGGATCCAGGCGGGAGACGGCGTCTCGCAGCACCGCGAAAGTTTCCTTCGCAGCAGGGCTCACGGGTCTGTTCACGGGTCACCAACACACGCCGACCGCATCGAACAGGTCTTTCAGCAGGCTCTAATCCGCAGATCAAGCAAGCTTTGTACGATTCCGGGCGCATCGCGTGCGTCGTCGACAGCCGCGTCGGCGCCGACGAGCCGGACCCGGTCGGGCCGCCCGTGGAAGGCGGGCCCGCCGACGATCACCCGCAGGTCGCGGTTGCGCGAGGCGCGCCGCAGCACCGGCACCGACGCGACCAACCGGTCGAGGCAGACGTCGCAGGAGAGCGACAGGCCGATCACGTCGAACCACTCGGCGCGCAGGCGCTCCAAGGCGTCGGCGAGGTGGTTGTCGACGCTCGTCGTTACCTCCCATCCGGCCTCGGCCAGGAAATGCGCCGCGAGCGTCAGGCCGAAGGTGTGCGTCTCGGCCGGGGCCGGCACGAGCAGGACCCGCCGGCTCGCCGGATCGACCGGACGCGGGTCGAGGCACAGGGTCTCGAGGTCGTGGACGAGGCGGCGCAGCCGCGCCATCGCGGTCGTCACCTGGACGAAGTCGCAGGCATCCTCCTCCCACAATCGGCCGATATGCCGGGCGGTCGGCGCCATCAGGCCGACCAGCACCTCCGCGAGCGTCATGCCGCCGTCGAGGAGCGCGCGGATCTCCGGCAGCGCGTCGCGGTCCCGTTGCGCCAGCACCAGGGCGGCCAGGCGGCCGATGTCGTCGGTATCGGCGAGGCGCCCGGACGGACGGGGCGGCCGAGTTTCGCCGCGACTCTCGCCACGATGGGCGAGCATCAGCCGCGGGATGATCTCCGCTTCCACGACCTGCGCGAGGTCGTCCCGCCAGCGCGCCTGGTGATATACTCCACCAGAGCTCCCGCCGAGAGTGCACCGCTCGCGGAAACTCCGCTCGCGGGCGGTGGGCCTGTCGGTCGGCAAGGTGCCGGCCTGTGCTTGATCTCCCACCGGCACCTCCCCGATGCACTGGAAAACCAGGTATGTTTCGACGTTGTGTCGGGTTTTCTACGTTGGGAGCGTCGTCGCGAAGGCGACGTCATCCGGATTCATTCCAGGATACAGGTCCGGCGCGCCGCCGCAAGGCTCATTCGTGGAGCCTTCGCCGAACTGTCATCGCTTTTAAGTGTCAATCCAGATTGACACTCGGAGGCCGGCGGTCCTAGCTTCCCCCATCGGCATCTGCCGCGAAGCGCGGGGCGAGACGAGGGCAGGCGCGATGGCGACGTCCATGGACCGGCCGTTTCTCTACAGCGAGGCCGAGCGCCGCCGCCGCGACGCCTCGCCCTGGACCCTGGTCCAAGGCGTGCTGGCGCCGCTCCAGTTCGCGGTGTTCCTGGTGAGCCTCGTCCTGGTGTCGCGCACGCTGGCGACCGGGGAGGGGGCTGGGCTCGCCAACGCCTCGGTGGTGGCGAAGACGGCGGCCCTCTACGCCATCATGGTCACCGGCTCCCTGTGGGAGAAGGCGGTGTTCGGACGCTACCTGTTCGCCCCGGCCTTCTTCTGGGAGGACGCGGTCAGCATGCTGGTGCTGGCGCTCCACACCGCCTATCTGGTGGCGCTCGCCACCGATGCGCTCGGCACGACCGGGCTGATGCTGCTGGCGCTCGGCGCCTACGCCACCTACCTCGTCAATGCCGGCCAGTTCCTGCTGAAGCTGCGCGCCGCCCGGCTGCAGGCGCCCGCTTACGCGATGGGGGCGGCGCGATGACGGCGCTCGCCTCGCCCCTCCCGTCCCCGGTCCCCCGCGGGCCCGCGATCCGTCACGAGCGCGGCCAGCGGGCGGTGTTCTGCGGGCTCACCGGCATCGTCTGGCTGCACCGCAAGATCCAGGACGCGTTCTTCCTGGTCGTCGGCTCGCGCACCTGCGCCCACCTGATCCAGTCGGCCGCCGGCGTGATGATCTTCGCCGAGCCGCGCTTCGCCACCGCGATCATCGAGGAGCGCGACCTCGCCGGCCTCGCCGACGCGCACGAGGAGCTGGACCGGGTGGTGCGCCGCCTGCTGGAGCGCCGGCCGGACATCCGCCTTCTGTTCCTGGTCGGCTCCTGCCCGTCCGAGGTGATCAAGCTCGATCTCGGCCGCGCCGCGGCCCGGCTCTCGGGCACCTTCGCGCCGGAGGTGCGGGTGCTGAGCTATTCCGGCAGCGGCATCGAGACCACCTTCACGCAAGGCGAGGATGCCTGCCTCGCCGCCCTGGTGCCGGACTTGGCCCCGGGTACCGATGTTTCCCTCCTCGTCGTCGGTGCGCTCGCCGACGTGGTCGAGGACCAGTTCGCGCGGCTGTTCGCCGATCTCGGCATCGCCGATGTGCGCTTCCTGCCCGGGCGCCGCGCCGCCGACCGGGCGCCGGTGGGCCCGAACACCCGCTACCTCCTCGCCCAGCCGTTCCTCACCGACACCGCCCGGGCGCTGGAGGATCGCGGCGCCAGCCGCATCCCGGCCCCGTTCCCCCTCGGCGCCGAGGGCACGACCCTGTGGCTCGCGGCGGCCGCCCGCGCCTTCGGGATCCCGCCGGCCCGCGTCGTCGCGGTGACGGAGGCCGGCCGCGCCCGGGCGGCGCGGGCCCTCCAGGCCCACCGGGCCGGGCTCGCGGGGCGACGGATGTTCTTCTTCCCCGATTCGCAGCTGGAGGTGCCGCTCGCCCGCTTCCTGTCGCGGGAGATGGGCGCGGACCTCATCGAGGTCGGCACGCCCTACCTCCACCGCTCACACATGGCGGAGGAACTGGCGCTCCTGCCCGACGGCACGGTACTCGTCGAAGGCCAGAGCCTCGACGACCAGCTCGACCGCTGCCGGGCGGCGCGGCCGGACCTCACGGTCTGCGGGCTCGGCCTCGCCAACCCGCTCGAGGCCGAGGATCTGCCGACCAAGTGGTCGATCGAGCTCCTGTTCACCCCGATCCAGGGCTACGAGCAGGCCGGCGACCTCGCCGGGCTGTTCACCCGCCCGCTCGCGCGCCGCGCGCGGCTGGAGGGCTGAGGCGATGCAGCTCACGCTCTGGACCTACGAGGGACCGCCCCATATCGGCGCGATGCGGGTCGCCACCGCGATGCGCGGCCTGCACTACGTGCTGCACGCGCCGCAGGGCGACACCTACGCCGACCTGCTCTTCACCATGATCGAGCGGCACGGCGCCCGCCCGCCGGTGACCTACACCACCTTCCAGGCCCGCGACCTCGGCGCCGACACCGCCGAGATCTTCAAGCAGGCGGTCGCCGCCGCCTACGAGCGCTTCCGCCCCCAGGCGATGATCGTCGGCGCCTCCTGCACCGCCGAGTTGCTGCAGGACGATCCGGCCGGGCTGTCGCAGGCGCTGGGCCTGCCGATCCCGGTGATTCCGCTGGAGCTGCCGGCCTACCAGAAGAAGGAGAACTGGGGCGCCTCCGAGACCCTCTACCGCCTGGTGCGGTCCCTGGCGCCCGCCGCCCCGGTCGCGGAGCGGGTGCGGGCGAGCTGCAACATCCTCGGGCCGACCTCGCTCGGTTTCCGCCACCGCGACGACCTGCGCGAAGTGCGCGGGCTGCTCGCGGAACTCGGCATCGCCGTCAACGTCGTCGCCCCGCTCGGCGCGACGCCGGCCGACCTCGCGCGCTTGAGCGAGGCCGCCTTCAACGTCGTGCTCTACCCGGAAGTGGCGCGCAGCGCCGCGCAGTGGCTGGAGCGCAGCCACGGCCAGCCCTTCGTCGAGACCGCGCCGATCGGCGTGAGGGGCACCACCGCCTTCATCGAGGCGGTGGCGGCGCTCGCCGGGCTCGATCCTGCGCCGGTCCTCGGGGCGCAAGGCTCGCGCCTGCCATGGTACTCGCGCTCGGTCGATTCGACCTATCTCACGGGCAAGCGCGTCTTCGTCTTCGGCGACGCCACCCATGCGGTCGCGGCGGCACGGGTCGCCACCCGCGAGATCGGCTTCACCCTCGTCGGCCTCGGCACCTATTCGCGCGAATTCGCCCGGGAGGTGCGGGCCGAAGCCGCGACCCACGGGATCGAGGCGCTGGTCACCGACGACTACCTCGCGGTCGAGGCGGCGATCGCCGCGGCGCAGCCGGAACTGGTGCTCGGCACCCAGATGGAGCGCCACGTCGCGAAGCGGCTCGGCATCCCCTGCGCGGTCATTTCGGCGCCGATGCACGTGCAGGACGTGCCGGCCCGCCACGCGCCGCAGATGGGCTTCGAGGGCGCGAACGTGCTGTTCGACACCTTCGTCCACCCGCTGATGATGGGACTGGAGGAGCACCTGCTGGCGATGTTCCGGGACGATCCGGAATTCCACGATGGGGTGGCGCCGTCGCATCTCGGCGGCCGACCCTGGGAAGAGGCGGAGACCGTGGTGACCTCCGCACCCGCGACCGCCGCCGCCCCGATGATCTGGGCGATCGAGGCCGAGCGCGAGCTGAAGAAGGTCCCGTTCTTCGTGCGCGGCAAGGCCCGCCACAACACCGAACGCTTCGCCCGCGAGCGGTCGCTGCCGCTCATCACCGTCGAGACCCTGTACGATGCCAAAGCGCATTTCAGCCGGTGACGGACCGGGCGCGCTGCCGGAGCTGCGCGTCGTCATCGTCACCCTCGACAACCACCTCGCCGGGGCGGTGGAGCGGGCGCGCCGGGTGCTGGCGACGACGGCGCCCGGCCTGATCCTCGGCTTCCACGCCGCCGCCGAGTGGGACACCGATCCGGCGGCCCTCGCATCCTGCCGGGCCGACATCGCCCGGGCCGACATCGTGCTCTCGGCGATGCTGTTCATGGACGAGCACGTCCGCGCCGTTCTCCCCGCATTGCTCGCCCGCCGCCCGCATTGCGATGCGATGGTCGGCTGCCTCTCGGCGGCGGAGGTGGTGCGCACGACGCGGATGAACCGCTTCGCCATGGACGGCTCGCAGCGCGGCGCCCTCGACTTCCTCAAGCGCCTGCGCGGCAAGGCGGGGCCCGGCGGTGCGCAGGGGAGCGGCGCGCGCCAGATGGCGCTGATCCGCCAGATTCCCCGGATCCTGCGCTTCATCCCCGGCTCGGCCCAGGACGTGCGGGCCTATTTCCTGACCCTACAATACTGGCTCGCCGGCTCGGACGAGAACGTCGTCAACCTCGTGCGCTTCCTCGCCGGCCGCTACGCCGCCGGGGAGCGGGCCGCCTGGCGCCGGTACCTCTCCGCCGCCGAGCCGCTGGCCTATCCCGAGACCGGCCTCTATCACCCGCGGCTCGGCAAGCGGGTGACCGAGCGTCTCGACCGGCTGCCGGCGGCCGGGAGAGCCGGGCGGGTCGGCTTGCTGCTGATGCGCTCCTACGTGCTCGCCGGCAACACCGCGCATTACGACGGGGTGATCGCGGCGCTGGAGGCCCGTGGGCTCACGGTGGTGCCGGCCTTCGCCAGCGGGCTCGACAACCGCCCGGCGGTGGAGGCGTTCTTCCTGCGCGACGGCCGGCCGGCGATCGACGCGCTCGTCTCGCTCACCGGCTTCTCCCTCGTCGGCGGCCCGGCCTACAACGACGCGGCGGCCGCGAGCGCAATGCTGGCGCGGCTCGACGTGCCCTACCTCGCCGCCCAGGCGGTCGAGTTCCAGACCCTGGCGCAGTGGGAGGCCTCCGCCCGCGGCCTGTCGCCGGTCGAGGCGACCATGATGGTGGCGATTCCCGAGCTGGATGGCGCCACCGCCCCGATGGTGTTCGGCGGCCGCGCCGCCGGAGGCTCCGAGTCCCGCGACATGGCGGTGCATCCCGAGCGCGCCGCGCGCCTCGCCGACCGGGTCGCCAGACTCGTGTCCCTGCGCTCCCGCGCGAAGTCCGAGCGCCGGGTCGCGGTGGTGCTGTTCAACTTTCCCCCGAATGCCGGCGCCACCGGCACCGCCGCCTTCCTGTCGGTGTGGGACTCGCTGCACCGCGTGCTTCAGGGGCTCGAGGCGGACGGCTACGCGGTCGAGATGCCCGACAGCGTCGATGCCCTGCGCGACCGGGTGCTCACGGGCAACGCCGCCCGCTACGGCACCCCAGCCAACGTCGCCCACCGCATCCCGGCCGACGAGCACGTGCGGCGCGAGGCCCACCTCGCCGACATCGAGGCGCAATGGGGCCCGGCGCCGGGCCGCCACCAGAGCGACGGCGGGTCGATCCTGGTGCTCGGCGCCCAACTCGGAAACGTCTTCATCGGGGTGCAGCCGGCCTTCGGCTACGAGGGCGACCCGATGCGCCTGCTGTTCGAGCAGGGTTTCGCGCCGACCCACGCCTTCTCGGCCTTCTACCGCTACCTGCGCGAGGACTTTCGTGCCGACGCCGTGCTGCATTTCGGCACCCACGGGGCGCTCGAATTCATGCCCGGCAAGCAGACCGGGCTCTCCGCCGCCTGCTGGCCCGAGCGGCTGATCGGCGCGCTTCCCAACATCTATCTCTACGCCGCCAACAACCCGTCGGAGGGCACCCTCGCCAAGCGCCGCACCGCCGCGACGCTGGTGAGCTACCTGACCCCGAGCCTCGCCCAGGCCGGGCTCTATCGCGGGCTCATCGACCTCAAGGCGTCGCTGGAACGCCGCCGCGCCCTGCCGCCGGAGGATGCCGCCGAGCGGGCGAAGCTCGCCGTCCTCATCCACGGCCAGGCATCGGGCCTTGATCTCGCCGCGGGCGACGGCTGGGGCGACGATGCGGAACCGCGCATCGCCGATCTCACGGTTCGCCTGATCGAGCTCGAACACACCCTGATCCCGCACGGGCTGCACGTGGTCGGGCAGGGCACCCCGCCGGAGGAGCGCGGTGACCTGCTGCTGGCGCTCGCCGAATCCGTTCACGGCCTCGCGCCGGACCGCGCCGCGGTCGCGTGGCTGGTCGCCGGCGCCGCGCCGGAAGAGGCGGCGGGGCCCGGCGCCGACGACGCGACCCTCGCGGCCTTCCGGGCGCTGGCCGAGACCGACCGGCTGCTCGCCGAGGACCACGAGATCCCGGCCCTGCTGCGCGCCCTCGACGGCCGCTTCATCGCCCCGGTCGCCGGCGGCGACGTGCTGCGCGCGCCCGCGATCCTGCCGACCGGGCGCAACCTGCACGGCTTCGACCCCTACCGGATCCCGAGCGCCTTCGCGCTGGCCGACGGCCGCGCCCAGGTCGAGCGGCTGCTCGCCCGCCACGCCGCCGAAGGCGGCGCCTATCCGGAGAGCATCGCGCTCGTGCTGTGGGGCAGCGACAACCTGAAGAGCGAGGGCGCGCCGGTGGCCCAGGCGCTGGCGCTGATGGGCGCCGCGCCGCGCTTCGACGGCTACGGCCGGCTCTGCGGCGCGGTGCTGATCCCGCTCGAAGACCTCGGGCGGCCGCGCATCGACGTCGTCGCGACCCTGTCCGGCATCTTCCGCGATCTCCTGCCGCTCCAGACAAGGCTGCTCGCGGAAGCCGCCTACCTCGCGGCCAGTGCCGACGAGCCGGAGGCGATGAACTTCGTGCGCAAGCACGCGCTGGCGCATCAGGCATCCCAGGGCATCGACCTCGAGACGGCGGCGCTCCGGGTCTTCAGCAACGCGGAAGGAGCCTACGGCGCCAACCTCAACCACCTCGTCGAATCCGGACGCTGGGAGGACGAGACCGAGCTGTGCGAGACCTTCTCGCGCCGCAAGAGCTTCGCGTATGGCCGGGACGGCCGTCCCGAGCCCCGCCGCGCGCTGATGCAGGCGGTGCTGGCGGGGGTCGACCTCGCCTACCAGAACCTCGATTCGGTCGAGGTCGGGGTGACCAGCGTCGACCATTACTTCGACGGGCTCGGCGGCATGGCCCGCGCCGTGGCGAAGGCCCGGGGCGCCACGGTGCCGGTCTATATCAGCGACCAGACCCGCGGCGAGGGCCGGGTGCGCTCGCTCTCCGAGCAGGTGGCGCTGGAGACCCGCACCCGGATGCTCAACCCGAAATGGGTCGAGGGGATGCTGGGCCACGGCTACGAGGGCGTGCGCCAGATCGACCAGCACCTCACCAACACGGTCGGCTGGTCGGCGACCACCGACGGCGTCGCGCCCTGGATCTATCAGCGCATCACCGAGACCTACGTCCTCGACGAGGCGATGCGCGAGCGCATGGCGGCGCTCAATCCCGCCGCCTCGGCCAAGGTCGCCCATCGCCTGATCGAGGCGCATCGGCGCGGCTTCTGGACCCCCGACCCCGAGACCCGTGCCGCCCTCGACCGGGCCGAGGAGGCCCTGGAGGACCGGCTCGAAGGCATCACCGCGGAGGCCGCCGCATGAACATCGCGATCCGAAACCCCGTGCCGGCGCGCCGGGAAGAGGGGAGCCTCCAGGTCGCCCTCGATCCGGACATCCGCATCGAGACCGCCAAGGTCTTCGCCGTCTACGGCAAGGGCGGCATCGGCAAGAGCACGACCTCGTCCAACCTCTCGGTCGCGTTCTCGAAGCTCGGCAAGCGGGTCCTGCAGATCGGCTGCGACCCGAAGCACGATTCGACCTTCACCCTGACGAAGCGCCTCGCCCCCACCGTCATCGATGCCCTGGAGGCGGTGCAGTTCCACTCGGAGGAGCTGCGCGTCGAGGATTTCGTGGTCGAGGGCTATAACGGCGTGCGCTGCGTCGAGGCGGGGGGACCGCCCGCGGGCACCGGCTGCGGCGGCTACGTCGTCGGCCAGACGGTGAAGCTCCTCAAGGAGCATCACCTGCTCGAAGACACCGACGTGGTGATCTTCGACGTGCTCGGCGACGTCGTCTGCGGCGGCTTCGCCTCGCCGCTCCAGCACGCCGACCGGGCGCTGATCGTCACGGCGAACGACTTCGACTCGATCTTCGCCATGAACCGCATCGTGGCGGCGATCCATGCCAAGTCGAAGAATTACGGCGTGCGCCTCGGCGGCGTCATCGCCAACCGCTCGGCCAAGACCGACGAGATCGACCGGTTCAACGCGGCGGTCGGCTTGAAGCGCCTGGCGCATTTCCAGGATCTCGACGTGGTGCGCCGCTCGCGCCTGAAGAAGGCGACGTTGTTCGAGATGGATCCTTCGCCCGAATTGCTGGCGGTGCAGGCCGAGTACCTGCAACTGGCGGAGCAGTTGTGGGCCGGCGTCGACCCGCTTCCGGCGGTGCCGATGAAGGACCGGGATCTGTTCGAGTTCCTCGGGTTTGACTGATGACCAGCCCCACCTACGCCGCCCGCCGGGCGCAGCTCGAAACCTATTTCGACCGCACCGCCGTCGAGGCCTGGGCGCGGCTGACCTCGGATGCGCCGGTGAGCCGGATCCGCGCCACGGTCCGGGCCGGCCGCGACGCGATGCGGGCGGAGCTCCTGTCCTGGCTGCCCGCCGACCTCGCCGGGCGCCGCCTGCTCGATGCCGGCTGCGGCACCGGCGCGCTCGCCGTCGAGGCGGCGCGGCGGGGCGCCGAGGTCGTGGCCGTCGACGTATCGCCGACGCTGGTCGGCCTCGCCCGCGAGCGCACCGCCAGCCTGCGGCTCACGGGCCGCCTCGATTTCCGGGTCGGCGACATGCTCGACGAGGGTTTGGGCCGCTTCGACCACGTCGTGGCGATGGATTCGCTGATCCATTACCGCACCCCCGACATCGTCAGGGCCCTCGACCGGCTCAGCCGCCGCACCGAGGCCTCGGTGCTGTTCACGGTGGCGCCGCGCACGCCGCTCCTGACCGTCATGCACATGGCCGGGCGCCTGTTTCCCCGCGGCGACCGGGCACCGGTGATCGAGCCGGTCGGCGAGCGCTCCCTTCGCCGCCGCATCGCCGCCGAGCCGGGATTGCAGCCTTTCACCCTCGCCCGGAGCCGGCGGATCAATTCCGGCTTCTATCTCTCCAACGCCCTGGAGCTGGCACGCCGATGAGCCAAGCTCGCCGCCTCGCCCGGGCGCTCGCGGATCTCGGGCCGCGCTACCTGCCCTTCGCGGATGCCGCGACCGCCGAGCTGCCCCTCGGCCGGCTGCTGCGCCTGTCGCTGTTCCAGGTCACGGTCGGGATGGCGGCGGTGCTGCTGATCGGCACCCTCAACCGGGTGATGATCGTCGAGCTGGACGTGCCGGCCTGGATCGTCGCCGTGATGCTGTCGCTGCCGCTGCTCGCCGCCCCGTTCCGGGCGCTGGTCGGCTTCCGCTCCGACACCCACCGCTCGGTGCTGGGCTGGCGGCGCGTGCCCTACCTGTGGTTCGGCACGCTCTTGCAGTTCGGCGGCTTCGCCATCATGCCGTTCGCGCTGCTGATCCTGTCGGGGGACACCACTGGGCCGATCGTGATCGGCCAGGCGGCGGCGGCTTTGGCCTTCGTGCTCGTCGGGGCCGGCCTCCACACCACGCAGACCGTCGGCCTCGCGCTCGCCACCGACCTCGCGCCGCCCCACGCCCGCCCGAAGGTGGTGGCGCTTCTCTGCGCCATGCTCCTCGCCGGCATGATGGCGAGCGCCGTGGTGTTCGGGCTGGCGCTGGCGCATTTCTCGGCGATCCGGCTGATCCAGGTGATCCAGGGCGCTGCGCTCGCGACCCTCATCCTCAACGGCATCGCCCTGTGGAAGCAGGAGCCGCGCGACACCTCCCGCCAATCCGTGCCGGCCCGCCGCTTCGGCGAGGCCTGGGGGGCGTACGCCGCCGAGCCGCAGGCGCGCCGTCGGCTCATCGCCACCGGCCTCGGCACCGCGGGGTTCAGCATGCAGGACATCCTGCTCGAACCCTATGGCGGCCAGATCCTGCATCTCCCGGTCGCCGCGACGACGGCGCTCACGGCCGTCCTCGCCATCGGCGGTGGAGCGGGGCTGCTCATCGCGGCGCGCTGGCTCAACCGCGGCGGCGATCCGTTCCGGGTCGCGGCGGCCGGCGCGGTCGTCGGCATCGCGGCCTTCTCGGCGGTGGTCTTCGCCGCGCCCCTCGGCTCCGGCGGCCTGTTCGCCTGCGGCGTCGCGCTGATCGGGCTGGGCGGCGGGCTCTTCGCCCACGGCACGCTCACCGCCTCGATGGCCGGCGCCGCTCCGGAGCAGACCGGCCTCGCCCTCGGGGCCTGGGGCGCGGTCCAGGCCTGCGCCGCCGGGTTGGCCATCGCGGCGAGCGGCATCCTGCGCGATCTCGGCTCGGCGCTCGCGGTCTCGGGCCGCCTCGGCGAGGCGTTGTCCGAGGCCTCGACCGGCTACCTCGTCGTCTACCACATCGAGATCGGGCTCCTCTTCGCCACCCTGGTGGCGATCGGGCCGCTGGTGCGCCGGCCCGATCGCGCCCCGCTCTCCGCCCGTCCGGCCCTATCGTAGGAGCAGGCCATCATGCCCAAGGGTGCCCTCACGAGCTACCTCGACGTCGCGCAAGTGGTGCTCTACGCGTTCTGGATCTTCTTTGCCGGCCTCATCTTCTACCTTCGCCGCGAGGACCGCCGGGAAGGCTATCCCCTCGAATCGGAAGTCCATGGCGGCCTGAAAGGCTGGGACTGGCTGTTCATCCCGTCGCCCAAGACCTTCCTGCTCGCCGACGGCTCGGCGGTGCTGGCGCCGCGCCCGCACGAGGGCCCGGTCGGCGAGCTCAAGGCGGTCAAGGTCGAGCCCTGGCCCGGCGCCCCGATCGTCCCGACGGCGACCGACGATTCCCGCCTCGCCGACGGCGTCGGCCCGGGCGCCTACGCGTTGCGCGCCGAGCGGCCGGACCTGACCTGGGAGGGCAAGACCCGCATCGTGCCGATGCGCGTCGCCGACGAGTTCACGGTCGCGGCCGACGACCCCGACCCGCGCGGCATGCCGGTCTACGGCGCCGACGGCGTGCTCGCCGGCACCGTCACGGAGATCTGGATCGACCGCGGCGAGTCGCTGCCGCGCTACTACGAGATGGAGCTGGAGGGCGCCCGCGACCGCACCGTGCTGATCCCGGTGACCTTCGCGGACGTGAAGCGCTTCAGCCAGCACAAGAAGGTCGTCGTCGCGGCCCTGCTCGCGCGCCAGTTCGCCGGCGTGCCGCAGCCGCGCGATCCCGACAGCATCACCCTGCGGGAGGAGGAGCGGGTCATCGCCTATTACGGCGCCGGCACGCTCTACGCCACCGATCGCCGCCAAGAACCGCTGCTGTGACGGGAGCCGCTGCTGTGACGGACCTCCTCCCTCATGGGCTGCCCGGCCCTCTCCCGAAGGGCGAGCGCCTGCTGTGGCAGGGCCGCCCGGCCCTCTTGAGCTTGGCGCGCCGCGCCTTCCACGTCGATCTCGTCGCGCTGTATTTCGGCGGCCTCGCCCTCGTCCAGACCGTTTCCGCCGGGCGGGTCGCGGCGGCCTGGCCGGTGCTGCTCGCCGGTGTCCTGGCGCTCGTCATCCTGTTCGCGCTCGCCTGGGGCGCCTGCCGCACCACGGTCTACACCCTGACCGACGCACGGCTGATGCTGCGCATCGGCATCGCGCTGCAGATGGACGTGAACCTGCCGCTGCGCGAGATCGAGGGCGCCGCCTTCCACAGGTTCAGTGACGGCAGCGGCGACCTGCCCCTGCTGCTCAAGCCCAGCGTTCGGCTCGCCTATCTGCACCTGTGGCCGCATGCCCGGCCCTGGCGCCTGACCCGGCCCGAGCCGATGCTGCGCTGCGTGCCGGAGGCCGAAGCCATCGCCAAGCGCATCGCCGCAGCGCTCGCCGAGGCGAACGGCCAACCGGTTCAGGCCTTGCCGCCGGCCCCCGTCGCCAGCCCCGCTCTGCCCGGCCGCCTCGCGGCAGCGGGTCACTAGGGGGATTGTCATGGCCCGCGACATCCCGGTCCCCCGCGCGCTCCTGCGCAATGCCGGCCTCCTCGTCGCCTTCTCGCTCGCCGCGGTGGCGGTCGGCCGCTCCAGCGGCGTCGGGATCACCCAGATGCCGCCGGCTTCAGCCGTCCAGGTGCTCGACCTCGCGGTGGAGGATCGGCCGGACGGCCGGGTGTCCCTGCGCGATGCCGAGAGCGGCCGCCTCGTCGCCGAGGTGCAGCCGGGCGAGGACGGGTTCCTGCGCGCGACCCTGCGGGTGATGGCCCAGGCGCGCCTGCGCCAGGGCCTGTCGCGAACGCCGCCGTTCCGGCTCACCCGCTGGGACAACGGCACGCTCACGCTCGACGACGTCGCGTCGGGCCGGCGGATCAACCTCGAAGCCTTCGGGCTCGACAACGCGGTCGCCTTCGCGCGGCTGCTCGGACAGGGGAGGGGCGCATCGTGATGCAGTGGTTGGGCGGCCGACGCCGCATCGAGGTGCCGTGCACGGTCGAGATCGAGCAGACCGCCGAGAGCCTGCACGCCCATGTCGTCCTCGATGGCGGCCTGCTGATCGCCCCGGGCGACGAGGTGACGGTGCACGACGCGCCGACCTCCGTGCCCTACGGCGAGCGCATCGTGGTGCGCCGTACCGCGACCGTGGTGCGCGCTGGCGCCGTCGAGCGCCTGTGGACCCGCATCGCGGGCCATTTCGAGCTCACCGAACTCTACGAAGTCAGCTTCTCGGAAAGGACGCGGCTATGAGCGCGACGACCCTGAAGACCCCGAACGAGAGCACGAAGTCGGCCCAGGAAACCACCTTCCTGAGCCCCCGCTTCTATACCACGAACTTCGAGGAGCTCGACCGCACCGACGTCGAGCCGGTGCGGGCGGAGTGGGACGTGCTCATCGCCGAGATGCGCTCCGACCCCAACAAGCGCCATTTCGTGCGCAATGCCGACTTCGACCTGGATCTCTCCGGCCTCGACCCGGAACTGCGCAAGGAGTTCCTCGACTTCCTGGTCTCGTCGATCACCGCCGAGTTCTCGGGCTGCGTGCTCTACGCCGAGATGCGCAAGCGCGCCAAGAACAAGGACATCCGCGAGCTGTTCGGCTTCATGAGCCGCGACGAGGCGCGGCATGCCGGCTTCATCAACGACACGCTGAAGGACTTTGGCGTTGGCATCGACCTCGGCTTCCTGACCAAGGCGAAGAAATATACCCATTTCCGGCCGAAATTCATCTTCTACGCCACCTACCTGTCGGAGAAGATCGGCTATGCCCGCTACATCACGATCTTCCGCCACCTCGAGCGCCATCCGGACAGGCGCTTCCACCCGATCTTCAAGTGGTTCGAGAAGTGGTGCAACGACGAGTTCCGCCACGGCGAGGCCTTCGCGCTCTTGATGCGCGCCAACCCGAAGCTGCTCACCGGCGTCAACTACTACTGGATCAAGTTCTTCCTGCTCGCGGTGTTCTGCACGATGTACGTGCGCGACCAGTGCCGGCCGGCCTTCCACAAGGCGCTCGGGGTCGACCCGAAGGAATACGATTTCCAGGTCTTCGCCATCACCTCGGAGATCTCGCGCCAGGTGTTCCCGCTCACCCTCGACATCGACCATCCGGGCTTTCGGGCCGGCCTCGAAAGCCTGCTGGCTTGCGCCCGCGGCATCGAGGAGGCGAAGGCGCGGGGCGGGATCGTCGGCAAGCTCCGGCATGCCGGTCACGCGGCGCGGGCGGCGCTGGCCTTCGGGCGGCTGATGGTCATGCCGGCGAAGGCCAACCCGATGCCCGCCCAGATCCGCCTCAGCCCCGCCTGGTAGCGCCCGCATGTCCGACTACGCCGCGCCGATTCTCTACGCCGTCGTGATCTGGTGGTTCCTGACCGGGGCGATCCTCTGGCTGAACCACCGGCCGCGCCGCACCCATGCCTGGAGCTTCGGCGCGACGACCCTGGCGCTGGCGGGTGCCCTTTGGGTGATCGCATGGAGTGCGACCCAGGAGAGCGAGGCGGGGGCCTACGCGGCCTTCACGGCGGCGCTGATCGTCTGGGGCTGGCAGGAGATGGCCTTCTACATGGGCTACCTCGCCGGTCCCCGGCGCACCCCGGGCTTGGCCACCGACCGGGGCCTCGCCCGCTTCGGCGCAGCGGCGGCGACCAACCTCTGGCACGAGGCAGCGATCATCCTGGGGTTCGTCGCCATCGCCTGGCTGATTGCGGGCGGCCCGAACCGGATGGCGTTGTGGACCTACCTGGTGCTGTGGGGGATGAACCTCAGCGCCCGGCTCAACCTGTTCCTCGGCGTGCGCAACCTCAACGCCGAGTTTCTCCCCGAGCACTTGCGCTATCTCGGCAGCTTCTTTCGCCGCGCGCCGATGAACGCATTGTTTCCGGTGGCGATGATCCTCGCCACCGGCTTCCTCCTGGTGCTGCTGCACCCCGCCGTCACCGAGAGCGCGTCCGCCTTCAAGCGCTCCGGCCACACCATGATGGCGACCCTGATGGCGCTCGCCATCCTGGAGCATGGGTTCCTGATGCTGCCGCTGCCCTCGGCCGCGCTCTGGGGCTGGGGGCTGCCCGCCCGCCGCCCGGGCGCCGACGCCGCGCCGTAAATACAAGAACACGACCAGAAGAAGATCGTACAAGGGGACGCTCGATGGACTACGAAACGATGTTCTCCGCCGCCCTTCAGGGCCTGCACCGCGAGGGACGCTACCGGGTCTTTACCGACCTCGAGCGGCAGGCCGGCCGGTTCCCCTACGCCACGCAGCACGGTGCCCACGGCACCCGCGAGGTGACGGTGTGGTGCTCGAACGACTATCTCGGCATGGGCCAGCACCCGGCGGTGACGGGCGCGATGCACGAGGCGATCGACCGCTGCGGCGCGGGGGCCGGCGGCACCCGCAACATCTCGGGCACCAACCACTACCACGTCCTCCTGGAGCAGGAACTTGCCGACCTGCACGGCAAGGAGGCGGCGCTTCTCTTCACCTCGGGCTACGTCTCGAACTGGGCCGGGCTCGGGACCCTGGCCTCGAAGCTGCCGGGCTGCGTGGTGTTCTCGGACGAGGGCAACCACGCCTCGATGATCGAGGGCATCCGCTCCAGCCGCGCCGAGCGCCACATCTTCCGCCACAACGACCCGGCCGACCTCGACCGCAAGCTCCGCCTCGTCGATCCCGATCTTCCGAAGCTCGTCGCCTTCGAGTCGGTCTACTCGATGGACGGCGACATCGCGCCGCTCGCCGAACTCTGCGACGTCGCCGAGGCGCACGGCGCCATGACCTATCTCGACGAGGTCCATGCGGTCGGCCTCTACGGCCCGCGCGGCGGCGGCATCGCCGAGCGCGAGGGGCTGATGCACCGCCTCACCGTGATCGAGGGCACGCTCGGCAAGGCCTTCGCGGTCTCCGGCGGCTATATCGCAGCCTCCGCGGCGCTCTGCGACTTCGTCCGCAGCTTCGCCTCCGGCTTCATCTTCACCACCTCGCTGCCGCCCGCCATCGCGGCGGGCGCGGCGGCGAGCATCCGCCACCTCAAGGCGAGCGGGGTCGAGCGCGCCCGCCACCAGGACCGGGTCGCGGCGGTGCGCCGGCGCCTCTCCGCCATCGGCATCCCGCTCCTCGATAATCCGAGCCACATCGTGCCGGTGATGGTCGGCGATCCGGTGTTGTGCAAGCAGATCAGCGACACGCTGCTCGACGAGTTCGGGATCTACGTCCAGCCGATCAACTACCCCACCGTGGCGCGCGGCACCGAGCGGCTGCGGATCACCCCGTCGCCGCTCCACAGCGACGCCGATATCGACCATCTGGCGGCGGCGCTCGGGGCGATCTGGGGGCGGATCGGGCTGGCGCGGGCGGCGTAGGGCCCACCGCTCTGAACCCTCCCCCTCCGCGGGGGAGGGTTGATGCGCGCGACCGTTTCAGCCTGTGATGGACGCGATCGTCAACCATGTCGGTCGTCAATTTCGTTAGACATTTCCGCTCCCCCGGCCGATCCTGGCACCCACCCCTCACCCATGAGGATTCTCCGTGGCGCCCACCTCATCGGCCCTGTCCCGGCGGGCCCCGAAACCGGGCTTCGCGACGCCGGCCATCGTTCCCGAGGCGGCGCCCCGGCCGCCCTATCCGTTCTCGGCCATCGTCGGCCAGGACGCGATGCGCCGCGCGCTGCTGATCGCGGCGGTCGATCCGGCTGTGGGCGGGGTGCTGGTCTTCGGCGACCGCGGCACCGGCAAGTCCACCGCCGTGCGGGCGCTCGCCGCCTTGCTGCCGCCGATGCGGGCGGTGGCGGGCTGCGCCTATTCCTGCGATCCGGTGGACGCCGCCGCGCTCTGCCCCGCCTGCGCTGCCCGCCGGGGCCAGGGCCTCACGGTCAAGACCGTGCCGGTCCCGGTGGTCGACCTGCCGCTCGGCGCCACCGAGGACCGGGTCGTCGGGGCGCTGGATCTCGGCCGGGCCCTCGGCGCCGGCGAGAAGGCGTTCGAGCCGGGGCTGCTCGCCCGCGCCCATCGCGGCTTCCTCTATATCGACGAGGTCAACCTGCTCGAGGACCATCTCGTCGACCTGCTCCTCGACGTGGCGGCCTCGGGGGTGAACACCGTCGAGCGCGAGGGCCTGAGCCTGCGCCACCCGGCGCGCTTCGTCCTCGTCGGCAGCGGCAACCCGGAGGAGGGCGAGCTGCGGCCGCAGCTCCTCGACCGTTTCGGCCTCGCCGTGACGGTGACGACCCCGACCGACCTCGCGACCCGGGTGGCGATCGTGCGCCGCCGCGACGCCTACGACCGGGACCCCGCCGCCTTCGCGGCGGAATGGGCCGCCGAGGAGGCGAGGCTCGGCGGGCAGATCCTCGCGGCGCGGGCGCACCTGCCCGAGGTCGACGTGCCGGACGCGATCCTCGAAGCCGCCGCCCGCCTCTGCCTCGCGCTCGGCACCGACGGCCTGCGCGGCGAACTCACCCTGATGCGCACCGCCCGGGCGCTCGCGAGCCTCGACGGCGCCGGGGCCGTCAGCCTCGGCCATCTGCGCGAGGTCGCCCCGAGCTGCCTGAGCCATCGCCTGCGGCGCAACCCGCTCGACGAGGCCGGATCCGAGGCGCGGATCGCCCGGGCGCTCGCCGAGGTTCTCGGGTGAGCGCCGCGCCGGACCCGGTCGGGATCGAGGCTGGCTGGTCTCGGGCCTGCCTCGCGGCGGCCCTCGTCGCCCTCGATCCGGCCGGGACCGGGATCGTGGTCCGTGCCCGGCCCGGTCCGGTGCGGGAGGCCTGGCTCGCGCGGCTGCACGCCCTCCTGCCCGCCGGGGCGCCGGTGACGCGCCTGCCCGCCGGCATCGCGGACGACGCGCTCCTCGGCGGGCTCGACCTGCCGGCGACCCTGCGCAGCGGCCGGCCGGTGGCGCAGGCGGGGCTGCTTGCCCGCAGCCATGGCGGCGTGATGGTGGCGCCGATGGCCGAGCGCCTCGGCCCCGCGACCGCGGCGCGGATCGCGCAAGCGCTCGATACCGGCACCGTCGAGGTCGCCCGTGATGGGATCTCGGCCCGGCACCCGGCGCAGGTCGGCCTGGTGCTCCTCGACGAAGGGGAGGGCGAGGACGAAGCCGTGCCCGCCCCCCTCGCCGACCGCGCGGCGATCCACCTCGACCTCGACGCCGTCCCGCCGCGCGGGCTCGCCGCCACGCCGCAGCCGCCGAGCCTCGCGGAGGCCCGTGCGGTCCGGCCGATCGTCCCGGAGGAGGCCGCCGAGACGCTGTGCGCCGTCGCGGCCCGGCTCGGCATCGCCTCGTTGCGCGCGCCGCTCCTCGCCCTGCGGGTGGCGCGGCTGCACGCCGCCCTCGCCGGCCGGGAGAGGATCGCGGATCCGGACCTCGGCGCTGCCGTCGCCCTGGTGCTCGCGCCGCGCGGCTGCGCGTGGGCCCCTGACCACGCGGGGGCCCCCGACGAGAGCCCGGCCGCGCCGCCGCCGGACGGCGACGCGGCCGGCCCGGCCGGACCGGCGAGCGAGGCGGACCGCATCCTCGCCGCCGCGGCAGCGAGCCTCCCCCCCGGCCTTCTCGCTCGCCTCGCCGCAGGGGAGCGGCCCGGCAGCCGCCTCCCCGGCGCCGGCCGCAGCGGAGCCGCCGCCGCGGCGCAACGCGGCCGCCCGGTCGGGGCCCGGCCGGGCGATCCGCGCCGCGGGCGCCTCGCCCTGATCGAGACCCTGCGGGCCGCCGCGCCCTGGCAGCGCCTGCGCCGGGGGGAAGGCGAGGCCGGGCTTCGCGTCACGCCCGAGGATCTGCGCATCCGCCGCCTGATCCAGCGGCGCGAGACCACCACGATCTTCGCGGTCGATGCCTCCGGCTCCGCGGCGTTGGAGCGCTTGGCCGAGGCGAAGGGCGCCGTCGAATCGCTGCTCGCCGACTGCTACGTGCGCCGCGACCGCGTCGCCCTCGTGGCCTTCCGGGGCAAGGGGGCCGACCTGCTGCTCGCCCCGACCCGCTCGCTGGTGCGGGCGAAGCGCGCACTGGCCTCCCTGCCCGGCGGCGGCGGCACGCCGCTCGCGGCCGGCATCGCGGCGGCGGGCAAACTCGCCGCCGCCGAGCGCCGCGGCGGGCGGAGCCCCGTGGTGCTACTCCTCACCGACGGGCGCGCCAACATCGCCCGCTCCGGCCAGCCGGGCCGCGCGCTCGCCGCCGCGGACGCCCTGGCGGCCGCCCGGGTGCTGGCCGCGGAGGGCACCCGCGCCCTGGTGATCGACACCGCCGCCCGCCCGCAGGATGCCGCCCGCGCCCTCGCTGCCGCGATGGCGGCGCGCTACCTCGCCATGCCGCAGGCCGACGCCGCGCGCCTGACCCGGGCCGTGCGCGAGGCCGCCCCGCCGGGGTGAGCACGATGCCCCCCTCCGACGACAGGCCCGCCTTCGCCCGGGAGGGCCGCGACTGGCCGAACCGCGAGGCGAGCCGCTTCGTCGCCGCCGGCGGCCTGACCTGGCACGTGCAGGAGGCCGGCGCCGGCCCGGTCCTGCTGCTGCTCCACGGCACCGGCGCGGCGACCCATTCCTGGCGCGGGCTGCTGCCGCGGCTCGCCCGCGAGTTCCGGGTGATCGCCCCCGACCTGCCGGGCCACGGCTTCACCGATCCGCTGCCGACGCCGTCGCTGCCGCGGATGGCCCGGGCGCTCGCCGACCTGCTGCGCATCCTCGACGCGACGCCCGACGTTGCGGTGGGTCATTCCGCCGGTGCGGCGATCCTGGCGCGGCTCTGCCTCGACGGCGCCGTGGCGCCCCGCCTCCTCGTCGGGCTCAACGCGGCGCTCAAGCCGTTTCCCGGCATGGCCGGCTTCCTCTTCCCGGCGATGGCCCGCGCCCTGTTCCTCAACCCGGTGACGCCGCGGGTCTTCGCCTGGTCGGCCGATCGCGCGGCGGTGGAGCGGCTGATCGGCGGCACCGGGTCGACCCTCGAGCGCACCGGCCTCGACCTCTACCGCCGCCTGTTCCAGTCCCCCGGCCACGTCGCCGGCGCGCTCGGCATGATGGCGAACTGGGACCTCACCGCCCTCGATCGCGACTTGCCGCGCCTCAGGACCCCGCTGCTGCTGATCGTCGGCGGCCAGGACCGTACCATCGCGCCGGATGTCTCCTTCGGTCTCGCCGACCGCCTCGGCGGTCGGGCGCGGGTCGAGCTGCTGCGCGGGCTGGGGCACCTGGCGCACGAGGAGAAGCCGGAACTGGTCGCGGGGCTGATCCGGGCCGGGGCGGAGCGGGAGGGGGTGGTCTGAGCGTGCGCGGGCCTTGCCGAGGACGATGCGCGACCGCCGGATTTCCCGCTTGCCACCCGGTTCGACCACGATGATAGTGTCAACTTATGTTGACACTCGACGACGCGCCGCCGCGGGTCACCGCCGCCCGGCGCCGGCCCCGCGCGGTGGTGATCGGCAGCGGCTTCGGCGGGCTCGCGGCGGCCCTGCGGCTCGGCGCGCGGGGCTACCGGGTCAGCGTGCTGGAGCGGCTGGAGCAGCCGGGCGGGCGGGCGCGGGTCCACCGCCAGGACGGCTTCACCTTCGACGCCGGGCCGACCATCGTCACCGCGCCGTTCCTGTTCGAGGAGCTGTGGGCCCTGTGCGGGCGTCGCCTCGCCGACGACGTCACGCTGGTGCCGATGCGGCCGTTCTACCGCATCCGCTTCGACGACGGCGCCACCTTCGCGATGAGCGGCGAGGCCGAGGCGATGCGTGCCGAGGTGGAGCGCCTGTCGCCCGGCGAGGCGCCCGCCTACGACCGCTTCATGGCGCTCTCCGACGCGCTGTGCCGGGTCGGGTTCGAGGAGCTCGGGGCGGTGCCGTTCGGGCGCGTCACCGACATGCTCCGCATCGCCCCCGATCTCCTGCGCCTCGGCGGCCACCGCAGCGTCTATAGCTTGGTCTCGTCGGTGTTCCGCGACGAGAAGCTGAGGACGGCATTCAGCTTCCACCCGCTGCTGATCGGCGGCTCGCCGTTCCGGGCGAGCGCGCTCTACTGCCTGATCGCCGCCCTGGAGCGGCGCTGGGGCGTGCATTCGGCGCTCGGCGGCACCGGCGCCCTGGTGCGCGGGATGGTCGACCTGATCGAGGGCCAGGGCGGCGAGGTGCGGTGCGGCGCGGAGGTCGCCCGCATCCTCGTCCGGGACGGCGTTGCCCGGGGTGTCGCGCTGACGGACGGCACGCCGATCGCGGCCGACGTGGTGGTGTCGAACGCCGATTCGGTCGCCACGGCGCTCGACCTACTGCCGCCGGAGGCGCGGGGCCGGCGTGAGCGGCGGCTCTCCCGGGCGCACTCCTCGATGGGGCTGTTCGTCTGGTACTTCGGCACGCGCCGCCGCTACCCGGAGCTGGCCCACCACACGATCCTGCTCGGGCCGCGCTATCGCGGGCTCCTCGACGACATCTTCACCCGCAAGGTGCTGGCCGAGGACATGAGCCTCTACCTCCACCGCCCGACCGCCACCGATCCGAGCGTCGCCCCGCCGGGCTTCGATGCGTTCTACGTGCTCGCCCCGGTGCCGAACCTCGCCGGCGGGCAGGACTGGACGGCTTTGGCCGAGCCGTTCCGGCAGCGCATCGCCGCACGGCTGGAGGCGACCGTGCTGCCGGGCCTGTCGGACGCCCTCGTCACCTCGCGGGTGACGACGCCGCAGGATTTCGCCGACGACTTCCTCGCCACCCGCGGCTCGGGCTTCGGGCTCGAGCCGATCCTGACCCAGAGCGCGTATTTCCGCCCGCACAACCGCAGCGGCGCGGTGCGCCATCTCTACCTCGTCGGCGCCGGCACCCATCCGGGGGCCGGGCTGCCGGGCGTCTTGTCCTCCTCGAAGATCCTCGATCGCGTGGTGCCGGATGCTGCCGTCTTTGCCTGATGCGCGCCCTCGAACGCCCTTCGCCGCGTCCCTGGCCCGCTCCGCCGACCATACCGCCTGCCGGGCGGCGATCCGGACCGGCTCGCGCAGCTTCTACGCCGCCTCGTGGCTGCTTCCGGCCCCCGTCCGCCGCGATGCCTACGGGCTCTACGCCTTCTGCCGCCTCTCCGACGATGCGGTCGACGGGGCGGGCGCCCGGGCCGACGCGGTGCCCGCCTTGCGGGCCCGCCTCGCCGCAGCCTATGCCGGCCGCCCGGCCGACGCCCCCGCCGACCGGGCACTCGCCGAGATCGTCGCCCGCCACGCGATCCCGGAGGCGCTGCCGGCGGCGCTCCTCGAAGGTCTCGCCTGGGACGCCGCCGGGCGGCGCTACCCGGATCTCCCTGCGCTCACCGCCTACGCGACCCGGGTCGCCGGCTCGGTCGGGGCGATGATGACGCTCCTGATGGGCGTGCGCTCGCCCGAGGCCCTGGCGCGGGCCTGCGACCTCGGCATCGCCATGCAATTCACCAACATCGCCCGCGACGTCGGCGAGGATGCCCGGGCCGGCCGCCTCTACCTGCCGGAGGCGTGGCTGCGCGAGGCCGGGATCGACCCCGAGGCGTTCCTGGCACGGCCGGAGGCGAGCCCGGCCCTGGCCCGGGTGGTGGCCCGCCTGCTCGCCGCCGCCGACGGGCTCTATGCCCGGGCGGAATCCGGCATCGCGCAACTGCCGGCCGGCTGCCGCCCGGCGGTGCGCGCCGCCGGGCTGATCTACGCCGAGATCGGCCGCGACCTGACCCGGTCCGGGCTCGACCCGGTCGGCCGCCGCGCGCGGGTGCCGGGCTCCCGCAAGCTCCAACTCCTCGCCCGCGCCCTCGCCACGCCCGCGATCCGCCGCGCCGGCCGGCCGGCCCTGCCGGAGGCGGCCTTCCTGCTCGAGGCCGTCGCGGCGATGCCGGTGCCCGCCATCGCGCCGCGGCCCGCCTGGTGGAATCTCGGTGGGCGGGTCGTGCGCGTCCTCGACCTCATCGAGATCCTGCGCGAGCGCGACCGCCTGGGTGGCGCGGCTCCGTCGTAGGCGGAAGGCTGTTCGCGCGGATCGACCGCAGGCTGGCCTTCGGGGCCGTGCCGGGCGTCGGGGTCCGGCACCGCCGGGTGTCGCAGCGGGACAGGCGGGGAGCCGCGAGCGCCGTTCTGGCGGGACGCCAGGACGGCAGCGCGCCCGCCCTGGTTCCGCCGCGAGAGCATCGGTTTGCCCGGCGCCTCGCGATACACGGGGTCGTCCCCGGGCCGCGCGAGCGGAACCCGGGATCCAGACATTCAGGTCGGGGCGCGATCGAGCGGGACGCTGGCCGTCTCGTCCCGATGGACCCGTGCCTGGGGATGGCGTGTCGCGCCCCCCCGGGTCCAGGCTCGGCCGTCGCGGCCCCGGAATGACGCAGAGCGGGAGAGCCGTCGGCCCCGTCGCGGGGCCGATGCCTGCGGGCCGGGTCGGGGTCGCCCGTCACTCCAGCTCCAGCACCACGCTCCGGAACCCCTGCGGCTTGCGTGCCGGGCAGATGTCGGCGTCGTCGCTGAGGATCTGGACCTTCTTGCCGTCGGGCGCGACGATCAGGCCTTCCGGCTGGAAGTCGGGGATCGCCGCGAGCGCCTGGGCGACGCCGGCGACCCGGGTCGGGGCCTCGCCGGCCTGGCCGGACCAGCGGTAGAGATCGGCCGATTCGCCGCCGCTGCCCGAGCCGCCCGCGATCACGAAATAGGCCTTGATCCCCGGCGCATAGGCGATGTCGCGGATGCCGCGGCCCTTGAGGTCGAGGGCGATCGGCTTGGCGAGCTTCGGGCCTGCGCCGCCGGCCAGCACCTCGGCCGGGTTCTCGAACGGGATCACCAGGGCGTCGTTATCGGCATTGAGGGGGTTGCGCAGGCCCACGAGCAGGCCGCGCCCGTCCGGGGCCGGGCTCAGGCCCTCGATGGAAAGGCCGCGCCGTCGCGGGCTGAGGCTCGGCTTCGACGCCTGATCGACGGCGATGCGCTCCGAGAGCGCCGGGTCGAGATCGGCGATCGCCTTGGCGAGGCCGTGGAACGCCTTGCCCTTCGGCGTCACGGCGGGCGCTTTCGGATCGCCGCCCACCGACAGGGCGAGCATCTGGCGCGACGCCTCGCGGGTGCGGCCCTCCGCGTCGCGGGCATGCGAGCCCATCAGCACCAGGTCGCCGCCGAGCCAGGCCAGCGCTTCGAGGTCGGCCTTGGCCGGCTCCTCGCGCCGTCCGGTGGCGAGCGCGGCGTCGAGCTCGCCGCCCTTCAGGGCGAGCGGCGGGCCGGATTCGTCGGCCTTGTAGAGCCGCAGGGTGGTGTCCTCGTCGTCCACCACCAGGAAGCGGTCGCCGAAGCTGCCGGCGGGGTAGGGGACGGCGCCGGAGGCCTCGCACAGGCCCCAATGCATCAGCACCGGGCCCGCCTTCACCTCGGCCCGCGCGCCTTGCGCCGCGAGACAGAGGGCGAGCACGGACACGAGTTTCTCCAGGCGCAGATTGCCCAGGCCCGTCATGGCGATCCTCCGGATGTCGCGGCCCGTCGCTGCGGACCGTCTTCGCAGTATTTCACGCGGCCAAGCAATCCTTCAATGCGGAGCGTGCAGATTCTTTGCGTCACGCGGGCGAACACCGCGAGCGGGCGTCCGGCCGCGGCAGGTCAGGCCTCCTCCCGTGTGGCCCCGTCGCCGGCGTCGCGGCTCTGCTCGGCGACGAAGCGGCGGCGCGCCTCGGCGGCCTGCCGGAACGCCTTGGAGCGCGGCGGCACCCCGGCCAGCTTGCCGATCTCGCGCAGGATCAGCTCGGCCTCGAAGGCCGCGGCGCGCTCCAGCGCGACGGCCCGGCTGTCGGCGCCGCGGGAGGCCGCGTGGCGCTCCAGCCCCTCGCGGCAGATCGCGACGCGGTATTCGAGCCATTCCATCACGTCGAGGAAGGCGCGCTCCCGGATCTGCGCGGCCGTGGCCCGGCGCTTCGTCTCGCTCACTCCTCGTCCCTCCGCGACACGGACGGGCGATGATCTCGCACATCCAGCCACGCATTGCCGACTCCGCTTGCGGTGCTCCACCGAGCGTATCGTCAGCGCGAGATCCGGGCGAGCAGGGTGATCAGCTCGCCCTGGCTCGTCACGCCGGTCTTGGCGAAGACGCTCTTGAGCTGGCTGCGGGCCGTCGCGATGGTCACGCCGCGCAACGCCGCCACGGCGTCGAGATGGCCGTGCGCGAACAGCAGCGACGCCAACCCGGCCTCGCCCGGCGTGAGGCCGAAGGCCGCCACGAGACGCTCGGGCGCGACGTCCCGGCCGCGGTCGAGATCGGTCACGCTCACGAGCATTCGCCGGGGAGCGCCGGGGAGCGCCGGTCCGTGGGACAGGGGCGACACGGTGACGATGCAGGGCCGCCGGCCATCCGGGCGGGCGACCACGAGGAACCGGTCGCCCTCCGTGGTCACGGCCGCGAGCGCCCGGGTGGCGGCGCAGAGCTGGACGAAACGGAGCTGGTCGGCCGGACGCAGCAGCCGCACCTGGCTCGTCGTCACCACGAATCCGTCGCGGGCCCGGGCCAGGGCGAGCAGCGCCGCGTTGGCGAAGGCCAGCCCGCCATCGCTGTTCAGGATCGCGGCCGGATCGGTCAGCCCCTCGAGGTGGACTTCCAGCCCGTCCTCCAACAATGGCGCATCGGTGAGCGTGCCGAGGCGGTGGGCCGTCGCCACGGCGCGGCGCAGGTGGCGCATCAGTTCGTGGAACAGCACGACTTGCTCGCTCGAGAGCGGGCCGGTCCGCTCCGAGCCCGAGAAGGCGAAGGCGTAGGTCAGGCCCTCGTCCGGGCGGCAATAACCGGTGGCGTGATAGCGGATGCCGATCCGGTCGGCCTCCCATCGCGAAAAATCCGGGTAGTTCTCCGAGGTGAAGACCGGATCGAGGCCGTCGAGGTAGTGGTCGGCCCCCGGATGCGCCCGTTCGAACAGGGCCTGGGGGTTCCGGGTGTGATAGTGCTCGGCGTACTCGGACAGGATGCGGTCGAAGGGCAGGTCGCGATACCCCGTCATCGCGGAGGCCAGGACCTCGGGGCGGTCGGCCCGGTGCAGGATCGCCGCGACCCCATAGGCACCGAGGCGCTCGGCCACGGCGCCGGCCACCGAGATCCACGATTCCTCGCCCAGGGGCACCCCGTGGATGCGCAGGATCAGGCGGCTGAGATCGTCGTCGAGCGACATGCTGGCCCGTGATGCATGGCCGCCCGGCGGCGTTTGGATGGCGTCCGGCCTTCCTTACGCTGTTGCGCGCAGCAGCGGAACAATCAGACGACGTCGACGGACAATGCATTCGGCCCTCTGGGCGCCGTTCCCAGGAGGCGATGACGCGTCTTGCTTCCCTTCCTTCAGATAGGGGATGCGGAAACGGGGCTTAACTCTAGGGTGATGAGGTCGAGTGAGGAGGGTGGCGGCGATGATCCGCGGATCCGTAGTGATGATGTTGGTCGTTCTGCCGGCTGCCGATGCATCGGCACAGCAAGGTCGTCCAGTCCAGGCAGCCATGCGGAGCTGCCAGGACGTCCATCAGGCCTGCGTGGCACGGGCGGACCCGCGCTATGCTGCAGGATGCGATGGATATTACGAGGAGGCGAAGCGAAGCGGAATCTGGCCACCTTTCCGGCAGAATCCGGCCTTCGCCTGCGCGCGATAGGGGGAAGCCCTGCCCCTCCGGGCAGGCGCCGGCCGCCGGCCGCGTCAGATGTGCAGCGCCTCGCCGAGCGCCCGCAGGTTCGCCTCGTGAAACGCTTCGCCGAGGGTCGGATGGGCGTGGATCGTGCCGGCGACGTCCTCCAGCCGCGCGCCCATCTCAAGGGCGAGGCCGAACCCCGCCGCCAGCTCCGAGACCCCGTCGCCCACCGCCTGGATGCCGAGCAGCAGGTGGTTGTCGGCCCGCGCCGTCACCCGCACGAAGCCGTCCTCGGCGCCGAGCGTCATGGCGCGGCCATTGGCGGCGAAGGGAAACAGGCCGGTGCGGATCTCGTGGCCCGCGGCCCTCGCCTCGTCCGGCGAGAGCCCGGCCGAGACCACCTCCGGATCGGTGAAGCAGACCGCCGGGACCGCCACCTTGTGGAAGGCGCGGCGGCGGCCCGCCACGAGGTCGGCCACCATCTCGCCCTGCGCCATGGCGCGGTGGGCCAGCATCGGCTCTCCGGTGACGTCGCCGACCGCCCAGACGTTGCGCATCGAGGTGGCGCAGCGCTCGTCGATGCGGATGAACGGCCCGCTCATGTCGAGGTCGAGCCGGTCGAGCCCGAAATCGTGCGTGCGTGCCTTGCGGCCGACCGCGACCAGGATCACCTCCGCCGGGATCGTCCGGGCTTCGCCGCCGATCTCGACGTCGAGCGCATCGCCGGCGGCCGACAGGCCGGTGGCCTTGGCGCCGAGCAGCACCTCGATCCCGAGGCCGCTCAAGCGGCGCGCCACGGGGCGGGTCAGCTCGGCGTCGTAGGCCGGCAGGATCCGCTCCGCCATCTCGACCACCGTCACCGTGGCGCCGAGCTTGGCGAAGGCGGTGCCGAGTTCGAGCCCGATATAGCCCGCCCCCACCACCGCCATCGTGGCCGGGACCTTTGGCAGCGACAGGGCCTCGGTCGAGGAGATCACCCGCCCGCCGAACGGGAGGTGGGGGAGCGCTGCCGGGACCGAGCCGGTGGCGAGGATCACGTGCTCGGCCCGCACCCGCTCGGGGCCGGTATCGGTCTCGACGAGGCAGGTCTTGCCGTCGACCATCCGCCCGCGCCCGCGCAGGATCTTGACCCCGCCGCGCTTGAGGAGCGACGCCACCCCGGTGTTGAGCCGCCCGACGATGCCGTCCTTCCAGGCGAGCGTGCGGGCGAAGTCGAGCTGCGGCGGCCCGGACGAGAGGCCGAAGGGCGAGGCATCCCCGGCCTGCAGCACGGCCGCGTGATAGGCCTCGGCCGCGTGGATCATCGCCTTCGAGGGGATGCAGCCGACATTGAGGCAGGTGCCGCCCAACCGGTTCTCCTCGACCAGCACGGTGTCGATGCCGTGCTGGCCGGCCCGGATCGCCGCGACGTAGCCGCCCGGGCCGCCGCCGAGCACCAGGAGCTTGGTGGTGATCTCGCTCAACGATCAGGCCTCCATGAACAGGGTCGCGGGCGTCTCGAGCAGGCCCTTCAGCGCCTGCACGAACAGGGCCGCGTCGTAGCCGTCGACCACCCGGTGGTCGAAGGACGCCGAGAGGTTCATCGTCAGGCGCGGCACGAAGGCGCCGTCGCGCCAGACCGGGCGCATCACCTGCTTGTTGACCCCGATGATCGCCACTTCCGGCCGGTTGATCACCGGCGTCGTCACGATGCCGCCGAGGGCGCCGAGCGACGTGAGGGTGATGGTCGAGCCCGACAGCTCGTCGCGGGCGGCGAGGCCATTGCGGGCGGCGTCGGCCAGGCGCCGCACCTCGGCCGCCGCGTTCCAGACGTCCCGGGTCTCGGCGTGGCGGAGCACCGGCACCATCAGGCCCGACGGGGTCTGGGTCGCAATGCCGACATGGATGCCGGCATGGCGATGGATCACCTCCGCCTCGTCGTCGTAATGGGCGTTCATCTGCGGGAAGTCCGGGAGGCTACGCACCAGGGCCTGGACCAGGAACGGGATCAGGGTCAGCTTGGGGCGACTGGCGCCGTGGCGCTGGTTGAGGGCGGCGCGCAGCTCCTCCACCGCCGTCACGTCCACCTCCTCGACGTAGGAGAAGTGGGCGACGCGGCGCTTGGCGTCGGCCATGCGCTGGGCGATGCGCCGGCGCAGGCCGATGACCTTGATCTCCTCCACGCCCGTGCGCGGGGCGCGGCCGGCGGGAGCGGGAGCCGCCTCCTCGGGCGGGGCGCTCAGGAAGGCGTCGAGGTCGTCATGGCCGATGCGGCCGGCGGGTCCGGTGCCGCGGACCTGGCGCAGGTCGATGCCGGCGTCGAGCGCCCGGCGGCGCACGGCGGGAGAGGCGACCGGCTTCTCGCTGGCGGGACGTGGCGGGCCGGACGATGGGGCCGCCGCGGCGGGGCGCGGGGGAGGGGCGGCGGCTGGCGCGGGCTTGGCCGGCGCGGGCTTCGGCGGCTCCGGCGGTTTGGGCGCCGCGGCGGGCTTGGATGCGGGCGGCGCCGGCTCCAGGCCGTCCGCGGCCGGGACCAGGGCGGCGGCGGGCGTCCCGGCGGCCTGGTCCTGCGCCTGCGCGACCTCGGGGGTCACCGCGACCCCAGCCTCGGGCGTCGCCGCGGCCTGGGGTGCGGTCTCGCCGCCTTCGACCTCGAGCCGCACCAGCTCGGCCCCGACCGCCAGCATCTGGCCGGCCTCGGCGCCGAGCGCCGCGACCGTGCCGCTCACCGGCGAGGGGATCTCGACGGTCGCCTTGTCGGTCATCACGTCGGCGAGCGGCTGGTCCTCGCGGACCACGTCGCCGACCTTGACGTGCCAGGCCGAGACCTCGGCCTCGGCCACGCCCTCGCCGATATCCGGGAGCTTGACGATGCGAAAGCCCATGGATCAGCCCTCCAGCGCGGCGCGAAGGGCCCGGCCGACGCGCTCGGGGCCCGGGAAGTAGGCCCATTCCTGGGCGTGCGGGTAGGGCGTGTCCCAGCCCGCGACCCGGACGATCGGCGCCTCCAGGTGGTAGAAGCAGGATTCCTGCACCAGCGCCGCCAGCTCGGCGCCGAAGCCCGAGGTCAGGGTCGCCTCATGCGCGATGACGCAGCGCCCGGTCTTGCGCACCGAGGCCTCGATCGTCTCCATGTCGAGGGGAAGCAGCGTGCGCAGGTCGATGACCTCCGCGTCGATCCCGGTCTCCGCGGCGGCGGCCTCGGCCACGTGCACGATGGTGCCGTAGGCGAGCACCGTGACGGCCGAGCCCTCGCGCCGGATCGCCGCCTTGCCGAGCGGCACGGTGTAGTGCCCGTCCGGCACCTCGCCGAGGTCGTGGCGGGCCCACGGGGTCACCGGCCGGTCGTGGTGGCCGTCGAACGGGCCGTTATAGAGGCGCTTGGGCTCGAGGAAGATCACCGGGTCGGGATCCTCGATCGCGGCGATCAAGAGGCCCTTGGCGTCGTAGGGGTTCGACGGCACCACGGTCTTGAGGCCGGCGACGTGGGTGAACAGCGCCTCGGGGCTCTGGCTGTGGGTCTGGCCGCCGAAGATGCCGCCTCCCGTCGGCATCCGCACCACCATCGGGGCGGTGAACTGGCCGCCGGAGCGGTAGCGCAGGCGCGCGGCCTCGGACACGATCTGGTCGTAGGCCGGGTACATGTAGTCGGCGAACTGGATCTCGACGCAGGGCTTGAGCCCGTAGGCCGCCATGCCGACGGCGGCGCCGACGATGCCGAGCTCGCTGATCGGCGCGTCGAAGCAGCGGCTCTTGCCGAAGCGGGCCTGGAGCCCCTGAGTGCAGCGGAAGACGCCGCCGAAATAGCCGACATCCTCCCCGAACACGACCACGTTGTCGTCGCGTTCCATCGAAACGGCCATCGCGTCGCGGATGGCCTCGATCATCGTGCGGCGCGGCATCTCAGTACCCCGCCTGCTGGCGCTGGCGGCGCAGGTGGGGGGGCATCTCGGCGAAGACTCCCTCGAACATGTCGCGCGGCGAAGGCTTGCCGCCGGCATGCAGCGTGCCGTGGGTCTCGGCCTCGCGCTGGGCCGCCACCACCTCGTCGAGGATCTCGGCCTCGCCCTGGCGGTGGCGCTCTTCCGACCAGGCGCCGCGGGCGATCAGGTGATCCTTCAGCCGCCGCACCGGATCGCCGAGGGGCCAGGCGTCGAACTCGGTTTTCGGCCGGTAGGCGGAGGGGTCGTCGGAGGTCGAGTGCGCGCCGGCGCGGTACGTGACGTATTCGACGATGGTCGGCCCGAGGTTGCGCCGGGCCCGCTCCACCGCCCATTTCGCCACCGCGTGGACGGCGAGGTAGTCGTTGCCGTCGACGCGCAGAGCCGGGATCCCGAAGCCGTGGCCGCGCGCCGCGAAGGTCGAGGAGCCGCCGCGGGCGAAGCCCTGGAAGGTCGAGATCGCCCACTGATTGTTGACGACGTTGAGCACCACCGGCGCCCGGTAGGTCGAGGCGAAGACGAGGGCGGCGTGGAAGTCCGACTCGGCGGTCGAGCCGTCGCCGATCCAGGCGGCGGCGATCTTGGTGTCGTTCTTGATCGCCGAGGCCATCGCCCAGCCGACCGCCTGGACGTACTGGGTCGCGAGATTGCCGGAGATCGAGAAGAAACCGTGGTCCTTCGCCGAGTACATCACCGGCAATTGCCGGCCGTGCAGCGGATCGGCCTCGTTCGAGTAGATCTGGCACATCATGTCGACGAGCGGGTAGCCGCCGGCGATGAGCAGCCCCGCCTGCCGGTAGGTCGGGAAGTTCATGTCGCCGGGTTCGAGCGCCCGGCGGAAGGCGGTGCTCACCGCCTCCTCACCGAGATGCTGCATGTAGAACGAGGTCTTGCCCTGGCGCTGGGCCATCAGCATGCGGGCATCGAAGGCGCGCAGCTTCATCATGTCGCGAAGCCCGGCGAGCAGCTCGTCGTCGGTGAGCGAGCCGGCCCAGGGGCCGACCGCCTTGCCGTCGGCGTCGAGCACCCGGATCAGCGTGTAGGCGAGGTCGCGGATCTCGGCCGCCGCGACATCGACCTCGGGCCGGCGGACGGCGCCGGCCTCCGGGATGTCGAGATCGGAGAAGCTTGGATTGCCGCCGGGGCGGACGGCCGGCTCGGGGACGTGCAGGCTCAAGGGAGGGGGAGGGCTCACGGGGTCTGGAGGCATGGTTGAGGCCCTTGCGGGAGAGGGAGCGCGGACGGAAAGGATGACTGGCCGATCAGGCAGGAGACGCGCCGACCCGCGCCTCGACATCACAGGAGGCTGTGCGGGGGAGCGTCGGCCGCCGGGAACCCTTCCCCCTCTGCGGGGGAGAGCTCGTGCGCGTCGGTCGTACTCCCGCGCCGCGCAACCTCCCGTGTCGTGTACCGTGGTGCTGCAATCGCGCAGCACGACCTTCGACGGTGCCGCATCGTCTTCGACGAACCGGTATCCGCTTCGTCGGGCAATGCTCTGGATGCCCCTGGCCGAGAGCCATGCGCGTCCTCCCGCGACGCTTGGTTCGACCCGACTGTAGCCCGGTCCGGCCGGATGGTCCTCGCCGATTTTCGCGCGTAAGGAAGGCTTTCGGAGAACGCGCGATGGCATCGAACGGCGATACACCGAACAGGCGTTCTGCGCGGGTGCAGGCCCCCCAGCGGGGGGCGGAGCCGCACCGGCTCGACGAGATCGACCGGAGGATTCTCGGCGCCCTGCGGGCCGACGGGCGACTGACCATCGCGAGCCTGGCCGAGCGGGTCGGCCTGTCGCAATCGCCGTGCTGGACGCGGCTGCGGCGCCTGGAGGAGGCGGGGCTGATCCGCGACTACGTCGCCGTGCTCGACCACCGGGCGCTCGGCATCCCGGACGTGGTCTTCGTCGAGGTGACGCTCGACAAGCACGACGATGCGGTGCTGGAGGCCTTCGGCGCCGAGATCCTGCGCATCCCGGAGGTGCTGGAGGCGCATCTGGTGAGCGGCGAGTACGATTACATGATCAAGGTCGCGGTCAGCGGCACCGCGCATTACGAGCGGTTCCTGCGCGAAAAGCTCTACCGGATCCGCGGCATCCGCCAGTCGCGCTCGGTCTTCGCGCTCCGCACCCTCAAGCAGGAGGTCTCCGTGGATCCGGTGGCGATTGGCCGGCACGGGCCGTAGACCGAAGCGTCAGCGCGGGACATCGCTTCAAGATTTCCGGTTTGTATCTCGAATTCTGCGACGAGGCCGGCTTCATTGCAGCGGACAATCCCCAGCCCTGCTCGTTCAAGTCATCGCAGGCTTGACGCGCTAAAATATTAGTGCACCAATGCCGCGCACGACACGGGCCGCCAGAGCCCGACGCTGGGGCCGCGCGCGGCCGGAACGGGGGAAACATGACGATCACACGCCGCAGCGCGGTCGCCGGGCTGGCCGCCGGGGCGGGGCTGGCCCTCCCGGGCCGGGCCTTCGCGCAGCTCGCCCTGCCCAAATCCCCCGTCGTCGTCACCGTGGTCGACGTGGCCGGCAACCTCGCCCTGACCCAGAAGGCGATCGAGGCCTATCGCCGGGCGCGGCCGGGCATCGTCTCGCGCTTTGCCTTCACCAAGGCCCCGGCGCCGGAGCTGCCCTCGAAGCTCAAGGCGCAGCAGGCCGCCGGCCGGGTCGATATCGACCTCGTGCTCACCGGCACCGACGGCATCGCCGCCGGCATCGAGCAGAAGCTGTGGGTCGACCTGAAATCCCATGCCGGCCAGCTGCCGAAGCCCGCCGACATCTACCAGCCCGCCGCTCTGCGCCTGAACGCCCTCGCCCAGGACCAGGGCCTGTGCGTCGCCTGGTACCCGTCCGGCCCGCTGATCGAGTACATGCCCGAACGGGTGAAGACGGTGCCGAAAACCGCCGACGAGCTGCTGGCCTGGGCGCGCCAGAACAAGGGCAAGTTCATGTATGCCCGCCCGGCGAATTCGGGGCCTGGCCGCACCTGGATCATGGGCCTGCCCTACATCCTCGGCGACAAGGACCCGACCGACCCGGCCAAGGGCTGGGACAAGACCTGGGAGTACCTGACGGCGATCGGCGAGACGGTCGATTACTATCCGGGCGGCACCTCGCAGACGATGAAGGAGCTCGGCGAGGGCAGCCGCGACATCGTGGTCTCGACCACCGGCTGGGACATCAATCCCCGGGTGCTCGGCGTCGTGCCGGCGGAGGCCAAGGTCGGGGCGCTGCAGAACTTCCGCTGGGTGGCCGACGCCCATTACATGGCGGTGCCGAAGGGCGTGCCGGACGAGAAGCTGGCGGTCATCCTCGACCTGATGGCGTTCCTGCTCCAGCCGGCGCAGCAGGCCTATACCTACGACGAGGGCTACTTCTATCCCGGCCCGGCGGTGAAGGGCGTGACCCTCGACATGGCCCCGCCGGAGAGCCGCGCGGCGCTCAAGGAGTTCGGCCGGCCCGAATACGACCGGATGATCGCCGAGACCCCGATCGAGATGCCCCTCGACCCCGACAAGCTGGTGGTGGCCTTCCGCCGCTGGGACGAGCAGGTCGGTTCCGGCAAGAAGCGCTAACACTGCGACGAGTGCCCGGGAAGAGGCGCGACGCGGCAGGGGAGGACAGCGATGGGACGCCAGCACGATGTGCCGCAGAATCTGGCGCCGCAGGATCTGCGCCTGAGCGGCCTGAGCCGCCGGTTCGGCGCGATGACGGCCCTCGACGGGCTCGACCTGACGATCAGGGGGGGTGAGTTCATCGCCCTCCTCGGGCCGTCGGGCTGCGGCAAGTCGACGGCGCTCAACTGCATCGCCGGGCTCCTGCCCCTCACCGGCGGGTCGATCCATCTCGGCGAGCGCCGCATCGACCGGCTGAAGCCCGAGGAGCGCGGCTTCGGGATGGTGTTCCAGAGCTACGCCCTGTTTCCGCACATGAACGTGGCGAAGAATGTCGGCTTCGGCCTCGCCATGCGGGGCATCAAGGGCGCGGAGGCCGCGCGCCGGGTCGACGACGCGCTGGCGCTGGTGCGGCTGCAATCGCAAGCCGCGAAGCTCCCGGGCCAGATGTCCGGCGGCCAGCAGCAGCGCGTCGCCATCGCCCGGGCCATCGTGATCGAGCCGCCGGTGGTGCTGATGGACGAGCCTCTGTCGAATCTCGACGCCAAGCTGCGCCTCGAGATGCGGGCCGAGATCCGCCGCATCCACGACGCGATCGGCTCGACCACGATCTACGTCACCCACGACCAGGACGAGGCCCTGTCGATGGCCGACCGGATCGTCGTGATGCGCGACGGGCGCATCCGCCAGGTCGGCACGCCGGAGGATCTCTACGAGCGCCCCGCCCATCCGGACGTCGCCGACTTCATGGGGTTCCGCAATCGCCTGCGCGGCCGGACGGTCGCGGTCAGCGGCGAGCGGGCCGAGGTCGAGGTCTGCGGTACCCGCCTCGCCGGGACCTTGCGCGAATCCTTGGCACCCGGCGCCCCCGCCGTCGCCTCGATCCGCCCGGAGGACCTGATCCCCGCTGCCGACGGCGTGCCGGCCCGGGTCTCGAGCGTCGAGTATCGCGGCCGGGCCTTCTTCGGCACCGCCCTGGCGGCGGACGGGACCGAATTGTTCTTCCGCTCCGACCGGGCCGTCGCACAGGACGAAGCGGTGCGCCTCGCCGCCGCCTCGCCGCGGGTGCTGGTCTTCCCCGGGGAGGCCGCGTGACCTCGGCCTCGCTCCCCACGGCAGCGCCGGTCCCGTCCCGGACCGAGCGGCCGCCGCTCTCGGTGCGCCTCGCCGCCCGCGGCCTCGACGGCACCACGCTGCTGGTCCTGCCGGCGCTCCTCGCGATCCTCGGGCTGTTCGTCTATCCCTTCGCCTACGGCCTAGTGCTGTCGCTGCAGCCGAAGGCCGGGGCATGGTGGGCGAACTATGCCCGCTTCTTCTCCGATCCGTTCCTCTCCGACACGATCGGCGCTACCCTGCGCCTCGCGCTGCCGGTGACCGTGCTCAACCTCGCGCTGGCGGTGCCGATCGCGCTGCGGGTCCGGCTGATGCGGCGCCAGCGGCTGCTGACCACCATCCTGGTCCTGCCGATCACGCTCGGCACGGTGCTGGTGGCGGAGGGCCTGCTGAATTTCCTCGGGCCGCAGGGCTGGTTCAACCGCTCGCTGGTCTGGCTCGGCGTGATCGCCGGCCCGCTCAAGCTCACCAACAATTACTGGGGCGTGTTCGCCTCGCTGCTCATCACCGGCTTCCCGTTCGCCTTCCTGCTGACCCTGTCCGCGGTCACCGGCATCGATCCGGCCCTGGAGCAGGCGGCAGCGACCCACGGCGCCAATGCCTGGCAGCGCTTCACCCGGGTGATCCTGCCGCTGATCCTGCCGGGGCTCGCCGTCACCTTCTGCCTGTCCTTCGTCCAGGCCTTCTCGGTCTTTCCCTCGGCGGTGCTGCTCGGCGCCCCGGCCGGCGCGACGCGGGTGATCTCGATCGCGGCCTATCAGGCGGCGTTCGAGGAATACGACTACTCGCTCGCCTCGGCGATCGCGATGATCATGGGCGCGGTGCAGCTCGCCATCGTGGCGGCCCTGCTCTGGGCGCGCACGCTCCTCTATACCGGCCCGGTCGGAGGCACCAAGGGATGATCCGCGACACCGGCCTCGGCTCGCGCCTGTGGCGGATGGCGGTCTGGGCCGTCACGCTGCTGTTCTGCCTCAACCTCCTGGCGATGATCGCCGCGGTGGTGCTCAACTCCTTCGCCACGCGCTGGCTCGGCACCTGGCTGCCGCTCGGCTTCACCACCCGCTGGTACGGGTCGGCCTGGGACGAGTTCCAGCTCGGCGAGGTGCTGGTGGTGACGCTCCAGGTCGTGTTCCTCGTGGTGGTCCTGTCCGGGCTCCTCGGCGTCACGGCGGCCTACGCGCTCGCGCGGCGCGACTTTCCGGGCAAGCGGCTGGTGATGCTGGTCTTCCTGCTGCCGCTCCTGGTGCCGCCGATCACCTACGGCATCCCGCTCGCCACGGTACTCTACCAGGCGGGGCTCGCCGGCACGCTGTGGGGCGTGGTGCTGGCCAACCTCGTGCCGAGCGTGCCCTTCGTGGTGCTGGTGATGATCCCGTTCATCGAGCAGATCGACCCGCGGATCGAGGCGGCGGCCCGGGTGTTCGGCGCCGGGACGCGCCAGCTCTTCCTGCGGGTGCTGCTGCCGCTGCTGCTCCCCGGCATCCTGGCGGCTTTGCTGCTGGTGCTGGTGCGCACCATCGCGATGTTCGAACTCACCTTCCTGGTCGCCGGGCCGACGAGCCAGACCCTGGTGGTGGCGCTCTACTACGCGGTCTTCGCCGCCGGCGTCCGGGCCGGGCAGTCGATCGACGCGATGGCGGTGGTCTACATGGCGCTGACGCTGGTCTGGCTGGTGATCGCGCTCCGCGTCGTCAACCCGACGCAGATCGTGGCGCGGGCGAAGCAGCCGGCGGCGCATTGAAGGGCGGGGTGGGTCAGGCCGCCTCGACCACCCGGTTCCGGCCGGCACGCTTGGCGGCGTAGAGCGCCTGGTCGGCCCGGCGCATCACCGTCGAGACGGTGTCGCCGTCCCGGAACTGCGCCACGCCGGCGCTCGCCGTGATGTGGATCGGCTGGTCCATGTGGAGGAGCGGGACGAGCTCGATCGACGCACGGCACAGGTTGGCCAGCATGGCCGCCTCGTCCTGGCGGATCGGCGCCACGATGGCGAATTCCTCGCCGCCGACCCGGTACAGGGAATAGCCCGGAGCGGTCCCGGCGATGACGCGGGCGAGGTGCTTCAGCACCAGATCGCCGACCTCGTGGCCGTGCGTATCGTTGTAGGTCTTGAAGTGATCGACGTCGAACAGGATGACCGTCGTCGGCCGCCCGCTCGTCTCGCCCTCGGCCATGCTGGTGTCGAAGGCGCGGCGGTTGCCGATCTCGGTCAGCGGGTCACGGTAGGCCAGCTGCTTCAGCGTGGCCGCCTGCTGCACGTCGAGGATCGAGGCCCGCATGAACCGCGCCATGCCGGCGAAGATGCCGCCGGCCCCCAGCATGATCGTGGCGGAGACCGCGATGTCCGTGGGCGGAGAGGTGAGGAGGGCGAGCCGTACCGTAAAGGCCGCGTGCAGGATCTCGACGGCGCCGCTCACCGCCGTGACGAGGTACCAGAACAGCCGGAGGGAGGGCGCCTGCACCAGCCGGGTCATGGCGGCGGTCTGGCAGGTCGCGAAGACGGCGCAGCCGAGGGACAGCGCGTAGAGACTCACTGCGTATGCCTGCACGGCATCCATCACACCGACCTTTCGCGACGACGGCGACGATGCGCCGACATGGCGAAAATTCCCCTAACGGAATGATAAATTATCCCGATCGTCTTGGATGCAAGATGGAGAGTCTCCGACGAGACCCGGCTGACGTGAGCCTACCTCCGAGAAGATCGAAGGCACAACCATAAGGCGTCTCATGTCGCACGGTTGAGCGCTAAATTGCAGAAAATATACCTATGACTTCCGGGGGCGCGAAATCCCGCCGCCGGCCTTGCGCAGGCATCCGGGGCCGGAGCGCGCGCCCGGCCCCTCATCCCTTGAACCGCCACACCCCCGTCCGCTTGATCTCCGAATCCTCCAGCGCCCGGGTCACCGGCACCGCGTAGGTGGCAAGGGACTCCAGCCGGTCCTTCGGCAGGTAGGCCCGGCCGGGATCGCCCAGCAGCACCCGCGCGCCTCGGGCGTGGAGTCCCGCCAGCCAGTCGCCGACCTTCGCGGCGAGGTCGCGCTCGTAGAAGATGTCGGCGGCGAGCACGCAATCCCAGCCCTCGTCGCGGCCGATCAGGTCGGCGCCCGTCGCGGTGATCCGGTCCGCGACGCCGTTCTCCGCCGCATTGAGGCCGATCGCCGCCAGCGCGAAGGGGTCGAGGTCGCTCGCCTCGATCACGGCCGCGCCGGCCATCGCCGCCGCGATGGCGACGAGGCCCGAGCCGGAGGCGAAGTCGAGCACCCGGGCGCCGGCCACCGTCTCCGGATGCTCCATCACGTAGGCCGCCAGGGCCTGGCCACCGGCCCAGGCGAAGGCCCAGAAGGGCGGCGGCAGGCCGATCTCGCCGAGCTCCTCCTCGGTGCGGCCCCACAATTCCGTCGCCTCGTCGGCGACGTGCAGGCGGATCGCCGGGGCGTGCGGCACCGGGCGCAGGGCGGTGTGGGCGCGGATGAAGGCGGCCGGATCCATCAGGCGAGCTCCGCGTAGAGCCGGAGCACGCGGTCCGTCACCGCCGCCTCGGTGAAGCCGCCCGTGACGATGCGGGCCCGCGCCGCCGCGCCCATCCGGTCGACCAGGGCCGGATCGGCGGCGAGGCGCGACATGGCGGCGGCGAGCGCCCCGGGATCGTCCGGCGGGACGATCAATCCCTCGATCCCGTCCCGCACCAGGGTCCGGCAGCCCGGCACGTCCGTCGTCAGAACAGCCCGGCCGCTTGCCGCGGCCTCGAGCAGCGCGCGCGGCAATCCCTCGCCGCCGCGCGAGGGCAGGCAGGCGACGTGGGCTCGGGCCAGCGCCCCGGCGACGTCGCCGGTGGCTCCGTGCCAGGTGATTCCGTCCCGCGACCAGTCCCGCAGGGTGGCCTCCGGGATCGCGCGGCGGTTCGAGGGATCGGGTGCGCCGTAGAGCGCCAGTTCCAGATCCGCGCCCCCGGCCCGCGCGCGGCGCGCTGCCTCGACCGCGGTATCGATCCCCTTCGACCACAGCATCCGGGCGGTCAGCGCGATCCTGAGGGGAGGGTGGGGCGGCAGCGGCGCGGGCGCCCACACCTCCGGGTCGATGCCGGCGCCGCCGACCACCGTGACGCGCGGGCCGTCCGGGTCGAGCCCGAGCAGCCGCGCATCGTCCGGGTTCTCGAACAGGTAACGGGTGCGCGCCGTCTCCAGCGGTCCGCGGATCAAGAGGCGCAGGGCGGCGCGGGCGAGGCGCCCGGTCCGGTCCTGGCGGGCGCCGATCAGCCCGAGGCCGGTCAGCGCGTAGACCCGCGACGGGATGCCGGCGAGCGTCGCCGCCGCGCCGCCGACCAGGATGCCGCGCAACGCGATGCAGTGGACGATGTCGGCCTTCAGCGCCTTCAGGATCGCCGCGAGCTGGCCGGCGGCGTAGCCCGCCGCCATCGGGTTCAGGCTCGATCGCTCGGCCTCCAGCTCCACCACCCGGGCGCCGGTCGCCGCGATGACGTCCCGGTGGGCCCGCACCCGGGTGACGACCGAGACCCGGTGGCCGGCCGCCACGGCGGCGCGGGCCATCGGCAGGAAGTGCGAGGCGAAGAACCAGTCCTCGGTGACCACGAAGGCGACGTGCGCCCGCTCACCCGCTTCCGCCGCGTCCTGTGGCTCCACCCGGTCCCCTCCCGCTCCGTCCCGCCCTCCCTAACCCGCGCCGCGGCGCGGGGATACGCCCTCATACCCCGCGCCGGTAGGAACCGGCGCGGCCGGGCGCCGGTTGATCACGACCTGAACCCGGTGAGGTGGGAAGCCCATGCTGTCGGATCCCGAGATGGCGGAATCGGCCGCCGAGGATCGCGTCGACACCCGCGACGCCGCCCGCGAGGCGGGTCTGCGCTACGTCAGCGACGAGGAGGCGGGCATCCGCCGCAAGCGCAACGGCCGCGGCTTCACCTATGTCGACGCGACCGGCGCCAGGATCCGGGACGAGGGAACCCTCGCGCGGATCAAGGCGCTGGCGATCCCGCCGGCCTATACCGACGTGTGGATCTGCCGCCACGCCAACGGCCACATCCAGGCGACCGGCCGCGACGCGCGAGGCCGCAAGCAGTACCGCTATCATCCCGAGTTCCGCCAGGCCCGGGAGAGCACCAAGTTCGCCCACATGATGAGCTTCGCCGAGGTGCTGCCCGGCCTCCGCGCGACGGTCGAGGCGCATATGGGCCGGCGCGGCCTGCCGCGCGAGAAGGTGCTGGCGACGGTGGTGCACCTGCTCGAGACCACCCTGATCCGGGTCGGCAACGACGACTACGCCAAGCAGAACAAGAGCTACGGCCTCACCACCCTGCGCGACCCGCATGTCCGGATCGACGGCAAGGAGCTGAGGTTCCGCTTCAAGGGCAAGAGCAACAAGGTCTGGGAGCTCGCGGTCCACGACCGCCGGGTGGCCAAGATCGTCAAGGCCTGCCAGGACCTGCCCGGCCAGGAGCTGTTCCAGTATCTCGACGAGGACGGGGTGCAGCGCGACGTGACCTCGGCCGACGTGAACGCGTATCTGCGCGAGATCACCGGGCGCGACATCACCGCCAAGGATTTCCGCACGTGGTCCGGCACGGTGCTGGCCGCGATGGCGCTGCGCGAGTTCGAGACCTTCGACACCCAGGCGGTGGCCAAGCGCAACGTGCGCGCGGCCATCGAGCGGGTGGCCGAGCGGCTCGGCAACACGCCGACGATCTGCCGCAAGTGTTACGTCCACCCGGAGATCCTGGGCTGCTACCTCGAGGGCGAGCTGCTCATCCAGGTCAAGGAGGAGGTGCAGGCGGCGCTCCGCGAGAACATCGCCCGCCTGCGTCCGGAGGAGACGGCGGTGCTCGGCCTGCTCCAGGGCCGACTCGCCCGGATCGAGCAGGAGGCGAAGGCGGCGCCGCGGCGGGCGCGCAGCAAGACGGCGGCGACCAAGGAGGGGCGGGCCAAGGAGAGTTCTGCCAAGGAAAGTTCTGCCAAGCAGAGTCCTGCCAAGCAGAGTTCGGCGACGGGCCGCTCGATCAAGGGCAGCGCCCGAACTGGCAAGGGGTCCCGGACGGGCAAGGCGGCGGCCCGCAAGGCCGCCTGATGTCCAAATAAATCAACTTGGCGGTCCATGGCGGACCGCCCGATCCCGCGCCGCCCCTCAATGAGGGACGGCGCGGTGCGCCTCGTGGTTGGCCCGCCGCAGCGGCCGGGCCTCGCCCTCGAGCACCGGGGCGAGCCCGATCTGCCGGGCGAGCTGCACCAGATCCTTGAGCCGGCCGGTCTTGGTCTTGCGCCGCAGGTTGAGCCGGTGGGTCTCGACGGTGCGGACGCTGACCGTGAGGCGGCGGGCCACCTCCTTGTTGCTGAAGCCGGCGCTGAGGAAGCGCAGCACCTCGGCCTCGCGCGGGGTGAGGCCCAGGCTCTCGGCCGCCACCGCCTCGGGGGCCACGGCCTCCGCGTCGCCCTCGTTCAGGGGCAGGCCGCGGGCGAGCGCCAGGATCGTCGCGCAGATGTCCTGGGGCGGGGCGCAGCGGGCCACGAAGGCATCGGCCCCGGCGCCGGCGAAGCGGCCGAGCTCCGCCGCCTCGGCGGCCTGGAACGCCACCAGGATGCGCGCCTCCGGCGCCCGCTCGCGCAGGGCGGCGAGATCCGCCGGGCCGAATTCCGGCGCGAAGGCCAGGACCACGCACGGCGTGCCTGACTCGTCCAGCTCCTCCTCGCCCACGGTCCGCAGGGCCGGGGCGTGCTCCAGCGTCGCCCGAAAGGCGGCGCCGAGATCTGCCGGCTCGTTGATGATCAGAACCTTGACGGCGTCACTCATGCCGTTTGCCTCCGTCCCAGCGCGATACAGGCGCCTTGCCTACGGAGGAGACTGATCAAGCCCTGTTCCACTTGGCCGGACTTGCGCCGATCCGGACGGGATCGGCGACCGGTCGGCGGCGCCCCCGAGGGGAGGAGTGCCTAGGTAGACCGACTCCGCGGCGGGATGTCGCGGTCACGGGGCTCGCGGAGGCGCGGGGCCGTTAAGATCGGGCCCGTCGGCGCGGGCCAGTTTGGAACGTGGCCCTCGGTATTTTCCCGCATTGGGTCAAGCCGGGACGGGGCGTTCCAGGAACAGGCTGACCGGCAGGTCGCGGTAGGGTGGGAACGGCCCGCGCGGCGTGAAGCCTGCCCGGCGATAGAGCGCCTGCGCCGCCCGGTTCTCGATGCCGACCTCCAGCACGATCGCCCGGGCGCCGAGCCGGCGCGCCAGCGCCTCGGCGCCCCGCACCAGGGCGGACCCGACGCCGCGGCCCCGCGCATCGGCCGTGACGATCAGGCGCTTCAGCTCGACCTCGCCGTCGCCGCGCTCGATGATAGCGCAGAGGCCGAGCGCCGCGCCGTCGCCGCGCGCCACGAGGACATGGATGCCCGGCGCGGCCAGGCTGCCGGGCGTGATCGGCCGGCGCGGCTCCCCCGGATAGAGCCGCGCCGCGACCGCCGCCGCCTCGGCCAGCAGCCCGGTCACGTCGTCCTGGAGGGACGTCTCCACCCCGATGTTCGCCGCCTTGGCCATGGCGGGAGGTTAGCCGGTGGGAAGGCCGCCCGGAAGAGGTGGCGGGACGGCCGCCGTCATGCCGGCCCGGGGCGCAGCACCGTCAGGCGGAACGGCCCGCCATGGCCGGCGGCATGCGCGACCGCCTCGTTCGCCGCCGCGAGGGGGAATTCCGCGACCGCGTAATCCTCCAGGCGCAGCAGCCCGGCGCGGATGAGGCCGGCCAGGCGAGCCACCGCGTCCGGCGGGTACATCCATTTCCCCCGCACCGTGACGTCGTTGCGCATGATCCAGGGATAGGGCAGCGCGAGGTCGTCGCCGCCGAGCATGCCGACGCCGCCCATGAGCACCACCTGTCCGCCGGGCCGCACGCTCATCACGGCGGCGCGCACGACCGGGGATCCGACCGAGGGCGGCAGGGTGTCGAGCACGCAGTCGATCGGGCCGGGCGCGGCTGCCCTCATGCGGGCGCGGTCGGTCTCCTCGTCGCCGGTCAAGGTCACCGGGCGGATCCGGTCGCCGAAGCGGCGGACGAGATCGGCGAGCACGGCCCGGTTGCGGCCCGGGGCGACGATGCAGGCCGCCCCCATGGCGAGGCCGACCGCGACGGCGGCGCTGCCGAAATGGCCGGTCGCGCCGCTCACCAGCAGCGTCTCGCCGGCCCGGAGATCCGCGGCGAGGAGGCCGCCATAGGGCACGAGCAGGGTGGTGAGCGCACACCAGGGCCCGGCCTCCGCCTCGGTGATCGGGCCGATCCGGATCGCGTTCTCGGTCGGCACCCGCAGCTGCTCGGCGAAGCCCCCGTGGCGGTGGTACTGCTGGAGCCTCTGCCCGCCGTCGCCCCGCGCGCTCCAGCCCTGGAGCACGATGTCGGGCATGCGCGCGTCGTCGCGGGAGCGCACGGTCGGGTCGCAGAACACCCAGTCGCCGGCCTGCAGCACCGTCGCGTCCGGTCCGACCGTGCGCACCCGCCCGATCGCTCCGCAACCGGGGATGACGGGCGGTGGCAGGAGGTAGCGGCGGGCGCCGGAGAAGACCTCGTCGGCGTAGGCCAGGACCGGGGCGGCCGCGACGTCGACGATGACCTCGCCGGTTCCGATCACCGGGTCCGGCACCTCCTCGACGACGAGCGGCGACCCGAACGCCTTGAGCACGGCAGCTTTCATCTCACGCGTCTCCTCGTCGCGACGGGAGCAGGGTCGCGACGGGAGCAGGATGACGGTCGTGCGGGAGGCGGGAAGGACTGGTATGATCCTGGGATGGGGCAGGCCTACCCACCTGCCCGTTCTCCTGGCCATCGCCTGGCCCGCCCCGTGGCCGACCCTCCTGCTGCGCGAGACCCGTGTGAGCGATCCCCGGCAGAAGGCCCTCGGCGACTTCCTGCGCTCCCGCCGTGCGCAGCTCGACCCTGCCGCCCTTGCGCCGGCGTCCGGGCGCCGCCGCCGCACGCCGGGCCTGCGCCGGGAGGAGGTCGCCGAGCGGGCCGGCATCGGCATCGACTGGTACGTGCGCCTGGAGCAGGGGCGCGACGTGAGCCCCTCGGCCACCACCGTCGACGCCCTGGCCCGAGCCCTGTGCCTGACCGAGGCCGAGCACGCCCATCTGCGCGCCCTGGCGGGCCGCGGCCGGCCGCGCGCCTTCGTCCGCGAGGAGGTGCCGCCGACGATCCGGCGCCTCCTCGGCGCGCTGCCGCAGCCGGCCTACGTCACGGGGCGGCGCTGGGACCTGCTGGCCTGGAACGCGGCCGCCGCCGACCTCTTCGGCTTCGACGACCTTCCGGAGGAAGAGCGCAACATCCTGCTCTTCGTCCTCACCGATCCGCGGGCGAGGGGGCTGTTCGGGCCGGGCTGGGCGGAGGAGGCACAGCGCATGGTGGCGCAGTTCCGCGCCGTCCACGACCTCGCGGCGGCGGATCCGGCCTTCACCGATCTCCTCGGCCGCCTGACGGCGGGCTGCCGGTCCTTCGCGGAATGGTGGGACGCCCATGAGGTGCGCGGCGGGGGCGCCGGCCGCAAGGTGCTGCATCACCCCCGGCACGGCCGGCTCGCCTACGACTACGCGACCTTCCAGGCGACGGGCGACCCCGCGCTCAGGCTGGCGATCTACGGGCCGGGCGAGCCGTAGGGCGGTTCACCCCGCCCGCGCCAGGATCAGGTCGGTGGCCGCCGAGACGACGCGGTTGCGGCCCGTCGACTTGGCCTCGTAGAGGGCGATGTCGGCGCGCTTGAGCAGGCCGCCGGTGGTCTCGCCCTCCGACCAGGTGCTGACGCCGAAGCTCGCGGTGAGCTGGACCGGGCCGCGCTGGCCCTTGAAGCGCAGCTGCGTGCAGCGCAGCCGCAGGCGCCCAGCGGCGGCCTCCGCCTCCTCCAGGCTGCGCCCGGGGAGCGCCACGGCGAATTCCTCGCCGCCGAGGCGCCCGGCGATGCCGCCGGCCTCCGACAGCATCTCCTGGGCGACGCCCCGGATCGCCGTATCGCCGACCTCGTGCCCGTGCTGGTCGTTGATGGACTTGAAGTGGTCGATATCGGCGACGACCATCGACAGCCGGCCATGGGCACCGGCCCGGTCGGCCGATTCGCCGACCCGCTGCAGGAAGGCGCGGCGGTTGAGGAGCCCGGTGAGCGCGTCGGTCTCGGCCAGCCGGATCAGCTCGCGCTGCATCCCGGTCATCCGTTCGGCGGCGCGCAGGCGGGCGTAAAGCTCTTCCGGGCCCGGCGGCTTGTCGATGAAGTCGTCCGAGCCGCTGTCCAGCGCCTCCGCCAGGTTGCGGGCGTTGCGGGCCGACGACATGGTGATGATGTAGAGCGGCCGGTGCGCGTCCGCGAGCAGGCGGGCCGACCAGCACAGTTCGAGGCCGCTCAACGGCCGCACCTCGAGGCTGGTGATCAGCGCCGTGACCGACGCGTTGCCGGTGACGAAATCGAGTGCCTCGCGCGAATCCGTGAACGCGTCCACGGTATGGCCGCGGGGCGTCAGGAGCCCGCTGATGACCTTGAGCACCACCCGGCTCGGATCGACGACGACGATGTGCATGACGCCCCCAGGCAGGAGGACGGGCCCCCGCTTCCCGCGAAAAGGTTGCGCCCGAAGGTTTAACGCCCCCTCAAGGTGGTGCGCGCAATCGCGGAGCTTACGGTGATGTCCCGGAACGAGGTGCCGGTGACGCCGGACGGGCGCTACATCGTGGTGCGCGGGCGGCTGTGGCGGCGCAGCGATCCGGGCCTGGCGCCGGAGCGGCGCGAGGCGCTGGTCCACGACCTGATGCGGGCCCGCCGCGCGGTGCGCGATGCCAAGGGGGCCGGAGAGCCGGAGGGCGGCGCGGCCCTGGCGGCGGCCCGCGCCGCGGTCGATGCGGCCAAGCACGGCCTCGGCGAGCGCGGACCGCCCTGGTGGACGGACGGTGCCCCGGACTACAATCGCCGCCTCGCCCGCAATACGCCCTATGCCGAGTGGTTCGCCGGGCTGGAGGGGTGAGAGGCGCGCCCGCTCAATCGACGATCCCGAGGGCGCGCATCCGCTCGATCGTCTCCATCAGCTTCGGGCCGGTGTCGCGGCGCAGAACCTCCTCGGTCAGCAGGAAGGCGGGGCCGCTGACATTGACCGCGAACTGGCCACGACCGCCGGGCGCGTGGATCGGCGCCGCCACGGCGTTGATGTCCTGGTGCCAGATGCCGATGCCGACGCAGAAGCCGTGCCGGGCGATCTCGCCGGCGCAGCGATCGTAGGTCTGGTCCAGCCGCGCCGCGTCAGTTCCGTCGCGGCGCAGGCGGGTGACGAGGGCGGCGCGCTCGGCCTCGTCGAGGCTCGCCAGCGTCGCCATGCCCATGGCGCTGCGGGCGAGCGGCAGACGGTAGCCGACCTCGCTCGACAGCACGATGCGCTGGCCCTGGCCGCGCCAGAGCTGGACGTACACGCTCGACAACCCGTCGAGGAGGCCGAGCGCCACGTGCGCCTGCACCGCCGTCGCGAGGTCCTGCAGGAAGGGCCGCACCATCTGCGGGAACGAGTTCTGGCGCAGGAAGGCGGCACTGAGCGCCAGCACTGCCGGCCCGAGGCCGTACCGCTCGCCCTCCGGGTCGTGGACCAGGTAGCCGAGGGACAGCAGCGTGTGGGTCAGGCGCGAGACGGTGGGCTTCGGCAGCCCGGTCCGGGCGGCGATCTCGCGGTTGCCCAGCATCTCGGCGGCGTCCCCGAAGACGCGCAGCACCTGAAGGCCGCGCGCGAGCGCCGTGACGAACTGCCGGTCGCCGTCCTCGCCCTCCGCCGGGTCCTGGTTGATCGCGCCGATGCGCGCCGCCATCGCCTGTGCCATGCTGCCGCCTCCCCCGATTCGGCCGTGCTCTCGGTGCCGTCGTCCCGGATCCCACGCCTCTTGTCGGACCCCAGATCTTGTCTCGGGTCCCCGGTCTCTTCTCGGGCCCGCGGTCTTTTCGTCGACCCGAAGTCTTGCCTTGCGCCCGATGTCGTTCGCGGTCCCGGAACGCTCGAGCGCGCGCGGTCGCCGACGGCGCCGCCCGAGGTCGCCCTAAGGTGACGATGGCGCGCCGGCTCGGCAACATGTTTCGCGATGCGGATCGGAATTTCGCATCTTGACCCGCTCCGGGCCGGGAGGCAGTGTTCGCGCAAGGCGGGCACAGGATCCGTCGGCGACGCCGAACGCGGCGCGCCCTCAAGAATACCGGGAACGCCATTCCAGGAGGACGCCTTGGTCAAGACCCTCGCGCGCATCACGGCCGCCGGCCTCGTGGCCCTGGCGGCCTCGACTGCGCTCGCCGCGCCGATGAGCCTGAAGATCGCCTTCGTCGATCCGCTCTCCGGCGGCGGAGCCAGCACCGGCGAGGCTGGGCTGAAGACCTTCCAGTTCATGGCCGACCAGATCAACGCCAAGAACCCCGACCTGAAGCTCGAGGTGACCGGCTACGACAACAAGCTCAACCCGCAGGAGAGCCTGGTCCAGCTCCAGAAGGCGATCGATTCCGGCGCCCGCGTGGTGGTGCAGGGCAACGGCTCGTCGGTCGGGGCGGCGCTGATCGACTTCGTCGGCAAGTACAACGACCGCAACCCCGGCAAGGAGATCCTGTATCTCAATTACGCCGCGGTCGATCCGGCGCTGACCAACGCCAAGTGCAATTACTGGCACTTCCGGTTCGATGCCAATTCCGACATCAAGATGCAGGCCCTGACCAACTACATCAAGGGCAAGCCGGAAATCAAGAAGGTCTACCTGATCAACCAGGACTACTCGCATGGCCAGGCGGTGCGCGCCGCCGCCCGGGCGATGCTGAAGGAGAAGCGGCCCGATATCCAGATCGTCGGCGACGAGGTGGCGCCGCTGCAGAAGGTCAACGACTTCTCGCCCTACATCGCCAAGATCAAGGCCTCGGGTGCCGACACGGTGATCACCGGCAACTGGGCGCAGGACATGGCGCTGCTGCTCAAGGCGGCGGGCGATGCCGGGCTCCCGGCGAACTTCTACACCTATTACGGCGGCGGCAGCGGCGGCCCGACGGCGATCAAGCAGGCGAACCTGCCCGACCGGGTGTTCCAGATCTCCGAGGGCTACGCCAACATCGATTACAAGCCCGGTCACGACTTCGAGGCCGCCTTCCGCGCCAAGACCGGCCAGGAGCTGACCTACCCGCGGGTGGTCAACCTGATGAACATCCTGGCCAAGGCGACGCTCGCCGCCAAGTCGACCGACCCGAAGGCGATCGCCAAGGCGATGGATTCGATCCACAACGACACGCTCTACGGCAAGGACAGCTTCATCCGGCCGGACGACCATCAGATCTTCCAGCCGATCTACATCTCGCGGTTCGGGCCGGTCGACACGGCGAAGGTGCTCGACAGCGAGAATACCGGCTGGGGCTGGACCGGCGACGGCGTGGTCGAGGCCAAGGACACCCTGCTGCCGACCACCTGCAAGATGGACCGCCCGAGCTGAGGGCGGGGGAGGGGCGGCGCTCCGGGGGACGGGGTGCCGCGTCGGTTCGTTTTGCTCTCGGGCTCGCCCTTGAAACGCAACGGCCCTTTCCCGGGCGCATGTTACCCGGGATCCAGCACAAAAAGTCGCGAAGCGTCTTTGTGGTTGCCACCTAGCAAAGGTTGAGCCGCTTCGCGGCGCTCCTCGTGCTGGATCCCGGATCTCCTTCCACTTCGTTTCAGTCGTCCGGGAAAGGGCGGAGCTGATACAGCCCAGACCGGCGGGCGCTTCGCCGACCGCACACTGTCCCAAGACACTGCACCTCGCACCGGCAGGAGACCCCCGCGTGCTCGAACTCGTCATCGTCTCGACGCTGAACGGCGTGCTCTACGGGATGCTGCTCTTCCTGATGGCGAGCGGCCTGACCCTGATCTTCAGCATGATGGGCGTGCTGAACTTCGCCCATGCCAGCTTCTACATGCTGGGCGCGTTCTTCGGCTACCAGATCAGCAAGTTCACCGGCTTCTGGGTCGGCCTCGTCGCGGCGCCGGTCGTCGTCGGCGGCATCGGCGCGCTGGTCGAGCGCTACGGCCTGCGCAACGTCCACCGTCACGGCCACGTGCCGGAGCTGCTCTTCACCTTCGGTCTCGCCTACGTGATCGAGGAGGTGGTGCAGATGGTGTGGGGCAAGCTGCCGGTCGATTACCGGGTGCCGGCGATCCTTGATTTTCCCGCTTTCACGGTCTTCGGCACCAACTACCCGGCCTACAAGCTGTTCATGCTGGTGATCTCGGTAGCGATCTTCATCGCGCTGCTTGCCGTGCTGACGCGCACCCGGGTCGGGCTGATCATCCAGGCGGCGCTGACCCATCCCAACATGGTGGCGATGCTCGGCCACGACGTGCCGAAGGTCTTCATGCTGGTCTTCGGCGTCGGCACGGGGCTCGCCGCCGTGGCCGGCGTCATCGCCGGGCCGGCCCTCGTCACCCAGGCCAACATGGCGGGCCTGCTCGGGCCGATCTTGTTCGTGGTCGTGGTGGTGGGAGGCCTCGGCTCGCTCACCGGCGCCTTCGCGGCCTCGCTCCTGATCGGGCTGGTGCAGACCTTCGCCATCTCCCTCGACGTCTCGGTCGCCAGCGTGCTCCAGGCCGCCGGCATCGACGCCGCGCCGTCCGGCGGCGTGCTTGGTGATCTGTGGACCGTGACGATCGCCCAGATCGGGCCGATCATCCCCTATCTCCTGCTGGTCATCGTGCTGATCGCGCGGCCGACCGGCCTCCTCGGGAACCGCGAAGCATGAGCGACCTCGCCGACATCGCGCCGTCCGGGACCTTCGCGCAGGCAGGCTCCCGCCCGTCGATCCGCCCGCGGGGGCTGGGCCTCGTCGCCCAGGTGCTGCCCTGGCTCGTCGCCGCCGGGATCCTGGTCGCCGCGCCTCTCGTCTTCACCAGCGGCACGGCGCTGACCATGATGAGCCTGATGGGCATCATGGTGGTGTTCTCGCTCTCCTACAACATGCTGCTCGGGCAGACCGGTCTGCTGTCCTTCGGCCACGCGGTCTATTACGGGCTCGGGGCCTTCTTCACCGTCCACGCGATGAACGTCGTGGCGGCGAACCGCCTGCCGGTGCCGCTGCCGGTGATGCCGCTCGTCGGCGGGCTCGCCGGCCTCGCCTTCGGCATCCTGTTCGGGCTGATCTCGACGCGGCGTGCCGGCACCGTCTTCGCCATGATCTCGCTCGGCATCGCCGAGCTGGTGGCCTCCGGCTCGCACATCCTGCACAGCTTCTTCGGCGGCGAGGAGGGCATCACCGCCAACCGCACCAAGATGCTGCGCCTGTTCGACGTGAGCTTCGGGCCGCAGATCCAGGTCTATTACCTGATCGCCGCCTGGTGCCTGATCTGCGCGCTCGCGATGTACGCGATCACCCGCACGCCGCTCGGCCGCCTGTGCAACGCGGTGCGCGAGAACCCGGAGCGGGTCGAGTTCCTGGGCTACGAGCCGCAGACGATCCGCGTCACCGCCTTCTGCCTGTCGGCGCTCTTCGCCGGTGTCGCGGGCGCGCTCGCCGCGATCAACTTCGAGATCGCCAACTCGGCCTATCTCGGCGTGCACCAATCGGGCGTCGTCCTGCTCGCGACCTTCATCGGCGGCATCGGCACCTTCATCGGCCCGGTCGTCGGCGCCGTGGTGGTGACCCTGCTCCAGGTCTCGCTCAGCGACCTGACCGAGATCTGGCAGCTCTATTTCGGGCTGCTGTTCATCGCCATCGTGATGTTCGCCCCCGGCGGCATCGCCGGCCTGGCGCTGATGCACGGCCCGCTCCTGCGCGCTGGCACCGCCCACCGGCTGGTCCCGGCCTACCTCCTGGCCCTCGGGCCGTTTCTCCTCCTGCTGGCCGGTACGATCGCGCTGATCGAGATGGCGTTCCGCGTGCTGGTGAAGGCCTCCGACGGGACCGAGATGACGCTCGCCGGCATCTCCTTCGACGCCGCCCATGTGCTGCCGTGGCTCGTCGCCGGTGCGATGGCGGCCGGCGGCGCACTCGCCCTGCGGGCCGTGCTGCCGCGGGTTGCGGCCGCCTGGCACGACGCCTCCGAAGCCGCCAAGGAGAAGCTGGCATGACTGCCCCCGCGATCGAATTGTCCGGCGTCCACAAGAGCTTCGGTCCGGCCAAGATCATCAACGGCGTCGACCTGTCGGTGCCGACGGGGGAGCGCCACGCGATCATCGGGCCGAACGGTGCCGGCAAGTCGACCCTGTTCCACCTGATCAGCGGCCGCTTCGCCCCGTCGAGCGGCACGATCCGGCTCGAGGGGCGGGACATCACCGGCTGGCGCCCGGCCGCGATCAACCGGGCCGGCCTCGCCCGCAGCTTCCAGGTCACCAACATCTTCCCCAAGCTCACCGTGTGGGAGAACGTGCGCTGCGCGGTGCTGCGGGCGATGGGCCACGGCCCGTCCTTCTGGCGCGGGGTCGAGGGGCTGCCCGGCGTCGCCGAGCGCACCGAGGAGATCCTGACCCGCATCCGCCTCGGCCACCGTGCCGGAATCGCCGCGGGGCTGCTCGCCTATGCCGAGCAGCGGGCGCTGGAGATCGGCATCGCCATCGCCAGCGACGCCAAGGTCATCCTCCTCGACGAGCCGATGGCCGGGATGAGCCACAGCGAGAGCGAGCACGCGACGCAACTGATCCGCGAGGTCACGACGGGGCGCACGCTGCTGATGGTCGAGCACGACATGGCGGTGGTGTTCGGGCTCGCCGACCGCATCTCGGTCCTGGTCTACGGCCGGATCATCGCCACCGACACGCCCGCCCGCATCCGGGAGAACCGCGCCGTGCAGGAAGCCTATCTCGGGGTCGCCACCGGGGAGGAGGCCGCGTGAGCGCCGCCCTCGCGATGCCGGCAGTGTCGTCTGCCACCGCCCCCGCGCTCCTCGAGGTCGAGGACCTGCACGCCTATTACGGCAAGAGCCACATCCTCCAGGGGGTGAGCTTCCGGGTCGGGGCCGGCGAGATCGTGTCGATCCTCGGCCGCAACGGGGTGGGGCGCTCGACCACCCTCAAGGCGATCATGGGCGACGTGCCGCCCCGCGGGCAGATCCGCTTCAAGGGCCAGCCGATCGCCGGCCTGAAGCCCTACACGGTCGCCCGCCGGGGGCTGGGCTACGTGCCGGAGGAGCGGGCGATCTTTCCCAAGCTCACGGTGCGGCAGAACCTGGCGCTCGGCGAGAAGAGCGGGAGACGTGGCGGACGCTGGTCCTACGCCGACATCTTCCGGCTGTTCCCGCGGCTGGAGGAGCGGATCGACACGCCCGGCGGCGTGCTGTCGGGCGGCGAGCAGCAGATGCTCACGATCTGCCGCACCCTGATGGGCGACCCCGACCTGATCATGATCGACGAGCCGACCGAGGGCCTGTCGCCCCAGATGGTCGCCCGCGTCGCCGAGATGATCGGCGAGATCGCCGCCCGCGGCGTGGCGGTGCTGCTGGTCGAGCAGAAGCTGACCATCGCGCTGAAGCTGTCGCAGCGCCTCTACGTGATGGGCCACGGCCACGTGGTGTTCGCCGGCACGCCGGCGGCGCTGTCCGCCAACGAGGCGGTCCGGCGGGAGTGGCTGGAGGTGTAGGTTCGCCCGACGAGTGCAGGCCGATTCTGCGCCCGGGTCGAGACATTCTGCGCGTCGTCCCGGGCTCCGCTGTCGCGGACCCGGGACGACCCTGTGCGGTGGGACGGTCGCGACGCGTGCGGTGATCGCCGCGTCCGGACCGGCCTCAGCGCACGCCGAGCAACTCGACGTCGAACATCAGCGTGGCGTTCGGCGGGATCACGCCGCCGGCGCCGCGGGCGCCGTAGCCGAGCTCGGGCGGGATGATCAGGGTGCGCTTGCCCCCGACCTTCATGGTCGACAGGCCCTCGTCCCAGCCCTTGATCACCTGGCCGGTGCCGACCGCGAAGTTGAGCGGCTGCTTGCGGTCGAGCGAGCTGTCGAACTTCGCGCCCTTCTTGCCGTCCTGGTAGAGCCAGCCGGTATAGTGGACGCTGACGGTCTGGCCGGCCTTGGGCTGCGGACCGGTGCCGACCACGTCGTCCTTGACCTGAAGGCCGGACGGGGTGGTGGAGAACGAGGCGGCGGAGGCTGAAGCGGTCATGGCGATCGTGAGGGCTCCGACAAGGTAGAACGGCGAACGGCGCATCGACGGGATCGTTCCTGTGCGTGACGTCGGGAGACGAGTTAGGGCATTGCCGCCCCGGCGGATAGGCCGTCAGGCCGCCGGCAGCGATTCGGGATCGATCGTCCCGCCCTCGGCCCAGCCCATTAGCAGCGCCCGCACCGCCGCCGGATCGGCAAGGCGGTGGCGGGCCACCGTCTCGCCGGGCCCGACCCGGATCGTGATCCCGCCATCCTCGTCGACCGGCACGAACGCTTTCTCGTCGGTGAGGTCGTCGCCGATGAAGATCGCCCGGCGGCCGGCATAGGGCGCCTCGCGCAGGAAGGCCCGGATGGCGTGGCCCTTGGTGGCGCTGGCCGGCAGGATCTCCGCCACCGCCTTGCCCTGCTGCAGCCGGTAGGCCTCGCCGAGGATGCCGGCCACCGATGCGGCGGCGGATTGCGCCTGCCTGGCCTCCGCCTCGCCGGCAAGGCGCCAATGCACCGCGACCGAGCAGCCCTTGTCCTCGATCAGCACCCCGTCGAGATCGGCCACCGCCCGCTGCAGGGTCGCGACGCCGGCCCGCAGGGCGGGGTGCTCCGCCGGGTCCCCGCCCGTCACCGGGCCGCCGCGGCGCATCTCGACCCCGTGCAGGCCGGCGACGTCGAAGCGCTCCGGCGTCAGGAAGCCGTCGATGGTGGCGATCGGCCGGCCGGTCACCAGGGCGAGCGCGCCGCCGAGGCGGGTGCGGAGCCGCGCGAGGGCGGGCGGCAGAGCCGGCGGCACCACGACCCCGTCGGGGCGCGGCGCGATCTCGACCAGGGTGCCGTCGAAATCGAGGAAGAGGGCGTAGGCGGTATCGGTCAAGGGATCGCGTCTCCCGTCGCGGCCAGGGGCTGCGACCGGGATATAGGGCGGCCAGCGGCGCATGTGTCCCCGGCGGGAGCGACCCCAGCTGGATGCCGCGCGCCGGGGCGGACCGGGGCCGGGTGAAGGATTATCGTCCTAAGATCGCCATCGGCGGCAATTCCCCCATCCCTCGCGTAGTCCCGAGGTCTCGCAGCCATCTTCGAAGCAATTCTGCTCAAACGTGCCGAAACAAAAACCCGTCCCGCCCGTCCTGAACGTTATTTGCAGACCTATTGCGGTATCCGCGGCGCTGGCCTATCGGGCAGCATTCTGGGGTCATAACCGTGACTTGCTGGCACAGCATCACGGGGTAACCCTTCATTCAAGCCGGCATGGTTTTTGGCTGACGGGGCAATGCCGGGCTCGGCTGGTCCGATAGGGGTGGACGCGCTGTGCGCAGGTTGCTGACCATCATCGATCTCTTCCGGATCGATGCCGCGAACCCGGACCTGATGCGGGCGCAGATGCGCGCCCTGCAGAACCAGGTGCCGCTGCTCTACGTGATTCTCGCGATGAATTCGGCGGCGTTGGCCGTGACCTATCACGGGGTGGCGCCGAACTGGGTCACCCTCTACCCGCTCTGCGGCCTGCTGGCCCTGTGCGTCGTGCGCCTCGCGCTGTGGCTGCGCCGGAGCCGGAGATCGATCGACGAGACGCGGCTCGCCGCCAAGCTACGTCTCACCCTCGGGCTCTCCGCGGTCCTGGCTCTCGGCTTCATGGCCTGGTCCAACACGCTGTTCGTGTATGGCGACACCGTCGCGAAGGCCCACACCCTGTTCTATGTCGGCACCACGATGATCGCCTGCGTGTTCTGCATCGCACATCTGCGGCCGGCGGCGCTTCTGGTCACGCTGATCGTGACCATCCCGTTCTGCCTGCATGTCGGTCAGCTCGACAGCTTCGTCATGAAGGCGATCGCCTTCAACCTGCTGATGGTCATGGGGGGCGTCGCCTTCGTGCTCATGGCCTATTACCGCGACTTCACCCGCCTGATCGGGCAGCAGGTCGAGCTGGAGCGCCTGAGCCGCGAGAACCTGCGACTGGCCAATCTCGACACGCTGACCGAGCTGCCCAACCGCCGCAGCTTCTTCGCTTCCCTGGATCAGGCCCTGGTCGAGGCCGAGCGCGCCGGCGAGCCGGTCGTCGTCGGGCTGGTCGATCTCGACGGATTCAAGCCGGTCAACGACGCACACGGGCACGGCGCTGGCGACGCGGTGCTGCAGGAGGCCGCCCGGCGCCTGCGCGAGGTCGTCGGTGAGGCGGGCGCGGTGGCACGGCTCGGCGGCGACGAGTTCGGCCTCGTCCTGCGCGGCGCCGGCGGCGCGGCCGGGGCGATGGGCGAGGCGATCCGGACCGCGCTCGGCGCGCCGTTCCGGCTGCCGCATGGCGGCTCCGCCCAGATCGGTGCCTCGATCGGCTTCGCGACCTATCCCGAGGCCGGCTCCCGGGCGGCCGTGCTGGTCGAGCGGGCGGATTACGCCCTGTACTATGCCAAGGCGAACAGCCGCGGCACCGCCGTGCTGTTCACCGAGGAGCACGAGCGGCGGCTCCGCACCCAGAGCGTGATCGAGCAGGCTCTGCGCCACGCCGACCTGTCCCGGGAGATGAGCCTGGTCTTCCAGCCGATCGTCGACGTGCGGCGCGGCCGCACCGTGGCGTTCGAGGCGCTGGCGCGCTGGACCAGTCCGGATCTCGGCCCGGTCTCCCCCTCGGTCTTCGTGCCGATCGCCGAACGTTCGGGGCTGATCACCCGCATCACCGCCGTGCTGCTCGGCCGGGCGCTCGCCGCCGCGAAGGCCTGGCCCGAGACGGTCGCCCTGTCCTTCAACCTGTCGATGGCGGACATCGCCTCGCCGCAGGCGGCCGAGGGGCTCGTCGCGGCGATCCGCGCGAGCGGCCTTCGTCCCGGGCGGGTGATCCTGGAGGTGACCGAGACCGCCCTGATCCAGGACGTGGCCCAGGCGCAGACGGTGCTCGAGACCCTGAAGGCGAGTGGCATCGCCATCGCGCTCGACGATTTCGGCACCGGCTACTCGTCCCTCGGCTACGTCCACCGCCTGCCCCTCGACAAGCTCAAGATCGACCGCAGCTTCACCAGCGAGATCATCGCGAGCCCGGCCAGCCGCGACATCGTCACGTCGATCGTCGGCCTGGCCCGCAACCTGAAGCTCGACTGCGTGGTCGAGGGCATCGAGACCGCCGAGCAGGCTCGCCTACTCGATAATCTGGGCTGCGTGCTGATGCAGGGCTATCATTTCAGCCGACCGATGGGCTTCGCCGAGACCCTGCGCTACCTCGACGCCGAGGCGGTGCGGTCGATCACGCCGGTCCAGGCCGTCGCCTGATCGGGCCGGCCGCGTCCCGCAAAGCGGCGGCCATGCTCACCGCCGGGGCGTTCGAGGACCGCCGGTGGACGTCCCGGCGGTGCGGTAGAAATTTCCGATGCCGCCGGCGATTCCCGGAGCCACCGGGTCAGTCCGGGGCTCGCCGGCGGCGAGCCCCGGAAACCGGAAGCGCAAGTCGGCCGAATGATACCCTCGCGCCTTGGCATCGACACGTCGATGCGAAAGCGTCCGGCGCATCGGCGCCGACGCCCGTTCGGGCTTGCCTTGCGCCGTCGAACCGATCCGTTCGACGGCGCGGCGGTATGAGACGGGATGCACCCTGAATCGATCGGCTGGCCGGGAATCCGGGCTCCGCTGCGCTGCTCCGGGACTGACGCGGAGGATCGGGAGCCCGCCGGAGACGATCCGACGGGCTCCCACTGTCTATCGCCTCAGCCCTTCGTTTTGGCCAGCTGGGCGCGGGCGGCCTCCAGCACCTTCTCGGGCGTGAAGCCGAACTTCGACTGCAGGTCCTTGATCGGCGCCGAGGAGCCGAAGGTGTGCATGCCGAGGATCGTGCCGGCGCTGCCGGCATAGCGGTCCCAGCCGATCACCGAGCCCTGCTCGACGGCGACGCGGGCGGTCACCTCGGGCGGCAGCACGCTGTTGCGGTAGGACTCGTCCTGCTGCTCGAACAGCTCCCAGGACGGCATCGACACCACCCGGGCCTTCACGCCTTCGGCCTTCAGGGTCTGGTAGGCGCCGAGGCAGAGCTGCACCTCGGAGCCGGTGCCGATCAGGATCACGTCGGGCTTCGCCTCGTCGGCGCCGGCCAGCACGTAGGCGCCCTTCGCCACGCCGGAGGCCGGGGCGTAGGTGGCCCGGTCGACGGTCGGCAGCGGCTGGCGGCTCAGCGCCAGCACCGCCGGCTGGTGCTTGAGCTGCATGATGACGCGATACGCCTCCGCCACCTCGTTGGCGTCGGCGGGCCGGAAGGTGATGAGACCGGGAATCGCGCGGAGCGCCAGCAGGTGCTCCACCGGCTGGTGGGTCGGCCCGTCCTCGCCGACCCCGATCGAGTCGTGGGTGAAGACGTGGAAGACCGGCAGCTCCATCAGGGCGGCGAGCCGGATCGGCGGGCGCATGTAGTCGGAGAAGACCAGGAAGGTCGCCCCGAAGGCGCGCAGGCCGACGAGGCCGAGCCCGTTGACGATCGAGCCCATCGCGTGCTCGCGCACGCCGAAATGGATGTTGCGCCCGCCCGGCGTGAACGGGCCGAGGGTGCCGGCCTCCGGGCTCTCGAGCTTGGTCTTGTTCGAGGGCGCGAGGTCGGCCGAGCCGCCGAGCAGCCACGGCACCCGGTTGGCGATGGCGTTCAGCACCTTGCCCGACGATTCGCGGGTGGCGAGGCCCTTGGCATCGGTGGGGAAGACCGGGATGTCGGCATCCCAGCCCTCCGGCGGCTCGCCGGCGAGGTAGGCGGCGAGGTCCTTGGCGAGGTCGGGATCCCCGGCCTTCACCTCCTCGACGAGGGCCAGCCACTGCTCGCGCAGGGCCTTGCCGCGGGCGCCGATCCCGTTGCGGAAGTTGTCGTAGACGCCGTCCGGCACCAGGAACTGCGCGTCCTCCGGCCATCCATAGGCGCGCTTGGCGCCCTTGACCTCGTCGGGGCCGAGCGCGTCCGAATGGGCCTTCGGGGTGCCCTGCTTGGTCGGCGCGCCGTAGCCGATCACCGAGTTGACGATGATCAGCGTCGGGCGGTCGCCCGATTGCAGGAAGGTCTCCAGGGCATGGGCGGTCGCCACGGTGTCGTTGGCGTCGGCGACGCGCAGCACCTGCCAGCCATAGGCCAGGAAGCGGGCGGCGACCTCCTCGCTGAAGGCGAGGTCGGTGTGGCCCTCGATGGTGATGGTGTTGTTGTCGTAGATCCAGCACAGGTTCGACAGGCGCAGGTGCCCGGCGATCGAGGCGGCCTCCGACGCCACGCCCTCCATCAGGTCGCCGTCGCTGCACATCGCATAGACGTTGTAGTCGAAGATCGGGCGGTCACCGTAGGCCAGGCGCTCGCCGAGGAAGCGGGCGCCCATCGCCATGCCGACCGAGTTGGCGACGCCCTGGCCGAGCGGTCCCGTCGTGACCTCGACGCCGGTGGTGAAGTGGTATTCCGGGTGGCCCGGGGTGCGGCTGTCGAGCTGGCGGAACTTCTTGATGTCCTCGAGGCTCACCGCCGGGGCGTTCGCCCCGTCCTTCTCCGCCACCTCGGCGAGGTGGAGCAGGCTGTAGAGCAGCATCGAGGCGTGGCCGACCGACAGCACGAAGCGGTCGCGGTTCGGCCAGTGCGGGTTCGCCGGGTCGTAGCGGAGGTAGCGGTTCCACAGGGTGAAGGCCACCGGGGCAAGCCCGAGAGGCGCGCCGGCATGGCCCGAATTCGCCTTCTGCACCGCATCGATCGTCAGCGTGCGGATCGTGTCGATGCTGCGCTGGTCGATCTCGCTGGTGCCGGCCTTCGGCTTGGTGTCAGCTGCGCTCATCTGTCGCCTCGTGGTCTCGAAATGGGGGTCTGGGTGCCGCGACGGGTCAGGTCGCGGCGCCTTGGGCCGCCCGCGGGGGCATCGCGGGCCGTCAGCCCGGATGGCCCGAGGCGTCCGGGTCTCCGCCGCGCTCCTTAGCGGGTCCGGTCGCCCGACTGAAGTTCAGAAGCGTGTTCACGAGCGCGACGTGGCTGAACGCCTGCGGAAAATTGCCGACCTGGCGCTTGCGGACCGGGTCGTACTCCTCGGCGAGCAGCCCGACGTCGTTGCACAGCGACAGCAGGCGCTCGATCAGCGCCCTCGCTTCGTCGCACCGGCCGAGGCCGATCAGGTTGTCGGCGTACCAGAAGCTGCACGGCAGGAAGGCGCCCTCGCCGGCGGGCAGGCCGTCGGTGCTCTGGCCGCTGGTGTCGTAGCGCAGCACGAAGCCGTCATGCATCAGGTCGCGGCCGATCGCCTCGACGGTGCCGACGACCCGCGGATCGTCCTGGGGCAGGAAGCCCATATGGGCGATCAGCAGCAGGCTCGCATCGAGGTCCTTCGAGCCGTAATACTGCACGAAGCTGTTGAGGTCCTTGTCGAAGCCCTTCTCGCAGACCTCGCGGTGGATCTCGTCGCGGGCGGCGCGCCAGCGCGCCACCGCCTGGTCGTCGCCGGCGGTCGGCTCGTCGTCGCCGACATGGGCCGGGGAAACTTGGGCCTCATAGAACCGGATCGCCCGGTCGAAGGCGACCCAGGCCATCACCTTCGAGTGGACGAAGTGCTTGCGCCCGCCGCGCACCTCCCAGATGCCCTCGTCGGGCTCGCGCCAGACCCGCTCCAGGTGGTCGAGGAGGGCGCGGCCGACCCGCACGCCGGATTCGTCGGCCCGCATGCCGCGCTGGTGGGCCTGGTAGAGCGCGTCGAACAGCTCGCCGTAGACGTCGAGCTGGAATTGCTGGGCCGCCGCGTTGCCGACCCGGACCGGGCGCGAGCCCTCGTAGCCGGGCAGCCAGTCGAGCTCGATTTCCGGCAGCAGGCGCTCGCCGGCGATGCCGTAGAGGATGTGGGCCTGTGACGGGCTGCCCGCCACCGCGCGGGTGAGCCAGTCGCGCCACGCCCGGGCCTCGTCGATATAGCCCGCATCCATCAGCGCCAGCAGCGTGAAGGTCGAGTCGCGCAGCCAGCAGAACCGGTAATCCCAGTTGCGCACGCCGCCGATCTGCTCCGGCAGCGAGGTGGTGGGCGCCGCCACGATGCCGCCGGTCGGCCGGTAGATCAGCGCCTTGAGGGTCAGGAGCGAGCGGGTCAGCACGTCGTCCCAGGGCGTGCCGCCCTGGCAGCGCTGGCACCAGGAGCGCCACCAGGCGGTGGTGCCGCTGAGCATCTTGCGCGGCTCGATCGGGGCCGGGTCCTCCTCGTGCGACAGGCCGTAGCTCAGCACGAAGGACACGCTCTGCCCGGCCTCGACCGTGAACTCGGACACGGTCGTCTGTCCGACCCCTTTGAGGGGGGCGCGGGTGCGGAGCACCAGCTTGTTGGGTCCGGCGATCGCCCGCAGGTCGTCGTTCTCGCTGCGCGACACCCAGGGGATGGCCGAGCCGTAATCGAAGCGCACCACCAGGTCCATGCGCATCGCCACCCGGCCGCGCACGCCCTCGACGATGCGCACGAGATGGGTGCCGTCCTCGACCGGCATGTAGTCGATCACCCGGACCGCGCCGTCGGCGGTCTCGTGGGTGGTCTCCAGCACCAGCGTGTCCTGCCGGTAGCGGCGGCTGCTCGTGGCCTCGCCGGCGGGGGCGATGCGCCAGTGGCCGTGATCCTCGCGGGTGCCGAGCAGGGCCGAGAAGCAGGCCGAGGCATCGAAGCGCGGCCAGCACAGCCAGTCGACGCTGCCGTCGCGCCCGATCAGCGCCGCGCTGCGCCCGTCGCCGACGAGCGCGTAATCCTCGATGAGCAACGCCATGGTGCGTCCCGATCAGTGCCGTGACGCCGTTAGCTAGAGCGGCCCTCCCCTTAGGTCCAACCCGGGCTCACGCCCTCTCGATCCCGATCGGGCATCCGCTCCTCCGGCCCGACCCTGGCTTCAGCGCCGCCGGTCGATCAGGTCGATCATCGCGGCGCCCGCATTGGTGACGCCCTCGCCGAGGGCCACCATGCTCTGGGTCACCAGCCGGCCGGTCGGCGCGAAGGGCAGCCACGGCGCCGGACGTTCGGCGGCGCTCGCCGTGCGGGACGCGGATTCGGCGCCCGGCCCCTTGTCGGGAACCGCCTTGGCGACCTTGAGGTCGTCCGGCCGGGCCGGCGGCCTTACGCCCGCGAGGGAGGGGACCGCCCGGGGGCGATGCGGCGCGGCGCGGCGCGGGGCCCTGCTCTCGGTCTCCTTGACCTCGGGCTCCCGGCTCTCGACGACCGGCAGCACCGGCGCCGCCGCCTCCGCCGGCAGGCCGGCGACGAGCGGGAACGGCTGCTCGAATTCGAGCGGGTAGGGGGCCCGCACCCGGCCCTCGCCGTCCGGGACGATCCGGAACAGGTCGGCGCCGGGCGGCAGCGGCTGCATCGCGGCGACCTGGCCCTCCGGCGCCCGCGGCGGCGCCTCGCGCCAGTAGAGCGAGCCCGCCGCCAGGCAGATCGCCACGCAGGCGGTGGGTAACAGCGGCAGGGTGCCCCGCGACGCGCCGGGCAGGCTTCCGATGCTGACACCCGCGATGTCGCCCCTCCGCCCGTTCTGCCGCATCCGAACCTCCCTGCCGAAAGAGCGTCGGAGTGAAGCCCGGGTTTCGGGCCGAAGCGGGGCCGTTTCTTTGCGCTTTCGTGTCGGCCGGCGGATCGCCAGGGCTGCGCGCCCGCGCTCCGCCCATCGTGGCCCTCCCGCTCGGGGTCTCCTTGCGGTAAGGGGCGGTCGAAGGCGCGGTCCTGCGCCCTCAGGCCCAACACTTGCGTGATCCGACGCCGACATGCCCGACCGCGCAACGCCTTCCTCGGCCTCTCCCGCCCCGGCCTCTCCCGGCCCGTCCCCGGGCGAGTCCCTCACCATCGCCGTCGTCGACCCGAGCCGCGCCCGGGCCGCGATCCTGGAGGAGGGCCTGCGGGCCGTCGAGGGCGCCCGGGTGGTGGTGATCCCCGACACCGCCGACCTCCTCGACCGGCTCTCCGCCCTCTCGCCCGACGTGGTGGTGATCCATCTCGAGAGCCCGAGCCGCGACCTGCTGGAGCAGATGTTCGGGGTCTCGCGCCTGGTCGAGCGGCCGGTGGCGATGTTCGTCGACCGCACCGACGCGCCGATGATGCAGGCGGCGGTCGATGCCGGCATCTCGGCCTACATCGTCGACGGTTTGCGCGCCGAGCGGATCAAGCCGATCATCGAGATCGCGATCCTGCGCTTCAACGCCTTCGCGCGCTTGCAGCGCGAGCTGTCCGAGGCGAAGAGCGAGCTTGCCGACCGCAAGCTGATCGAGCGCGCCAAGGGCATCCTGATGAGCGCCAAGGGGCTGACCGAGGACGAGGCCTACAAGCAGCTCCGGCGCAAGGCCATGAACGAGAAGCGCAAGATCGTCGACATCGCCCGCGCCATCGTCACCGCCGCGGACCTGCTCGGATGAGGCTCCAGCTCGGCTACGTCCCGCTCACCGACGCCGCGGTGCTGATCGCGGCGGTGGAGCGCGGCTTCACGGCGGGGGAGGGGCTCGAGGTCGATCTCGTGGCCGAACCCTCCTGGGCGACCTTGCGCGACCACCTTGCGCTCGGTCTCCTCGACGGCGCCCACATGCTGGCGCCGCTGGCGCTCGCCTGCCACCTGGGGCTCTGCGGTCCGCAGGCCCGCCTGATCGCCCCGGCGGCGCTCGCCCGCAACGGCAATGCCGTGACCCTGTCGCTGCCGCTCTGGCAGGCACTCGATGCAAAATCCGACGCCTTGGCCGACGTGGCGCACGCGCTCGCCCGGGTGGCGGAAGCCCGGGCGGCGGAGGGACGCCCGCTGACGCTCGCCACCGTCCATCCTTATTCCAGCCACACCTACCAGTTGCGGCGCTTGCTGGCCTCCGGCGGCAGCTCGCTCGCCTCCGTCCGCCTCGTGGTGGTGCCGCCGCCCCGCACCGTCGCGGCGCTGGAGAGCGGCCGGATCGACGGATTCTGCGTCGGCGCGCCCTGGAGCAGCGTCGCGGTCGAGGCCGGGGTCGGCCGCATCGTGGCGCTCGGCAGCGCGATCGCCCCGGATTGCCCGGAGAAGGTGCTGGCCCTCCCCGCCGAGATGGAGGACCGCGCCGCCCCGTTGCTGCGCGCTCTCAAGCGCAGCGCCCGCTGGTGCGGCGATCCGGACAACCGCGCGGATCTGGCGGCGTTGCTCGGCGCCCCGCGCCATCTCGGCCTCGATCCGGCGCTGATCCTGCGGGGCTTGGTCGGGGCCTTGCACCTGGGCCCCGGCGGGCCGATGGCCGAGGCGGGAGATTACCTGGTGCTCGGCGAGCCGGAGCTCACCCCCGACCCGGCCGCCCTGTCCTGGCTCGCCGACGAGATGGCGGCGGCGGGCCAGGTCAAGGCGGGGGCGGTGCCGGAGGCGGCAGCGGACCTCTACCGGCCGGATCTGCTGGCGGCGGCGTGAGCCGGTCCGCAATCCCGTAGCCAAGAGAACCTAATTCATAGGACCCCCATCCATTCCGCTGCCGTCTGCGCAGCGGGTTGCGGTCAGGTCGTCGATGGGATCGTGCTCAAGGCATCGTGGCGGCCGACAGGAGCGCTTCCATCGTCACTCGACGAAAGCGTCGCATCGGAGCCGTGTCACCCTCCGCCCGCGCGCGTACGGCGGCGCCCTCGTAGGCGTCGATGATGGCGTCCGCGAGCGCGACGGATTCGGTCGCGGGCGCCAGCTCGCCAGCCGCCTTCGCGGTCTCGAGGAGATCGGCGATCTGGGCGCGCCAGTGGGCGAAGGCCGCCTTCAGCCGTGAGCGAAGCGCCTCGCTGTGCGGCGCACTGGTCTGGGCCAGGACGCCGTAGAGGCATCCGCCGGTCTCGCCGGCCTCGGCCATCTCCGCCTCCAGCGCCTCGAAGTAATGCCGCAGGCGTCGCAGGGGTGGGCCGTCCGTTGCGAAGCAGGCAAGCCGGAAGGCCTCGTAGCGCGCCGCGTAGGCGTCGATGACCTCGAGCGCGTAGGCCTCCTTGCTCGGGAAGAAGTTGTAGAAGGATCCCTTCGGAACGCCCGCCCCGGACAGGATGGGCTGGATGCCGATCCCCTCATAGCCGCGGGCGAGGAAGGCCTTGAGGCCCTCCGCGATCAGGAGGTCGCGCGTGTCTCGTCGTGCCATGGCGCAAAAATTAGACTGGTCGTCTCGACGCGTCAACGCTACAAGTAGACCGGTCGTCTTAATCGTCGACGCTTGAGGGAATGTGGGCATGGATCACCGACGCCGGTACGGGCTCGTCCTCGTGACGGCCGCGACGTTCCTCTGGAGCCTCGCCGGGCTGTTCGTGCGCCTGATCGATCTGCCGGTCTGGGACCTGATCGCGTGGCGCTCGGTGTTCGCCGGCCTCGCCCTTCTGGCGCTCTCGATCCTCCGACCCGCCCGCGACGCCACATTCGGGTGGGTCGGTCTCGGCGCGTCGGTTCTGGCCGCCGTCACGATGGCCGCCTATGCCGCGTCGCTCACCCTGACGAGCGTCGCCAACGTCCTGATCGTCTACGCGACGCTCCCCTTTGCCACGGCGGGGCTGGCGTGGCTGCTGCTGGGCGAACGCTCGTCGCGGCGGATCGTGATCGCGAGCGCGGTGTCCCTGACCGGAGTCCTGGCGGTCGCCGGTCAGTCGATGCGCGTCGACGATGTGGCCGGGAACGGGCTCGCGGTCGTGATGACGGTCGCCTTCGCCGGGCTTCTGATCCTGGCGCGCCGCTTCGAGCGGATCGATCTCGTCCGGGTCAACGCGGTCGCGGCATTCTGGTGCGTGCTGGTGGCCCTGCCCCTGTCGTCGGGTCCCGTGCCGGGCCTGACCACCCTGGCGCTTCTCGCCGCCCTGGGCATCCTGACGACGGCGCTCTCTTTCCTGCTGTTCCTGCTGGGCAGCCGTCACATCCCGTCGACCGAGGCGGCGCTGATCGGCCTTCTCGACGTGGTGCTCGGGCCCCTCTGGGTGTGGATCGTGATGTCCGAGGATCCCAGCCCGGGCGCGCTGCTGGGCGGCGTGATCGTTCTGGCCGCCGTCGTCTGGTACCTCGCTCCGACCCTGAGGGAGCGGCCGAAGGGAAGGGCGCCAGGACGGGCACACCCGTCGTCGGGCGACGCGACGCCGTCGACGCGGCATCCTCGCGAACGATGCCGAGCGCCCGCGGCCCGGCCGTGACGGAGCCGCCGGGACCGGGACGCAAGCGGCCCCACGCCCGGGCTTGCTGACGGGCATTGCCCGAAGAGCGGGCGCTATCCCCGATCACGGCACGGCTGCCCATTTCCCCACCCGTCCAGCCTACCTTTTGTGCATCGCACCCGCCGGCCCAGCCGCTATCCTGGGCATTCCGGCCAAGCTGCGAATGATACCAATTTCAACCACTTGATTGGCCCACGAGGCAGTTGGCACGGAACCTGCTCCTCCTCCCCTGTCCGTCAGCGTCGACGGGCACCGACCGTCAGCAGAGCCGCTGACCCGAGTTCCCCTGTGGGCCCGCATCTGCGCGGCCGGCGGAAGACCTTGGGCAGCGGTTTTTTGCGTTCGGCACCGGATCGCGCGCCGTCACGGCGCGGGGCTTTGAGGGCGGAGTATCGATGAGCAGCGTTGAGCACACCACGCGTCGCGGCCTCCTCCAGGGGGCGGCCGGCGCCCTGTCGCTGGCGGCGGCCAGCCGCGTCGCCCTGCCGGGCGGCGCCTTCGCGCAAGGAGCCGGGCCCGAGGTGAAGGGTGCCAAGCTCGGCTTCATCGCGCTCACCGACGCCGCTCCCCTCTTCGTCGCCAAGGAGAAGGGCATCTTCGCCAAGCACGGGATGCCCGACGTCGAGGTGTTGAAGCAGGCCTCCTGGGGCACCACCCGGGACAACCTGGTGCTGGGATCCGAGGGCAACGGCATCGACGGGGCCCACATCCTGACCCCGATGCCGTACCTGATCAGCGCCGGCCGGGTGACGCAGAACAACGTCCCCGTCCCGATGTACATCCTGGCCCGGCTCAACCTCGCGGGTCAGTGCATCTCGGTCGCCAAGGAACATATGGGCGACAAGGTCGCCCTCGACGCGAAGCCCTTCAAGGCGGCCTTGGAGCGCAAGAAGGCGTCGGGCAAGTCGGTCAAGGCCGCCATGACCTTCCCGGGCGGCACCCACGACCTCTGGATCCGCTACTGGCTCGCCGCCGGCGGCATCGATCCCGACAAGGACATCGAGACCATCGTCGTGCCGCCGCCCCAGATGGTGGCGAACATGAAGGTCGGCACGATGGACTGCTTCTGCGTCTGCGAGCCGTGGAACGAGCAGCTGATCACGCAGGGCATCGGCTACACCGCGCTGACCACCGGCGAATTGTGGAAGGACCACCCGGAGAAGGCGCTCGGCATGCGCGCCGCCTGGGTCGACAAGTACCCGAACGCCGCCAAGGCCCTGCTCGCCGCCGTCATGGAGGCGCAGCAATGGTGCGACAAGCCGGAGAACCGCGACGAGCTCGCCGGCATCGTCGCCAAGCGCCAGTGGATCAACGTCCCGGCCACCGACGTCGTCAAGCGGATGAAGGGTGAGTTCGATTACGGCGACGGCCGCAAGGTCGCGAACAGCCCGCACATCATGAAGTACTGGGCCGACAACGCGTCGTACCCGTACAAGTCGCACGATCTCTGGTTCATCACCGAGGACATCCGCTGGGGCAAGTTCGATCCCCAGACCGACGCAAAGGCGCTGATCGAGAAGGTCAACCGCGAGGACATCTGGCGCGAGGTGGCGAAGGGCATGGGCGTCACCGCCCCGGCCTCGACCTCCCGCGGCAAGGAGACCTTCTTCGACGGCAAGGTCTTCGATCCGGCGGATCCCGCCGCGTACCTCAACAGCCTCGGCATCAAGAAGGTGGCGTGATGGCCCTCGGATTAAGCATCGGGCGCGTCGGCGCCGCCAAAGCCGAGGGGGCCCGCGCGCCCCTCGTCACCCGCGCCGCCGTCAAAGGTCTGGCGCTCCGGATCGTGCCGCCGCTCGTGGTGCTGGCGGTGTTCCTGCTGCTCTGGGAGGTGTTGTGCCAGCGCCCCGGCGCCGGCCTGCCGCCGCCCTCGCGGGTGGTGACGGAGGCGTGGGACATCATCGCCCACCCGTTCTACGACAATGGCGGCACCGACAAGGGGCTGTTCTGGCACATCACCGCCAGCCTCCAGCGCGTGGCGCTGGGCTTCGCCCTGGCGGTGGTGGCCGGCGTGCTGCTCGGGACGCTCGTCGGCCAGTCCGAATGGGCGATGCGCGGCCTCGACCCGATCTTCCAGGTCCTGCGCACCATCCCGCCGCTCGCCTGGCTGCCGCTGTCGCTCGCCGCCTTCCGCGACGGCCAGCCCTCGGCGATCTTCGTGATCTTCATCACCTCGATCTGGCCGATCATCATCAACACCGCGGTCGGCATCCGCAACATCCCGCAGGATTACCGCAACGTCGCCGCGGTCCTGCGCCTCAACGCCTTCGAGTTCTTCGGCAAGGTGATGCTGCCCTCGGCGGCGCCGTACATCTTCACCGGCCTGCGCATCGGCGTCGGCCTGTCCTGGCTCGCCATCGTGGCGGCGGAGATGCTGATCGGCGGCGTCGGCATCGGCTTCTTCATCTGGGATGCCTGGAACTCCTCGCACATCAGCGAGATCATCGTGGCCCTGGTCTATGTCGGGGTGATCGGCTTCGTGCTCGACCGCCTCGTCGCCGGCCTCGGCCACCTCGTCACCCGCGGCACCGCCACGGCCTGAGGGAGGCCCCCGATGACCACTCCCAACGTGACCCATCTCAGCCTCGAACAGGTCGGCATCAGCTTCACCCGCGGCGGGCGCACCACGGAGGTTTTGCGCGACGTCAACCTGAAGATCGAGAAGGGCGAGTTCGTCTCGCTGATCGGCCATTCCGGCTGCGGCAAGTCGACGGTGCTCAACATCGTGGCGGGCCTGCTCAAGGCCTCGACCGGCTGCGTCCTCCTCGACGACAAGGAGGTCAACAGCCCCGGGCCGGAGCGGGCGGTGGTGTTCCAGAACCACTCGCTCCTGCCCTGGCTCACGGTGCGCGAGAACGTCGCGCTCGCCGTCGACAAGGTGCTGAAGGCGAAGAAGAGCCGGGCGGAGCGCCGCGACTGGATCGAGCACAATCTCGCCCTCGTCAACATGACCCACGCCGCCGAGAAGCGGCCGCACGAGATCTCCGGCGGCATGAAGCAGCGCGTCGGCATCGCCCGGGCACTCGCCATGGAGCCGAAGGTGCTCCTGATGGACGAGCCGTTCGGCGCCCTCGACGCGCTGACCCGGGCGCATCTCCAGGACCAGCTGATGGAGATCCACCTGCGGCTGAGGAACACCGTCATCATGATCACCCACGACGTCGACGAGGCGGTGCTGCTCTCGGACCGGATCGTGATGATGACGAACGGGCCGTCGGCCACGATCGGCGAGGTGCTGTCGGTGCCGCTTTCCCGGCCGCGCAAGCGCCTCGAGCTGGTCGAGGACCCGACCTACACCCACGCCCGGGCCGAGGTGCTGGAATTCCTCTACGCCCGCCACGCCAAGCCCGCGATCGCGGCCTGAGCGCGCCATGTCTGATCGCCTCGTCGTCATCGGCAACGGCATGGCCTCGCTCCGCTTCCTGGAGCGGCTGACCGAAACCGCCCCCGGCCGCTTCGACGTCACCTGCGTCGGGGCCGAGCCGGTGGCGGCGTACAACCGGGTGCTCTTGTCGTCGCTGCTGGGCGGCGAGGTCGACGAGGCGGCCTGCACCTTCCGCGGACTCGACTGGTACGCCGAGCACGGCATCACGCTCGTCACCGGCGCGCCGGTCACCGCGATCGACACCGCCGAGCGCATCGTGCGGGTCGGCGAGGGGTTGGTGCTGCCCTACGACAAGCTGGTGCTGGCGGTCGGCTCGGTACCGATCCGGCTGCCGAAACCCGGCATGGACCTGCCCGGCGTCATCACCTTCCGCGACCTCGCCGACGTCGCGGCGATTCGCCGGGCGGCGGTGACGGGCGCGAAGGCCATCGTGATCGGCGGCGGGCTCCTCGGGCTCGAGGCGGCGGTGGGCCTGGCCCGCCTCGGCGTCGACACCACGCTGCTGCACGTCATGGACCGGCTGATGGAGCGCCAGCTCGACCACGCCGCGGCCAGCCTGGTGCGCGAGGCGATGGAGGCCCGCGGCGTCCGGGTGATCCTGAAAGCCGACACCGCCGCGGTCGAGGGCGACGGCAAGGTCGAGCGCCTGGTTCTCTCCGACGGCACGGTGCTGCCGGCCGATCTCGTGGTGATGTCGGTCGGCGTCCGCCCCTCGACCGCGCTCGCCGCCAGCGCCGGGCTCGAGGTCGGCCGCGGCATCCGCGTGAACGACACGATGGCGACCTCGGTGCCGGGCATCTACGCGCTCGGCGAATGCGCCGAGCATCGCGGCCAGACCTACGGCCTGGTCGAGCCGGCCTACGAGCAGGCCGAGGTGCTGGCCCGCCACCTCTGCGGCGTCGAGGCGGCCTATGCCGGCACCTCGCTCGCCACGAGCCTGAAGGTCTCGGGACTGCCGGTCTTCTCCGCCGGTGCGGTCGACGTGCCCGAGGGTGCCGAGGCGGTGACCTGGAGCGACCCGGCCACCGGCCTCTACCGCAAGCTCGTGATCGACGGCGACCGGCTGATCGGCGCGGTCTTCGTCGGCGACGTCGCCGAGCAGGGCTGGTGCAAGACCCTGATCCGCACCGGCGACGCACTCGGCCCCGACGACCGGGACGACCTGATGTTCGGGCGCCCGGTCTCCCCCGAAATTCCTGCCCCCCAACCCCTCGCAGCGTGAAGGAGCCCGTGATGGTCGACGACTTCAACGCCGAGCAGAAGCGCTACCTCGAAGGCTTCTCCCACGGCATCGCCGCAATCCGCATGACCGGCGGCCTCGCCGGCGGAGGCGCCGCCTCGGCCCCGCCCGCGGAGCCGACCGGCCCGGACGCGATCCACCTCAAGGCGCAGGACCGCACCGTGAAGAACGGCGGCAAGCTGGCCGAGCAGGAGAAATGGAAGCGGGCCGAGAACCCGTTCGACGGCCACAACCGGCTGATCGCCGAGGCCGCGACCGGCAAGGCGCCGAAGCCCGAGGACAATTTCCGCTGGCGCTATCACGGCCTGTTCTGGGTCGCGCCGGCCCAGAACTCCTACATGTGCCGGCTGCGGATCCCGAACGGCATCCTGCACCACTGGCAGTTCGCCGGCATCGCCGACCTCGCCGATGCCCATGGCGGCGGCTACAGCCACGTCACGACGCGCGCCAACCTCCAGGTGCGGGAGATCTCGCCCGAGCACGGCCAGCCCTTCCTCGACGGGCTGATCGATCTCGGCCTCACGGCGCGGGGCACCGGCGCCGACAACATCCGCAACGTCACCGGCTCGCCGACCGCCGGCATCGACGCCCAGGAACTGCTCGACACCCGCCCGCTCGCCAAGTCCTGGCACAACCACATCCTCAACGACCGCTCGCTCTACGGCCTGCCGCGCAAGTTCAACGTCGCCTTCGACGGCGGCGGCGTGCTGCCGGTGCTCGAGGAGACCAACGACATCGGCTTCCAGGCGGTCGAGGTGACGGAAGGAGCGGCGGTCGAGCCGGGGCTCTGGATGCGCCTCGTCCTCGGCGGCATCACCGGCCACCGCGACATCGCCCGCGACACCGGCGTGGTGCTGCGGCCGCGGGAGTGCAACGCCGTCGCCGACGCGATCCTGCGGGTCTTCATCGAGAACGGCGACCGCACCAACCGCAACAAGGCGCGGATGAAATACGTCCTCGACGCCTGGGGTTACGACAAGTACCTCGCCGCCGTCGAGGAGAAGCTCGGCCGCAAGCTGGATCGGGTCGATCCGGCCCATGTGAAGCCCCGCGGCGGGTTCGACCGCTACGCCCATGTCGGCGTGCATGCCCAAGTCCAGCCCGGCCTGAACTGGATCGGCGTGGTGCTGCCGGTCGGCAAGATGACCACCGACCAGATGCGGGCGCTGGCCAAGATCGCCCAGGAATGCGGCGACGGGCAGATCCGCCTGACCGTGTGGCAGAACTTCCTGTTCTCGGGCGTGCCCGACGACAAGGTGGCCGAGGTCGAATCGCGCGTCGCGGCGCTCGGCCTGTCCACCAAGGCATCGAGCATCCGCGCCGGCCTCGTCGCCTGCACCGGCAACCGCGGCTGCAAGTTCGCCGCCTCCGACACCAAGGGCCACGCGCTGCTCATCGCCGACCATGTCGAGGCGGCGGTGCCGGGGCTCGACGTGCCGGTCAACGTCCACCTCACCGGCTGCCACCATTCCTGCGCCCAGCACTATATCGGCGATATCGGGCTCATCGGCGCCAAGGTGGTGGTGAGCGAGGAGGGCGACACCGTCGAGGGCTACGACATCGTGGTCGGCGGCGGCTTCGGCGAGGCGGCCAAGATCGGCACCGAGATCTGGAAGGCCGTGAAGGCCGAGGACTGCCCCGGCCGGGTCGAGACCCTGCTCAACGACTACCTCAGCCACCGCACCGGCCCGGAGGAGAGCTTCCAGGCCTATACCGCCCGCCGCGGCCCCGAGGCGCTGAAGGGCCTCGCCGGCGAGCGGCTGCTGGAGGCGGCCGAGTAGCCTCCGGTCTTCCTCCTCTCCCCGCGGGCGGGGAGAGGGCTGCGCCCCCCGGTCGGGGGCGCGGCAAGCCCGCAGGGCGGGGGTGAGGGGGAAGTGCCGAATGTGGCTCCTCCGGAAACACCCCCTCACCCTCGCTCCGGCTTCGCCTGCGCTTGTCACGGCCCCGACGAGGGGGCCGTGACCCTCTCCCCGCCCGCGGGGAGAGGAGAACCCGGTGCCTCACCGGTCGAACGCCACTCTTCCGCGGTACCCTCCGATGACCCAGCACGTCGCTCCCCCGCTCGTCCTGATCCCCGAATCCGCCCCCTTCAACCCCGACCAGCGCGCCTGGCTGTCGGGCTACTTCGCGGCCCTGCTCGGGCCGGCCATCGAGGGCGCCACGGCGCTCGGGGCCGGCGAGGCGCCCGGCGGCCCGGCGCTGGCCGACAATGGCGACGCGCCCTGGCACGACCCGTCGATGGGGCTCGACGACCGCATGGCGCTCGCCAAGGACCGCTCCGAGCCGCAGAAGCTGATGGCCGCCATGGCCCAGCAGGATTGCGGCCAGTGCGGCTACAACTGCGCCGATTATGCCAACGCCCTGTTCCTCAAGAAGGAGGAGCGCCTGAACCTCTGCCAGCCGGGCGGCAAGGAGACGCTCCGGATGCTGAAGAAGCTGGAGGCGGAGTTCGGCACCGCAGCCCCGGCCGGCGCTGCGGCGGCCTCCGACGAGGCTCCGAAGGCCGAGGCGCCGGTCGGCCCATACGGCCAGTGCCGTGAGAACCCGGCCGAGGCGGTGTTCCTCTCGCGCCGCCGCCTCAACGCGCCGGGCGGCGAGAAGGAAACCTGGCATATCGAGATCGATCTCGCCGGCACCGGCATCGACTACGTCGTCGGCGATTCCCTCGGCCTCTTCCCGGCCAACGCCCCGGCGCTCGCCGACGCGGTCATCGCCGAGCTCGGCGCCCGGCCGGAGCGGGTCATCGCGACGAAGCTCGGCGAGAAGACCCTGCGCGACCACCTGCTCACCAACTACTCGCTCGGCGGCGCGCCGGACGGGCTGTTCCAGCTCCTCTCGCTTCTCACCTCCGGCGCGCAGCGCAAGAAGGCCCAGTCGCTCAGCGCCGGCGAGGATCCGGATGGCGATGCGGCCTATCTCGACGTGCTCGGCGCCCTGCATAAATTCCCGGGCGCCCGCCCCGATGCCGAGGTCTTCTTGGAGGCCCTCGACGAGTTGCAGCCGCGGCTCTACTCGATCTCGTCCTCACCGAAGGCCGATCCGGGCCGGGTCTCGCTCACTGTCGACGCGGTGCGCTACAGCCACCGCTCGCGCCTGCGCCTCGGCGTCGCCTCGACCCATCTCGGCGAGCGCCTGTCCGAGACCGCCAAGGTGAAGGTCTACCTCCAGAAGGCCCACGGCTTCGGCCTGCCGGAATCGCCCGAGACCCCGGTCATCATGGTCGGCCCCGGCACCGGCATCGCGCCGTTCCGCGCCTTCCTGCGCGAGCGCGCCGCCACCGCGGCGCCGGGCAAGAACTGGCTGTTCTTCGGCCACCAGCGCCAGGCCTCGGACTTCTTCTACCGCGACGAGCTGAACGGCCTGAAGGACCAGGGCGTGCTGACCCGCCTGTCGCTCGCCTGGTCGCGCGACGGGGGCGAGAAGACCTACGTCCAGGACCGGATGCGCGAGAACGGCCGCGAGCTGTGGCGCTGGTTCGAGGAGGGCGCCCATTTCTACGTCTGCGGCGACGCCAAGCGCATGGCCAAGGACGTCGAGCGCGCGATCATCGACGTGGCGGCGACCCATGGCGGCAAGAGCCCGGAGGAGGCGGTGGCCTATCTCGCGGCGCTGAAGAAGGCGAACCGGTATCAGGCGGACGTGTATTGAGACCGCTGCGTCACGGTTGGCAGCCGCGGACGGGCCTGCGCAGCGATTAGCGATATGCTATGATTGGGCATGCTGCAGATCGCTTACAGCAAGGGCGCCCTGCGGACCTTGAGCCCGATGCCGACCAATGTGTCGGCACTCATCCGCGCGAAGGTCGAGCAATATGCCTCCGCCCCTCAGGCGCAGGCCAACAATGTGAGGGCGCTGAAAGGGGAGCCCGGCGTTTTTCGGCTGCGCGTCGGCGACTGGCGCGTGCTGTTCACGGAAGATGGCGTGGTGCTGGCGGTCATCCGGGTCGCCCCGCGCTCCAGCGCCTACGATTGATCGGACCTCGCGCCCATGAACACCCAGCGGATCACGACCCCGGCCGGAGACACCCTGATCGTCCTGGCCGAGACCGACTATCAGGCACTCCTCGATGCTGCGGAGGACAACGCCGACCGCCTCGCCGTGGCCGAATTTCGCCAGCGCCTCGCCGCAGGGGACGAGGAGCTGATCCCGGCGGCGATCGTCGATCGTCTTCTGTCTGGCGAGAACCGGGTGCGGGTCTGGCGCGAGCATCGGGCCTTGAGCGCCGCGGGACTCGCCGAGCAGGCCGATCTCTCGCAGGCCTACCTGTCGCAGATCGAGACCGGCAAACGGGACGGCACGGTCGAGACCTATCGCAAGATCGCAACGGTTCTCAACGTCAGCCTGGACGATCTGCTCGGCTGATCGGCGGGCCGCAACGGCCCACCGCTTGCTTGCCCCCCAACCACCGTCCCCACCCCACGCCCGGCGAAAGGCTCCTGCGATGAACCTGCACGTGCCGGCCCTCCCTCCCGAGGCCGCCCCCGTCCGGACCACCTGCCCGTATTGCGGCGTCGGCTGCGGCGTGCTCGCCCGGCCGGACGGGCAGGGGGGCGCGAGCGTCGCGGGCGATCCGCAGCATCCGGCGAATTTCGGCCGGCTGTGCTCGAAGGGGTCGGCGCTGGGCGAGACCCTCTCCCTCGACGATCGCGTGCTGCACCCCGAGATCGCCGGGCGGCAGGTGGCGTGGGACGAGGCGCTCGACGCGGTGGCCGAGGGGTTCAAGCGCACCATCGCGGCGCACGGGCCGGACTCGGTGGCGTTCTACCTCTCGGGCCAGCTCCTGACCGAGGATTACTACGTCGCCAACAAGCTGGCGAAGGGCTTCATCGGCACGCCGCACGTCGACACCAATTCGCGCCTGTGCATGTCGTCCTCGGTGGCGGCGCATCGCCGGGCCTTCGGCTCCGACACCGTGCCCGGCTGCTACGAGGACCTGGACGAGGCCGACCTCCTGGTGCTGGTCGGCTCCAACACCGCCTGGTGCCACCCGATCCTGTTTCGCCGCATGCTCGATGCGCGGGAGAAGCGCGGTACCAAGATCGTCACCATCGATCCCCGCTGCACCCAGACCGGCGAGGAATCCGACCTCTTCCTCGGCGTGCGCCCGGGCTCCGACACCGCGCTGTTCTCCGGCCTCCTCGTCCACCTCGCCGATAACGGCGCCCTCGATCCGCGCTACATCGCCGATCACACCGCCGGCTTCGAGCCGGCCCTGGAGCGTGCCCGGCAGATCGCCCCGACGGTCGCCGCCACCGCCGCCGCCACAGGCCTGACCGAAGCGGAAGTCGAGACCTTCTTCACGCTGTTTCGCACCACGCCCCGGGTCGTGACGGCGTACTCGCAGGGCGTGAACCAGTCGGCGCAAGGCACCGACAAGGCGAACGCGATCATCAACTGCCACCTCGCCACCGGCCGCATCGGCAAGCCGGGGATGGGGCCGTTCTCGCTCACCGGCCAGCCCAACGCCATGGGCGGGCGCGAGGTCGGCGGGCTCGCCAACATGCTGGCGGCCCACATGCACTTCACCCCCGAGGAGGTCGATTTGGTGCGCCGGTTCTGGAACGCGCCCCAGATCATCACCGGCGAGGGCATGAAGGCGGTGGCGCTGTTCGAGGCGATCGAGCGCGGCAAGATCAAGGCCCTGTGGGTGATGGGCACCAACCCCGCCGTCTCGATGCCCCGGGCCGACCGGGTGCGGGCGGCGCTTGGCAAACTCGACACCTACGTCGTCTCCGAGGTGGTGGCGGAGACCGACACAGTGCGGGCGCGCAACGCCATCGTCCTGCCGGCCCTGGGCTGGGGCGAGAAGGACGGCACGGTGACCAATTCCGAGCGCCGGATCTCGCGCCAGCGCGCCTTCCTGGCGGCGCCCGGCGAGGCGAAGGCCGATTGGTGGATCATGGCGCAGGTGGGCAAGCGCCTCGGCCACGCCAAGGCCTTCGCCTGGGGCAACGCGGCCGCGGTGTTCCGCGAGCACGCCGCCCTGTCCGAGTTCGAGAATCGCGGCAGCCGCGACTTCGACCTCGGCGGGCTCGCCGACATCACGGACGCGGCCTACGAGGCCGCCGCGCCGGTGCAGTGGCCGCTGACCCGCAAGGCCAAGGCGCCGCAGACGCGGTTCTTCGCCAATGGCGGCTTCTTCACCCGCGACCGCAAGGCCCGCTTCGTCGCGGTGCAGAAGCCGGTTCTGGCGCAAGCCACCAGCGACGCGCTGCCATTGCGCCTCAATACCGGCCGGGTGCGCGACCACTGGCACACGCTGACCCGCACGGGGAAGAGCCCGCGCCTCTCGGCCCACCGGGCGGTGCCCTTCGTCGAGATCCACCCCGACGACGCGGCGGCGGCCGGCGTCACCGACGGCGACCTCGCCCGGGTGCGTACCGCCCACGGTGCCGCGGTGCTCGAGGTGATGGTGACGACGGGCGCGCAAGCAGGCTCGCTGTTCGCCCCGATGCACTGGAGCGAGGCCAATACCTCGGACGGCCGCGTCGGCGCGCTGGCGCAAGGGGCGGTCGATCCGGTCTCGGGCCAGCCCGAGCTCAAGGCGACCCCGGCCTCGATCGCCCCCGAGCCCTACCGCTCCCGTGGCTACCTCATCACCCGCGACACGGTGGCCGCGCCCTTCGGCTGGTGGTGGGCGCGGGCGAGCCTGGAGGGCGCGACCGGCCTGATCTTCGCCGCCCAGGACGGGGCGCAGGAAGCCGCCGCCCTGATGCGCGAGCTGTTTCCCGGCGCGTCCTTGAGCGAGTACGCCGACCCGGCCCGCGGCCGCTACCGCGCCGCCGCCTTCCGGGACGGTCAGCTCCTCGGCGTCCTGGCGCTCGCCCCCGCGGCCGAACGTCCGACCTGGGACGCCGCCAAGGCGTTCTTCCGCACCCAGGAAATGCTCGAGCCCGCCGCCCGCCGGGCCCTGATCTCGGGGCGGGCCGAGAGCGCCGGCACCGGGCCGCTGGTCTGCGCCTGCCACACCGTCGGGCTCGACACGATCCGGGCGGCGATCAAGGGCGGGGCGCACGGGGTCGAGGCGGTGGGCGCCGCCTGCAAGGCCGGGACGAATTGCGGCTCGTGCATCCCGGAGATCCGCAAGCTGCTGGCCGCCGACCTCAAGGCCGGGGAACTTGCGCCAGCTTCCGCATAGGCGCATCTGATGGCGCAGGATTTCCCGAGACTCGTGCCAGAAACCCAACGTCCCATGCGTACGCCCCGTGCTCCCCGCGAGACCCGCTCCCCCGGCCTCGAGCCCCTGGCCGTGCTGCCGGTCTTCGTGACGCTGACGGGCAAACGCGCGGTCCTGGCCGGGGCCAATGGCGGTGCGGCCTGGAAGGTGAAGCTGCTCGCCGCCGCCGGCGCGCATGTCGACGTGTTCGCGCCGGAACCCACCGAGGAGATGCGCGGCGCCCCCCAGGAGGCCGTCGCCGGCAAGGTCGTGCTGCACGAGCGCGACTGGTCGCCGGCCGACCTCGTCGGCGCCGCCTTCGCCATCGCGGCCTTCGAGAGCGAGGGCGAGTGCGAGTGCTTCGTCGGGGCGGCCCGCGCCGCGGGCGCCATCGTCAACGCCATCGACCGGCCGCATCTCTGCGACGTCTCGTTCGGCGCCATCGTCAACCGCTCGCCGCTCGTCGTCGGCATCTCGACCGAGGGCGCGGTCCCGGTCTTCGGCCAGACCGTGCGCGCCCGCATCGAGGCGATGCTGCCGGCAGGCTTCAAGGCCTGGGTGGCCGCCGCCCGTGACTGGCGCGCCGAGGTTAGCGCCCGCTATCACGTGTTCGGTGAGCGCCGGGCGTTCTGGGAGCGCTTCACCGACCTCGCCTTCGCCAATCCGGAGCGGGCGCCGGTCCGCGCCGACCTCGAGGCGCTGGTCGCCGAGAGCGACGCCGCGCCGACCGGCGGCAGCGTGGTGCTGGTCGGGGCCGGTCCGGGCGATGCCGAGCTTCTCACCCTCAAGGCCCTGCGGGCGCTGCGCAGCGCCGACGTCATCCTGTACGACGACCTCGTCGCGCCCGAGATCCTGGATTACGCCCGGCGCGAGGCCTGCACGATGCTGGTCGGCAAGACCGGCCACGGCCCGTCCTGCCGCCAGGACGACATCAACGCCCTGATGGTCTCGCTGGCCAAGAGCGGCAAGCGGGTGGTGCGGCTCAAGTCCGGCGATCCCCTGGTCTTCGGCCGGGCCGGCGAGGAGATCGATGCCTGCCGCGAGGCCGGCATCCCGGTGACCGTGGTGCCCGGCGTCACGGCGGCGCAGGGGGCGGCGGCCTCCCTCGGCCTCTCGCTCACCCACCGCGACGCGGCGCGGCGCCTGCAATACGTCACCGGCCACGACCGCCGCGGCACCCTGCCGGACGACCTCAACTGGGCCGCTCTCGCCGACCCCACCGTCACGACGGTGATCTACATGCCCAAGCGCACGATGCGCGCCCTGCTGGCCAGGGCGGTGGCCGAGGGCCTGCCTCCGGCGACGCCGGCGCTCGTGGTGTTCAACGCCACGCGCCCCGACCAGGCGGTGGTGCAGGCGCAAGCCCGCGACCTCGCCGACCGGGTCGAGGCGGCGGGCCTGGAGGGGCCGGCGATCGTGATGGTGGGCAATGCCCTCGGGCGGGGCGAGCGCGAGGCGGTCGTCGCCGAGGCTTTGGCCTCGGCGGCTCACTGACACGACAAAGCGCCCCGGCGGGCCGGGGCGCTTGAAGGCGTGACGTCATGAGACGGCGCCCGGTCGCGCGGCAACCGGGCACCGATCGCGGTCAGCGGCGCTCGTAGAGCAGCCGGGCCCGGATCGTGCCGTCGATGGCGCGCAGCTCCTCGAGCAGGGCCTCCGGATCGACGTCGGTCGCATCGGTCTCGACCACGACGTAACCGACCTCGCCGTCGGTCTGGTAGAACTGCGCCGCGATGTTGATGTGCTTGCGGGCGAAGGTTTCGTTGAGCCGCCCGAGCATGCCCGGCAGGTTGCGCTGCACGTGGATGAAGCGCAGGCCGGTCGGCCGGGCCGGCAGCTGCACCTGCGGGAAGTTCACCGCGCCGACCGTCGAGCCGATATCGGAATAGTCGACGAGCTTGCGGGCCACCTCGGCGCCGATGCGCTCCTGCGCCTCCTCGGTCGATCCGCCGACATGCGGGGTGAGGATGACGTTCTCGAGGCCCTGGAGCGGCGAGTTGAACCGCTCGCTGTTCGATTTCGGCTCGACCGGGAACACGTCGACGGCGGCCCCGCGCAGGTGGCCGTCCTTGAGGGCCGAGGCCAGGGCGTCGAGATCGACCACCGTGCCGCGGGAATTGTTGATCAGGTACGAGCCGGGCTTCATCGCCCGGATCTCGGCCTCGCCGATCATGTTGTTCGTCGAGGCCGTCTCGGGCACGTGCAGCGAGACCACGTCGCTCTGGGCGAGCAGCGCGGTGAGGCTGTCGACCGGCTCGGTGTTGCCGTGGCGCAGGCGGTCGGTGAGATCGTGGAAGATCACCCGCATGCCCATCGCCTCGGCGAGGTTCGAGAGCTGCGAGCCGATATTGCCGTAGCCGACGATGCCGAGGGTCTTGCCGCGGACCTCGAACGAGCCGTTGGCCGACTTGTCCCAGCCGCCGACATGGGCCGAGACCGAGCGCGGCACGATGCGGCGCAGGAGCATCACGATCTCGCCGATGACGAGCTCGGCCACCGAGCGGGTGTTGGAGAACGGCGCGTTGAAGACCGGGATGCCGCGCCGGCGCGCCGCCTCGAGATCGACCTGGTTGGTGCCGACCGAGAAGCAGCCGACGGCCATCAGCCGGTCGGCCGCCTCGAAGGCGGCTTCGTCGAGCTGGGTGCGCGAGCGGATGCCGAGGATGTGGACGCCCTTGAGGGCCTGGTGCAGGTCGGCCGGATCGAGGGCCTTGGCCAGCCGCGTGACGGTGACGTAGCCGGACGCTTCGAGCAGCGACACCGCGCTGTCGTTGATGCCTTCGAGAAGCAGGACGCGAATCTTGTCCTTGGGCAGTGAGAGCTTGTCGGCCATGGCGGGTCTTCTTGACGGGTCGTCTTGGGAATGGGGCGGAGACCGCGGCAGGCGCGGGCCGGTCGGCGCGAGCGATAGGAGAGCGCGCGCCGCAACGCAACATGGGGGCCGGTCGCCGGGGCCTGCTCACGCGCAGGGCAGTGCTGCGCCTACAGCGCGGGCAGCCCCGCGCTCATCCGGCCTTGGGGCGACCCCGTGCCCGCGTCGTCGTCGGGGCGACCCCGTGCCCCCTTGCCGGCGAGGTCCGGCGGTGCTCCACCGGCCGCACCCGCTTTCGGCCGGAGCCGATCTCGGCAAGCCAGGAAGAGACCGCCGATGCCCCTCACGCCCCGGATGCGCCGCGCCGCGATCCCGCTCCTCGTCTTCGCCCTCGGCCTCGCGGTGCTGGGCCTGGCCGCCAGCCTGATGCTCGGCCGGCCCGTCGCCACCGGCACCAGCGTTGTCGGCGGGCCGTTCACCTTGGTGAACCAGGACGGCCGCACGGTCACCGACCGGGACTTCGCCGGCCAGCCGCATCTCGTGTTCTTCGGCTTCACCCATTGCCCGGACATCTGCCCGACCACCCTGCAGCAGATCTCCGACGTGCTGGCGGCGCTCGGGCCGAAGGGCGGCGAGGTGAAGGCGCTGTTCGTCACCGTCGATCCGGAGCGCGACGACCCGAAGGCGCTGAAGGAGTACCTGTCGAGCTTCGATCCCCGCATCGTCGGGCTGACCGGCTCGCCCGAGGCGGTCGCCGCCACCGTGAAGGCCTACCGGGCCTATAGCCGCAAGGTGCCGCTCAAGGAGGGCGACTACACGATGGAGCACACGGCCCTCGTCTACATCATGGACGGGCGCGGGCACTTCGTCGGCTCGCTGAACCTGATGCGCCCGGCCAAGGAGGCCGCCGACGAGGTCGCGCGTCAGCTCTGAGGTTCAGGTCCGCCGCATCGCCCCGGTGCGGGAGGTGGCGGCGAGGCCGTGCTCGGTCTTGTTCCAGCGGTAGGGCGCCAGCAGCAATTCGAGGAGGCCGAGCCAGGCCGCGAGGCTGACGAGGCCGTAATAGAGCGGCAGGGCGAGGAGCCACGGGACGAGCCCGGGCCAGCCCCGCCGCCGGCATCCCGCGAATGCCGGCAGCCACATCGCCGCGAGGCCGGCGACGAAGACCGCGGCGCCGGTCGCCGTCACCAGGTTGGCGAGGAGATCCGGCGTCGCCGGCAGCGGGTCGGTGGCCAGGGACCATGCGGCGAGCGCGAGCCCGAACGGGTAGGCGAGGGCGCAGACCACCGTACCCGGCACCATCGCCACGGCGCAGAGCAGGCCGAGGGGCCCGAGGCACCGGAACGCCGCGACCGGGTGGCGGCTGTGGGTGATCGTGGTCTGGACGAAGCCCTTCATCCAGCGGATGCGCTGGCGCAGCCACGGGCGCCAGAAGGCCGGGGCTTCCTCCAGGGTCGAGAGCGGCAGGTCGCCGACCCGGTAGCCGGCGAGCGCAAGGCGCAGGCCGAGATCGGCATCCTCGGTGACGTTCCAGGCGTCCCAGCCGTGCACCTCGCGTAAGGTCTGGGTGCGGAAATGCGTGGTCGTGCCGCCGAGCGGCACCGGCAGGTGGGCGGCCGTCAGCAGCGGCAGCAGCACGTCGAACAGGGCCGCGTATTCGAGGATGAAGCAGCGGGTGAGCCAGGTATCGTCGGTGTTGTCGATGACCAGCCGGCCCTGCAGGCAGGCGAGCCTGCCGGAATTGGCGCGGAACAGGGCGGCGGCGGCCTTGAGCTGGCCCGGATCCGGCACGTCCTCGGCGTCGTAGACCACCAGGTGCTCGCCGCGGGCCAGCGGCAGGGCGACGTTGAGGGCCCGCGGCTTGGTGCGGGGCAGGCCGGCGGGCGCGGTCACGATCTCGAACCGGGCCGGCAGCGGCAGGGCGGCCAGCGCTGCCGCCGTTGCCATGTCGTCGGCCTCGATCACGAATTTCAGGTCGAGCTTTGAGGCCGGGTAATCGAGGCGGGCGAGCGCGCCGACGAGGCGAGGCACCACCCGGGTCTCCCGGTAGAGCGCCACCAGCACCGTGTAGACCGGCAGTGCGGCGTCGGGGATCCCGGCAGGGTCCGGCAGCGGATCCGGACGCAGCAGCGGCGCGGCGAGGCGGAACACGATCACCGCCAGGACCATCAGGTTGAGGCCCGCGACCGCGAGGAGCTGCAGCCACGACGTCGCGTCGAGGACGAGCAGGATCAGGGCGATTGCGAGGACCAGAGCCAGGGCCTGTCCGGGATGCAGGCCCGGGCGGTAGGCCCAATCCGGTGCGCGCACCTCCAGCGCCTCGGCGGCCCTTGCGGCGGCGCGGGGACCGGCGGTGCCGAGCACCGCGGCCGCCAGCGCCGCCGGCGTGGTGAACACCGCCCCCGGCGGCGCGCCGGTCTCGAGAAGGGCCGACACCGCCCCGGGCGGCGGGGCGAGGTAGACGGCGCCCGCGTCGCCGGCCGCCGCGCCGAGGCGGATATCCTCGGGAAACCGTGCCGCCGGGTGCAGGACGAGGCCGGCACCGCGGAACGGCCGGCCGAGCGCCCGGGCGAGCGCCGCGTAGTAATCGGCCTCGCTCATCAGGCCGGCCCGCAGCAGGGCCGCCACCGGCTCGGTACCCTCCTGGCCGGCCCGGATCGCGGCCTCCCGGACGATGGCGAGATCGACCCCCTGGCCGAGCAGGAAGGCAAGCTCGCCCGGCAGGACGATGGCGGCGCCGTGCGGGGATCGGACCTCGACGAACATCGGGCACTCCGATGGTGCGGCCTTCCCCCGGCGGAGGTTCGTGCTACGAGAGCCTATGGCTCTCCCCGTTCCCGCGACAGCGTCGCGTTCCTCTGCCGGCGGATTTCTCGCGAGCGTGGCGCGGATGCCGCAGCGTCATGCCCGCCGCGCGCTGGCGGCCCTGCTGCTGGCGCTGGCCGTGCCGGCTGCGGCCGCCGAGCCGGTGACGATCCCGAACTTCTGGAATCCCCGCGCCCGGCTGGAGCGGCCGGAACCGCCGCAGACCACCCGGCCGGTACGCTTCCTCACCGACGACGAGTATCCGCCGCTGCACTTCGCCGGGCCGGACGGCAATCCGACGGGGTTCGCCGTCGAGCTCGCCCGGGCCGCCTGCGAGAAGCTCGGCCTGACCTGCACCGTGCAGGTGCGCCGGTTCGACACGCTGCTCGACGCGCTCCAGGCCAACCAGGGCGACGTGGTGGCGGCGGCCGTGCCGCTCACCGCCTCCCTCAGGGCCGGCCACCGGGCGACCCGGCCGTATTTCCGCTGGCCCGCCCGTTTCGCGGTGCGGGGCGACAAGGGCCTGCCGGCGCCGAGCGCCAAGGTGATCGCCGAACACCCGACCGGCGTGGTCGCCGGCACCGCGCACGAGGCCTACCTGCGGGCCTTCTTCCACGTCACGCCGAAGACCTACCCGGATCTCGCCACCGCTGAGGCGGCCCTGCGCCGGGGCGAGATCGCGTACCTGTTCGGCGACGGGCTGGCGCTGTCCCTGTGGATCGGCGGCACCGACGCCGCGGGGTGCTGCGCCTTCGCGGGCGGCGACTACCTGGAGAACCGCTATTTCGGCGAGGGCATCGGCTTCGTGACCCGCAAGGAGGACGAGGTCCTGGCCCGCGCCCTCGACGACGCGCTCCAGCGGCTATGGGACGAGGGCAAGTATGCGGAGCTGTACCTGCGGTTCTTCCCGGTCAGCCCGTTCTGAGCCGACGGACCGTCAGCCCCGTCGCGGCACGAAAGGATGCGTGCTCGACAACCCGCCATCGACCGCGAGCGCCTGGCCGTTGACGTAGGCCGCCTCGTCGCTTGCCAGGAACAATGCCGCGGCGGCGACCTCCTCCGGCAGCCCCGCCCGGCGCAGCGGGTTGAGCTGGCCGATGCGGTCCGCCTTGCCCTTCGCGCGTGCCGCGGCGAACAGGCCCGCCGTCATGCCGGTCTCGATCAGGCCGGGACAGACGGCGTTGATCCTGAGGCCCGAGCCCGCGAAGGCGTCGGCCGCGGTCTGGACCAGGCTGATCACCCCGGCCTTGCTGGCGCTGTAGGCCGCCCCCGCCGCATTGGCGCGCAGGCCCGCGACCGAGGCGGTGCAGACGATCGCCCCACCGCCGTGGCGCAGGAGCAGGGGACCGCCATGCTTGATCGCCAGGAAGGCGCCGATCAGGTTCACCCGCAGCACCTCCTCCCAGAGCTCCACGCTCTGCTCGGTGAACGGCACCGTGCCGCCGCCGATCCCGGCATTGGCGTGGATCGCGTCGAGCCGGCCGAATTCCTGCTCGGCGGAGGCGAGGAAACCGGCGACGTCGGCCTCGCGGCCGGCATCCGCCGCGAGAGCGAGGGCCCGGCCGCCCTCGGCCGCGATCAACGCCGCGCTCTCCTCGACGCTGCCCGGATCCCGGTCGACCAAGGCCACCGCCGCGCCTTGGCGGGCGAAGAGCAGGGCCGAGGCACGGCCGATGCCGCTGCCGGCGCCGGTGACGAGGACCGCCTTGCCGGTGAAGCGTGCCATCGTGCCCTCGCGCGCAAATGTCGTCATGCGACCGTGTAGCCGCCGTCGATCACCAGCACCTGGCCGGTGTGGTAGGCGGACGCCCCGCTCATCAGGTAGACGGCGATGCCGCCGAAATCCTCCGGCCGGCCGAAGCGGCGGGCGGGGATCCGCGGCAGGTTGAGGGTCACGAACTTCTCGTTCGCCATCAGGCCCGCCGTCATGTCGCTCTCGATCCAGCCCGGCAGGATCGCGTTCGCCGTCACCCCGTAGCGCGCGAGTTCGACCGCGAGCGCGCGGACCATGGCGTTGAGCGCCCCCTTGGTGGCGCCGTAATGCTCGTTGCGGGCCGCTCCCAGCAGCGAGGCGACGCTCGACGTCGCGACGAGCCGCCCGAAGGCGTCGCCGCTGCCGGCACGCTCGGCCATGTGCTTCGCCGCGACCTGGAAGCTCGTCACCACCCCGTCGAGGTTGACCGCGAAGGTCTGCCGCCACTCCTCGAGCCCCCGGTCCAGGAACGAGCGCCGCCCGCCGCCGGCCACGCCGGCATTGGCGAACATCCCGTCGACCCGGCCGAAGCGCGAAAGGGTCGCGTCGAAGGCGCGCTGCACGGCGTCCGCGTCGGCAACGTCGCAGATCTCCACCGCGACCGGGGCGCCGGTGGCTTCGAGCCGGTCGAGCGCCTGCCGGTTCTTCGCCGCGTCCCGGCCCCAGATCGAGACCGCGCAGCCGGCGCCGGCCAGGGCCTCCGCCATCCCGAGCCCGATGCCGCCATTGCCGCCGGTGACCACCGCCACCCGGCCGGTGAGATCGAACAAGCCCGCCATGGAGTCTCCCCGGATTCGCCCGTCTCGTCGCAGGCGTCAGGACAGCATCGGAGAATGCGCGACGGTGGGCAAGGCCGGATTTCGGGCTTCCGGAACAGTTCGGAGCAGGGGGGAACTCGATCGTGTCGGAACAAGCGGTATGGCGGCTGCCGGCTTCGATGCGCTCACCGGCCTGCGCTGCCCGCGCATGTCACGCATCGGCCCGGCGCGCTTGTATCCGCATGCCCCAGGCCAAATCTTGGACACCAGCAGGGGACATGCACTCACAACCTCCGGGATCCGCCGATGCCGCCACTCTCGATCCTCGACCTCGCGCCGATCCCGCAAGGGTCCACGCCCGGGGACGCGCTGCGCAACACCCTCGATCTCGCGCAGCATGCCGAACGCTGGGGCTTCACCCGCTACTGGGTGGCCGAGCACCACAACATGACCGGCATCGCCAGCGCGGCGACCTCGGTGGTGGTGGGGCACATCGCCGGGGGCACGCACCGGATCCGGGTCGGGGCGGGCGGCATCATGCTGCCGAACCACTCGCCGATGGTGATCGCCGAGCAGTTCGGCACCCTGGCCGAGCTCTATCCGGGCCGGATCGATCTCGGTCTGGGCCGCGCGCCCGGCACCGACCAGCGCACCCTGCGGGCCCTGCGCCGCGATCCGTCGGCCTCCGACCATTTCCCGCAGGACGTGCTGGAGCTGCAGACCCTGCTCGGGCCGCTCGATGCCGGCCGGGTGATCCAGGCGGTGCCGGGCACGGGCACCAACGTGCCGTTGTGGATTCTCGGCTCCAGCCTGTTCGGGGCGCAGCTGGCCGCGATGCTGGGCCTGCCTTACGCCTTCGCGTCGCATTTCGCGCCGGACGCCCTGATGCAGGCGCTTGAGGTCTACCGCGCCCGGTTCGAGCCCTCAGGCCAGTTGGCCAAGCCCCACGCGATGGTCGGCGTCAACGTGATCGCGGCCGAGACCGATGCGGAGGCGCGCCGCCTGTTCACCTCGGCGCAGCAGGCCTTCACCAACATCTTCCGCGGCACCCGCGGCCAGCTGCCGCCGCCGATCGACGACATCGAGACCTACTGGTCCGGCCACGAGAAGGTGCAGGCCGCCGGCATGCTCGCCTGCTCGGTGGTCGGTTCGCCCGAGACGGTGCGCCGCGGCCTCGATGCGATCGCCGCCCGTACGCAGGCCGACGAGCTGATGGTCGCCGCCGCGATCTACGACCACCGGGCGCGCCTGCGCTCCTACGAGATCCTGGCCGACATCATGGCCGATCCGCAGCGAAGCGGTGCGGGCCAGCGCGAACCCGCCCACGCGTGATCGTGCGGGATGCCGGCGCGAAGGCGCCGGCACCCGTCCGGGCGGGCCGCAGCCGTCGAGCGGGGCCGTTCGATGGCTGCGGGGGTTCCGATCCGCCTCGCGTTGACCCTCGGGGGCGCGGCCCATAGGGTGCCGGGCTCCCGAAACGCTCAACCGAGGGCCGCGCCCGCGCGGCCTCGTCAGGCCACGAATCCCCTCGCCATGTCCGCATTCCGCATCGATCCCGCCCTGGCGGAGGCCGCCGCCTCCGCATCCGCCTGGCCCTTCGAGGAGGCGCGCAAGCTCGTCGCCCGGCTGGAGCGGACGGGCAAAGGCGAGGTGCTGTTCGAGACCGGCTACGGCCCCTCGGGCCTGCCGCATATCGGGACCTTCGGCGAGGTCGCCCGCACCTCGATGGTGCGCCACGCCTTCCGGACGCTGACGAACGATTCCGTCCCGACCCGCCTCGTCGCCTTCTCGGACGACATGGACGGGTTGCGCAAGGTGCCGGAGAACGTGCCGAACAAGGCGCTCCTGGCCTCGAACCTCAACAAGCCGCTGACCGCGGTGCCCGACCCGTTCGGCACCCATGACAGCTTCGGTGCCCACAACAACGCCGAGCTGCGCCGCTTCCTCGATTCGTTCGGCTTCGACTACGAGTTCCTGTCGGCGACCGCGTGCTACCGCGCGGGCCGCTTCGACGCGACGCTGCTGCGGGTGCTCGAGCGCTACGACGCCGTGATGGCGGTGATGCTGCCGTCGCTGCGGGCCGAGCGCTCCGCCTCCTACTCGCCGTTCCTGCCGCTCCACCCGGTCACCGGGCACGTGATGCAGGTGCCGATCGACGAGGTGAAGGTGTCCTCCGGCACCATCGTGTGGCGAGATCCGGCGACCGGCGAATCCTACGAGACCCCGGTCACCGGCGGCCATGCCAAGCTGCAATGGAAGCCCGACTGGGCGATGCGCTGGGTGGCGCTCGGCGTCGATTACGAGATGGCCGGCAAGGACCTGATCGATTCGGTCAAGCTCTCGGGCCAGATCGCCCGGGTGCTCGGCGCCGACCCGCCGGAAGGCTTCAACTACGAGCTGTTCCTCGACGAGAAGGGGCAGAAGATCTCGAAGTCGAAGGGCAACGGCCTCACCATCGACGAGTGGCTGGCCTATGGCACCCCCGAGAGCCTGGCCTTGTTCATGTACAACAAGCCGCGGGAGGCCAAGCGCCTGCATTTCGACGTCATCCCGCGCCACGTCGACGACTACCTGTCGTTCCTGGAGAAGTTTCCGGGCCAGGAACCGAAGCTGAAGCTCGGCAACCCGACCTGGCACCTGCATGCCGGCACGCCGCCGGAGCCCGAGCGGGTGGGGGAGGGCGGGGCGATCCCGTTCGCGATGCTGCTCAACCTCGTGGCGGTGGCCAATACCGAGGATCCGGCGGTGCTGTGGGGCTTCATCCGCCGCTACGCGCCCGAGGCCTCGCCCGAGACGCATCCGCGCCTGGACCGGCTGGTCCACCACGCCGTGCGCTACTTCCGCGATTTCGTGCGCCCGGCCAAGACCTACCGGACGCCGAGCGAGGCGGAGGCCGCCGCGCTCACGGATCTGTCCGAGACCCTGGCGACGCAAGGAGGCTCGACCGATCCGGAGGCCCTGCAGGCGGCGGTCTACGAGGTCGGGCGGCGCCACTTCCCCGACCTGTCGGGCAAGTCGAAGAGCCCGGACGGGCGGCCCGGCGTGTCGCAGACCTGGTTCACCACGCTCTACGGTATCCTGCTCGGCGAGGCGCGGGGTCCGCGCTTCGGGTCTTTCGTCGCCCTCTACGGCGTCGAGGAGACCCGGGCGCTGATCGCCCGCGCCCTGTCGGGAGCGCTCGCCGAGGAGCACGCGGCGTTCCTGGAGAGCCGCAAGGCTCCGGAAGCGGCCTGACCCTCTCCCGCCCCCGCCGCGCGGCGGGGGCGGCTCCTGCGTTGTCCCCACCCGTCCACCCGTTTACCTTGGCAGCAGGGAATCAGTGGTGGTATGGAACATAGCAGGAACAAACACGCCGGGACCTCGCCATGCGCGCCGTGATGCCGCTCCTGCTCGTCGCCTTCGCGGGTCCGACACAGGTCACCGCGACGCATGCCATCGAGGTGGCGCGGCCGGCCCGCGAGGGGGCGGCGATCGCACGGCTGAAGGGCTGCCTGGCACGGGAATCCGCCGCGGCGCGGATGCGCCACGAGACGGCGGAGCATTTCGCCGTGCGGGCGCAGCATATCTGCCTGCCGGCCAAGCGCGAGGCGGCGCGGGCGAAGGCGGTGGCCCTCGTTGCGGCCGGCTTCACCGAGGCGCCCGACCTCGTCGGGGCCGTCGAGCAATTGCTCTCCGACCACGAGCGCGAGACGGCGGAGGCCTATGCCCGCAGCCTCGACCGGCGGCGCGTCGCGGGTACCCCCTGAGGGGGACCCCGCGCGACGGCGGACTTGATCAACCGGCGCTAACCCTCTAAGCGGGCCGCGCCTTCCGCCCGGCTGGACGTCGTGGGCGGGCTTGCCGCAGGTGATGGATATGGCCAAGGAAAAGTTTTCGCGGACGAAGCCGCACTGCAACATCGGCACCATTGGTCACGTTGACCATGGCAAGACCTCTCTGACCGCGGCGATCACGAAGGTCCTGGCCGAGACGGGTGGCGCCACGTTCACGGCGTACGACCAGATCGACAAGGCGCCGGAGGAGAAGGCGCGCGGCATCACGATCTCGACGGCGCACGTCGAGTACGAGACCTCGAACCGGCACTACGCGCACGTCGACTGCCCCGGGCACGCCGACTACGTGAAGAACATGATCACGGGTGCGGCGCAGATGGACGGCGCGATCCTGGTGGTGTCGGCGGCCGACGGCCCGATGCCGCAGACCC
>NZ_VDDA01000004.1:0-427518 GCF_006151805.1 Methylobacterium terricola | reverse complement strand
AACCGGCACTACGCGCACGTCGACTGCCCCGGGCACGCCGACTACGTGAAGAACATGATCACGGGTGCGGCGCAGATGGACGGCGCGATCCTGGTGGTGTCGGCGGCCGACGGCCCGATGCCGCAGACCCGCGAGCACATCCTGCTGGCGCGCCAGGTCGGCGTTCCGGCGCTGGTGGTGTTCATGAACAAGGTCGACATGGTCGACGATCCGGAGCTTCTGGATCTGGTCGAGCTCGAGGTGCGCGAGCTCCTCTCGAAGTACGACTTCCCGGGCGACGACATCCCGATCACCAAGGGCTCGGCGCTGTGCGCGCTGGAGAACCGCGAGCCGAAGATCGGCCACGAGGCGATCCTCGAGCTGATGAAGACGGTGGACGCCTACATCCCGCAGCCAGAGCGTCCGATCGACCTGCCGTTCCTGATGCCGATCGAGGACGTGTTCTCGATCTCGGGCCGCGGCACGGTGGTGACGGGCCGGGTCGAGCGCGGGATCATCAAGGTCGGTGAGACGGTCGAGATCGTCGGGATCCGGGCGACGACCACGACGACGGTGACCGGCGTCGAGATGTTCCGCAAGCTGCTCGACCAGGGCCAGGCGGGCGACAACGTCGGCGTTCTTCTGCGCGGCACGAAGCGCGAAGACGTGGAGCGTGGCCAGGTTGTGTGCAAGCCGGGTTCGGTGAAGCCGCACACGAAGTTCAAGGCCGAGGCGTACATCCTGACGAAGGAGGAGGGCGGTCGCCACACGCCGTTCTTCACGAACTACCGTCCGCAGTTCTACTTCCGGACGACGGACGTGACGGGCGTGTGCCAGCTGCCCGAGGGCACCGAGATGGTGATGCCGGGCGACAACGTGACGATGGACGTGACGCTGATCGTGCCGGTGGCGATGGAGGAGAAGCTGCGCTTCGCCATCCGCGAGGGCGGCCGCACCGTCGGCGCCGGCGTCGTCGCCTCCATCACCGAGTAAGTTGGATGGACTGGTCCGGAGCCAGCTCGGGCTCCGGACCTATGAGAGAGGGGCGGGTGCCGCGCGCGCCCGCCCTTTTTTCGTGTCTCGGTGCCTGCTCGGCCCGCCGACGCGTGGCATTGCGGTTTGCGAGCGGTCACGCCGACCGCACCCCCGCAAGGAATTGCCCCACCTCCGCATCAAGGTGCTGTGAATGTTGCGACAGCTCCAAGGCTGCCGCGAGGAGTTGGCGGGCCGCCGTCCCGGTCTCCCCACCGCCCCGCGATGCCCGTGATGGAGTGGGTGACCACACCGGCGCCGACGGCCGCGGAGGGTTCTTGTAGCCTTACGCTACAATCCACTTGCATCCGGCCCGGGGATCCGGCTACAGAGCGGTCGCGCCGCGGCGCTGCAGGAGTGTAGCTCAACTGGTCAGAGCACCGGTCTCCAAAACCGGGGGTTGGGGGTTCGAGTCCCTCCACTCCTGCCAGGGACCGCGAGCCGACCGGAGCCTCCGCCCTCACCGGCAGATCTCTCCGAACAACAATCCGTCCGGGACAGTCGACAAGCGCAGGCAACTGCGCTAGACGCTGCGCCCATCCCAGATCGAACAGGCGGCGATGCGGGCCGGGAGAGATCCTTCAGCCTGCCTGCCGCCGTTGGTTTCGAGCGCATCGGTTGTCCGAGCCATGGCATCGAACGAAGCGACGAAGAAGATGGACCTCGGGCGCAACGCCTCCCGCAGCACGCCGCCGGCCCGCGGCGGTGGCTCCACGCCGACGCCGCCCCCGCGTCCGGCGCAGAAGCGCGTCGGCCCGTTCGAGTTCCTGCAGCAGGTGCGCGACGAGGGCCGGAAGGTCACGTGGCCGACCCGCAAGGAGACCCTGGTCACCACCCTGATGGTGTTCGTCATGGTGGTGGTGGCGAGCGTGTTCTTCACCGTCGTCGACCAGGTGCTGCGCTACGCCGTGACGCTGGTGCTGGGCATCGGGGCCTGATCGAACAAACGATGACCCGGCAGCCGCCGGCCCGAGAGTCGGGGCCGCGCGCCGGACTGGAGTGAACGCCGTGTCGAAGCGCTGGTACATCGTCCACGCCTACTCGAACTTCGAGAACAAGGTCGCGCAGTCGATCAAGGACCAGGCGGCCCAGCGCGGCCTGACCGAGAAGTTCGACGAGGTCATGGTCCCGACCGAGAAGGTCGTGGAGGTGCGTCGCGGCCGCAAGGTCGATGCCGAGCGCAAGTTCTTCCCCGGCTACGTGCTGGTGAAGTGCGACCTCACCGACGAGGTCTATCACCTCATCAAGAACACCCCGAAGGTCACGGGCTTCCTCGGCGCCGACAAGTCGAAGCCGGTGCCGATCCCGGACGCCGAGGCCGAGCGCATCAAGGGCCAGGTCCAGGAAGGCACCGACCGCCCGAAGGCCTCGATCTCCTACGAGGTCGGCGAGCAGGTCCGCGTCGCGGACGGCCCCTTCGCCTCGTTCAACGGCATCGTCGAGGAAGTCGACGAGAGCCGCTCCCGCCTCAAGGTGGCGGTCTCCATCTTCGGCCGGGCGACCCCGGTCGAGCTCGAATACGGTCAGGTCGAGAAGCTCTGATCGTACCCGGCGGATTGCTTCGGAGTCGCATGGGGCGCGGTCAGCGTGCCTCGTCGCGGCTCCCGAAAAAGCCGCCCCTCACCCGCGGAAGGCCCGCCCGGGAACGCCTCCGGGAGTCCGGGCCGCACCGCGACCTGCAACCGCCCTCAGTCGATAGGGCTATTCTGGGAGCAGTCCCATGGCGAAGAAGATCACGGGCTACGTGAAGCTTCAGGTCCCGGCCGGCGCCGCCAACCCGTCGCCGCCGATCGGTCCCGCGCTCGGTCAGCGCGGCCTCAACATCATGGAATTCTGCAAGGCCTTCAACGCGAAGACCGCGCAGATCGAGAAGGGCACCCCGATCCCGGTGATCATCACCGCGTATCAGGACCGCTCCTTCACCTTCGAGATGAAGCAGCCCCCGGTCTCCTTCTTCCTGAAGAAGGCCGCTGGCCTGAAGATCGGCAAGAAGCCGGCCTCCGGCTCGAAGACCCCCGGCAAGGGCGCGCCCGCCGGCAAGGTCTCCGAGGCGCAGATCCGCGAGATCGCCGAGAAGAAGATGCCCGACCTGAACTGTGATTCGGTCGATTCCGCCGTCGCCATGATCCGCGGCTCCGCCCGCGCCATGGGCCTCGAGATCACCGCGTAAGGGGAGGGCGACATGGCACAGACAGGCAAGCGCATCCGCTCCGCCCGCGAGGGCATCGAGGTCACCAAGCTCTATCCGCTCGCCGATGCGGTGAAGCTGATCAAGGAGCGGGCCACCGCCAAGTTCGACGAGACCTTCGAGGTCTCGATGAATCTCGGCGTCGACCCCCGCCACGCCGACCAGATGGTCCGCGGCGTCTGCAACCTGCCGAACGGCTCCGGCCGGACCGTGCGGGTGGCGGTGTTCGCCCGCGGCCCGAAGGCCGACGAGGCCCGCGCCGCCGGTGCCGACATCGTCGGCGCCGAGGACCTGCTCGAGACGATCCAGGGCGGCACGATCGACTTCGATCGCTGCATCGCCACCCCGGACATGATGCCGCTGGTCGGCCGCCTCGGTAAGGTGCTGGGCCCGCGCGGCCTGATGCCGAACCCGAAGGTCGGCACCGTCACCATGGACGTGAAGGGCGCCGTCGCCGGCGCCAAGGGCGGTTCGGTCGAGTTCCGCGTCGAGAAGGCGGGCATCGTCCACGCCGGCATCGGCAAGGTCTCGTTCGACGAGCAGAAGATCGTCGAGAACATCCGCGCCTTCGCCGACGCGGTCGCCAAGGCGCGTCCGGCCGGCGCCAAGGGCACCTACATCCAGCGCATCGCCGTCTCCTCGACGATGGGCCCGGGCGTGAAGGTCGATCCCTCGAGCGTGCTGGTCGCCGCCGGCGCCTGAGCCGACGCGACTGAGGCGACACTGATCTGAGGCGCCCGGTCCGGCAACGGACCGGGCGTTTCGCTGTCCGGAAACTGCGAGCGTCGCGGGCCAGGGTCTGACGCTGCGGCATCTCGGCACTCCGCACGGGGCCGCGCCGCGGCGAAAACCTCTCCCGAGGGGCAGTCATCCGGCGCCGCTGTGCTACATACGGTGCCATGCGCAGCACCGTCCCGGTCTCCTCCTCGCGACGCATCCTCTGCGTCTTCCCCGCTTACACGCCCTCGTTCGGCACCTTCTCGCACGCCTATCCGCTGATGGGCGGCGTCAAGGCCTTCATGCCGCCGCAGGGGCTCCTGGTGATCGCCGCCTACATGCCGGAGGCATGGGAGGTGCGTTTCATCGACGAGAACATCGCTCGGGCGACGCCCGAGGACTTCACCTGGGCCGACGCGGTGTTCGTGTCGGGCATGCACATCCAGGAGGGCCAGATCCACGAGATCGGCCGGCGCGCCCATGCCGCCGGCAAGGTCGCGGCGCTCGGCGGCCCCTCGGTCTCCGGCGCGCCGGAGAAGTACCCGGATTTCGACTATCTCCACATCGGCGAGATCGGCGATGCCACCGACGCGCTGATCCGGCGCCTCGACGAGACCGTGGCGGTGCCGCACGAGCCGGAGCGGTTCGAGACCAAGGACCGTCTCGGCCTGTCCGAGTTCCCGGCCCCGGCCTACGAGCGGGTGCCGCTCAAGCGCTACCTGATCGGCTCGCTGCAATTCTCCTCCGGCTGTCCGTATCGCTGCGAGTTCTGCGACATCCCGCAGCTCTACGGCCGCCAGCCGCGGCTCAAGACCCCCGAGCAGCTCTGCGCCGAGCTCGACGCCATCGTGGCGCAGCCGGGGCACCCGGCGGTGGTCTACTTCGTGGACGACAACTTCATCGGCAACCGCAAGGCGACCCGCGAGATGCTGCCCCACCTCGTGGAGTGGCAGAAGCGGAACAACTACCCGCTCCAGTTCGCCTGCGAGGCGACGCTGAACATGGCCAAGCAGCCCGAGATCCTCGAGCTGATGCGCCAGGCCAACTTCATGACGGTGTTCGTCGGCATCGAGACGCCGGAGGCGGACGCGCTGAAGGGCATCGACAAGACCCACAACGCGGCCGTGCCGATGTACGAGGCGATCGAGACCCTGAACTCCTACGGGCTCGAGGTGACCTCTGGCATCATCCTGGGCCTCGACACCGACACCGACAAGTCCGAGCAGAACCTGATCGACTTCATCGACCGGTCGGCGATCCCGGTCCTCACCATCAACCTGCTCCAGGCCCTGCCCAAGACCCCGCTCTGGGACCGTCTCGAACGGGAGGGTCGGCTCGTCCACGATGCCAGTCTCGAGTCGAACGTGCTGTTCAAGCGCCCGCACGACGACGTCGTCGGCTCGTGGCGCCGGGCCATCGCGCACGCCTACTCGCCCGAGCAGCTGTTCGAGCGCTTCAAGCGCCAATGCGACGTCACTTACCCGAACCGGATCACCACTCCGACCGCCGGCAAGCTGACGCTGACCAACCTGCGCCGCGGCCTGATCCTGGGCTTCAACATCATCACCCGGGTCGGCCTGCTCTCCGATTACCGCCGTCCGTTCTGGCGCGCCGCCGGCTACGCCCTCAAGCGCGGGCAGATCGAGGCGGTGTTCAACATGGGCTTCGTCGCCCATCACCTGATCCGCTTCACCCGCGAGGCCCTGCGCGGCGAGCACAACGCCTCGTTCTATGCGGCGCAGGACAAGGCCAAGGCGGAGGCCGCCGCGAGGGCAGGGGCCCGGCAGGCGGCGTGAGTGGGAAGCACTGACGGGAAATCGGTGCCTGCGACCGAATTTCCTCGTCGCGGGCGACATTTCCCGTGTCGGGGCCCTTGGCAGGCTGCTTGCACGCCGCTATAGACCCGGCTCCACGTTTCCGAGATCGAAAGGATTCGGCCGACCGGCCGGTCCTTGAGAGAGGTCCCCGGGCGACCGGGTGACCGAAGTGGCCGGAAGGGTTCAGGGGGAAGCCCCTCGTGCCCCGTCCGGCCATGTCCTGTCCGAGACTGCAGGCGTCGGCGCCAGCCGGCTTAATCCCCCAGCCTGCACAGACGGGGAAGACCGAGTTTCACCGCCCCCAGGCCTTCCTGGGCCCGCGGGGCGTCGGTTTGAACCATCTCGCCCGAGGCGAGGGGCCGTCAGGTCCTTGGCATCGGGGGCAGGGCCGTGAAGCGTCGTTCAGGACGTCGCGGTCTTCTCGTAAGGCCCCGGCTCATCCTGGGCGGCATTTGCAACCGGCGGGGCCCACCCGGGTTCCGCCAACCGGAGAGAGCCAAGGTGGACAGAGCAGCAAAAGCTGATCTCGTCTCGACGCTCAACGGGGTGTTCGCGAACACCTCCGTCGTCGTCGTGGCCCACTACAAGGGCCTCACGGTCGCCGACATGCAGAAGCTGCGCTCGCAGATGAAGCAGGCCGGCGCCACCGTGAAGGTCGCCAAGAACCGCCTCGCCAACATCGCTCTCGAAGGCACGGACGTCGCCTCCATCCAGCCCCTCCTGAAGGGCCCGACCCTGCTCGCCTATTCGAGCGATCCGGTCGCGGCCGCCAAGGTGGCGGTGGACTTCGCCAAGGCCAACGAGAAGCTGGTCATCCTCGGCGGAGCCATGGGGACGACCGCCCTGAACGTGGACGGCGTGAAGGCCCTGGCCTCGCTGCCGTCCCTCGACGAACTGCGCGCCAAGATCGTGGGCCTGGTCCAGGCTCCCGCGACCAAGATCGCTCAGGTCGTCAACGCGCCGGCCGCCAAGCTCGCGCGCGTGTTCGGGGCCTATGCCAAGACCGGCGACGCCCAGACCGACGAAGCGGCCTAACGGGCTGTTCGAGACCAAACCGTTCAAACCGACAACATCAGGAAGTGAAAAATGGCTGATCTTGCCAAGCTCGTCGACGACCTGTCCTCGCTGACCGTTCTCGAGGCCGCCGAGCTCGCGAAGATGCTCGAGGAGAAGTGGGGCGTCTCGGCGGCTGCCGCCGTCGCCGTCGCCGCCGGCCCGGCCGCCGCTGCCGCCCCCGTCGAGGAGCAGACCGAGTTCACGGTCGTGCTCGCCGCCGCCGGCGACAAGAAGATCGAGGTCATCAAGGAGGTCCGCGCGATCACCGGCCTCGGCCTCAAGGAGGCCAAGGACCTGGTCGAGGGCGCTCCGAAGCCGGTCAAGGAGGGCGTGTCCAAGGACGACGCCGCCAAGCTCAAGGCCCAGCTCGAGAAGGCCGGCGCCAAGGTCGAGCTCAAGTAAGGCGGTGGCGGGCCTCCCGGCCCGCCTCACGTCCCGGACCAGGCCTCGCGGCCAGTCCGGGGCCACCAGCCCGCGGGCCTCGCGCCCGCGGGCTATGGTCGCTTCGGCGCACCCCCTCGGGATCCAGGGCACGGATCCCCATATGTGTTCGAGGTTTGCGGGCGGCCGGTGCACGGGCGGTCCGCACGGTCACGGCAGGTCGATGCGGACCCGATTCGGTCAGCGTCCCACCGGGGCCGTATAAGCGGTGGATGAGGAGCGAGGTCAACCCATGGCCAACACGCTGGTCGGTCGCAAGCGCATTCGCAAGTTCTTCGGCAAGATTCGGGAAGTCGCCGAGATGCCGAACCTCATCGAGGTCCAGAAGGCGTCATACGACCAGTTCCTGATGGTGGACGAGCCCGAGGGCGGGCGCGCCGACGAGGGCCTGCAATCGGTCTTCAAGTCCGTTTTCCCGATCTCCGACTTCTCCTCGACCGCGCTCCTCGAGTTCGTCAAGTACACGTTCGAGAATCCGAAGTACGACGTCGACGAGTGCCGCCAGCGCGGCATCACCTTCGCGGCTCCGCTGAAGGTGACCCTGCGGCTGATCGTGTTCGATGTCGACCCGGATACCGGCGCCAAGTCGGTCAAGGACATCAAGGAGCAGGACGTCTACATGGGCGACATGCCCCTGATGACGGAGAACGGCACCTTCATCGTCAACGGCACCGAGCGCGTCATCGTCTCGCAGATGCACCGCTCGCCGGGCGTGTTCTTCGACCACGACAAGGGCAAGACCCACTCCTCGGGCAAGCTCCTGTTCGCGGCGCGCATCATCCCGTATCGCGGCTCCTGGCTCGACGTCGAGTTCGACGCCAAGGACATCGTGCACGCGCGCATCGACCGCAAGCGCAAGATCCCGGTCACCTCGCTGCTCTTCGCGCTCGGCCTCGACGGCGAGGAGATCCTGTCGACCTTCTACAACCGCGTCACGTACTCGCGTGACGGGCACGACTGGCGCGTCCCCTACGACGCGGAGCGGCTGAAGGGCTTCAAGGCGACGACCGACCTCATCGACGCCGATTCGGGCGAGGTGGTGCTGGAGGCCGGCAAGAAGCTGACGGCGCGTGCCGCCCGCCAGATCGCCGAGAAGGGCGTGAAGGCCCTGCGCGCCACCGACGAGGACCTGATCGGCCAGTACATCGCCGAGGACATGGTCAACTACAAGACCGGCGAGATCTACGCCGAGGCCGGCGACGAGATCAGCGAGAAGGTCCTCAAGGGCCTGACCGACGTCGGCATCGAGGAGATCCCGGTCCTCGACATCGACCACGTCAACATCGGCCCGTACATCCGCAACACGCTGGCGGTCGACAAGAACTCGGCCCGCGAGGGGGCGCTGTTCGACATCTACCGGGTGATGCGCCCGGGCGAGCCGCCGACGCTCGACACCGCCGAGGCGATGTTCCATTCGCTGTTCTTCGACGCGGAGCGCTACGACCTCTCGGCCGTCGGCCGCGTGAAGATGAACATGCGCCTCGACCTCGACGCGGCCGACACCGTGCGGACGCTGCGGCGCGAGGACATGCTGGCGGTCGTCAAGGCGCTGGTGGACCTGCGCGACGGCAAGGGCGAGATCGACGACATCGACCACCTCGGCAACCGCCGGGTGCGCTCGGTCGGCGAGCTGATGGAGAACCAGTACCGTCTGGGCCTCCTGCGTATGGAGCGCGCCATCAAGGAGCGGATGTCGTCCGTCGACATCGACACCGTGATGCCGCAGGACCTGATCAACGCGAAGCCCGCGGCGGCCGCGGTGCGCGAGTTCTTCGGCTCGTCGCAGCTGTCGCAGTTCATGGACCAGACCAACCCGCTCTCCGAGGTGACGCACAAGCGCCGCCTGTCGGCGCTCGGCCCGGGCGGTCTGACCCGCGAGCGCGCCGGCTTCGAGGTGCGCGACGTTCACCCGACCCATTACGGCCGGATCTGCCCGATCGAGACGCCGGAAGGCCCGAACATCGGCCTGATCAACTCGCTCGCCACCTTCGCCCGGGTGAACAAGTACGGCTTCATCGAGACCCCGTTCCGCCGCGTCCGCGACGGCGTGGTCACCGACGAGGTCGCCTACCTGTCGGCGATGGAGGAGGCGAAGTATCACGTCGCCCAGGCCAACGCCATGATGGACGAGAACCGCAAGCTCACGGAGGACCTGGTGGTCTGCCGGCGGGCGGGCGAGGTGATCGTCGTCGGCCCCGAGCGGGTCGACCTGATGGACGTGTCGCCGAAGCAGCTCGTGTCGGTCGCCGCGGCGCTGATCCCGTTCCTCGAGAACGACGACGCCAACCGCGCGCTGATGGGCTCGAACATGCAGCGCCAGGCGGTGCCGCTGGTCCGCGCCGACGCGCCCTTCGTCGGCACCGGCATGGAAGCGGTGGTCGCCCGCGATTCGGGTGCCGCCATCGGCGCCCGGCGCGCCGGCGTCATCGATCAGGTCGACGCGACCCGTATCGTCATCCGCGCCACCGACGAGGCCGACGCCTCGAAGCCCGGCGTCGACATCTACCGTCTGCAGAAGTTCCAGCGCTCGAACCAGTCGACCTGCATCACCCAGAAGCCGCTCGTGCGCGTCGGCGACGTGGTGAAGAAGGGCGACATCATCGCCGACGGTCCCTCGACCGAGTTCGGCGAGCTCGCGCTCGGCCGCAACGTGCTCGTCGCGTTCATGCCGTGGAACGGCTACAACTTCGAGGACTCGATCCTGCTCTCCGAGCGGATCGTGAAGGATGACGTGTTCACCTCGATTCACATCGAGGAATTCGAGGTGATGGCCCGCGACACCAAGCTCGGGCCGGAGGAGATCACCCGCGACATCCCGAACGTCTCGGAGGAGGCGCTCAAGAACCTCGACGAGGCCGGCATCGTCTATATCGGCGCCGAGGTCCACGCGGGCGACATCCTGGTCGGCAAGATCACCCCGAAGGGCGAGAGCCCGATGACGCCGGAGGAGAAGCTGCTCCGCGCCATCTTCGGCGAGAAGGCCTCGGACGTCCGCGACACCTCGCTGCGGGTGCCGCCGGGCGTCACCGGCACGATCGTCGAGGTCCGGGTGTTCAACCGCCACGGCGTCGACAAGGACGAGCGTGCCCAGGCGATCGAGCGCGAGGAGATCGAGCGTCTCGCCAAGGACCGCGACGACGAGCAGGCGATCCTCGACCGCAACACCTATGCGCGTCTGGGCGACCTTCTGGTCGGCCAGTCGCCGGTGGCCGGCCCGAAGGGCTTCAAGAAGGAGACCACGCTCACCCGTGAGCTGCTGGCGGATTACCCCCGCTCGCAGTGGTGGCAGTTTGCCGTCGTCGAAGACCGTCTCATGACCGAGATGGAGGCGATGCAGAAGCAGTACGACGAGTCGAAGAAGCGCCTCGAGCAGCGCTTCCTCGACAAGGTCGAGAAGCTGCAGCGCGGCGACGAGCTGCCCCCGGGCGTCATGAAGATGGTCAAGGTCTTCGTGGCGGTGAAGCGCAAGATCCAGCCCGGCGACAAGATGGCGGGCCGCCACGGCAACAAGGGTGTCGTGTCGCGCATCGTCCCGATCGAGGACATGCCGTTCCTGGAGGACGGCACCCACGCCGACATCGTGCTCAACCCGCTCGGCGTGCCGAGCCGGATGAATGTCGGCCAGATCCTCGAGACGCATCTGGGCTGGGCCGCCGCGGGCTTGGGTCGGCAGGTCTCGCAGGCCGTGGACGCGTACCTGCGCACCCACGACATCGAGCCCCTGCGCGAGCGGATGAAGGCGATCTACAGCGAGACCGAGCTGGCCGGCCTGACCGACCAGGATCTCGCCGAGGTCGGCAACAACCTGCGCCGCGGCGTCCCGATGGCCACCCCGGTGTTCAACGGCGCCAAGGAAGCCGACATCGAGACGATGCTGGAGATGGCGGGCCTCGACCGCTCGGGCCAGTCGACGCTCTACGACGGGCGCACCGGCGAGCCCTTCGACCGCAAGGTCACGGTCGGCTACATCTACATGCTGAAGCTGCACCACCTGGTGGACGACAAGATCCACGCGCGCTCGATCGGTCCGTACTCGCTCGTCACCCAGCAGCCGCTGGGCGGCAAGGCGCAGTTCGGCGGCCAGCGCTTCGGCGAGATGGAGGTGTGGGCCCTCGAGGCCTACGGCGCCGCCTACACGCTGCAGGAGATGCTGACGGTGAAGTCCGACGACGTCGCCGGCCGCACCAAGGTCTACGAGGCCATCGTGCGCGGCGACGATACCTTCGAGGCGGGCATCCCGGAGAGCTTCAACGTGCTGGTGAAGGAGATGCGGTCGCTCGGCCTCAACGTCGAGCTCTTGTCCTCCAAGCGCGCTGCCAACGACCAGCTCGAGGCGCCCCCGGAGGCGGCCGAATAAGGCCCTTCCTCGACGCTTCGCACGACAGCGGCGGGGCCCTCGCAAGGGGGCCCCGGCCGCTCGAACCCGTTTCCCTCAGACGGCGGCCCGATTGATTGGCCCTTCGCCCGGTCCTTCGCGGCGCCCCGTCAGCCAAGGAGCAGATCATGAACCAAGAGGTCATGAATCTTTTCAACCAGCAGGCTCAGCCTCAGAGCTTCGACCAGATCAAGATCTCGATCTCGTCGCCTGAGAAGATCCTGTCCTGGTCCTACGGCGAGATCAAGAAGCCCGAGACCATCAACTACCGTACGTTCAAGCCCGAGCGTGACGGCCTGTTCTGCGCGCGGATCTTCGGACCGATCAAGGACTACGAGTGCTTGTGCGGCAAGTACAAGCGCATGAAGTACAAGGGCGTGATCTGCGAGAAGTGCGGCGTCGAGGTCACCCTCGCGCGCGTCCGCCGCGACCGCATGGGCCATATCGAGCTCGCGGCGCCCGTCGCCCATATCTGGTTCCTGAAGTCGCTGCCGAGCCGCATCGGCCTGCTGCTCGACATGGCGCTCAAGGATCTTGAGCGCATCCTGTACTTCGAGTCGTACGTCACCATCGAGCCGGGCCTCACCCCCCTGAAGGAGCGTCAGCTCCTCTCGGAGGAGGAGTACCTGCGCGCGCAGGAGGAGTACGGCGAGGACAGCTTCACCGCCATGATCGGCGCGGAGGCGATCCGGCGCATCCTGCAGGAGCTCGACCTCGACAAGATCGCGGCCGACCTGCGCGAGGAGATCGCCACTACCACCTCCGAGCTGAAGCCCAAGAAGCTGCTCAAGCGCCTCAAGATCATCGAGGCGTTCCAGATGTCGGGCAACCGGCCCGAGTGGATGATCCTGACCGTCGTGCCGGTGATCCCGCCGGACCTGCGTCCGCTGGTCCCGCTCGACGGCGGCCGCTTCGCGACCTCGGATCTCAACGACCTCTACCGCCGCGTCATCAACCGCAACAACCGCCTCAAGCGGCTGATCGAGCTGCGCGCGCCGGACATCATCATCCGCAACGAGAAGCGGATGCTGCAGGAGGCCGTCGACGCCCTGTTCGACAACGGCCGCCGCGGCCGCGTCATCACGGGCGCCAACAAGCGTCCGCTGAAGTCGCTCGCCGACATGCTGAAGGGCAAGCAGGGCCGGTTCCGCCAGAACCTGCTCGGCAAGCGCGTCGACTATTCCGGCCGCTCGGTCATCGTCGTCGGCCCGGAGCTGAAGCTGCACCAGTGCGGGCTGCCGAAGAAGATGGCGCTCGAGCTGTTCAAGCCGTTCATCTACGCGCGCCTCGACGCCAAGGGCTTCTCGGCCACGGTGAAGCAGGCCAAGAAGCTCGTCGAGAAGGAGAAGCCGGAGGTCTGGGACATCCTGGACGAGGTGATCCGCGAGCATCCGGTGATGCTCAACCGGGCGCCGACGCTGCACCGGCTGGGCATCCAGGCCTTCGAGCCGAAGCTGATCGAGGGCAAGGCGATCCAGCTGCACCCGCTGGTCTGCGCCGCGTTCAACGCCGACTTCGACGGCGACCAGATGGCCGTGCACGTCCCGCTGTCGCTGGAAGCGCAGTTGGAAGCGCGCGTCCTGATGATGTCGACGAACAACATCCTGCACCCGGCCAACGGCGCGCCGATCATCGTGCCGTCGCAGGACATCGTGCTCGGGCTGTACTACCTGTCGATAGTCGCCGACGGTTCGCCGGGCGAGCACAAGCCGAACGATCCGAAGAACCCGATGAAGGGCGTGTTCGGCAATTTCGGTGAGCTCGAGCACGCGCTCGCGGCCCGCACCGTCACCCTGCACACCAAGATCAAGTGGCGCTGGAAGGGTCTCGATTCCGAGGGCAACGAGGTCTCGCGGATCTACGACACCACGCCGGGCCGCGTGATCCTGTCGAGCGTGCTGCCGCGCCACAAGCGCGTCCCCTTCGACGTCGTCAACAAGCTGATGACGAAGAAGGAGATCTCGGCGATGATCGACACCGTCTACCGCCATTGCGGTCAGAAGGAGTCGGTGATCTTCTGCGACCGCATCATGGGTCTCGGCTTCATCCACGCCTTCCGCGCCGGCATCTCGTTCGGCAAGGACGACATGGTGGTGCCGGACAACAAGTGGTCGATCGTCGACGAGACCCGCACGCTCGTGAAGGATTACGAGCAGCAGTACCAGGACGGCCTGATCACCCAGGGCGAGAAGTACAACAAGGTCGTGGACGCCTGGGCCAAGTGCTCCGACCGTCTCGCCGGCGAGATGATGAACCGCATCTCGTCCGTGCAGAAGGACGAGCACGGCGCCGACAAGCAGGTCAACTCGATCTACATGATGAGCCACTCGGGCGCCCGTGGCTCGCCGGCGCAGATGAAGCAGCTCGCGGCGATGCGCGGTCTGATGGCCAAGCCCTCGGGCGAGATCATCGAGACCCCGATCATCTCGAACTTCAAGGAAGGCCTGGACGTTCTCGAGTACTTCAACTCGACCCACGGTGCCCGTAAGGGCCTCGCCGATACCGCGCTGAAGACCGCGAACTCCGGTTACCTGACCCGCCGCCTCGTCGACGTGGCGCAGGACGCGGTGATCCGCGAGGTGGATTGCGGCACCGAGAGCGGCATCCGGATGCGCGCGATCATCGATGCCGGCCAGGTCGTGGCCTCGCTGGCGACCCGCATCCTCGGCCGCGCCACGGCCGAGGACCTGGTCGCCAACGACGGCTCGATCATCGTCGCCAAGGGTGAGACGATCGAGGAGAAGCACCTCGAGCCGATCACCAAGGCCGGCATCCAGGAGGTGAAGATCCGCTCGGTCCTGGTCTGCGCGACCCGGAACGGCGTCTGCGCCACTTGCTACGGGCGCGACCTCGCCCGCGGCACGCCCGTCAACATGGGCGAGGCCGTCGGCGTCATCGCGGCGCAGTCGATCGGCGAGCCGGGCACCCAGCTCACGATGCGCACCTTCCACATCGGCGGCGCGGCGCAGATCGCCGACTCGTCCTTCATCGAGTCGAGCTTCGAGGGCACGGTCCGGATCCGCAACCGCGGTCTGGCCCGCAACTCGGACGGCGACCTGATCGCCACTGGCCGCAACGTGGCGGTGGTGATCGTCGGGCCAGACGGCACCGAGCGGGCGGTCCACCGCCTGCAGTACGGCGCCCGCGTCCGGGTCGACGAGGGTGACGCGATCAAGCGCGGCCAGCGCATCGCCGAGTGGGATCCCTACACCCGGCCGATCCTGACCGAGATCGACGGCATCGTGGCCTACGAGGACCTGATCGACGGCCAGTCGATCACCGAGACGACCGACGAGTCGACCGGCATCGCCAAGCGCGTCGTCATCGACTGGCGCGGCTCGGCGCGGACGGCGGACCTGCGTCCGGCGATCGCGGTCCACGACCAGAACGGCCGGGTGCAGAAGCTGCCGCGCGGCTCGGATGCGCGCTCGATCCTGCCGGTCGAGGCGATCATCGGCGTCGATCCGGGCACCCGGGTCAAGGCCGGCGACATCCTCGCCCGCGTCTCGACCGAGAGCGCCAAGACCCGCGACATCACCGGCGGTCTGCCGCGGGTGGCCGAGCTGTTCGAGGCACGCCGGCCGAAGGACGCGGCGATCATCGCCGAGAAATCCGGCACGATCTCGTTCGGGCGCGACTACAAGAACAAGCGCCGCCTGAGCCTGACCCCGCATGACGGCTCGGAGCCGGTCGAGTACCTGATCCCGAAGGGCAAGCACATCCACCTGCAGGACGGCGACGTGGTCGAGCTCGGCGACTTCATCGTCGACGGCAACCCGGCGCCGCACGACATCCTGGCGATCAAGGGGGTGGAGGAGCTCGCCGCCTACCTCGTCAACGAGATCCAGGAGGTCTACCGGCTGCAGGGCGTGTCGATCAACGACAAGCACATCGAGGTCATCGTCCGGCAGATGCTGCAGAAGGTGGAGATCACCGACGGCGGCGATTCCGAGATCCTGACCGGCGACCAGATCGACCGGATGGAGCTGGCTGAGATCAACGAGCAGCTGCTCGCCGAGGGCAAGAAGCCGGTCCAGGGCGTTCCCGTCCTGCTCGGCATCACCAAGGCCTCGCTGCAGACCCGCTCGTTCATCTCGGCGGCCTCGTTCCAGGAGACCACCCGCGTCCTCACCGAGGCGGCGGTCAACGGCAAGGTCGACAACCTCGAGGGCCTGAAGGAGAACGTCATCGTCGGCTCGCTGATCCCGGCGGGCACCGGCGCGATGATCTCCGACATCAAGTCGATCGCGCGTCGCCGCGACGGCCTGATCATGGCCCAGAAGTCGGCCGAGAGCGGCGCGGCCGTCGCCGAGCAGCTCCCCGCCGCCGAGTAGGGCAGGGGAGGTTCCGGCGGGGGCGAGCCTCCTGCCGGTCGCGAAATCCAGGCCGGCGCACCCTCGCGGGGCGCCGGCTTTTTCGCGTAAGCAGCCAAGCTTTAAGGGAAAGTTTCCGCTTGACGACCGGCGGACGAGCCCGTAATAGCCCCTCCTACTGAACGGCTGGCCGTAGGCGACAGCTGATCGACGTGCCCTTCGTGCCTCGATCCAAGTCTCCTAAACGCGACCGAACTTCAACCGACTGACACGTGTCAGACCGGCATGATCGCTGGGGCTTCGCCCCCGGTGGTCCTCTGCTCGCATGGCGCGCCAAAGGCTGGTTTCAGCCTGGGGCGCGATTTGCGTTGCGCCTCCTCCGGAGGCGACGGTCGTTCAGACGAGATTTGGGAAACGACGGTCGCCAGGACGGCGATGCGTTGCGAGAGGAATGGCATGCCGACGATCAACCAGCTGATCGCCAATCCGCGGAAGGCGCAGAAGGCCCGCAACAAGGTGCCGGCTCTCGATGCCTGCCCGCAGAAGCGCGGCGTCTGCACCCGCGTCTACACCACGACCCCGAAGAAGCCGAACTCGGCGCTCCGTAAGGTCGCCAAGGTCCGCCTGACCAACGGCTTCGAGGTCATCGGCTACATCCCGGGCGAGGGTCACAACCTTCAGGAGCACTCCGTGGTGATGATCCGCGGCGGCCGCGTGAAGGATCTTCCGGGCGTGCGCTACCACATCCTGCGCGGCGTTCTCGACACCCAGGGCGTCAAGAACCGCAAGCAGCGCCGCTCCAAGTACGGCGCCAAGCGTCCGAAGTAAGTCGGAAGCGGACAGGTACCCTTATCGCCTGTCCCGCAAGGATGCCGCCGACCGGATGGTTCGAGGTGGCCTGCGCGGGGCACAACAGTTGATTTTTAGAGCTTAACAACGGAGCGAGCGATGTCCCGCCGCCACAGCGCCGAGAAGCGCGAGATCATCCCCGACGCCAAGTACGGCGACATCGTCCTCACCAAGTTCATGAACTCGGTGATGTACGAGGGCAAGAAGTCGGTCGCCGAGACCATCGTCTACGGCGCGTTCGACATCATCGAGGCCCGCGCCAAGGCGAACCCGATCGAGGTGTTCCGCGCCGCCCTCGACAACGTCGCCCCGGCGATCGAGGTCCGCTCCCGCCGCGTCGGCGGCGCGACCTACCAGGTCCCGGTCGAGGTCCGCACCGAGCGCCGCCAGGCGCTGGCGATCCGCTGGCTGATCCAGGCCGCCCGCTCGCGCAACGACCGCACCATGGTCGAGCGCCTGTCGGCCGAGCTGCTCGACGCCGCCAACAACCGCGGCAACGCCGTGAAGAAGCGCGAGGACACCCACCGGATGGCCGAGGCCAACCGCGCGTTCTCGCACTATCGCTGGTAAACGCCGTCTCGCCGCCGCCCTCCGGGTGCGGCGGCCCTCTTCTTCAGGAGCCCCCCGATGCCCCGCACGCACGCGATCGAGGACTACCGCAACTTCGGCATCATGGCCCACATCGATGCCGGCAAGACCACGACGACCGAGCGGATCCTCTACTACACCGGCAAGTCCCACAAGATCGGCGAAGTCCATGAGGGCGCCGCCACCATGGACTGGATGGAGCAGGAGCAGGAGCGTGGCATCACGATCACCTCGGCTGCGACCACCTGCTTCTGGCGCGACAAGCGCCTGAACATCATCGACACCCCCGGCCACGTCGACTTCACCATCGAGGTGGAGCGCTCGCTCCGCGTGCTCGACGGCGCCGTCTGCGTGCTCGACGGCAACCAGGGCGTCGAGCCGCAGACCGAGACGGTGTGGCGCCAGGCCGACAAGTACGACGTGCCGCGCGTCGTGTTCGTCAACAAGATGGACAAGATCGGCGCCGACTTCTTCAAGTGCGTCGCCGACATCATCGACCGGGTCGCCGGCAAGCCGGTTTGCCTGCAGCTGCCGATCGGCGCCGAGAGCTCCTTCAAGGGCGTGATCGACCTGATCAAGATGAAGGCGATCGTGTGGTCGGGTGAGGCGCTCGGCGCCAACTTCTCCGAGGAGGAGATCCCCGCCGACCTCGCCGACCAGGCTGCCGAGTACCGCACCAAGCTGGTCGAGGCCTGCGTCGAGATGGACGACGACGCCATGACCGCCTACCTGGAGGGCGTCGAGCCCGACCAGGAGACCATGCGCAAGCTGGTGCGCACGGCGGTGCAGCGTCGTGCCTTCCACCCGGTCCTGTGCGGCTCGGCGTTCAAGAACAAGGGCGTGCAGCCCCTGCTCGACGCGGTCGTCGATTTCCTGCCGTCTCCGGCCGATCGCGGCGAGATCAAGGGCATCGACTTCAAGACCGAGGAAGAGGTCGTCCGTCGCCCGCTCGACTCCGACCCGTTCTCCATGCTCGCCTTCAAGATCATGGACGATCCCCACGTCGGCACGATCACCTTCTGCCGCGTGTATTCGGGCAAGATCGACTCGGGCGCGAACGTCATCAACTCGACCCGCGACAAGAAGGAGCGGGTCGGCCGCATGCTCCTGATGCACGCGAACAACCGCGAGGACATCAAGGAGGCGTTCGCCGGTGACATCGTGGCGCTCGCGGGTCTCAAGGACACCCGCACCGGCGACACGCTGTGCGATCCGACCAAGGCCGTGATCCTCGAGAAGATGGAGTTCCCGGAGCCGGTCATCGAGATCGCCGTCGAGCCGAAGTCCAAGGCGGACCAGGAGAAGCTCGGCATCGCGCTCTCGAAGCTCGCCGCCGAGGATCCGTCCTTCCGCGTCTCCACGGACCAGGAATCGGGCCAGACCATCCTGAAGGGGATGGGCGAGCTCCACCTCGACATCAAGGTCGACATCCTGAAGCGCACCTACAAGGTCGAGGCCAATATCGGCCAGCCGCAGGTCGCGTACCGGGAGAAGCTGACCAAGCGGACCGAGATCGACTACACCCACAAGAAGCAGACCGGTGGTACCGGCCAGTTCGCGCGGGTGAAGTTCGTGGTCGAGCCGAACGAGCCGGGCGCCGGCTACGCGTTCGAGTCGAAGATCGTCGGTGGCTCGGTGCCGAAGGAGTACATCCCGGGCGTCGAGAAGGGCCTGAACAGCGTGCTGACCGCCGGTATCCTGGCGGGCTTCCCGGTGGTCGACATCAAGGTGGAGCTGATCGACGGCGCCTACCACGAGGTCGACTCCTCGGCGCTGGCCTTCGAGATCGCCTCGCGGGCGGCGCTCCGCGAGGCCCTGCAGAAGGGCGGCTCGGTCCTGCTCGAGCCGGTGATGAAGGTCGAGGTCGTGACCCCGGAGGATTACACCGGTTCGGTCATCGGCGACCTGAACTCCCGGCGCGGCCAGATCCAGGGCCAGGACATGCGCGGCAACGCCAACGTCATCAACGCGATGGTGCCGCTCGCCAACATGTTCGGTTACGTGAACCAGCTGCGCTCCTTCACCCAGGGGCGCGCGAACTTCACGATGCAGTTCGACCACTACGAAGAGGTCCCGCGCGGCGAGGCCGAGAAGGTGGTTGCGAAGTACGCCTGATGATGTGGGCCTGATCCCAGGCCTGCTCACAGCTTTGGTGCCCGCCACGGCGGGCACCATCTCAGACTAAAACGCACGCATTCGATCGACGGAGTTTTGGCGATGGCCAAGGAAAAGTTTTCGCGGACGAAGCCGCACTGCAACATCGGCACCATTGGTCACGTTGACCATGGCAAGACCTCTCTGACCGCGGCGATCACGAAGGTCCTGGCCGAGACGGGCGGCGCCACGTTCACGGCGTACGACCAGATCGACAAGGCGCCGGAGGAGAAGGCGCGCGGCATCACGATCTCGACGGCGCACGTCGAGTACGAGACCTCGAACCGCCACTACGCGCACGTCGACTGCCCCGGGCACGCCGACTACGTGAAGAACATGATCACGGGTGCGGCGCAGATGGACGGCGCGATCCTGGTGGTGTCGGCGGCCGACGGCCCGATGCCGCAGACCCGCGAGCACATCCTGCTGGCGCGCCAGGTCGGCGTTCCGGCGCTGGTGGTGTTCATGAACAAGGTCGACATGGTCGACGATCCGGAGCTTCTGGATCTGGTCGAGCTCGAGGTGCGCGAGCTTCTGTCGAAGTACGACTTCCCGGGCGACGACATCCCGATCACCAAGGGCTCGGCGTTGTGCGCGCTGGAGAACCGCGAGCCGAAGATCGGCCACGAGGCGATCCTCGAGCTGATGAAGACGGTGGACGCCTACATCCCGCAGCCGGAGCGTCCGATCGACCTGCCGTTCCTGATGCCGATCGAGGACGTGTTCTCGATCTCGGGCCGCGGCACGGTGGTGACGGGCCGGGTCGAGCGCGGGATCATCAAGGTCGGTGAGACGGTCGAGATCGTCGGGATCCGGGCGACGACCACGACGACGGTGACCGGCGTCGAGATGTTCCGCAAGCTTCTGGACCAGGGCCAGGCGGGCGACAACGTCGGCGTTCTGCTGCGCGGCACGAAGCGCGAGGACGTGGAGCGTGGGCAGGTCGTGTGCAAGCCGGGTTCGGTGAAGCCGCACACGAAGTTCAAGGCCGAGGCGTACATCCTGACGAAGGAGGAGGGCGGCCGCCACACGCCGTTCTTCACGAACTACCGTCCGCAGTTCTACTTCCGGACGACGGACGTGACGGGCGTGTGCCAGCTGCCCGAGGGCACCGAGATGGTGATGCCGGGCGACAACGTGACGATGGACGTGACGCTGATCGTGCCGGTGGCGATGGAGGAGAAGCTGCGCTTCGCCATCCGCGAGGGCGGCCGCACCGTCGGCGCCGGCGTCGTCGCCTCCATCACCGAGTAAGCGTCCAGGCGCTTCCACGAGCGGACAGGTGACGGGGCGGGCCTCGTGCCCGCCCCATCCCGTCGCGAGGTAGACATCACATGAACGGCCAGAACATCCGTATTCGCCTGAAGGCGTTCGATCATCGCATCCTGGATTCGTCGACCCGCGAGATCGTCTCGACGGCGAAGCGGACCGGGGCCCAGGTGCGCGGGCCGATCCCGCTGCCCACCCGGATCGAGCGCTTCACCGTCAACCGCTCGCCCCACATCGACAAGAAGTCGCGCGAGCAGTTCGAGATGCGCACCCACAAGCGCGTGCTCGACATCGTCGATCCGACGCCCCAGACCGTGGACGCGCTGATGAAGCTCGACCTCGCCGCTGGCGTCGACGTGGAGATCAAGCTCTGAGGACCCGCGGGTTCTTGGAGCTTCACTAGGCTGCGCGGGGGAGAACCATGCGCTCAGGAGTCATCGCACAGAAGGTCGGCATGACCCGCGTCTTCACGGACGCCGGCGAGCATGTTCCGGTCACGGTGCTCAAGGTCGATCAGTGCCAGGTGGTTGCCCACCGCACGGTCGAGAAGAACGGCTACGTCGCGCTGCAGGTCGGCGTCGGCAAGGCCAAGGTCAAGAACGTCACCAAGGCCCAGCGCGGGCACTTCGCGGTCGCGAAGGTCGAGCCGAAGCGCAAGCTGGCCGAATTCCGCGTGACCGAGGATGCGATCATCCCGGTCGGCGCCGAGATCACCGCGGACCACTTCCTGGCCGGTCAGTTCGTCGACGTGACGGGCACGACCACCGGTAAGGGCTTCGCCGGCGGCATGAAGCGCTGGAACTTCGGCGGTCTGCGCGCCACCCACGGCGTGTCGATCTCGCACCGTTCGATCGGTTCGACCGGCGGCCGTCAGGACCCGGGCAAGACCTTCAAGAACAAGAAGATGCCGGGCCACCTCGGCGTCGAGCGGGTCACGACCCAGAACCTGCGCGTCGTGCGCACCGATGTCGAGCGCGGCCTGATCCTGGTCGAGGGCTCGGTTCCGGGCGTCGATGGCGGCTGGATCTTCGTCCGCGACGCCGTGAAGCGCAAGCTGCCGGCCGACGTGCCGATGCCGGGCAAGTTCCGCGAGCAGGCTGCTGCTCCCGCGGAGAGCCAGGTCGAGGCTCCGGCGGCTCCGGCCACCGAGGAGAACGCGTGATGAAGTTCGAGATCACCACGCTCGACGGTGCCGAGGCCGGCTCGCTCGAGCTCGACGAGGCCATCTTCGGCCTCGAGCCCCGCGCCGACCTGCTGCAGCGCTGCGTCCGCTGGCAGCTCGCCAAGCGCCAGGCTGGTACCCACCAGACCAAGCAGCGCGGCGAGATCGCTCGCACGACCAAGAAGCTGTACAAGCAGAAGGGCACCGGTAACGCCCGTCACGGCGCGGCGTCCGCTCCGCAGTTCCGCGGCGGCGCCCGCGCCCACGGCCCGGTCACCCGCTCGCACGCTCACGACCTGCCCAAGAAGGTCCGGGCTCTGGCGCTCCGCCACGCTCTGTCGGCCAAGGTCAAGAGCGCCGAGCTGATCGTCATGGACGATGCCCGCCTCGAGGAGGGCAAGACTAAGGCGCTCAAGGAGCGCTTCGGCAAGCTGTCGCTCTCGAGCGCCCTGATCATCGGCGGCGCCGAGCTCGACCAGAACTTCGCCCGTGCGGCCCGCAACCTGCCGCAGATCGACGTCCTGCCGGTGCAGGGCATCAACGTCTACGACATCCTGCGCCGCGAGAAGCTCGTGCTGACCCGCGCCGCCGTCGATGCGCTGGAGGCGCGATTCAAATGAGCGCTGATCCGCGCCACTACGACGTGATCGTCTCTCCGGTCATCACCGAGAAGGCGACCAACCTCTCGGAGCTCAACAAGGTTGTGTTCCGGGTGGCCCCGAAGGCGACGAAGCCGCAGATCAAGGAAGCGGTCGAGAAGCTGTTCGAGGTCAAGGTGAAGAGCGTCAACACGCTCGTCACCAAGGGCAAGACCAAGATGTTCCGCGGTCAGCGCGGCCAGCGTTCGGACGTGAAGAAGGCGATCGTCACCCTCGAAGAGGGCCAGACCATCGACGTCACGACCGGGCTCTGAGGGGAACGGCGTAAGGGAACAAGCCAATGGCTTTGAAGACATTCAAGCCGGTCACGCCGAGCCTTCGCCAGCTCGTGATCGTGGACCGTTCGGAGCTCTACAAGGGCAAGCCGGTCAAGGCGCTGACGGTGGGCAAGTCGTCCACCGGCGGCCGCAACAACCTCGGCCGCATCACGGTGCGGTTCCGCGGCGGCGGCCACAAGCGGACGCTGCGCAACATCGACTTCAAGCGGCGTGAGCATGCCGGCAAGGTCGGCACCGTCGAGCGGATCGAGTACGATCCCAACCGCACGGCGTTCATCGCGCTGGTGTCGTACGAGGGTGGGGCGCAGAGCTACATCCTGGCGCCGCAGCGGGTGAAGGCCGGCGACAAGGTGGTGTCGGGCGAGCAGGTCGACATCAAGCCGGGCAACGCCATGCCGCTCGGCAACATGCCGGTCGGCACGATCGTGCACAACGTCGAGCTGAAGATCGGCAAGGGCGGGGCGATCGCCCGGTCCGCGGGCAACTACGCCCAGATCGTCGGCCGCGACCAGGGCTACGTCACGCTGCGCCTGAACTCGGGCGAGCAGCGCCTGGTGCACGGCCAGTGCTACGCTACGGTGGGCGCGGTCTCGAACCCCGACCACATGAACATCTCGCTCGGCAAGGCGGGCCGCAACCGCTGGCTCGGCAAGCGCCCGCACAACCGCGGCGTCGCGATGAACCCGATCGACCACCCGCACGGCGGCGGCGAGGGTCGCACCTCGGGCGGTCGTCATCCGGTCACGCCGTGGGGTATCCCCACGAAGGGCAAGAAGACCCGCTCGAACAAGCGCACCGACACGTTCATCGTGTCGAGCCGCCACAACCGCAAGAAGTAAGGGCTTCGTCCCATGGCACGTTCAATCTGGAAGGGGCCGTTCATCGACGGCTACCTCCTCAAGAAGGCGGACGCCGCGCGCGGCGCGAGCCGTAACGAGGTGATCAAGATCTGGAGCCGTCGCTCCACGATCCTTCCGCATTTCGTTGGTCTGACCTTCGGGGTCTACAACGGGCAGAAGCACATCCCGGTCTACGTTTCCGAGGAAATGGTCGGTCACAAGTTCGGCGAGTTCTCGCCGACCCGTACCTTCCACGGTCACGCGGCCGACAAGAAGGCGAAGAGGCGCTGAGATGGGCAAGGCAGCAGCACCCCGCGCGCTCCCCCAGAACGAGGCGAAGGCCGTCGCGCGCATGCTGCGCGTCAGCCCGCAGAAGCTGAACCTGGTGGCGCAGCTGATCCGCGGCAAGAAGGTCTCGACCGCTCTGGCCGACCTGCAGTTCTCGCGCAAGCGGATCGCGGTCGACGTCAAGAAGTGCCTCGAGAGCGCGATCGCCAACGCCGAGAACAACCACGACCTGGACGTGGACGATCTCGTCGTGAAGGAGGCCTATGTCGGCAAGGCGCTCGTCCTGAAGCGCTTCCACGCCCGCGCCCGCGGTCGTGGCGCCCGCATCCTGAAGCCGTTCGCGAACCTCACCATCGTGGTGCGCGAAGTCCCGGCCGAGGCGGCCTGAGGAGGGATCGATGGGTCAGAAAGTCAATCCGATCGGTCTCCGTCTCGGCATCAACCGGACCTGGGACTCGCGTTGGTACGCCAACAAGGGCGAGTACGCTCGCCTGATGCATGAGGACGTCGCGATCCGCAAAGCGCTGCTCAAGCAGCTCAAGCAGGCCGCGGTCTCCAAGATCGTCATCGAGCGCCCGCACAAGAAGTGCCGCGTCACCATCCACTCGGGCCGTCCGGGCGTGGTGATCGGCAAGAAGGGCGCGGACATCGAGAAGCTGCGCAAGCTGGTCAACTCGATGACCAAGGCCGACGTGACGATCAACATCGTCGAGGTGCGCAAGCCCGAGATCGACGCTACCCTGGTGGCCGACTCGATCGCGCAGCAGCTTGAGCGCCGCGTCGCCTTCCGTCGTGCGATGAAGCGCGCCGTGCAGTCGGCGATGCGTCTCGGCGCCGAGGGCATCCGCATCAACTGCTCCGGTCGCCTTGGCGGCGCCGAGATCGCCCGGCTCGAGTGGTACCGCGAGGGCCGCGTGCCCCTGCACACCCTGCGCGCCGACGTCGATTACGGTACGGCCACGGCGTTCACCACCTACGGCACCTGCGGCATCAAGGTGTGGGTGTTCAAGGGCGAGATCCTCGAGCACGACCCGATGGCGCAGGACAAGCGCGCGCACGAGGAGGGCGGCCGTTCAGGCGGACGTCGTGACCGTGAGCGCGGCGAGCGCGGCGGACGGGACGCGGCCTAAGGGCCGCGCTTCCCCCGCCCTTCAGTTTTGAGAGGCTGCCATGCTGCAACCCAAGAAGACGAAGTTCCGCAAGCAGTTCAAGGGCCGCATCCACGGCTTCGCGAAGGGCGGAACCGATCTGAACTTCGGCTCCTACGGCCTCAAGGCCATGGAGCCGGAGCGGATCACCGCGCGTCAGATCGAGGCGGCCCGCCGCGCGATCACCCGCGAGATGAAGCGTCAGGGCCGGGTCTGGATCCGGATCTTCCCCGACGTCCCCGTGACCGCGAAGCCGACCGAAGTCCGCATGGGCTCGGGGAAGGGTGCCCCCGAATACTGGGCGGCCCGCGTGCATCCCGGCCGCATCATGTTCGAGATCGACGGCGTGGCCGAGGACATCGCCCGCGAGGCGCTGCGCCTGGGTGCCGCCAAGCTGCCGGTCCGCACGCGCTTCATCCAGCGCATCGCCGACTGAGGAGAATATTCGAGATGAAGTCGAGCCAGAGGCTGTCTGACCTGAGCGCGCTGTCGCCGGATCAGCTCGGCGAAGAGCTCCTGAACCTGAAGAAGGAGCAGTTCAACCTGCGCTTCCAGCGGGCCACGGGTCAGCTCGAGAACGTCGCCCGGGTGCGCGAAGTGCGCCGCGACATCGCCCGCGTCCGCACCCTGCAGCGCCAGAAGACGCTGCAGGCGGCGCAGGGCTAAGGGAGTACTACCATGCCGAAGCGCGTGCTGCAGGGCGTCGTCGTCAGCGACAAGCAGGACAAGACCGTCGTCGTGAAGGTGGAGCGTCGCTTCACCCACCCGGTGATGAAGAAGACCATCCGCCGGTCCAAGAACTACCACGCTCACGACGAGAACAACGTGGCCAAGGTCGGCCAGCAGGTGTTCATCGAGGAGTCGCGGCCCTATTCCAAGCTCAAGACCTGGAAGCTGGTCGAGGGCGAGGCCGTCGCGACCGCCGAGGCGTGATCAGGGGCGCCGCGCACGGCGCCCCTTTCGCCTGGCCGGAGCGGAGCGACTTTTGACGCTCCGCCTCCTTGTCAACGGGGCCGATCCGGTGTAATCGGCCGGCCTCCACCGAAACATGAAGGGCGTGTGACGCGCCCCTCATCGCGTTCGTTGACCGCGCCAGAGCGAGCAATCGCCCTGCTGCGCGGTCTTTTAATGGACGGGGACGCGAGATCCCCATCAGGCTGCCGTCCGCCGGGCAATCCTGCCCTGCGGAGACCTGCCTGAAACAAGGAAAGGGCGTTAGGCCGTGATCCAGATGCAGACGAATCTGGACGTCGCCGACAATTCCGGCGCACGTCGCGTGATGTGCATCAAGGTGCTCGGCGGTTCCAAGCGCAAGTATGCCGGTGTCGGCGACATCATCGTGGTGTCGGTGAAGGAGGCGATTCCGCGGGGCCGCGTGAAGAAGGGCGACGTCATGAAGGCGGTCGTCGTCCGTACCGCCAAGGACGTCCGTCGCGCCGACGGTTCGGTGATCCGCTTCGACCGCAACGCGGCGGTGCTGATCAACAACCAGAAGGAGCCGGTCGGCACCCGTATCTTCGGGCCCGTGCCGCGCGAGCTGCGCGCTCGCAACCACATGAAGATCATCTCGCTGGCGCCGGAGGTGCTGTAATGGCTGCGAAGGTGAAGAAGGGCGACAAGGTCGTCGTTCTGACCGGTCGCGACAAGGGTCGCACCGGCGAGGTCATCCAGGTGATGCCGAAGGAAGATCGGGCCCTGGTCCGGGGGATCAACTTGGTGAAGCGCCACACGCGCCAGACCCAGACCTCCGAGGGCGGGATCATCTCCAAGGAGGCGGCGATCCACCTGTCGAACCTGGCGGTCGCCGACCCCAAGGACGGCAAGCCCACCCGGGTCGGTTTTCGCATTCTGGAAGACGGGCGCAAGGTTCGCTTCGCGAAGCGCTCGGGAGATCTGATCGATGGCTGAGGATCTGAAGGACGGGTACACCCCGCGGCTCAAGAAGCACTACGAGGAAGTGGTGCGTCCGAAGCTGATCGAGGAGTTCGGCTACACCAACCCGATGCAGGTGCCGGCGATCGAGAAGATCGTCGTCAACATGGGCGTCGGCGAGTCGACCCAGGACTCCAAGAAGGCCACGGTCGCCGCCGAGGATCTCGGCCTGATCGTCGGCCAGAAGCCGGTGATCACCCGGGCCCGCAAGGCGATCGCGACCTTCAAGGTCCGCGAGAACATGCCGATCGGCTGCAAGGTCACGCTGCGCAAGCAGCGGATGTACGAGTTCATGGACCGCCTGATCACCATCGCGCTGCCGCGCGTGCGTGACTTCCGCGGCCTGAACCCGAAGTCGTTCGACGGCCGCGGCAACTACGCCCTCGGGATCAAGGAGCACCTGGTGTTCCCCGAGATCAACTACGACAAGGCCCAGAACACCTGGGGCATGGACATCGTCGTGGCGACCACCGCCAAGACCGATGCCGAGGCCCGGGCGCTCCTGAAGCATTTCAACTTCCCGTTCCGGCAGTGAGGGCTGACCGCCCCCATACGCGGACACTGGAGAGCTTAAGCAATGGCTAAGACGAGCAAGATCGAGAAGAACAAGCAGCGGCGGGAGCTCGTGAAGCGCTTCGCCCCGAAGCGCGAGGCGCTTCTGGCGACGGCGAACGACGAGTCCCTGTCGATGGAGGAGCGCTTCGAGGCGCGCCTCAAGCTGGCGGAGCTGCCGCGCAACTCCAGCCCCACCCGCATCCGCAACCGCTGCGAGATGACCGGCCGTCCCCGGGCTTACTACCGCAAGCTCGGCATCTCCCGCGTCGCGCTCCGCGACCTGGGATCCCGGGGTTTGATCCCGGGCCTGGTCAAGTCCAGCTGGTAAGGGGAGGGCGCCACAGATGATCAACGATCCCGTGGGCGATATGCTCACCCGCATCCGCAACGGCCAGATGCGTCGTCGCAATGTCGTGCAGACCCCCGGCTCCAAGCTGCGGGCCCGCGTCCTCGACGTGCTGAAGTCCGAGGGCTACATCCGCGACTACGCCACGACCGATTACGGCAACGGGCGTACCGAGTTCGCCATCGAGCTCAAGTACTTCGACGGCCAGCCGGTGATCCGCTCGATCGAGCGCGTCTCCAAGCCGGGCCGCCGTGTCTACTCGTCGGTCGATACCCTGCCGCGCGTCGCCGACGGCCTGGGCATCACCATCGTCTCCACCCCTCAGGGCGTCATGGCCGACCACGAGGCGCGCGAGCGCAACGTCGGCGGCGAGGTGCTCTGCAAGGTCTTCTGACCTTCGGACCCTGACAGCCGAAAAGGAGAGACGAGCATGTCCCGCGTAGGCAAGAAGCCCGTGACCGTCCCGGCCGGCGTGACCGCCACCGTCGACGGCCAGAACGTGAAGATCAAGGGCCAGAAGGGCGAGCTGCAGTTCCGCGTCCCCGACCAGGTGTCGGTGGCCCACGAGAACGGCGCGATCTCGGTCCAGCCGCGTTCGCAGACCAAGGAGGCCCGCGCGATGTGGGGCCTCTCCCGCGCCCAGGTGTCGAACCTGGTCGAAGGCGTGACCAAGGGCTACGAGAAGAAGCTCGAGATCAACGGCGTCGGTTACCGTGCTGCGGTCGCCGGCAAGGTGCTCAAGCTGTCGCTCGGCTACAGCCACGACATCGAGTACGCGATCCCGGAGGGGATCTCGATCGCCACCCCGCGGCCGGTCGAGATCATCGTCACCGGCATCGACAAGCAGCGCGTCGGCCAGGTCGCGGCGGAGATCCGCGATTATCGCGGCCCCGAGCCCTACAAGGGCAAGGGCGTCAGGTACGCCGGCGAGTTCATCTTCCGCAAGGAAGGCAAGAAGAAGTAAGGACCGCCGATGTCTCGCAAAATCGAACTGCTCGATCGGCGCCGCGCGCGCGTCCGGCGGGCGATCCGCAAGGCGGCCAATGGTCGTCCGCGGCTCTCGGTGTTCCGCTCCTCGAAGCAGATCTACGTCCAGGTCATCGACGACGCCACGGGTCACACCCTGGCGGCGGCGTCGAGCCTCGACAAGGACCTGCGTGCCCGCCTCAAGACCGGCGCCGACAAGGCCGCCGCGACCGAGGTCGGCAAGCTGGTGGCGGAGCGGGCGAAGGCGGCCGGCGTGAGCCAGGTCATCTTCGACCGGTCGGGCTACCTCTATCACGGCCGGGTCAAGGCCCTGGCCGACGCGGCCCGCGAGGGCGGCCTGGACTTCTGATCCGACGAGAGGGGAGGGCGCGTCGCGCGCCGTCCCGCCCGGATCGGCACGATGTCCCATGAGGCGAGGGGGCCGTCTGGCTCCCTCTCTCATTCCGGCGGATCGAAACACAGCGAGCGGGACCGCCGCCCGCGTCAGTCGAACGGACAACACACATGGCACGTGAGCGTGAAGGTCGTCGCCGCGACGACCGCGAGGAGCGCGACAGCGAGTTCGTGGACAAGCTCGTCCACATCAACCGCGTCGCCAAGGTGGTGAAGGGCGGCCGTCGCTTCGGCTTCGCGGCCCTCGTCGTCGTCGGCGACCAGAAGGGTCGCGTCGGTTTCGGTCACGGCAAGGCCCGTGAGGTTCCCGAGGCCATCCGCAAGGCGACGGAAGCCGCCAAGCGCGGTCTCGTCCGCGTGGCGCTCCGCGAGGGCCGCACGCTGCACCACGACGTGCAGGGCCGTCACGGCGCCGGCAAGGTCATCCTGCGCGCGGCGCCTGCCGGTACCGGCATCATCGCCGGCGGCCCGATGCGCGCCGTCTTCGAGACTTTGGGCATGCAGGACGTCGTGGCGAAGTCGCTCGGCTCCTCGAACCCCTACAACCTCGTGCGCGCCACCTTCGACGCGCTCAAGAACGAGGATTCGCCCCGTTCGGTCGCGGCGCGCCGCGGTCTCAAGGTGTCGGCCCTGCAGGCCCGTCGTCGCGATGCCGACTCGGCCGCCTCGGCCGATTCCGCCGACGCGGCGTAAGGGAGGCACGAGATGGCTGAGAAGACCGTCCGCGTGCAGCAGATCGGCTCGCCGATCCGCCGCGAGGCCAGCCAGCGTCAGACGCTGATCGGCCTGAAGCTGAACAAGATGCACCGCATCGCCACGCTCGAGGACACCCCGTCTGTCCGCGGCATGATCGCGAAGGTGCATCACCTCGTGCGCGTTCTCGACGACGCGGCGTGAGGAGGGCACGATGAAGCTCAACGAAATCCGTGACAACGAAGGCGCAACCAAGAAGCGGATGCGCGTCGGCCGTGGTATCGGCTCCGGCAAGGGCAAGACCGCCGGCCGCGGCGTGAAGGGCCAGAAGGCGCGCTCCGGCGTCGCCATCAAGGGCTTCGAGGGCGGCCAGATGCCGCTGCACCGCCGCCTGCCGAAGCGTGGGTTCAACAACCCGGGCGCGACCGACCTCAACGAGGTCAATATCGGCCGCATCCAGCAGGCCGTCGATGCCGGCAAGCTCGACGCCTCGGCTCCGGTGACCGTCGAGGCGCTGATCGCCGCCGGCGTGGTCTCGAAGGCCCGCGACGGCGTCAAGATCCTCGGCGTCGGCGAGCTCACCGCCAAGCTGACCTTCCAGGTCTCTCGCGCGTCCAAGTCGGCCGTCGAGGCGATCGAGAAGGCCGGCGGCTCGGTGACCCAGTCGCTCGCCACGGCCGACGAGGCTGTTGCGTCGGCGTAAGCCACACTTTAAGTCACCGATCATCGGCGGCGGCCCGTGCGACCAGCGCGAGGCCGCCGCTCGTGTTTTGGGGGATGGTCTTGCATCCCTGACCGCGACGCCGCGGATCCCGACCCGAGGACACGTCACCCATGGCCTCTGCAGCCGAGCAGCTCGCCGCCAACCTCAACTTCGGCGCCATCGCCAAGGCCGAAGAGCTCAAGAAGCGGATCTGGTTCACCCTTGGCGCCCTGATCGTCTACCGGCTCGGGACCTACATCCCGCTGCCCGGCATCGATCCCGACGCGCTGCGCCAGAGCTTCGCAAACGCGCAGGGCGGCGTGCTCGGGCTGTTCAACATGTTCTCCGGCGGTGCCGTCGAGCGCATGGCGATCTTCGCCCTCAACATCATGCCGTACATCTCGGCATCGATCATCGTGCAGCTGCTCACCTCGGTGGTGCCGTCGCTCGAGGCGCTGAAGAAGGAGGGCGAGTCCGGCCGCAAGGTCCTCAACCAGTACACCCGCTACCTCACGGTGGTGCTCGCGATCTTCCAGGCCTGGGGCATCGCGGTCGGCCTGCAGAGCTCCGGCGGCATCGTCCAGGATCCCGGGCCGTTCTTCCTGGTCTCCACCGTCATCACGCTGACCGGCGGCACGCTGTTCCTGATGTGGATCGGCGAGCAGATCACGTCGCGCGGCATCGGCAACGGCTCCTCGCTCATCATCTTCGCGGGCATCGTCGCGCACCTGCCCTCGGCGATCGCCGGCACCCTCGAGCTCGGCCGCCAGGGCGCGCTCTCCACCGTGGTGATCCTCGGCGTCGTGGTGATGGCCGCGGCCGTCGTCTACTTCATCGTGTTCATGGAGCGTGCCCAGCGCCGGCTCCTGATCAACTACCCGAAGCGCCAGGTCGGCAACCGGATGTACGAGGGCCAGACCTCGTTCCTGCCGCTCAAGCTCAACACGTCGGGCGTGATCCCGCCGATCTTCGCCTCGTCGCTGCTGCTGCTGCCGGCCACCGCCGCCAGCTTCCAGACCGATCCGAACGGCACCGGCATCATCGCCACCATGGCGACCTATCTCGGCCATGGCCGGCCGCTCTACATGCTGCTCTACGCAGCGCTGATCATCTTCTTCGCCTTCTTCTATACCGCCGTGGTGTTCAATCCGCAGGAGACCGCGGACAACCTGAAGAAGCATGGCGGCTTCATCCCGGGCATTCGCCCGGGCGAGCGCACCGCCGAGTTCATCGACAAGGTCCTGTCGCGCATCACCGTGATCGGCGCGGCCTACCTCACGGTGATCTGCCTGATCCCGGAGATCCTGGTCTCCTACGCCTCGCTGCCGTTCTATTTCGGCGGGACGTCGCTGCTGATCGTGGTCTCGGTGACCATGGACACGGTGGCGCAGGTCCACGGCCATCTGCTGGCGCACCAGTACGAGGGCCTGGTGAAGAAGGCGAAGCTGCGCGGCGCCCGCCGGCGCTGAGCCACACGGGCGGACCGGGTGCAGCCGGTCCGGCCTCCGACCTTGCGCCACGGCGCAGCCTTAGCGCATGGTCGGATTCCGGCGGCTCACGGTCACGGGTTATAACAAGCAGAGAGGCCGCACCCCGGGAGGAAGGATCCCGCGCGGGAGCGGTGGAGGGGAGTGACAGGTTATGCGGATCATTCTGCTCGGCCCGCCCGGCGCCGGGAAGGGGACGCAATCGGCGCGGATCGTCGAGCGGTTCGGAATCCCGCAGCTCTCGACCGGCGACATGCTGCGCGCGGCGGTGGCCGCCGGCACGCCGGTCGGCCTCAAGGCCAAGGCCCTGATGGAGAGCGGTGGCCTGGTCTCCGACGACATCGTGATCGGCATCGTCGCCGACAGGATCGAGGAGGCGGATGCCCGCCGCGGCTTCATCCTCGACGGCTTCCCGCGCACCGTGGCCCAGGCCGTCGCCCTCGAGACGATGCTGGCCGACAAGGGTCTGCGCCTCGACGCGGTGGTGGAGTTCAAGGTCGATGAGAACGCGCTCGTCGGCCGGATCGCCAAGCGTGCGGCCGAGACCGAGGCCCGCGGCGAGCCCGTGCGCAAGGACGACACGCCCGAGGTGTTCAAGACCCGGCTGGAGGCCTACCGCACCCAGACCGCGCCGCTCTCGGCGCATTATGCCGGGACCGGCCTGCTGCGCCAGGTCGACGGCATGGCGCCGATCGACGAGGTGACGAAGCAGCTCGAAGGCGTGCTGGCCCCGTACCAGGCTGCGACGGTCTGAGGTCGCGTCTCTGTTGACAAGCGGATGCGCCCGCGCTAGTGGGCGCTCCTTCGTTCAGACCCGGACGGCCCGGCGTGCCTCTCTGGAGGCCGCTCCGGGCCGATTTGCCGTCGGGACGGCGCGCAGGGGCCGGGCTCCACCGGACGCGCGTGAGACCGTGAAGAACACCCGTTCGGGCCTTTCGGCCGCGGACGTGATGGAGAGCAGGAACACCATGGCCCGTATCGCCGGCGTCAACATCCCGACCAACAAGCGCGTCGTCATCGCGCTGCAGTACATCCACGGCATCGGCGCCAAGAAGGCCGAGGAGATCACCGAGAAGGTCGGCATCCCGGCCGAGCGCCGCGTGAACCAGCTCACCGACGCCGAGGTGCTGCAGATCCGCGAGACGATCGACCGCGACTACATCGTCGAGGGCGACCTGCGTCGCGAAGTCTCGATGAACATCAAGCGCCTGATGGATCTCGGCTGCTACCGTGGCCTGCGCCACCGCCGCAACCTGCCGGTCCGCGGCCAGCGCACCCACACCAACGCCCGCACCCGCAAGGGCAAGGCGAAGCCGATCGCCGGCAAGAAGAAGTAAGCCGCGCGCTCGCACGAGATCGGCGGGGTCGGTTCTCCGGTCCCGCCCGACACCGGCGGCGCTCCGGCGCCGTCATCGTACACCGTGAGACACGTCCCGAGCGCCTGGCACCACGGGCGCGCCTGAAGGATCGAAAGACAGAATGGCCAAGGAAGCAACCCGCGTCCGTCGTCGCGAACGCAAGAACATCGTGTCGGGCGTCGCCCACGTGAACGCCTCGTTCAACAACACGATGATCACCATCACGGACGCCCAGGGCAACACGATCTCGTGGTCGTCGGCCGGCGCCATGGGCTTCAAGGGCTCCCGCAAGTCGACCCCGTACGCCGCCCAGGTCGCGGCCGAGGATGCCGGCCGCAAGGCCGCCGAGCACGGCATGCGCACCCTCGAGGTCGAGGTCTCGGGCCCCGGTTCGGGCCGCGAGTCGGCTCTGCGCGCGCTCCAGGCGGCGGGTTTCACGGTGACGTCGATCCGCGACGTGACCCCGATCCCGCATAACGGCTGCCGCCCGCGCAAGCGTCGCCGCGTCTGATCATCCACCATGTCCCGGGGGGCGCGCCTGCGTCCCCCGGCCGACGGCCCGCGTAGAGGATTGCGTGTCGACATCCCTCACCGCCACGTTCGCCGGACCCGGCGTCCTGCCCTGGACGCTGGGTGATCGCGTTGTGGTTGCCCTCAACGACGGCCACCTCGTGGCGTCGCTCGGGCTGGTCCAGGGCCTGCCCGCCGGCGAGGCGGAGCGCCTGCAACGGGATGGATATCGCAGCGTCGAGGCTCCGCGGATCACCGTCAACGCCTTCCTGATCCTCGGGGGCGGGGCTCCGGTGCTGGTCGATGCCGGCATGGGGGCCGGCGGTCCCGGCACCCTCGGGCATCTGCCGAAGGCGCTGCGGGCCTGCGGCCTGACGCCGGACGAGATCGGTACGGTGCTGGTCACCCACCTGCATTCCGATCACATCGGCGGGCTGGTCGGGTCCGACGGCACAGCCGCCTACCCCAACGCCGAGGTGGTGATCCCGGAGGCCGAGGCCGCCTACTGGCTCGCCGAGGGTGCCGAGGCGCGGGCTCCGGAGGGCGCGAAGCCGGGATTCCGGCGCGCGCGCGTGCTCACGGAGATTTACGGCGACCGGATCCGCCGGGCGCGCGAGGGCGAGGTGCTGCCGGGAATCGAGGCGATCCTGGCGCCCGGGCATACGCCCGGCCACACCGCCTACCGGCTCCAGTCCGGCGCCCGGAGCCTGCTGATCTGGGGCGACGTGGTCCACCTGCCGGCGATCCAGTTCGCGAAGGCGGAGGCCGGCGTCTCCTTCGACGTGGACGGCGCGATGGCCGCCGCCACGCGCAAGCGCATCCTCGACCAGGCCGCCGCCGAGCGCAGCTTGGTCGCCGGGATGCATCTCGATTTTCCGGCCCTCGGCTCGGTCCGGCGCGACGGCGCCGGCTTCGCCTGGGTCCCGGAGCAGTGGAGCGCGGCGTCCTGACCGCCCCTGCTTCGACCGTGTGAGAGGTCAGGACGGCGGTGTCTCCCGGGCGCGGGAGGGATCGCGAGGGGAGGGCCCTTTCGGGGGCTGCCCCGGTGTAAGTTGGCGAGAGGTGCGAACGTGGTCATTCAGAAGAACTGGCAAGAGCTGATCAAGCCGAACAAGCTCGAGGTCACCCCCGGGCACGACCCGAAGCGGATCGCCACCGTGGTGGCCGAGCCGCTGGAGCGCGGCTTCGGCACCACCCTCGGCAACTCCCTGCGCCGCGTGCTCCTCTCGTCGCTCCAGGGCGCCGCCGTCACCTCCGTGCATATCGACGGCGTGCTGCACGAGTTCTCGTCGATTCCGGGCGTGCGCGAGGACGTCACCGACATCGTCCTCAACATCAAGACCATCGCGATCCGCTCGTCGAGCGATACGCCGAAGCGCATGACCCTGCGCAAGACCGGCCCGGGCCTGGTCACCGCCGGCGACATTGCCACGATCGGCGACGTCCAGATCCTGAACCCCGATCTGGTGCTGTGCACGCTCGACGACGGCGCCGAGATCCGCATGGAGTTCACCGTGTCGGCCGGCAAGGGCTACGTCCCGGCCGAGCGCAACCGGCCCGAGGACGCGCCGATCGGCCTGATCCCGGTCGACGCGCTGTTCTCGCCGGTCACCAAGGTGTCCTACCGCATCGAGAACACCCGCGAGGGCCAGGATCTCGACAAGGACAAGCTGACCATGACGGTCGAGACCAACGGTGCGGTCTCGCCCGAGGATGCGCTGGCCTACGCCGCCCGCATCATCCAGGACCAGCTCCAGATCTTCGTCAACTTCGAGGAGCCCCGCAAGGAAGAGGCCGCGCCGCTGGCGCCGCAGCTGCCCTTCAACCCGGCCCTGCTCAAGAAGGTTGACGAGCTCGAGCTGTCGGTCCGCTCGGCCAACTGCCTCAAGAACGACAACATCGTCTATATCGGCGACCTCATCCAGAAGACCGAGGCGGAGATGCTGCGCACTCCGAACTTCGGCCGCAAGTCGCTCAACGAGATCAAGGAAGTGCTCGCCGCGATGGGCCTGCACCTCGGCATGGACGTTCCCGGCTGGCCGCCGGAGAACATCGAGGATCTCGCCAAGCGCTTCGAAGAGCACTACTGAGCCGGGCTCGCGGCGCGGGGATCGCTCCCCGCGCCGCCACTCGCGATGCGCCCTGATCCATGGCGCATCGCGAGTGGCGGTGATCCGCCCTCGCACCACAAAGGACGGCCGACCCGTGGCACGGCGGCCGAGAACCAAAGGAGAGAGCCATGCGTCACGGTTTCCGGGGTCGTCGCTTCAACCGCACCGTCGAGCATCGCAAGGCGATGTTCTCGAACATGTCGGCCGCGCTGATCAAGCACGAGCAGATCATCACCACCCTGCCGAAGGCCAAGGACCTGCGTCCGGTCGTCGAGAAGCTGATCACCCTCGGCAAGCGCGGCGACCTGCACGCCCGCCGCCAGGCGATCGCGGCGCTCCGCGGCGACGAGGTGATGGTCAAGAAGCTGTTCGACGTGCTCGGGCCCCGCTACGAGAGCCGGCCGGGCGGTTACTGCCGCATCATGAAGGCCGGCTTCCGCTATGGCGACAACGCCCCGATGGCAGTGATCGAGTTCGTCGACCGCGACGTCGACGCCCGCGGCAAGGATTCCGGCCCGGTCCAGGTCGCCGACGAGACCCCCGCCGAGTAAGATCGCGATCCATCCGATTGCCCTTGGAGGCGGCCCGCGAGGGCCGCCTTTTTTGTTCGGAACCGGGCGGGCCCCGGCACGATCTCCCTTCGGCATCCGCCAGACATTCAGGGAGACCCGTTTGATGTCCAAGCTGACCGTGCCGGCCCTCGCCGCCCTGTTTCTCGCCGGCAGCGCCGCCGGCGCGCTGGCCGACAAGGTCGGCGCCGACTGGATGCCGATCGGCCAGGTGATCCAGAAGGTCGAGGCCGCCGGCTATACCCAGATCTCCGAGATCGAGGCCGATGATGGCCATTGGGAGGGTGAGGGAATGAAGGACGGCAAGCCGATGAAGTTCAAGGCCGATCCGCGCACCGGCGCCATCCTGTCGGAGAAGGCCGGCAAGTAGGCGGCCTCGCCCCGGCAGCCTCGGCGGGAATCCGGTCTGTCGCGCGGGAAGGCCCTGGATTCCGGGCGGCGGGAGGCGCAAAGGAGACGCGCTTTTCCGTCCACCAGCGAAACCCTTCCCATGACCGCGATTCCCGCCCTCGCCGATCTCCAGGCCCGCTACGCCGCCCTGCAGGAGCGCGGCCTCAAGCTCGACATGACCCGCGGCAAGCCGGCCCCGGAGCAGCTCGACCTGTCGGAGGGCCTGCTGACCCTGCCGGGCAACCGCGACCACCGCACCGAGGCCGGTGAGGATGCCCGCAATTACGGGGGCGTGCAGGGGCTGGCCGAGGTGCGGGCGCTGTTCGCCCCGGTGCTCGGCGCGTCTGCCGACCGGATCGCGGTCGGCAACAATTCGAGCCTCGCGCTCATGCACGATTGCATCGCCTACGCCCTGCTCAAGGGCGTGCCCGGCGGGGCCCGGCCGTGGGTGAAGGAGGAGGAGATCCGCTTCCTCTGCCCGGTGCCCGGCTACGACCGCCACTTCGCCCTGTGCGAGACCTACGGCATCGGCATGATCCCGGTGCCGATGACCGCCGACGGCCCGGACATGGACGTGGTCGAGCGCGAGGTCCGCGATCCCCGGGTGAAGGGGATGTGGGCGGTGCCGCAATACTCGAACCCCGGCGGCGAGACCTATTCCGACGCCACCGTCGAGCGGCTGGCCCGGATGGAGGCCGGCGCGCCGGACTTCCGGCTGTTCTGGGACAATGCCTACGCGCTGCACCACCTGACCGAGCGCCGGCCGAGCCTCCGCAACGTGCTCGACGCCTGCCCTGATGCCGGACACCCGGACCGGGCGATCGTCTTCGCCTCGACCTCGAAGGTGACGCTGGCCGGCTCGGGCCTCGCGATGCTGGCCTCGTCGGAGGCGAATATCCGCTGGTACCTCGCCAATGCCGGCAAGCGCAGCATCGGCCCGGACAAGGTCAACCAGCTGCGTCACGTCCGCTTCCTGCGCGACCAGGGCGGGCTCGACGCGCTGATGGACGAGCATCGCCGGCTGCTGGCGCCGAAGTTCCGGGCGGTGACCGAGACCCTGTCGCGCCATCTCGGCGGCACCGGTGTGGCGCGCTGGAGCGAGCCGGAGGGCGGCTACTTCATCCTGCTCGAAGTGCCGGAGGGCTGCGCCACCCGCGTGGTCAAGCTCGCCGCGGCCTGTGGGCTCGCGCTCACCCCGGCCGGCGCCACTCACCCCTACGGCCGCGACCCGCAGGACCGCCTGCTGCGCCTCGCCCCGTCCTACCCGAAGCCGTCCGAGGTCGAGGCGGCGGCCGAGGTGGTGGCGGTCTGCGTGCTGCTGGCGGCGGCGGAGAGCCGGGAGAATGGCGGCGCCGGGACGGTGGCGGCGTAAAGCCCGCTCTGCGATCGGGAATCGCCCGCGTGTCGAACGGCGCGCGAGTCCCGGGTGATCGAGGCGGAGCCAGGGGCGGCGCGGGATTCGGTGTCCCCTGCGAGGAGCCGCGATTCCGCGGCGATGCCGTGACCTTGCCTCATGCGCGCTGAGCGGCCGACACCCGCCTCGTCATTCCAGGGCCGCGAAGCCGGGACCGGCATCATTCCCGGCGCGGCTGCGACGCCCTGGAATGACCCATGGAGGACGTGAATACCGCCCGCTCGACCGGTTCTCGCGTCGCGTCAACGCTCGGGCGCGTCTCCGCATCGCATGAACCGCATCATGACGCGCGGCACCTCCGGATCGTCCGAAACCAGCGTCGCCTGCTCGGCCATGGCCTGGGCGATGAGTAGGGGGCCGAACGGATCCTGCCGGCCCGGCCCGGGCGGCAGCTTGCGCAGCATCCGAAGGTGTTCGGGGCGCAGGTCGAGCCAGGTGCAGCCCCCGCCCTCGACCGCCTGGAGGATGTCGCGGATCTCGGCCTCCAGGGTGCCGAGACGGATCGCCTGCGTGATCTCGAAGAGCGAGACCGCGCTGACCAGCACGACGTGGCGGGGATCGGCGATCCGCGCGCGAGCCTTGTCCCCGAGACGGGGATCGTCGCTGAGCCACCAGAGCAGGGCAGGGGTGCCGAGGAGCAGCTTCACGCGCGCTCGTCCCCGGCCGCTCCCCCCAACAGGCGGATCCTGCCTTTGAGCGCCCCTGGCCGGCGGCGCGGCGGCTCCGGGATCGAGGGCGGGTGGATCTCGGCGATCACCCGTCCATGCGAGGTGACGGCGAAGGATCGGCCCTGTCGAGCCTCGCCGAGATACGCCTCCATCCGTGCCCGAAAGGCGCGCCGGCCGATCCGCCGCGGCTGGGCCTCGCCCCTGTCCTGATCGGCCAAACCGTCGCCCTCCGCTGCGTCACCGACGCCCTCTACACGAGGCCATCGGCGCTGTCAGGCGGCTCCCGTCTCATACCCTCGCGCCTTGCATCGACACGTCGATGCCACGGCGTCCGGCGCATCGGCGCCGGTGCCCGTTCGGACTTGCCTTGCGCCGTCGAACTGATCCGTTCGACGGCGCGGCGGGATCAGTGGACCGCGGCGCCGGCCGGCGCTGGCGCGCCGTGCTCCGCCGGCACCGGGACCGCGGCCGGACGCCGGCGGGAGAACAGCAGGATCAGCACCGGCAGGATGATCAGGATCAGGAGCGGCGCCAGGCTCATGCCGCCGACCACCACCAGGGCGAGCGGCTTCTGGACCTGCGAGCCGACGCCTTGCGAGAAGGCGGCGGGCAGCAGGCCGACGCCGGCGACGACGCAGGTCATCACCACCGGGCGCATCTGGGTGTAGCAGGTCTTCAGCATCGCCTCGGCCCGCGCCTCGCCGCGGGCGAGCAGGGCGTTGTAGTGGGTGAGGACGATGATGCCGTCCATCACGGCGATGCCGAGAAGGGCAATGAAGCCGATCGCCGCCGAGACCGAGAACGGCGTCTCGGTGACGGCGAGCGCCACGATGCCGCCGGCCACCGCCATTGGGATCACGCTGAGCGCCAGCAGCGTGTCGACGAGCGAGCCGAAATTGACGAAGAGCAGCACCGCGATCAGCAGGATCGCCAGCGGCACGGTGACCGAGAGGCGGGCCAGCGCCCCCTGCATGTTGTTGAACTCGCCCACCAGCTCGAGCCGATAGTCGGGCGGCAGCTTCACCTCCTGCGCGACCCGCTCGCGGGCCTCGATGATGGTGCTGCCGAGGTCGCGGTCGCGCACGCTGAACTTGACCGGCAGGTAGCGCTCCTGGCCCTCGCGGTAGATGTAGGCCGGGCCGGACACCACCTCGACGTCGGCGACGGCGCTCAACGGGATCTGGACGTTCACCCCGTTCTGGTTCTGCCCCGCGATGCGCAATTCGCGGATGGCGCGGACGCTCTGGCGGTACTGCGAGGCGAGGCGCACGACGATCGGGTAGTGGCGCTCGCTGCCGGTGTCGTAGAGCTCGCCCGCCGCGTCGCCGCCGACGGCGGTGCGCACCGTGGTGTTGATGTCGCCGGGGGTGAGGCCGTAGCGGGCGGCGCGCACCCGGTCGACGTTGATCTGCACCGTCGGCTGGCCGAGCGAGGTGAAGACGCCGAGATCGGTGACGCCGGGCACCCGTTTCAGCACCGCCTCGACCTGGCGCGCCACGTCGGTGAGCGTCTGCAGGTCGGGCCCGAACACCTTGAACGAGTTCTCGCCCTTGATGCCGGAGACCGCCTCGGCGACGTTGTCCTGGAGATACTGCGACAGGTTGAACTCGACGCCCGGGAACTCGGTCCGCAGCCGCTCCAGCAGGGCGCCGGTCATCGCGTCCTTGCTCATCCCCTCGCGCCACTGCTCGGCGGGTTTGAGCGGCGCGAAGAACTCGCCGTTGAAGAAGCCGGCGGCGTCGGTGCCGTCGTCGGGGCGGCCGTGCTGCGAGACCACGCGCTCGACCTCCGGCACCTCGGCGATCACCCGGCGGATCCGGTTGACGTACAGGTTGCCCTCCTCGAGCGAGATCGTCGCCGGCATCGTGGCGCGGATCCAGAGGTTGCCCTCTTCCAGCTTCGGCAGGAATTCGAGGCCGAGGTTGCGCCCCTCCACCGCGACGCCGGCGAAGATCAGGCCGGCGACGCCGAGCGTCAGGATGCGGTGGCCGAGCGCCGCCCGGATCACCGGCCGGTAGGCCCGGTCGAGGGCCCGGACCAGGATCGTCTCGACCTCGTCGATGTGCTCCGGCAGCAGGTAGGCCGAGAGGACCGGCGTCACCGTGAAAGTGGCGATGAGGCCGCCGGCCAGCGCGTAGGCGTAGGTCTGGGCCATCGGCCCGAAGATGTTGCCCTCGACGCCCGACAGCGTGAACAGCGGCAGGAAGCCGGTGACGATGATGATGGCGGCGAAGACGATCGAGCGGCTGACATCCGAGGAGGCGAGCGAGATCAGCCCGAGCTTCCTCGGCATCCCCTTGGCGCCGGCAAGGGCATGCGGCAGCGGCGGGCCGTGGCCGGACAGGCGGCGGAAGATCGCCTCGACCATGATCACGGTGCCGTCGACGATCAGGCCGAAATCGAGCGCGCCGACCGACAGCAGGTTGGCGGATTCGCCCCGCACCACCAGGATGATGACGGCGAAGAACAGCGCGAACGGAATCGTCGCGACGACGATGATCGCGCTCCTCAGGTTGCCGAGGAACAGCCACTGCACCACCAGGATCAGCAGGATCCCGACCATCATGTTGTGCAGGACGGTGTGGGTGGTGACGGCGATGAGGTCGGCGCGGTCGTAGATGCGCTCGATCTTCACCCCCGGCGGCAGGATGCCGGCGGCCTCGATCTTCGCCACCTCGGCCTTCACCGCCTCGATCGACGGGGTCGAGCGCTCGCCGCGGCGCATCAGCACGATGCCCTGGACGATGTCGTCGTCGTCGTTCATCCCGGCGATGCCGAGCCGCGGCTGGTGGCCGATGGTGATGGTGGCGACGTCCTTCACCAGCACCGGCGCGCCGCCGGACTGCGACAGCACGGTCTCGCCGATGTCGTCGACCGAGCGGATCAGGCCGACGCCCCGCACCACCGCCGATTGGCTGCCCAGGGTGATGCGGTTGCCGCCGACATTGAGGTTGCTGTCGTTGAGGGTCTTGACCACGCCCGACAGGGTCAGGCCATGGGCCATCAGCCGGTCGAGGTCGACGCCGATCTCGAAGGTCTTGGTCTTGCCGCCCCAGCCGATCACGTCGATGACGCCCGGCACGGCGCGGAAGCGCTTGCGCAGGACCCAGTCCTGCAACGTCTTCAGGTCGAGCACGCTGTAGCCGTCCGGCGCGACGAGCTTGTAGCGGAAGATCTCGCCGATCGGGCTCACCGGCGAGATCGTCGGCTTGGCGCCGTTCGGCAGCCCGTCGAGCTGGGCGAGGCGGTTGAGGACCTGCTGCTCGGCCTCGCGGTAGCTGTTGGCGAAGCCGAATTGCAGCTTCACGTCGGACAGGCCGTAGAGCGAGACGGTGCGGACCTGCTTCAGGTCGGGGAGCCCCGAGGTGATCACCTCGATCGGCACCGTGATGTAGCGCTCGATCTCCTCGCCCGAGAGGCCCGGCGCCTGGGTGATGACGTTCACCATCGGCGGCGTCGGGTCGGGATAGGCCTCGATGTTGAGGCTCTGGAACGCCGCGAGGCCGCCGATCATCAGGGCCACGAAGGCCAGGACGACGAGGGCGCGCTGGCGCAGGGCGAGGCCGACGATGCCGGTCATGGCCGATTATCCGAAGGTTCGGGATCGAAGGGGAGGGACGAGCGTCAGCTCTGGGTCGACATCCGGTCGATGAAGAGCGAGCCGCGGGAGATCACCCGCTCGCCCTCCTTCAGGCCGTCGAGGATCTCGACGGTGGTGCCGTCGACGATGCCGGGCTTGATCGGCCGGCTCTCGACCGAGTTGTCGGGCTTGAGCACCCAGACGCTGGCCTTGTTGCCTTCCAGGATCACCGCGGCGCGGGGCACGGCATGGGACAGGCTCTCGCGCTCGTTGATGATGCGGACGCTGGCATACATCTCGGGCTTGAGCAGACCTTGGCGGTTGTCGATCTCGGCCCGCACGGTGATGCGCCGGGTCGCCGGGTCGACCGAGGTGCCGATGAAGTTGATCCGGCCCTCGAAGGTGCGGTCCGGATGGGCCGGCACGCGGAAGGCGATCTTCTCGTTCATCTCGACCTTCGCCGCGTCGGCCTCGCGCAGCTGCGCCACCAGCCAGACCTTCGACAGGTCGCCGATGGTGTAGGGCGGCTCGCCGCCCGAGCCGACATACTGCCCCGGGCCGATCTTGCGCTGGATGATGGTGCCGCTGAGCGGTGCGTTGATGGGCGTGTCGGGGTTGATCGCCGAGCCCTTCGAGAGGGCGGACATGTCCTCGTCGCGCAGGCCGAGGATGCGCAGGCGGTTGCGCACCGCCTCGAGCCCGACCTCGGCGGTGCGGTTGTCGTTGCTGGCCGATGTGAGGTCGTTCTGGGCCACCTGCAGCTCGCGCAGCGTGGTGGTGCGGGTCTCGTAGAGGTCGCGCTGCCGCTTCTCGGCGGCCTGCGCGAAGGTGAGCTGCGAGCGGCTCTTGTTGAGCACGTTGAGCGCCGCGAGATAATCGTTCTGGGCCTGCACCATCTCGTTGGCCTGGACCGAGAACAAGGGCTGGCCGCGCTTCACCTGGTCGCCGGTGCGGACGAAGATCGCGATGACCCGGCCCGGATAGGGCGAGAAGACCGGCGTCGCCATGTACTCGTCGACGCTGATCTTGCCCTCGGTGGCGATCTCCTCGAAGAACTGGCGCTTGACCACCGGCTCGCTCGTCACCGTGGCGAGCTGCGACGCCGTCAGGGTGAAGCCGCTGTTGGGCTTGCGGGCCGGCACGTCCGCGAAGGTGGCGATCGCCTCCTGGCGGTGGGCCGGGCGGAGGGCGGTGTAGGCGAAGACCGCGCCTGCGGCCACGACGGCCAGGACGACGATCTGAAGGCTCGGTCTCAGCGTCCGGGGCATCGCGTGTCACACTCTTCGTCAGGCGCGCCGCTGCCTTAAAGCGGGGACGACCGTTCGGCAATCGTGGGGCAACACTTCGCAAAACTTGCTGACGCAAGCGTGAACGACGGCGGAGGCTGGATGATTTCGGCTCTACCGTGCCGTCGGTGAGACACTTTGCCGTCCATCCCGCCCTCGATCGGGCGAATCTCCCGACGGACCTCGCGCTCTCCGCATCGTCCCGGGGCCGCACAGCGGAACCCGGGACGATGCGGGGGGATATCGACGGAAGTGCCGAGTCGGCAGGACCGAGCCGACATGCCGCGGCGATCGCCCGGCTTGCGAAACTCACCCTTCCGGCGCGAGCAGCGCCGCCACCCGGGCCGCCAGGTCGGCGGAGGGGAAGGGCTTCTCCAGCACCGAGAAATCCGCCGGGATCCGGGCCGCCTCGGCGTGGCCGGTGACGAGCAGGAACGGCAGGGCGGGCCAGCGCCGGCGCACCTCCTCGGCGAGGTCGATTCCGCTCATGCCCGGCATCGCCAGATCGGCGACCACGATGTCGAACCGCTCCGCCGCCAGCCGTTCCAGGGCCGCCTCGCCGCTCGGCACCTCGGCCTCGTCGTAGCCGAAGCCGTTGAGGAACGAGGCGGTGACGTGGCGGACCTGGGGATCGTCGTCGACCACCAGGACCCGGGCCCGGCGCGAGGCCGGGGCGGGCACCGCCTTTGCGGCGGACACGGCTTCCACCGACTCGTGCGACCGCGGCAGGTAGAGCAGGACCGTGGTGCCGCGCCCGACCTCGCTGTCGATGCGGATCGTGCCGCCGGATTGCTGGACGAGGCCGAACACCATGGCGAGGCCGAGGCCGGTGCCCTGGCCGACGCCCTTGGTGGTGAAGAACGGCTCGAACACCCGGCCGAGGATTTCCGGCGGGATGCCGGTGCCGGTGTCGCGGATCGCGGTCACCGCGTAGTCGCCGTCCTTGAGGTTCGGGTCGGTACTGCCGCTGACCCTCTCGTTGCGGGTCGAGAGCACGACGATGCCGCCTTCCGGCATCGCGTCGCGGCCATTGATGCAGAGGTTGAGGATCGCGAGTTCGAGCTGGTCGGGATCGACCTTGGCCGGCCAGAGGTCGTCGCTCAAGGCGTGCTCGACCTGCACGAAGCCGCCCAGGCTCCGCCCGAGCAGGTCGTCCATGCCGCGGATCACCGCGTTGAGGTCGACGACGCGGGCCTGGAGGTCGCGGCGGTGGCTGAAGGTGAGGAGACGCTTGGTCAGCGCCGCGCCGCGCTGCGCCGCCTGGGCGGCGTTGGTCATCAGCCGCGTCAGCCGCGCGTCGCCCGCCACCTTGGGCAGGGCGAGTTCCAGGCTGCCGAGGATCGCGGTGAGCAGGTTGTTGAAGTCGTGCGCGACGCCGCCCGCGAGGGTGCCGAGGGCCTGCATCTTGTCGGCCTGGCGCAAGCGCCCCTCGAGCAGGCGCTGCTCGGTGATGTCGCGCTCGATCACCGCCAGGTGGACGACGGCGCCGGCCTCGTCGCGGATCGGCACCCGGGTGACCTGGCTCCAGCGTTCCGCGTTCGCGCCCTGTGCCGTCTCGGCGCCCCCGACCACGATCTCGGTCGGCGCGCCGGACGCGATGGCGGCCCGGTCTGCGGCTTCGGCGGCCTCGCTCCCGGGTACGGCGAACTCGGCCTCGCGGCGGCCGAGGCAGGTCTCGACCGAGGGCGCAGCCAGGCGCGCCGCCATGCGGGCGTTCAGGCGCAGGTAGCGCCCGTCGGTGTCCTTGAAGGCGATCGCGTCGCCGGAATGATCGAGGAGGCCGCGCAGCAGGGCGCGTTCGGTGGCGAGCTCGCGGGCGAGCCGGTGGCGCTCATAGGCGCTGCGCACCGCGTTGCGCAGGAGCGACGGGTCCCACGGCTTGGTGACGTAGCCGGTGATGCCGCCGCGGTTGAGCGCCGAGACCACCGCCGAGATGTCGGCATAGCCGGTGAGCAGGATCGCCTGCGCGTCCGAGATCTCCCGGGCCTGGGCCAGCAGGGCGTCGCCGGTCAGGCCGGGCATGCGCTGGTCCGACAGGATGACGTCGATGTCGGGCTCGGAGGCGATCAGCTCCAGGGCCTCGGCCGGCCGGCTGGTGGTGAGCACCCGGTATTCGTCCTCGAGCAGATCCTCGAGGGCGACCAGAATATCCGGCTCGTCGTCGACCGCCAGGATCGTCCCGCGCACGGTTGGATACATCGCCTCGCTCGTTGCGCCCACGGTCATGCGGCCCGCCGCGGAATGCTGATCACGAAGCAGGCTCCTCCTTCAGGCGCGGATTCGACCGAGATCTGTCCGCTATGCGCCTGCACGACGCTGTAGGCAATGGCGAGACCGAGCCCGGTGCCGGATCCGACGGGCTTGGTCGTGAAGAACGGCTCGAAGATCCGTTCACGCAGGTCTTCCGGCACGCCCGGGCCGGTATCGCAGATCCGGATGACGTCGTGGTCGTCGCGGATCGCGGTCTCGATCGTGATGGTGCCGTCGCCGGGAATCGCGTCGGCGGCGTTGCCGAGGATGTTCATCACCACCTGGTTGAGCAGGGCCGGCGAGCAGCAGATCTCGGGAGCGCCGGAAAACTCCTTGCGGATCGCGATCCGGCTGCCGAGCTTGTGCTGGATCAGCGCCAGCACGTTCTCGATCGCGTCCGGCACGTTGACGGTCTGCATCTCGCCCTCGTCGAGGCGCGAGAACTTGCGCAGGTTGACGACGAGGTCCTGGATCCGCGACAGGCCCAGGCGCATCGAGCCGACCCGGTCGCGCGCCTTGTCGAGGGCGCGGCGGGAGGGCGTGCCTTCCGCCACCGAGCCGGCGACCTCGCCGATCAGCCGCTCGACCGTGCCCTGATGGGCGAGGATGAAGGCCAGCGGATTGTTGATCTCGTGGGCGATGCCGGCGACCAATTCGCCGAGCGAGGCCATCTTGGCGGCCTGGACCAGCTTGGCCTGGGTGTCCTTCAGGCGGTGATTGGCCTGTTCGAGGTCGTGGTTGGCCTGCGCCAGCGCGCCGGCGAGCGCCGCCTTCGCCTCGGCGGCGGTGGCCTCGGCCTGGGCGCGTTCGGCCGCGAGCGCGTGGCGGCGCACCTCGTCGGCGACCCGGCGGTCGTCCTCCTCCAGGAGCTTGCGGCGCACCAGCGTGCGCACCCGGATCGCCAGCAGGTCGGCATCGGCTCCCTTGGCGACCACGTCGTCGGCCCCGGCCGAGAACGCCTCGACCAGCAGGTCCTTGCTCGACGAGGCCGCCGAGCCGATGCCGACGAGGTAGAAGCCCGGCGCGCCCGCGCCGGTGGCGGCGCCCCGGAGGGTGTCGATCCGGCGGCACAGCGCGATGGCGTCGAAGCCGCTGCCCAGGAGATCGACCGTGACGCAGTCGAACCCCTCGCCCGGGGCGTCGAGGGCGGCCATCGCCTGGTCGGGTCCCTCGGCGGTGACGACCTCGTGCCCCTCCTGGGCCAGCAGCGCGGCGAGAAAGGCCCGGAAGGTGGCCGAGCCGTCGACGACCAGGATGCGGGCACGGCGGAAGCTCGCCGGGCGGCCCGGCTCGTCCGCCGGGACCGCGGCGCGCTCGCGCAACAGCGCGCGGATGCGCAGCAGCAGGAGGTCGCGGTCGGCGGATTTCGGCACGTAGGCGTCGGCGCCGCTCTCCAGGCCCTGGCGCTCGATGTCGCGGCCGCTCGCCTCGGTCAGCATCAGCACCGGCGTCGCCCGGGTGCGAAGCGCAAGCCGCATCTGCCGGGTCAGCTCGTCGCCGTTCATGCCGGGCAGGTGGTAATCCGCCACCACGAGGTCGGGCAGGCCGTGATTCATCGCGTCGAGCGCGGCTTCCGCGGTGGCGTGGCGCACCACCGCAAAGCCGCTGCGCTCCAGGAACAGGCGCAGCTGCAGCGCCTGGGTCTCGGAATCCTCGACCAGCAGGATGCGGGGCGGGCTCGCCTGTGCTGCTGAGACGGTCACGGGGACAGGCCCGGCTGGGCCGCCCGCAGGATGCGCGGGGCGATCAGGTCGAGGGGCAGCACGCTGCCGGCCGCCTTGAGGCGCACCGCCGCCGCCGGCATGCCGTAGACGACGGCCGAGCTCTCGTGCTCGGCGATGGTGGCGGCGCCCGCGAGGTGCATGTCGAGGAGGCCGGCGGCGCCGTCCTCGCCCATGCCGGTGAGGAGCACGCCGAAGCCCCGCGGCCCGGCCGAGCGGGCGACGGAGCGGAACAAGACCGTGGCGGAGGGCCGCTGCCCGCCGACCGGCGCCTCGTCGAGGAGGGTCATGAGCCCGCCGGGGCTGAGGGCGAGGTGGCGGTCGCCGGGCGCGACGTAAACGTGGCCTGCCTGAGGCCGTACGCCCTCACGGGCGAGGCCGACCGCGAGCGGCACGACGCCGTTGAGCCAGTCGGCGAAGCCCTCCATGAAGGCCGCGCCCATATGCTGGACGAGGAGCACCGGAAGCGGGAAATCCGCCGGGAGGGCGCCGAGCAGCTTGGCGAAGGCCGGTGGCCCGCCCGTGGAGGCGGCCACCGCCAGCAGGCTCGGGGCCTGGGTCGCCGGGATCGGGGCGGCCGGCCCGCGGGTCTCGTCCCGCGGCGTCGCCAATCGCTCCGACCCGATCGGCCGGCGCCGGATCACCGGCACCTGGCTCATGATCCGCAGCTGGGTGCAGATCTGGTCGGCGATCGCCTCGTAGGCGCGGTGCCCGGTGCCGACCGGCTTCTCGACCACGCTGAGCGCGCCGGCCCGCAGGGCGTTCATCGAGATCTTGAGCGAGGAATCCTCGATCGCGTCGGCGACGACCACGATCGGGGTCGGCCGCTCGGCCATGATCCGCCGGGTGGTCTCGAGTCCGTCGATGCCCGGCAGGCGGATATCCATCGAGATCACGTCGGGCTGGACCCGGTGGATCTCCCGCAGGGCCTCCTCGCCGGAATCGACCGCGGCCGCGAGGGCGAGGCGGGGATCGCGGCTGACGATGTGGGCGAGGAGCTGGCGCACCACCAGCGAATCCTCCACCAGCATGACGCGGATAGGCGGGCTCACAGCAGCTGACCGATCGTATCGAGAAGCTCGCGCTGGTCGAACTTCTGCTTGGTGAGGTAGGCGTCGGCGCCGAGATCGAGGCCGCGGCGGATGTCGGCGGGATCGCCGCGGGAGGTCATCAGGATCACCGGCAGCCGCGTCAAGCCCGGATCCGCCTTGATCGACCGGAGCAGGCCGAACCCGTCGAGGCGGGGCATCTCGACGTCGGCCACCACCACGTCCACCTCCGGGCCGTCCCGGCGCAGGCGGTCGAGGGCGTCCTGGCCGTCGACGCAGACGAAGACCCGGTAGCCATGCGCCTCCAGGATGCTCTTCTCCAGGGTCCGGGTGGTGATCGAATCGTCGACCACCAGCACCGTACGGGTGCGCTTCCGCCCTCGCTCCGGGGCGGCCGCGGGCGAGGCCGCCACCAGGCCGCCGACCCGGGCGCGGGCGCACAGGCCGTCGGGGTCGAGCACCAGGGCGGGGGTCTCGTCGGCGAGCATCACGGTGCCGGACATCAGCGCGGGATCGCCGCCGAGGGGCGGGGCCGGGCCGACGAGGAGGACCCGCACGTCGAGCAGGCGATCGACGGCCAGCGCACAGAGCGAGGGGCCGCAGCGCAGGAGCACGGCGCGGACGAGGCCGTCACGGAGGGGAAGAGGAGCGACACCGGATCCGAGGAGCGACGCGAGGGGAACGAGCGGGACGACAACGTCCCGTCCCCCCTGCTTGATCCGTGCTGCCGGCTCGCCCCCCACGGAAGCGAGGTCGCGGGGGGACAGCCGCAGCAATTGCGCGACGGCACCGCTCGGCAGGGCGAAGGTCTGGGGCGCCGCGCCGGTCGCCAGGACCGCCTCGACGAGCAGCACCGGCTGGCGCGCGGCCGAGAGCGGCACGGTGATCGTCACCTCGGTGCCGGACGGCGCGGCGGGCCGGAGGGAGGCCCGGCCGCGCAAGGACCGCGCGGCCTCCGCCACCACCGACAGGCCCATGCCGCGCCCGGCGATCCGGTCGATCGCGGCGGCCGTGGAGAAGCCCGGCGCGAAGACGAGGTCGAGGACCGCGTCCCGGTCGGGCTCGGCCCCGGGCTCCACCAGCCCCTGACGCCGTCCGGTCTCGAGGATGCGGCCGAGATCCGGGCCGCGGCCGTCGTCGCGGATCGTCACGACGAGCTGGCTGCCCTTCGAGGCGACCGACAGGGTGACGGAGAGCGCCTCCGTCTTCCCCGCCTCCCGGCGGGCCTCCGCCGGCTCGGCGCCGTGGCTGATCGTGTTGCGCAGGGCGTGCAGCACCGGATCCTTGAGGGCCTGGAGCAGGCCGCGATCGACCTGGAGGTCGAGGCCCTGGAGCCGCACCTCGACGGCGAGGCCCGCCTCGCGGGCGATCTCCCGCACCATCCGGCCGTAGCCGCCGAACACCGTCTCGGCCGGGACGAGGAGCAGGCGGTCGGCATCGTCGCGCAGGCGGCGCAACGCCGAATCGACGGCCCCGGTGCTGCGGCTCTGCACCCGGGCGAGCCCCGAGATGCCGCGGATCACGCCCCGCAGATCGTCGTCGAGGCGGCGCACCCGGTCGACGAAGCCGTCGAGGGCGATGCCCGCCGGGTCGCCGGCCTCGCGCAGGCGGCGAGCCAGCGCCACCATCTCGCCGGTGCGGCCCTGCACCGTGTCGACGCTGCGCCGCAGGGTCCGGGCCCCGGATTCGAGGCTCGCCACCGAGACCCCGATGGTCTCCTGGCCCTGGAGCACGGCGGTGAGATCGTGCACCGCCTTCGACAGGGCCTCGACCTGATCGCTGGCGATGCGCAGGTAGGAGACGGCGCCCTCCGGCGGGGGCGGGGCCGGCTCGGGCTTGGTTTCCGGCCTAGGATCCGGCTTCGGCTCCGGTGCGGGCTCGGGCTTCGGCTGGGGCTCGGGATCGGCCTGCGGGACCGCCGCGCCGGACAGGCAGGCATCGAGGGCCGCGATGGCGTCGGCCGGCGCCTCGGGCTCCGGCGTCTCCGCCAGCCCCGCGACCAGGCCCTCGATCCGGTCGAGGGCGAGATCGACCACGCGGGCGGTCGCCCGGTCGAGGCCGGCGCGGTCCTGCACCACCCGGTCGAACAGGGCCTCCAGCCGGTGGGCCACCTCCTCCACGGCCGGCAGGTCGACGGCTCGCGCCGCGCCCTTCAGGCTGTGGGCGCGGCGAAAGACGTCGTTCCAGTCCGCCGGCCGGCCCGCCTCGGCGGCGGCGAGGGCCGTCCGGATCGCCGCGAGATGCTCGCGGTGCTCGACGTCGAAGGCCGCGAGGAGGAGCTGGCGGATATCGTCCATCGGAACCGGGTCAGAGCCGGTAGCGCTCGGCGAGCGCCAGGAGGGCGCTCGCCAGCTCGCTCAGGTTGGCGGCGGCGGCCTCGACCTGGCGCGTGCCGGCGGCGGTCTGCTGGCTCGCCTGGCGGATGTTCTGGAGCGCGCCCATCACCTGCTCGATGCCGAGCTGCTGCTGGTTGGTGGAGGCGACGATCTGCTGGAAGGTCTGCACGCTCTCCTGCACCCGGGCGGTGATCTCCTCGATCGTCGCATGGGTGGTGTCGGTGCGCTCCTTGCCGACCGCCACGCGCTTGACCGCCTCCTCCGTCAGCATCACCGAGGCGTTGATGCCGCGCTGGATGTCGCCGAGGATCGCCCGCACCTGGCCGGTCGCCTCCTTGGCCTGGTCGGCGAGCGCCTTCATCTCGGAGGCCACCACCGCGAAGCTGCGCCCGCTCTCGCCCGCCGCCGCCGCCTCGATGGCGGCGTTGAGCGCCAGGAGGTGCGTGCGCTCCGAGACGTCGTTGACCGTGGCGATGATCTCGCCGATGGCCTGCGTCTTCTCGCTCAAGCTGACGATGTTCTCGGCGACCGCCTCGCTCTGCTCGCGGATCGCGTCCATCGCCTTCGCGGTCTCGTCGACGGCGCGCAGGCCGGCGCTCGAGGTCTGGGCAGTGGCCTGGGCGGTGGCGATGACCTCCTGGGCGCGCTTGCCGATCTGGGCGCCGGCATGGGTGATCTCGTCGACCGTCGCGGCGGTCTCCTGCACGGCGGCGAACTGCTCCTCGACGCTGGCGGCCTGCTCCTGGGCCGAGGCGCGGATCTCGGCCGCGGCGGCGTTGAGGTTCGAGGTCGAGGCGCGGTTCTGGCTCGCGAGCTGGCGCAGGCCCTCGACCATCTGGTTGAGGACGCCGCCGAGCCGCCCGAGCTCGTCGCGGCGGGAATCGGCGATGCGGCCGGTGAGGTCGCCGCTCCCGACCTTGCCGACGAAGGCCATAACCGCATCAAGGGGCTGCACCACCGAGCGGCGGATCAGCACGGTGATGACGAGGGCCATCACGACGCAGACCGCGAGCGCCGCCAGGGTCGACAGCCGGCTCTCCTCGTAGATCGCGCCGACCCGGCGCTGGCCGGCGGTGATCGCGCCGTTGAGGGCCTCGCGGGCGGCCGCCATGGTGCGCACGAAATTCTCGCCCGACTGGTCGAGGGCGGTCTCGGCCGCCTGGATGCCCGGCACGTCGTTGGCCGCGATCGCCTCGAACTGGCGCTCGGTGGCGGTACGGGTGGTGCGCAATTCGGCGCCGGCGGCGACCAGCAATTCGGAGATGCGCTGCCAGGCGGCGGCGCGCTCGGACGAGAGCGACTGGGCCCGGTACTCGTTGGCGGTGGTGACGGCGCCGGCGAGCGCGGTCTCGGCGGTGGCGGCGTTGCGGCGCCAGGTCACCACCGGCTCCTCCTTCGTCGCCGGCTCGCGGCCGAGCGCCCGCAGGTAGTAGCGGGTGGTGGCCTCGTCGCGCAGGTCGCTCATCCGGCGCTGCGCCTCGCGGATGTTCTCGAGCTGGTGCATCACCGTCAGGTCGCGGGTGACGATGATGTCGGTGGCGTTGCGCACCTCGCCGATCTGCCCGACCGCGTAGACGCCGAGCGCCACGATCACCAGGACGACGGCGGCGAAGCCGAGGAGGATGCGGTTCCCGATCGAGAGCGACACGCGGGGTTCCCTTTGGCTGGAGGCGGCGGGCGGGTCAGGCCGGCGAGGGGCGGCCGGCCGCGAGGAGCGGGGCCAGCAGGGCCGGCACATCGATCACCGCGAAGCCGGCCTCGGTGACGTTCGCGTCCGGACGGGAGCCTGACGGCGCGGCGCGGGCATAGCCCGCCACCGCCCGCCTGCCCAGCCCCTCGGATCCGGCCTCCAACGCGGCGTCGGCGACTGCGAGGACGCGCTCGACCCTGAGGCCGATGCGCGGGCCGTCCCGGCGCAGGACGACGACGTGACCGCCGCCCGCCGCGGGCGCCGTCGCGGCACCGAGCGCCGCCGCGAGATCGACCACGCTGATGAGGATGCCGCCCCGCCCGGTCAGGCCGATGAGCGAGGCGGGTGCGCCCGGCACCGGGGTGCAGGGGCGGAACGGAAACACCTCGGCGACCGCCTCCAGGGGCAGGCCGACCGCCTCGGTGCCGGCGCGGCAGAGAAGCAGGGCCCGGGTCGGCCGCGCCTCGGGCGTCGCGCCGCGGGCGGCGAGGCTGCGGGTGCGGTCATCGAGGATCGCGTCGATCCGCTCGGCGCTCAAGGCGTCGCCCGGCATCTGCGGCCCGGCGGCGGAGGCTGTCTTCGGCATCAGGCAGTCTCGGGCATCAGGCGGTCTCGGGCATCAGGCGGCCTCGTCGCCGAGGAGCGGCCGGGCGGCGCCGGCGAGGTCGGCGGCTTTGAGCCCGTCGCCCTCGGGCAGGGGCGCGTCACCGGGCAGGCCGGCCGCGAGCCGCACCGCGTTGGCCACGGCGCGCTGGCCGGCCTCGCCTCGGCCGGCGGCGATCAGGGTCAACCCGAGGTGGTAATGGGCCATGATGAAGCCTTTATCGAGATAGAGCGCGCCGCGAAAGGCGCGCTCCGCCTCGTCGGGACGGGCCCGGGCGCGGGCGAGCAGGCCTTCGTAGTAGCGCAGGCGCGGATCGGTCGGGTCCTGCCCCAAAGCCGCCCGGCAGGCGCGCCAGCTCGCATCGAGGTCGCCGGCATCGGCCAGCGACCGGACCAGGGCGAGCGGGCCCGGCGGCGAGTCCGCCGTCAAGTCCGCCTTCGACGCGGGAGCGGGCGGTGCCGCGGGGGATGTCGCCTTCGGCGGGAGCAGCGGCGCCCAGGTGGTGTCCGGGGCCGGGGCCGGGTCCGGCGGGACCTGCAACGCGGCGAGGTTCGGTGGCGGGTACGGCTGCGCCTCCGGCCGCGCGCCGTCCTCCGGGCGACGATAGGCGGCGGTGCCCGGCAGGGAGATGGCGTCGAGGAATTCGGAGAAGGACGGGTTCGGCTCGGCATGGCCGAGCAGCAGCCAGCCGCCCGGCCGCAGGCGCTGGGCCAGCGCCCGCACCAGGGCCTGCACCACGTCGGGGTGGAAGTAGATCAGGACGTTGCGGCACAGGATGAGGTCGTAATCGGTCAGCGCCAGGGAGGCGGTGCCGTCGAGAAGGCTCATCAGGTTCTGCGGCTCGAACCGGGCGAGGCCGCGGTATTCCGGCCGGAGCGCGAAGGTCCCTTCCCGCGGTCCGGGCCGGAAGTAGCGCCCGCGCTCCTCCGCCCCGAGGGTGCGCAGGGCCCAGGTGCCGTAGACCCCGCGCCGTGCCACCGCCAGCACGTCGCGGTTGATGTCGGTGCCGGTGAGCGCGAGGCGCCAGTCGGGCAGGCGCTCGCCGAGCAATTCGTGCAGCACGATCCCGACCGAGTAGGTCTCGGGGCCGGTGGAGCAGCCGGCGCTCCAGATCCGCAGGCGCCGCTCCTCGCTCCGCGCGGCGATGCGCTCGGGGAGGATCGTCCCGCGCAGGGCCGCGAACTGCTCGGCGTAGCGGAAGAAGAACGTCTCCCCGATGGTGATCTCGGATTCGAGCGCCGCCCACTCGGCCTCCGACTCCTCGAGCAACGCCAGGTAGCCGGCGGGCTCCGCGATGCCCCGGGCGCGCATGCGCCGACCGACCCGCTCCCACAGCAGATCGTCCTTGTCGGCGTAGTAATGGTGGCCGGTGCGGGCGACGAGGCGCGTCTTCAACGCCGCGAAGGCCGGGTCCCCCATCGGGGCGGTGCCCCGCGAGATCCCGATGCCCGGGGCGGTGCCCCGTGAGAGCGCCATGTCCGGCTCAGGCCGCCCACTCGGCGAGCCGCGCCTGGGCGTCCCGGGTCTGCGCGGCGAGGCGGGCCTCCTCCTCGGCGAGCAGGATGCGGTCGACCGCGAGCCCGTGCACCAGCCGGTCGCCCACGCGGATCTCGGCGGCGACGCAGCCGTTCAGCGTCGCCGCGTCGGCGACGGGCCGGACCTGGTCCGGCGCCACCCGCGCCACGTCGGCGACCCGGTCGACCATCAGCGCCAGGGGCGTGTCGCCGTGGAGCAGGACGAGGTGGCGGTAGAGCGCCGCCCGCGCCGTCGCCGCTCGGCCGAGGCCGAACAGGATCGCGAGGTCGAGCACCGGCACTGCGGCGCCCGCCAGGTTGAGGAAGCCCGCGAGCGCCGCCGGCGCGCCCGGCGGCCGCCACAGGCGGGGCAGGGGCAGCACCTCCCGCACCGCCCGGCGCGGCAGGGCACACTCGGTCCCGGCGATATCGACCAAGAGGTAAGCCGTCCCGGTCGTCATCGCGTCGCGCCCCGCATCGATGGAATCCGATCCGCCGCGGCGGATGGCGCCTCAGATAGGGGAGGCGGATCGACTTTCCAAACCGCCCGCCAAACCACCCGGCTTGATCACCCGACCCGTGCCCTGTCGCGCCGCGCCGGAGGTGCTATGAGGCGCCGCCGAAACACCAGGAGCGTCCCCGGCGATGATCGAGATCCGGCAGGTCGGCCATGCCTTCGGGGAGCGCGAGGTCCTGCGCGACCTCACCCTCGACCTGACGGAGCGGCGGATCGCGGTGGTCGGGGCCAACGGCAGCGGCAAGAGCACCTTCGCCCGCCTGCTCAACGGCCTCCTGGTGCCGAGCCGGGGCACGGTGCGGGTCGACGGGCTCGACACCCGCCGCGACGGCAAGGCGGTGCGCCGCAAGGTCGGGTTCGTGTTCCAGAATCCCGACAACCAGATCGTGCTGCCGGTGGTGGCGGAGGACCTCGCCTTCGGGCTCAAGAATCTCGGGCTGGCGAAGGACGAGATCGCCCGTCGCGTCGACGAGGCCCTGCGCCGCTACGACCTGCAGGATCTCGCCGAGCATCCGGCCCATCTGCTCAGCGGCGGGCAGAAGCAGTTGCTCGCCCTCGCCGGCGTGCTGGCGATGGCCCCGGACGTCATCGTGTTCGACGAGCCGACGACGCTGCTCGACCTGCGCAACAAGCGCCGGATCGCGCAGGCCATCGATGCGCTGCCCCAGCGCGCGGTCGTCGTCTCGCACGACCTCGCCTTCCTGGAGCATTTCGACCGGGTGCTGGTCTTCGAGGATGGCCGCATCGTCGTCGACGATAAGCCCGCGGCGGCGCTCCCGGCCTATGTCGCGAGGATGTCGTGACCCCGTACGTCCCAGGACGGAGCCCCGTCCATCGCTGCCCGCCGGGCGCCAAAATTCTCACGCTCGTTGCGGCCGGCACGATCCTGTTCGCATGGCCGCGTCTCGATTTCGCGCTCGCGGCGCTGGCAGGGGCGGGTCTGCTCTACGGCCTGGCCGCGATCCCGGCCCGGCTGGTGCTGGCGCAGCTGCGGCCGCTCGCCTGGATCCTCGCGGTCCTGGCCCTGGTCCAGCTCGCCCTCGACGGCTGGCAGGCCGGCCTGCTGGTGGCCGCCCGCCTCGCGGCGCTGGTGCTGCTCGCCGGCCTCGTGACCCTGACCACCCGGTCCTCCGACCTGATCGAGGCGCTGCAACGCGGCCTCGCCTGGTTGCGGCCGCTCGGCGCCAACCCTGCGAAGGTCGGGCTCGCCATCGCGCTCACCTTGCGCTTCATCCCGGTGCTCGCCGCCATCACCGCCGAGGTGCGCGAGGCCCAGCGGGCGCGCGGCCTGGAGGGCAGCCTGGTGGCGCTCGCCGTCCCGGTCGTCGTGCGGATGCTGAAGATGAGCGACGACATCGCGGCGGCGATCGACGCGCGGTCCTACGATCCCGACCGGGCCGACGGCTGACACGCTCCTCTCTTCGTTCAAGGACTCCCATGTCGACCCGTGACATCGTCTTCGTCGCGCTCTTCGCCGCCCTCACCGCCGCCCTCGGCCTGTTCCCGCCGGTGACCCTGCCGGTCGTCGGCGTGCCGATCACCGCGCAGTCGATGGGGCCGATGCTCGCCGGCGCGATCGCCGGGGCGAAGCGCGGCGGCGCGGCGCTCGCCCTGTTCGTCGTCCTGGTCTGCGCCGGGCTGCCGCTGATGGCCGGCGGCCGCGGCGGGCTCGGCATCGTCATGGGGCCGGGCGGCGGCTTCGTGCTGATGTGGCCGGTCGCCGCCTTCGTCATCGGCTTCCTGGTCGAACGCAACCTGAAGGCGCTGACCGTCTGGAAGGAGGCGCTGATCCTGGTGCTGGGCGGCATCGTGCTCACCTACGCGGTCGGCATCCCGTGGATCGCCGCGGTCGCCCGGATCGACCTCGCCAAGGCGGCGATCGGCTCGGCCTGGTTCCTGCCGGGCGATGCCGTGAAGGTCGTGCTCGCGGTGCTGATCGCGCGGGCCGTGCGCCGGGCCTATCCGACGCTGCAGCCCCGCTGACGTTCAAGCGTCGACGCGCGGATCGATAACCGGTTGACCCTGCCGGTCGAGCGGCGTAGGGTCCGCGCCACTCTCTCACCAGCAGGCTTTCGAGCAGCATGCGTACGGTCCTTATTGTAGCGGAGGCGCCACCGAAGGGGCGGGCTTGAGAAGCCCGGCATCCCAGGGGTGGCGCGTGCAGGGTCCTTCGGGGCCCTTTTTTGTTGCGTAAAACGGACCCGAGAGCGCGGACAAGACCAAGGAACGGAGCGCGACGATGAGTGCGGGCGAGGTCATGACGGGCGCCGAGATGGTGATCCGGGCGTTTCAGGATCAGGGTGTCGACACCCTGTTCGGCTATCCGGGCGGCGCGGTGCTGCCGATCTACGACGCGCTCTTCCATCAGGAGACGGTGAAGCACATCCTGGTCCGGCACGAGCAGGGCGCGGTCCACGCGGCCGAGGGCTATGCCCGCTCGTCGGGCAAGGTCGGCTGCGTGCTCGTCACCTCGGGGCCGGGCGCCACCAACATCATCACCGGCCTCACCGACGCGCTGCTCGATTCGGTCCCGCTCGTCTGCATCACCGGCCAGGTGCCGACCCACCTGATCGGCTCCGACGCGTTCCAGGAATGCGACACGGTCGGCATCACCCGCAGCTGCACCAAGCACAATTACCTCGTCAAATCGATCGAGGACCTGCCGCGGATCCTGCACGAGGCGTTCTATGTCGCCTCGCACGGCCGGCCCGGCCCGGTGGTCATCGATCTGCCGAAGGACATCCAGTTCGCCAGCGGCCTCTACCGCCGCCCGGTCGACAACAGCCACAAGACCTACAACCCGCAGACCCAGGGCGATCCGGAGAAGATCCGCGCCGCCGTGGCGCTGATGGCCGGCGCGCGCCGGCCTGTCTTCTATACCGGTGGCGGCGTCATCAACGCGGGTCCCGAGGCCTCCGAGCTGCTGCGCGAGCTCGCCCGCGCCACCGGCTTCCCGGTCACCTCGACGCTGATGGGCCTCGGGGCCTTCCCCGGCTCGGACCCGCAGTTCCTCGGCATGCTGGGCATGCACGGGACCTACGAGGCCAACCTGGCGATGCACGAATGCGACGTCATGGTGTGCATCGGCGCGCGCTTCGACGACCGCATCACCGGCCGGCTCGACGCCTTCTCGCCCTTCTCCAAGAAGATCCACGTCGATATCGACGCCTCGTCGATCAACAAGACCGTCAAGGCCGATATCGGCATCATCGGCGATTGCGGCTCGGTGCTCCGCGACATGCTGCGCGAGTGGCGGGCGGTGACGCCGGAGCCCGACCAGGGCCGCCTGACCGAGTGGCTGTCGAAGATCCGCGGCTGGAAGGCGCGCGAGTGCCTCGGCTACTGGCCGTCGGGCACCACCATCAAGCCGCAATACGCCGTCCAGCGCCTCTATGAGGCGACCAAGGGGCGCGAGACCTACGTCACCACGGAGGTCGGCCAGCACCAGATGTGGGCGGCGCAGTACTACAAGTTCGACGAGCCGAACCGCTGGATGACCTCGGGGGGCTTGGGCACGATGGGCTACGGCCTGCCGGCGGCGATCGGCGCCCAGCTCGCCCATCGCGGCGCGCTGGTGATCGATATCGCCGGCGAGGCCTCGATCCAGATGAACATCCAGGAGATGTCGACCGCCGTGCAGTACCGCCTGCCGGTCAAGATCTTCATCCTGAACAACGAGTATATGGGCATGGTGCGCCAGTGGCAGCAGCTGCTGCACGGCTCGCGCTACTCCGAGAGCTATTCGGAGAGCCTGCCCGACTTCGTCAAGCTCGCCGAGGCCTACGGCGCCAAGGGCATCCGCTGCTCGGATCCCGGCAGCCTCGACGCGGCGATCGCCGAAATGCTGGATTATGACGGCCCGGTCATCTTCGACTGCATCGTCGACAAGACCGAGAATTGCTTCCCGATGATCCCGTCGGGCAAGGCGCATAACGAGATGCTGCTCTCGGACTACCTCGGCGAGACCGGGGCGGATCTGGGCGACGTGATCTCCGACGAAGGCAAGATGCTGGTCTGAGCGGGCAAGGGTCTACAGGGTTTAGGACGATGAACGCCATGAACACCCACTACCCCGATCCGGTCCGCGTCGAGCCGGTGAACCGCCATACCCTGGCGGTCATCGTCGACAACGAGCCCGGCGTGCTCGCCCGCATCGCCGGCCTGTTCTCCGGCCGCGGCTACAACATCGAGAGCCTGACCGTCTCGGAGACCGAGCAGGCCCGGCACATCTCGCGCATCACCATCGTGACCGCGGGCACCAACGCGGTGATCGAGCAGATCAAGGCCCAGCTCGACCGCCTCGTGCCGGTGCACCGGGTGGTCGACCTGACGCTTCAGGGCGACTCGCTCGAGCGGGAGCTGGCGCTGGTGAAGGTGGCCGGCAAGGGTGAGCACCGGGTCGAGGCGATGCGCCTCGCGGCGGCCTTCGGCGCCCGTACCCTCGATGCGACGCTCTCGTCCTTCGTGTTCGAGCTGACCGGCTCGACCGACGAGATCGACCGGTTCGTCAAGCTGATGGCGTCGGTGGGGCTGGTCGAGGTGTCGCGGACCGGTGTCGCCGCGATGGGCCGTGGCCCGGAGGCGATGTAGCGTTTCGCTACGCGGCGGGCGGGGTGCCGGTGCGCCCCGCCTGACCGTATTTCCGCTCGAAGCGGTAGACGGCGTACCAAGCACCGGTGATGCCCGTTACCGAGATGAACAGGGCGAAGCCGAGCATTGCGAGGGTGGCGTCCCAGGGCATCGTCACTCCTCCCGGGGCAGAAATCTGATCACGACGTGACCGACGCAATGTAAGGCGAGAGCGGCCGCGAACCAAGAGAGGTGCGACCGACCCAAGGCTGCATTCGGACTGCTGACCAACGGTACGATGATGGCCGCGCCAGCGACTGCGATCGCCATGGCATTCATGTAGGCCGCCAACAGCTTGAGATGTTCGTTCAGGCGCTTCGCGACGTGCTTGCGACGCGCAGCAATCTCGGCTGCATCAGACGTGGCCTCGGTCACGCAGGCGGCCTCACTGGTCCATGACCTAGCGTAACCGGCCGTTCCTCCCCCGTCGATACCTGTCCTCGCACATAAAAAATGCCTCCCCCAGGGCGGGGGAGGCGGGTCACGCTTCGAGTGTTCAGCGTGGGCGAACCGATATTGATTTCAAAGCCAGGGCCGGCTCAACCGCAAGCCCCTGCTCTCCAAAGCCCGCCTCAGCGCGCGCCCTTGCCGTCGCCGTCGCGCATCGCACCGGTCGGCTCCTGCACGTGGGCCTCGAGGAACCACAGCTGCTTGTCGACGGCGCGCGACACCTCGGTGAACAGGTCGGCGGTGTCCGGGTCGCCGGCCTCGTCGGTCTGGTCGATGTTCTCGCGCACGGCGTTGGCGTAGGCCGCGTAGCGGTCGATCAGGGCCGAGAGGTGGTCGGCGATGGCGTAGACGTCGGTCGGGTAGGGGGTCAGCTTCGAGGTGGCGGACACCACCGTGGCGGTGCCGAGCGCCGTGCCGCCGAGCTGCACGGCCCGCTCCGCGACCTTGTCGTTGAGATCGTCGAGCTCGGTACGGAATCCGTCGAGCATCTCGTGGATGCCGATGAATTGCGGGCCCTTCAGGTTCCAGTGCGCCTGCTTCACGTCGAGCGCCAAGTCGATGCCGTCGGCGAGCCGGGCATTCAGGGTCTCGATCGAGACGCGCTTGGCGTTCGAGTCGGTGTTGTTGCGGGTGCGGTGGCTGCGGGGCGTACCGGCCTTGCCCTGGGAATCCGCCATGTCGAGTACTCCGTGGATTTCCCGCAACAACGAGGCCGGGGGGCGGCCGTTCCGATGCTGCGGAGGGGTTTCGTGATCCGTCCCGGACTTTTCGCCGGAGCGGTGGGACGGTCCCGCATCGGGCCCGTCCGATGATGGAGGAGCTAGGGCGGGGTACCCGGGCAGACACCCCGCCGGGCGAAACCCTGACCTTCCGTCAGAGCATCGGCTGGCCGCCGGTGACCGGCACCAGGGCGCCGGTCATGTAGCTGCCCTCCCGCGAGGCGAGGAGCACGTAGGCCGGGGCCAGCTCCGCCGGCTGGCCGGCCCGGCCCAGCGGCGTGTCGGCGCCGAGCTGCTCGATCTGCTCGGGCTTCTTCACGATCGGCTGGATCGGGGTCCAGACCGGGCCGGGGGCGACGCAATTGACCCGGATGCCCTTCGGCGCCAGCAGGTTCGACAGCCCGACGGTCAGGGTGCTGATCGCCCCCTTGGTGGCGGCGTAGACCAGCATGCTGGCATCCGCGACCTTGGCCTGCTGGCTCGTCGAGTTCACGATCGCCGAGCCCGGCCGCATATGCGGCACCGCCGCTTGCGACAGGTAGATCATCGCGAAGACGTTGGCGCGGAACGAGCCCTCGACGTCGTGGGCGGTGACGTCGTCGAGGCCCTCGTTCACCACCTGGGCGGCCGCGTTGTTGACGAGCACGTCGATGCGGCCGAACTCCGCCGCGGTCCTCGCGACGATCGCCCGGCAATGCGCCTCGTCGCGCAGGTCGCCCGGCAGGAGCAGGCAGCGCCGTCCGGCCTTCTCGACCCAGGTCTTCGTCGCTTGCGCGTCCTCCTCCTCCGACTCGAGATAGGAGATCGCGACATCCGCGCCCTCGCGGGCATACGCGATGGCGACCGCCCGGCCGATGCCGGAATCGCCCCCGGTGATCAGCGCGATCCTGTCGGTGAGCAGGCCCTTGCCGACGTAGGACCCCTCGCCGTGATCGGGCGGCGGATCCATCGGGCCGGTGAGGCCGGGGCGCGGCTGCTGCTGCGCGCCGGGGAAGGGCGGCCGGGGGCCGGCCGTGCGGGGATCGTCGCTCATCGGTTGCCTTTCAGGAACGCACCTGCGGTGCGTAAGGACAGCGCCATGATGGTGAGAGCCGGATTCGCCGCGAGCGAGCTCGGGAAGACCGACCCGTCGCAGATCCACAGATTCTCGACCTCGTGGCTGCGCCCGACGGCATCGACCACCGAGGCGTCCGGGTTCCGTCCCATCCGGCAGGTGCCGAGCGTGTGGGCGACCCGCTCCAGCACCCAGACGTCCTGGGCCCCGGCCGCCTCCCAGATCTCCCGCATCAGCTTCGTGGCGTGGCGGTTGAGGGCGTCCTCGTTCGAGCCGTAGCCGAAATCGATCTGCGCCTTGCGCATCCCGAGCGCGTCGGTCTCGTCCGACAGGGTCAGGACATTCGCGTCGCAGGGCAGCGTCTCGCCGTTGATGCCGATGCCGGCGACGCGGTTGTACTGCTTCAGGTAGTCCGTCAGCGCCCGGCCCCACAGGCCGCGGCCGCGGGCGACGGAATTGGCCCAGGTCAGCGGCTCGACGCCGAGGCTCTGCACCAGGTAGCCGCCGGCGAAGTCGGCCCCCTTCGGCCGGGTGAAATCCTCGGTGATGAGCGAGGACGGGTAGCCCCGGTTCATGCCGACCTCGTCGGCGAAGGTGCCCCAGACCTGTGTCGCGACGTGGCCGATATAGTTCCGCCCGACCTGGCCGCTGCCGGTGGCGAGGTCGAGATGGAGCAGGAGGCGCGGCGTCTCGACGGCGCCGGCGCACAGGATCAGGTGGGCGCAAAGCTGGCGGTGGTCGCGGCCGCCGCTGCGGTAGATCACCGCCGTGATCCGCCCGGCCTTGTCGCGCTCGACCCCGTGCATCCGGGCGTCAGAGCGGATCTCGGCCCCGCGCGCGACCGCCAGGGGCAGGTAGGTCACGTCCATGCTGGCCTTGGCGCGGGTGCGGCAGCCCTGGTGGCAGAAGCCGCAATTGATGCAGGCCTTGCGCTCCGGCACCGACGGATCGACCGTAAAGTCGCGCGAGACCACCGCCGCCGGGGCGTCGGTCGCCGCGATGCCGAGCCGGTCGCAGGCCGAGGCCATCAGCTGGGCCGGGCCGTTGCGCAGGACCGGCGGCAGCGGGAAGCGGCGGGCCTCGTCCCACGGATACGGCGTCGGGCCCGACGTGCCGATGAAGGCCTCGACGCGGTCGTAGAACGGTACCAGTTCGGCGTGGTCGATCGGCCAGTCGCAGCCCTCGCCGCTCTCCGTGTTCAGCCGGAAGTCGCGGGGATCGGCCCGGGGCACGAAGGCGCCCCAATGCAGGGTCGAGCCGCCGACCCCCGTGCCGCTGTTGTTGGCGCCGAAGGCCTCCGGCGTCGAGCCGCCGCTCAGGCGCTCCTCGGTCCAGTAGATCTCGTCGGCGAGCGTCTCGTCGAAGCCATAAGCAGCGGGGTCGAAATTCGGCCCGGCCTCCAGGGCCACGACCTTCAAGCCCGCTGCCGCCAGCTCGGCGAGGAGCGGCGCGCCGCCCGCTCCGGTCCCGACCACCACCACGTCGACGACCTCGTCGGTGCCGTAGCGCCGCTGTCCTGAGAGGTTCATCGGGCGTCTCCAGCGGCTTCGAGGACCGGGGCCTCCCAGGCCTCGCGCTCGTTCAGGTAGGTCAGACGGTAGCCGGGGAGGGCATCGGCCTCGTCGCCGCCCGCCCCGATTCCGGTGAAGCCGATCGCCGCGAGGCCGGCCGGATGGGCGAGGAAGGTCCGTACCGCCTCGCCGCGCAGCTCCTCGAACCAGCAGGTCATCAGATCGGGATCCAGGCCGCCCGCGACCTCCGGCAGGTCGCCGGAGGTCGCGCGGTCGAGAAGGGCGTCCTGCTCGGCCCCGCCGAGGGCCGTGAAGGGGCGCCCATGGGCCTCCCGCGCCGCGCCGTCGAGACTGCGCAGGGCCCGGGCATAGGCCTTCGGGTCCGGCGGCAGGGCGACGAAGCGCCAGCCGTCGCCGGTGCCGCCCGCCAGCCGCGCGTCGATGCGGCGGGCGAGGTCGATCCGTCCCGGACCGGTCTGCGGCAGCACCCGGTCGAGGCAGGCGGCGAGCGTCGCGCGTTCGTCCGTACCGAGGCAGAACGGCCCGTCCGGCTCGCGCATCCGCTCGCGCAGGGTGCTGCGCAGGCGGGTATTGACGCGATCGGACGACATCAGCGCGGCGAAGGCCGGCGGCAGGGTCGGGGCCTGCGCGGCGCGCGGCGGGGCCGTGAGCATGGCGAGGATCAAGGCCGCCAGCATCTCCGGCCGCTCCAGCGGCAGCAGGTGGCCGGCGCCGGGGGCGACCTCGTGGCGTTGGCGGGCGAGGTGAGGCAAGGTCAGCGCGGCCTGGGATTCCGGCCCGAGATCGCCGTCCTCCGCCCCGCTCACCACCAGCGCAGGGATGGACAGGACGCCGATACGCTCGCGCCAATCCTCGTTGGCGCCGCCGGCGAGCCAGGCCTTCCAGGCGTCCGGGTTGGCCCGCAGCACGTCCTCGACCGCGCAGGCGTGGTCCTCCGGGTCGAGGGGCGCGCCGACATTGCCCGAGACGAAGCCCTCCGCCTCCCGCTGCCGGGTCTCCGGATCGGCGTCGATCCAGGCGATCATCGCCTGACGGCGCTCCTCCGCCATCGGCTCGGGCGCGGGCGGCGAGCCCGCCAGCAGCACCAGCCCGGCGAGGCCGGCGAGCGCCGGATCCCCGTCCTCATGGCGCCGGGCGAGCACCAGCGCGACCTTCGCCCCCATGCTGTTGCCGGCGATGAGCCAGGGCCCCGGCGGGGCCTCGGCGGTGATGCGCGCGGCGACGTGGTCGGCCATGGCGGCGACGTCGCCGCCCGGCTTGTGAGCTTCGTCGCCGAAGCCCGGCAGGTCGATGCCGACGCAGCGCGCGTGAGGCCCGAGACGCTCGGCGAGGGGGCGCCACGTGCGGGCGCTGCCTCCGAGATAGTGCAGGCAGAAGAGGACGGGTTGGTCAATCATGCCGGCGAGATCGCGCGACGCTGCGCTGCGTCAACGGCGGCCTGCCCGCGGCGCCTTGCAGCACCCCCGGATGATATGTCGAGTCTTTGACGTATCACACGGGCCGGTCGACGGCCTCACGGGCGGTCCCCATTCGGACGCCGCCAGGACTAAACCTTGACTCGACTGCCAGTCGTCGTCCCTCGACGGTGAGATGATGGGATTTTACCGGTCCGTCGATCGGCCGGTCCGGCAGCATCGGCGGCCCGGGCGCTCAGTTTGACCTATGTTAAATTTCTTTAATGTGAAGGTTCGCCATGCGGCTTCATCCTGGGCCTTGGGCCGGAAGAGCCTCGCGGCTTCCGCCAGATCTCGCCGCGGCAGCCGGCGACGCCCACGGATCTACGCGGCCCGGCCGCTTCCACTCGCCGCCCGGGCATCCCCGCAAAACGCGAAACGCCGCGCGGAAGGGGGTTCCGCGCGGCGTCCGCCAGAGAGCCGCGGCCCGCCCGAGGGGCTGCGGCACCGAAACGATTAGTTCTTGGCCTTGTCGACCAGGGCCTTCTCCTTGATCCACGGCATCATGCCGCGGAGGCGCTCGCCGACCTCCTCGATCGGGTGGGCGGCGTTGCGGGCGCGGGTCGCCTTGAACGAGGTCTGGTTGACCTTGTTCTCGAGCATCCAGTTGCGGGTGAAGGTGCCGTTCTGGATGTCGGTCAGGACGCGCTTCATCTCGGCCTTGGTCTCGGGCGTGATGATGCGCGGGCCGGTCACGTACTCGCCGTACTCGGCGGTGTTCGAGATCGAGTAGTTCATGTTGGCGATGCCGCCCTCGTAGATGAGGTCGACGATCAGCTTCACCTCGTGGAGGCACTCGAAATACGCCATCTCGGGGGCGTAGCCGCCCTCGACCAGGGTCTCGAAGCCGGCCTTGATCAGCTCGACGAGGCCGCCGCAGAGCACGACCTGCTCACCGAACAGGTCGGTCTCGCACTCTTCCTTGAAGGTGGTCTCGATGATGCCGGCGCGGCCGCCGCCATTGGCCGAGGCGTAGGACAGGCCGAGATCGTGGGCGTTGCCCGAGGCGTCCTGGGCGATGGCGATCAGGGTCGGCACGCCGCCGCCGCGCAGGTACTCCGAGCGCACGGTGTGGCCCGGGCCCTTCGGGGCGACCATCAGCACGTCGAGGTCGGCGCGCGGCTCGATCAGGTTGAAGTGGACGTTGAGGCCGTGGGCGAACAGGAGGGCGGCGCCCTGCTTCATGTTGGCCTGGAGCGAGTCGCGGTAGATCTCGCCCTGCAGCTCGTCCGGGGTCAGCATCATGACGACGTCGGCCTGCTTGGCGGCGTCGGCGACCTCCATGACCGTGAAGCCCTCGGCCTCGGCCTTCTTGGCGCTGGCCGAGCCCTTGCGGAGCGCGATCACCACGTCCTTCACGCCCGAGTCGCGCAGGTTCAGCGCGTGGGCGTGACCCTGGCTGCCGTAGCCGACGATGACGACCTTCTTGCCCTTGATCAGATTGATGTCGGCATCACGATCGTAATAGACCCGCATGGCGGCTCCCCCTTGTGCAGATGGCGAGAATTTCGAACGCTCCGGGCGCTGGAGCGGCCGTGCGACGGGCGGCTTGTAGCGGCGTGATTCGCGTCAGGGAATAGGGTATGCGCGCGGACGCGCACATGACAGCTAGGTTCCGTGCGCGCAGACGCGCACTGGCCTGCCAGGTTTCGTGCGCGTCTGGACCGATTCAGGCGCTCACGAGGCAACCGGCATGACGCTACGGGCAACCCCCGCCGAACTGGTCGAGTTCTGGCGCGAGGCCGGATTCGACCGCTGGTTCAAGGCCGATCCGGCCTTCGATATCGCCTGCCGAACGTATCTGCCGCTGCACGAGGCGGCGGCGCGGGGCGAGCTCGCCGTTTGGGAGGAGACACCCGAGGGCGCCCTCGCTTTGGTGCTGCTGCTCGACCAGTTCCCCCGCAACCTCTTTCGCGGCACGCCCCGGGCCTGGGCCACCGACGCGGCGGCGCTCGCCGCCGCCGAGCGGGCGATCGCGCGCGGCCACGACCGGGCGATCGAGCCGACCTTGCGCGCCTTCCTGTACATGCCGCTGATGCATGCCGAGGATCTCGGCCACCAGGAGCGCAGTGTCGCCTTGTTCACCGCCCTCGGCATTCCGGTGAACCTGAAGGCGGCCCATGAGCACCACGAGCTGATCCACCGCTTCGGACGCTTCCCGCACCGCAACGCGGTGCTCGGCCGCCCTGAAACGGAGGCCGAGCGGGAGTATCTCGCCGGCGATGGCGCGTTCCGGGGCTGACAGGATTTCGCCCGGTCTGTTCGCATGAAACCAAAGCGCGGGTTCCCCGTTCCAGGCGATCCCGGGCGTGCCTGGTATCGCCGCCGGGTGTGGGAGAGGGGGAGGGGCGATCGCGCAGGGTGGCGCGCCTCCTGATCATTCGGAACCGCCCCGCTGCCGGCACGACGCTCACCGCTTCGCACCGAAGCGTGCCACCCTCACCCCCAACCCCTCTCCCACACGGGAGAGGGGAGACGCGCTCTGCCTTTCATGCGAACGAATCACACTGCGATCGCATGACTCACGCCGGCAGCGGCAGCCCCTCCCGGGCGAAGGCGCGCTGGACGGCCGGGCGCTCGGCCATGCGGCGGGCATGGTCGGTCCAGTACGGGAACTGGCGGGCCATGTCGTAGCCGAGCACCTGGCCGCGGCCCCAGTGCCAGAACACCAGCAGGTAGGGATCGGCGACGCTGTAATGCTCGCCGGCCGCCCAGCCGCCGCGGGACAGGCCGACCTCGATCATGGTCCACAGGTCGGCGCAGGTCTCGTGGCCCTTGGCCTTCACGTCCTCGATCGCCGCTTCGTCGGTGGCGTAGCGCTCGGCCCGGCGGATATGGGCGTAGGCGGGGTGGATGGTGGAGGAGAGCCAGGCCAGCCACTCGGCGCAGCGTGCTTCCTCGCGCGGGTCCTCGGGCCACAGGCCGGCCTGCGGATGCGACCGCGCGATGTAGCGCAGGATCGCCGGGTTCTCGGTCAGCACCCACTCGCCTTCCGCAAGAGCCGGCACCCGGCCCTTCTGGTTGACGGCGAGGTAACGGCCGCCGCGCTGCTCGGCGGTGGAAAAGTCGATCTTCACCGCCTCGAACGGTGCGCCGGTCTCCTCCAGCGCGATGTGGGGCGCCAGCGAGCAGGCGCCCGGGGAGTAGTAGAGCGTGGTGGTGTCGGACAAGGAGGACCTCCCGGCAAAGCCGCCCCTCGTCCTTAGCGCAGAGCGCGCCCGGAGCGGTACCGCCCCGGGCGCAGGGTCTCGGGCGGACACTTGCCTCAGGCGGACACTTGCGGGCGAGCCACCGGGGCGACCGGGCGGGCGCGCTGCGTCACGACCCAGACGATGGCGCAGAGCACGATCGCGGCCTGCACGCCGAGCGCTTCCCAGCTGCCGTTGAAGCCGAGATCGGTCACGAATTCCGGCACACCGTCATTGTGCACCGGCACGATCACCTGCTCCTGGAACTCCTGGATCGCCGCCCCGACGAGGCGCAGGCCCATCACGAACAGGAACGCGGAGGTGAGCAGGAAGACCGGGCGCAGCGGCAGGCGCAGGGCCAGCCACTGCATCGCCACGAACACCACCGCGAGGGCGATGGCCGCCGTGACGAGGCCGCCGAGCAGCGAGGCGTCGAAGCCGCCGACGGTGCGGGCCAGGGCGTGCAGGAACAGCACCGTCTCGGCGCCCTCGCGGAACACCGCCAGGAAGGCGATGCCGGCGAGGGACAGCACCGTGCCGGCGCTCATCGCCCGCTCGGCCATGCGGTTGATCTCGGCTTTCCAGGCCGCGGGGTCCTGGCGCATGAACAGCCAGCCGCTCATCGTGAACATCAGGCCGGCGGCGACCAGCATCACGCCGGCCTCGATCAGGTCGTTGTGGTTGCCGTCGAAGAAGGCCTCGAACACCCAGGCCATGGCGAAGCTCGCCAGCACCGCGAGACCGGCCCCGGCATAGAGCGGGCGGATGCGCTCCGCCGCGCCGGCCCGGCGCAGGAACGCCGCGAGCGCCGCCACCACCAGCAGCGCCTCGAGCCCTTCGCGGAACAGGATGGTGAAGGCCTGTGCGAAGGTGGATCCATCGGCCATGGGGTGCTCCTCGTTGCGCGTGCGTCAGGGCGCCGTCGCGCCGCCCGTCATTCCTCTGATGGCCGCCCTCTTAGGCGAGGATGAAGTCGCGTTCAAACGGCGCGCCTTTGTTTTGTATAATTCTAATCTGGAAGGATGGCTGTGCGGCCGAGCGTATCCCTGCGTCTTATACTTACAAAAATCCCCGCTGTGTCCAGATCTCCCGGCGTCATCCCGAGCTCGCCCGGCGGGGCCCGGGATCGATGACCGCCGACGGTCCAGGATGGAGCGCAACACCGGCCGCCGCGTTCTGTGCCGTCAGCGGTCGGGAAGCCCGGGTTCTCGGCGTCGTCGAACCCGAGGACGCCGCCGAGGGATATCGATGTCCGCGCCACGTCGTGCGCCTCGGTCATGCCGGGCATCGCGACAGGAAAGGAGCCGGCACGCGAGCGAACCGGCGCCCCGCCTCACAACCCCGCATGCGGCTTCAGTGCCCGCACCCGCGCCACCGCCGCCTCCAGCCCGTCCCAGGCCGGCGCGCCGGGCGCGTAGCGGGCGCGGGCATAGGCCACCACCTCCGCCACCTGGCCGTCGGTGAGCGTGTCCCGGAAGGCCGGCATCGCGGCGGGCGGCGCCGACGGGTCGGGGTTGGTGAAGCGCTCGGCCGCGGCCGGAACGCCGTTGAGGACGGCCTGGATCAGGTTGTCCGGATGGGCGCTGTGGAGCGAGGTCACGCGGCCGAGCGGCACCAGGTCGCCGCCGGCCCCGCCTTCGTGGCAGGCGGCGCAGGCGCCCTGGAACAGCGACGACGCCCCCGGTGGCGCGACCGCGGCGGCGCTCTCGGGCCGGGGTGCCGGCACCGGTCCGGCGAGGCTCGCGAGGTAGACCGCCATGGCGCGGATATCGGTATCCGGCAGCGGGCCCAGTGAGGCGACCACGTCGGCCATCGGGCCGGCGGCGCTGCCGTGGCGGGCCGACCGGCCGGAGCGCAGATAGGCGAAGAGATCGTCCTCGGTCCAGGGCAGGGGCGCGCGGGACAGGCCGGTCAGGGCCGGGGCCTCCCAGCCGTCGGCGAAGCCGCCGGCGAGGCGGGCCGCGCCGCGCCGCTCGGCCCCGAGCGCGTTGCGCGGGCTGTGGCAGGCGCCGCAATGGCCGAGGGCCTCGACCAGGTAGGCGCCGCGGTTCCAGTCCGGGCTCCGGGCCGGATCCACGATCGCGGCCGGGCGGTGGAACAGGGCGTTCCAGTCCGCCATCAGCGGCCGGACGTTGAACGGGAAGCGGAGCGCCGTCGCGGGCGCCGGCGCCGCCACCGGGCCTTGCGCCATCAGGTAGGCGTAGAGCGCCTGCAGGTCGCGCTCGGCGATGCCTGAGAAGCTCGGATAGGGATGGGCCGGGTAGAGGTGATGCCCGTCCCGCGACACGCCCTCCCGCATCGCCCGGGCGAAGGCCGGGTAGGACCACGCGCCGATGCCGGCGACCGGATCCGGCGTGATGTTCGAGGCGTAGATGGTGCCGAACGGCGTCTCGATCCCGCGCCCGCCGGCGAAGGAGGCGCGGTCCGGCCCGGCATGGCAGACGAGGCAGGCGCCGGCCGCCGCGACGAGGCGCCCCTGGACGATGGTGGCGGCGGAATAGGCCGCCGGGTCCGGCCGCTCGATCGATGGATAGGCCGGGCGCCAGGGCATCAGCGTGGTCGCGAGCGCCAGCGCGCCGGCTCCGGCGCCCAACAGCCCTGCGAGGAACCCGCGGCGGCGGCGCGGCGGGGCGTCGGGCCCGGCGATCCGGGGCGGGTTGAGGGCGGCGCGCACCGCCTCGGCGGTGAGCGGCAACTCGCGGAAGCGGATGCCGGTGGCATCGAACAGCGCGTTGGTGATCGCCGCGGCGCTCGGCACCGAGGCCGATTCGCCGGCGCCCAGCGGCGGCTGGTCCTGGCGCGGCAGCATCAGCACGTCGATTTCGGGCACCTGCGGGAAGGCGAGGATCGGGTAGCTGCCCCATTCCCGGCTCGTCACCCCGGTGGCGTCGAAGCCGACCGATTCCTTGAGCACCCGGCTCGTCGACTGGATGACGTTGCCGTGGATCTGGTGGCGGACCCCGTCCGGGTTGATCATCAGGCCGGAATCCTGGCCCACCACCACCCGGGTCACCGCGACCTCGCCGGTGACGCGGTTGACCGCGACATCGGCCACCCAGGCGGCCCAGGCGGCGGCCTTGCCGGGAAACGGCCCATGGACGTAGACCGCGTAGGCGAAGCCCCGGCCGTACAGGATGTCCCTGGCGCCGCCATGCGTGCCGGGCTTGGTGTGCGGCACCCAGGCCGCCCGCTCGGCGACCGCGCGCACGAGGTCGGCGGCGCGGGGATCATCCAAGTAGCGCAGGCGGTATTCGATCGGGTCGATGCCGGCCGCGATGGCGAGCTCGTCGATATAGGATTCGTGCGCGAAGGTGTTGGGCAGGGCCGAGACGCCGCGCAGCCAGGAGGCGCGGGCGATCGGCGGCATGTCGTGCACCGTCACCCGGGCGTTGCCGAAGGCGTAGGGAGGCACCGCCGTGCGGTCGCCCATCGGGTAGACGGCCGGCGCGGCCGCGACCTTGCCGGTGAGGATCAGCGCCAGGGTCGGGGCGCCGTTCGAGGGGTAGCGGGTCTCGAAATCGTAGGCCGCCGGGCCGCCCTCCGCGTCGAGGCCGCCGCGCACGTCCATCACCTGCGCCGCCCCCTTCGGCTCCCAGGCATGCTCCTGCTCGCGGGTGAGCTGGACCCGCACCGGCCGCCCCACCGCCCGGGCGAGCAGCGCCGCGTCGGCCGCGACGTCGTCGGCGCAGTTGCGGCCGTAGCAGCCCGCCGCCTCGTGGCGCTCGATCGCGATCCGCGCTTCCGGAAGGTCGAGCAAAAGCGCGAGGTCGCTCTGCAGGACGTGCGGGTTCTGGGTGCCCGACCACACCACGAGGTTGCCGTCCTCGAACGCCGCGACGGCGCAGGACGGGCCGATCGAGCCGTGCATCTGGTAGGGCCAGACATAGGTCCGGTCGAGCCGCGCCGTCGCGTGGGCGAGTGCCCGCTCGACGTCGCCCTCGTCGAGGAGCCGGCGGGCCTTGGCGGGATTGCCGCGGAGCGCCGCCTCCGGCCGGTTGAGGTCGGGCAGCCCGTCGAAGGAGCGCCAGGTCGCCGCGAGGCAGCGGGCGGCCTCCGCGGCGTTCTCCTCGCGCTCGGCGACGACGCCGACGAAGTCGCCCTCGACCACCACCGCGACGAGACCGGGGATGTGGGCGACCGAGGCCTCGTCCACCCGGAGCAGCAGGCCACCAAGGACGGAATCGACCCCCGGGGCGGGCGGCCGCACCACGCGGCCATGCACCATGCCGGGCACCCGCACGTCGTGGACGTAGGTCCAGGCACCGGTGGCCTTGAGCGGAATGTCGACCCGCGGCACCGGCCGGCCGACGATCGCGTAATCCGCACTCGCCTTCAGGGGTGCGTCGGGATCCAGATCCAGCTCGACGCGCGGGCCCCTGACGAGATCGCCGTAAGCGACGCCGAGATCCGGCTCGGCCGCGACCCGCACCGTGCCGGCCTCGACGACGAGCTCCGCCAGGCCGCGGTTGAGCCGGCGCGAGGCGGCCTCGACCAGGTGGCGGCGGGCGGTGGCAGCGGCCTGACGCAGGGGCTCTGCGGCGATCTGGATCGTCTCGCTGGCGATGGTGCCGCCCTGGTCGGGGGTGGTCGCCGTGCTGCCGAGTTCCATCGCGACGCGATCGAACGGCACGTCGAGCTCCTCGGCGACGATCTGGGCGAGCGCCGTGCGGATGCCGGTGCCGAGATCGACGTGGCCGTTGAAGGCGGTGACCCGGCCGTCGCTGTCCACCGCCAGGTAGAGCGCGCGCTGCGGCCCCGCGGCCAGGGCGGCGCCCGGCGCGTCGCCGAGGCGGGGCGGCCGGCCCTTCGTCTCGCGGTAGACGAGCAGCAGGTCGTGCGCCTCCTGCCAGTGCCGGCGGCGTTCGGCGGGGTGAACGGTCATGCGTCGTCTCCGTCGGAGCCGGTCCGTGCCTCGCGCAGCCGCGACGCGGCGGCGCGCACCGCCCGCAGGATCTCGACATGGGTGCCGCAGCGGCACAGATTGCCCTGGAGGCCGGAGCGGATCTCCGCCTCGCTCGGATCGGGATGGGCGGCGAGCAGGGCCACGCTCGTCATGATCATCCCGTTGAGGCAGTAACCGCATTGCGCCGCGTTCTCGGCGATGAAGGCCTCCTGCACCGGATGCAGCCGCCCGCCCTCGGCCAGACCCTCCAGCGTCGTGATCCGCCGCCCGACCGCGGCGCGCACCGGGATCGCGCAGGAGCGCAGCGCCCGCCCGTCGACCAGTACCGTGCAGCTGCCGCACTGGCCGAGGCCGCAGCCGTATTTCGGGCCGTTCAGCGCGAGGTCGTTGCGCAGCACGTAGAGCAGACGGGTGCCGGGCGCCGCCTCCACCGTCACGCTCCGGCCGTTGACGGTCAATCCGTGCCGGACCGGCGCCAGGCGGGGATCCGGGCGGGGATTTTCGGCGACCGGCCGCCGCTCGTCCTGCATGCGCTGTTGTCCTGCCCCTCGCCCGGTCGTCGCCGGTTGCCGCTCGTTCTCACAGATTTCCGGCCCATCCGGAACCGGCCTGCCCGCCGATCGTCCGGCTTGCAAGAGCTTGGCTTGCAAGAGCTTGGCCAGACGGCGCGTGGTGAAACGCTTCCAGCCCTTCAGCCGCGAACTTGGCTAGGATCGATGGTCGATGAGGGCATGGTGCTGGCCAGGGGAGCCGGCATGAAACAAAGTGACCATCCACGCGGCGAACACCCATCTCTCGACGCTGATCGAGGCTGCCCTCAACGGGGGGGGAGATCGTGATCGCCAGAGGCAGCAAGCCGGTCGTACGCCTCGTTCCGATCGCCCGGCGGCCGTTCAGGATCGGCCTGCTCGAGGGACGGGTGGGGAGCGGCCCCGACTTCTTCGAGCCTCTGCCGGACGATGAACTCGATCTTTGGGAAGATGCCAGTGAGGCCGGTTCTGCTGGACACGCATGCCTGGGCCTGGAGCCTGACCAGTCGCGAGCGCTCGTCCGGCAGGGCTGTCGCCGAGATCGCGTCGGCGGATCAATCCTCGTCAGTCCTGTCGGCTTCTTCGAGATCGCGCAGACGGTCCGTATCGGGACATGGCCCGAGATGGACCCCTATGTCCTGCGACGGCCTGTGCTTCTCGACGAGCAGGGTGGGGTGATCGCCAGGCTCGACCCCGAGATCTGCATCACGGCCGGTACGATGGCCTGGGCTGACCGCGATCCGTTCGATCGTCTCCTCGCCGCAACGGCGCAGCATCGCCGGGTTCCGCTCGTGTCGGCCGATGCCGTCTTCGACGGCCACATCGAGCCCATGTCGTGATGAGGAGCGGCCGCGTCCTCGATGTGCGCGCCGATCGTCGGGAAGCCGGAAGAGTATCCCGCCGACCGGGCGAGTCAGACGAACGATGGACGGGCCGCCTCGCCGCCGCGACACCACCGGACCGGGCGGTCCTCGACAGCGTCGGCACGGTGCCGCCCCGGCCTGGTTTTGCGCCGTAGTCCGTTCGTCACGTCGCTGCAAATCATTTTATGGTTTATACTTTAAAGGAAAGTCAATCGCCCGTCATCGCGCAACTTAAATATGTTAATGATTTAAGTTTAAATCGCTGTAAGTTTCTAAAAAAGAAATCAGTCAACATCGATTTGGAGGATACTTTGTCCGAAGATACCCCCCTTGGCGGTACGCCGGAAGGCGGATCCGGGCCATCCGAGACCGGCGCGTCCGGCGGCGCTTCGGCCGCCGGCGACACGACGCCCCCCGTATCCGCCCCCGTCAGCATGTTCCGGCCGACCATGCATGACGGGTCGTCCGCCTCCGAGACGGGGGGCAGGACGGTTCCGGAGCGACCGCTCGAGACGCAGCCCGCCGGCCCGACCTCCGGCGAGATCGTCCCCTATGACGGCCCGGACGGGGCCGCCGACCAGGCGCTGATCCTCGGCCCGCCGGCCGGGCAGGAGGCCGGCGACGGGGCCGATCCGGTGGACGAGGCCTCGGACGGGACGACCGCGCCGGCGCTCGCGGCCGACCTGATCGACGGCACCAGCCTGTTCGGCGACCGGGCCGCGCACTGGTCGGGCGATCCGTCCGAGGCCGGGGCCGGCACCGGCGCCGAACCGCCTTACGCCGAGATCTGCCTGTGCGACGAGACGAGTCTCGCCGTCGGGGAGGGGACCGACCTCGCATCCTGACCCGGCTCCGGGCCCGATCGCGCCGGGCGATGTTTGCATGCGGCTCCCGGAGGTGTCCCTCCCCGGAGGGGCATCGCGTCGCCGGGCAAGGCCCGCGCCGATGACACGGCACCGAAACGCCGCACGACCGCGGCGCTTGCTGAGCGCGCGGCCTCCGCTAGCTCCTCGATCGACGTGAGGGGCGAACGATGCAGCAGCGCTGGCCGGACCGGATCTGGATCGTGCGGCACGGCGAGAGCGCCGGCAACGTGGCACGAGACGCCGCCCAGGCGGCGGGGCACACCCATATCGACATCAACGAGCGCGACGTCGACGTGCCCCTGAGCCCGCTCGGCGAGCGCCAGGCCAGGGCGGTCGGGCGCTGGTTCTCGGAGATGCCGGCCTCCGAGCGGCCCGACGTGGTGCTGACCTCGCCCTACCTCCGGGCCGAATCCACCGCGCGGCTGATCCGCGAGGCCGGCGGCGTCGCCGACCCGCTGCTCGACGACGTCACCGACGAGCGCCTGCGCGAGAAGGAGTTCGGCATCCTCGACCGCCTGACCCGCGAGGGCATCGTCCAGCTCCATCCCGAGCAGGCCGAGCTGCGGCGGCTGCTCGGCAAGTTCTACCACCGGCCGCCGGGCGGCGAGAGCTGGTGCGACGTGATCCTGCGCCTGCGCAGCGCCCTCGACACCATCTCGCTGCATTACGGCGGCCGGCGGGTGCTGGTGGTCGGGCATCAGGTCGTGGTGCTCTGCCTGCGCTACCTCCTCGAGGGCATGACCGAGGACGAGATCCTGTCCATCGACCGGGAGGGCGACGTCGCCAATTGCTCGGTCACCGAATACGCCTTCGATCCCCATCGGGGCAGCAGCGGCAAGCTGGTGCTGCAACGCTACAATTTCGTGGCGCCGCTGACGCAGGCCGGCGCCCCGGTGACGGCCGAGCCCGACGCCACGGGAGCTGCGCGATGACGATCGAGATCGATGCCGGGGCCCTGCGCGGCCGGCCGCTGCCGGATCCGGCCGGCGGCAGCAAGGAGGCGCGGGGCAGCGCCCTCGTCATCGCCGGCTCGGTCGAGGTGCCGGGCGCCGCGATCCTGGCCGGCACCGCGGCCTTGCGGGCCGGCGCCGGCAAATTGCAGATGTCGATCGCCGCCGGTACGGCGCCGCACGCCGCGCTCGCGGTGCCGGAGGCCCTGGTGGTGCGGCTGCCGGAGGGCGACGATGGTCATGTCGACCACGGCCGAGCCGCCGCGGTGCTGCTGCCGCGCACCGAGCGCGCCGCCGCGGTGCTGATCGGCGCCGGCATGGCGTCGGGCGAGCCGACCAAGGCGCTCACCGCGGCGCTGCTCGCCGGCCCGGCCGAGGCGCCCTTCCTGCTCGACGCGGCGAGCATCGACGGGTTGTGCGAGAACGGCGACCTCGTCCGGGCGCGGGCGGGCCGGGTGGTGCTCACGCCGCATGCCGGCGAGATGGCGCGCTGCCTCGGCTGCGAGCGCGACGCCGTCGAGGCCGATCCCCTCGGTGCGGCGCGGCAGGCCGCCGACCAACTCGGCGCCGTCGTGGTGATGAAGGGCGCCGAGACCTGGATCGTCGATCCGGCGGGCGAGACTTGGCACTACGCGGGCGGCGGCGCCGGCCTCGCCACCTCGGGATCGGGCGACGTGCTGGCCGGGATCATCGTCGGACTGCTCGCCCGCGGCACGACGCCCGCCGAGGCCGCGGCCTGGGGCGTGTTCCTGCACGGCGAGGCGGGGCGGCGGCTGGGCGAGAGCTGCGGGCCGATCGGGTTCCTCGCCCGTGAGCTGCCCGGCGAGGTGCCGGGACTGATGCGGGACGTGGCGGAGGGCGCGATCTGAGCCGTGAACTTCGGCTCTGTCCCGCAGTTGATGCGTGCTCTCATCCGCACGGACATCATGATGATCAGGATCGCGGTCGCCCTTACTTTCACCCTCGGCCTCCTCGGGACTGCCCAGGCTCAGACCGCCCGGGTACCGCCGCCGAGCGACGCCGTCGGCGCGCCGGGTCCCGGCACCGGGACGAAGCCGCCCGCCTCGCGCCCGACGACCAATCTCCCGGGCAATCCGAGCAGCAATTCCGTGCCCGGCACCACGCCGGGCGTGTGGATCGGCGGCAGCCCGACCGCGGGCCCGCCGGGGACCGGCGGCACGGCGGGTGGGCCGGCAGTGGGGAACCGCTGAGCGACCCCCTGCAAGGCCGGTCGCGCGGAGACCGGCGGCAAGCGCGAGGACGAGGGAGGCCCCATGCTGACGATCCACCACCTCGGCCATTCGCAATCCGAGCGCATCCTCTGGCTGTGCGAGGAACTCGGGATCCCCTACGACCTCGTCCGCTACCGGCGCGACCCAGAGACGATCCTGGCGCCGCCGGAGTTGCGGGCGCTGCACCCGCTCGGCGCCGCGCCGGTCATCGAGGATGACGGCCTCGTGCTGGCCGAATCCGCCGCGATCGTCGAGTACGTCATCGCCCGGCACGGCGGCGGCCGCCTGCGGCCCGGGCCCGAGCATCCCGCTTATGCCGCCTTCCTGTACTGGTTCCACTTCGCCAACGGGAACCTCCAGCCGGTCGTCGGCCGGCTGATGATCGTGAACCGCGTCGGGCTCTCCCCCGACCATCCGGTCCAGGTCGCGGTGCAGGGGCGCCTCGACCGGGTGATGGCGCTCATCGAGGCGCGGCTCGGCGAGGTACCGTACCTCGCGGGCGATGACTTCACGGCGGCCGACATCATGAGCGTGTTCTCGCTCACCACGATGCGGCTGTTCCAGCCCATCGACCTCGCGCCCACTCCCAACATCCGCGCCTACCTGCGGCGCATCGGCGAGCGCCCGGCCTATCGCCGCGCCATGGCGAAGGGCGATCCCGATCTCGCGCCGATGCTGACCTGACGCCTCACAGCGTCAGCCAGTCCCGCAGCAGCGCGGCGGTCGCGTCCGGCCGCTCCAGCGGCGGCAGGTGGCCGCATTCCGGCAGAACCTCGAAGCGCGAACCAGCGATGCCGTCGTGGATCTCGCGGGCGAGAGCCGGCGGCGTCAGCTGGTCGTCCGCGCCCACCGCCACCAGGGTCGGCACCCGGATCGCGGACAGCGTCGGCCGGCTGTCGGCCCGGTCGAGGATCGCCCGCTGCTGGCGCAGGAAGGCGGCGTCGCCGACCCGTTCGGCCATCGCCTTCACCGCCTCGCCCACCGGCCCGTCCACGTGCGAGGCGTGGACGAGCTTCGGCAGCAGACGGGTGGTGACGCCGGCGAAGCGGCCGACCTTGAGCTGGTCCATGCCCTGGCGGCGCGTCGCAGCCCGGCCCGGGTCCTCCGGCGCGGCGGCGGTGTCGAACAGGGCAAGCCGGGTCACCCGCTCGGGGGCCTGGCGCAGGATCTCGAAGGCGACGTAGCCCCCCATCGACAGGGCGACGAGCCCGAAGCGCGGCGGTGCGACGACGAGCGCCCGGCGCGCCATCGCGGCGACGCTGTCGTCGAGGGTCAGGTCCGCCACCGCGGCGGCGGTCCGGTCGGCGAGCGCGTCGATGGCGGCGCGCCACAGGACCGCATCGTTGAGCAGCCCGGGCAGGAACAGCAGCGGGGCGAGATCGGTCGTCATGACCGCCCCTATGGCCGGATCGCGGACCCGGCGCCAGGGGCGGCGACACTCCTCAGTAGGAGCGCGGCATGCCGAGCACGTGCTCGGCGATGTAGGACAGGATCAGGTTGGTCGAGATCGGCGCCACCTGGTAGAGCCGGGTCTCGCGGAACTTGCGCTCGACGTCGTACTCCTCCGCGAACCCGAAGCCGCCGAAGGTCTGGATGCAGGCATTGGCCGCCTCGAACGAGGCGTCGGCGGCGAGCATCTTGGCCATGTTGGCCTCCGCGCCGGGATTGGCGCCGGACTCGTAGAGGCGCAAGCCCTCCTGCACCATCAGCTCGGCGGCGCGCATGTTGGCGTAGGCCTTGGCGATCGGGAACTGGATGCCCTGGTTCTGGCCGATCGGCCGGCCGAACACCTGGCGCTCACTGGCATATCCGGACGCCTTGGCGATGAACCACTTGGCGTCGCCGACGCACTCGGCGGCGATCAGGAGCCGCTCGGCGTTCATGCCCGACAGGATGTAGCGGAACCCCTTGCCCTCCTCGCCGACCAGGTTCTCGGCCGGTACCTCCATGTTGTCGAAGAAGACCTCACAGGAATTGTGGTTCATCATCGTGCGGATCGGCCGGATGGTCAGGCCGCGGCCGAGCACCTCGCGCATGTCGACGATGAAGGTCGAGAGCCCGTCGGTCTTCTTCGCCACCTGGTCGCGGGGCGTGGTGCGGGCGAGCAGCAGCATCAGGTCGGAATGCTCGGCCCGGCTGGTCCAGATCTTCTGGCCGTTGACGATGAACCGGTCGCCCTCGCGGCGCGCGGTGGTGCGGAGCGCCGTGGTGTCGGTGCCGCTCGTCGGCTCGGTGACGCCGAAGGCCTGGAGCCGCAGGCGCCCGGCCGCGATCTCCGGCAGGTAGCGCTCCTTCTGGGCCTGGGTGCCGTGGCGCAGCACGGTGCCCATCGTGTACATCTGGGCGTGGCAGGCGGCGCCGTTGCAGCCCGAGCGCTGCACCTCCTCGAGGATCGCCGCCGCCGCCGAGAGCGGCAGGCCGGAGCCGCCATATTCCTCCGGGATCAGCACCGAGAGGTAGCCGGATTCGGTGAGCGCGTTGACGAACGCCGTCGGATAGGCGCGGTCGGCGTCGAGCCGGCGCCAGTACTCGTTGGGGAAGCGGGCGCACAGCTTGGCGACCTCCTCGCGGATCTCGGGGTGCCGGAGGCTGTCGGTCTCGGTCATCGGGCGTCTCCATCCATCCGGCCGCGGGTCCCCTCGGGGATGTCGCGGCTCTTGTCCGTTCGGGCGCGACGCTACATCGTTCGCGGCGACTTGTGTCGGGTCTCGCGAGCCTTCGAGGGCGTGGCCTGTCGACGCTTTCCGCCGACGCGGACCGTCGGCCCCTGCCGTTGAGTTTTACGGTAAGTTCTTGCGCCGCGGAGCGGTGAGCCTGTACTCCCCCGGCCGTCGCGGTGCGGCGCGCAGGAAGAGGGGTTCGTGATCTTATGCGTGCGGCCGACCTGAGCTTCGCACCCGCCGATTTCCTGCGGCTGATCGAGGAGGTCGGGCTCACCGGGACCTGGGGCTGGGTCTTCGCCTCCGACCTGCAGACCTGGTCGCCAGGCCTGTACCGCCTGCTCGGGCTCGACCCGGCGCGCACGCGGCCGAGCTACGACCTGCTCGCCAGCCTCGTCCATCCCGACGACCGGCTCACCCTGGCGAGCGCCGCCGACCTGGCTCAGGGCTACGCCCTGCCCGAGCAGCGGGCCCGGGTGATGCGGCCGGACGGGACCCTGCGGGTTCTGGCCCTGCGCACCGAGCTGCACCTGACCCCGGATGGCCGCCCGCGGGCAGCGGCCGGCATCGCCCTCGACGTGACCGACCCGAGCGCCTTGCTGCGCTTGCGCCAGGCCGACCTGCGCCGGCGCAGCGCATGGTTCGCGCAGAGACGGATGTTGTTCGTGCGCGTCGGCCTCGACCAGAGCTTCGATTTCCCGCCCGAAGCGGCGCAGCTCACCGGGCGCCCTCTCGCGGAGGTCAATGCCGACCCCTTCGCCGACGTCGTGCCGGACGAGCGCTCGGCCTTCCGCGACAGCGCCGCGCAGCGTGGCCTCTTCCAGGTCTTTCAGGGCATGCCTCTGGTCCGCCATCGCAACCGGGAGCCCGAGCGCTACCGGATCGTGTCGGTCCCGGTCCGAGACGAATGTGATCGGTTGGTGGAGCGCAGCAGCCTGGTCTATCCGGCGGCCCTCGGCGCCTTCCCGATGGCGGACCTGCGCCAGGGGCTGGAGCAGGCGGTCGACGGCCACCACCTCCGCGCCGCCCGGGCGCTGCTCGACTGGTCGATGACGGATCTGGCGCAGGCGAGCGGCCTGTCGCTCTCGACGGTGCGGCGCCTGGAGGAGGGAGAGGGCTCGGCCACCCACCGCTCGCGCCACCAGGCGATCGGGGCCCTGCGCCACGCCGGCATCCGCTTCATCCTCCTCGACGACGGCGGGGTGGCGGTGGCGCGCACGTGAGGCCGCCGCCTCAGAAATCGGCGTGCAGGCGGGTGCCGAAGAAGTTCGCCGGTCCGCGGTCGCGGTTATAGGCCGGGTTCACCACCAGCTGGTAGTTGAGCGACAGCGTCACCGCCTTGGTCAGGCTGAGGGCGTAGTAGGTCTCGAGGGCGCGCTCGGGGGCGTAGTTGAGCCGCCCGTCGCCGATCAGCAGCCCGAGGCCGCCATTGGCGAAGAAGGCGCGGTGCGACGGCGACAGGCCGTTGATCGCCGCGCCGATGCCGACCGTGTCGGCCGGCCGCTCCCAGGCGGTGCCCTTGAGCGAGAGCCCGCCCGAGAGCGAGCGGTCGATGTCGGTGAAGGACAGGCTCTCGTTGCGGCCGTCCGAGACGCTGGCCCGGGCGAACAGGCCGAGATCCGGCGTCAGCGCCTGTTCCAGGTTGATGTAGGCGCCGGTCTTGCGCCGGGGCCGGCGCGTCGCGGAGGCCGCGTCGTTGATGTCGTCGTAGATCCCGCCCTGAGTCAGCGCGACGACCTGGCGGTAATTGGCGGTGTTGCCGACGTTGCTGAACAGGCCGATGCGCAGCTTGCCCGGCTGCTCGAGGCCCGGGAGGACGTGGCGCTCCTCGAACTCGATGTTGGTGCCGGCGCGCTCGAAGACCCGCGGGTCGAGCACGTCGTTCGAGGGCTGCTTCGGCACCTGGGTGTAGGCGGCCCGGAGAGCGAAGTCCGCCCGGTTGTATTCCGCCATCACGCCTTGCGTGAATCCGGGAAGGTTGGCCGGGAAGTCCCAGGCCGAGGAGCCCCAGATCGACCAGTTCATGAAGTCGACCCGCGGGTCGTGGGCGTAGACGTTGCCGTCGAAGAAGTCGCCGAGCGCGAACTTGCCGGCCACCACCGTGATCCGCTCGACGTCGCGGGTCATCGCCACCTGGTTGACGCCGTCGGGCACGTCCTCGGTGGCGCCGCCGAGGCCGAAGGTCTGGCGCACGAAGTAGCGGTTGGAGCGCAGCTTCGGGAACGGGGCGCCGGCCTTCTGCGCCTCGCCGTTGACGAAGCCGGCGACGCCGAGCGTGCGCGACAGGCCGAATCCCTGAGAGAATTCCGGGTTGTAGTAGAGCTCGGTGCTGTCGGTCAGCTTCACGCCGAGGAACAGCGTCGCGGTGGTGGTGGCCTGGGCCTGGTGCGGCACCAGGCTGTTCTCGCCGCGATAGGGCGCGCGGAAGCCGGGCACGCCCTGGTTCACGAAGGTGGTCTGGCCGTGGAAGGAGTAGCGGCCGGTGTCGCGGCTCGCCGGCGCGTCCTCCGCCACCTCCGCCGGCAGGGTCAGGCCGTAGGGGTACCAGGACAGCCGCGCCATCATCTGGTGCGACGAGAAGGCGGCCTGCGTCGAGACCGGGCCGAGGCCCGGCACGGCGCCGAGATCGAACCGGCCGGAGCGGCCGAGGTCGATGTAGCGGTAGTCGAGGCCGAGCGCGAGGTTCGGGGTGATGGCGTATTGCACGCCGGCCCCGAGGGTGAAGCCGAGGAACGACAGATCCTTCCTGGCGGTCGCCACCGCGCCCGTGGCGAGTTCGGGATAGGTCGCGAGCACCCGGGCATTGGCGCCGGCAAGCCCGAAGGTGGCGTAGACGAGGGTGCTCTCGAACGAGTAGCCGAGGCGGCCCCGCAGGGCACCGTAGAGGTCGGTCTTGCCGCGGATCACGCTGAAGGGCGGATCGACATCCTCGTAGCCGAAGCCGGTGGCCGTCGAGGGCACCGGCCGCTTGAGGTTGGCGCCGTAGAGGTCGGCCTCCAGCCCGTAGAGATACGGGCCGGTCTGCCAGTTGTAGCCGCCGAACAGCCCGCCGACCGCCGTTGTGGCGGTGCGGCCGGCATCCGAGCGCCTCGTCGAATCGCCGCTCTGGAAGGCCGGGATCGCCTGGCCGCCGACGGTGCTCGGCCCGAACCGGTAATTGCCGAACGAGGCACCGGCGCTGCCCTCGATCCCGAGATACGGCCCGGACCAGTCGGTGTAGGAGGGTGCGGCCGGGGCGGCAGGGGCAGGGGCCCGCAGGTCTGCCGCCGCCGCCACGCTGGCGCACAGGCCCAAAGCCACCCCGAAACCCGCTCCGCCCGTCCGCCGCATCGCCGCGCCCCCGTCCCGTTCCGGTGCCAGGTATAGCCATTGCTATATTCCTGGCAACCGGTCACGCTTGCGCGGGAAGGCCTCCACGGTTTCCGTGACGCTAATGTCACGGCCGGTGGGCCCGACGGGGTTTTCGCGCCCCGGGACTTCAGGCCGCCAGCAGACCCCGGACCGCGAGGTTGCGCATCAGCGCGGCCGCGCCGAAGGTCCAGGGCTCGCAATCCTGGCAATGGCGCATCCGGTTGACCAGAGCGCCGAGGCCCGGGCTGCGGATCGTCACCCGGTCGCCGACCTTGTGGGTGAAGCCCTGGCCCGGGGCGCCCCGGTCCTCGACCGGCGCGAACATCGTGCCGAGAAACAGCACCGCGCCGTCCGGATACTGGTGGGTGCCGCCCATCATCGCGTCGACGAGGTCGGCCGGGTCGCGGCTGATCTCGGAGAGGGCCGACGTGCCCGACAGCCGGAATCCGTCCTCGCCGGTCACCTCGAGGCTCACCACGGTGCGGCGCACGTCGTCGAGCGTGAAGCCGTCATCGAACAGGCGCAGGAACGGTCCCAGCGCACAGGAGGCGGCGTTGTCCTTCGCCTTGCCGAGGAGCAGCGCCGAGCGCCCCTCGAAATCGCGCAGGTTGACGTCGTTGCCGAGCGTCGCCCCGACGATGCGCTGGTCGGAGGCCACCACCAGGGCCACCTCGGGCTCCGGGTTGTTCCACTGCGAGCCCGGATGCAGGCCGGCCTCCTGGCCGCAGCCGACGGAGGAGAGCGGCTGCGCCTTGGTGAAGATCTCGGCATCGGGGCCGATGCCGACCTCGAGGTACTGGCTCCAGGCGCCCTGCGCCACCAGCACCGCCTTCAGGGACATCGCCTCGGGCGAGCCGGGCTTGAGGCGGCGCAGGTCGTCGCCGACGAGACGGCCGACCTCGAGGCGGATCGCCGCCGCGGCGTCCGGGTTGCCGCGCGCCCGCTCCTCGATCACCCGCTCCAGCATCGAGACCGCGAAGGTGACGCCGGCGGCCTTCACCGCCTGGAGGTCGACCGGCGCGAGGAGCCAGGGCTTCGAGGGGTCGCGGGTGTCCGGGGCCGTGTTGGCGAGCACCGCGTCGAGGGGAGCGACGGTCTCGCCGGCGGCCTGCCGCAGGGCGGCGGCGGGGTCGGGCGTCTCGCACAGGTCGCGGATGGTCGGGAAGGCGCGGGTGATGTCGACGAGCTCCGGCACGCCGTCGGCGCCCTGGCGCACCGCGACGATGCTCGGCCCGTTCAGCTCCGGACGCCAGATCCGGCCGGCCAGCGCTCCGGCACAGCCATCCTCCGGCAGGATGGCGCGGGCGTCGTAGGCGTCGAGAATCGGCTGCATGGGGTGAGGTCTCCTCCCGGCCGGCGCCCGTTCGGCGGGTGCGCGGCACCGGGAGAGACCTAAGCCGATCGGCAGCGGCGGGGAAGCGCCCGGTGCGGGTCTGGACCGGTATGCGCGACGAAATCGATGCCCTCGGGCGCCGCGCGGCGGAGACCGGGATCCAGACCCGCAGGTCGGCGAGGGGAGGGCGGCCGGCATTCCGCGGTTCGGCCCCACCCGCGCGTCCGGATCGCGCTTCGTGCGCCGCCGGGTCCGGGCTTCGCGGCCCGGGACCGGCCGGGATCCCCGTCCCGGGTGTCGGTCGGGCATGCCGGTCGGATTGCCCCGACGTGGCGCCTCTCCCGCGGCAGGCTCCCGCCCGCGGGCGCTCTGGGGGCGAGGGCGGCGCGGGGCTGGGGCGCGTCGGTCCCGTGAGCGGACCGGGGCGATCATGGACCGGACACGGCCCATGATCGCCCAGTGCCCGGGTCGCGCTCCCGCACGACGGCGACATTCCGCGGGCGTCAGGCCGCGTCCGAGCGGCAGGCCAGGACGTGCCGCAGAACCTGGTCTGCGGGGGCCGGGCGGCCGAGATGGTAGCCCTGCAGGTAGGGGCATCCCAGGGCGCTGAGGGTTGCCAGGTCCTCGGCGGTCTCGACGCCCTCGGCCACCACCTCGATGCCGAGGGCCCGGCCGAGGCCGAGCACCGCCTGGACCAGCCCGCGCTTGTCGTCCGAGGTCGCCAGGCCGGTGACGAGGCTCCGGTCGATCTTGACCCGGCCGGCGCGCAGCTGGCGCAAGGAGGCGAGCGACGAGTAGCCGATGCCGAAATCGTCGAGCGCCACGCCGATCCCCGCGCGGGAGAGGGCCAGGAGCTTGTCCTGCACCGCCTCGATGTCGAGGGCGGTCTCCTCGGTGATCTCGATCTCGAGCAGGGACGGCGGCAGGCCGAGCGCCCGCAGGCGGTCGAGCACGATCTCGTCGATCGGGACCTGCGCCATCTCCCGCGGCGAGACGTTCATCGCCACCCGGATGTCGGACACGCCGCCGGCACGCAGGGTCGAAAGCGCGCCGCAGACCTGCTCCAGGATGAAGCGCAGGAGCGATTCGGTCAGCCCGGCCCGGGCGGCGGCGGCGACGACCTCGCCGGGCGGAATCCAGCCATGGGTCGGGTGGCGCCAGCGCACCAGGGCCTCCAGGCCGGCGATGCGGCCGCCGCCCTCGCCGAAGATCGGCTGGAACCACACCGCCAGGCCGTTCTCCACCAGCGCGTGGGAGAGGTCGCGCTCGCTGTCGCGCCGCATCTCGAGGCGTCCGCGCAGGCCCTCGTCGAAGATCCGGAAGCGGTTCCGCCCGGCGGCCTTGGCGGCGTAGAGCGCCTCGTCGGCGCAGCTCAGCATCTGGGTCAGGCTCGGCCCGTGGGCGTGGCACAGGCCGATGCTGACGCCGAGACGGCCGGTATCGAAGCTCTCGAACGGCTCGACGATCGCGGCGATCAGGGCGGCGGCGAGATCGGCCGGCGGCAGGCCGCCCGCCGGATCGTACAGCACCGCGAACTCGTCGCCGCCGAACCGGGCCGCCAGGGCGCCGGACGGCAGGGTCCGGCGCAGGCGCCGCGCCACCTCGACCAGCACCCGGTCGCCGGTCGAGTGGCCGTAGACGTCGTTGACCGACTTGAACCCGTCGAGGTCGAGCAGCATCAGGCACGGCGCCGGACCGGGCCGCGCGATCCGCTCCTCCGCCCCTTGCGCGAACCCGGCGCGGTTCATCAGCCCGGTCAGCGCGTCGTGGGTGGCGCGGCGGCGCATCTCGTCGGCGAGCGCCGAGGCCTCCTCGTGCGCCTCCTGGCGGGCCTGGGCCAGGGCGGTGGCCTCGTTCTTCAGCCGGGAGGTGCGGCGGAAGCCGCGCTCGGTCTCGATGGCGGCGCGCAGGAGGGCGGCGAGATAGACCAGCACCGTGAGGGCGAGGCAGATCCGGTCGAACCCGCCCGACCAGGCAAGGCAGCCCGCCGCGGTCAGGAGCGGCGGCGTGATGAAGCTCGCGGGAATCGCCGCGAAGGCCATGCCGTGGGTGACCGCGCCCGCGGTGATGCCGCAGGTAACGATGAGGTAAAACAGGGTCTGGGGCGCGGTGTAGCCACCGCACAGGACCGCCACCAGGGACCAGACCACGCCCGAGATGAACGCCGCCAGGGTCGCGAGTCGCAGGTGGAGATCGACCGAGCGGGCGGCCGCCCGCGCCTCCCCGGGCGACGGCGTCTCGGAGGCGGAGAGGCCGGCGCAGGGCGCGCGGCACAGGCCGATCCGGGTGAGGTTGACGACCGAGGAGACCGCGAACCAGGCGAGGCCGGCCAGCCACTGCCCGGCCTGGGCGGCCACCAGGGCGCCGGTCGCGCCCAGGATCGCGTTGACGGGCATCGCCTGCTGCACGCTGAGGCGCACGGAATCGAGCTGGTCGCGCCGGATGGAGGCGCGCAGGACCGGGCCGTCATCCGCGCGCGGCCTCTCGGAACCTGCTCTCTGGCGGCCTGGTCCAGACATGGCACCTCGGTGGGTCAGCGTCGCTGTCGTACCAGCTTATGGGTAAAGAATCGTTGATGGTCCCGACGTCAACCCGGCCCGATCGCCAGTGCCGCCACTGCCGCGACGGAACGCGGGCCGAGCCTGGCTGTTAACGTGTTCGCAGAGCGGAGGAGCATCATGCGGAACGTGGCGAAGGTGGCGGTCGTGGCGGCGATGACCGTGATGGGTGCCGGCGCGGCGCAGGCCAAGGGCTGCATCAAGGGCGCGATCATCGGCGGCATCGCCGGTCACTACCTCGCCGAGCGCGGCGTCGTCGGCGCCGTGGCGGGCTGCCTCGCCGGCCGGGCCCTCGCCAAGCGTCGCGCCCAGCGCGACATGGATTACGGCGCCCGGGTGCGCCCGCGCGACGGCTACGGCTACGGCGCCGGCCGGAGCTATTGAGGATTCACCGGCGGACGGTGATCCGCTGATCGTCGCGCCCCGCCGCGTCATTCCTTGCTCCGCTTCGCGGCCTGGGGAGGACGCGGCTGATCGTGCCGTCGGCGCGCATGAAATCCCGGGGCTCCGCGGCACCGCCTAGGGCCGCCGACGCGGCGATCCGTCCCGTGCCGCCGGCCGCCGCCGCCCCATCTGAGCCTGCATCCGTCACGCTCGCTCCGGGTGCGCATGGCCGTCTTCTTCACCGCCGACACGCATTTCGGCGATGCTCACATCCTGCGTCAGCGCGGTCGCCTGTTCGCGTCCATCGCGGAGCACGACGAGACCCTGGTGGCGAACTGGAACGCCGCCGTCGGACCCGAGGACGAGGTCTGGCATGTCGGCGACTTCGCGGCCCATGCCGAGCGCGCGCATTGCCAGGCGATCTTCTCGCGGTTGAACGGCGTCAAGCGCCTGGTGCGCGGCAACCACGACAGCAACCGCGTCCTCGACCTGCCCTGGGCCGACCCGCCGGTCGAGAGCGCCCGCGTCACCCTCCGCGAGGACGGGCGCGAGTGGCGGCTGTTCCTGGCCCACTACGCCCACCGGGCCTGGCCCGGCCTGTGGCGCGGCACCCGCCACCTCTACGGCCACACTCACGGCACGCTGCCCGACACCACGCGGTCCTGCGACGTCGGGGTCGATGCCTGGGCGTATCGCCCGGTCAGGCTCGCGGCGATCGCCGCGCGCCAGGATGCGGCGACGCTGGTGCCGGAGGAGCTGGCGAGGGACTGGGCGAGGGAGGAGGCCGCCCGCGGGGCGGGCGGCCAGTGAGCGGCGCTCAGCCGCCGATGTTGTAGGCCGCCAGCGCCGCCATGTTGACGAGGTCGGAATCGGTCGCCCCGAGCGGCACGATCTGCACCGCCTTGTCGAGGCCGACGATCAGCGGCCCGAGCACCTGGGCGCCGCCGAGCTCCTGCAGCATCTTGGTCGAGATCGAGGCCGAGTGGAAGGCCGGCATCACCAGGACGTTGGCCGGCTGCTTGAGGCGGCTGAACGGGTACTGCGCGAGCAGGTCCTTGTTCAGCGCCACGTCGGCCGCCATCTCGCCGTCATACTCGAAATCGACCCGCATCCCGTCGAGGATCCGCACCGCCTCCTGCACCTTCTCGGCGCGCTCGGCCTTGGGGAAGCCGAAGGTCGAGAAGGACAGCAGCGCCACCCGCGGCTCGTAGCCGAGGCGGCGGGCGACGCCCGCGGCCTCGATCGCGATGCCGGCCAGCTCCTCGGCGCTCGGCATCTCGTGGATCGCGGTGTCGGCCACCAGCACCACGCGGCCGCGGGCGAGGCAGAGCGAGACGCCGATCACCCGGTGGCCGGGCTTGTGGTCGATGACCCGGCGCACGTCCTCGAGCGCGATCGAGTAGTTGCGGGTGGTGCCGGTCACCATCGCGTCCGCGTCGCCGAGCGCCACCATCGAGGCGGCGAAGTGGTTGCGGTCCTGGTTGATCAGGCGCTGGCAGTCGCGGAACAGGAAGCCCTTGCGCTGCATCCGGGCGTAGAGGAACTGCGCGTAGACGCTGTTGCGGTCCGACTTGGCGGCGTTGTGGATCTCGATATTGTCGCGGCCCGAGAGGTCGATGCCGGCGGCCTCGGCATTAGCCATCACCCGGTCCTCGCGGCCGACCAGGATCGCGGTGCCGAGGCCCTGGTTGACGAAGGAGACCGCGGCGCGGATCACCACCTCCTCCTCGCCCTCGGCGAAGACGACGCGCTTCGGGTACTTGCGCACCCGCTCGAACACCCGGTTGAGCGTGCCGGCGACGGGGTCGCGCCGGGCCGAGAGCTGGGCCCGGTAGCGGTCCATGTTGTCGATGGGCTTGCGGGCGACGCCGGTCTCCATCGCGGCCTTGGCCACCGCCGGCGGGACGGTGTGGATCAGGCGCGGGTCGAACGGCACCGGGATGATGTACTCGCGCCCGAAGCGCGGCCGGGTACCCTGGTAGGCCGCCGCGACCTCGTCCGGCACGTCCTCGCGGGCGAGGGCCGCCAGGGCCTCGGCCGCCGCGATCTTCATCTCCATGTTGATCGTGGTCGCGTGCACGTCGAGCGCGCCGCGGAAGATGTAGGGGAAGCCGAGGACGTTGTTGACCTGGTTCGGGTAGTCCGAGCGCCCGGTCGCCACGATGGCGTCGTCGCGGACCTGCGCCACCTCCTCGGGGGTGATCTCCGGGTTCGGGTTCGCCATCGCGAAGATGATCGGCTGCGGCGCCATCGAGGCGATCATCGCAGGGGTGAAGGCGCCCTTCACCGAGAGGCCGAACGCGATGTCGGCGCCCTCCATCGCCTCTTCGAGGGTGCGCTTCGAGGTCGCGACCGCGTGGGCCGACTTCCACTGGTTCATGCCCTCGGTGCGGCCCTGGAACACCACGCCCTTGGTGTCGCACAGGATCACGTTCTCGGAGCGGAAGCCCAGCGCCTTGACGAGCTCGATGCAGGCGATGCCCGCCGCGCCCGCGCCGTTGACGACGAGCTTGGTCTCGGCGATGTCGCGGCCGGTCAGGTGCAGGGCGTTGATCATGCCCGCGGCCGAGATGATCGCGGTGCCGTGCTGGTCGTCGTGGAAGACCGGGATGTCCATCAATTCCCGCAGGCGCTCCTCGATGATGAAGCACTCGGGGGCCTTGATGTCCTCCAGGTTGATGCCGCCGAAGGTGGGCCCGAGATAGCGCACGCAGTTGATGAACGCGTCGGCATCCTCCGTCCCGACCTCGAGGTCGAAGGAATCAATGTCGGCGAAGCGCTTGAACAGGACCGCCTTGCCCTCCATCACGGGCTTCGAGGCGAGCGCGCCGCGGTTGCCGAGGCCGAGGATGGCGGTGCCGTTCGAGATCACCGCGACGAGGTTGCCCTTGGCGGTGTAGTCGTAGGCGAGCGCCGGGTCGTCGGCGATGGCGAGCACGGGAACCGCGACGCCGGGCGAGTAGGCGAGCGACAGGTCGCGCTGCGTCGCCATCGGCTTCGTCGCCACCACCTCGAGCTTGCCCGGGCGGCCCTGCTGGTGGAATTGCAGCGCCTCCTGGTCGGTGAAGGTCGGGCGCTTGCCGCGGGTGACGGGGCGGGACTCGCTCATGCCAAGCTCTTCTCTGCGACCGGGATCAGACTCAAGGGGACACGTCCCTTAGGGCCATGACCCGGCCGGCTCAAGCGGCGCTGCGGCGCTGACACCCGCCGCCGACCCATTTTAAACCGGGGATGATCATCCCCATCATCCCCGAAGTGCCGGCCTGGAACGCGGGCACGAGCCTCTGGTAGTCTGCCCGACCACGATGCCGCGGATGCGACGACAGCCCCCTGATCTCATGACGATGGATAGCGATACCGGCCGCCTGCTGCGCAACGAGGCTTACGAGCCGGCCGACGAGGCGCCGCCGCCGCCCGCCCGCACCCGCCGGGCCGCCGCCCCCGACGACGAGACCAAGGTCTCGCCGATGATGGCGCAGTACATCGAGATCAAGGCGGCGAACCCGGACTCCCTGCTGTTCTACCGCATGGGGGATTTCTACGAGCTGTTCTTCGAGGACGCCGAGACCGCCGCGCGCGCGCTCGGCATCGTGCTGACCCGCCGCGGCAAGCATGCCGGCGCCGACATCCCGATGTGCGGCGTGCCGGTCGAGCGCTCGGACGATTACCTCCAGCGCCTGATCGGCCTCGGTCACCGTGTCGCGGTCTGCGAGCAGACCGAGGATCCGGCCGAGGCGAAGAAGCGTGGCTCGAAATCGGTGGTGCGGCGCGAGGTCGTGCGCCTCGTGACCCCCGGCACCATCACGGAAGACCGCCTGCTCGATCCCGGCCGGGCCAACGTGCTGCTGGCGCTCGCCCGCCGGCGCACCTCGGAGTCAGCCTGGTGCTACGGCCTTGCCGCCGTCGACATCTCGACCGGGCGCTTCTCGCTCGGCGAGGTCGAGGGTGCAGGTCTGTCGGCCGAGATCGCGAGGCTCGACCCGCGCGAGATCGTGATGGCGGAGGGGATCTATCAGGACCCCGACCTCGCCCGCCTGTGGCGTGACGCCAAAGCCGCGGTGACCCCGGTCGGGCGCGGCGACGTCGATCCGGCCTCCGCCGAGCGGGCGTTGAAGGAGCAGTTCGGCGTCCAGACCCTCGACGGCTTCGGCACCTTCAGCCGGGTCGAGGTCGCGGCGGCGGGCGCGGTGCTGCATTACATCGCCCGCACCCAGCTCGGCGCCAAGGTGACGTTGGGCCCGCCGGCCCGCCAAGCGGCGGGCGCGAGTCTGATGATCGACGCGGCGACGCGCCAGAACCTCGAACTCACCCGCACCCTCTCGGGCGAGCGGTCGGGCAGCCTGCTCGCCGCCATCGACCGCACGGTCGGCGGTGCCGGCGCCCGGCTCCTCGCCGAGCGGCTCGCCGGCCCCTCGACCGACCTCGCGCTGATCCGGCGCCGGCACGACGCGGTCGAGTTCCTGGTCGGCGAGGCGGCCCTGCGGGCCGAACTCCGGGCCGAGCTGGCGCGGGCCCCCGACATGGCCCGCGCCCTGTCGCGGATCTCGCTCGGCCGCGCCGGGCCCCGCGACCTCGCGGCTTTGCGCGACGGGCTGCTCGCCGCCCGCGGCATCGCGACGGCGCTCGCCGGGGCCGGCGCCCTGCCGGGCGAAATCGGCAAGGCCGCCCGGATCCTCGCCGGCCTCGACGAGGCGCTCGCCGACGACCTCGCCGCGGCGCTCGCCGACGACCTGCCGCTCCAGCGTCGCGACGGCAACTTCGTGCGCGAGGGCTACCGCCCCGAGCTCGACGAGACGCGTACGCTCCAGCGCGATTCGCGTCAGGTGGTGGCCGGCCTCCAGGCCCGCTACGCCGCCGACACCGGCTGCCGCACGCTCCGGATCAAGCACAACAACCTGCTCGGCTACTTCATCGAGGTGCCGCAGGCCGTCGGCGAGACGCTGCTGAAGGATCCCTGGCGCGCCACCTTCGTCCACCGCCAGACCATGGTGGACGCGATGCGCTTCACCAGCGTCGAGCTGGGCGACCTCGAGACCAAGATCGCCAACGCCGCCGGCCGGGGGCTGGCCCTCGAGCTCGAGATCTTCGAGAGCCTGTCCAAGGCCGTGATGGCGGAATCCGACTCGATCGTCGCGGCGGCAGGCGCGCTGGCCGCCCTCGACGTGGCGGCCTCGCACGCCGAACTCGCGGTCGAGCTGAACTGGACCCGGCCGGTCGTCGATGACGGACTCGCCTTCCGGATCGAGGGCGGGCGCCACCCCGTCGTCGAGGCGGCGCTGACGAAGGCCGGCGAGGCCTTCATCGCCAATGCCTGCGACCTCTCCGGCGACACGGCGGGCCAGATCCTCCTCGTCACCGGCCCGAACATGGGCGGCAAGTCGACCTTCCTGCGCCAGAACGCGCTGATCGCGGTGCTCGCCCAGATGGGCGCCTTCGTGCCGGCGACGTCCGCCCATCTCGGTCTCGTCGACCGGCTGTTCTCCCGCGTGGGTGCTGCCGACGACCTGGCGCGGGGCCACTCGACCTTCATGGTCGAGATGGTCGAGACCGCCGCGATCCTGAACCAGGCGACCAAGCGCTCCCTCGTCGTCCTCGACGAGATCGGCCGCGGCACCGCGACCTTCGACGGGTTGTCGATCGCCTGGGCCTGCCTGGAGCACCTGCACGGCGCCAATGGCTGCCGGGCGCTGTTCGCCACCCACTTCCACGAGCTGACAGGTCTCGCCCAGCGCCTCGACCGGCTCTCCAACGCCACCCTCAAGGTGACGGAGTGGAAGGGCGACGTGGTGTTCCTGCACGAGGTGGTGCCCGGCGCCGCCGACCGCTCCTACGGCCTCCAGGTCGCGCGGCTGGCCGGCCTGCCCGCCGCGGTGATCGCCCGCGCCAAGGCGCTCCTCGCCGAATTGGAGCGGGGGGAGGGCGGGTCTGGGCGGCGGAAGGCCCCGGCCGAGCTGCCGCTGTTTTCCGCGATGCCGGCCGGCCCGCCGCCGCCGGCCCCGCCGGTGGCGAAGCCCGACCCGGTCGGGCTGCTCCTCGACGGGATCGACCCGGATTCGTTGAGCCCGCGGGAGGCGCTGGATGCGCTCTATCGGTTGAAGGCGGCGCGGGCGGAGGGGTGATGAGCGTCGAGGACGGGGTCTGGCTCAACGAGCCGGTCACGTGGCGACGGGAGCACGGAGCCCTCCACGTCGTCACGGATCGGGCCACCGATTTCTGGCGGGAAACCCATTATGGATTCACCCGCGATACGGGCCACTTCCTCGGGGTGATGAGCGTCGGCGATTTCACCGCGCAGGTGCGGGTTCAGGCGCAGTACGAGGATCTGTACGATCAGGCCGGCCTGATGGTGCGTGTCTCGCCGCGCCAGTGGGTCAAGGCGGGGATCGAATGGTCGGACGGTCTGCCGATGATCAGCAGCGTTTTGACGGTCGACCGGTCTGATTGGGCGACAGCGCCCTACGGACATGACCCGGGGGATTTCTGGCTGCGCGCGACAGTGGCCGCCGGCGTGCTCCGGCTGCAGGTCTCATCCGACGGAGTGCATTGGCCGCTCATGCGGCTGTGCCCGTTCCCTGCTGGACCTTACAGTGTCGGTCCGATGTGCTGTACGCCGGAACGTGCTGGGTTGAGGGTCAAGTTCTCCGACTTCACGGTCGGAGGCCCGATGGGCAAGGCGCTGCACGACCTGTCGTGACCAGGCCAAACGGACCTGACGCTCTCCGTCGTCATTCCGGTGCCGTGTCTGGAAACTCGGGACGCCCCGGGACGCGTCACGTCTGCCGATCGGGTCGAGGTCCCGCGAAGCGCGTCGCCCAGTCGGATTGCGCCGTGCCGTCCCCGGATCCCTACGGCGCCAGCACCACCCCGTCCGGCGCCCCGGTCGCCGCCCCGCCGTGATACCGCCCGGCCACGTAGGCGAGCGCCGCGCGGATCACCCGCTCCGAATACGGCTTGGCGATGATCCCGACCGCTCCCGCAAAGTCCGGGGGCACGCGCTTGGCGTTGGCTGTCGTGAACAGCACGACCGTCCCCGCCTGGGCGCTCAGGGCCTGAGCGACCGCGACGCCGGTCGGGCCGTCGGCGAGGTGGATGTCGACGAGGGCGACGTCGGGGGCGAGGTCGCGAGCGAGCGCGATCGCCTCGGCCGAGCGGGTGGCGACGCCGACCGGCACGTGGCCGGCCTCCTCCAGCAGGCATTCGAGCTCGAGGGCGATGAACACCTCGTCCTCGACGATCAGGACCCGCAGGGCGACCCCGCTCAAGGCCCGGCTCCGGCGAGGCCGGGGCCGAGGGGCAGCACGACATGCGCCCTCGTGCCGGGGTTCAGGTCCTCGAAGGCGAGGCTGCCGCGCAGCTGGCGCACCAGCATGCCGACGAGGTCGCGCCCGAAGCCCTCCGGATTGTCGGATTGCGGGTTCAGGCCGACGCCGTCGTCGCGGACCTCGAGGATCAGGCGCTCGTCATGCACCCGCGCCGTGATGGCGACCCGGCCATGGCGCTCGCCCGGAAAGGCGTGCCGGACCGCGTTGACGGACAGTTCGTGCACCAGGAGCGCCAGGGGGGCGGCCATCGACGCCGGCACCGCCACCGCCGCCACGTCGACCGTGAGGGCGATCCGGTCGGGATCGATCCCGGCCTCCAGCTCGGCGGCGAAGTCGTCGGCGAAGTCGCGCAGGTCGAAGCGGGCGACGTCGCTGAGCGAGTAGAGCAGGCGGTGGACGGTGGCGAGCGCCCCGATCCGGTCGGCCATGCTGCGCAGCACGTCGCGGCAGGCCGCGTCGCGGGCGCGCCGCGCCTTGAGCAGCACCAGCGAGGAGATGACCTGGAGGTTGTTCTTCACCCGGTGATCGACCTCGTGCAGCAGGGCGGTCTGCTGGTCGAGGGCGGATTGCAGCGCCCGGTTGCGCGCCTCGATGTCCTGGGCGAGCCCGTCCTTCTCCCGGGCGAGCGCCCGCTCGGCCTGCCGCGCCCGGGTCACGTCGGTGAGCACCGCGAAGTAGGAACGCAGGGTTCCGTCCTCGTCCCGGACCGGCGTGAGGGTCATGGAGTTCCAGAACGGATGACCGTCCTTGCGGTAGTTCAGGATGTCGATCTGCAACGGCTCGCCGAGCGCCACCGCCTCGCGCACCCGGGCGACGGCGGCCGGATCGGTGTCGGGTCCCTGCAGGAAGCGGCAATTGCGGCCGACGACCTCGTCCGGCGCGTAGCCGGTGAGGCGGCAGAAGGCCGGGTTGGCGAACACGATCGGGTTGTCGGCTCGGTGGGGATCGGTCATCACCATCGGGGCCTCGGAGGCCTGGAAGGCGGCGAGGAAGGACGCGGCCTGCGGCGCGTCGGCCGCCCGCGCGGTCATCGGCTCAGCCTGCCTCGGAGCGTCCAACCCGATCATCCGCACCCGCCCGCGTGATGGCCCCGCCCGGACGATCCGGGGCGGAGCGGGGCCTTTGGCCCTGTCCCGATCAGCGAACCCGCAACGGGGGGCGGGGTTCCCGGCCGCCGCGTAAGCTCCGGTGGATGCAATCTTAATCCTTTGTCCATCATGATCCCGCCCACATCCTGGGCTCGAAGGGCGGCAGGATGTGACGCGGCACCGGGAGCTTTCCCAGAATCTTCGGGAGACGAGGAGCGCGATGACGACGACGGCCGGGAGACAGGGCACGAGCTGGCTGTCGCGCACCCGCGCCACCCTGCGGGACGTGGTGGCGGACCGGCGCATGGCCCTGATGCTGGTGCTCGGCTTCGGCGCCGGGCTGCCGATCCTGCTGGTCTTCGCCACCCTGTCGGCCTGGCTGCGCAGCGCCGGCATCGAGCGGTCGAGCATCGGGCTCCTCAGCTACGTCTCGCTCGCCTACACGCTGAAGTTCCTGTGGGCGCCGGTCATCGACCGCTTCGACGTGCCGGTGCTGTCGCGACTCCTCGGCCGGCGCCGGGCCTGGATGCTGCTGGCGCAGTTCGCCGTGGCGGCGGGCCTGATCGCGATGAGCCGGGGCGATCCGGCGGTATCGCTGGGCTACATGGTGGTCTGCGCCCTGGTGATCGCGTTCGCCTCGGCGACCCAGGACATCGTCGTCGACGGCTGGCGCATCGATTCCGCGCCGACCGAGCGCCAGGGCATGATGCTGGCCTCCTACCAGCTCGGCTACAGCCTCGCCCGCATCTGCGCCGGTGCCGGCGCCCTGTTCGTCGCCGACGCCTTCGGCTGGGCGCCGGCCTACGGCACCATGGCGGCGCTGATGATCCTGGCGGTCGCCGGCACCCTCGCGGCGCCGAAGGTGGCGGCGCAGGATCCGGGCCCGCGGCGCGGCTGGCGCCATGCGCTGCGCGAGGCGGTGGTCGATCCCTTCGCGGATCTCGTGCGTCGCAAGGGCTCGGGGCTGGTGCTGATCCTGGCGCTGATCACCGTCTATCGCCTGCCCGACATCGTGTCCGGCATCATGGCGAACCCGCTCTACATCGACATGAAGTTTTCCCTGTCGGAGATCGCCACGGTCTCGAAGGTCTACGGCGTCTGGATCGGCATCGCCGGGGCCTTCGCCGGCGGCATCGCGGTGAGCCGGCTCGGGCTGTACCCGGCCCTGCTGATCGGCGGGATCGCGGCCTCCGCCTCCAACCTGATGTTCGCCTGGCTGGCCCTCGCCGGCCACGACCTGCCGCTCCTGGTGGCCAGCATCAGCATCGACAACTTCGCCGGCGCTTTCGCCGGCACGGCGCTCATCGCCTACATGTCGAGCCTGACCTCGTCGGCCTTCGCGGCGACGCAATACGCGCTGCTCTCCTCGCTCTATGCCCTGCCGGGCAAGTTCGTCGGCGGCCTGTCGGGCTTCGCGGTCGAATCCCTCGGCTATCCGACCTTCTTCGTGATGACCGCGGCGGTCGGCATCCCGGTGACCCTCCTCTGCCTGTCCTTGCGGATGCTGCCCGGCGAGACCGGCCCGGCACCGGCCGACGAGATGCCGGCCCGGGCCTGAGGGGGAGGGGACCGCCCCTTGCGGAACCGGCCCCCGGCGCCCCAGCTTTAGTCCCGGAAGCCGCTGATCGTCCGCGAGGGAGCGTCCGTGTCCGAGATCGTCGCCGTCGAGCCCGCCCCGTCCCCCGTCCCGCTCGGGGCGCCGGAGCCCCTGAGCGCCGAGGACCGCAGCGCCTTACGCCGGGCGGTCGAGGCATTGGAGCGGCCGAGCCTCGCCGGCCGGCTGTCGGCGATGGCCGGTGCGCCCCTCGACATGATCACCCGCGCCCTGCCGGCGCCGGTCGTCGACGCGGTCGGCCACGCCACCGAGACGGCCATGCGCGGCGCCCTGCACGTCGCCCTCGCCACCCTGCCGAAAGCGGCCGAGACCGCGCCGGAGGCCGGCGCGCTGGTGCCGCTCGGCCCCGACGTCTCCCCGTCCTTCCCGGCCTCGTGGCGCAGCCGCGCGATGGAGCTGCTCGAACGCTTCCCGCCCGGCGACCGCGGCCACAAGGCGCTGGCGGCGGTGTCGGGCGCGATCGGCGGCGCCTTCGGCATCACCACGCTCGCCGTCGAGCTGCCGCTCTCCACCACCCTGATGCTGCGCTCGATCGCCGAGATCGCCCAGCGCGAGGGCGAGGATCTCGGCGATCCGGAGGCCGCGCTCGCCTGCATGCAGGTCTTCGCCCTCGGCGGCCGCGGCGCGACGCAGGCGGACGGGGCGACGGGCAACGCGGCCGAGAGCGGCTATTTCGCGGTCCGCGGCGCGCTCGCCAAGGCGATGTCGGAGGCGGCCCGCTACGCCGCCGGGCGCGGCCTTCTCGACGAGAGCGCGCCGGCGCTGATGCGCTTCGCCGGCCAGGTCGGCGCCCGGTTCGGGGGAGTGGTGTCGCAGAAGCTCGCTGCCCAGGCGGTGCCGGTGCTCGGCGCCATCGGCGGAGCCGCGGTCAACACCGCCTTCATGGACCATTTCCAGTCCATCGCCCGCGGCCACTTCACCGTGCGGCGGCTGGAGCGCCGCTACGGCAAGACCCTGGTGCGCGAGGCCTACGAGGCGGAGCGGGCCTCGCCCGGCACCGCGTAGCGGGCTTTCAGCAGGGCGTAGACGAGGCGCGCGGTCTGCACCTCGCCGCCCTCAGGGCGGCCCGGCTTGGTCCCCGCGTTCCAGCCGTAGAGGTCGAGGTGGACATGCGCCCCGGCCTTCGTCGCGAAGCGGCGCAGGAACAGGGCCGCGGTGACGGCGCCCGCGAAGGGGCCGCCCGACACGTTGTTGAGGTCGGCGATCTTCGAATCGAGCAGGGACGCGTAGGGGCCCCAGAGCGGCATGCGCCAGACCGGGTCGTTGACCGCGAGGCCGATGGCGGCCAGCTCGCCGGCCAGCGCGTCGTCCTCGGTGAACAGGGCGGGCAGGTCGGGGCCGAGCGCCACCCGGGCCGCCCCCGTCAGGGTGGCGAAGTCGAAGACGAGATCGGGCGCCTCCTCGTCGGCCAGCGCCAGCGCGTCGGCCAGGATCAGCCGGCCTTCCGCGTCGGTATTGCCGATTTCGACGGTGAGACCCTTCCGGCTCGCCAGCACGTCGCCGGGGCGGAAAGCCTCGCCGTTGATCGCGTTCTCGACCGTCGGGATCAGCACCCGCAGGCGGACGGGCAGGCCGGCGCCCATCACCATCTCGGCCGCCGCCAGCGCCACCGCGGCACCGGCCATGTCCTTCTTCATCAGCAGCATCGCCGCCGAGGGCTTGATGTCGAGGCCGCCGGTGTCGAACACCACGCCCTTGCCGACGAGGGTCACCTTCGGCGCGTCGGCCTCTCCCCAGGTGAGGTCGATCAGGCGCGGCGCCCGCGGCGAGGCCCGGCCGACCGCCGCGACGAGCGGAAAACCCCGCTCCAGCGCCTCGCCCGACACCACGGTGCAGGCGGCGCCGAAGCGCTCGGCCAGCGCGCGGGCCGCCGCCTCGATCTCCGCCGGGCCGAGGTCGTTCGCCGGGGTGTTGACGAGGTCGCGGCCGGCGGCGACCGCCCGCGCGATGCGGTCGATCTCGCCGGCATCGACGCCGTCCGGCGCGACGAGGCGGGCCTTCGGCGCCGGCCGGTCGCGATAGCGGCCGAAGCGGTACCCTGAGAGCTGCCAGGCGAGGGCGGCGAGCGCCGGATCTCCGGGCAGTGCCTCGAACCGGTACGTTCCCTCCGGCAGGGCGTCGGGCAGGCGCCCGACCGCGAACGGATCGCCCCGCTCGCCGGCCTCGACCCCGAACAGCACGGTCGCCAGCGTCCCGTCCGGCCCCGGCAGCAGGGCGATGCGGCCCGGCTTGGCCTCGAACCCGCTGGCGGTCGCGAAGGCGGCGGCGAGCGGCGGCAGCTCCGCCGCGACCGCCGGCCAGCCGGCGGCATCGACGCAGCGGATCGGGACGGCGCCCTCGGTCGCGGGCAGGAGCGTGGTCACGCGGGGCATCCCTTCCTTCAACGCGCACGGTACCCGCCGGAGGGGGAGGCAAACCGCAGCGGTTGTCAATGCGGCCGCCGGGGCAGCGCCCGGTCGCGCGGCCACCGGACGCCGCTCCATGCCTTCGGGGGATGCCGCCTCGCCTCCGACGAGCCGGTCTTCACGGCGGCGGGGCATGCTCCGTTCGGGAACCCCGGCAGCCCTCCGGCGTCACCCCGGACCTCCTCGCGTCGCGCGTGAGGGAGCCGTCATGCGAGGAGACGTCATGCAAGGAGCCGCCATGGACCAGGACCGCAAGCCCATCAACCCGCTGGAGCGGCGCGAGACCATCGGCGTCGAGGATGGCAACCGCCACGACGGGCCGGTGACGCCGAGCCGCCACGGCACCGGCACCGACCGGGGCGGGGCCGAGACGACGCCGCCGGCCCCGAAGGCGACGCCGTCGGACACCCCGCGGCGTTAACGGCGGGTTAGGGTTAACGATCTACCACCGGAACCATCGAGGGCCGTGGGAGCGGGGTCAGCCATCCCAGGCCCGTTCCTGGAGTGGCCGATGCCCGCGACCGTCGAGACCCGTCCCGTCCGCCCGAAAGCCGCCGCGGGCCCGCTCCGGCGACTCGCCTGCGCGGGATTGGTGGCGTTGGCGGCCTCGGGCTGCCTGTCGCGCAATCCCCTGACCAGCAACCCCCTCACCACCGGCTCGATCGATGCCAGCGCCCCGCAGAGCACGGCGCGCCGCGACGTCGGGCGGCTGGCCGAGCGCTACGCCCGGGATCCATCCGACATCGGCACCGCCATGGCCTATGCCCAGGCCTTGCGCGCGACCGACCAGGGCCCCCAGGCCGCCGCGGTGCTGCAGCAGGCGGCGTTCCGCAACCCGAAGAACCCGGCCGTGCTCTCCGCCTACGGCAAGAGCCTGGCCGAGGTCGGCCGCTTCACGGAGGCCGCGGAGGTCCTGCGCAACGCGCATTCCCCGGCCAACCCGGATTGGCGCGTGCTCTCGGCGCAAGGGGCGGTGGCCGACCAGATGGGCGACCACGCCCAGGCCCAGCGCTACTACGAGGCGGCGCTGAAGATCGTGCCCGGCGAACCGGCGGTCCTGTCGAATCTCGGCCTGTCCTACGCGCTCGCCAAGCGCCTGCCCGAGGCCGAGGCGACCCTGCGCCAGGCCAGCGTCGATCCCCGCGCCGACGGGCGGGTGCGCCAGAACCTCGCCCTGGTGCTCGGCCTCCAGGGCCGCTTCGGCGAGGCCGAGCAGGTGCTCACCCGCGACCTCGGTCCCGCGGAGGCGGCGCAGAACGTGGCGGCGCTCCGCGCCTTCGTCTCGCAGCCGAATGCCTGGAAGGCGATCCGCTCGTCCGAGAAGGCCGGTGGCGCGAGGGGGGCGGGCAGGCCGGTGCATCCGCAGGTGGCGGCGTCCGCCCTCTGACATCTCGGCTGCGTCCGACGCATCAGGAGGTTACCGGAGCGGGCGCCGGCCCTATCATCCGCTCCGCGCGCCGATGCCCCGCCCATGCGGGCCGCGCACCGGAGGAAGCCCCTTGACCCGCGTGCTCTACGAACTCGCCGCCGCCGATCCGGACCGGCGCTTCAGCCCGTTCTGCTGGCGCATCCGCCTCGCGCTGGAGCACAAGGGCCTCTCCTTCGAGGGGCGGCCGTGGCGCTTCACCGACACGGCGGCGCTCGCCTTCTCGGGCTCGGACAAGGTGCCGGTGCTGGTCGAGGACGGGCGGGCGATCGCGGACTCGTCGGTCATCGCCGGGCATCTGGAGGCGGCCCACCCGGACCGGCCGTCGCTGTTCGGCGGCCCGGCAGGGGCGGCGCTGACCCGGTTCCACGTCGCCTGGACCGATCAGGTCCTGCATCCGGCCCTGGTGCCGCTCCTCCTCCTCGACATCCACCGCCACCTCGACGAGGCCGACCAGGCCTATTTTCGCCGCAGCCGCGAGGCCCGGTTCGGCAAGGCCCTGGCCGATGTCTGCCCCGATCCGGAGGCGCAGCTGGCCGTCCTGCGGCGGACGCTGTCGCCGGTGCGGGCCGTGCTGCGGAGCCAAGCCTTCCTCGGCGGCGAGGCGCCGCTCTACGCCGACCACGCGGTGATGGGCGCCTTCCTGTGGGCCCGCGGCGTCAGCGCGCTCGCCCTGCTCGAGCCCGACGATCCGGTCGAGGCGTGGCGCCTGCGGATGATCGAGCGGCTGGGGGAGGGGTCGCGGGCGCTCGCTTTCGGCTGACCTGCGGCTGACGCGAACTCCCCTGTGGACCCCGGATCCGGGCACGGATCGGGACCGCCCCGGCCGTGTTACGAGTCGTGGCATCGCAGGGAGCCGAGATGACGATCAGCGTCGAGATGGGGGTGGCGAGCGGCGGCCGGCCGGCCGCCCTCGACCTGGAGGAGCTGCTGGCGACGCGCCTGCTGGTCCAGGGCAACTCCGGCTCGGGCAAGTCGCACCTCCTGCGCCGCCTGCTGGAGCAGAGCGCGCCGCACGTGCAGCAGGTGGTGATCGACCCCGAGGGCGATTTCGTCACCCTGGCGGACGCGCATGGCCACGTCGTGGTCGAGGGCGATAACGGCGAGGCCGACCTCCAGCGCATCGCCGCCCGGGTGCGGGCGCACCGGGTCTCGGTGGTGCTGACGCTGGAGAGCCTCGACGTCGAGGCGCAGATGCGCGCCGCCGCGGCCTTCCTCGGCGGCCTGTTCGAGGCCGAGCGCGACCATTGGTACCCGGTGCTGGTGGTGGTCGACGAGGCGCAGCTCTTCGCGCCCGCCGCGGCCGGCGAGGTCTCGGACGAGGCCCGCAAGGCCTCGCTCGGCGCGATGACCAACCTGATGTGCCGCGGCCGCAAGCGCGGGCTTGCCGGCATCATCGCGACCCAGCGCCTCGCCAAGCTCGCGAAGAACGTCGCGGCGGAAGCGTCGAACTTCCTGATGGGCCGGACCTTCCTCGACATCGACATGGCCCGCGCCGCCGACCTCCTCGGCCTCGAGCGCCGCCAGGCCGAGAGCTTCCGCGATCTCGAGCGCGGCCACTTCATCGCGCTCGGTCCCGCCTTGTCGAAGCGGCCGCTGCCGATCGCCATCGGGCCGGTCGCGACCTCGGCGCGCTCGTCGAGCCCCAAGCTCGTCCCGCTGCCGAGCCCGGCCGCCGGCGACGATCTGCGCGAGCTGATCCTGACCCCGGCCGAGAGCGAGGTGGCCTGGATGCCCGCTCCCCGCCCGGCCCCGGCGCCGCGGGCGACGCCGACCGACCTGTTGCAGCAGCTCGCCCAGTACCGCCCGCCGGAGCCGGTCGAGGTCGCCCCGAGCATGAGCGAGGCGGAGCGGGACGCGGCGCTCGCCGACATCCTGCGCGAGATCGCCGCCGATCCGGACGGGACGCACCACCCGATCGCGGTGCTCTACCAGGATTTCCTGGTCCGGTGCCGGATGCGCCGGCTGCCCGGCGAGCCCCTGGATCTCGGCCGCTTCCGCCGGCGCCTCGCCATCGCGCGGGCCGGGGTCGACGGCGAGGCGGCCGAGGGCGACGAGGCGGAGGCGGTGATGGCGGCTTGCGCCGGCCTGCCCGAGGAGGTCCAGGGCCTGGTCCTGCTGCTGGCCCGTGCCGCCCGCGCCGGCGCCCCGTGCCCTTCCGACGACGCGCTCGCCCGCGCCATCGGCTCGCGCTCGCCGGGCCGGGCGCGGCGGCTTCTCGCCTATGTCGAGAGCCGCGGCGCCGCGGTGTGCCGCACCGATTTCCGCGGCAACCGCGTCGTCGCCCTGCCGGCTCTCGGCTGCGAGACCGCCCCCGGCAACCCGAAGGGCGCGGCGGAGGAGCCCGCCGGCCTGTTCGCCGCGGAATAGGCGGAGTGGAGAAGGGGGATCAGGCCGGCAGCGCCGGCCGGAACTCGCCCCGCCGCGCATAGGCGAGGCCGGCCGCCAGGCCGAGCAGCACCAGCGCGGGCAGCGCCATCGCGACGGCGTCGCCGGCCCGCAGATGGCTGGCCACCGCGCCGACCATGATGGCGGCGAGGAGAAGCGCGCCATGGGCGGCGGTGCCGCGGCGCCACAGCAGCCCCGCGCCGAGCGCCTGCGCTGCACCGACGGCATACATGAACCACAACGGATAGCCGAAGCGGGCGAACCCCTCGACCTCGAACGGTACGGCGGCGAGCTTCATGCCGGCCGCCACCAGGAAGATGGCGGTCAGCAGGCCGCGCACCATCAGGCTGATCCGCGGCCTGGTCGATCCAGACGTCATCGTTTCCGTCCCCCTTGCAGCGCCCCGGTCGTCCGGGCGGCATGCCGTGACTAGCGGCAGGGGATTTCACCGCGATTGCGTGCCGTGTTGCGTGCGGGCCCGGGGGCTTACAGCCCCGACGCGTCGCACGGTCCGTACAGGATCCGGCGGAAGCTGGCGCAGAGATGGGCCTCCGGCATCGCGGCGTCTGCGGATCCCAGCCCCGGCGGCTCCCCCGGCCCCCGGGTGTCGGCGGCGGCGGCGAGCTGCTGGGCCGCGAAGATGGCGCCCGGCCGGCCCGTCATCAGGTCCTCGACCCGGTCGAGCAACGCCTCCACCTGCGCCTCCCGCAGCAATCCGGCCCCGCGAAGCGACCGAATCAGCTCGGTCGTCAGCGCCTCGAGGGCGACGAGCCGGTCGTCCGCTTCGCGCCGGGTCATGTCGCGCGCCTCGATCATCCCGCTCGCCCCGATGGCCGGCTGTGAATCCATGACCCTCTGTCCGCCTTGGTCGCCATGCTGCCAGGACAGCAGGCAGATGCGAATCCAGCCTCAATCGATTCGCTCGCATTCGACGGAAATCGGTGTTTTCGGGTGAGGGCGAGAAGATGCGATGCGCGCTCGAAACGCGCTATTGCGTGAGGTCAGTGTAGTTATTCCCTTGTTTAGAGGTTGCATACGAAGTCTTTACATCCATCGCCGGTTCGAATCCTCGCCATGACTGCGGTCGAGCGGTACACATTCGGTGTCAGGAACGGCAGGCCGTCTATCCGGCAGCGAAAAGCGTTCTGGCCGGAACGATTCTCATCGGCCGCCGGGACGTCGATCGCGGCGGTCATATGCACCTGACATTAAGTCTCACACTGGAAGATGATCTTCACGCGGCAAGCGGTCTTGCGACCGGCCGAGCTTCGCGCGATGCTACCGGCACGCGTTTGTGAGATCTTGGCGGGCACCTTGAAGTTGCACATCCAACCTGCGCCAGCACCGGGTGCCCAGCCGATCCAGATGCGGGTCAGCGGCCGCTACCTGCTGCCGGGCGGAACGGAGCATGTCTGCGAGACCCGGAGCCTCTCCCTCGCGGCGATCGAGGTGCTGGCACCGCAGAGCGGCCTCCTGGGCGATCCGGTCACCCTCTATCTCGACGATGTCGGCCCGGTCTCGGGCGCGATCCAGACCATCTCGGCCGACGGCTTCACCCTCGCGGTGGATGTCGGGCCCGAGCGGCTGACGCGTTTCGCCGCGCGCCTGAACTGGCTCGCCGACCAGGCGAGCGGGCGCGCCGACCAGCGCAGCGACCCGCGCATCGTGCCGACCCACCGGACCGTCGAGGTCCGCCGCGCCGACGGCCGGGTGCTGGCAGGAACGGTCATCGACCTGTCGATGAGCGGCGCGGCCATCGCGGTGGCGGAGCTGCCGCCGGTGGGCGAGCTGGTCACCCTCGGCAAGCGCCGCGCCACGGTGGTGCGCCACCTCCAGGCCGGGTTCGCCGCCACCTTCCGGCTGCCGTTCCGGCCCGAAACCTTCGGGCTGCACGTCGTGCTCTGACGAGGCCGGGCGTTCCGCAAAGACCCTCGGCGCCACCCTCTCGGCTAGCCCGCAATGGCATCGCAGTCGAACCTGGCCGAAATCGTGGAGGGGCGCCCGTCGGGCCGGATCCTCCCGCCCCGGGATTCGGCCGCCGTCCGGCATGTGCCAGCCGGTGCGTCGGCGCCCTCGCTGTGGACAAGTCCCGCCGGGCTCCGGACACGCAGGAATCCGGCCACGCCGCCGCAGGGAATCTTAATCCCGCCGCGGGGAGAGTAGTCCCGGGTGACATGCAGGGTCGGGTGGCGGGGAGGCAGCGGATGGGCGGCCAGGAGCACAGCCAGGAGTACGGCCAAGGGCAGTGCAGCGGGATCGCGCGCCTCGATCGCAGCGGGAGCCTGGGTTCCGCCCGCGGCGACATCCGGATCGTGGTCTCGGCACCGCCCGCCGGGCGCGAGAAGAAGGAGCGCGCCTCGGCCTACCTGCCCTGGCCGGTGCGTCTGACCCTCAAGCTCGGGCTTCCCCTCGTCGTCGTTCTGGCGATCGTCGTTCTGCCGAACTACCTCGGTTGCCGCGGCCAGCACGATTCCGGCATGTTCTTCTACGGCATCACGGTCTCGGCCTGCACCCGTCAGACGATCTCCGACCAGATTGCCGGCACGCAGCGGCGCTTCGAGGCGATCGCCCGCGCCGTCGGGGCGCATTGAGGCCGCCGGGCCGGAGGGAAGGGACAGTGTCAGGCCAGGCTCTTACACACAAGACGCTCCGGGGATACGGGGCGTTGCGCGTCGGAGCCTGTCTCGCCGGGAGGGAATGCCTTAGTTAAGGCCCGTCCCCTCCGGTACGAGGATGAGCCCCCGATGTTCCCAGACGTGAAGCTTCACATCGCCGGCGAATGGCGCGCCGGCAGCGCCGGCCAGACCCTCCCGATCCTCAACCCGGCCACCGGCGAGACCCTGAGCCAGCTCGCCGTCGCGACCCGCCAGGACCTCGACCAGGCGCTCGAGGCGGCGGATCGCGGCTTCCGGGCCTGGCGCAAGGTCTCGGCCTTCGAGCGCAGCAAGGTTCTGCGCAAGGCCGCCAACCTGATGCGCGAGCGTGCCGACGCAATCGCCCGGATCATGACCCTCGAGCAGGGCAAGCCGCTGGCGGAAGCCAAGATGGAGGTGCTCGGCGGCGCCGACACCATGGACTGGTTCGCCGAGGAAGGCCGGCGCGCCTACGGCCGGGTGATCCCGCCCCGGGCCGAGGGCGTGATGCAGCTGGTGATCCGCGAGCCGGTGGGGCCCGTGGCCGCCTTCACGCCCTGGAACTTCCCGATCAACCAGGCCGTGCGCAAGGTCTCGGCAGCGCTCTGCACCGGCTGCTCGGTGATCCTGAAGGGGCCCGAGGACACTCCGGCGAGCTGTACCGCGCTGATCCAGGCGCTGCTCGATGCCGGCGTACCCGGCGACGTGCTCGGCCTCGTCTACGGCGATCCGGCGGAGATCTCGTCGTATCTCATCCCGCATCCGATCATCCGCAAGATCACCTTCACGGGCTCGACGGCGATCGGCAAGGAGCTCGCGGCACTCGCCGGCAAGCACATGAAGCGCGCCACGATGGAGCTCGGCGGCCATGCCCCGGCGATCGTGTTCCGCGATGCCGACGTGCAGAAGGCCGTGCAGGTGCTCGGCGCCAACAAGTACCGCAATGCCGGCCAGGTCTGCGTCGCGCCGACCCGCTTCCTCGTCCACGATTCGGTGTTCGACGCCTTCGTCGACGGCTTCGTCGGCCTGTCGCGCGACCTCAAGGTCGGCAACGGCCTGGAGGAGGGGGTGAAGATGGGTCCGCTCGCCCATGGCCGCCGCATCGAGGCGATGGAGGGCTTCGTCGCCGATGCCGAGCAGAAGGGCGCGCAGCTGCGCACCGGCGGCAAGCGCATCGGCAACCAGGGCAACTTCTTCGAGCCGACGGTCTTCACCGACCTGCCGCTCGATTCCCGGATCATGAACGAGGAGCCGTTCGGGCCGATCGCCGCGATCCAGCGCTTCTCCGACGACGAGGAGGCCTTCACGGAGGCCAATCGCCTGCCCTACGGCCTGGCGGCCTACGCCTATACCCGCTCGGCCGAGACCGCCACCAAGCTCGCCACGCGGGTCGAGAGCGGGATGATGTCGATCAACCACCACGGCATCGCCCTGCCCGAGACGCCCTTCGGCGGCGTGAAGGATTCGGGCTACGGCAGCGAGGGCGGCTCGGAGGCGATCGAAGCCTATCTCAACACCAAGTTCGTCACCCAGGCGGGCTTCTGAGCGGGGCGGGGGCCGCCATCGCGCGGCCCCTCTTTCGCCCGGCGAAATAGGGGTTGCCAAGCCAGGGCGGACCCCTTAGATCCCACTTCCACCGGCGGGGCGCACCGCTCCCCCCGGTCAGGCGCCCGTAGCTCAGCTGGATAGAGCACCAGACTACGAATCTGGGGGTCAGAGGTTCGAATCCTTTCGGGCGCGCCATTTTACTTTTGAAGATCACGGTCCTGTCCGGCTCATGCCGACACCGACCGTTACATAGTCGAAGGCATGGTCTTCGATCGGGCGCCCGTAGCTCAGCTGGATAGAGCACCAGACTACGAATCTGGGGGTCAGAGGTTCGAATCCTTTCGGGCGCGCCACTTCACTTCACCACATGATCGGATCGAGACGCGGTCGAGAGATCGGCTCACGGCCCCGGCGGATGAGCGGCCTCGACCCTCGGGGAGCCGCCGGATGAGCACGCACGCCACGCGCCGCAACCTCGTCGACGAGCGGGCGGAGCGGTTCAAGCCGCCGGTCTTCCGCCGACGGCGCTCGCGGTGGGACGACGTGCTGGCGGCGGGACGCCGCCTGCTCGATCTCCAGGCCGGGTCGGCCTGGCGCGACCTGCGGGTGGAGCTCGCCTCCGCCTCCGGCGTGGTGCTCGATGTCGGCTGCGGCGCCCAGGTCTTCCGCTCCCTCCTGCCCCCGACGGCGCGCTATCGCGGCATCGACACGCGCGACGCCCGCGACCGCTTCGGCTACGCGGTGCCGGACACCGAGTATTTCGAGGGGACCGACTGGAACGTCGCTCCAGCCTCCATCGACGTCGTCCTGTGCACCGAGGTGCTGGAGCATGTCGAGGCGCCGGAGCCCTTCCTCGGGCAGGTCTTCGCCTGCCTGGCGCCCGGCGGCCGCCTGATCCTGACGGTGCCGTTCGCGGCCCGCTGGCACTTCATTCCCTACGATTACTGGCGCTACACCCCGTCCTCCCTCGACGGGCTGCTGCGCCGGGCGGGCTTTCGCGAGGTACGCGTCACGGCCCGCGGCAACCCGGTTACCGTCGCCTGCTACAAGGCGATGGCGTTGTGCCTGATCCCCTTGCTCGATGCCCACCGTCCGGCGCGTCGCCTCCTCGGCGCGGCCCTGCTGCCGGTCCTCGGCCTGCTCGGCGTGATCGGCACCCTGTCCCTCGCCTCGGATTGGGGCGAGGATTGCCTCGGCTACACCGTCACCGCGCGCCGCCCGCCCACGGACGGTGACGCGGTGTCCTGACCGGCGGGACCGCGTCTCACAGCGGCTTGCGCGCCACGCTGAGGAGGTTGCCGACATTGACGGCGAGGCTGCGCCGCCCGAGGCCGAGCGTCTCCGCCGCTGCGAGCGCGGCCGGCTTGAGCGGCCCGGGCAGCGGCATCAGGCGCAGCCAGTAGCGCAGGGGGTAGCGGTTGCGGATGGCGGCGACCGCGATTTCCTCGAAGCCGGCCTCGCCGAGGAGGCGCCGCAGGCTTGCCTCGCAGAACAGCTGCATGTGCTCGATGTCGATGATCGGCGAGCGCCGGCCGAGGAGCCGGTTGATCGGTGCCCGGTAATCGTGGGTCACGAAGGCGATCAGCCCGCCGGGGCGCAGCAGGTCGTAGGCGGCCCGGGCAAGGCCGCGCGGATCGGGAACGTGCTCCAGGGTCTGGAAGCAGCAGACCAGCGACAGGCTGTCGGCCTCGCGGCAACCCGGCTCGAACACGCCGAGCCGCAGGTGCGGGCGGAGGGCCGCGGGAGCCGCCGCCACCGCCTCGAGCGACGGCTCGATCCCGACGACCTCGGCAAAGCCCATCGCCTGCAGCTCGCGCAGAAACACCCCGGTCCCCGCGCCGATCTCGAGGGCGGTCCCGCCGCGCTGCTGCGGGCCGAGATGCGGCGCCAGAACCTCCGCGTAGGTGCGCGCCGCATAGACGGCCTCCTCGGCGCTGTCGTAGCCGGCCTGCCCGTAGGCCTGCGCCAGGGCCTCGGCCTCGGGCGCCTCGGCGGCGAACACCGTCTCGCAGGGGCCGCAGCGGACGAGACGGAACGTCATGTATTCCGGCGCCTTGCGCGAGGCGAAGCTGAGCGCGTCGATCCGGGCCGGATCGATCGCCGCCGACAGGAACGGCCGCCCATCGCGCTCGGGTGCGCCGCAGACCGGGCAGTCGCGGTGCCGGAGCCGGTCCAGGATCGCGGCCGGGGCGGGGGAGGTCTCGATCACGGATGCGTCCTCGGGACCGGGTGCGCGGCGCGGGTTCGGCCGCGAATCGCCGCGCCGTCCGGCCGCCGTCCACCGGACGATGGTGATGGAACGGCACTCGTGGTTAGCGGCGCCTTAAGGTCCGGGTCGCCGCACGGGCGCCGAGACCGGCGCCTGCGACCGTGGGCGCGAAGCCTGCCGAATGCCGGGATCGGCCCCGTCACGGCAGGGCCGGTCCCCCTTAGCTCAGGGCCGCCGTCGATCCCGCGCCCGCGCGCGTCCGGGACGGCGCATCTCAGAACACCGACCCGGCGCCCTCCTGATGGGCCGGATGATCCGGCCAGCACATCCCCTGCGGCACGCGCCGGATCATCGTCTCGGGCCGCGCGAAGATCGCGCCGGCGGGGTGGCCCTCCAGGGCGTCGATCCGGGCGACGTAGTGGTAGAGCGTGCCGTTGTTGGGCGGGGTCCGGGAGGCGGCGAGCAGGCTGCACGGGCTGATCGCGAAGGGCGGGACCAGCACGGCCCGGATCACCTCGTACAGGGGCGTCACCGCGCCGAGGCCGAGCACCAGGACGGCGACCGCCAGGCGCCGGGCCTCGAGGCCCGGGACCACGGCGCCGACCCGCAGGGCCAGCACGGCCAGGGCCGGGATCGACGCGCGCATTACGAAATCCGCTCCCCCGAGCCGGTAGAGCGGCGCCAGCACGAGCAGGAGGAGGACGAGCCCGATCTCCCATCCCGCCCACCGGTCGCCGCGCCCCGGGGCGAGGGCGAGGACGACCAGGGCCGGCACGATGTCGAGCAGCAGGAGGAAGGCATAGCGGAGGGGGAAATCCCCCGTCATCGCCTGGAGCCCGTGCGGCACGCGGCCCGCATCCGCGCCGAGATAGAGCGCGACCGGGGCGAGCCCGAGGAGGGCGAGGCCGACCACGGCGACGGAGCCCCCTTCGAGCCGGCCCCCGGCCGCGTCGGCGAGGAAAGCCGCGAGCAGGAAGGGCAGGGCGCCCATCATGCTCAGCGGCGACCAGAACACGCAGAGGCCGAAGACCACCGCGAGAGAGGTCGCCCGCAGGGCGCCCGCGCGCCACAGCCAGTAGGCCGAGACGAAGATCCAGCCCGACGCGGCGTGGTTCGGCACCCAGAAGAGCTGCGTCACGTGCGACGAGAATTGCAGGTCCCCCGCCCATTGCTCGAGATGGATGCCGGGGATCAGCCGGTCGCCGGCGAGCAGGCTGCCGACCACGTCCCAGCCGCTGAACGCGACGAAGACCGCGATGCGGCCGAGACCCTGCCGGCGGGACGGCGCGGCCCGGGCGACGCCGTAGAACAGGCATCCGAACAGGAGCCCGTTCTGGGCGAGCAGCGCGAGATGCGCCCCGTACAGGCCGGCCGCCTTTCCGATCAGCGCCGGCAGCAGGTAGAGCCCGAGCGGCGCGCGCAGCATCGTCGGGTCGCCGGCATAGAGGTAGCCGACCGGCCACGGCGCGGCGACGAGGTCGTGCAGGACCGCGTCGCGGATCAGCCAGTCGTCGTTGGCGAAGAACAGGTGCGCCTGGCCGCCGAGCAGGCAGAGCCCGAACCCGACCGCCAGGGCCGCCGCCAGCAGCGGGCGATCGAGCGGCGCGCCGGTCGTCCGGGCGAGGTCGCGCCAGACGCCCGCCAACGCCGCAGCGAGGAGCGCGACCGCGCCCGCCGCGAGGGGCGCGCTCGCCAGGTGGGTGGCAAGGAAGATCAGGTTGGGCGCGGCGGTCAGCGCCAGCACGACGGCGAAGGGCAGGTGGCCGAGGCGCGAGCTCACCGCCGCGGCGACGGCCCGTCCGGCATGGCCGCCCGGAGACTCGTCGAAGCCGATGGGCTCGCGGCGCGGGTCGATGGGCTCGCGGCGCGGGTCAATGGGCTCGCGGCGCGGGGCGAGGGAGTGCGGCGGCGCGGGAGCGGCGGTCACGGGCGCGGGCTCCCCTCCGGCGGCAGGTCGGTGGCGATGCCGTGGCGGATCAGCGCCGCCCGGATCAGGCGCGGACGCCCCTTCACCTCCTCCATGATCTTGGCGACGTACTCGCCGATCAGCCCGATCCCGAACAGGTTCAGGGCGCCGAAGAACAGGATGGCGAGCTGGGTCGAGACCGCCCCGCGCGGGGCGATGTCCGGCACCAGCAGGTGGGCGGCGACGAGGCCCAGGCCCAGGAGGCCGGCGAGGCCGAGCAGCACGACACCGGCGGCGGTCAGCATCTTCAGCGGCGTGTTGCTGAACGAGAAGATCCCGCGCTTGGCCCATTCGAGGTTGGAGAGGAGGTTGTTCGTGCTCGTGCCGAACATCCGCTTCGGCCGCACATAATCGACCCCGGTCTGGCGGAAGCCGACATAGGCGCGCAGGCCGCGCATGAACAGGTCGCGCTCGGGGCAGTTCAGCAGCCAGCCGACGACGCGCCGGTCCATCAGCGAGAAGTCGCCGGCATCGTGCGGGATCCGCACGTAGCTGAAGGCGGCGAAGACCCGGTAGAACGCCTTGTAGAGCAGGCCCCAGGCCACGGGCATCTCGCGCTGCACGCGGCGCCCGTAGACGACGTCGTTGCCGGCGATCCAGGCGTGGTAGAACGGCTCGATCAGCTCGGGCGGATCCTGCAGGTCGCCGTCGAGGAGCACGCAGGCCTGGGCGGTCGCCAGCTCCATGCCGCTGCGGAACGCCATCTGCGAGCCGAAATTGCGCGAATGCGTGATGCCGAGGACGTGCGGGTCCGTGGCCGACAAGGCCCGGATCGCGTCGGCGCAGCCGTCCGGGCTGGCGTCGTTGACGAAGATGATCTCGTAATCGACGTCGATCTTGCGGAACACGGCCGTCAGGCGAGCATGCATGATCGGCACCGCCTCCTCGTCCTTGTAGCAGGCGATGATGGCGGCGATGCTGCGCCGGCGCGAAGCGCCGGCCTTGGTCAGACCGGCGATCTCGGCGCCGGCCTCGCGCATCCAGGCGGCGGTGCGGGACAGCCCGTCCTGGAGCGGCGTCGCGGCGCGCCAGCCGAGCAGGCGCGCGGCCTTGTCGGGATTGGCCTGCCAGCGGGCGAGGTCCCAGGCGCGGGGCGCCATCGCGCCGAAGCGCGGCGGGTCGGCGATGCCGAACAGGTTCTGTGCCGTCGCCGCGAGGTCGCCGATCGTCGTCTCGATTCCGGTGCCGATGTTGAGCGACTCGCCGTAGAGGTCGAGCGACATCTTGGCCGCCGCGCGCACGAAGGCCTCGCAGACATCCTCGACATAGACGAAGTCGCGGGCGGTCGAGGGGTCGACGAGGTCGGGATAGCCACCCGCGAGCCCGCGCGAGACCACGGCCGGGATCAGCCGTCCGGCATCCTCGTAGGGGCCGTAGACCGAGTAGAGCCGCAGGTTGACCACCGGCCAGCGGCGGGTCTTGCCCGCATAGACGATGTACTGGGCGGCCGCCGCCTTCGAGACGGCGTAGGCGCTGTTCGGGACGAGGACCGCCTCCTCGGACGGCGAGGCGGAGTTCAGGCCGTACTCGGAGGACGAGCCGGCATGGATGTAGGCCGCGAGGGCGCCGCTCCCGGCCAGGCGCTCGACGCGATCGACGAGGGCGGTGAAGTTGGTGGCGTAGATCAGGTCGGTGTCGGCCTCGAACGCGTAGGCGCCGTAGGCGACGCAGTCGAACACCGTCGCCGGGCGGATCGCCTCGACGAAGTTGGCGGTCGCCGCCCGGTCGGTGAGGTCGACGGCGATCAGGTGGCCCGGGTCGATGCCGCGCAGCCGCGGCGCCGGCAGGGTGCGGGCGACGGCGTAGACGTCGCGCCGCCGCGCCAGGATGTGGCGAAAGAGGTTGCATCCGACGAAGCCGCCCGCGCCGAGGACGGCGATCGGCCCCTTGAGGGTGTCGATCCACTCGGCGTGCGACGGGGTCATGCTGTCAGTCTCTCCCGCAGGGACGCGGCGTCGAGGCCGCTCTCGCGCCGGTGGAAGGCCTGCGAGCCGTAGGTGCCGGACGGGTAGCCGGCGGCGGTCACGGTGCGAAATCCCCAGAGCGGGACACCGCCCTCCAGGCACCAGGCGGCGAGCGCCTGGCCGAGGCCGCCCTGGGCGACGTGCTCCTCGACGACGCAGAGCGTGCGGCCGCTCAGGCGTTCCGTGAAATCCCGCGGCGGCGGGCTCATGGCGAGCGGCAGCTCGCTCACCGCCCACACGTCCGGGCCGTCCTCGCCGTCGCACGCGAAGGCCGACCAGGCGATGCCGGCGATCGGCCCGACCGCGACGACGACCGGGCCGTGCCCGGCGCGCAGGCGGCGCCAGGGCGTGTAGGCCGGTGCCTCGCGGCCCTCCGGCACCTCGCCGCGGCCGAGCCGGACATAGGCCGGACCCGGCTCGGCGCCGGCCGCCTCCACCACCGCCGCCACGTCGCCGTCGAAGGCCGGGACGAAGATCCGCAACCCGGGAAGCGTCGCCAGCACGCCGTAATCCTCGAGGGCGTGGTGGGTCGGCCCCATCACCCCGTAGGCGTAGCCGCCGCCATTGCCGAGCAGGCGCACCTTCAGGCGGTGGAAGCAGACGTCGTTGCGGATCTGCTCGAAGGCGCGGGCGTAGCAGAACGGCGCGATGGTGTAGGTCCAGGGCTCCAGCCCCTCGCTCGCCAGGCCTGCGGCGACCCCGATCATGTTCTGCTCGGCGATGCCCGCATTGAGGAAGCGCGGACCGAGCGCGTCGCGCAGGGGCTCCAGGGCGCCGAAGCCGAGATCGCCGGTGAGGAAGACGAGGTCCGGGCGCGCGGACCGGGCGACGAGCGCCTCGCACAATTCGCGCCGCATCACGCGCTCTCCCGGGTGGGCGGGGATCCGGTGACCCCGAGCATCGCCTCGCGGACCTGGTCCTCGGTCAGCGGCAGGTAGTGGCTGTCGAGGCGCCCCTCGAGGGCGGGGACCCCATGACCCTTCACGGTGTGCAGCACCACGACCACCGGCCGGTCGGTACCGGGGGTCAGCGCGCGGCGCATGGCGGCGAGGTCGTGCCCGTCCGCCTCGCGGATCTCGACGTCGAACCCGGCCAGCACCCGCCCGATCGGGTCGAGGGAGGCGACCTCCTCGGTCGTGCCGAAGCCCTGCAGGCGGTTGTAGTCGATCAGGATCGTCAGGTTGGCCAGCCGCTGGTGGGCGCAGAAGATCAGAGCCTCGAAGGTCGAGCCCTCCTGCCATTCGCCGTCGGAGGTGAGGCAGAACACCCGGCCGTCCCGCCCCTGGAGCCGGGCGGCCAGGGCGAGCCCGCCGGCGAGCGGCAGGCCGTGGCCGAGGCTGCCGGTGCCGAAGCGGATTCCCGGCAGGCCGCGGGCGGGCGGGTGCCCGGGCAGCCGCGTGCCGTCGGCGTGGAACGTGGCGAGATCGGCCTCGGCGATCAGCCCGCGGCTCCACAGCGTGACGTAGAGCGCCCCGGCCGCGTGGCCCTTCGAGAGGACGAAGCGGTCGGAGGCGCCCAGCATCTCGTGATGGACCAGCATCATCGCGTCGAGGGCCGACAGGTTGCCGCCGACATGCCCGACGCCGGCATCCCGGTGCATGGCGAGCAGCCGCCAGCGCGCGAGGGTCAGGAGGCCGGGCGCCAGCGGAGCCGGCGCCACGTGCGGTGCGGGCGCCGCGATCGCGCCGTGCGGCCGGCTTCCGGCCCGAAGGGTGTGTCCGCGCCGTGCCATCCGTCCGAGATTCCGCTGCTCCCCCGCCGACGGAACGACGGCCACGGTTAGCGCCCGGTTAAGGCGCCGCCCGCCCGCGCATAGGGACGACGACGGGAGCCGGCCTTGACCCGGCGACATCTCCGCCCGGCCGGTGCGAAATCCTGGCGTTGCAGTCGAGCCGGCCCCTCGACGCTGCGTCCGTCGCGGTCATCGGCGACGTTCCCGCAGCATTATGCAGGTGTTAACCTTGCTGAACTTGCCCGCGCATGGTGCCGTCCACCCTCGACGGGAGGATTTTTCCTCGTTGCCGTCCCGGCGAGACTGTCGCCGGCCGGCGGGGCGTTTACCTGCGACTCAGGTTTGCATGAGATTTTGTCTGGGACGGCCGGGCTGAGTGGCGGAGTTTGTTCGTGCGTTGCTTCACGCTGTTGCTGCTGTCCGGATTGCTGTGCGCGCCGCCCGCCCTCGCGGCGGAGCCCTGCGGGCCGGCGGCGCTCGGCACCGCCCGCACCCTCGAGGTGCCGTTCTCGCAGGGGCCGGTCGGCACGGCGAGCTACCGCCGCACCCTGCCGCTGGAGCGCGGCGAGGTGGTGCTGACCTTCGACGACGGGCCGCTGCCCCGGCGGACCACCGCGGTGCTGGACGCGCTGAAGGCCGAATGCGTGAAGGCGACGTTCTTCGTCATCGGCAGCATGGTGGCGCAGTTCCCCGACATCCTGCGCCGCACCGCCGCCGAGGGTCACACGATCGCGACCCATACCTGGTCGCACCGTTACCTCGACCGGGTCCGGAGCCCCGCGGTGCATCGCGACCAGATCAATGGCGGCCTGGAGGCCGCCCGCACCGTCCTCACCGACGACGCGCCCGCCCTGTCGCCGTTCTTCCGCTTCCCGGGCCTCGGGCACAGTCCCGCCCTCGACCGCTACGCCGCCGCGCAGCGGCTGGTGCCGTTCAGCATCGACGTCGACGGCGACGACTGGAGGAGGATCACCCCGGGGGCGGTGCTGGAGCGGGTGATGACCCGCCTCGACGCGGCCGGACGCGGGATCATCCTGCTCCATGACATCCAGCCCCGCACCGTCGCGATCCTGCCCGAGCTGCTGCGCCGGCTGAAGGAGCGCCGCTACCGCGTCGTCCACGTGGTGCCGGCGCCGGCCGACACCCGGGCGGCCCTCGCGGTCCTCGACGCGCCGCGGGCCCGGCCGATCCGCCTCGCGCTCGACCGGCTCGGCGCCCGCATGACGGCCCTTCGTGCGCCGGGCGGGTTCGTCCCGGTCGCCGGGGCCGGACCGCGCGGGATCGTCGCCGAGGAAGGGCCGCTCGTCCTGCGGGCGGGCCTGTTCGAGGAGGCGGAGGTGCCTGCCGCGCCACCGGCGCCCCCGGCCCCCCCGCAGGCACCGACGAGGGATGAGAGCCGGTCCGGCGAGGCCGTCCGCATCGCCGTGGTGGCGGATGCGGAATCCGGCCCGTCGCCGCGGGGCGGCTGGAGCGGGTTCGTGGTGGTCGGCGCCGTTCCGAAACCCGCCGGGTCCTTGCCCACTGAATTCTTGCCGACTGGATCCTTGCCGACTGGATCCTTGCCCGCTGGATTCCGCCCCGTCGCCACGGCGGAGGCTGCTGCCGCGCGATGATCCGCCCCCGCTCCCCCGACCGGACACCTTCCACGATGCGACGCCTCGGCCGGCTCCTGCCCGCTCTCCTCCTCTGCGGCGCCAGTACCGCCCATGGGGGTACCGCCCACGCGATGAGCCCCGACGAGTCGCCGGCGGGGTGGTGGGCGCCGACCCTGGCCGATTGCGCCGATCCATCGAGCCCTCGGGTCTTCGAGATCCGGCTGAAGCCGGCCGGCGAGGCGCGGCTCGATGCCCACGACCTGCGCTGCCGGATCGACAAGGTCTCCGACACCGCGATCGGCTACCAGCTGCACATGCGCTGCTTCCGCTCGGTGGACGACCTGCGCGCCGGGATCCATGCCGAGCCCCGGCAGATCGTCGTCGATGCGATCGGCCCGGTGACGATGCGGGCGGATGGGCGCCGGGTCTATCGCTGCCGCGCCCGCCCCGCCGCCGACCTCGGAACGCCCCGCGCCATCGCGACGGGCGAGGCGCCCGCGACCGCTCCGGCCGTGCCGCTGCCGGACGCGCCAATGCGCCTGACGGCCTTGTCCCCCGAGATGCAGGTCGCGCCGCTCCCGGCGCCCGTACCGGAGCCGTCCGTGCGCCTGGCCGCACGTCCCGCCGAGCCGCTGCCGGCCCCCCTCATGCCTGTGCCTCCTGTACCGATGCCTGCCGCGCCCGTCCTGGCGCCCACGCCGGTCGGCCTGCCGGCGGTACGGCGGGGCAGGATGGTAGGCTATCCGGGGGCGGAGGCGCCGGGCACCATCGTGGTCGATACCGCGGCGCGCTTCCTCTACCTCGTGCGCGGCGACGGCATGGCGGTCCGCTACCGGGTGGCGGTCGGCCGGCCTGGTACGGTCTGGCGCGGCGTCGAGACCGTCACCGCCAAGCAGGAATGGCCGCAATGGACCCCGACGCCGGAGATGCGGCGCAGCCGGCCCGGCCTGCCGCGCCGCGTCGCCGGCGGCCCGCGCAACCCGCTCGGCGCCCGGGCGCTCTATCTCGGCTCGTCGCTCTACCGCATCCACGGCACCACCGACCCGGGGTCGATCGGCCGCGCCGCCTCGGCCGGCTGCTTCCGGATGCTCAACGAGGACGTGATCGAGCTCTACCGCTTCGTGCCCGTCGGCACGAAGGTCCAGGTGATCTGACGGGAATTCCAATCTGAGCGGGCGCGCCGGAACGATGGCACGCCCGGCCGATTGCCTCGGCAGCGACGCATGTCCCCGCAGGAGGCACCGATGGCCGACGAGACAGACACCGAGACCGGCAAGCGCGAGAAGATCTCGAACGGCCCGAACGCGCGCCCGCGCAACGAGACCATCGCCCAGACCGGACCGGGCCTGCCGAACGACACGAGCAGCCCGGTCGAGATCGACGAGGAGGAGGCCCGGCGCATCGAGGACAAGATCCGGTCGATGTGAGCACCGCGGCGCTTCTCCCCGGTTGACGGGCGCACCGGCGCCGTCGCGTCTCCCTCCGGACGCGACCGGCCTCCTTGCCTCAGCGTGCGGAATTCTGGCCGGTTCGCACACGAGCGACACCGAATGCCATCACCCGGCGGCCGGCGCCCTTCGGATCACGGACCGGGCCCCGGGCCTCAGACCGGCATCTCGAACGCCACCCCGACCCGCCCCGGCCGCCGCCACACCACCCGGCCGCGCCGCATCACGAATTCCCCGGCGATGGCCAGCGTGATCGCGTCCGGCACCCGCGTCCCGGCCGGGACGAGCAGCGTCGCGCCGACGGCGGACAGATTCAGCACTCGACAATCCAGGGCCGGGGACGGCGGCGACACGATGATCTCGCCGCGCGATCCGGGCAACGCGTCCGGCTCTGCGGAAAAAAGATTCATACGCTTGTCTCAGCTCAACCTGAAGAACGCATAGTGCTCAAACTAGGCGCTCGATTCCGGTGGAAATCGATCAAGGGTCCTAGGCTGTCGGGCCTATGACGTCGGGACGCGATCGCCGGACGACATGCTCCTATGGCGCGCGGGAGGGGACAGCCCGGCCGGAACCGACAGCCCCGGAGCCACGTTGTGGACCCAGCAGCGGATTCCCCAATCCCCAAGACAGCCCGCCCGCCGAGGTCCTATCCCTCGAGCGGGCGTTCTGCCGTCCGGCACGCCGCCGTGCGCCACCGCACAGTGCGAGGCCCGTCGTGCCGCCAGAGTGTCGGTACGCCCGCAGGCTTCGAGCCTGTCCCGGCTCGGCGGCAGCCTGATGCCCGTTCATGCCCCCTCCGGGTGTCGGGCTGCCGTCGTCTTCGAGAATCCCCGAAGTTCAAGACGCCGTCCCGCACGGTCGGGTGCGAAGTTCCTGCAAGCTGGCACGATGCTCAGTGGCGCAGCGTTTCCGCCCCGCTTCCGATCAGGTCGCCGATCGGTACGTGGACGACCTCGCTGCCGTCGCTGTCTTCGACGACCACCACGGCCTCTGTCCACGGCACGCTCCGGTCGCCGAAGTCGAGGAACGCCTGGGCGAGCTGACGTGCTTTCGCCAACGCGGCCTGTTTGTTTTCGAGTTCGAGCCAGGCGCCATCTTTGAGGGGCTGCCCGTAGAGTTTCAGCCGAAAGCGATAGTGCGGCATCACGCGAGAGCGCCTCGGACATCATGAGGCAGCCCCTATGCTCTGGTAAACCGGATCAAGCAATCGGCGAGCGAGGGACGATATTCGATCTTTCGATCTTTGGGACGCTTGGTCAATTGGGCGGGACACCCAGGCTGGCGACGGGCGCGGCCCTCGCGCACCGCCGGTCGTGTCGCTCCGGCCAATCCGGCGAGGCAGGTCGCGCATCGGCGATGCCGAGAGGAGGACGGCCCGCCGGCGCCCGGGCTCACGCCTCGGTCACGCCGATCGCGACATCAGGGCGTTCGCCGCGGGGGGCAAGCGTGCCGCGACTGCGACTGTGAGATCTGCTTGGGTATTTATGATGCCAGCAAGCTGGCGGAGAGAGAGGGATTCGAACCCTCGATACGGTTGCCCGTATACACGCGTTCCAGGCGTGCGCCTTCAACCACTCGGCCACCTCTCCGGGCCAGACCTGCGGGGCGCCGGGGCGCCCGTGCGGGTCGGTGCCGTCCTCTAGCGGGGCGCGGGCTGCGGCGCAAGCGTGAGATCGTGAGCGGGGCCGTGGAAGCGGTGAAATCTCACCGGTGCGGCGATGGCGGCGCTGCAACCGGCATGGGGTATCGGCCGTTTCGATCAACGGCCGGTGCGTGCGCGCCGGCCGGCCGGGATCGGCCGCCCGACAATCTGTGGCCGTCCGACCGCGCCGCTCCCGGGCGGGCCCCGGGCGGGCCCGACCGTCAAGGACAGGCGACGTGGACAACGACACCGTGAAGGCCAAGGACGATGTCAGGGACGAGCGGCCCGTGATCCTGGTGGTCGAGGACGAGGCGCTGACGATCATGGATCTCAGCGACGTGCTCGATGCCGCCGGCTACGAGGCGCTGCAATCGGCCTCCGCCGAGCGGGCGCTCGGCCTGCTGACCGGACGGACCGACATCGTCGCGCTGATCACGGATGTCGAGCTGTCCGGCAAGACCGACGGTTTCGACCTCGCCCGCTCGGCGGCACAGATGCGGCCCGACCTGCCGATCGTCGTCGTCTCCGGGCGGAGCAAGCCCGATCCGGACCGGATGCCGTCCCATGCCCGCTTCGTCGCCCGGCCCTGCCGCGGCGACGACATCCTGGAGGTCCTCAGGACCTTGATGAAGGGGTAGGGCGGGGGGAGCCGGTCGACGGCAAGGCCGGATCGGGCTCGGCGAGCCAGACCTCGACCGGGGCGCAGGCCGAGCCGAAATCGAGGATCAGGTTGCGCAGGCGGCGTGCCGGACCGCCCGGCACCCCGGGCAGCTCGACGGCTTCGCCGACGGCGCGCAGGACGCCGTCGATCCTGCGTCGCCCCAAAGTCAGGCTGACGGGCGTCCCGCTGCTTGTGTCCACGCTTCCTCTCCTCTCACGCTCGACCGGACAACGCCTCGCGGCGAGGCGTGGTCCAACCGGGACGCGATCAAGGTTACGGCCTGGTCACCAGCGTGCACGACCCGGGAGGGCTGCACCGGTGGGTTGCGGGGCGGCGGCAGGATGCCGTCAGCCGCCGGTCTTGAGGGCGCGAAGGCGCCGCGCCCCCGTCTCGGCCGGGCTCCCGGGCGGGGCGAGGCGGCGCTCCAGCGCCTCCAGCTGGCGGCTCTGCGCCCGCAGGAGATGTCGCAGGGCCGCGATGCTGGCCTGAAGGTCCCGGGCATCGCCGAGCGGATCGAGGGACGGATGAGGTGTCGTCGCGTGAGTCGGCATGGCCTCCATGAGGCGACGACATGCTTAACCAACCGTAAAGACCCCGCCGCGCGGAGCGCGGCGGGGTCGATCGCAGGACGAGGAGCTTGGCGTCAGCTGCCCGAGCGGTCGCGCAGCGCCGGGATGAACAGGTCCTGCCAGGTCGCCGGCTTGGTCTTCATGATGCCGGCCCGGTTCATGAACGTCACGAACTCCATGATGCCGTGCGGCGTCGCCGAGAAGCGGCTGTCCGGATCCTCGATGATCTGGACGACATCCTGCGGGCTCACCTTCACCTTGGAGGCGCGGGAGAAGATCTCGGCGGTCTCGGCCTTGTTGTTCTTGATGAAGTCGTTCGATTCGTCGAGGGCGGCGAGGAAGGCCTGGGTCATCTTCGGGTTCGCCTCGGTGAAGCGCTTGAGCGCGAACACCACGTTGAGGGTGATGTCGCCGAAGATCTGAGACGCCTTGAGGATCGTGCGCACCTTCGGATCGGCGCGCTCGACCTGGGTGAAGGGCGGCGAGGCGAAGTGGGCGACGATCTCGGTCTTGCCCGACAAGAGGGCGGCGACCGCCTCGGGGTGCGGCAGGCCGACGGTGCTCGCATCGAGCTTGGTGTAGTTCTCCGGCCCGAACTGCTTGGCCACCGCCATCTGCAGCACCACCGCGGCGAGGGAGGTCTTGATGCCCGGGATCGCGATCTTGTCCTTCGGGGTGAAGTCGGCGAGGGACTTGATCTCGGGCTTGACGACGTTGAGGTCGAGGGCGGTCGCCGAGAGGCCGGACACGCCGATCACCTCGGTCTTGGCGCTGCCGCGGCCCTTCGACCACAGGGCGAGGAAGCCCGGGGCGCCGGTGCCGGCGATGTCGAGCGAGCCGGCGATCATCGCGTCGTTGATGACGTTGCCGCCATCCAGCAAGAGCCATGTCACCTTGACGTCGCCGAGGCCCGCCTTGGCGGCCTGGGCTTCCAGGAACTTCTTCTCCTGCATCACGAAGAGCGGCAGGTAGAGGGCGCCGTAGCCCTTGGAGATGCGGACCTCCGACACCTCGGCGCGGGCGGCGCCGAGGTTCAGCGAGAGGGCGAGCGCGGCGCCGGCCGCGAGGCCGAGGAGCTTGCGTGCGAACATAGGGGGTTCCTCCGGGGATTTCGTTGGGTATGCCCCCGAAGCGTCGCCGCTTCGGGGGCCGAGCTTGCCGTTTCTTTTAGTGCTGCATGCCCCAGCGGCGGATTGTCTTCTTCTCGATGTTGGCGAAGATCACGTTCTCGACGAAGAGGCCGATCATGATGACGGTGAACAAGCCGGCGAAGACGTTGGTGGTCTCGAGCGCGTTGCGGTTCTCGAAGATGTACCAGCCGAGGCCGCCCGAGCCCGAGGATACGCCGAAGACGAGCTCCGCGGCGATCAGGGTGCGCCAGGCGAAGGCCCAGCCGACCTTGAGGCCGGTGAGGATCGACGGGAAGGCCGCCGGGATCAGGATCGCCCGCACTAGGCTCAGGTTGCGCAGGCCGTAATTGAGGCCGACCATCTTGAGGGTGTTCGAGACCGAGCGGAAACCCGCATGGGTGTTGAGCGCGATCGCCCACAGCACCGAGTGGACGAGGACGAACACCACGCTGCCCTGGCCGAGGCCGAACCAGATCAGCGCCAGCGGCAGCAGCGCGATCGCGGGAAGCGGGTTGAACATCGCGGTCAGCGTCTCGAGCAGGTCGGTGCCGATCCGCGAACCGATGGCGAGCGTGGTCAGCAACGCGGCCAGCACGATGCCGATGCCGTAGCCGATGGCGAGCGTCTGGAGCGAGATCAGCGCCTTGGCGGGGATCTCGCCGCTCAGGATCGACGACGCGAAGGCCTCCACGGTGGCCGAGAAGGTCGGGAACAGCAGCGGGTTGTCGAGCCAGCGGCCGTAGACTTCCCAGACCACCGCGAGGGCGGCGAGCACCACCGCCTTGCGCAGCCAGCTCTGGCGATAGGCGAGCTCGGCGAAGGACAGGCGCTGCTCGACGCTGATCGCGCCGGCGGCGGAGGTCTCGCGGACGATCTCGGGCCGCGGGGCGATGGGGGTGGCGAGGGGGGCGAGGGTGGCGGTCACGGCGTGTCTCCCGGAGATTTTCGTTGTCAGGCGAACAGCATGTCGTTGATGCGGGTCTCGAGGGCGCCCTGCGCCGCCGTGCCGAGCTCGGAGGCCGGCAGGCTGTTCAGCTCCGCCTTGACCTGGCCCGGATGGGGCGAGAGCAGCAGGATGCGGGTGCCGACCTTGATCGCCTCCTCGATCGAGTGGGTGACGAACAGCACCGTGAAGCGGGTGTCCTCCCACAGGCGCAGCAGCTCGTCCTGCATCTTGCGGCGGGTAAGCGCGTCGAGGGCCGCGAAGGGCTCGTCCATCAGCAGGATGTCGGGCTCCATCGCCATGCCGCGGGCGATCGCCACGCGCTGCTTCATGCCGCCCGACAGCATGTGGGGGAAGGAATCGGCGAACTTCGCGAGACCCACCTTCTCGATGTAGGACATCGCCCGATCGTCGGCTTCGGCGCCGGTGGCGCGGCCGCTCGCGGTCAGCGCGAAGGCGACGTTCTGCCGGACGGTCTTCCAGGGCAGGAGCTGGTCGAACTCCTGGAACACCATCATCCGGTCCGGGCCGGGCTCGGTGACCTTGCGGCCCTTGAGCTTGATCTCGCCCTCGACCGGGGTCATGTAGCCGCCGATCGCCTTGAGCAGGGTGGACTTGCCGCAGCCCGACGGCCCGAGCAGAATGTAGCGGTCGCCCGGCATCACCTCGAAATCGACCCGGTAGGTCGCGGTGACCAGATGATCGGTCGTCTTATACTGGAGCGTGACGCCCTGCACCTGGAGCAGCGGCTCGGGAATGATGGTCGGGCGTGCGTTCATGGCGTGGTCCTCCCCGTCTTCGTCGCTTGCGGACCGAAACCTTTTCTGAAGGTCTCTGGTCCGCCGTTGGACGGTGGGGTAGCCTTCGAACCTGTCGCCAACCTGACAGATAATGCCACGCGAGGAACGGGGAGGAATTTTCGTGCGCATCCTGCTCGTCGAGGATACCCGGGACGTCGGCGAGGCGATCGCGGCGCGCCTGCGCGGGCTCGGCCACGCGGTCGACTGGGAGGTCGACGGCGCGGCGGGCGACGCGGTCCTCAGCGTGCAGGCCTACGACCTCGTGATCCTCGACGTGAACCTGCCGGGGCTCGACGGCTTCGCCATCCTCAAGCGGCTGCGCGCCCGGCGCGGGCCGGTGCCGGTGCTGGTCCTCACCGCCCGCTCGGAGGTCGACGACCGGGTGGGCGCGCTCGATCTCGGGGCCGACGACTACCTGGTGAAGCCGTTCGACTTCCGCGAGCTGGAGGCGCGGGTGCGCGCACTCCTGCGCCGCAACAGCGGCCACGCCGACAACGCGCTGACCCTCGGCAACCTGCGCCTCGACCGGGAGGCCCGCAGCGCCAGCGTGGCGGGGGAGGTCCTGGACCTCACGCGGCGGGAATGGACCCTGATCGAGATCCTGGCGGCGCGCCCTGGCCGGATCTTCGCCAAGGGCGAGCTGCTGGAGCGGGTCTTCGCCTTCGAGGAGGAATCGAGCGAGAACGCCGTCGAGCAGATCGTGGCGCGCCTGCGCCGCAAGCTCGCCGCCGCCGGCGCCCGGGCCGAGATCCGCACCCTGCGCGGCCTCGGCTACCAGGTGCTCTGTCAGGAATCATGATCCCGAGATCCATGATCCCGACGGCGCCCTCGCTGCTGGCCTCCTCGCTCTTCGCGCGCCTCGTCGCGGTGCTGGCGGCGGTCCTGGCGCTCGGCGCCGCCCTCCTCCTTTTCGCGGCCTGGGCCTCGGCGCGGCTCGCGGCGGACGAGGCCTATGATCGGCTCCTCGTCGGGGCGGCGCTGCAGATCGCCGAGACCATCGCCAGCGACGGGCGCGAGATCACGGTCGATCCGCCGTTCTCGGCCTTCGAGACCTTGGGCCTCAGCCCTCGCGACCGGATCTTCTACAAGGTGCTCGATCCCGCCGACCGGCTGCTCACGGGGGACGCCGACCTCGCGGTGCCGGTCGACAGGGGGCGGCTCGCCGCCGGGCCGATCCTCCTCGACGCCGAGCACCGCGGCCAGGCGGTGCGGGCGGTGGTGGCCGGACGCTACGTGCCGGACGTCGCGACGGCGGGCTTCGCCGCCGTGGTGGTCGCCCAGACCCGGGAGGCGCGGGGCGCGCTCGCCCGTACGCTGACGATCAAGGCGAGCCTGATGGTGCTGGCGATGAGCGCGCTGGCGCTGGGCGCCGTCGCGGTGGCGGTGCGCGCCGCCTTGCGGCCCCTGCGGGCCATCGAGGGCGTGCTGGCGGCCCGGGGACCCAACGACCTCCAGCCGCTCGGCCTCGCCGCGCCGCAGGAGATCCGCCTCCTCGTCACCTCGATCGACCATTTCATGGGCCGGCTGTCGGGCCATGTCGCGGTGATGAAGCGGTTCATCGCCGATGCCGCGCACCAGATCCGCACGCCGCTGACCGCGCTCGCGGCGCAGCTCGACCTCCTGTCGAGCGAGACCGACGAGGGGCGCCGCCGCGACCAGATCGCCCGCCTGCGCCAGCGCACCGCCGAGCTCGGCCACCTCACCAACCAGCTCCTCAACCACGCCATGGTGATCCACCGCGCCCGCTCGGCGGCCTTTGGCCCGGTCGACGTGGCGGGGCTCGCCCGCCGCACCCTGATCGACGCCGTGCCGCAGGCCGGCGACCGGACGATCGACATCGGCTACGACGGACCGGAGGACGCCCTCGTGATCCCGGGCGACGCCATCGCCCTGCGCGAGGCCCTGGCGAACCTGATCCACAACGCCTTCAAGCACGGCGCCCGCTCCCGGCTCACGGTCCGGCTCGGGCGCGAGCGCGGCCGGGTGGTGCTGGCGGTGGAGGATGACGGGCCGGGCATTCCGGCCGCCGACTGGGCCCGGGTGCGCGAGCCGTTCCAGGCGGCGACCGGCGGCGGCATCGGCTCGGGCCTCGGGCTGTCGATCGCCGCCGAGGTCGCGGCGGCCCATGGCGGCGAGTTGCGCTTCGAGACCCATTCCGAGAAGGGCTTTTGCGTGATCCTGTCCCTGCCGGACGAGGCGGCCGCGTGATCCCGGCACTCGTCCCGTCGCTCGCCCTGCTGCTCGCCCTGCTGCTCGCGCGCCCCGCCGCCGCCGAGGAGGTGATGCGCTTCCCGGCGAGCGAGCACGAGCGCACCACGCTGACGATCCGCGGCGCCGCCGACACCGACGCGATGGCGCCGCTGATCCGCGACTACCAGCTGCTCTATCCGGACGTGACGGTGGTCTATCACGAATACATCACCGCCGACCTGTTCAGCGGGGTGGCGGCGGCCTGCGCCGCCGGGCGGGCGGCCTCGGACTACGCCGCCGACGTCGTGATCTCGTCCTCGGTCGATCACCTGATCAAGCTCGCCAACGACGGCTGCGCCCGCTCCCACCGCTCGATCGAGACCGGCCGCCTGCCCGACTGGGCGGCCTGGCGCAACGAGGTGTTCGGCTTCACCACCGAGCCGGCGGTGATCGCCTACCGGCCCGATCTGCTGCCGCGCGAGGACCTGCCGCGCAGCCGGGTCGCCCTCGTCGACCTGCTGCGGCGCAAGCCCGAGGCGTATGCCGGGCGAATCGGCTCCTACGACATCACCCTGTCGGGCATCGGCTACCTGTTCGCGGTCTACGATGCCCGCGCGGCGGCGACCTATGGCCGCCTCGTCGAGGCGTTCGGGCGGGCGAACCTCCAGGTCCGCTGCTGCACCGCCGACCTGATCGCCGACCTCGAGGCCGGGCGGATCGTCATCGGCTACAACCTGCTCGGCTCCTACGTCTACGGCGCGATGCGGCGCGGCGCACGCCTCGGCGTGGTGGTGCCGCAGGACTATACCCTGGTGCTCACCCGCGCCGCCCTGGTGCCGGTCACCGCCCGGGCGGCGGGGGACGCCTTCGCGTTCCTCGACTACCTCCTGTCGGAGCGCGGGCAGCGGGTGTCCCGCGAGCAGAGCTTCTTCTTCGACCGCACCGGCCCGCTTCCCCCCGGCGTCGACGGCCCGCCGAGCCTGTCGGCCGCCGGCCTGTTCCGGCCGATCACCGTCGGGCCGGTGCTCCTCGCCGTGCAAGACCGCGCCAAGCGCGCCCGCTTCCTCGCCGAGTGGCGCCAGTCGATCGGGACGCAGGTCAAGTAGCCGAGCCGGTGGGAGGCGCTTCGAGCGGACGGCGTGAACCGGTCCAGGCCCGACGTCGTCGTCCGCGCGGAGGGATCTGTCGCCATGACGGCATCGCCTGATCGCCCGTGGCTCTCCGCCGCCAACCGGGCCGCCGGCTTCTGGATGGGTCACGCCGCGAACGCGGTGCGGCGCCAGCAGCGCGCGGTGCGCGATGAGCAGGGCCGCGACCGTCGAGCCGACGGCGAAGCGCTGGCGGCCGAGGCGGCGTACCGGCTGATTCGGCCCCTTCGCGCCTTCGGCGAATCACCCTAAGCTCCCCGGCCGCGAGCCGTCCCGCACGAGAACGGGCCGGCCGCCGGAGGAGGCATCCATGCAGGAGACGGTGCGCATCACGGTGCGGCCCGACGGCCGCTACACGCTCTATCGCGGCGAGACGCCGCTGATCTTCGGCCTGACCCGCGAGATGGCCTTCAGCCTCGCCGAGAGTTGCGGCGTCGTGATCGAGCGGGCCTACAGCATCAACTGACCCGGGACGCTTCCGCCTCGCCGCGGGTGCCGGCGAGGCGGGGCCAGAGCAGGCCGGCCACCAGGGCGACCGCCGCGCCGAACCCGCAGCCGACCACCTTGACCAGGAAATCCGCGAGGCGGCCGTGCCGGGTCGGCTCGAGCAGCTGCATCGCCTCCAGGAGGCCGGCCGCCGCGATCGTGAGCGCCAGGATCTGCCAGCGGCGGCGCGGATAGCCGAGGCTCAGCAGGAAGGCGAGCGCCGCGAAGGCGGAGAACCGCTCGATCGAGACCGGCATGGTGCTGACCGGGCGGTACCCGATCGGCGCGACGGTCGCCACCGTGATGGCGGCCAGGATCAGCCAGCCGAGAAGGCGGGAGGCTCGGGACATAGGGGAAGGGACCCGTGCGGACCGGACGGTCCGGGCTGTCGGAATGACGCGGATGGCGGTGCCAGATCGCGGGCTGAGCCGCAATCCCGGCGCCTCGGATTCGGGGCGGTCCCGGCAGGGCTGCGGCACCGTGCCGTCGTGGTCTCAGCGCGGCTTCGGCGGGGCCTGGGACGGATGTGCCGCCAGCCCGGCCTCCCGGGCCGCGGTGATGCGCTCGCGCTCGTCCCGCCGCTCGATCGCCCCCAGAGCCAGGGCCGCCTGCAGGCCGCAGGCGGTGGCCACCAGGAGCCCGAACGCGAGGGCCCAGCCGGACCCGTATTGCAGCGTCCAGGCCCAGGCCGTCAGGCCGCCGCTGATCGTCGCCGCAACGATGAAGAACACCCGGCACCTCCCAGCCCGCCGCGTTGCGTCCGGCTCAAATTTCTATTTGAGGTTGTATTTTCTGTGAAGGACAATTTTTGCCTGCAGCTGCCGGATGGTTGACGGACCACTGCCGCCGTCACCCGCGCGAATATCGTCGCGCCAACGCATCGATTCGCCGCGCGCGGCATCCGGTGCGGATTGATCAGCGTCTGGTCAGGGTCAGCAGAACAGCAGGCGACATCTGCGTCGCGGCGCAGCATCGGCATCGTGATGCACGGGGAGAGTGCGAGGCTCCGCACCTCCCCGATGGGTCTGAACAGGGAAGGGCAGCGCCATCTTGTTCCGAGACTGGGGCGGACGGGAGCGCCGCGCCCGTCCGGAGGACCGGCCGTCCCGTCAGGCCAGGGCCGGCGCTACCAGCGCCCCCTCGGCGGCGCCGCTTCCCGCCGCGAACACAACCCGGCCGCCGTCGAGGCGGGCCCGCCCGCTCGCCACCAGGGCGAGCGCCGCCGGGTAGAGCCGGTGCTCCTGCACCAGCACCCGGGCGCTCAAACGCTCCTCGTCGTCCTCCGGCAGCACCGGCACCGCGGCCTGGGCGACGATCGGGCCGGCATCGAGCTCCGGCACGACGAAATGCACCGTGCAGCCATGGACGCGCACCCCCGCCGCCAGCGCCTGGGCATGGGTGTGGGTGCCGCGGAACAGCGGCAGCAGGGACGGGTGGATGTTGAGCATCCGCCCGGCCCAGGCCTCGACGAACCAGGGCGTCAGCACCCGCATGAAGCCGGCCAGCACCAGGAACTCGACGCCATGCCGACGCAAGGCGGCATCCAGCGCCCGCTCGAAGGCGGCCCGATCGGAAAAGGCGCGGTGGTCGACCGCCTCGGTGGCGAGCCCGGCCGCCGCGGCGCGGGCGAGGCCGGGCGCGTCCGGCCGGTTCGAGGCGACGAGCACGATCTCGGCCGGGTAGTCCGGCGCCTGCGCGGCCTCCAGCAGCGACACCATGTTGGAGCCGCGGCCGGAGATCAGGATCGCGACCTTGGCGCGCGCGCTCATAGGGCGAGACGCCCGGTATAGGTCACCGGGCTCTCCCCGCGCGCGGTGATCTGCCCGAGGCGGACCGGCGCCTCGCCGGCGGCCTGGAGGGCCGCGCTCACCGCCTCGGCCCGGGCGGGATCGACCACCGCCACCATGCCGATGCCGCAGTTGAAGGTGCGCAGCATCTCGGCCTCGGCGACGTTGCCCTGGCGGGCGAGCCAGCCGAAGACCGGGGGCACGGCGATCGCGTCGAGATCGAGCGCGATGCCGACGCCATCCGGCAGCACCCGGGGCAGGTTGTCGGGGAAGCCGCCGCCGGTGATGTGGGCGAGCGCCTTGATGGCGCCATGGCCGGTCTGCTTCAGGGCCGCCAGCAGCGGCTTGACGTAGATCCGGGTCGGCGCCAGCAGCGCCTCGCCGAGGCTGAGGCCTTCCGCGAACGGCGCCGGTGCGTCGTAGCCGAGGCCGGACGCCGCCACGATCCGGCGCACCAGCGAGAACCCGTTCGAATGCACGCCGGAGGAGGGGAGGCCGAGAACCACGTCGCCGGGCGCGATACCGGCCACCGGCAGGAGCGCGCCGCGCTCCGCCGCGCCGACGGAGAAGCCGGCGAGGTCGTAGTCGGACCCGTCGTAGAGGCCCGGCATCTCGGCGGTCTCGCCGCCGATCAGCGCGCAGCCGGCCTGGCGGCAGCCCTCGGCGATGCCCCTGACGATGTCGGCGCCGACCCCCGGCACCAGCTTGCCGGTGGCGTAGTAGTCGAGGAAGAACAGGGGTTCTGCGCCCTGCACGATGATGTCGTTGACGCACATCGCCACGAGGTCGATGCCGATCGTGGCGTGGCGCCCGGTCTCGATCGCGATCTTGACCTTGGTGCCGACGCCGTCATTGGCCGCGACCAGGATCGGGTCCGTGAAGCCCGCCGCCTTCAGGTCGAACAGGCCGCCGAAGCCGCCGATCTCCGCATCGGCCCCCGGCCGGCGGGTCGCCCGCACCAGGGGCTTGATCGCCTCGACCATGGCGTTGCCGGCATCGATGTCGACGCCCGCCTCCGCGTAGGTCATCCCGTTCTGGCGCTCGCCCGTCGTCATCCCTCGACCCTTCGCCTCGATCCTCGACTCTCTGCGACCGCTCTTAGCCGCTCTTGCCCGCGACCGCGAGTCGGGGCAGCCGGAGGTGCCATGACGCCGCCGAACACCCCGCCGAACACCCCGCCGAGATCCTTGCCGAGATCCTTGCCGAACCTGATCACCACCGCGCGCCTCGCCCTGGTGCCGTTCGTCGTCCGGGCGATCGCCCTGGAGGAGTGGAGGACCGCCTTCCTGCTCTTCGCCCTTGCGGGGATCTCCGACGGCATCGACGGCGTCGTCGCCCGACGGTACGGCCTGACGAGCCGCCTCGGCGCGGTCCTGGATCCCCTCGCCGACAAGGCGCTGATGCTCTCCGTGCTGGTCGGCCTGACGCTGGCCGGGATCCTGCCGGCCTGGTTCCCCGCCGTGCTGATCGCCCGCGATACCCTGATGGTTCTGGCCGCCGGCCTCGCCCGGCTCGCCGGCCGGCCGCTCGAAACCCCGCCGCTCGCCATCGGCAAGCTCAACACCGCTTGCCAGATCGCCTTCCTGGCCTGGCTCCTCGGCAGCCGGGCCCTCGGGGTCGCCGCCGGGGAGATCGAGGCTGTCGCGATGCCGGCGCTGGCCGGGCTGTCCGTCGCCTCGGCGGCGGTGCAGGGACTGGCGGGGTGGTGGGCCGGGCGCTCGGCCGGCGGGTGATCCGCTGTCCCATGCTCCTCCCCTGGACGACTGGAGCGTCGGCGCGACCTCACCGCACGCTCCGCTTCGAGTCCCTCCGCTCCCGGGTCATCCGCGTCGCGGTGTGGAAGTCGTCGGGCTTGGTGCGGACCCAGGCGAGGAAGCGGGCGATCTCCGGCTCGGCCCGCAGGCTCTCGACGTCGCTGAGGCGCCGCGCCAGCTCGGCCTCGCTGTGGCGGGCATGGATCGCCGAATGGCAGATCTGGTGCAGCTGCACGGTCTCGCCGTGGGTGCCGCCCTTCAGCTTTGGGGTCAGGTGGTGGCGGCTCTGGCGGGCGCCGGGCGGGATCGGCCGCTCGCAGAGCGGGCAGATCACGACCTTGAGAGCGCTCGGGCCGTGGGTGGAGGGGTCGTCGTCGCGCCAGCGCCGCTCTCGGCGTCCCAAGGCCGTCTCCTGACGATGAGGGGAAGTCATGCCCTATCTGGGTGGCGCTCCCCGGACGGTTCAAGACTGCGGCCGGGATGCCGCAGCGTCGCGCGATCGGCCCCGATTGACAAACCCCGCCCGCCACCGGACAGTCGTGCCGTTACCGAGGGGGGCCCCGCCGACAGGGGCTGAGATTGGACGATCGTGCGTCCTGACCCTTGAACCTGATCCGGTTCGTACCGGCGGAGGGACGGGAACCTGCATGATCGACGTGACCCGTGCGTCCTCGCGCCTCGAGGCCGGATCGTCTCCCAGGGAGAGATCCATGAACGCACCCGCCTTCCCCAAGGGACTGCCCCAGAGCGTCACCACCGGGCCGATCACCGGCTCGGCCAAGGCCTATGCCTCGCCGAAGGACCGCCCGGACCTCCGGGTGCCGTACCGGTCGATCGCGCTCACCGACCCGGGCGAGGCGCCGGTGCGAGTCTACGATCCGTCCGGGCCCTATACCGAGACCGAGGCGCGCATCGACCTCGCCGCCGGGCTGCCGCAGATCCGCGCCGCTTGGGTCGAGGGACGCGGCTATGCCGCCGTTGCGCCTCGCGCAGTGCGTCCGGAGGATAACGGGTTCGCCGCCGAGGACAGGCTGGTGGCACCGTGCCCGGCCGAGCGCATCGTGCGCCGGGGCGAGGCCGGCCAGCGCGTCACCCAGCTCGAATTCGCCCGGGCCGGGATCGTCACCGAGGAGATGATCTACGTCGCCCACCGCGAGAACCTGTGCCGCGAGGCGATGCTGGCGGGGGCGGAGGCCAAGATCGCCGACGGCGAGAGCCACGGCGCCGCGATCCCGCCCTTCATCACCCCGGATTTCGTGCGCGAGGAGGTGGCGCGGGGCCGGGCGATCATCCCGGCCAACATCAACCACACCGAGCTCGAGCCGATGGCGATCGGCCGCAACTTCCTGGTCAAGATCAACGCCAATATCGGCAACTCGGCGGTGACCTCGTCGGCCGCCGACGAGGTCGAGAAGATGGTGTGGGCGATCCGCTGGGGCGCCGACACGGTGATGGACCTCTCGACCGGCCGCAACATCCACAACATCCGCGGCTGGATCCTGCGCAACGCCCCCGTCCCGATCGGCACGGTGCCGATCTACCAGGCGCTGGAGAAGGTCGGCGGCGACCCGCTGAAGCTCGACTGGGAGGTGTTCAAGGACACGCTGATCGAGCAGGCCGAGCAGGGGGTGGACTACTTCACCATCCACGCCGGAGTGCGCCTCGCCCACGTGCCGCTGACCGCGCGGCGGGTCACCGGCATCGTCTCCCGCGGCGGCTCGATCATGGCGCGCTGGTGCCTCGCCGGCCACCGGGAATCGTTCCTCTACGAGCGCTTCGACGAGATCTGCGACATCTGCCGGGCCTACGACGTGTCGTTCTCGCTCGGCGACGGCCTGCGCCCGGGCTCGATCGCCGATGCCAACGACGCCGCGCAATTCGCCGAGCTGGAGACCCTGGGCGAACTGACCAAGGTGGCCTGGGACAAGGGCTGCCAGGTGATGATCGAGGGCCCCGGCCACGTGCCGATGCACAAGATCAAGGTCAACATGGAGAAGCAGCTCGCCGAATGCGGCGAGGCGCCGTTCTACACGCTGGGCCCGCTGACCACCGACGTGGCGCCGGGCTACGACCACATCACGTCGGGCATCGGCGCGGCGATGATCGGCTGGTTCGGCACCGCGATGCTCTGCTACGTCACCCCGAAGGAGCATCTCGGCCTGCCGAACCGCGACGACGTGAAGACCGGCGTCATCACCTACAAGATCGCGGCGCATGCCGCCGACCTCGCCAAGGGCCACCCGGCGGCGCAGGTGCGGGACGACGCCCTGTCGCGGGCGCGGTTCGACTTCCGCTGGGAGGACCAGTTCAACCTCTCCCTCGATCCCGACACCGCCCGGGCGTACCACGACGAGACCCTGCCGAAGGACGCCCACAAGGTCGCGCATTTCTGCTCGATGTGCGGGCCGAAATTCTGCTCGATGAAGATCACCCAGGACCTGCGCGCCGACGTGCTGGCGATGGAGGCGGCGGCCGAGGTGGTCGGCGAGGCCACACCCTTGAGCGAAGAGGCCCGGGCGGCGGGCATGGCCCAAAAATCGGCGGAATTCTTGGGCGAGGGCGGGAGACTCTACGTCGACGCCGGCGAGTAGGAACCCGTCCCAATGCTGATGCAGGCCCCCGCGGCCCCGCGGGGGCCTGCCCCGCCCCCTCCCGCTGCCGAAGGGCGCCGTCCGGGCTCGATCGTCCGCCGCCTCGTCGTCTTCGCCCTCGGCCTGGCGGTGCCGATCCTGATCTTCGGCGGCGTGATGCTGTGGCAATTCGCCGGCGCGGCGCGCGAGCGCCTGGAGGCTGACGCCCTCGGCCGCGCCCGGATGGAGGCGGCGGCGGTCGACCGCGAGGTCGCGAGCCTGATCGCGACCCTCGAGGCCCTGAGCCTGTCGAACGCGCTGCAGCGCGGCGCCGTCACGTCGTTCCGCGAGCAGGTGGAGGAACTCGCCCGCCGCAGCGGCCTGCCGGCGACCCTGCGCGATCCCGACGGGCGCCGGCTGATCGATCTCGGCAGCACCCCGATGCCGGAGCACATCGATGCCGCGGACCAGGCGGCGCTCGCCGGGCGGCCGTCGGTCTCGGGCGTGATCGACGGGCGGTTCCGGGTGACCGTGCCGGTCTACCGCCGCGGCAGCGACGCGGTGCTCTACCTCCTGTCCTTCTCCCTGCCGACCACGCGCATCCGCGACGTGCTGGCGGGCGGCGGCGTGCCGAAGGACTGGGTGATCACCGCCCTCGACCGCGACAACCGCGTCCTGACCCGCACCCGCTCGCCGGAGCGCTTCACCGGCACCGATGCCCCCGACGCACTGCGTCAGGCGGCAGGGCCGGAGGGGATCTGGCGCGGCCGCTCGCTGGAAGGAGCGCCGTTCTTCGTCGCTTATGCCCGGGCCGGCGTGCCGGACTGGCGCATCGCCGTCGGGGTGCCGGAGGAGGCGCTGACGGCGCCGGTCCGGGCCTCGCTGGTCTGGTTCGCCGGGCTCGGCATCATGCTCGCCGCCGTCGCGGGCGTGCTGGCGCTGGCCTTCGCCCGCGGCATCGCGGCGCCGCTCCAGGCCCTGCGCGACCAGGCGGTGGCGCTCGGCCTCGGCCGGCCGGCCCCGGCGCTCGCCGGCGTGCCGGCGGAGGTGGCGGCGGTGAGCGCCGAGATCGCGAGCGCGGCCCAGCGCCAGCGCGAGCGGGTCACCGAGCGCGAGCGGGCCTCCGCGGCGCTCCGCTCCGAGACCCAGCGGCTCGAGGTGCTGAACCGCCTCGGCACGGCTTTGGCGAGCGAACTCGACCGCCAGCGCCTCGGCGACGCGGTGGTCGAGGCCGCGACCCGCCTGACCGGGGCGGCCTACGGCGCCCTGTTCGAGCGGATCCCGGAGGGCCCGGACGGGCCGGAACACTGGCAGCTGCTGAGCCTCACCGGCGGCCCGCGCGAGGCCTTCACCCGCTTCGGCCTGCCGCGGGTGACGAACCTGTTCAGCCAGACCTTCGCGGCCGGCGGGGTGGTGCTGAGCGACGACGTGACGGCGGATCCCCGCTACGGCAGCCACGGCGGCATGCCGAAGGGCCATCTGCCGGTGCGCAGCTACCTCGCGGTGCCGGTGGTCTCGGGGACGGGGACGACCCTCGGCGCGCTGCTGTTCGGCCATCCCGAATCGCATCGGTTCGGCACCCGCGAGGCGTCGCTGATCGAGGGCCTGGCCGGGCAGGCCGCGGTGGCGATGGACAATGCCCGCCTGTTCGGCTCGATGCGCCGCGCGCAGGACCGGTTCGAGGCCGCCGTCCAGGCGGTGCGCGGCGTGCTCTGGACCAACGGCTCCGACGGCCGGATGACCAACGACCAGCCGGCCTGGGCCGCGCTCACCGGGCAGAGCCCCGAGCAATATAGCGGGTTCGGCTGGGCCGACGCCGTGCATCCGGACGACCGCGCCGCCAGCGTCGAGAGCTGGAACGAGGCGGTGACCGGGCGCCGGCGCTACACCCACGAGCACCGGGTGCGCCGCCACGACGGGGTGTTCCGCACCTTCGCGATCCAGGCGGTGCCGGTGCTGGAGGCCGACGGCGCGATCCGCGAATGGGTCGGCGTGCATTCCGACATCACCGAGCAGCGCGCCGCCGAGACGGCGTTGCGCGAATCGAACGAGGAGATCCAGCGCTACGCCTACATCGTCAGCCACGATCTCCGGGCGCCGCTCGTCAACATCATGGGCTTCACCAGCGAGATCGAGGCGAGCCAGGACGACATCCGGACGGCGCTGGCGGGCCGGCCGCAGGCCGAGCGGATCGACGCCGACCTCGCCGAATCGGTGAGCTTCATCAAGGCGGCGATCACCAAGATGGACGGGCTGATCAACGCCATCCTCAAGCTGTCGCGGGAGGGGCGGCGCAACTTCCAGCACGAGCCCCTGGCGATGAGCGACCTGGTCCGCAGCCTCGCCGACGCGCAGCGCCACCAGACCGGAACGGCCGGCGCGGTGATCGAGATCGGCGCGCTCCCGGACATCGTCGCCGACCGGGTCGCCGTGGGGCAGATCTTCGGCAACCTCATCGACAACGCGATCAAGTACCTGGCCAAGGACCGGCCGGGGCGGATCACCGTCACGGGGGCGGTCTCGGACGGGCTCGCGGTGTTCCGGGTGACCGACAATGGCCGCGGCATCGATGCCCGCGACCACGGCCGGGTGTTCGAGCTCTTCCGCCGCTCCGGCGTCCAGGATCGGCCGGGCGAGGGCATCGGGCTCGCCCATGTCCGCACCCTGGTGCGGGCGCTCGGCGGCCGAATCGACCTCGACTCCGAGTTCGGCGTCGGCACGACCTTCACCGTGACGCTGCCGCTGCGCCAAGGCTGAGGTGCAGCATTGGAGCGATGCAACGCTCAGTTAAGGTGACCGCGTTGTTTTCTACGCCAGCCACGTGTCCAAACCGGGTCGGATGTGGTCTAGAGAGCGTTTGCGGGGGTATGCCCCGCGGGAGGCGACCGCGGTCGGCGCGGTGTCGTGAGAGGTCAGCGGCGTCCCGGCGCGGTCGGGGCTACGCCAGGGGAGTCGTCAGGTGCCGGCCGTACACATCGTGATGATCGAGGATGACGAGGGCCACGCCCGGCTGATCGAGCGGAACATCCGCCGTGCCGGCGTGAACAACGTCATCGAATCGTTCCGGGACGGGACCTCGGCGCTGGAAGCCCTGTTCGGCCCGGACGGCAGCGGCGAGATCAATGCCGGCCGGCCGTTGCTGATCCTCCTCGACCTCAACCTGCCGGACATGACCGGCATCGATATCCTCCAGAAGGTGAAGTCGAACCCGCACCTGCGGCGCTCGCCCGTGGTCATCCTGACCACCACCGACGACCAGCGCGAGATCCAGCGCTGCTACGACCTCGGCTGCAACGTCTACATCACCAAGCCGGTGAACTACGAGGGCTTCGCCAACGCGATCCGCCAGCTCGGTCTGTTCTTCTCGGTGATGCAGGTTCCGGAGAGCGCGTGACCGTGACCGAGCCGGTCCGCGTCCTCTACATCGACGACGATCCGGGGCTGGCGCGGCTGGTCGGCCGCACCCTCGCGGGCAGGGGCTGCGAGGTCGCGCACGCGGCGGACGGGGAGGCCGGCCTCGCTCTGATCGCCGCGGAGCGGTTCGACGTCGTCGCCCTCGACCATCACATGCCGAACGAGACCGGGCTCGAGATCCTGCCGCGCATCCGCGCGCTGCCGGATGCGCCGCCGGTGATCTACGTCACCGGCTCGGAGGACAGCCGGGTCGCCGTGGCGGCGCTGAAGGCCGGCGCCGTCGACTACGTCTGGAAGGACCTTCAGGGCCACTTCCGCGAGCTGCTCGCCGAGGCGGTGGCGACCGCCGTGCTCCAGGACCGCACCCGCCGCGAGAAGGAGCGGGCCGAGGCCGAGGTGCGCGAGGCGCGCGACCGGGCCGAGCTGCTCCTGCGCGAGGTCAACCACCGGGTGGCGAACAGCCTCGCCCTGGTGGCGGCCCTGGTGCGGATGCAGGCCAACACGGTCACCGACGCCTCCGCCCGCGCCGCCCTCGAGGAAACCCAGACCCGCATCACCGCGATCGCCGGCATCCACCGGCGCCTCTACACCTCCGACGACGTGCGGGTGGTGGCGGTCGATGCCTATCTGGCGACCCTGGTGGAAGACCTCGACGGGGCGATGAACGCCACCGGCCAGCGCCACCGCATCCTGCTCGACGCCGTCCCGATCGAGGTGGCGACCGACAAGGCGGTCTCGCTCGGGGTGATCGTCACCGAGCTCGTCACCAACGCCTACAAATACGCCTATCCGGAGGGCGTCACCGGCGAGATCCGCATCACCGCGCGGCGGGACGGCGACTCGTTGCGCCTCACCGTGGCCGATGACGGCGTCGGCTGGCAGGGCGCCGGCACCCCGCGCGGCACCGGGCTCGGCTCGCGCATCGTGCGGGCGATGGCCTCGAACCTGCGGGCGCAGATCGACTACGCGCAGGCCGAGCGCGGCACGGCAGCGAGCCTCGACATCGCGCTGTAGGTCGCTGCGCGGACCCCCCATCCAGCCTGACTGTCCACCCCCCCGCCGCGGGTGGCGGCGGCCCCTGCGCGAGGCGGGGCCGGGAGAGGGGCGGCGCGACGCTGATCCAGGCCGCGCCTCTCAGAACGGGTCCGTCATATCCGTGAGCGTGGCTCCCCCCTCCCGCCCCGCGGAAGGGAAAGGCTGGAAGGCCGCGCTCGTTGGGTACCATGTCCCATCACCGGCCACGGCGACCACGCTCTTCGACGAAGGCCGCCCGCGCCATCCCCGCAATCCCGCGCAATTGCTGAATCCGCGGAAACCCCGCCTTAAGACAACCTTCACCCGCCGCTGCGGCGTTAACATCCGGGTAGGACTCGGAGGGGTTATCTAGGCACGAACAGATCGCCCGAAAGGATGTCGCAGTGATCGGGACCAGCAGCCTTGCCGCGGCGCTTCCGCCGGCCGCGGTCGAGCCGGCGATGCGCACCACGACCGGCCGCCCGCCTCCGGCGAGCGGCGGTCCCCCCCTCGACCCGGCGGTGACCCTCGACCTGAGCCCGACGGCGAAGGAAACGCCGGCCCCGCGGCAGAACGCCGCCGCGGCGGCGGATCAAACGCATTACCGGCGCGACCTCGACAGCCAGCAGATCGTGTTCCAGGTCGTCGGCCCGGACGGATCGGTCGTCGAGCAGCTTCCCTCCGAGGCCGCCTTGCGGGCGCGGACCTATGCCCGCGAGGCGGAGGCGGCCCGGTCGGCGGAGATCGGCACGGCGGTGGCGCGCTCGGCCTGACGGGGGCCGGTCTGGGGGGATCGGCACCGATCAAGGGGGATCGGCCGCTTGGCCGAGCATCATCGTCGCGCCATCTCCTGTACGGTCGTGCTCCGCGAGCCGACGAGCTCGTGCCGATGCGCCTGACGGCGCCCTTGGAGCCGGACGCCATGGCGACGACGCCCCCCTCCCTCGACGCCGCGATCTACGCCGATCTGCGCCAGGCCGTTGGCGACGAGGCGCTGCCGGTCCTGCTCGGGCGCTTCCGGGCGCAGTTGCAGGGCTGGTCGGTGACCGGCGAGAGGGCGGCCCTCGGTGCCGCGGCGCACGGCGTCATCGCCTCGTCGGGGCTGATCGGCTTCACCCAGCTGTCGCGGCTCTGCGCCGCCCTGGAGACGGCCTGCACCTCCGGCGACCTCGACGCGGTCCGCGAACTCGCCGCGGCGGTGTCGGACGAGAAGGCCTTCGCGGAGGCCGAGGTCTCCCGGTTGATCGCGGCGGGGTGACCGCTCAGGCGACCCGCCGCGTATCGGTCCAGGTGGTGCCGCCGGCGAGACGGTAATCGACGCTTTCCGAGAGGCGCCCGGTCGGCACGATCCGGACCGCCTCCGGCCGGGCCAGCTCGTCGCAGCGCGCCAAAGCCTCTTCGATGTCGAGGGGAGCGGGCATCGCGCCGCCGAGGCGCCGCCACCACTGCACGGCCTTCTCGCGGGCGAAGCCCGAGGCCTCGAGGTCGAGACGCACGGTCATGGCGTCCTCGTCGCCCTCCAGCGCCACCGCCAGCACGTCGGGGCCGCGCCCCCGTCCCTCGCGGGCGAAGCGCCAGCCGGCCACCGGCCACCAGCGCGCATGCGCCTCGCGGACGACCGCCACGGTGCCGGCGGAGAGGACCGCGGTCTCGTCGTCGGCCACCGCCTCGTGCGGCATCTCCGGCGCCTCGTCGTCCTCGGGCTCGACCCAGCAGGCCTCGCAGGTGCTGGCATTGAGCGCGATCAGCGCGCCGCAGCCGGGGCAGGGCTTCGCCCGCGGGCCGCCTGTCTCGCCGAGGAGACGCGCCCGCGCCACGGCATTGGCCGAGAGCACGTCGATCGGCCCGTGCCGGCGCACGAGGCTGGCATAGTCCAGGACCAGGGCGTCGGTCTTGCCCTTCGCCCGGCGCAGGCCCCTTCCGACCTGCTGCACGTAGAGCCCGGTGCTCTGGGTCGGACGGAGCAGCGCGATCAGGTCGACCTCCGGCACGTTGAAGCCGGTCGCCAGCACGCCGACCGAGGTGAGGCAGCGCAGCCGTCCGGCCCGGAAGTCGCGCACGATGCGGTCGCGCTCGCGCTTGCCCGTCTCGCCCGAGATCGACTCGCAGGAGAAGCCCTCCGCCCGGATCGCGTCGCGGACGGCGTCGGCGTGCTTCACCCCGGCGCAGAAGGCGAGCCAGGCCCGGCGCCCGGCGCCATAGGCCACCATCTCGGCCACCGCCGCCTTGGTGATGACGTCGCGGTTCACCGCCGCCTCGAGGGCGCCCGGCACGTAGTCGCCGGCCCGCAGCGGGACGCCGCTGACGTCGAGGATCGTCGCGGTGGCCTTCGAGACGAGGAGCGAGAGATAGCCCTCGCGAATCAGGTCGCCGACCTGCGCCTCGTACACGATGGCCTCGAAGACCCGGCCCTGGCCCTCGTCGAGGCGGCCGCTGTCGAGGCGGTAGGGTGTGGCGGTGAGCCCGACGAGGCGCATATCGGCGGAGCGCGCCCGCACCGCGTCGAGGAACCGGCCGTAGCGGGTCTCGGCGTCGCGGGGGATCAGGTGGGCCTCGTCGACCACCACGAGGTCGAAGCCCCCCGTCGCCTCGACCCGGTTCCAGACCGACTGGATGCCGCAGAACAGGATCGGCTTCGTCTCCTCCCGCCGCCCGAGCCCGGCCGAGACGATGCCGGCCGGGGCCTCCGGCCACAGGCCCAGGAGCTCGGCATGGTTCTGGGCGATCAGCTCGCGGGTATGGGTGACGACGGCGATCCGGGCGTCGGGGTTCCGGGCCATCGTCTCGCGCACCAGGGTGGCGATGACGAGGCTCTTGCCGGCCCCGGTCGGCAGCACGATCAGGCCGCTGCGGCCGCCGCGCGCCCAATCGGCCTGAAGCGCGTCGAGGCTCGCGCGCTGGTAGGGACGAAGCAGCATCGCGCCGCCATAGCCGGAGAATGCGCGGGCATCCAGGCTTGACAGCGGGTGAGGCGAGGGAGCCGCTCACGCCTCACGGAGGCGAATCAGGCGACGAGGTCCGGCAAGTATCGTGCAGGATCCCCTCTCCCGTGCGGGAGAGGGGATCCTGGGCCCGCTTACTCCGCAGCCTGCAGCCACTCCGCCTGCTGCCGCGGCTCCTCGCCCACCACCTCGTCGGTGTGGACTTCGAACTTGGCGAGCCAAGCCGGGCCGAAGCTCGTCGAGATCGCCACGTCGGTGGCGTCGCGGCCGCGCGCCATGACGATGCGGCCGATCCGCGGCTTGTTGTGGCGGGCGTCGAACGTGTACCAGCGCCCGCCGAGATAGACCTCGAACCAGGCCGAGAAATCCATCGGGTCCGGCACCGCCGGCACGCCGATATCGCCGAGATAGCCGGTGCAGTACCGCGCCGGGATGTTCATGCAGCGGCAGAAGGTGACGGCGAGATGCGCGAAGTCGCGGCATACGCCCTCGCGCTGGTTGAAGCCGTCGAGGGCCGAGCGGGTGGAATCGGCGCGCTGGTAGTCGAAGCGGATGTGGTTGTGGACGTAGTCGACGATGGCCTGCACCCGGGCCCAGCCCTCGGGCGTGTGGCCGAACAGCTGCCAGGCGGTGTTCGACAGCTTGTCGGTGTCGCAGTAGCGGCTGGCGAGGAGGAAGGGCAGCACGTCGTCCGGCAGATCCTGGACGGGATGCTGGATCGCGTCGGGCGCGTAGTCGTCGACCTCGCCGCTGTCCTGGACCAGGAAATCGGCCGAGAACGTGATCCGCCCGCCCGGCGCGGTGACGCGGGTGCAGAGGTTGCCGAAGGAATCGACGAACTGGTGCGCGGGCACCGGCGGGTCGATGGTCATGGTGTCGGGCGTGATCAGGTCGTGCGCCCGCGACGGATGCACGTTCAGCATCAGGACCATCGGGGTCGGGCCGGGCGTGTCGAAGGCGATCGAGTAGCCGGTGCGGATCTTCATCGTGGCGTCCACGCAATTTAAAAAACGTGGTGCCTTAAGCCTCAAGACGCGCCGATGTTCCGAGTTCTCGGGCAGTCCGGCGCGCGATCGGCGCCCAAATGTTGTGCAGTGGCCACGAACCTGCCTCTGCGTCCACGCCCTGACATCGGCGTCAGCCGCCGGTGACGGTGTCGACGAGAAGCTTCAGGTTCAAGACCACGATCACCGCGACGATGCTCCAGGACAGCATCTTGAGCCAGGCCGGGATGACGAAGACGCCCATCTTGCGCCTGTCGGACACGAAGCTGACGAGCGGGATCACCGCGAAGGGCAGTTGCATCGACAGCACGACCTGGCTCAGCACCAGGAGCCGGGCGGTTCCGGCATCGCCATAGAGCCCGGTGACGATCACCACCGGAACGATGGCGATGCCGCGGGTGACGAGGCGGCGCGCCCAGTCCGGCAGGCGCAGCCGCAGGAAGCCCTCCATCACGATCTGGCCGGCGAGCGTCGCGGTGACCGTGGAGTTGAGGCCCGACGCCAGGAGCGCCAGCGCGAACAGGGTCGAGGCGAGGCCGATGCCGAGCAGCGGTGAGAGCAAGGCGTGGGCCTCCTCGATCTCCTGCACGCCGGTCTGGCCGGCGCCGTGGAAGACCTTGGCCGCCATGATCAGGATCGCGGCGTTGACGAAGAGCGCCAGGGTCAGGGCGATGGTCGAATCCGCCACCGCGAAGCGCAGCGCGCTCCTCCTGCCGGCCTCGTCGCGCGGATAGGCGCGGGTCTGCACGATCGAGGAATGCAGGTAGAGATTGTGGGGCATCACCGTGGCGCCGATGATGCCGATGGCGAGGTAGAGCGCCGCCGGGTTGGTGACGATCTCCGCCGAGGGGACGAAGCCGCCGAGCACGTCGCGGATCGGCGGCGCCGCCATGGCGATCTGGAGCGCGAAACAGACGAAGATGATGGTGAGGAGCGCGATCACGAAGGCTTCGAGCGTCCGGAAGCCGCGGCGCATCAGGAGCAGGATCAGCAGCACGTCGAGCCCGGTCAGCACGGCGCCGACGAGGAGCGGCAGGCCGAACAGCAGCTTCAGGGCGATGGCGGTGCCGATCACCTCGGCGAGGTCGCAGGCGATGATCGCCGCCTCGCAGGCGAGCCAGAGGGCGATCCCGACCGGGCGCGGATAGGCGTCGCGGCAGGCCTGGGCGAGGTCGCGGCCGGTAGCGATGCCGAGCCGCGCGGCGAGCGCCTGGAGCACCACCGCCATCAGGTTCGAGAGCAGGATGACGGCGAGCAGCGTGTAGCCGAACTGCGACCCGCCAGCGATGTCGGTGGCCCAGTTGCCCGGGTCCATGTAGCCGACCGAGACCATGTAGCCGGGGCCGAGGAAGGCCAGGAGGCGCCGCAGCCACGAACCGGTCGCGACCACCGGCACGCTCGCGTTCATCGCCCCGAGGCTCGGCTCCGCCCCGTCGCCAGCGCGCCACGCCCATCCATCCCGCATCAGCCCGTGCTCCGTCGTTCCCGGCCGAGCCGGGCTTCGACTATATAGCCACTGCTATATTGATTTGAGAAGGCTGAATTTTGCCGTCGGTCAGGTGCGCCGCCCGCGAAAAAAGTCGCGCAGCAGCGCGGCGGCCTCGCTCTCGCGCAGGCCGCCATACACCTCCGGGACGTGGTGGCAGGTCGGCTGGTTGAAGACGCGCGGCCCATGCTCCACAGCGCCGCCCTTCGGGTCGTCGGCGGCGAAGTAGAGCCGGCGGATCCGCGCGACGCTGATCGCGCCGGCGCACATCGCACAGGGCTCGAGAGTCACGTAGAGGTCGCAGCCGGTCAGGCGCTCGTCGTCGAGGAGGGCGCAGGCGGCGCGGATCGCCAGGATCTCGGCATGCGCCGTCGGGTCGCGATCGGCCCGGGGACGGTTGCCGGCCACGCTGAGGACGACGCCGTCCCGGACCACGACGGCACCGACCGGCACCTCGCCTCGCGCCGCCGCCTCCCGGGCGGCGTCGAAGGCAAGGCCGAGCGGATCCGGGCGCATCGCCCCGCTCGCGGGCATGCGACCCCTTGCAAAATCGCGCATCGGTTCCACTCGCTTCGCCAAACCCCGTCTGGTATCAGGCGCGCATGAACGACATCAACGACGACGAGACCGGGGCGCCGCAGCGGCGTCACGGACGGGACGAGACATCCGCGGGCTCCCCGGAGGGGCAGGCTTCGACCAAGCGTGCGAGCACCCCCAGGGCGGCGGCGAAGCCGGCGGCCGAGCCGGAGCCGGAGCGCATCGCCAAGGCGATCGCCCGGGCGGGCATCGCCTCGCGGCGCGACGCCGAGGCGATGATCGCCGAGGGCCGGGTGACCCTGAACGGCCAGCGGCTCGATTCGCCGGCGGTGAACGTGACCCCCGACGACCGCATCACGATCGACGGCGAGCCGCTGCCGACCCGCGAGCGCACCCGCCTGTGGCTGTTCCACAAGCCGCGGGGCGTCGTCACCACCGCCCGCGACCCGGAGGGGCGCCAGACGGTGTTCGACGTGCTGCCTGAGGACCTGCCCCGGGTGGTGGCGGTCGGCCGGCTCGACATCAACACCGAGGGCCTGCTGCTCCTCACCAACGACGGGGGCCTCGCCAAGGTCATCGCCCATCCCGAGACCGGGTGGCTGCGCCGCTACCGCGTGCGCGCCTTCGGCGACGTCGATCAGGCGATGCTCGACGGGCTGCGCAAGGGCGTGACCATCGACGGGATGGAATACGGCCCGATCGAGGCGACGATCGACCGGGCGCAGGGCGACAACGTCTGGCTGACGCTCGGCCTGCGCGAGGGCAAGAACCGCGAGGTCAAGCGCATCCTCGAGCATCTCGGCCTGTCGGTGAACCGGCTGATCCGGCTCTCCTTCGGACCGTTCCAGCTCGGCGACCTCGAGGTCGGGCTCGTCGAGGAGATCCGCACCCGGGTGCTCAAGGACCAGCTCGGCAACAGCCTCGCCGAGCAGGCCGGCGTCGACTTCACCAGCCCGGTCCGCGAGCCGATCGCGCCGTTCGGCTCGCCGAAGGCCGCCGCCCGCCTCGCGGCGCAGGACGGCCCCCCCCGCGGGCGCGACCCCGCCCGGCCGCAATTCGGCAAGCCGCCGGGCGGGCCGGGGGCCCGCCACGCCCCGCCGCGCACGGTCTGGCGCGACCCCGAGGCCGAGGCGGCGGGCGACCTTCCGAACCGCGGCCGGGTGCATCGCCGGGGCGACAGCCCGCAGGAGATCCGTGCCGCCATGGCGGACGCGCCGCGCAAGCGCGTCGGCGCCATCGCCAGCGGCGACCGCCGGGTGCTGGTCGAGCGCCTGGTGGCTCAGCCGCAGGACGAGGCGGCGCCGCACCGCCGGACCAAGTTCCGCGGTGGCGAAGGCGCCCCGGACCGCGCGCCGCGCGGCGACGACCGCCCGATGCGGCGTGACCGCGACGGCGACGCCCCGCAGCGCGGCCCGCGCGGCGGCAGTTTCAGCGGCGCCAAGGCCGGCCTCGGCGATGACGGTGGCCGCGGGCGCGGCTTCGGCCGGTCCGGCGGACGTCCGGACGGCGGTGGTGGCCGCTCGTTCGAGGGCCGCTCCGGCGGTGGCCGGTCCTTCGGGACTGGCGGCGGGGAAGGCCGCTCCTTCGACAAGCGCGGCGAAGGCCGCTCCTTCGGCGGGCAGGGCGAAGGCCGCAGCTTCGGCGGCGAGGGCCGCGGCCCAGGCGGCCGAGGCGGCGAAGGCCGTTCGTTCGGTGGGCAGGGCGAAGGCCGCGGCTTCGGCGGCGAGGGCCGCAGCCGGGGCGGCGAGGGCCGCTCGTTCGGGGCCAAGCCGGGCGGCGGCAGGGCGTTCGGCGACAAGTCGTTCGGGGGCAAGCCAGGGGGCAAGTCCTTCGGCAAGCCCGGCGGCGGGTCCTTCGCCGGCAAGGGCTTTGCCGGCAAGGGCGAGGGCCGTCCCGGTGGCGGCGGCCGCGGTGGCGAGGGCCGCTCGTTCGGGGGCAAGCCGGGGGGCAAGTCCTTCGGCAAGCCCGGCGGCGGGTTCCGCTCCGGCGGGGCCGGCGGCGGGGGCAAGCCCGGCGGGCGGCCGGGCGGGCGTCCCGGCGGCGGCCGGCCGCCGCGCGGCTGAGCCTGACCGATGCGGATCGTCGGAGGATCCTTGCGCGGCCGCGCTCTGGCCGGGCCGCGCAGCGACGCGATCCGGCCGACCTCGGACCGGCTGCGCGAGGCGATGTTCAACGTCCTCGCGCACGGCTACGACGACCCGGTCGAAGGCGCCCGCGTCCTCGACCTGTTCGCCGGGACCGGGGCGCTCGCCTGCGAGTCCCTGTCCCGTGGCGCCGCCTTCGCGCTCCTCGTCGACGAGGGCGCGGAGGCGCGCGGCGTGATCCGGACCAACCTCGACACGCTGGGGCTCGGCGGGGTGACCCGGCTGTTTCGCCGGGATGCCACCCGGCTGGGCGCGGCACCGCCGGGCGAGCCGTTCGGCCTCGTCTTCTGCGATCCGCCCTATGGCCGCGACCTGGCGCCGAAGGCGCTGCAGGCGGCCGCGGAGGGCGGGTGGCTGACGCGTGATGCCCTCGCGGTGGTGGAGGAGACGGCCTCCGCCGCCCTCACGCCCCCGGACGGCTTCACCGAACTCGATCGGCGCACCTACGGCGACACGCAGGTGGCGTTCTGGCGCTTCACTGCCTGACCGTCTCGTCGAGCGCCGCCGCGAAGCTTCCGGCGGCGACGCCGATCCCGGTCGCCGAGCGGCCGGCGTTGCCGGCCCCGGGCGATCGCGTGACCGCGGTGTGGATCCCGACCAGCGCGGTGCTGCCATCGGCATCCAGCAGCAGCACCGGGGCGCCGGATTCTCCCGACATCGAGTCGCAGGCATCGCTGAGCAGGCCCTCGGCCGGCGCATCGATGCGGGCGGCGCAGCCGCGGTGGATCACCGGAAGGAAGGGCCGGTCGGCAGCGTAGCCGGCGAGCGCCACCACCGCGCCCGGACGGCTCCCCGGCAGCTCGGCCTTCGGCAGCACGAGCCACGGCACGGGTTTCAGCGCCATCGGCTGGCGCAGGGTCAGGATCGCCCAATCCCGCCCGATCATCTCGGGGGCGATGCCACTCCGGTTCGGCCGAGTGGCGAGCCGCAGATCGATGCCGGGGGCGAGGCGGAACGCCTCCACCTCGGCAATGCCGGTATTCACGTCCCGGGCCTGGCCGGCGACGAAGTGGATCTGGTGCGGCTTGACCCAGGCGTCGAGGCGGGCGTCGAACAGGCAATGGGCGGCGGTCAGAACCTGGCGCGGCCCGACCAGGGTGCCGGTGCAGTGGCTGCGATGGGCCGGCCCCTGCACCACGTTGACCCGTCCGATCGCCGTGAACGGCCACGCCGTCGGCTCCATCGGCACGCGCCGGTCCGGCAGGGGGCCGTGCGGCGCCGCCTGGGCCCGGGCCGGCACCGGCGCGGCGAGCGCGGCGAGGGCCAGGGGAACCGCCACGGGGAGGGTCATCAGTGGCCGGATCACCTGGCGCCTCCACTGCGGCATCATCGTCGGCCCGTGACCCGTGGATCCCTGCCGCACTGTACCGGGCAGGATCCGGGGTTCAAGCGGCGGCCCAGCCGAGGGATTGGGACGAGGGGCAAGACGGGTGAGGGCGGGCGCCCCCACCTGTGACGCGTCATGGCTCATCCGATCGGCGGGGCCGGGGCCGGACCTCTCATAAATTGTTCATCTTTGGCGCGATGCCCGGAACTGGCAGGCTCCCGTCGAGGTTAATCGGCCGAGTACCAGTACAGATTTCCCATCCGTCATCGTCGCACTTCACTGGAGGGGCTCCATGCCGCTGCACCAGACCCTGCCTGCTGCGCGGCTGCGCGCCATCGCCCTGACCGTGACCTCGGGCTGCCTGCTGATCGTCTCGGGCGCCGGGGCGCGGGCCGCGGACGGCGACGGCCTCGACTTTCTCCGACAGATCTTCGCCCCGCCGCAGGCGACCTACGCCCCCGCGCCGGTGGCGCAGCCCTACGCCGTCCAACCCTACGACGCCCCCGCGCGCTCGCGCGTGAGCCGGCGCAACCGCCTCGCGGTCCAGGCCAAGGCGATGCGCGGCCGGACCCGCTACGTCGCGCTGCCGAAGGCCGACGTGAAGCCCGAGAAGAACGAGCCGAAGCCGCTCGCCGTGACGGTGTCGCCGCTCAAGTCCCTCGATGCCCGTACCGCCCTCCTGCGCGACCCGACCCTGCGTCCCGGCGACATCGTGATCATGCCGGAGGGGCCGCGGGTCTTCCATGGCGAGAGCGGCAGCGAGAAGCACAAGATGACCGATTTCCAGGACGTGAACCGTCCGGGTGTCGTTGCGAGCAAGACCCGCAAGGAACTGCTCGCCATGACGGCGCCGATCGGCGCCTTGCCGGCCGATGCCGCTCGCCGGATGATGGCGCAGTACCAGAAGGCGACCCCGGCCGTGGTGTCGACGCCCCGCGTCGAGGCGACCCTGGCCCGGGTGGTGTACCCGGCGCGCTGACGGTGTGCCCCGCCTGCGGCAACGAAGGTGTGACTGACCGAACCGGAGACGCGGCGGGGCGCGGCCGCGCTTGTTAGGATGGGGCGGGCCGCAGGCAGGCGGCCTGCCGCGTCGAGTTCTCTCCATGTCGATCCCCAGCCGGTCTCGGAAATCCGCGTCGTCCTGCGGCGTGCGCCCGGGGAGGCGAACGACCCGGTCCCCAGCCCTCATCCTCGTGTCGGCCCTGATCGCCGTCGCGTCGATGGGCCCTGCGCCGGCACAGGCCGCGGAGGGCACGGTGCTGGTGTCGCAATGCAAGAGCCTGCTGCGCGGCGCCAAGGTGCGCGGCGACCAGGTCGAGTTCCGCCAGGATCCCGAGACGGTCGGCTGCTGGGCCTTCATGGCCGCGGTGCAGGATCTCGCCGGCGTCGCCGATGCGGCGAACCAGCCGCCGATTCTCGGTGCCTGCCTGCCCGCCGACGGCAACCGGCTGCAGCTCGTCCGGGCGGTCGTCGCCTATGGGGGCGCCCATCCCAACGCCCTGCGCGAGAATGCCGGCGTGCTCGCCCTGCTGGCCCTGCGCGACGCCTTTCCGTGCCGGAAGCCGTGACGGGTCTTGCCCATGGCCGCTCACGAATGGGCCGCTCACGAATGGGCCGCTCACGAATGAACACCATTCCGGGACCTGGCACCAGTTCGGACGCTGCCCTGCAGCGTAGTGGACCTGTCGATCTCGACGCCGCCATTGCTCTCCCGAGCAAAAGGTTCCCGGCAGTATTTCTCGCGGCTCCGCTTGCACGAGCGGGCTCGCATCATACTCTTATCGGGCAAGCGGAACGAGACACCGTGATTGGCACCACGGCTCGATTCGCACCCCTTCGATCGGAGGATGAGCATGGCCAAGGCCGACAGGCACAACATGGGTCCCGGGGCGCAGGGCAAGGGCTCCGGCACCGGCGCGATGACCGAGCTGCCCGAGGGCATCCTCGAAGAGAACATGGTGCTGAGCAACCGCGACAAGGCTCAGCACAGCGCGGAACGCGGCCTCGACAGCAAGTTCGTTCAGACCGAGCAGTACCACGACCACGCCGCCAACCGGCGCAACTTCGACCAGACGCTGCCTGATCGGGCCGAGCAGAACACCAGCGGCCTCGAGGCACCGATGACCACCGAGTCGGGCGACGACAGCGCGCTGCGCAGCCAGCAGAAGTAACCTCCGTCCGGTCATCGCCGGAGAAGCCCTCGTCCCGCCGGGACGGGGGCTTTTTCGTCGGCCCGGGAGATCGGACGTCAGGGATTGCCGCGAAGACCGCTCGCCAGCTCGCGGTTGATGCGGATCAGGGCGGTCAGCTTGTCGGCGCTCGGGGCGACCATCGCGTCGAGGGTACGGCTGAAGACGAAGGCGCCGAGACGGGCCATCGAGGTCTTCAGCTCCTCGGGCAGCGGCGCCTGGGGCTCGGTCGCCGCGGAGGCCAGCAGCGTCCAGACCTTGCGGTTGAAGCCGAGCGCGTCGTTCAGCGTCGTCTGCTGCGCGTCCCAATTGTCCTGGATCGTCTGAAGGCGGCTCGCCGCCTTGATCAGCACCGCCGCCTCCGCCTCGCGGGGCGTCAGCGCCGCCTGGGCCGTTCTCGCGTAGGCGTTCGCCGCGTAGCTCATCGTCTGCCTCTCCGCGGGCCGCTGAAGCGGCCCCGAGGCAGGTCTGCCATCGATTTGTTAAGCTCGAGTTGTGAAAGAATCCCGACCTTGCGGCACCGGATTCGCTTCCGGGCCGGGGCCCCCGCCCTCAAACCGCTCCGATGTCGGCGCAAGGACCGGCCGCTATGCTCAACTTCCTCCTCGGCGCCGTCGCGGGCGCATTGATGGCTGCCGTCGCGACGGTCACGGCCCTGCGCAATCCGGACGTGCAGGTGAGAATGGGCCTGGTGCGGCCCGCGCCGGTGACGATCCAGACGCGGAGGCCGGATCCGGTCTGCCCGCCCCCGGCGGTCCAGACCCATTGTCAGGTCTCGGCGCAGGCCGGAAGCCCGCAGGTCGGCCAGCCGGACATGCTGTTCGCCCGGCGCCGGTTCTGGTCGGTGGCGCCGTAGGGCGCGGGTAACCCCGGGGCTCGGGCTCAGACGCTGCTGAGGAGCAGCATCACCACCGTCGTCGCCGCCGTGGAGCCGAGGAAGCCGCAGAGCGCCGCGGTGAAGGAGTGGGCACCGGCGGCCGGCGCGGCGAGGCGGGACTCGGACGAGATCGGGGCCGCGTTGGTGAGGTTGGCGGTGGTCATGGCAAAGCATCCGTTTGGCGCGCCGACTCACGGCACCGCCCGGTGAGAGTGATGGGTTAAGCGAGGATGAAACGGTGTGCGCTACGGCACGCCCTCAATCGCAGCGGAAGAACCGCTTCTCCTGACGCACCGAGCGCAAGGCAGTCTTGAGGTCGACCGAGGCGACCCCCAGGCCGCAATCGTCGAGGCGGTCGCGGGCGTCCTCGTAGCGGTCCTCGGCATCGCCGAGGTTGTCGCAGACCCGGTCGCGGTCGCCGATGCGTGCATCCTGGCGGGCCTGGAAGCGCAGGGCGCCCGCCTCGTCGATCTTGCGCTGGGCCCCGATGCAGGCGGGCTGCGCCAGGGCGGGACCGGCGAGGAGCAGGAATGCGGCGGCGGCGGGCCAGCCGAGCGGAAGACGACGCGGTGTGGTCATCGCTGAACTCTTGAACACGTTCTGGGTCCGAAGCTGTGGCGATTTGCCCTATGGATGAGGCTCAAAGCCGAGCTTGCTTATTGTGTCCGAGGAACGTCGGGGGCGCCCGGAGGGTTCCGCGCAAAACTGCTCAGATGGCCGGCAGCCCACGCCTCCCAGGATGCAGCCCGACCGGTTTCAGGTCCCGGCACGGCGGCGCCGCGTGGAGCGGATCGTCTCGAGGGTCACGGGGCGGAACTCCCAGGCATCGACGCCGACATCGTATTGCCGCGTCGCCGGCTTCAGCTTGCCGTGGGAATGGCCGTGCAGGTTGAGCACGCCGCGCCCCATCCGGTTCCAGGTCCGGAACGCGTAGTGGCACAGCACGAGGTGCTGCCCCTCGACATCGATCTCGGCGTAATGCGCGACGCTCTCCCAGTCCGGCGCGGACAGGGTCGCCGGTCCGTCGTTGTTGCCGACGATCAGGTGCTTGTGGCCGCGCAAGTCCTTGAGCAGCGCCCGGACCCGCTCCGGCGGCGGCCCGAGGGCGAAATCGCCGAGGTGCCAGACCGTGTCGTCGGGCTCCACGACGGCGTTCCAGGCCTCGACGAGGGCCGCGTCATGGGTCGCCAGGTCGGGGAAGGGCCGGCGGTCGATCCGCAGCACCCGCGGATCGCCGAAATGGGTGTCGCTGGTGAAGTAGGTGGTCATGGGCGTCCCGGATCAGCCCTCCGGAAATCGCGGGGCCCGGCGCGGTTCCCGAATCGGCGGGCGAGACCAGGACACATGTCTACGCCGGGGCCCTCTGCCGGCCGTCGCGCGGCCGGCACGGGCGACGCCGCCGGGAGCGGGCTCACCGTCGGCGCCGCCTCGGCATCACGGCCCTGCCGAGGCGCTCGCCCCCTCCGTCAGTTGAACCGCACCGGCAGGGTGAAGCTCTGCTGCGCGCCGGTGAACTCCGACGGCGCCGGCGGCAGGCTGCCGGACGCGGCGGCCACGGCCGCGGCGTCCAGGCTGCCGTTGCCGCTGCTGCTGGCGAGCGAGGCGCCCAGGACCCGGCCGGACCGGGACACCGTGAAGCGGACCGTTGCGGTGCCGCTCGCCCCGGCGGCGCTGCGCGCCCGGCTCTGGATCACCCCGCGCACCATGGCGCCCCAGGCGCGGGCGGCATTGGCGCTGGCGGCGGCGGAAGCGCCGCCCTGGTTCATCTGCGAGGCGGCGGCCGCGGCGCGGCGCTGGCGCGCGGCCTCGACCCGACGCTCCTCCGCCCTCTGCGCCTCGCGCCTCTCGTCGCGCACCGGCTTCGGCGGCGGCTTCTTCGCCTCGACGGGCCTGGGCTTCTCGACCGGCTTCGGCTTCTCCACCGGCTTTGCCTTGGCGACCGGCTTCGGCACCGGGACGGGCTTTTGCTCCTGCACGGGCCTGGCCACCACGGCGGCGGGCGCCTCGGTGTTGGTCGAGGTGACGACCTGCTCCTCGGGCTCCTGCACCGCCTCGGTCACCGCCTCGGGCGGCTTCTCCATCGGCACGGTCTCGGGCATGGCCTGCTCGACCCGGGTCTCCTGCGGCGCCTCCTCGACCTTGGTGTCGGGCGGCGTCTCGACCGGGACGGTATCGGCCGGCGGCTCGGTCGTCGGCGTCGTCTTCGGCTCGACCACGTCGGTGGGGGTCTGAACGGTCTCGACGTCCTGCGCCTGGGTCGGCACGTCGACCGCCGCCAGGTCGGGGGCGAGATCGATGGTGATCTCGTTCTCGCCGGGCGGGGTCGGGGTGGACCGCCAGTAGGTCAGGGCGAAGAGGCCGCCGGCATGGATCGCCAGCGCCACCAGGAAGGCGAGGCCGAGGCCCGCCCCCGGCTCGCGCGGCTCCGGTGCGTCGGTCGTCACGGTCTGGCTCATCGGGTTAGCGCGGCGCCGCGGGAGCGGGAGCCGGGGCGGCCGCTGCGGGGGCGGCTCCCCCGGACGGCGCGTTGGCGATCAGCGAGACCTTGGCGAAGCCGGCCTGGCCGACGAGGCCCATCACCTCCATGACCTTGCCGTAGGGCACGTCCTTGTCGCCGCGCACCAGCACGGTCTGGCCCGGATCCTCGGCGGCGGCGGCCTTCAGGCGCGCCAGGGCCGTGTCGGCCGGCAGCGGCTCCTTGGCGAGGAACGCCTGGCCGTCCTTGTCGACCGAGATCACCACGGGCTTCTTCGATTCGGCGCTCTTGGCCGCCGCGGTCTTCGGCAGCTGCACCGGCACGCCAACGGTCATCAGGGGTGCGGCGACCATGAAGATGATCAGCAGCACCAGCATCACGTCGACCATCGGGGTGACGTTGATCTCGGACATCGGCGCGGCGTCGAAGCCATCCTCGTCGCCGGCGCCGGCCTGCACCGGTCCCATACCCATCTGACGGGCCTCCGGCCGCCTGCCCGAAGAGGCAGGGGCTGTCTTGAGCGTTGAACTGGAAGGCGATTACCCGGTAGCCGTCACTCGGCGGCGGCGCTGCGGGCGTGGTGGCCGCGGTCGCGGGCGAGCCGGTTGCCGAGGATCTGGATGCCGGCGACGAAGGCCGACTGCACCTTGCCGAGGTCGCTCGAGAACTTGTTGTAGGCGAGCACCGCCGGGATCGCGACCACGAGGCCGATCGCGGTGGCGAACAGCGCCTCGGCGATGCCGGGCGCCACCACCGCGAGGCTGGTGTCCTGGCTCTTCGCGATCGACGAGAACGAGTTCATGATGCCCCAGACCGTGCCGAACAGGCCGATGAACGGCGCCGCCGAGCCGGCGCTGGCCAGGAACGGCAGGCCGATCTGGAGCCGCTTGATGTCGAGGGTCAGCGCCGCCCGCATGGCGCGCTCGATGCGCTCGCGACGCTCGGCCCGGGTCTCGCTCGAATCCTGGTCGCGCCAGGCTTCCTGCGCCGCGGCCACCACCCGGGCGGACATCCCGGTCCGCGCCTCCGGCATGCCGCCGCTGGCGACGAGCTTGGCGAAGGACTTGGCCTGGCGCCGGGCGCCGGCGATGCGCACCAGCTTCTCGATGATGATCGTCCAGGAGACCAGCGAGGCCAGGACCAGGAGGATCATCACCCCCTTCACGATCGGGTCGGCCTGCAGGAAGAGGCCGAGGAAGGAGAAGTCGTGGCCTGCGGCCGCGGCGGGCGCGGTGGTCGGATCCATCTCGGCGGTCTCCGGAGACAGGGAGGGGGGAAGGAGAGGTCAGCGCACGAACGGCGCGGCGCCCTTGGCGGAGGAGGGTTCGATGCGCTCCAGGCAGATGTCGCGCGACAGGCTGTGGCCTGCCGCGTCCTGGCCCTCGCAGGCCGCCACGTCGTTGAGCAGCACCCGCCCGACCTGGGCGCACGGCGTGGGGGAGATCTCGAACTGGCGGAGCGCCGTCTTGCGGGCCGGCACCGGCCCGAGCTCGACCATGCTGCGCTTCTGCACGATCCCGTCCGGATCGAAGGCGTTGAGATCGAGGCGCAGCGACTTGATCGCGCCGCCCTTGCCGTTCTCGACGATCAGGATCGCCTTGCAGATCTCGCCGGCGGTCTCGAGCTTGTTGAGCTCCACCCGCAGCGGCGCGCCGGTTCCTTGCGTCACGGCGGCGCGGGTCACGGTCGCCTCGGGCGCCTTGCCGTCCGTCGTCTTGCCGTCGGAGGTTTCCGCCTCGGCCGCGACGGCGGAGACCAGGGCCAGCGACAGCGCGAGGCCGGACGCCGCGCTGCGAACGATGAGGGCGCGGGAGATGCGACCTCGGGACCTGGGAAACCCTTGCGTGAGCACGGTGGGCGACTCCTCTGGGACGGCCGAGCGCGGCCGTCAGGGCACGGGCCGTCCGCCCCTCCTGGGCGTCGGCGCGACGCCGTCCCGGCTCCCGCTCTTGTTCATCAGACAACGGCGACGGCCCGAAGATCCCGAAGACGGGGATCACGGGCTGCCGGCAGGGACGAACTAGCGAGAGGACCGGGCAGGATCAAGACCACCCGTGAAACTCAGAGGAATTCCAATCTGTTACCCCAACGCCGGAGGAAGGGGCCGGGAACATTCGGCAATCCCCCCGTCCAGCCCGTCCTCATCTATTTCTTCGGCTCGGGCGTCGCCCCGGGCGACTTCGTCTCCGGCGCTTTCGGCTTGCGGGCCTGCTCGATGGCCTCGGCCTTCTCCTCGTCGGTATCGCCACCCTGGTCGATCGCCCGCTCGGGATCGGCAGCGAGGCCGCGCAGGACGGTCAGAACCTGGGCGCAGACCTGCGGGTGCTTGTAGGCATCGAGGACCACGGCCGCGTCGCGCAGGGTGCGCATGTCGCGCACCGCCTGCTCGTTGGCCGGCTTCCGCAACTCGCTGGATTTCGCGATCACGTCCTCGAGCTTCAGGCCGACCACGTCGCAGGTCGGGCTCGGCAGCGGCGCGGCGGCCTGCGCCGTCGGTGCCGCGGGGGACGCGGGGGCCGGCACGTCCTTGGCTCCGGCCGTGAGGGCGTGGCCGGCGAGAAGGACGGCGAGGAGGCCGGTCAGGACGAAGGGCGGTCGCATCGGGGTCGGGGCTCCTAGTGGGGGATGACGGGCGGGTCTGGGGAAGGGCCGGGCTCAGTGCCCGAGGATGCGGTTGGCCAGGGCCACGATCTGGCTCGGGCGATAGGGCTTGGGGACGAAGACCGAGTCGGCGACGGCCTCGCCCTCGCGCAGGGTGTGGCGGCCACCCGAGGTGTAGACCACCGGCAGGCGCGGGCGGTGGCGCCGCGCGTCGCGGGCGAGCGCCACGCCGTTGGTGTTGCGGGCGAGGTCGATGTCGGTGAACAGCATGTCGACCCGCTCGGCCTGCAGGATGCGGCCGGCCTCGACCGCGTCGGCCGCGGTGAGCACCCGGTATCCCTCCTCCGCCAGGGCCTCGGCGGCGATCTCGCACACCATAGCCTCGTCCTCGACCACCAGCACCGTCTCGCAGGGGAGGGCGGCGGGCGGCACCATCGCCGCGTAGGCAGACTGGATCATCACGCAACTCGCTCCAGGAGGAGGGGGGGCCGCCGGGCTGTCCGGCGACGGTTCGGAGGAAGAACCACCGAACCTGGGCCGTGTTCGGGACCGGTCGGTCAAATTGACTCGGTGTGGTGAGCGAAGCCTTAACCCTGCGAAACGAGCGTTAATCCGCGCCGGAACCCGCGCCGCGCCATCGTGGTGCCCTTGCGCGTTCGGCCCCCGTGTGAGAGGCCCGCCCTCGCATCCGAGGTTCACAGGAAGAGCGATGAGCGCCACCGCCGCCCCCTCCCTCACCCAGCAGGTCACCGCGATCGAGGCCGGCGCCCACGTCATCGCGGCGCAGTGGCTCGGCCGGACCCTCGCGCTCGCCCTCGGCGACGGCAGGGTGCTGCTCGTCGCGGAAGGGGGCGAGACCACGCAGGTCGAGGCCCATCCGGAGGCCGGGATCCTGGTGGCGGCGGGGGACGGCAAGCGCGTCGTCACCGGCGGCGACGACGGGCGGGTCGTCGCCGTGAAGGCCGATGGCGGCCTCGAGGAGATCGCGACCGCGACGGGTGGCGCCTGGATCGACGCGCTGGCGCTGCATCCCGACGGCGGCGTCGCGTATGCGGCGGGCAAGCGCGTCGTCGCCCGCGACGCCAAGGGCCGCGAGAAGACCTTCGAGGCGCCCTCGACCGCCCGCGGCCTCGCCTTCGCGCCCAAGGGCTACCGGCTGGCGGTGTCGCATTACGGCGGCGCCACCCTGTGGTACCCGAACCTCGACGCAGCCCCCGAGCCCCTGACCTGGAAGGGCTCGCACATCGACGTGACCTGGTCGACCGACGGGCGCTTCGTCATCACCACGATGCAGGAGAACGCCCTGCATGGCTGGCGCCTCCAGCCCGATCGCGGCCACATGCGGATGACCGGCTACCCGGCCAAGGTGCGCTCCTACGCCTGGTCCTCGGACGGGAACTGGCTGGCGACGAGCGGCGCCGAGGCGGTGATCGTGTGGCCGTTCGATTCCAAGGAAGGCCCGACCGGCAAGGCGCCGCGGGAATGCGGCGTGCGCCCGGCCCGGGTGTCGCGGGTGGCGTTCCACCCCAAGTCGCCGGTCCTGGCGGCGGGCTACGAGGATGGCTGCGTGCTGCTGATCCGCTTCACCGATGCCTCGGAGCTCCTGGTGCGGCCGGCGGTGCGGGGCAGCGCGGTGACGGCGATGAGCTGGCATTCCGGCGGCGAGCACCTGGCCTTCGGCTGCGCCGACGGCCAGGCCGGCCTCCTCAGCCTGCCGCGCTGACGGTGGGCCTCCTCGGCGCCTTCCGCCGGCGCCCCGGCCCCGACGCCGCGGCGCGGGCCCGGGTGGCGGAGATCGCCCGCCGCCTCGGCGGTTTCGGCCCCGAGGTGAGCCTGACGGTCAACGAGATCGTCTGCGCCGACCCGGCCTGCCCGGGCACCGAGACGGTGATCCTGGTCATGGCCCCGGGCGCACGCTCGCGCGCCTGCAAGGTGGGAAAGCCTCTCGAAGAGGTGACGGAGGAGGATGTGGGGGCGGCCCTGGCGTGCTGACCGGCGGCGCTGCCGCTTGTTTCCGCCCAGCGCTTCGCCTCAGTGTTGCACCCCATCTACAGCGCATTGGCCATCCTCTCGACTAGGAGGGGAGAACGGCCCCGTTTCGGTGCCGTCAGCCGGAACAGCCGCCATGCCGCGCGCGACGTCGCACACTCCCGATCCCGCCGTCGACGCGGCGGCGCTCTTGCGCCGCCTCGCCTTCTTCGGCCTGACGGTGGTGATCCCGGTGAGCGCCCTGGTGTCGCGGCGCAGCGTGGTGATCCTGGCGCCGATCGGCATCGTGCTGCTGATCATCGCCGCCCTCCTCGACGGGGCGCAGCGTCCCCTCGGGGCGGGCCTGTCGCGGCTGGGCGGCGCCCGGGCGGTCCTGGCCGGCGCGCTGCTGCTCGGCTGGTGCGCCCTGTCGCTGGTCTGGACCCCGTTTCCCGGCCCGGCGAGCGAGCGCCTGCTCAACCTCGCCGCCACGGTCGGGCTGACGGTGGCGGGCTACCTCGCGCTGCCCGACCGGATGCGCTCGGCCAACCTCTACCTGCTGCCGCTCGGCGTCGGGGCGGCGGCGGTCGGGGCGGTTCTGCTCGGATTGTTCAGCGGGGCCTCCCTGCGCGGCGGCTTCGAGGACGACAGCGCCCTGGAGCGCGGCGCGATGCTGCTCGCCCTGCTGCTCTGGCCCGCCGCCGCCTGGCTGCGTTCTCGCCGGCGCGATATGGAGGCGCTCGGCCTCGCCGTGGTGGTGGCGCTGGCGCTGGTGCTGGCGCCCGGGCCGGTGCCGCTGATGGCGCTCGCCGTCGGGGCCGCCGCCTTCGCGCTCTCGGCCTGGCGCCCGGGGCTCGGCGTAAGGGTCACGGCCGGGGTCGCGGCGGGCCTGGTCGCCCTGGCGCCGCTGCTGCCCTTCATCCTCCGGCCGCTGCTGACACCGATTCTCGGGCCGCTTCACCCGACCATCCTGTCCCTGAAGGCCTGGCAACGGGTGGTGACGGGCGAGCCCCTGCGCCTGATCACCGGCCACGGCCTCGAGACGGCGTTGCGCGGCAAGGTGGTCGGCATGGTGCCGATCAACGCCCCGGCCTCGTTGCTGTTCGAGATCTGGTACGAGCTCGGCATCGTCGGCGCCGTCACGGCGGCCTTCGTGCTGTGGAGCGGCATCCGCCATTCCGGTCGCGAGCACCCGGTGCTGACGCCAGGCGCGATGGCCACCGCCGCCACCGCCTTCGCCTCCGCCTGCCTCGGCATCGGCACCACGGCGAGCTGGTGGTTCACCAGCGTGACGATCGTCGTGCTGATCTTCATCGCCGCGGAGCGGGGCCAGTTCCGCACCAGCCGGCCGAAGGCGAGTGCCCTGCCGCCGCGCAGTGCGGCCTGACCCGGGCCGTCCGGTCGTCGAGCCAGGCGCGGGCCGCGTCGAGAGTCGGGAAGGTCGGCGGGCGCGGCTCGCCGGCCACCGGGCCGAACCCTGCCTCCAGGAACCAGTGCCGGCCGAGCCCCAGCTCGTCGTACGAATCCGCGTCGAGCAGGGTCAGGACGCCGACGAGGCGCCCGCCGCGATAGGCCAGGCGGCCCTCGCTGTCGGCGTTGCCGATTCCGATGCGAACGGGCTCAAGGGTAATGGCTGCGGACATGTCCAGTTCACGGCGACAGGGGGGCTGACGATCAGGAGCCGTCGATAAGATCGTGCCCACGCGACCGCAATCGCCTCACGGTTATACTGCCATCGGGCATACGAGCATCGCCGGGTTCGGTCCCGCACCGGTGACCGGCGTGGCATCGACGACCTCGCTCGGCACCGTAGGTCGGCCTGCACGGCATTCGCCGCAGGTCGTCACGACCATGCCGTCGCCACCCGACGCGGCGCGCCGGCGGTGAGGACGAGGCCTTTGCAGGATCCCGGCCGCTTTCCGGTGCCGGCCTCACGCCTCGGCGGCCGCCTCGATCCCCGCCATGTCGTCGTCGGACAGCCCGAAATGGTGGCCGATCTCATGCACCAGGACATGGGCGACGAGGTGGCCCAGGGTCTCGTCGTGCTCGGCCCAATAGTCGAGGAGGGGCCGGCGATAGAGCCAGACCATGTTGGGGAACTGCCCGGTGGCGAGGTTCAGGGCGCCGCCGCCCTGCGCCATCCCGGTGCCGCGGAACAGGCCGAGAAGATCGAACTCGCTCTCGCAGCCCATCTCCTCCAGGGTCTCGTCGTCGGGAAACTCCTCGACGCGGATCACCACGCCCTCGCACAGGGCGCGGAATTCCTCCGGCAGGCGCGCGAAGGCCGCCTCCGCCAGGGCCTCGACGGCGGCGAGGTCGGGGGCCCGGCGGGCGGTCCAGTCGATCTCGGACGGCTCGGTCATCGGTGTCACCAGAACTGCAATTGTCGGCCGAGCAACCAGGCGAGGATACCGAGCGCGACGACGCCGAGCCCGCGGCCGATGCGCCGGCCCCAGATCTCGACGGGATCGTCCTCGACCGGATCTCGCCGCTCCGGCGGGCTCACGCCGCCACCGCCGGGGCGACGCGGTCGGTCAGGAAGCCCGCGAGGTCGTTGGTGATGTGGTCGATATGCGGTGCCCGCACCGCCTCCTGCTCGAAGCTCTCGCGGAACGGATCGATGGTGCGGGGCACCACCAGCACCGTCGCCATGCCGAGGTCGTGCGGGACGACGAGGTTCTTGGCGATGTCCTCGAACAGGGCCGAGCGGGTCGGGTCGACGCCGTGCCGATCGAGGAACTTCTCGTAGGCGCTGCGCTCGGGCTTCGGCACGAAATCGGCCGCCGCGATGTCGAACACGTCCTCGAAATGGTCGAGGATGCCGAGCTTCCTCGCCACGTTCTCGGCGTGCCGGCGCGAGCCGTTGGTGAGGATCAGCTTGCGGCCGGGCAGGCCCTCGATCGCGACACCGAGGCCCGGATTGAGCGCGATGCTCGAATGGTCGATGTCGTGGGCGAAGTCGAGGAAGTCGTAGGGGTCGATCTTCCACTCGGCCATCAGCGCACGGAGGGTCGTCCCGTAGCGGTGATAGAAGTATTTCTGCAGCGCCCGGGCCGAGATCCCGTCGAGCCCGAACAGGTTCATCACGTAGAGGGTGATGCGCTCGTCGACCTGCGGCCAGACGCGGGCGTCGTGGGGATAGAGCGTGTTGTCGAGGTCGAACACCCAGGTGTCGATCCCGGAGAAGCCACGGGCCTCAGGCGCGGTGAGGTGGCTCTCGCCTGGCAGGAGCAAGGGGGACGATCCGGCGACGGGGGCCCCACGGCCCCGGACGCCCAAGATAAGCGAGGCGGGCCGGAAGGGAAGACGGAAGCAAGGTCTCACTGTCCGGGCGGCCCATCCGGCCGCCCGGGGCGGTCGCGCCTAGGAGCGGCGGATCAGGGTGCCGGCGCCGTAATCGGTGAACAGCTCGAGCAGCACCGCGTGCGGCACCTTGCCGTCCAGGATGACCACCGCCTCGACGCCCTGCTCGAGGGCGTAGATGCAGGTCTCGATCTTGGGGATCATGCCGGCCGTGATGGTGCCGTCGGCGATCAGCCGGCGGCAATCCTCGATCGACAGTTCCGGGATCAGCTTCTTGTTCTTGTCGAGCACGCCCGGCACGTCGGTAAGGAGCAGCAGGCGCTTGGCCCGCATCGCCCCGGCGATCGCGCCCGCGAAGGTGTCGGCGTTGACGTTGTAGGTCTGGTTGTCGGCACCGACCGCCACCGGGGCGAGGACCGGGATCAGCTCGGCCTTCAGCACCGCGTCGAGCACCGTGCGGTCGACATGCTCGGGCTCGCCGACGAGGCCGAGATCGATGTGGCGCTCGATGTGGGAATCGGGATCGACCACCGTGCGGGCGGCGCGGCGCGCCCGCACCATGTTGCCGTCCTTGCCGCACAGGCCGATCGCCTTGCCGCCCTCGGCCGAGATCCAGCCGACGATCTGCTTGTTGATCGAGCCGGCGAGCACCATCTCGACCACCTCGACGGTGGCCTCGTCGGTCACGCGCAGGCCCTCGCGGAACTCGGACTTGATGCCGAGCCGGTCGAGCATGCGGCCGATCTGCGGCCCGCCGCCATGGACCACCACGGGCTTGAGGCCCGACTGCTCGAGGAGCACGATGTCCTCGGCGAAGTCCTCCGCCGCAGCGCGGTCCCCCATGGCGTGGCCGCCATACTTGATGACCACGACCTCCTCGTCGTAGCGCTGCATGTGCGGCAGCGCCTGAACCAGGACCTCGGCCCGCACGTGAACGTTGGGCAGCTGAACTTCGGGCGCTGTGTCCGCTCCGGAATCGCTCATCGCGGCGGGTGTCCTCTCGCAGGGTCAGGCCGCGGCACGAGGGCGGCGCGCAGCCGGGGTCGGCGCGGGGTTCTACGCATCATCGCGCGGCCTGTCACACCGAAATCTCGCACATCGAAATCTCGCGGGGCGGACCGCACGACGAGGCCGGGCGCGACGGTCGCGCCCTCAAGCGAAACCGCCGGGCTCCGGCGGGGGTTCTGGCGCCGCGTCGCGACGGTTCGATGACGACCGCGTTTACGTAACGTTAACCATGTCGGGAGAATGCTGCGGGCGATCTATCAGGGTTCCGACCGATGCGCCCCGCCGATTCGCTCCTGCCGCGCCCCGCCCTCACCAATCCCTCGCTCCTCGCCGCAACGGTCAGCTCGCTCAGCCACCGCGCCGCCAGCCGCCAGGACCTGTGGCGCCTGCTCACCGACAGCTACACCGTCGACCTCGACGAGGTCGCGGCGGTGCTGCCGCGCCAGGAGCCGGAGCCGGACTGGCTGCCGTCGAAGGGGTGAGCCGGGCGCCCCCGCGTCAGCGCACCCGCAACACGTCCCCCGCCCCGACCTCGCCGCCGGCGACCACCTCGGCATAGATCCCGCAATCGGCGTGGCCGAGGTTCTTCTGCAGCGCCTCGGGAATCGCGAGATCGCGCTCTCCCGTCACGGGGTCGACGTTGGTGGCGGCGCAGCGCACGATGCGCTTGGTCACCTTCAGGGTCAGGCCAGCCTCGGTCGTCAGCGTCGCGCCGACGAGGTCGAGTTCGGCGAAGGCCGGGAGCCCGGTGACGTGCAGGTTGCCGCGGAAGCGCAGCGGATCGACGGGCGCCCCGACCATGTCCTCGACCGCCGCCACGCTCGCCAGGTTGATGAGCGAGACGTAGCCGCGGGGCGAATCGGTGAAGCGATAGCCGTCGCGCGCCGCCAGGACCTTCGGCGGGCCGCGCAGCTCCTTCGGCAGGGTGCGGCGGAAGAACGCCTCGATGGCAAGCCGCCCGTCCTTCGTGCCGAGGTCGCCGCGCGCCGCCTCGCGGTCGCCCTCGCGGATCGTCAGCACGCCGGTAGCGTCGTCGTACCGGGTGACGAGCCGGGCCAGGGCCTCGTTGCGCATCAGCATCAGGTACTTGATCTTGGGCTGGTGCACCGGTGCGGCGGGATCGAAGCCGCTCGGGCCGTTCTCGACCGCGAACAGCCGGTCGCCCGGGAAGTAGCCGCCGGCCGCCAGCGCGGCGGTGGTCAGGGGCTCGGGGGAGAGGCCCTTCACGGGGTAGCGGTGAAGGGCGGTGACGGTGAGGGCGGCGTTCGTCATGCCCCTGATTAGTGGAAATCGGCCGGCCTGAACATCGGGCGGCGCGAGACCGGCCACGCCATCCGCCGGCCGCATGCCTCAGCCCTGCGAAATCGCGGCAACCGCCCCTTGTGTTACCGATATGTCACACCACATGGGGAGAGCCGGCAGCTTCCAGGAAGGGCCGGCGCCCGGCGCGCGAGACGGCGCGAGGGCGAACCTTTCGGTCCCCCGTCGCCTCTGCAAGAGGGCGGGCGGATCGGCCGAGGAGGAGCGAACGCATGAATTTCGAAAAGTATACCGAGCGGGCGCGGGGCTTCGTCCAGTCGGCGCAGTCGCTGGCCCTGCGCGAGGGCCATCCGCAGCTGTCGCCCGCCCACGTGCTGAAGGTGCTGCTCGACGATCCCGAGGGGCTGTGCGCGGGCCTGATCGACCGGGCCGGCGGCCAGTCGCGCGTGGCGCTGGCCCAGACCGAGGCGTGGCTCGCCAAGCAGCCGAAGGTGTCGGGCGGCGCCTCCCAGCCGCAGGCGACCCGCGAGCTGATGCGCCTGTTCGACACCGCCGAGAAGGCCGCCGAGAAGGCGGGCGATTCCTACGTCACCGTGGAGCGCCTGCTGCTGGCGCTCGCGGTCGAGAAGGAGTCCGACGCGGGCAGGATCCTCGGCCAGGCCGGCGTGACCGCGGCCTCGCTCAACGGCGCCATCAACGCGCTGCGCAAGGGCCGCACCGCCGACAACGCGACGGCCGAGAACGCCTACGACGCGCTGAAGAAGTACGCCCGCGACCTCACCGAGGCGGCGCGCGACGGCAAGCTCGACCCGGTGATCGGCCGCGACGAGGAGATCCGCCGCACCATCCAGGTGCTGTCCCGGCGCACCAAGAACAATCCCGTCCTCATCGGCGAGCCCGGCGTCGGCAAGACCGCCATCGTCGAGGGGCTGGCCCTGCGCATCGTCAACGGCGACGTGCCGGAATCGCTTCGCGACAAGCAGCTCCTCGCCCTCGACATGGGCGCGCTGATCGCCGGCGCGAAGTATCGCGGCGAGTTCGAGGAGCGGCTGAAGGGCGTTCTGTCCGAGGTCACGGCCGCGGAAGGCCGGATCGTGCTGTTCATCGACGAGATGCACACCCTCGTCGGCGCCGGCAAGGCGGACGGGGCGATGGACGCCTCGAATCTGTTGAAGCCCGCCCTCGCCCGCGGCGAGCTGCACTGCGTCGGCGCGACCACCCTCGACGAGTACCGCAAGCACGTCGAGAAGGACGCGGCGCTCGCCCGGCGCTTCCAGCCGGTTTTCGTGTCGGAGCCGACCGTCGAGGACACGGTCTCGATCCTGCGCGGCATCAAGGAGAAGTACGAGCAGCATCACGGCGTGCGGATCCAGGATTCGTCGCTGGTGGCGGCCGCGACCCTGTCGAACCGCTACATCACCGACCGCTTCCTGCCCGACAAGGCGATCGACCTCGTCGACGAGGCCGCCTCGCGCCTGCGCATGCAGGTCGATTCGAAGCCGGAGGAACTCGACAGCATCGACCGTGAGATCGTGCGGCTGAAGATCGAGGCCGAGGCCCTGAAGAAGGAGACCGATTCCGCCTCCCGCGACCGGCTGGTGCGGCTGGAGAAGGAGCTCGGCGACCTTGAGGAGCAGTCGGCGGCGATCACCGCGCGCTGGAAGGCCGAGAAGGACAAGCTCGGCCGGGCGGCGGAGCTGAAGAAGAAGCTCGACGAGGCCCGCAACGACCTCGCGGCGGCGCAGCGCCAGGGCCAGTACCAGAAGGCGGGCGAACTCGCCTACGGCATCATCCCGGGGTTCGAGCGCGAGCTGGCCGAGATCGAGGCGCGCGGTGCCGACGGCACCCGCGGCAACGGCGCCGGCATGATGGAGGAGGCGGTGACGCCGAGCCACATCGCCGGGGTCGTCTCGCGCTGGACCGGCGTGCCGGTCGACAAGATGCTGGAGGGCGAGCGCGAGAAGCTGCTCGGCATGGAGGCGGCGCTCGGAAAGCGCGTCGTCGGCCAGCACGAGGCGGTGGTCGCCGTCGCCACCGCGGTGCGGCGCGCCCGGGCCGGCTTGCAGGACCCGAACCGGCCGATCGGCTCGTTCATGTTCCTCGGGCCGACGGGCGTCGGCAAGACCGAGCTGACCAAGGCGCTCGCCGGCTTCCTGTTCGACGACGACACCGCCCTCGTGCGCATCGACATGTCCGAGTACATGGAGAAGCACGCGGTGGCCCGCCTGATCGGCGCGCCTCCGGGCTATGTCGGCTACGAGGAGGGCGGCGCGCTGACGGAAGCCGTGCGGCGCCGGCCCTACCAGGTCGTGCTGTTCGACGAGGTCGAGAAGGCGCATCCGGACGTGTTCAACGTCTTGCTTCAGGTCCTCGACGACGGGCGGCTCACCGACGGGCAGGGGCGGACGGTCGATTTCCGCAACACGCTGATCGTCATGACGTCGAATCTCGGCTCGGAGTACCTGGTCAACCAGCCGGAGGGCCAGGACACCGATGTGGTGCGCGACGACGTGATGAACGTGGTCCGCGCGCATTTCCGGCCCGAGTTCCTGAACCGGGTCGACGAGATCATCCTGTTCCACCGCCTGCAGCGGCAGGAGATGGGGGCGATCGTCGACATCCAGCTCGGGCGCCTGGCGCGTCTGCTCGACGACCGCAAGATCACCCTCGACATCGAGCCCGACGCCCGCGCCTGGCTCGCCGACAAGGGCTACGACTCGGCCTATGGTGCGCGCCCGCTCAAGCGCGTGATCCAGAAGGCGGTGCAGGACCCGCTCGCCGAGCAGATCCTGGCCGGCCGCGTCCATGACGGCGAGACGGTGCCGGTGCGCCTCGGCCCCGCCGGGCTGTTCATCGGCGACCAGTCGGTCTCGCCGGACGAGCGCCGGCCGGCGCATGCCCTGCTGAACTGACGGCCACAGGGGCCCGCTTTCCCCATGGAAGCGGGCCCTTTCTTCGTCAGCAGCCGAGCTGGCGCGCGAGATCCGCGAGGTCGGAGGCGGCGACATCCACCGGCACCAGCGGCGCCGGCTCTCCCGTGCCCGGGCCGCTCTCGCCGGGCCGGGCGACGTGGGCGGTGGCGAGCCCGCAGGCGGCGGCGGCCGCGAGGTCGGAGGAGTGGGCCGCCACCATCATCACCTCCGCCGGCACGAGCCGCAGGACCTCGACGGCGCGGAGATAGACGGCGGGCTTCGGCTTGTAGTCCTGGGCGATCTCGGCCCCGAGCACCGTATCCCAGGGCAGACGGTTGCGGCGGGCATGGGCGATGGCGAGCCGCACATGGGCATTGGAGCACGGCGCCAGCAGGTAACGTTCGCGCAACCGCGCGAGGGCGTCCGGCACCTTGGGCCAGGCATCGAGCCGGTGCCAGGCCAGGACCAGCTCGCGCCGGACCTCGCGTGGCACCGCCTCGGCGAGATTTAGGCCGGCGAGCACGCCCTCCAGGCTCTCGGCATGCAGGGTGTCGAGGTCGGCATAGGGCCGGGCACCCTGGCGGATCGGCGCCATCCCGGGCTGGTAGCGGTCGCGCCAGGCCCGCGCGAAGGCGGGGCCGTCGAGATCGGGCCGGAACGGCGCCAGGAGCCTCGCCGCCTCCCGGGCGACGCCGCCGTGCCAGTCGAGCAGGGTGCCGAAGACGTCGAAGATGAGGGCCTGGATCGCCATGCGGACCGCCTCCCGATGCTGGTCGTTCTACCCCCGGGTTATCGGTTCGACGGCCCGTCCTTCAAGCCCGGCCTCGGCGATCATCACCATCGGGTGAGGGGAGCCGGACGACGACCTGGTTATGACAGATCTTTACCATCTGTTAACGGTGCCGTCAGAGCATGCCCGCCATGTCGAGCCACCGCAAATCACCGCCGAATCATGAGCATGGAACCGCGCAGCGGAACACGATCCTGCGAGATCAGATCGAAACCCTGCGGCAAAGAGCACGCTCACGCCCGACCCTGATCGAGGAATGGGCGCAGGATGTGCAGCGGGATGATTCGGCCGAGCGGGCCGTGACGCGGCTGGCACGACTGAAGGCCAGCGGCAAGATGTGAGAATGACTTGGCCCGATGGCACATCGATAGTGCAGGCGCGGATCAGATGTCCTGCCAGAAGCGGCCAAGCCTGCAATCAAGCCGCCGGACGTGACGACACCAGAACGCGGCCACTCGAGGAAAGTTGACCTTTGCCGACCTTGATGGACCTGACCGTCGACGAACAACGGCGCCAGCGCGGGAGCCGGCTCACGTCCCGACCGATCCCCTCGCGGGTCCTCTGCGGCCCTGATCATCCCGGGGTCGCGGCGCGGAGCCCGGGATGATCGGAAAGGCTGTCGGAGCGGTCGGGCGTCCGGCACTCAGCGCCGGCGCGCGAAGCCGACGATGTCCTTGACAGCGGCGATGTTCGGGGCGGCGATCGCCTCGGCACGGGCGGCGCCATTGGCGAGCACCGCATCGATGTGACCCGGATCGGCGACGAGGCGCTGCATCTCGGCGCCGATCGGGCCGAGCTTGGCGACCGCGAGGTCGACCAGCGCGCCCTTGAAGGCCGAGAATTGCGCGCCGCCGTAGTCGCGCAGCACGTCCTCGCGGCTGACGTCGTTGAGCGCGGCGAAGATGCCGACGAGGTTGTCGGCCTCCGGCCGCTTCTCGAGGCCGGCGGTCTCGGAGGGGAGGGGCTCGGCGTCGGTCTTGGCCTTGCGCACCTTCTGGGCGATGCCGTCGGCATCGTCGGTGAGGTTGATGCGCGAATAATCGGACGGGTCCGACTTCGACATCTTCTTGGTGCCGTCGCGCAGGGACATCACCCGGGCGGCCGGCCCGCCGATCAGCGGCTCGGTGGTGGGGAAGAACGCCTCGCCGTGACCCTGCTCGGCGATCGCACCGGCGAAGTCGTTGTTGAACTTCTGGGCGATGTCGCGGGTCAGTTCGAGATGCTGCTTCTGGTCCTCGCCCACCGGCACGTGGGTGGCGCGATAGGCCAGGATGTCGGCCGCCATCAGCACGGGGTAGTCGTAGAGACCGACGCTCGCGTTCTCGCGGTCCTTGCCGGCCTTCTCCTTGAACTGCGTCATGCGGTTGAGCCAGCCGAGGCGGGCGACGCAGTTGAAGATCCAGGCGAGCTCGGCGTGCTGCGGCACCTGGCTCTGGTTGAACACCACCGAGCGGGCCGGATCGATGCCGGCCGCCAGGAACGCCGCGGTGACCTCGCGGATCTGGCGCGTCAGCTCGGCCGGGTCCTGCCAGACCGTGATCGCGTGCAGGTCGACGACGCAGTACAGGCAATCATACTGCGCCTGCATCGTGACGAAACGCTTGATCGCGCCGAGATAATTGCCGAGGTGCAGGTTGCCGGTCGGCTGGACGCCGGAGAACACCAGTTCCTTGAAGGCGGGCATCGTGATCGTCGTCCCTTGGGTCCGTCGTCCCTTGGCCGAGGGCTGTCACAATCCCGCGGGCGCGGCGTTCTGGACCGTTCCGGGAGGGGGGTCAAGCGGGCGGATTCAGGGGTGGAGGACGGCCGTTTCCTGTGTCGCCCGCGCACCCGTCCGGGCCTGCCCGGTGGGGCAAAGGTCGAGCACGGCGCAACGCCCGCAGGCCGGGCTGCGATGGAAGCAGCAGCGCTGGCCGTGCAGCATCAGGATCTCGTGATTGTCGTAGAGCTGTTGCGCATTCCAGTCCGCCGGCAGCTGAGCGCGCAGGATCGCGTGGGCGGGGCCGACATCGACCTTCGGGCCGATCAGGCCGGTGCGCTGCGCGACGCGGTGGTGGTGGCTGTCGACCGGCAGGGCCGGCATCCGCAGGGTACTGAACGACAGCACGGCGGCACTGGTCTTCGGCCCGATCCCGGGGATCGCCTCGAGCCAGGCCCGCGCCTCCGGCACCGGGAGGTCACCGAGGAAAGCGAGGTCGAGGCTCCCGGCCCGTTCCCGCACCGCGCGCAGGACCGCCTGGATCCGCGGCGCCTTCAGCTCCGGCCAGGTCACGCCGGAGATCAGCGCCTGCACCTCCTCGGTCGGCGCCGAGACCAGCGCGTCCCAGTCGTTGAAGCGCGCCCGCAGCGCTTTGAAGGCGCGGCCCGAATCGGCGTTGCGGGTGCGATGGGAGAGAAGCGAGGAGATTACCTCGCTCACCGGGTCGAGATCGTGGAAATAGGCGATCGGGCAGCCATAGACCCCGCACAGGCGGCGATGGATGGCCAAGGCCTTCTCGGTCACCTCGGTCTCGCCCGGTGTGCGACCGGACGAGTTCTTGCGGGTGCAAGCCGTCTCGGGCAGGTCCCGGAACATGGAGTCTTGACGTGCGGGGCTCATGACGAGGTGAATCGTCGAAGTCCCGCGCCTGTTCCGCCTGCGGCACCGCGTCCGGAGCCGCGCTTATCCCGACTTGCTCTCGCCCTTGTTGGTCTCGTCCTTCTTGCGCTCGTAGCGCAGCAGCAGCGGGGTCTGGGCCAGCGCGAAGGCGATGGTGATCGGCATGATGCCGAAAACCTTGAAGCTGACCCAGAAATCCGTGGTCTGCGTGCGCCACACCACCTCGTTCACCGCCGCCAGGAAGAAGAAGAACAGGCCCCAGCGGAAGGTGAGCTTGCGCCAGCCCTCCTGGGTGAGGTCGAACACGCTGTCGAGCACCAGGGCGAGCAGCGGCCGGCCGAAGGCGAGGCCGCCGAGCAGCACCGCCCCGAACAGGCTGTTCACGATGGTGGGCTTGAGCTTGATGAACAGCTCGTCGCGCAGGAGCAGCGTGAGGCCGCCGAACACCACCACCACCACGCCGGAGACCAGCGGCATGATCGGCAGCCGCCGCACCCAGACGTAGTGGACCGCGAGGGCCGCCAGGGTCGCGGCGATGAACAGCCCGGTCGCCACGAACAGGCGCTGGTCGGAGGCGAAGCCGAACTTCTCGGCATAGGCATTGCCGAGGAAGAACACCCCGAGGGGCCCGAGCTCCAGGGCGAGCTTGGCGAGAGGAGGCAGGCGGGTCTGCGGCGGAACGGCTTCGATCTGCATGGGGCGGGGGCGACGCTCCTCGTCGATATGCGGCTGGCCCGCGTCGCGCGGGTGGACCCGCGCGGGCCTTGTTGCGCAACGGGAGGGAGGGCATAGCCCGGCGCGGCCGATCCATCCATCCCCCACGCCCGCCTTCCGGGAACCGCTCCCTCGTGCGCGGCCCGGCCGCCCCTATCGCGGCCCCGCCTCCGGGCGGAGGGCGGCGGTGCGCCGGCGCTCGCAGGCGACCTTGAGGTAGGTCTCGTGCCCGCGCACCAGGCCGCTTCGCGCCGCCAGGGTCTCGCCCTGCATCAGACAGGCGATCGGCGTCGGAGCCGGTGCGACCGCGACGTCGAGGGCGGTGTCGCGCGAGCAATCCGGCGCCGACAGGGAGCCGGCGCAGACCAGGGCAACGGTGAGAAAGTCAGCCATGCCATCTCCACCGGCCTCACGACACGACTGGGCGGGCGAAGGTCCGGGCCGGAGGAATGCTCGCGCCGCGCCGGCGGAGCGCAGCGATTCACGTGCCAGGGTCGCGCGACGATCATGTGTTGCGACCTTATGTTGCACTGCAGCACCGGAAGGTGCGGCTCAGCGCAGGTCGTTCCATAGCCCAGCGAAGCTCTGGCGGACCGGGACATCCGGCGCATGGGCCTCCCGGCCGAGGCGCCGGTACTCGCTCGGCGACAGGCCATAGGCAGCCTTGAAGGCCCGGCTGCAGTCGGACTCGCTCGTGAAGCCGCAGGCATGGGCGAGGTCGGCAATCCGGCCGGCCTCGTCCGGCCGGGCCAGCAGGGAGCGCAGCCGCGCCAGGCGGCGGGCGCGGATGGCGCGGGCGACCCCGCCGCTCGGCTCGAAGGCGCGGTAGAGCACCGAGCGCGAGACGCCGACGGCCCGGGCCACCGCCTCCGGCGTCGCCGCCGGGTTGGCGTCGATGTAGAGCCGGGCGCGGCGACGGCAGGCGGCTGCGCCGGCCATGCGTACCGCGTCCCTGGCCGGCGCGGCGTGATCCGCCTCCGGCGCAGGACCGAGCTGCGGTACCGCTCCCGAGAGGGCGAGACCGAGGAGTTCCGTGATCACCCGGGCCAGGCGCTGCCGGTCGGCGGCGCCGTAGCCCGGCATCTCGTCGAGGAGGGAGCGAAGGAAGCCCGAGAGCAGATGCGCCCGCTCCTGGGGCAGGACGGCGCCGTGCAGCCGCCCAGGCTCGAGAACCGCCGCCTCGACCTCGCCGCGAGGGACCGACAGCGTGAGGATCCGGGCCCGGGCCGCCCGCGTCTCCATCGGCCGGCTCATGTCGATGAGGGCGATCTCGCCCGGCCCGACGACCCGCTCGCCCTCGGGCGTGCCGACCGCCAGGGCACCGTCGAGGACGAGCTGGGCGGTGAAATGGTCGAACCCGTTGCGGAGGACCCGCCGCGGCGGCCGGACATGCGCCACGCCCCGCATCCGGCGGTCGAACAGGATCATGCCGTCGAGGCGCTCGGCCGCGACCTCGACGGCGAAGGCCTCGTCGAGCCGGACGGCATCGGCCACCATCGCGTAGATGTCGTGATACGCCTCGAACCCGTCCTGGCCGGACGGTGTTGCGGCATCGGTCGAGAAGTGCAGACCCGCTCCACGTCGGGCGGTCGCTCCTGCCTCAGGCATAGATCGCTCGGCTGATTTGTCGTGCTTCGCCGTTAGAGCGAAAACACTCGGCAAAGCAAGATCATCACCTTCGACACGTCGCCTCAGGCCGGTGCCGGGTGGTGTCCGGCAGGCGGCTCCACGCCACGTCTCGAAATCCTGCCCCAGCGTCCCAATCCGGTGCGGCGGCATCGACAGGGGCGGGGCGCTCTGCTTGGACCTTCGCCATAGCCGCCCCCGACGGAGTCGCCGCGCCTCATGGACGAGCTGACCTACGCCATCGGCGACGTCCATGGCTGTGCCGGCGCGCTCGAGAGTTTGCTCGGCCTGATCGCGGCGCACGGGGCCGGCCGGCGCCGGCGGCTGGTCTTCCTCGGCGACTACATCGACAAGGGCCCGGAGAGCGCCCGCGCCGTCGCCATGGTGCGGGCGCTGCAGGAGGCCGATCCCGCCTCCGTCACCTGCCTGATGGGCAACCGGGAATCGGCGCTGCTGCGGGCCGTTCACGATCCCGGGAGGGCCGCGGCCTGGATCGCGACCGGAGGCGACCGGACCCTCGCCTCCTACGGCGTGGCGCGGATCGCGGAGCTTCCGGCGGCGGCTCTGGACTGGATCGCCGGCCTGAAGACCGTGCACGAGGACGCGTTGCGCTACTACGTCCATGCCGGCTTCCGCCCCGGCCGCCGCGGCATCGATCCGTGTGTGATGGCCCGCCTGTGGATCCGCGAGCCGTTCCTGTCGGTCGAGTACGATTTCGGCAAGCACGTGCTGCACGGGCACACGCCCTGCTACGCCGGCCGGCCCGACCGCCATCCCTACCGCACCAACCTCGACACCGCCCCGCTGCGGACCGGCCGCCTCACCGCCGCGGTGCTCGACCCGACGGCGGCGGCCCCGCTCGCGTTCCTGCAGTCGCCGGGCGGCTGACACGATGTCCGCAAGGCCCCTCCCGGACCTCGCATGATCGGCGGAACCGGGAACCGCGGCGAACCCCGGAGCGGGACGGCCGAGCCGGATTTTGCGCCTTGACGCCGGCACGCCCAGGGGCTCTAAAGACCCGCCCGTGACGGTGGTCTCGTGTTTGCGTATCAAGGGCTTGCGGGCTCTCGCCGGTGTAGCACAGCGGTAGTGCAGCGGTTTTGTAAACCGAAGGTCGGGGGTTCGATCCCCTCCGCCGGCACCAGCCAACCCGGGCACGGTTCATGAAGGTCCGATCTGCCGATGGCGGCGATCCTCCTTGAGGCGCGATGATGCTTCCGCTCCGCACCCGCCGGCTCCTGTTCGCGCTGCCGCTCCTGCTCGCCCCGCTCACGGTCCGGGGGCAGGACGCCGACGAGGCGGGCCGGCACCACCGGCCGGTCTCCGTCCTGGGCGACCGCAGCCTGGCTGTGGCGCCGGGCGCGCGGCTGCTGCTCTTCGCCTCCGCCGACCTGGAGCAGCGCCACCCGGAGGTGACCCGGGCGGTGATCGTGCTCCACGGCCGCCTGCGCGATGCCGACACCTATTTCGGCACCGGCCTCGCAGCCCGGGCGGATGCCGGCGCCGCGGGCGAGGGCACCCTCGTGGTGGCGCCGCAATTCCTGGCCGAGACCGACTGGGCGGCCTACGGACTGCCGGCGGACGTGCTGCACTGGTCGCTCGAGGGCTGGCAGGGCGGCGAGGACGCCCTCGGCCCGCTCCCCCTCAGCTCCTTCGACGCCCTCGACGCGGTGGTCGCCCGGCTGGGCGACCGAACCCGCTTCCCGAACCTGTCGCGCATCGTCGTCGCCGGGCATTCCGGCGGCGGCCAGGTGGCGCAGCGCTACGCGATCCTGTCCCGCGCCGGGGACGCGCTGGCGCGGCAGGGCGTGCGCATGAGCACCGTCGTCGCCAACCCGAGCAGCTACGCCTACTTCACGCCCGAGCGGCCGGGGCCGACCGCGGGATGCCCCGGCTACGACCGCTGGAAATACGGCATGCGGGACCTGCCGCGCTACGCCGCCGGGGCCGACCCGCGATCGCTCGAGGCGGCCTATGTCGTCCGCCCGGTGACCTACCTGCTCGGCGGCCGGGACACCGACCCGGACCACCCCGCCCTCGACCGCAGTTGCATGGCCGAGGCGCAGGGGCCGTTCCGCCTCGCCCGCGGCGAGTTCTACTGGGAGGCCCTCAAGGCGCGGCACCCCGGCCTGCGCCAGCCCCTGTACGTGGTGCCGGGGGTCGGCCATAGCGGCCGGCGGATGCTCGGCTCGGCCTGCGGCCTCGCCGCCCTGTTCGACGCGCCGGGCTGCGGCGAGGCCGCCGGCACGGATCCTGCCAGCGGATCGACGACCGGGGAGGCCCGGGCCCCGGCATCCCCCACCGGACACGCACGCACGAGGTAGGTCACCCGCATGACAGCACTCCCGAAGGTCGCCTTCATCGGCACCGGCGGCACCCTCTCGTCGGTGGGCCGCGACAGCCTCGACATCCTCGATTACGGCGCCACCGGCGAGCGGCTGGAGGCGGAGGAGATCCTGGCGCGGGTGTCGGAGACCCGCATGGTGGCCGAGGTGGTGCCGGTGCGCTACCGGGCGGTGACGAGCCCGGGTGTGGGCTTCACCGACTGGCGCGCCCTGGTCCTGCTCTGCGAGCAGCTCGTGGGCGAGCACCCGGACCTCGCCGGCATCGTCATCGGCCACGGCACCGCCACCCTGGAGGAGACCGCCTACGCGCTCAGCCTGACCCTCACCGTCGACGTGCCGGTGGTGCTGGTCGGCTCGCAGCGGCCGATCAGCGCCCTGTCGAGCGATGCCGACCTCAACCTGGTGGCGGCGCTCCGCACCGCGGCGGCGCCGGCATCGCGCGGGCGCGGCGTGCTGGTGGTGCTCAACGACGAGATCCAGGCCGCCCGCGAAGTGACCAAGACCTCGGTCGCCCGGATGCAGACCTTCCGGACGCCGGATTTCGGCGTGCTCGGGCAGGTCGACGGGCCGCATGTGCGCTACTACCGCCGGGCGGAGCGCCGCCACGCCCCGGGCACGCCGTTCGACATCCGGAGCCTCGACGCCCTGCCGCGGGTCGACATCTCCTACGCCTACGCCGATGCCGACGGCACCGCGGTGCGGGCCTTCGCGGCGGCCGGCGCGCGCGGCATCGTCTCGGCGGGGCTCGCCCCCGGCATGACCCCGCCGGCCGAGGCCGAGGCCTTGGGACGCGCGGTCGCCACCGGCATCGCGGTGGTGCAATCGACCCGGGCCGGCAGCGGCGTGGTGCCGTCGACGCAGCGCCTCGCCGAGCTCGGCATCCTGAGCGCCGACAACCTGACGCCGCAGAAGGCCCGCATCCTGCTGGCCCTTGCGCTCACGGTGACGCGCGACCCCGCCGCCCTGGCGGAGATCTTTTCACAATATTGAGCAGGACCGACCGGCGACCTGGAGCACCGACCGATCGCGCGGCCATCGCGTGGGGCTCCAAGCCGTCGGGTTCGTCTCGCTGCCGACGACGATCTGATGTCGGACGATGCTCGCGCACGGCAGGTGCAAGCCGCCGGCCGGCGCGCCTCCGAACGATCGTCCGTACCGGCGAGCGGCCGCCGTGAAGGCCCGGCGCCAACCGGTGCTCAGCCGGGCTCGCACCCTTCTCGGCCGTCTGTGTCGGACAGGCGCTCGACGGCACCGCGGGAGGAGCCGTCGAGCCACCCGATTGCGTCGGCTGGCGCACTCGCGATGGTACGTGTCGTCAGGAGTTCGCCTCTGCGCTTCGTACCCCGTCGACGCCGATCGCCGCCACCGTGCCCGTCGTGATATCCAGGCGTCGGCAGCGGTGCCGCGAGCCGGAAGTCCCGCTCCCGCGGGAGGAGGCCGTTCGTGCGCTGCGGCCGGGGCATCCTGCCAGGATGCCGCGTCGGGCGACACCGGAGCCCAGCGCCGCCCGGGTTTTCGGGCGTGACGCCGCCGGCCGATTGCCAGTTCGGCGACCGGTGCAATAGGCTCCTGAGGCCGGGCCCACGACTGCCCCCGCGGGTCGGTCCGGCGGCAGGTCGGGCCGGCGCAGTCTGAACACCTCCGTTGAGGCCCGGCCTGCTCGCGAGGGGAGGGATAGACCCGCATGGTGCGCCTCAACGAGATCCGGGCCGGCGAGGTCGCGGTGGAGCCGCCCCCGGCCACGGATGCCGGGCTGGTCTTCATCGGCCGGATTCGAACGCCCTGGACCGACCGGCTCGGCTGCCCGCGCCAGGGCCGGGCCGACGGGCCGGCCTGCCGGATCGAGGTGTTTCCCCCCTGGCGCGACGCCCTCGACGGCGTCGCGCTCTACGCGCGCCTGGAGGTGCTGTACTGGCTCGACCGCTCGCGGCGCGACCTCGTGCGCCAGAGCCCGGCCGATGACGGCACCACCCGGGGCACCTTCTCCCTGCGCTCGCCGGTGCGGCCGAACCCGATCGGCACCAGCATCGTCACCCTGATCGGGGTCGGGGACGGCGTCGTGCACGTGCGCGGGCTCGACTGCCTCGACGGCACGCCGCTCCTCGACATCAAGCCGGACCGTGCCCTGTTCACGCCGCTGGCGCCGCCCCAGGCCGGCGACGCGGACACGGGGGGCGCGTGAGAATGCCCGCCGCGCTCGCCTCCTCGACCTTCCGCCGGAGCGCCGGCTTCGCCCTCGGCTTGTCCCTGGCTTTCGCCCTGGCCGCCCCCGGGCTGCCGGCGCCGGCCGCAGAGCCGGGCCCCGCGGCCGCCGCCGGCGCGGCGGCCCGCGATCCCCTGCCGATGCAGGAGGTCGCGCCGGGCGTGTTCGTCTACGCCGCACCCTACGCGCTGGCCGGGCGCGGCAATGCCGGCGCCATCGCCAATGTCGGATTCGTGATCGGCCGCGACGCCGTCGCGGTGATCGATACCGGCGGCAGCCTGACGGCGGGGCGGCGCCTCCTCGCGGCATTGCGGCAGCGCACCGCCCTGCCGGTGCGCTACGTCGTCAACACCCACGTCCATCCCGACCACCTGCTCGGCAACGCCGCCTTCGCTGACGAAGGCGCGACCTTCGTCGGGCACCGGGCCCTGCCCGAAGCCCTGGCGGCGCGGGCGGACGGCTACCTGAAGGCCAATGCCGAGCTGGTCGGACCGGATTTCGCCGGCACCCGCATCGTGCCGCCGACCCTGCTGGTCTCGACCGTCCTCGACCTCGACCTCGGCGGGCGGGTCCTGCACCTTGAGGCCTGGCCGACCGCCCACACCAACAGCGACCTGACCCTGCGGGACGAGACGACCGACACGTGGTTCCTCGGCGACCTCCTGTTCGTCGGCCACGTGCCGGCCCTCGACGGGCGGCTTTCCGGCTGGATCGCGGTGCTGCAGCGCCTGAGCGCGCGGTCGGCCGCCCGAGTCGTGCCCGGCCACGGCCCGGCGGCGGTGCCATGGCCCGCCGCCGCCGCCGCCATCGACCGCTACCTCACCACCCTCCAGGGGCAGGTGCGGGCGATGGTGCGGGACGGTGCGCCGATCGGCGAGGCGGGAGGCGCCGCGCGCGGCGAGGCGGGGGACTGGGCGCTGTTCGACGACTTCAATACCCGCAACGCCACCACGGCCTATCACGAGCTCGAATGGGAGTAAGTGCCGATGGTTAGCCGCCGCGGCGCCAAGCTCTTCCATTCGCACGCGAACAGTGGCGGGCGTAAGAATCTGATGTTGCAGAGCACCATTTCCATACTGCTGTGCAGCATGCTACCGGATATATACCTTAGTTATGAATTTGGGCCCGCGCTCGACCCGCCCTGCGGCAGGCTGGTGTGTTGACGGCGTCCGAATTTCTCTTAGAGTTCCTTCAGCTTCGGTTTCAACGGTGCCGCCGGGGGAAGGCGGTGTTCGGTTCGCAAACATGGCAAGGCCCGCCTGGGGCCCTCTCGCGCCAGCAGCGCCGCTGGCCGCCGGTTGTGACACGCTGCCGAGGCGACAGACGTCCCCAAACGCTAACAACAGGAAACGGTTCGTTGCGTCCCGCGGGGCGCACGACGGAATGCACCTGTCGGAGGAATCCATGAGAGCGGTCCATCTTCTTGCGCTGGGCGCGGGCATTCTCGGCGCCACCCCGGCCCTCGCCAACGAGGACGTGCTGAAACGCACGGCCAACCCGGCCGAGCAGGTCCTGCAGACCGTCGATTACGCCAACACGCGTTATTCGAAGCTCGACCAGATCAACGCCGGCAACGTCAACAAGCTCCAGGTCGCCTGGACCTTCTCGACCGGCGTGCTGCGCGGCCACGAGGGCTCGCCGCTGGTCGTCGGCGACGTGATGTTCGTCCACACGCCGTTCCCGAACATCGTCTACGCGCTCGACCTGAACCAGGATGGCAAGATCCTCTGGAAGTACGAGCCGAAGCAGGATCCCAACGTCATCCCGGTGATGTGCTGCGACACGGTGAACCGTGGCCTGGCCTATGCCGACGGCGCGATCTTCCTGCACCAGGCCGACACCACCATCGTGTCGCTCGACGCCAAGACCGGCAAGGTGAACTGGTCGACCCAGAACGGCGACCCGAAGATCGGCGAGACCAACACCGCCACCGTGATGCCGGTGAAGGACAAGCTCATCGTCGGCATCGCCGGCGCCGAGTACGGCATCCGCGGCAACATCACCGCCTACGATCTCAAGACCGGCAAGCGCGCCTGGCGCGCCTACAACGTCGGTCCCGACGACGAGATGAAGATCGACCCGGAGAAGACCACCGAGCTCGGCAAGCCGGTCGGCAAGGATTCCTCGCTGAAGAGCTGGGAAGGCGATCAGTGGAAGACCGGCGGCGCCTCGACCTGGGGCTGGTACTCCTACGACCCGAAGCTGAACTTGGTCTATTACGGCACCGGCAACCCGTCGACCTGGAACCCGAAGCAGCGCCCGGGCGACAACAAGTGGTCGATGACGATCTTCGCCCGTGACGCCGATACCGGCGTGGCGAAGTGGGTCTACCAGATGACCCCCCACGACGAGTGGGACTATGACGGCATCAACGAGATGATCCTCACGGATCAGAAGATCGACGGCAAGGAGCGGCCGCTCCTGACCCACTTCGACCGCAACGGCTTCGGCTACACCCTCGACCGGGCCACCGGCGAGCTGCTCGTCGCCGAGAAGTACGATCCGGCCGTGAACTGGGCCACCAAGGTCGACCAGGACAAGTCCTCGAAGACCTACGGCCGTCCGCTCGTCGTCGCCAAGTACTCGACCGACCAGAACGGCGAGGACACCAACTCGAAGGGCATCTGCCCGGCGGCGCTCGGCTCCAAGGACCAGCAGCCGGCGGCCTACTCGCCCAAGACCAACCTGTTCTACGTGCCGACCAACCACGTCTGCATGGACTACGAGCCGTTCCGGGTGAGCTACACCCCGGGCCAGCCCTATGTCGGTGCGACCCTGTCGATGTACCCGGCGCCGAACAGCCACGGCGGCATGGGCAACTTCATCGCCTGGGACGGCGTGGCCGGCAAGATCAAGTGGTCGAACCCCGAGCAGTTCTCGGTGTGGTCGGGCGCTCTCGCCACCGCGGGCGACGTGGTGTTCTACGGCACCCTCGAAGGCTACCTCAAGGCCGTCGATTCCAAGACCGGCAAGGAACTCTACAAGTTCAAGACCCCGTCGGGCATCATCGGCAACGTGATGACCTTCCAGCACAAGGGCAAGCAGAACATCGCCGTGCTGTCGGGCGTCGGCGGCTGGGCCGGCATCGGCCTCGCGGCCGGCCTAACCGATCCGAATGCCGGCCTCGGCGCGGTCGGCGGCTACGCCGCCCTGTCGAGCTACACCAACCTCGGCGGCCAGCTCACGGTGTTTAACCTGCCGAACTGACGCTAAGGAAACATCCGAGACATAAAGCGTCTCAGACCTAAGTCCGGGCCGGCGCGGGTTTCCGCGCCGGCTCTTCCATGATTACATGACAGGGACGACGGTGGTGCCGCGGCGTCGGCGGCTGCCAACCGAAGATGTCAGGGAGAAACGTCCGTTGCGTGACCTCAGCAAAGCTGTCCTGCGGCCGTTCGCGGCCGGCCTCGCCCTAGCAACCGTCGGATGGGTTGCCGTACATGCTGAGGATGCCAAGAAGCCCGATCCGGCCCTCGCCAACCAGCTCAACCCCAACGACAAGACCGCCGAGCCCGACGAGAAGCTGCTCGCCAAGGACGCCGCCGTGAAGGTGGAGGACGGCAAGTACTTCGACGCCGCCGGCTCCCCGACCTTCCACATCACCGATAACGGCAAGAAGGTCGACTGGTACACCTATTCGGGTTACCGCCGCTATCACGCCGAGTGCCACGTCTGCCACGGCCCGGACGGCATGGGCTCGACCTACGCCCCGGCCCTGAAGGATTCGCTGAAGTCCCTCTCCTACGAAGAGTTCGTCGGCATCGTCGTCGGCGGCAAGCAGGACGTGAACTCGTCGACCCAGAAGGTCATGCCGGCCTTCGGCGACAACAAGAACGTCACCTGCTACATGGACGACCTCTACGTCTACCTGAAGGCGCGGGCCGCCGGCGCCCTCGGCCGGGTGCGCCCGGGCGACAAGGAAGAGAAGCCGGAAGCGGCGCGCAAGGCGGAGAAGGAGTGCCTCGGCGGCTGATGGCGCGGGCTCCTCTCACGGCGACCCTTCTGGCGGCCGGCCTCGCGCTGGCCGCTCCCGCGCGGGCGCAGAGCCTGCCGGACCTCGTCACGCCCGACACCCTGCGAGTCTGCGCCGATCCCGGCAACATGCCGTTCTCGGAGCGCCGCAGGGACGGGCAGGTGGACGGCTTCGAGAACCGCATCGCGGCGATCGTCGCCGACGAGCTGAAGGTGAAGCTCCGGTACTACTGGCTGACCCAGGGGCCGGGCTTCGTGCGCAACACGCTGGGCAGCGGCCTGTGCGACGTCATCGTCGGGTCGGCCTTCGGCAGCGAGCTGGTCCAGAGCACCAACCCCTATTACCGCTCGACCTACGTCATGGTGTCGCGTCGCGGCGCCCTCGACGGCCTGACCGGTCTCGACGACCCGCGGCTGAAGGGCAAGGCGATCGGCGTCATCGTCGGTACGCCGCCGGTGGAGCGGATGGGAGCGGTCGGCCTCGTGCCGACGATGAAGCCCTATCCGCCCTACCAGTTCGATCCTGCGCGCCCGCACCAGACCGTCTCGGCCGAGATCGTCGCCGACGTGGTCTCGGGCAAGCTCGACGGGGCGGTCCTGTGGGGGCCCGCCGCCGGCTGGCTGGCCAAGCAGGCCGGCGGCCTCGACGTCGTGCCGCTGCTGCGCGAGCCCGATCGGCCGCCGCTGTCCTACCGCATCGCCATGGGCGTGCGGCACGGCGAGAACGAATGGAAGCGGATCCTCAACACCGCGCTCCGCAAGCGCCGAGCCGAGATCGACGCGGTCCTGCGCGACTATGCGGTGCCGCTCCTCGACGAGGAGGAGAACCGGCTGCTGCCGGGGGATCCGAAGCCGTGAGGCCGGCCGTCGCGGTCCTGCTGCTGGTCCTGGCGGCGGGGGCCGTCCGGGCAGGCAGCCCCGCGGCCCCGGCCGAGCCGGAGGGCTACCGCCAGGAGGACTTTCGCAGCCCGACGCCCGCGACCCTGCGCGGCGCCGAGACCGTGTCCACCGCCCAGGCCGAGCGGTTGTGGCGGGCGGGCGCCGCCTTCATCGACGTGCTGCCGCGCCCTCCGAAGCCGACGACCCTGCCGCCCGGCACGATCTGGCGCGACGCGCCGCATGACAGCATCCCGCGCGCGCAATGGCTGCCCAATACCGGCTTCGGCGCCCTGGCACCGGAGACCGACGCCTATTTCCGGCACGGGCTCGCGGTGGCGACCGAGGGCGATCCGGAGAAGCCCGTCGTCCTGTTCTGCCAGCGGAATTGCTGGATGTCGTGGAACGCCGCCAAGCGCGCCCTGGTGCTCGGCTACCGCCATGTCCATTGGTACCCGGACGGCACCGACGGCTGGGGCGAGGCCGGGCTTCCCCTCGAACGGGCCAGCCCCGCGGCGCCGTGACTCGGGCCGCCCTCCCGTGGCATCCAGGCAAGCCTTGAGTCACCGGGAGACCAGCACCATGACCAGCGATCGCGTCGCCATCGTCACCGCCGGCGGCAGCGGCATGGGAGCCGCGGCGGCCCGCAAGCTGGCGGCGGACGGATTCCGGATCGCGATCCTGTCCTCGTCCGGCAAGGGCGAGGCCCTGGCCGAGTCCCTCGGCGGCGTCGGGGTGACCGGCTCGAACCGCTCGAGCGAGGACCTGACGCGCCTCGTCGATCGCACGATGGAGCGCTGGGGTCGGGTCGACGTGCTGGTCAACAGCGCCGGCCACGGGCCGAAGGGCCCGCTCCTCGACCTCACCGACGAGGACTGGACCCGCGGGATGGAGGTCTACTTCCTCAACGTGGTGAGGCCGACCCGCCTCGTCACCCCGATCATGCAGAGCCAGGGCGGCGGCGCGATTATCAACATCTCGACCTTCGCGGCCTTCGAGCCCGAGCAGGCCTTCCCGACCTCGGGCGTGTTCCGCTCGGGGCTCGCCGCCTTCAGCAAGCTGTTCGCCGACCGCTACGCCGCCGACAACATCCGGATGAACAACGTGCTTCCGGGCTTCATCGACAGCCTGCCGGAGAAGCCCGGCATCCGCGACCGCATCCCGCTCGGCCGCTACGGCAGCGAGGACGAGATCGCCGCGGTCGTCGCCTTCCTGGCCTCCGAAGGGGCGGGCTACATCACCGGGCAGAATCTACGGGTGGATGGAGGGATCACGCGGTCGGTGTAGACGGCTCCTTGCAGCAAGGTGCAGGGTTTCGCGCCGACGACGTTCGTCATCCGCACGGTCATCCCGGGGCTCGACACAGGCGAGAGCCCGGGATCCGCAAGCGCAGGTGATGCCGGAGACGGCAGACCGCGCCCAGCTTCGGTCTGCATTACGTACGGCTCCCAATCCCAGGCTCCGCTGCGGGGCCCGGGGATGACGCGAAGACAATGAGATTTCGCGTCGATCCTGCCGAGATCGCCTTGAAATCAAGGATGGCCGGCGTCAGGTGTCCCCGCGACCGGCTCGATCCCGCTCCGGTCGAGCCGTCCCAGCGCCTGCACCACCGTCTCCCCGCCGATCGCCAGGTCCGGCGCGATCTCGGCCAGCGGCACCAGCACGAAGGCGCGCTCGCGCAGGAAGCGGTGCGGCAGCACCAGGCGCTCGTCGCTCACCGTGGCGCCGGCATAGTGCAGCACGTCGATGTCGATCACCCGCGGCCCCCAGCGGCGCTCGCGCACCCGGCCGAGCTGCGTCTCGGCCGACAGGCAGGCCTCCAGCAGGGCGTGGGGCGAGAACGTCGTCGCGATGCCGATCGCGGCGTTGAGGAACCAGTCCTGGTCGGTGTCGCCCCAGGGCGGGGTGCGGTAGTTCCGCGAGCGGGCGGTCACGGCGAGGCCGGGCGTCGCGGCCAGCGCCGCCACCGCGGCGTCGAGCATCGCGGCCTTGTCGCCGAGATTGCTGCCGAGCCCGAGATAGGCCTCAGCCCAGGACGTCTCAACCACGGCGCGTCCTCGTGATCTCGACCGCGACGCCGTCGAGCACCAGCGGCACCGGCGCGCCCGGCTTGTCGATCCGCACGGTGAGGGCGACCAGCGCCGGGAAGGCGTCCAGCGCCTCCGCGGCGATGGTCTCGGCCAGGGCCTCGATCAGCCGGAACCGGCGCTCGGTGGCGATGCGGTGGGCGAGGCCGGCGAGATCGGCGTAGCTCATGCTGGCGGCGATGTCGTCGCGGGTGCCGGCCTCGCGCAGGTCGAGGCGGGCCTCCAGCGAGAGATAGAAGCGCTGGCCCAGAACCTCCTCCTCCGGCAGGAGGCCGTGCCGGGCGAACACCGCCAGGCGGTGGATCAGGATGCGGTCCAAGATACTAGGCTCCGGCTCGGGCGGCGGGCCGGGTGATCGCATCGACCACCTGGCAGGCCTCGACATGGGGGCGCACGTCGTGGGCCCGCACGATGTCGGCCCCGAGGATTGCCGCGGCGACGTGGGCGGCGATCGAGCCGAACAGGCGGTCGGCCGGTGCGGTCGCGGCGTTGTGGATGCGCCCGAGCACCGACTTGCGCGACACGCCGACGAGGAGCGGGAAGCCGAGCGCCCGCAACTCGGGCAAGCGCCGCAGGGCCTCCAAGTGCTGCTCCCAGCTCTTGCCGAAGCCGATGCCGGGATCGAGCACGATGTCGCGGTCGGGGATGCCGGCCCGTCGGGCGATCGTCAGCGAGCGCTCGAAGAAGGCCCGCATCTCGTCCACGATGTCGAGGCTCGGATCGATGGTCTCGCGGTTGTGCATCACCACCACCGGCGCGCCGTGATGGGCCGCGACCCGGGCGATCTCCGGCTCCCGCTGCAGGCCCCAGACGTCGTTGACGATGCGGGCCCCGGCCTTGAGCGCCGCTTCGGCGGTCGAGGCCTTGTAGGTGTCGATCGAGATCGGGACGGGGAGGGCGGGGCCGAGCAGGCGGATCGCCGGCAGCACCCTGGCCTGCTCCTCCTCGGCCGGGACCGGCGTATGGCCGGGTCGCGTCGACTCGCCGCCGATATCGAGGAGCGCCGCACCGTCCTCGACCAGGCGGGCCGCCTGGGCGCGCGCGGCGTCGAGGTCCTGGAACCGGCCGCCATCCGAGAACGAATCCGGGGTGACGTTCAGGATGCCCATCACCAGGGTGCGGCGGCCGAGATCCGGCAGCAGGGCGGCGAGAGAGGGCGCGGTGGGCGCGGACACGGGCGGCGATCCTCCGGGACGACCGCCCCGGGATAGGCCGGCGGGCGCCGGCGCGCAACGGCGGCGGGGGCGATCACCTTCCGGCGAGATTCCGCCGGAAACCGCGCGCGCTCAGGGCCTTATCCTGGCTTCGGGCGAAGCGGTCCTCTACATTGGTCGCAGACGCGAGAGAGGCCCGTCGGGGCCCGCATCGGGGAGCCCGCCATGAGAGTGTTGTCGCGCCAAGTGCTGTCGAGCCTGGCGATCGTCGCCGCCCTGGCCGGGCCGGCGGCAGGGCAGGACGAGCGCCCTGAGACGACCTGGACCGAGCTGCGCCCGTCGGTCCTCGGCGACAAGCCGATCCGCGACGGGGCCGGGCTGATCACCCTGGAGGCGCCCAAGCGCGCCGAGGACGCCGCCATCGTGCCGGTGACCCTGCGCATCGCGCTGCCCGAGGGGGATGCCCGCCGGGTGAAGAGCCTGACCCTGGTGGTGGACGAGAACCCCTCGCCGGTGGTCGGCACGATCCGCTTCGCGCAAGGCCAGAGCCGGTTCGACCTCTCGACCCGCATCCGGGTGAATTCGTACTCCTACGTCCGCGCCATCGCCGAGACCGAGGATGGCGGGCTGTACATGACCAAGGCCTACGTCAAGGCGGCGGGCGGCTGCTCGGCGCCGGCCGTGAAGGACCCGGCCGAGGCCAAGGCCCATCTCGGCCAGATGCGCTTCCGTGCCTTCGCAGATCGCGGCGAGGCCCAGGTGCAGGTCCGCCACCCGAACTATTCCGGCCTGCAGATGGACCAGGTGACCCGGCTCTACACCCCGGCCTGGTTCGTCGAATCCTTGAGCGTGCGCCAGGGCGAGACGCCGCTCTTCGCGATGACCGGCGGCATCTCGATCAGCGAGGATCCGACCTTCCGCTTCTCCTATACGGGCCACGGCGAGCCGGTGACGGTGGCGGCCAAGGACACCGAGGGGCGGGTGTTCACCCAGACGTTCCCGGCGGGGGATGGGACGTGAGGGCGCACTCGTTTCAGCGAATCGCCCGTATGAGGCTCGTACGCGGATCGTCGGCGCGGCCGCAGATGCATGCCGGCGTAGAGCGCTGAGTGGGTAATGGAGGCCGAGGCTCGGCAGGTCGAGGGCGGCATCCGGGTCGGTCAGCCGCCGCGCCGTCTCCCCGTCTGGCCCGCGCTCCCAGTCCGCGACCTCGATGCGACGCGGCTCGATGACCAGTCCAGAAACGGCGGCCCGCCACGGGATGGTAGTCGATCACCACCATGCCCGATTCCGGACGGGAGGCCCCGGTGAAGCCGGGACCTGTCGGGATGGCGGATCTGAGCCCGAGTTTGGGACCCGGAACGCTGTACCGACTCGAGGTCCGGACGATGCCGCTCCAGGGCGTCGTTCAGCAGGCGTTCGAGATCGCTGGCGATCAGCTCCCAGCGCTCCTCATCGCTCCGCCGGCCGCATCACCCCGTCCGCATCCCGCCGCAGCGGCGCCGCCTGGAGCGGGAGCGGCGCGCCCGGCACCGCCTCGACGCTGACCCCGTGCGGCCAATTCGCCGGCGCGATGGCGACGTAGCGGGCGAAGCCCCCGGTGCCGCCGAGCGGCTTGGCGAAGCCGATCGCAATCAGCGCGCCGGCCTCCGGCACCTGGTCGAGATTCGTCACCCCCTCGGCCTGCGCGAAGTTGTTGTGCATCAGCCAGGCCTCGCCCTCGAGGGTCGGCGTCGTGTCGGTGTCGAGCGGCTCGTGGCCGTGGAACAGGATCCGACGCTCCAGGTGCAGGAACTGGAGCGCCGCGAGGCTCACGCCCGGGAACGGCTTCTGCCGGAAGCGCTCGGCCTCGGCCCAGCGCTTCGACCAGTCCGAGCGCACCATCACCACGGCGCCGGCCGGGATGCGGCCGTGCTTCTCCTCGTAGGCCGCGATGTCGGCGACCTGGAGGTGATAGCCCTCGTCGCGACGAACGCTCGGTGAGATGTCGATCACCGCGAGCGGCCGCAGGGTATAGGTCGCCGGCAGGTCGCTGATCGTGGCGCCGCGGGGGTTCCAGTGCGCCGGCGGGTCGAGCTGAGTGCCGTACTGGTCGGTCGGCAGCTCGTAGGCGGTGGCGACGAAGCCGTGGGTCTCGTAGGTGAAGACGTCACCCTCCTTGGCGAAGCCCTCCAGCGTGCGCCCCGCCTACGCCGGCTTGAAGCGGGCGCCGGCAAAGCCCGGCCAGACCGGCTGCACCGGCGCGAAGGCGTGGGTGAGGTCGATGTACTTCGCCGACCGGAGCATCCGGTCGTAAAGCGACCAGAGCGAGAGGTCGTCCGCCATGGCCGGGCGTGCGAGACATCCCACCGCCAGCGCCATCCCGATCAGCCGCTTCATCGTGCCATCCCCCGGTCAACCGAGCCAGAGTGCCGGTCCGTGGGCGGAGTCGCAACCGCGTCAGCGGCGCCCGAGCACCTCCCGCACCCCGGTCCAGCTCAGGTCCGGGTAGCGGTCGTTGTCGAGGGGAGCGAGCTTTCCCCGTCCCTCGACCATGTCGCGCAGGTACTGCATGCCCTGCCAGGCCGGAAATACCTGATCCCTCCCGGGGGCGAGGGTGCGGGCGAGCGCGATCATCGGCGTCAGCAATCCGGGGCCGCCGAGGCGCAGGATCGTGAAGCGGCGGCCGGTGGCCTCGCTCGCCGCCTGCGCCAGGCCGCGGGCCGAGACGACCTCGCCGGCGATGCGCAGGATCCGTGGCGTCTCGCTGTCGAGGGCGGCCCGCGCGGTAAAGGCCGCGACGTCGTCCATGGTGGTGAAGTCGAGGGGCCGGTCGGGATCGCCGACGCTCAGGAACGCGCCGCAGGCCGAACTGGATCAGCGGCATCGCGCCGGTCAGCATGTCCATGAAGGCGCCGTTGAGGACCGAAGTGGCCCGGATCGGCGCCCGGTCGAGGCGGGCATGGAAGTCCCGCCGCAGGTCGAGGTTGCGGTTGCGCCCGGGCACCGTCTTGGTGAAGTCGAGGGCGAAATCGGAAGGGATGAAGCGCGGCACGCCGACGGCGGCCGCGGCGTCGAGCAGCACGGTCTGGGCATCGAGGATCGTGTCGTCAAGGCCGTTCAAGGCTGAGATCACGCAGGACGATCCGGCACAGGCCGTCGTCACCGTCGCGGCGTGGTGGAGATCGACCGCCACCACCTCGGCGCCGAGCCGGCGCAGCGGCTCGGTCCGGGCGAGCGGCGTGCCCGGCCGCACCAGCGCCCGCACCGGCGCGCCGCGCGCGGCGAGGGCCCGGACGATGCGGGTGCCCAGTTCCCCGGTGGCGCCGGCCACCAGCACGCGGGGCTCGCCCGTCCCACCCCCGCCATCGTCGGTCATCGCCGCGCTCCCCCCTCGCCGAGCGGGCAATCGCTGCGGCGCCCGGGGGGTTCCGGATGCGGTCAGTTCGCGGTCGGCCGGTAGCAGCGGATCTCCGCCTCGGCCTGGGCGCGGCGCAGCTCCGCCACCTGGTCGTCGAACATCTTGGTCGAGCGGAACTCGTTGGCACGCTGACCGATGCCCTGGCGCATGCCCAGGATGGTCGAGGCCCGGACATACTTGTCATAGGGCAGGATCGCCGCGATGGCGTCGATCGAGCAGGCGCATTTCGTCAGCGCCTCACGGGTCTGGCCGTTGGCCGCCATGCAGCCGAAGACGTAATCGGCCCGCGCCTCGGTCGGATAGTCGTTGTCGTCGGCCCGCGCGGCGGCGAGACCCGCCGCGAGCATGATGCCCGCGGCGAGAGCCGCCTTAACCAGCATTCGGTTCATGGGTCAGGGTTTCCTGGAGCAGGATGCCGCCCTCCGGGTTCGTCGCCTTGACGTCGATCGAGACGATCTGGCCGGGCACGGCGGGGGAGACCACGAAGGTGTAGGTCAGGCTGTCGAAGCCGCGCAGGCGGTCGCGGACGGGATCGTCGACGAAAGGCCGCGCCACCACGCGCCAGCCCGGCTTCCTTATCCCGTCGACCTCGACCTCGGTCGGGGTCACGGTGGCCCCCTCGCGCAAACTGCGCCGGATGGCGTTCTTGATGTAGCGCGGGTTGCCCTTGAGAACCTTGGCGAGGTCGTCGAGGTGGTGTTCGAGGAAGCGCACCAGCACCGGGTTGCCCGGCATGTCCTCGTAGGTCGCGGTCGGCATCCGGCGCTCGCCGGAGAACATCTCGACCTTGAGGTTGCGGGTGTCGGGATTCGGGCCCGGGGCCAGCTCCTCGCGGATGCGGTCCTCGACCGGGGGGCCGAACGGCGCACCCTCGATGCCGCTGAAGCGGGTGTAGCGGTAGCTCAGCGGCTGGCCCGGCGGGGCGTTGGCGAGCTGGTTGGTCTCGAACAGGAGCTTGGCGGCGGCCGGGGCATCGTCCGCGGAGGCCGAGCCCGCGAGGGTTGTGGCGATGGCGGCGACCAGGACGAGGCGTCTCACGCGGGCGCTCCCTCGGGCAGGGCGACGCGGGGCGCGCCGCCGATGGTGCGGTACTGATAGTCCGGCGCGGTCTCAAGCGCCGATTCGGCAATGGCCAGGGCCTGCACCTTGCCGTGGAGGGGCGAGAGCGAGCAGGCCGGATCGGTGGCCTTGGCGTCGCCGGCGAGCGCCAGAGCCTGGCAGCGGCAGCCGCCCCAATCCTTCTCGCGCCGGTCGCAGGAGCGGCAGGGCTCCTGCATCCACTCGGTGCCGCGATAGGCCCGGAAGGCCGGCGACTCCGCCCAGATCTCGGAGAGCGACCGGTCCTGGACGTACCAGAAATCCAGGCCCGGGATCGTCTCCGCGGCGTGGCAGGGCAGGACCTTGCCGGTGGGGGTGACGTTCATCAGCCGCCGGCCCCAGCCGCCGGCGCAGGCCTTGGGATACTTGGCGTAGTAATCCGGGACCACGAGGTCGATGACGAGCTGGCCCTTCAGCCGCTCGCGCGCCTCCTCGACGGTGCGGATCGAGCGATCGACATCGGCCTTCGCCGGCATCAGGGCGGCGCGGTTGACGTAGGCCCAGCCGTAATACTGCGTGTGGGCGACCTCCAGGCGCTTGGCGCCGAGGCGGACCGCGAGGTCGATCAGCGCCGGCACCTCGGCGATGTTGCCGCGGTGAATCACGGCGTTCAGCGTCAGCGGCAGGCCGAGCGCCGTCACCCGCTCGGCGAAGGCGAATTTTTGCGGCTGCGCGTTCTTGAGGCCGCCGATGCGCTCGGCATTGGCTGCCTCGACCGCCTGGACCGAGAGCTGCACGTGATCGAGCCCGACCTCGTAGAGCGCGTCGAGCTTGTCGAGCGCGCCCGCCACCCCGGAGGTGATCAGGTTCGAGTAGAGGCCGAGCTCGGCGCAGGTGCGGGTGATGTCGACGATGTCCTGCCGCGCCGTCGGCTCGCCGCCGGAGAGATGCACGTGCAGTACCCCGAGACCCGCCGCCTCGGTCAGCACCCGCTGCCAGGTGGCGGTGTCGAGCTCGGCCGAGCGCCGGTCGAGCTCGAGCGGGTTCGAGCAATAGGGGCAGCGCAGGGGGCAGCGATGGGTCAGCTCGGCGAGGAGCCCGATCGGGGCCGGCAGAGCGGGCGTGACGGCGTTCATGATGGCCTCTCTCGGCTCTGTCCGTCCCGGGGGTCAGGCGGCCGGCACGGTCTCCAGCACGCGCTTGAGCAGCAGGCCGTCCAGCATGACGATGACGTCGGGCTCGATGATGCCCGGATCGACCTCGTATTGCCGGCCCAAGGCCTCGGCGATGGTCCGGATGCTGCGGCTGCCGTCGACGAGGCTGAGCACCGCGACGGCGTTCTGGTCGAGGTCGAAGGTGCGCTCGGGCGCCAGCAGCACGTGGGCGTTGCGCACCGTGTCGTGGCGCAGGCGCACGCCGCGGGGCAGGCGCGGCACGCTGTCGGGGGTCAGGCTCATGCGCCGGCTCCCGCGCGCAGGCCCTCGCCGGGCCGCCAGGCATCCGGCGGGATCATGCCGGGCGCCACATAGGCGAAGTACAGCGCGTCGAGCTGGGTCCACAGCACGCTGCACTTGAAGCGCAAAGCCGCGAGGGCCTGGGCCTGCAGCTCCGGCGTCGTGGCGTGACGCTTGACGTAGTCGAGGGCGAAATCCGCGTCCCGCGGCGCCTGGGTCAGGCGCTTGTCGAAGTAGGACAGGGTCTCGCGGGTGATGAAGTCGTAGTTCTTCAGCATCCCGGAGACGCGCTCGGAGATGATGGTCGGCGAGAACATCTCGGTCAGCGAAGAGGCGATCGCCTCCAGGAGCGAGCGCTCACCGACGAAATGCACGTAGGCCTCGACCGAGAAGCGGGTCGCCGAGAGGATGCCCGTGGTCGAGAGCACGTAGTCGCGGTCGAAGCCGACGCCCTCGGCGAGCTTCAGCCAGCGCTCGATGCCGCCATCGCCCTCGTGGTCGCCGTCATGGTCGACGATGCGCTGGCGCCAGATCCGGCGCAGCGCCGCATCGGGCAGGCGCGCCAGGAGCGTCGCGTCCTTCACCGGGATCATCGCCTGGTAGTAGTAGCGGTTGAGCGCCCAGGCCCGGACCTGATCCTTGTCGAGCTGGCCGTCATGCAACAGGCGGTGGAACGGGTGCAGGTTGTGGTAGCGCCGCGCCCCGATGTCGCGCAGCGCCGCCTCGAGCTCGTCGGGGGAGAGCAGGCGGTCGACGGGCTCGGCGGGACGGGCGAGGGAAGCGGCGGTCATGGCGTCCTGGCGTTCCGGTTTCTTGTTCGGCGGCTGACCCGGGAGAGGGAGATTGTCCCGCAGGGGAGGGCGGTCAAGGGCGACCAAAGTGCCTGACGGCGGGGTGATCCGACGGCCTCGGCTCTGCATCGTCGCGGAGTCCGGGTCGATGGCGGCCCCCGCTCCCGTATCGCAGAGGGGCGCCCGCGCGATCAATCGCTCGGTGAGAACCGGCCGAGGGGGTTCACAAACTCAGCGCCAGCCCGTCCTGCGCCACGATCCACCCCGCCGCCTCGATGCTCCGGCGCTCCTCCGAGCCCTCGACCAGCACCGGGTTGGTGTTGTTGATGTGGACGAAAACCCTGCGCCCGATCGGCACCGCGGCGAGCGCCGCCACCGAACCGCCCTCGCCGGTCATCGGCACGTGGCCCATGCGCCAGCCGGTCTTGGTGCCGACCCCGGCGCGGATCATGTCGTCGTCGGCCAGCACCGTGCCGTCGAACAGCAAGGCGTCGACCCCGGCCAGCCGCTCCCTCAGGCCGTCGGTGACCCTGGCGCAGCCCGGCACGTAGGCGAGGCGCTTCCCCCCGGCCTCGATCATCGCGCCGACCGTGCTCTCGGTCTCGGCGCCGATCTCCGGCGTGCCGTCCTCGAGCCAGAGCGGCACCTTGCCGGGCACCGGGAACAGGGTCACGGTCAGGCCCGGCACCGGCGAGAACGGCGCATTCAGGGCGATCTCGCTCCGCTCGACCACGCCCTGCGCCATCACGTCGAAGACGCGGTTGGCGGCGATCGAGTCGAGGATGCCGCGCGTCGCGTGGAGGCGGAAGGGCTGGCCCTCGCGCAAGGTGAGCAGGCCGGCGACGTGGTCGACGTCGCCGTTGGTGAGCAGCACCGCCCGGATCGGCGAGTGGCGCAGGCCCTCGCGCGGGTGCAGGGCCGGTGTCTCGAAGAGTTGCTGGCGGAGATCCGGCGAGGCATTCACCAGGAGCCAGTTGTCGCCGTCGGCGGAGACGGCGAGGCTCGACTGGGTGCGTGCCAGAACCCGGCGGTCGCCCGCCCGGGCCATGGCGCAGATCGGGCAGCGGCAGTTCCACTGCGGCACGCCCCCGCCCGCACCGGAGCCCAGAACGATGGCCTGCATGGTCCGGGCTCGATCCGCTCAGTTGAACGGATCGATCTCGGCGGACTCGTAGCTGGTGACTTCCATGCCGACGCAGATCTCGGCGACGACGGGCATCGACCACTTCATGATGTTCCTCCTTCGACTTCGGCGGATGGTCCGGCTCGCGAGGGCCGGGCTTCTGGTGGTGTCTCGATCGAGCGCCATCCGGCGGCGAACCGCCGGAGGCGCAAACCGTACGAGCCCTTAGTTGAAGGGATCGATCTCGGCCGACTCGTAGCTGGTGACTTCCATGCCGACACAGACCTCGGCGACGACGGGCATCGACCACTTCATGGCGCTTCTCCTGGGCTGCCGGAACCTCTAAGAGGTTCTTAAGACTTTGGAATGACAGTGTTTTCTGTCACACGGGATATATCGGCAATCACGCCCCGGAGTGCAAGCGCTATTTTGCCGATTGTTCGGGAGGGGCGGGGGCGCACATTCTCAGACCGGTCTTATTGTGCAGGTTCCGCACGGGGTTAGCCGGTATCGATCGCGCCCAAAATAATTTTGCCATCGAGGAAATCGCCACCAGAATCGCGGCGGGCCTCACTGGCGGAAGCCGGCCTCGTGCAGGTCGAGCATGAAGCCGCGGCCGCGCACCGTGACGAGGCTGGGCCCGCCGGCCCGGACGATGTCGGCGAGCTTGGTGCGCAGGTAGCCGACATAGACGTCGACGACGTTGAGCGAGAGGCCGCCCTGGCTCGCCCAGAGCCGGTCGAAGATGTCGCCGCGGGAGACCGGCCGGCTCGCCTGCTCCATCAGGATCGCCAGCAACTCGGCCTCGCGCTGGGTCAGCCGGCATGTGACGTCGCCGAAGCGGACCTGGCGGGTCGCGAGGTCGAGGGAGAGGCGCCCGGCGGTGACCAGGGTGCGGGCCTCGCCGGCGGCGCGCCGCCGCTGCAGGTGGACGCGCAGGCGGGCGAGCAGCTCGTCGAACACGAACGGCTTGACGATGTAGTCGTCGGCACCGACCGCCAGGCCGTCGACCCGGTCGCCGACCTCGTCCTTGGCGCTTAAGAAGAGGATCGCCCCCGGATAGCCGCCCTCGCGCAAGCTGCGGCAGACGTCGTGGCCCGAGCCGTCCGGCAGCATGTTGTCGAGCAGCACCGCCTCCGGCACCCGCTCGCGGGCGGCGGCGAGCGCCTCGTCGACGCCGCCCGCGAGGTCGATGTCGAATCCCTCGGCCGAGAGGCCGCGGGCCAGCATGGCACGGATGTCGCCGTCATCCTCGACGATGAGCACGTTGGTCATGTGCGCCCTTCCGGTCGGTCGCTCATGCGGCATCCTCCCTCATGTCCTCGCCGGGCAGTTCCAGGGTCACCCGGGCGCCCGGCGCGCCCGATTCCAGGCGGATCGCCCCATCATGGCGCTCAACGACCCAGCGCGCCAGAGCGAGGCCGATGCCGAAGCCGGAGGCCGCCGGCCCGTCACCGCGCCGGAACCGCTCGAACAGGCCCTCGGCCTCCGGCGGGAAGCCCGGGCCGTCATCGGTCACCGTGACGGCGGCGCCGCTGCCCCTCGGCGCGAAGCCGACGCCGATCCGGGTCGCGCCGGCACCGTGGCGAAGGGCATTGTCGATCAGCCCCTCGACGATCTGGCGCAGCCACTCGGCATCGGCCATCACCTCGACGTCGGCGGCGCTCGGCTCCAGCTCCAGGGCGATGCGGCGGCGCCCCGCCTCCGGCGCGCAGCTCTCCACCGCCTCGGCCAGGATGCCGGCGAGCCCGACCGGACGCAGCTCCAGGGCGATCTGGCCGGATTCCGAGCGCGCCACCCGCAGCATGTCGCCGACCCGGCGGTGCAGCCGCAGGGCCCGCTTGCGGATGGTGGCGATCACCGGGCGGAACGCGTCGGGCGTGTCGGGGGAGCGGGCGGCGAGATCGCATTCGCCGAGGATCACGGTCAGCGGCGTGCGCAATTCGTGGCTGACATCGGCGAAGAACCGCCGGCGCGACCGGTCGATCTCCTCGAGCCGGGCATTGGCGCCGCGCAGGTCGGCGGTGGCGCGGGCGACGATCTCCTCCAGCGCCGCCCGGTCGGCGGCGACCCGGGCCTCGCGCCGCTTCAGCCGCGCCGCCATCCGGTTGAAGCTGGCGACCAGCAGGCCGAGCTCGTCGCGGCTCGCCACCGGCAGGCGGGTGTCGAGCTCGCCGCGGCCGATGGCGGCCGCGCCGGCCCGGATCGCCTCGATCCGCCGCAGGATCGGCCGGGTCAGGCCCTGGTGCAGCAGGACGAGGAGCAGCACGATCAGCACGGCCGCCGCCACCGCGACGCCGCGCATCCGGCTGGCCAGGGTGCGGACCTCGGCCGAGGACGCCTCGACCGAGCGGCGCTCGGCCTCGACCAGGAAGGTCAGGGGCTGGCCGGTCACCGCCCCGAAGGCGTTGAGCGCCCCGCGGATCGCGTCGGCGCGGCGGGCGGGGTTGGGCTCGCGCTGGATCTGCGCCACCTGCCGGTCGAGCATGGCGCGGGCCGCCCGCAGGCGGGCCAGCGGCCGGGCGCGGGCGGTGTACTGCGTGCGGTCGAGGACGCCGCCGGCCCCGGCGACGGCGCGGCTGAGGCCGTCATCGACGGCGTTGAGCGCCCGGTCGACCTCGTTGCGGGCATTGGCGAGCCGCTCGGGCCGGCCCGGATTGTCGCCGACCGCCTCGATCGCCGCGAGGCCGAACTCGGTCAGCCGCCCGGACAGCTCGGCGATCAGCTCCAGGCGCACCTGCGCGTCGAGCGTCGCGTCGAGCGTGCGCTCGGCGGTGTGCAACGTCGCGTAGAGGCCGATCGCCGCCAGCACCACGAGGGCGGCCGCGCTCCCGACCAGCAGCCCGAACCGTACCCGGAGCGATCCCATCCCGCATTCGTCCTCCCGTCCCGTCGGCATCCTGCACGGGATCGGCGGGGAGGGCGAGGTGGACGCTCGGGGGATCGCCCCGGGATCGTGCCGCCGGGGTCCTTCACCTCACGCTGCCCGGCCAGCATTCAGCGCCGTCCCACCGCTGGACGGTGATGGATTGATCCCCGTCCCGCAGGCCGAGAAAGCTCAGGAAGACCGGGCCGAAGGCGATCATCTTGTCCACCGAGCGCGGGCGCTCCGTGACGTGCACGGACAGCTTCCGGTCGATCTCCGCGCGATCCTGGGTCGGGTCGAAGACCGCGATGGCATGAGCGACGACGAGAATCACCGCGCGGCGCCAACCGCCATGCCCGACCGGGCCGCTGACCGCCAGGTAGTCTGCGCGGCCCGCGTCGAAGTGGAGCGTGAAGAACCCGCTCCGATCCCCGCTCTCGTCGGTCCGCAGCATGAAAGCAAAGCTGGCGGCGTCCTTATTCGCCGTCAAATCCTCGATCTCGAAATCCGGCAGCTCGCGACGGAACCGCTCCACGAGGCTCTGCCGCAGCAGCGCTGCATTCTGCGGGAAGGGGGCTTTGCGACATCCCGCTTCGGCCTTCGGCGCCAGGGCGGCCCTGCCGTCCGGCGCCTGCGCTTCCGGTCCCTGAGGCTCCCGGGCCTGCGCGGCCGTCCGTGCCGCCGAGCGCCGGTCCATCTCGGCGGCGAAGTCCTCCGGGCTGCGCTCCAGGAACAGCGGCATCGCAGCCTGGAACTCGGCCAGCGTGTCGCCCGCCGGACAGGTCGTGAAGGCACCCTTCTCCTTCTGCAAGTCCGGTTCCTGCGCCGCCATCTCCATGCGGAAGGCGTCCAGCTTCGCCGTCAGGCCGGCCCGCTGCCTGGCGGTGGTGGCGATGTCGCAATGCGCGATCAGGTCCTGCAGCATCAGCCCGTACAGGAAGGCGGCCTGCCGCGCCCGCGGCGGGGCCGCCGGCTGCAGGGTCTTGAGAATCTCGCGCGCCTTAAAGACCATGACACCGTCGGTCTTGCGGTCCCACTCGGCCGCGAACGCCTCGGGCGTGGCGCGCAGGTAAAGGTCCAGAGCCTCGCGCACGATGGGATCGCCGGCCTCAGGGCACGGTCTGCCCGCCTCCTCCTTGAGCGTGGTTCGGATCGCGTCGTCGGCCTTGCGCATCTCCGGCCGCAGTGCCTCGACCTTGGCATCGAGCGTCCGACGCTGCCGGGCCGTGGTGGCGAGGTCGCAGCGCTCGACCTGATCCTGCAACCCCCGGCCGACGAGGTAGGCGCCCAGCCGCGCCTCCGTCGGCAAGGGTTCGCCGGCAGGTGAGGGCGCCGGCCCGGCAGGACGTGGCGCGACCTCGGCGGACAGCGTCGGGCCCGCCACGGGTGGCGACGTCCCGGTGGAGGGCGAGGCGCCGATGGCCGGGGTCGAAGCCCCCGCTGCGGACGGGGTACCCGCGGCGGGGCCCGGCTGCGGGACAGCCGGAACCGGCTCGTCGCGGTTGCAGCGGAGCACGACGTCGTAGGCCTGTCGCAACCCGGTGAGGTCGAACGGCACCCGGGTGCCCCCGGCCTCGATCACCACCCGCGTGGCAGCCTGGAACCGGGACAGCACCGAGAACGGGAACAGCGTGCCGAGGGCGTAGCTGTCGGCCACGAGCTCGCCGGGCAGGGGCACGATCTCCTGCGCCGCCCCCTGGCCCTCGAGCCGATAGCGCGGCTTGGGCGGCTTGCCGGCCTTCCAGTCCCAGCGCTCGTAGGCGACCGTCAGGGCGAGGCCGCGGCTCTTCGGCGTGACGATGACCGCCTTCTCGGCGTTGCCGTCGCTCGCCTCGAGGCTGGTGCGCAGCGCGTTGCAACCGAGGCCGCCGACCGGTCCGCCGTCGGGGCGCTGGATGTCGAAGCCGCCGGCTTTCGCGTAGAGCGTGTCCTCGGCCGCGGCGGGCAAGGCCGCGCCGACGAGGCCGGCCAAAGCCGGCAGCCACACGCGAACCCGCTTCCCTGCCCGCATTCCCGGCCCCCGAACGGTCGAGGGCCGGACCGGTCGGCCCGCGCACGCCCTCTGTCCGCAGGTCACCACAGGGCCGGGAGGCCGCCTATCGTCACTGGTGACGATGACGGCATGTCGCAACGCCAGGGTCACGAGCCGGCACGGCATCCAAGGCCGGTCCCGATGCCTCATACCGCCGCGCCTTCGACCGCATCCGCTCGAAGGCGCACGGCAAGACCGAGCGGGCGCCGGCGCTAAGGCGCGAGGGGATCATCCGGCCGTGCCGTGACGCGGCCTGAGCCTGTGGCGGATGCGGCCACGGCGGGCACGCCCTATCGCAGGTTCCCCGGCGCGGCGGGCGAGGGGGCGGGAACGCTACACCCGCGTGCAGTCCAGGTTCTCGCGGTAGCCGCGGGCGGTCGTGTAGTCGATCCGGAGGCCGTCCTTCGTCGCGCTCGCCCCGGTGATCGTGCCGCCGGCCTTGGCGACCGGGTTGGGGCTCAGCGCCCCGCCGACGCTGCGCACCGTCCCGAGATCGACGTAGCTCGATCCCATCCACATCCGGCAGTGGTATGATCCGTCGGGAACAGGGCCACCGGAGCCCCCGCCCGCCTGGGCGAGCGCCGCAGAGCACAAAGCCGCCGCGACGCTCAGTCCACCGGGGATCCACGCGAACCGCATCATCGTCCATCCTCCCGGGCCGCCCGCCGCGATCTCACTTCATGGTGTCCCGCGTGCAATCCGCGCCGTTCCAGCGGTCGACGACGAGCGCCTGATTGCCGTCCTTCAGCTGCGTGACTTGCAGGTAGACGGAGCCGAACGGGATCCTGTCGGGGACGCTGTGAACGCGCTCCTTGACATGGGGGGCGACTGTCCTGCCGACCGCCCCGACGGCCTGGGTCGCGTCGTAGACATTGATGACGTGGCTCGCGACGAGCGTCATCGCCTGGCGCCAGTCGCTGCGCGCGACCGGGGCGGCGATCAGCACGCGGCCGAACCGGCCCGCGACCCGGTCGAGGACGACGAAGCCGCGCGGGCCCGCATCCTTCTCGGTCAGCGGCGCGAACACGAAGGTCGCCTCATGCTCGTTGGAGGCCGCCTTCTCGATCACGAAGGCCGGAAGATCGCGGCGGAACCGCTCCGTGAACGCCTTCTCCGCCTGCGCCTCGTCCTGCGGGAACGAGCCGAGGCGGCAGCCCGGCTCGGCGTTCGGCGGCGCCGGCAGGGCCGCCGTCCGGCCCGCCTGACGGCGGTCCATCTCGGCGGAGAACTCCTCGGGGCTGCGCTCCAGGAACAGCGGCATCACGGTCTGGAAATCGGACACCTCGCCGGCCGGCGGGCAGGTCGTGAAGGCGCCCTTCTGCTTTTGCAGTTCCGCTTCCTGGGCCGGCATCTCGGCGCGGAAGCCGTCCAGCTTCGCCTTCAGCCCGGCCCGCTGCCTGGCGGTGGTGGCGATGTCGCAATGCGCGATCAGGTCCTGGAGCACGAGCCCGTACAGGAAGGTCGCGACCCGCGCCCGCGGCGGGCCCGCCGGCTTGAGCGCCGCGAGGATCTGACGCGCGACGCGGGCCCCGACGCCGCTGCGCTTGCCGTCCCACTCGGCGGCGAATTCCTCGGGCGTCGTCCGGACATACATCTCGAGCGCCTGGCGGAGCGACGGGTCGTCGCCGCCGCACGGCACTCCCGCCTGCTTGTCGATCGCGAGCTGGATCGCTGTCTCGGCCCGGGTCATCTCCGGCCGCAGGGCCGCGAGCTTGGCGTCCAGCGTTGCGCGCTCCCGGCTCGTCGTGGGGAGGTCGCAGCGCTCGAAGACGCTCTTGAGGCCGCGACCCAGCATGTACGCGGCGAGCCGCGCCTCCGTGGGCAGCGGCGCCTGGCCCGGCGGAGCGGCTTGACCGGGCGGGGAGCCCTGAACCGGGGGCGAGGCCTGGGCGACGGGGGGCAAGGCCTGGATGGTCGCAGGGGCCGTCGCGGAGGGCGCCGCGGCCGGCGATGCCGTCCCCGCGACGGGTCCCGGCGGGGCGGGGGGCTCGTTGCGGTTGCAGCGGAGCACGGCATCATAGGCCGGTCGGATGCCGGCGAGATGGAACGTCACCGCGCTGCCGTTCGCCTCGACCACCACCCGCGTGGCGGCTTGCAGCCGGGGCACGAGGGCAACCGGGAAGAGGGCGCCGATGGCCAGGCCGTCGGCCACGATCGCCCCGACCGGCACGATCTCCTGCAGCGGGTTCTGGTCGCCGATCCGGTAGCGGAGCGTCGGCGGCTGCCCGGCCTTCCAGCTCCAGCGCTCGTAGGCGACCGAGAAGGCGACACCGCCAGTCTTCGGAGCGACGATGACGGCCTTCTCGGCGTTGCCGTCGCTCGCCTCAAGGGTGCTGCGCAGCATGCGGCAGCCGAGGCCGTTGGCCGGGCCGCCGGCAGGGCGGATGACGTCGTAGCCGCCGGCCTTGGCGTAGAGCGACTCCGGCATCGCGGCCGCATTCTGGGCGACGGCCGTGCCGACGAGTCCGGCCAGCGCCGGCAGCCCCACCAGAGCCCGCATCCCTGCCCGCATCCTCGGCCCCCTGGAACATCCGAGGGCCGATCGCATCGCGTCCGGGCCAGCTCGCGCAGCCAGGTCACCACAGGGCCGGGCACGCGCCTAGATCATGAGTGACGATGACGACGTGTCGCATCCGGGAGGGGGCCCCGCGGCATGGATCCTGTCCTGGACGCTCGGCTCCCCGGCGCCGCTCCGGCACGCCGCCGCGGGAATGCGGCTCGGCAAGACGGTCACGCACGCGCTCTCGGGCGCGCCGTGACGCTCCGGTCGTCCTCGCCCTCCAGGCATCCGAGCCCGGCCAGCGTCTCGCGTACGGCCCGGTCGAGGGGGGTGTGCGGCTCGGCCCCCAGAACCTGCACGAGACGGTCGTTGCGCATCCGGATCGGCTCCCGCCACAGGTAGCGCATCTCCCGGATCTCCCGGGCGAGCGGCCAGAACGGCGCGGCAAGCGGCAGCAACGCCCAGGGGAAGCGCCGCACCCGCACGGGGGCGCCTACCGCGCGGACGATCGCCGCGATCATCTGCCGGCCGTCCGGATCCCAGTGTCCGTCCATGCTGAACGTCGCGAAGCGCGGCAGCTCGGCCTCACGGGCGGCCAGGCGCACCATCGCCTCGGCGACGTCGGGCAGGTAGGCCCATTGATGGCCGATCCCTGGCGTGCCGGGATCGAGCACCCGCCGCACCGGCCGGCCCGGCCGCACCAGGGCGGTGGAGAACCAGGAATTGGCGGTGGTGCGCGGCCCGAAGAAGTCGCCGGCCCGCAGGATCAGGCTGCGCACGCCGGAATCCCGCAGGTGCGCCTCCATGGCGATGCGGATGCGGCCCTTCGCCGTCCGGGCCGTCTGGGGGGCGTCGTCGCCCGGGTTCGGGCCGGCGTCGCGGCCGTAGACATAGACGTTGCCGGGCAGGAGCAGGCGGGCCTCGGCCGTCCCGGCCGCCGCGATCGAGGCGTCGAGCATCGGCAGCACCAGCCGGTCCCAGTCGCGGTAGCCGGGCGGGTTGACCGCGTGGACGAGCAGCGACGCGCCCGCCGCGGCGGCGGTCACGTCGGCGGGCTTCATCGCGTCGCCGCGCATCCAGGCGAACCCGTCGCCGTCCCGCGCCACCCGGCCGGGATCGCGGTGCAGGGCCCGCACCGTCCAGCCGTCCTGCCGGAGGCGTTGCGCCACCGCGTTGCCGATCCCGCCCGTCGCGCCCAGAACCAGGGCCGTCCTCGCCGTCATCACGCTCTCCTCGTCCGGTGGCGGGGGGAGATGTGCCAGGGCGTCGGCACCCTGAAAATTGCCGAAGCCCGGCGATCGGCTATACGAAACCGTATGACCGAACCGAGCTGGGACCATTACCGCGCCGCGCTCGCCGTGCTGGAGGAGGGCTCGCTCTCCGGCGCCGCGCGGGCGCTCGGGCTGACCCAGCCGACCCTCGGCCGGCAGATCGCGGCCCTGGAGCAGGCCCTCGGGGTCGCCCTGTTCACGCGCTCGCCCGCCGGCCTCGCGCCGACCGAGGCCGCCCTGACGCTGGCGCCCTACGGGCGCTCGCTCCGGGCGACGGCCGAGGCGCTGCACCGGGCGGTGACGGCGGAGGCGGAAGGCCTGACGGGACGGGTGCGGATCACCGCCTCGGAGGTGGTCGGGGCCGAGGTGCTGCCGCCGATCCTGGCCGACCTGCACGCCCGCCATCCCGGCCTCACCGTCGACGTGGTGCTCTCCGACCGGATGCAGGACCTGCTGCGGCGCGACGTCGACATCGCCGTCCGGATGGCGCCGCCGACACAGGAGGCTCTGGTGGCGCGCCGGGTCGGCACGGTCCGCCTCGGCCTCTACGGCCACCGCCGCTACCTCGCCCGGCGCGGCGTGCCGGAGGTCCCGGCGGACCTCGCCCGGCACAGCGTCGTCGGTTTCGACGCCGAGACGCCGTTCCTGCGGGTGATGATGCACCACGCCCCGGCGCTGGCCGGGGCGGGATTCGCCTGGCGCAGCGACAGCACGCTCGCGCAGCTCGCGGCTGTGCGGGCCGGGTTCGGCCTCGGCGCCTGCCACACGGTGCTCGCCGCCCGCGACCCCGGCCTGATCCGGATCCTGCCGGAGATCGTCTGGGAGCTGCCGACCTTCGTGGCGATGCACGAGGACCTGCGCTCCTTGCGCCGCTGCCGGGTGGCGTTCGACGCGTTGGCGGAGGGCATGGCGGCGTATTGCGCGGAGTGAGCGGGGCGGCGCCCCGCCCCTCAGCCCTTGTCCAGCCCGGCGATCGCCCGGGCGAAGTCCCGCGCCGCGAAGGGCTCCAGGTCGTCGACCCCCTCGCCGACGCCGATGAAGTGGACCGGCAGGCCGAACTTCGCGGCGAGCGCCACCAGGATGCCGCCGCGTGCCGTCCCATCCAGCTTGGTCATGACCAGGCCGGTGACGCCGGCGGCCTTCTGGAAGATCTCGACCTGGCTGAGCGCGTTCTGGCCCACCGTGGCGTCGAGGACGAGGAGCACGGCGTGGGGCGCCTCCTCGTCGAGCTTGCGGATGACCCGGATCACCTTCTCGAGCTCGGCCATCAGCCCGGTCTTGTTCTGCAGCCGGCCGGCGGTATCGATCATCAGGATGTCGGTGCCGGCCTCGCGGGCGGCCTGGAGCGCGTCGAAGGCGAGGCCGGCGGCGTCCGACCCTTGCGCCCGCGCCACCACCGGCGCGCCGGTGCGCGCGCCCCACACCCGCAGCTGCTCGATCGCCGCGGCCCGGAAGGTGTCGCCGGCGGCCAGCATGACGCTGTGCCCCTGCGCCCGGAACTTCTGCGTGAGCTTGCCGATCGTCGTGGTCTTGCCGGCGCCGTTGACGCCGATCATCAGGATCACGAACGGCTTCTTGGTCGTGTCGATGACGAGCGGCTGGGCGACCGGATCGAGGGCGCGCTCGACCTCCGTCGCCAGGATGCCCCGCACCTCGTCGGGGGCGATGCCCTTCTCGTAGCGGCCCTTGCCGACGGCCTCGGCGATCCGGGCCGCGGTATCGAGGCCGAAATCGGCCTGGATCAGCGCGTCCTCCAGCTCCTCCAGGGTGTCGGCGTCGAGCTTGCGCTTGGTGAACAGCCCGGTGACCCGGTCGGACAGGGCCGAGGAGGTGCGCTTGAGGCCGCCGGTCAGCCGGCCCCACCAGCTGCGCTTCTCCTCCGCCGTCTCGGACGGGGGCGGGGGCTGGAAGATCTGGAGCGGCGCTTCCTCCGGTGCAGGCTCCCCGACGGCCTCCGCCACGGGCACCGGCTCGGGCTCGGGCTCCGCCAGGGAGACCGGCTCGGGATGTTCGGGCTCGGGCGCCGCCGGCACCACGCCCTCGGGCTGCACGCCGTCGACCGGTTCGAGGTCGGCGCCGGCAAGCTCGTCGGGCAGGTCCTGCTCCGGCTCGGTCTCGGGCGAGGCCTCGGTCACCGTCGGCGGGGCCGGGAGGATGTCGTCGGCAGCGGTCGCGAAGTCGGGCACGCCCTCCGACAGGGTGCCGGTCGGCTCCGTCGGTATCGCCTCGGCGGGATCGGGCTCAGGCGCGGGACCGGGCGCCGCTTCGGGCGTCTCCGCGGGGGTCTCGATCGGCGTCTCGGCCTTCCGGCCGAACAGGCGGCCGAACCAGCCCGGCTGTTTGGTCTCACTCATCCGCACTTGCTCCCGACCCTTCGGACGATCTAGGGCGGCCTGCCCTCACTTTCGCCCGCATCCCCCCGCCGCTGCGACAGGCTCATGATCGTTGACGACATACTCGCGCGGCTCCTCTACCGCGATGCCCTTGTTCTCGTCATCGACAAGCCGGCGGGATTGCCGGTGCATCCCGGGCCGAAGGGCGGCGAGACGCTGACCCAGCACCTCGACGCCCTGCGCTTCGGCCTGCCGCGCCGGCCCGAGGCCGCCCACCGCCTCGACCGCGACACCTCCGGCTGCCTGGCGCTCGGTCGCCACGCCAAGGCGCTGGCCCGGCTGAACGCCCTGTTCGCGCAAGGACGCGCCGAGAAGACCTATTGGGCGCTGGTCGAGGGTGGGCCGTCGGAGGCGACGGGCGAGATCGACCTCCCCCTCGCGCGCCGCTCCGACGATCCGCGCAGCTGGTGGATGAAGACCGACCCCGCCGGCGATCCCTCGCTGACGCGCTGGCGGGTGTTGGGACGCGATGCAGCCACCGGGTTGACCTGGCTGGCGCTGAACCCGGTGACCGGGCGCACCCACCAGCTCCGCGTGCACTGCGCCGCGATGGGCTGGCCGATCCTCGGGGATCCGATCTACGGCAGCGCCCCGCGCCAGGGCGGGCCGGGTTTGCAGCTCCATGCCCGGACCCTCGCCCTGCCGCTCTACCCGAAGAAGCCGGCGATCACCGTCGAGGCGCCAGCGCCGGGACATATGCTCACCGGACTGGCGGCCTGCGGCCTCTGATACCCTCGCGCCTTCGAACGGATCCGTTCGAAGGCGCGGCGGTATGAAACGGACCGTCTGTCAGCAGCCGGCCCCGACGACGCGGTCGCGCCCCTCGCGCTTCGCCCGGTAGAGGAGGTGGTCGGCCCTCCGGATCAAGTCGAGAGGCGTGCTCGCCTCGGTGCAGGCGGCCGTGAGAACCCCGAAGCTCGCCGTCACCACCCCGGCGACCGGTGAGGCCGCGTGCGGAATCGCCAGCGCTGCCACGGCGGCGCGGAGCCCCTCGGCGAGCGCCCGAGCCTGCGCCTCCGTGGTGTTCGGGAGCACGCAAGCGAATTCCTCGCCGCCATAGCGCGCGACGAGGTGGTCGCTCCGGCGCATCGCGCCGGTCAGGGCCGCCGCGACCCGGGCCAGGCACGCATCGCCCTCGATATGGCCGTAGCGGTCGTTGAAGGCCTTGAAGGCATCGATGTCGAGCAGGATCAGCGAGAACGGTTCGCCCGTGCGGGCATGGTGCCGGATCGTCGTCGCCAGGACGGTGTCGAGGTGACGCCGGTTGGCCAGTCCCGTCAGCGCATCGGTGATGCTGAGGACGTGGATTCGGTCGTTGAGGGCCCGGAGATCGGCCTCGGCCTGCTTCTGGGCAGTGATGTCGCGCACCACCGAGCAATTATAGGCCTTGCCCTTGAAGGCGACCAAACTGGCCGTCACCTCGACGGAAATCGGCTCGCCCAGCCGCGACGTATTCACGGTCTCGAGCTTCACCGCCCCCGTCCGTTCGAGTTCGTGCCAATGCTCGCGCCACTGCGCCTCGTCGAAGAGCGGATCGACGTCCCACACCCGCATGCGCAGAAATTCGTCCGCCGAGTAGCCGAGAAGCACGGTCGCCGCCCGGTTGACATAGACGTATCTGGCGTCGCGATCGAGCCAGATGATCATGTCGGCGATCGTATCCAGGGAATGCCGCAGCAGCATCGACCAGTGCTCGTCGTCGAGATCGAGCAAGCGGTCGTCGAGGGAGGTGTTCCGGGACGGTGGCATGCCAGGCAGATCGTCGGTGGGGCCGTTGCAGCGAGGCTGGAGTGACGGCGAAACCCTGCACGGTTGCCACGGCGCATGCGCCGGGCAAGATGCGGGACATAACTAGCCTATAACCTGCTTTCCTTAAGGGAAAAGCGAGCGGTCCGACGCGGGGGCGAGGCTCGCTCGCAACCGGGATCACGCCGCCCGCAGCACCTGCCCGTCATGCCCGGCGATGTGCAGGTCGACCAGCGCCCCCGCCGCCACGCCCTCCGGCAGCCGCACCGGCAGGAAACCCTCCGTGCGCCCGATTCCGCCGCGCTCGGCCAGCACCCGGCGGGTCTCGCCGACCTCGCGGTCGAGGCGGCGGGCGAAGGCGGCGGCGCCGGCCGCGCGCAGGCGGGCGGCGCGGTCGCGGATCTCGCCCGCGGCGACCTGCGGCATCCGGGCGGCCGGCGTACCCGGGCGGGGCGAGTAGGGGAAGACGTGAAGCTGGGCGAGGCCGCATTCCTCGACGAGGGCGAGGGAGCGGGCGAACTGCGCCTCGGTCTCGGTCGGAAAGCCGGCGATCAGGTCGGCGCCGAACACCGCGTCGGGTCGCCGACGCCGGATCTCGGCGCAGAACCGGATCGCGTCGTCGCGGCCGTGGCGGCGCTTCATACGCTTGAGGATCAGGTCGTCGCCGGCCTGGAGCGAGAGGTGGAGATGCGGCATCAGCCGCGCCTCCTCGGCGAAGGCCGCGACCAGCTCCGCATCGGCCTCGACGGAATCGATCGAGGACAGGCGCAGCCGGTCGAGTTCGGGCACCGCCCGCAGGATCGCCCGCACCAGGGCGCCGAGGGTGGAGCCGTCGAGGTCGCGGCCATAGGCCGTGAGGTCGACGCCGGTCAGCACCACCTCGCGGGTGCCGGCCTCCACCAGGGCACGGACCTGCGCGACGACGCTCGCCGCCGGCACGGAGCGCGAGTTGCCGCGGCCGAACGGGATGACGCAGAAGGTGCAGCGATGGTCGCAGCCGTTCTGCACCGGCAGGAAGGCGCGGGTGCGCGCCCGCATCGGCGCGGCGTCGGGCAGCGGATCGGGCCGGGGCGCCATCACGTCGTCGATCCGGATCCGTTCCGGCGCGGGATCGGCCCAGGCCGCCGGATCGAGCTTGCGGCGGTTGCCGAGGATCTCGGCCACTTCCGGCATGGCGGCGTAGGACGCGGTCTCGACCTGCGCGCCGCAGCCGGTGACCACCACCCGCGCCGCCGGGTTCGCCCGGGCGGCCGCCCGGATCGCCTTGCGGGCCTGCCGGCCGGCCTCGCTCGTGACCGCGCAGGTATTGACGAGGAGAAGGTCGGTGCGGCCCGCGGCCTCCGCCTGCCGGCGCATCGCCTCCGATTCGGCGGCGTTGAGGCGGCAGCCGAAGCTCAGGACCTCCACGGACATCAGGCCGCCTCGAACAGCGAGGCTGCGAAGGTCCCCTCGTGCTCCAGCTCGGTCGGGCCGGTCATGCGGACGTGGTCGTCCTCGCCCCAGGCAATGCTGAGATCGCCGCCCGGCAGGGTGACGGTGGCCGTGCGGTCGGTGAGGCGCAGGCGCGACGCCGCGACGAGGGCGGCGCAGGCGGCGGTGCCGCAGGCCCGGGTCAGGCCGGCGCCGCGCTCCCAGACCCGCAGGCTCAGATGCGAGCGGTCGATGACCTGGGCGAGCGAGATGTTGGCCCGGTCCGGGAAGATCGGGTGCGATTCGAGCAGCGGGCCGATCCGGGCGAGGTCGTAGGTCTCGGGATCGCGATCGACGAAGAACACCGCGTGCGGGTTGCCCATGCTGACCGCGCCCGGCGAATGCAGCACCGGATCGTCGATCGGCCCGATCTGCAACTCGATGCGGCGGGTATCGGGGAACGGCTCTGCGAGCGGGATCTCGTGCCATCGCAGGCGCGGCGCCCCCATGTCGACGGTGAAGTCCACGGGCGACACGCGCACCACGTCGAGGAGGCCCGGGCGGGTCTCGAGGGTCAGGCGCTCGCCCGTGACCGGGCGGGCCATCACCGGATCGTCCAGCATCGCCCAGGCGACGCAGCGGGTGCCGTTGCCGCAGGCGCCGGCCTCCGAGCCGTCGGTGTTGTAGATCCGCACATAGGCGTCGGTGCCCGGGGTGACGGGATCGTGCAGCACCATCATCTGGTCGAAGCGGGAGGCCGGATCGGCCGCGATGGCGCGGGCCTCGTCCGGCTGCACGCGGATGTCGCTGCCGCGCAGGTCCAGCACCACGATCTCGTTGCCGAGGCCGTTCATCTTCAGGAAGCGGCGATGGGCGAGGGGCGACACGAGGCAGACTCCGGCTGTGACCGCTCAGGTGGGGATCGGGCGGTGTATGGACCAGAACCGGCGCGCAGGCGAGCGGCGTAACGGCTCGCTCACGCTTCCGCGATGAGCCTGCAACGGCTTTGCGCTTGACGCGTTCGACCCGTCCGGCGATGCCGACCCACGCTGAAGCCGCCCGGAGCGCTCCGCCCGTGATGAAGACCCGCCTCCCGACGATCGCGATCGGCCTCGCGGCCTCCCTGGCCTGCGGCGCTTCGGTGCTGGCCCAGCCGGCCCAAGCCCCTGCGCCCGCCCCGTCCCAAGCCCCTGCGCCCGCCCCGGCGCCGTCGCCCGCCGCCCCCCCGGCCGGCACGCCGTCCCCGGCGCAATCGACCCCGCTGCCGACCACCACGGCGCCGGGCCCCGGCCCGGGCCCGAACCAGGCGCCGACCCCGCCCGCCCCCGAGAAGGCGCTGCCGCCCGCGACCCCGGTGCCGCCGGCCGCCGGCCGCGTGCCGCTCGTCGCCAATCCGGGCGACCCGTCCGACGTCGACGAGGTGACGCTGCCGGCCAAGCCCGCGGCGATCCTGTCCGGCAGCGCGAAGTGGGACCAGGCGGTGCCGAGCCTCAAGGACGCGGTCGCCAAGGTCGAGGCGGCGCTCGCCCAAGCCGGCATCAAGGCGACCGGCAAGCCGCTCTCGGTCTTCACCCGCACCGACGACGACGGCTTCCAGTACGAGGTGATGGTGCCGGTGGAGGCCGCCCCGAACCCGCGCCCCGCCGGCCTTCCCGACGACCTGCGCTTCGGCGCGACCCCGAGCGGCAAGGCCCTGCGCTTCACCCACAAGGGCCCCTACGAGGGCATCGACCAGACCTACGAGACGGTGACGGCCTATCTCGACGCCAAGGGCATCATCGTCCAGGACGCCTTCGTGGAGGAGTACCTGACCCCGCTGGCGAGCCCGTCGGACGAGGCGCTCGAGGTCAACATCTACGCGCTGCCGAAGTAGGAGGCGCCGACGCGCTCGCTGTTCCGGACGCGAGCAGCGAAGCGGAAGGCGATCCGGGACAGGAGCGAGGCTTCGAGCCTCGCCTCTACTTCATCGCCCGCACCCGCGCCAGGAACGCGTCGTAGTTCTGGGGCGTGAGAATCCCGACCAGCTTCTCGCGGATGCGCCCGTCCGGACCGATCACGAAGGTCTCGGGCACGCCGTAGACCCCGAGATCGATGCCGACGCGGCCGTCCTCGTCGGCGCCGACGGCCTTGAACGGGTTGCCGTGGCGGCCGAGGAAGCGGCGGCCGTTCTCGGGCTGGTCCTTGTAGTCGATGCCGACGAGGTTCACCCCGTCGCGCGACAGCCGCACCAGCATCGGATGCTCGACCTGGCAGGGCGCGCACCACGACGCCCAGACGTTCAGCACCGTCACCTTGCCCTGGAAGTCGGCGGCATTCAGGCCCGGCACCGCGGCGCCGCTTTCCGTCAGGCCGGGCACCGGCGGCAGGGTGAAGGCGGGCACCGGTCGGCCGATCAGGGCCGAGGGTACGGCGGAGGGGTCGTAGCCGGTGGTGAGCAGCTTGCCGAGGAAGATGCCGGCGAGCGCGGCGAACGCCAGCAGCGGCAGCAGGAACAGCAGCCGCGAGCGCCGCGGCGCCTCCTCCGCGTCGTCGGCCGGATGCAAGGGGGCGTCGCTCACCGGCGACCCCGCGGCGGTTCCTGCGCCAGGCGGGCGAGCGCCCGCTCCTGCGCCCGCCGGTCGAGGATCGCGTGGGCGACGAGGCCGAGGATCACCAGGGCGGTGAAGCCGTAGGCCCCGAGGATGAAGGCGGCGTGGGGTCCGAGATCCATGGTCACGCCGCCTGAGGCGCCATCAGGGCGGCGTCGAGCCGCTCGGCCTCGAGGATCGTCAGGGTGCGGACCCGCCGGCGCAGGATCTCGGTCCGCATCGCCTGGAGATGCAGGGCGATGCCGAGCACCGAGGCGGCGACGATCATGACGAGGAGGGGGTAGAGCATGGTCGGGTGGATGGTCGAACCGCCCATGCGCAGGATCGAGGCCGGCTGGTGTAGGGTCGACCACCAGTTCACCGAGAACTTGATGATCGGCAGGTTGACGGCGCCGACGAGGGTCAGGATCGCCACCGCCCGGGCGGCCCGGTTCGGGTCCTCGATGGTGCGCCACAGGGCGAGCAGCCCGCAATAGATCAGGAACAGCACCAGCATCGAGGTCAGGCGCGCGTCCCACACCCAGTAGGTGCCCCACATCGGCTTGCCCCAGAGCGAGCCGGTGACGAGGCAGATCAGCGTGAAGGCGGCGCCGATCGGGGCCGCGGCGCGCTGCGCCACGTCGGCGAGGGGATGGCGCCAGATCAGGGTGCCCAGCGCCGAGACCGCCATGGCGCCGTAGAAGAACACCGCCATCCAGGCCGCCGGGACGTGGATGAACATGATCCGCACCGTCTCGCCCTGCTGGTAGTCGGGCGGGGCCACGAACCAGGTCAGGTACTGGCCGAGCGCCAGCAGCGCGACCGCGAGCCCCGCCACCCAGGGCAGGACGGCCCCGGACCAGCGCATGAAGTGGCCGGGCTGCGCCAGCCGCGTGAGGAGACCCATCGACATGGCGCCGGTGTAGCGCGGCGGCGCCTCCGTGAGCAATGCGGACGAACGGCGCAGACGGTGGGGGCACGGGCCTGTGGACTGGGCGGAACGAAGCGTGGCGGTAGAGGTTACCTTCGCGACTTTTCGCGGCGACCGGAGTGCTTCCGCCATGTTGAAATGGGCGATCATCTTCTTCGTGATCTCACTGGTGGCCGGCGCGCTGGGCTTCACCAACGTCGCCTCCGGGGCTCGCGGCATCGCGCGGCTGCTGTTCGGGCTGTTCCTGGTGATCGCCGTGGTGATCGTGATCGCGGCGGTGCTGCTCGGGCAGGCGGTGTTCTAGGCGCGTCCGCTCCCCCGGTGCGCGGCGCCGGGGGAGCGGGTAGCCTCTGCGCGGCAGGCTGTCTGCCGCATGACACCCGCCGAAGCAGTCCCGGATCCGTTGCGCCTCATCGGTCCGGGCCGGGCTCCCCGGCAATACAACAGCCGACCCGTTCATCCGCGAGAAGGGCGTGCGGCGCTGCCCAACGGGCAAGACGCTCGCGGCGTCCCGAGCCCGACGGTCCTGCCCCGCCACGATCCCGGTGCGGGCCCCGGGCGCCCCTATCACCGTGGCGTGTTCCCGGTCGAGGCGCTGATCATGCCTCGTCAAACGTGCTTAACGATTATTCGCTATGTCCATTCCGTGCGCTGGGCCGCAGACCAGGCAAGGAATGACAGATGCGTGTCTCAATCAAGTCCGCACTCAGTGGTTTGCTTTTGCTGCTGGCAATCGTCATCGGGCTTCAGGGAGGCCTTACGCTTCTCGAGCTCGACACCATTCGCCGGAACGCCCAGGAGAGCGCGACCGATCTTATCCCGTCCGTCAGAGTCATCAGCGAGCTGGCCTCTGCCGTCGACAAGTCCCGGGTGCGTCAATACCGTCTCGCCGCCGCGACGCAGGGCGCGCAGCAGCTGATCGAGCATCGCAGGATGTATCTGTTGGTGCTCGAGCAGGTTGCCGCCATTCGCGCCCGCTACGAGCCCCTGATCTCGTCGCCCGAGGAACGCGCGCTCTACGAACAATTCTCGCGCGCCTGGGCGCAGTACGAGGCGATCGGCCGCCGAGCCGTGACGCTGGTGGAGGCCGATCGGCCTCGGGAGGCACTGGCCGAGATCGTCGCGCCGGAGATGCTCAAGCTGTCCTTGGCCATGGGCGAGGCCATCGGCCGGGCGATCACGCTGAACGGGGAGAATGCGCAACGCAAGGCGGATGCGACGCTCGACCATGCCGCGACCGCGACTCTCGCCACCTGGGCCGCCTTGACCGCGGCGCTCGCCGTGGCGACGGGCGCGATCCTGTTCGGCCTGCTCCGGATCTCCCGTCCGATCACCCGCATGACGGCCGCGATGGCCACCCTCGCCATCGGAGACGTGACGGTGACGGTTCCGGGAGCCGGCCGCCGCGACGAGATCGGCGCGATGGCCGACGCCGTGCAAGTCTTCAAGGACAACCTGATCCGCACCCGCCGGCTTGAGGACGAGACGATGTTGGCTCGTGCGTCCGCCGAGGAGCAGCGCAGGACCGGCATGCGCCAGCTGGCGGATGCCTTCGAGCAGGCGGTCGGCGGGATCGTCGGGGTCGTGTCCGACTCGGCCGCCGAGTTGCAGGCGACCGCCGGCACGCTGAGCGCCGCCGCCGGCGAGACCGCCGGCCGGTCGACGGCGGTCGCCGCCGCGGCCGAACAGGCCTCCGGCAATGTCGGCACGGTCGCCGCCGCCGCGGAGGAGCTCGGCACCTCCGTGCAGGAGATCGGGCGTCAGGTCTCCGGCTCCGCGGAGCTCGCCCGGCACGCGGCGGCCGAGGCCGACGCGACGGCCGCCCTCGTGCAGGAGCTGAACGGTGCCGTGTCGAAGGTCGGCGAGGTGGTCGGCCTGATCTCAAGCATCGCCGGACAGACCAACCTCCTCGCCCTCAACGCGACGATCGAGGCGGCGCGGGCCGGCGAGTCGGGACGCGGCTTCGCGGTCGTCGCGGCCGAGGTGAAGGCGCTCGCCACCCAGACCGCCCGGGCGACGGACGAGATCTCGGCGCAGATCGGCCGGATCCGCGGTGCGACGGATCAGGCGGTCGCCGCCATCGGGGCGATCAACGGGCGAATCGGTGAGATCAGCGGCGTCGCCACCTCCATCGCGTCCGCCGTCGAGGAGCAGGTCGCGGCGACCCGGGAGATCGCCCGCAACGTGTCGCAGGCGTCGAGCGGCACGAGCGACGTGACCCGCACGATCGTCGGCGTCGCGCGCGCCTCGGGCGAGACCGGGGCCGCGGCGAGCCAGGTGCTGTCCTCCGCCTCCGCGCTGTCCCGCCAGTCGGAGCACCTCGCGGCGGAGGTTTCGCGGTTCCTCGCGACGGTGCGGGCGGCCTGAGCGGGGCGCAGTGCGCGAGGGCTACTCCCCCCACCGCAACGCCGCCGCCGCCGCCAGCGTCCCGACCACCCCGGCGGCGAGGCTGAGCGCGGCCAGGATCGCCAGCGGCGTCGTGAACGGCACCGTTCCCGCCAGCGCCGCATCCGCCGCCGAGACGCCGAAGATCAGGGTCGGCACCATCAGGGGCAGCACCACCACGGCGAGGATCAGGCCGCCGCGGCGGATCGAGGCGGTGAGCGCCGCGCCGACGGCGCCGATGAAGGTGAGCGCCGGGGTGCCGACGAGGAGCGTCAGGCTGGTCGCCGCCATGCCGGTGGGGCTGAGCGCGACCAGGAGCCCGAACAGCGGCGTCGCCAGCGCCAGGGGCAGGCCGGTGGTGAGCCAGTGCGCCGTGACCTTGGCGAGCACCAGAAGCTCCAGCGGGGCGGGGGCGCCGGTGAGGAGGTCGAGCGAGCCGTCCTCCTCGTCGGCCTGGAACAGCCGGTCGAGGCCGATCAGGGTCGCCAGAACGGCGGCGATCCACAGGATTCCGGGGCCGATCCGGGCGAGCAGGTTGAGGTCGGGCCCGAGGCCGAACGGCACCAGGGCGACGATCATCAGGAAGAACACCAGGGACAGGGCGCCCGAGCCGCCGAGGCGGCCGGCGAGCCGCAGGTCGCGGGCGACCACCGCCAGGAAGGCGCGCCCCATCAGACCGCCTCCGCGAAGGGATCGGCGCTCGCGGACCGGGCGGTGCGGAAGGCCTCGACGGACAGGTCCCGGGCCTTCTCCAGACCGAGCGCCTGGTGGGTGGCGGCGACGACGAGACCGCCCTGGCGCAGATGCTCCCGCATCAGCTCCGCCAGGGCGGCTTGCGAGGCGACGTCGAGGGCGGCGGTCGGCTCGTCGAGGAGCCAGAGCGGCCGGCGGCAGACGAGAAGCCGGGCGAGCGCCACCCGCCGGCGCTGGCCGGCCGAGAGATAGGCGACCGGCAGGCCCGCCGCATGGGCGAGGCCGAGGCGAGCCAGCGCAGCGCGGGGGTCGAGGTCGGCGTCTCCCAGAAGGTCGCGGGCGAAGGCGAGGTTCTCCTCGGCCGTCAACGCCCCTTTGAGCCCGTCGCGATGGCCGACGACGTGGAGGCATTCGGGGATGGTACGCTCGCCGACCCCCTCGGCCGCGAGCCGCCCGGTCTCCGGCCGCAGCCGCCCGGCGAGGATGGCGAGAAGCGACGACTTGCCGGCGCCGTTGCGGCCGGTGACGGTGAGCGCCTCGCCGGCCTCCAGGGTGAAGGACAGCCCGGAAAAGACGCGGCGGCCGGAGCGCCGGCAGGCGAGATCCTCGGCGATCAGGCGCAAGGGCAGGGATCCTAGGGCAGGGGGTCTATGCAGGGTGCGAGGGCGACGCCCGCGTTTACGCTATGGCCGGCCCGGCGAGAATGACCCAATCCGCGGCCACCAGACCCGTAGCGGCCAGTTTCGAAGTGTTCTATACGCATCCCCGGCTGCGCCGCGCGACCTTCAGAGGCGTCCAAACCGTCCTTCGCGCATCCCAGTCCGGGCACCCCCGGGGCGGCGCGCGCACCGTCCGATTCCCGCCGGAAGGCGAGGGCGGGCGGCATACGGGTCTTCCCTGCGTCAACCAGGGCCGGACCCGCAGCGCATCCGGCCGAACACTTGGTAGTGGCGCAGGATATGCCTGCGCCGTGTTCGACAACCCCTCGCGAGGACCACGCCGTGGCATCCATCGACAGCTTCAAGGCCCGCCAGACCGTCCAGGCCGGGGCGAAGACCTACACCATCTATTCGATCCCCGAGGCCGAGAAGAACGGCCTGCCGGATGCGAGCCGCCTGCCGTTCTCGATGAAGGTGCTGCTCGAGAACCTGCTGCGCTACGAGGACGACCGCTCGGTCCGCAAGGCCGACATCGAGGCCGTGGTCGGCTGGCTCGAGAACCGCGGCAAGACCGAGGTCGAGATCGCCTTCCGTCCCGCCCGCGTGCTGATGCAGGACTTCACCGGCGTGCCGGCGGTGGTCGATCTCGCGGCGATGCGCGACGCCATGGTGGCGCTCGGCGGCGACCCGCAGAAGATCAACCCGCTGGTCCCGGTCGACCTCGTCATCGACCACTCGGTCATCGTCGACGAGTTCGGCACCCCGAAGGCGCTGGCCGACAACGTGGCGCTTGAGTACGAGCGCAACGGCGAGCGCTACACCTTCCTGAAGTGGGGCCAGTCGGCCTTCGACAACTTCTCGGTCGTGCCCCCGGGCACCGGCATCTGCCACCAGGTCAATCTCGAGTACCTGTCGCAGACCGTCTGGACGAAGCCGTTCGAGGGCCACGAGGTGGCCTACCCGGATTCGCTCGTCGGCACCGACTCGCACACCACGATGGTCAACGGCCTCGCCGTGCTCGGCTGGGGCGTCGGCGGCATCGAGGCCGAGGCCGCGATGCTCGGCCAGCCGCTGTCGATGCTGATCCCCGAGGTCGTCGGCTTCAAGCTGTCGGGCAAGCTGCCCGAGGGCACCACCGCCACCGATCTCGTGCTCACCGTCACCCAGATGCTGCGCAAGAAGGGCGTGGTCGGCAAGTTCGTGGAGTTCTACGGCCCCGGCCTCGACGACATGTCGGTCGCCGACCGCGCCACGATTTCCAACATGGCGCCGGAATACGGCGCGACCTGCGGCTTCTTCCCGGTCGACCAGAAGACCATCGACTTCCTGAAGGTCACCGGCCGGGCCGACGACCGCATCGCCCTCGTCGAGGCCTATGCCAAGGCGCAGGGCATGTGGCGCGACGCCGAGACCCCGGACCCGGTCTTCACCGACACGCTCGCCCTCGACATGAGCGACGTGAAGCCCTCGCTCGCCGGCCCGAAGCGGCCGCAGGACCGGGTGCTGCTCGACGGCGCGAAGCCCGGCTTCGCCCAGTCGATGGAGACCGAGTTCAAGAAGGCGGCCGACATCGCCAAGCGCTATCCGGTCGAGGGCGCGAACTTCGACATCGGCCACGGCGACGTGGTGATCGCCGCGATCACGTCCTGCACCAACACCTCGAACCCGAGCGTGATGATCGGGGCGGGCCTGCTCGCCCGCAACGCCGTCGCCAAGGGCCTGCGCTCGAAGCCGTGGGTGAAGACCTCGCTCGCCCCCGGCTCCCAGGTGGTCGCCGAGTATCTCGACAAGGCCGGCCTGCAACCGAGCCTCGACGCGCTCGGCTTCAACCTCGTCGGCTTCGGCTGCACCACCTGCATCGGCAATTCGGGCCCGCTGCCGGCGGCGATCTCGAAGTCGATCAACGACAACGACGTCGTGGCCGCCGCGGTGCTCTCGGGCAACCGCAACTTCGAGGGCCGGGTGAACCCCGACGTGCGGGCGAACTACCTCGCCTCGCCGCCGCTCGTCGTCGCCTATGCGCTCGCCGGTTCGATGCAGATCGACATCACCACCGAGCCCCTCGGCACCGGCTCGGACGGCAAGCCGGTCTACCTCAAGGACATCTGGCCCTCGACCGCCGAGGTCCAGGAGTTCATCGAGGCCAACATCACCTCGGCCCTGTTCAAGTCGCGCTACGCCGACGTGTTCGGCGGCGACCAGAACTGGAAGGACGTCGAGGTCACCGAGGCCGAGACCTTCGCGTGGAACGGCGGCTCGACCTACGTCCAGAACCCGCCCTACTTCGTCGGGATGGAGAAGACCCCGAAGCCGGTGGAGGACGTGGTCAATGCCCGCATCCTCGGCCTGTTCCTCGACTCGATCACCACCGACCACATCTCGCCGGCCGGCAACATCCGGGCGGCGTCCCCGGCGGGTCACTACCTGCAGGAGCACCAGGTCCGCGTGCAGGACTTCAACCAGTACGGCACCCGCCGCGGCAACCACGAAGTCATGATGCGGGGCACCTTCGCCAACATCCGCATCAAGAACCAGATGGTGCGCGACGAGGCCGGCAACGTGGTCGAGGGCGGCTACACCCTGTACCAGCCGTCGGGCGAGCGGATGTTCATCTACGACGCCGCAATGCGCTACGAGCAGGAGGGCACCCCGCTGGTGGTGTTCGCCGGCAAGGAGTACGGCACCGGCTCCTCGCGCGACTGGGCGGCGAAGGGCACCAAGCTGCTCGGCGTCCGCGCCGTGATCGCCGAGAGCTTCGAGCGCATCCACCGCTCGAACCTCGTCGGCATGGGCGTGGTGCCGCTGGTGTTCCAGGGCGAGACCTCCTGGGCCTCGCTCGGCCTGAAGGGCGACGAGACGGTCACCATCGAGGGCCTGGCCGGCGAGCTGAAGCCGCGCCAGACGCTCACCGCCAAGATCACCTCGGCCGACGGCTCGGTGAAGGAGGTCCCGCTGACCTGCCGCATCGATACGCTCGACGAGCTCGAGTACTTCCGCAACGGCGGCATCCTGCCCTACGTGCTGCGCCAGCTCGCGGCGTGAGCCACCGCACGGCCCCACGCCCCGGTTCATCCGGAGTGTGAGGTTTCGGATTGCCGGAAGTCCTGACAGGCTTCCGGAACCGCCATGACGACGGGGGCCTTTCCGACTGGAAAGGCCCCCTTCCTGTTCTCGGGAGTGCCGCGATGAGCCCGGACGACAAGATCAATGGCCTGACCACGCTCTCGGCGCGCCACGGCGAGATGATCGCCCGGCTCTCCGAGGCGCAGTCCGACGTCGCCGCCAAGCAGGTGGCTTTGCAGATGGCGGTACGCTTCGTCGCCGGCATCCTGCGCGGGGTCGATTCCGACCATTACCGCCATCAGCTCGGCGGCTTCCTCGCCATGCTGGAGGACGCGCTGACCCGCGAGGACCCTGATTCCGACCTCGCCCGGCGTGTCCTCGACACGGTCAAGGCAACCCTGGAGCCGGAGGAGGCCGAGGAGGACTAGGATCACGATGGCCCGGCTGTTCTGGCTCTCGCATGAAGCCTGGGCGCGGATCGCGCCGCACCTGCCGCACGGCCGACCCGGCGGCCGCTGGCAGGACACGCCGTCCGCCTACGGCCCACACACGATGGTCGACACCCACCTGACAGGTGGTCTCAGCGCGGGATCTGGCAGCGCCTGTAGGCCAAGATCGCAGCCGCTGGCCCCATGCCGGACGCGCTGATGCGCGGCGCGTTCCACGTGACAGCCCACCGCTCGGCCGACGGTGGAAAAGAGGGCCTGGAGCCAGGCGATCGGCCGTTCGCGCGGCGGCGTCGCGAGTAAATTGTCTTGCTTGGCCGATGGTCGTGGCCGACCGGTTGCGTTCGCCCTGGCGCCCGGCAACGTGGCCGACATCACCATGGCGCCGCCTCTGCTGCGGGCCGTGGCGTCGTCCAAACGCCTGATTGCCGACAGGGCCTACGAACGCCCAGAGCCTGCGGGATTGGCGCGCGAGCCACCGGGTGATCGCCGCCATCCCGTCCCCGGTTATCCGGACCGGGCCCGACACGCACGGCCGGAGCGCCTATCCGCAGCGCAATCGGATCGAGCGCTTGGTCGGCCATCTCGAGGACGGGCGGCGCGTCGCGACCCGCGACGAGCGCTTGGCCTGTGATTCCCTCACCGCCGTCGCACTCGCCTCCTGCGTCATCGCACGGACCTGCCTGAGTCCCTGCCTAAGCTCCTCGTATTCCATTCCTTCTGCGCCGGTCCGACATCCGCTCCGTCGGAGGATGGGTCTGGGACCATCCTCGATCACGTGTGCGCGAGGCGAATGTCCGGCACGGCCAGGGTGAACCATAACCGGAGCGGGACCGTCCCGATCCCCGAATTCGTTCGTTCCCCCCGAGCCTTTCTGCTCCCCGGAGTTCTCATGACCATCCTCAGGACGATCGCGGCCGCCGGCCTGACAGTCGCGGCTGGCGCCGCCCTCGGCGCAGCCCAGGCCGCGCCGCAGGTCGAGCGCCTGCGCGGCACGATCGAGCGCGTCGAAGCGGAGACGGTGACCATCCGGACCCGCGCCGGCGCGACCGAGACGGTGCGCCTCGTCCCCGGGACGCGGGTCGCGCAGCTGGCACCGGCGAGCCTCGACCAGGTCAAGGACGGCAGCTTCATCGGCACCGCCGCCAAGGCCGGGGCGAAGCCCGGCGATCCGCCGGTGGCCCTCGAAGTGCTGATCTTCCCCGAATCTCTGCGCGGCGCCGGCGAGGGGCATTACCCGTGGGACCGCCTGCCGGACGGCGCCGCGAGCGGCCCGGTCGAGACCAGCATGACGAACGGCACCGTCAAGGCCCCCGAGGTCGAGACGAGCATGACCAACGGCACGGTCAAGGCGCCCGAGGTGGAGACCACGATGACCAACGGCACCGTGGCGGGCGGTCCGGCCACCGCCGGTGGCCGGACCCTCACGGTCTCCTACAAGGGCCAGACCCTCGCGGTCGCGGTGCCGCCGGGCACGCCGGTGGTGATGCTCGAGCCGGCCGACCGGGCGGTGCTCAAGCCCGGCGCCAAGATCTTCGCCTCGGCGGTGCGGGAGGGCGACCGGCTCGAGGCGCGCAGCATCTCGGTCGGCAAGGACGGCCTGACGCCGCCGATGTGACGCGGGCGAGGGCGGGCGCCGGATCGCCGCCGCGGGGCTTCAGCCCAGGTCGCATCCGCCCGTCCCATGTCGCATCCGCTGCATGACGCAGGAGTATGGATGGTGGCAGCCTCGCGCGTCATCGCGCGGGGTTGCCTGTGTTTCAAGGGGATTGCCTGCAAATCAGGCGCAACTGCTTCCCGGGAGCCGCGTTACTCCTATCGAGCCGGAACTCCGGCGCCTTTCCTCCTTGCGCGGTCGCCGGGTTGCGCTTCGAATCTGGATTTTCCCTTGCTGGAGCCGGGACGCCCTCCCGTCGATGCGCCATGAAGCTGATCCCGAGCCATCACGCCGCAAGCTTCGGCCAGACGCATTCCACCGCTTCGTCGCTCGCCGATGCCTTGCTGCTCGCCAAGCTCGGACACGACCTGCGGGCGATGTACACCAGCGTCACCGACGAGCCGGTGCCACAGGAACTCGACACCCTGGTCAAGCGGCTGCACGCGGTGCTGGGGGATGAACCCGAGGGGCAGGGCTGAAAACCTGATCGCCGTCTCGTCCGGACTCGGCCTCTGCTCTCGGCACCGCGCACATTGACTGTACCGCGGAAGCGACAAGCCCTGTGAACGGGTCGGCCCCGCGCGATCACGCCTTGAGTGCGGACGCGAAACAGTGTGGGGTGCGCGTCCCGAGCCGCTAGCCCCCCTGCCTCATGCCTTCGCTGACCCGCATCTGCCTCGCCCTTCCGCTCGCCCTCGCCCTCGCGGCGCTCGGTGGTGCGCCCGGCGCGGGGGCCGCCACGCCGCCCGCCCAGCCGAAGGAGGGCCCGGGCGGACAAGCCTATTCGGCCGCCGCCGTGGTGAAACGGGCTTTGGGCCGGGCCGGCGCGGTGACCCTGGCCTATTACGGCAACGGTGCCGCCCCGGCGCAGGGGCGGCCGGTGGCGGTGATGCTGCACGCCTGGGGCGCGGTGAACCCGCAGGCCTACGGCGCATGGATCGAGCATCTCGCCCGCTCCGGCTACCTCGTGCTGTTCCCGCGCTTCCAGGAGGTGGGGCGCACCCGGCCGGTCGATGCGAGCGGCATCACCGCGGCCCTCGTCAAGGATGCGCTCGCCGAACTCGCCACCGACCAGGACGCGAAGCCCGATACGGGCCGGGTGGCGCTGATCGGCCACCTCGCCGGCGTGCCGCTGGCGGCCAACCTCGCGGCGCATGCCAAGGAGACCGGGCTGCCGGTGCCGCGGCTGATCTTCGGCGCGATGCCGGGCGGCATCGCCCGCGACGACAAGGCTCGCGGCATCGCGCTCCATGACCTCAACAGCATCGATCCCGCCACGCTGATCGTCACGGTGATCGGCGACCGCGACGCCCGCGCCGCCGACATTGCCTCCCGGCGCGTGATGCGCGACGCGAGCGCGGTGCCGACCGATCACAAGCTGATGGTCCGGGCACTCTCGGACGACCACGGCTTCCCGGCTTTGTCGGCCACCCTGGCCTCGCCGGCCGGCGGCAACCCGGCCTACGACGTCGCGCAGGTCAAGCTGCCGGCCCCCGACCCGAAGCAGAAGCCGGCGCCCTTCAAGTGGTCGGCCGACATGACGCTGACCGGCGAGCAGACCGTCCTGGTCGGGCAGATCAACGGCGCCGGCACCGACAGCCTCGATTACCTCGCCTACTGGAAGACCTTCGACCTCGCGGCGGCTGCCGCGTTCTCGGGCCAGAGCGCGACGAGCCTGAAGAGCAACCCGCGCTTCATCGACATGGAGCGCTGGAGCGACGGCTGGCCGGTGCGGCGCCTCGCCGTCGAGACCCCGCGCCCGCCGGCCCCGGCGAAGCCCGCGGCAGCTGCAGCCCCCGCGGCCGCGAGCGTGGCTCCCGCGGCACCGGCGAAGCCCGCCGCGAAGCCCGGGAGCCCGGCGCGGGGGCAGTGACGGTGGACGGATGAGATGGCGGTGTGCGTCGGCCTCCCGTCACGCTCCCATTGCCGCACTCGACAGATGGACCTTCCTCATGGTCATGCGGACGCCGCGCGGCGGAGCCCGGAATCCATGACGGGGAGGCTCGCATGACCCGCCATCGCGCCGAAAGAGCGCACGGTGACGATCAATCACAGCGGAGGAACCCCATGAAGCTGTTCTACGCCAAGACCTCGCCCTTCGTCCGCAAGGTGCTGGTCGTCGCCCACGAGCTCGGGCAGTTCGACCGCATCGAGCTGCTGCCGGCCGCCGCCCACCCGATCAACCGCGACGCGACCATCCGGGCACGGAATCCCCTCGCCCAGGTGCCGACCCTGATCCTCGACGACGGCACCGCCTTGGCCGACAGCCGGGTGATCTGCGAATATCTCGACCATCTGGGGCAGGGCGGGTTCTTCCCGGCCCCCGGCCCGGCGCGCTGGGCGGCTCTCGCCGCGCAATCGACCGGCGACGGGCTGCTCGATGCGGCCCTGCTCTGCGTCTACGAGACCCGGGTACGCCAGGAGGGTGAGCGTTCGGCGGGGTGGGTCTCCGGCCAGCGCGAGAAGATCGTCGACGCACTGGCGGAGATCGAGGCGGCCGCGCCCGGGCTCGGTGAGCGGGTCGACATCGCCGCCATCACGTATGGCTGCGCCCTCGGCTATCTCGACCTGCGGCTGCCCGACCTCGGCTGGCGCGAGCGGGCGCCGGCGGCGGCGGCGTGGTACGCGCGCTTCGGCGAGCGTCCGTCGATGCAGGCGACGCGGCCGGAGTGAACCGCCCGCTCGGCTGAAGGGATAGCTTGGCGGCACGGCGGAGATCGGGCTGAGTGACGGGGTTGGCGCGGCTCTTGCTGCGCCGGGCTTCTCCTCGACCGTGGGGTTTGCTCCCATGAACGACTTCGTCGCGCTCCTCTCCGCCGCCCTGACCTTCTGCCTCGGCTACTGGGCGGCCGGGCTGGCGGTCCGCCTCGCCGTCCGCCTCGATCTCGGCCATACCCATCTGGGGGAGGGCAGCATCGCCCAGATCGCCCTCGCCCTGGCGGTCGCGGTCGCCGCCTGGCGCACGATGCGCGGCGCGACGGCCCGGGCCTGACCGGCCGACGCCCGTATTTCGGCGCGAGCCCGTCTTCCTTGGTCCGAAGGGGTATGAGCCCCGCCCGTTTCGCCGATGAGTCGCGCGACCGCCTCCATCCATGCGGGCGAGGATGGGCGGCCCTGCTCTGCCGCCCGTTGCGCGACCCCGGCGTTTCTCGCGACTCTCCCCCCGGTCAGGGAGGCCGGGGCCATGTCGACACGCCTGCTGCAGAAGGTCGCGATCGTGTTCGGGGCGGGCTCCGCCGGGACCGGGTGGGGCAACGGCAAGGCCGTCGCCGTCGCCTTCGCCCGGGAGGGCGCCCGGGTGATCTGCGTCGATCGTGAGCTCGCCGCCGCCGAGGAGACGGCGCAGATCGTCGCCGAGGAGGGCAATGAGGCCTTGGCCCTCCGCGCCGACGTCACCGATTACGACGCGGTGGCGGGGGCGGTGGCCGCCGGCGAGGCCCGGTTCGGCCGCATCGACATCCTGCACAACAATGTCGGGCTGTCGGAGGCCGGCGGCCCGGAGGATCTCGACGAGGAGAGCTGGCGGCGGGCGATCGAGGCCAATGTCGGCGGGGTCTGGCGCACCTGCAAGGCGGTGCTGCCGGGAATGCGGGCGCGGCGGTCCGGCGCGGTGGTCAACATCTCGTCGGTGGCGTCCCTGCGCTGGGCCGGGGCGCCGGCCTTCGCCTACGCCGCGGCCAAGGCGGCGGTGAACCAGGCCACCGTCTCGGTGGCGATGCAATATGCCCGCGACGGCATCCGCGCCAACGCCATCCTGCCGGGCCTGCTCGACACCACGCTGGCCGACGAGTGCCGCGGCGCCGGCACGCTCGCTTCGGGCCGCGACCGCCGGGTGCCGCTCGGGCGCCTCGGCGAAGCCTGGGACATCGCCCATGCGGCGGTCTTCCTCGCCTCCGACGAGGCCCGCTTCATCACCGGCGTGTGCCTGCCGGTGGATGGCGGCCAGAGCTGCAGTATGGCGGCCCTGGCCTGAACGGTGCGGGCGGGCCCTGACCCTCGGAAACAATGTGGCCGAAGCGTTACAGCCCCGGACCGAAGCGCGTGCCGCCGCCAAGCTCGGCTTTCCGACCCGGGCGGCGGGAGTTAGGCTTCAGGTCATAACGGCGTGGCGGGATTCGAACGGGTCCGCCTCGCGCCGCCGGGAGCCGGATTCCGGGTTCCCCCCAACGGGGGTGCCGCGGAGCCGGCTTCGCGCGATCCGGGAAAGCGACCGAATGCGGACGACACTCAAGGCTGCCTTGAACGCGCGGGCCGCCCGCCGCGTCGCGGCCGTGGCCGGTTTGGCGGTGCTGGCGGGCTGCGCCACGCCGGTCCTGACCCAGACCGGGCTGCTGGCGCGCTACGACCACCTGACACCGAGCGAGGCGACCGCCACCAAGTCGCGGATCTTCATCGACAAGGGGGCCATGGCGCAGGTGCGGACCGTGCGCATCGTCCCGACCACCTTCACGGCGGCGGTGTCGGGCCCCGGCGTGACCGAGCAGGAGCGCCGGGTCGTCGCCAACGCGGCGGACCGGGCTTTGTGCTACGAATTGTCCTTGCGTTACGATGTGGTCTCGTCCGGCCCGGCCGACCTGACCGTACGGGCGAACATCACCCGGGCCGGCCTCACCAACGTGCCGGCCTCGGGCGTCGCGGTCGGCGCCTCGGCGGCGATCACCATCGCCGCGCAGGTCGGTGTCGGCTTCGCCGACACCATCGGCAAGGTGCCGGTGCCACGCCTGCCGATCGGGCTCGGCGACCTGACGGTCGAGGCCGAGGCCCTGGATGCCCGCCGCCAGCAGCGCGCCGCGATGGTGTGGGCCGGCGGCGCCAACTCCTTCACCAACCAGGCCCGGTTCTCACCGATCGCCGACATCTACGACCTCGCCGGCGATTTCGGGCAGGATTTCGGATCGTACCTCGCCACCGGCGAGGACCCGTTCGAGTCCGAGCTCACCCTCCCGACCTATGACCGCGTCCGCGTCACGGTGCTCGGCGAGATGCCCCGCGACCCCGATTGCCAGGCCTTCGGCCGCGCCCCCGGCATCGACGGCATCATCGGCGATTCGTTCGGCGCCCCGCCGGACTGGACCGACAAGGGACCGACCGCCGGGCGCTGAGGCGACGGGCGGGTCAACCGAGGGCCGGCCTGGCGGTCATCAGCCAGAGGATCGCCAGCATCGCCGCGAAGGCGGGCCAGCCGCAGAGGAACCAGATCCGGAACAGCCGGTCATAGGCCGGCGGCAGCGGTGCGCCGGTCGCGGCGGCCGCCCGCGCCAGGTCGCGCATTCGGAGCTGGATCGCGACCACCGGCAGCCAGAACAGGCCGACGGCGACGTAGAGCCCGATCGAAGCCAGGAGCCAGCCCTCGCCGAGCGGCCAGCCGACGAGATGGGCGAGGGCCAGCCCGGTCAGCGGCTGCAGGACCGCCGCGGTCGCGGTGAACAGGGCATCGGCCATCACCACCGTGCCGGCGACGTGAGCGACCAGGGCCGGCATGCGGGTGCGGTGCGCCACCAGCATGAAGAAGGCGATGCCGGCACCGGTGCCGAACAGCACCGTCGCACCGATCACGTGCAGCCAGCGCAGCAGATCGATCCACGGCATCGGCGTCAGCGCTCGGCGGCCAGGGCGAGGGCGGCGAGCGCCAAGAGGGCGGCGGGCAGCGTCTTCACGAAGGGCCCGAGGGGGTCGGCCCAGAGATCGGGGGCGAGCCACGTCCCGGCCGCCAGATAGGCGAGGGTGCCGCCGATCATCGCGAGCGCTGCGAACGGCATCAGGCGCCGCACCAGCATGGCCGCCCCGAGCGTGAGATCGAGCCCGATGCCGGCCGCGACCGCCAGATGGGCCGCATCCGGCCCGACGCCGCGTCCGGTCAACACCGACGCGGCCGCGTCGAACCGGGCGAGGCCGACGAGGCCGGAGACGAGCCAGAACAGCGCCAATCCGCCGATCACCGCCGGCTTCAGCAGCCAGAGCCGGCCGAACCAGCGCTCCTGCACCGTGGAGGGCAGGCGGCGCAGGCTGGCCCGCAACCCGGACAGTGCCGGCCCGCCGGCCCGCCGCCACGGCCCGGGATCGCCGGTGACGCCCGCGGTCACCTGGGCGAGCGCCGTGCTGCGCAGGGGCGAGCGCCAGCCGAGCCGGCCGAGACCGTCGCTGACCGCCACCACCGGCCGCACCAGGAGCCGCGGCACCGTCACGACCCGGGCCGGCGGATGGCCGAGCCAGGCCCGGAACGCCGCGACCACCTCGCTCAGAGGATGCGTCTCGTCCTCGACGAGATCGTAGGCCGCCCGTGTGGGCACCCGTCCCTCGACGGCGAGACGCACGGCCTCGGCGACGTCGTCGACATGCACGGTCTGGATCGGCCCGGCGCCGCCGACCACAGGCAGGACGAGCGGTGCGGAGGCGAGGGCCCGCAACAGGGCGGTGCCGCCATAGGCGGTGGGGGCGAGGACGAGGCCCGGGCGCAGGATGGTCCAGTCGAGGTCGAGCCGGCTCAAGGCGGCATCGGCCGCGGCCTTGCTGCGCATGAAGGCGGTTCGGGCCTCCGGAGATGCGCCGACGGCGGAGATCTGGACGATCCTGCGGAGACCGGTCGCCGCGCAGGCCCGGAACAGGGCCCGCATGGCGACGTCCTGGACGGCGCGCACGTCGTCGCGCGGGCCGTCCTGCAGCACGCCGGCGCAGTTCACCACCGCGTCGCACCCGGTGATGACCGGATGCCACGCGGCAGGTTCGCTCAAGGTGGCGATGTCGTGCGCGATCCAGGTCGCTTCGGGCCAGAGCCGCTGGGCCGCGTCGGTGTCGCGGCCGAGGGCGAGCACGTCGTGACCGGCATCGAGCAGCTGCGCGAGCACGGCGGCGCCGATCAGGCCGTAGCCGCCGAGTACCAGGATCCTCATGGGACCAGGATCGTCATGGGGCCAGGATCGTCATGGGAGACGGCCTTCGGGTGGACGGCACCGGCGCCGGTTCGCGCCGTGCCGTCCTTCCATGGCCGGTCAGTGGTGACGAAACCCCGAACGTCGCCGGATCGCGGTCGCGATCGGCGTCCACGCGCCTGTCGCCGCGGCCGTCCCGACCGTCATCCCGGGTTCCGCCACGCGGCTCCGGGATGACGGTCGGCCCGATCCTAGAAGTACGACTTCAGCGCGCCGCGCCGGCGCACGTCGAGCGTGGCGCAGTGGAACGAGCCGCCGAACGGGCCGTAGGACAGGAACGGGGTCGGGATCGGGTCGAAGCCCCAGTCCTTGAGCGCCTTGATCAGCGTCGGCTGGCTCGCATCGACCACGATCTTCTTCTCGTCGATGGCGAGCACGTTGATCGAGGTCCAGGGCGAGCACATCGAGATCTTGCTCATGAAGCCCTCGACGGGGTCGGGACGGGGCGCGATCAGCACGTCCCACTTCTTGAGCACCGCCGGCAGCTTCTCGATGTCGATGTAGTCGGGGTTGACCAGCACCTTGCCGGGGGCGAGCGGCATGAACGACGAATCGATGTGCATCGGCTGCGGGCAGCGGCTCTCGATCTCGTGGATGCGGAAGCCCGGCCCGAGGTGGCGGCGCAGCCACTCGATGCCCATCAGGTTGGTGACGTTCGAGCGGGTGACGAACAGGTCGCGGCCGCAGCGCACGAAGTCGGCCGCGTCGAAGACCGGCTCGAACTCGTTGACCGTGAACTGCATCGGCTCGCCGGCCTTCAGGTTCGGCACCCGGTAGTCGTAGTTGTACAGGTCGTCGGTGAGCTGCGGCCGCGGCGCCGAGGTCCAGCGCGCGCCGGCCCGGAAATACTCCTTGAACAGCGAGCGGTAGGCATCGCCCTCGAAGTAGCGCGAGCGCCAGCACATCGGGCTCTCGATGATCTCGTCGCCGATCACCAGGTACGGGTCGCGCGGGCAGGCGACGCAGAAGCCGCGCGAGGACCAGCGCGGCGCCTTGAACTTCTTCGAGAAGTCGACGGAATCGGGACGGCGGATCTTCACGCCCTCGCCGGCCAGGATCTTGATGAAGCCGTCCAGCTCCTGCTGGGCGAGCTTCTTCATGAAGCCGGGATACTTCCAGCCGGAGGCGAGCCGGTAGAACGGCTGGGCCGCCCGCGGCAGGTTGAAGATCACCGTCAGGTGGTGGGTCGGAATCGTCGCCCCGTCGAGCGAGCCGACGATCACCTCCTCGAGGGGATCCCACTCGTTCCAGGCCATGACCGGCGATTGCGGCGCCGTGACCCGGCCCGGGGCCTCGCCCCGGAAGGGCGCCAGGTCATGCGCGGTGGCATCGTCGAGCGCGCCGCGCTCGGCCTCGAAGGTCGTCTCCCGATCCATGCCTCGTCCATCCCCTGACGGCCGTCGCGAGCGGCCTTCTCTCGCGCGTTTCCGGGCCCCGCCGGTCACGTCCGGTGGGCAAGGAAGCTGCGCCATAACATAAGCTTGCGGCGATGCTTGGGCGGGCTCGCCGGGCCGGTGGAACATGCCGGTTTCGCCGGCACTGTGTCCGGGCGGTGATAGACAGCGCCCACCAAAGCTGCAACGTGCCGAGACGCAACGGCGCTGCTTTGTTTCGCCCCCGTTGCCGGAATGGCGCGCCTGACGGGGCCGCGGCCGCTGCGACAGAAAGAGGGTCATGAAGCGATTGACGACACTGGGCTTGATCGCCGGCCTGTGCACCGTGATCGGCCTGTTCGTCTCCTCGGGGCCGGACGCCGTCGCGGCCGCCCTGTGGGCGTCCGGCTGGGGCGCCGTGCTGGTCGTGGTCGCGCGCTTCGTGGCCGTGGCCTGGGCGGGCCTCGGATGGTGGGTGGTGTTTCCCCGCGGCGAGAGGCCGCTGCTGCGCGATTGCGTCAGCGTGCGCTTCGTGCGCGAGGGCGTCAACACGCTGCTCCCGGTGGCGCAGGTCGGCGGCGACCTGATCGGCGCGCGCCTGCTCACGCTGCACAAGGTGTCGGGCGCGCTGTCGGGCGCGACGACCCTCGTCGACCTGATGGTCCAGGCGCTGACGCAGTTCCTCTTCACGGTGGCCGGTCTCGGCATCCTGGTGGCGCTCGGCGGCGACGGGCCGATCGTCCATTATGTCGGCCTCGGCCTCGTCGTCGCGGCGCCGGCCCTGGTGGCGTTCTACCTCGTGCAGCGCCGCTTCGGGCAGAGCCTGCTCCAGGCGGCGATCAACCGATTCGCCGGCGGGCGCGAGTGGCGGATCTTCGGGGCCGTCGACGTGCTGTTCGAGCGCCTGCGCGGCCTCTACGCCGCCCGTAGCCGCATTCTCACCGCCATCGGCACGCATCTGTTCGGCTGGATCATCGGCACCCTCGAGGTCTGGATCGCGCTCCGCTTCATGGGCTACGAGGTCGGCTTCCTCGAGGCGATCGTGATCGAGAGCCTGGCCCAGGCCGTGCGCGGCGCCGCCTTCGCGGTGCCGGGCGCGCTCGGCGCCCAGGAGGGTGGCCTGATCGCGCTCTGCGCGGTGTTCGGCATCCCGGCCGAGGCAGCGCTCGCCCTGTCGTTGATCAAGCGGCTGGCCGACCTCGCGGTCGGGCTGCCGAGCCTGATGCTCTGGCACGCGATGGAAGACGGCCATGCCGAGCCGGGCCGCCGCCCGGCGACCGGTCTCGGCGCGGCCCTGCGGGCCTTCATCATCCGCCCGCGCCGGGCCGACAGGCCCGCCTTCGGCTACGCCGCGGCGCCCGCCGACGGCAAAGGAGAATGACCTGGTGCAGACCCGACGCGACATCCTGCGCAGCCTGACGATCGCCGCCCTCGGGCTGGCCGCGCTGCCGGCGCTGGCTCAGGCTCCCGCAACTCCCGCAGCCGGGGAGGGCGACCCGGCGGTCGCGACCGTGCGGCGCATGACCGATGCCCTCGAGGCGGCGCTGAAGGCCGGCACCGTGCGCGAGCGGTCCGAGATCCTGTCCGGCCCGATGCAGCAGACCTTCGACCTGCCGGCGATGCTGCGCCTCGGCGTCGGCACCCGCTGGAAGGACATCCCGGCCGAGAAGCAGCAGGCGCTGATCGCGGCCTTCGGCCCCTACCTGGCGGCGACATACGCCACGCGGCTGAGCGCGGCGGCGGGCAGCACCTTCGCCATCGACCCGAAGAGCGAGGCCCGCGGGCCCGGCCGCATCGTGCACGTCACGGTGACCGACGGCAGCGGCGACACCTCCCCGGTCGACTACGTGCTCAACGCCGAGAACCGCATCACCGACGTCTTCCTCCAGGGCACGGTCAGCGAGGCCGGCACCCTGCGGACCGGCTTCTCGGAGCCGCTGCAGGAGGGCGGAGCCGACGGCCTTCTCGCCCACCTGAAGAAATCGACCGAGACGATGCTGGCGGCGCCGGCCCCCAAGGCCAAGCCCTAGCGTTCGCGCTCCGAAGGCCCGCAGGGCCGATGCCCGGCTCCGGCGGCCATCCGATCCTCCGATGGATGCCACCGGCCGCCGGATTGCTGCGACACCATAAGACAACCCGCCGCGCCCCCGCGCCGCCAACTCCACCCAGGGATCGCCCCTCGCCATGGAATGGACCTGGATCTCCGCCCTGCTGATCGTCCTGGCGCTCGCCGGATGCGTCTACGGCCTCACCACCGCCTGGCTCGCCGGACGCCTCGCGCGGCGGGCGGTGCCGCGGCTCCCCGCCGACGCCGCCCGCCCGTCCGTGACCCTGCTGAAGCCGCTCTGCGGCGACGAGCCGAACCTCCACCCCAATCTCACGACCTTCTGCACCCAGGCCTATGCCGGTGCCGTGCAGGTGATCTTCGGGGTCCAGACCGCCACCGATCCGGCGATCGCCGTGGTGCACCGGCTCCAGGCCGAGCACCCCGGCCTGCGCATCGACCTCGTCGTCGATGCCCGCCAGCACGGCGCGAACCGCAAGGTCTCGAACCTGATCAACATGGCCGGCCTGATCGCCCACGAGGTCGTGGTGCTGGCCGACAGCGACATGGTGGTGGCGCCCGATTACCTGGAGCGCCTCGTCGCCGAGCTGGCCCGTCCGGGCGTCGCCGGCGTCACCTGCCTGTATCACGGCGTGCCGGCCAATCGCGGCGTGTGGGCGCATCTCTCGACGCTCGCCATCGACACCCAGTTCCTGCCCAACGTCCTGATGGGCACGTCGCTCGGCCTCGCCGATCCCTGCTTCGGCTCGACCATCGCGTTCCGCACCGAGAGGCTCAGGCAGATCGGCGGCTTCGAGGCGATCCGCGACGACCTCGCCGACGACTACACCCTCGGGGCGGCGCTGCGGGCGCAGGGCGGGATCGTGGCGATCCCGAACTTCACCATCGGGCATACCTGCGTCGACACCTCGCTCGGCGGCCTGTGGCGCCACGAGACCCGGTGGAACCGCACCATCCGCAACGTCGATCCCGTCGGCTATGCCGGCACGCTGGTCACCCATGCCTTCCCGCTGGCGCTCATCGCGGCGCTGCTGCCGGATGCGGGAGTCTACACCCTCGCCACCGCGGCGCTCGCGCTCGCCTGCCGGATCGTGCTGTGCGTGCGGATCGAGCGGGCCTTCGGCCTCGAGCCTCATCCGTACTGGCTGTTGCCGATCCGCGACCTCCTGTCCTTCGCGGGCTTTGCCTGGTGCTTCGTCTCCGGTGCCGTGACTTGGAAAGGTCATGATTATCGGGTCGTTGCGGACGGTACGCTGATCCCGGAATCCGGCCTCGCCGGCGAATCCGGCGCTCCCTCGACCTAAGATCACTCCCTCGGGCCGCCCGGCGGCCTCACCGGCCGCGGATGCGGCCTCCTCTCCTCAAGAGACGATCCTCCCGATGATGCGGACCCTCTTCCTCCAGGCCCCCACCTTCGACGGCTTCGACGGCGGCGCCGGCTCGCGCTACCAGGCCAAGCGCGAGATCAAGTCGTTCTGGTACCCGACCTGGCTCGCCCAGCCGGCCGCCCTGGTGCCGAACTCGAAGCTGATCGACGCGCCGCCGCACGACATCAAGCTGCCGGAGATCGTGGCCCAGGCCAAGGACTTCGACCTCGTGGTGCTGCACACCTCGGTGCCGTCGTTCAAGTCGGACGTGAAGACCATCGAGGCGCTGAAGGCCGCCAACCCGAAGCTGATCGCCGGGCTGATCGGCGCCAAGGTGGCGGTGGACGCCGCCGGCTCGATGGCCCAGGCCCCCTCGGTCGATTTCTGCGCCCGCAACGAGTTCGACTTCACCGTCAAGGAGGTCGCCGAGGGCGTGCCGATGGCGGAGATCAAGGGTCTCTCCTACCGGAACGCCGACGGTGTCGTGGTCCACAACGAGGACCGCGAGATCATGACCGACATGGACCAGCTGCCGTTCGTGACCTCGGTCTACAAGCGCGACCTCGAGATGGAGAAGTACTTCATCGGGTACCTCAAGCACCCCTACATCTCGTTCTATTCCGGCCGGGGCTGCAAGTCGCGCTGCACCTTCTGCCTGTGGCCGCAGACGGTCGGCGGCCACACCTACCGCACCCGCTCGGTCGCGCACGTGATCGAGGAGATCAAGTACTGCCTGAAGGAGTTCCCGCAGACGAAGGAGTTCTTCTTCGACGACGACACCTTCACGGATAACCTGCCGCGTGCGGAGGAGATCGCCCGCGAGCTCGGCAAGCTCGGCGTGACCTGGTCGTGTAACGCCAAGGCCAACGTCCCGCGCAAGACCCTCGAGGTGCTGAAGGCCAACGGCCTGCGCCTGCTGCTCGTCGGCTACGAGTCGGGCAACCAGCAGATCCTGAACAACATCAAGAAGGGCATGCGGGTCGAGGTGGCCGAGCGGTTCACCAAGGATTGCCACGAGCTCGGCATCGCCATCCACGGCACCTTCATCCTCGGCCTGCCGGGCGAGACCCGGGAGACGATCCAGGAGACGATCGCCTTCGCCAAGCGGATCAACCCGCACACCATCCAGGTCTCGCTCGCCGCGCCCTATCCGGGCACCTTCCTGTACAAGCAGGCCGTCGAGAACGGCTGGCTCGACAAGGACAACGCCGAGCTGGTCGACGAGAACGGCGTGCAGATCGCGCCGCTGCACTACCCGCACCTGTCCCACACCGAGATCTTCACCTCGGTGGAGGCGTTCTACAAGGCGTTCTACTTCCGCGCCCCGAAGATCGCCTCGATCGTCAGCGAGATGGTGCGCTCGCCCGACATGATGAAGCGGCGCCTGCGCGAGGGCGTCGAGTTCTGGCACTTCCTGCGCGAGCGCCAGGGCGTCGCCAAGAAGGCCGCGTAAGGGCCCGTCACACGCCTGAACATCCCGCCTGAGGCGGGCACGAGCCTCCCCGTCCGGCCGGACGGGGAGGCTCTTTCGCGTCACGGGACCCGAGCATGACCACGCCACAGCCTCGCAAGCGCCTCGTCGTCACCTCCGACGATTTCGGCCTCTCGCCGCAAGTCAACGCGGCGGTGGAGCGGGCCCATCGCGACGGCATCCTGACGGCGGCGAGCCTGATGGTCTCGGCGCCCGCCGCCGCGGACGCGCTGCTGCGCGCGCGCTCGCTGCCGTCGCTGCGGGTCGGGCTGCACCTCGTGCTTGTCGAGGCCTGGCCGACCTTGCCGCCCGCCGCCCTGCCGGCCCTCACCGACGGCGCCGGGCTGATGCGGGCCGACCAGGCGCGGCTGGGCCTCGACCTCGCGCTCAAGGCGCCGGCGCGCCGCCAGCTCGAAGCCGAGATCCGGGCGCAGTTCGAGGCCTTCCGGGCGACCGGCCTGCCCCTCGACCACGTCAACGCGCACAAGCACTTCCACATCCACCCGATCATCGCCGGCATGGTGCTGCGGATCGGGCGCGAGTACGGGATGCGGGCGATCCGGGTGCCGCGGGAGCCGCGCGGCATCCTGCGCCGCGCCGAGCCCTCGGCACGCCCGGGCCTTGCTCTCGATACCGCCCCGTGGGCGGCCCTGCTGCGCGCCCGGGCCCGGAGTGCCGGCCTCCTCGCCCCCGATCGCGTGCTCGGCCTCGCCTGGTCGGGCGCCATGACGCCCACCCGGGTCGCCGGCCTGCTGCGCCACCTGCCGAACGGGCTGACCGAGCTGTACCTGCATCCCGCGACGCAGGGCGGCTTCCCCGGCGAGGCGCCGGGCTACGCCTATGCGGAGGAACTCGCCGCCCTGACGGCAGCGGAGAGCCGGGCGGCGCTCACGGCCTCGGGCGCCGTCACCGGCGGCTTTTCGGATTTCGCTCGCTGAAAGCGAGGTCGGTCGGCTACCGATGGGGCAGGGCCGGGCACGCGGCCCGGTCTTCGGGAGCCCCGTCATGCGCCGCCTCACACCGTTGTCCCGAGCCCTGTGGCGTGCCTGCGGCGCGGCCGGCCTCGCGCTCACCGTCACGGCCTCCGCGTGGTCGGCCGAGATCACGCTCCTGACCACCGGCGCCTACAAGCCCGTGGCGGCGCGGCTGGTGCCGTCGTTCGAGCAGCGCACCGGCCACAAGGTCGTCATCCGCAACGAGACCGCCGGCGCCGTGGCGCAGGCGATCCGCGACGGCGCCCGGGCCGACCTCGTGGTGCTGACCCCGGGTGGCCTCGACGCGCTGATCCGCGAGGGCCGTCTCTCCGGCGCGCAGCCCGTACCGCTCGCGAAGGTCGGGATCGGCGTCGCGATCCGCGACGGGGCCCCGGTGCCGGACATCGCCACCCTTGACGGTTTCCGCGAGGCGCTGCTGCGGGCGCGGGCCGTCGCGATGGTCGATCCGGCCTCCGGCGGGTCGAGCGGGATCTACCTGGCGCAGCTCTTCGAGCGCTTCGGCCTCGCGGATCGCCTGAAGGACAAGCTCGTCCTGGTGCGCGGAGGGCTCGCCGCGTCGCGCCTCGTCTCCGGCGAAGCGGATCTCGCGCTCCAGCAGACGAGCGAGCTGCTGGCCGTGCCGGGCGCGCGCCTCGTGGGGCCGATCCCGGCGGAGGTGCAGAACGTCACGGTCTATGCCGGGATCGTGCCGATGGGAGCCGGACAGGCCGAGGCGGCTACGGCGCTTCTGCGCCACCTCGCCGGCCCCGAGGCGGTGCCAGTCCTGGCGGAGAAGGGAATGGCGCCACCGGATCGATGAAGCGGCCGAGAGGAACGTCGCGCGCTTTCCCGGCCGCCCCTCCTTGAAACCGCCGGGGCGACCCCGCATGTAAATGTCGTTCACATTCACATCCTGCGGGAGATCGTGACGTGTCGTATACCTCTGCCCCCTGGTCGAGCGGCCGCGCCTGCCGCAATGGCCCGTTCCCGCGCCGCTCCCTTGAGATCGGCGCGATCGTCATCGGTTTCATCTATGCGTGGCCGTTGGCCGCGGCCTACGTGGTGTGGAAGCTCATGGGATACCCGGCCCTCAACGAGATGAAGTCCTTCGCCGAGCGGACCTTCCGCAATGGCTTCTCGGGCTTCGGCGCCGCCCGCCACGACAGCGGCAACTGGGCCTTCGAGGAGTATCGCCGCAAGGAGATCGAGCGCCTCGAAGAGGAGCGCCGGCGCCTCGAGGAGGAGAGCCGCGCCTTCACCGAGTTCGTGGACGAGCTGAAGCGCGCCCGCGACCGCGAGCAGTTCGACGCCTTCATGGCCCGCCGCCGCGCCGGTTCGAACTACTGAGCGGCCGCACCGGGAGGGTGTTGCCATCCCGATAGGCGACCAACGCCTGAGGCTTGAGCTTGACGGCCCGAATCCCCTGGGCCACCCTCTCTCAGGTCAAGCACTCGACAGGCTCCTCGCGGCCCCCGCGGGGAGCCTTCTCCGTTGAAGGACGGCGCGTCCGCATGACCAGTTCCAACCGCTCGTCGCATATCCGGCTCACCTCGCATCCGGAGCCGGGCGCCGCCCGCTGGCCGATCCGCTGGGGCGCCGCCGACCCGCGCGAGCGGGGGCCGATCATCGGCACCGTCACCAACCCGGCCGACCGCAACGTCATCGGGGCCAATGGCGGCGCCTATTCGCTCTACCGGGCTCTCGCCATCGCCGGGAGGGCCATGAATCCGCTGGCGCGGCCGGACCTGACCAACACCCACCCGGTGGTCGCGATCGGCCCGCACCCGCAATGGGCCGACCCGGAGAAGATCGTCTCGCTCGATCCCTGGGGCCATATGCCCGGCGAGGTGTTTCGCGAGGCGATCGCCACGGGCACCGACATCCGGCCGACCATCGCGGTCACCAAGGCGCGGTTGAGCCTGCCCGAGATCCTGGCGGCGATGGGCGCCCACCGGCTCGCCGCCGACGGCACCGTGCTGCATGCCACCGGCGACATCTCGGTCACCAAGATCGCGGTCGATCCGGTCTGGCACCTGCCGGGCGTCGCCGCCCGCTTCGGCACCAGCGAGACGGCCTTGCGTCGCACTTTGTTCGAGCAGACCGGCGGCATGTTCCCGGAGCTCGTGACGCGCCCCGACCTCCAGGTCTTCCTGCCGCCGATCGGCGGCTGCACCGTCTACGTGATGGGCGAGGTCGCCGGTCTGTCCGATCCGCGCCGGCGCATCGCCTGCCGGGTCCACGACGAGTGCAACGGCTCGGACGTGTTCGGCTCCGACATCTGCACCTGCCGGCCCTACCTGACCCACGGCATCGAGGAATGCGTGCGCGAAGCGCAGGCCGGCGGCACCGGCGTGATCGTCTACAACCGCAAGGAGGGGCGGGCGCTCGGCGAGGTGACGAAGTTCCTGGTCTACAACGCCCGCAAGCGGCAGGAGGGGGGCGACTCCGCCGCCACCTACTTCGAGCGCACCGAATGCGTCGCCGGCGTGCAGGATGCCCGCTTCCAGCAGCTGATGCCCGACGTCCTGCACTGGCTCGGCATCCGCCGCATCGACCGGCTGATGTCGATGTCGAACATGAAGTACGACGCCATCACCGGCTCCGGCATCGAGGTCGGCGAGCGGGTGCCGATCCCGCCGGAGCTGATTCCGCCGGACGCCTCGGTCGAGATGGAAGCCAAGAAGGCGGCGGGCTACTACGCGCCGGACGGCACCGCCGACGACCTCGACGCCGTGAAGGGCCGCGACCTCGAGCGGTTCTGAGCGGACCGACGATGGCTGAGCGCACGATGCTTGGCGAACGATTGCTGGAGATGCCCGTGCCTGAGTTTTCGACCGCCCGCAGCCTGCTCTCGGCCCGGGCGGTGCGCGCCCGCGCCGAGACCCTGCTCAAGGCCGGGCTCGACGGGCGGCTCGACCATTTCGTGGTCGATCTCGACCGTCTGGGTCCTTGCGCCGACGCGGTCGTCGAGACCATCCGCGACGCCTATCCGGATCTCGCCATCCCCTACCACGCCCGCTGGCGCCACTTCTCGGTCGGCGGGTTCGAGCGCTGGGGCTCCCTCGTCCACGCTGCCCCCTTCGAGGATCCGGCCGAGCAGGCCCGCGCCGCCTTCGACCTCGTGGTGGTGAGCGTGCTGCTCGATGCCGGCGCCGGTCCGACCTGGCGCTACGAGGAGGGCCGCACCGGCGAGACCTATGCCCGCTCGGAAGGGCTGGCGGTGGCGAGCTTCGACATGTTCGTGTCGGGGCTGTTCTCCTCGGCGCCCGAGGATCCGTTCCGGGCCGACGCCCGCGCGCTGGCGAGCCTGACCGAGGCGGAGCTCGCCGACGGCTTCCAGGTCTCGCCGACCAATCCCCTCGTCGGCCTGCCGGGCCGCACCGCCCTGCTCAACCGCCTCGGCCAGGTCGCGGCCGCCGATCCGGAAGGGTTCGGGCCGGACGCCCGCCCCGGCTTCCTCTTCGACCGTATCAAGGCCAGGGCCCAGGACGGCGAGGTGGCGGCCGAGGCCGTGCTGGAGGTGCTGCTGACCCATCTCGGGCCGATCTGGCCCGGCCGCATCGTCCTCGACGGGGTCGATCTCGGCGATGCCTGGCGGCATCCCCTCGCCGGCGGCACCGGGCCGACCGAGGGGCTGGTCCCGTTCCACAAGCTGTCGCAGTGGCTGGCCTACTCGCTGCTCGAGCCGCTGGAGGAGGCGGGCCTCACCGTCACCGGGCTCGACGCCCTGACCGGCCTGCCGGAATACCGCAACGGCGGCTTGTTCCTCGATACCGGGGTGCTGGCGCTCCGCCGGCCCGAGGAGGCCAAGCAGGCGCATCCGGTCGAGTCGCGCCTCGTCGTCGAGTGGCGGGCTCTCACGGTGGCGCTTCTCGACCGGCTGGCGCCGCTGGTGCGCGAGCGGCTGGGGATCAAGGATCCCGCCGAGCTGCCCCTGGCCAAGGTGCTGGAGGGCGGCACCTGGGCCACCGGCCGGCGCCTGGCGAAGTCGCTGCGGCCGGAGGGCGCACCGCCCCTCGCCATCGCGAGCGACGGCACCGTATTCTAAGAACCACCAGAGCGTGATCGTGAACGGGGAGACGGCGATGCAGGGTGCGGGTGCGCGCGGGGAGACGGGTGTGGCGCCGGTCACGGTGGTCGATCACCCGCTGGTGCAGCACAAGCTGACCCTGATGCGGGACAAGGCCCGCTCGACCAAGGGCTTCCGCCAGCTCCTGAACGAGATCGGGACACTCCTGGCCTACGAGGTCACCCGCGATCTGCCGCTGGAGCCGATCGAGATCGAGACGCCGCTCGTGACGATGCAGGGCTCGCAGATCGCCGGCAAGAAGCTCGTCCTGGCGCCGATCCTGCGGGCCGGCGTCGGCTTCCTCGACGGCATGCTGTCGCTCCTGCCCTCGGCGCGCGTCGCCCATGTCGGACTCTACCGCGACCCGGATTCGTTGGAGGCGGTGGAATACTACTTCAAGGCTCCGTCCGACCTCGCCGATCGGACCGTGCTGGTCCTCGACCCGATGCTGGCGACGGCGAACTCGGCGGTCGCCGCGGTCGACCGCCTGAAGGAGCGCGGCGCCCGCGACCTGCGCTTCGTCTGCCTGCTCGCCGCGCCCGAGGGCCTGGCGAAGTTCCAGGGCGCCCATCCCGACGTGCCGGTCTGGACCGCCTCGATCGACAGCCACCTCAACGAGCACGGCTACATCCTGCCGGGCCTGGGCGATGCGGGCGACCGGATGTACGGCACGCGGTAGCCTCCACGCGGCAGCCCCTTGCCGCTGGCCCACCCACGCGGCAGGTAAGGGCGGGACAGCCACAACGCCGGAGCCGTCCCATGCCGTCGATCCCCGCCACCATGCGCCAGGTCCGCTTCAACGGGGCCGGCGGTCCGGAGGTGATCGGGATCGAGACTGCGCCGGTGCCGCAACCGGGGCCGGGCCAGGTGCTGGTCGAGGTCGTGGCGGCGGGCGTGAACCGGCCCGATTGCCAGCAGCGCGCCGGCAAGTACCCGCCGCCGCCCGGCGCCACCGACGTGCCGGGCCTGGAGATCGCCGGCCGCGTCGTCGCGCTCGGGGAGGGCGTCACGGATCTCGCCGAGGGCCAGGAGGTCTGCGCCCTGACGATCAGCGGCGGATACGCCGAATACGCCGTCGCCGATGCCGCGCTCTGCCTGCCGAAGCCTGGTCCGCTCTCGCTCATCGAGGCGGCGGGCCTGCCGGAGAATTACTGGACGGTCTGGACCAACGTGTTCGAGCGCGGCCGCCTGCAGAAAGGTGAGCGCTTCCTGGTCCATGGCGGGTCGAGCGGCATCGGCTCGACGGCGATCCAACTCGCCAAGCGGTTCGGCGCCACGGTCTACGCCACCGCCGGCTCGGCCGAGAAATGCGCCTTCTGCGAGTCCCTCGGCGCCGATCACGCGATCAACTACCGCGAGGCCGATTTCGCCGCCGAGGTGAAGCGCTTGACCGACGGCAACGGCGTCGACGTGATCCTCGACATGGTCGGCGCGGCCTACCTCGAGCGCAACGTGAAGTCCCTGGCGCTCGAAGGCCGGCTCGTCATCATCGCCTTCCTGCAGGGCTTCATGGCGGAGAACCTCAACCTCACCCCGGTGATGATTCGCCGCCTCACCGTGACCGGCTCGACCCTCCGGCCGCGTACCGTCGCGCAGAAGGCCGCCATCGCCGACGGCCTGCGCCGGGAGGTCTGGCCGCTGCTGGAGTCCGGCACGGTGAAGCCGGTGATCCACGCCACCTTCCCGTTGGAGGAGGCGCGGGCGGCGCACGAACTGATGGAATCGAGCGCCCATCTCGGCAAGATCATGCTGCTGACCGGGAAGTAGACCGCGCGGGCTCAAAGACCGCCCTGCGGCAGGAGCGCGAGGAACCTCGGCCGATCGGTGACGTTGGGCTGCACGACACCGATCCTTGCTCGGCATCGCCGTCGAGCCGAAAGCCCGAGGTTCCCCCATGGACACCAACCGCACCGTCGAGACCCCGACCGAGGCCCGCCAGGGCGCGAAGGGCCGTCCCGTGCTCTACGTGCTGCTCGGCAGCCTCGCCCTCCTGGCGATCGCCATGGTCGGCCTGCTGAGCTGGAACGGCGCCAACGCACCGAAGGACTATGCCAGCCAGAGCCAGGACGCCTCGCGCCAGCAGATCACCGGCTCGCCGAACGGCAGCGGCGGCGTGTCGTCGTCGAACAGCGCCGGCGTCCCGGCGGGCAACCCGGCCTATCCGGCCCCGGCTGAGCCGAAGTCGACGGGCTCGACCAACGCCAAGTAAGCGGTCGCACCTGAGCGATCGAAGGGCCGTTTCCCGACAGGGGAGCGGCCCTTCGTCGTTCCAGAGGGTCGATCGGCACGGGAACGTGATCCCCGCCGGCGCCCCACCGTCCCTAGGCTGTCGCATGCTGCCGCGAGACGGGGCCGGCGCGATGCGACGCTTGATGAAGTTCCTTCACACGATGGGGGCGATCGGCCTCATGGGCGCGATGGCGTCCCTGGTCGTGATGCTGGGCGTGGTTCCGCCGCCATCCTCGGCGCTGACCGGCTACGCCCTGATGCGCGGCGCGATGGCCGCGGTGGCGACGTGGGTCTTCCTGCCGTCGCTGGCGCTGATGCTGGTGGCCGGCTTGCTGGCGATCGCGCTCACCCGGGCGTTCCAGAATGCCGGCTGGGCCTGGGTGAAGCTCGCGACCGGGGTGCTGATGTTCGAGTACGGCTTCGTCGGCGTCCAGGGCCCGATGCAAGCCGAAGCGGAGCGGGCCGCCCAGGCGGTGCTCGGCCGCGCCGACCCGGCGACGCTAGCCGGATCGCTGGGCGCCGAGCGCGGAACGCTGTGGGTGCTGCTCGCGATCGCGACGCTGAACGTGGCCTTAGGCGTCTGGCGGCCGCGAATCCTGCGCCGGCCGCAGGCCGCGGGCGAGGGCGCGTCTCAGCGGGTCGGCACCGGCTCCGCGCCACGGTAATCGTAGAAGCCGCGCTTGGTCTTGCGGCCGAGCCAGCCGGCCTCGACGTACTTCACCAGGAGCGGGCAGGGGCGGTACTTCGAATCGGCCAGGCCCTCGTAGAGCACCTGCATGATCGACAGGCAGGTGTCGAGGCCGATGAAGTCGGCGAGCTGGAGCGGCCCCATCGGGTGGTTGGCGCCGAGCCGCATCGCGGTGTCGATCGAATCGACCGAGCCGACGCCCTCGTAGAGGGTGTAGATCGCCTCGTTGATCATCGGCAGCAGGATGCGGTTGACGATGAAGGCCGGGAAATCCTCCGACACCGTCACGATCTTGCCGAGGCGCTTCACGAAGGCCTTGGCCGATTCGTAGGTCGGGTCCTCGGTGGCGATGCCGCGGATCAGCTCGACGAGCTGCATCACCGGCACCGGGTTCATGAAGTGGATGCCGATGAAGCGCTCGGGCCGGTCGGTCGAGGCGGCGAGCCGGGTGATCGAGATCGACGAGGTGTTGGTCGCCACCATCGTCTCGGGCCGCAGCGATGGACACAGCGCGCTGAAGATGCTGCGCTTGATGACCTCGTCCTCGGTCGCCGCCTCGATCACCAGGTCGCAGGGACCGAAATCGTCGAACGAATCGACCGCCACGATGTGCTCGATCGCGTCGCGGCGCTGGTCGTCGGTGATCGCGCCCTTCGAGACCTGGCGCAGCAGGTTGCCGTTGACGGTCGCCAGACCGTTCTTCAGGCGCTCGGGATCGCGGTCGTTCATCCGCACGTCGAGCCCGGCCAGGGAGCAGACATGGGCGATGCCGCTGCCCATCTGACCGGCCCCGATGATGCCGACCGTCTTGATCTCGATGCCCATCACACCCCTGCCTTCCCGCCGCGCCGGCCCGAGCGTTCATACCATCGCGGCTTCGCAGATGCGAAGGGTTCCAGCGAGGGACGGTCGGGTCTGTATGCCCCCGTGCGGCGCCCGCACGGGGGAGTGGCTGTTCCGATCAGCCGTGCAACCAAGCCCTTGGACCCGCTCAGCCCTTGGCCTTGGCGATTTCCTGCTGCAGGTCCGGCACCACCTGGAACAGGTCGCCGACCAGGCCGTAATCGGCGACCTGGAAGATCGGCGCCTCCTCGTCCTTGTTGATGGCGACGATGACCTTCGAGTCCTTCATGCCGGCGAGGTGCTGGATCGCCCCCGAGATGCCGACCGCGACGTAGAGGTCCGGCGCCACGACCTTGCCGGTCTGGCCGACCTGCCAGTCGTTCGGGGCGTAGCCGGCATCGACCGCCGCGCGCGAGGCACCGACCGCGGCCCCGAGCGAGTCGGCCAGCGGCTCGATCAGCTCCTTGAACTTGTCGGCCGAGCCGAGCGAGCGGCCGCCCGACACGATGATGCGGGCACCGGCCAGTTCCGGACGGTCGGACTTGGCGATCTCCTCGCCCTTGAACGACGACTTCGCCTCGGGCGCCGACGCCGCGGGCGCGGCCTCGACCGGGGCGGCGGAGCCGCCCTCGGCCGTGGCCTGGAAGGCGGCGGTGCGGACCGTGATCACCCGCTTGGCGTCGGTCGCCTGCACGGTCTGGATCGCGTTGCCGGCGTAGATCGGCCGCTCGAACGTATCGGGGCCGACCACCTTGATGATGTCCGAGACCTGGGCGACGTCGAGGAGGGCGGCGACGCGCGGCAGCACGTTCTTGCCCTCGGTCGAGGCGGCGGCGATCACGGTGTTGTAGGCGGCGGCGAGGCCGGCGACCAGGGCGGCGGTCGGCTCGGCGAGCAGGTGGTCGTAGGCGGCGTCGGCCGCCACCAGCACCTTCTCGACGCCGTCGAGCTTGGCGGCAGCCTCGGCCGCGCCTTGCGCGTCGGCGCCGACCACGAGGGCGTGGACCGGGGCGCCGAGCTGCTTGGCGGCCGTCAGGGCCTTGGTGCTGGCGTCCTTCACGGCGCCGCCGGCATGCTCGACCAGCAGGAGGGTGGTCATGGCGTGTCGTTCCTTCCGGTTGAGGGAGGCTTGGACGTCCTTAGAGGACGCCAGCCTCGACCTTCAGCTTGTTGACGAGCTCGGCGGCGCTGGCGACCTTGACGCCGGCCTTGCGGCCACCCGGCTCGACGGTCTTGAGCACCTTCAGGCGCGGGCTCACGTCGACGCCGAGCGCCTCCGGCTCGACCGTGTCGAGGGGCTTCTTCTTCGCCTTCATGATGTTCGGCAGCGAGGCGTAGCGCGGCTCGTTGAGGCGCAGGTCCGTCGTGACGATCGCCGGGAGCTGCAGGGTCAGGGTCTGCAGGCCGCCGTCGATCTCGCGCACCACGTCGAGGCTGCCCTCGGCGACCTCCAGCTTGAAGGCGAAGGTGCCCTGCGGCCAGCCGAGGAGCGCCGCGAGCATCTGGCCGGTCTGGTTCGAATCGTCGTCGATCGCCTGCTTGCCGAGGATGACGAGGTCGGGGCTCTCCTTCTCGACCAGCGCCTTGAGGAGCTTCGCCACGGCGAGCGGCTCGACGGCGGCGTCGGTCTTGACCAGGATGCCGCGGTCGGCACCCATGGCCAGCGCGGTGCGGATCGTTTCCTGCGCCTGCTGCGGACCGATCGAAACCGCGACGATCTCGGTGACCTTGCCCTTTTCCTTGAGGCGGATCGCCTCCTCGACGGCGATCTCGTCGAAGGGGTTCATCGACATCTTGACGTTGGCGAGCTCGACGCCGGAGCCGTCCGGCTTGACCCGGATCTTGACGTTGTAGTCGACCACCCGCTTGACGGGCACCAGGACCTTCATGATCGTCGCATCCTTCAGGACGGAGAGACGATCGTGGCCGGGCCCTCCCTCGGCCGGCCCGCGATCATCCCCGATATGCAGCAAGGTGCGCGGACCGTAACGGCCGATTTTCCGACTTGTCAACGCGGCCGGAAGGCGGTTCCCCCGGCGTCCGGCGCGGGGCTCAGGCGCGGTGGCTCAAGGGCGATTCTTGCCCGGAACCCAGAGCACGTCCGCGGCGCCGCCGTCATTGGCGATCCGGGCGGCGACGAACAGGAAGTCCGACAGGCGGTTCAGGTACTGGATCGCCACCGGCGAGACGATCTCGCCCGGAGTGCCCGCGAGCGCCACCGCCAGACGCTCGGCCCGGCGGCAGACCGTGCGGGCGAGGTGCAGGGACGCCGCCGCTGCCGATCCGCCCGGCAGCACGAAGGAGCGCAAGGGAGAGAGGTTCGCGTTGAGCGCGTCGATCTCGCGCTCCACCCGCTCGACCTGCGCCGCCACGATCCGCAGCGGCTCGTAGGACAGGGGCTCACCGGTCTCCGGGGTCGCGAGGTCGGCGCCGAGATCGAACAGGTCGTTCTGGATCCGCCCGAGCATCGCGTCGAGGTCGCCCGTCGTGTGCAGGCGGGCGAGTCCGAGGCAGGCATTGGTCTCGTCGATGGTGCCGTAGGTCTCGACCCGCAGGTCGGCCTTCGAGCGGCGCGCACCGCTGGCGAGCGCCGTGGTGCCTTGATCGCCGGTGCGGGTGTAGATGCGGTTGAGGACGACCACGGTGAGGCTCCCTTCGGGCGGCCTCCCTGGCGGGCCCGCTTCGACAGCAAGGGTTCTAGCGGTCCCGAGCCGGAGCGCCAGACCCCGCCCCGCGAGGCAGACCTCAGAAGGTGTACGCGATCTTGCCGCCGAAATTGGTCAGGCCGCGGTTCGTGACGCAGAGACCGGCATTCGACATGTGCTCGATCGTCGCCATCACGCTCCAGTGCTCGGTGAGCCGGAAGCCGACGGCCGCAGCCTCGCGGAACAGCGGCGAGCAGCCGAGCGCGTTGTAGGTCTTCGGCACCAGGGCCTTCGGGCCGGTATAGCCGTCGTGGAAGCCGGCGCCGAAGAAGCCCTCGACGAAGATCCGGTCGGTGATGTCGAAGGTCCAGGTGGCGCCGAGATAGGCGTAGCTGGTGCGGCCATCGACGTTGTAGCTGCCGCCGACGGTCGGGCGGGGGATCAGGGAGTTCCACAGCCTGTCGGCCACGGTGACCGGCCGGGCGAACAAAAACTCGCCGTTAATGTTGCTGGTGTTCTTCTCGTTGCTGCCCGGGTCCTGGGCGGAGCCGCCGATGCGGAACTCCGACACGATGCTGAGGGGCTGGACCGGCGGCCGGTAGGACGGGACGAGGGCCGAGGGGTCGGCGGCCTGTGCGGCCGGCGCGGCCAGGACAGCCGTCGTGACGATCGCCGCGGCGAGGCTCGGAAGGGTTACGCGCATCTGTCGAACGGTCCACCGCCCCGTTGCTGGGGCGGGCTCACCCTAGCCGTGCGCCGCGCGTCCCGTCTCGCCGCACGATCCGCCCCGGCGCGGTTTTCCACCCCATGCGGCCACCCCGCCACAGTCCCGCAAGGTCATGCGGCGGCGATCGATCGCGTCAGCCGCCGCGCCACCACAGCACCCCCATGATGACCAGGATGGCGACGAACTGGAGCACCACCCGCAGCCGCATCAGGCGCTGCGAGACGCTGGCGCTGCCGCCGCGGAGCATGTTGGCGAGGCCGAGCAGCAGCACCACGGCGACCGCGAGGCAGGCGATGAGGACGAGGGTGTTGGTGGACATCCGGCACGGGCTCGCGAGGTGGAGCGGCCTGATAGGGCGGAACGGGACCCGGCGGGGAGGCGGCCCCGCGACGCAGGAGCGCGGGCAAGACCGACGCTCCCGCACCGCGCGCTTGGCCCAGTACAGGATCTAACAGTCATCGCGCGCCCCGGGATACGGGCATCTCCGCAGGCCCGCCAATCGACCCAAGTCGAGACCTGTCACGCCTCCCGCAAGTTAAGACCTCATTAGAGCAGCGAGATCGCTTCAGTGTTGCATATTTGCGATAGACGAAACTGAACTGGCGTGGCTTGATGCCGAGGTCGGGCGCAGCTGCCCCCGGAGCCGGCGCAGGGTCGCCAGGCCCGGCAGCGCCCGGAACACATCCTTGGCTCGAGATCCGGCGCCATGCGCGACCGGATCCGCTCGAAGACGATATCGAGGGTTACTGACGTGAAGTCCTCTCTGCTCGCAGCCGGAAGCCTCATCGCGCTCGCGGGCGGCGCCCATGCCGCCGACCTGCCCCGTCGCGTCGCTCCGCCGCCGGTCGTCATGGCCGCGCCTCCGGTCTTCACCTGGACCGGCTTCTATGCCGGCGTGAACGCCGGCGGCGCCGTCGGCGGCGACTTCCGCGCCGCGACCACGGCTCCGCGTCCGGCCGCGCTGCCGGCGTCCCGCGCCGAGGTCTCGGCGGCCGGCTTCGTGGCGGGCGGCACCGTCGGCTACAACTACCAATTCACGCCGGGCAACGGCTTCGTCGTCGGCGTCGAGGCGGATGCGGGCTACTCGGACATCCACAACGAGTTCCGGGCCTCGGCCAACGCGACGGGCAACGTCAACGGCGCGCTGAAGACCGACACCTACTTCGTCACCGTCCGCGGCCGCGTCGGCTATGCCTGGGGCCCGCTCCTCGCCTACGCCACCGGCGGCTGGGCCTTCACCGAGATCGGCGCCCGCGGCAGCGTCACGGCGCCGGGCCTCATCGCCCCGACATCGTTCAACGCCTCGATCCCGGTCGACGGCTACACCGTCGGCGGCGGCCTCGAATACATGATCACCCAGAACCTGTCGGTGAAGGGCGAGTACCTGTATTCCGACTTCTCGCGCGACGTGCGCTTCCGCGCGCTCGGCACCCAGTTCGGCGTGCGCACGGGCCTCGATACCCACCAGCTCAAGGTGGGCATCAACTACCACTTCAACCTGTTCAACTGAAAGCGGCCGATCCCCGGCCGCCTCGCGGGGCCGGGGATATCGCCTTCGGGCATCACCTGAGACACGGCGCGGTCCCGGCGGGACCGCGCCGTTTTTCGTCCGGTCATCGGGAGGACCGCCCGATCACGCGGTGACCGGATGCGGCTCCAGGCTTCGGCGTTTCAGCATCGTTCCGCGACGGACCGATCTCCGCCTCGTCGCACCGGCCTCTCGCCGTCGCACCCGGCGTCAGTTCCGCCGCAGCAGACGCTCGAAATAGTCGAGCTCTTCCGCCGGCCGGCTCGGGTCGCCGAGCTTGCGCCGCAACTCCTCCAGGATCCGACGGGCCCGCTCGACGCCGGATTCCTCGGCGGTCGGCACCCGCACGCGGCCATCGGAGAAGTCGCGGCTGCGGGTCGGACGGCCGAGGGGGTCGCTGTCGCGGGCGCCCTGGCGGCCGGGCTGGTTCGGGTTGCCCTGGCCCTGCTGCCCGTCGGCCTGCTGACCCTCGCCGTCCTGGCCCATCTGCTGCATCTGCTGGGCCATGCCCTGGGCGCCGCGCTGCATGCCCTCGAGGGCGCGCCCCTGCGCGTCGACGGCAGCGCCGTCCTGGCCCTGGCCGAGGGCGTTCTCGGCCTCGCGCATCGCCTGCTCGGCATCGGCGAGGCCCTGCTCGCCCTGCATGCCGAGTTCCTTCATCCGCCGCTGCAGGTCCTCCAGGCGCTGGCGCAGGGCCTGCTGGCGCTCGCCCACCCCCCCCTGCTGTCCGCCCTGCTGGCCGCGCTGGCCCGGCTGCTGGCCCTCGCCCTGCTGCGGCTCGGCCCCACGCTGGCCCTGCTGGCCGCGCTGACCTTGTTGACGCTGGCCCTGCTGGCCCGGCTGCTGTGGCTGGCCGCGATTGCCGAAGCGGCGCTCCTGGCCCTGGCGGAAGGTCTCGTCGCGCAGGCCCTGCTGCTCGCGCGCCATCGCCTCGAGGTCCTGCATCTGGCGGTTCATCTCGCGGGCGGTCGGATCCGACATGCGCGAGTTGGGCTGGGCGGTCTGCAGGTTCTCCAGGATGCCGCGGAGCTGGTCGAGCAAGCGCTGCGCTTCCGCGACGTCGCCGCGCTTCATCGCCTCCTGCATCTGGTCGAGCATCTTCGAGAGGTCGTCCGGCGTCACCGTGCGGTCGGCCTGCTGGTTGGTCTGCCCCGGATTCTGCGGGTTCTGCTGCTGGCGCTGGGCGAATTCCTTCAGGAAGCGATCCATCGCCTGGCGCAGCTCGTCGGTGAGCTTGGCGATTTCCTGGTCGGACGCGCCGCGGTCGATGGCGTCCTTCAGCCGTTCCTGGGCGGCGCGCAGGGCCTTCTCGGCATCCGAGAGGTCGCCCTCCTCGATCTGGAGCGCCATGGTCCAGAGAAGATCGGCGACCTCGGTCAGGGCCTCGTCGCTCCGCGCCGCTCGCAGGCGCCGCGCCGCCTCCTTGAGGCCGAGGAAGACGCCCCATTGCGGCGTGAACCGCTCGGGCGCGATCAGCAGCGCGTCGAGGGAGGTCTCGACCCGGGCCCGGCCGCCATCGGGATCGAGGACGAGGCGGCGGCGCTCCTCGGCGAGCGCGCGCGCCAGGGGCTTGGTGAAGAACCGTCCCGGCAGCGTGACGGAGAGCGGCGCGGAGCGGCCCTCCTGGCCGGCCTCGTCCTTCGCCACCAGGGTCAGCAGCACCTTGGCGCCGGCCCAGGGGCTGTCGGTGAGGTCGACCAGGGTGCGGGTGTCGCTGGTGCCCTGCGCATCCGCCGGCAGGCCTAAGTTCAGGCGCGGCGGCGGCACGAGGGTCCGGCCCTTCGTCTGCGGCTCGACCACGCCTTCGGCGGAGGCGAGGCCGTAATCGTCCTTGGCCCGGTAGAGGATCGTGAAGGTGCCGCGCCCGTTGGTCTCCGGCGGGCCCGCGAAGGCGATCTCCGGCGGCTTGTCGGGAATGGTCTCGATCGTCAGGCGGTGGCTGGTGGCGAAACCCGTCTGCACCGCGACCTCGGCGGTGCCCCCGGTGAGGGCGAAGCGCTCCTCGCGCAGGTCGGGACGGGCCGGGCTCGTGGCGGGCAGGGGCTTGAGCCCGGTCCCCGGCGTCACGGTGGCGTCGCCGGCGCCGGCGATGCGCACCACGAGCGTCGAATTCACCGGCGCCCGCAGGCGCTGGCCGGCCTCCGCCAGGGTGACGATGAGCGGCGGCATCCGGGTATAGAGCGGCGGGTCGATCCAGCCGTCGACCCGGAAGGCGGGCGCCGCCGCGGCCGGGCCGCGCCAGTCGAAGGCCGCGCGCAGCCGGTCGGCGGCCTCGGGGCCGGCCACGAAGGCGCCGGCCACCGCGGCGAGGATCGCCCCGGCGCGCAGCGCGTAGGGGTCGCGCCGGGCCATGCCGGGGCGGGGGCCCGAGACCTTGAGGCGGGCGACCGTCGCGGCGGCGCGGCGGCGATGCAGCTCCCACAGGGCGCGGGCGCCGGGATCGTCGGACCCGAGCGCCAGGGTATCCTCGAGGGCGCGGGCCGGACGGTGGCTCAGGCCGGCATCGCGGTCGATGCGGGCGAGGGCCTCGGTCCGGGCGATCCGCCGCAGCCGCACCAGCGGCAGGAGGGATGCGACCAGGGCGAGCCCGAACACGGCGACGCCGGCCATCCGCAAGGTCGGCCCGGCATCGAGCCACAGCCCGAGCCAGGAGGCGGCAAGGAAGACCAGCACGACCGCGAGGCCCCGCCACAGGATCGGCCAGGCCTGCTCCCACAGCGTCACCCGGCCGGCGCGGACCACCAGCCGGTCGAGCCCGGCGCGCACCGGATCGGCGCGGCTCGCGGCGCCGGTCTGGGCGGGCGCGCCCCGCGCGGTGTCCGGCTCGGCCTTCGTCATGCCCTGCTCCCACGACCCATCCCGGGATGGGTCAAGCCCTGCCTTGCCCCGTCCGCGGACGGGCGAAGCCGGGAGGCTAGCATGCCGGCCCGGCCGGGCCAGCGGGTCAAATCGGCTCAGGCCGTCCGGTCGTCGTGCCGCAGCGCCGGGGCGTGGTCGACGCCGCCGGCCTGCCGCGCCGCCGCGTCGCGCAGCGGCTGCACGGCGCTGCGGGTCCGGGCCAGGGCGGCCTGGTTCTCGGCGACGATGCGGAACGCGCGCTCGACCACGGCCTCGGCACGGGCGAGCAGGTTGCCTTGGGGCGCCATCGCGGGGGGTCCTCCGACTATCATGGCGAGACCCTAGACCGTGAGGACTGGCCGCCTCGTTCGAAAATTCCGTCGGATTTTAGTGATCGGCGCACGACAATTCAGGCCGCCAGCCACTCCGGCACCCGGTCGAGCCCGATCAGCGCCTCGTAGGACAGCCGCGGCCGGATCACCGCGTGGTCGGGCCCGCGCACCAGCACCTCGGGCACCAGCGGCCGGGTGTTGTAGGTGCAGGCCTGCACGGCGCCGTAGGCCCCGGCCGACATCACGGCGATCAGGTCGCCGGGCTTCACCTCCGGCATCTCCCGGGCGAGCGCCAGGTAGTCGCCGCTCTCGCAGACCGGGCCGACCACGTCGGCGGTGAGGCGGGCGGCGTCGGGCCGCGGCTCCGCCACCGGGCGCAGGGCGTGGTAGGCCTCGTAGAGGGTCGGGCGGATCAGGTCGTTCATCGCCGCATCGACGATGACGAAGGTGCGGCCCTCGCCGTGCTTCACGTACAGGACCCGCGTCACCAGCACGCCGGCATTGCCGGCGATCATCCGGCCGATCTCGAAGACGGGCTTCAGGCCGAGCGGCTTGAAATGCGGCCGCAGCACCGCCGCGAAGGCGGCCGGGTCCGGCGGCGGCGCGTTGTCGTCGCGGTACGGAATGCCGAGGCCACCGCCGAAATCGACGTGGTGGAGAGCGTGCCCGGCCGCCATCAGGTCGCGGGCGAGGCCGCAGAGCAGGGCGGCGGCGTTGTCGTAGGGGGCGAGATCGGTGATCTGGCTGCCGATATGCATGTCGACGCCGGAGACCGACAGGCCGGGCAGGGCGGCGGCCCGGGCATAGACCTCGCGCGCCCGCGAGATCGGGATGCCGAACTTGTTCTCGGACTTGCCGGTGGAGATCTTGGCGTGGGTGCGGGCGTCGACGTCCGGGTTGACCCGGATCGAGACCGGCGCCGTCATGCCCTTGGCGGCGGCGACCCGGGAGAGCAGCTCCAGCTCCGGCTCGCTCTCGACGTTGAAGCACAGGATGCGGGCGTCGAGGGCCGCGGCCATCTCGCCCTCGGTCTTGCCGACGCCCGAGAACACGATGCGCTCGCCCGGCACGCCGGCGGCGAGCGCCCGGCGCAACTCGCCCTCCGAGACGATGTCCATGCCGGCGCCGAGGCGGGCCAGGGTGGCGAGCACCGCCTGGTTCGAATTCGCCTTCATGGCGTAGCAGACCAGGGCGCCGTCACCCGCGAAGGCCTCGGCGAAGACCCGGTAATGCCGCTCCAGGGTGGCCGAGGCGTAGCAGTAGAACGGGGTGCCGACCGCGCCCGCGAGCCGTGCCAGGTCGACGTCCTCGGCGTGGAGCACGCCGTCGCGGTAATGGAAATGGTGCATGGGAGGTGACCTGGGAGGTGACCGACGATCCGGGCGCTGATCCGCGCCGGAGGCGGGCGCGAGACGCGCCGTCTACACGAAAGCGGCCGGGCTTTGTACCCTTCCCCCGCGCGCCCCTCGCCTCGGTGCTCGTCCCGTCGGCCCCCTCGCGGTCCCGCCCGCCGTCAGAGCAGCGGATCGAGGGGGAAGGGGCCCTTGGGGATCGCGTAGCCCTTGCGGCGCCTCGAGGAGGATTCGGTCGGGGCGGGGATCCCGGTCGGGGCCGCGACGGCGGCGGCCGGCAGCTCGTCCTCCGGGTCCGGGGCGGCGCTGCCCGCCTGGAGCCCGACGCCGCCCGGCAGCGTGTTGACGGCGGCGGCGCCGGTCCGCGGCCGGGCGGTGCCGTCCGCCTGCCCGCCCGCTCCCCCGGCCCGGGGCTGGACGGCGGGCGCCGCCGCGGGCGGCGGCTCGAGCGGACCGCGGCGGCCGCAGGCGGCGGCCGAGACGGCGATCAGGCCGAGGAGGACGAGGGTACGGGTACGGAACACGGGCGAAATCCGGGCACAAGCGTGACGGCGGCACCATAGCGGCCAGCGTTCCGTGAAGCGAGCCCGGCCCGCATACGCGTTGCGCGGCATTCGAGCGTGGCCGTTAAGGCGGCGTTGGCGCGTGGCCCGGGAGAGTGCGCGCGAGGCGCCGTCCCGGGAGGCCCACCGATGCCCCGCCGACACACCGCCTGGGCAACGGCCCCGTCGCGGGGCCGGGCGGAGGCTGCGGCAATCGTTTCGCTCGCCAGTCCGTTAATGCACGGTTAAGCTTATGGCCGATCGCCGCGTCGGCTTCGGTCGCGTTTGTGAGTGTCCCGTGAGCCTTTCGACGGTGCGGCTGCACCAGCTCCTCGTCGCCGCGGCTTTCCTGGTCCCTTGCGTCGTCCTGGTGGGCGCAGCGTGGTGGAACCGGGCCGAGGTGCTGCGGGAAGAGGACAGCGCCGTGGTCCGCACCGCGGCGGTGATGCACGAGCACGCCTCGAAGGTGTTCGACACCGCCGAGCTGGCGATGGACCGGGTCGACGACTACGTCTTCGACCGCAGCTGGAGCCAGATCCAGGCGAGCGCCACCGGTGGGTTCCTGGCGAGCCTCAAGGCGCCGCTGGCCCAGGCCCGGGCGGTCTGGGTCGTCGATCCGCAGGGGCGGATCGAGGCGTCGAGCCGCGCCGGCGATCTCGGCCGCGACCTCGCCGAGCGCGACATCTTCTCGGTCCATCGCCCGCGCGACATCGGCATCTATGTCAGCCCCGCGGTGCAGGAGGCCGACGGCTCGACCGCCTTCATGGTCAGCCGCCGGCGCTCGACCGATGACGGGCGCTTCGACGGCGTGATCGTGATCGCGCTCGGCACCGAGTACTTCGCCCGCTTCTACGCCGAGATCGCCGCCCCGACCGACCACCGGGCGATGCTGCTGCGCGCCGACGGGGCGATCCTGGTGCGCGAGCCGCCGGGCCCGGCGGTCGACGAGCGGCTGGCGCCGGCCGATCCGCTGCTGCGGGCGCTCCGCGCCCGGCCGCAGGGCGGCACCGCCTCCGGCACCCCGCCCGGCGAGGGCGAGCGGCTCTATGCCTGGCGCCGCATCGGCGATTATCCGGTGGAGGTCGCGTTCTCGGTCGAGACCGCGGTCGCCCTCGACCGCTGGTACGACAACCTGCGGGTCTACGGCCTCGTCGCCACGGTCTCGGCCCTGACCCTGGTGCTGATGGCCTGGCTGGCGCTCGCCCGGGCGCGGGCCGAGCAGCAGGCGCTCTCCGACCTCAAGCGCGAGCACGCCCAGCGCATCGCCGCCGAGAGCCAGCTGCGCCAGGCCCAGAAGATGGAGGCAGTGGGCCAGCTGACCGGCGGCATCGCCCACGACTTCAACAACCTACTCGCCGTGATCACCGGCTCCCTGGAGCTGGTCCAGCGCCGCGTCGCCCGGGGCGACACCGATATCGGCCGCTTCATCGCCGGCGCCCTCGACGGCACCGACCGGGCGGCCAAGCTCACCCACCGGCTCCTCGCCTTCGCCCGCCAGCAGCCGCTCGAGCCGCGCCCGACCGATCCGAACCGCCTCGTCGCCGGCATGGTCGACCTGCTGCGGCGGACCCTGGGCGAGACGGTGCGGGTCGAGACCCAGCTGATGGCCGATCCGCCGGCGGTGTTCGTCGACCAGAACCAGCTCGAGAACGCGATCCTGAACCTCGCGGTCAATGCCCGCGACGCCATGCCGGGCGGCGGCCGGCTCGCCCTCGAGATCGCGCACGGCGCCCTCGACGACAGCACGCCGGGGGTCTCGATCACGGTGCGCGACACCGGCACCGGCATGCCGCCCGAGGTGGTGGCCCGCGCCTTCGAGCCGTTCTTCACCACCAAGCCGCAGGGGCGGGGCACCGGCCTGGGATTGAGCCAGGTCTACGGCTTCGTCACGCAGTCGGGCGGGCGGGTGCGCATCGACAGCCAGCCGGGGCAGGGGACCGCCATCGAGCTGACCCTGCCGGTGAGCCGGGACGGCGTGCCGGCCGAGGCGGCGGGCCGGTCGCGCCTGAGCGCAGCGGCGCCGGGACGGGCGGTGCAGACCGTGCTGGTGGTGGAGGACGACGCCGCGGTGCGGTTTTCCAGCGCCGAGACGATCGGCGAGCTCGGCTACCGCGCGCTGACCGCGCCGGACGGGGCGGCGGCGCTCGCCACCCTCGACAGCGAGCGCGAGGTAGCGGTTCTGTTCACCGACGTGGTGATGCCCGGGATCGACGGGCCGACGCTGGCGGTGGAGGCGCGGCGCCGGCGGCCCGACCTCAAGGTGATCTTCGCCACCGGCCATCCGCGGGACGAGGAGCGTGACGGCCCCCAGCCGGGCCCCGGCGAGACGGTGCTGCGCAAGCCCTTCACCATCGAGGCCCTGGCCGAGGTCCTGGAGGCCGCGACCGCGGACGCGGCGGCCGTGCGAGCCGCGGCGTCGGAGGCCGCGAGCCGGACCGAGGCCTCGGCCTGAGCCGGGACCCGGCCCGAGTCGGAATGGCTACTTCTTGTGGGTCTGCTCGTAGTAGTCGATCGCCCGCTTACAGTTGACCGAAATCTTCTTCATGTTCTTCTCGAAGCACGCCTGCACCTCGGGACCGTCCGGCGGCAGGTTGCCGCAATAGGTCATGTAGTCGCCGGTGCAGTACTTCTTCAGGTTGGGGTCGTCCCGCTGGGCCAGAGCCGGCGCGGCGAGCAGCGTCAGGCTGCCGGCAGCCAGGAGAGCGAGCGACATCGGCCGGAGCATCATGTCTGTCGAAGCCTTGCAGAGGGTGGGAAGTTGCAGCGACATGGCCCGAAACCGGCGACCTGACAAGGGTTGTGGGGCGCCGCAGGCGCGCCCGCGGCACCGGAGGCACACCCGAGGGGGCCTGGAGCAGGACGGAAAACCATAGGTTTCTCAGGCGCTTGGTTCACGTTTCCAGGCTGTGTCCCGTCCGGCTCGTCGCAGCCCCCGGCTGGAAAGCACGGCCGTGATGTGCCCCACGGCACATCACGGCCCGGCCTCATCCCGCCGCCGCGGGCGTCGGTGCCGCGTTCTGCATCGGGGTGGCCGGCGGCAGGCGCGGCTCCGCCCGGCCCTGGCCCTGCATCAGGGCGTCGGCCACCTCGGCGATCCGCCGTTCCAGGGCGGCATTCTGGGCGACGACCTGCTCCGGCGGCGGGGCGCCGGCGTTGCGCAGGGCCTCGCGCAGCCGGACGATCTCGGCCTGCGCCGCCTCGGCCTCGGCGGCATGGCGGGCGTTGAGATCGGTCAGCGCGTCCTCCAGCGCCTGGATCTGCCCGCGGGCGGCGCTGGCGACGCTCTCGCCCGCCTCGGCGACCCGGCCGCGGGCGGCCCGCGCCTGCTCCTCGGCGACGCCCCGCGCCGCCTGTGCCTCGGCCTGGCCGCTTCGCATCGCCTCGGCCTCGCCGCGCAAGGCGGCGAGATCGGACAGGGCGCGCTGGTAGGGGCCCTCCAGCGCCCGCATCGCCTCCTCGGCCGCCGCCCGGGCGGTGCGGGCCTCGGCGAGCTCGCTCTGCGCCTGCGCGAGGCCGCCGCGGGCCTCGACGAGATCGCGCTCGATCTCGGACAGGCGCGCGTCCCGGCGCTCGATCTCGGTGGTCAGCGTGCCGAGGCGCACGGTGGTGCGGCCCATCTCCTCCATCCCGGCCCGGCGGGCCGCCTGCGCCTCCTCGACCCGGCGCTCGAGCTGGCGCTCGCGCACCGCGAACTCGGCCCGTAGGTGGTCCTTCTCGGCGGTCAGCTCGACGATCGACATCGGGTAGAGCGCCTCGAGCCGGCGGCGCACCAGGCGCTCGGCCCGGGCATTGAGCGCCGGCAGGATCAGCAGGGCGCACAGGCTGGCGCCGAGGAATCCCAGCGCCGCGAACATCAGGGATTCGATCACCCGGGCGATACTCTCTCGGCGTCCGGGCGGGCAATCCCGCGCGGACGGTTGCGACGGTCGACGAAACACCCCGCGCTGGGCCGCGCGGGTCGCGGCCGGACCCTGCCACGGGATCGCGGCAAGGACCAGCGTGGCGGCACGCGACGGGAGTCAAGCGGCGGGATCAGAACGGGTTCCAGGTCGGGGCGTCGGTGAATTTGAGGTAGCCGACATTGATGCCGAAGCGTGCCCCGACCCCGGCGCGGATCGGCACCACCACGATGTTGTCGGCGGTCACCGCCGACATGCCGAAGCCGCCGACCACGTAGGCCGAGCCGTCCATGCCGACGAAGCGGCGGTAGAGCGCGTTCACCCGCGGCAGGTTGTAGACCAGCATCATGCTGCGGGCGCCGTCGCCGCCGACGTCGAAGCCCAGCGACGGCCCCTGCCAGAACACCTTGCGCTGCCCGGCATTGCGGGTGAACAGCGTGCCCTCGCCGAAGCGCACGCCGCCGATGATCGCGCCGGACGCCTCCTGGCCCAGGATGTAGCCGTTGGGCTCGCCCCAGCGCCGCGTCGCCTCCTGCACCGTCAGGGCGAGGCCGCGCGAGACCGAGCCGAAGAACTGGTGGCCCGAATCGATGATCTCCCGCGGCTGGAACGTGCCGGGATCGCCGGAGCCGCGCCCCTGCGCCGCGGCGGGGAGGGACGCGAGCGCCAGCGGCGCGGCGAGGAGGGCCGCGACGGCGCGGCGACGCGACGGCCCGGCTTTCGGCCGGGCAGGATCGCCCGGAGCGGGATCTTGCCGGGAGCGGGCGGCGCGAGACCCGGGAGCGGAGGAGGCTGAGAGCATTCGTTAGGCATCCCGGCTTAGAAGGTCCTGGCCGAACCCGGTCGGGGCCCTGGCCCCCGGGACCCGGCGCGGACGGGCGGCGGGATGCCACAGATGCTGCGGATATGGGCAAGATTCGGTTAACGCGGCGCGGCCTGCTGTCGCTTCTGCCAGGCTTGGCCATCTGGCCGGCCTCGGCTTTCCGCCCGGCCCGCGCCGAGACGCCGCTCGGCGTGCCGTCACTCTACGCCGCCGATCCCCTGACGGGGCTGGCCCTGCGCGGCTTCGACCCGGTCTCCTACCGGCTCGGCCCCGATCCGGCACCGGGTTCGCCCGAGCATGAGTTCAGCTGGTCGGGCCTCGTCTGGCGCTTCACCGGGGCGGCCAATCGCGGCGCCTTCGCGCGGGACCCGGAGACCTACGCGCCGCGGCTCGGCGGCTACGACCCGGAGGGCGTCGTGGCTGGCCGCCTCATCGACGCCGATCCCCTGGTGGCCGCCCTGCGCGAGGACCGGCTCTACCTGTTCCGCGACCCCGAGCGCCGGGCACGGGCCGCACCGGGGCTCCTGGACGCGGCGGAGGATCGCTGGCCGGTCTTGCGGCGCGACGCGGCCATCGGCGGTTGATCCGCCCTCGGGCTCTCTCTCAGGACCGCCCCGGGCTCGTCGCCGGCAGCACCGCGCGGACGGCCTGGGACGGGTCGCCGAAGGCCGCGAAGGGGCCGTTGCGGTATTGGCCGGGCCGGCGGCCGTAGCCGAAGGCGCGCCCGTCGGGGCCGATCAGACAGCCGCCGGCCTGGGTCAGGATGTGATCGCCGGCCGCCGTGTCCCACTCCATCGTCGGGCCGCAGCGGACGTAGACGTCGCCCTCGCCGCAGGCGAGGAGACCGAACTTCAGCGCCGAGGAGACACCGCGCCGCGACCCGATCGGCAGCCCCGCCAGGCAGGCCTCGTCCGCCGCCTCGCCGTGGCTGCGGCTGACGAGCGCCGTCATGCCCTCGTCCGGCGTGGTCCGGGCCGCGACCGCCCGGAAGGCACCGGGGCGGCCCGCGACGATCGGAGCCTCGGCAGCTCCGGCGCCCGCGGCCCAGACCCGGCCGAAGGCCGGGGCGGCGAGCGCCGCCGCGACCGGCCGCTCGCCGGCCACCAGGGCGATGTTGACCGTGTACTCGCCGGTGCCCTTCAGGAAGTCCTTCGTCCCGTCGAGGGGATCGACCAGGAAGAACAGGGCGGCGGGAGCGACCTCGGCGGCGGTCTCCTCGGCGATCACCGGGATGCCGGGAAAGTCCCGCGTCAGGTCGGCGACGATCTGGGCCTCGGCGGCGAGGTCGGCCTGGCTCGTCGGCGAACCGTCCGGCTTGAGGTGGTGGCGGCAGCCGCCCAGCTCGTACTGCCTCAGGATCACGCCGGCGGCGGCGGCGATCCCGGCGAGCCGGAGCGCGATGGCGTCGCGCTCGGGAGGATGGGGCACGGCGTTGAGTGCCAGGGTCGGTGTCATGGTATCGTCATGCCCGGCGGCGCCGGATTTGTCGATCCGCCGGTTCGCGCCGCTCGGATGGGCGGTGGCACGTGGATCGCCTTTTCAAACAGCCGCGCGGCGGCTATCCGTGCCGGCAAACCGTGGCGGGAGCCGCCGCGACTCGATTCGAACCCGGCCCCGCGGAGCGCCCCCATGACCACCGTCACCCTCGACGCCCTCGACCTCTCGGCGCTGCTCTGCTCGCGGGTCTGCCACGACGTCATCAGCCCCGTCGGCGCCATCGTGAACGGCCTCGAGGTGCTGGAGGACGAGGACAGCGCCGAGATGCGCGACTTCGCCCTCGACCTGATCCGCAAGAGCGCCCGGCAGGCCTCGGCCCGGCTGCAATTCGCCCGCATCGCCTTCGGGGCGGCGGGCTCGGCCGGCGCCAGCATCGACCTCGCCGATGCCGAGAACGTGGCCCGCGGCATGTTCGGCGACGAGAAGACCCAGCTGACGTGGAGCGCCCCGCGCGCCCTGTTCCCGAAGAACAAGGTCAAGCTGCTGCTGAACCTCGTCGTGATCGCCGTGACGGCGATCCCGCGCGGCGGCGTGATCGACGTCGCGGTCACCGGGGAGGGCGATGCGCCGCTCTTCGTGCTGACCGCCAAGGGCGCCTATGCCCGCATCCCGCCGCATGTCGAGGCCCTAATCGCCGGCACGCCGGAGAGCGGCACCGTCGATGCCCACGCGATCCAGCCGTTCTATGCCGGCCTCGTCGCCCGCGCCGCCGAGATGGGCGTGCGGTTCTCGATCCAGGGCGACACGGTGACGATCCGGGCCGAGGCCGCCGCCGACGCCGCCGAGCCGGATGTGCAGCCGGACCCGGACGGCGACGATAACGCCATCTAACCCTGCGTCGTCCCGGCGGGGCGGGCGCCTCTCTGCCCTCCGTCCCGCCGATCTCTGCTTCGCCTCTCTTGCGCGGCGGCGGGCTCTTCGTGCCGATCCTCGGGGTTTTTCGTCAGACCCGCGCAGGATCCGACCGGGGCGGCCGCCCTGTGAGGATTTCCGGCAACGGATCATAAAGGCTCACGTGGCACCGTCACACGGCGCAGAGATCCTGCGTGGATCGACGAGTGGCCGCGATGGACGATTTGTTGCGTGAGTTCCTGACGGAGTCCGGTGAGCACCTGGACACTGTCGACCTCGAACTCGTCCGGTTCGAGCAGGATCCCAACAACCAGACGATCCTGCGGAACATCTTCCGCCTGGTCCATACCATCAAGGGCACTTGCGGCTTCCTCGGGCTGCCGCGCCTCGAGGCGCTGGCGCACGCCGCCGAGACCTTGATGGGCAAGTTCCGCGACGGCATGCCGGTGACGAGCCCGGCGGTCAGCCTGATCCTGCAGACCCTCGACCGGATCAAGCTGATCCTCGCCGAGCTGGAGCGGACCGGCGGCGAGCCGGCCGGGGTCGACGAGGACCTGATCGGCGCCCTCGAGCGCATGTCGGAGGAGCCGGTGCCGGCCCCCGAGCCCGTCGCCCCGCCAGCCCCCGCGATGGCCAGCGGCACCCTGGTGCCGCAGATCCTCGAGCGTGCGCTGAAGCCCGGCGAGGTCTCCCTCGACGACCTCGAGCGCGCCTTCCGCGACACGCCCGGCCCCGATCTCGACGCCGATCTCCAGGCGCCGTCTGCCCCCGCGCCGTCTTTCCAGGCCCCCGCCCCGCTGCCGGCTCCCGAGCCGGTGCGTCACGAGCCGGCACCGATCGAGGCCCGCCGCGCCGAGCCGGCGCGCGCCGACGCCGCCCGCACCGAGGCGCCCGCCGCCGAGGCTGAGGGCGGGCCCGTCAGCAAGGTGCAGACGATCCGGGTGAACGTCGACACCCTTGAGCACCTCATGACGATGGTGTCCGAGCTGGTGCTGACCCGCAACCAGCTGCTTGAGATCGCCCGCCGGCACGAGGACGGCAACTACAAGGTGCCGCTGCAGCGCCTCTCCCACGTCACCGCCGAGCTGCAGGAAGGGGTGATGAAGACCCGCATGCAGCCGATCGGCTCGGCCTGGCAGAAGCTGCCGCGGGTGGTGCGCGACCTCTCGTCGGAACTCGGCAAGAAGATCGACCTGGTGATGCAGGGCGCCGAGACCGAGCTCGACCGCCAGGTGCTCGAGGTCATCAAGGACCCGCTCACTCACATGGTGCGCAACTCGGCCGATCACGGCATCGAGTCGGGCGCGGAGCGCAAATCGGCCGGCAAGCCCGAGAAGGGCACGATCCGCCTCAACGCCTTCCACGAGGGCGGCACGATCACGATCGAGATCGCCGACGACGGCAAGGGCCTCGACCTGTCGGCGATCCGCCGCAAGGCGGTCGAGCGCGGCGTCGCCACCGAGGCCGAGGTCGAGCGGATGACCGATGCCCAGGTGGCGAAGTTCATCTTCCACGCCGGCTTCTCGACCGCCAAGGCGATCACCTCGGTCTCCGGCCGCGGCGTCGGCATGGACGTGGTGAAGACCAACATCGAGCTGATCGGCGGCACGATCGACATCCAGACCCAGCTCGGCCGCGGCACCACCTTCACGATCAAGATCCCGCTGACCCTGGCGATCGTCGCGGCGCTGATCGTCTCGGCCCGCGAGCACCGCTTCGCGATCCCGCAGGTCTCGGTGCTGGAGCTGGTTCGGGTGCAGCCCGGCACCGACCATGCCGTCGAGCGCATCAACGGCTCGCCGGTGCTGCGGCTGCGCGACCGGCTGCTGCCGATCGTGCCGGTCGCCGGCATGCTCCGCCTCGACGCGGCGGATGCCCCGGCCTCCACCGACGAGGGCTTCGTGGTGGTGAGCCAGGTCGGGCGCCAGCGCTTCGGCATCCTGGTCGACGGCGTCTTCCACACGGAAGAGATCGTCGTGAAGCCGATGTCCTCCAAGCTGCGGCACATCCCGCTGTTCTCGGGCAACACCATCCTGGGCGACGGGGCGGTGGTGCTGATCATCGATCCGAACGGCGTCGCCAAGATGGTCGGCTCCGGCACCGCGACCGGCCAGCAGGGCGAGATCGAGGCCGAGGCCGAGACCGACGAGTCCGGCGCCGACCAGGCGGTGACGCTGCTGGTGTTCAAGGGCGGCGGCGAGGCGCTGAAGGCGGTTCCGCTCTCGCTCGTCACGCGCCTCGAGGAGATCGACGCGGCCAAGATCGAGTGGGTCGGCGGACGCCCGCTGATCCAGTATCGCGGCCGCCTGATGCCGCTCGTCCCGGCCGATCCGGGCCAGGCCCTCAAGCGCGAGGGCGCGCAGGCCCTGGTGGTGTTCTCCGACGGCGAACGCTCGATGGGCCTTGTCGTCGACGAGATCGTCGACATCGTCGACGAGGTGCTCGACGTCGAGCTGGTGCACGAGCGCTCCGACCTGATCGGCTCGGCGGTGGTGCGCAACCGGGCGACCGAGATCGTCAACATCGCCCATTACCTGCCGCTCGCCCACGACGATTGGGGCCAGCCCTCGCACCGCGCGGTGCCGAAGGCGCCGAGCGTGCTGCTCGTCGACGACTCGGCCTTCTTCCGCGAGATGCTGACCCCGGTGCTCAAGGCCGCGGGCTTCCGCGTCACCCAGGCCGGCAATGCCGAGGAGGCCCTGCGCCACCTGGGCGGCGAGGCCCGGCTCGACCTCGTGGTCTGCGACCTCGAGATGCCGGGCCGCTCGGGCTTCGACCTGATCGAGGCGATGCGCAAGGGCGGGGGACGGCTCGCGGCGATGCCGGTGGTGGCGCTCGCCGGCACCATGGCGCCCGACTCGCTCGCCCGCGCCCGGGCCTTGGGCGTCGCCGATTGCGTCGCGAAGTTCGACCGGTCCGGCCTCGTGGCGGCGGTCAACGAGATCGCCGGCGCCCCCCTCGACGCCGCGGCCTGACCGCCCCGACGCGTCCGGGCACGCCCTCGTCGCCCGGACGCTCACGACCGCCCCGCACGTCCTCCCGCTCCCGAGCCCCGCCCATGATGGCCGCCAACACCAACACCGCCGGCACCGCCGCGTCCGCCACCGGCGAGACCACCGACTACGTGACCGTGCTGCTCGGCGACGAGTTGTTCGGCCTGCCGATCGACCGGGTGCACGACGTCTTCATCGCCACCAACCTCACCGACGTCCCGCTGGCGCCGCCGGAGATCAAGGGTCTGCTCAACCTGCGCGGCCGGGTCGTCACCGCCCTCTGCCTGCGCCGGCGCCTCGGCCTGCCCGACCGCACCGGCGACGGCCGCAACATGGCGGTGGGCCTGGAGCATGGCGGCGAGGCCTACGGCCTGCTCGTCGACCAGGTCGGCGAGGTGATGAAGCTCGCGGCCGATACCTACGAGCCGAACCCGGTCCATCTCAACAACCGCTGGCGCGCGGTCTCGCGCGGGGTGCACCGCCTCGACGGTCGCCTGCTGATCATCCTCGATGTCGAGGCGGTCCTCGCCTTCGGCGACGAGCGGCCGGCCGCCAGCGCGGCCTGAGCCTCGAGGACCGGACGGCAAGGACCGTATGGAATGAAGACCTTCCTGATCGTCGACGACTCGGCGGTGATCCGCAAGGTGGCGCGCCGGATCATCGAGGGCCTGGGCTTCCGGGTGGCGGAAGCCGAGGACGGCCGCGAGGCGGTCGAGCAGTGCCGCTCGGCCATGCCGGACGCCGTCCTGCTTGATTGGAACATGCCCCATATGGACGGGTACGAAGTCCTGCGCGCCCTGCGGCGGCTGCCGGAGGGCGACCACCCGAAGGTGCTGTTCTGCACCATCGAGAACGACGTCGCGTCGATCGCCCGGGCGCTGCATGCCGGGGCCGACGAGTACATCATGAAGCCCTTCGACCGGGACATCATGACCGCCAAGCTCCAGGCGGTCGGTCTCGCGTGAAGACCCTATCGCCGTCGGTCTCGCCTGAGACCGACGGCACAGCTGGCCTCGCTGCGGCCGGCCCGCATCGCCGATCGAAGCCTGAGACGCCCCGAGACGCCCCGGCTTTGTACCGGGGCCCGATCCCCCGAGGCCCGCCCCGCGGCGCGCCGACCGAGACACGCCATGGCCGCATCCGCCGCGACCTCCACCCCGTCCCCGAGCGCCGGACCTCGCATCCGCGTCCTCGTCGCCGATGATTCCGTCGTCGTTCGCGGCCTGGTCTCGCGCTGGCTCGAGGAGGCCGGCTGCGAGATCGTCGGCACCGCCTCGAACGGCCGCATCGCCCTCGACGCCCTCGACCGGGTCCAGCCCGACATCGTGCTCCTCGACATCGAGATGCCGGAGCTCGACGGCACCCAGGCGTTGCCCCGGATGCTGGCCAAGCGCCCCGGGCTCCAGGTCGTCATGATGTCGACCCTGACCCAGCGCAACGCCGAGATCTCCCTGCGCTGCCTGGCGCTCGGCGCCATCGACTACCTGCCCAAGCCCGAGGGCAATCGCGGCGTCACCACCCAGGCGAGCTTCCGCGAGGACCTGGTCCAGAAGATCCGGATGCTCGGGGCCGACCTGCGCACCCGGCCGCGGGCCCGTCCCGCCGCTCCGCCCGAGCGGCCCGGCCTGCCCGAGCGCCCGGCCACCGCGCCGGCGCCGGTGGCCCGTCCGGCCGCCGCACCGGCGACCTTGCGCCCGCGCCCCCTGCGCACCAGCCCGCCGCGCTGCCTCCTCGTCGGCGCCTCGACCGGCGGTCCTCGCGCGGTCGGGGAGGTGCTCGAGGGCATCGGCGCCGCCACCCTGCGGCGCCTGCCGATCCTGATCGTCCAGCACATGCCGCCGGTCTTCACCGCGGTCTTCGCCGAGCATCTCGGCGCCCGGATCGGCCTGCCGGCGGCGGAAGCCAAGCACGGCGAGGCGGTGCGGCCGGGCGTCGTCTACGTCGCCCCGGGCGGGCGCCATATGGGCCTGTCCGGCACCGCCGCGGAGGCGGTGATCCGGCTCAACGACGGCCCGCCGGTGAATTTCTGCCGACCGGCGGTCGACGTGATGTTCCGCGACGCGGCGGAAGTCTACGGCGCCGCCACCCTGTCGGTGGTGCTCACCGGCATGGGGTCGGACGGCACCAAGGGCGCCCAGGCCCTGGTCGAGGCCGGCGGCACGATGCTGGCCCAGGACGAGGCGTCCTCGACCGTCTGGGGCATGCCCGGCAGCCTGGTCCGGGCCGGCTACGCCCACGAGATCCTGGCGCTCTCCGCGATCGGGCCGGCCCTCCGGGCCGCGATCGGAGGACACTGATGCGCATCCTGCCACGGATCCGGGGGAGGATGCCGCGTCGATGACCGAGACCGAGTTCGATTTCCTCCGCGCCTACCTCAAGCAGCGCTCCGGCCTCGCCCTGACGGCGGAGAAGCGCTACCTGGTGGAGAGCCGCCTGTCGCCGGTCTGCCGGCGCTTCAACCTCGCCGGTCTCACCGAGCTGGTCGGCTGCCTGCGGCTCGCCCGCGACAGCGCGATCGAGCGCGCGGTCGTCGAGGCGATGACTACCAACGAGACCTTCTTCTTCCGCGACCGCACGCCGTTCGACCTGTTTCGCGACGTGCTGCTGCCCGGCGCGCTCGCGACACGGGCGAATCAGCGACGCCTGCGGATCTGGTGCGCCGCCGCCTCGACCGGTCAGGAGCCGTACTCGCTGGCGATGCTGCTCGCCGAGGCCGCGCCGCGGCTTGCCGGCTGGCGGGTCGAGATCGTCGCCACCGACCTCTCGACCGAAGTCCTGGAGAAGGCCAGGCTCGGGCTCTACAATCAGTTCGAGGTCCAGCGCGGCCTGCCCGTGCAACTGATGCTCAAGCATTTCGCCCAGGTCGGCGAGCAGTGGCGCATCGCGGAAAGCCTGCGCCAGATGGTCGATTTCCGGCCGCTCAACCTGCTGCAGCCGTTCGAGCAGCTCGGCACCTTCGACATCGTGTATTGCCGCAACGTGTTGATCTATTTCGATACGCTGACCAAGGCCGACGTGCTGCGCCGCATCGCCGACCAGCTCGCCCCGGACGGCGCGGTGCTGCTCGGCGCCGCCGAGACGGTGATCGGCATCACCGAGTCGCTGATGCCCGACCCCGAGCATCGCGGGCTCTACCGCCACGGCCGCGCGGCGCCGCCGGTGAGCCTCGGCGCCCCGGCCTCGACCACCACGACCCTGGGCACGACCCTGGGACTCGCCGCACCGGCCTCGCCGCCGACGATGGCCGGCCTGCGCTGGGCGGCCCGCTGAGGCGCCGCCCCTTCCCACGCCCCGGGCACCGCCCTGCGGTCCGGGGTGGATGAACCGGGCCGGCCTTACCCGCGGGCCGACAGGCGCCGTTGCGCTCGGGCATCGCGCGCATCCTGTCCACAGCTTTCGCGTCACGAGGGTGGAGCCGGGCTCCTCTCGCGCGCGCCTGCGACAGCCCTGCGCAAGGCGGGCAGGGAAGGATGCTCGAGGTCCCGAGCAGCGCCCCCGACGCCCGGAACCCACCATCCCCGAACAGGTCCGCGGCCGCCTCCCGGGCGACGCCTGCGCGTCCGTCACCCGGCTCAAGCCCGGCAGGACCGATTCCCGACGCGTCGTCCCGGACTCGCGCGAGCGCAACCCGGGACGGCACGGGCTCGCCGTCACTGGTGCCGCCGACCGATCGGACCGCCCGCAAGAACGCATCGACGGCATCGCGGCGTGCCATACGGCCCCGCTGCGCCGGGCAAGCCCAGACGGCCGGCGCCCCCCTGCAACGAAAAAACCCCGCCGAAGCGGGGTTCTTTCGTCGTCCGACCCCGGGAGAGGGGCCCGGTCCGTTCAGACCGCGATGCGGTCCTCGCCCTCGCTCGGCTCGCGCAGCACGTAGCCGCGGCCCCACACCGTCTCGATGTAGTTCTTGCCCTGGCTGGCATTCGCCAGCTTCTTGCGGAGCTTGCAGATGAACACGTCGATGATCTTCAGCTCGGGCTCGTCCATGCCGCCGTAGAGATGGTTCAGGAACATCTCCTTGGTCAGGGTGGTGCCCTTGCGCAGGCTGAGGAGCTCCAGCATCTGGTACTCCTTGCCGGTGAGGTGCACCCGGGCGCCCGACACCTCGACGGTCTTCTGGTCGAGGTTCACGATCAGGTCGCCGGTGGTGATCACCGACTGCGCGTGGCCCTTCGACCGGCGCACGATCGCGTGGATTCTCGCGACCAGTTCATCTTTGTGGAAAGGTTTGGTGAGGTAATCATCGGCCCCGAAGCCGAGGCCCTTCACCTTGTCCTCAATCCCGGCCATGCCGGACAGGATCAGGATCGGGGTCTTGACCTTGGCCACCCGCAAGGAGCGCAGAACCTCGTAGCCCGACATGTCGGGCAGGTTCAGGTCGAGCAGGATGATGTCGTAGTCGTAGAGCTTCCCGAGATCGACACCCTCCTCGCCGAGATCGGTCGTGTAGGTGTTGAAGTTCTCGGACTTGAGCATCAGCTCGATGCTCTGCGCCGTGGCGCTGTCGTCCTCGATCAGAAGTACCCGCATCTCAGGTCCCCAAGCCTTGGCCCTCAAGGGTTAAGGCAAGCCCCCGCCGCCCGTTTCCCACCGGCCCGTGGAAAACGCCCGTTATCTTCCGAACCGCGACGCTAGGCCCGAACGGTTAACAAACCCTGTTCCGGTCCCGCAAGCGGTAAGAAATCCGCGAGACGGGCCGGCCCCTTGCAGGTTGGCGTTCCGTTCCGGCCGAATCGCGATAGCATACCGTGATCCCGCTCCTGGGGTGCATGCCTAAATGGCTCATGCCATTGAGGCCCGCCCGCGTTGTTGCGCCCGTGCCACGCGCCCGGAGAACCTCCGGGAGCCCGACCCGGATCCCATGCGCCTCAGTGTTAAGGAGAGGGGTAAATGGATCGTTGATGGAATCCGGCAATGGCGACGGCAGGAATCGGGAAACCGCCTCGTATCAACAGGATGCTGCCGTGACCGGGGCGGGGCGGTTCGAGGCGGCCCGCGCCGCGCTCGCCGGGGTGGAGGAGGTCGAGACCTTCGGCCGGGTGGTGGCGGTCCGCGGCCTCCTGATCGAGGTCGCCGGTCCGGTGGCGGCGATGCGCCTCGGCGGCCGGCTCGACGTCGTGGTGAACGAGGCCGCCGGCGCCGCGGTGCCGTGCGAGATCATCGGCTTCTCCGGCCCCCACGCGCTGGCGATGCCGTTCGGGTCGCTGCAGGGGGTGCGGCGGGGCTGCCCGGCCCGGGTGCGGGCGGACGGCGCCGGGGCGATCCGGCCGAGCCCGGCCTGGCTCGGCCGCGTCGTCGATGCCCTCGGGCGCCCGATCGACGGGTTGGGGCCCCTGCCGCCCGGGCCGATGCCCTACGGCCTCCAGGCCGATCCGCCGCCCGCCCATGCGCGGCGCCGGGTCGGACCGCCGCTCGATCTCGGGGTGCGCTGCATCAACACGTTCCTCACGATGTGCGCCGGCCAGCGCATGGGCATCTTCGCCGGGTCCGGCGTCGGCAAGTCGGTGCTGCTGTCGATGCTGGCGCGCTACACCGCCGCCGACGTGGCGGTGATCGGCCTCGTCGGCGAGCGCGGCCGCGAGGTGCAGGAATTCCTCCAGGACGATCTCGGCGCGGCGGGCCTCGCCCGCTCGGTGGTGGTGGTGGCGACCTCCGACGAGCCGGCGCTGATGCGCCGCAACGCCGCCTACGTCACCTTCGCGCTCGCCGAGTACTTTCGCGATCAGGGCGCGCAGGTCCTGTGCATGGTCGATTCGATCACCCGCTTCGCCATGGCCCAGCGCGACATCGGGCTCGCCGCCGGCGAGCCGCCGACCGCCAAGGGCTACACCCCCACCGTCTTCTCCGAGCTGCCGCGCCTCCTCGAGCGGGCCGGGCCCGGAACCGGGGAGGGGGCGATCACCGGCCTGTTCACCGTGCTGGTCGAGGGCGACGACCACAACGAGCCGGTGGCCGACGCGGTGCGGGGCATCCTCGACGGGCACATCGTCATGGAACGCGCCATCGCCGAGCGCGGGCGCTACCCGGCGATCAACGTGCTGCGCTCGGTCTCCCGCACCATGCCGCGCGCCTGCGACCCGGACTTTCTCCCCGTGGTGCGCCGCGCCCGCCGGGTGCTGTCGACCTATGCCGACATGGAGGAGCTGATTCGCCTGGGCGCCTACCGGCCCGGCAGCTCGCCGGAGGTCGACGAGGCGATCGGCCTGATGCCCGATCTGGAGGCTTTTCTGGGGCAGGGTAAGGAAGAAGCAACCTCCATCCGCGAGGGTTACGAACGCCTCGCCGCGATCGTCGGCGGGCCGTGAGGGCCGGTCGCGCGGTCCGCCAGCGCGGCCGCGCGACGGCGCGTGGCGGGTCTTGAGCTCGGCCGCAAGCCGCTGGCGGGAGTAGAGTATCGATGAAGTCGCGGGACACGCTCATCCGGCTGCGCCGCTTCCAGGCCGACGAGAAGCGCCGCAAGGTCGCGCAAATCGAGATGATGATCGCCGATTTTGCCCGTATGGCCGCCGATCTCGACCGCGAGATCGGCCAGGAGGAGCAGAGGGCCGGGATCTCCGATCCGGCTCACTTCGCCTACCCGACCTATGCCCGCGCCGCCGCGCAGCGCCGCGACAACATCCGCCGCTCGGCCGAGGACCTCGACGTCCAGCTCGCCGCCGCCAAGGCGGCCCTCGCCGAGGCGTTTGAGGAACTCAAGAAGGTCGAGATCCTCGACGACCGCGAGCGCACCAGCGAGCGCGCCGCCGAGAATGCCCGCGATCAGGCCAGCATGGACGCCATCGGCCTCGGCCGCGCCCGGGCCTGATCGATCATTCCCCAAGGAGCGGGATCTGCCCGGCCGCGTCGCGGGGCAGGTCGCCGGCGAGCCGCGGGTCCGGCGCGACCTCGATCGCCCGGGCGTAAGCGCGGAAGCCCGAGCGCCGGTAGAACTCCACCGCGCCGGGATGGTCGAGGGTGCAGGTATGCACCCAGAACCGCTCGATGGGTCGCGCGAAGGCGCGGCGCAGGGCCTCGTCCATCAGACGCCGCCCGCGCCCCTGGCCGACAGCCTCCGGCACCAGGCCGAAATAGGCGAGGTTCGCCTCGCCGGGCTGCCGCCAGTCGAGCTCCAGGAGCCCGATGTCGCGCCCGTCCTCGGTCAGGGCGAGGGCCTCGACGTCCGGATCGCTCAAGATGGTCAGGAGCGCATCGTCGGTCATCCGCGCGCGGCCGAACCACAGCCACGGATTCCCGATGGCGGCGTAGAGCGCCCGGTAGCGGGCGATGTCCGCGCCGAGGGATGCGAGCGGCAGCGGCTCATGCCTCCGCGGGGGAGGGGGCTCCCGCATCTCCAGGTAGGTCACCACGGCGGCGACGTGGCTCGGCGGGACCGGGGTGTAGCCGTCGAGGCGCAGGCGCGGCTCGTCGGTCGGGTGATCGCTCACGGCGGCTTCGTCTCCTCTCGGCACAGCTGCGGCGCGAGGGGGCCGTCCCGTTTCCCCCCTGTCAAGCTTTCCCGTGCGACACTGCCGCGGAAGGGCCTCCGCCGTTCGGACGATTGGCGGACGGGGCGTGGCCGTTAGATACGAGCCGGGCCGCCCGTCGGACGGTTGAGAGGCACCACCATGCACGACGCATCCGCGCGGGACCGGCGCCGCTTCACGATCGTCACCGAGCCCCGCGCTCAGGTGACGCGTCGCATGATCGAGCGCCGCGACGGTCCCGCCCTCGAATGGATCGAGGCGGAGCCGGCCGGCGAGCCCCGCGGGGCGCCGCTCCTGTTCGTGCACGGCGCCTTCGGGGGCGCCTGGATGTTCGAGGAGATCTTTCTCCCCCACCTCGCCCGGCGCGGACGCCGTGCGGCGGCGGTGAGCCTGCGCGGCCACGGCCGCAGCGGGGGCGGGCGCGACCTGCGCGCCGCTTCGCTCGCCGATTACCTCGCCGATGTGAGCCTGGCCCTGGCGCAGTGGGGCGAGCCGCCGGTCCTGGTCGGGCACTCGCTCGGCGGATTGCTGGCGCAGCGCCTGCTCGGCCGGGTGCCCCTGCGCGGCCTCGTCCTGATGGCCTCCCTGCCGCCCGAGGGCCTCGGCGTGGTCGGCCCGCGCATCGCGATGACCGATGCCGGGTTCTGGGTCGAGGCCCTGGCCGGGTCGCTGCTGCCGGGCCGCGAGCCGGCGGTGGCGCTCGCCCGGCACTGGCTGTTCTCGGAAGGCCTGCCGCTGGAGCGAGCGCAGGGCTACGCCGCCCGGATGTCGGCCGAGAGCCCGGTGGCGCTCGCCGAGGCGCATTGGCCGGCCCTGCCGCTGTCGGCGGCCTTCGCCGGCGTGCCGACCCTGGTGCTCGGCGGCGCCGACGACCGCATGATCTGGCCGGCGACGACGTGGCGCACCGCGCTCTATCATGGTGCCGAGCACCGCACCGTGCCGGGCATCGCCCACTTCCTTCAGCTCGATCTCGGCTCCGAGGGCGTCGCCCGCCTGCTGCTCGACTGGCTCGACCGGCGCGGGGCCTGAGCCGGCCTCCGCCGCAGCGCCGGCACGAAACCGTCACGATCCCATGACACGAAGGCCCCGCCGGCGCGGGTCCGTCCTTGCGGTCGCCCGCAGGGTCGGGCAGAAGCGCGCGCGAGAGACAGGGGACGCGACGGGACCGCGATGAAGAAGATCAAAGATTTCATCTGGCCGGTCATCGGCCTCGGGGCCGTCGTGGTCTCGGTCTATCTGCTGTGGCACCTGCTCAAGGGCCTCTCCTTCGCCGACGTAAAGGCGAGCCTGGCGGCGATCCCGCCGCACCGCTACGCCTTGGCCATCCTGTCGACGCTGGTCGCCTACGGCGCACTGGCCTGGTACGACCGGATCGCGCTGCTGCATCTCGGCGTGAAGGGCATCTCATGGCTCTTCGTCTCGGTGTGTTCGTTCACCACCTACGCGTTGTCACACAACATCGGCGCCTCGGTGTTCTCCGGCGCCGTCGTACGCTACCGCGCCTACACTTCGAAGGGCCTCACCACCGCGCAGGTGGCGGTGCTGGTGGCGCTCTGCTCCTTCACCTTCGGCCTCGGCACCGCGTTCCTCGGCGGCCTCGTCCTGGTGCTCGAGCCCGAACTGCTGCAGCGCGTGGCGAGCCTGCTGCCGCCGGTGCTGGCGAGCCCGACCACCGCGCGCCTCGTCGGCTTCGGCCTGCTCGGCTTCGTCGCGCTCTACGTCGTCGGCTCGATCCTGCATTTCCGGCCGCTGCACATCCGCTCGTTCAAGATCGAGTATCCGCGCCCCAACATCATGGGCCGCCAGCTGGTCGCCGCCCCGCTCGAGCTGCTGGGTGCCGCCGGCATCATCTACTTCGCCCTGCCGGAGGCCGGGAATCCGGGCTTCCTCGTCGTGCTGGCGGTGTTCCTGGCCTCGTTCTCGGTGGCTTTGGTCTCCAACGCCCCGGGCGGGATCGGGGTGTTCGAGCTCGTCTTCATCACGGCGATGCCGGACCTGCCGAAGACCGACGTGCTCGCCGCGGTGCTGATCTTCCGCCTGTTCTACCTGCTGGTCCCCTTCGCCCTGGCGATCGGCGTGGTGCTGCTGTTCGAGCGCGGCCGCCTGGCCGACGCCCTGCGCAACAAGGCGCAGTCGCCCGCGACCGTGCCGCCGCCGCCGGTCGACGGCCCTGGCATCACTCCGGACCTCCGCGACGCCACGGTGCGCAAGGCGGTATGACCCGGGCCCGCCTGCGCCGCGCCGGGCTCGGTCTCCGCACCCTGCTCGGTTTCCGGCCCGGCGGCTTCCTGATCCCGTACCGGCATGCCGGTGCGGCGCGGGCGGAGGGCTACCCGGCCCTCCGCCCGATCTTCATGCGGGCCGAGCCAGCGTTCCGGGCCGTGCTGGACGCCATCGAAGCCCATGCCGCCGATCTCGACCGCATCGCCGCCGGCGGCCCCGGCCTGATCGGCGCACGGCCGGCACGCTTCACCCAGGACTGGTTCCCGCGCCTCGACGCGGCCGCCGCCTACGCCCTGGTGCGGCGCGAGCGGCCCGCCCGCATCATCGAGATCGGCTCGGGCCACTCGACCCGCTTCCTGGCGCAGGCCGTGCACGACGGCGGCTTGCCGACCCGCATCACCTGCATCGATCCGGCGCCCCGCGCGCCGCTGACCGGCCTTCCCGTGCAGCACGAGGCGCGGCTGTTCGGGCCGCAGGACGCGGACGCCGCGGCCGCGCTCGCGCCCGGCGACATCCTGTTCATCGATTCGAGCCATGTCGCGATGCCGGGCACCGACGTCGACCGGCTCGTCCTCGACGTGCTGCCGCGCGTGAGACCGGGCGTGATCGTGCACATCCACGACGTCTTCCTGCCCGAGCCCTACCCGGAATCCTGGGCCTGGCGCGGCTACAACGAGCAGTTGGTGGTCGGCGCTCTGCTGCAGGGCGGAGCCTGGGCCCCGCTCTTCGCCAGCCGCACTCTCGCCGCCCGGCCGCTCGACGGCGTGCTGGCGCGCCTGCCCCTGCCGCCCGGCGCATTCGAGACCAGCCTGTGGCTGCGCAAGACCTGAGGCCGTCGCGCCGATCCGTCGAATGCGAGCGATCGCATGGGGCGGCGGATTAAGATCCACCGGCGATCATCCCTCTCGTCCAGTGGCGCGGGGGTGAAGGCGATGCGTACAGGTCTGGTGCTCGGGCTGGTCGGCCTCGGGATGGTCGCGGCCGCGGCCCCGGCGGAAGCGCGCGGACGGCGCGGCGGCGGCTTCTCTTTCGTCAGCCGCAGCCATGCCGCAGCGCCGGCGGCCCGGACCCCGGACTCGCCGCGGATCCGCACGGCGGCGGCCGGCGGGCCGGAGCCGATGACGACCGGAGCCACCGCGCCGCTCCCCGCAGCGCCGGCCGTGCGGACCGAGGCGGCGCCGGCTCCCGCACCGGCACCGGCCCGGCCTTGGTGCACCGGCCGGGTGATCGGGTCCGGCGCCGGCTTCTGCGCAATCAATTAGTCGGCGCGGAGAGGCGCTCGACGTTGTTGCGGACATGCTGGCGGTAGCGGTCGATCACCGCCCCCGGCGTGCCGCCGCTGAGGAGCGTGCCGGTCGCCTCGAGAGCGGCGCCGATCTTCTCGCTCACCATCCGCTGCGCCTCGACCTGGCCGGCGAGGCCGCCCCAGGCGAGCTTGACCATCCGCAGCTCGATGACCTTCTGGGATTCCATCGCGAGCATCGCCGTCGCGTACCACGCATCCAACATCCCGGTCTCCTTGAGCTAGGGGCGATCGGCGGACCGGAGCGGGACGCCCCGGGGCCATTGTCGGCCGGCCCCTCACGGGCCCGGCCTCGCGTGCCGCCGGCACCCGTGCGGATGCCGACGGGAGCACCGTCAGGCGGCGCGGGCCCGGGGCGGCGCGAAGGCCGCGAACCGGCCCATTCGGCGGGAGAGGTCGGCCCAGCAGGCGAGCGCCGCGTCGAGCGCGCGGCTCATCTCGGCCGCCTGGAGCTGGACGAGGTCGCCCGGAGAGCGGACGGTCATGGCCGCCTTCCAGAACGCCACGGCGGCCTGGCCCTCACCCTGCATGAAGGCGACCAGCCGGCCGTTGATCTCGATGAGACCCTGCATCGCCGCAAGGGGGATCTCGTCGCGGTCCGGCGCCGCGGGCTGCTCGGGCGTGGCTTCCGCCTGCGGTGCGGGAGCCCGGTCGTCGGAGGCCGCGACGGCGGCCGGCGCGGTCGCTTCGGAAGCCGGCTCGTCGGACGCCGATTCGGCGATGACCGCTTCGTCGGGTGCCAGGACGGGCATGTCGGCGGCCGCTCGAGCGACCGGCTCCTGATCGGCGGCTTCCTGAACGGCGGCGTCCGGGGCGGCAAGCTCGTGCTCCGGTGCCGCCTCGCTCGTCGGAACCCGATCCTCCTGGACGCCCTGCACGTCCTGAGCAGTCTCCGGATCGGGCGCTTCCACGGCGGGCTCGCTCCCGAAAGGCTCCGCGGCGGTTGCCACCGGCGCATCGGCCGGCGCCTGCTCCGACACGGCCTCGGTGCCGGGAATGGTCTCCGACAGCCCGGTCTCGACCAACTCCGACGTGGCCGCGGTCCCGGCGGCGGCGGCATCGGGCAGTGTCTGGCCGGCTGCGATCGTGCCAGACCGGGTGCTGTCCACCGTCCGGGCCGCCGGGCGGGCGGCGGGGCGGCGGGGCGGCTTGCGGGTCTTGTCGGTGCGACGCGTGGTCATGGCTCGGCCTCCTCGGAGTGGCGGGCGTCGCGTCCCTGGCGCGTCACCCGGGGGCGGCCGCCCCCACCCGATGCGGGGGCGAGCGCGCGGGGCCGGAGTGCCGGCAGGCTCGTCCGGGGCACCCGCGGCGTGACGTGGACGATGGCCGTGCGGTCGGACGCGGCGCGTCGTTGCGCGCCACCGATCCCGTGCGACGGTTCGGAGGCCCAGCCCGAGCCGCACAGCCTTGCCCGGCGACGGCGCCTCGGGCCGGCGGTCCGGGCATCGACGACCGGCGGCTTAGGCCTCCGCCCCGCCGGACCGGCCGTGATCGTCAGGGTGCGGGATGAGCCTCAGGCGGCCTCATCCCCGACCGGCGCAGGGCCCTCGGGCCCAACTGCCGGCCCAATGACGAGCCCAAAGTACGAACCCGGAGTACGAACCCAAGCAAGGACCCGGGCTCGGGCCTTGGTTCAGACCTTGGCCTGAGCCTTGTTCAGGTCGGCCTTGATCGACTCGGACAGGGTGGCGAACTCCTTCGCCTGGCTCTGCAGCGCGCTCATCTGGTTGCGCATGTACTCGCTCTGGAGCTCCAGCGCCTGCTTGACGTCGGTGGTGCGCACCAGCTTCTCGGCGAGGTCGAAGGTCGCGGCGGCATGCTGCTCGGTGTAGTCGAAGCCGCGGGCCACGGCCGTGCCCATGCCGGTCTGCGAGGTCTGGGTCGAGGTCTGCACGGTCTCGGCCAGCTTGCGGGCGGTGCCCAGGAAGGTGCCGAACGCCGTGCGGGCGTTCTGGACGCCCTTCTCGGCGAAATCGCGCATCTCGGTGGGGATCTCGAACGGCTTCTGGGTGGTGGTCATGGGTCGTTCCCTCTGGCAGTCGCGACGCGCGCCGCCCTGAGGTTTTGTGCGACGCAGCAATCACGATGCTGCAATGCAACGCGCGAGTCAACGGGTCGGGCCCCGGCCGCCCGGGCCGGCGTCGCTACTGGGTGAGGCGGAACTGGGCGATCGAGCTGCCGATGCTCTGGAACGCCGGCTTCAGGTCATCCGCCGTGATGACATTGTAGAAGAAGCCGTCCTTCGTCGCGCAGGACTTCAGCATGTCGGTATTTCCGTCGATCACCCGCACCGTGTAGATGGTGATGCCGGCGGCCTTGGCGGCGTTGCAGGCCGAGACCGTTCGGGCATCGATGACGCTGTCATCGACGCAGCCCGAGAGAAGATCGGCGAGCCAGTTGCCGGAGCAGGCGATCTTCCAGCGGTTCTGGGTGTTCTGACCGTCGGTCAGCACGATCATGATCTTGCTGACCCGGCCGTTGGCGAGGCTCGTGGCGGTGGCGAGGGGTCCGTAGGGCGTCAGCGCCTCCAGGCCCCAGGCCACCCCGATGGTGACGTTGGTGTTGCCGCCCGCGCTCATGCTGTCGATGGCGGTGGCGAGCATGCCGTAATCGGTGCTGAGCGGGCGGATCGGCGCGAGCGTCGGCCTGCCGTTCGACGTCGTGGCGCAGGTGGTCGCCGGGTAGGCATCGGCGCCGCTCGGCTCGACGTTCGGCACCTGGACGTCGTAGGGCTGGTCGCGGTCGGTGATGCAGCCCTGCCAGCTCGTCGCGCTGGTGGTGCCGGTCTTGGTGTAGCTGAGCCAGCCCGCGCTGGTCACGCTCGTGCCGAGATTCACCTGGGTCGCAAACGGCACCAGGGCGACCTTGGCGTCGGACCGGCTGACCACGACCTTGTCGAGATAGGTCAGGAAGTCCTTCGCCGCCTGCTTGAGCGCCGGGAGCTTGCCGGCATCGTTCATCGAGCCGGTATTGTCGAGCACCAGCGCGATCTCGACCGCCTTGCCGCCGGACATCGCCTGCGACGTGCCGGTGACCTCGAGCGGGCCGGGATGCATCAGGCGCCCGAGGGTCATGTCGACCTGCGCGGTGGCGCTGACCGTGACCTGGGTGCCGGAGCGGACCGGCGTGAAGCTCGTCACCGTCACGCCGGTCTGGGCCGGGAAGCTGGCGTCGAAATAGGCCCGGGCCCGGGCCTGGAAATCGGCGTCGCTGCGCAGGGTCGGCGCCTCGCGGATCACCGCCAGCACCGCGGCGTCGGTGGCGGTCTGGAGCTTCGCCCGGATCCCGGCGCCGCGGGCATAGTCGACGCCGGCTCCGACCAGGAAGGTCACCGGGATCATCGCCAGCGCCATGATCACCGCGACGCTGCCGCCGCGGTCACGCCGGAAACGCACGAACAGCCGCTTCATGGCAGGACGGCCTCCTGTCGCCGATCGCCTTGCTCTCACAAGCAAGGACTAACAACCGGAGGTTAAGAGCCGGACTCCGCAATCCTGCATTGTACGACCCGGCCGCTTACCATTCGTTAAGGTTTCTGAAGGTCGAGCACGACAACAGGGCGTTAACGAAGACTCGCCATACTCGCAGGCAGTCGTGTTCCCGGGCTCGGGACATCCTCGGCCGTCCCGCGGCGGCCACCCGCGTACCTGACGAGGACTGCCGATGCGTACCCTTCGGTTCCGCCCCAACCCCGCCCTTCTCGCGGTCGGGATCCTCGGCCTCGGCACCCTGTCGGGCTGGGGCGCCTACGCCGTCTCCTCGTCGGGCAAGGCCGCGCTGCGGACCCAGCTGGCGGAGACCGAGGGCCAGCGCGACACGCTCGCCGCGCGCGTCAAGCAGTTCCAGGACGTCGAGGCCGAGCTGCGCGACCGCCAGGCGAAGATCGCCGCGGCCCGGGACGAGATCGTCCAACTGGGTGCGGCTCGCGACAAGGCCAAGGCGCAACTCGCCACCACGCAGCGCGACCTCGCCTCGCTGACCAAGCGCCTGGAAGCGGCGAAGGAGAAGGTGACCCAGACCGGCAGCATCACGCCGGCGGCGGCACCGGCGGAGCCGGCCAAGAAGCCGGCGCGGTGACGTCTCATACCTTCGCGCCTTGGCATCGACACGGCGATGCGAAGGCGGCCGGCGCATCAGCGCCGACGCCCGTTCGGGCTTGCCTTGCGCCGTCGAACCGATCCGTTCGACGACGCGGCGGTATCACCCCGCAGGAAGGCATCGACGCGTGATCATCCCGGGGCTCGCCGAAGGCGAGAACCCGGGCGGACCATGAGGGGGCGAGCCTCGTCGCGGCCCGCGCGCATTCACGCCGGCACGCAGTCTCGCTCGGCCTCATGCGCCCGCGGGTGCTGCAACGCCGTCTCGGCCTCGTGGCGCGACAGGTTCTCGACCAGGGCGGCCCAGCGCATCGCGACCTCGTGGCCGAGGGTGAGGCGGCCCGCCTCGTCGTAGCGGCGCCAGCCGCAGCGCGGCGCACCATCGGCGCCGACCTCGTCGTAAGTCTCGTAGCGGGCGACCAGGCGGTCGCGCCGGTCGTATTCCCGGTGGAACCAGCAGAGGCCGAACACCCGGCCGCCGCGGCCGAGCATTCCGTCACTCTCCAGCCGGTGCCCGCCCGGGATGCGGAAGATCGTCTCGAAGGCGGGAGGCTCGCAGCGCATGAGAAATCTCCATCGCGGGTCGATCGAGGGAGCGGCGCCGAGAAGCGGGGGGACGCCAAGTCGAGGACGCGCGGCTGCGCCAAGTCCGGGCCCGGTCGCGACAGGACCGATGACCGGCACGGATCCGGAAGCACTGCCGGACATCGCGCGTTAATTATTTCTAAACGATTTGTGCGACGCAACCATCCGGGGGTCAAGCCCGGATGATTCGCAATGCCCGCGACATCCCGTCAGCGCCGCACGCCGCCTTCTGCAGCACTGACTCTTGGTCACCGGCCCTTCGCGTCACCGGCCCTTGGTCACTGGCCCTTGGTCACTGGCCCTTGGCGGCGATCGCCTCGGCCCAGGCGACGGAGCGGCGGGCCATCGGGATGTGCTGGCGCTCGAACATGCGGCCGTTGATCTGGATCGCGCCGCGCTTGGCGTTCTCGGGCCGCTCGAAGGCCTCGATCACGCTGCGGGCGACCGCGACCTCGGCCTCGGTCGGCGCGAAGGCGGTGTTGGCCAGCGCGACCTGACTCGGGTGGATCAGCGTCTTGCCGTCGAAGCCGAGCACCCGGGCCTGCTCGCATTCCTCGCGGCAGCCATCGAGATCGGAGAAGTTGTTGTAGACGCCGTCCAGGATGGTCAGGCCCTCGGCCCGGGCACCGGCGAGCGCGGTCATCAGCCACGGCATCATCGGGGCGCGGCCGGGGACGATCTGCGTCCAGGTGTCCTTGGCGAGGTCGTTGGTGCCGAGCACGAAGCAGGTGAGCCGGGTGCCCGGGTTGCGCCGCGCCGCGGCGATCGCCTGGATGTTGAGGATCGAGGCCGGGGTCTCGATCATCGCCCAGATCTTGATGCCGGCCGGCGCGTCGAGGGCTTCCAGCCGGTCGGCGATGTTCTCGAGCACCGCCGGCGACGACACTTTCGGCATCAGGATCGCGTCGGGCCGCGCCTCGATCGCGGCGCGCAGGTCCGCCTCGCCCCACGGGGTCTGGGGCGCGTTCACCCGGATGATCAGCTCGCGGTCGCCGTAGCCACCCTGGCGCACCGTGGCGCAGACCTGCTCGCGCGCCACCTCCTTGGCGTCCGGCGCGACCGCGTCCTCGAGGTCGAGGATCAACGCGTCGGCCGCCAGCGTCCGCGCCTTCTCCAGGGCACGCTGGTTCGAGCCCGGCATGTAGAGCACGCTGCGGCGGAGGCGGAGGTCGATCATCGCGGGGTTCCCTGGCGCTTTGACGGGCCTCCGGACGGTTCTCGCGCGAGGAACCGCGGGGCCGGGTCGCCGCCCTGCTTAGCCGATCGGGCCGGGCGTGCCAGCCCGGCGTTCGTCGCAAGGCGCGGGATCTACTCGGCGGCGATGCGCCGGGGGCCGAGGTCGAGGGCGGCATGGCCGAGGGTCTCGGCCACCGCCGTCAGGGTCCGCGACAGGTCCTCGAAGCCGGGGCGGGGAAGGAGCTTGCGCTCGTCCATGTAGAGGGCGCGGTTGACCTCGATCTGAAGGGCGTGGCGGCCGAGCGCCGGCTCGCCGTAATGCTCGGTGATGAAGCCGCCGGCATAGGGCTTGTTGCGCACCACCCGGAGTCCGTGGCCCCGGAACGCAGCCTCGGCGCAGTCGATCAGGTCCGGCGCGCAGGCGGTGCCGAACCGGTCGCCGAGCACCACGTCCACGGCCGGCCCCTCGTCGCGGGCGAGGCTGGTCGAGGGCATCGAGTGGCAATCGATCAGGACCGCGTGGCCGAAGGTCCGGGCGGTGCGGGCCACCAGCTCCTTCAGGGTGCGGTGATAGGGCTTGTACAGCTCCTCGATCCGCGCCAGCGCCTCCTCGGCCGGCAGGCGGCTGCGATAGATCTCCTGGCCGTCCGCCACCACCCGCGGCACCGTGCCGAGACCGCCCGCCACCCGCATCGAGCGCACGTTGACGAAGGGCGGCAGCCGCCCGTCGAACATCCGCGGGTCGAGCTCGTAGGGCTCGCGGTTCACGTCGAGATAGGCCCGCGGGAAGGCGGCCTGCATCAGGGGCGCGCCGAGGCCGACGACCGGGGCGTAGAGCCGGTCGACGAAGGCGTCCTCCGAGCGGCGAAGGGCCACCGCGTCGAGCCGCGAGGCGGCGACGAACGAGGCCGGGTAGACGGCTCCCGAATGCCCGGTGTTGTAGACGAACGGCAGGGTCTGCCGCTCCGGCTCGTCCACCCGGAAGGGCGGCGTGAACAGGCTGGCGGGAGAAACTCGGCTCATCCGGCCGCCCGGGGGAGGGGGCCGGGGCCGAGGAGGCCGGGAGAGGGACGTGATCGCGCCGTCATCCGGCTAATCTGGCGTCCCGGCACGGGCGTGTCCACTGCCGCGACGGGGTCAGGCCTCGGCGAATCCCGCAGGGGGCAACCCGGCCGGCGGGGTCGGCGTCAACACTCTGTTTACCAAGCGGCCGCTTTATGGAATGAACGCTCCGAATCGGTATCCGGGACTTTCGTTCATGAAGATCCTCCTCGCGGAAGACGACAACGACATGCGTCGCTTCCTCGCCAAGGCGCTCCAGAACGCGGGCTACGACGTGGCCTCGTTCGACAACGGGCTCTCGGCCTATAACCGCCTGCGCGAGGAGCCGTTCGAGCTCCTGCTCACCGACATCGTGATGCCCGAGATGGACGGCATCGAGCTGGCGCGCCGCGCCACCGAGCTCGACCCCGACATCAAGGTGATGTTCATCACCGGCTTCGCCGCGGTGGCGCTCAACCCCGACTCCAAGGCTCCGAAGGACGCCAAGGTCCTGTCGAAGCCGTTCCACCTGCGCGAGCTGGTGACGGAAGTCGAGAAGCTGATGGCGGCGTAAGACCCCGCTGGCGGCACGCGTCCCGGGCGCCTATATCGGGTCCTCCCAAAGCCTTGCGCGAGCCGACGGATGCAGCCGGTCACGATCTACACCACCAGCTGGTGCCCCTACTGCTCGGCGGCGAAGTCGCTGCTGCAGGAGAAGGGGGCCGCCTTCACCGAGATCGACGTCGAGGCCAAGGCGGGCGCCCGGCGCGAGATGACCGAGAAGGCCGGCGGCCGCACCAGCGTGCCGCAGATCTTCGTCGGCGAGACGCATGTCGGCGGCTGCGACGACCTCTACGCCCTCGACCGCTCGGGCCGGCTCGACCCGCTGCTCGCCGGCTGAGCCAGAAAGGGGCCTCCCCCCCTGGCGAGGCGTCGCCGTTCGGGCGTATGATTCCGGGACCCTCCGGAGTTGCAGCCCATGACCGCTCCCCGCTTCGTCGCCGCCTGCGTGCAGATGCGCTCCGGCCGCGACCCCGCGCAGAACCGCGACGCCGCGGTGGCGGGCATCCGCGAGGCGGCGGAACGCGGCGCGCACTACGTGCAGACGCCCGAGATGACCTCGCTCCTCGAGCGCGACCGGGCGAGCCTGTTCCAGAAGATCCGCTCCCCTGAGCACGATTCGACCCTCGGTGCGCTCCGCGACGTCGCCCGCGAGCGCGGGGTGGTGGTCCATGTCGGCTCGCTCGCCGTGAAGAACGGCGACAAGCTCGCCAACCGCGCCTTCGTGATCGACCGCGAGGGCGCGATCGCCGCCTCGTACGACAAGCTCCACCTCTACGATGTCGATCTGCCGAACGGCGAGAGCTACCGCGAATCGGCCACCTATACCGGCGGCGCCCGGGCGGTGGTGACCGATCTGCCCTGGGGCCGGCTCGGGATCGCGATCTGCTACGACGTGCGCTTTCCCGCGCTCTACCGGGCACTGGCCGAGGCCGGGGCCGAGATCCTGTCGGCGCCCGCCGCGTTCACCCGCCACACCGGCGAGGCGCATTGGCACGTGCTGCAGCGCGCCCGGGCGATCGAGACCGGCTCGTTCATGATCTCGGCGGCGCAAGGGGGCCGGCACGAGGACGGGCGCGAGACCTACGGCCACTCCCTCATCGTCGATCCCTGGGGCCGGGTGCTGGCCGAGGCCGAGGGCAACGCGCCCGGGGTGATCCTGGCCGAGATCGACATGGCGCTGGTCGCCGATGCCCGCGCCCGCATCCCGGCCCTGCGCCACGCCCGGCCGGTGGTGGTCGAGGCGGCCCGGCCCTAGACCGCTTCCCAGCGGTCCGGTTTTCGGCCACAGGGAGCGGCCGAAGCGTCGCACCGACTCGCAGCCGCGCGCCCGCCCACCGATATCCCGATCATGATCCGCTACGCCCTGTCCTGCGATTCCGGCCACAGCTTCGAGAGCTGGTTCCCGTCGAGCGCGTCCTACGACGAGCAGGCGCGGGCCGGCCTCGTGACCTGCCCGTTCTGCGACAGCCCGAAAGTCGCCAAGCAGATCATGGCGCCGTCGCTCGGCCGCGCCGCGTCGCTGCCGGCCGCGGCCGAGGCGCCCGCACTTCCGGCGCCCAGCGCACCGGCTCTCGCCGCGGACGGCCCGCTCAGCCTGGTCGCCGAGCCCGAGCGGCAGCTCCGCGCGATGATCCGCGCCCTGCACGAGCACGTCGCCCGCACCGCCGACCATGTCGGCCAGGATTTCGCCGCCGAAGCCCGGCGGATGCATTACGGCGAGACCGAGCAGCGGGCGATCTACGGCGAGGCGAGCCTCACCGAGGCGCGCTCGCTGCTGGACGAGGGCATCGCGGTGCAGCCGCTGCCGTCCCTGCCGGACGACCGGAACTGAACGCGGCCGCGTCGCGACGATCCCGGCGCCGAAGATGGATCGGCGGAGGACGACGCTCCGCGGCGGACGCCCCCCGGTCCTTCCATCGCCGTGCGGCGAGGCCGCAAACGAGCCCCGTGCATGGTGCGAGCGACACGGTCGACGGGGATCGTCAACTTGCCAGCAGCAGCACCGACCGGTCCGACGCCTCCAGCACCGCCTCCGCCACCGGCCCGAACGCCGCCGCCTCGCCGGCGCGACGGGTGACGCCCATCACGATCAGGTCGTGATCGCCGGCCCTGGCCTGGCGCAGGATCGCGTGCTCCGGTGCCCGGGTGGCCCTCAGCTCCGTCCGCACCCGCAAGCCGGCCCGCTCGGCGAGATCGAGCACCTCGCGCAGGGCCGCCGCATCGGCCTGACGCAGGCCGGCGAGGCGGCCTGGCCCCTCGGACAGGAATAACACCGTCAGCGTCCCGCCCGCGCCCCGCGCCAGGGTGACGGCGATCTCGGCGCCCCGGCGGGCGGCCTGCGTGCCGTCGATCACCGCCAGCACCGCCAGGGCGGCGTGCTCCGGGTCGGCGCGGTGCGCGCCCCGGGCCGCCGCGACGGCGAGGGGTCCGTCGAACCGCTCCGCCGCCCCGGCGACCGTATCCGCGAGGCCTCCCTCCGGCGACACCGTCGGATCGATGCCGACGATCAGGAGGTCGTAACCCTTGGCGGCCTCTTCGCCCACGACCTCGGCCGCCGGCTCGGGCCGGGCGCGTTCGGTGACCTCGACCGCGCCGGTCTCCTCGGCGCGGGCGCCCTCGGCCGCCCGCGCCACCGCGCCGGTCAGGACCGGGTCCTCCGTCGGTTCGCCCGGGCGCACCACCGTCACCGGCATCCCGCGCGAGCCGGCGACGAGCCCGGCGATCCGGGCGGCGAAGCGCCCTTTCGGCCCGTCATCGGCGGCGACCAGCAGGCGCTCGAGATGCGGGACGAAGCCGCGCGTCTCCACCGCCTCGCGCTCCAGCCGCGCCGTCTCCTCGCCGGTGAGCGGCAGGCGGCGGAGGGCCCAGCGCAGGGTCGGCGGCATCGCCAGGGTGGTGATCAGCGCCATCGCGACGATCATCGTGAACAGGTCCTGGCTCAGCGCCCCGATGCCGAGGCCGATCGAGGCGACGATCACCTCGGTCGAACCGCGGGCGTTCATGCCGCAGGCGAGCGCCAGGGATTCGGGGATCCGCAATCCGCCGAGCCGGCCCCCCGCGAAGGCGCCGGCGAACTTGCCGAGGCTCGCGATGGCGATGAGCCCGAGGGTCAGGAGCAGGAGGCGCGGATCGCGCAGGATGGTGAGGTCGGCGCTCAGGCCCGCCAGCCCGAAGAAGATCGGCGCGAACAGCGCGGTGACGACGCCGCGCAGCTGCTCGTCGATCCGCCGGGTCAGGATTGGCGACTGTCCGACGAGCAGGCCGGCCACGAAGGCGCCCAGCACCGTTTGCACGCCGATCCCCTGCGTGACCAGCGCCAGCACCCCCATCAGCACCAGGATCGCGGTGATCACCGCGGCCTCGCTGCGCAGGGAATCGTTGGCCCAGCGGATCAGCCGGAAGACGAGGCGGCGCCCGAGCGTGAGGGCGAGGCCCAGGAACACCAGGGTGCCGGCGAGGCTGCGGCCGACCGCCCACAGGTCGACGGTGCCGGCCTGCGCCAGGCTGACGATGACCGCGATGATCACCCAGCCGATCGTGTCGTCGATGATCGCCGAGGCGACGATCACCTGGCCGACGTTGCGGCGCAGGAAGTCCATCTCGCGCACTACCATCGCGACGATCTTGACCGAGGAGATCGCCAGCGCGGTGCCGAGGAAGAGGGCGGTGACGAGCCGCAGCTCCGGATGCGGCAGCATCGCCTCGGGCAGGACCCATCCGAGGAGGACGCCGCAGGCGAAGGGCACGGCGACGCCGGCGGCCGAGACGCTGAGCGCCGCGCGCCGGACCTTGCGCACCAGGGCAAGGTCGGTCTCCATGCCGGTCATCAGCAGAAGCAGCAGGATGCCGAGCTGGGCGATGCCGTCGAGGAGGGCCCGCTGGTCGCGGCCGGGCGGGAACAGCCAGTGCTGGGCCTCCGGCCAGAGAGCTCCGAGACAGGACGGACCCAGCAGGATGCCGGCCATGAGCTGGCCCATGACGGCGGGCTGGCCGATCCGCAGCATCGCCTCGCCGAGCAGGCGCCCGACGGCGAGGAGCAGCACGATCTGGACGAGGAGCACGACCTCCGACGGACCGCCGGCCGCGCCGATCCCGGCGGCCTGGGCCGCCCCGGCCCCGGCGACGAGGACCAGGGTCACGAGGACCAGGGTGGCGAGGGCGGGCCTCAGCCCGCGCGCGACCGGGGGGGGAGGGCGCGGCGATGCCGGTCTGTCGCGCTGGAATCGCTCGCCCTCCGGGATCGTGCGAGCGTCAACCGGGAGGCATTGGCCCGGTTCCGGACCGATCACAGGACCGAGGCGAACCGTGCGGCCCCCGGCCGGGGATGGTACGGCGGGTACGATCCGGCGAGGCGCCGGCGCGCCAGGCGCGGAACGTCGTCGGCCGCGCGCTCCGGGCCGGCATCCAGGCGGCGCATCCGCACGCGACGATCCAGCCGGACGACCAGGGAGGCGGCGAGCGCCGCGCTCGCCAGGCCGACCGTCAGCGCAGCCAGCACGGCCGCCGCCGCACCATCGTCGATCAGGAAGACCCCCGCCGTCAGGCTGCCGCCGATCGCGGCCGTCAGGGTAAAGAACATCGTCTGGCTCCCGCGTGCCGGGAGGAATGCGTCAGAACCTGAACAGTTCGCCTCACCCGCCGCCATGGTGTGCAGATCCTGAACGGGACTGTGGAAAACCAGGTGAGACTCTTTCTTAGGTGTCAGCGCCTAGTCTCGGCCATGGTCAACCGTTCCTGAGTACCCGACCGTGTCCCTGCGTACCAACCTCACCCTCGCGGCGATCGCGGGCCTGGGCTTCGCCACGATCTGCGCCGTCTGCTCGGCGCAGCTCGACCGCGACCCGCCCCAGCCGCAGCTCGTCGCCGTCGCGAAGCCCCCGGTCCCCCTCGACGAGCCGGTCGTCACCGGCTCGATCGTGCCGGCGCCACCGGCGGCCAAGGTCGCCCGGCTGGCGAAGGTCGATCCCAAGCCGGAGCCGAAGAAGGAGGCGAAGAAGCCGAAGCCCGAGCCGGCCCTCGATTCCGAGCGCCTGGCGGCGCTCCTTGCCGAGCCGACGGTGATGAAGCCGAAGCGCTGACCTCCGGATCGCGAAGCGATCGACCGGATTTCGGCAGCGGCTCTTCAGCGACCGCGCAGGGCCCGCCACGCGGCGGTCCCGGCGAGGGCCGCGAGAGCGAGCGCGATCAGCGCGTTGTAGCCGGCGAGGGAGATTCCGAGGAAGCGCCAGGCGGCGGCCGTGCAATCGACCGGCCGGGTGGCTTCGAGGGATTTGAGGAAATCGTTGACGCCGGCCGGGGCCGGACCGGCCCCGCCGCCGCAATCGCTCGGGCCGGGCCAGAAGCTCCACTCGGCCCCGGCATGGTAGGCGCCGAGCCCGGCCCCGACCAGGAAGATCACCGCGACCATCCCGAGCAGCCCGCCGGCGAGGCGGCGCGGCAGCAGCAGGGCGGCGGCGAGCAGCGGCAGGGCGAGGTAGTAGGGCTGGCGCTCGGTCAGGCAGAGCTTGCACGGCACGTAGCCGAGCCCGTGCTGGAAGAGCAGCGCGCCGCCCACCGTGGCGGCGGCGCCGACGAACACCAGCAGGGCCGCCGGCCGGGGCGCGGTGAGCCGCTGGGCGAGGGCGTGTGCCATGGCCGATAGCCTCAGAACAGGTAGCGGAAGCCGACGAAGCCGAGGACGCAGACCGCGCCGAACACCGCCGCCACGGCATTCAGGTGCCGGTCGAGGACGGTGCGAATCCCGACGCCGTAGCGGCCGACAAGGCCCGCCAGGATGAAGAACCGGGCGCCGCGGGTGATCAGCGACAGCACGATGAACCAGAACAGGTCGTAGCCGGCGAAGCCCGACGTGATGGTGACGAGCTTGTAGGGGATCGGGGTGAGGCCCTTGAGCAGGATCACCCAATGGCCGTAATGCGCGTAGGCCTCCCGGAAGGCGTCGGCGCCCTTGTCGAGCCCGTAGAGGTGGAACAGCCAGGCGCCGAGCGAATCATACAGCAGCGCCCCGATGGCGTAGCCGGCGATCCCGCCCGCCACCGAGGTCAGGGTCGCGATCAGCGCGTAGGTCCAGGCCTTCTCGGGCCGGGTCACCGCCATCGGCACCAGCATCACGTCCGGCGGGACCGGGAAGAACGAGCTCTCGGCGAAGGAGACCGCGCCGAGCGCGTAGGGGGCCGAGGGGCGCGCGGCGAGCGCGAGGATCCACTCGTAGAGGCGGCGCAGCATTGGTCTGGGAGAGCCCGTCTGGGATGAGGTCGGGCTCTTTGAGCACAGGATTGCGGCGCTGGCGAGGGTATCCGCCGCAACACCGCCGAAGGGATGGTTGTCCCGGCAAGGGGGCAGGCGGGAAGCACAGGGAGCGGCGGACGGGCACGGCTTGCGAATGGGGGACCAGTCCGGACCAGGGGAATAACTCGGCCGAACGGATTAAGCCCCATCATGAAAGCCGGTTTCTGCTTGACGCGACTGCGCGAATCCGTCCGATCCCGGTCACGATCGTCGTTCGATGATCGCACCGCGTTTCACCGAGGCCCCGCGTGATGTCGCCCCTGCGTCCGTTCCTCATCGTCGCGCTGCTCGCCACGGGCGCCGCGCCCGCCGCGGCCGACGATCTCGTCGCGCGCTGGCAGCGTTCCGACGCCGCCTGCGCCCTACCGGCCTCGCCGCTCGCCAACCAGGCCTGCGAGGACCGCGACCGCGCCGCCGCGGCCCTCCGCCGCCAGGGCTGGTGCGAGGCGCGCGCCACGACCGCCTACGACCATTGGGGCTGGCAGCGTTGCGCGCCCGCGGCGACGGCCCGGGCCACGCCCCGGCGCCGGGCCCGCCCGCACGCCTGACCTTTTTTCGCAAATGGAGGATGCGCCGGTCCCCGGGGCGGTTGTAGCATCCTGCTCTCTGGACCTCGACTCCCAGCCCCGCCCGGCCCCCGCCGCGGCGGGGCTTCTCTCGTGACGGGTGTCCCACCCTCCCCCCGCGGGGGGAGGGGTGTCCCGGGGAGGTCTTGAAGCGGTCTACACCACCCGCAGCAGCACGTGCTTCTTGCGGCCGAAGGACAGCTTCACCACGCCTTCCGGCGTCACGTCGCCCGCGCCGATCACCGCGCGCTCGTCGGTGACCGGCGCGTCGTTGACCTTGAGCCCGCCGCTCTTGACCTGTCGGCGGGCCTCGCTGGTCGAGGGGACGAGGGCCGCGTGCTCCGGCCCGAAGGCCGAGAGCACGCCGAGCCCCGCCTCGATCGCGGCGCGCGGCACCTCGACGGTGGGCAGGCTCTGGGCGAGCGCGCCCTCCTCGAAGGTGCGCCGCGCGGTCTCGGCGGCTCCTTCCGCCGCCTCGCGGCCATGCAGCAGGGCGGTGGCCTCGGTGGCGAGCACCTTCTTGGCCTCGTTGATCTCCTGGCCCCCGAGCGCCGCGAGCTTTCCCACCTCGTCGAGCGGCATCAGGGTGAACAGGCGCAGGAAGCGGCCGACATCGGCATCCTCGGTGTTGCGCCAGAACTGCCAGTACTCGTAGGGGCTCAGCATGTCCGGGTTGAGCCAGACCGCGCCGGACGCCGTCTTGCCCATCTTGGCGCCGGACGCCGTGGTCATCAGCGGGCAGGTCAGGGCGTGGAGCTGCGGCGTGCCGAGGCGCCGGCCGAGATCGATGCCGGTGACGATGTTGCCCCACTGGTCCGAGCCGCCCATCTGCAGCGTCACGCCGTAGCGGCGGTTCAGCTCGGCGAAGTCGTAGGCCTGCAGGATCATGTAGTTGAATTCCAGGAACGACAGCTCCTGGTCGCGCTCCAGCCGCAGCCGCACGCTGTCCATCGACAGCATGCGGTTGACCGAGAAGTGCCGGCCGACGTCGCGCAGCATCTCGATGTAGTTGAGCGTGGTCAGCCACTCGGCGTTGTCGGCCATCACGGCGGCGTTCGGGCCGGCGCCGAAATCGAGGAAGCGCGAGAAGGTCTTGCCGATCTCGGCCTTGTTGGCCTCGATCTGGTCGAGCGTCAGGATCTTGCGGCTCTCGTCGCGGCCGGACGGGTCGCCGACCCGGGTGGTGCCGCCGCCCATCAGCGCCACCGGCTTGCCGCCGGTCGCCTGGAGCCAGTGCAGCATCATGATCGAGAGCAGGTGGCCGATATGCAGCGACGGCGCCGTGCAATCGTAGCCGACATAGGCCGTCAGCCGGCCCTCGCGGGCGGCCTCGTCCACGCCCGCGAAATCGGAGCATTGGTGGACGTAGCCGCGCTCCATCAGGATGCGGAGGAAGTCGGAACGCGGCGCGAAGTCGGTGGGCGCGGCCATGGAACTCTCGATCAGTCTCGCGGGTGGGCGACAGCGCGACAGCGCGGCGCCGCCATGCTAGCTCCGTCGGATTCGGAACGGGTCGGTCCATAGCAAAGCCGGTCCCGAAAGGCACGGGGGCGATTCGGCATGACGATGCGGCGGGCGATCGGGCTGATGAGCGGCACCTCCCTCGACGGCGTCGACGTCGCCCTGATCGAGACCGACGGCGAGACGATCCGGGTCGAGCGCAGCCATAACGGCTATCTCGAGCCGCTGGGGCCGACGGGCTACCGCGCCTATTCCGACGACGACCGGGCGCTCCTGCGCCAGGCCCTCGTCGATGCGGAAGCCGTGACCGAGCGGAGCGAGCGGCCGGGATGCCTGGGCGCGGCCGAGGAGTTGGTGACGCGGCTCCACGCCGAGGCGGTCGAGAATTTCCTCGCCGAGAACGGGCTGAGCGCCGCCGAGATCGACGTGGTCGGCTTCCACGGCCAGACCGTGGTGCACCGGCCCGACCAGAAGATGAGCGTGCAGATCGGCGACGGCCAGGCGTTGAGCCGCCGCCTCGGCATCAAGGTCGTGTCGGACCTGCGCCACGCCGACATCGAGGCGGGCGGGCAGGGGGCGCCGCTGGTGCCGGTCTTCCATCGGGCGCTGGCCCAGGCCTCGGGCTTCACCGAGAGCCTCGGCATCCTCAATATCGGGGGCGTGGCCAACGCGACGCTGATCGCCCGGGACGGGCGGATCCTGGCCTTCGACACCGGCCCCGGCAACGCGCTGATCGACGACTGGATGCGCGAGCGCACCGGCCACGCCCTCGACGACAACGGCCGCACCGCCGCCCGCGGCCGGCCCGACGAGCAGTTGCTCGCCTGGCTCCTCGTCCACCCGTTCTTCGCCCGCCGGCCGCCGAAGTCGCTCGACCGCAACTGGTTCTCGCACAAGCTCGCCGGCCAGCTCTCGACCGAGGACGGCGCCGCGACGCTGACGGCCTTCACCGCCCGGGCGGTCGCCCGCGCCCTCGACCACGCCTCCGACCCGCCCGTCCGCTGGATCGTCGCCGGCGGCGGCGCCCGCAATGGCGAGTTGCTGCGCCAGCTCAATTACCACCTGCGCGCCGAGATCACGACCGCCGACGCCATCGGCTGGTCCTCCGCCTTCCTGGAGGCCCAGGCCTTCGCCTACCTGGCGGTGCGCTCGACCGAGGGCCTGCCGATCACCTTCCCGTCGACCACGGGGGTGCGGGAGGCGATCACCGGCGGGGTGCTGGCGCGGCCGGGGGAGTGATCCGTCGGCACAGGCAGGCCCTGGATCCAGACAGCGTCGGGTCCGGGCGCTCAGCATTGTCCGCAAGCCCGGTGCGGCACCGCTGAACGTTGCGCACCCGGCATCCCCGCCGGTAAGCCGGCCCCATGAGCAGCACGTCCTCGATCAGCCTCGCCCCTTCCGCGGTCCCGGCGGCCGCCGCGCCCCGGTCCCGCCGCGCCGTGCGGACCTGGCTCTTCGTCATGGCCGCCCTGGTGGTGGCGATGGTGGCGGTCGGGGGCACGACCCGGCTCACCGGGTCCGGCCTGTCGATCACCGAGTGGAAGCCGGTGACCGGCGCGATCCCGCCGCTCTCCGGCACGGCCTGGGCCGAGGAATTCGCCAAGTACCAGGCGACGCCGCAATACAAGCTCATCAACCAGGGCATGAGCCTGTCGGAGTTCCAGTTCATCTATGCCTGGGAATGGGGCCACCGGCTGCTCGGGCGGCTGCTCGGCCTCGCGTTCTTCCTGCCGCTCCTGGTCTTCTGGTGGCGCGGCCAGCTCGACCGGCGCCTGTCGCTCAGCCTGCTCGGCCTCGGCCTCCTCGGCGGCCTGCAGGGAACGGTCGGCTGGATCATGGTCGCCTCCGGCCTGCAGCCGGGCATGACCGCGGTGGCGCCGATCAAGCTCACCCTGCACCTGACGCTGGCGAGCGCGATCTATGCCGGCCTCGTCTGGCTCGCCTCCGGCCTCGACCGGCGGCGCGACGAGGCGGTGCCGGCGCGCATCTCCGGCACGGCCCTGGCCATGATGGCCCTGGTGCTGGTGCAGGTCGCGCTCGGCGGCCTCGTCGCCGGCTCGAAGGCGGGGCTGACCTACAACACCTGGCCGCTGATGGATGGCAGCCTCGTCCCCGCAGGCCTGTTCGCCGGCACGCCCTGGATCGAGAACTTCGTCGACAACGTCGCCCTGGTGCAGTTCAACCACCGGCTGACCGCCTACGCGCTGCTCGCCCTCGCCATCGTCCATGCCGCCGATGCGCGCCGCACCGTGCCGGGCACCGGCGCGGCGCGCCGGGCCACCGCGCTCGCCGGCCTCGTCGTCGCGCAGGCGACGCTCGGAATCGTCACGCTGCTCCTCGCCGTGCCGTTCTGGGCCGGCCTCGCCCACCAGGTCGCCGCGATGGTGGTGCTCGGCATGGCGACCGCCCATGCCCGGCTCTGCCGCGCCCCCGCGCCGGCGGTCCTCCGGACGGTGTGAGCCCGCGGGCGTTCGTCCCACGTTCATGCACCCACCTTAACCTTGGTCAACCGGGAGGCGACTCCCAGCCCCGAGAGCGGAGGTTCGATGTCTGCGCAGGAGCAAACCCTGGATGCATCCTCGGCCACCGCGGCGCGGCTGGCGCCGGACGGCCGTCCCCTGGATCTCGTCTGGACCTACACGCCGCGCGAGATGCTCGCCGACGGCGTCGTCCACGTGGTCGGCGTGAGCCTGGGCGTGATCGGCGCCCTGGCGCTGACGATCAGCGCCGCCCTCTCGAACCTCGACCCGTCCGAGAAGGTCGCGGTGGGCGTCTACGCCGCCGGCCTCGTGGCGATGCTCGGCACGTCGGCAGCCTACAACATGTGCCCGATCGGCCGGTTGAAATGGCGCCTGCGCCGGGCCGACCACGCCACCATCTTCCTGATGATCGCCGGCACCTACACGCCGCTGGTCACGCTCGTCGGCACCGACGGGTTCGCCTTCGGGCTGCTTGCCGGAATCTGGCTCGTGGCAGTGGCGGGCGCCGCCGTGAAGCTGACGCTGCCGGGACGCTTCGACCGGCTGGCGATCGCTCTCTACCTGGCGCTGGCCTGGAGCGGCATCATGGCCTACGAATCGGTCATCGCCGCCCTGTCGCCGCCGGCCCTGTGGCTGCTGTTCGCCGGCGGCCTGCTCTACTCGTTCGGGGTGATCTTCCACGTCTGGCGGCAATTGCCGTTCCAGAACGCGATCTGGCACACCTTCGTGCTGGCGGCGGCGGCCTGCCATTACGGCGCGGTATTCAGGAGCGTGCTCGACGTGGGGGCGTGAGGGAGGATGTTCCGCACCGGCCAGCGAGGGACCCGGGGTCGAGCAGCCCCCGACGATACGAGCCTCCGAGCCATCCCGGGGCCGGGCGGCGGCGTCCGGGATTCAGACGCGCCGAACGTTCGGGATAGATCAGGTGGCGCTCCGCGCCATCTGGCACCGCCTGCGGTTCTGGATTCCGGGTCCGCTGCGCGGCCCCGGAATGACACGGAGCGTGGCAGCTCCCTCAGCGCAGACGGGTCACTCAGAACGGCGTGTAATCCCCGCCATCCGTGATCGTATCGAGCGCCCGCTCGATCGACGTCACCGCGTCCAGCACCATCTGCACCGTGCGCTCGGTCTCCCCCCGCGGCCGGCCGAGGAAGGCCGCGCGGGCGCCGATATCGTGCAGCTGCTCGGCGATCGTCACCAGGTCGGAGACGACCGACGCGGTGGCGCGGGCGGCGGCATCGGGCGCCGGACGCGGGCGCAGCAGGGGAACGACGTTGCTCATCGGCCCGGACTGTCGCGCAAAGCTCCCGACTCCGCCAGCCGGAGAATCGCAGCCCTCCACACATTCCACGGAACGCGGCACGGCGGGCACAGGGGGCGGGTTTGCGGCGCCTCCGGGCGGGGGCGCCTTGACGGGCCGGCGGGAGCCGGGCACCCCGGCAGCCTCGTCAGCGCCAGAAGCCCTCAGTCAGGACCGATCCATGCGTTTCCTTCGTGTCGCCGCGGCGCTCACCCTCGCGGGCCTCGCCGCCGCCTGCACCAGCGCCGGCGACCCGCGCGGCTCCGGCCTCGCCGAGACCTTCGACACCAAGAACTACGTGCGCTCCAACGACACCAACGGGACGCAGCGCCGCCCCGACGTGAACCGCGCCTTCACCCAGCCGTCGATCCCCAGCATCTCGAATCGCGGCTTCTGAGATCCCTCCGGCGGCGTGAGCCGCCGGGGGCCGTCAGCGCCCGCGGAACAGCGGGTGCTCGACCTTGTCGCCCGGATGCAGCCCGAGGCGCGCGGCGGTGCCGGCATTGAGCTCGAGCACGCCCAGCACCGGCTCGCCCGATTCGATGGTGCGGGTCGAGAGTGGCTCGGTATCCTGGGCGATGCGCGCCACCGTGCCGTTCGGCCGGATGAACAGCATGTCGAGCGGCAGGTAGGTGTTCTTCATCCACATCGCCACCGGGGCGTTGCGCTCGAAATCGAACAGCATGCCACGGTCCGGCGCCATGGCGCGGCGGAACATCAGCCCCTGAGACCGGCCGGCATCGTCGCGCATCACCTCGACCTGGAAGGTATGGCGGCCGGAGCGCGAGGCGATCGTCAGCGGCTCGAACGGGCCGTCGGCGAAAGCCGCCGACGGCGCCAGCGCCGTCAGGATCAGGAAAGTGAGCGCGGCGAGGAGCCGGCGCGGCGAGGCGGCGAGTGGCCGTGCGAAGCGGAGCGACATGAAGCGTGAGCTAGCGCATTGTCCGGCGAAAGGGATGGGGTCTCGCCGCCGGAAACACAGGCGAATCGAAAATGTGACCGGCCCCGTCGCTCAGTGCGAGGAGGGCGGTCCGGCTTCGGTGAGCAGGCGCACCTCGGCCGCCATCAGGCCCTTCGAACCGTCGCCGTAGCGCACCATGACGTGCTCGCCGGGCTTGAGCTCGGCGATGCCGTAGCGCCGCAAGGTCTCCATGTGGACGAAGATGTCCGGCGTACCGTCGCCCCGGCTCAGGAAGCCGAAGCCGCGCAGGCGGTTGAACCACTTGACGACCGCGGTCTCGAGCCCGCTCGTCGGCACCACGGTGACGTGGGTGCGCGGCATCGGCAGCTCGGCCGGGTGGGTCGCCGTCGTCTGATCGAGGGAGATCACCCGGAAAGCCTGCCAGCCTCGCGTGCGCTGCACCGCCTCGACCACGATCCGGGCGCCCTCGCTGGCGCTCTGGTAGCCGTCGCGGCGCAGGCAGGTGACGTGCAGCAGCACGTCGGCCGCGCCGCTATCCGGGACGATGAAGCCGAAGCCCTTGGCGACGTCGAACCACTTGATCCGGCCGCTGACCTCGACGAGTTCGGTCGGGCGCTCCGCCGCGGCGTCGAGCCCGGACCGGGTGTCGCGCGCGCTCTCCCCGAACGCGCCCACCAGCCGTTCCCCGGCCGGGGCTGAACCGAACTCGTCCGACATCGTAAGCAACCCACTCGAATCGCGTCGCGCGCTTCACCGCCAGATTAACAAAGTCATGACTCCGGGGAAGCCCAAATCCGCCGAGTTGAAACTTCCGACGGGTGATGTCCCGCACCGAATTCGCCTCCGGGCCGCGCATTTTGCAATCCGGGGAGGCAGGCTTCGGGGGTGCCGCGCGCAAGTTGAGGCACCGGCGCGGGGGCCACGGCGGTGGCTGCGCGTTTTCGCCGCAGGGGCGGGCAGCAAGGCCGGCCTCGGCTATGAGGGCGCTGCGGGAGGCCTGACGAAGAGGTCTGTCCGAGAGACTTGCCCGCGACCGATTCCGGAGAGCCGCGATTCAGACCCCGATGCCCCGCGCGACGCCGATCCGCCGCCTCGCGCTCGTCGATCTCGCCCGCAGCGTGGCGCTCGCCGCCATGGCCCTTTACCATTTCACCTGGGACCTCGGCTTCCTGCGGCTGACGCCGGAGAACGCCGCCCTGTCGCCCCTCGGGCGGGCGGCGGCGCACGGCATCGCGGGCAGCTTCCTGGTCCTGGTCGGGGTGAGTCTCGTGCTGGCGAGAGGAGGCCAGTCAGGCACAGGCCCGTTATGGGGCCGGGGCGGCTGGCGGCCCTACCTGACGCGGCTCGGGCGCATCGCCCTGGCGGCGGGGGCGATCTCCCTCGCGACCCTGTGGCTGTTTCCCGGCGCCTGGATCTTCTTCGGCATCCTGCACTGCATCGCCCTGTCGAGCGTGCTGGCCCTGCCGGCGCTGACGGCCCCCCTGCCGGTGGTCGGGCTCAGCGCCGCCCTGGTGCTCGCCGGTCCCGCGCTCGCCGCGCTGGCGGGCGCGCCGGCTCTCCTCGACGCGCCGGGCCTGCTGTTCCTCGGACTCGGCACGGTGGTGCCGGCGTCGAACGACTACGTGCCGCTCTGCCCCTGGTTCGGCTTCGTGCTGGCGGGGGTGGGTCTCGGCCGGATCGGGCTCGGGCGGCTCGCGGCCTCGCGGATCGGGGCCTGGGCGCCGCGCAACGCCCCGGCGCGGCTCGCGACGGCGGCCGGGCGGCACAGCCTCGCGGTCTACCTCGTGCACCAGCCGCTGCTGCTCGGGCTGCTCTACGGGATCGCGGCGCTCACCGGGCCGCATCCGCGGGCGGGGGAGGCATCGTTCCTGCGCGAGTACCGGGCGAACTGCGCCGAGGCCGGCGGCAATGCGGCAGTCTGCCGGGTGGCGGCGCGCTGCGTGCTGGTGCGGCTGCGGGGCGACGGCCTGTGGCGGGCCGGCGACGGCTACACGGCGGAGGAGCAGGCCCGGGCCATCGTGGCGTCCCGGACTTGCTTCAAACAGGCGGGCGGGGACTGACCCCGCCCGACCGCATCAATCCTTGGCGCGCTCGACGTAGGAGGCGTCGGCGGTCATGATGACGATGCGAGTGCCGGTGCCGATATGCGGCGGCACCAGGGTGCGCACGCCGTTCGAGAGCGTGGCGGGCTTGTAGGACGAGGACGCGGTCTGGCCCTTGGTCACCGGCTCGGTGTCGGTCACCTCGAGGGTGACGCGCTGGGGCAGCTCGAGCGCCAGCGGCACGCCGTTATGGGTCGAGAGCATCACCGCCATGCCCTCCTGCAGGTAGGGGGCCTGGTCGCCGACCACGTCCTCCGGCACCGCGAGCTGCTCGTAGGATTCCGGGTTCATGAAGTGGAACCCCTCGCCGTCGCTGTACAGGAAGGTGTGCTCCCGGTCCTCGACATAGGCGCGCTCGACCTGCTCGGTGGTGCGGTAGCGCTCCGAGACCTTCACCCCGTCGGTGATCCGGCGCATGTCGAGCTGTGTGACCGGGGTGCCCTTGCCGGGATGGATGTTCTCGGCGGAGAGAATCACGTAGAGCCGGCCGTCCTTGTCGACGACGTTGCCTTTGCGGAGAGAGCTGGCGATGACCTTCGGCACGGGGCGAATCCTGAATGGGAAGCGTTGACAGAGAGCGGCGGCGTCCGCCAAGCCGCGCAGGTTCGGGCGCCGCGCCGGCAGAGGATGCCTTCCGGCCCGCCCTATCGCATCTCAGGCGCGACCGCCAGTCGCCCGCCACCCGATCGATGTCCGCACGATGACCTCCGCCTCGCCCTGGTGGGCCCCCCACGTCCATGCCGACCGCCGGCCGCGGCTGATGGCGCGCAACCGCGTCGTCGCGCGCTTGCGGGCCTGGTTCGCGGAGCGGGACTTCGTCGAGGTCGCGGCGAGCGCCCTCCAGGTCTCGCCCGGCAACGAGGCGCATCTCTCGGCCTTCGCCACCACGGCGATCGGGCCGGACGGGGTGCCGCACCCGCTCTACCTCCACACCTCGCCGGAATTCGCCTGCAAGAAGCTGCTGGCGGCGGGCGAGACGCGGCTGTTCAGCCTCGGCCCCGTCTATCGCAACCGCGAGCGCGGGGCGCTGCACCAGCCGGAATTCACCATGCTCGAATGGTACCGGGCGGGAGAGACCTACGACAGCCTGATGGGCGACTGCGCCGATGTCCTGAGCCTCGCCGCCGAGACAACCGGCGCGACGCGCTTCGTCTGGCGCGGGATCGAGGCCGACCCGTTCGCCGAGCCCGAGCGGCTCACCGTGGCGGAGGCGTTCCGGCGCCATGCCGGCATCGACCTCCTGGCGACGGTGCAGCCGGACGCGGCCACCGACCGGGAGGCGCTCGCCGCCGCGCTTCACCAGGCCGGCATCCGCACCGCCCCCGACGACACCTGGGCCGACCTGTTCAGCCGGGTCATGGTCGAGCGGGTCGAACCGGCTTTGGGCCGCGGCCGGGCGACGATCCTGTGCGAGTACCCGATCCCCGAAGCGGCTCTCGCCCGGCCGAGCCCCGCCGATCCGCGGGTGGCGGAGCGGTTCGAGCTCTATGCTTGCGGCGTCGAGCTCGCCAATGCCTTCGGGGAGCTGACCGACGCCGCCGAGCAGCGCCGGCGCTTCTCGGCCGAGATGGACGAGAAGGAGCGCGTCTACGGCGAGCGCTACCCCCTCGACGAGGATTTCCTGGCGGCCCTGGCGCAGATGCCGGAGGCGAGCGGCATCGCGCTCGGCTTCGACCGGCTGGCGATGCTGGCGACCGGTGCGCGCCGGGTCGACGAGGTGATGTGGACGCCCGTCGCCGAATATCCCCGCGCCGACCATGCCCAGGCCGGGTCGCGCCGGTGAGCGGGGCGATCCGCAGCGCGGGCGGGCTCGCGGATCGCGGTCTGGTGCCGGCGGAGCGGCTGCCGGCGCTCGAACGGGTGGCGGCGCGCTACGCCGTGTCGATCACGCCGGAAATGGCCGAGCTGATCGCCGACCCGGATGACGGCATCGGCCGCCAGTTCGTGCCGCGGGCCGAGGAGCTGATCACCGCCCCGGAGGAGCGGGCCGACCCGATCGGCGACGAGACCCATTCGCCCGTCCCCGGCATCGTCCACCGCTACCCCGACCGGGTGCTCCTGAAGCCGCTCCACGTCTGCCCGGTCTATTGCCGCTTCTGCTTCCGCCGCGAGGTGGTGGGGCCGGAGGGGCAGGGCAGCCTCACCGAGGCGGAGCTGGATGCGGCGCTCGCCTACATCGCTGCCCGGCCGGAGATCTGGGAGGTGGTGGTCACCGGCGGCGATCCCCTGGTGCTGTCGCCCCGGCGCCTCGGCCGCATCGCCGCCGCTCTCCGGGACATCCCGCATGTCCGGGTGCTGCGGCTGCATACCCGCGTGCCGGTGGTCGATCCGGCCCGGATCGATGATGGTTTGGTCGCGGCGCTGAAGCGCTTCGCCGGCGCGGTGTTCGTGGCGCTCCACGCCAACCACCCGCGGGAATTCACCGAGGCCGCCCGGGCGGCCATCGCGCGGCTGATCGATGCCGGGATTCCGATGGTGAGCCAGTCGGTGCTGCTCGCCGGGATCAACGACGATCCCGACACGCTCGCCGCCCTGATGCGCGCCTTCGTCGAGAACCGGATCAAGCCCTATTACCTGCATCACGGCGACCTCGCCCCCGGCACCGGCCACCTGCGCACCACGCTCGATCACGGCCAGGCGCTGATGCGGTCCTTGCGCGGCCGGGTCTCGGGGCTGGCGCAGCCGACCTACATCCTCGACATCCCGGGCGGCTACGGCAAGGTGCCGGTCGGCCCCGGCTACCTGACCGGCGGCCCGGCGGGCTGGACCGTCGCCGACCCGACCGGCCGGATCCACGCCTATCCGCCCGAGATCGCGGGCGGGACCACGAACAAGACCGAGGAGGACACGCCATGCGCAGGCTCTGGGGACGGCTGAGCTCCGTCAACGTGCAGAAGGCGGTGTGGGGCCTGGAGGAGCTGGGACTGCCTTACGAGCGGGTCGAGGCCGGCGGCGCCTTCGGGCGGGTGCATGATCCGGATTACGTTGCGATGAACCCCAACAGCCTCGTGCCGGTGATGGAGGAGGACGGGTTCGTCCTGTGGGAATCGAACGCGATCCTGCGCTACCTCGCCCGCGGCCACGGCGCGGGAGCGCTGTGGCCGGAGGATCCCCGCGAGGCGGCGCAGGTCGACCAGTGGCTCGACTGGCAGGCGACCCGCTTCACGCCGTCGACCCGGGACGCGTTCTGGCAGACCGTGCGCACGCCGCCGGAGCAGCGCGACCGGGCCGTGATCGACCGCTCGGTCGCGGCGTCCGAGGATTGCGCCGCGCTTCTCGACGCGCATCTGATGGGGCGTCCCTACATGGTCGGCGACCGTTTCACCGCCGCCGACATCGCGGTGGGGGCCGCCGCCCATCGCTGGCTCCTCCTCGACGTGCCGCGCGTCGAGCGGCCGGCGATGCGGGCTTGGTACGAGCGCCTGCGGACGCGGCCGGCCGCCGCCTCGGCGCTGCCGCCGCTGAGCTGAGCCATACGAAAAATCGGCGGTCCCATTCCGGCGAGCGGTCGTCGGCTGACGCAGCCACGGCAGTATCCGACACCGAAATCCTTGTTCTTCCCCCATCGTTGAAGAATGAAGCGCACCTCCCTCTCCCATGTGGGAGAGGGGCCGGGGGCTGAGGGTGACACGCATCCGTGTAAAGCGCTGAGCCTCGTGCTGGCGGCGTAACGGCTCAGCTATACGCGGCACCGGAGCACCCGCACCCCTCCCCCTCTCCCACGCGGGAGAGGGGATCCCGCGACTTGCTGTCATCGATGCGTCGTCTTTCAGGAGAATACGGCAGCAGGTGCCGCGCGGCCGGATCGCTCCATCCGGGCCATGCGCCCATGGCGTGGCCGCCCCGCCCCGGATCGGCTAGGTCTCGTCGCGTTCCCGTCCCCACGCCCCCGAAGGCCCGATGCCGCTCGACAAGACGCTCCTCGACGCCCTGCAGGCCGTCACCACCGCCACCCTCACCACGGTGCTCCTGAAGAAGGGCATCCGCCGCTGCTGGATGCGCGGGCCGATGCCGCGCTTCGCCGCCGGCCAGCGGATCGTCGGCCCGGCCTTCACCCTCCGCTTCGTGCCGGCCCGCGAGGACCTGGCGACGCCGGAATCCTGGTCGAGCCCGACCTCGACCCGCGCGGCGATCGAGGCGATGCCCGAGGGCTGCATCGCGGTGGTCGACGCGATGGGGGTGCAGGATGCCGGCATCTTCGGCGACATCCTGTGCGCCCGGATGAAGAAGCGCGGCGTCGCCGCCCTGATCACCGACGGCGTCGTGCGCGACGGCGAGGGCGTCGAGGGCACCGGCCTGCCGGTCTGGTGCTCGGGCGTCGCGGCGCCGGCCTCGGTGTCGGGCCTGACCTTCGTCGGCTGGGGCGAGCCGGTCGGCTGCGGCGGCGTCGCGGTCTATCCCGACGACATCGTGGTGGCGGACGGCGACGGCGCGGTGCTGATCCCGGCGGCCTTGGCCGAGGAGGTGGCGCTCGCCGCGGTCGAGCAGGAGCGCCTGGAGCTCTGGATCATGCGCGAGGTCGACAAGGGGCTGCCCCTGCCGGGCCTCTATCCGCCGAACGCCGAGACCCGCGCCCGCTACGAAGCCGAGACCAACAAGGCCTGACCATCGTCCGGCCGGGACGGTCCCGGTGTTCTTCGTGCTCTCGAAGGTGCTGTGGTTCCTCACGGCACCGTCGAACCTGCTCCTGCTCCTGGTTCTCGCCGGAGCAGGAATCGCGCTTCGGTGGCGGCGCCTCGGCCTCGGGCTGGTCGCCGCCGCCGCCCTCGTCCTCCTCGTCGGAGGGGTCTCGCCGCTGGCCTCCCTGGTCTTCGGCCCGCTCGAGAACCGATTCCCGGAGTTTCGCGACGACGGGGCGCCGGTCACCGGCATCGTGGTGCTCGGCGGCGCGGTCGAGACCGGGCTGTCGGCCGCCCGCCACCAGCTCGTCGTCAACGATGCCGGCGAGCGCATGATCGCGCTCGGCGACCTCGCGCGGCGCTTCCCGCAGGCGGTCGTGGTCTTCTCCGGCGGCTCGGGCCGGCTCACCGGCGACGGCGCCGTCTCCGAATCCGCGATCACGCGCCGCCACGCCGCGTCGCTCGGCGTCTCGCCGGAGCGGATCACCTACGAGGACCGGTCCCGCAACACCCACGAGAACGCCGCCTTCAGCGCCGCGCTGGCCAGGCCAAAGCCCGGCGAGCGCTGGCTCCTCGTCACCTCGGCCTGGCACATGCCGCGGGCGATGGGGTGCTTCCGGAAGGCCGGTTTCACGGTCACCGCCTACCCGGTCGATTACCGCACCGGCCCCGGCGCCCTAGGGCTCCATTCGACGGCCGGCGATGGCTTGTTCGAGCTGGACGTCGCGGTGCGCGAATGGCTCGGCCTCGCGGCGTACCGGGCGTCGGGCTACACCGCGGCGGTGTTTCCCGGGCCGTGACCGCGACAGCGTTTTCCGGCGACGTGAAGCGCTCTAGCGCGGCAACGACAGCCGGTAGATCCCGCGGAAATCGTCCGGATCCTCCACCGGCTTGCCCTTGCGCAGGATGGCGATGCGGCCCTCCTTCATCAGGCGCACCGCCTGGCGGCGGACCGGCTGCATCAGCGGGCCCCAGCCGTCCGGATGGGGGCCGCCGAGCGCCCGGGCGACCTCGGAGGGGCAGACGGTCTTCTCGGCGCCGCGCTCGGCGACGAGACGCATCAGGGTGAGTTCGAGCTCGTAATCGCTAGGGATCATCGTGGTCCTGCAGGGCCCGGCGGGCGTCGGAGGCGAATTGGCGCTGCCACATCACGGTCAGCACCATCGCGGTGGTGACGAACAGCACGTAGGCGCTGACGAACCACCCGAGATACGCGAGCGCGAAGAAGAACGCACGCTGGCCGCGGTTGAAGTGGCCGCCCGCCACCACGTTCATGGCCGCGGCCCGCCGCGCCGCCCGCGCGATCGCCACCGGATCGCCGCCCCGCGGCGGCACCGCGCCGATCAGGATGGCGCCGTAATTGAACAGCCGGTACGCCCAGGCGAACTTGAAGAAGGCGTAGACGAAGATCAGGGCGAGGCCCGCCACCTTGATCTCCCACACCGCCCGGGTCATCGGCGCGCCGAAGGGCAGGGTGGAGAACAGCGTCAGGGCATCGTCGGCGGAGCGCGACAGGGTCAGCGCGCTCCCCAGGGCGATCAGCGCCGTGGAGGCGAAGAAGGCGGTGCCGTTCTGCAGCGAGGCGTTGATGGTGGTGTCGACCACCCGGTTCTCGCGCACGATCTGCTGGTCGGCCCAGGCGTGGCGGTACCGGTTCATCATGCCGTTGAGGCTGCGCTTGCCGCCCGACAGGTGCTCGACCGCGTAGGCATAGCCCCACCAGGCCGTCAGGAAGCCGATGATGGCGGCGAGGTCGACGAGCGAGAAGCTGCTCAGGCCCAGATCCGGGTGCATGCCGGGTCCCGTCAGGCGGTCGGCAGGATCTGCACGCCGCGCGCGCCGGGGACCGGGCCCGGCGCGTCCTCGCTGACGGCGAGATCCTCCACCCGGGCGCCGGGCGGACCCTGGCGGCAGGCCTCGATCATCGCCGCCACGGCTTCGGCCGGGCCGGCGAGGCAGGCCTCGACGCTGCCGTCCGGCCGGTTGCGCACGGTGCCGGTGAGGCCCCTCGCCTCGGCGACGCCCTTGGTCCAGGCCCGGTAGCCGACGCCCTGGACCCGGCCCCGGACGATGATTCCCACGCTGCGGTGCCCGCTCACGACCGCCCGCTCCCCGAATGGTGTCCGATCGGGCGGGATCTAGAGCATTTCCTCGCGGCAAGGGAGGGGAGAAGAGACGACTCAGGCGCTCGCGGCGACGAGCGGGCGGATCGCGGCGACCGGGCGCGGCACCGGGGCGCGCAGGCGCACGAGATCGGCGAGCGGCACGAAGGCGTCCGGCGCGGCGCCGCCGACCCGGGTGCCGAAGCCGAGGGCGAAGGAGAGGGTGAGCTTGCGGTCGGGCGCGATGCCGAAGGCCTCCAGCGCGGCCACGAACGCCTCGCGGAAGCTGCGCACGCCGCACCAGCTCTTCTCCGACAGGTGCAGCGGCCATTCCCAGTAGCCGTCCGGCCGCCGGGCGTTCAGGGCATCGCGGTCGATGAAGTAGCCGGTCTCCCGGTGCTCGAGCCCGTCCGCGTGGAGGCGCCAGTCCCGGTTCTCGAACAGCGGGGCAGCCTCGGCCGCGACGTCGTCCAGGCGGGTGGTCTCCATGCCGGTCTCCCCAGGTTCCGCCACGACGCCGCGCCGCCTCCCGGACCGGCTCATCGCGTGGAACATTACCGGAACACTGGGCTGATTTGCACAGGCCGTCAACAGGTTTCGACGGAACTTTCTCGGGCGCCGCCGCGGTTGCCAAAGCCGGGCCCGGATGCCACCTCACGATCATCGATCCGGCGCAGGAGCGCGCATCGGTGCGCCGGCGCCCGTCCGGGCTTGCCGCGATTGCGGGCGCGGGCTCGTGACAGACGATGAGGAGCGAGATGGAGCGCAGCCGCAAGGGTCAAGAGTCCGGTTCGCGCGAGCCCGGGTCCGACGGCGAGGCGCTCAAGCGCCTCGAGGCGCTGCAGCCGGCCTATGAACGCCTGCGCGCCGACCGGATCCGGGCCGAGAGCGACGTCGAGCGCCTGACCGCCGAGCTGGCCGCCGCCCGGGCCCAGGCCCGCGAGGAGCTCGGCACCGACGACGAGGCCGAGATCCGCCGGATGATCGAGGAGGCACGCGCCGAGAATGCCCGCCGGGTCGAGGCCTTCGCGCAATCCCTGCGGGCGGTGCAGGACCGGCTCGCCGCCCTCGATGCGGCCCGCTGAGCAGCCCGTGACGGCACCCGTGATTCTCGCAGACCTCCAGGACGCGCTCACCCGCGCCGGGCGCCTGCTCGTCCGCCTGGAGGCGACCCGCGACCGCGACCGCGATGCCCTGGCGGTGCGGACGAAGACCGTCGCCGCCGCCAAGGGCCGGCTCGCCCAGCGCGACGCGATCGACACCTACCTGCGCGAGCTGCAGCAGGACGCCAACCGGCGCAGCGTGGCGACCTTCGAGACGCTGCTCACCGCCCTCGTCCAGGAAGTCCTGCCCGGCGAGAAGCCGGTGCGCCTGGATCTCACCACCGAGCGCGGCCTGCCGGCCCTGGATATCGGGGTCGAGCGCCCGGATGGCGGCCGCGAGGACGTGCTGGAGGACAATGGCGGCGCCATGACCAACGTGGTCGGGATGGCGCTGCGCCTGATCGCCGTGGTCAAGGCCGGCGTCGGCCGCTTCCTCGCCCTCGACGAGGCCGATTGCTGGATCGCGCCGGACCGGGTGCCGGCCTTCTACCGGGTGCTCGACGACGGCGCCGCCCGGCTCGGGGTCCAGTGCCTGGCGATCTCCCACCACGACATCGCCGGCTTCGATGCTGGGCTGACGGTGAGCCGCATCGCCGGGCGCCCCGAGACCGGGGTGGCGATCGACGGCCCGGCCGCATCCTGCGCCGCAGCGTGGACGCCCGAGATGCCGGGCTTCCGCTTCATCCGGCTGATCGACGTGCAGGGCTTCGCCGAGGCGACCCTGCCGCTGGCGCCCGGCGTCAACGCCCTCGTCGGGCCGAACAACCACGGCAAGTCGACGGTGATCCGGGCGCTCCGGGCGGTGTTCTACGGCGAGGTGCGCGACAGCCTGGTGCGGGCCGGGGCCGGCGCCGCGCGGGTCGAGATCGGCGTCGCCGGCGGCCGCGTGCTGCGCTACGTGCGCCAGCCGAAGCGCACGCCGGTCAACCTGTGGTCGCTCCACGAGGCCGACGGGACGCTGGTGCAGGAGAACGGCACGACCTTCGAGACCGGCGGCCGCGACGTGCCGGCCTGGGTGGAGCGGCTCTGCGGCATCACCCGGGTCGAGGATCTCGACGTCCACGTGGCGCACCAGAAATTCCCGGTCTTCCTCCTCGGCGAGAAGCCGGCCCGGCGCTCGGCGGTGCTGTCGATCGGCCGTGAGGCCGGGCTGATCCGCGACATGCAGGCGCTCCAGCGCGACCGGGTCACGGACGACCAGCGCACGGTGCGCGAGGGCGAGCGCGAGATCACCCGGCTGCGCGAGGCCCTCGCCGCCCTCGACGGGCTCGACGAGTCGGGCCGAGCCCTGCACGCGCTGGGGGACGAGACCGCCACCCTCGCCGAGGCGGCCGCGCGGCTGAGCGCCCGCGAGGCCCTGGCCGACCGTCTCGCCCGGGCCGACCGTCTCGCGACCGGTGCCGCCGCCCGGGCGCGGGTTCTCGCCGACCTGCCGGGGCCCGAGACCGGCGCGGAGCTGGGCCGGGCCCTCGCCGAGGCGCGCCACCGCGAGGGCGTGGGCCGGCGGGTGCTCGCGGCGGCGACCGACCTCGCGAGGGCGGCGGACCGCGCGGCCGCCCTGGCCGACCTGCCGGTGGCGCCGGCGCCGCGCGACACCGGCCAGGCTACCGCCCATGCCGCCCGGCTGCGCCGGTTGGCGCGGGACCTCGCCGACGCCGAGCGGCGGGCGGCCGCCCTGCACGACCTGCCCACGACCCTGCCCCAGCCGGTGCTCCGGCCGGACGCCGTCGCGACCGCTCGCCGCCTCGCCGAGATCGGCCGCCACCTCGCCGAGGCGCGGGCGCGCGAGGCCGCGTCCCGCGACGGGCTGGCGGCGGCGGAGGCCGAGATGGCCGCGGTGCTCGCCGCCACCGGCGGGCGCTGCCCGGCCTGCGGCACGCCGGCGGCGCCCGCCACGCTGCTCGCCGGGCACCGCCATGCCCGGTCGGGAGAGGCGGCATGATCCTCGGCCGCGAGCGGCTCGACGCCGCGCCGGTTCCGTGCGCCGGCCTCCTCGTCATCGGCGACCCCCACGTCTCGTCACGCCGCCCGGGCCGGCGCAAGGATCCCGACTGGCCGGCGCCGGTGCTGGCGAAGCTCGAGCATTGCGTCGCGCTGGCCAATGCGCGCGACCTGGCGCCCGTGCTCCTCGGCGACCTGTTCGAGCGGCCGGTCGAGCCGGACGAGAGCCTGAAGTCGCGCCTGATCCGGATCCTCAAGGGGTTTCGCCACCGGCCGCTCGCCAATGTCGGCAACCACGACATCCGCCACACCCGCCTGTCCGACGGCGACAGCCTCGCCATGCTGGCGGTGAGCGACGTGCTCGACGTGGTGCCGGAATCCGGGCCGGCGGCGCTGTACGACGTCGCCGGGCACCGCCTCGGCCTCGGCGCGACGCCGTTCGGCCAGGCGATCCCGACGGCGGTGGGCGGGCTGTTCCCGGAGGCCGACCACACGGTCTGGCTCACGCACCACGACCTCGCCTTCGGCGCGGGCTACCCGGGCGCCGTGCCGCCGGCGGCGATCGCCGGCTGCGCCCTCGCGATCAACGGCCACGTCCACAAGCGCCACGTCCCGCTCCAGGCCGGCGAGACGCGGTGGTTCAACCCGGGCAACATCACCCGCGGCTCGGTCGACCTGATCGCCCATGTCCCGGCGGTCTTCGTGCTGTCGGGCGACCTCTCCCTCGCCGAGGAGCGCCTGCCCTTCACGGCCGACGTGTTCGACCTCACCGGCCGCCAGGTCGCCGCCGATCCGTCGCCCGAGGCGGTCGGCCGGATCGAGAGCGCCTTCGTGTCGCTGCTCCAGGCCGAGACCACCACCGAACTCGCCCGCAGCGACGACGGCGCGCTGATCCGCGAGGAGATCGAGGCGAAGTTCTCTCGCGACGAGACGCCGGAGCCGGTGCGGGCGGCGATCCGCGCGCTGGTCGAGGCGGCGGTGGCGAAGCGGGGCGGGTGAGGGAACCGTCGATCCTGTCGCGCCGGTCGATCCTCACCCCTCCGTCGTCCCGGGGCCGCGATCGCGGAACCCGGGACGCATCGACGGTGACGATGCAGGACGGATCCGGCCGCTCGTCACCGCATCCGGCGCCGGTGACGGTCGGGGATCCCGGGTTCCCGTCTTGGGCGGGCACCGGGATGACGGTGCCGAGACCCGAACGTCCAGATGTTTTCCAGACCTGACCTTCAGAACCCGAACGGATCCGGATACGGCAGCACCCGCCGCCGCACCGGCGTCTCCGGCAGGATCGGCCGGCTGACATCCACCGCCACCAGCCCTTCGACGGCGAGCGCCAGCACCGCTGCGACGCCGTCCTGGGCGTTGATCGCCATGGCGGCGCACTCGACCAGGCGGCCGGTGCCGCACTCGTCAAGGTGGTGCAGGATCCGCACCCGGTCGCCGGCCGAGACGGTGGTGCGGCGGCAGGCCATGATCAGGCGCACGGTCGAGATCCGCGGCTCGGCCCGCAGGGTGGCGGCGCTCTCGATCACGAAGCGGCGGCCATCCTCGGCCATCACCGGCTCGCCCGCCACGTAGGCGGTCCGGAATGGGTGCCGGCCGAGATCGGCCTCCGCCACCACGTCGATCAGCAGGCCGGGCTCGTCGGTGCGCCACTGCTCGAAATCGGCGGCATGCTCGAGCGTGGTGTCGCCGAGCGTCAGGCGGACCGGGGCGGGAGCGGCGCGCAGGCGCTCCACCGCCGGGTCGAGGGTCGCGAGGGCGAGGAAGTCCGCCACGAGGGCCGGGCGCGGCACCGCCGGCGCCAGCGCGGGCCCACGCCGGGCGGCGGCACCCCGCACCGCACCGCGGCGCTGGCCCGGGCGATCGAGCAGGGCCGGGGGATCGAGGAGGGCGGGGGTGCTCATGCGGGGCTCCGGGTGGCAGGCCTTCAGGGGGCGATGCCGGCGCGACCGGCATGACCCGACGAGCCACAGTCTTGCACCGCAGGCTCTTTAGGAACATTTAGCGAACATACCCATCCGGTGCAACGGCGGCAAAATTCCCGCCCTGATGGCGCGGCCGTTCTGATCCGGGGATGGTCTGACGTCGTCGTGGAGCTGGGCCGTGGGCGCGACAAAACATCATCGCCCGGTGGTGTTTTGTTTGGACGGGATATCGCGAAACCGCTCGCGAATCCCCATTTAGCATGGTAGACGGAACAAACGTGGAACCGGTCGTCTCGCCCCGCCCGGAGCCCGCTGTCAGCAGGTGAGATCGATCGAGATGAGCGCAACCACGGACAAGCAGATCGCGGACATCCTCGCCACCTACGGCGAGCCGCTGGCCGGCAACGTCTGGCGCGTGCAGGGCACCGCCGTGATCTACCACAAGGCCCTGGAGCGGATCGCCGTGCAGGCCCGCATCCGCTTCGATGCGCCGGTGATCGTGCGGGCGGAGCGGGACGAAGCGGTGATCCTGGTGACCGGCCACATGCCGGGCCCGAACGGCGACCGCACCGAATGGTCGATCGGCGAGGCGCTGATCGGCGTGAATTACCGTGTCTCGGGCAAGCAGGCCGCCTACGTCTTCGCCATGGCGGAGAAGCGGGCGAAGGACCGGGTGATCCTCAAGCTCGCCGGCCTGCATGGCCTGCTCTATTCCGAGGACGAGGCCGACGAGTTCAAGGCGAGCCGGCCCGACCTGGTGGCGGCGAACCAGTCGCGCCGGCCCGAGCCCTTGCGCGAGCCGCAGGACGCCCGGGACCCCGACGAGGCGGAGCCCGAGGCGGCGCGGGAATCGGCGCAGGAGACCGGGGCCGCGAACGACGTCGACGTGCCGCGGGAGGAAGGTGGCGGCGCATCGGAATCCGAGCTGACCGCGCGCATCGACCAGGCGCAGTCGATCAACGCCGTCACCGACCTGATGCTCGCCCCCGAGACGCAGGCGTCGTTGGCGGCGATGCCGCCGGGCCTGCGCGACGAGGTGCGCGAGCACGCCAAGGCGCGGCTGGTGGCGCTCGGCTGGCCCGCCCGCAACCCGGCCAAGAGCCGCAGGGCCGCGGTTGCCTGAGGGCCGCAAGGCGGCGGTGGCGTGACCGCCGCGTATCGCCCGCCGAACGAAAGGGCCGTCCGCTCGCGCAGGCGGCCCTTTCGGTGCGGACGCCATTCTCGCACCGGATCGTGACCGTGGACGGCGCGTGTTCGCTCTTGCCCCCCCGCGTCCGGCACGCATGATCGCGCCCCGGCGCGAACAGGCGCCGCATCAGGGGAGGGCCGGGATGGCGATGAGCGACGACGCGCGGGCGGGTGATTCGAACGACCTCGAACAGCTCGACGGCCTGGTGACCCCGCCCTTCTCGCGGCGCGGCTTCGTGATGACGAGCCTGATGACCGGCCTGACGCTGGCGACCACCCGGGTCGAGGCGCAGGCGATCCGCACCGACGAGGCCGGCATCGTCGCCGGCGAGGTGCGGATCCCGGTCGGCGACGGGCCGATGCCGGCCTACCGGGCGATGCCGGAGGGGGCCGGACCGTTCCCGATCGTCCTCGTCGTCGAAGAGATCTTCGGGGTCCACGACTACATCAAGGATATCTGCCGCCGGCTTGCCAAGGCCGGCTACACCGCGGTGGCGCCCGAGCTCTTCGCCCGCCAGGGCGACGTCTCGAAGATGACCGACGTGCAGGAGATCGTCCGCGAGGTGGTTTCGAAGACCCCGGACGCGCAGGTGATGGGCGATCTCGACGCCACCGCCGCCTGGGCGGCGGCCGAGGCCAAGGGCGATCCCGGCAAGCTCGGCATCACCGGCTGGTGCCGCGGCGGGCGGACCGTGTGGCTCTACGCCGCCCACAGCGCCAGCCTGAAGGCCGGCGTCGCCTGGTACGGCAATTTCGGCGGCACCCGCACCGGCATCCAGCCGAAGACCGCCGCCGACGTGATCCCGGAGATCCGCGCCCCGATCCTCGGCCTCTACGGGGCGGCCGATACCGGCATCCCGGTCGCCGACGTCGAGAAGGCGCGCGACGCCGCCAAGGCGGCGGGCAAGGACGTCGAGATCGTGATCTTCCCGGACGCGCCGCACGGCTTTCACGCCGATTACCGCCCGAGCTACCGCAAGGGCCCGGCGGAGGACGGCTGGGGCCGGATGCTGGGGTGGTTCCGGCAGCACGGCGTCGCCTGATCGCCGCGGGGTGTTGCGGCAACTCTTGCATTGCCGCAACACCTCGGGAAGGATGAGCTCAGGGTCCCGGGAGCTATGCAACCACCGGGCCGTCCGCTCGTTCCCTGCACATGACCGAGTCCAGCGCCGCCGCGAAGACACAGCCCGTGATCCTGGTCGTCGAGGACGAACCGGAGGAGCGTTTCCTCGCGGCCACGCTGCTGGAGGAGACCGGCTTCCGCGTCATCGAAGCCGAGACCGCCGAGAAGGCGCTCGCCATCCTGCGCGAACGCGGCGAGGAGGTGAACGTCGTCTTCTCCGACGTGCGGACCCCGGGCCAGATCGGTGGCTTCGAGCTGGCGCGGATCATCGGCGTGACCTGGCCGCGGGTTCACGTGCTGCTCACCTCGGGCGATGCCGGCGACCAGCCGAGCGACCTGCGGATGTCGGCGACCTTCATCCCCAAGCCCTGGCGGGCGCTCGACATCCTGACCCTGGTGGAGCAGGCGGCGGGATACCGCGCCACCGGGGACGCGCATTAGGGCGCATCCCAAGGGGCGCTGGTCCGTGATCACCTGGCGACGGGATTGCCGATCCGTGCCGGGTCCCCGAAAACCCTCGCCATGTCGCGCCCTTTTTCCGGACGACTGAGAAGCGTCAGCGGAAGGAGATCCGGGAAACGGAAGCGTGCCCGACCGGCCGACGGTTGATCCGGCTCGGTCATGGCCATCCAGGGCCGCACCCGCCCTCACCGCACCTCGAAGATTCCGTCCACCTCGACGCTCGCATTGGCCGGCAGGCTCGCGACGCCGATCGCCGTGCGGGCATGGCGGCCGGCCTCGCCGAACAGCTCCGCCATCAGCTCCGATGCGCCGTTCACCGCCTTCGGCACGTCGGGCCAGCCCGGCTCCACCTGCACGAAGCCGCCGAGGCGGTGGCAGCGCACCACCCGGTCGAGGTCGCCGTCGAGGGCGAGGCTCAGGGAGGCGAGGAGGTTGAGGGCACAGATCCGCGCCGCCTCCCGCCCGGTGGCGATGTCGGTGACCGGGCCGGTGAAGCGGACCTCGCCCTCCCACTCGCAGATCTGGCCGGCGAGCCACAGGGTCGGGCCAATGCGCGAGAACGGCAGGAACGCGCCGCGAGGCTCCGGCACCCGCGGCAGCGTGAGGCCGAGAGCGTCGAGGCGACGGGCGGGCTCGCCGCGGAGCGTCGGGACTTGCGTCATCGAGACAACCTTCCGAGACAATCTCTCAGGACACCCTTCGCGGATCAGTAGGCGCGCGCGCCGGGGATCGGCGGCGGCACGACGAAGACCCCGCCCGGCGCGGGCGGCACGGGGACGGGGCCGTAGGGCGAAGGACCGACGCGGTCGTAGCGGTCGTAGCGGTCGGCCCGCGATCCGTCGTCCCAGCGGCGGTCGGACCGGACGCGGCCGTCTGCGTCGCGGCGGTCGCCATCCCGGTCGCGGCGGCGGGGCAGGATCTCGTCCGGATCGCGGCCGAAGTCCCGCCGGTCGAAGTCCCGTCGGTCGAAGTCCCGTCGGTCGAAGTCCCGTCGGTCGGCTTCCACGCGGTCGCGACGGCCGGCATCCCGGGGCCTGTCGTCGTCACGGTCGCGGAAGCGCGGGCGGTCGGCCTCGCGCCCGCGATCGTCGTAGCCCCGCCGGGCGGTCGGACGATCGACGTCGTCCCACTGCGCCGCGGCGGGACAGGCGACGAGGCCGGAGAGCAGGGCCGCGGGGAGCAGACATCTCATCGGGACGGGTGATCCAAGGTTCGAGCCGAATCAGGCGACGGGCTGGTCGTCGCCCGCAGTATATTCCCGCCACAGCAGCACCAAGGCCGCCATCACGGCGGGGCCGAGGAACAGGCCGAGCAGGCCGAAGCTCTCGACGCCGCCGAGGATGCCGAGCAGCACCCACAGGAAGGGCAGCCGGGTGGCGCCGCCGATCAGCGCCGGGCGGACGAAGTGGTCGGCGACGAAGGTGACGACGAGGCCGGCGACCGCCACCACGACGGCGGCCGTGACGCCGCCCTGCGCCGCGGCGAGCAGGGCCGCGAGACCGAAGGCGACCGGCGCCCCGAACGGGATCATCGCGGCGAGCGCCGTGAAGGCGCCGAGCAGCACCGGATGCGGCACCCCGGCGAAATAATAGACGATGCCGAGCAGGAAGCCCTCGCCGAGGCCGACCAGCACGAGCCCGTCGACGGTGCCGTGGACCGAGGCCGCCATCTGGCGCGCCACCCGCTCGCCGCGCGGGCCGAACAGCCGCCGCATCGCCGACAGCCCCTGCGCCGCCACCGACGGGCCGTCGCGGAACAGGAAGAACAGCGTCAGCAGGGTGAACCCGAACAGCATCGCCCGGTGGACGATCTGGCTGCCGAAGGTGCGGCCGAATCCGACCAGCGACGAATGGTTGATCGACTGGTCGACGCGCTTCAGCACCTCGGACGAGCCCTGCGGATGGCTCAGGTTCTCCTGCCACCAGGCGGTGACCTGGGCCGCGCCGAACGGGAGGTGGGACACGAAGTCCGGCACCGGCCAGCCCTGCTCCTCGATCTGGCGCCAGAACGCGACCGCGTCGTGCGCCTCCCGCGCGGCCTGGACGGCGACCACCACCAGCGGCACCAGGATCACCAGGGCGACCGCCAGGGTGAGGAAGGCCGGCCACAGGAGGTTGTGCTTGCCCGGCGGCTTGATCCGCACCAGCCGCTCGCGCAGGGGCCACAGGGCGATGGCCAGGATCACCGCCCAGGCGAGCGCCGGCAGGAACGGGTGCAGCACCCACAGGCCGAGGGCGGCGAGCGCCACGACGAGCGCGGCGCGGGCGAAGGCGGAGGTGCCGGCGGCGTGCGGCGGCGGAGCCACCGGGGCGGATCCGGATCGCGCGCCGGGAGGGGGCTTCACGTGTTCCATGACGGGTTCGTCCTCGCCGCCGCTCCGCGGAGGCCTCGTGCGGCGTGACCTAGGGCAGGGGGGCCGATGCGGAAACGCCCGCGGTTGCCGGCCCGGCCCCCCTCGTGTATGCGGGCCCCTCGACCGGGCCGAGGCCCGGCGGACCCGTTTCGGGTAGGCGGTTTCGTGGCCGGGGTGCGGGCGGTGCCCGGAGGTCGCGCCGTTCGAGCCAGACCTCAGCAGGAAGACGGCTGCACGTCCATGTCCGACACCTTCGACCGCGTCGCCACCATCATCGCCGACGTCGCCGACATCCCGCGCGAGACGATCACGCCGGAGAGCCACGCCATCGACGATCTGGGCATCGACAGCCTGGCCTTCCTCGACATCGCCTTCGAGATCGACAAGACCTTCGGGATCAAGCTGCCCCTCGAGCAGTGGACCCAGGAGGTCAACGAGGGCAAGGTCCCGGCCGAGCAGTACTTCGTGCTGAAGAACCTGTGCGAGCGCATCGACGGCCTGGTGGCCGAGAAAGCCGCCAAGGTCTGATCCGGGTTTAGGCGGCCGCGGGGATGCGCCTCGAATATTTCGACATGATCGACCGGGTCGTGAGCCTCGACCGCGCCAGCGGGCGCATCGCGGCGCTCGCCACGGTGCCGCAGGAGAGCCCGGTCTTCGAGGGGCACTTTCCCGGCCATCCGCTGGTGCCGGGCGTGCTCCTGACCGAGACCATGGCGCAGGCCTCCGGGTACCTGCTGCTCGCCCGTGCGTCGTTCAGCCACATGCCGTTCCTGATGGGCGTCGACAAGGCGCGCTTCCGCACCTTCGTCGGCCCCGGTGCCGAGCTCGAGGTCGAGGCGAGCCTGGAGCATGACGGCTCGGGCTACGCCGTGACCAAGGCGGCGATCCGGTCCGAGGGCAAGCCGATCTGCAATGCCGAATTGCGGTTCAGGACCATGCCGTTCCCGGACGGGCTCGGCGCGCTGATGCGCGAGCGCACCGCCCGCATCGGCCTCCCCGACGGAGCGGATTCGTGAACCGGCAGGTCGAGACTCGGAACGTCGTCGTCACGGGCCTCGGGCTCGTCTCCTGCGCCGGCGAGGGCGTTGCGGCGCATCTCGCGGCCACTCGCTCCGGCGAGGCGCCGCGCAGCGATTCCGAGACCTTCGCCCCCTATCCGGTGCATCCGGTCGCGCCCCTGACCCTCGACGGGCAAATTCCCAAGAAATCCGACCAGCGCCAGATGGAGCCGTGGCAGCGCCTCGGCGTCTACGCCGCCGGCCTCGCCCTGGAGGCGGCCGGCGCCAAGGCGGATGCGGCCCTGAAGGCCGGCATGCATCTCGTCGTGGCAGCCGGCGGCGGCGAGCGCGATTACACGGTCGACGGCCAGATCCTCACCGGCCTGCGCAACGCCGCCGATCCCGGCGCCTACCTCAACGAGCGGCTGCAGAACGACCTGCGCCCGACGCTGTTCCTCGCCCAGCTCTCGAACCTGCTCGCCGGCAACATCGCCATCGTGCACGGCGTCACCGGCGCCTCGCGCACCTTCATGGGCGAGGAATCGAGCGGCGTGGATGCCCTGCGGATCGCGCAGGCCCGCATCGCCGCCGGCCAGATCGACATCGTCCTCGTCGGCGGCTCGTACAATGCCGAGCGGGCCGACGTGCTCCTGATCCACGAGATGGGCGGGCATCTGAGCAAGCCCCGGTACCGCCCGATCTTCGAAAGGGCCGAGGCGCCCGGCTTCATCCTCGGCTCCGGTGCCGCCTTCCTGGTGCTCGAGGCCGAGGATCACGCGAGGGCGCGCAGCGCCCGCGCGCTCGCCCGGCTCGACGCGGTGGCGAGCGACCGGACGAAGCGCGCCTCCGGCAGCGTCGCCGCGAGCCTCGCGAACCTGTGGAGCAGAACCGGCCTCGGCACCCCCGATGCCGTGATCTCGGCCGCCACCGGCTGCGGAGGCATCACCGGCGAGGAGCGCGACGCGCTGGCGACCCTGGCGCCGCAGGCGCCGGTCCGGGCGCTCGGCGACATCACCGGGCACACCCTGGAGGCCGCCGCCCCCTTCGGCGTGGCGCTCGCGACCGCCCTGGTGGCGGCGGGCGAGGCGCGCGAGGTCGCCGTCACGACGGTCGGCCATCGCCGGGGCGAGGGCGTGCTGCGCCTCACCACCGCAGGAGAGGGCCGATGAGCCGCGACCGCGACGCGATGGGCCGCCCGCTGGTGGCGGTCACCGGCCTCGGCGTGGTGACCTCCCTCGGCAAGGGCGTGACCGACAACTGGGCCGCCCTCACCGCCGGCCGCTCGGGCATCCACGCCATCACCCGCTTCCCGACCGAGGGCCTGCGTACCCGCATCGCCGGCACGGTCGACTTCATCGCCGCCGACCCGATGGTGGCGCCGCTCCTGTCCGAGCGCTTCGCCGAGGCTGCCGCCGCGGAGGCGATCGGGCAGGCCGGCCTCTCGGGGGACTTCCCCGGCGCCCTGTTCATGGCGGTGCCGCCGGTCGAGATCGAGTGGCCGCAGCGCCAGGCGCTGGCCGAGGCCGCGGCCTCGAACGGCGACGTCACCTATGCCGACCTGCTGCGGGCGGCCGCCAGCCGGCGCTTCGACGACTGGCACGACCTGTTCATCTTCGGCACGGTCGCCGACCGCATCGCCGACCGGTTCGGCACCAGGGGCTCGCCGATCTCGCTCTCGACCGCCTGCTCGTCGGGCGCGACCGCGATCCAGCTCGGCGTCGAGGCGATCCGGCGCGGCGAGGTCGAGGCGGCCCTCTGCATCGGCACCGACGGCTCGGTGAACCCGGAATCGCTGATCCGGTTCTCGCTGCTCTCCGCCCTCTCGACCCAGAACGACCCGCCGGAGGCCGCCTCCAAGCCCTTCGCCAAGAACCGCGACGGCTTCGTGATGGGCGAGGGCGCCGCCGCCCTGGTGCTGGAGAACGCCGCGAGCGCGCGGGCCCGCGGCACCCGCATCCTCGGCTACGTGCTCGGCTGCGGCGAGAAGGGCGACGGCTTCCACCGCACCCGCTCGAGCCCGGACGGCGCGCCGATCATCGCGGCGATCCGGGCGGCGCTCGACGATGCCGGCCTGCACCCGGACCAGATCGATACCGTGAACGCCCACGGCACCGGCACGCCGGAGAACGACAAGATGGAGGCGATGGGCTGCCTCGCGGTGCTCGGCGAGCGCATGCGCGCGGTGCCGATCTCGTCGAACAAGTCGATGATCGGCCACACGCTCACCGCGGCCGGCGCGGTCGAGGCGGCGTTCTCGCTCCTCACCCTCGCCCATGGCCGGGTGCCGCCGACCCTGAACTACGCCGTGCCCGACCCGGCCATCCCCCTCGACGTGGTCACGACGGCGCGCGACGTGCCGGTGCGGACGGTGCTGTCGAACTCCTTCGGCTTCGGCGGCCAGAATACCTGCCTGGTGTTCGGGGCGGAACCGGCATGAGCGCGCCCGTGCACAATCGCCGCGTCCTCGTCACCGGAGGCGGGCGGGGCCTCGGCGCCGCGATCGTGCGGTCGCTGGCGGCCAGCGGCCACGACGTCGATTTCACCTATCGCGGCTCGCGCGACGCCGCCGAGGCGCTGGCGCTCGAACTCACCGCGCTCTATCCCGCGCAGCGGATGCGGCCCCACGCCGTCGACCTGTCCGACAAGGCGGCGCTCGACGATTTCTGCGGCGTGATGGAAGGCGAGGGCGTGTTCGGCCTCGTCCACAATGCCGGCCAGCCCTGCGACAGCCTCGCGGCGGTGCTCGACCAGGACCGGGCGGAAGCCGCCATGCAGGTCAATTTCTGGTCGCTGACCCGCCTCGCCAAGGCGCTGGTGCGGCCGATGACCCGGGCCAAGGCCGGGCGCATCGTGGCGATCGGCTCGGTGGCGGCGCTCCAGGCCAATCCGGGCAACGCGGCCTATGCGGCGAGCAAGGGCGCGCTGATCGCCTATTGCCGGACGCTGGCGATCGAGTCGGCGCGGCGCGGCGTCACCGTCAACGTGGTGGCGCCGGGCTTCATCGACACCGACATGATGGCGCCCTACGCCGCCCATCGCGCCGGGATGGAGAAGCAGATCCCGACCGGGCGCTTCGCCGCGCCCGAGGAGGTGGCCGATCTGGTCGCATTCCTGGTGAGCCCCGCGGCGGGCTACATCACCGGCACGGTGCTGCCGGTGGATGGCGGCCTCACCGCGATGATGGGCATCCACCGCACCTGACGAAACGGACCATGCGGCACCCCCTCGTGTGCGCCGCCGCAGCGGCGGCGCCCCTCCTCCTCGCACCGACCTGGGCCTCGGCCCAGGAATTCGGCCGTCCCGAGTTCTTCCGGGTCGAGGGGCTGCCCCCGGGCGACACGCTCAGCATCCGCGAGGCGCCGGACGCCGATTCGCCGGCGCTCGGGCAGGCCCCGGCCCGCGGTCGGCTGCGCGGCTTCGGCTGCACCAACGAGACCCCGAGCGGTCTGACCTGGTGCCGGGTGAAGCTCGGGCCGATCGTCGGGTGGGCGCGGCGGCGGTACCTGACGCCTGAGTGAGGTGGCGTTGCCGAGCTGTCCCCCTCCGTTTAAGTCCCGTGCGAGGTTGCAGCGCGGGATCCCCTTTGCCGAGAGGGGGAGGGGTGACACGCCTCAGTCGGGATCGCTGAGCGTCGTGCTGGCAGCGGGACGGTCGGAGCATGCCTCGGAGCCGTAGCACCCTCACCCCGAACCCCTCTCCCACACGGGAGAAGGGGACCGCGCCAGCCTGGCGACGATCGCGACTGCGACCCCGGGCCGGATCCGCGAGGCTGCCCCGCGAGACACCATAGGACCCCCATGAAAGCCCTCCAGCTCTTCGGCGACCGCGACCTGCGCCTGACCGAGGTCCCCGATCCGGACGCTCCCGGCCCCGGCGAGGTGCAGATCCGGGTCCGCGCCGTCGGCCTCAACTTCATCGACGTGTGGGGCTTCCGCGGCATGGCCTTCGCCAAGCGCAAGCTGCCGCTCACCGTTGGGGCCGAGGCGGCCGGCGAGATCGCGGCGCTCGGCGAGGGCGTCGAGGGCTTGAAGGTCGGCGACAAGGTCGCGCCCTACGGTGCGCTCACCTGCGGGCAATGCCGCGCCTGCCGCGAGGGCCGCGACAACCTGTGCGAGGACGTGGGCGGGGTGCTCGGCTTCCACGTCGACGGCTTCGCGCGCGAACTCGTGAACCTGCCGGCCCGCCTCGTGGTGCGGGTGCCCGACAGCGTCAGCTTCACCGACGCGGCCTGCGCGCCGATCGCCTTCGGCACCGTGCAGCACATGCTGTTCGACAACGCGAAGCTCGAGCCGGGCGAGACCATCCTGGTCCATGCCGGCGGATCGGGCATCGGCACCACGGCGATCAAGATGGCGAAGGCGATCGGCTGCACGGTGTTCACCACCGTCGGCGACGACGCCAAGGGCGAGAAGGCGAAGGCCCTCGGCGCCGATCACGTCATCAACTACCGCACCGAGCGCTTCGAGGGCGAGGTGCGCAAGGCCACGAAGCGCAAGGGCGTCGATGTGGTGTTCGAGCATGTCGGGCCCGAGACCTGGAACGGCTCGCTGCTCTGCCTCAAGCGCGGCGGCCGGCTCGTGACCTGCGGGTCGACCTCCGGCGTCTCCACCACCATGAACCTGATGCAGCTGTTCCAGCAGCAATACCGCATCACCGGCTCGTTCGGCTGCCGCATCGCCAACATCCGCGACGCGCTCGCCAAGATGGCGGACGGCATGAATCCGGTGATCGACACCGTGCTGCCGCTGGCCGATTTCGCGCAGGGGCTGGAGCGGCTGGAATCGCGAAAAGTGTTCGGCAAGATCCTCGTGACGCTCTGACGGCCACAGGCGCCGGGGAAGTGTACGGACATCGCCCCCGCGCCCTTGCACAAACGCATCCAGCGCGAGAAGAGGCGGGGTACGGGATCGGGCGATTCCGTACCCCGCCTCCTGTTGTGTCGCTCTCCCGCCCCGGAATGCTTCGTGAGTTCGTCGTGCTGCGCCTGAAGCTGAGGCTCTACCGCGCCCTGTCCCGCCTCGCCGGCCTGCCGATGGTTGTCGTGGTGCGGGCCCTGTTCGGGCTCGCCCGCCTGCTGGGCCCGGCCCGCGCCGCGGCGGCGGGCGCGGCGATCGCCCGGACGGTCGGCCCCCGGCTGCCCTCGCACCGCACGGCGCTCAAGAACCTGCGCCAGTCCTTCCCGGACCGGAGCGAGGCCGAGATCGCCGCCATCGCCCTCGGCTCCTGGGACAATCTCGGCCGCACCGGCGCCGAGTACGCCCACCTCGCCGAGATCTTCGACTACGACCCGGAGGCGGCGGAGCCCGGGCGAATCGAGGTCGCGGGCATCGAGCACTTCTTCGCCTTGCGCGACGACGGCAAGCCGGGGCTGATCTTCTCGGCCCATCTCGGCAACTGGGAATTGCCGGCGATCTGCGCCGCCCGGTTCGGCCTGGAGGCGAGCGCGGTGTTTCGCCCGCCGAACAGCCCGGCCGCCGCGCAGCTGGTGCAGGAGGTGCGCCGCGCCACGATGGGCGGCCTGACCGCGGCCGGGCCGGGTGCCGCCTTCGCGATGCAGGGCGTGGTGGCGCGCGGCGGCCATCTCGGCATGCTGGTCGACCAGCACTTCACCCGCGGCGTGGTGGTGGATTTCCTCGGGCACCCGGCCCTGGTCAACCCGCTGCTCGCCAAGCTCGCCCGGCACTACGACTGCCCGGTCCACGGCGTGCGGGTGATCCGCCTGCCCGGCGACCGCTTCCGCCTGGAGCTGACCCCTGCCCTCGACCTGCCCCGCGATGCCGACGGCACGATCGACGTGCAGGGCGCCATGCAGGCGATGACGGACGTGATCGCGGCCTGGGTGCGCGAGCATCCCGAGCAATGGCTCTGGATGCACCGGCGCTGGCGTCCCGCCATGCTGCCCCGCGCGGCGGCGGCCCGGGCGCCGGGCGCGCGCGCCTCAAGCTAACGTGACTTCTCTCCGCCCATCCGCCGGGTGTTGATGAGGCATGACGCGCGTGCCCCTCCACCGCCTGCTCGCCGGCCTGGTCCCGGTCGGCCTCGGCCTCCTCGGTCCGGCGCGCGCCCAGGATGCCGCCCCGCGGGCCGTGGTCGAGCTGTTCACCAGCCAGGGCTGCTCCTCCTGCCCGCCGGCGGACCGGCTGGTGAACGAGCTCGCCCGCGATCCCGGAGTGATCGCCCTGACCCTTCCGGTGACCTACTGGGACTATCTCGGCTGGAAGGACACGCTCGCCAGCACCTCCTTCACCGCGCGCCAGCGCGCCTATGCGAGCATGCGCGGCGACCGGCAGGTCTTCACCCCGCAGGCGGTGGTGAACGGCGCTGCGACGGTGGTCGGCTCCGACCGGGCGGCGCTGGAGCGCAGCATCCGCGACCCCGGCACCGCCGCGAGCCTGCCGGTGGCGATCCGCAGCGAGGCCTCGCCCGACCGCATCGTGATCGATGTCGGCGCGAGCCCCGAGACCGGGCGCAGTGCGGAAGTGTGGCTGCTGCCGGTCGCCCGGACCCGCGAGGTCGCGATCGGGCGCGGCGAGAACCGCGGCCGCACCATGACCTACCGCAATGTGGTGCGCGGCATGTACCATGTCGGGAGTTGGCGCGGCGCGGCGGCGCATTACGAGGTGCCCCGCACGGCCTTGGCGGCCGCCGACGCCGATTCCTACGTCGTGATGCTCCAGACCGAGAATAACGGGCCGGGGCGGATCCTCGGGGCGGCGAAGGGTCCGGGGCTGTGAAGGTCGGTTTGCTTGGCCCGTTTCTTGGCCCGTCACCGACGCACCGCCCCTTCCCGGACGACCGAAGCGTCAGCGGAAGGAGATCCGGGATCCAGACGTAAGACTCGCTGCGAAGCGGCTCTGTGTGCAGCACCGTTGCAGACAAGCGGACGCTTCGCGACTTCTTATGCTGGATCCCGGATCTCCTTCCACTGCGTTGTAGTCGTCCGGGAATGGGGCGGCTCTATAGTGAGAAGGCACTGTAGCCTGTCCACGGCGGCATGATCGTGTAGGATTGGTTCCCTGCGAACGGGCGGTTCCCGCGCCGGATCGCGACGAGCGGCGCCGGACGAACGCGTCGCCAGGAGGAGGCGACCATGACCGGCCCGACCGACATCCCCCCCTACAGCCTGCCCGACCGCAACCGCCGGGTGCTGCTCGCCCGCCGCCCCGCCGGCATCCCGATGCCCGACGATTTCCGCCTCGACGCCGTTCCGGTGCCGGAGCCGGGCCCGGGCGAAATCCTGGTGCGCAACCTCTACCTCTCGGTCGATCCGGCCCAGCGCGGCTGGGCCAGCGCCGAGGCCAATTACGCGCAGCCGGTGCCCCTCGGCAGCCCGATGCGGGCGCTCGCGGTCGGGATCGTCGTGCGCTCGAACAGCCCGGAGGTCGCGGAGGGCGAAGTCCTGTACGGCTGGTTCGGCTGGCAGGATTACGCGGCGGTGCCGGTCTCGGCGATCTTCCGGCGCTGCACCGAGGCGGTACCGCTCTCGGCCCATGCCGGGCTTCTCGGACTCAACGGGCTCACCGCCCATCTCGGGCTGACCGAGCTCGGCCGGCCGCGGCCGGGTGAGACGGTGCTGGTCTCGACCGCCGCCGGCGCGGTCGGCAGCCTCGTCGGCCAGATCGCCCGCAACCTCGGCTGCCGTCCGCTCGGCCTCACCGGGGCCGACGCCAAGGTCGCCCGCTGCCGCGAGGCCTACGGCTACGACGCCGCCTGGAACTACCACACCGACGACTGGGCCGCGGCGCTCGCCCGGGAGGCGCCGGAGGGGGTGAACGTCTATTTTGACAATGTCGGCGGGCCGATCCTCGATGCCGCCCTGCGCCGCATGGCGGTGGCGGGGCGGATCGTCCAATGCGGCACCGCCTCGGTGGCGAGCTGGACCGAGGCGCCGACCGGACCCCGCGTCGAGCGCGAGATCCTGACTCGGCGCCTGGTCTGGAGCGGCTTCGTGGTGCTCGATCACAAGGCCCGGTTCGCGGCGGCGGTCGCCGACCTCGCGGGCTGGTACGCGCAAGGCCGCTTGATCCTCGATGAGGACATCTCCGAGGGCATCGAGACCGCCCCCGGGGCCATCGCCTCGCTCTATCGCGGCGAGAACCGCGGCAAGCGGCTGATCTTCGTGGGGTAGGGGGTCAGTCGACCCACTCGCCCCGGCGCATCAGCGGCTCAGGCCTGCCCTCCGGCGTCACCCCGTCGACGTCGACCTCGGCCGAGCCGATCATCCAGTCGATGTGGATCAGGCTGCGGTTGGCGCCGCGCGCCGCGAGGTCCTGCTCGCTCAAGCCCGCGCCGCCGTCCCGGAAGCATTTGCTGTAGGCCTGGCCGAGCGCGATGTGGCTCGCGGCGTTCTCGTCGTAGAGGGTGTTGCAGAACAATAGACCCGAGGCCGAGATCGGCGAGGAGGCCGGCACCAGCGCGACCTCGCCGAGGCGCCGCGCGCCCTCGTCGGTGTCGATCACCTTGGCGAGCACGTTGCCGCCGGTGCGGGCCGAGGCCTCCACGATGCGGCCCTCCTCGAAGCGCACCGCGATCCCGTCGATCAGGGTACCCTGGTAGGAGAGGGGCTTCGTCGCGCTGACATGCCCCTGCACCCGCAAGCGGTGCGGTGTGGTGAAGACCTCCTCAGTCGGGATGTTGGCGTTGCAGACGATGCCGTTCTTCGCCGTGGTGGCGCCGCCGCACCATTCGTGGTCGTCGGCGAGGCCGACGGTCAGGTCGGTGCCGGGACCGCGGAAATGCAGGGCGGCGAAGCGGCGGGCGTTGAGCGTCGCGGTGCGGTCGCTGAGCGCCCGGTTATGCGCCGCCCAGGCGCCGACCGGGTCCGGCCCGTCGACCCGGGACGCCGCGAAGATCGCGTCCCACAGCCGGGCGACCGCCTGGTCCTCGGGCAGGTCCGGGAACACCGTGCGGGCCCAGGCCGGGTTCGCCGCCGAGACGATGGTCCAGTTGGTGGCGAAGTTGGCGATCTGCTCCAGCGCCGGCATGTAGGCCTTGGAGCGGGCGCGGTTGGCGCGGGCCACCTTGTCGGGGTCCTGGCCGGCGAGGAGCGAGGGATCGTCGCCCGAGATGGCGAGCCGCGCGGCGCCGCTGCGATAGGCCTGCGCCATGCCCTCGTAGAGCCAGGCGGCGGCCTTGTCGAAGGCGTCGTCGTGGCCGTGCTCGAAGCGGGCGAGCGTCGCCTGGTCGTCGGCGAGCAGGGTCGTCACCACCGAGGCGCCGGCCTTGTAGGCCTGGGCGGTGATGCGGCGGGCCAGCGGCAGCGCGTCGAGGGGCGCCGTCATCACCAGCTCCTGCCCGGGCCGCAGCCCGAGCCCGACCCTCACGGCGACCTCGGCGAGCCGGTCGAGGCGGGCGTCGAAGTCAGGGGCGTTCGTCATGAATGGCATACTTTCGGTTCAGATGTGCGGGGTGCCGATGCACGAACGGTGTCCGCCAGCGGGCATGACACCCTCATCGTCGTTACGCCCTCATCGTCGTTCCAGGGTCGCGAAAGCGGAGCCCGGAATCCAGAAGCGCTCAGGGCGATCCAGGCAATCTGGACGCTCTCGGCCTGATTCTCCAACCCCTGCGGTTTCCGGACTGCGAGTCGAGTCTCCTCGGATCCGGGCTCCGCTCTCCATGGCATGGAGCGCGGCCGCCCGCTCACCCCACCCGCGTCCAGGCGATGCCGCCGAGATCCTCCCGGAAGGCGAAGCGGGCGAGGTGCTCGGCCACCACGCCCTGCATCCGGGTCAGCGCCTCCCGGTCCATTGCCTCGACCCGCAGGGTCAGGCCCTCCGGGTCGGCCTCGGCGGTGAAGCGGCGGCCCTCCCCGAACGGCACCACGCCGCGCTCCGGCGTGAAGGTCGTGTCGGGGAACTTGTGGCTCCAGTGCTTGCACAGCTGGGTGAGATAGCGACTGCCATTCGCCGTATCGACGCGGGCTTGCGCCGCCAGGGTCACGGGATCGCTCATGCGGCCTCACCCACCTCCTGCAACGCCGACCAGATCGCCTGCGGCGTCGCCGGCATGTTGATGTGACGGATGCCGCGGGGGCGCAGGGCATCGACGAGGGCGTTCATCACGGAGGGCAGCGAGCCGGCGCAACCGGCCTCGCCGCAGCCCTTCACCCCGAGCGGGTTGGTGGTGGCGGGCACGGCGTGGCTCTCGAAGCCCATGAACGGGGCGTCGGAGGCCCGCGGCAGGCAGTAATCCATGAACGATCCGGTCACGAGCTGGCCCTGCTCGTCATAGGCCGTGCGCTCCATCAGCGCCTGGCCGATGCCCTGGACGATGCCGCCATGGAGCTGGCCCTCGACCAGCATCGGGTTCACGAGCGTGCCGAAATCGTTGACGGTGGTGTAGCGCACCACCGTGGCGACGCCGGTCTCGGGATCGACCTCGACCTCGGCGACGTGGCAGCCGTTCGGGAAGGCCGAGGGCGATTCCTTGTGGGTATGGGCGACGTCGAGGCTCTTCGGCGCCGCCGGATCGGGCAGGCCGGCCCGTACCTTGGCGGCAAGCTCCAGGAGGCCGATGCCCCGGTCGGTGCCCGCGATGGTGAAGCGGCCGTCGCGGAACTCGATGTCGGCCAGGCCGGCTTCCAGCACGGAGGCGGCGGCCTCGCGGCCCTTGGCGATGACGAGGTCGCCGGCCTCGACGATCGCGGTGCCGCTCGCCATCAGCGACTTCGAGCCGCCGGTGCCGCCGCCGGCGATGAGCTGATCGCTGTCGCCCTGGAGCAGGCGCACGCGGTCGACCGGGATGCCGAGGCGATCGTTGAGGATCTGGGCGAAGGGCGTCAGGTGGCCCTGGCCGTAATCGAGGGTGCCGGTGACGATCGTCACCGTGCCGTCGGCCTCGAAGCGCAGGCCGCCCATCTCGTTGGTCGGCGGTGCGGTGATCTCGAGATAGTCGCCGATGCCGATGCCGCGGAGCTTGCCCCGCGCCTCGCTCTCGGCCCGGCGGGCGGCAAAGCCGTCCCAGTCGGCGGCCGCAAGCGCCCGGTCGAGCACGGCCGGGAAGTCGCCGCTGTCGTAGGTGAGGCCGGAGGGCGCCTGGTAGGGCATGTCGGCCGGGCGGATGTGGTTGCGCTGGCGTAGACTCACCCGGTCGAGGTTCATCTCGGCGGCGGCCGTGTCGATCAGCCGCTCGATGAAGTAGTTGCCCTCCGGCCGCCCGGCGCCGCGATAGGCGCCGATCGGCGTGGTGTTGGTGTAGAGGCACTCGATCGCCACGTCGAAGACCGGGGTGCGGTACACGCCGACCATGTTGCGGGCGATATTGACGGTCTGGAACAGCGGCGAGAGCGGGTTGAGGTAGCCGCCCATATTGGCCCGGCCCTTGACCCGGAAGGCCAGGAAGTTGCCGTCCGCGTCGAGGGCGAGGTCCGCCGTCACCGCGACGTCGCGGCCGTGATGGTCGGAGAGGAAGCTCTCGGAGCGCAGGTCGGTCCACTTCACCGGCCGGCCGAGGCGCTTGGCCGCCTCCAGGAGCGGCAGGTATTCGGGATAGACCGGCGCCTTCATGCCGAACGAGCCGCCGACATTGCCGGTGACCACCCGCACCTTGTCGCGGGGCAGCTTCAAGACACCCTCGGCGAGGCTGTTGCGGAGACCGAACACGCCCTGCGAGCCGACATGCAGGGTAAAGCGGCCGTCCTCCGGCTCGTAGACGCCGATCGCCGAGCGCGGCTCCATCGGGTTGATGACGAGGCGGTTGTTGAGGAGGTCGAGGGAGGCGACGTGGGCGGCCTGCGCGAAGGCCGCTTCCGTCGCCGCCTGGTCGCCGGTGCGGAAATCGAGGGCGAGGTTGCCGGGCGCGTCGTCGTGCAAGAGCGGAGCGCCCTCGGCTGCGGCCTCGTCGGGCGTCGTCACGACGGGCAGGTCGGCGATGTCGAGCACCACGGCTTCCGCGGCGTCGCGGGCCTCGGCCAGGGTCTCGGCCACCACCAGGGCCACCGGCTCGCCGGTGTAGCGCACCCGGTCGGTGCTGAGCGAGGCCTGGGGCGGCTTGCGCATCGGCGTGCCGTCCTGGTTCTTGAACGGCAGGGCGTTGCCGATCGCGCCGTAGCCGTCGAGGTCGGCGGCGGTGACGACGGTCAGCACGCCCGGCATCGCCAGAGCCGCCTCGGCGTCGATGCCGCGAAGAAGGCCGTGGGCGACCGGGCTGCGCACGAACACGCCGTAAGCCTGGCCGTCGAGGGCGAGGTCGTCGGTGTAGCGGCCCTCGCCCCGCACCAGCACCGGGTCCTCGGCCCGCTTCACGGACTGGCCGATGCCGAATTTCTGCGGAGCCGCGAAGTCGCGGGCGTCGGGACGGGCGTTCATGCCGGGGCTCTCCGGGAATCGTGTCAGCGTGAGCTAGCAATTCGGGCCGGCCATGCAAGACGCGGGCAGGCAGGCCACCCCGGCGCGCAGGGCACGGCTCGCGCCGCTGCATGACACGACCGGCGATCGGGATCAGGCCTGGGCCCTTGCGGAACGGCCACCGCCCGCGGCAAGTCTGTCGGGCCGGCGACCGTGACGGCGCCTCACCGACTGGGCGGCCCGATGACCCTCTCGATCGATCTCCCCCTCATCCTCGCGGCGGCGTTCGTCTCCAGCGCCAGCCCCGGCCCGGCGACGCTGGCGATCGCCGACACGGCGATGCAGGCCGGGCGCCGCGCCGGGCTGATGCTCGCGCTCGGCGTCACGACCGGCTCGCTGACCTGGTCGATCGCCGCCGCGCTCGGCCTCGCGGCGGTGATGGCGTCGAGCGCCTGGGCGCTCGAGATCCTGCGCTATGCCGGCGCCGCCTACCTGATGTTTCTGGCGGTGAAGTCGGCCCGCAGCGCGATCCGGGGCGCGCCGGCCGCGGCGCGGACGAACGCCGCGACCGCGTCGCGCGCCTATGCGAGAGGGCTCGCGCTGCACCTGACCAACCCGAAGGCGATCCTGTTCTTCGGTTCGCTCTACACGCTCGGGATCTCGGCCCGAACCTCGCCCGCGGAACTGGCCCTGGTGATCGGCGCGGTGGGCGTGCAGAGCACGCTGATCTTCACCGGCTACGCCTGGCTGTTCTCGAATCGCCGCATGTCTGCCGGCTATCGCCGCCTGCGGCGCTGGTTCGACGGTGCCTTCGCGGCCCTGTTCGCCGGGGCGAGCCTGAAGATCCTGACCGCGCGGCTGGCACCGTGACCGAGGAGGCCGCGCTCGCGGCGCTGGCGCCGCTGTTCGAGGAGGTGTTCGGCGAACCGGTCGCCCTCGCGCCGGAGCTGACCGCCGATGACGTCGAGGGCTGGGACTCGACCCGGATGATCGAGCTGATCATCGCCGTCGAGGCGCGGTTCGGCCTCAAGCTCACCACCCGGGAGGTCGACGGTCTCGCCACGGTCGGCGACCTCGCAGGCCTCGTCGCCCGCAAGGCGGAACGGTGACGGCCGACCTCCACTGGCTGCCCGCGGCCCCGTCCGACTTCGCCGCCCGCCTCGCGGCGGTCGAGGCGCTGCCGGAGGCCGAGGCCTGGGACGCCCTGAAGGCACTCAGCCAAACTCGCCTCGACCCGGCGCGGACCAACCGGCTCGACCGGGTGCTGCAACGGCGCTTCTCGGACTGCGAGGCGTACGGCCTCGCGCTGCTCGGCTCCTCGACCCTGTCGCACCTCGCCGCCGGGATCCGGGTCGGGGCGCTGCGCCGCGACCTCCGGCTCACGGTCGTCGAGGGACCCTACGGGCAGTACCGCGAGGCGATCGAGAGCGAGACCCTGCGGGCCGCCCGGCCCGGCACCCTGCTCCTCGCGCCCGACGCCGCCGACCTCCTCGGGCCGCATGACCCCGCCGCCGGCACCGGGGACGTGACCGGGGCCCTCGACCACCTGAAGCGCCTCTGGGACCGGGCGCGGGCCGTCCACCGCTGCACGCTGGTCCAGCAGACGCTGCTGCCGGCCGCGCTGCCGCTGATGGGCGGCAACGAGCATCGGATGCCGGGCTCGCTCGCCGCCCGCACCGCACGGTTCAACGGCGCCCTGCGGGACGCGGCGGCCGAGGAGGGCGTCGATCTCCTCGCCCTCGACGACGCCGTGTCGCGCTACGGGATCGATGCCTGGCACGATCCGGCGCTGTGGCTGCGGGCCCGCCAGGCGGTGAGCCCGGCCGCCGCCCCGCTCTACGGCGACCTCGTCGCGCGGCTCGTCGGCGCCCGGCTCGGCTGCTCGGCGAAGGTGCTGGTGCTCGACCTCGACGACACGCTCTGGGGTGGGACGATCGGCGAGGACGGGCTTTCCGGGATCGTCGTGGGGCAGGGGAGCGCGCTCGGGGAATCCTTCCTGGCGCTCCAGGCCTATGCCCGCGACCTCGCCCGCCGCGGCATCCTGCTCGCCGTCTGCTCGAAGAACGATCCCGCCACCGCGCGCCAGCCCTTCGCCGAGCATCCCGACATGCTCCTGCGCCTCTCCGATTTCGCCGCCTTCGTGGCGAACTGGGACGACAAGGCTTCCAATCTCCGGCGCATCGCGCAGGAGCTGCGGCTCGGCCTCGACGCCCTGGTCTTCGTCGACGACAGCCCGTTCGAGCGCGCCCTGGTGCGCCAGCACCTGCCGATGGTGGCGGTGCCGGAGGTGCCCGACGAGCCGGCCCTGGTCGCCCGCTGCCTGGCGGATGCCGGCTATTGCGAGGCCGTGGCCCTGACCGACGAGGACCGCGTGCGGGCGCAGGCCTATGCCCGGCGGATCCCGACGGCCGGCGATGCCGCCACCGACCTCGCCGGCACGCTCGCCGGGCTCGGCATGCGGCTGACGTGGCGGTCCTTCGACGCCGTCGGGCTGCCGCGCATCGTCCAGCTCGTCAACAAGACCAACCAGTTCAACCTGACGACGCGGCGGCTGCGCGAGGCCGAGGCGGCGGCGCTGATCGACGATCCGGACGCCGTCACGCTGCAGCTGCGCCTGACCGACCGCCTCGGCGACAACGGCGTCATCGCGGTGGTCATCGGCCGGCTCGCGGAGCGGGATCTCAACGTCGAGACCTGGCTGATGAGCTGCCGCGTGCTCGGGCGGCGGGTCGAGGAGGGGACCCTGTCGGCGCTGGCGGCGGAAGCCGCGCGCCGGGGCGCCCGCAGGCTCGTCGGGCTCTACCGCCCGAGCGGGCGCAACGGGATGGTGGCCGACCTCTACCCGCGCCTCGGCTTCACCGCCGACGGGGAGGGACGATGGGTGCTCGACCTCGCCGGCTACGCGCCACCGGGGGATCTGCCGATGGTGGTGGAGACGGGATAGGGCCATTCCCCGAACTCACAGGGTGGGAACGCGACGGGCAAGACGTTGTCCGTCTCATCCACCCCGATACCCATACAAACGCGGGCTCCGTTTCCCACACGGGAGAGGGGGCCCGCGTCCTGGTTTTGCTGTTCTGCCGAGCAGAGGGTGCTTTACCCCACCCCCGGCAGGCACCCCTCGGTCACCCGCCAGTTCCGCGTCTCGACCGCCGTCCCGGACGGCCCAGCCAGCATCAGCCCGATGGTCATCTCGGTCTGGCGCTTGCGCGTCCGGGTCGCCGTGTAGACGGTCTGCCAGGTGCCCCGGCCGGCGGGATCCGCCTCGCGGCGGGCATGGGGCGCGGCATCGACGAAGGTGAGGGCGGCGCGGGTGCCGGTGAAATCCTCGGGCAGGCGGATCTCCGCCGCGACGGTGTGGAGGCGGTTCGGCCGCAGGCCGGCCACCGGCCGGGCGCCGGCGAGCGTTCCCGGATCGGGCGCCGCGGCGGGAAGCACGTGGCGGAGGGTCTCGGGCGCCGCGAAGAGCGGCGGACCGGCCGGCGCGAGGGGCGGCGGTGCGACCAGGCTGTGGCGCAGGGCGTAGGCGCGGCCGCAGACGGCGAGCCAGCCTTCGAGATCGGCATCGGTTGCCGCCGCGTAGGGAGCGAAATGTGGCAGCACGCCCTGCATCAGGCCCTCGCCGCGCCAGCTCACGGCGCCATGCCCCTGACCCGGCACGACGGTCTCGGCCGCGCAGACCCGCAGCAGCGTCACCGGGCCGATCGCCCGCAGGCCGGCCAGGAGGCGCCGGACCGCCGCCTCGGTCTCCCCCGGCGGTCCCTTGCGGACCAGGATCTTGTCGCCCTCGGCGAGGTCGGCGAGCAGCCGTTCCTTCAGGTAGGCGACCCGGCGGATCTCCCGGTCGAGGATGTCGGCCGGCCGCACCCGGGGCGCCGTGTCGCCGGTATGGTAGGCGAAGGCGTAGGCCCGGCTGTGGCAGAACAGGTAGCCGCCGGCCCCGACCCGGACCTCGATGTCGCCCGGCGCGCCGTAATGCGCGAACCGCGTCTCGACCGCGTGGGTGAGGTCGGCGATCGGCGCCGAGGACAGGCGGAACAACCCGAGCGGGTCGACCCCGGCATAGCGCTGGGCGATGCCGAACTCGCAATTGTCGCCGAGGCTCTCGAAGGCGCCCAGCAGCGAGGCGGCGGTGAGCCCGGCCGGCGCGGCCGGAGCCCGGCCGAACAGGGAGATCATGCGGCCGTGCCGGAGCGCGCCTTTTGGGCGGGAAACGCCTCCGGCGCGCCGTCCGCGGCCAGCACCTTGCCGGGATTGAGGATCCCGTGCGGGTCGAGGGCGCCCTTCAGGCGGCGCATCAGGTCGAGGGCGACCGGGTCCTTGTAGCGGGGCAGCTCGTCGCGCTTGATCAGCCCGACGCCGTGCTCGGCGGCGATCGAGCCGTCCAGGGCGTGGACGATGTCGTGGACGATGCGGTTGAAGCGCGGCCACTCGGCGAGGAAGGCCGCCTTCTCGGCCCCGACCGGCTGCGTCAGGTTGAAGTGGATGTTGCCGTCGCCGAAATGCCCGAAGGCGCAGACCCGCACCCCCGGCAGGGCCGCCTCGCAGGCGGCGCCCGCCCGCTCCAGGAACTCCGCCACCCGGGAGACCGGCACCGAGACGTCGTGCTTGATCGAGCCGCCCTCGTGCCCCTGCATCTCCGACAGGCTCTCGCGCAGGCGCCACAGGGCGGCGGCTTGCGCCTCGCTCTGGGCCAGCACCGCGTCCTCGGCGAGGCCGGCCTCGATCAGGTCGCTTGAAGCGGCCTCCAGCTCCTCGTCGGCGTCCGGCGCCGGCGAGGAGAGTTCGACGAGGGCGTAGGAGTGATGGTCGCCGGCGAGCGGCCGCACGGCGCCGGGCAGGTGGCGCAACACCACCTCCAGGGGGAAGCGCGGCACGTACTCGAAGGCGGTGAGCCGCGGCCCGAGCCGGCCGCGCAAGGTCCCGAAGGCGTCGAGCGCCGCGCGGGCGGACGACAGGCCGAGGAACGCGGTCGCCTTCGAGACCGGCCGCGGATGCAGCCGCAGCACCGCCGCCGTGATGATGCCGAGGGTGCCCTCCGAGCCGACGAAGAGGTTCTTCAGGTCGTAGCCGGAATTGTCCTTGCGGAGCGCCCGCAGGCCGTTCCAGACCTGCCCGTCGGCCAGCACCACCTCGAGGCCGAGCGTCAGCTCGCGGGCATTGCCGTAGGCGAGCACCGCGGTGCCGCCGGCATTGGTCGCGAGGTTGCCGCCGATCCGGCACGAGCCCTCGGAGGCGAGCGACAGGGGAAACAGCATGCCCGCCGCCTCGGCGGCGGCCTGGACGTTGGCCAGCACGCAGCCGGCCTCGACCGTGATGGTGGCGTCGAGCGGATCGACCGCCCGCACCCGGTCGAGGCGGGCGAGCGAGATCACCACGCCGCCGAACGGCACGCCGCCGCCGACGAGCCCGGTATTGCCGCCATGGGCCACCACCGGCACCCGCGCCTCGGCGCAGGTTCTGACCGCGAAGGTGACCTCCGCGGTGTCGCGCGGGCGCAGCACCGCCAGCGCCCGGCCCCGGTAGAGGCCGCGGGTCTCCGCGAGGTGGGGGGCGAGGTCGGTCTCGGCGGTGAGGACATGCGCCGGACCGAGGCGGGCCGCGAGCGTGTCGAGGAGGCTGTGGGTCACGGAGAGGTGCCGGGGCGAATCGTTTGCGGGGAAGAGAGTTGCGGCAGGGCGGGATGGCGCGCCGCGAACCTGCCCTCTAGATAGCGGTGGGCCGGCCTTTTTTCCAAGATGCGCGGCCCTTCGTGAACCATCGCCCGAGACCGCAGGCCCATGCTTTCCGTGATCCCGAACCCGCCGCGCACCGCGCTCCCGATCCAAGGCACCGACGACCTGTTTCCCGTGCGCCGGGTCTACTGCGTCGGGCGCAACTTCGCCGCGCATGCCCGCGAGATGGGCGCCGATCCGACCCGCGAGCCGCCGTTCTTCTTCATGAAACCCGCCGACGCGCTCCAGGTGGTGCCGGACGGACAGACCGTCGAGCATCCCTACCCGCCGAAGACCGAGAACTACCATCACGAGGTCGAGCTGGTGGTGGCGCTGGCCAAGGGTGGCCGCGACATCCCGGTCGACCAGGCGCTCGACCACGTCTACGGCTACGCGGTGGGCCTCGACATGACCCGCCGCGACCTCCAGGACGACGCCAAGGCGCTGCGGCGCTCCTGGGAGCTCGGCAAGGCCGCGGACTTGTCGGGCCCGGTCGGGACCCTCAAGCCCGCTTCCGTGATTGGCCATCCGGACACCGGCGCGATCACGCTCTCCGTCGACGGCTCCTTACGCCAGAAGGGCGACCTCTCCGACATGATCTGGTCGGTCGCCGAGCAGATCGCCTATCTCTCGACCTACTTCGCCCTGGAGCCCGGCGACGTGATCTTCGCCGGCACGCCGGAGGGCGTCGGCGCGGTGACCCGCGGCCAGACCATGGTCGGGACGATCGACGGCGTCGGCGAGATCCGCCTGACGGTGGTCTGAGGGGGAGCGGGATGACGCGCCGACAGGCCCTCCTGATGCGGGCCGCCCACCTCGTCTGGCGCGTCACCCGCGGCATGACCCTCGGGGTGCGCGGGGCGGCGATCGATGCGGAGAACCGCGTCTGCCTCGTGCGCCACACCTACATGGACGGCTGGCACCTGCCGGGCGGCGGCGTCGAGCCGGGCGAGACGGCGCTCGCGGCGATGATCCGGGAGTTCCGCGAGGAGACCGGGATCGTCCTCGACGCGAGCGCCGCGCCGGTCCTGCACGGCTTCTACTTCAACGACCGCGCCTCGCGCCGCGATCACGTCGCGCTCTACGTCGCCCGCACCTTCACGGTGCCGGTACCGAAGCGCCCCGACCGCGAGATCGCCGAGGCCGCGTTCTTCCCCCTCGACGCCCTGCCGCCCCAGACGACCCCGGCGACGCGGGCGCGGCTCGCCGAGATCCGGGACGGGCTTCCCCCGGCCGCCACCTGGTAGCGAGGGCCGGAAAGCCGGCTCCGCAACCGACGCCGCAACCTCTTGCGCTCCCCGGCGGAATGGTGTTTATGCCGCTCATCGGCGCCGCCACGGTGACGCCGGCGGAAAACAGCGAGCGGGTGTAGCTCAGGGGTAGAGCACAACCTTGCCAAGGTTGGGGTCGAGGGTTCGAATCCCTTCGCCCGCTCCAGTTTTTCCACGAGGCCGAACGAGTTTGGGCGGGTGTAGCTCAGGGGTAGAGCACAACCTTGCCAAGGTTGGGGTCGAGGGTTCGAATCCCTTCGCCCGCTCCAAGTTCGACAGGCCTGACAGAGTGAGCGGGTGTAGCTCAGGGGTAGAGCACAACCTTGCCAAGGTTGGGGTCGAGGGTTCGAATCCCTTCGCCCGCTCCATTATTTCCAGCATTCTCATTGGTTCATGAGGTCCGTCGAGGACTTTTACTGCTTGACCGGCTTGGCCCCTGATCGGAGCGGAGCAAGGGGGGAAGCAGCGCACGGCTTACCGGGCTCGCACGCGGGTTGGGCATCCTGGCCCATTCCACGGATCCAAATTCCAAGAATCCCGATGTCAGTTCGACGTGTTCCGCCGGTAGCGACGCGGTGAGCGGCCCATCACGCGATGAAACGCCGTGGTGAACGCTGCCTCGGATTCGTAGCCGACAGAGCAGGCGATGCTCGCGATGCTGACACCGGTCCGTTGCAGCCAATCGGCGGCCAGTCGCATACGCCAAGCCGTCAGGTAGTCCAGCGGGGGACGCCCCACGGCATCACGGAAGCGCCTGGCGAAGGTTGTATGCGACATGCCGGCATGATCCGCGAGCGCCGCAAGCGTGCAGCGGCGGCCGGGCCAGGGTGGGAGGCCCAGTTCGCGACCAACCACCTCGGGCATTTCGCACTGACGCATCGGCTCTGGCCGCTGCTGCGCGGCCGCTCACGCGTGATCTCCGTTTCCTCGGCCGGGCACCATGCTTCGCCGATCCGCTGGAACGACGTGCAGTTCGCGCAGAGCTACGACAAGTGGCTGGCCTACGGGCAGTCAAAAACGGCCAACGCCCTGTTCGCACTCCACGTCGATCGCGTTGGACGTGGCGAGGGCATACGGGCCTTCTCGCTCCATCCCGGCAAGATTTTTACGCCGCTCCAGAGGCATCTGGCGCAGGAGGAGATGGTGGCGGCCGGCTGGCTCGACGCGACCGGCGCTCCGGCCGACCCGACCTTCAAGACGCCTGCACAAGGCGCCGCGACGGCGGTCTGGGCAGCGACGTCGCCGCGACTGGAGGAGCTCGGTGGCCTCTACTGCGAGGATTGCGACGTCGCTTCGGTCGCGCACGAGGCCACATTCGTCGGCGCTAGACCTTATGCTGTCGATCCCAGTGAAGCCGAGCGGCTCTGGATGCTGTCGTGCGAGATCGCAGGATTTGCCCCTCATGCCACTCGATCATGACGCATCAGCGAATGCGAGGAGCCGCTGAGCAACTCGCGGCCGGCTCCCGGCCATGACCAGCGCGATCTCCACCCGCACGTCAGTGGCCAAGGGGCGAGTAGGGCTGAGAGCCGATCATCCTTGACGATGGAGCTGGCGCCACCGTTATTGCCTGATCACGGCATCCGATCACGGCAACATGCGATGGAGAGCGACGGAGCCGCATGCCATGGGGTTCCGCGCGCGGCCCATGCTCGCCCCTGCCGGATCGCATCTCCGGCAAGGGCGAGACCACTCACAACGCCTTCAGCAGCGTCTCCGCCCCCGACAGGTCCGCCTTCGACGGCGCGTCCTCGACGTTGAGCACCCGCACCACGCCGTCCTCGACCAGCATGGCGTAGCGCTTCGAGCGGAGGCCGAGGCCGAAGCCGGTGCCGTCCATGTCGAGGCCGAGGGCCTTGGCGAAGTCGCCGTTGCCGTCGGCCAGGAACTCGATGCCCTCGGCGCCGGCCGATTTCGACCAGGCCTCGAGCACGAACACGTCGTTGACCGAGGTCACCGCGATTGCGTCGATGCCGCGGGCCAGGATGTCGCCGCGCCGGGTGACGTAGCCGGGGAGGTGGTTGCGGTGGCAGGTCGGCGTGAAGGCGCCCGGCACCGCCACCAGCACCACCCGGCGGCCCTTGAACACGTCGTCGGTGGTCTTGGCCACCGGGCCCTCGGGGCCCATGACCCGGAAGGTCGCCTGCGGCAGGTGATCGCCGACCTGGATCGTCATCGTGCTCTCCTGAAGAACGCTCCGGGCCGGCCCCGCCGGGACCTTGGGCCCAAGCGGGGTCCAGTGGCGGGGTCTAGCGCGGCGGTCCGGGCGAGTCGAGGCGAGCGCCCGCGGCAAGCGGTACGGGAGCCGTGGGCGCCCGCGCGCGTTCACCACGACGGCGGGCTATGGACAACGCCGGGGCGGGGCGTAGCATGGGCATCATGCGCAGCAGATTTCCTCAGGATCTCCTCTCACAGGACGCCGCCGGAGCGGCGCCGGATCCGCGCGGCGACGCGGGGGCCGAGAGCGGGGAGGCGCCGGCCCGCGGCGCACCGAGCTACCTCGACGGGCAGCTGCTGGTCGCGATGCCGGGCATGGCCGACGAGCGGTTCTCGCGCTCGGTCATCTATCTCTGCGCGCATTCGGCGGAGGGGGCGATGGGGATCATCGTCAACAAGCCGGCCGCCGACCTCAACATGCCGGACCTCCTGGTCCAGCTCGACATCATCGCCCAGGACGACGCCATCCGGCTGCCGAGCCGGATCGGCCACATGCCGGTGCTGATGGGCGGGCCGGTCGAGGCGAGCCGGGGCTTCGTGCTGCACTCGCCCGATTTCCACATCGACCAGTCGACGCTGCTCATCGACGACGGCATCTGCCTCACCGCGACGATCGAGATCCTGCGGGCGATCGCCGTCGGCAAGGGCCCGGCGAGCGCCGTGCTGGCGCTCGGCTATGCCGGCTGGCAGGCCGGCCAGCTCGAGAGCGAGATCCAGGCCAATGGCTGGCTGCACTGCCCGGCCGATCCGGACCTGATCTTCAACACGTCCCTGGAGACCAAGTACGACCGGGCCCTGCGCGGCATCGGCATCGAGCCGGCCATGCTCTCGACCACCGCCGGCCACGCCTGAGCGCCCCTTTGCCCGCCTGACGGGGGCCTCGCGCGCTACTGGTCCTGCGCGCCGGCCTCGAAGCCCGGATTCATCCCCTCGACCGCCGGCGCGGGGCGCTTGCGCGCCGGCCGCGGGGCGTTGCTGGCGGTCGGCGCCGCGCCCGACAGACCGAGGCGGGTGGCGAGCGAGAGCGCCCGCGCCTCGGAGAAGCGCAGGTGGCAGAAGCCGTGCGAGCCCTCGCGCACATAGGCGCGGCACATCTGCTCCCGGTCGGACGAGAAGGCGGCCTGCTCGGTCACGATCGGCCGCACGTCCTCGCGCCGGGCGCGCTGGGTCATCACCTTGTAGTTCTCGCGCACCGCCTTGTCGGCGACGCCGCGGGCGGCGTCGAATTCCTGCGCCCGCGGCAGCAGCGTGGCGGCGCCCGGCCCCCACAGGCCCTTCGGCGTGGTGGCGCAATCGGAGGCGGTGAAGACGCAGGATTCCGCCTCGGCGAGCGGCGTCACCAGCACGCCGCCCTCCAGGATCTCGAACCGCAGCGGGCAGGCCGAGCCCGAGGAGGCGAGCTGCGTCACGCCGTTGGGCTTGCCCTGGTCGGCGAGCGCCAGCGGCTGCCCGTCGCCGAGGGCGACCTTGCAGGCCTCGGTCGGCTGCGAGATCTTGGTGCCGGCCAGCGTCACGCGGGCGGTGAAGCCGGCGCCGGCGCGGTCGAGGCGGAGCGACCCGGCATTGCCGTTCTGCTGCAGATCCTGGCCGAGCACCGCGTCGTCGTTGGGGGTCTTCAGCACCACGGGCTTCGGCGGGGCCGGCGGGGCCGGGGCCGGCCGGGGCGCGGCCTCGGGCGGCGCCTCGCCGGGGGCACCGGGCGCCCGCCCGCCGGGGACCGGGGCCGGCGGCACCGGCGGGCGGGCGGCGCGGCCGATCCCGAACAATTCCTCGAGGAAGGACTGGGCCGAGGCCGGGGCCGGCGCCACCATCAGGACCACCGCGAGGGGCAGGGCCGCCAGAACCGGCAGGGCCACCGGACGGGGGGAGGGGCGAACGGGCTGCATCAGGCTCCAGGTGCAAGTGGAAGCGGCGCAAGTGGGATCGACGCCCGCGGGTCAGACGTCCCGTAGGGTCGTAGCATGAGGTCCGTGGCACGGGCGTGGCAAGCCCGCAACATTGTCATGGCGGCTTGGCCGCACGGGTGAGCGCGCGGCGGGCCTGCGCGGCCCCTGTCGCGCGGCGTCCCGGCCGCCGGCGATGCGGCAACGATCCGGAAAAACGAAGTCCGGCGCCGGCCGCGATTCGCCGTGCGCGCCACGGCCCGGCTCGCCTTGCGGCTCTGAAACGGCCTTCTTATATCCGGCTCGGCGCGGGCAACTCCCCCGCTCGCCGGGTTCCCGGCGAGGCGCGGTCCGCCCGCCTCGGCTCAAACCATTCGATCAAGTACCGCCATGGGCCGAGCTGCTTCGGGGCTCGGCGGTCTGCTTAAAAAACACCAACGAGGGATCCCACCATGGGTAAAGTCATCGGCATCGACCTTGGCACCACGAACAGCTGCGTGGCCGTGATGGAAGGCACGCAGCCCAAGGTCATCGAGAACGCGGAAGGCGCGCGCACCACCCCGTCGATCGTCGCCTTCACCGACGACGGCGAGCGGCTCGTCGGCCAGCCGGCCAAGCGCCAGGCGGTCACGAACCCCGAGCGCACCTTCTTCGCGATCAAGCGCCTCATCGGTCGGACCTACGACGACCCGATGACGCAGAAGGACAAGGGGCTCGTCCCCTACAAGATCGCCCGCTCGAACGGCGGCGACGCCTGGGTCGAGGCGGACGGCAAGCCGTTCTCGCCGTCGCAGATCTCCGCCTTCACGCTGCAGAAGATGAAGGAGACGGCCGAGTCGTATCTCGGCCAGCCGGTCACCCAGGCGGTCATCACCGTCCCGGCCTACTTCAACGACGCCCAGCGCCAGGCGACCAAGGATGCCGGCAAGATCGCCGGCCTCGAGGTGCTGCGCATCATCAACGAGCCGACCGCGGCGGCGCTCGCCTACGGCCTCGACAAGAAGAAGGCCGGCCTGATCGCGGTCTACGACCTCGGCGGCGGCACCTTCGACGTCTCGATCCTGGAGATCGGCGACGGCGTGTTCGAGGTGAAGTCGACCAACGGCGACACGTTCCTGGGCGGCGAGGATTTCGACAACCGCATCGTCGAGTACCTGGCGGCCGAGTTCAAGCGTGAGCAGGGCATCGACCTGACCAAGGACAAGCTCGCCCTCCAGCGCCTCAAGGAGGCCGCCGAGAAGGCGAAGATCGAGCTGTCCTCCGCCACCCAGACCGAGATCAACCTGCCCTACATCACCGCCGATGCGAGCGGCCCGAAGCACCTGGCGCTGAAGCTCAGCCGCGCCAAGTACGAGTCGCTGGTCGACGACCTGGTGCAGCGCACCATCGAGCCCTGCCGCAAGGCGCTCAAGGATGCGGGCGTCACCGCGGCCGAGATCGACGAGGTGGTCCTGGTCGGCGGCATGACCCGCATGCCGAAGGTCCAGGAGCAGGTGAAGACCTTCTTCGGCAAGGAGCCCCACAAGGGCGTCAACCCGGACGAGGTCGTGGCGATCGGCGCCGCGGTGCAGGCCGGCGTGCTCCAGGGCGACGTCAAGGACGTGCTGCTCCTCGACGTGACCCCGCTCTCGCTCGGCATCGAGACCCTGGGCGGCGTGTTCACCCGGCTGATCGACCGCAACACTACCATCCCGACCAAGAAGTCGCAGGTGTTCTCGACGGCGGAAGACAACCAGAACGCGGTCACCATCCGGGTCTTCCAGGGTGAGCGCGAGATGGCGGCCGACAACAAGCTGCTCGGCCAGTTCGACCTCGTCGGCATCCCGCCGGCCCCGCGCGGCCTGCCGCAGATCGAGGTGACCTTCGACATCGACGCCAACGGCATCGTCAACGTGACGGCCAAGGACAAGGCGACGGGCAAGGAGCATCAGATCCGCATCCAGGCCTCGGGCGGCCTGTCCGACGCCGACATCCAGCGCATGGTGCAGGAGGCGGAGGCCAACGCGGCCGACGACAAGAAGCGCCGCGAGCTGGTCGAGGTGAAGAACCAGGGCGAGAGCCTGATCCACGCCACCGAGAAGTCGGTGACCGAGCACGGCGACAAGGTGCCGGCCTCCGACAAGGCCGCCATCACCACCGCCATCGACGCCCTGCGCCAGTCGCTGGCCGGCGAGGACGTCGAGCAGATCAAGGCCCGCACCACCGACCTGATGCAGGCCTCGATGAAGCTCGGCGAGGCGATGTATGCCGCAAGCCAGGCCGCGCCGGATGCCGCCGCGGGTGCGGCCCCGGGCGCCGAGCCCAAGAAGGACGACGTCATCGACGCCGACTTCCAGGAGGTCGACGACAAGGACCAGAAGAAGCGGGCGTAAAAAACACGCCTTGAGCTCGCCGCACGGATCTGAGATCCGTGCGGCCGGACACTTGCAGATCGATCTGGTCCCCGGCGCCCGATAACGGCGCCGGGGACCGGACGTGTATGGACGATGCCCGACGGGGATACGGCGGGGCCGGGGACAGGAATGTCGAAGCGCGACTATTACGAGGTGCTGGGCGTCGCCCGCACCGCGACCGACGGTGAGATGAAGTCGGCCTTCCGCAAGCTGGCGATGGTCTACCACCCCGACCGCAACCCCGGCGACAAGGAGGCCGAGCTCAAGTTCAAGGAGCTCAACGAGGCCTATCAATGCCTGTCCGATGGGCAGAAGCGCGCCGCCTACGATCGCTTCGGCCACGCCGCCTTCTCGCAGGGCGGGCAGGGCGGCCCCGGATTCGGCAACGAGTTCGGCGACTTCATGTCGGACATCTTCGACACCTTCTTCGGCGATGCCCGCGGCGGCCCGGGCGGCGGACGCCCCGGCGGCCAGGGCGGGCGTCCGGGCGGGGGCCGCGAGCGCGGCGCCGACCTGCGCTACAACCTCGAGATCAGCCTCGAGGAAGCCTTCACCGGCAAGACCGAGACCATCAAGATGCCGACCTCGGTGACTTGCGAGGTCTGCGCCGGCTCGGGCGCCAAGGCCGGCTCGAAGCCCAAGACCTGCCCGACCTGCGCCGGCTACGGAAGGGTGCGGGCGGCGCAAGGGTTCTTCGCCATCGAGCGCACCTGCCCGAACTGCCAGGGGCGCGGCGAGATCATCGAGGATCCGTGCCCGGCCTGCTCGGGGGCGGGCCGCGTCACCCGCGAGCGCACGCTGTCGATCAACGTGCCGGCGGGCGTCGACGACGGCCTGCGCATTCGCCTGGCCGGCGAGGGCGAATCGGGCCTGCGCGGCGGGCCGGCGGGGGACCTCTACATCTTCCTGGCGATCAAGCCGCACCCGTTCTTCCAGCGCGACGGCGCCGACCTGTTCTGCCGCGTGCCGATCTCGATGGTGACGGCCGCCTTGTCCGGCGAGATCACCGTGCCGGTGATCGACGGCTCGCACACCTCGGTCCGGGTCCCGGCCGGCACCCAGACCAACAAGCAGTTTCGCCTCAAGGGCAAGGGCATGCCGGTGCTGCGCTCGCGCGACGTCGGCGACCTCTACATCCAGGTCTTCGTCGAGACGCCGCAGAACCTCACCAAGCGCCAGCGCGAGCTGCTGCAGGAATTCGACACTCACGGCACCCAGGCCGACAACCACCCGGAGAGCGCCGGCTTCTTCTCCCGGGTGAAGGAGTTCTTCGACGGCCTCAGCGGGTCCGGCCGCGCCTGATCCCCGATGGTGCGGCCCGGGCCGCACCCGACGCATCACCCCGCGAACCGAAGCAGCCGTTGCGCGTTCTCCCGCGCGAGCGGGATTGCGGGGTTCGCGGGTCTCGGGCGGGCGCGTCAGGCTTGACGGCGGCGCGCCTTTGAACGACAGCCGTTCGCCATCCGACTTTTTCGCGTGTTCAAGGGTCTTCGGTCTTGCCTTTGCCTCACCGATCCAGGGCCAAAGCCGTCGCGGTCTCGAGCCCGCTGCCCCATTCGCAGCCGCCCAAGAAGCGCGACATCCTGGAGGACGAGGCGCGGTTCCTGCGCTCGTGGTTCGAACGGCCGCTGGTCACCGGCGCCGTGACGCCGTCGGGCCGGATGCTCGCGCGCACCATGGCCTCCTACGTCGATCCACGCCTGACCGGCCCGGTGATCGAGCTCGGGCCGGGCACCGGGCCGGTGACCGATGCGCTGGTGCGCCGCGGCATCGCCCAGGAGCGTCTGGTGCTCGTCGAGTACAACCCGGATTTCTGCAAGCTGCTGCGCCGGCGCTTTCCCAAGGCCACGGTGCTGCAGGGCGACGCCTACGACATCCGGGCGACGCTCGCGGGCATCGTCGACGAGCCGGCCTGCGCCACGATCTCGAGCCTCCCGCTCTTCACCAAGCCCCTCGAGCAGCGCCTCGACCTCCTGGGCGCCGTCCACGACCTGATGCACCCGGACGCGCCGTTCGTGCAGTTCACCTATGCGGTGGTGCCGCCGATCCCGGCCAAGTCCACGACCTACACCGCCAGCCGCTCGAACAAGGTCTGGCTCAACCTGCCGCCCGCGCGGGTGTGGGTCTATCGCCGGCCCTGAACGGCAGGCGCGGGGTCACGGCCAGACATCGGCAAGCGCCGTCCCGGGGTCCCATCGCGCGGCTCCGGGAGGCGGGAGGGGCACGGGACAAAGGCGAGGCGCCGACCGATCCGTCGGCGCCGCTTCACTCGAACATGGCATCGGCAGGATCGTAGCCGCACGGCCGAGGCCACGGCGCCTGGCCGAAGCGGCGGCTCCTTGCGGTGCGGGCGCGCATCGCCCCGGCGGGCTTGGGATGCTGACGCATCGGAACAGCCCGAAGCCGAGCCGCGTGCATGGTCGAGGGTGACCATCGGCGGCCCGGAGCACCGCGCCGGACCCTGCCGACGGATGTCGTCATACTCGGTTCAGTACCGACTTGATCCACCTGTAGACAGGGACAATTCTGTTCGTAGGTGGATATTTTATAATTAAGATCAATGAAAACACGCGCAAGAAACAATCAAAAAATAATGAATAGTTTTCGTCGCGTTCCTCCAACTGGCGCACCATCGCCGGCGCGTCCTGACGACGTGGCGACGACGGATGGGGGTGCAGACGCCGTGGCCGACATGCGCGACGACATCGTCGCAAACTCAGCCCATCGGCGCGACAATTGCAGACCTATCGATCGATGCAATCTGAAATAGCAGCCGCCTGAGCGTTTTCTCATCCTTTCGTACGTAATCGCCAAGGTTGACTCTTGGGAATGCGGCCTGTCTTCTGCGACGCATTACGCTCACAGGGGATCATTCGTCATGGGAATGTTCGACTATCGCCGATATTCCTCTGCGGAATCAGCTGAGCTGGCGAATACCTCGTTGAGGCTGGCGTCGTTCGGCCAGCTCGAACGGATCTACGGGATCCAGGTCGCATCGCTGGCGAACGCGTTCGGGAGCGCGATGCCGCCCGGGGCGACCGCCAACAGGACCAACGTCGCGCTCCCCGCCGGCTGGTCGGCTGTCGGGCCGTCGTCGCTCGGTCTCGGCCCCGACGCGGTCGATCACGATGGCTACTACATCATCGAGAGCCCGCTGACGGGCCGGACCTATTCGGGACCGCAGGCGCAGATCTACGAGGAGCGCGACGCGCGCGGGCGGGTCAGCCGCCTCTCGGTCACGTTCGTCGGCACCAATTCGCCGGTTGACCTCGCCGATTACACGCAGCTCAACAGCGGCGAGATCGCACCCAACATGAACCCGCTGCTCACGGCGGTCCGCGACTACGCGATCGGCAAGGGGCTCGGGGCCGACGACGTGATCGTCACCGGCTACTCGCTCGGCGCCGCCTACACCAATGTCATGGCGAAGTACGCCGACACGCTCGCCGGCGGCTTCTTCGCCGACAGCAACTACATCGCCCACGCGGTTCCCTACACCTACGAGGGCCACGACCGCGTTCTCAACATCGGGTACGAGAACGACGTCGTGCATCGCGCCGCCGGCGATTTCGACTCACTCGGCGAGGCGATACAGGCGGCTCCCGGGTTGATGGGGCAGGATTACGCGCTCGGCTCCTCCACCGACAACCTGATCCTGTTCGGCGACGATTACGCCGATCCCGCTTGGCCGTATGGCCCCTTCGCGCTCTACAACATTCCCGGCGGCTGGGCGGCCCATGTCGCCGGCCTCACCTCCGACGCCGTGGCGCGGATCACGCAATCGGCCTTCTACGACGAGACCGCCCGCGATAGCCTGGTGATCGTCTCCAATCTCAGCGGCGCGACGCGCGGCGTCACCTGGGTGGAGGACCTGCACCGCCCGTCGGACCGGCACGACCATGTCGGGGATTCCGCCTTCCTGATCGGGTCGCAATACGACGACCGGCTCCGCGGCAATGTCGGCAACGACTACATCGACGCCATGGCCGGTGACGACACGATCCGCCCGGGCGACGGACAGAACCGGGTCGAGGGCGGGAGCGGGACCGACACGCTCGAATTGTCGGGCACGATGCGCGACTGGAGCGTATCGCGGCTGATGGATGGCACCACGGCCTTCTTCTCGAAGTCCCACGGCCTCGACATCGTCTCGGGCGTCGAGCGGGTGACGTTCCTCGATGCGGGGATCCCCGGGCGAGGGCGCAGCTACGCGCTCGAGTCCGACCGGCTGGAAGACCTGACCTGGAGCGGCGCCTTCGAGCGGTTCGACCAGGACGTCGCCTACACGGCCGCTCGGCAGGGCACGGCCGGGAACGACACGCTCACCGGATCGCGGGTCTTCGGCTTGGCGGGGAACGACACGATCACCGGAACGAGCGCGAGCGATCTCCTTTATGGCGGCGCGGGCGACGACCGGCTCGACGGGCGGGGCGGCAACGATGCGATCTATGGCGGCGAGGGCAACGACTGGCTCACCGGCGGGGGCGGCAACGACCTGCTCAACGGCGGCCTCGGCGACGACCTGTTCGTCGTCGATGCGCGGCTGTCCGGACGCGTGACGATCGAGGATTTCCGCCTCAGCGACGTCGAGCAGGACCGGATCAGGATCATCGGCAGCCCGTTCCGGAGCACCGCGGAACTGCGCAACCACGGCGAGCAGACGGCGGACGGGCTGCTGCTGCATCTCGGGGCAGGCGACCTGATGATCGAGCACGCGACCTGGAGCAGCCTGACGCCGGGCACGGTCTCCTTCGGCTGACCGGCCGCCGGCAGGGCACCGCCGGGACCGGCAGGGGTCGGGGCGCCCGTCCCCTGCCGGTCCCGGCGTGCCCCGCGCTCAAGGATCAGAGGTGCGGGGGTAACACGGGGAGCCCGGGGAGGGCATGTGTCACGCCTTCTCCCACTGCGCCTCGATGATCGTGTAGACCTTGTCGCTCAGGTTGATGTCCATCTCGACGAGGCCGAGGGTGTTCTTCACCCGGCTCAGGGTCTCGGCGAGCTGGAGCACCGGCTCGGGCACCCGGCGCTCGGGCAGGGCGGGGCCTTCGAGCTTGAGCACGTCGGCCAGCATCGCCGTGTAGGCGCCCCAGAAATGCTGGTGGCCGATGACGTGGAAGCGGGACAGCGCCTCGATGGCGAGCGTCCAGTGTCCCGGCTTCATCGACTCCCCGGGAAAGGTGCAGGAGAGGTCGCGGGTCAGCGGATTCTCCAGGAAGCCGAAGGTCTCCATGTCGATCCGGTCGAAGCCCTTGCGCAGGGCCGAGGTGCTGCCGAGGTCGAGCCCGGCCGCGAAGGCGCAGGGGCCCTGGAGATGGTCGATGCGCCAGCTCTGGGCCGGATCCTTGCCGATCTCCGCCATCCGGCGCAGCCACAGGATGCGCTTGGCCAGCTCGACATAGGGATCGACGACCAGGATCGTCTTCACGTACTCGCCGCTCTGGATCACGTCCTCGTAGCGCTTCAGCAGCAGGCTGCCCTGCAGCAGCATCGAGTCGCTGTACTTGATGTCGATGATGCAGCGCAGCAAGTCGAAATGGATATCGTGGATGCCGAAATACGCCATCGCGAATTCCGGGAAGAGCATGTCGCGGGCGAGGTTGTCCTGGTTGATCGTGTAGTCGAGCGAGAGGACGCGGGACGGGCGATAGAAGGCATCGGCGCGGTGCCGGTAGAGCAGGATGTTGGTGTCGCCGTCGTAGATGTCGTAGCGCGCGGCCTGATCGAGGCCGGGGCAGCTCGTGCCGTCGAGCTTGAAGCCGCAGATGCCGTGGGCGTGCCAGCCGAACTCCTTCAGCTGCGGGTAATGCACCCAGGCCTCGATCACGGCCTCCTGCGTGCGGTCCATGACCACGCGGACGCGTGGCGTACGGCGCATGTCGTCGGGCGCGATCCAGAGCTCGAAGCTCGCCGGGCCGACGACGTTGAAGTTGAATCGCATGCTGCTTGCTAGGCTGAAGACCGGATCCCGGCAAGCGCGCCGGCGTAGGGGGTGATCCCGGCGGCAGGGTAGCAGCTTCGCCGCGCGATGGCATCCTCGCCGGCGGTGGGTGAGGGCGGTCGCGCTCTTGCGGCGTCGCGCCCGGTGGGTGTTGATGCGGGCATGTCCGACCTGTTCGCCTCCGCGGGCCTCGACCGCGACGCTCCCCGCCCCCTCGCCGACACCTTGCGGCCGACGACCCTCGCCGAGGTGGTCGGGCAGGAGCACCTGACCGGGGAGGGCGGCGCGCTGACCCGGCTCTTGCGCGGGCGCAACCTCGGCTCGCTGATCCTGTGGGGACCTCCCGGCACCGGCAAGACCACGGTGGCGCGGCTGCTCGCCGGCGAGACCGACCTGCATTTCGAGCAGATCTCGGCGATCTTCTCCGGCGTCGCCGAACTCCGAAAGGTGTTCGAGGCGGCCCGGGCCCGGCGGGCGGCGGGCCGCGGCACGCTGCTCTTCGTCGACGAGATCCACCGCTTCAACCGGGCCCAGCTCGACGCCTTCCTGCCGGTGGTCGAGGACGGCACCGTCACGCTGGTCGGCGCCACGACGGAGAACCCGTCCTTCGAGCTCAACGCCGCGCTCCTGTCCCGCGCCCGGGTGCTGGTCTTCCGCGCCCTCGACGAGGCGGCGATCGCCCGGCTGCTCGACCGGGCCGAGGCGGTGACCGGGCGGCCCCTGCCCCTCGACGCCGAGGCGCGCGCGGTGCTGGTGCGGATGGCCGACGGCGACGGCCGGGCGGCCCTGACCCTCGCCGAGGAGGTGTGGCGCTCGGCGGCCCCGGGCGAGACCCTGGATGCAGGCCTCCTGCAGGGGCTGATCCAGCGCCGGGCCCCCGTCTACGACAAGGCGCAGGAGGGCCACTACAACCTGATCTCCGCGCTGCACAAGACGATCCGCGGCTCGGACCCGGACGCCGCCCTCTACTATCTCTGCCGGATGCTCGATGCCGGCGAGGACCGGCTGTTCATCGCCCGCCGGCTGGTGCGGGCGGCGGTGGAGGATATCGGGCTGGCCGACCCGCAGGCCCTGGCGGTGGCGAACGCGGCCAAGGAGGCGTTCGACTTCCTCGGCTCGCCGGAGGGCGAGCTGGCGCTGGCCCAGGCAGCCGTCTACCTCGCGACGGCGCCGAAATCGAACGCGGTCTACACCGCCTACAAGGCCGCGACCCGCCTGGCCAAGGAGCACGGCTCGCTGCCACCGCCCCGCACCATCCTCAATGCCCCGACCAAGCTGATGCGCAAGCTCGGCTACGGCGAGGGCTACCGCTACGACCACGACGAGCCCGACGCCTTCTCGGGCCAGGATTACTGGCCGGAGCGGCTGGGCCGTCAGCGGCTCTACGCGCCGACCGAGCGGGGGTTCGAGCGCCGCATCGCCGAGCGCCTGGACTGGTGGGCGGAGACCAGGAAATCCCGCGAGCGCGACGGCGCGTGACGATTTGGTAACCATCCCACCGGAAACTCGGCCGGAACGTCATGGGGCGCTCCAGCGCCCTTGTGACCTTGGGTCATCCGTCGCCGCCTCGTGACCTTGGGGTCACGTGTCACCAGGATGGCCTGCATCGTGTCTCGCCGGGTCGGGGGCTGTGATGGCGGCGCGCATTCTCTCGATCGCCAATTGCAAAGGCGGCACCGGCAAGACGACGACGACCGTCAACCTGGCGGCCGAATTCGGCAGCCGGGGCTACCGGGTGCTCGTCGTCGACCTCGATCCGCAGGGACATAGTGGGCTCGGCTTCAGCGCCCTGGCCGAACTCGGCCTGCCCAACGCCCATACGCCGCTGCGCCGCAGGGGCGGCGGCTTCGACGGCGCCGTGCAGGCGACGGACGAGGACGGCGTCGCGATCATCCCGGCCGACCGCAGCTTCAACGGACAGATGGGTCATGACGACGGTCACTGCCTCGACACGGCCCTGTCGCCCTTGCGGCCGGATTACGACCTCGTCCTGATCGACGTGCCGCCCTCGGCCAGGGCGGTGATGATCTGCGCCCTCCTGCCGAGCAGCGGCGTGGTGGTCCCCACCACCCTCGACCCGCTCGGGCTCGACGGCGTGCGCCAGTTCGCCCGCTCGTTCCACGAGACGATGCTGCGGTTCCGCACCGCGCCGCTCGGCCTCGCCATCGCGCCGATGCGGATCGACCTGCGCACCACTGTCGAGAGGGAGACCCTGGCCCAGCTCCGCACCGGCTTCGGGCCGGACCAGCAGGTCCGGGGCGTGCGCGTCGACGTGGCGGTGAGCGAGGCCTTCGCCCGGCGCCAGCCGCTGCGCCGCTGCCGCCCGCAGGCCCGCGCCACCGCCGATTTCGCCGCGCTGGCCGACGACCTGGCCCAGCGTTTCGGGCTCGAGCAGGGCCCGGCCGCCGAGGCCCTCGGGCGCAGCGAGGGATTTGCCCGGGCCTCCTGCTCCTGGGCCTGAGCTTTTCGGACGCACGGCAACACCCTGATTCGGCGGCGAAAGCTCAAATCCCGCAAGGGGGCGAGGTGTCGGGCGTGACGGAAGGGCTCGCGGGTGCTACGAGCCGCCGCATGACGAAGCCTCCTTCTCGCGGCGGTTCCGGGCGGTCGCGGACCGGCCCGGGCGGACCCGCCTCGGGCCGCCCGCCGCGGGTCCGCACCGGACCACGCAACACCGCCCGCGATGCCGCCGAGCGCGCCGCCGGCCTGGTGGTCTCCAACCGCGCCCCTCCGACGGCGGCCCGCCCCGCCTTCGGCCGCGACATGAGCGACGCCTCGCCCTGGGAACGGGACGAAGCGCCGGCCCGCGTGCCGGCCGGGAAATTTCCCGCCAAGCCGAAATCGGACACGCCGAGATCCGAGCGCCCGCCCGCCCGCACCGCACGGAATGCCGAGCAGGAGGGCCGTCCACCGGCCCGGCCGCGCCGGCGCGAGGATCGGCAAGAGAACCGGCAAGAGAACCGGCATGCGGGGCGGGACGATCGCCGGATCGAGCACCGGGAGACCGGCGATGCGCCGCGCCGCGCTCCCGCGGAGGCCGAGGCTGCGGCGGGCAAGCCCGCGACGGCCAAGCCGCCGACCCGCCGGGCCCTGCGCGAGGCGACGGCCGAGGCCCTCGCCACAGGGGTGCAGACCCTGGAGGTGACGCCGGACGAGGCCGGGATGCGGATCGACCGCTTCCTTTCGGCCCGCTTCCCGCAGCTGCCCTTCACCCGCATCCAGAGCCTGGTGCGCAAGGGCGAGTTGCGGGTGAACGGCAAGCGCGCCAAGGCCGCCGACCGGGTCGAGCCCGGGTCCAGCGTGCGGGTGCCGCCGCTGAGCCTCGAGGCGCGTGCCCCGGCCCCGGGCTCGCCCCGGGCGGAGGGGGATCTGGCCTTCCTGCGCTCCCTGATCCTCTACGAGGACCAGGACATGATGGTGCTCAACAAGCCGTTCGGCCTCGCGGTCCAGGGCGGCTCGGGCACCACCCGCCACGTCGACGGCCTGCTCGAGGCGATGCGCGACAAGGACGGCCAGAAGCCGCGCCTCGTCCACCGCCTCGACAAGGATACGGCGGGCTGCCTGATCATCGCCAAGACCCGGCTCGCCGCGGCGACGCTCGCCAAGACCTTCCGGTCGCGGGCGGCGCGCAAGATCTACTGGGCGCTCGCCGCCGGGGTGCCGAAGGTGCGCCAGGGCCGGATCTCGACCTACCTCGCCAAGGAGGAGATCGGCGACGCCGACGCCCGGATGCGGGTGGCCAAGCACGGCGACGAGGGCGCGAGCCACGCCCTGACCTACTACGCCCTGGTCGACCAGGCCGGGCAGAAGCTGGCTTGGCTGTCGCTGAAGCCGGTCACCGGGCGCACTCACCAGCTGCGCGCCCACGCGGCGCATATCGGCCACCCGCTGGTCGGCGACCCGAAGTATTTCGACATCGAGAACTGGGAGCTGCCCGGCGGCCTGCAGAACCGCCTGCACCTGCTCGCCCGGCGCATCGTGATCCCGCATCCGCGCACCGCCAAGCCGATCGACGTGACGGCGCCGCTGCCGCCCCACATGGCGCAGAGCTGGAACCTGCTCGGCTTCGACGCGTCCCGGTACGACCCGATCGTGGAGGCGCCGGAGGCGTGACGCCGCCGGGGCCGTCCTCGCTCCAGCCGCCTTCCTGCCCTTGGGGAGGAAGGCGCCGGCGAGGGAGGCCTTGGCAGGACGCCCGCGCGCCTTATTCTCAGCACCGGCGGTCGCGACCACGGCGCCAGCGCGGGCCCGCGGCCCATCGGGAGTGAGACAAGCCAGATGAAACCCGCCGCGCTCGCCGGCCTCGGCCTGATCGGAGTCCTCGCCCTCGGCACGGCGCAGGCCCAGACCCCCACCGTGCCGGACCCGGTGCCCGCCCCGACCGCCCGGCCGGACGGCAGGCCCGCGCCGGCTCGGCCGGACGGCCGCCATGAGAGCCGGCAAGAGGGACGGCAAGAGGGTCGCCAGGAGACGCGGCAGGACGCTCGGCCAGAGACCCGCCAGGACGGCCGCGGCGCAGGCCCCGCCGAGACCGGCGCACAGGCGACCCGGCCGGCCGGGACGGAGCGCGCCGCGACGCCCCGGCGGCGCCGTCCGAGCTATGCTGCCTGCAACCGCGCCTCGCAGCGGCGCAGCCTGCATGGCGGCGCGCGGCGCCGCTTCCTGATCCGCTGCCGCCTGGGCTATGAGCGGATCCAGCCGGGCCAGCCGGCCCGCGCCAAGCCGTCTCAGCCCTGAGGCCAGGAGCTTCGAGGCCATTAGCTTCGAGGCCAAGAGCCTCGAGGCCGGGAGCTTCGAGGCACGAAGCCTCGAGGATGCGCGCGGGCCGGTCACCGTCCGGCCCGGAACGAGGCGCCCGAACACCCATGCTCCTGATCGTCTTCGACGTCGACGGCACCCTGGTCGACAGCCAGCACATGATCGTGGCGGCCCAACGCGAAGCCTTCGCCGCGGTGGGGCTGCCGGCGCCGACGCGGGAACGCTCGCTCTCGGTGGTCGGGCTGTCGCTGCCGCAGGCCTTCACCGCCCTCGTCGGGGCGGACGGGCCGGTGGTCGCCCTCTCCGAGGCCTACAAGCAGTCGTTCGGCCGGCTGCGGGCCCAGGCCGAGATCCGCGAGGCGCTGTTTCCCGGCGCCGCCGCGCTGCTGGCGCGGCTCAACCGCGAGCCGCACGTGCAGCTCGGCATCGCCACCGGCAAGTCCCGCCGCGGCGTCGATCACCTCGTCGCCCTCCATGGCTGGGAGGGCTGGTTCGCCACGGTGCAGACCGCCGACGACGCCCCCTCGAAACCGCACCCGGCGATGCTGGAGCAGGCGATGGCCGAGACCGGGGCCGAGCCGGCGCAGACCGTGATGATCGGCGACACGACCTACGACATGATGATGGCGCGGGGCGCCCATGTCACGGCCCTCGGCGTCGCCTGGGGCTATCACACCTCGGACGCGCTGCGGAACGCCGGCGCTCACGCGGTGATGGACAGCATGTCGGCGCTCGAAGAGGCCCTCCTCGAGCGCGTCGCGGCCGCGTGAGCCCGTCTCGCAACCGCCGGCCCGAACTCCTATCTGGGTGCTCATGACGAACGACGTGACCCGCGACTGGCTCGGGGACCCGGAGGCTTCGCCCGATCCGGTCCGCGCCGCCCGCCAATCGGCGAAGCCCGCGCTGCCGAAGCGCTTTTACAAGGAGGCCGGCGTCGCGCCGTCCGAGGACGGCTTTCGCCTGGTCCTCGACGGCCGCCCGGCCCATACCCCGGCCCGCCGCCGCCTCGCGGTGGCGCAGGCCGCCCTGGCCGAGGCCCTGGCCGAGGAATGGGGCGCGCAAGGCGAGTTCATCGATCCGGCGCGGATGCCGCTCACCCGCCTCGTCAACTCGGCCCTCGACGGGGTGGCCGAGCGGCGCGAGGCGGTGATCGACGATCTGTCGGCCTATGCCGGCACCGACCTCGTCGTCTACCGGGCCGGCGACCCGGCGCGGCTCGTGGCGGCGCAAGCCGCCGCCTGGGACCCGGTGCTGGCCTGGGCGCACGAGACGCTCGGCGCTCGGTTCGTGCTGAGCGAGGGCGTGATGCACGTCACGCAGCCGGAGGCGTCGGTGCAGGCCCTGCGCCGTGCGATCGAGGCCGTGGGGAGCCCGACGGCGCTCGCCGGCCTGCACTCGATGACGACGCTCACCGGCTCGCTGCTGATCGCGCTCGCCGTCCTGCACGGTCGCCTGACGCCGCCGGAAGGGTGGGCGGCCGCCCATGTCGACGAGACCTTCCAGGCCGAGGTCTGGGGCCGGGACGCCGAGGCCGAGGCGCGGCTCGCCAAGCGGCGGGAGGAGTTCGAGGCGGCGGCGCGGGTGGCGGCGTTGAGCGCCTGACTTCGCGCGCGGGATCGCGATGGCCCTCACGCGCACCCTGCCGGTCCAGGACCGCGCAGCGGCGGGCGGACTTGCGCCGTGACGTGCGGGCGGCCGGGGTCGATCACCAGGCTCGGCAAGCCGGGGCAGGGCGCCCCGGCTTCGATCGACTTACTTCTTCAGCGAACCGGTGGCGATGTCGGCATTGGGGTCGACCATCTGCGGGACCGACGGACCGAAGGCGACGAGGCCGCTCGTATCGATCCCGCGCACGTTCACCTCGGCGCCCGGCGCCATCATGGGCAGGGCGGCGAAGAGCGGCATGCCGGACGGCACGCTCCCGGAGAAGCCCGGCACGTCGAGGGCGGGAATGCCGGCCTGGTCGAGGGTGGTCCCCTCGGCGCGGGCGGCGGCGGAGCCGGCGAGCACGAGGCCGGCCGCGATGACGGTCTTGAAGAGCATCTTCGGAACTCCGGGCTAAGGCACATCTTGCCAAGGCGTTTCTTGCCAAGACAATGCGCGAACCCCGGTCTTGGTTCTCGAAAAGATAAGCTTATCCGGCGGCGCGCCAGACCTGCTCCGGCGCGATCGCGGCCGGCAGCTGGTGGAACAGGTGGAAGCCGCGGGTCTCGGCGCCGCGCTCGGCGATCTCGGCGCAGAAGCCGGGCGGCGCCTCGGACGGCGCAGCGATGTTGCCGGCATAGGTCCAGGCCTCGCCGGTGATGAAGGCCGGCACCGGGAAGTCGTTCGGCACCGCGCAGACCAGATCCGGCTCGGCGCGCCGGCGAAACAGATTGTAGGTCGACCAGCGCCGGACCGTCCGCGGCCTGGGACGCGTCGACTCTGTACGGGCGAGTTCGGCACGGGTCGATTCTGCGCATGTGAATTCAGCGCGTGTGAGTCCCGAGCTCACGCTGCTCGCAATCATGGAACGGTCTCCCCCCGGTTCCGACCCGTTGCATCTTGAGGTCGATGCATATCCGCCGTGGCCGGTACCGCTGATCACATTCGATAAGGTTTGCGGCTTTTCTGAGCAATACTGCCGATATGGTCTAGCCTCGACTGAGCCGTGCGGCGGAAGAGGGCGGTGCCTCCCCCTTTGGGGGGAGGGCGCGGCGGGCATTTCAATTTTTTTAACATGGGGCTCAGTTTTTTCAATTTTCCTTCCGGAATCGGTCCTCGCATAGTCGCTCTCGACAGGGCGATCCGGGGCGCGGATGGCGGCGTGCCGCCCCGTTTTCTTCGGATCCGACCGTCCGATCCCCGTCGCACCGCCGACGCGCCGGATCGCGCAACCGATTTCACGAGACCGGACGACCAGAACGTCCGGGTTCAACGCCCACAGGGCCGGAGGAGACATCATGGCTGGATCGAGACGTCCGGGACGCAACTTTCTCTTCGTTCCGGGTCCGACCAACATCCCCGAGCGGGTCCAGCGCGCGATGCTCGTGCCGTCCGAGGACCACCGCTCCTCGGCCTTTCCCGAGCTGACGCTGCCGCTGTTTCAGGAGACCAAGAAGGTCTTCAAGTCCCGCGAGGGCCAGATCTTCCTCTTTCCCTCGACGGGCACCGGCGCCTGGGAAGCGGCGCTGACCAACACGCTCTCCCCCGGCGACCGGGTGCTGGCGCCGCGTTACGGCCAGTTCAGCACGCTGTGGATCGACCTCGCCCGCCGGGTCGGCCTCGACGTCGAGGTCCAGGAGGAGGAGTGGGGCTGCGGCGCCGATCCGGCGCGGATCGAGGAGGCCCTGCGGGCCGACCGCGAGCACCGGATCAAGGCGGTGCTGGTGGTCCACAACGAGACCACAACCGGCGTCACCTCCGATATCGGCGCGGTCCGCAAGGCGATGGACGCGGCGAACCACCCGGCGATGCTCTACGTCGACGGCGTGTCGTCGATCGGCAGCATCGACTTCCGGGCCGAGGAATGGCGCGTCGACTGCGCCATCACCGGCTCGCAGAAGGGCCTGATGCTGCCGGCGGGCCTCGGGATCGTCTGCGTCAGCCAACGGGCGCTGGAGGCCGCGAAGACCGCCGAGTGCCGGCGCGTCTACTTCGACTTCAACGACCAGGCCAAAGCCAACGCCACCGGCTACTTCCCCTACACGCCGTCCGTGCCGATGCTCTACGGCCTGCGCGAGGCCCTTCGCTGCGTCGAGGACGAGGGGCTGGAGGCCATCTTCGCCCGCCACCGCCGGCTCGCCGACGGAACCCGGGCTGCGGTCAAGGCCTGGGGCCTGACGCTCTGCGCCAAGGAACCGAAGTGGCACTCCAACACGGTGAGCGCCGTGATGGTGCCGGAGGGGATCAATGGCGCCGACGTGATCGACATCGCCTATCGCCGCTACAACCTCGCCCTCGGCGCCGGCCTGTCGCTCGTGGCGGGCAAGCTCTTCCGCATCGGCCATATCGGCGACCTCAACGAGCTGATGCTGCTCGGCGCGCTCGCGGGCGTCGAGATGGCGATGCAGGATGCGGGCATCCGCATCACCCCCGGCAGCGGCGTCGCGGCGGCGACGGAGCATTTTCGGAATACGCGGGAGGGGTGAGGTACCCGCTTCTCCCCTCTCCCACACGGGAGAGGGGATCTTGCGCTCCATGCCCTCGACCGGCTGCCGGGACCCGGCCCGGCATGCCATTCTGCCCCGCCCCGCCCATCCCGAGAGCGGGGATCACGAAAAGACCGCCGGAGAACGCCCTCCCATGTCCCACCGCATCGTCTTCCTCGACCGCGAGACCCTGGATGCGACCCTGCGGCCCCCGAGCTTCCCGCACGACTACGTCGAGCACGCGGTGACGGCGCCCGACGAGATCGTGGCGCGGCTGAAGGGCGCCGACATCGCCATCATCAACAAGGTGCCGATGCGGGAAGACACGCTGGCGCAGCTGCCCGACCTGAAGCTGATCGCGGTCGCGGCGACCGGCACCGACGTGGTCGACAAGGCCGCCGCCAAGGCCCGCGGCATCACCGTCGTCAACATCCGCAACTACGCCTTCAACACCGTGCCGGAGCACGTGATCGGGCTGATCTTCGCGTTGCGCCGGGCGATCGTTCCCTATGCCAACTCGGTCCGGCGCGGCGACTGGGCCAGGGCGCGGCACTTCTGCTACTTCGACTACCCGATCCGCGACGTCGCCGGCTCGACGCTCGGCATCGTCGGCTACGGCGCGCTCGGCAAGTCGATCGGCCAGCGGGCCGAGGCGCTCGGCATGCGGGTGCTCGCCTACGACGTGATGCCCCAACCGGGTCTCGTCGATCTCGACACGATCCTCCGCGAGAGCGACGTCATCACGCTGCACGCGCCGCTGACGCCGGAGACCCGCAACATGATCGGGCGGGGCGAGCTGGCGCGGATGAAGCGCGACGCGATCCTGATCAACACCGCCCGCGGCGGCCTCGTCGACGAGGCGGCGCTCGCCGAGGCCCTGACCGCCGGTACGATCGGCGGCGCCGGCTTCGACGTGCTGACCAGCGAGCCGCCGCGGGACGACAACCCGCTCCTCGCCCTCGACCTGCCGAACCTCATCATCACCCCCCACGTCGCCTGGGCGAGCCGCCAGGCCATGCAGATCCTCGCCGACCAGGTCGTCGACAACATCGAGGCCTTCGTGGCCGGCCGGCCGCAGAACGTGGTGGAGTAGGGCGGACGGGGACGCTAACCCGCTCTCGCCTACCTCGAAGGATGGATGCCCCGCGAAGGCCCGGAGGCCCGCGGCGGAAAGGATCACGATGAAGAAGCTTCTGTTCCAGTTCGACACCGACCCGATGCCCAGCGTGTTCGACGTGGTGGTGGGCTACGACGGCGGCGCCGACATCATCACCGGCTACCCGAACGTGACGCCCGACAATGTCGGGGCGCTGGTCGACGGCACGATCTACACCCGCGGTGGCTCGGAGAAGAAATCGACCGCGATCTTCGTCGGCGGCGGCAGCATGGCGGCCGGCGAGGCGGTGTTCAAGGCGGTGCGCAAGCGCTTCTTCGGCCCGTTCCGGGTGTCGTGCATGCTCGATTCCAACGGCTCGAACACCACCGCGGCGGCCGGCGTCGCCCTCGTCGCCAAGGCGGCGGGCTCGCTCGAGGGCAAGCGCGCCCTGGTGCTCGCCGGCACCGGCCCGGTCGGGATGCGCTCGGCGGCCCTGCTCGCCAAGGAGGGCGCCGCCGTGACGCTCGCCGGGCGCAGCCTCGCGAAGGCGGAAGAAGCCGCCAAGGCGATCGAGACCCGCTTCAAGGTGTCGATCCGGGCGATCGAGACCCCGGACGCCGAATCCCGCGGCGCGGCGCTCGCCGAGGCCGAGGTGGCGTTCTCGGCCGGCGCGATCGGCCTCGAACTCGCCTCCGAGCCGCAGTGGCAGGGAGCGAAGGACCTCGCCTTCCTGGCCGATTACAACGCCCAGCCGCCCCTCGGCTTCGGCGGGATCGAGGCCACCGACAAGGGCAAGGAGCGCCACGGCAAGACGGTGTTCGGCGCGCTCGGCATCGGCGGCCTGAAGCTCAAGCTGCACCGGGCCTGCGTGGCCAAGCTGTTCGAGAGCAGCGAATTGGTCCTCGACGCGGAAGAGATCTACGCGCTCGCGAAAGAGATGGCGTGATGGCGAACGCAGAGGACACGATCCCGGGCTTCCTCGACGCCCTGGCGAGCGAGCGCCCGACCCCCGGCGGCGGCGGCGCGGCGGCGATCTCCGGCGCCATGGGGGCCGCCCTGGTCTCGATGGTCTGCAACCTCACCATCGGCAAGAAGAAGTACGCCGAGGTCGAGGCCGAGATGATCGCGACCCGCGACCGCGCCGAAAGCTTGCGGGCCGAGCTCACCGGCATGATCGCCGAGGACGTGAGCGCCTTCAATGCCGTGATGGGCGCCTACGGCCTGCCGAAGGCGAGCGACGACGAGAAGGCGGCCCGCGCGGCCGCGATCCAGGACGCCCTGCGGCTCGCCACCGACGTGCCGCTCGCCTGCGCCAAGACCTGCCGGGCGGTGATCGACCTGTGCGAGGGAATCGCCGAGCGCGGCAACCTCAACGTGGTCAGCGATGCCGGCGTCGCCGTGCTGGCGGCCCAGGCCGGCCTGCGCAGCGCCGCCCTCAACGTCTACGTCAACGCCAAGGCGATCGAGGACCGGACCTTCGCCGAAGGCCGCCTCGCCGATCTCGCCCGGGCGCTCGACGGCGCCGACGCCCTGACCGAGCGGGTCTACGGGCTGGTCAAGTCCAAGCTGACCTGACGGTCGGCCGCCGCCCGGCGCAATAACCGGGCATTAGAGCGAAGCAACGCAACCGCGCTTTTCAGCCGGGCGCGAGGGAACCCCTCGCGCCCGGAGCGGGAAGCCTTTGCCCCAACGACAGGAGGACGCCATGGACGTGCACGAGTACCAGGCCAAGGAGCTGCTCGCGAGCTTCGGCGTGCCGATCCCGAAGGGAGCCGTCGCCTTCAGCCCCGACCAGGCGGTCTATGCCGCGACCGAGCTCGGCGGCGGGCACTGGGCGGTGAAGGCGCAGATTCATGCCGGCGCCCGCGGCAAGGCCGGCGGCATCCGGCTCTGCCGCACCACCCACGAGGTCCGCGACGCGGCGAACGACCTGCTCGGCCGGCGCCTCGTCACGCACCAGACCGGCCCCGAGGGCAAGCCGGTGCAGCGGGTCTATATCGAGACCGCCGACCCGTTCGAGCGCGAGCTCTATCTCGGCATCGTCCTCGACCGGAAGGTCGAGCGGGTGCGGGTCCTGGCCTCCAAGGCCGGCGGCATGGACATCGAGGAGATCGCCGCGACCGATCCGGACGCGCTGCTCCAGGTGGTGGTGGAGCCCGCGGTCGGCCTCCAGCCCTTCGAGGCGCGCGAACTCGCCTTCCAGCTCGGCCTCACCATCAAGCAGGTCGGCGCCGCCGTGAAGACGATCATGAGCGCCTACCGGGCGTTCCGCGATTGCGACGCCGTGATGCTGGAGATCAACCCGCTGGTCGTCACCCGCGACGACCGGGTCCTGGCCCTCGACGCCAAGATGTCGTTCGACGACAACGCCCTGTTCCGGCGCCGCCAGATCGCCGACATGCACGATCCGTCGCAGAGCGACCCGCGCGAGGCCCAGGCCGCCGAGCACAACCTGAACTACATTGGCCTCGACGGCGAGATCGGCTGCATCGTCAACGGCGCCGGCCTCGCCATGGCGACCATGGACATGATCAAGCACGCCGGCGGCGAGCCGGCGAACTTCCTCGATGTCGGCGGCGGCGCCTCGCCGCAGCGGGTCGCCACGGCCTTCCGGCTCGTCCTCTCGGACCCGAACGTGCGGGCGATCCTGGTCAACATCTTCGCCGGCATCAACCGCTGCGACTGGATCGCCGAGGGCGTGGTCCAGGCCGCCCGCGAGGTGAAGATCGGCGTGCCTCTCGTGGTGCGGCTGGCCGGCACCAACGTCGAGGCCGGCAAGGCGATCCTGGAGAAGAGCGGCCTCGACCTCATCACCGCCGACACCCTGACGGAGGCCGCCGAGAAGGCGGTGGCCGCCATCCGCACCAAGAACTGAGGCCAAGACCGTGAGGAGAGACGCCCGATGAGCATCCTGATCAACGAGACGACCCGGATCCTGGTCCAGGGCATCACCGGCGACAAGGGCAGCTTCCACGCCCGCGAGATGGTCGAGTACGGCACGAAGGTCGTCGCCGGCGTCACCCCGGGCAAGGGCGGCCGCACCGAGCACGGCGTGCCGGTCTTCGACACCGTGCGCCAGGCGGTGCAGGAGACGGGCGCGGAGGCCAGCATCACCTTCGTGGCGCCGCCCTTTGCCGCCGACGCCATCATGGAGGCGGCGGATGCCGGCATCCGGCTGATCTGCTCGATCACCGACGGCATCCCGGCCCAGGACATGATGCGGGTCAAGCGCTACCTGCGGCGCTACCCCCGGGAGCGCCGGCCGATGGTGGTCGGGCCGAACTGCGCCGGCATCATCTCGCCCGGCAAGGCGATGCTCGGCATCATGCCCGGCCACATCTACCTGAAGGGCAATATCGGGGTGATCTCGCGCTCCGGCACCCTCGGCTACGAGGCGGCGGCGCAGATGAAGGCGGTGGGCCTCGGCATCTCGACCTCGGTCGGCATCGGCGGCGACCCGATCAACGGCTCGTCCTTCCTCGACCACCTCGCCCTGTTCGAGGAGGACCCGGACACCGCGGCGGTGCTGATGATCGGCGAGATCGGCGGCCCGCAGGAAGCCGAGGCGGCGGCCTGGATCCAGAAGAACATGCGCAAGCCGGTGGTCGGCTTCGTCGCCGGGCTGACGGCGCCGAAGGGCCGCAAGATGGGCCATGCCGGCGCGATCATCTCGGCGGCCGGCGACAGCGCGGCCGAGAAGGCCGAGATCATGCGCTCCTACGGCCTCACCGTGGCGCCGAGCCCGGGCGCCTTCGGGACGACCATGGCGCAGGTGATGGCCGGGCACCGCAAGGCGGCGTGAGCGGTCGCCCGTCAGGCACGGGATCCCCTCTCCCGTGTGGGAGAGGGGAGCGCGCGCATCTCCCGAAAATTCTCCCTCGACCCCCACGGGGAGCCCCCGATGATCCACACTCCCGCTCCCGACACCCCCTTCATCCCGCCGCTGATCTCCGGCACCGAGGATCGCGTCGCCCTCGACGTGCTGTTCCGCTCGCTGGTGGATGTCTGCCGGCGCCACCAGCCGGAGCTGGAGGCGACCCTGCGCGGGCAGGCGGACATCGCCGGGATGTCGCCGGAGCTGACGGCGCGGGCGCTGCAGGTCCAGGGCATCTGGTTTCAGCTGATCGCCATCGCCGAGCAGAACACCGCGATGCGCCGGCGCCGCCACGTCGAGCGCAATGCCGGGCGCGACCGGCTCAAGAACTCGTTCAGCGCCGTGCTCGCCCGGGCCGCCGCGCAGGGCGTGCCGGCATCGACCGTGCACGAGCTCCTGACGTCGTTGCGCGTGCGGCCGACCCTGACGGCGCACCCGACCGAGGCCAAGCGGGTCACGGTGCTGGAGAAGTTCCGCCGCATCTACCTGATCCTGAAGGAGCTGGAGATGCCGCGCTGGACCGAGCGCGAGCGCCACGCCCTGATGGACGACCTGCGCGACGAGATCGAGCTGGTCTGGATGACCGGCGAGCTGCATCTCGAGAAGCCGACCGTCGACCGCGAGGTCGCCTGGGGCCTGCATTTCTTCGACGAGACCCTGTTCGAGATGCTGCCCGAGACGCTGGGCTCGCTCGAGGAGGCCTTGCAGGCGGCCTATCCGGGCGCCCGCTTCGAGGTGCCGGCCTTCTTCCAGTTCGGCTCGTGGATCGGCGGCGACCGGGACGGCAACCCCTTCGTCACCGCCGAGGTGACGCGGCGCACGCTCAGGCGCAACGCCCGCGCGAGCCTCGCGCGCTACCGCGACGGGATCGCCGGGCTTGCCCGCACGCTCTCGATCAGCGCCCGGGCCCTGCCGGTGCCGGACGGATTCGCGCTCGCGCTTGCCGACCAGCTCGCATTGCAGCTGGACGGCGATGAGATCGCGCGGCGCAACCCGGGCGAGCCTTACCGGCAATTCCTGACCTGCCTCGGCCGGCGCCTCGACGCGACGGTCGCCGGGCTGGAGGAGGCGCCCCGGCCCGGGGCGACCGGCCCCGGCTACGGTGACGCCGACCTGCTGATCGCCGACCTGCGCAGCCTCGAACAGGGCCTGGCCGAGGCGGGATGCCCGTCGCTCGCCGCCAACCGGGTGCGGCCGGTGCGCCGGATGGTCGAGATCTTCCGCTTCTCGACGGTGCGGCTCGACATCCGCGAGAACACCACCCGCACCACCCGGGCGCTCCAGGCCCTGTGGCGCCGGGATCACGAGGGCGAGCCGCCGGATGTCGACGCCCCAGCCTGGACCGCCTGGCTCGAAGCGGAGCTCGCCCGCCCGCTCGACGGCCTGCCCGACCTCGGCGGCCTGCCCGAGGAGGTGCGGGAGACGCTCTCGACCTTCCGGCTGGTGGCGGAGATGCGCGGCAGCCTCGACCGCGAGGCCTTCGGCGCCTTCGTGCTGTCGATGACCCATTCGGTCCCCGACATCCTTGGAATCTACCTGCTGGCGAAGACCGCCGGGGTGTTCCTCGACGCGGCCGGGACCGAGATCTGCCCGCTGCCGATCGTGCCGCTTTTCGAGACCATCGACGACCTGCGCGCCGCACCCGCGATCATGCGGGCGCTGCTCAAGATCCCGGTCGTGCGCCGCTCCGCCCGCCAGCAGGGCGGGGTGCAGGAGGTGATGATCGGCTACTCGGATTCGAACAAGGACGGCGGCTTCATCGCCTCGAACTGGGAACTGGCGAAGGCGCAAGCGCGCCTGACCCAGGTCGGCGAGCAGGCCGGGATCGGCATCGCGTTCTTCCACGGCCGCGGCGGCTCGGTCAGCCGGGGCGGGGCGCCGACCGCCCGGGCGATCGCCGCGCAGCCGCCGAGCTCGATCCGGGGCCGGTTCCGCACCACCGAGCAGGGCGAGGTGGTGTCGTTCAAGTACGCCAACCGCGGCACCGCCGCCTACCAGATGGAGCTGCTCGCCTCGGCGGTGCTGGCCCACGCCCTCGACGGCGCGGCCGGCGGGGTGCCGACGGCGAACCCGGAATTCGACGACGTGATGGAGGCCCTGTCCGGCGCCTCGCGGGCGGCCTACGCGCAGCTCCTGACGCATCCGGACCTCGTCACGTATTTCGGCGCCGCGAGCCCGCTCGACGAGATCGCGCTGCTCAATATCGGCTCGCGCCCGGCCCGCCGCTTCGGCGCCCGCAGCCTCGCCGATCTGCGGGCGATCCCCTGGGTCTTCGCCTGGAGCCAGAACCGGCACGGCATCACCGGCTGGTACGGGGTCGGCAGCGGGTTGAAGAGCCTTCTCGACGTGCGCGGGGAGGGCGGCCGGGCGCTGCTGCGGCGGATGTTCGAGCAGTCGCCGCTCTTCCGCCTGGTGATGGACGAGGTCGAGAAGACGCTTCTCACCGTCGATCTCGGAATCGCCCGCGACTTCGCCGGCCTGTGCCCGGACGAGGCTGCCCGCGAGGCGGTCTTCGGGATGATCGAGGCCGAGTATCGGCTGACCTGTGCGATGGCCCTGGAGGTGAGCGGCGCGCCCACGCTCGCCGAGCGGTTCCCGCTCTACCGAGGCCGCCTCACCGAGCGGCTGCCGGTGCTCAACCAGGTCAGCCGCGAACAGGTCGACCTCCTGCGCCGCTTCCGGGCCGAAACCGACGAGGCGCAGCGCGAGACGCTGAAATCCGCCCTGCTCCTGTCGATCAACTGCGTGGCGACGGGATTCGGGGCGACGGGGTGAGATCGTCCCACCCGCGTGCCGGGTCGGGCGCGGGCCGTCGCAAGCGGAGGCGCGGCCGTCTCCCCGCCCGCGGGGAGAGAAGGTTCCTGCGCCTCGTATCCCGGCACCGGCCTGCACCCAGCACTGCGCGAGCCCCCACCTTCCGCCCGATTGCGTCCGTCCCCGGCGGAACGCCACATGATCACCACGGAGGAAACCCGAATGAGCTTCACCCTCGTCCAGCAAGCCACGCCGCGCCTGCACCGCTCGGAGCTGGCGGTTCCGGGCTCGAACCCGACCTTCATGGAGAAGTCGGCCAAATCCACCGCCGACGTGATCTTCCTCGACCTCGAGGATGCGGTCGCGCCCGACGACAAGGAGCAGGCACGCAAGAACATCGTCCAGGCCCTCAACGACATCGATTGGGGCACGAAGACGATGATGATCCGCATCAACGGCCTCGACACCCATTACATGTACCGTGACGTGATCGACATCGTCGAGGCCTGCCCGCGCCTCGACATGATCCTGATCCCGAAGGTCGGCGTGCCGCAGGACGTCTACGCCATCGACGTGCTGGTGACGCAGATCGAGCAGGCCAAGCGCCGCGAGAAGAAGCTCGGCTTCGAGGTGCTGATCGAGACCGCGCTCGGCATGGCCAATGTCGAGGCGATCGCCCAATCCTCGAAACGCCTGGAAGCAATGTCGTTCGGCGTCGCCGACTACGCGGCGTCGTTGCGCGCCCGCTCGACCGTGATCGGCGGCGTGAACCCCGATTACTCGGTGCTCACCGACAAGGACGAGGCGGGCGGGCGCCAGACCCACTGGCAGGACCCGTGGCTGTTCGCCCAGAACCGGATGCTGGTCGCCTGCCGCGCCTACGGGCTGCGGCCGATCGACGGGCCGTTCGGCGACTTCTCGGATCCGGACGGCTATCGCTCGGCGGCACGGCGCTGCGCGGCCCTCGGCTTCGAGGGCAAGTGGGCGATCCACCCCTCGCAGATCGACCTCGCCAACGAGGTCTTCACCCCGAGCGAGGCCGAGGTGACCAAGGCCCGGCGCATCCTGGCGGCGATGGAGGAGGCGGCCAAGGCCGGACGCGGCGCCGTCTCGCTGGACGGGCGGCTCATCGACATCGCGTCGATCCGCATGGCCGAGGCACTGATCGGCAAGGCGGACGCCATGGCCCGCGCCTGACGCCGCCGGGGCGGCGCGCAAGACGTCGCGCCGTCCCACGCCCGCCGGAGGGCAGGCCTGCCCGCCGCGCAGAAACGACGCACGGTCCTCGCATACGGCAGAAACAGTCCAATGTCATACGCCTGAAGCATGCCGGTTCCCGCGGCCGCCTCGGCGACCCCGGACCTTCATCTCAGGCCGGCTCCGGACTTGTGGAAGCGCGCGACCGATGAGCTCAGAACAGGGCGCTGGACGACAGAAGCGCCGGCGCGGTGGGTGGCTGCTGGCCTTGATCCTCCTGGCCGGCGCCGGCGGCGCCTATGCCTGGCACAGCCACGAGCGGACGGCGGCGACGAAGCCCGCCGCCCGCGCCCCGGCGGCGGTGCCGGTGACCCTGGCGCAGGTCGAGCAGGGGCCGCTCGCCGTGGTGCTCGGCGGCCTCGGCACGGTCCAGGCCTACAACACCGTGCAGGTGCGCAGCCGGGTCGACGGCGAGATCCTGAAGATCGGCTTTCGCGAGGGCCAGGTGGTCAGGAAGGGCGACCTCCTCGCCCAGGTCGACCCGCGCCCCTACCAGGCCGCCCTCGACCAGGCCAAGGCCAAGAAGGCCCAGGACGAGGCCACCGTGAAGAACGCCCGGGCCGACCTGGAGCGCTACACCAAGCTCGGCGACTACGCCTCGCGCCAGCAGACCGAGACGCAAGGGGCCCAGGTGAGCCAGCTCACCGCCCAGATCGCCGGCGACCAGGCGGCGATCGACAACGCGACGACGCAACTCTCCTACGCGACCATCCAGGCGCCGATCGACGGCGTCACCGGCTTCCGGCTGATCGACGTCGGCAACATCGTCAACGCCGCGCAGCAGACCGCGATCGTCACCATCACCCAGGTCGAGCCGATCTTCGTGGTCTATACCGCGCCCGAGGAGCAGCTCGGCGCGGTGATGCGGGCGCTCGCCGCCGGGCCGGTGCCGGTCGAGGCCTGGAGCAGCGACGGGATGGCGCGGCTGTCCGAGGGGCGCCTCGACCTCATCAACAACCAGGTCGACATCGCCACCGGCACGATCCGGCTCAAGGCCTCCTTCGCCAACAAGGACCACGCCCTGTGGCCGGGCGTATCGGTCTCGACGAAGACGCGCATCGGCACGATCGCGAACGCCGTCACGGTGCCGGACGATGCGGTGCAGCACGGGCCGAAGGGCCTTTACGCCTTCGTGGTCGACGACCGGAAACGGGCCCGTGTCCAGCCGATCGCGGTCGGGCGCTCCGATGACGGCCGCACCGAGGTGACCAAGGGCCTCACGCCCGGCCAGACGGTGATCTGGCGCGGCCAGTCCCGGGTGCAGGAGGGGGCGCTGGTCGCCGAGAGCCGACCGGCCGGCCATCCCGAGGCCCACCAGGCGAGCAACGCCGCCCTGGCGGCGAGCGAGGCGCGCTGACATGCAGTCCGGCACCGGACAGGAGGGGCCCGTGCGCGGCGGCATCTCCGGCTACTTCATCCGCTTCCCGATCGCGACCTCGCTGATCATGGCCGGGATCCTGTTCATCGGGATCGTGGCCTATCCGCTGCTCGGCGTCGCGCCGCTGCCGCAGGTCGACTTCCCGACGATCCAAGTCACCGCGCAGCTGCCCGGCGGCAGCCCGGAGACCATGGCCTCGTCGGTGGCCCAGCCGCTGGAGCGGCAATTCGCCCAGATCCCCGGCGTCAGCCAGATGACCTCGACGAGCGCCCTCGGCATCTCGTCGATCACCGTGCAGTTCGACCTCGGCCGCAACATCGACGCGGCGGCGAACGACATCCAGGCGGCGATCAACGCCGCCGGCGGGCAGTTGCCCAAGACCCTGCCGAGCCCGCCGACCTACCGCAAGGTGAACCCGGCCGATTCGCCGATCCTCCTGCTCTCCGCCACCTCCGACACCCTGCCGCTGATCGACGTCGACGACGCCGCCGACGTGCAGCTGGCGCAGCGCATCAGCCAGATCTCGGGCGTCGGCCAGGTCTTGATCGGCGGCCAGCAGAAGCCGGCGGTGCGGGTGCAGATCGACCCGGCGAAGCTCGTCGCCAAGGACCTGTCGCTGGAGGACGTCCGGACCCAGCTCTCGATCACCACGGTCAACAGCCCGAAGGGCAGCTTCGACGGGGCGACCCGCAGCTATACGGTCTACGCCAACGACCAGCTCACCGTCGCCAAGGACTGGAACGACATCATCATCGCCTACCGCAACGGCGCGCCGTTGCGGGTGCGCGACATCGGCCGGGCGGTGGCGGGGCCGGAGGACAACAAGCAGGCGGCCTGGGCCAACGGCCAGCGCGGCGTGTTCCTGGTCGTGTTCAAGCAGCCCGGCGCCAACGTCATCGACACCGTCGACCGGATCAAGGCCGAACTGCCCCGCATCACCGCGGCCCTGCCGGCGGGCGTGGTGGTGAAGACCCTGAGCGACCGCACCCAGACCATCCGCGCCTCGGTCGAGGACGTGCAGTTCACGTTGGCGATCACCATCGCGCTGGTGGTGGCGGTGATCTTCGTGTTCCTGCGCTCGGTCTGGGCGACGATCATCCCGAGCGTGACGGTGCCGCTGGCGCTGCTGGGCGCCTGCGCGCTGATGTGGATGGCCGGGTACACGCTCGACAACCTGTCGCTGATGGCGCTCACCATCGCGGTCGGCTTCGTCGTGGACGACGCGATCGTGGTGCTGGAGAATATCGCCCGCTACGTCGAGGACGGGATGAAGCCGATGCATGCCGCGCTCAAGGGCGCCGGCGAGATCGGCTTCACCATCGTGTCGATCTCGGTCTCGCTGATCGCGGTGCTGATCCCGCTCTTGCTGATGGGCGGCATCATCGGCCGGCTGTTCCGCGAATTTGCCGTCGTGCTGTCGATGACGATCGGCGTCTCGGCCTTCGTGTCGCTGTCGCTGACCCCGATGATGGCCTCGCGCTTCCTCAAGGAGCACAAGGCCGAGCAGCACGGCCGCCTCTATCGCTGGAGCGAGCGCGTCTTCGATCGCTTGCTCGCGGCTTACGAAGCGGCCCTCGACGTGGCGCTCCGCCACCACGTCGTCACCTTCCTGACCTTCCTCGGCACGGTGGCGCTCACCGGCTACCTGTTCGTGATCATTCCGAAGGGCTTCTTCCCGCAACAGGATACGGGCCTCATCGTCGGCATCACGGAGGGCGGGCAGGACATCTCGTTCTCCGCCATGGAGGACCGGCAGCGCGCGGTCGGCGCGGTGATCCAGGCCGATCCGGACGTGGCGAGCGTCGCGATGTCGATCGGCGGCAGCGGCCAGGCGCTCAATTCCGGCCGGATGTTCATCACCCTGAAGCCCCGGGACGAGCGCGAGGCCAACGCGTTCCAGATCATCGACCGGCTGCGGCCGAAGCTCGCGCGGCTCGAAGGGGTCAAGGTCTTCCTCCAGGCCTCGCAGGACGTGCGCACCGGCGGGCGCTCCTCGCGCACCCAGTTCGAGTACACGCTGCAGGATCCGAACCTCGACGAGCTCAACACCTGGTCGCCGCGGCTCCTCGACAAGCTCCGGACCCTCCCGGAACTGCGCGACGTCGCCACCGACCAGCAGACCGACGGCACCACGCTGACCCTGACGATCAACCGCGACGCCGCCTCGCGCTACGGCATCACGCCCCAACTCATCGACGACACGCTCTACGACGCGATCGGCCAGCGCCAGGTGGCGCAGTACTTCACGCAGCTCAACAGCTACCACGTGATCATGGAGATCCTGCCGGCGCTCCAGGGCAACCCGGATAGCTTGCGCAACATCTACGTGAAATCGCCGACGACCGGCGGCCAGGTGCCGCTCGCCGCCTTCGCGACCTGGACCACCGTGCCGGTTCGCCCGCTCTCGATCAGCCACCAGGGCCAGTTCCCCGCCGTGACGATCAGCTTCAACCTGGCGCCGAACGTGGCGCTCGGCCAGGCGACCGCCGCGATCGACAAGGCGGCCAAGGATCTCGGGGTGCCGACGACCCTCGCGACCGGCTTCCAGGGCACCGCGCAGGCGTTCCAGCAATCGCTCTCGACGGTGCCGCTGCTGATCGCCGCGGCGCTCGTGGTGGTCTACCTGATCCTCGGCATCCTCTACGAGAGCTACATCCATCCGCTGACGATCCTCTCGACCCTGCCCTCGGCCGGCGTCGGCGCGCTCGCGATGCTCTTGTGGTTCGGCTACGATTTCAGCCTGATCGCGCTGATCGGGATCATCCTGCTGATCGGCATCGTGAAGAAGAACGGCATCATGCTGGTCGACTTTGCGATCGTCGCCGAGCGGCACGAGGGCATCGGCCCCAAGGAGGCGATCCGCAAGGCGGCCAGCTTGCGCTTCCGCCCGATCCTGATGACCACGATGGCGGCTTTGCTGGGCGGCATCCCGCTGATGTTCGGCACCGGCACCGGCTCGGAGATCCGGCAGCCCCTCGGCTACGCCATGGTCGGCGGCCTCGCGGTGAGCCAGGTGCTGACGCTGTTCACCACGCCGGTGATCTACATCTACCTCGACACGCTCTCGACGTGGTTGTCCGGGCGCTCGCACGGACCGGAGGACAAGAGCGAGACGCCCGAGGACGAGGCGCCGCCGGAACTGCGCCAGGCGGCGGAGTAAGGAGGGACACGGCGTGGGCCGGGCTCGGGCTCACGCCGCCGCGATCAACGCCCTCAGGACCGCGACGGCGCGCTCCGGTGCATCGCCGAACCGCCGTGGCGGCTGTCCGAAAAGCGGACGCGGCCAGGCGGCAGGGATGCCACGATCGTCTCGCTGAAGGCGATCGGCGAGACCGGGTCGTGATCGCCGGCCATGACGAGGACGGGGCAGCGCACGCCCGCGGGGGCGGCCCGGACGTCCATGCGCGCCCGCTCCTTGTCGGGGCCGTTGACGTGCAGGGCGGTGCCGTGGCGGACCCGCGCACGCCGCGACGCCTCCGGGTTCCGAGGCGTCCGGCGATAGAGCGGCCCACAGATGCGGAGGATGTCCGCCCGCCGCTCGGCGGTGGGCACCGTCCAGTACGCCTCGGCCATCCGGGCGACGCTCGCGAGGATCACCGGAAACTCGAACCTGGCCGCGGTGCTGACCAGCACCGGCTTGCCCGGATGGTCCGGGTGGCGCGTCGCACAGGCCCTTCGCGTCGTCGCCCCATCGCACCAGCGTCCAGGCGGCGCGGTCGCCGTCCTCGCTGCGGCCGTTGCCGCGGTGATCACAGCATATCACCTGCGCCACGTCGCTCAGCCCGGAGACCAGGGGCCTGAAGGCGCTGTGGTCGAAGCCCCGGCCCGCCATGCGGGAGCAGCAGCACCGGCTTCCCGCGCAGGGCGTCACCGGCGGGCACCAGCCCGGCAGTCTCGACGTCGACGACGAGTCGGACGCCGTTGGCGCCGACGACCATGGGTGGTCCGTCCTCGCCGCCGGCCGGCCCTCAGGCCACCGCGGCCTGCTTCTGCACGCTCAGCAGCATGTTGGCGATCTGGCGCACCTGCAATTCGCTGTCCTGCAGCTCCTTCTTGCGGGCACCGCCATAGGCGAACTCGTCGTGGTCGATCCCGGGGACCGGCAGGCCCGCTTCCTCGAAGTGACGTTCGAGGCGAGCGTGGAGTTGCTCCCACACGCCGAGGCGCGACCAGCGAATGAAGGTCTGGGCCGCCATCCACCACGGGCCGTAATGGGCCGGGACGGCACGCCAGTTGGTATCGTGCCAATGCCGCCAGAGGATTGCATCGAGGGTTCGCTTGAGGTCGTGAGGCTGCGTCTTGCCGCGAGGCCGACAGTCTTCGAGCAAAGGTGCGAGCACGGCCCACTGCGCCTCCGTCAACATAAACATCCCCTCGATCTCGATTCCGCCGAGAATCATATTACCAAGGGTAATCTGCTTGTTCAATCGGGCCGACGACCGCCGGTTGAAGTTTGTTGGCCCGCGGCAACACCATGAAAGGCCTGGATCGTTTGTGTTCGAACATGGATAAGCACGATTGATACCGGATATTACTTGTAAGATTAGATATTTCGGTTTGTAAATACTTGCTAATAATATTATAGAAATAACAAGTAAAATGTGATGCAATTCATGTCATGATGACACGCGCCGCACCGCAGCGTCATCCACGAGAACGAGGAAGCTCGGCCTCGATCCGCCGCTCCAGCGGAGCGGTTATTTTTCCAGAGCGTGAAGACGACGAAAGATGCCGTGAACGGCGGTGATGAACTTGACCGCAACTGTCGTTGCGTCGCGGCAAGGGGAGGGGATTGCGTGGCGCCGAGACCCTTAGGGCACCCATGACTCCGCCGTATGCGCGAATCCCGCGACGGGGCGAGCCGGCACAGGCGCAGGTCTACGACCGAGGCAGATGCCGGCCGCCCCCCACGCGCCAGAACGCGGGCTCACGACCGACGACTGCGACGCCCGGCGGGTGAACCACGAACGCCGCCGAAGCGGCCCGTCTCATCGCCCGGTCAGATCGAGGGGGGTTGGTGGAGCTTAGCGGGATCGAACCGCTGACCTCCTGCATGCCATGCAGGCGCTCTCCCAGCTGAGCTAAAGCCCCATCCGTCATCCGCGGCGCTGGGCACGCCGGCGGGTCTCGTCCGTCCTGATCGCGCCTTGCGATCCGATCACCCCAGGCCGCCCTAAAGGTGAGTTGGTGGAGCTTAGCGGGATCGAACCGCTGACCTCCTGCATGCCATGCAGGCGCTCTCCCAGCTGAGCTAAAGCCCCATCCGTCATCCGCGGCGCTGGGTACGCCGGCGGGTCTCGTCCGTCCTGATCGCGCCTTGCGATCCGATCACCCCAGGTCGCCCTGGAGATGAGTTGGTGGAGCTTAGCGGGATCGAACCGCTGACCTCCTGCATGCCATGCAGGCGCTCTCCCAGCTGAGCTAAAGCCCCACTCCACAGGACGTTTGGGGTCCGTCCCGGAACCGAAACGGCGTCCTGTGGGAGGGCGCCGCCGGTGAGCGGCGGTATATGAGGGTGCGGCGCCGGACACAAGCCCCCGGGGCGGCTCTTCGCGAAGTTTTCGTGACTGCCGCGAATTGCGCAGATCCGCCAGGGACTTGGAGCGACGGCCGGGCCCCGCCGGCCGTCATCCTGCCCGCGGGATCAGGATTCCTCGTCGCTCTCGATGTCGCCGTCGATGAAGTCGGAGACGTCGTCGCCGCTCTCCTCGTCCTCCTCCAGGAAGGTGTCGTCGTCGCCGCCGGCATCGCCCACATCCGCCTCGTCGTCGACCGCGACGTCGTCGCCGCCCTCGGCGGCCTCGACCTCGTCGAGGGAGACCATATCGGGGGCGCCGGTCTCTTCCTCGGTCTCCTCCTCGCGCGGGGCGCGGTTGGCGATCGCCGGGGCGGGGACGCGGCTCGTGGAGAGGGCGGCGACCTGGTAGACCGTGCCGCATTTCGGGCACACGGCGGGGTCCCTGCTGAGGTCGTAGAACTTCGCGCCGCAGCTCATGCACTGGCGCTTCAAGCCGAGTTCCGGTCTGGCCACGGTAGTTACATTCCTGTCGATGTCGGAAGAGAGTGGGTCCGGTTAGTCGCGCCCGCCAGCCCTGTCAAATACCTGGCGGGCCGACGGATGACGCGGCGGCGCCCGCATGCTAACGACCCGGCCGTTTTCCCGCGCTCGACCCCGCGATTCTCGAGAAACCAGGCCGCCTGCCCGTGTCGCACGATTCCACACCGTCCCCGATCACCGCCCAGGCCGGAACGGCCCTGCGGGGCCGGCTGCGGCCGCCCGGCGATAAGTCGATCTCGCACCGGGCGATCATCCTCGGGCTGCTCAGCCTCGGCGAGACCCGCATCGAGGGCCTGCTCGAAGGCGACGACGTGCTGCGCACCGCCGCCGCCGCGAAGGCGCTCGGCGCCGGGATCGACCGCGACGGGGAGGGGCGCTGGCGGGTGCGCGGCGTCGGCGTCGGCGGCCTGTCCGACCCGGCCGGCGTGCTCGATTTCGGCAATGCCGGCACCGGCTCGCGGCTGATGATGGGCGTGGTCGGAGGTCACCCGGTCACCGCGACGTTCGACGGCGACGCCTCCTTGCGCAAGCGGCCGATGCGCCGGATCCTCGATCCGCTGGTGCAGATGGGCGTCACGGTGGTGGCGCAGGCCGAGGGCGGCCGGGTGCCGCTCACCCTGCGCGGTCCCCGCGAGGCGGTGCCGGTCACCTACGAGAGCCCGGTCGCCTCGGCGCAGGTCAAGTCGGCGGTGCTGCTCGCCGGCCTCAACGCGCCTGGCGTCACCACGGTGATCGAGGCCGCGGCGACCCGCGACCATACCGAGCGGATGCTGCGCCTGTTCGGCGCCACGGTCGAGGTCGAGGCGATCGGTCCCGGAGGCCACGGCCGGCGCATCGCGCTGACCGGCCAGCCGACGCTCACGGCCACCGACGTGGTGGTGCCGGCCGATCCGTCCTCGGCCGCCTTCGCCCTGGTGGCGGCGCTGGTCGTGCCGGGCTCCGAGGTGGTGATCGAGGGGGTGATGATGAACCCGCTCCGCACCGGCCTCCTGACCACGCTCCTCGAGATGGGCGGCGACATCGAGCGCCTGAACGAGCGCGAGGAGGGCGGCGAGACCGTGGCCGACCTGCGGGTGCGCCACAGCCGCCTCAAGGGCGTCGCGGTGCCGCCCGAGCGCGCCCCGGCGATGATCGACGAATACCCGGTCCTCGCCGTCGCGGCGGCCTGCGCCGAGGGCACCACCCGGATGCAGGGCCTGCACGAGCTGCGGGTCAAGGAATCCGACCGCCTCTCCGCGGTGGCGGCGGGGCTGAAGGCCAACGGCGTGCCCCATACGGTCGAGGGCGACGACCTGATCGTCCACGGCGACGGTTCGGCGCCCCAGGGCGGCGGCACGGTCGAGACCCATCTCGACCACCGCATCGCCATGGCCTTCCTGGTGCTCGGCCTCGTGGCCCGGGCGCCGGTCACGGTCGATGACGGCGCGATGATCGCGACGAGCTACCCCGCCTTCCTGGCCGACATGCGGACGCTCGGCGCCGCGCTCGCCGCATGAGGGCCGCGCACATGAAGGCCGGAGTGGTGATCGCGATCGACGGGCCGGCGGCCTCCGGCAAGGGCACGCTGGCCAAGCGCCTGGCGGCGCATTACCGCCTGCCGCACCTCGATACCGGCCTGCTCTACCGCGCCGTGGCGCTGACGCTGCTCGATGCCGGCCGGGACCTCGCCGACGAGGCGGCGGCGGCCGCCGCCGCGCGGGCGCTCGCGCCGGGCTTCCTCGCCGATTCCCGCCTGCGCGGCAGCGCCATGGGCGAGGCGGCCTCGATCGTCTCGGCGCAAGGCGCGGTTCGCGCCGCGCTCCTCGACTGGCAGCGCCGCTTCGCCGGTGCGCCGTCGGGTGCGGTGCTCGACGGGCGCGACATCGGCACCGTGGTCTGCCCGGACGCCGCCGTGAAGCTGTTCGTGACCGCTTCCGCCGAGGAGCGCGCCCGCCGCCGCCACCGCGAGCTCGAGGGGCGGGGCGAGGCGGTTCCCTACGACGAGGTGCTCGCCGACATCCTGCGCCGCGACGCCCGCGACGCCGACCGCGACGCGGCCCCCTTGCGGGTGGCGGAGGACGCGGTGGTGATCGACACCACGGCGCTCGACGCCGACGCCGCCTTCCGGGCCGCGACCGACGTGGTCGACGGACGGGGCGGGCCGGCGGGCTGAGCGCCGCATCGACGGCTGTTCCATCCGCGACCTCGATCCTGGGAGCATGGATGGGATGGAGCGTCACGACAGGCGCGAGCCGGTCAGGCGTCCCGCCCGACACCACGCCGCCACGAAGCCGTGGCATGGCGCCCCCAACGACACCGCGCGCGATCCGGCGCGCCCTTCCTCTCGGACCCTCGCCTCCCATGATCCGCCTCGACAAGATCGCCAAGCAGAACGGCAACCAGCTCCTCTTCATCGAGGCCTCGGCGGCGCTGCAGCGCGGCGAGAAGGTCGGGCTCGTCGGCCCCAACGGCGCCGGCAAGACGACCCTGTTCCGGATGATCACCGGCGAGGAGCAGCCCGACGAGGGCCAGGTCTCCAGCGATCGCGGCATCACCATCGGGTATTTCAGCCAGGATGTCGGCGAGATGGCCGGCCGCTCCGTGTTGTCCGAGGTGATGGACGGCGCCGGGCCGGTGAGCGCGATCGCCGCGGAGCTGCGCGAGATCGAGACCGGGCTCGCCGATCCCGACCGGGCCGACGAGATGGAGGCCCTGGTCGAGCGCTACGGCGAGGTGCAGGGGCGGTTCGAGGAGCTGGGCGGCTACGCGCTCGAGGGCCGCGCGCACGAGGTGCTGGCGGGCCTGAGCTTCGCGCCCGAGATGGTCGAGGGCGATGTCGGCGCCCTGTCGGGCGGCTGGAAGATGCGCGTCGCGCTCGCCCGCATCCTCCTGATGAACCCCGACGTGATGCTGCTCGACGAGCCGAGCAACCACCTCGACCTCGAGAGCCTGATCTGGCTCGAGGATTTCCTCCGGGGCTTCGACGGCGCGCTCCTGATGACCTCGCACGACCGGGCCTTCATGAACCGGATCGTCGGCAAGATCATCGAGATCGATGCCGGCGCGCTCACCACCTATTCGGGCGACTACGCCTTCTACGAGCAGCAGCGGGCCCAGAACGAGGCGCAGCAGCAGGCGCAGTTCGAGCGCCAGCAGGCGATGCTGGCCAAGGAGATCAAGTTCATCGAGCGCTTCAAGGCGCGGGCCTCGCACGCCGCCCAGGTCCAGAGCCGGGTGAAGAAGCTCGACAAGATCGAGCGCGTCGAGCCGCCCCGCCGCCGCCAGAGCGTCGCCTTCGACTTCCCGGCCGCGCCGCGCTCGGGCGACGACGTGATCAGCCTGAAATCGGTGCGCAAGGCCTACGGCAGCCGCACGATCTATGACGGGCTCGATTTCGGCATCCGCCGCAAGGAGCGCTGGTGCGTGATGGGCGTCAACGGCGCCGGCAAGTCGACCCTGCTCAAGCTGGCCACCGGCACCACCACGCCGGATGCCGGCAGCGTGACGATCGGCGCCAGCGTCAAGCTCGGCTACTTCGCCCAGCACGCGATGGACACCCTGGTCGGCGAGCACACGGTGTTCGAGTTCCTCGAGGAGTCGTTCCCGCAGGCCGGGCAGGGCTCGCTGCGCACGCTCGCCGGCTGCTTCGGTTTCTCGGGCGACGACGTCGAGAAGCGCTGCCGGGTGCTGTCGGGCGGCGAGAAGGCCCGCCTCGCCATGGCCCGGATGCTCTACGACCCGCCGAACTTCCTCGTCCTCGACGAGCCGACCAACCACCTCGACGTCGGCACCAAGGACATGCTGATCGCCGCGCTCGCCCAGTACGAGGGCACGATGCTGTTCGTCTCGCACGACCGGCACTTCCTCGCCGCCCTGTCGAACCGGGTGCTGGAGCTGACGCCGGACGGCATCCACCAGTATGGCGGCGGGTATTCGGAATACGTCGAGAAGACCGGGCGGGAGGCGCCGGGCTTGCGGCATTGAGGGGCGACGGCCTCGACCCTCTCGACGGTCCTGACCACTCGCCGATCATGAAGCCCCCGGCGTCGTCCCGGGGCCGCGAAGCGGAGCCCGCGATGACGCCGAGGGATCGGGACGCGTCGGCCCGCCCTGGTGGCCGCGTCACCCGCCCCCGAGCATCGGCGCCACCGCCTCGGCCGCCACCGGCCGGCTGATCAGGTAGCCCTGCACCTCGGTGCAGCCCGCCGCGCGCAGGTGGGCGAGCTGCTCCTCGGTCTCGACGCCCTCGGCCGTGGTGGTCATGCCGAGGCTGTCGGCAAGCGTCGTCACGGCGCGCACGATGGCCAGCGCGTCGGGGCGCACCGAGAGGTCGGCCACGAAGGCGCGGTCGATCTTGATCTTGTCGAACGGGAAGGCCCGCAGGTAGCCGAGCGACGAGTAGCCGGTACCGAAATCGTCCATGGCGATCCGCACCCCGAGCTGCTTCAGCCGGTGCAGGATGGCGAGCGTCGAGGCGCTGTCCTGCAGGAGCACGCCCTCGGTGATCTCGAGTTCGAGCCGGTGCGGATCGAGGCCCGCCTCGCGCAAGGCGGCGATCACCGTGGCGTCGATGTCGCCGCCGCGGAACTGCACCGGCGAGAGGTTGACCGAGACCCGGACGGGTTCGGGCCAGCGCGCCGCCTCGCGGCAGGCCTGGCGCAGGACCCATGCGCCGAGCGGCACGATCATGCCGGTCTCCTCGGCGATCGGCACGAAGGCAGCCGGGCTCACCACGCCGCGAACCGGGTGGTGCCAGCGCACCAGCGCCTCGAACCCGGCGATCCGGTTGGACGACAGGCCGAGGAACGGCTGGAACGCCAGGGCGAAGTGCTGCTCGGCAAGCGCCGTCCGCAGGTCGAGCTCGACGCTGCGGCGGGCCTGGATCGCCACGTCCATGGCCGGCTCGAAGAAGCGGTGGACGCCGCGGCCCTCGGCCTTGGCACGGTAGAGCGCCATGTCGGCGGCCCGCAGCAGGCCCTCCGGATCGGTCCCGTCCGTCGGGGTCAGCGCTAGGCCGACGCTCAGGCCGACCGCGACGCGCGTGCCGTCGATGTCGTAGTCGCGCCCGACCGCCTCGATCAGCCGGCGGGCCAGGCGCCCGGCCCGGAAGCGCGTGGTCGGCCGCAGCACCAGGGCGAACTCGTCGCCGCCGAGCCGCACCAGGATCGCGGTTCCGGCCGCGGCCTCGTCGCGCATCGCGGCGGTCAGACGGGCCGTGACCTGGCACAGGAGCTTGTCGCCGACGGCGTGGCCGAGTGTGTCGTTGACGGTCTTGAAGCGGTCGAGGTCGAGGCACAGGACCGCCGTGGCGCCGCCGCCCTGCGCCAGGGCCTCGGCCAGGCCCTCCTGCAGCAGGGCGCGGTTGGGCAGGCCGGTCAGCGCGTCGTGGCGGGCCATGTGGACGATCTGGGCCTCGGCGCGCTTGGCCGCGGTGACGTCCTCGTGGACGGTCACGAAGCCGCCCTCCGGGGTCGGCGCGTAGGTCACGGCGATGACCCGGCCGTCGGCGAGAGTCTGGTCGAGGCGGTAGCGCGTGCGGGAGGCGAGCCGCTCGCTGACCTGGCGCCAGGCCTCCTCCGGGGAAAGGCCCGGGAAGTTGCCGGCCTCGGTGCGGCAGTGGATCAGCGCCTCGGCGGTGATGCCCGGATGCACCGTCTCGGGCGACAGGCCGTAGAGGTCGAGGAACTGCCGGTTGACGACCGTGACCCGGTGCGCGGCGTCGAACAGGACGAGGCCATGCGACATGTGGGCGAGGGCGTGGTCGAGACGGCGGTTCTGCTCCGCCAGCCGTGCATCGGCCCGCGCCCGGTCGGTGGCATCCTCGTGCACCACCAGGGTGCCGCCGTCGGGCAGCGGCGTGACGATGGTCTTGAGCAGGAGGCCGTTCGGCAGCGGCCGTTCGCGCTCCAGCGGCACCCGCCGGGCGACGCGCGCCGCGACGAAGGCCCAGGCCTCGTCGGGATCCATGCCGGGATAATGGCCGAGGCGGGCATTGGCACGGATGATGTCCGCGAGCGGCGTGCCCGGCCGCATCAGCCCGGGCGGCAGGCCGTAGAGGTCGCACAGGCGGTCGTTGGCGGCGACGAGCCGCAACTCCGGATCGAACAGGCTGACGCCGATCGGCAGCGCGGCGATCGCCGCCACGAGGCGGCCGGATGTCTCCGGCGGCGCAGCCACCTCGGCGCAGATGCCGCGCCAGCCCGCGAAGCTCCCGTCGGGCTGCCAGGACGGCGCCCCGCCGAAGCGGAACCAGCGCGTCCGCCCGTCGCGGTGGCGATGCGGCAGGACGAGATCCCGGAACGGCGTCCGCTCCCGCAGCGGCCGAGGGATCTCATCGCTCTCGCCATCGCCCGTGAGGCCCGGCCAGGGCCGTCCGAGCGGCGCTCCCTCGCCCGTCAGCGCCTCGAAGCGCCCCCGCACGGCCGTCAGACGTAAGTCCGCGTCGGTCCGCCAGGACCAGTCGGCGGCGATGGTGTCGAGATCGTCGGGCAGCATCGAGCGGTCTTTTGCGAGAGGATGGATACTCCCACCCATTCGCTGCGATTTCCTTTCATGCGTCGAAGAGGCGGCGGCGTCATCGTCGGCGGCATGAGAACCGCGGACGATGTCCTCCGTGACGGTCACGTCCCCCGCGGCTTCGCCCGGCGGGTCGGCGGGGCGGTGGTGGGGTCCTCGGGCCAGGGGTGGCGGGGATACTGGCCGCGCATGTCGGCGCGCACCGCGGCCCAGGAGCCGCGCCAGAAGCCCGGCAGGTCGCGGGTGATCTGGATCGGGCGCTGGGCCGGGGAGAGGAGGTGCAGCACGAGCGGCACCCGGCCGCCGCCGATCGTCGGGTGGCGGGCGAGGCCGAACAGCTCCTGCACCCGCACGGCCAGCGCCGGACCGCCCTCGGCGGCGTAGTCGACCGGGATGCGCGAGCCGGTCGGCACCTCGATATGGGTCGGCGCCTCGGCGTCGAGGCGGGCGCGCAGGTTCCACGGCACGAGGTCGTGCAGGGCCTCCGAGAGCCGGTCGGCGCCGATCTCGTCGAGGCGGGTGATCCCGGCCAGGTGGGGGCCGAGCCAGTCGGGCAGGGCCTCGGCGAGGGGGCCATCCGAGAGGTCGGGCCAGGGCTCGCCCTCGGCGCTGCGGAGGAACATCACCCGCTCGCGCCATTGCTGCGCCGCCTTCGACCAGGGCAGGGCGGCGACCCCGAGCGCGGCGAGGCCGCGGGCCAGGATCGCGGCGCTGTCGGCATCGGGCGGCACCGGCAGGATGCGCTCGGCGAGCGACACCGCGCCGAGGCGGCGCTGGGCCCGGGCGCGCAACGCCCGGGCCTCGGGGTCGAACTCGACCCGGGTGCGGGCCTCGATCCGGTCGGCAAACAGCGACTCGATGGCGGGGAGCGCGATCGGGGCGGCCGCCAGGATGCGCGCGGACGAGGCCTTGCCGACGATCTCGGCCACCGCCAGGAACGGCTCGCGGGCAAGGCCCGCGGCCGGGTCGAGGGCGGCGCCGCGGCCATTGGCCAGGACGTACTCCCCGGGCTTGCCCCGCGCACGGGCGATCCGGTCGGGATAGGCGAGGGCCAAGAACGTGCCGATGCGCGTGCCGGCCTGCGGGCCGAGATCGGGGGTCTCGGCGGCGCCCGCCGGGGCGACCATCCCGGTGGCGGTCTTCGCCCAGCCCGTGGCGAGGCGGCGCATGTCCTCGGCCCGGGCCGAGCGGTCGCGGCGGGCGCGCTCGACCCGCTCGGTGAGATCGACCGCGTCGCCGCCGAGGCCCCGCTCGACCAGCACGGCGGCGACGTCCGCGGCGGCCCGCGCCGCCTCGCGGCCGTGGGCGGCGGCGCTCACCACCATGCGGGCGAGGCGCGGCGGCAGGGGCAAGGCGCGCAAGGCCCGGCCCGCCGCGGTCAGTCGGCCATCCGCGTCGAGGGCGTCGAGGCCGGCGAGCAAGGCGCGGGCCTCGCTCAGCGCCGGGGCCGGCGGGGGGTCGAGGAAGGGCAGGGTGGTCGGGTCGGCGACGCCCCAGGCGGCGCAGTCGAGCACCAGCCCGGCGAGGTCGGCGGCGAGGATCTCGGGCCGGGTGAAGGGTTCGAGCGCGCCGGTCGCCGCCTCCGACCACAGCCGGTAGCAGACACCGGGCTGGGTGCGCCCGGCGCGGCCGCGGCGCTGGTCGACCGAGGCGCGGGAGGCGCGCTGGGTGACGAGGCGGGTCAGTCCGAGATCCGGCTCGTAGACCGGCACCCGCGCGAGACCGGAATCGACCACCACCCGCACGCCCTCGATCGTGAGCGAGGTCTCGGCGATCGCGGTGGCGAGCACCACCTTGCGGCGTCCCGCCGGGCTCGGTCGCACCGCCCGGTCCTGCTCGGCCCGGTCGAGGGCGCCGTAGAGCGGGGCCAGGTCGACATCGGCGACATCGGACAGGCGGGCGCGCAGGCGTTCCTCGGTGCGGCGGATCTCGGCCTGGCCGGGCAGGAAGGCCAGCACCGAGCCCGGCTCGGCCCTGAGCGCCCGCATCACCGCGTCGGTCACCGCGTCCTCGATCCGTATCTGGGCGTCGCGGTCGAGGTGGCGGGTCTCGACCGGGAAGGCGCGGCCCTCCGAGACGATCACCGGCGCGTCTCCCATCAGGGCCGCGACCCGGGCGCCGTCGATCGTCGCCGACATCGCCACGAGGCGCAGGTCCTCCCGCAGGGCGCCCTGCGCGTCGAGCGCCAGGGCGAGGCCGAGATCGGCGTCGAGCGAGCGCTCGTGGAACTCGTCGAACAGCACCGCGGCGATGCCGTCGAGTTCCGGATCGTCCAGGATTATCCGGGCGAAGACGCCCTCGGTGACGACCTCGATGCGGGTGCGGGCCGAGACCTTCGAGCCGAGGCGCACCCGGAGACCCACCGTCTCGCCCAGAGCCTCGCCGAGCGTCGCGGCCATGCGCTCGGCCGCGGCCCGGGCGGCGAGGCGGCGCGGCTCGAGAAGGATGATCCGCCGGTCGCCGCGCCAGGGCGCCTCCAGCAGCGCGAGGGGCACCCGGGTGGTCTTGCCGGCGCCCGGCGGCGCCACCAGCACCGCGTTGAAGGAGCCGTGGGACCGCCCTCCCGCCGAGGGGCCGGTGAGGGCGGCCGCGAGGTCGGGGAGAACGGCGTCGATCGGCAGGGACGGAGCGGAGCGCATGGGCGCCGGGATGGCGGAGGCGGTCCGGCCGCGCAAGCCCGGACAGCGGGACATCCGGGGCCGCACCGCGCGCGGCCTGCCCCGGACCGGCCGTCGGCGCCCCCCAATCAGTTTTTCTCAACCATTTCCGGTACCGCAACGGAACCGCGGGCAGGGCGAAAGATTGACGCACAGGTCGGCCGACGGGGCCGCCACTCGGAGATGATCGCGATGAAGACCCTGACCCTGGCGCTGGCGGCGAGCGTGCTGCTGGGCGGTCTCGCCATGACCCCGGCCTCGGCCGCCGTGACCGGACCCGCCCCGGCCGTCGCCGGCGCGGAGTCGACGGTCGAGCACGTCGCCATGCGCCGCCACTACCACTATCATCGCATGAAGCGGCACGACCGCCACATGCGCCGTCACATGCGCCGCAACCACATGCGCGCCGGCGACCCGAACGCCCGCAACCCGTCGCGCCCGGGCTACCAGCAGCAGCTCGGCAACACCACGGGCGGCCCGCGCTACTAAGACCCTGTTCCGCGAGCGCCCGACCCGGGCGAGCGATCGCCGACCCCGTCACCGCCCGGACCACTCCGGGCGGTGACTTCGCGTCGGGAAGGGCTTGCGCCGGCGGCCGCGGCGGGCCAGGGGAGCCGGACCGGCACCCCTGGAGCCCGAGATGTCCTTCTCCCCGTCGTTCTCTCCGTCGCTGCGCGGGGCCGACCGCCGATGAGCCTCGCGTCCGTCAAGGCCGACCTCGCCGCGCGCGCGCCCGACCTCACCGTGCTGGAGACCGAGGCGAGTTCCGCCACCGTGGCGCTGGCAGCCGCCGCTCACGGGGTCGAGCCCGCCCGCATCGCCAAGACCCTGTCGCTGCGGCTCGGCGAGCGCGTCGTGCTGCTGGTCGCCCGCGGCGACGCCCGCCTCGACAACCGCAAGGCCAAGGCCGCGTTCGGGGTCAAGCCCCGGATGCTCGGCGCCGAGGAGGTGGAGGCGATCACCGGCCATCCGGTCGGCGGGGTCTGCCCGTTCGGCCTCGCCACGCCGCTCCCGGTCTATTGCGACGTCAGCCTCAAGGCCTTCGACGAGGTGGTGCCGGCGGCGGGATCGCCGAACAGCGCCGTGCGGGTGTCGCCGGAGCGCATGGCGGCGCTGACCGGGGCGGAGTGGATCGACGTCTGCCAGCCGCCCGAGGCCTGAGCGCCTCCAAAACAGCGCCAGGCTGTGGACGCCGCGTCATCGACAATCGGGGCCTTCGCGCCCACGCTGTCACGGAGCCTTCAAGGCGGCCGGGCCACAAGGCTTCCTCCGCCGCGCCCCTTTCGTCCGAGACCGCCCTTGATCTTCGTCCATCAGCCGAATGCCTGCGCCAGCACCGGACAGCCGCTCCTCGAGCGGCGCCTGCTCGAGATGTCCGAGCCGATCCCGCCGGACGCGCTCTGGATCGACCTGATCGAGCCGACGCGCCAGGAGGACCACAAGGTCGAGGCGTTCCTCGGCATCTCGATCCCGACCCGGGAGGAGATGGAGGACATCGAGCCCTCGGAACTCCTCTACGTCGAGAACGGCGCCCGCTACATGACCGGGCGTCTCCTGTGCCGGGTCGATACCGACGATGCGCGGCTCACCGGCGTCACCTTCATCCTGCGCGACAACAAGCTCGCCACGGTGCGCTACGACGATCCGCAGGCGTTCCGGATGTTCGTCCACCGGGCGGCCCGGCCGGCCGGCGTGCTGCTCACCGGCGAGGCGATGCTGGCCGGCCTGATCGAGACCGTGATCGACCGCGCCGCCGACGTGCTCCAGGCGCAGGGCGAGCGCATCGACCGGCTGTCGCGCCGGATCTTCGCCGAGCATTCCGACCCGAGCGCCCGCAACGCCGAATTGCAGGACACCCTGCGGGCGCTCGGGCGCCACAACGAGCTGCTGTCGCAGCAGCGCGAGAGCCTGGTCTCGGTCGAGCGCATCCTGCTCTCGCTCTCGGCGAGCTACCGGGTCAGCAAGGCGCCGCGCGAGATCCGCGAGGAGGTCCGCTCGACCCTGCGCGACCTGCAGTCGCTGGAGGAGCACGCGACCTTCCTGTCCGGCAAGATCCAGTTCCTGCTCGACGCGACCCTCGGCCTCGTCAACCTCGAGCAGAACAACATCATCAAGCTGTTCTCGGTCATGGCGGTGGTGTTCATGCCGCCGACCTTGATCGCCTCGATGTACGGCATGAACTTCAAGGTGATGCCGGAGCTCGACTGGGGCTTCGGCTACCCGATGGCGGTGGTGATGATGGTGGTGGCGGCGATCCTGCCCTACGCCTTCTTCCGCTGGAAGCGCTGGCTGTAGGAGACGAGCAGGAATGTGCGGCCGCTTCTTCGTCACCTCCTCGCCCGAGACCTTCCGGGAGGCTTACGGCTACGACGACCGGCCGAACTTCCCGGCCCGCCACAACGTGGCGCCGACCCAGCCGGTGGCGGTGGTGACGTCCGAGCACGGGCGCCGGCGCTTCGTGCTGATGCGCTGGGGCTTCCTGCCGGCCTGGGTCAAGGATCCGGACGATTTCCCCCTCGTCATCAACGCCCGGATCGAGACCGCGGCGGAGAAGCCGAGCTTCCGCAACGCCCTGCGCTACCGGCGCTGCATCTTCCTCGCCGACGGCTTCTACGAGTGGCGCCGCGGCGGTCCGCGCGGGCAGGCCCCTTACGCGATCCGCCGGGCCGACGGCCGCCCGATGGCGCTCGCGGGCCTGTGGGAGACCTGGAGCAGCCGCGACGGCTCGGAGATCGACACCGCGGCGATCGTCACCTGCGGCGCCAATGGGCTGCTCGCCGCCATCCATGAGCGCATGCCGGCGATCCTGTCGCCGGAGGCCGTCGACGCTTGGCTCGACCTGCGCGACGTCGATGCCGGTCAGGCGGCGGCCCTGTGCCGGCCGGCGCCGGAGGAGTGGCTGGACCTCAGGCCGGCGAGCCGGCGGGTGAACGACGTGCGCCACGACGAGGCGGGCTTGCTGCGGCCGGACGAGGATGAGCCGGCGGCGCCCAAGCCGCCGGAACGCAAGGTCGAGGCGCAGGGGTCGTTGTTCTGAGGCAATCCGAGGTTTGCGCGCCCCGTCCCCCCGTCCGCGTCAAGCCGGGGCCGCGAAGCGAAACCCCGGGATGACGCGGAGGGGACACGTCAGGGAGCGAGAGCGATACGAACGTTCTCCGCCCGTCTCACTCCGCCGGCGGCCGCGCGCTCTCGCGGAACGGATGCGCCGGGTAGGTCCCGATGATCCGGATCGCGCTCGAGAAATACGCCAGCTCGTCGAGCGCCCGCCGCAGGCCCGGCTCCTCCGGGTGGCCGTCGACCTCGGCGTAGAACTGGGTCGCGGTGAACTGGCCCTCGACCATGTAGCTCTCGAGCTTGGTCATGTTGACGCCGTTGGTGGCGAAGCCCCCGAGCGCCTTGTAGAGCGCGGCCGGGATGTTGCGCACGCGGAACATGAAGCTCGTCACCGTCGGGCCGGCGCCCGCCGGCGGCACCGCCGGCTCGCGGGACAGCACGACGAAGCGGGTGGTGTTGTGCTCCTCGTCCTCGACGTTCTCGGCCAGGATCGACAGGCCGTAGATCTCGGCGGCGAGCCGCGGCGAGAGCGAGGCGCGGGTGCGGTCGCCGGCCTCGGCGACCTGGCGGGCGGCACCGGCGGTGTCGGGCGCCACCACCGCCTTGAGGCCGAGGCGCCGGATGATCTTGCGGCACTGGCCGAGCGCGTGGACGTGGCTGTGCACGGTGCGGATCTCCTCCAGCGCCACGCCCGGCAGGGCCATCAGCTGGAAGCGGATCGGCAGGAACTGCTCGCCGATGATGTGGAGGCCCGAGGCCGGCAGCATGTGGTGGATGTCGGCGACGCGGCCGGCGATCGAGTTCTCGATCGGGATCATGCCGAGGGAGGCCGAGCCGTCCTGCACCGCCGTCAGCGCGTCCTCGAAGGTGGCGCAGGGCAGGGGCGTCCAGTCCGGATAGGCCTCGTTGATGATGATGTGCGAGTTGGCGCCGGGCTCGCCCTGGTAGGAGATCGTTGTCTTCATCGTCGAGGCTTTCGGAAACAATCAGTTCAGGCGCCGGGCGGCCAGGATGGCGCGGGCGCGCTCGAGGTCGTGGGGCGTGTCGACGCCGAGCGGCACGTCGTCGACCACGACCGCGTCGATCCGCATCCCGGCCTCCAGCGCGCGCAGCTGCTCCAGCTTCTCGCGCAGCTCGAGCGGGCTCGGCGGCAACGCCACGAAGCGGTCGAGCGCCCGGCGGCGATAGGCGTAGAGCCCGATATGGTGGAGGAGGGGGCCGTCGCCGTAAGGCGCCGTGGCGCGGGTGAAATAGAGCGCCCGCAGCCGCCCGGGGGCGATCTCGGAGCCGACCAGCTTGACGACGCTCGGCTCGGTCCGCTCCTCGGGCCGGGTGATGACGGCGCAGAGCGTCGCGATGTCGACCGCCGGGTCGGCGAGCGGGACCACCGCGGCCGCGATGGCGGCGGGATCGATGGTCGGCAGGTCGCCCTGCACGTTCACCACCACGTCGTGGCGCCCCTCCGGGTCGATCACCTCCAGGGCCTCGGCCAGGCGGTCGGAGCCCGAGGGATGGTCGGGCCGGGTCATCACCGCGAGGCCGCCCACCGCTTCCACGGCCTGCACGATGGCGGGGGTGTCGGTGCAGACCACCACCGGCCCGATGCCGGCCTCGATCGCCCGGCGCCAGACATGCACGATCATCGGCGCGCCGGCGATGTCGGCCAGCGGCTTCTCGGGCAGGCGGGTGGCGGCGAGGCGGGCGGGAATCAGGACGAGGGGATCGGACATAGGGATTTATGGCGAACGGGAGACGGCGGGTGGCGGGGAAGAAATCGGCCTTTGCGAGCGGCGGGTCTTAGCAGTACCGGCCGGGCTTGTCATGGCTGCGTCGGTCGGGCCGCCACCGTGGCGCCGTCCACACGCCGGGGCTCTGCGACGAACCGACGATGTTTAGAGCCATTGTCAACGGTGTCGCAGAACGGCTAAGCACCGGCGGATTGTCAGAGCGGCGTGGCGCCGGGCCGCGCCTCGAATCGCCCCTGCTCACCGGAGCATCGGAGCTGCCCAGAATGGATTCCTTCGAGCTTAACAAGATCGCCGGCGCAGTGCTCGGCGCCCTGCTCCTCGCGATGGGGACGGGGTTCCTGGCCGAGCTGATCTACAAGCCGAAGCCGGCGGGTGATCGCGGCTACGCGCTCCCGGCCGCCGAGGAGAACGCCGGCGCCGCGGCGCCCGCCGCCGCCAAGGAGGAGCCGCTGCCCGTGCGCCTCGCCAGCGCCGACGCCACGAAGGGCCAGGCCGCCGCCAAGAAGTGCATGGCCTGCCACAGCTTCGAGAAGGGCGGCCCGAACAAGGTCGGCCCCGATCTGTACGGCATCGTCGAGCGCCCGAAGGGCAGCCACGAGGGCTTCGCCTACTCGGCCGCCATGAAGGCCAAGGGCGGCAACTGGACCTACGACGACCTCGACCACTTCCTGCACGCCCCGAAGCAGTACGTGCAGGGCACCATCATGGCCTTCGCCGGCGTGCCGTCCGGCGCCGAGCGCGCCGACATCCTGGCCTACCTGAAGACCCTGTCGGACAAGCCGGTCGACTTTCCGAAGCCGTGAACGGGCTTCGGAGACCCGAGACGTGACGAGGCCGGGCGAGAGCCCGGCCTTTTTCGCGTCTGGCCCCCTGCGCCGACGCGCCCGGGTTGGCGGGGCCGCCCCCCGCGACCTAGAACGGGGGCCAGAGACCTGACCCCACCGGAGGATCGCCCCGCGTGATCGCACGCCCCCTCACTCGCCGCGCCGCCCTCGCCCTCCTGAGCCTCGCCGCCCTGCCGGCCGGGGTCCGCGCGCAGGGCGCTCCCCCGGCAGGGGGTGCCCAGACCAGCAACGTCCCCGGCAGCGTTGCCGGCGACGGCTGGCGCCACGGCCTGTCGCTCCTCGGCGAGCCGAAATACCCGGCGGACTTCACGCATTTCGACTACGCCGACCCGAACGCCCCGAAGGGCGGCCTGGTGCGGTTCGGCTCGCAAGGGTCGTTCGACAATTTCAACCTCATCGTCGCCGGGGTGAAGGGCGACCTCGAGAGCCAGATCCCGCTGATCTACGACACCCTGCTGGCCCAGGCGCAGGACGAGGCCTCGACCTATTACGGTCTTCTCGCCGACGGGGTGCGGCCGGCCGAGGACCTCGGCAGCGTCGTCTACCGCCTGCGGCCGGAGGCGCGCTGGCACGACGGCCAGCCGGTGACGGCCGACGACGTCGTGTTCTCCTTCGCGGTGCTGAAGGAGAACAGCCCGAGCTATTCCTCCTACTACAAGAACGTCACGACGGCCGAGGCGATCGGCCCGCACGAGGTGCGCTTCATCTTCTCGGAGAAGGGCAACCGCGAGCTGCCGCAGATCGTCGGCCAGTTCCCGGTACTGCCGAAGCACTGGTGGCAGGGCAAGGATGCATCGGGCCGGCCCCGCAACCCGGCCGAGACGACGCTGGAGATCCCGCTCGGCTCCGGCCCCTACCGGCTCGCCCGGTTCGAGGCCGGCCGCACCGCCGCCTACGAGCGGGTGCCGGATTACTGGGGCCGCGACCTGCCGGTGAACCGGGGGGCCAACAACTTCGACACCCAGCGCGCCGAGTATTTTCGCGATGCGACGGTGATGATCGAGGCGTTCAAGGCCGACCAGTTCGACTGGCGCACCGAGAACATCGCCCGCAACTGGGCCACCGCCTATGACGGCTTCCCGGCGTTGCGCGAGGGCCGGATCCTCAAGGAAGAGTTCCCGCAGGCCGGCATGGGCATGATGCAGGCTTTCACCCTTAACCTGCGCCGCAAGAAGTTCGCCGACGAGCGGGTGCGGCGGGCCTTCAACCTCGCCTTCGACTTCGAGGAGATGAACCGCACGCTGTTCTACGGGCTCTACAAGCGAGTCGATTCGTACTTCTTCGGCACCGAGCTGGCCTCGTCCGGTCTGCCCGAGGGCCGCGAGCGGGCGATCCTCGAGAGCGTCAAGGACATGGTGCCGGCGTCGGTCTTCACCACGCCGTACAAGAACCCGGTCAACGGCAGCCCGGAGGCGGTGCGCACGAACCTGCGCGAGGCGGTGCGGCTGTTCCAGGAGGCGGGCTACGAGATCCGCGGCAACCAGATGGTCGAGAAGGCCTCCGGCCAGCCGTTCACGGTCGAGTTCCTCGGCAACGACAACTCGGCCGAGCGGGTCGTGCTGCCCTACCGCGCCGCCCTGCAGCGTATCGGCCTCACGGTCTCGCTCCGGGTCGTCGATCCGGCCCAGTATCAGAACCTGATGCGCAGCTTCGACTTCGATGCCCTGGCGCTCAACAACTGGCCCGAATCGCTCTCGCCCGGCAACGAGCAGCGCGGCTTCTGGGGCTCGGCCGCCGCCGACAAGCCGGGCTCGCGCAACCTCGCCGGCATCAAGGATCCGGGCGTCGACGCGCTGATCGACAAGCTGATCTATGCCGGCGACCGCGAGGAGCTGGTGGCGGCGACGCGGGCGCTGGACCGGGTGCTCCTCGCCCACAACTACGTCGTGCCGCAATGGTCCTCCGACGTATCGCGGACCCTGCGCTGGAACCGCTTCGCCCATCCGGCTGTCCTGCCGAGATACGGCGCCTCGGGCTTCCCGACGACCTGGTGGTACGACAAGGACTTGGCCGCCAAGACCGGGGTGGCGCGGTGATGCGCCGGCGCAGCTTCCTCACGGCGAGCGGGGCGGCTCTCCTCGCCGCCCGCCTTCCGGCCTTCGCCGACACCCCGGAGCGCCACGGCCTGTCGAGCTTCGGCGACCTGAAATATCCGGCCGCCTTCCCGCGCTTCGACTACGTCGATCCCTTGGCGCCGAAGGGCGGCACCTTCGCGGCGCAAATCTCGGGCACCACCGGCAACCAGGCCTTCGAGACATTCAACACCCTCAACATCTACGTGCTGAAGGGTGACGGCGCCGCCGGCATGGACCTGACCTTCGACAGCCTGATGGTCCGGGCCCTCGACGAGCCGGACGCGCTTTACGGCCTCGTCGCCCGCGGTGTGACGGCGAGCGGGGACGGCCTGTCCTACCGCTTCTCGCTCCGGCCGCAGGCCCGGTTCCACGACGGCTCGCGGCTGACCGCCCGCGACGTCGCCTTCTCGATCATGACGCTCAAGGAGAAGGGCCATCCGCAGATCGCCGCGGTGCTGCGCGACGTCGCCGGGGCGAGCCCGGAGGGCGACGACGCGGTGGTGGTGCGCTTCGCCCCGGGCCGCAGCCGCGACCTGCCGCTGATCGTCGCCGAACTGCCGATCTTCTCGGAGGCCTATTACCGCGGCCGCGACTTCGAGGCCTCGACGCTGGAGCCGCCCCTCGCCTCCGGACCCTACCGGGTGGCGCGGTTCGAGGTCGGCCGCTTCATCGCCTTCGAGCGGGTCGCGGATTACTGGGGCGCCGACCTGCCGGTCGCCATCGGCCAGAACAATTTCGGCGAGATCCGCTACGAGTATTTTCGCGATCGCGACGTGGCGTTCGAAGCGTTCAAGGCCGGGACCTTCACCTGGCGCGAGGAATTCACCGCCCGGGTCTGGGCTACCGGCTACGACTTCCCGGCAGCCCAGGAAGGCCGCGTCAAGCGCGAGACCGTGCCGGACGCCACGCCCTCGGGCACGCAAGGCTGGTTCCTCAACGCCCGCCGGCCGGTCTTCCGCGATCCGCGCATCCGCGAGGCGATCGGGCTCGCCTTCGACTTCGAGTGGTCGAACCAGAACCTGATGTACGGCGCCTACAGGCGCACCGCCTCGTTCTTCGAGAATTCGGACCTGAAGGCGGAGGGGATGCCCTCACCGGAGGAGCTGGCGCTCCTCGAGCCGTTCCGGGGGCGGATCCCCGACGAGGCGTTCGGCGAGCCGGTCTCGCCGCCGCGCTCGGACGGGTCGGGCCAGGACCGGGCGCTGCTGCGCCGGGCCGACACGCTGCTGCGCCAGGCCGGCTGCACCCGGGACGGCGGTGTGATGAAGCTGCCGGACGGCCAGCCGCTCGCCTTCGAGTTCCTGGATTCCTCGCCGGTCTTCCAGCCGCTGCTGCAATCCTACATCAAGAACCTGTCCCTGCTCGGCATCCGGGCGAGCTCGCGCCTCGTCGATGCGGCGCAGTACCAGGCGCGGCTCAAGGATTTCGACTTCGACGTGGTCTCGTCGCGGTTCGGCGGCTCGGTCACCCCGGGCGCGGCCTTGCGCGAGGTCTATGGCAGCCGGGCCGCCAAGCAGCCGGGCTCGCAGAACCTCGCGGGCATCGAGAACCCGGCCGCCGACGCGATGCTGGACCGCATCGCGGATGCCGCCTCGCGGGCCGAGCTCACCATCGCCTGCCGGGCGCTCGACCGGGTGCTGCGAGCCGGGCGCTACTGGGTGCCGATGTGGTACGGCGCCACCCACCGCCTGGCGCTGTGGGACATGTACGGCCGGCCGCGCGACCTGCCGAAATACGGCCTCGGCGTCCCGGCTTTGTGGTGGCACGACGCCGAGAAGGCGCGCAAGATCGGACGGACCTGACATCATGGCGGCCTACCTCATCCGTCGTCTCCTCCTGATGATCCCGACGATCCTCGGGATCATGCTGATCTCCTTCGTGATCGTGCAATTCGCCCCCGGCGGTCCGGTCGAGCGGGTGCTCGCCCAGCTCCAGGGCCAGAACACCGCGATGTCCCGCGTCACCGGCGGCGGCGGCGACCTCGCCGGCCGCGGCGGCACGTCCCAGGCCGGGGGAGGGGAATCGAATTCCCGCTACCGCGGCGCGCAAGGTCTCGACCCCGCCTTCATCAAGCGGCTGGAGCAGCAATTCGGCTTCGACAAGCCGGCGCCCGAGCGCTTCCTGAAGATGCTGTGGGACTATGCCCGGTTCGATTTCGGCAAGAGCTACTTTCGCGATGTCTCGGTGCTGCAGCTGATCCGCGAGAAGCTGCCGGTCTCGATCAGCCTCGGGCTCTGGATGACGCTGATCTCCTACGCGATCTCGATTCCGCTCGGGATCCGCAAGGCGGTGCGGGACGGCACACCCTTCGACGTCTGGACCTCGGGGGTCGTCATCGTCGGCTATGCGATTCCCGGCTTCCTGTTCGCGATCCTGCTGATCGTGCTGTTTGCCGGCGGCTCGTTCTGGCAGATCTTCCCGTTGCGCGGCCTCACCAGCGAGGGCTGGTCGCAATTCCCGCTGTGGCAGAAGGTGACCGACTACCTCTGGCACATCACCCTGCCGATCATCGCCATGGCGATCGGCGCCTTCGCCACCTCGACGCTGCTCACCAAGAACTCGTTCCTCGACGAGATCCGCAAGCAATACGTGCTGACCGCCCGCATGAAGGGCCTGTCCGAGCGCCAGGTGCTCTACGGCCACGTCTTCCGCAACGCGATGCTGATCGTGGTGGCGGGCTTCCCGGGCGCCTTCATCTCGGCGTTCTTCGCCGGATCGCTCCTGATCGAGACCATCTTCAGCCTCGACGGCCTGGGCTTGCTCTCGTTCGAATCGATCGTGAACCGCGATTATCCGGTGGTGTTCGCCAACCTCTACATCTTCTCGCTGCTCGGTCTGGTGGTGAACCTGATCTCCGACCTGACCTATAGCTGGATCGATCCGCGGATCGATTTCGAGGCACGGGCGGCGTAGCGGGCGGTTCGTGCGCCAGCGTCCTCCGCACAGGGGACACGGTCCGAGGAAAGGCGCGGGTTTCCCCTCTCCCCGCGGGCAGGGAGAGGGGACGCTCGTTCCCGTGCCTTTCGCCGACGATCACACCGTCCGGCCGCCGTCGATCGGCATCTCGACGCCGGTGATGAACTCGGCCTCGTCGGAAGCGAGGAACAAGGCCACGTTGGCGATGTCGGAGGCCCGCGACATCCGGCCGAGCGGAATCGTGGCGATGAACCGGGCGCGGTTCTCCGGCGTGTCCGGCACGCCCATGAAGGCCTCGAGCAGGCCGGTCTCGCCCATCACCGGGCAGAGCGCGTTGACGCGGATCTTCCACGGCGCCAGCTCGACGGCGAGCGACTTCGACATCAGGTTCACCGCCCCCTTCGAGGCGTTGTACCAGGTCAGGCCGGGACGGGGCCGGATGCCGGCGGTCGAGCCGACATTCAGGATCACGCCGCCGCCATTGTCGCGCATCGCAGGCGCCAGCGCCCGGACGAAGTGGAAGATCGACTTCACGTTGACCCGGAACACCCGGTCGAAGGCGTCCTCGTCGACCTCCATCAGCGGCTGGTTGCGGTGGGTGGTGCCGGCATTGTTGACCAGGATGTGCGGCGTGCCGAAGGCCTCGGTGGTGCGCCGGACCGCGGCCTGCACGTCCGCGGCGCTGCCGACATCGGCCGCGATGGCGATCGCCGATTCGCCGATCTCCGTGGCCACCCGCTCGGCGGCGTCGCCGCGCAGGTCGAGCACCGCGACCTTGGCGCCTTCTTGCGCGTAGCGCCTGGCGATGCCCTCGCCGAAGCCGCCGCCGGCGCCGGTGACGATCGCGACCTTGCCGTTCAGCCTCATGGAAAACACTCCTTGGTCAGGCGGCCGAGATCTCGCCGCGCTCGATCTGGATGGTGGTGTCGACCAGCGCCCGCAGCAGGTCCGGGCTGCTCTCGGTGATCAGGATCGCGACGTCGGGGAGCGCGGCCCGCAGGCGCGCCAGGGCCTCGGCGTAGCGAAGGGCGAGCGCCGGGGCGAGGCCCTGGAACGGCTCGTCGAGGAGCACCGCCCGGGTGCCGACCATCAGGGCGCGGCCGAGCGCCACCATCTTGCCCTGGCCGCCCGACAGGCCCGCCGCCTTGCGCGGGGCGAAGTCCTTGAGCTCCGGCAGGAGCGCGTAGACCGCCTCCAACCGCCGCGAGATCTCCGCCTTGGGCAGCCCGAGCACCTGGGCCGGCAGCAGCAGGTTGTCCTGCACCGTGAAGCTGCCGAACAGCTTGCGCTCCTCCGGCGCGTAGCCGATGCCGAGCCGGGCGCGGTGATGCGCCGGCACGGTGCCGGCCTCCTGCCCGTCGAGCACGAGCCGGCCGGCCTGGAGGGGGAGAAGCCCCATCAGGGCGCGGAGCGTCGTGGTCTTGCCGGCGCCGTTGCGGCCGATCAGGGCCACGCGCCCGCCCGGCGGCACCTGGAGCGAGACGCCGCGCAGGACCGGCGCGCCTGCGATCTCGACCGCCGCCCCCTCAAGCCGCAGCATGGGCGCCCCCCGTCGGCGCGATGCCGATCACCGTGCGCTGCACCTCCGGGTCGTTCAGGATCCGGGAGGGTGGCCCGAGCGCCGCGATCTTGCCCTGCCCCCACACCGCGACCCGGTCGGCGAAGCGCCCGACCACCTCCATGTCGTGCTCCACGAAGACCGCCGTCACGCCCGCCTCGCGCAGGACCCGCACCAGGGTCTCGACGATTCCCATCTTCTCGGCCGCCGCGACGCCGCTCGTCGGCTCGTCCATCAGCAGAAGCCGCGGCCGGAGCGCCACCGCCATGGCGATGTCGACGAGCTTGCGCGCGCCCTCGTTGAGGGCGTCGGCCCGCACATCGGTGATGCGGGCGAGGCCGAAGCGGGAAATCAGCTCCGCCGCCTCGTCGCGGAAGCGCGGGCGCAACAGGGGGTTCCACACCGACCACACGCCCTCGCGGGCGGCAACCGCCAGCGCCACGTTCTGCAACACCGTGTGCTCGGTGAAGAGCTGCGGCAGCTGGAAGCTGCGCGCCACGCCGAGCCCGACGATGCGCCGCGGCGACAGGCCGAGGATCGGCTTGCCCTCGAAGGCGATCGAGCCGCCTTGCGGCTTCAGGTAGCCGGTCGTCATGTTGATGAAGGTGGTCTTGCCGGCGCCGTTCGGGCCGATGATCGCCAGGAACTCGCCCGCCTCGACGTCGAGGTCGATCCCGTCGGCCGCCTTGAGGCCGCCGAAGGCGAGGCGCAGGCCCTTGGCCTGGAGAAGCGCGGTCATGCGGCCCTCCTGCGGCTGGTGATCATTCCCCAGATCCCGCCCGGCGCGAACACGATGACGCCCAGCAGCACGAGGCCGAGCACCATCTGCCAGGCATTGGCGAAGGTCGCCGCGGCGTAGACCCGGGTCAGCTCGTAGGCCGCAGCCCCCAGGAACGGCCCGATCACGCTGCCGGCCCCGCCGAGGATCGCGATGAAGACGAGCTCCCCCGAGGTCGTCCAGTAGCTCAAGGCCGGGGTGACGTGCCGGGTGGTGAGCGCGATGATCGCGCCGGCCAATCCCGCCATCACGGCGGAGGCGACGTAGGCCGCGAGCAGCACGCGCTTCGGCGACACGCCCATGAAGTCGAGCCGGGTCTCGCGGGTCTTGATGCCGGCGAGCGCCTCGCCGAGCGGCGAAGCGAGCGCCACCCGCACCAGGGCGCCGCAGGCGAGCGCCAGGACGAGGGCCATGCCGAGCACGATCCACTCGCCCGCCTCGCCGGCGAGCGGCTGGCCCAGGAAGGTGACGGGCGGGAGCCGGATGCCGTCGGCGCCGTGGGTGAGCGCGTAGAACTTCTCCAGCACCGAGTAGAACACCATGCTGAGCGCGAGATTCAGCATGCCGAAGAAGATCTCGCGGTAGCGCACCACGAACAGGCCGATCAGCAGGCCGACGAGACCGGCGAGCAGGCCTGCGGCGGGGAGCAGCAGCAAGGCTTCCGGCACCACCACCGCCCCGAACGCCACCGTGTAGGCGGCGAGCGCGAGGTAGAGCGCGTGGCCGAAGCTGACCTGGCCGGCCCGCAGCAAGAGCAGGATGCCGAGCACCGCCAGCCCCTTGGCGAGCGCGATGGTGAGGACGAAGCGCAGCCACGGCACCGCGTAGGCGAGGACGAGGATCAGGGCGGCGCCCGCGAAGGCGAGCAGGGTCTCGGAGCGGCGGGTCATCGCGCGGCTCCTCCTTCCATGAGAGCGCAGGTCATATCCGCCGGGTCTCCGCCACGCCGAACAGCCCCTGCGGCCGGAACAGCAGCACCGCCACCATGATGGCGTAGGGCACCACCACCTCGAATTCCGGCGCGACGTAGACCGCGAAGGAGCGGCCGAGGCCGATGAGGAGGGCCGCCACCGCCGCCCCCTCGATCTGGCCGAGGCCGGCGGTCGCGACGACCGCGAAGGAGAGCACGATGGTCGAGGCGCCGACGCCCGGCACCAGCGACACGGTGGGCGCGGCGAGCGCGCCGCCGAGGGCCGCCAGCGCGGCGCCGACCGTGAAGGTCAGCATCGTCACCTTGGCGGCGTCGATCCCCATGGCGCGGGCCGCCTCGCGGTCGACCGTGACCGCGACGACCATCCGGCCGGTGAGCGTGTAGCGCAGGACGTAGGCGAGGATGGCGAGGGTGGCGAGCGCCACGCCCGGCAGCACGTAGAGCTGGTAGGCGGTGAACGGGATGACATCCGTGCCGAAGGGCACGTCGACGGTGCCGAGCCATTTCAGCGGCGCGTCGAACACCACCGGCTGCACGCCCCAGACCAGCTTCTGCAGGTCCTCCAGGATCATGAACAGCGCGAAGGTGACGAGAAGCTGCAGCACCGGCTCGCGGTCCTGCATCCGGCGCAGCAACAGCCGCTCGATCACCGGCCCGAGCGCGACGCCGACGAGCACGGCAGCCGCGAGCAGGATCGGCAGGCCGAGCCAGGGCGGCGCGCCGAGGGAGGCGGCGAACAGCCCGATCGACGCCGCCGCGTAGCCGCCGATGGCGTAGAGGCTGCCATGCGCCACGTTGAGCACCCGCAGCACGCCGAACACCAGGTTCAGCCCCACCGCCACCATGAAGACGGCGGCGGCGTAGGACAGCCCGTCGAGCAAGGCGAGCCCGACGAGGATCCCGTTCTCCGACAACCAGGCCATCAGCTCTTGAAGGCCTGCGCCTGCGGGAGCTTGCCCACCATGTCGGGGGTCAGCGTCTTCAGCCAGTCGGCGCTCTTCTGGCCGACCGGCGTCGTCACGGTCTCGGCCGGGAAGACGATCATGTCGGTGAGCACCGGGAACGGGTACTTTTCGGAGTGCATCGTCGTGCCGATGAGCTGGTTCTCCAGCCCCTGGCCGTCCTCGCGGATCCGCACGCTGGCAGTGGGCGAGGGGAATTCGAGGCCCTTGAAGGCGGCCGCCAGCTCCGCATCGCTCGGCCAGCCGCCGCCCTTCGCCGCCACCGCCTTCTCGATGCCGGCCTTCATCGCCGAGACGGCCTGCGCCATGTGGAAGCACGGATAGATCGGCCAGGCATTGTACTTGGCCTTGTAGGTGTCGCTGAACCGCTTCAGCCGCTCGGGATCGGCCGGCGAGGGGTGCAGGAACCAGTGGTCGCCGCGCGCGCCGACGATGTGGCCGGCCGGCAGCGCCTTGCCGACCCGCTGGAGCGAGGATTCGGCGAGGGGCATCACGAAGGTCGAGCGCTCGAACAGCTTGCGGTCCGAGGCCTGGCGGATCAGCGCGTCGAGGTCGCCGCCCCAGGAGGTCGAGAGAACCACGTCGGGCCGGAGCGCCAGCACGCGGGTGATCTCGGTCGAGAAATCGGTGGCGCCGAAGCGCGGGAACAGCTCGGCCGAGACCTTCACCCCGGGCTTCAGGGTGTTCATCGCCGTCCGGAAGATGTCCCAGGAATCCCGGCCCCAGGCATAGTCCTGGTTGATCACCGCGATCGACTTGAAGTCGGGCTTCACCTTCAGGAGGTAGAGGAGCGCCGACAGGATCTCCGGCGTGGCGTTGGCCTGGGTGCGGAAGGCGTACGAGTAGCGGTTATCCTCGAAGATGCGCTGGGTGCCGCAATCCCAGAGAAGCGTCGGGCGCTTCAGCTCGTCGGAGAGCGGCGCGCAGGCGATGCAATCGGCCGACGAGATCGCCGCGAAGATCAGGTGCACCCCTTCCGACTGCACCAGCCGGCGGTACTCTCCGACGACGTGGTCGACGCCCGGGCCCTCGTCGACGAAGATCGGCCGCACCTTGATTCCGGCGATGCCGCCGGCGGCGTTGATCTCGTCGAACAGCATCTCGGCGGTCTGGCGGCCGGGCACGCCGAACACGCTGGCCGGGCCCGACAGGTAGGTGGCGATGCCGACCTTGATCTCCGCCGGCTTCGCCCCTTGCGCCAGAGGAGAACCGCCCGGCAGCATCAGGCTCGCCCCAGCAGCGCCCGCGCCGATCAGCGCCTCGCGCCGCGTGACCATCCCGGCACGACCCGTCCCTGCCATCGGTTTCCTCCCTGACTTCTCGCGCGTGCGGGCCCCTCTGAAGATTGGCGTCGGGGGCCTCGCCGCGGGGCGGATCATGCGGGTGCGGGGCGCCGCTGTCCAATAGCTTGTTCGGGGTCGTGTCAGAGGTTCGAGATATGGGATGGGTGGGGGCGGGGTGATCGTGAGGCTGGTCGCTTGAGGGGAATCGCGGTCCATCCAGGGTCAAACCGAGCCCTCATCCAGAAAGACGCCACGCCCTTTCCCGGACGACTGGCGCGCCAGCGGAAGGAGATCCGGGATCGAGACCTGAGACTCGCCGCGAAGCGGTTCCATCTTTGCACCGTTGCAGACAAGCAGACGCTTCGCGAGTTTTCGTGCTGGTTCCCGGATCTCCTTCCGCTGGCGCTCCAGTCGTCCGGGAAAGGGGGAGGGTGGGACCACCGGTGGTGGAACACCCCACGTCTCCGCCCCGCCTCCCCTGAATGAACGAAGCGCGCCCGTCATCGTTAGCGCCTGGATACCCCTACCCCGTACGGAGGATTCCATGAGCCACGCGCACAAGCCCCTCGGCGAGCAGGTGATCGTCATCACCGGCGGCTCCAGCGGCATCGGGCTCGCGACGGCCCGGATGGCGGCGCGGGCCGGCGCCCGGGTCGTGCTCGCCTCGCGCAACGCCGAGGCGCTGGCGACGATCCAGGAGGAGATCGAGGCGGCGGGCGGCGAGGCGACCCATGTCGTCGCCGATGTCGGGCGGCGCGAGGACGTGCAGGCCATCGCCGACAAGGCGGTGCAGCGCTTCGGCGGGTTCGACACCTGGGTCAACGATGCCGGCATCTCGATCTATGGCCGCCTGGAGGAGATCTCGGACGAGGACCACGACCGCCTGTTCCAGACCAATTTCTGGGGCGTGGTCTACGGCTCGCTGGTGGCCGCTCCGCACCTGCGCCGGCGCGGCGGCGCGATCATCAATCTCGGCAGCATCGCCTCCGATCTCGCGATTCCGCTGCAAGGCATGTACTCGGCGAGCAAGCACGCGATCCGCGGCTTTACCGACGCGCTCCGGGCCGAGCTGGAGATCGACCGGGCTCCCGTCTCGGTGACGCTGATCAAGCCGGCGGCGATCGACACCCCGTTCCCGCAGCACGCCCGCAACTACCTCGACCGCGAGCCGTCGCTGCCGCCGCCGGTCTACCATCCGGACGAGGTCGCCCACGCGATCCTGCACGCGGCGGTCCATCCGCAGCGCGAGATCATCGTCGGCGGCGCCGGCCGGGCCATGACCGGGTTCAAGAAGCTGGCGCCCGGCACCTTCGACCGGCTCGGCGGCCTGATGGCCGGCCAGCAGCTCCGCGCCGAGCCGCCGCGCGACCCGAACGGCGCCCTCCACCGGCCGACGCAGGGTGGCCACGTCCGCGGCGACTATCCGGGGATGGTGCGCCACACCAGCACCTACACGCGGGCGAAGCTCCACCCGCTCACCACCGGCGCGGTGATGGCCGGCGTCGGCCTCGCGGCAGCGGCGCTGATCAAGCGGCGCGCCTGACCTTTGCCAGTTGCGGCATGGCGTGGGAGAAGCCGCGCCATGCCGACTTTCCTCCTCTACGCGGCGGCCGCGCTCGCCGAGATCGCCGGGTGCTTCTCGGTCTGGGCCTGGTGGCGGCTCGGCGCCTCGTCCTGGTGGCTGGTGCCGGGGGTTCTGGCGCTCGGCGCCTTCGCGTTCCTGCTGGCGCTCATCGAGGCGGATGCCGCCGGTCGGGCCTTCGCGGCCTATGGCGGGATCTACATCGCGGCGTCGCTGCTCTGGCTGTGGGCCGCGGAGGGGCAGCGGCCGGACCGGTTCGATTGCGCCGGCGCCGTCCTGTGCCTCGCCGGGGCGGCTTTGATCGTGCTGGCGCCCCGCGGGTGAGGGGCGTTCAGCCCGCGGCCCGCAGCACCGATTTCGGCATCACCCCGTAGGCCTTCTTGAAGGCGCGGCTGAAATGCGAGAAGTCGCTGAAGCCGCACTGCATCACCACCTGCCCGACATTGCGGGCCTGGCCCTCCGCGAGCAGCCGGTGGGCCAGTTCGAGCCGCTGCTGCCACAGCCAGCGGATCGCCGTGGTGCCGTCCGCCGCGAAGGCGCGGCAGAGGGTGCGCAGCGACACGCCGAGGCGGTTCGCCACCGTGGCGAGGTCGAGGTCGGGATCCTCGATATGGGCGAGGAGGAAGGTCTTGGCCTGGCGCACCAGGTCCTCGTCGGCGACCCGGCGCCCGGGCGCGGTCAGGCTCGCCTCCAGCGAGGCGGCGAGCAGCTCGAGGAACGAGCTGCCGAGGCGCTGCGAGCAGCTCTCGCTCAAGGGCGCCTCGAGCGCGACGATGTCGGTCATGGTGTGGGCGATGGTCGAGGCGAGCGGCTGGTCGGGCCGGATGATCCGGGCCGCGAGATGGGCCAGGTCTGGCAGCCGCGAGGCCATCTGCCGCCGCGCGATGCGGGCGATGATCATCCGCGTGTCCTGCTCGAACTCCCACAGGAACGGCCGGGCGGAATCGTAGATCACCAGATCGCCGACCGAGGCCAGGGCGCAGCGGTCGTCCTGGACCAGCCGGCCGGTGCCGGTCTTCATCAGCGCCACGAACACGTCGTCGTCCGGCATGCGCCGCAGGCAGGCGGCGTCGCGCCGGCTCGCCATCGGCGAGAACCGGATGTCGCAGACATTCACCTTGCCGAGGGCGACCTTGCGCATCCGCGCCGCGAAGGGCTGCTCGGGGCCCATCCGCGTCGTCTCCGACGGGCTCAAGTGGGCGCAGATCGCGTCGCGCCAGTAGGAGAAGCGGTACTTCTCGGCCAGCACGTTGGTGTCGAAGGTGGTGATCGCGGCGGGCGGGGACGCAGGCGATGGCGGCGAGACGTTGAGCGAGGCCATGACGGGTCCCTCCGGCATTGTCGCGGCGCGGGTCCGGGGGGTCCGTCGCCATCGAGCGACCCCCGTGACGCGACTCGCATCCGCGTGTCCGCAAGCAATGCCGATGCCAGACACGGGCAACGGCTGACGATCACAGGCCAAGCGCCATGACCCGTCGGAGCAAGACGGGCGCCCGGCGGGTTGGGAGGATGCGACCGACGGAGGCGGGAGGCCCACGATGTCCGCAACCCTGCACGACGAATCCCTGGTCTCCCTCGCCGAGGCGATCCGCCGGCGGCAGGTGAGCGCGGTCGAGGTGACGACGGCGATGCTCGCCCGCATCGAGGCCCTGGACGGGGAGATCCGCAGCTACACCACCGTGACCGCCGACCACGCGCTTTCCGCCGCCGCGCGGGCGGACCGGGAGACGGCGTCAGGCATCAGCCGCGGCCCGCTGCACGGCGTGCCCCTCGGCATCAAGGACCTGTGCGACACCCGCTTCGCTCCGACCGGCGCCGGCACGGCCATCCATCGCGACCGGGTGCCGGAGACCGACGCGACGGTGGTCGCGCGGCTGGAGCGGGGCGGGGCGGTGATCCTCGGCAAGCTCGCGATGACCGAGGGCGCCTATACCAGCCACCATCCGGACAATCCGGGCCCGGTCAACCCCTGGGGCCGCGGCCACTGGGTCGGCTCGTCCTCGACCGGCTCGGGCGCCGCCACCGCGGCGCGTCTCTGCTACGGCGCGCTCGGCTCGGATACCGGCGGCTCGATCCGCTTCCCTTCCGCGACCTGCGGGCTCACCGGCATCAAGCCGACCTGGGGCCGGGTCAGCCGCCACGGGGTGTTTCCGCTGGCCGCCTCCCTCGACCATGTCGGCCCGATGGCCCGCAGCGCCGCCGACGCGGCGGCGATCCTCGGGGTCATCGCCGGCGCCGACCCGCACGACCCGACGGCTTTGCAGGCGCCCGTGGACGACTATCTGGCGGCGACCGGCAGATCGGTCCGCGGGCTCACGGTCGGGATCGACCGGCGTTTCGTCACCGAGGGGATCGATCCGGAGGTGATCGCCGCCCTCGCCGGAATCGAGGCGGCGTTGCGCGCGTGCGGGGCGCGGATCCGTGAGGTCGCGATGCCGCCGACCGACGACCTCGTGCGCGGCTGGATCCCGTTCTGCGCGGTCGAGACCGCGCTCGCCCACCGGGACACCTATCCGGCGCAGGCCGCGGAATACGGCCCGGATCTCGCGGGGCTGATCGACGAGGGACGTACCGTCACCGGCGAGGCGCTCGGCGCGGTCTATCACGAGCGCCTCGCCTTCTCGGGCGCCCTGGCGGCTCTCTTCGAGGAGGTCGACCTGCTGCTCGTGCCGACCATGCCGGTGCCGGTCCCGAGCCTGACCCGGATGGCGGAGTTCGGCCAGGATCCGGAGGTGCTGCTGCGCATCCTGCGCTTCACCGCGCCGTTCAATTTCTCCGGCAACCCGACCATCACCCTGCCGGCGGGGATCGATGCGGCCGGGCTTCCCCTGAGCGTCCAGCTCGTCGGGCCGCATGTGTCGGAGGCGCTGTTGTGCCAGGCCGGGCACGCGATCCAGCAGGTGACGGATTGGCACGCGCGGCGGCCGGCGGGTCTGGCCTGAATCATCAGGCACCACGCCCTTTCCCGGACGAGGACAGCGATCGCGGAAGGAGATCCGGGACAGGGGGAGGATGCCGGTCGATCCTCACCCCGCCAGCGCCCGCGCCGCCCGCTCGGCCACCAGGATCACCGTCGCGTTGAGGTTGGCGGAGATCATCCGGGGAAACACCGAGGCGTCGGCGACGAACAGGCCGTCGAGGCCGTGGACCGCGAAGCCGTGCGGATCGACGACCGCCCCGGGATCGGTGCCCATCCGGCAGGTGCTCGACGGGTGGTAGAGGGAGGCGAGATGGCCGCGCACGTGCTGGGCGATCGCCGCATCGTCCTGGCATTCCGCCGACGGGCTGAGCTCGCGGGCGATCACGTCGGCGAGCGGCCCGGCCGCCGCGATGGCCCGGTTGATCCGCACGCCCTCGACCAGGGTGGCGAGGTCGCGGCCGCCCTCGTCCGAGAGGTAGCGCGGGTCGATCGCCGGCGCCATGATCGGGTCGGCGGAGCGCAGGCGGATCGTCCCGCGGCTCTCCGGCCGTTGCAACACCGCGAACAGGGTGAAGCCCGATCCCGGATAGAGGAAGCGCCCGTAATCGCGGTGGGCCGCGGCGATGCCGTAGAGCTGGAGGTCGGGCGCGAGTCCGGGTCTCGTGGCGACGTGCCCGCCGGCCGACGCCCAGTTCGAGGTGCGCGGGCCGGTGCGGTGGGCCTGCCACTGGCCGAAGCTCTCGGCCGCGTCGAGGGCGCCGAGGCCGATCGGGCGCTTGGCCGCGAAGGCGAGGGTGATGGCCGGGTGGTCCTGCAAATCCTGGCCGACCCCCGGAAGATCGTGCACCGGCGCGACGCCCGCGGCCGCAAGGGCGTCTGCGGGGCCGATGCCGGAGAGCATCAGGAGATGCGGCGATGCGATGGCGCCGGCCGCGAGCACGACCTGGCCCGCCAAGGCCCGCTCGGGCCGGCCGTTGCGCAGGTACTCGACGCCGACCGCGCGGCCGCCCTCGACCACGATGCGGGTGACGAGCACCCCGGTCTCGATCGTCAGGTTCGGCCGCTCCCGCGCCGGATCGAGATAGGCCCGCTTGGTGCCGAAGCGCTCGCCGCCCTGCGTCGTCAGCTGGAAGAAGCCGACGCCGTCCTGATGGCCGCCGTTGAAATCCGGGTTCGCCGGGTGGCCGGCCGCCAAGGCGGCCTCGTGCCAGAGGGTCTCGCCCTCGTCGCGAAACGGGCAATCCTCGACCGGAAGCGGGCCGCCGGTACCGTGGAGCGGGTGGTTGCCGAAGCGGCGATTGTCCTCGGTGCCCAGGAAATCCGGCAGCACGTCGCGCCAGCCCCAGCCGGGGCAGCCCATCGCCTCCCAGCCGTCGTAGTCGGAGGGCAGGCCGCGCAGGTAGATCATCGCGTTGAGCGAGCCCGAGCCGCCGAGCATCCGGCCGCGGGGCCAGAAGATCCGCCGGTGGCGGCAGCCCGCCTGCGGCTCGGTGTGGAAGCCCCAATCGACCGCGGTATCGAACAGGCTCGTCCAGTCGGACGGGATGACGGCGCCGAGCGGCGGTTCGCCACCCGCTTCGAGCAGCAGCACCCGGCGGGCCGGATCGGCGCTGAGCCGGCCCGCCAGGACGCAGCCGGCGCTGCCGGCGCCGACGATCAGCGTGTCGTAGGTTCTCACTTGCAGGAGATCTCGTCGGCGGTCACCAGGATCACCTCGCCGTCGAGGATCGGTTGCGCGATGCGGAAGAACCGCGCCACCGCCTCCGAACCGTTGTGCCGGTCCATCGCCGCCGCATCGGTGAACCGCTCGTAGGTGGTGAAGCGGGTCGGATCGCCCGCCTCCTGCGAGACGAAGAACCCGACCGTGTCGGGCTCGCTCGCAGCCACATGAGCCGCCACGTCGAGGAGGGCTTTGCGCAAGGTCTCCTCCGCGCCCGGCCTGGCGCGGAGGATGGCGCTGATCGTCTTCAACGCCGGGCCCTTCAGAACGTCTTCCAGTCGCCGGCCGCCTCGAAGGCGGCGGCGGCCTGGTAGATCGCGCTCTCGTTCCAGTCCTTCGCCGTCAGCATCAGGCCGACCGGCAGGCCGTCGACGAGGCCGCAGGGGATCGACATCGACGGGTTGCCGGTCACGTCCATCGGCGAGGTCGAGGCGACCATCTCGAAGGCGCGGACGATGACCTCTTCGAGCGGAGCCCCCTTCTCCGGCAGCTTGGTGGCGGTGCAGGGCAGGGTCGGGCAGAGCAGCAGGTCGTAGCTCTGGAATGTCTTGGCGAACTCTTCCCTCAGCTTGCGGGCGATGTTCTGCGCCTTGGCGTAGTAGCGGCCGCGATAATGGGTCAGCCCCCACTGGCCGACGAGCATCGAGATCTTCAGCGTCTCGGACAGGTCGTCGGCCTTGTCGCGCCAGGCCGAGTGGGCGTCGAACAGGCCGACATCGTAGGCGCCCTTCCAGTTGAAGCCCATGCCGTTTCCGAGCATCATCTGCTGGGTCAGCCCTTCGAGACCGATCGGCGTCCAGACCGAGGCCGCGATCCGGTAGGCCGGCAGCGACACCTCCTCGACGGTGGCGCCGAGAGCCTCGAACCGCGCAGCCGCAGCCCGGACCTTGTCGGCCACCGCCTCCTGCATGCCGGGGGCGGAGAAGCCCTCCATCAGGAGGCCGATCTTCAATCCCTTCGCGCCCTTCCCCAGCGCCTCGGTGTAGGGGGCGACCTGCGGCGCATATTGGCGCGGATCGAGCCCGTCGGCACCGGCCAGGACTTCGAGCAGCAGGGCATTGTCGGCGACGCTCGCGGTCATCGGGCCGGTATGGTCGATCGTGGTCTCGATCGGCATCACGCCGGTATAGGGCACGAGACCGTGGGTCGGCTTCATGCCAACGATCCCGCAATACGAGGCCGGGATGCGGATCGACCCGCCCTGGTCGCCGCCGATCGCCAGATCGACCTCGCCTGAGGCGACGAGCGCGCCGCTGCCCGAGGACGAGCCGCCGGCCGAGTAGCCCATCCGGTGCGGGTTGTGGACCGGCCCCGGATCCGAGGTGTGGCTGCCGCCGGACAGGCAGAAATGCTCGCACACCGCCTTGCCGAGGATCGTCGCGCCGGCATCCAGCATGCGGGTCACGATCGTGGCGTCCGAGGCCGGCACGAAGCCTTCCAGTGTCGAGGCGCCGTTCATCATCGGCACGCCGGCGAGCGCCACGTTGTCCTTGAGCGCCACGGTCTTGCCGGCGAGCTTGCCGTCAGGAGCGCCCTTCACCTCGCTCTTCCAGTACCAGGCGCCCAGCGGATTCTCCTCCGGCGCCGGGCGGTGGCCCGGAATGCGGGGATACTTCACCACCGGGATGTAGTCCGGCAGCGCGTCGACGACGTCGTAGGCGTCGAACATGCCGTCCATCAGCGCGCGATAGGAGGCGGCCTCCTCCGGCGACATCGACATGTACAGGCTAGCGGCGAGCTCGCGGACCTGGGCGGCACTCGGGCGGGTGATGGCCATGGGGCGTCTCCTGTCGTTTCGGCGTGAAGAGGTTTCGTTCGTTCAAGCTCCCCTTTCCCGGACGACTGGAGCGTCAGCGGCTAGAGATCCGGGATCCGGGGGAACAGTGCCGCGAAGCGGCTCATGATCTGCAACGTCGCAGAGATATGGACGCTTCGCGACGTCTCGTGCTGGTTCCCGGATCTCCTTCCGCTTCGCTGCGATCGTCCGGGACAGGGCTGGGTGTGACAGAGGGCGCGTGTTGACCGGCTACGCCGCCGCCATCCCGATCCGCCCCGCCAGCAGGTCCTCGCGCGAGACCTCGCCGGTGATGCGGCCCTTCTGGATGCCGAGCACCCGGTCGGACAGCGAGGTGATGAAGTCGAGATTCTGCTCGACGATGATCATCGACAAATCCCAGCGCTTCTTCAACGCCAGCAGCGTCTCGATGATCTCCTCGATGATCGAGGGCTGGATGCCCTCGGTCGGCTCGTCGAGGAGGACGAGCTTCGGCCGGGTGCAGAGGCAGCGGGCGAGCGCCAGCAATTGCTGCTCGCCGCCCGAGAGGGCGCCGCCGCGCCGGTCGAGCAGGCGCACGAGGCGGGGGAAGTCGGCGAGCACGTCGTCGATGATGCGGGGATCTTCCTTCGGCGCGCTGGCGAGCCCCATGCGCAGGTTCTCGCGCACGCTGAGGGTGGAGAAGATCTCGCGGCCCTGCGGCACCAGGCCGAGGCCGAGGCGGGCACGCTGGTGGATGGGGAGCCGCGTCACGTCGGTGCCGGAGAAGCGCACCGCGCCGGCATCGGCGGGCAGGTGGCCCATCAGGGTCCGCATCAGCGTGGTCTTGCCCATGCCGTTATGGCCGAGGATGCCGAGATATTCCCCGGGCGCCAGGGTGAAGTCGACGCCCATCAGGATCGGCACGCGGCCGTAGCTCGCCCGCAGGCCTTCCACGTCGAGAAGTGCATTCATGCCGCCACCTTCTTGCCGAGATAGACGTCGCGCACCCGCCGGTCGGCCAGCACGGCGTCGATCCCGTCCTCCATCATGATCCGGCCCTGGTGGAACACCGTGACTTTGCGGGCGATCATCTTGATGAACGCCATGTCGTGCTCGACCACGACGATCGCCCGGGTCTTGTTGATCTCGCGGATGATCTCGGCGGTGCGGTGGGTCTCCTCGTCGGTCATGCCGGCGGCGGGCTCGTCGAGGAGGATCAACTCGGGGTCGCCGGCCAGCACCGTGCCGATCTCGACCCATTGCCGCTGGCCGTGCGAGAGCTGCCCGACGGTGGCCCCGGCGAGATGCGTCAGCCGGATCTTCTCCAGGATCTCGTCCACCAGCGGCTTGGTGAATTTCGGCGTCGTCTTGCGGCGGGCCGAGAGCCAGATGTTCTCGCGCACCGACACCCCGTTGAACACGTTCGGCACCTGCGTCTTGATGCCGATGCCGAGCCGGGCGATCTGGTGGCTCTGCAGGCCCGTCACCGGCTGGCCGCGGAACGCGATGGTGCCGGAGGTGGGGGTGAGCTGCCCGGTGAGCATCTTGAAGAAGGTGCTCTTGCCGGCGCCGTTCGGGCCGATCAGGCAGCGCAGCTCCATCTCGCCGAGGGTGAAGCTGACGTCGTCGTTGGCGACGACGCCGCCGAAGCGCATCGTCAGGTTCTCGGTCTTCAGGAGGGGGACGAGGGGGTCCATCTCATTCGGCTCCGACGATCTGGGTCCGGGCGGCGGATTCGGTCACCGGCCGGCGCCGGGCCTTGCGGCCGAGCCCGGCGAGCCCGTTCCGGAGCGTCGGCACGATCCCCTTCGGCAGCAGCAGCACGAAGCCGACCAGGATGACGCCGAGCACCAAGTTGGAATTGAAGGCCTGCTGCGAGCCGATCTTGGCGTTGAGGTACTGGATCAGGACACAGCCCACGACCGGCCCGATCAGGGTGCCTAAGCCCCCGACGGTGATCCAGATGATGATCTCGGCCGAGAGCGACAGCGAGAAGATCGTCGGGCCGACGAAGGCGCCCCAATTGACGTAAAGGGCGCCGGCCAGCCCCGCGACGGCGCCGCCGACCATGAACACGCCGAGCTTGATCAGGCGCGGATCGTAGCCGAGCAAGGCCGCCCGGGTCTCGTTCTCGCGCACCGCCACGGCGATGCGGCCGAAGGGGCTCGCGAGCAGCAGCCGCATCAGCAGGTAGACGGCGATCAGCGCGAAGCCGGTGACCCACCACCCGGCTTCCGGGCTCAGCACCGCGTCCGGCGTGTAGGGGAGGTTGAAGGTCGGCACCGAGGGGATGCCGTTGAAGCCGCCGAGCCGCGCCTGGCCGATCGTGTAGGCGTCGCCCGCCGTCGAGTTGACGACGTTAAACAGGATCAGCGTGACGGTCAGGGTGATGACCCCGAGATAGACCTCGCTGATCCGGCCGTAGAACACGAAGTAGCCGAGGGCCGCCGCGAACAGGGCCGGGAACAGGATCGCCAGCAGGATCGCGTTGGTGGAATCGCCGAAATTGATCGCCGCGATGGCGTAGGTGTAGCCGCCGAGACCGAAGAACGCGGTCTGGCCGAAGGACAGGATGCCGCCGAAGCCCCAGATGAAGCCGAGGCTGAGCGCCAGCACGGCCATGGCGGCGAACAGCGTCAGCTGCATCAGGGTGAAGAGTTCGAGGTAGGTCGGCAGCACCGCGACCAGGGCGACGGCGGCCAGGATCGCGAGGGCCTGGAGCCCGAGCGTGAGGGAGGCGGGCATGTCAGAGCGTCCCCTTGAAGAAGCGGCCGGAGATGCCCTGCGGCAGCAGGCGGATCAGCAGGATCGCGGTGAGGAACAGGATCACCTCGCCGTAGACCGGGGTGGTGAGGAAGGCGCCGAGCTGGTTGACGAAGCCGAACAGGCCGGCGGCCGAGAGCGTGCCCGAGATGATCGCCGCGCCGCCGCCCACCACTGTGATGAAGCACTTGGCGACGAAGGCCGTGCCCATGACCGGCGTGATGCCGGAGACCGGCGCCAGGAGCCCGCCGGCAAGCCCCGTGACCGCCGCGCCGATGCCGAAGGTCGCCATGTAGATCTTCGCCGGGTTGACCCCGAGGGTCGCGGCCATGCCCGGATTCAGCATCACCGCCCGGGCGACGAGGCCGAAGCGGGTGAACCGGAGCACGCCGTAGACCAGCGCCATCACCAGCAACGCCATGGCGAGGAGGAAGATCGTGTACCAGCTCGACCGGTAGGCCCCGACCTGGAAGCCGCCGAGCGGCGTCGGCACGCCGTTGATGGTGTTGCCGAAGATGGTCGTCACGAGGCCGATCAGGCACAGGCTCAGTCCCCAGGTCGCCAGCATCGAATCGACGAGGCGCCCATACAGGAACCGGATCAGGCAGCGCTCGATGACGAGCCCGACGAGGCCGACGAAGAGCGGCGCCACGACCAGCATGGCGATCCAGATGTTGAGCCCGGCATTGGCCGAGATCACCGTCGCGTAGGCCCCCAGCATCACGAACTCGCCATGCGCCAGGTTGATGATCTTCATCATCCCGAAGATGATCGCGAGGCCGAGGCAGAGCAGGAACAGGGAGGCGGCCCCGTTCACGACGTCGAGCGCGATGATGAGCGACAGGTCCATGGCGTCATCCGGGCGGGGGAGGGGGTTTTGCTCGCGAGAATCGGAGAGAGCCACGATCCTGCCGCCCGCCATCGTCACCCCTGGGCCGCGAAGCGGAGCCCGGAATGACGATGGAGGGGATGATCGCATCAGTTCACCGATCCGGTCCTCAGATCGAGATCTCGTACTGCTTGTTCTCGCGCGGGTTCTTGATCAGGTTGCACACCGCCGCGGTGTCCTGGGGCTTGGCGTCCGGATAGGTCTCGCGCACGTCCCACTTCCGGTCCTTGACCACCGCCAGGTAGGCGTTGCGGGTGACGTGGTGGGTGGCGTGGTCGACCGTGACCTTGCCGGTCGGCCCGTCGAAGGAGAGGCCGGTCTCCAAAGCCTCGGTCACCGCCATGCGGTCGATGGACTTCGCCTTCTTCACTCCCTCGACCCAGAGGTAGAAGCCCTCGTAGGTCGCGGCCGCCAATTCGCTGATATAGGGGATGCCGGGCGATTGCTTCTTCAGCTTGGCGACGTAGGCGGTGCTCGCCGGGGTCGTCAGCTCCTCGAAATAGCCGTAGGCGCCGAGGATGCCGTCGCTCTCGGCGGCGTTGAGGGTGCTGGGCTCGTTGACGAGGCCGAAGGTGGTCGAGGCGATCGGGATCTGGTCCTTCATCCCGGCCGAGGTCCATTGCCGGTAGAACGCCGTGTGGTTGCCGCCGACCAGCGCCGAGAGCAGCAGGTCGGGCTTCATCGACTGGATCTTCGAGATCGTCGGCCCGAAATTCGTCACGTCGAGCGGGAAGAAATCGACCGCGACCGTCTCCCCGCCGTTGTCCTTGACGTATTTCTGCATCCACTTGGCGGTGATCTGGCCGTAATTGTAATCGGCGGCGATCACGTAGACCTTCTTGGCGGGCTTCGGCCCCTTCGTCATCGCGTAGGGCACAAGCTTCTCGACCGTCTGGGCCGGGGTGGTGCCGGTGCAGAAGGTGTTGCGGTCGCAGACCCCGCCCTCGTACAGCACGTTGTAGAAGTACAGCACCTTGAAGCGGTTGAAGGTCGGGCGGATCGCCTCGCGCGAGGCCGAGGTGATGCCGCCATGGACCACCGCCACCTTGTCGCGCACGGCGAGCTGCTGGGCGTATTGCGAGTACATCTGGATGTTCGACTGGGTGTCGTAATGCACCAGTTGCAGCGGCCGGCCGAGGAGGCCGCCGGCGGCGTTCACCTCCTCGATGCCGAGCTTCAGGCTCTCGACCATCGGCGTGCCGGAGGCGGCGATCGGCCCGGACTGGTCGTGCAGCGAGCCGACCAGGATCGGCGTCTCGGCCCGGGCCGAGCGCAGCAGGGCCGGCATCGCCAGGGTCGAGAGCGGGACGGCGGCGGCCGTGCGGAGAAGGTCGCGACGAGAGAAGGCCATCCGGGTCCGGGCTCCTTGCAGCACGATGGGCGATGCCGACGACCTGAGGTTAGGAGAGGCGGGACCGCCGGTGCTTGCCTGTGCTGACCAAAAAATTGGACTGGCCGTGCCAGGGCGGGACGCCGGCAGTCGCGCGGAGCCGGCCGGACATTCTTCTCTTCCTTGCGCCACAGAGAGAAGATTCTGCTCCCACACAGCTTACCCAGAGATCGATCGTCTTATATCCGCGTCGTTCTTGCACGGCCGCAGGAGGATGCCCTAAGCGGACGCCATTCCTCCCCACAGGCGGCCGGCCATGACCATCACGCGACGCAGCATCCTCGGGGCAGCCCCGGCCCTGGCGGCCAGCACCGTGCTGGGCAGTGGCCGCTCCCTGGCGCAAGGGTCGTCGGCTCAGGGGCGTGCCGCGCCGCTGCGGGTCGGCGTGATCCCGATCCTCGCCGCCGCGCCGATCTACGTCGCCGAGAAGGAGGGCTGGCTGAAGCAGGCCGGGCTGTCCCTCGGCATCACCACCTTCGAGTCCGGCCCGAACATGATCCAGGCCCTCGCCTCGGGCACCCTCGACGTCTACGTCGCCGGGGTGGCGCCGCTCGGCGTCGCCCGCTCGAAGGGCATCGACGTGAAGGTGGTCGCCGCCACCTCGGTCGAGGAGAACGTCTTCGTCGCCGGCCCCAAGCTCGCCCGCTTCGCCGAGAAGGGCGTCGTCCCGGCCGAGGTGTTCAAGCGCTACCGCGAGGCGAACGGCACCCCGGCGCGGGTCGCGACCCAGCCCCTCGGCTCGGTGCCCAACACCACCCTGCAATACTGGCTGTGGGAGGTGGCGAAGGTCGATCCGAAGGACGTGACGATCGTCTCGATGGGAATCGACGCGACCCAGCAGGCGGTGCTCGCCGGCGCGGTCGAGGGCGGCACCCTGCGCGAGCCCGCGGTCTCGATCGTCACCGGCCGCAACCCGGCGATCCGCCTGATGGCGCTCGGCGGCGAGATGTTCCCCAACCAGCCCGGCACCGTCGTCGCGGTGACCCGCGCCCTGCTCGACAAGGAACCCGACGCCGTCCAGGCGATCGTGACCGGCATCGTGCGGGCGGTCGACCTGATCGGCCGCGAGCCCGACCGCGTCGCGCCGATCATCGAGGGCGCGCTCGGCAAGGGCCTCGTCGACACCGCAACGATCCGCCGGGCGCTGGCCTCGCCGGCGACGCGCTTCACCGCCGATCCCCGCCCGATCGTCGAGCCGACCGCGGCGATGCAGAAATTCCAGGTCAAGATCGGGGCGCTCGAGCGCGAGGTGCCCCTCGACGGGCTGTTCGAGCCGCGCTTCTACGCGCGCGCGGTCGCGGCCCAGTAAAGCACGGCCATGCGATTCCGCCCCGCGGCGGCGTTGCTCCCGCTGGTGGGGCTCGCCGCCTTCTTCGCCCTGTGGGAGGCCGTGCCGCGGCTCGGCCTCGTCAACCCCGCCTTCCTGCCGCCGCCCTCGGTGATCCCGGATGCGTTCCTGCGCGAGCTGCGCTCGGGCCAGTGGCTCGCGGCGGTGACCGGCAGCCTCGGGCATTACCTCGCGGGTCTGGCGCTCGGCGTCGGCCTCGGCATCGCCGTCGGCACGCTCACCGGCCTATCGCGCACGGCCGAGGGGCTGACCGCCTGGGTGGTGCGGGTGCTGCGCCCGGTGCCGGGCCTCGCCTGGGTGCCGTTCGCGATCATCTGGTTCGGGGTCAGCCCGGAGGCGGCGCTGTTCATCGTCGCGATCGGGGTGTTCTGGATCGTCTATTTCGCTGCCCACGGGGCGATCCGCGGCGTCGACCGCGACCTGATCGAGCTCGCAGCCGCCTTCGGCTTCCGCTCCGCGCCGGAGCGCCTGGTCACGGTGGTGTGGCCGGCCGCGATGCCGGGCATCCTGGTCGGCGTGCGCACCGCCATCGGGCAGGCCTGGATGGCGGTGGTGGCCGCCGAGATCTTCGGGGTCGCCGGTCTCGGCCAGCGGATGATGCAGGCCTCGACGCTGCTCGCGACCGACATCGTGGTCGTCTACATGCTCACCATGGCGCTGCTCTACGGCGTCTTCGATGCCGGCTTCACCGCCCTCCAACGCTGGATCCTCAGATGGCGGGCCTGATCGCGATCCAGGGCCTCGCCCTCACCTTCACCCGCGACGGCAGCCGCACCACGGTGCTCTCGGGCCTCGACCTCGACATCGAGCCCGGCGAGTTCCTGGCCATCGTCGGCGCCTCGGGCGTCGGCAAGTCGACGCTGCTCCGCGTCATCGCCGACCTGGTGGCACCGAGTGCCGGGACCGTCTCGGTCAGCGAGCCCGAGGCCGGCCGCCGGGCGGTTGCCCTGGTGTTTCAGGATTCGCGCCTGCTGCCCTGGCGCCGCGTCCTCGACAACGTCGCCTTCGGGCTGGAGAAGCTGCGCCTCCCCCGGGCCGAGCGGCGCCGGCGGGCGCTCGCCGCCCTGGGGCGGGTGGGTCTCGCGGAGCTGGCCGGGCGCTGGCCGTTCCAGCTCTCCGGCGGCCAGAGGCAGCGGGTGTCCCTCGCCCGGGCGCTCGCGGTCGAGCCGCACGTTCTGCTGATGGACGAGCCGTTCTCCGCCCTCGATGCGCTGACCCGCGAGACCCTCCAGGACGAGCTCGCCCGTCTCTGCCGCGCCTCCGGTCAGACGGTCCTGTTCGTCACCCACGACATCGAGGAGGCGGTCTACCTCGCCGACCGGATCGTCGTGCTGGCCGGCAGCCCGGGCCGGATCGTTGCGGCGCACCGGATCGCGGCGGGCCAGCCGCGCGACCGGGCGGCGCCGGCGCTGAAGGCGATGACGCAGGTGATCCGGGAGGAGCTGGCGGGAGCGGGGCAGGCAGCACGGTAGAATAGCCGACGCTGGAGAATGTCTCGCCTTCTGCCGAGACACCTCCGCCCTTTCCCGGACGACTGAAGCGTCAGCGAAAGGAGATCCGGGAAAGGGGAGGGTGGCAGGGCGTTCGATGTAACACCTTGGATCGCTACCGCCGCAGCCGGTTACCCAGCACGAACCCGAACAGCCCCATCAGCACGATCCCGGTCCCGCCCTGCACCCCGACGAGCAGGTTGGTGATCCGGCCGACCGGCTTGATGCCGATCTCGGGCGGGTTCGCCGTCATCATGTTGAGGGCGCTGTAGCTCATCAGATCGAGGAGGTTGTAGGTCGCCGCCGTGCCGCCCTCCGGGATCAGCCCGCCGGTGAGGCCGTAGAGCCCGCCGAACACCACGATCAGGATCGCGAAGGCGCGAAACAGCCGGGACAGGCTCTCGCCGTAATCGCACAGCCACTCGACGAAGCGGTCGGCGGTCCAGCGATAGCCGTGTCGGAGAATTCCCTTGCGGTCGCGGGCGCGCCAGGCGGTCCGGAACAGGGCGCCGGCGTGGAGCCGGCCCATGCGCCGGCGGCGGCGATAGGCCCAGCCGGCCTCGTCGCGGCTGCCGATGCTCTCGAAATTCTGCTCCAGCGCCAGGTAGCTCGCCTTCGCGGCCTCGTACTCGCCGGCGACCTCCTCGCCCACCGCCTCGCCGATCTGCGCGGCGCGAAAGCGCGTGCCGTTGAGCCAGGCGCCGGCGAAACGGGCGTGGCGCAAGGAGCAGGAGGAGAGGTCGAGCCGCACCAGCGTCGCGGCGGAAAGGTCGGCGCCGGAGAGATCCGCCCCGTCGAGCTTGGCGCCGGTCAGCACGGCGCTGCGCAGGCGCGAGCCGGTGAGCCGCGCCTTGGTCAGGCTCGCGCCCTCGAAATCGGCGTGGGTCAGGTTGGTGTCCGACAGGTTCACCTCGTCGAGGCGCGCGCCGCGGAACTTGGTGTAGTCGGCGTCGGCCCCGGTGAAGTCGGCGCCCCACAGGTCGGCGCCGGAGAAATCGGCGCCGTCGAGCAGGCTGCGGGGCAGGCGGGCGAAGCGCAAGGAGGCGTCGCGAAAGCTCGCATCCTCCAGCATCGCTTCCGAGAAGTCGGCCTGGCCGCCGGCGACGCCGGCGAAGCGGGCGCCGCTGAGGTCGGCCTTGCCGAAATCCGCCTCCTCGATCAGCGCCCCGGTGAAGTCGGCGGAGCGGGCGAGCGCTCCGGAGAGCCGGGCCCGCTTCAGGGTGGCGCCGGTCAGGTCGGCTTGCTCCAGGTCGCTGCCCGAGATCTCGGCCCCGGCGAGGTCGAGGCCCCGGCGCTCCGCGTCCCACCAGCCCGCGTCGCCGGCGAGGGGCGCGAGGTGATCGCGGCTCAGGTTCGCCCCGCGCAGGTCGAGAGGCCGGCCGTCGCGCCGCAAGGGCACGCTGTCCTGCGCGGCGATCTCGGCGAGGAGCGCGGCGATGCGCGGGTCGAGCGCGGGCTGCGGCCAGGTGTTCACGGCTCAGATCCGCCGATCGCGCGTGACGAAGCCGTCCATGCCCTGGCGCACGCGAAGTTCCTTCACCCTGTCGAAGCCGATGCCGCCGGTACCAGCCACGAACCCGCCGGGAATGCAACGGCGGGGCCAGAGGAAGCCTCACATCTCCTGGTGCAGGCGGATCCGCGCCTTGAACGCCGCCCGGATATGGGTCCGCGCCGCCGCCTCGGCGCCGTCGCCGTCATGGGCGCGGATTTTCGCGACGATCGCCGCGTGCTCGTCGATCGAGGCCCCGGCCCGGTCCGCTTGCGCCAGGGTGGTGCCCGACAGGAGCACCAGGGAGAGCCGCATCGTCTCCAGCGTGCCCTGGAGGAAGCGGTTATGGGCGCAGGCGTGGATCTGGCGGTGGAACAACCGGTTGGTGCGCGCCAGCGCCGCCGCATCGCCGACGAGGCCGCGGTCGCGCTCGACCATCTCCTCCAGGATCTCGACCTCGATCGCGCTGGCATGGACCGCCGCGAGGCGGGCCGCGGTGCCCTCCAGCACCTCGCGCAGGTCGTAGAGCTCGGTGACCTGGGCGTAGTCGAGCCGCGCCACGCTGGCGCCGCGATGCGGCTCGTGCCGCACCAGCCCCTGCGCCTCGAGCCGCGCCAGGGCCTCGCGCACCGGCGTGCGGCTGATCGCGAAACGCTCCGCCAGCTCCGCCTCGCGCAGGCGGCTGCCGGGCGGCAGCTCGCCCTCCTCGATGGCGCCGAGCAGCCGGTCATAGGCGCCCTGGCCGCCCCGCTGCTCCCCCGAACCCCGCCCCGTCATCCCGCAGCCATCCTCCCGCCCGCCCGGGATGTGCGCGCGGGCACGGCGCCCGACAAGCCGGCAATCTTGCATGCAATCGCATACAATGACATATCGGAGGCCGGAGGAACGCCATGCAGACCGAGTGGGACATCGTCGTCGTCGGCTCCGGCAATGCCGCGATGAGCGCGGCCATCGCCGGGCGCGAGCAGGGAAGCCGGGTCCTGGTGATCGAGAAGGCCGGGCCGGACCTCGCCGGCGGCAACACCGCCTACACGGCCGGCGCGATGCGCTTCGTCTATGACGGCGCCGACGACCTTGTGCCGCTGCTCGAAGACCCGACCGATCCGCGGTTAGCCAACACCGATTTCGGCGCCTACCCGGCGGAGCGCTTCGCCGCCGACCTCCTCGGCTTCAACGACGGCCGGCCGCTGAGCCGCGAGCAGCAGGCCTTGATCGCCGAGAGCTACGACGCGGTGCGCTGGCTCGCCTCGCGCGGGGTGAAGTTCGAGCCGATCTATTCCCGCCAGTCGTTCGAGAAGGACGGGCGCCACGTCTTCTGGGGCGGCCTGACGCTCGCCACACGCGGCGAGGGCCACGGCCTCGCCGAGGCCGAGCGCGCGGCCTTCGAAGGCTTGGGCGGCGAGATCCGCTACGCATGCGCCGCCGAGGACCTGATCGTCGAGGGCGGCCGGGTTTGCGGCGTGCGCACCGCTGCGGGCGAGATCCGGGCGCGGGCGGTGGTGCTCGGCTGCGGCGGCTTCGAGGCCAATGCGGCGATGCGCGCGGACTTCATCGGGCCGGGCTGGGAGCAGGCCAAGGTGCGCGGCACGCCGCACAACCAGGGCGATGGGCTCGCCATGGCGTTCCGGCTCGGGGCACGGCGCCACGGCTTCTACGGCGGCTGCCATGCCACGCCGATGGACCTGTTCACCCCGCCCTACGGCAATCTCGACCTGCCGCATCTCGAGCGCAAGCACTATCGCAAGATCTGCTACTTCCTCGGCGTGATGCTCAACGCCGACGGCGAGCGCTTCGTCGACGAGGGCCGCGATTTCCGCAACTACACCTACGCCCAGTTCGGCCGCGCCATCATGGAGCAGCCCGGCCACGTCGCCTGGCAGATCTTCGACGCAGCGGTCGATCCGCTGCTCTACAGCGAGTACCGGTTCCACGACGCGCACTTCGTCGAGGCCGACACGCTGGACGCGCTGATCAACCGGCTCGACGGCCTCACCGACAAGGCGCAGGCGCGGGCGACGATCGCCGCGTTCAACGACGCGGTGGACGAGAGCGTGCCCTTCGACCCGACGGTGAAGGACGGGCGCGGCACCCAGGGCCTCGCGCTGCCGAAATCGAACTGGGCGCGGCGGATCGAGACCGGCCCGTTCAAGGCCTATCCGGTCACCGGCGGCATCACCTTCACGTATGGCGGCGTCGAGGTCGACGCGGACGGGGCGGTGCTGCACGAGACTGGCGCCCCGATTCCCGGCCTCTATGCCTGCGGCGAGATGGTCGGCGGGGTGTTCTTCAACGGCTATCCGGGCGGCTCGGGCCTGACCTCCGGCGTGGTGTTCGGGCGGCGCGCCGGGGCCGGAGCGGCGCGCGGGGCTTGAGGCGGGGCGGGGGTCTTGAGGCGGGGCGGACCTGCGCCGTCCCGGCCGCGTTGAACCAGAGAGGAGGGAACGCCATGACGGTCGATCGACGCAGCCTGATCGGGGCCGCCGGCCTTGCCATCGCGGCGAAGGGGGCGGGCGCCGCCGAGCCGGCCGCTCCGGCCCAGCCCCGGCCCGCTGCCTCGGCGCCCCCCCGCGACGTCACCCGGATTCTCGCGCGCTACGTGGTCGGGGCCCGGTTCGAGGACCTGCCCGAGGCGGTGCGGCGCGAGGGCACCCGCACCTTCCTCAACTGGGTCGGCGTCGCCATCGGCGGCTCGCACCATGAAACCCTCGACGTCGCGGTGTCGGCGCTGAAGCCGTTCTCGGGCCCGCCCCAGGCCGGGCTGTTCGGGCGCGCCGAGCGCTTCGACATCATGAACGCCGCCTTCCTCAACGGCGTGTCGAGCCACATCTTCGACTACGACGACACCCACCTGAAGACCGTGATCCACCCGGCCGGCCCGGTCGCCTCGGCGATCCTGGCGCTCGCCGAGATGCGGCCGGTCTCAGGGCCGGACTTCCTCAATGCCCTGGTCCTCGGCGTCGAGACCGAGTGCCGGATCGGCAACGCGGTCTATCCCAACCACTACGATGTCGGCTGGCACATCACCGGTACGGCCGGGGTGTTCGGCGCGGCCGCCGCCGCCGGCAAGCTGATGGGCCTGTCCGAGCAGCAGATGGTGTGGGCCTTGGGGCTCGCCGCCTCGCAGCCGGTGGGCCTGCGCGAGTCGTTCGGCTCGATGAACAAGAGCTTCAACCCCGGCCGCGCCGCCGCCAACGGGCTGTTCGCGGCGATCCTCGCCGAGAAGAACTTCACCAGCTCGGACGGGATGATCGAGGCGAAGCGCGGCTGGGCCAACACCGTCTCGACCAAGCAGGAGTATCGCGAGATCACCGAGGGGCTGGGGAGCCGCTTCGAGGCGGCGCTCAACACCTACAAGCCCTTCGCCTGCGGCATCGTCATGCATCCGGCGATCGACGCCGCGGTCCAGCTGCGCAACGAGAACCGCCTGACCCCCGACCAGATTCGCCGCGTCGCGCTGAAGGTCCACCCGCTGGTGCTGGAACTCACCGGCAAGACCGCGCCGCGCACCGGGCTGGAGGGCAAGTTCAGCATCTACCACGCCGTCGCGGTCGCCCTGGTCGAAGGGGCGGGCGGCGAGAAGCAGTTCAGCGACCGGGCGGTGCGCGATCCCGTCGTCACCGATCTGCGCGGCAAGGTCGTGCCGGTGGTCACGCCGGGGGTGCGGCCGGAGCAGGTCGACCTGACGATCACGCTGACCGACGGGCGTACCCTGACGCGCCATATCGAGCACGCGATCGGCAGCGTCGAGAATCCGATGTCGGATGCCGATCTCGCGCGCAAGTTCGTCGATCTCGCCGAGGGCATCCTGCCGGAGGCGCAGATCCGCCGGGTGATGGCTCTCGCCTGGGAGATCGGCCGGCTCAAGGATGCGGGGGAGGTGGCCCGGGCGGGGGTACAGGCATAGCGCCCACCCCTCCGTCGCCCGCCGCCGCCCGCACCTCGTCGAGGAACGCCCGCGCCAGCCGCGACAGCGGCTCGGCCTCCGACCACAGCATGAACGCCTCGACCGTCGTCGTCGGCACGAAGCGACGCACCACCACCGGGTGCGCCCCGCCCTGCGCCGGCGAGAACGGATCGACCACCGCGACGCCGACGCCCGCGCCCGCGAGCACGCAGGCCGTGTTGCAGTAGCGCACCTCCACGGTGGCACGGAACGGCACGCCGGCCTGCGCGAAGGCGTCGCGCAGCGCCTCGCCGAGGCGGGTGCCGCGCTCCAGCCCGATGAAGGGATGGCGCGCGAGGTCGGCCGGCGTGACCGTCCCGCACCCGCTCAACGGATGGTCCGGCGCCATGACGCACACCATCTCGCCCCGGTGCACGACCTCGTGGGCGAGGCCGACATGGTTCGACAGGCCGAGGGCGAAGCCGAGCTCGGCGACCCGGCCGGTCACGCCTTCGATCACCCCCTCGTAGCGGCGTACGTCGAAGAACAGCCGGGTCTGCGGCCGCGCGCGGACGAAGGCGGCGAGCGCCCGTGGGAGGAGGCCGTAGGCGAGCGGCGGCGTCGCCATCAGGGCGAGGTGGCCGTGGCGGTTCTCGCGCAGGTCGCGGACGCGGCCTTCGAGCTTGGCGTGGAGCGCGAAGATCGCATCGCTCTCCTTGTAGAGCGTCATCGCCTCGGAGGTCGGAAACAGCCGGTTGTTGATGCGGTCGAAGAGCGGGAAGCCGACCTGCGCCTCCATCGCCTTGAGGGCGTTGCTCACCGCCGGCTGCGACACCGCCAGTTCCTCGGCCGCCGCCAGGGTGGTGCGGTGCCGCACCACCGCCCGCAGAATCTCCAGCTGGCGCAGGTTCATCATCACTTCACGTTATAATCGAGCGAAATTTATCATAGGCCTCTGGATTGTGGAGGCGTATCAGATGTGCATGATCGGGGTATAAGCGGAGCCAGACCCCACACAATGCTTGCAAATGTAGCATTGTGCCTGTTTCGAGGTCATTATGTCTCGTGTCGTCACCGTTGCGGCCGCACAGATGGGGCCGACCCAGCGCGCTGATTCCCGTGCTCACACCCTCGACCGGCTGATCCGCTTGCTCGAGGAGGCGGCGGGCCGCGGCGCGACCCTGGTGGTGTTTCCCGAGCTCGCCTTCACGACGTTCTTCCCGCGCTGGCTGCTCGACGGCGACGACCTCGACCAGTATTTCGAGCGCGCGATGCCCAATCCGGCGGTGCAGCCGCTGTTCGACCGGGCGCGGGAGCTCGGCGTCGGGTTCACGATCGGTTATGCCGAGCTGACGCCGACGGGCGAGCGCTTCAACAGCGCCATCCTGGTCCAGCCGGACGGGTCGGTCCTCGGGCGCTACCGCAAGGTCCACCTGCCGGGCTCGGTCGAGCCGCGGCACGGAGCGCGCTTCCAGCAGCTCGAGAAGCGCTACTTTTCCTACGGCGATACCGGCTTTCCGGCCTTCCGGGCCGGCGCGGCCTGGTCCGGCGCGATTCTCGGCATGATGATCTGCAACGACCGGCGCTGGCCGGAATCCTGGCGGGTGCTGGGCTTGCAGGGTGTCGAACTGGTCTGCGTCGGCTACAACTCGGCGGCCTATGATCCGAACGGCGGCACGACCGAGGATGCCGGCTTGCGCACCTTCCACTCGACGCTGGTCGCCCAGGCCAACGCCTACATGAACGCCACCTGGGCGGTGGCGGTGGCCAAGGCCGGCAACGAGGACGGGTCCGGCCTGATCGGCGGCTCCTGCATCGTCGATCCCGACGGCCGGATCGTGGCCCGGACCGAGACCCTGGGCGACGAGGTGGTCTTGGCCGAATGCGACCTCGACCGCTGCCGCCAGGGCAAGGACAAGATGTTCAATTTCGGCCAGCACCGGCAGCCGGCCCAGTACGGGCCGATCACCGCGCGCGCCGGCGTGATCGAGCCGCCCGCGCACGCAGCGGCATGATCCTGGCACGGTACGGATGCCGGGGACCGACGACGAGGGATCGATGACCAGCGGACGCGCCCTCGCGGAGGGCTTTCCCGATCTCACCGGCCTGCCGGTCGCCCGGCGGACGCATTGGGGCCGCTGGATCGCCGCAGCCCTGATCCTCGTCGTCCTGGCGCTGATCGGGCGCGCCTTCGCGCAAGGCCAGATCGAGTGGACGTACGTCGGCCGCTTCCTCACCGTGCCGGTGATCCTGCGCGGCATCGTCAACACCCTGGTGATGGCCGTGCTGGCGATGAGCCTCGGCATCGCGCTCGGCCTCGTCGTCGCGGTGATGCGGCTGTCGCCCAACCCGGTGCTGAAGGGGGTGGCCGCCGGCTACACCTGGCTGTTTCGCGGCACGCCGCTGATCCTTCAGCTGCTGCTGTGGTTCAACCTGGCGCTGGTCTTTCCCGTGATCGGCATCCCGGGCCTGTGGTCGGTGAAGTCGGTCGAGGTGATGACGCCGTTCCTCGCCGCGCTGCTGGGCCTCGGCATCAACCAGGGCGCCTATACCTCGGAGGTGATGCGCGCCGGCCTGCTCTCGGTCGATGCCGGGCAGGCGGAGGCCGCGCAGGCGATCGGCATGGGCCGGCTCAAGGCGCTCTATCGCATCATCCTGCCCCAGGCGATGCGGGTGGTGCTGCCGCCGCTCGGCAACGAGTTCATCGGCCTCGTCAAGGCGACGTCGCTTGCCAGCGTGATCCAGTACCCGGAGGTGCTGCACGCCGCCGAGAACATCTACTATGCCAATTCCCGGGTCATCGAACTCTTGATCGTCGCCGGCCTCTGGTACCTGCTGGTCGTGTCGGCCCTGACGCCGCTGCAGATGTTGCTGGAGCGGCGCTTCGCCCGCGGCACCGCGAGGCTCGGCCGATGAGCGCGTCTCCACTCGTCGCCGTCCGCCGCGTCTCGAAGAGCTTCGGCACCTTCAAGGCCCTCGCCGACGTCTCCCTCGACGTGCGATCCGGCGAGGTGATGTGCCTGATCGGCGCCTCGGGCTCCGGCAAGACCACGCTGCTGCGCTGCGTCAACCAGCTCACCCGGATCGATTCCGGCGGCATCTGGCTCGACGGCGAGTTGCTGGGCATGCGCGAGGCCGGGGGCCGGCTCCACGCCTTGAGCGAGCGCGAGGTCGCGCGTCAGCGCCTCAAGACCGGCATGGTGTTCCAGCGCTTCAACCTGTTCCCGCACAAGACGGCGCTGGAGAACGTCACCGAGGGCCCGGTCCAGGTCCAGGGCCGCCGTCCGGCGGAGGTGCGGGACGAGGCGGTGGCGCTGCTGGCGCGCGTCGGCCTCGCCGCCAAGGCGAGCAGCTACCCCTCGCAGCTCTCGGGCGGCCAGCAGCAGCGCGTCGCCATCGCCCGGGCGCTCGCCATGAAGCCGCAGCTGATGCTGTTCGACGAGCCGACCTCGGCCCTCGACCCGGAGCTCGTCGGCGAGGTGCTGGCGGTGATGCGCGAGCTCGCCCGCTCCGGCATGACCATGATGGTCGTCACCCATGAGCTGGGCTTCGCCCGTGAGGTCGCCGACACGGTCGTCTACATGGACCAGGGTGCGATCGTCGAGGTGGGCACGCCCGCCGAAGTCCTGGGCGTGCCCCGCGAGGCCCGCACCCGCAGCTTCCTCTCGGCGGTGATCGGCTGAGACTTTTTTTTGTCACAGGAGGTTTTGGTGAAGCGCCTGATCGCGATCGGTCTCATCGCTCTGTCCACCGCGGCGGCGGCGCAGGACGCGGCCAAGCCCGCCCTGCCGCCGGAGGTGGTCAAGAGCGGCACGCTCAAGGTCGCGATCGTGCCGAACTATCCCCCGATGGAGTTCAAGAATCCCGAGACCGGCCAGCTCACCGGCTTCGACGTCGATTTCGGCGACGCCCTGGCGAAGAAGCTCGGGATCAAGATCGCCTGGCAGGAGACCAGCTTCGACCAGATGATGCCGGCGCTCGCCACCGGCCGGGTCGACGCGATCCTCTCGGGCATGACCGACCTCGCGAGCCGTCACGAGACCGCGACCTTCGTCGATTACCTGCGCAGCGGCCCGCAATTCTTCGTCCGCAAGGCCCGCGAGGCCGAGTTCACGGGGATGGCGTCGCTCTGCGGCAAGAAGGCCGGGGCGAGCCGGCGCACCTCGTTCCCGCGCGAGATAACGGCCTGGAGCGAGCAGCACTGCAAGGACAACCCGGTGGTGTTCGTCGGCACCGAGGGCTCGGCCGATGCCCGCACCCAGCTCAAGCAGGGCCGCATCGACGCCGCCGTCCAGGGCAACGAGACGCTGCCCTACGTGATGGGGCTCGAGCCCGACACCTATAAGCCCCTCGGCGCGCCGATTGCCCTGCAATACACCGGGATCGCGATCCCCGTGAAGGAGACCGGCCTGCAGCAGGCCGTGGCCGGCGCCCTCGACGCGCTGATCGCCGACGGAACCTACAAGGCGCTGCTGGACAAGTGGAAGCTCACCGAGAACGGCGTCGACAAGGCGCTCATCAACGGCGGGAAGTAACCACGCGCATCAATCGCTATCTTCATCAAGCATGGAGCGCGGGATCCCCTCTCCCGTGTGGGAGAGGGGTAGGGGTGAGGGTGCTACGATCCTGAGTCAGGCTTGAACTGTCCCGCTGCCAGCAAGACGCTCAGCCCTTCACATTGAAGCGTGCCACCCTCACCCCCGGCCCCTCTCCCACACGGGAGAGAGGAGAGCGCGAGCCTGTCGATGTCGGTGCTCCGGAGATCCGCAGCCCAAACCGGCCAACCCCGAAAGACCCCACCCATGAACCGCGCCGCCCTCGACAGCATTCCGCTCACCCCCGCCAACCTCGCCCCGCCGGCCCCGGACTACCCCTGGCCCGCTCCCTACCGCTCGGCGATGTTCCTCTCCTTCGACGTCGATGCCGAGAGCGCCTGGACCAGCAAGGATGCCGGCCACGCCGAGCGCCTCGTCACCATGAGCTACGGCGCCTACGAGGCCCGGGTCGGCACGCCGAAGCTCCTCGAACTCCTCGACCAGCTCGGCCTCAAGGGCACGTTCTTCATCACCGGCTGGGCGGTCGACGCCTATCCGGCGATGGCGGAGGCGATCCTGAAGGCCGGCCACGAGATCGGTCATCACGGCTACCACCACCTGATGCCGGATCCCGGCGCGCCCTTCATCGAGGAGGAGGTCGAGCGCGGCTTCGAGACCCTGAAGCGGCGCCTCGGCGTGGTGCCGACCGGCTACCGCGCCCCCTACGGCGAGTTCACCGAGGGCCTTCGGCGGATCCTGGTCGAGCACGGCATCGTCTATACCTCGTCGTTCCGCGACGACGTGCGGCCCTACCGCCACGTGCTGGCCGATGGCACGCCCGGCCCGATCGAGCTGCCGGTGACGGCGAGCTACGACGACTGGATGCACGGCCTTTCGACCCGGTTCAGCCCGCGCTCGATCTTCCCCAAGGAGCACGTCCTGTCCTTGTGGAAGGACGAGCTCGACGAGGTCCGCGACTGGGGCGCCATGGTGACGACGGTGCTGCATCCCCAGTGCAGCGGCCGGCCGATGCGCCTGCGCCTGCTGCGCGAGTTCCTGACCTACGCGCAAGGCTGCCCCGATCTCTGGATCACGACCGGCGCCGCGATCACCGAGAATTTCCTCGCGCACGAGAGAGCGGCGTGACCACGACCGCGCTCTTCGGGTCCTGGATCCTCACCCGCCGCGACGGTTCTTCCCGCGTCGAGCGCGACCGCTGGGTGCTGATCGAGGGCACCCGCATCGCCGCGATCACGCCCGACCGGCCAGCGGCCGACGTCATCTACGACCGGCCGGGCCGCCTCGTGCTGCCCGGCCTGATGAACCTGCACAACCACTGCTTCAGCGAGGCGATCGCCCGTTCGCACACCGAGGACGGGCGGGGCCGGAAGGGGGGCAGGAGCATCGTCTACACGGTGCTGCTGCCGCTCTCGAAGACGGCGCTGACGCTCCTCACGGCGCAGGAGCGGCTGGCGGTCGCCCGGCTCGGCATCCTGCAGCTCCTGAAGGGCGGCGCCACCACCGTCATGGAGCCGTTCCGCAACGGGCTGCCGGAGATGTTCGAGGCGGCCGAGGCGATGGGCCTGCGCTTCTACGGCGCGCCCTACCTGTTCTCGACCGCCGACGCGAAGGCCGGCCCGGACGGACGCGTGTCGTATGCGGGCGACGACGGCGCGGCCGATCTCGCCGCCTGGAACGCGCTCCATGCCCGCTGGGAGGGCAGGGCGGAGGGGCGCATCCGCCTCGCGATGAGCCCGCACGCCACCGATACCTGCGGCCCGGACCTGCTGCGCGCCTGCGCCGCCCGGGCGCGGGAGCTGGGCGTGCCGATCACCACTCACCTCGCCCAGAGCGACGACGAGATCGCGACCATCCGGGCCCGCTACGGCGGGCGCAGCCCGGCCGAGTACCTCGATTGGCTCGGCCTGCTGGCCCCGGACCTGCTCGCCGCCCATTGCATCGCCAGCAGCGACGGCGACCTGCGCCTGATGGCGGCGCGGGGCGCCACGGTGCTCAACTGCCCGCGGGTCTTCGCCCGGGCCGGCCGCAGCGCCGCCTTCGGTCGCTTCGCCGACCACGGCATCCGCACGCTGGTCGGCACCGACGGCTACAACATGGACCTGCTGGGCGAACTCAACGCCGCCTCGCTGATCTCGAAGATCGCCGCCGGCCGAGCCGAGGTGGCGGATTCGACCGCCCTCATCGATGCGGTGACCGGGCAGGCCGCCGCGGCGATCGAGCGGCCCGACCTCGGCGTGCTGGTCCCCGGCGCGACCGCCGACCTGACGGTGGTGGACATGACCCACCCGCACCTGCAACCGCTGCACGATCCCCTGCGCGGCCTGATCGCGCTCGCCAACCGCGCCAATGTCGCACAGGTGATCGTCGACGGCCGGGCCCTCATCGACGAGGGCCGTTATCTCGCGGGCGACGAGGCGGCGATCACCCGGGAGGGCGCCGCCGCGATCGAGCGGATCTGGGACCTGCCGGAGGCCCGTGCCGCCTTCGAGGAGGCCTGACCTTAACCGAGACCGAGCGCCCGGATCACCTCCGCCACGCGGGCCCGCACGTCCGCGCCGAGCGGCAGGATCGGCCGCGGCGGCACGGCCTCGGTCAGGTCGAGGAGGTTGGCGCAGGCATAGATGACCCTCAGGCTCGAATGCTCGCGGAACAAGGCCCAGAGCGGCTCGAGCCGGGCATCGAGCCGCCGCGCCTCCGCCGTATCGCCGGCCTGCACGGCGCGCAGGATCGCGAGGGCGGGCTGCGGAAACAGCCCGGCGACGACGCTGTACCAAGCCTCCACGCCGGCGATCAGCCCCTCGGTGGCGAGCCAGTCGCCGCTCGTGCCGAGGGAGAAGCCCGGCGGCACGGCGGCCCGCAGCTCGGCGAGGTGCCCGGCCACCGCCTGGGGCGGCTGACCGGGGCTCTTCACCGCCACGATCCCGGGCACCCGGCTCAGGCGGCCGACCAGCGCCGGACCGAACCGGAAATGCGTGGTCGAGGGATTGTCGTAGAGGCAGAGCGGCAGGCCGCTTTCCCGCGCCACGGCGGCGCAATGCGCGAACACCTCGTCGTCGGTGAGCGGGGTGTAGGACATCGCCGCGAGCAGGCCGGCGGCAGCGCCTGCCGATCGTGCGTCCTGCGCCAGCCGCACCGCCTCGTCGGTCCGCAGCGCGCCGATTCCGACGAGGATCGGCACCCGGCCCCCCGCTTCGTCGAGCGCGGCGTCGAGCGCCCGGCGGCGCTCCTCCCTGGTGAGATAGGGGTAGGATCCGGTGCTGCCGAGAAGGCCCACCGAATCGACGCCGGCCTCGCGCAGGCGGGCGACGAGCCGGCGCAGGGCCGGACGGTCGACGCGGCCCTCCGCGTCCATCGGCGTGATCGGAAAGGCCGAGAGGCCGGAGAAGCGCATGGGATCGGTCCTTCTGTCGGGTCAGGCGGCCGGCCGCCGCGCGAGGGCGAGGCCGAAACCGAGCACCATCATCGCGGCCGCCGAGGCCTCGCGCAGGCGGCGGATCAATCCGGGGCGGCTGGCGGCGCTGCGGCGCAGGCGGCTCGCCGCGACGACGATGGCGAGGTCGGCGAGGGTGTTGAGGACCACCGAGACCGCGCCCAGCATCACGAATGACAGCGCGACGGAGCCGGCGCTGGGGTCGACGAATGGCGGCACGAAGGCCAGGAAGAACGCGGCCGTCTTGGGGTTCAAGGCCTCGACCAGCACGCCCTCGCGGAAGGCCCGCCCCGGACCGGCCGGCTTCGCGGCGGCCAGGACCATGTCCGATCCGTCGTGAGCGGCGCGCAGGGTGCGATAGCCGATCCACACCAGGTAGGCGGCCCCGACGAGCTTGAGCACCGTGAACATGTCCGCGCTGGTCACCACGAGGGCGGAGACGCCGAGGCCGCCGGCCAGGACGTGGACCAGGCCGCCGAGACCGGTGCCGAGGCTCGACGCGACGCCCTCGGCGCGGCCGCCGGCGAGGGTGCGCGCCGCGACGTAGAACAGGCCAGGCCCCGGCGTGATGGCGAGCAGGGACGCCGCCGCGAGAAAGAGCGCGAGGGAGGTGAGATCGGGCATGGGAGCGTCTCGGACGGGAAGGCGCCGGCCGCTCATCGCACCGGCGCCGGCTGTATCGGCAAGCGCGGCCAATAGCGTCGGACCGGCCCAGTTCCTACGACCAGTTTCCGGCGATCACGCTGGTCCAGTTGCAGGGACCGATGCGAGGGAGTGTCTGTGCTCCGAACGCGAGAAGCCCGCCGGCTTTCGCCGACGGGCTTCTCATGTGTTTGGTTGCGGGGACAGGATTTGAACCTGTGACCTTCAGGTTATGAGCCTGACGAGCTACCGGGCTGCTCCACCCCGCGCCAAGGCGTGATCGTGACGAGGGAACGTGACGTGCTTGGCAGGTCTGGCGGTGACCGACTCTCCCGTGTCTTGAGACACAGTACCATAGGCGCTGGGGCGGTTAACGGCCGAGTTCGAGATGGGATCGGGTTTGCGATCACCCCGCTCAGACCACCAGACCGGCCAAGCACGTTCGTCCGGCAAGCATGTGTGTGTGTCTTCATCGTGCTGTGGTGTTGGTCGATCCGGACACGGATCATGAGAGCGATCAAGCCGATCGAGCGATTAGTACTGGTCAGCTCAGCGCGTTACCGCGCTTGCACATCCAGCCTATCCACGTGGTCGTCTTCCACGGCTCTCAAGGGAGTTCTCGTTTCAAGGGGGGTTTCCCGCTTAGATGCCTTCAGCGGTTATCCCGACCGGACATAGCTACCCTGCACTGCGGCTGGCGCCACAACAGGTCCACCAGAGGTCCGTCCATCCCGGTCCTCTCGTACTAGGGACAGATCCTCTCAGAACTCCTACACCCACGGCAGATAGGGACCGAACTGTCTCACGACGTTCTGAACCCAGCTCACGTACCACTTTAATCGGCGAACAGCCGAACCCTTGGGACCTGCTCCAGCCCCAGGATGTGATGAGCCGACATCGAGGTGCCAAACGACCCCGTCGATATGGACTCTTGGGGGTCATCAGCCTGTTATCCCCGGCGTACCTTTTATCCGTTGAGCGATGGCCCACCCACGCGGGACCACCGGATCACTATGACCGACTTTCGTCTCTGCTCGAGATGTACCTCTCGCAGTCAGGCAGGCTTATGCCATTGCACTCGACGACCGATTTCCGACCGGTCTGAGCCTACCGTTGCACGCCTCCGTTACGCTTTGGGAGGCGACCGCCCCAGTCAAACTGCCTGCCATGCGCGGTCCCG
>NZ_VDDA01000039.1 GCF_006151805.1 Methylobacterium terricola | reverse complement strand
GACCCAGAACCTGATCTTCCCGGTGACGGTGGCCTTGTCGCAGACGTTCATCAAGGCCGACGGCAAGGACGTGGCGCTCACCCCCGGCATGACCGCGACGGTGGAGATCCGGACCGGGCGGCGGCGGGTGATCGACTACCTGCTGTCGCCGGTGCGGGAGACCACCTCGACGGCGGGGCATGAGCGGTGAGGGGCGTGGTCGGTGACGGCGTCGGCCGCGATCCCTCGGCCCTGCGCCGGTCGGCGGGCGCAGGCGGCCCCCGCCACGACGGAGGCCCGCCTCACGAATCGGGCGCCGTCCCTCCCGTCATCCAGAGGGAGACCTCCGACGGCGAAACCTCGATCCGGGCGAGCATCGCCGGATCGAGCGGCCGTCGGGGCAGGAATTCGGGCAGGAGCCGCCGCAGGTAGGCGATCGTCGCCGCGGTCGCCTCCCGGCGATACTCCTCGGTGATGCGGCCGTGGCGGCCGTAGGACAGGGCCCAGACGCCGTCCATCGCCGCGGCCGCGATCTCCAGCGAGGTGACGAAGCCGGGGAGCGGCGGCATCTGGAAATAGGCCTCGAACATCCGGGCACGGCTGAGCGCGATGCGGGCATTGCCGGTGAAGTCGGCGTTGCGCACCGCCACGCTGACGCCGGCGCCGAGGAACAGCCTCAGGGCGGCCGGCCGCCCGTTCTGGAACTCGGCGGCGCGGCGGTGCTTGCGCTCCAGCAGCTCCTGCCAGGTCTGGGGTTCGGGATCGGTGAGCACCTCGACCGAGCGCCGGTAGATCTCCTCGTTGAAGCGCAGGGCCAGGGCCACGAAGGCCGCGTTGCGGTTGGGAAAGAAGTGGTAGACCGAGGGCAGCGGCACGCCGGAGGCGGCGGCGATGTCGGCCAGGCTGATGTCCCCGGCGCTGCGCTCGGCCAGCAGGCCCTCGGTCGCATCCAGGATGAGGGCGGCGCGTGCCTGGCCGCGCCGGCGCATCGGCCGGGTGGCCTGTCCGACCGTCGGTTCCTGTTCCGTCACGGGCTGGTACGCACCCTGGCGCCGGGACATTCCGGCCGGTCCGATTGGGTCATCGATCCCGCATCGACGCAAGCGCATCGTGGAAGATCGTGTCGGCGCCGAGCTTGCCGGGCTTGAGGAGCAGCGACAGCGGCACCGGCGCCTCGGCGCGGCAGAAGCCGCCGCCGAGGGCGCCGTCCGGCAGCGCCCGCACCCGGGCGATCCCGAGGGCGGTCGCGACGGCGCCCGAGGTCTCGCCGCCCGAGACGACGAGGCGGCGCACGCCGCGGGCGACGAGACCGGCGGCGACGGCGCCGAGCACCCGCTCGGCCCGGCGCGCCGCGCCCATCGCGCCGTACCGCGCCTGGGCCTGCGCGACCGCCTCGGCCTCGCCCCGCGTCGCGACGGCAAGGGGCCGCTCGCCGATCCGCCCGGTCGCCCAATCGAGGGCCTCGGCGACCAGCGCCGGCTCGGGCCGGTCGTCGGCGATGTCGAGGATCAGGACCGGATCCTCGGCCGCGAAGGCGGCGGCCTGCGCCCGCGCCACCGGCCCGACGCTGCCGACCAGCACCGCGCCGGGCCCGTCGACGGGGCGCGGGCGCGTCTCCTCGGACCGGGTTCCCCGCAGGAGCGCCAGGGCGACGATGTGGGGATCGCTGCCGATCGTGGCGCGGTCGTCGCGGGCAAGCCGCGCGCCCGTCGCGGCGTCGGCTTCGTCGCTGCAATCCAGCAGCACCATCTCGGCCCCCTCGGCGGCGAGGTCGCTCAGCTCCGCCCGGGCGGCCTCCAGCCCGGCTGCCAGCCAGCGATGCGACAGCGACACCACGCGGGCCCGCGTCTGCCGGCCGAGGCTGCGCACGAGGTCGGGATCACTCATCGGCGTCACCGGGTCGAAGCGCTTGATCGATTCCGTGACCAGCCGCCCGCGATAGAACAGGTAGCCCTGATGCACCGTGGTGCCGAAGCGCGGCAGCCCGGCGCTCAGCAGCAGCGGGCGCTGGCCGTAGCGGAGGGCGAGCAGGTCGGCGACCGGCCCGATATTGCCGGCATCGGTCGAATCGAAGGTGGCGCAGGCCTTGTAGGCGACCTGGGCGCAGCCCGCCGCGTCGAGCCGGTCGGCGAGCCGCGCGACCTCGGCGACCGCCTCCGCCGCCGGCGCGAGGCGGGTGCGCGTCGCATAGACGACGAGGCCGGATCCGGCCCCGTCGGGGGCGCTGCCGTCCAGCAGGACCGGGGCGGCGATCCCGGCGGCCTCGATGGTGCCGGCGACCATCACCGCGCCGGTGAGGTCGTCCGCGATGATCCCGAGCTGCATCATGACGTCCCGTGAGGTAGGAGCCTGCGCGACCGTCTCGACGCCCGCCTCGTCCGTCCGGCGCCGCGGATGGGTCCGGAACGCCGTCCGGGTCGTCCTCGACGACCCGAGCACCCGGATCCGAGGCTCCGCTTGCGCGGTCCCGGACCGCCGCGGTTGGGTGGCGCTCGATCGTGATCCATCGAATCGGCTCCGGCATCCGCCATGGGGCCTGCCTGATCGACCGTGACGGGCTGGATGTCCGCCTCCTCGTTCCCGGCTCGGCTGCGCGGCCCCCGACATTACGGGGCCGGTGGGCGCCGCGCCGACGGCGTCGCCCCGCGGCCGCCCGACGACGCTACTTCGTCAGCCACGCCGTCCAGCGCGCGCGCAAGCGCTCGCGGTTGTCGCCGATCCACTTGAAATCCGGGTCGACGAGGCCGGCATAATTCGCCGGATAGGTCGCGAACAGCTTTTGCTCGTCCTCGGGCAGGCCGGCGAGGCCCTTCGTCGAGGACGTCGCGTAGCCGACCGCGCGCATGAAGGCGGGGTGGCTCTCGGACACTTGGTAGAAGTAGTCGACGAATGCCAGCGCGCCCTTCGGGTTCGGCGCGCCCTTGAGGATCGCGAAGTAGCCGGTGTCGCGCAACGCCCCGTCCCAGGCCATGGCGAAGGGCGCGCCGTCCTTGATCGTGGCGAGCGACCGGCCCGAATAGGACATGGTCATCACCACCTCGCCGTCGCGCATGATCTGCTGGACCTGGTTGCCGGTCTTCCACCACACCGCGACGTGGGGCCGGATCGCATCGAGCTTGGCATAGGCGCGGTCGAGGTCGAGGGGGAACAGCTTGTCCTTCGGCACGCCGTCGGCCAGCAGGGCCACCGCGGGCACCCACCAGTCGCGGTCGCCGGTATCCGGCAGGCCGCGGGGCCCGGGAAAGTCGGTCACGTTCCAGAAATCGGCCCAGCCCTTCGGGGCGCGGCCGCCGAACGCGGTCTTGTTGTAGGTCAGCACCATGCCGCCGGTGGTGCGCGCCACGCCCTTCGGCTGGCAGGCGCCCGGCAGCGCGTAAGCCTTGATGTGGGCGAGCTCGCCGCAGGGGATGTCCATCAGCATGTCGGCGCGGCTGACGAGGTCGGGCCCGGTCGCCGTGACGATGTCGAACTCGACGCGCTTCGTCCGCACCATGCCCTCGGCGCGGGCCCACTGGTCCGGCACCTCGATGTCGAAGGGCACGATCTCGGTCCCGGTCGCCTTGGCGAAGGGCCGGTAGATCAGCTTCTCGAGGGTGTTGCGCATCAGCCCGCCGGTGGTGGCGATCACCACCTCGTCGGCGGCGGCCGGCAGGGCCGTGGCCAGGGTGGCGGCGAGCGCGGCGGCGATGATCCGGTTCGGCCTCACGTGTGATCTCCCGTCGGTGCCGGGCGGGACTGCCCGCGTGCCTCTCGTGCGATTGCCGATCGATCGCGCGGCGATGGCGGAGCCATCGCTGTCGCGATGCGGAAATCGGCTTCGCTCCATCGCATCATTCCCCGGCCGGTGCCGCCTTCGTCCGGCCGAGCCGGCGCAGCAGCGCGGCGCTGACCAGCACGGCGACCGACAGGCCGGTGAGCATGACGGCGATCGCCGGGATGACCGGCGTCAGGTTCTGCTCGATGTCGTCGAACATCATCCGCGGCAGGGTCTTGTCGCGGATGCCGGCGAGGAAGAAGGCCACGACCGGCTCGTCGAACGAGATGATGAAGGCGAACAGCGCTCCCGACACGACGTTGGGCAGGATCAGCGGCAGCGTCACCAGCCGGAAGGCGGCGAAGCGCGAGGCGCCGCAGATCATCGCCGCGTCCTCGAGGCCTGGATCGACGCTCGCCAGCGCCGCCGTCACGGTGAGCACCACGAACGGCATCGCGATGACCGCGTGCGCCAGCACGTAGCCGAGGCGGGTGCCGCCGAGCCCGGTCCGCTGGAAGAACAGGTAGAGCGCCACCGCGAGCGCGATGTGCGGCACGACGATCGGCCCGACGAGGAGCGCCCGGAACGCCGTGCCGATCGCCCCGGCGCCGCGCAGGAGCGCGTAGGACGCCATGGTGCCGACGAGCGTGGCCAGCAGCGCGGTCGCGGCGGCGATCTCCAGGCTGAAGCGCAGGGCCGCCATCCAGCGCCGGTCGTCGAAGAATTCGGCGAACCAGCCCGTGGTGAAGCCCTTCGGCGGGAAGGCGAGGTAGGTCGTCTCGCTGAACGCCATCGGCAGGACGATCAGGATCGGCACCAGCACGAAGGCGAGGATCGCCGCGACCGCGGCGTCGAGGAGCAGCCCGCGCGGCCTCATGCCCGGGCGCCCATCAGGCGGTCGAACCGGAACAGCCGGCCGAAGGCGAGCGTGATGCCGGTGACGAACAGAGTCAGGACGCCGACCAGCGCCGCGGCGAACGGCCAGTCGAGGCTCTCGCGGATCTGCTGCGAGATCAGCGTCGCGATCATCATCTCCTGCGGCGAGCCGAGAAGCGACGGGGTGATGAAGTAGCCGAGGGCCGACAGGAAGACGAGGATGAACCCGCCGGTCACGCCGGGCAGCGCCAGGGGCAGCGTCACCTCGCGGAAGGCCCGGGCCGGCCCCGCGCCGCAGATCGCGGCGGCCCGGGCGAGGTCGGTCGGGATGTTGCGCAGCGCGCCGTAGATCGGCAGGACCATGAACGGCATCAGCACGTGGGTCATCGCCACCACCACCGCCCCTTGGGTGTAGAGGAGCTTGACCGGGGCATCGGTGACGCCGAGCCCGGTAAGGAGGCCGTTCACCAGGCCGTTGCGCTGGAGCAGCACCGCCCAGGCGGCGGTGCGCACCAGCACCGAGGACCAGAACGGCAGCAGGATGCAGGCGGTGATCAGCGCGAGCTTCGGCCCCTTGGACCGGGCCATCAGGGCGGCGACCGGGAAGGCCAGGATCAGGGACAGCAGGCTGACGAGGAGCGCGATGCGCAACGTCCGCAGCAGCACCGTGGCGTAGACCGGGTTCTCGAACACCCGGGCGTAGTTGGCCAGCCCCGGCTGCGGCTCGGTGAGCGAGATCGCGATCAGGCTCATCAGCGGGTAGAGGAAGGCGAAGACCAGCAGCGAGAAGAACGGCAGCATCAGGCCGACGATCGCCGGCTTCGACATCCGACGCCCGCGGGCCCGGAAGAAGCCGGTGGTGACGACATCGTTCGCCGCGGGGCCGGGCGTCACGGGACCGGCTCGTGCGGCGCTGGCTGCTCGTGCGGCGCTGGCTCGTGCGGCGCTCATGGCGCCTCCGCCGGATAGAGCAGGGCCGCACCGGGCGGGACGACGAGCCCGACGCGGTCGCCGGGGGCGAGCGGCGGCAAGGCGGCGCTCGGCGCGCGCGCCCGGACCTGCGCGCCGTCGTCGAGCGTCGCGATGACGAGGGTGCCGGCCCCGCCATAGACCACGTCGGTGACGGTGGCCGGCAGGGCGTCCGGCCGGTCGGGGGCGGCGACGCCGATCCGCTCCGGCCGCACCGCGAGGATCGCCGGGCCGGGCGGCACGGCCGAGACCGCCGCCTCCGCCTCCAGGGCCAGCGCCCGGCCGGCGACATGCGCCGCGCGGCCGTCCCAGGTCGTGGGAATCCTGTTCATGTCGCCGATGAAGCCGGCCGCGAACAGGTTGGCGGGCCGCTCGTAGAGCGTGCGGGCCGGGGCGATCTGCTGCACGCGCCCGGCCCGCAGGATCGCGACCCGGTCGGCCATGGTCAGCGCCTCGCCCTGGTCGTGGGTGACGAACACGATGGTGATGCCGAGCTCGGAATGCAGCCGCTTGATCTCGATCTGCATCTCCTCGCGCAGGTTCTTGTCGAGGGCCGAGAGCGGCTCGTCCATCAGGAGCACGCGGGGCCGGTAGACGATGGCGCGGGCGAGCGCCACGCGCTGCTGCTGCCCCCCTGAGAGCTGGCGCGGCATGCGCGCCCCGAACCCGGAGAGCCGCACCACCTCCAGGGCCGCCTCGGCCCGGGCCCGCCGCTCGGCCCGGCCGATGCCGCGCATCTTGAGCGGGAAGGCGACGTTGTCGGCGACGCTCAGATGCGGGAACAGCGTGTAGTTCTGGAACACCATGCCGATGTTGCGCCGGTGCGGCGGCAGGTGCGTGCAATCCTCGCCCCCGATCAGGATGCGTCCGGCATCCGGCAGGTCGAAGCCGGCGAGGCTCATCAGCACGGTCGACTTGCCCGAGCCGGAGGGGCCGAGGAGCGCGATGAACTCGCCCGCCGCGATCTCCAGCGAGACGTCGTCGACGGCGACCACCGCTCCGAAGCGGCGGGTCAGGCCGCGCACGCTGATCGCCGCGCCGGTCGTCGCCGCGGTCACGCTCGGCCCTCCCGCGATGGCCCCGATGGCGAGCATGCCGCTTCCTCTCGGCTGAGGCGATGCGTCATTGAAACCGAGTTTAGCCGAATTTCAAAGCACGAATTTCGGCGCGCGACGCCCGTCCTGTAGGCAGCAATGGCCATGCTGGACCGGGGTGTGCGGTCGACGTCGCAACTCGCACCGCCGACTATCGCGCGTATTCCGCGTCCGTGCCGCGCAGCCAGACCTCCGGGACATCCCCCGGTGCATGACCAGGCGGACAGCACCCCGACCTATCCTTGATCACCGGTGATTCTCGTTTCCTCGCGCCGGCGCGCGGCGCCGGAATGACGCGGATGATCTACGGCGCTTCGCGCGGACCGGAGGGAAATTCGGTGACCGGGCCGACGATGTCGCGTCCGGTCGCCGGCCTCCGATCCCTGCACCCGCGACCCCTGATCCGCGCGTTAGTCAAATTTTCCATCATCTTCTCGGGCCGTTTCGCTTGACATCGCCGGGCATCGGCGGATGCTCGGCCGGTCCGATGGCGGCCGTGGAATGCGGCGGCGCCGAGCGCGAAGGATCCTGTCCGATGCCGAGCGTGGTCGAGGGACCTGAGGCGATGGGCGATGCGGGCCTGCGGGCCCGCGCCGCCCGGGTGATCCCCGGCGGGATGTGGGGGCACCAGCGCGCGGCGGCGGTGCCGCGGGGCTACCCGCAATTCTTCGTCGGCGGCGACGGCGCCTTCGTGCAGGACGCGGATGGACGGCGCTACATCGACTTCATGTGCGCCTGGGGGCCGATCATCCTCGGCCACCGCCATCCGGCGGTCTCGGAGGCGGTGCGGCGCGAGATGGAGCGCGGCGACTGCCTCGACGGCCCGACCCCCCATGCCGTGGAACTGGCCGAGACCCTGGTGGCGATGATCCCGCACGCCGACTGGGCGATGTTCCAGAAGAACGGCTCGGACGCGATGACCACCTGCGTGACGCTGGCCCGCGCCGGGACCGGGCGCCGCAAGGTGCTGGTCGCCCGCGGCGCCTATCACGGCGCGGTGCCCTGGTGCTCGCCGTCGCTCCTCGGCGTCACCGCGGAGGACCGCGTCCACCTCATCCATTACCGCTACAACGACGTCGCGAGCCTGGAGGAGGCGGTGGCGCAGGCCGGCGACGACCTCGCGGCGATCCTCGTCTCGGCCTTCCGGCACGATATCGGCCAGCCGCAGGAACTGCCGGCCTACGCCTTCGCGGCGGCGGCGCGGGCGGCCTGCGACCGGACCGGGGCGGCGCTCGTCGTCGACGACGTGCGGGCGGGGTTCCGGCTCGATCTCGGCGGCAGCTGGGAGCGGGTGGGCGTGCGGCCCGACCTTGCGGGCTATTCCAAGGCGATCGCCAACGGCCAGCCGCTCGCCGCGATCACGGGCACCGAGCGGTTTCGCGACGCCGCCTCCAGGGTCTTCGTCACCGGCTCGTTCTGGTATGCCGGCGCGCCGATGGCGGCGGCCGTCGCGACGCTCACCGAACTCATGCGCGTCGATGCCCCCCGGGTGCTGGAGGCCGCCGGCCTGCGCTTCCGCGACGGGCTGACCGAGCAGGCGGCCCGCCACGGCTTTCCCCTCGACGTCACCGGCCCGCCGGCGATGCCCGTGATGCTGTTTCGCGACGATCCCGAGGCGGCCCTCGGCGAGGCCTTCTGCCTGGAGGCGCTGCATCGCGGCGTCTACCTCCATCACCGCCACAACATGTTCCTGTCGCTCGCCCATACCCCGGAGGTGATCGACGCCGCCTTGGAGGCGACGGAGGGCGCCTTCCGGGCCCTCGCCCGGTCGCGGACCGCCTGAGCGCCGACGCCGCCGCGCCCCCGAACCGGAGCCAGACCATGACAAAGCCGCCCTTCGCCCATCCGGAGAACGGGTCCCACGCGGTCAAGCCCTGGGCGGTGCGCAAGGGCTACGCCGACGAGCACTTCCTGTCGGATTACCGCTTCCAGTTCCCGCGCGAGGATCCCGACCTCGCCGAGGTCTTCGTCTGCACCAACCGGATGTCGTTCGATCCCGGCGAGACGGTCGAGTTCTACGGCTCGACCACCGCCGAGACCTGGTCGATCCAGATCTACCGCGACGGTTTCAGGCCCGAGATGGTGCACGAGGCCTTCGACCTGCCCGGCAGCTTCACCAGGACCTCCGAGACCGCCTACCGGGACGGCGTCGACTGGCCGGTGGTCCATGCCTGGACGATCCCCGACGGCGCCCGGTCCGGCCTCTACCGCGTGGTCTCGACCTGCCGGCGCAAGGACGGCGAGCGCTTCGTCCAGCACCATTTCGTGGTGGTGCGGCCGACGAAGGCGACGCGGTCCGGGCGCATCCTCCTGATGCTCGCGACCGGCACCTGGACCGCCTACAACGACTGGGGCGGCGCCAACCACTATTTCGGCACCTGGGGCCCGAACCGGAACGAGGGCTCGCCGATCCTGAGCCTGAAGCGGCCCTGGACCCGCGGCATGCTCTGGCTGCCCAAGGGTGCGGCCCGCATCACCGTCTCGCCGCTGCCGGACATGAACGACGTCACCCGCTACCCCTCGAAGGAATGGGGCTATTCCGGCGGCTGGGGCCAGTACTACGCCGCCGCCGGCTGGGCCCAGTTCGATCGCCACTTCGCCGTCTGGGCCGAGAGCGAGGGATACGCCTTCGACATCGTCACCCAGACCGACCTGCATTACCGGCCCGAGATCCTCGACGACTATTCCTGCCTCGTGACCTGCGGCCACGACGAGTACTGGTCGTGGGAGATGCGCAAGAGCGTGGAGGGCTTCGTCGAGCGGGGCGGGGGCTTCGCCCGCTTCGGCGGCAACTTCCTGTGGCAGATCCGGCTCGAGGAGGAGGGCGCCCGGCAGGTCTGCTGGAAATTCAAGGCGCCGGCCATGGACCCGGTGCGCGACGATCCCGCGCGACAGCACCTGCTGACGGCGTCGTGGGAGAGCGGGGGCGTCGCCTGGCCCGGCGCCTCGACGGTCGGCGTCAACGGCTGCCACGGCATGTATGGCAGCTGGGGCGGGTTCGCGCCCCGCGGCTCGCGCGGCTTCACGGTCTACCGGCCGGAGCACTGGGCCTTCGCCGGGACCGACCTGCGCTACGCCGACGTGTTCGGGGCCGAGGCCGGCATCTTCGGCTACGAGGTCGACGGGCTCGACTACACCTTCCGCCAGGGCCTGCCCTATCCGGTGCCGGCGCCCGGCGTGCCCGAGGGCATCGAGATCCTGGCGATGAGCCCGGCGGTGCTGTTCGAGTACGAGCACGAGGGCGAGGGCACGCGCTACTACGTGCGCGACGGCGACCTCAACGGCCTCGCCGAACTCGCGGCCGACGCGTATCCGGTCGCGCGGCGCAAGTTCCAGTACGGGTCGGGCATGCTGGTGGGCATGCCGCGCGGCAAGGGCGAGGTACTGACCGCCGGCTCCTGCGAGTGGATCATGGGCCTCACCCGCCGCGACCCGTTCACGCAAGCCGTCACCCGCAACGCCCTCGACCGGTTCTCGGGCAAGGCGGAGGCTTGAGCCGATGGCGCAAGATACTCCAAAATTTCAAGACGCTCCGATGCATCACGTCACCGACCCGGACGACACCGACCCGGACGCCCTCGCGCGAGCCTGGCTCGACCGTTTCGCGAAAGTCCTGTCCTCGGGCGATGCCTCCGCCGTCGAGGCCCTGTTCGCCCCTGAATGCTGGTGGCGCGACTTCGTCGCCTTCACCTGGACCATCGCCACGGCCGAGGGCCGGCCGGCGATCCGCGACCGGGCGGCGGCGACCGCGTCTGCGACGCGCGCCTCCGGCTTCGCCCTCGACCGCCCGGCGGTCGCGAATGGCGGGACGGTGGAGGCGTGGTTCCGCTTCGAGACCGCGCTCGGGCGCGGCATCGGCCAGGTCCGGCTGGTCGACGGCCTCGCCCGCACGCTGTTCACGACCTTGCGCGAGCTGAAGGGCTTCGAGGAGAGGAGCGGGCCGACCCGCGAGGCCGGCACGGAGCACGGCGCGATCCGCAACCGCCGGACCTGGGCCGACAGGCGCGCCGACGACGCGCGCCTCGGCCTCGACCGCCAGCCCTATTGTTTGATCGTCGGCGGCGGCCAGGGCGGGCTCGGGCTCGCCGCCCGGCTCAAGCGCCTCGGCGTGCCGACGCTCGTGATCGACAGCTCAGCGCGGCCGGGCGATGCCTGGCGGCGGCGCTACCGCTCGCTCTGCCTGCACGATCCGGTCTGGTACGACCACATGCCGTACCTGCCGTTCCCCGAGCATTGGCCGGTCTATACGCCCAAGGACAAGATGGGCGACTGGCTCGAAGCCTACGCGTCGATCATGGAACTCGACCTCTGGAGTTCGACCACCTGCCGGTCGGCCAGCTATGACGAGGCGGGCGGCGACTGGACGGTCACGGTCGAGCGCGGTGGCGAAACCCTGACGCTGCGCCCCCGGCACCTCGTCCTCGCCACCGGCCTGTCGGGCGTGCCGAACGAGCCGGACTATCCGGGGGCGGAGCGCTTCCGCGGCGTCCACCACCATTCGAGCCGCCACCCGGGCGGCGCGGCCTATGCGGGGAAACGCTGCGTCGTGGTGGGGGCGAACAACTCCGCCCACGACATCGCCGCCGACCTGTGGGAGCACGGCGCCGCGGTCACGATGGTGCAGCGCTCGCCCACCCTGGTGGTGCGCGCCGAGAGCCTGCAGCGCCACGGCCGCCCGCTCTATTCCGAGGAGGCGGTCGCCGCCGGGATCGACGCCGACCGGGCGGACCTCATCGCCGCCTCCACCCCCTACGCGCTGCTGCCCGGCCTGCTGGAGCCCGTGATGCGGCGCATCCGCCAGGACGATGCCGACTTCTACGCCGCCCTGGAGAAGGCCGGCTTCCTCCTGACCTTCGGCGAGGACGAGACCGGCATCGGCCTGATGTATCCGCGCCGGGCGTCGGGCTACTACATCGATGTCGGCGCCTCCGGGCTCATCGCCTCGGGGGAGATCCGGCTCGCGAGCGGCCGGGGCGTGAGTCACCTGACCGAGGAGGCCGTGGTGCTCGACGACGGGACGGTGCTGCCGGCCGACCTCGTCGTGTCCGCCACCGGCTACGGCCCGATGACCGACTGGGCGGCGCGGCTGATCTCGCCGGAGGTGGCCGCCCGGGTCGGCCCGTGCTGGGGCCTCGGCTCGGGGACGGCGCGGGATCCCGGCCCCTGGCACGGCGAGCTGCGCAACATGTGGACGCCGACCGCGCAAGCAGGGCTCTGGTTCCACGGCGGCAACCTGCAGCAGTCGCGCCACTTCTCGCGCTACCTCGCCCTCCAGCTGAAGGCCCGCTACGAGGGCCTGCCGATCGCGGGCCGGGATGGCCCGGCGTGAGACGCGCCCCGGATGATCGCGTCCGGAGCGCGTTTGACGAGCCCGCGCGCGGCGCCCGAGCGACGCCGGAATCCGCATTGCGAAGCGATCGATCGGAGGTCGTATGAGCCGTCACGGCCGCGGCAGGCGCGGCACGCTGTCGAGGAGGGTGCGGGTATAGGCCTCCGCCGGAGCGGCGAAGAGGGCGGCGACCGGGCCCTGCTCGACGACCCGCCCCTCTCTCATCACCATCACGCGGTCGCAGAGATACCGCACGACGGCGAGGTTGTGGGAGATGAACAGGTAGGTGAGCGAAAGCTCGCGCCGCAATTCGCCGAGGACGTCGAGGATCTGGGCCTGCACCGACACGTCGAGGGCCGAGGTCGGCTCGTCGAGGACGAGGAAGCGCGGCTCCAGCGCCAGGGCGCGGGCGATGCAGACGCGCTGCTTCTGGCCGCCCGACAGCTCGTGCGGGTAGCGGTGCCGGAAGGCGCGCGGCAGGCTGACCTGGTCGAGCAGCCGGTCGACCCGGGCGTCGAGGGCCGCGCCGCGGGCGACGCCTTGGACCCGTAACGGCTCGGCCACCGCCTCGCCGACCGTGCGCCGGCCGTTGAGGGCGGAATGCGGGTTCTGGAACACGATCTGCATGTCGCGGCGCAGGCGGCGCATCGCCTCGCCGTCGAGCGCGGTGATGTCCCGGCCGTCGAAGGCGATCCGGCCGGCGCTCGGCTCGGTCAGGCGCAGGACGAGGCGGGCCAGCGTCGACTTGCCGGAGCCGGATTCGCCGACGACGCCCAGCACCTCGCCGGCCGCGAGCGAGAGATCGACGCCGTCGACCGCCCGCACCGCGCGCCCGCCGGCGTGGAAGACCTTGACGAGGCCGGTGGCGCTCAGAAGCGGGATCGGTTCAGGCGAGGTCGGCATGGTGGCACGCGACGCGGTGGGCGGGATCGGCACCGCGCATCGCCGGCCGCTCGGCGGCGCACAATGCCGTGGCGCGGGGGCAGCGCGGATGGAAGCGGCAGCCCGGCGGCGGATCGATCAGGCTCGGGATCGTGCCGGGCACGCCGGAGAGCCGCCGGATCGCGCCGTCGATCTCCGGCAGGGCGGCGAGCAGGCCCTGCGTGTAGGGGTGGAGCGGACGCGCCAGCACCCGGGCGGTCGGGCCCTCCTCGACGACGTTGCCGGCATACATGACGGCGACGCGCCCGGTCAGCGCGGCGATCGCCCCGACATCGTGGCTGATCATCACGACCGTCAGGCCCAAGGTCTCGACGAGGTCGCGCAGGAGGCGCAGCACCTGCGCCTGCACCGTCACGTCGAGGGCGGTCGTCGGCTCGTCGGCGATCAGCAGGCGCGGTTTCCCCGAGAGGGCGAGCGCGATCAGCACCCGCTGGCGCATGCCGCCCGAGAGCTGGTGCGGATAGTAATCGAGCACCCGCTCCGGCTCGCGCAGGCCGACCTGATCGAGCAGGGTCGCGGCCCGAACCCGGCGGGCGGCCCGGCCCGGACGGGCTTGGCCCTCGGCCCTGGCATGGGCGGCGATCGCGTCGCCGAGCTGCCGGCCGATCGTGAACAGCGGGTTGAGGTAGGTCATCGGGTCCTGGAAGATCATCGCGATCTTCACGCCCCGGATGCCCCGCCAGTCGCGCGCGCTCAGATCCGCGACGTCGCGCCCCTCGAACAGGATGCGCCCCTGCTTGCGCTCCGCCCGGTCGGGGCCGATCCCCAGGATGGTGCGGGCGAGCACGGTCTTGCCGCAGCCGGATTCACCGACGATGCCGAGTGTCTCGCCCTCCTCGAGCGCGAGGTCGATGCCGTTCAGCACCCGCGCCGGCCCGTCGAAGGTCGGGATCGCCAGATGGTAATCCTCGATCGCGAGCAGCGCGCTCATCGTCCGGCACTCCTCATCGTCCGGCGCTCTTGGGATCGAGGATGTCGCGCAGGCCGTCGCCGAGCAGGTTGAAGCCGAGCACGGTGAGGAAGATCGCGAGGCCGGGACAGGCCGAGTACCACCACCAGTCGGGCATGTAGGAGCGGGCGACCGAGATCATCGCGCCCCATTCCGGGTCCGGCGGCTTGGCGCCGAGCCCGATGAAGCCGAGGCTCGCCGCCGCCAGCACCGCGAGGCCCATATCCATCGACAGCTTGACGATGATCGGCGACAGGCAGTTCGGCAGGATGTGGTGCCACAGGATCCAGGGCGTGCGGGCGCCCGCCGCCCGGCTCGCCTCGACGAAGAGTTCCTCCTTCACCGACAGGGTCTTGGCCGCGACGAGGCGGACGTAGCCCGGCCACCAGACGAGAGCGAGCGCCGCGATGCAGTTGGCGATGCCCGGCCCCAAGGCCGCCACGATCGCGAGCGCGAGCGCCAGGCCCGGCACGGCGAGGAACAGGTCGGTGAGCCGCATGATCGCGCCGCGCAGGAGGCGGCTGCGCGTGTAGCCGGCGACGATGCCGAGCGGCACGCCGATCCCGGCCCCCACCCCGGTGATGATGAGCCCGATCCAGAGCGAGATGCGGGTGCCGACGATGACCCGGGACAGGAGGTCGGCGCCCATCTCGTCGGTGCCGAAGGGATGGGCGAGCGAGGGCGGCAGCAGCCGCTGCGACAGCTTCACCGCGCCGGCGGTGTCGCCCGGATAGGGGGCGAGCCAGGGGCCGAAGGCGGCCAGCACCAGGAACAGCACGACGAGCGCCAGCCCCAGCATCGACGAGAACGAGCGGCGGAAGAGATGCGCGTAGAGCCGCCACTGCCGGATCGTGCTGGCGTGGCGCACCCGGAACGAGGGCGGCGCCTCCGCCAAAGCCGGGGCGAGGTCGGGCGGCGCCATCACGCCGCCCTCAGGCGCGGGTCGATCCACGCATAGGCGAGGTCGATGAGCATGTTGACGGTCATGAAGCACAGGCCGATCGCCAGCGTCACCCCGACGACCGGCTTGAAGTCCGAGGCCAGCGCCGAGGACACCGCGTAGAGCCCGATGCCGGGCCAGTCGAACACCGTCTCGACCAGCACGGTCGAGCCGAGCATCCAGCCGAAGCGCAGGCCGATCATCGCCAGCGTCGGCAGGAGCGCGTTGCGGAGCGCATAGACCGCCACGATGCGGAACGGCGCGAGGCCGTGGGCGCGGGCAGCCACGACGTGGTCGGCCTGCAGGGCCTCGATCATCTCGGCCCGGTTCACCCGCAGGATCGCGGCAAGGCACGGGAACGACAGGACGATCGCCGGCAGGAGGATGTGGAGAAACGCCTCGCGGAAGGTCTCGAACTGCCCGCGCAGCAGCGAATCGACCAGGATCAGGCCGGTGATCGGGGCCGGCGGCACCTCGGAGAGCGGCAGCCGGCCGGAGACCGGCAGCCATTCGAGATGCACCGCGAAATACAGCTGGAGCAGGATGCCGAACCAGAAGGCCGGCAGCGCGACGCCGGAGATCGACAGGATCCGGGTGAGGTGGTCGAGGGCGCCGTCGCGCTTCAGGGCCGACAGGATGCCGAGCGGCAGCCCGAGCCCGACGCCGATCGCCATCGCGACGAGCACCAGTTCGAACGTCGCCGGGAAATAGCGCCCGATCTCGGACAGGACGGGCCGGGTGGTGACGATCGATTGGCCGAGATCGCCCGTCGCGAGGTCGCGCAGGTAGAGACCGAGCTGCACCGGCAGCGGCCTGTCGAGGCCGTATTCCCGGCGGATGGTCTCGACCATGTCGGCGGTCGCCTCGGGGCCGGCGACGAGCCGGGCGGGATCGCCCGGCGCCACGTTGGTGATGAGGAACGTCAGCACGGCGAGGCCGAGCATCGTGCCGGCGACGGTCAGGACCTTGCCGAGGGCGAAGCGCAGCACGGCCGTTCCCCTCGGCTACTTGGCGTCGATCCAGAGCGGGTAGAGGTCGACCTCGCCGGTGAACCGCACCGGGCTGAACGTGAAGCCCTTCAGGACGTCGCGGCGGGCCCAGCGGCGGTTCTGCACCATGCCGAACACCTCCGGCTGGTCGGCGACGATCCGCGTCTGGATCTCGGCGTAGAGCGGGGCGCGCTTGTCCCAGTCGGTGGTCGAGCGCGCCTCGTCGATCAGCCGGGCGACCTCGGGATTGTCGTAGAACGACATCGCGAAGTACTGGCCCCAGGATTTCGGGTGGTACTGGTAGGCGACGGCGTCGGGATCGGTCGAGATCGGCGTCACGAAGACCGAGGTCAGGTTGGGCGAGGTCTCGGCCTTCGACCCCTTGGCCACCATGGTCGGCCATTGCTCGGGCCGCAGGTCGACCTTGATGTTGAGCGCCGCGAGATTGTCGAGGAGCAGGAGGCCGATCCGGCGCGCCTCCTCGAGCCCGGCGATGTGATAATACTCGAGCGTGACGCCGTTCGGGTAGGCCGACTTCGCGAGGAACTCCTTGGCCTTGGCGAGGTCGCGCCGCGGCATGCCCGGCACGTCGATCTGGCCCTTCATGCCGGCGGGAAACACGCTCGTCTGGAGCTTCGCCGCGCCGTTGTAGATCTGGACCAGGCCGTCGTAATCGAGGGCGTAGGCGATCGCCTTGCGCAGGTTGGGATCGGCGGTCGGCCCGACCTTGGTGTTCATCTTGATGCCGAAGGTCGTCATGCCGGCATGGTCCTCGATCGCCACGCCCTTCTGGCGCGCGACCTGGACGTAGTCGTCGGGGGTCAGGCCCTCGACGATGTCGGATTCGCCGCGCATGAGCGAGGCCTTCTGGGCCGCCGGCTCGCGGACGATCCGGTAGATCACCCCGGCCGGCCGGTGCGCCTCGCCCTGCGGCCAGCCCCGCCAGTAATCGGGGACCGCCGCGAGCTCGTGGAGCACGTTCGGCTCCCAGCGCTTGATCGTGAACGGGCCGGAGCCGGCCTCGTGGTCGGTCAGCCATTTCTGGCCGTCGTCGCCGTCGACGGCGTGCGCCTCGACCTGCTTGGGGTCGACGACGTACCACCACGGCAGGAACGACAGGAACGCCGCGTAGGGCTTCCTGAGGGTGAACCGCACCGTCCGCGCATCGACCGCCTCGATGCCCTCCGGCGCGAGGAAGTCCTTCAGCATCCAGGCGACGCCCTTGTTGAGCTTGAGGCCCCGCACGAAGGAGTAGCGCACGGCCTCGGCGTCGACCGGGTCGCCGGTGTGGAACTTCGCCGTGCCGGTGAGGTGGAAGGTCCAGGTCAGCCCGTCGGGGCTGGTCTCCCACCTTTCGGCGAGCCAGGGCTTCACCTCGGCCGGGTTGCCCTCGTACTTGACGAGGGCGTCGTAGACCGCCTGCTGCAGCATGCGGGTCGACCAGTCGTAGCGCACGTGCGGATCGAGCACCGGCACCTGCTGGCGCCCGCCGAACACGATCACCTTGCGGTCGCCGACGCGCTCGAAGGCGTGAGCCGGGAGGGCGGCGCCCGCCAGCAGAGCCGCCGCGAGCAATCCGAAGCCGAGTGTGCGCATCGGGCCAAAGATCCTTCAGAGAAGCTGGCGGACGGCGCCGGCGACGATCCGGCGCGACAGGAGCACGGGCGCCGCGACGGCGGCGCGGACCTCGCGGCGCATCGCCTCGGTGTAGCCCATGCAGTGCATGACGATCAGGTCGCGGTCGGCGAGCGCGGCGGCGCGCTCGGCCATGGCATCGCCGGCATAGGGCGAGGCCGCCACCACTGTCGGCGCGCCGGCAAAGACGTGCCGGGCCGGGAACTCCGCGACCTGGCGGGCGAGCGGCACCATCACCCCGAGCCTGGGGCAGGAGGCCGCCAGCGCCTCGACGGTCGCATCGACGATGCGCTGGGATTCGATCAGCAGCGTGTTTGCCAGCGGCGCGACCTGCGTCCCCGTGCACAGGAGCACGATCGCGTCGTGGCCGTGACGGTCGATCTCGCTGAGCAGGCCGGACAGGCGCTCCTCGATTCCAGCCTTCGACAAGACCGCCTCGCGCCCGTCGCGCAGGCGGCTGGCGAACGAGGCCTCGCCGTCCGTCGGATGCAGGGCGGCGATGTCGGCGTCGGAGGCGTCGTCGAGCACGCCGTATTCCCGCGCCTCGACGGCAGACCCGATCTCGGCCAGCATCTCCGGCACCATGTCGATTCGCGGCGACTGCCCGATCGTCACGAAAGCGAGCCGGTATGTGCGTCCCATCCGATCCCCCGCCCGCGCCCCGTCGATCGGTGAAGGCTAGTCCCGTGCCGGACCGGGCCGCTATAGGGGAGGGCCCTTAGTGGAGGCGTGGTGACGATGTGGGCGGTTGCCTGTGGAGTAGGCAGACGGGGGTGATCCAGGGGCTGGACCGGATGGCTTCGACCTCGTGAAGCCCTGCGACGGGGGCGGGCGGTGTGAACATTCGGGCATGCGGCGAAATCGTAGAACACTCCTCTGCGGCGCCACTGTTCGAGCGTTCTGGGAGCATGGTTGACGGATGAAATCAGTGCCTTTGAATTCTTATGTCTCCAACCCATGATTTCATCGTGAGGTGTTGGCCGATCGAAGATCGTCTGACCTTGAAGGAGGGCTCCGGAAGTCTCGCGATCCCTGGGAATCTCCTTCGAGGTCGGTCGATCTCCGGTGGACTGGCACCTCAGGATGAGGTCGAGAATGGGAGTGACGGACCGATCGAGTCAAACAGGCTCTGATCGACCCGTCCAGACGCGCACATCGTCGTATGTGCATAGATTCTCTGTCGATGTCACCTTATTGGACAGGCCGCTCTCGATCGCGCCCTGTCCCCATGACTGCCTGCCCTCCCAGTTGCAGAGGGTCGCAGTCGTTAACTGGAAATTATGACAATATTACATTATTGTTCGATGAATTTAGAGATATTTTTATCGGTCACAAGATCGAAATCCACCCAGTCGTATTGTTGGACGTGTTCTTTATTGATAAGTTTGAGGGCATTGCTAATGGCAGATTGCCCCTCGGCTTTTGCATCTTGTTGTATGGTCAAAACAATGCGCTTCTGGAGCATGGCCTTCAGGCCATCGGGCGTCGCATCCACACCGGCAATCTTGATCTGCTCTCGCGGAGTCTTCGCCGCCTGGAGGGCGTTGGCTGCGCCAAGCGCCATCTCGTCGTTGTTTGCCAGAATTGCGTCGATCTTCTCGCCCCGCGACAGCCATCCTGACACAACCTGCTCGGCCTTCCGGCGGTCCCAATCGGCGGCAGCCTCAGCGACGATGCTGATCCCGGGCAAGTCGGCGGCCACCTCCTTGACGCCAGCCGTGCGCAGTTGCGACGCCGAATGACCGGCAGGCCCGCCGATGATGGCGATCCGGCCCCGGCCGTTCAGGATCTGCCCCATCTTCGTCATCTGCAATCGCCCGGCGACGAAATCGTTCGGAAGAACCAGCGCGACCCGGCCGGCGAACCAATCTTCATGCGGGCCATTGTTGACGTAGACGAGGGGCACGTCGGCCTCCTGCGCCATTCGCGTGATCGTCGTCGTCGCCGATGTATCGACCGCAAGGACGATGATGGCATCGACCTTCGCGGCGATGAAGCCCTTGACCTGCTCGATCTGCTTCGCTCCGGCACCGTTCTCGGCATACTCGAATCGAATCGAGGTGCCCGGCTGGCTGTTCGCGTAGTCCCGCATGCTATCGCGCAGTAACTCGGAGAAGCCGTCCGGCGACACCATGGCAACGCCGAGCGACTGTGCCAGGGCTGGCTGTACAGGAACGGCTGAGCTTGCGCCGAGAGTCAGAACGAGGAGACGCCACCCCGTCACGACTGTCCTGTTCACGCGCGATCGCGCGCTGAGATAGCCTGAGATTTTGCCAAGGAGCGCAGGTCGTGCCGGGACCAAGGGCTGATGTTGACGTGGCATGAGATGATAGCCTGTCTGATGGGCGAGAATCTTGGACGATGACGAACTCGAACGGTCGCATGCGACGCCTGGGCCGGCGTTTCAGGCGGCCCGAACGGTGCCGAGGAATTGGGCGACCTCGTTGCTCAGGTTGTCGGATTGACGCGAGAGTTCGGAGGCAGACGTCAGGACCTGGGAAGCGGCTGCGCCCGTTTCCTTGGCTGCTTCGACGACGTTGGCGACGTTGAGGGTCACCTCAGCGGTGCCGGTGGCCGCATGGGCGACGTTGCGCACGATGTGCTGCGTGGCCGCGCCCTGCTGCTGCACCGCCGCGGCGATCACCGCCGCCACGTCGTTGATCTCGTGGATGCGGCTTGCGATCCCGCCGATGGCCGAGACAGCCTGCCCGGTCGAGGTCTGGACGCGTTGGATGTGAACGGTGATTTCGTCCGTCGCCCGGGCGGTCTGACTCGCCAGTTCCTTCACCTCTGCCGCGACGACGGCAAAGCCGCGGCCAGCCGCTCCGGCGCGCGCGGCCTCGATCGTGGCGTTGAGCGCGAGCAGGTTCGTCTGGCTGGCGATGGTCGAGATCAGCCCCGTGACGTCGCCGATCCTGGAGACGGCCTCCGACAATTCCCGGACGAGTCCGGCGGTCTGGCTGGCTTGGGCGACAGCATCCTGCGCAAGGTGCGCCGAGCCGGCGACCTGGCGGGCGATCTCGGACACGCTCGTGCCGAGTTCCTCGGCCGCCGCGGCGACGGCACCGACATTCGTTGCAGCCTGTTCGGCTGCGGAGGCGGCACCCGTCGACTGGGCTGCGGTCTGGTTCGCCGTCATCGTCATGGTTCGTGCCGTCAGTTGCAGTTCCTGGGCTGAGGATGAGACCCTGCCGATGATTCCGCCCACGGCGCTCTCGAAGCTGTCTGCCATGTCGCGCATCAAGGATTGGCGCTGCTCGTCCGCCGTCGCGCGCGCGAAAGCGGCCTCCTGCTCCAGCGCGAGATTGCGAAGGATGTTGTCCTTGAAGACTTGAACGGCGGCCGCCATCTCGCCGATCTCGTCACGGCGCCCCCGATTCGGAATCACGACATCGCACTCATTTTCAGCAAGCCGCCTCATCACCTGAGTCATGGAGGCGATGGGCGAGGCGACGCGGTGGATGATCAGCCAGCTGATCGCCAGCGTGATCAGCGCGGCGATGATCAGCGCCACCGTGACGGCCATGCGAGACGTCTGTCCGATCTCGTCCGTCGTCGCGGTTCGCTCGAACGCTCGTGTCTGCCTGTAGGCGAGGATGTCGTTGACGGCTGTCCGGAAGGTCAGCGAACTTTTGCGGAACGGGCCGGCAAACACCGCATCGGCGAGTTCCCGCTCACCTGCCCGATCGAGAGCAGCCCCTTCGCTTTCGATCGCGAGAAATTGCTGCCACGCCCGTCTCAGGTTATGGGCGAGCCGCTGCTCTTCCGGGCCGGCGACAGTGGGCGCATAGGCGGTCCACGCTCCCGAGAAGGCCAGTTGCGCCTTCCGAATCTCAACCAAGTAGCTATACCGTTCTTGGCTATCGCGAGCATTGTGAGCCAATGACGCAAGCGCGCGCAGCTCTTGGCTCATCTCGTTCATCTTGCCAAGAATGGAGACCGCTGTGGTCTCAAGCGATGCCTGCTTGGCGGACTCGCTCATCATCTTGATTCTGGCAATCGCGAATATTCCCGTGACCATAAAGGCAGTAAAAAGTATTATTATCGGTCCAATTATTAAATATCTTAGACTCAGGAGAATGCTTCGTGATTTATTTAAATATTCGGACGGTTTTGCAACTGCCGACATTTTCTGCAGCCCCCAAGTTTTTGCTATAACAATATAAAAATGTCAAAATTTTTTAAATATAATATTAACAATCATGCAAAGGCCAAGCATGAACGATATGCAGTCAATGGATGCCTGCCGTCTGTATAATAATCGAGTTATTTGGAATATTTATATGCAAGTTTATGGCCAAAAACAAAAATATTATACCATTTTGAAGTCGAATGCCCTTACGGCACATACGGCGAGGTTCGGCATGCAGGCCATTGTTGGATGATGCGGACATTCACCCCGGATCGACGCAGGTGCTGCAGGTCGAGCGGCGATCCGAGATGCCCGGACAGATGCGCGAGCATGGATAGAACATCGCTATCCAGCGTAGCATCAGCCGCCGAAGGCCCGATGGCGTCGAACGCAGCCTTCGGCAGCCGACTCGATCACCGTCACTCCACGCAGACTCGCGTCGGCAGGCCAACGCGTCGTCCGCTGAGGCTGTTGTCCCGCCGCAGATTCTCGCCGCAAAACCGGCACCCCTTTGCGACATCGGCTCAGGCATCCGGCGCCTCCGACGCCATCACCAGCCGGATCAGCGCCCCCAGCGACCCCACCTCCATCTTGCCCATCACCTTGGAGCGATGGATCTCCACGGTCTTCGGGCTGATCGCGAGCTGGCGGCCGATCGCCTTCGAGGTCAGGCCTTCGGCCATCAGGGAGAGCACCTGCCGCTCGCGGGGCGTCAGCCGGGACAGGCGCTCGCCGTAATCGGCCGGTCCCGCCCGCGCGTCGCCCGCCGGCTCGCCGCCCTGATCGAGGAGGAGGCGGATCGCGCCCGCGACGATGCGGCGGGCGAGTACCACCGGGCGGCCGGTCGCTCGCGCCACGATCGCGCGGTCGCGCTCGTCGAAGGCGACGGAGTTCAACACGATCACCTCGCAGCCGCCGAGATCGACGATGGCGCGGGCGAGCGCGTCGCGGTCGCCCGGCATCGCGTGGGTGATGGTGACCGGGTAACCGGCGAGCGTCGGCAGCCGGACCTCCTCGATCTGGCGGGCGATCGGCTGGACGATGCCGAGGCGCTGCTCCTCCGCCGCCAGCGCCCGGATGCCGGATTCGATCGCCCGCTGGGCGTTCACCATCGGGGTCGGGCTGTCGAAGTCGCGCAAGAGCCCGGTCGAGAGGATCACCACGAGGTCGAACTCGCGCGGGCGCAACGAGGCCAGGATGCCCGCCATGCGCTCGCCGACGGCGGCCTTCGACACGACCACGTCGGCGCCGCTGCGCAGCCGGGTGACCAGCGAGGCCTCGCCGGCATCGGGCTCCAGGGCGGCGATCTCGGCCGCCGACAGCCCGTCGAGGGCGCCGCGCTCGACCGGCTCGACCGGGCCGTTCAGCTGGAGCAGGATCTCCGGGACGATGTCGTCGCGCGGGCTCTGGCCGGCCTCGATGAACACGACACGCTTGAGGCGACCCGCCACGAACACCCCGCTCCCGCCTGATCCCGGGTAGGGGCCTCTCCTGATAGGCGGGGCCCGCCGCCGACCTTACCCTCGCGGCCATCCAGTGAGGAGGGGCCATGATCGGCCAATTCACGAGCGGCCCATCCGAGATCCGCGACTTCGCGCCCGAGGAGATCGCGCCCCTCGGCATCGGCGCCTGGATCCTCGGCACCGGCGGCGGCGGCAGCCCGTACCTGGCGGAGCTCAACCTCAAGACCCTCTATGCCGAGGGCAAGCGCTGCCGGCTGATCGACCCGCGGGCGCTCGACGACGACGACCCCGTCGCGGTGGTGTCGAAGATGGGCGCGCCGCTGGTCGGCCAGGAGCGGCTCGTCGATCCGGCGCATCTCGCCCGCGCCGTCCGGCTGATGGAGGAGGTCACCGGCCGGCGCTTCCGCGCCGTGATGAGCGTCGAGATCGGCGGCGGCAACGCCCTCTCGCCGTTCCTGGCGGCGGCCCATCTCGACATCCCGGTGGTCGATGCGGACGCGATGGGGCGCGCCTATCCGGAGGCGCAGATGACGAGCTTCGCCATCGGCGACCTCAAGATGTACCCGCTGACCCTGGTCGATTGCCGCGACAACGAGGTGGTGGTGGCCCGCGCCGCGTCCTGGACCTGGATGGAGCGGATCTCCCGCAGGGCCTGCACCGAGGTCGGCTCGACCGCCGCCACCTGCAAGGCGCCGCGCACCGGGCGCGAGGTCAAGGAATGGGGGATCCTCGACACCGTCACCAAGGCCACCGGCCTCGGCCGCGCGGTGCTGGAGGCGCGGGCCGCCCATGCCGACCCGGTGGCGGCGGTGGTGGCGCATGAGGGCGGCAAGGTGCTGTTTCGCGGCAAGATCGGCGACATCGACCGCACCGCGACCGGCGGCTTCCTGCGCGGGTCGGCCCGCATCGACGGGCTCGGCGACGATGCCGGCAGCCGGATGGAGCTGGCCTTCCAGAACGAGTGGGCGGTGGGCTTCCGCGACGGCGCGCCGGTGGTGATGACGCCGGACCTGATCTGCGTCCTCGACACGGTCTCGGGCGAGGCGATCGGCACCGAGACCGCCCGCTACGGCCAGCGGGTGACGGTGGTGGCGCTGCCGGCGCCAGACATCCTCCTGTCGCCGAAGGGCCTCGCCCATGTCGGCCCGCGGGCCTTCGGCTACGACCTCGACTTCACCTCGGTCTTCTCCTCATGAAGCGCATCGGCATCGACGTCGGCGGCACCAACACGGATGCCGTGCTGATCGACGGCACGCGGGTCCTCGGCTCCGTCAAGACGCCCACCACCGCCGACGTGATGGCGGGCGTGCGCCAGGCCATCCGCGACCTCGGGGCCGCGGCACCGCTCGAGGGCATCGACGCCGTGATGATCGGCACGACGCATTTCACCAACGCGGTGGTGGAGCGCGCCCGGCTGGAGCGCGTCGCGGCGATCCGCATCGCGCTCCCGGCGGCCCGCTCGCTGCCGCCGACCGTCGACTGGCCGGACGACCTGCGCGCGGCGGTCGATCCGCTGTCGGTCATGGTGGCGGGCGGGCACGAATATGACGGGCGCGAACTCGTCCCCCTCGACCGCGCGGCGATCCGGGACGCGGCCTCACGCATCCGCGACGCCGGCATCACCTCGGTCGGCATCACCGCCCTGTTCTCGCCGCTGACCGCGGCCTGCGAGGAGGAGGCGGCGGATCTCGTCCGCGCCGTGATCCCGGGGGCGCGGATCACGCTCTCGCACACCCTCGGCCGCATCGGGCTCCTGGAGCGCGAGAACGTCACGCTGCTCAACGCCGCGCTGCAATCCCTGGGACTTCGGACGGTGGCCGCCTTCGAGGAGGCGCTCGCCGCCTCCGGCATCGCCGCGCCGTTCTTCCTGACCCAGAACGACGGCACCGTCGTGCTGGCCGCTCTGGCGGCGGCCAATCCTGTCCATTCCTTCGCCTCGGGCCCCACCAACTCGATGCGCGGCGCCGCCTTCCTGTCGGGGCGCGACGGCGCGATGGTGGTCGATGTCGGCGGCACGACGAGCGATGTCGGCTCCCTCGTCCACGGTTTCCCGCGCGAGGCCAACAACGTCGTGTCGATCGGCGGGGTGCGGACGCTGTTCCGCATGCCCGACCTGCTGCCGATGGCGCTCGGCGGCGGCACGATCATCGATCCCGCGACCGGCGCGATCGGGCCGCGCTCGGTCGGCTACCGCATCACCGAGAAGGCCCTGGTCTTCGGCGGCGACACGCTGACGGCGACCGACATCGCGGTGGCGGCGGGCCGGGTCGAGATCGGCGACCGCGACCGCGTCCGGCACCTCGATCCGGCCTTCGTCGCCGCCATGCTGGCGCGGATCGCCGGGACGGTCGAGGAGGGGGTCGACCGGATGAAGACCTCCGGGACCGCGACCGAGCTCGTCGCGGTCGGCGGCGGCGCCTTCCTGATCCCGGACCGGCTCGAGGGCGTGAGCGAGGTCGTGCGCGTCGCCCATGCCGGCGTGGCGAACGCGCTCGGCGCCGCGATGGCGCAGATCTCCGGCGAGGTCGACCAGATCTTCGCCGATCTCTCCCGCGACGCGGCGCTCGCCGAGGCGCAGGCGATGGCCGAGCGCCGCGCGGTCGAGGCCGGGGCCGAGCCCGCCAGCCTGAAGGTCATCGAGGTCGAGGACATCCCGATCGCCTACCTGCCCGGCGGCGCCCGCCGCGTCCGCGCCCGCGTCGTCGGCGACGTGCGGGAGCGCGGGGCGGTCGCGGTCTGACGAGCGCCGTCGATCAGCCACTGACGCGCGTCAAATCATGATGGTTCCTTCACCGTATCGGGTGGCCAAGCGGATGGAACGATCCAGGCGACGAACGCCGCGAGGCCCGGATGATCGTTTCTCATCTGGCCCGCACCTTGCAGGGTCGTTGCAGAGATCGATGGACAGCGGGAGGCTCCACTTGTTAGCTCTCAGGCACGAGGCGAAACCGGGCCGGTCCAGGACCGCGACCGGGTTGCCCCAGGGCGGCCGGCGGCTCTCGGCGGCGCGGCTCTAGGCGCCGATGCTCCGCCAGGTTCTCCAGCGGCTGCTCCTCGCCGTCCCGGTCCTGCTCGGCGTGCTGCTGGTCGGCTTCCTCCTGATGCAGGTCGTGCCCAACGACCCGGCCGTGGTCCGGGCCGGTCCGACGGCGACGCAGGACGTCATCGAGGCGATCCGGCGCGATCTCGGCCTCGACCGGCCGCTCTGGATCCAGTTCCCGCTCTATCTCGGCCGCCTGCTGCGCGGCGACCTCGGCGTCTCGATCATCAACAACATGCCGGTGATCGACGAACTCGGGAACACGATCGGGCCGACGCTCGAACTGATGCTGGCCTCGCTGATCTGGTCGGCGCCGCTCGGCATCCTGCTCGGCACGGTCGGCGCCTACTGGCGCGGCCGCTGGCCCGACCGGTTGATCCTGGCGGCCTCGGTGGCCGGCGTCTCGGTGCCGGTCTTCCTGCTCGGGCTCGGCCTCGTCTGGCTCTTCGGCTTCCACTGGCAGCTCCTGCCCTTCACCGGCCGCACCGGGCCGCTCTGGACGCTCGAGGGAATTCAGGGCGTGATCCTGCCGGCGGTGACGCTGGGCGGCGTCTTCGTCGGGCCGGTCGCCCGCATGACGCGCAGCTCCGTCCTCGACGCGCTCGGGGCCGACCACGTCCGCACCGCCCGGGCGAAGGGGCTGAGCGAGCGCGCCGTCGTGCTCCGGCACGCCCTGCGCAACGCCCTGATCCCGGTCGTCACCCTGATCGGGCTGCAGATCGGGTTCCTGCTCGGCGGCGCGGTGGTGGTCGAAACGATCTTCAGCTGGCCGGGCATCGGCCGGCTCGCCGTCGGGGCGATCCTGTCGAGCGACGCGCCGATGGCCCAGGGCACCATCATCGTCCTGTCGGCCGGCTTCATCCTGATCAACCTGGTCGTCGACGTGCTCTACGCGTTCCTCGACCCCCGCACCCGGGAGGCCCGATGAGCGAGGCCGTCGCGCTCACGCCCGAGGCGACGCCGCATGCCGGTTTCGCGGTCGCGGCCCGTCCCTCGATCCTGCGCGTCCTCATGCGCGAGCCGGTCAGCGCCGTGGCTCTGGTCGTCGTCGCGCTGCTGGTGCTGGCGGCCCTGCTGGCGCCGTGGCTCGCGCCGGCCGATCCTTACGCGGGCGACCTCGCCAACACCCTCAAGGCCCCGGGCGACGGGGCGCTGCTCGGCACCGACGGGCAGGGGCGCGACATGGTCACCCGCCTGCTGTTCGGCCTCAGGACGACGCTGGCGATGAGCGGCGTGGCCGTCGTCATCGGCTGCGGCCTCGGCGGGCTCGTCGGGTTCGCGGCGGCCTATTACCCGCGCGTCTCCGGGCTCCTGATGCGCCTGATGGACGTGCTGCTGTCGTTCCCGGCGATCCTGTTCGGCCTGGCGCTGACCGCGATCGTCGGGCCGGGCCTCACGGCGGTGCTGCTCGCGCTCTCGATCGCCACCGTCCCGCTGATGGCGCGGGTGGTGCGCGGCGCGGCGCTGGTGGTGCTGCAGCAGGACTACATCGAGGCCGCCCGCGCCCTCGGCATGGGCGACGGCCGCATCCTGACGAAGTACGTCCTGCTCAACTGCCTGTCGCCGATCTTCGTCTTCGTCACCTTGCGCTTCGGCCAGGTGATCCTGCTCGGCTCGCTCCTGTCCTTCATCGGGCTCGGCGCGCAGCCGCCGACGGCCGAGCTCGGCGCCATGGCGTCGGACGGACGCAACTTCCTGTTCTTCGCGCCCCACGTCTCGGTCCTGCCGAGCCTGCTGATCTTCGTCACCGTGCTCGCCTTCACGATGCTCGGCGACGGCCTGCGCGATGCCCTCGACCCCCGCCTGCGCCGCTGACGATGCGAGAGGATTTTCGATCGATGAAGACGTTCGTGACGGCTGCGACGGCGGCCGGATTGTCGCTCCTCGGCCTCGTCCCAGCCGTTGCCCAGACCAAGGCGCCGCTCACCATCCTGCGGGTCATCGATGCCGACCGCTACGATCCGGTCCGCTCGACCGCGACCTCGGCCTCCGAGGTCGTGTTCATGCTGGCCGACACGCTGGTCAGCCTCGACTTCGACATGAAGACGGTGAAGCCGCTGCTCGCCAAGTCCTGGACCGAATCCCAGGACGGCAAGACCTACACCTTCGACCTGCGCCAGGACGTGAAGTTCTGCGACGGCCGGCCGATGACCGCCGAGGACGTGGTCTACTCGCTCAAGCGCTGGATCGATCCGGCCACCCGCTCGCCGGTGGCCAACCGCGCCGGCAAGGTGAAGGATATCCGCGCCACCGACGACCACACCGTCGTCTACGAGCTGCAGGAGCCGTTCAGCGACCTCCTGTACCAGCTCACGCAATCCTTCGGCTCGATCGTCGACAAGGCGGCCGTCGAGACGCTGGGCCAGAATTTCGGCGTCCAGGGCTTCAACGCCACCGGGCCGTATTGCTGGGTCAGCTGGACGCCGCGCCAGGACCTCGTCCTGAAGAAGAACCCCCATTACACCTGGGGCCCGCCGATCTACAGGAATCCGAAGCCGGAGATCGACCAGATCGTCTGGAAGGTCGTGCCCGAGGCCAATACCCTGATGGCCGCCATGCAGGCGCGCCAGGCCGACATCACCTATTACCCGCCGCTGTTCTCGATCGACACGATGCAGCGGGTGCCGGGCCTCAAGGTGCAGCAGCAGAAGAACTACATCTACGACGTCTTCTTCGCCTTCCGGGTCAACAAGCCGGTCTCGAGCGATCCGGCGATCCGGCGCGCCGCCGGCATGGCGGTCAACCGGGACGCGATCGCCAAGGCGGTCTATTTCGGCCACGGCACGCCGCTGCACTCGCTGCTCAGCCCAACCGTGCTCGACTACGACGCCAAGGCGGCCGCGATGATGCCGCCCCTCGACCCGGCGGGCGCCGCCAAGGTGCTGGACGAGGCCGGCTGGGCGCCCGGGCCGGACGGCATCCGGGTGAAGGACGGCCAGAAGGCCAGTGTCCTGGTCTACGGCATCCGCGACGACCAGAACCCGCGCATCGCCGAGGCGATGCAGGGGGACCTGCGCAAGGTCGGCATCGACATGCGGATCCAGCTCTGGGACGCGACCGTCGCCTGGGGCAAGCTGGCGACGCAGGAATTCGACGCCTTCATGCTGTCCTACCCGTACGGGACCGCGACCGAGGCGCTCAGCCTCTACTTCAAGAGCACGCAGGCGCCGACGCCGAACCGGATGAACTGGAAGGACGAGACGACCGACCGGCTCATCGACGCCGCCGCGACCGCGGTCGATCCCGCCAAACGCACGCAGGCGACCGCCGAGGTGCAGCGGCTCCTCACCGCCGCCAACGTCTGGATTCCGCTCGTGACGCGGCAGCTCTGGGTCGTGTCGGGGGACCGCGTCGAGGGCGTGCGGCCGCACGGGCTCTACGGCGCGGGCCTCTACAAGGGCCTCGACCTCAGCCTGAAGCGGTAGGGGCGTGGCCGTGCCCCTCGCCGCCGCCCGCCCGATCCTGCAACCCGACCACCCGGCGACCGCCCCGCGCGGCGCCGCCGCGCCGGAGCCGATCCTCGAGGTGCGCGACCTCGCCACGACCTTCGCGACGCCGCGCGGCCCGATCCGTCCGGTGGACGGCGTCTCGCTCGCGGTGGCGCCGGGGCGCACCCTCGGCATCGTCGGCGAGAGCGGCTGCGGCAAGAGCATGCTGTCGCTCTCCCTGATGGGGCTGGTGCCCGCGCCCGGCCGGGTGACCGGCGGCTCGATCCGGCTCGAGGGGCGCGAGCTCGTCGGGCTGGCGCCGGCCGCGATGCGGTCCTTGCGCGGCCGGCGCATCGCCATGATCTTCCAGGAGCCGATGACGAGCCTGAACCCGGTCCACACGATCGGGTATCAGATCGTCGAGGCCTTGAGGGAGCACGAGACGCTGCCCGCCCGGGCGCTCAAGGAGAAGGCGATCGCGGCGTTGCGGCAGGTGCGCATCCCGGCGCCCGAGCGGCGCTTCGACGAGTATCCGCACCAGCTCTCCGGCGGCATGCGCCAGCGCGTGATGCTCGCCATGGCGCTCGCCTGCCGCCCGGCGCTCCTCATCGCCGACGAGCCGACGACGGCCCTCGACGTGACGATCCAGGCGCAGATCCTCGACCTGCTGCGCGAGCTGCAGGCCGAGACCGGCATGGCGATCATCCTGATCACCCACGATCTCGGCGTGGTCGCCCAGGTCGCCGACGAGGTGGCGGTGATGTATGCCGGCCGTATCGTCGAGCGCGCCCCGGTCGCGGCGATCTTCGACGATCCCCAGCACCCCTACACGATCGGCCTGATGGGCGCGATGCCGCGGATGGAGGACGAGCGCGACCGGCTCGTCGTGATCGGCGGCACCGTGCCGCCGCCCTTCGCGCTGCCGGCGGGGTGCCGGTTCGGCCCGCGCTGTCCCTTCGCCGGGGAGGAATGCCGCGCGGCCTACCCGCCCACCGCCGAGATCGCGCCCGGCCACGCCGTCGCCTGCTGGAAGGCGCCCGTGGAGACGCAGGCATGACGGGGCCGCTCCTCGAACTCGACGGCGTCCGCAAGCACTACCCGGTGCACGAGGGCCTGATCCTGCGCCGGCAGGTCGGCGCGGTGCGGGCGGTCGACGGCGTGTCGCTCTCCATCGCGGCCGGCGAGACGCTGGCGGTGGTGGGCGAGAGCGGCTGCGGCAAGTCCACCCTCGCGCGGCTGGCGCTCCGGCTGATCGCGCCGAGCGCCGGCACGATCCGCTTCGACGGCCGCGACGTCACCCATGACGGGCGGGCCGCGTTGAAGCCCCTGCGCCGGCAGATGCAGGTGATCTTCCAGGACCCGTTCGCCAGCCTCAACCCGCGCATGAGCGTCGAGGAGATCCTGGCCGAGCCGATGCTGGTCCACGGCCTCGGCGATGCCGCCTCCCGGGCGGCCCGGGTGCGCGAGCTGCTCGATCTCGTCGGGCTGGCGCGCTACCACGCCGACCGCTTCCCGCACGAATTCTCCGGCGGGCAGCGCCAGCGCATCGGCATCGCCCGGGCGCTCGCGCTCAAGCCCCGGCTGATCGTCTGCGACGAGCCGGTCTCGGCCCTCGACGTCTCGATCCAGGCGCAGGTGGTGAACCTGCTCAAGGACCTGCAGGCGGAGTTCGGCCTCGCCTACCTGTTCATCTCGCATGGGCTGGCGGTGGTGAGGCACATGGCCGACCGGGTGGCCGTGATGTATCTCGGCGAGGTCGTCGAGACCGCCCCGGTGGGTGCGCTCTACGCCGCCCCGCGCCATCCCTACACGCAGGCGCTGCTCGCCGCCGCGCCGGTGCCCGATCCCGCCCGCCGCCCCGCACGGCCGGCGCTCGGCGGCGACGTGCCGAGCCCGATGAAGCCGCCCGCCGGCTGCCGCTTCCACACCCGCTGCATCGTCGCGCAGGCGCGCTGCCGCGAGGAGGCGCCGGCCCTGCGGACGCTCGGACCCGGCCACGCGGCGGCCTGCCACTTCGCCGAGACGGTCCCGGCCTTCACCCGCCTCGGTGCGGGCGAGCGCCATGCGCGGCTCCAGGCCCGGCTGGCGCTCTACGAGCGGAAGCGGGCCGCCATGACCGCGACCACGGCGGCCTGATGACGACAGCGAGCGGAGAGATCCATGGCGTTGCTCCCGAAAGCCGACACGATCCTGACCAACGGCCGCGTCTTCTGCGGCCTCAAGGAGGGCATGGCGGAGGCCGTCGCGCTCTGGGCCGGCACGGTTCTGGCGACCGGCTCGTCCGCCGACCTCGCAGCGCTGATCGGGCCGGGGACGCGGGTCATCGACCTGCGCGGCCGGCTCGCCACCCCGGGCCTCTACGACGCCCACATGCATCTCCTGCCCTACGGGCTCGGCATGCTCGACATCGACGCGACGCCGGCCGCCGCCCGCACCCTCGACGCGCTCCTGGCTAAGATCCGCGAGCGGGCGACGGCGCTGCCGCCGGGCTCCTGGATCCTGGCACGCGGCTACGACCAGTTCGAGCTCGACGTGAAGCGCCACCCCTTGCGCGAGGAACTCGATGCCGTCGCGCCCGACCACCCGGTCTCGCTGGTGCGCGCCTGCGGGCACGTGACGATCGCCAATTCGCGGGCGCTGGCGCTCGCCGGCATCGACGAGGCGACGCCGGTGCCGCAGGGCGGCGCGATCGAGCAGCGGGACGGCCGCCTGACCGGGCTCCTCGCCGAGACCGGCCGCGACCGGCTCAAACGCGTGCTGCCGCCGCCGACCGACGCGGATCTGGTGGCGGCGATCGAGCGGGCGGGCGAGGCCTGCCTGTCCTACGGCATCACCAGCGTCATGGATGCCGGGGTCGGCATGCGGGCCGGCTATCGGGAGGTCGCCGCCTACCGCAACGCCCAGCGAAGCCTGCGCCTGCCGGTGCGGGTGAACCAGTGCCTGCTCGGCGGGCCCGGCGGCATCGTCGAGCAGGCCTTCGAGGACGGCGTGATCACCGGCGCGGGCGACGACATGCTCCGCGTCGGCCCGGTCAAGATCTTCACCGACGGCAGCGCCGGCGGGCGTACCGCCGCCATGGCGCAGCCCTATCTCGGCGAGCCGGAGACCCGCGGATTGTCGCTCCTGACCGACCCGGAGATGGATACCTTCGTGGCGGAGTATCACGCCAAGGGCTACCAGCTCGCCGTGCACGCGATCGGCGACGCGGCGATCGAGCAGACGTTGAATGCCTTTGAGAAGGCCCTGACGGCGATGCCCGATCCGGCGCGGCGCCACCGCATCGAGCATTGCGGCTTCAACAGCCCGGCGCAGATCGACCGCATGGTGCGGCTCGGCGTCGAGCCGGTGCCGCAGCCGGTCTTCATCTACGATTTCGGCGACCTCTACGTCTCGGTGCTGGGCGAGGCGCGGGCCGCCGCCTCCTACCCGATGAAGACCTGGCTCGAAAGCGGCCTTGCCGCGGCGGCCTCCAGCGACGCGCCGGTCTGCGACATCGACCCGTTCCCGAACCTGTTCACGATGGTGACCCGCAAGACCTCGCGCGGCACCGTGATCGGCGGGGCCGAGCGGCTGTCGCTGCCCGAGGCCTTGCACGCCTATACGGCGCTCGGGGCCTTCGTGAACAAGGCCGAGGGGCATCGCGGCCGCCTCGTGCCGGGGCTGGCCGCCGATATCGCGGTGTTCTCGCGCGACATGACCACGGCCGCGCCCGAGGAGATCCTGTCCGGCACGCGCTGCGACATGGCCATCCGCGGCGGCGCCGTCGTCTACGACCGCGGCGGCCAAGTCGCGTGACACATGCAAGTCGCCTGACACAAGCAAGTCGCCTGACATCACGAGGGGAGGGGACCGTGACCGAACCCACCGGCGCCACGCTCTACCGGAACTGCGACTGGATCGTCGCCTGGGACGCCGAGGCCGGCTCCCACGTCTACCTCCGCCACGCCGACCTCGCCTTCACGGGCAAGGACGTCACGTTCGTCGGCCAAGGCTATGACGGCCCGGTGGCGCGCGAGATCGACGGTGCCGGGCTGATGCTGATCCCCGGCTTCGTCGACATCCACTCCCATCCCGGGCACGAGCCGGGCTGGAAGGGCATGCTGGAGGAGCTCGGCAGCGCCAAGCTCGGGCAAAGCTCGCTCTACGAGTTCATGCCGGTCTTCAACATCGGCCCGGGCTACGCCAGGCACGCCAGGCGCGTCGCGGTCTCGGAACTCTTGAAGAGCGGCGTCACGACGATCTGCGACCTCGGCCAGCCGACCCCCGACTGGCCGGAGCATTACGCCGAGACCGGGATCCGGGCGGTGCTCTGGGCGATGTTCCGCTCGGGCCCATGGAAGACCACCAACGGCCATTCGGTCGAGTACGACCTCGACCCGGCCCGCGGCGACCGCCTGCTGCGCGAGGCGATCGACCTGATGGACGAGGCCGGCCGCCACCCGAGCGGCCGCATCTCCGGCCTGCTCTGCCCGGCCCAGATCGACACGGTGACGGAGGGCCAGATCCTCGAGGCGCTCGCCGCCGCCCGCGACCGCGGCCAGCCGATCCAGATCCACGCCGCCCAGAGCATCGTCGAATTCCAGGAGATCCTGCGCCGCACCGGCGAGACGCCGATCGGCTGGCTCGACAAGATCGGCGCGCTGGGGCCCGACCTCGTCATCGGCCACGGCATCTTCCTCAACGACCATCCCTGGCTGCACTTCCCGCACGCCAACGACTTCGAGCGGCTGCGGGACAGCGGCGCCGGCGTCGCGCATTGCCCGGTGGTGTTCGCGCGCCGCGGCATCGCGCTGAACTCGCTCGGCCGCTACATGGAGGCCGGCATCCCCTGCGGGATCGGCACCGACACCTTCCCGCACAACATGCTCGATGAGCTGCGCATGGCCTGCTACGCCGGCCGCATCCGCGCCGGCAGCTACACCGCCGCGACCACCGCCCAGGCCTTCACGGCCGCGACGAGCGGCGGTGCCGACCTGATCCGGCGGCCGGACCTCGGCCGGCTGGCGCCGGGTTGCAAGGCCGATTTCGCCGTGATCGACATGGGCAATCCGTACATGCAGCCCGATTACGAGCCGCTGCGCAGCCTGATCTACTCGGCCAACGACCGGGCCGTGCGCGACGTCTACGTCGACGGCGTGCAAGTCGTGCGCGACGGCACGGTGACGACCTTCGACATCGCCGAGGACATCGCGATGCTGCGGCGCGGCCAGGCCGAGGTCATCGCCGGCGCTCCCGGGCGCGACTGGGCCGGCCGCAGCCTCGAGGACTTGTCGCCGCGCGTCTTCCCGGTACGCAGCTGAGCGGAGGCGGTTGCCGGTCCTCGAGCGACGCGGACCGATCCGACCGCTATAAGGGCCGGATCGGAACGCCGTTCCTTCGCTCAAGACCGTCCCGCCTCGGGCCCCGCCATGGTCTCGCTCAGCATCCGCATCGACCTTGCCCCCGAGATCCGGGTCGGTCCCGGCAAGATCCGTCTCCTCGAGGCCATCGCCGAGCACGGCTCGATCTCGGCCGCCGGACGGGTGCTCGGGATGTCGTACCGCCGCGCCTGGGTGCTGGTCGACGAGCTCAACCGATCCTTCGCGGAGCCTGTCGTCGAGGGGCAGGTCGGGGGGCGCAGCGGTGGGGGAGCCCACGTCACGCCGTTCGGTGCCCGCCTGATCGCATGTTACCGGGCCATCGAGCGCGATGCGACCGCTGCCGCGGACCAGCACCTGGCCGGCCTGGAGCGTGCCGTCGCGGCCCCCTGACCGGACCGGCCGCCCCGTCACCGGGCAATGCCCTGCACCTCCACCGCGGCCTCCGCTCGGGTCCGGCGGAATGGCCCCATGCCGGAGATACGCGGAAGGTGTAGCCGAACCGCCGCAACCAGGGGCGTGCATCCTCGATATAGAGGGTACCGGTACCAGGCCCGGTCATGCCCCTCATCTCGCTCGCCCTCGCATCGTCCCGCCGGTTTGCGGCGCTCCTCATCGTGGTTGGTGCCACCGACCCGTTCGCCGTCGCCGTGCCCGCTCAGGCCGGTGAGACCCAGACTGGGAGCAGCGCACGCGAAGCGCAGGGGGGCGGGAAGGGCGACAAGCCCGACAAGGTCGACACCGAGAACCTGTTCGGATTTACCGAGGGCACCGATACCGGCAAGAAGGGCGAGCAGGAGGTGCTGGTCGACAGCATCGGCCGCTTCAGCAAGCGCCGGGATGGGCCTGGCCGGTCGGGCTACGGTGCCGCGCAGCCCCTCATCAGCTACCAGTACGACCCGACGGACAATTTCAGCATCGAGCCGGGCCTCCGGTTTGATGCCCGCGACAGCCGCGGCATCGCGGGCGTCCCGAACAAGGCCTTCGGGACCTTCAACGGCGGTTCTGTCGAGCTCAAGTACCAGTTCTTCAAGCGCACCGAGGACCGACCGTTCAGTCTGGCCGTTCTGGCCGAACCGCAATACGCTCGTATCACCCCGGTCGAGGGGCAGGGGGCAGACGTATACAGCGTCGAGAGCCGCCTCATCGCCGATATGCGGCTGGTGCCGGACACGCTTTGGGCCGGCTTCAACCTGATCTACGACCCTCAGGTGTCGCGGCTGAAGGGCAGCGGCGAAGTCGACCGGACCTCGACGCTCTCGCTCTCGGGCGCGGTGATGGCGAAGATCGCGGGCGACCTCTTCGTGGGGCCGGAGGTCCGGTACATGCGCGCCTATGAGGGGGCGTTCCTGAACCGCTTCGAGGGTCACGCCGTCTTCGTCGGTCCGGTGCTGCACTACCACGTCATGGAGAAGGGCTTTCTCACCCTGGCCTACTCGACGCAGGTGTTCGGCCACGATCGTGACCCGGATTTCTCGGACAGGGTGTTCAACCTGACCCAGTTCTCGCGTCACAACCTGCGTGTCCGATTCGGCGTCGAATTCTAGATTTCCGCTGATCGTCCTTCAGGGGCACACCCGGGCGGCCACGGTATCGACTGAGCCCCGCACCAGGATGGAGCGCCGAGAGGCGAGGGGGCCTGAACGCGACGAAGCCCGCCAGGGATGATCCTGGCGGGCTTGCGTGTTGAGATCGTGATGAGGGAACGTGACGTGCTTGGCAGGTCTGGCGGTGACCGACTCTCCCGTGTCTTGAGACACAGTACCATAGGCGCTGGGGCGGTTAACGGCCGAGTTCGAGATGGGATCGGGTTCAGATCACCCCGCTCAGACCACCAGACCGGCCAAGCACGTTCGTCCGGCAAGCATATGTGTATGTGTCTTCATCGTGTCGTGGTTGTGTTGGTCGATCCGGACACGGATCATGAGAGCGATCAAGCCGATCGAGCGATTAGTACTGGTCAGCTCAGCGCGTTACCGCGCTTGCACATCCAGCCTATCCACGTGGTCGTCTTCCACGG
>NZ_VDDA01000038.1 GCF_006151805.1 Methylobacterium terricola | reverse complement strand
GGGGCGAGCCGGGGCCAGCTCTGCGGGAGGTAGAGGCCGCCGTCGCGGGCGAGCCCCGCCAGGAGGGCGTCGGTGAAGGTCAGCGGCGCGGCCTGGCCGCGGGTCGAGACATGAAGCACGGTGATCTGTCCTGAGGCTGGCGCGAGGCCCTACACGAATCCGCGAGCCTCGTCAGCCGATCCCTGCGCGGGCAAATCACGCGCAGACGGTCAGGCGCTCGCCCCCGGGGCCTTGCGCAGGCGGCAGCCGGTGATGCGCCACGCGCCGTCGCCGCTGCGTTCCAGGGTATAGAGCGCCTCCCAGTCGGTCCCGTCCTGATCCTGGATCCGCACGCCCTGGGCGAGGCTGCCGTCGGGCAGAGCCTCGTCGGTCCCGAACTCGAAGCGGCGGTTGCGGTAGACCGGGGCGTAGCCCTGGCGCACCATGCCGATGAAGGTCTCGGCGCTGGGAAAGATCGACCGGATGGCCGGCGCCGCCTCCGCATAGGCCGCGGCGGCGTCATCGTGCCGGAAGGCGTCCTGTTGACGCAGGATCACCGCCCGGGCCGCGTCCCGGTCGCCGTCGGCGGCCAGGGCACCCTGGTCGAAGGTGGCTTGAGCGAGAGCGAGCAGGGTCATCATGGCGACGAGGGTGCGCACGAACCGGGCCCTCCCGGAGACTGGTCTTCGGATGCCGCAACGTAGCAGGCTCGTCGGCCCGCTACAATCAGAAGTCGTCTGGACCTTGGGTGAAGGCGTTGGAGGTGGACCGGTTCGCCGCGCGGGACGGGACATCGCCCGGCGCGAGCAACAGGGTCTGTCGCCCTCCTGGTCGGTCCGGGGCCGCGCAGCGGAGCCCGGACTTCCGACACTCGGGCGCCGCAAGACGAAGCGGTGCGCGTGCCGCGCGATCCTGCATAGCCGTGCTCATCGATCCCGGGTTCCGCTGCGCGGCCCCGGGACGACGCAGAGAGTCTTGATGTCGTCGAGAGGAGACGGAAGTCTACACCCCGCTCGACTTGCGTCCCAGCTCCACCACCCGCAGGTTGTTGGTGGTGCCTGGCCGGCCGAACGGGATGCCGGCCACCGCCACCACCAGGTCCGGCGCCGTCGCGAACCCCTCCTGCTCGGCGACCTCGGCGGCGCGGTCGACCATCGCCTCGTAGGATTCGATCTCCGGGCCGAGCACCGAATGGGCCCCCCAGTACAGGCTGAGGCGGCGCGACACCGCGGCATCCGAGGTCGCGGCCAGGATCGGCACGTTCGGGCGCTTGCGGGCGATCCGGGCGGCGGTGGTGCCGCTCGACGTGAAGGCGACGATCGCCGCGGCCTCGATCGCGTCGGCGAGGGTCGCGGCGGCGGCGGCCACGGCGTGGGGCGGGCTGTCCTCGACCTCCGGCTCGCTCGCCCGGACGAGCGAGCGGTAGAGCCGGTGCTGCTCGGTGCGGCGGATGATCCGGTCCATCATCGAGACGGCCTCGACCGGGTACCGGCCCGCCGCCGATTCGGCCGAGAGCATCACCGCGTCGGCGCCGTCATAGACCGCGGTCGCGACGTCGGACGCCTCGGCCCGGGTGGGCGAGGGCGCCGCGACCATCGATTCGAGCATCTGGGTCGCCACGATCACCGGCTTCACCGCCCGGCGGCAGGCGCGCACCAGCTCCTTCTGGCGCCCGGGCACGTCCTCGGGCGGCAACTCGACGCCGAGATCGCCGCGGGCCACCATGATGCCGTCGGCGATCCGGATGATGTCGTCGATGTGATCGAGCGCCGACGGCTTCTCGATCTTGGCGACGAGCCCGGCCCGGCCGGCGATCAGCCCGCGCGCCTCCATCACGTCGGAGGGCGTCTGGACGAAGGAGAGCGCGACCCAGTCGACGCCGAGCGCGAGCCCGAAGGCGAGGTCGCGCCGGTCCTTCTCGGTCAGCGGCGAGAGGGCCAGCACCGTGCCCGGCAGGTTGACGCCCTTGCGGTCCGAGATCGGTCCGCCGACCACCACGTCGGCGTCGATCGCCGCATCGTCGACGCCGACGACCCGCACCCGGACCCGGCCGTCGTCGATCAGCAGGTCCTGGCCCGGCGCCACCGCGGCGAAGATCTCGGGATGGGGTAGGTGGATCGCGTCCGTGCCCCCCTCCCGGCCCTCCCGCACGAAGCGGATGCGGTCGCCGGTGGCAAGCTCCGCCTTGCCGCCGCGCAGGGTGCCGATGCGGATCTTCGGACCCTGCAGGTCCTGCAGGATGCCGATCGGCCGGCCGGTCTCCTGCTCGAGCGCCCGGATCGCGGCGTGGACCTTGGCGTGGTCGTCATGGGTGCCGTGCGAGAAGTTGAGCCGAAACGTATCGACCCCGGCGAGGAACAGCGCCTTCAGCCGCTCCGGCGTGTTGCTGGCTGGGCCGACGGTGGCGACGATCTTGGCGTGGCGGTGGCGGCGCATGGGGCCTCCTGGCTCTCGTCGGATGCGGAACTCGCGAAATCCGCTCAGGGTTTGGTGCGGCGGTAGACGTTGGTGAAGCTCACGTTCATGCCGCCGCAGGCGTTGTTGTCCTGTGCGAGCAGGAAGGGCGGCAGCAATGTCAGGCGCAGGCGGCAATCGGCAGCCTCGCCGCCGGCGTAGGGCAGCGTGCCCCTGTCCCCCATGGTGAAGGCGAGGCTCGGGCCGCTCGGGGCCATGGTGCCGTCGACGCTGCCTAGGTTGACCGCGCCACGCCGAACCCGGTCGGGGTCGAGGGCGCCGAAGGTCGCGTCGCCCTTCACCGAGAGGGCGCCCGCCGCTTTGGCCTGCCGGATGACCAGGGTCGCCTCCGGCGCCCTCCAGATACCGGTCCAATCGCGGGACCGCTGACCCGGCGCGTCCGGCGCCCGGGCGACCGCGCCCTCCGGCAGCCAGCCGGAGCGGACCGTCCCTTTCTGCCCGACATAGGTGGCGCAGACGAAGCCGGGCGACGCTTCACCCGGAGCGCCCGCCAGGATCACGGTGTTGCCCGGCACCACGAAGGCCGTCTCGCGGCAGGCCGGATCGGGCCCGGGGCAGCCCTTGCGCTCCGACGCGCCCCTGAGGAACGGCACCCGGGCCGCGCCGGCCTTGACCGTGCCGAGGGTCGGGCCCGGACCGGCGCCCAGCTCGCCGTAGCCGAAGCAATCGCCCTCGGCAGCGAGGGCGGGCCAGGGAGACGCCGCGAGAGAGGCGCCGAGAGCGACCGCGCGAGCGAGGCCGGACAATGCGAGCCCGGTCGGTACGCTCGATCCCGCGCCACGTCGTGCCCTGCCGCTCATCGTCCGAATCCCCCCGGCTTGCCGCGCCGTCGCCGAAGCTAGGGCATCTTGGACCAAAGGCGCACCCATTCGCACCCGAATCGGGCAGTCTCCCGCGGCGTCACACCCTTGACGCCGCTTATGCTGCAACGCACCCTGGCTCTGGGAAAACATTCGGCAACGATACGCGAGAGGGGGTATCGACGGTCATGCTGTTCCAGGCTCCCGTGTTCGAGACGATCTTCCGCACCCCAGTCGAGCACCGGCTGGTGATCCGGGGCTCGCGCAGCCGCGGCGCCCCGATGGACGGCGTACGCTGGTTCCACGACGAGTTCGATGCCGCCGGCGTCCTCGTGGCGCGCTACGAGACCTACGACGAGATCGACGCCTCCGGCGCCGCGCGCTGCGGCTGGCGCCGCTACGACGCCGCTGGCCGCCTCGTCGCCCGCCACGAGGTGCCGATGCGCTGGTCGGCCCTCGTCGCCCTCCAGCAGTCGCGCCGGGGCGCCGAGATCGTGCTGCAGCGCCTCGGCGGTCAGCTGGGGCCGACGCCGCGAAGCCGGCATGGATTGGCGGCCTGACCTTGCCACGCCCTTGGCCTAAGGGCCGATCGCCCGCACCATTCGCCCCATGACCTTCCGCGTTCTCATCGCGCTGCGGCACCGAATTATCCTCCCGGCCTGATCCGTCGGGCCGGGTTCGGCTGTCCGCATCCCGTGAAACGCCGGGCGCCCTCCGCGCCCATGAAGGTCCTTCGGTCATGCCCGTTACGAACGCGGTGCTGCATCTCCTGTGCGGCAAGATCTCTGCTGGAAAATCGACCCTCGCCGCCAGCCTCGCCGCGCGCCCCGGCACGATCCTGGTCCGGGAGGACCAGTGGCTCGCCGGGCTCTACCCGGGCGAGCAGAACAGCCTCGACGACTACGTCCGCAATGCCGGCCGCCTGCGCGGCGTGATGGGACCGCACCTCGTCGCCCTGCTGCGGGCGGGGGTGTCGGTCGTGCTGGATTTCCCCGCCAACACCCCGCAGACCCGGGCCTGGATGCAATCGATCTTTCGCGAGGCGGAGGCGGCGCACCAACTCCACTATCTCGAAGCCGACGACGCCCTGTGCAAGGCGCGCCTAGGGGCGCGCAACGCCGCCGGCACGCACGAATTCACGGTCAGCGACGCGCAGTTCGACCTGTTCACCCGCTACTTCGTGCCGCCCGGACCGGAGGAGGGGTTCGTGATCGTGCGGCATCCGCAGGCGGGAGGGTGAGCGGACAACGACGAAGCGCGGGCGTCCATCGCCTGACACCTCGTCCGGCCCCACCATGCTGACCATCTCCGCGTCATTCCGGGCTCCGCTGCGCGGCCCCGGAATGACCAGGAGGGTGTCAGACTCGTTTCGGGACTGGACCCTTATGAAAGTGTCCTCTCCTCACCCCACCGTCAGCTGCACCAGATGTCCGTCCGGGTCGCGCAGGAGGGCGTCGCCGCTCCCGGCCTTCGGCGTGCCCGAAACGAGCCGCCCGGCATGGGCCGCGCACACGGCCCGCAACGCCTCGCCGTCGGTCATCGCGATCACCAGCCGGGTCGCCGCGACGTCGTCGAGCCTGAGGTCGGGGGCGGGACGAGAGGCAATACCACGGTAGCACAGCAGCTCGACATGGGGGGGCGGCCCATCGGGGAAGCCGAGCCCAGTCACCTCGACGGTCGGATCGGCGACGCCGTCGAGGCGAGCCTGTTCCGGCCCGGTATTGAGGGAGCGCGACGCCACGCGCATGCCGAGCGATTCGTAGAACGCGACGCTGCGGGCGGTGTCGGCGACCGAGATCGCCGAGTGATCGAGGCCGAGGCAGACGTCGCGGGCGTCGGGCCGCCAGGCCTCCGGCACGGCATCCGCCGGGAAGGCCAGCAATTCGAGCGGATGGCCCGCGGGATCGCGGAACTTGAACGCCGTCACGCCGCCGGACGAGGCGGGGAGGCGCACCGGTCCGGCGGTCGTGATCGGGCGCCAGCCCGGATGAGCCGAGAGGCGCGCATGGGCCGCCGCCATGTCGGAGACAATGAGGGCGCAGTGCTGGAACAGCAGGCTGTAGCCCGGCACGTCGCCCGGATAAGGCCGACCCGCCGCCGCCGCGAGGTCGAGGCGCTGGTCGCCGAGGCGTAAGCGCACGATCCGCGCGCCGTCGCGCCCGTCGGCCACCGCGGCCGGATCCGCCTCGGCGTCGGTGAAGCCGAGGGCGTCGCGGTAGAATTCCGCCAAGGCCTCGGGGTTGGCGGCGTTCAGCACGACCCGGGCAAGACGTCGGGCGCCGGGAATGGCGGCGCTCACGGGGTCTGCACCCCGCGGCGATCGAGGAAGATCGCGTAGAGCGTGTGCGAGCCGCCGATGAACAGCCGGTTCTTGGTCGGGCCGCCGAAGGTGATGTTCGAGACCACGTGCGGCACCAGGATCTTGCCCATCAGCTTGCCCTCCGGGCTGAGGCAGTGCACCCCGTCAGCCGCGCTCGACCAGACATTGCCATCCTCATCGACCCGCATCCCGTCGCAATAGCCGGGCTCGATCGTGTGGAAGACGTCGCCGCCGGACAGGGCGCCGTCGGGTGCGACGTCGAACACCCGGATGTACTGGCGCGGGTTCGGCTTCGACTGGTCGCCCGTCTCGGCGACGTAGAGGCGGCGCTCGTCAGGCGAGAAGGCGAGGCCGTTCGGGCCGTCGAAATCGCCGGCCATGACCTGGATCTCGTTGGTGCGCGGATCGAAGCGGTAGAGCGCCGGCGGCTGCTCGGAGGTCTGGCGCCCGCCCTCGTAATCGTTGGCGATGCCGTAGACCGGGTCGCTGAACCAGATCGTGCCGTCGGATTTGACCACCACGTCGTTCGGCGAGTTGAGCCGCCTGCCGGCATGGCGCTCGACCAGCGTCGTGACTGTGCCGTCGTATTCCGTGCGATACAGGCAGCGGCCGCGATGCGAGCAGGCGATCAGCCGGCCCTCGCGGTCGCGGGTCTGGCCGTTGGCGTAGTTCGACGGCGCGCGATAGACCGAGAAGCCGGCGCCCTCGATCCACCGCATCGTGCGGTTGCGCGGCAGGTCCTGGAACAGCAGGCAATCGGCGTCGCCCATCCAGACCGGGCCCTCGATCCAGCGGAAGCCGGAGCCCAGCTCCTCCAGGGGCGCGTTGCCCAGGATGTAGTGCTTGAAGCGCTCGTCGTGGATCTCGAACCCGTCCATGGCGTCACCGGAACCGGCAGGCCGACCCGGTGGTCGGGGGCTTGTCGTACTGGACGATCATCAGCACCGCCGGCTCGTCGCCGACCGTGCCCGAGCGGTGGCCCGTCTTGCCGTCGACCTCGCGCACGTTCTGATCCTCGCCGAACGAGATCTCGCCCGGTCCCATCTCGACCCGAGTGCCGTCCATCGATTCGACGAACCAGCGGCCCGAGAGCGGGATGATCCATTGCGGCTTCGGGTTCGGGTGCCAGTCGCCGGTCCAGCCGACCGGCTGCACGGTCACGAACACGGTGGCGCCGTCATGGGTCTTCTGGCCCTGCCATTGCGGCGGGGCCGGCGGCGACATCGACTTCTTCTCGAACTCGGTGAGGGCGCAGCGGGTCTGGTGGCTGATCCCGTCCGCATCGGCCCAGAGGTGCCAGTAGGGGATGGTGGGTTTCTCGTCGCTCATCGGGCGGTCTCGCTGAGGCTGTAAGGTTTCGACGAGGCGAAGGGGTCGGCGAAAAAAGTCTCGACGGTGCTCGCCCCGGTGCCGAAGGTGACCAACAGAAACCCGCCGGCGAGCGCCAGGTTCTTCCAGAAATCCCAGAAAAGCTCGCGCCCCTTGCCGCCGGACCAGAAATCGCCCGGCTTCCAGAACTGCTTCCACAGGAGCGCCGTGACGCCGCAATAGCCGGCGAGCACGAAGCCGGCGAAGCGGTCGGCGATGCCGGTGAGGATGCCGAGCGACATCACGATCTCGACGAACAGGCCGGCGAGGATCAGCATCGTCGCCGGCGCGGTGGCGTGCACGGCCTGCTTGGCCTGGCCCACCGCACCGCGGAAGTTCAGGATCTTGTCGAGCGCGCTGAACGGCAGGAACAGCATCACCAGGAGGAGCCTGATCCCGAAGGCGACCGCGATGCTGAAGCTTGCCATCCGCCCGTGACCCCGCTGTCCTGTTTCGCGTTGCAAAAACCTAACTGGAGCGGGTCGACGTTCGCGCCAGCCCCGCCATATCCGCCGCCAGCACGATCGAGCGGCCCGGATCATCCCGCGCCTGCCGCAGAAGAAGGGATCGCCGATGAGCGAGAACCGGCACTACGACGTCGTCATCATCGGCTCGGGGCCGGGCGGCGGCACGATGGCGTGGCGGCTGGCCCAGACCGGCAAGCGCATCCTGCTGCTCGAGCGCGGCGATTACCTGCCGCGGGAGCGCGAGAACTGGGACAGCCAGGCGGTCTTCGTCGATGCCCGCTACCAGGCGCCGGAGACCTGGTACGGCGCCGATGGCTCCAGCTTCCATCCCGGCCTGCACTACTTCGTCGGCGGCAACAGCAAGGTCTACGGCTCGGTCCTGCTCCGGCTGCGCAAGAAGGATTTCGACGAGGTTCGTCATCCGGACGGCATCTCGCCGGAATGGCCGGTGAAGTACGACGTGTTCGAGCCCTATTACCAGGCGGCGGAGGAACTCTACTACGTCCACGGCCTGCGCGGCGAGGACCCGACCGAGCCGCCATCCGCGAAACCCTATGCCTACCCGCCGATCACCCACGAGCCCCGGATCCAGGAGCTGTTCGACGGGCTGAAGCGCGAGGGGCACCACCCGTTCCACCTGCCGGTCGGCGTACGGCTCGAGGAGCGGAACGGCAAGCCGCTGCCGCACTCGGCCTGCATCCGCTGCGACGCGTTCGACGGCTATCCGTGCATCACCAACGGCAAGGCCGATTCGCAGGTGACCTGCGTCGACCCGGCGCTGGCGGCGCACGACAACCTCACGCTGATGACGAACTCGTACGTCGACCGGCTCCTCACCGATCCGGCCGGGCGCACCGTCACCGGCGTCGAGGTCAAGCGCGGCGACGCCACCGAGGTGTTCACCGGCGACGTGGTGGTGGTGGCCTGCGGCGCCCTGTCCTCGGCGCTGCTCCTGCTGCGCTCCGGCAACGACGCCCACCCGCACGGGCTCGCCAACCGCTCAGGGCAAGTCGGCCGCAACTACATGCGGCACAACAACTCGACGGTGCTCGCCATCTCGCGTACCCCGAACCCGACGAAGTTCCAGAAGACGCTCGGACTCAACGACTTCTACTTCGGCTCGGACGACTGGGACTATCCCCTCGGCCACATCCAGATGGTCGGCAAGTCGGACGGGGTGCAGATCCACGGCGAGGGGCTCCCGGGCTTCCTGCAATGGTTCCCGGAAAAGCCGTTCGACTGGATCGCCAAGCACTCCCTCGACTTCTGGCTCACCACCGAGGACCTGCCGATCCCGGCGAACCGGATCTTCTATGACGGCGGCAAGGTGCGTCTCGATCTCGAGCAGACCAACATGGAGGCCCTGCACCGCCTGAAAGCGAAGCTGCGCGACCTGTGCACGAAGCTCGACATCCATCCGCACCTGTTCGACCGCTCGCTCTATCTCGGCAAGGACGTGCCGATCGGCGGTACCGCCCACCAGGCCGGGACGCTCCGCTTCGGCACCGATCCGGCGACGTCGGTCCTCGACCTCGAGTGCAAGGCGCACGAGCTCGACAACCTCTACGTGACCGACGCGAGCTTCTTCCCGTCGATCGGCGCAGTGAACCCGACGCTGACGATCATCGCCAACGCGCTGCGGGTGGCGGATCACATCATCGGACGGCTGAAGGCGTGAACGCCCGCGCCCGATCCGTGCATGGACGGCCATGACACCCACCCCGTCACTCCGGGCCCGCGCAGGCGGAGCCCGGAACGACGCGGCGAGACGGAAAGGCAAGGGTCGATCGGGCCTGTCGGCCCGACCAGGCGGCGCACCGCATCACGTCCCCAGCGCATAGGTGCGCCGTCGCCTTCCAGGCTATGACTGTGACGCCCTCAGAGGAGTCGCCGATGCCCCTGGACCCCGCCCTGCGCGACCGCCTCGTCGCGGCCGTCGCCGAGAATTTCGACGCGCAGATCGCCCACACCCAGGCGCTGATGCGCTTCCCCTCGACCCGCGGCGAGGAGCAGGCGATCCAGGACTTCGTGTTCCGCACGTTTCGCGAGCGCGGCTACGCCATGGACCGCTTCGCGATGGACCGGGACCAGATCGAGTCGCATCCGGGCGGCGCGCGTTTCAGCCCCGAGCATTCCGAGGCGCCGATCGTCGTCGGCATCCACCGGCCGCGGGAGGAGCGCGGGCGCTCGCTGATCCTTCAGGCCCATGTCGACGTGGTGCCGCCCGGTCCCGCCGATCTCTGGACCCACCCGCCCTTCGAGCCGGTGGTGGAGGGCGACTGGCTCTACGGCCGCGGCGGGGCCGACATGAAGGCTGGCCACGCCGCCAACCTGTTCGCCCTCGACGCCCTGCGGCGCATCGGCCTCCAGCCGGCGGCCACCGTGACGCTGCAATCGGTGGTGGAAGAGGAATCGACCGGCAATGGCGCCCTGATGACCCATCTGCGCGGCTACCGCGCCGACGCGGTGCTGATCCCCGAGCCCGAGGAGGAGATGCTGGTGCGCGCCAATACCGGCGTCTTGTGGTTCCGGGTCGAGGTCCGGGGCCGGCCGGTCCATGTCCGCGAGATGGGCACCGGGGCGAACGCCATCGACGCGGCCTACCGGGTGATCGGGGCGTTGCGCGACCTCGAAGCGCGCTGGAACGCCGACAAGGCCGGCCGGCCGCATTTCGAGGGCGAGGCCCATCCGATCAACCTCAATATCGGGCGGATCGAGGGCGGGGACTGGGCCTCCTCGGTGCCGGCGTGGTGCCGGATCGACTGCCGCATCGCGATCTATCCGGGCACGAGCGCGGCCGAGGCCGCCCGCGAGATCGAGGCGGCGGTCCAGGCCTTCGCCCGCGACGACGCCTTTCTGTCGAACAGCCCGCCGAGCGTCAGCTTCCACGGCTTCTTCGCCGAGGGCTACGTGCTCGACGAGGGCTCGGAGGCGGAAGGCGTGCTCGGACGGGCGCATGCGGCTGCGACGGGATCGGCGCTGAAGAGCTTCATGACCGCCGGCTATCTCGATACCCGGGTCCACGCCCTCTACGACCGGGTGCCGGCGCTCTGCTACGGCCCGAAGAGCGAGAACATCCACGGCTTCGACGAGCGGGTCAGCCTGGCCTCGCTCCAGCGCATCACCACCGCGATGGCGATGTTCGTTGCGGAATGGTGCGGCACCGAAGCGGTGTGAGAGGCGGGCCCCGTCCCGGGACCCGCACCCCGATCAGTCGAAGCTGCGCTTCGAGCCCGAGCCGCCGAGGCTGATCTTGCGGGCCTGGGGAGCCGCAGGGGCGGCCTGGACGGGCTTCGGCGGCGGCAGGTGGGCCTGCCCATGCACCACGGCGCCGATCTCGCCGAGTGCCCTGACCAGATCCTCCTTGCCGCAGGTGCGGGCGACGACGAGGCCGAGCTTGTGGGTGTGGCTCTTGGCGTAGAGATAGCCCGCGAGCTTGGCGCGGGTCTGGACCGGCAGCGCGTCGAGGAGGTCCGGCAGGTCCTCCGGCTCGGCCCGGTAGATCTCCCCGAGGGTCGCGAGGGGGACCGGGCAGTCGCGGTCGGCTTCCGCGCCGCTGGTGGGGTGGCCCTGGATCATGGTGCGTCCTCCGGCTGATGGGCGTGCCGCCGAACGTAGGGCCGATGGCGGGGTGAAGAAACCGCCGGCTCTCGCGAATCGGGGCGCTCGCGCTCCGGCGCCTCGATGCCCTATGCTCGCCCGGGACACCAGGGGGAGCGCGGGGCAACATGTCCGGAACCAGCGAAGCGACGGCCGAGGCGGCACGGCCGCAGGGCGACCTGACGGTGCGGACCATCGCGATGCCGGCCGACACCAACGCCAACGGCGATATCTTCGGCGGCTGGGTGATGTCGCAGATGGACCAGGCCGGCGGCATCGCCGGGGTCGAGCGGGCGCAGGGGCGCGTCGTCACGGTGGCGGTCGACGGCATGACCTTCCTGCGGCCGGTCCGGGTCGGCGACGTGCTCTGCGTCTACACCCAGGTCGTGGCGACCGGCCGCACCTCGATGCGAATCCAGATCGAGGCCTGGGCCCGGCGCTTCCGCACCCAGACCCGCGAGAAGGTGACGGTCGGAGTCTTCACCTTCGTGGCGATCGACGATGACGGCCGACCGCGCCCGATCCCGCCCGCCGCCCCGGGCCCGACCCCGTGAGCCAGGCGCCCACCAGCCAAGCGCCCGCCGACCCGGCGACCTTCTCCTGCCAGGCATGCGGCGCCTGCTGCGCCTACTCGGCGGAGTGGCCCCGCTTCAGCACCGAGGACGATGCCGACATCGCCCGGATCCCGGTATCCTACGTCGATGATCCGGCCGGCCGGATGCGCTGCGAGGGCGAGCGCTGCTCCGCCCTCGACGGCCGGATCGGCGAGCGCGTCGCCTGCAAGGTCTACGCCGTGCGCCCGGAGGTCTGCCGCACCTGCGAGCCCGGCGACCCGGAATGCCTGATCGCCCGGCGGCATCACGGGCTGCCGGTATAGGGGCCGAAGCTCCCTTGTGCCGCTGCCCCTTGTGCCGCTGCCCCTTGCGCCGCGGCCGCAAGGCGGTCACATCCGCCGGATGATCGAACATCCGACCCGGGACGTCGGCTTCGGGGTCTACCTGCACTGGCCCTTCTGCGCCGCGAAGTGCCCGTATTGCGACTTCAACAGCCACGTCCGCCACGCCGCCATCGACCAGGGACGGTGGCGGGCCGCCTTCGCGCGCGAGATCGCCCACGCCGCCGCGCTGGCGCCGGGCCGGACCGTGACCAGCATCTTCCTGGGCGGCGGCACGCCCTCGCTGATGGAGCCGGCGACGGTCGGCGCCCTCCTCGACGCGGTGGCCGGCGCCTGGGGCGTGGCGCCCGACGTTGAGGTGACGCTGGAGGCCAACCCGACCAGCGTCGAGGCCGGTCGCTTCCGCGGCTACCGTGCGGCGGGGGTCAACCGGGTCTCGCTCGGGGTCCAGGCCCTCGACGACGCGTCGCTCAAGAAGCTCGGCCGGCTGCACAGCACCGCGGAGGCGATGCGGGCGGTCGAGACCGCCGCCGCCCATTTCGAGCGCTACTCCTTCGACCTGATCTATGCCCGGCCCGACCAAACGCCGGAGGCCTGGGCGGCGGAGCTGCGCGGGGCGATCGCCCGGGCGGCGGAGCACCTGTCGCTCTACCAGCTGACCATCGAGGAGGGCACGCCGTTCTTCGGCCTCGCCGCCGCCGGCAAGCTCACCGTGCCGGACGACGACACGGCGCGGATCCTCTACGACGTGACCCAGGAGGTCTGCGCCGAGGCCGGCCTGCCGGCCTACGAGATCTCGAACCATGCCCGGCCCGGCGCCGAATCGCGCCACAACCTGCTCTATTGGCGCTACGGCGAGTATGCCGGCATCGGCCCCGGCGCCCATGGCCGCCTCGTCCTGCCCCACGGGCGCACCGGCACCTCGACCGAGCGCAACCCGGAGGCCTGGCTCGCCCGGGCCGAGGGCGAGGGGCACGGCATCGTCGAGACGGAGGCGTTGAGCAGGAGCGACCAGGCCGACGAGTTCCTGATGATGGGCCTGCGCCTGCGCGAGGGCATCGATCCCGCGCGCTACGCGGCTTTGGCGGGCCGGACGCTCGATCCGGACCGCGTCGCCGGGCTGGTCGCCGCCGGGCTCGTCGCCCACCGTCCGAGCGGCCGGCTCGCGGCGACGCCGAAAGGCGCGCCGGTGCTCAACGCCGTCGTGGCCGAGCTCGCGGCGTAGGTCAGGTTCCCGACGGCCCGAGCGCCCGCGGCGCCGGGCTGGCGATCGTCGTGCCGCCGCCGCGAATCTCGAACACCGCGAGGGTGCGGTCGCTGGTGCCCTCCGGGCGGAACCGGAAGGTGCCGTCGATCCCGGCGAAGCCCGACGGGTTGGTGAGCGTCGTGTCGGCGTAGCGCTGCGACCCGTATTGGCGGTTGAGCGCCGCGGCGAGGGACACGGCGTCGTAGGCGAGCGTGGCGACCCGCACCGGATCGCCGCCGAACCGGGCCCGGTAGCGCTGGCTGAAGCCGGCGAACCCGGCGGGGTCGGCGGCGGCGAACCAGCCACCCTGGAAGGCCGGCAGGGCGAAGACCCGCGGATCGTTCCACAGGGCGGTGCCGACCGGCTTGACCCGGGCCGGGTTGAAGCCCGCGCGGGTGAGCGCGGCGCCGGCCGCGGCGAGGCCCTCCGGCGTGTCGGGCAGGAACAGCGCGTCGGCCTGCGGCGCCGGGCCGGCGACCAGGGAGGCGATGCGCCCGACCGCCGGTCCCGGATTGCCGGCGGGATAGCGTTCGATCGCCACCACCCGGGCGCCGCGGCGGGCCGCCGCCTCGCGGAACTGTGCCTCGACGACGCTGCCATAGGTCGTGTCCGGGATCAGCGCCACGAAGGAGCGTCGCCCCGCCGCCGTGGTCTGGTCGATGATCCGGTCGACCTCGGGCTGGGGCAGGAAGCTGAGCAGGTAGACGCCGCGCGCCGCCACGCTGGCATCGGTCGAGAAGGCGATCACCGGCTTGCCGGCCGGCCGTGCCGTGGCCGCAGCCGATTGCACGGTGGCGGCGAAGAGCGGGCCGATCACGAGTTCCGCCCCTTCCGCCAGGGCCGCCGCCGCCGCCTCGCGCGCACCGTCGGGCGTGCTGCGGTCGTCCTTGACCAGGATCTTCAGATCGGGACTCTGGGATTCGGAAAGCGCCAGCTCGGCGGCGTTGCGCAAGCCGGCACCGATGGCGGCGCCGGGCCCGGAGAGAGGCAGGATCAGGGCGACCTTGACGCTGCCGGCCCCGAGGCTCGTCCCGTCGGCGGCCGGGACCGCCGGCGCCTCGACCGGCGCGGTGCGGGTGGCGACGACCGGGCTGTCGACCCCGCCGCAGGCACCGACGGTCAGGAGTGCGGCGAGCGTGAGCGCGCCGCGTCCGAGACGCCCCAGAGTGTCGAGGCCGATGCCCCCCATCGCCCGCTCCCCCGCTCCCGCCGATGCCGTGCCGCGAATCAGCCACGGCAACCGACGAGCAACATGCATGCCCGGTGCATAAAGTCTGCCGAGGAAAAGTAAACGACGGCTCATGCCTACGCCGCGATGGCGCGAGGGCAGGGCGTCGTGGCAGAGTCGCGCCGATGACCCAGCGCAGCGACGATCCCCGCCGCCGTCCCCCGGACCGGTCCGCGACCGGACGGGGCCCGGCGGTCTACACCGCCTTCGGCCTCGCCGCCGAGGCCGAGCCTCTGGCCCCGGGCCTGCACGTGGTGGCGACCCCGATCGGCAACCTGAAGGACGTGACCTTCCGGGCGCTCTCGACGCTGGCCGCCGCCGACGCGGTGCTGGCCGAGGACACCCGGGTCACCCGCACGCTGCTCGCCCATTACGGCATCACCACGCCGCTTCTCGCCTATCACGAGCATTCGGGGGAGGGGGTGCGCGAGCGCATGATCGCCCGCATGCAGGGCGGCGAGGCCCTGGCCCTCGTGTCGGATGCCGGTACGCCTCTGGTCTCCGATCCCGGCTTCAAGCTGGTCCAGGCGGCGATCGAGGCCGGCCTCGCGGTGACGCCGATTCCCGGCCCCTCGGCCGCCATCACGGCCCTCGTCGCCGCCGGCCTGCCGACCGACCGGTTCTTCTTCGAGGGCTTCCTGCCGCAGAAGAGCGGCGCCCGGCGCAGCCGCCTCGCGACCCTCGCCGCCGTGCCCGGCACCTTGGTCCTGTTCGAGGCGCCGCACCGCCTCCCCGAGATGCTGGCGGATGCCGCCGAGGTGCTGGGCGGCACCCGGCCTGCCGCGGTCGCGCGCGAGCTGACCAAGCTGTTCGAGACCGTGCGCCGCGGCGACCTCGCGGCGCTGGCCGCCGAATACGCCGCCTCGGGCCCGCCGAAGGGCGAGGTGGTGGTGGTGATCGGCACCGCCCCCGAGGACGCGCCCGGGCCGGAGCACGATGCCGACCTCGATGCCCGCCTCGAGACCGCGCTCGCTCGCCACTCGATCAAGGACGCCGCCTCGCTCGTCGCCGACGAGACCGGCCTGAAACGGCGCGAGGTCTATGCCCGCGCCCTGGTTCTCGCCCGCCGCACCGACGATGCCGGCGACGCCTGAGGCGGCGCGCCGGCGCCGGCTCACCTTCGTGCGCGGGCGCCGGGCCGAGCTGCTGGCGGCCCTCGCCCTGCTGCTCAAGGGCTACCGGCCGCTCGCCTGGCGCGTGTCGGTCGGCGGCGGCGAGATCGACCTGATCGTGCGCCGCGGCAGCGTCGTGGCCTTCGTCGAGGTCAAGGCCCGGCCGACCCTGGAGGAGGCACGGATCGCCATCGATGCGCGCAAGCGCCGGCTGTTCTCCCGCGCCGTGAGGGCCTGGATCGCCCGCTCGCCCTGGAGCGCCGGCCTGACCCTGCGGGCCGACGCGGTGTTCGTGGCGCCGGGGCGCTGGCCCCGGCACGTCGTCTCGGCTTTCGAGCTGGATGCGTAGGGTTCCGGGGATTCCGTTCATCTTGCGTGCAGCGCAGCATGGCTAAGCTTGCCGGCATCACGTCGTCGCGGGCGAGGGGGTCACGAGATGCGCAGCGGTTTCGGATGCGAGTCCTGCGGTTCTCCGGCAGTTCGCCTTCCGGCCGAGCTGAACGACGACGCCCTGATCCAGTGCGACGGCTGCGGCTGCACGCTGATGGCCTGGGGTGCGTTCAAGCGCCGCGTCGAGGCGCAGGATGCCGCCGAGCGGCACGACCCGGCCGAGCGGCGCGCGATCGGAGCGGGTGTCCAGCCGATGCGCTGAGGCCCGTCGCTCGCGGGCGCCCGTCCCACGGCCCGCGCGATGTCTCGGCCGGGATTGATGCCCCTTCGGGTCGTTCCGGGCTCCGCTGCGCGGCCCCGCAACGACGGTGTCGATCTCGGCGCGAACTCAGCCCGCCGCAGCCGCGATCGCGGCGATCAGCGTGCGCTTGAGATCCTGCTGGCTGAACGGCTTCTGCACCACCGGGCGGTCGCGGAACGGCTCGCGGATGCCGGCGCCGCCATAGCCGGTGGAAAAGACAAGCGGCAGGCCGCGGCGCACGATCGCCTCGGCAACGGGGTAGATCGGCTCGCCGGCGACGTTGACGTCCAGGATCGCGACCACGAAGCTCTCGGTCTCGGCCATCTCGAGCGCCTTGCTCAGGCGGGCCGCCGGACCCACGACCTCGCAGCCGAAATCGAGAAGCATGTCCTCCAGCAGCATCGAGATCGCCGCTTCGTCCTCCACCACGAGGACGCGGGCACCGTTCAGGAGGTCTTCGCTTGTTTCCGTGCCCACGCCGGAGTTCTTTCCCTCAACGCCCCGCACAGAGGCCCCACCGAACCGTCCCTGTCGCCGCGGGAACCGCGAGGCCGCCAGGGGATCCATCCACCCGCAACCCAGGCGGGTCCGCGCCGGCAGACGAGGCCCGCGCCGGTGAGCCGTCGCCCGGAAAGGCAGTCATGTCAAGCGTACGGACCTGGGACGCGATGCAGCGGCGGCGGGATACTCCCCGCCCCTTGAATCGGCGCCTCCTGCTGGCATGGGGCGGGGCGGCGGCGATCTGGGGGGCCTCCACCGCCGCCCGGGCCGACCGGCCGGTCGTCGTGGCCTCGAAGAGCGACGGCGAGGGCATCCTCCTCGGCCACCTGATCGTGATGACCTTGCAGCGGCTCGGCGTGCCGGTGACGGCCCGGCTCCAGCTCGGCCCAACCCGCATCGTGCGCACGGCGCTGACCTCCGGCGAGATCGACGCCTATCCCGAATATACCGGCAACGCCGCCTTCTTCTCCGGCACGGATGCCGATCCGGTCTGGCGCCGGGCCGAGAGCGCCTACGCGGCGGCGAGGACCTTCGACGCCGCGAACGGCCTTACCTGGCTGAAGCCGGCGCCGGCCAACAACACCTGGCAGATCGCCGTGCAGGGCGTCCTGGCCCGGGCCGAGCGCCTCGCCACGATGGCGGATTTCGCCGGTGCGGTCCGTCGCGGCCTGATCGAGCTCGCCGCCTCCGCCGAGTTCGTCGAGAGCCCCGCCGCCCTGCCGTCCTTCGAGCAGGCCTACGATTTCACGATGCCGCGGGAACGGATCATCATGCTGCCGGGCGGCGACACCGCCGTCACCCTGCGGGCGGCGGCGCAGGGGATCAGCGGGGTCAATGCCGGCATGGTCTACGGCACCGACGGGGCGATCGCCGCCCTCGACGTGGTGGTGATGAGGGATCCCGCCGGGGCGCAGATCGTCTACGAACCAGCCCCCCTGATCCGCAGCGCGGTGCTCGCCCGCTACCCGGAGATCGGGCCCGCCCTCGACCGGCTGTTCGCCGGCCTGGACCTGCCGGTCCTGCGCCGGCTGAACGCGCAGATCGCCGTGGACGGCGACACGCCCGAGGCGGTCGCCCGCCGCTACCTCGGATCGCTCCCACAATGACGGCCCTCCCGACGACCCGGCCTGCCGCCTGGCTCGCGCCTGTCCTCGCCGTCCTGGCGATTGCGGGCCTCGCCGGATTGCCGTTCCTCACCCTGGCGCCGAACCGCCTGGTGCCTGGGAGCCCCGTCGGCTGCGGCCTGTCCGGCGCCGCGGCCGGTGTCCTGGCGGGGCTCGCCGCCGGGCTCCTGGCGTGGCCGGGGCGTCCCGGGCGCGCCCGGATCGCGCTTGCCGCCTCGCTCGCCGCCTGGATCGCGCTGCTCCTCGCGGCCGGGCATGGCGCGGCCGACCTGATCGCCGGACGGCCGCCGGCCGCCCGTGCCGCCCTCGGGGCGGGGGCCTGGCTCGCCGGCCTCGCCGTGGCGGGCCTCGTCGCGGACTCCGCCCGCGCGCTGCTGCCGCGGCGCGGCGGGCTCGTCGCCGCGCTGCTCCTGATCGGGCTCGCGGTCCTCACCGCCTGGGCCGGCCTCCTCGACGCCCTGTCGCTCGCCGTCGAGTACCGGGCGCGGGCGGCAGCGCTGGGGGCCGCCGTCCTGCAGCATCTCGGCCTTGCCGGGGCGTCGCTGGCGCTCGCCCTCGCCGTCTCGGGGCCGCTGGCGCTCCTGCGCCTGCGCGGCGGACCCGCCTCGCGCCTCGCCGACGGGCTTCTCAACGGCGTGCAGGTGGTGCCGGCGCTCGCCCTGTTCGCCGCCCTGGTGGCGGGCCTGTCGGCCGTGCTCGCGTGGGTGCCGGCGTTGCGGAGCGTGGGGCTGGCGGCGATCGGGCCCACCCCGGCGGTGATCGGCACCGCTGCCTATCTCGCCCTCCCGCTGGTGCGCGGCCTCGCCGCCGGCCTCGCGGCGGCGGATCCAGACGTGCTCGCCGCCGCCCGGGCGATGGGCCTCACGCCGCGCCAGGTCCTGCTGCGCGTGCGCCTGCCGCTTGGAGCCCCGGTGCTGATCGGCGCCCTGCGGGTCGCGGCGGTGCAGAGCATCGGGTTTGCGACGCTCGGCGGCCTCGTCGGGGCCGGCGGGCTCGGGGCGGTGGTGTTCGAGGGCATGGCGCAGTTCGCCCAGGACCTGATCCTGCTCGGGGCGCTGCCGGTGATCGGCCTGGCGCTCGCCATCGATGCCGGGCTCGCCCTCCTCGGCGGCCCGCGGACCCTGGGAGATCCGGCATGAGCCGCGCCCGCCTCGGCGCCCTAGCGCCGCTCCTCCTCAGCCTCGGCCTCGCCGTGCTCAGCCTGCCGGAGGTCGCCGGATTCCTCGTCCGGGCATTGGGCCTGCACGCCGGAACGCCGGTCCCGGCCGGGCGCCTCGCCTGGCTCGCCCGCCAGCATCTCGTCCTGGCGCTCACCGGATTCGCCCTCGCGAGCGGGGCCGGCCTCGCCCTCGGCATCCTGGCGACCCGGGCCGCCGGGGCGCCGGTGCGCGCCGCCCTCGACACCCTGGCCACGGCCGCCCAGGCCGCGCCGCCGGTGGTGATCGTGGCGCTGGCCCTGCCGGTGCTCGGTTTCGGCGCACCGCCGATCCTGCTGGCGCTCGCCGCCTACGGGCTGATGCCGGCGATGCGCGGCACCGTCGGCGCGCTCGCCACCGTGCCCGACGACGTACGCCGGGCGGCGACTGCGCTCGGACTCACCCCAGCGCAGATCCTGCTGCGGGTGGAACTGCCGCTCGCCGCCGGGCCGATCCTCGAGGCCCTGCGGGTGGTGCTGGTGCTGGCGGTGGCGACCGCGGCGATCGGGGCGCTTGCCGGCGCCCAGACCCTCGGCACACCGATCGTCGTCGGGCTGCAGAACCAGAACACCCTGGCGCTGGTCCAGGGCGCCGCCGCAGCGGCCGCGCTCGCCTTCCTGGCCGATGCCGCGTGGCTCGCGGCAGCGGCGGGGATCGGTCGATGGCTGCGGCCGTGACGCCCTACGCCGCCGCCAGCCCCCGCTTGCGCAGGAGCGGTGCGGTGCTCGGCAGCCGGCCGCGGAACGCCGTGTAGGCGCTGCGCGCATCGCGCAGGTTGCCGGCGCCGTAGACGTAGGTGCGCAGGCGCTCGGCGGTCGCCGGGTCGAAGATGTTGCCGGCCTCCCGGAAGGCGTCGAAGGCGTCGGCGTCCAGCACCTCGGACCAGAGGTAGCTGTAATAGCCCGCCGCATATCCCTCGCCGGCGAAGATGTGCTGGAAATGCGGGGTGCGGTGCCGCATCGCGATCTCCGCCGGCATGCCGATGCGCGCCAGCGAGGCGGCCTCGAAGGCGAGGGGGTCGATGCCGGCTTCGGCCTCCCCCGAGAGGTGCAGGTCGAGGTCGACGATGGCCGAGGCGGTGTACTCCACCGTGGCGAAGCCCTGGTTGAAGGTGCGGGCGGCGAGCAGCCGGCGCAGCAGGTCCTCGGGCATCGGTTCGCCGGTGCGGTAGTGGCGGGCATGCGACCGCAGCACCTCGGGCTGCTCGAGCCAGTGCTCGTAGAGCTGGGACGGCAGCTCGACGAAGTCGCCCGCCACCGCGGTGCCGGCGAGGATCGGGTAGGTGACGTTCGAGAGCAGGCCGTGCAGGGCGTGGCCGAATTCGTGGAACAGCGTGCGGGCATCGTCGAAGGACAGGAGCGCCGGCTCGCCCTCGCCGCCCTTGGCGAAGTTCATCACGTTGACGATGATCGGCGTGACCGCGCCGGTCAGGCGCTCCTGCGAGCGGAAGCCGCTCATCCAGGCGCCCGACCGCTTGCTCGCCCGGGCGAAGTAATCGCCGAGGAACAGGCCGACCAGCCGCCCGTCGCGGTCGGCGACCTCCCAGGCCCGCACCTCGGGGTGGTAGCGCGGCACGTCCCGGAGTTCGGAGAAGGAGAGGCCGAACAGACGGTGCGCGGTGTCGAAGGCGGCCTGGATCATGCCCTCGAGCGACAGGTACGGCTTGATCTCGCCCTCGTCGAGGGCGTGCTCGCGCCGGCGCAGGCGCTCGGCGTAGTGGCGCCAGTCCCACGGCGCCAGGGGGGCGGTCTGGCCGTCCTCGCGGGCGAGCGCCTGGAGCCGGTCGCGCTCGCCTTCGGCGCGCCGGCGCGCCGGCGCCCAGACCTCCTCCAGGAGCCCGACCGCGGCCTCGGCGCTGCCCGCCATCGTGTCGTCGAGGCGGTAGGCGGCGTAGCTCGGATAGCCGAGGAGGCGGGCCCGCTCGGCGCGCAGGCGCAGCGTCTCGGTGATGATCGCCCGGTTGTCGGTCTCGGCCCCGTTCTCGCCGCGGCGGATCCAAGCGGCGTAGGCACGCTCGCGCAGGTCGCGCCGGGTCGAGAAGACCAGGAACGGCTCGATCAGCGAGCGCGACAGGGTGATGACATGGCGGCACGTCAGCCCGCGCTCCTCGGCGGCCTGGGCCGCCGCGGCCCGCAGGAAGGGCGGCAGGCCTGCCAGGTCCTCCTCGCCGTCGAGCTCCAGCGTGAAGGCGCTCTCGTCGGCGAGCAGGTTCTGGCTGAACTGGGTCCCGAGCTCGGCGAGCCGCGCCGCGATGGCGGCCATGCGCTCCTTGGCCTCGGCGTCGAGCTCGGCCCCGGCGCGGCGGAAGCGCAGGCGGTAGCGCTCGCGCACCCGCTTCTCCTCGTCCGACAGGCCGTCCTCGCCCACGGCGGCGACCCGCGCCCACAGGTCCGGGTTGAGGTAGATCGCGCTGCCGTGGCGGGCGAGCCGCGGCGCCACCGCCCGCTCCACCGCCTGCAGCTTCGGGTTGGTGTGGCTGCCGGTGAGGTTGAAGAAGGTCGAGGAGACCCGGCGCAGCGATTGCCCCGAGCGCTCCAGCGCCTCGATCGTGTTGGCGAAGGTCGGCGGCTCCGGGTTGCCGGCGATCGCCTCGATCTCGGCGACGTGCTGGGTCAGGGCCCGCTCGAAGGCCGGCTCGTAATGCGCGGGCGCGATGCGCTCGAAGGGCGGCAGCCCGTGCGGCGTGGTCCAGGCCGGCTCGGAGAAGGGGTTGGGCTCGTGCTCCGCCGTGACGCCGCGCATGCTGGTCCTCTCGTTCATGTGGCGGGCGACGATAGCCCTTGGCGCGGGCGGCGCAAGCGAAGGCCGGTCGCAGGGGGGCCGAGGCTGGGAACGGTCACGCTTGGACGCCCGTTGAAGGGCGGGTCAGGGGAGGGTGCGTGATGCCGAGGATGATCGTGGGCCGGTGCCTCGGCGCGGTGCTGGTGACGGGTCTTGCCGCGGCCCCGGCCGCCGCACAATCGCCCGTCGCCGCGCCCCTCAGCCGGGTTCCGGTCGAGCAGGTGCCGCTGCCGCCGCCCCGGCCCGACGACGCCAAGGCCCCGGCGACGCAGGAACCGTCGGCCAAGGAGCCGTCAGCCAAGGAGCCGGCGGTCAAGGAGCCGGCGGTCAAGGAGCCGGCGGTCAAGGAGACCGGCCCCGACGGCCGGGCGCCGAGGACGACCGCGACGGAGACCCCCGCGCCCGTGCCGGACCCGGCGCCGCTGCCGCCCGAGCGGCCCGCCGACATCCCCTCCGGGCCGGCGCTCACGCCGGCCACGAGCGTGCCCGACGACACCGCCTGCCTGCGCCGGCTCGAGCGCCTCGGCGCCAAGGCCGAGCCGGTGGCGGCCCTCGCGGACGGGATGTGCGGGGCGGCCAAGCCCCTGCGGGTGACCGAATTGCCGGACGGCGTCGGGCTGGCGCCCGCCGCGACCCTCACCTGCACCGCCGCCGAGGCTCTCGTCCGCTGGAGCACCGAAGTGCGGGTGATCGCCGAGCGCAGCCTCGGCAAGGCGCCGCAAAGATTCCAGATCGGCGGCTCCTACGAGTGCCGCGGCCAGAATCACGATCCGAGCGCCAAGCTCAGCGAGCATTCCTATGCCAACGGGGTCGACGTGATGGGCTTTGCGTTCGACGGGAGGGCGCCGATCGCCGTCGGCACGACACGGGAGGGCACGCCCGAGGCGGCCTTCGAGGCCGCAATCAGGGCACGGGCCTGCGGCTTCTTCCGCACGGTGCTCGGCCCCGGCTCCGACGCTGCCCACGCCAACCATCTCCACCTCGACGAGCGCGAGCGCCCGGCGGGTCACCGCCTCTGCCAGTGAGCGGGAACGGGACACGGCATCCGCGGCTTTTAGGCCTTGCGAGACAGCGGGAGATACGCGGATGCGAAGGGCGGCGAGGCTCGGCACGGCTCTGTTGATGATGGGATTGTCGGGCACGGCCGGGGCCGCCGAGGTCCCGTTGACGGCGGAGGCGATCAACCAGGCACAATTCGCCGCCGGAACGTCGGACCCGGGCGGCAAGCCGGCGGACGGCAAGGAATCCGCCGGAAGGTCCGGCAAGCCGGCGGAGGACAAACGGACCGCCGAGAAGCGCCCCGACCCCCTCACCATCCGGGTGCAGGTCCTCCTCGACCGGGCCGGTTTCTCCCCCGGCGCCATCGACGGGCGCGACGGCGACAACCTGCGCGGTGCGCTCAAGGGCTTCGCCAGCGCCAAGGGCCAGACCTTCTCCGGGCGGCTCGACGCGCCGCTCTGGCAGGCGCTGTCGGGCACGAGCCAGGACCCGGCGGTGACGCGGTACACCCTGACCGAGCAGGACGTGGAAGGCCCCTACGCCGACAAGATCCCGGCGAAGATGGAGGATCAGGCCGACCTGAAGGCGTTGTCCTACGCCTCGCCCGCCGAGATGCTGGCCGAGCGCTTCCACATGAGCAAGGGACTGCTCGAGGCGCTGAACCCCGACACGCCGCTCGACAAGGCCGGCACGGCCATCACGGTGGCGGCGGTGCCGCCGCTGGAGACCGGGCGCATCCCCGCCAAGGAGCTGCCGCAGACCCCGAAGGTCAGCCGCATCGAGGTCGACAAGGACGCGCTCCAGGTCCGCGCCTATGGCGAGGACGGGACCTTGCTGCACCTCTATCCCGCCTCGATCGGCAGCGAGGAGAAGCCGGCACCGAGCGGCGTGCTCAAGGTCGAGGGCGTCGCCTTCGACCCGAACTACACCTACAATCCGAAATACGACTTCAAAGGCGTCGAGACGAAGCGCAAGTTCACCATCAAGCCCGGCCCGAACAACCCGGTCGGCGTGGTGTGGATCGACCTTTCGGGTAACGACGGCTACGGCATCCACGGTACCCCGGAGCCGGAGAAGGTCGGCAAGACCGAGTCGCATGGCTGCGTCCGGCTCACCAACTGGGACGCCCGCGACCTCGCCAAGCATGTCGAGAAGGGGGCGAAGGTCGATTTCGGGAAGTGAACCGGGCGTCGCCCGTCCGATAGGCTCCCGAGCGCCAAGACAGCCCGCAAGACAGCCCGCCCGTCATCCCGGGAGCCGCGCCGCGGAACCCGGGAGACGGTGGCGGAGCCGGTGCGGACCGGCCGGCTCCTCAATTGCCGCGCAGCAGCGCTTCCAGGACCTTCGCACCCGGCCGCCCAGTCTGCGGCATGCCGAGCCGCCGCTCGATGTCCTTGATCGCCTCGCGGGTCTTGGAGCCGACCTTGCCGTCCGGCTCGCCGACGTCGTAGCCGCGGGCGGCGAGCGCGCTCTGCAGGCTGCGGCGCTCGGCCCGCGACAGGGGCGGGTCGTCGGTCGGCCAGGCGGCCTGGATGCCGGTTTTGCCGCGCAGGCGGTCCGACAGCACCGCGATGGCGAGGCCATACGATTCGGCGGCGTTGTAGGAGTAGATCGCGTCGAAGTTCTTCGTCACCACGAAGGCCGGGCCGCCGGCGCCGGCGGGCGCCATGATGCCGACCGGCCCCTCGCCGGAGAGCGGCCGCCCGTCGAGCCGGGTGACCCCGAGCGACGCCCAGTGCGCCACCGGCTTCTTGTTCTTGCGCCCGGCCGCCGAGACGTTGAAGCCCGGCGGCAGCCGCACCTCGTAGCCCCACGGCTGGCCGTTATGCCACTTGGCGACGCGCAGGAAGTTGGCGGTGGAGCCGACCGCGTCGGGCACCGAATCGACCACGTCGCGTCGCCCGTCGCCGTCGAGGTCGACCGCGAGGCGCTGGTAGGTGGTCGGCATGAACTGGGTCTGGCCGAAGGCGCCGGCCCAGGACCCGGTGAGGCGCTCGGGCGCGATGTCGCCGCGGTCGATGATCTTCAGGGTGGCGATCAGCTCACTGCGGAAGAACTCGCGCCGGCGGGTGCCGCCGCAGGCGAGCGTCGCGAGGGACTGGACCAGCGGCATCTTGCCGAGGTTCTTGCCGAAATTCGATTCGACCCCCCACACCGCCGCGATGGTGTAGCGGTCGACGCCGTAGCGCGCCTCGGCCTGGGCGAGGGCGCTGGCATGCTGGCGCATGGCCGCGCGGCCGTCATCGACCCGCTCGTCGTCGACGAGGGCGGCCATGTAGTCCCAGATCGGGGTCTTGAACTCGGGCTGGGCCTGGGACAGCTCGATCACCTTGTCGTCGAAGCTGATCCCGGCCGTGGCGGCCTGGAACGCCGCCGGAGACACGCCGGCCGCCGCCGCGTCCTGGCCGATCCCGGCCAGGCAGGAGCGGAAATCCGCCAGCGCCGCCTGCGGCAGGCCGAGGCCGGCGAGGCAGAGCAGGGTGGCGGCCTTGAGGGTCGCGCGCCGCGTCATGAGCAGAAATCTCTCCCGTTTCGCCGGTCTAAGCATCCGAATAGGGCGGCATCAGGGTTAAGGAATCCCTGCCGCTCCGCGCCGCGACGCCCCGGCCGGACCGTCGGCAGGAAGGAGTTTCCTGAAATTGTGATGCAGATCTTGCTCATGGTCGTGCGCTCGACGGCTCAGCCGTTGGAGAAGAGCGCGCCGGAGGCCTCGAAGAACAGCCGGCCAGCCCAGCCCGCGTCAAACAATGGGCCGGCCATCTAGGACATGGTGCGACGAAGCGGGTTGCGGTTCGTCGCAGACGATGCGCCCTGTTCGACGATGGAAAGCATCGTCCGCTCGCAACGGGAACGGGCGATGCTTGAGAGCGGCGGCGTCAGGCCCAGGGCCGCTCGGCGAGCTTCGTCTCGTAGGCGTCGATCGTCGATGCCTTCTCGAGGGTCAGGCCGATATCGTCGAGCCCGTTGAGCAGGTTGTGCTTGCGGGCGGGATCGATGTCGAAGTGCAGCGTGCCGCCGTCCGGCCCCTTGATGAGCTGGTTCTCGAGGTCGATCGTCAGCGTGGCGTTGGCGCCGCGATTCGCGTCGTCGAGCAGCTTCTCGAGATCCTCCGGGGACACCGTGATCAGCAGGATGCCGTTCTTGGCGCTGTTGTTGAAGAAGATGTCGGCGAAGCTGGTCGAGATGATGCAGCGGATGCCGAAATCGGCGAGTGCCCACGGGGCGTGCTCGCGCGACGAGCCGCAGCCGAAATTGTCGCCCGCCACCAGGATCTTGGCGTTGCGGTAGGCCGGCTGGTTGAGGACGAAATCGGGATTCTCCGAGCCGTCGTCGCGGTAGCGCATCTCGGAGAACAGGCCCTTGCCGAGGCCGGTGCGCTTGATCGTCTTGAGGTACTGCTTGGGGATGATGCGGTCGGTGTCGACGTTGACGATCGGCAGCGGCGCCGCGACGCCCTCCAGAACGGTGAATTTGTCCATTGTGTCTTCGTCCGCGATGCGCGCCGCGCGAGGGGAACCCGCGCGGCGCCAGTTCGGAGGTGTTCTAGCAACTCGCCGATGCGGCGGGAAGCGCAAGCCGCGTCAGCGGGAGCGACGCGGCGTCAGCGCGATCCCGACAGCTCCAGCACGTCGTCGAAGGTGCGCAGACCTGCGCGCGGCGAGTTCACCAGCACCGCCATGTTGCCGGGCGCGTGCTGGTTCTTCCACATCTTGGTGTGGGCCTCGGGGATCTTGTCCCAGGGGAACAGCTCGCTCATGCACGGATCGACCCGGCGGTCGATCACGAACTGGTTGGCGGAGGCGGCCTGCTTCAGGTGGGCGAAGTGCGACCCCTGGATGCGCTTCTGCCGCATCCAGACGTAGCGGGCATCGAAGGTGATGTTGAAGCCGGTCGTGCCGGCGCAGAACACCACCATGCCGCCGCGCTTCACCACCAGCGCCGAGACCGGGAAGGTCGCCTCGCCCGGGTGCTCGAACACGATGTCGACGTCGTTGCCCTTGCCGGTGATGTCCCAGATCGCCTTGCCGAACTTGCGGGCCTCCTTGGTCCACTCGTTGAACTCGGGCGAGTTCACCTTCGGCAGCTGGCCCCAGCAGTTGAAGTCCTTGCGGTTGATGACGCCCTTGGCGCCCAGGCTCATGACGTAGTCGCGCTTCGACTCGTCGGAGATGACCGCGATGGCGTTGGCGCCGGCCGCCGCGCAGAGCTGCACGCCGAACACCCCGAGGCCGCCCGAGGCGCCCCAGATCAGGACGTTCTGGCCCGGCTTGATCGTGTGCGGCGCGTGGCCGAACAGCATCCGGTAGGCGGTGGCGAGCGTCAGCGTGTAACAGGCGCTCTCCTCCCAGGTCAGGTGCTTGGGCCGGTGCATCAGCTGGCGCGACTGCACCCGGCAGAACTGGCCGAACGAGCCGTCCGGAGTCTCGTAGCCCCAGATGCGCTGGGTCGGCGAGAACATCGGGTCGCCGCCGTTGCACTCCTCGTCGTCGCCATCGTCCTGGTTGCAGTGGACGATGACCTCGTCGCCGACCTTCCAGCGCTTCACCTTGGCGCCGACCGCCCAGACGATGCCCGAGGCATCCGATCCGGCGACGTGGAAATCGGCCTTGTGGACGTCGAACGGCGAGATCGGCTCTCCGAGGCCGGCCCAGACGCCGTTGTAGTTCACGCCGGCAGCCATGACGAGGACGAGCACCTCGTCGTCGCCGATCGACCAGGTCGGCAGAACCTCGATCTGCATCGAGGTCTCCGGGGGGCCATGGCGTTCGCGCCGGATGGCCCAGGCATACATTTTCGCCGGGACGTGGCCGAGCGGCGGAATTTCGCCGATCTCATACAGGTCCTTCAACTCGGACCCACCCTTCGCCACCGGCTCCAGCGCGGCGCTCGCAGCCATCGCGGACCCTCCCTTGAAATATTGCACTGCACCGTGGATTCTAGCGTCGTTCCAGGGGGCGTCCAATAGCCCTTTAGGCGACGCAGGCCGACTTGTCGGCCTTAGGTCATGGGTGACGGTTAATCCGGGCACCGCTAGCATCCGGCCATCGGTGGGCGACGCGCCCACCCGGCCGGGCAACGAGGGCGAGGGTGGAATGGGCGAGCCGGAGGTCAAGCGTGACAAGCCGTGGATCATCCGCACCTATGCGGGCCATTCCACGGCGGCGGAATCGAACGCGCTGTATCGCGGCAACCTCGCCAAGGGGCAGACCGGCCTGTCGGTCGCCTTCGACCTGCCGACCCAGACCGGCTACGACCCGGACCACGAGCTCGCCCGCGGCGAGGTCGGCAAGGTCGGCGTCTCGATCGCGCATCTCGGCGACATGCGGACCCTGTTCCAGGACATCCCGCTGTCGCAGATGAACACCTCGATGACCATCAACGCCACGGCCCCCTGGCTGCTGGCGCTCTATCTCGCGGTGGCCGAGGAGCAGGGGGCGCCGTTCTCGGCCCTCCAGGGCACGACCCAGAACGACATCATCAAGGAGTACCTGTCGCGGGGCACCTACGTGTTCCCGCCGGGCCCGTCCCTGCGGCTCACCAAGGACGTGATCCTGTTCACGACGAGCCAGGTTCCGAAATGGAACCCGATGAACGTCTGCTCCTACCACCTGCAGGAGGCGGGGGCGACGCCGGTCCAGGAGCTGTCCTACGCCCTCGCGGTGGCCATCGCCGTCCTCGACACGGTGCGGGACGATCCCGATTTCGACGAGGCGAGCTTCGCCGACGTGGTCGGGCGGATCTCGTTCTTCGTCAATGCGGGCCTGCGCTTCGTCACCGAGATCTGCAAGATGCGGGCGTTCTGCGATCTCTGGGACGAGATCACCCGTGACCGCTACGGCATCGACGACCCGCGGAAGCGCATCTTCCGCTACGGCGTGCAGGTGAACTCGCTCGGCCTCACCGAGCAGCAGCCGGAGAACAATGTCCACCGCATCCTGATCGAGATGCTGGCCGTCACCCTGTCGAAGCGCGCCCGCGCCCGGGCGGTGCAGCTGCCGGCCTGGAACGAGGCGCTCGGCCTGCCGCGCCCCTGGGACCAGCAATGGTCGATGCGGATGCAGCAGATCCTCGCCTTCGAGACCGATCTCCTCGAATACGACGACATCTTCGACGGCTCGGTCGTCATGGACGCCAAGGTCGAGGCCCTGAAGGCCGAGACCCGGGCCGAGCTGGCCCGGATCGGGGCGCTCGGCGGGGCCGTCGCGGCGATCGAGACCGGGGCGATGAAGCGGGCGCTGGTCGAATCGAACGCCCGGCGCATCGCGGCGATCGAGCGCGGCGAGCAGGTCGTGGTCGGCGTCAACAAGTTCCAGAACGGCGAGCCCTCGCCGCTGACCGCCGGCGACGGCGCGATCTTCACCGTCTCGGAGACCGTCGAGATGGAGGCGCAAGGCCGCATCAAGGCCTGGCGTGCCCAGCGCGATGGCGCCGCGGTCGCGTCGGCGCTCGACGAGCTGGAGGCGGCGGCGCGCGAGGGCCGCAACGTGATGCCGGCCTCGATCGCCTGCGCCAAGGCCGGGGTCACCACCGGCGAGTGGGGCGAGCGCCTGCGCCAGGTCTTCGGCGAGTACCGGGCACCGACCGGCGTGACGCCGGAAACCGTCACCTCGGGGGCGGCCGAGGAGGCGCGGCTCCTCGTCGCCGATCTCGGCGAGCGGCTCGGCGAGGCGCCGAAGCTGGTCGTCGGCAAGCCCGGCCTCGACGGCCACTCGAACGGCGCCGAGCAGATCGCGCTCCGCGCCCGCGACGTCGGCTTCGACGTGACCTATGACGGCATCCGCCAGACCCCGGCCGAGATCGTCGCCAAGGCCCGCGAGCGCAACGCCCACATCATCGGCCTGTCGATCCTCTCCGGCTCGCACGTGCCTCTGGTGCGCGAGGTCCGCTCGCGCCTGCGCCAGGAAGGCCTCGACCACATCCCGGTCGTGGTCGGCGGCATCATCTCGCCCGAGGACGAGCTGGTTCTGAAGAACATGGGCGTCGCCGCGATCTACACCCCGAAGGACTACGCCCTCGACACGATCATGGTCGGCCTCGCCAAGGTGGTCGAGCGGTCGATCGCCCGGCGCGAGGCGGAGGAGGCGGCGCCGCGGCGGGAAGAGGTGTTCTGAGGGAGGACGCCCGCCCGGGCTCCCGCGACCGAGTTCAGACCCTCCCGGTCATCCCGGGGCCGCGCAGCGGAGCCCGGGATGACCTGTCGGTTCGGTGATCGTTGCGACATGCTGGGATCCGTGCCCGTCCAGGCAAGCTCCAGTCTATCCCCCTCCCTTGACTGTCCTGTCGACGCGCGCACACTCCCCTCACCGCGCCGATCCAACAGAGCGCGACCACGGGAGGAGCACCATGCTGACACGCCGCGGTTTCGCGGGGTTCGCCTCGTGCGCGATCTGCACCCTGACCGGCTTTCTCGCCACCGACGCGGGCGCCCAGTCGCCGCCGGCCGCCACGCCGGGGGTGAAGCGCAAGATGCTGGGCCAGACCGAGGGGCCGGCACCCGGCTACGTCACCATCACCGCCGAGGTCGAGATCGAGCCCGGCGTGCTGGTCGGCCGCCACACCCATCCGGGGATCGAATCGGGCTACGTCGTCGAGGGCGAGATCGAGCTGCCGATCGAGGGTCAGCCGACCCGGGTGCTCAAGGCCGGCGACGGTTTCCAGGTGCCGCCGGGAATCGCCCATGGCGGGGCCAAGAGCGGGCCGAAGCCGGTGCGCCTCGTCAGCACCTACATCGTCGAGAAGGGCAAGCCGCTCGCCTCGCCGGCGTGAGGCGACGTCTGGCTGCCGGCGGAGCGGTGGGGTAGGGGTGGGCTCCCATCCTCGCCCATACTCCGCTGCATGCCGCTTCCTCCTCTCGTCGCCGTTCCTGTCGCCGCGGCCCTGTCGGCCGGCCTGATCGTCGCCCTGCGCCCGCTCCTCCAGCGCTACGCCCTGGCGCGGCCGAATGCCCGGTCGAGCCACCGGGTCCCGACCCCGCAGGGCGGCGGCATCGCGGTGATCGCCGCGGCCCTCGCGGCGGTGGTCGGGCTGGGCGGGGTGCCGGGGGGCGAGATCGGTGCGGTCGCGATCGGCGCCGTCGTCCTCGCCGTGGTCGGCGCCATCGACGACATCCGGCCGCTCCCGGTCGCGCTGCGCCTTCCGCTCCAGGCGGCGGCGGTGGTGCTGGTGCTCTCGGCCGCCGGCGGGCAGCTCGTCCCCGGTCTGCCGCTCTGGCTGGAGCGCGGCCTCGCGGTGCTGGCCGGGCTGTGGTTCGTCAACCTCACGAACTTCATGGATGGGCTCGACTGGATGACGGTGGCCGAGATGGTGCCCGTGCTCGGCGCTCTCCTGGCCTTCGGCCTCGCCGGCCACCTGCCCGGAGCCGCAACCCTGGTCGCGGCGGCGCTCCTCGGCGGTCTCCTCGGCTTTGCGCCGTTCAACCGGCCGGTGGCGACACTCTTCCTCGGCGATGTCGGCTCCCTGCCCATCGGCCTCGTCGTCGCCTGGCTGCTCTACCGGCTCGCCGGGGAAGGGGGGCTCGCCGCCGCGATCCTGCTGCCGCTCTATTTCCTCGCGGATGCGACCCTCACCCTCGGACGCCGGGCGCTGGCCGGCGAGACGGTCTGGCAGGCGCATCGCAGCCATTTCTACCAGCGCGCCACCACCAACGGCCGCTCGGTGCCGTTCGTCGTCGGGGCGGTGTTCATCGTCAACCTCGCCCTGGGGCTCCTTGCCACCGCGACGCTGGCGGCGCCGGGCTGGGCGATGTCGCTCGCCGCGCTTGCGCTCGGCGCGGCGCTCGTCGCCGGGCTGCTCCGGCTCTTCTCCCTGCCCGCCGCCAGGACCAAAGCCGCATGACTGCTCCCCTCGTCGCCCTCACCGGCTCGACCGGCTTCATCGGCCGCCACCTGCTGACGGCGCTCACCGCCCGGGGCTACCGGGTGCGGGTGCTGCTGCGCCGCCCGGTGGAGCTGCCGCCGGGCATCAGCGGCGCGGTGGTCGGCGACCTCGCCCGGCCGCAGAACATGGCGGCGGCGCTCTCCGGCGCCGACGCGGTCGTGCACTCGGCCGGGCTCGCCCACGCGATGTCCGGGGCGCCGGAGGACGATTACCGCAGCTTCAACACTGAGGCGACGCGCGGGCTCGCCCAGGCGGCGGCCCGCGCCCGGGTGCGCCGCTTCGTGTTCCTGTCCTCGATCCGGGCCCAGTCCGGACCCTCCGCCCCCGGCCTTCTGACCGAAGCTGATGCTCCGGCCCCGACCGACGCCTATGGCCGCTCGAAGCTCGCCGCCGAGGAGGCGTTGGCCGGCATTGATGTCGACTACGCCGCGTTGCGGCCGGTGCTGGTCTACGGTCCGGGCCAGAAGGGCAACATGGCGGCGCTGATGCGGCTTGCGGGAACACCGTACCCGCTTCCCCTCGCGGGGCTCTCCGGGCGGCGCTCCCTGGTCTCGGTCGAATCCTTGAGCGATGCGATCGATGCGGTGCTGCGGGCACCCGGCTCCCTGCGCCGTCCCCTGATCGTCAGCGAAGCCGACCCGATGAGCGTGCCCGAGATGATCGGCGCCCTGCGCGCCGGCCTCGGCCGCCGGCCCGGCTTGCTGCCGGTGCCGCGCGCGCTCCTCGACGCGGCCCTGAACCTCACCGGACGGGGCGAGCTGCGCGAGCGCCTCGCCGGCTCCCTGGTCGCGCGGGCGGCGGGGCTGGAGGCGATGGGATGGCGGGCGCCGGTCGAGACCCGCAGCGGCCTCGCGGCCCTGGCGCGGGCCGGCGGCTGAGGCGGATCGATCCGGCGCCCGATCGCGACCGGGCGCCGGAACGGATCAATCCTCGGCGTCGTCCTCGTCGGGCTGGCGGATACCGTAGCGGTTCTCGAGGTTCACGCTCGGGCGCGGTGCCCGATCGCCGGCATCGCGGGGGGCGAAGTCGCGCGGTCCGTCAGTGCCGGGCGCGCGGGGCTGGCGCCCCGGGCGGTCGCCCTGGTCGCGGCCGATGCGGGGGATCAGCTGCACGATGTCGACGAAGTCGTCGGCCTGGCGGCGCAACTCGTCGGCGACCATCGGCGGCTGCGTCTGCACCGTGGACACCACGGTCACCCGCACGCCGCGGCGCTGCATCGCCGCCACCAGCGGCCGGAAGTCGCCGTCGCCGGAGAACAGCACCATGTGATCGATATAGGGGCTGAGCTCCATGGCATCGATCGTCAGCTCGATGTCCATGTTGCCCTTGACCTTGCGCCGGCCCGTCGAATCGGTGAACTCCTTCACCGGCTTGGTGACGACGCGGTAGCCGTTGTAGTCGAGCCAGTCGATCAGCGGCCGGATCGAGGAATATTCCTGGTCCTCGACCAGGGCCGTATAATAGAAGGCGCGGACCAGATTCTCGCGCGCCCGGAAATCCGCCAGGAGCTTGCGATAATCGATGTCGAAACCGAGGGCCTTGGTGGTCGCGTAGATATTGGCGCCATCGATAAACAAGGCGCTGCGGGGTGGATTGGCCATTATGGGTCCTTGAGCATGCGGTACGGCCGCACGGAAAGAATCACTTGCGAGAAAAGCCGCTACGAGCAAAGCACTGCCCCCTGAGTATTCAGGCGGGGGCAATCAGCGCGGGTGCCGCACACCGGACAGCGGCCGCAATTCCTACAGCTAAGGACGCGCCGCCGCGCCTGTCAAGCGAGACGACGGCGGCGCGTTGGGAATAAGCTCGAGGCCCTCGGAGAGGCCCAGGTCGATGCGTCGTCGGGATCAGGCGCCCGGCAGGGCCCGGCTGCCGGGCTTCACGGCGGGAATCGCGGCGAGCTCCGGCGGCAGCTGGTCGGCCGGGTAGTTCGGGATGTCGAGGGTGACGAGGGCGACGAGGGGCAGGCCGAGATCGGCCTTGCCGCCGGAGCGGTCGATCAGGCAGGCGGCGCCCACCACCTCGCCGGGCTCCTCCGTCAGGGCGGCCAGGCACTCGCGCGAGGACAGGCCGGTGGTGACGATGTCCTCGACCATCACCGCGCGGGCGCCCTTCGGGATCTGGAAACCGCGGCGCAGGGCGAAGGGCTTGCCCGGGTCGCGCTCGACGAAGATCGCCTTGGCGCCGAGCGCCCGGGCGGTCTCGTAGCCCGGGACGATCCCGCCGATCGCCGGCGAGACGACGTAATCGACCCGGCCGTACCGGTCCGCGATCCGCTCGGCCAAGGCCGCGCAGACCCGGGCGGTGCGCACCGGATCGGTGAAGATCGCCATTTTCTGCAGGAAGACCGCGCTGTGCAGCCCGGAGGAGAGCACGAAATGGCCCTCAAGCAGGGCGCCGGCGGAGCGGAATTCGGCGAGGACGTCGTCGGGGGTCATGGCACCTTCAGTGGTCGTTCGAGAGCGGCACTGAGCCGGGGCTTGTGGCAGCGCCCCGGCCCGCGCGCAATCCCGCCCGTTTACCCGTTCACGCGATCCACCCGGCTCACCACGCGCTTGGCCCGCAGTTCCGACACGATGGCGTTGAGATGCTTGAGGTCCCAGACCGCGAGGTCGATCGTCACGTCGGTGAAGTCCTGGGTCCGGCGCTTCATCGAGATGTTGTCGATGTTGCCGTCATGGTCGGCGATCACCTGGGCGATCTGGGCGAAGCTGCCGGGCTCGTTGATCGATTGCAGGGCGAGCCGCGCCGGGAAGCGCTGATTGGAGGCGCCGTCCACGTCCCAGCGCACGTCGAGCCAGCGGTCCGGCTCGTTATCGAAGGCGGCGAGCGCCGGCGACTGGATCGGGTAGATCGTCACGCCCTCGCCGGGGGTGAGGATGCCGACGATCCGGTCGCCCGGCACCGCGCCGCCGTCGGGAGCGAAGCGCACCAGCAGGTCGCGGTCGAGGCCGCGGATCGGGATCGCCCCGTCGTCGGGCGTGCCCTCCGTGGCGGCCCCGTCCTTGGCCGCCCCATCCTTGGTCGACGCCTTGCCCGGCCAGGTCAGGCGCACCGTCTGGTCCTTGTCGAGGGACAGCCGCCCGGCACCGTTGACGTGCGGACGGGGCTGGCCCGGCGCGGGCTGGCTCGCGGCGGCGCGGCGCTCGTCCTTGTAGTCGGGATAGACCGCCTTCACGACGTCGCCGGAGAACATCTCGCCCCGGCCGACCGCGGCGAACACGTCCTCGGTCGATTGGCGGGCGAGGCGGGGGAGGGCGCCGCGCAGCTTCTCGTCGGAGAAGTTCTTGCCGGCGCGCTCGAAGGCGCGGTCGAGGATCTGGCGGCCCAAGCCCGCATATTGCCGGCGCACCGCCGAGCGGGTGGCCCGCCGGATCGCCGCGCGGGCCTTGCCGGTGACGACCAGGGATTCCCACGCGGCCGGCGGGATCTGGCCGTCGGCCCGGGCGATCTCGACCTCGTCGCCGTTCTGCAACTCGGTGAGGAGCGGCGCGATGCGGCCGTTGATCTTGGCGCCGACCGCGGTGTTGCCGACGTCGGTATGGACCGCATAGGCGAAATCGATCGGGGTCGCGCCCCGGGGCAGGGCGATCAGCCGGCCCTTCGGGGTAAAGCAGAAGACCTGGTCCTGGAACAGCTCGAGCTTGGTGTGCTCCAGGAACTCCTCCGGGCTGTCGCCCTCGGCCAAGAGCTCGATGGTGCGGCGCAGCCACTGGTAGGCGCCGCTCTCGGTGGCGAGGTGCGGCGCGCCGTCCTTGTAGAGGGCGTGGGCGGCGATGCCGTACTCGCCGATCTCGTCCATCTCGGTGGTGCGGATCTGCAGCTCGACGCGCTGGCTCTTCGGCCCGATCACGGTGGTGTGGATCGAGCGGTAATCGTTCTGCTTCGGGGTCGAGATGTAGTCCTTGTAGCGGCCCGGCACCATCGGCCAGGTGGTGTGGACAACGCCGAGCGCGCGGTAGCAGGTATCGACCTCGTCGACGATGACCCGGAAGCCGAAGATGTCGGAGAGCTGCTCGAACGCGACCGACTTGCGCTCCATCTTGCTCCAGATCGAGTAGGGGCGCTTCTGCCGTCCCTTGACGGTGGCGGAGATGCCGGCATGGGCGAGCTTCGCCGTCAGGTCGCGCTCGATGCTCTCGACCAGTCGCTCGGACTTGGCCGAGAGGTCGGACAGGCGCTTGCTGATCGTCGCGTAGACGTCGGGCTTGAGGTTGACGAAGGACAGGTCCTCCAGCTCCTCGCGCAATTCCTGCATGCCCATCCGACTCGCGAGCGGCGCGTAGATGTCGAGGGTCTCCTGGGCGATGCGGGCCCGCTTCTCGGCCGGCATGTGCTGCAGGGTGCGCATGTTGTGCAGCCGATCGGCGAGCTTGACCAGCAGCACCCGCACGTCCGCCGCGATGGCGAGCAGCAGCTTGCGGAAGTTCTCGCCCTGCGCGGCGCGCTTCGAGACCAGGTCGAGGCGCTTGATCTTGGTGAGCCCGTCGACCAGCTTGCCGATCTCGGGCGAGAACACCCGGTTGATCTCGTCGAGGGTGGCGGCGGTGTCCTCGACGGTGTCGTGCAGGACCGCCGCCACGATGGTGGCGTCGTCGAGCCGCAGATCGGTGAGGATGGCCGCCACCTCGAGCGGGTGGGCGAAGAAGGGATCGCCCGAGGCGCGCTTCTGCGTGCCGTGCGCCCGCATCGCGTAGACGTAGGCCCGGTTCAGCAGCCCCTCGTCGGCGCCGGGATTGTAGGCCTTGACCCGCTCGACGAGCTCGTACTGGCGCATCATCCGCCGTTGGTCTCCTTGGCGCGCGACTGGGCGCCGGCCGGAGCCGGCGCGGGGGCGTCGCGGCGTGCCGGATCTGAGCCGGTTGCGCTGAACGCCGACGACGCTGGTGGAGGTCCAGGCTCAAATATCGAGCCGAACGGGCGGCGGCGCCAGCCCCTAAACGTCGCGGCAGCTCTGCTTCCGTGGGGATCGGTCAAAAAGGTCACGAAAAAACCCGGCCTCTCGGCCGGGTTCGGTTCGCGTCGGGTTCTGACGGAAGGCGTGCCCGCCCTCTCGGGAGGGCTAGTCGCCCTCCTCCTCCGTCTCGGTCGGGGGCGCGAGATTCTCGAGGCCGCGCAGCAGGTCCTCCTCGCTCATCCGGTCGAACTGGATGTCGTCGCCGTCGCCCGAGCCCTGCGGGGCCACGGCTGCGGCGGCGGGCGAGCTGGAGAGCAGCGGCACCGTCTCGGCCTCCGGCTCGTCGACCTCGACGTATTTCTGCAGCGAGTGGATCAGCTGCTCCTTGAGGTCGTCCGGCGTGATGGTCTCGTCGGCGATCTCGCGCAGGGCCACGACCGGGTTCTTGTCGCGGTCGCGGTCGATGGTGAGGGGCGCGCCGGAGGAGAGCAGGCGGGCCCGGTGGCCGGCGAGCAGCACCAGCTCGAAGCGGTTCTCGACCTTGTCGATGCAGTCTTCAACGGTGACGCGAGCCATGCGCGACCCCTTCCTTGGTCAAACGGAAATCTTGGAGGTATGGCCTCCCTACACGAGATGCCGTTTTGCAACAAGCACCTGCGCCGCCCGGCCTAATGTTTCCGGATGATTGCGCGATCGGCGATCCACAACGACAAGGCGATCGACCGGCTCCCGTCCCCGATCGGCGGCGCAGGAGGCGGCACACGCCTGAGGAGACGACCCATGACAAACCGTCTGAGCCGGCGCCACCTGCTCGGCTGCGGCTGCGCTCTCGGCGCGGGACTTGCCGCCACCGCCGCGATGCCGCCCGGCCTCGCCCTGGCGGCCGCCCCGTCGACGAAGCGCACCACCATGACGCCCGACCAGGCGCTCGACGCGATGAAGGAGGGCAACCGGCTGTTCAAGACCGACAGCCCGGTCCGCGCGGTCCAGGGCCGCGACCGGCGCATCGAGATCGCGCTGGGGCAGACGCCGTTCTGCGTCCTGGTGAGCTGCTCGGATTCCCGCGTCTCGCCCGAGATCCTGTTCGGCCGCGGCCTCGGCGAATTGTTCATCGTGCGCAATGCCGGCAACACCGTCGACACCACGGCGCTCGGCTCGATCGAGTACGCGGTGGCCAAGCTCGGCGTGCCGCTGATCCTGGTGATGGGCCACAGCCGCTGCGGCGCCGTCGAGGCGGCGGTGGACGTGGTGACGAACAACACGGTGCTGCCCGGCGCCATCGGCCAGATGATCGAGCCGATCGTGCCGGCGGTGCTGAGCGTGCGCGACAAGGGCGGCGATCTCGTCGAGAACGCGGTGCGGGCGAATGTCGGCCGGGTGGTGCGGCGCCTGCGCACCGCCTCGGACCCGGAGCTCCTGACCCCGCTCGCCGAGAAGCGGCTGCGGATCGTCGGGGCGGCCTACAGCCTCGATACCGGCGAGGTCGACTTCTTCGACGAGGGCTGAGAGCCTGTTTGACTATGAAGAGCTGTATTGGTGCCGCTCATAGGCCTGCATGAGCCTATGGCAATTGGCGATACTGATGCTGTCCTCGGCCGCCGCTGGGCTGTGCTCCCAGTGGCGGGTCAGGCGGCGGTAGCGCGTCGAGAGCGTGCCGAACGTCGCCTCGATCCGCCAGCGCAGCGGCAGCGGCTGGAAGCCCGTGGCCTGCGCCTCACGGGTGGAG
>NZ_VDDA01000037.1:4798-39630 GCF_006151805.1 Methylobacterium terricola | reverse complement strand
TCCAGATCATCGAGCCGGATCTGGCGAGCTTCCGCGCGACGGCACCGGTCGTGCACGAGGCGCTGCTCAAGGATTTCCCGATGGCGCGCCCCTGGCTCGCCAAGATCAAGGCGGCCGTCGGTCAGTAGGCCGCCCCATCGCGAGGAAGGACGATCCGCCGATGAACGCACTCGACCACGCGCGCCAGGACGTGGAGGCCTGGCGCGAGGGCGTCGACACCCGCATGTGGGTATCCGCGCCCACGAACTCCCACCAGCTCTGCATCTTCGAGCAGTTCTGTGCGCCGGGCCTCGGCGCTCCGGTCCACATCCACGCCGTCGAGGAGGTGCTGGAGGTGATGGAGGGGCAGGCCGAGATCACCCTCGGCGACGAGAGCTGCGTGGTCACGGCGGACCAGTCCGTCGCGATCCCGGCCGGCATGCGTCACGGCTTCAGGAACATCGGCGCCGGGATCCTCAAGGTTCGGGCGACGCTGGCGGCGGCGATCTTCGAAGCGAGCTACGATGCCCGCAGCGAGCTGTCCCGGCGCTACAGTCCCCCGTAATCGCACATCCTGCCGGTCGGCAAACAGAACCGGCCGCCCGCGGGCCTACCGCCAGCGCGACTCTCGCTGGTGGTTGGGCGCGCTCGGCTTATCCCCCCACATCCGGAAAAACGGCGGAGGATCGGCGTCCCCGGCGATCAGGTCGCGGCGACGGCGATCGCCTCGACCTCCACCACCATCTCGGGCCTAGCCAGCCCGGCGACGTAGAGCAGAGTCGACGCCGGCTTGGCGCTCGCGAAATAGCGGGCGCGCACTGCGGAGAAGCCGGCCCGGTCGGCCGGGTCGGTGAGGAACACCGTCGTCTTGACGATATCGGCGAAGGTCATGCCGGCCTCGTCCAGCACGAGCTTCATGTTAGCGAAGACGGCGTCCGCCTGGTCCGCGATGCCGGGCGGGATCGAGCCGTCCGTCAGGGTGCCGATCTGCCCCGCGATGTAGAGCGTCCGGGTCGGTCCCGAAACCTCGATGCCGTGATGGTAGGTCTCGGGCGCGGCGCGGCCGGCCGGATTGCGGATAGTGATCACGAAAAAACCTCGTCGCGTGGGTCGATGCTCATTGGGCCGCCAGGGTCTCCGCCAGGCTGGCCCGGCCGTGCACGATCTCGGCCGAGCGCTGCGCCTCGCGATGCAGCCAGTCGCGCACCTGTGCGACCGCCGGCTTGTCGCCGCGCGTCCCGGACGAGAGGATGTAATAGGCGTCGTCAATCTCGATGTCGTAGTCGAACAGCCGGACGAGACGTCCGCTGCGCAGGTCGGCCTCGGCGAGGAACGAGTTCGACAGGCCGATGCCCTGGCCGCAGACGACGGCCTCCAGCATCATGTTGGCGTCGTTGAAGCAGACCGTGCCGGACAGCGGCACGTCGCCCGTCGCCCGGACCCGGTCGAGCCAGGTCGCCCAGGTGACGCCGTTATGCACGGCCTGGAGCAGCACATGGTGGCGCAGGTCCGCCGGGTGGCGGATCGTCGTGTGGTCGATGAAGTCCGGATTACAGACCGGGAACAGCACGTCGCGCGCCAGGAGCTCGGCCCGCGCCCCGGGAAAGGCACCGGTGCCCCAGCGGATGCCGAGATCGACGTCCTGACGCTCGAAGTCGAGGGCATCGAGGGAGGCGGTGAGCGAGATGCGGATGCCGGGATGGTCCTGCATGAAGCGCGTCATCCGGGCCACCATCCACCGCATGCCGAGCGTCGGCGTGATGTTGAGGCAGACGATGGCGGGGACGGACGGGTCGCGCAGGCGCTCGCAGCCGGCCGACAGGATCGCCAGAGCGTCCTTGACCGTGCTGGCCAGCGCCTCGCCTTCCCGCGTCAGCTCGATGCGCCGGGTCAGGCGCCGGAACAGGCGGGTGTCGAGCAGATCCTCGAGCTGCCGGATCTGCTGGCTGACGGCCGAGGGCGTGACGCACATCTCGTCGGCGGCCAGGCGGAAGCTGCCCTGGCGCACGGCGGCGTCGAAGGCGCGGAAGAGGTTGAGAGGCGGCAGGCGTGCTCCGGGGCGGCGCTGACCGTCGCCGCCTCCCGATGAAGGCGGCGCAGGCAACCGGGCCGGATCGGGCACAACATCTCGCATGGCGCAGGCTATCCCCAGCATGGGTCGCCCGCCGCCTCGCATCTCCCATGCCGACCGCTCATACGGCCGCGACGCGCTGGTCGTCCCGGATCCGCGCCCACACGTTGTCGAGCCCCTGCCGGAACAGCCGCACGAGTTCGGCGACCTCGTCGGCCGTGATGATGAGCGGTGGCGTCAGCGCGATGCGGTCGCCGATGCAGCGCACGATCAGGCCGAGCGCCTGGCATTCGTCCTGGACCTGCTGCCCGACCTTCAGGGCCGGCGGGAAGGGGATCCGCTTCCCGCCATCCGCCATCAGCTCGACGCCGGCGAAGAGACCGACGCCGCGGACGTCGCCCATCATCGGGTGGTCCAGGAGCGAGCGCAGCCCGTCGAGGAAGACCGGCGCCACCCTACGCACGTGCTCGACCGTGCCGTCGCTCTCGTAGATGTTCAGCGTCTCGAGTGCGACCGCGCAGGCCACCGGATGGGCCGAGTGGGTGTAGCCGTGCGCGAACGAGCCGAGCTTCTCGCTCTCGGCCATCATGGCGTCGAAGATCTTTTGCGTCAGCATCAGGGCGGAGATCGGCTGGTAGGACGCCGACAGCGCCTTGCCGCAGGTCACCAGGTCGGGCCGCAGGTCGTAGGTCTGACAGCCCCATAGGCTGCCGGTCCGGCCGAAACCGCAGATCACCTCGTCGACCAGGAACAGGATGTCGTACTTCTTCAGGATCGGCTGGATCAGCTCGAAATAGCGCGCCGGCGGCGTGATCGCGCCGCCGCCACCCTGTACGGGCTCGGCGAAGAAGGCCGCAATCGTCCCGGGGTCGTTGTCGAGGATCAGCCGCTCGAGATTGTCGGCCATGCGCTGCGAAAAGGCCTCCTCGCTCTCGCCTTCCTCATGGAAGCGGTAGTAATGCGGGTTGTCGGCATGCAGAAAGCCCGGCAGCGGCAGGTCGAAATCCTGGTGCATCGTCGGATTGCCCGAGACGCTGGCGGTGGCGATCGTGCAGCCATGGTAGCCGCGATGGCGGCCGATGATCCTCTTCTTGTTCGGCTTGCCGATGGCGTTGTGGTAATACCAGATCAGCTTGATCGCGGTGTCGTTCGATTCCGACCCGGAGCAGTGGAACATCACCTTGGTCAGCGGCTCGGCGCCGGGCTGGCGCGGCGCGATCGCGAGCAACGTCTCGGCCAGATCCACGCTCGGCAGGTGACCGCGGGCGTAGAAGGTGTGGTAGTAGGGCAGGGCCTTCATCTGCCGGTACGCGACCTCGGCGAGGCGGTGCTCGCTGAAGCCGAGCGAGGCCGACCACATGCCGGCCATCGCCTCGAGGTAGCGCTTGCCGTCCTCGTCCGTGACGTAGACGCCGTCGCCGCCGGTGATCAGCGTGCCGCCGTCGCGGTCGTAGATCGCCAGGTTCGTGTGCTGGTGGACGACATAGGCCTTGTCCCGCGCACGGTTCGAGTTGGGCTGCATCGGTCCCTCCTTCGGGGTGATGGGGAGCGGGCGCGTCTCGGCGCACGGGCACGGTGTCATTCCGGTCGTCGTCTTGCCCAGTCCTCTTGCACCGTCATCCGAGACCAGGCCGGCGGCCGTCCCAGCGAGCGACGCTCACTCGCGCCGCAGGTCGCGCAGATCCGGATAGTAGTTGTACCAAGTCGTGAAGCCGGTGATCGACTTGTTCATCACGACGTCGTAGGAGGGCTTCCAGATCATTGCCATCGGCACTTGGTCGGCCGCGATGCCGATGAGCTTCCGGGCCAGGGCGTCGTACTTCGCCTGGTCGGGCTCGTAGCGGGCCTGCGGCAGCAATGCATCGACCTCCGCGTTCTTCCAGCTCGAGAAGTTCCAGCGCGACGGGCCGCTCATGAAGATGCGGAAGAAATATTCCGTCGAGGGAAACAGCGCCAGCGAGCGCTCGAGCAGCATCGGCAGCGTCTTGTCTGTCACGGCGGCGGCGAACTGGGCATCCGCCATCTTGTCGATCTTCACCGCGACGCCGATCTTGCCGAACGCTTCCTGGATCAGCGAGGCGGCCGGGTCCGCGAAGGCGGCGCGGCTGACGCTGTAGGCGAGGGTCGTCGCGAATCCGTTCGGATAGCCGGCCTCGGCGAGCTTCGTCCTGGCGAGAGCGAGATCGGTCCGCAGCGGCAGCGGCTGGGGAAAGTCGGCCGTCGGCGGCTCACCGGTCCAGGACGCGCCGTAGAGCCTGGCGCCGCGGCCGTCCAGGGCGGCGCCGAAGAGGCCGTCATACGGCAGGGCGAGCGCCAGCGCCTGGCGCACAAGCGGCTGGTCGAAGGGGGCCTTCTGCGTGTTGAAGATCAGCGCGCCGAAGCCGGTCGGCATCGGGGTCGCGGCGACCCTGACGGCGCTCGATCGCTCCAGCGCCTTCAGGTCCTCGCCCTGGAGACCGATGGACAGGTCCGCATCGCCCCGCTCGATCAGGTTGGCCCGCGTGGTGGCCTCCGGGATCGTCTGCAGGATCACCCGCGCGAAGGCGGGCCTGGGTCCGTTCGCCCACCTGTCGTTGCGGACGAGCACGACCTGCTTGCCGGGCTCGAAGCTCTGGACCCGGTAGGCGCCACCCGAGGCGGTGTGATCCTTGAGCCAGGCGCCAGCCCAGGGGTCCTCGGCCGTCGCGTGCTGCTTGGCGAGCTTGGAATTGTACATCGGCAGATAGGTGGTCGCGAGGTTCGGCAGCGCGAGCCGGTCCGCGCGCTCCAGCCTGATCTGCACCGTATGATCGTCGACGCGCCTGAACTGGTCCGGGCTCGTCAGTGACCCCGTGCCGACCTGCGCCTTCGACATCGACGGCGCGCTGACCGCCCGGTCGAGCGACCACTTGACGTCGTCCGCTGTCACCGGGCTGCCGTCCTGCCAGGTGGCGGTCGGGCGCAGGTGCAAGGTGATGGTCAGGCCGTCGGGCGAGACGTCGTAGCGCTCGGCCAGCTCGCCCTCGATCCTGTCGTAGTCGAAGACGAAGGTGCCGTTGCCGGCCGGCTTGCGCCCGAAGCGCAGGAGGCGGTCATAAGTGCTCGTCGACAGCGCGGTCGCCTCCGGCGTGCCGCCGAGCATCACCGGGTCGAGCGTGTTGACGACGCCGCCCGTGACGTAGCGCAGGGTCTCGGCGCGCGACTGGGCGAGGGCCGGGGCCACCCCGATCCAGCCCGAGACGGTGAGGACCGCCAGCGCGAGACGGGTGGTGCGCAACGGATCATGCATCGGTCGGTCTCCCTGGCGGCAGGCTGGATCGGGTCTGCCAAAGGTCGTTGAAAACGACTTTTGGTTCCGTTCTCGGATTTTCGCTAAGCCTGTGGCTTACCAAAGAAAATCCGGGATGGTTCAACGGCCTGATGCGACAGCATCCTAGGCCGTCGATATTATTCAGCGGCGAGCGGGCGGGAGGGCGGCGCGACGTAGCCGTAATCGCGCGCGGCGGCCTCCGGCGTGACGTACCCCGCCGCGAGGTCGCGCTCGATCAGGGCCGGATCGCGCTCGCGGGCCTCGCCGTAGCCGCCGGCCCCGGGCAGCTGGAAATGCAGCTTCGAGCCGGCGGGGGCGAGGAAGGCGCCCTTGCCCTGCAGCCGTTTCATCGTGCCGTCGGGCATCTCGAGGTGGAGGAGCCCGATGCTGCCGGGCTGTCCGCCGGCGAGGCCGTAGGGCGCCGTGATGGTGCGGTCGCAGCACGTCGCGCACTGGACGTCGCGCTCCAGGATGCGCCAGGTCCGCTTGGCCGCGAGCCCGCCACGCCATTTCCCGGCACCGCCCGTATCGGCCACGAGCCGGTACTCCTCGACGCGCAGCGGGAAGCTCATCTCGAGGATCTCGACCGGCGTGTTCATCATGTTGCCGGTCGGCGTCGACACCCCGTTGATGCCGTCCTTGATCGGGCGTGCGCCGAAGCCGCCCTTCGTCACCTCGTAGGAGATGAATGTCTCGCCGGTCCGGTAGTCCGTGCCGCCGAAGATTGCGACGCCGCCGGTGCCGTGCGAGCCGGCCAAGGTGGTCTCGGGCGCGAGGTGGTGCATGGCGGCGAAGATCATGTCGGCGACCCGCACCGACATCTCGTGGTTGGCGTAGGTGACCGCGGCCGGCTCCGCCGCGTTCACGCAGCAGCCCTCCGGCGCCCGCACGTCGACCGGTCGCCAGGCGCCGGAATTCGGCGGGATCAGGCTGCCCGGATCGAGAATATTCTTCAACGCCGCGTAGACGCCCGAGCGCGTCACGGTGAGCGGCGCGTTCATCGGGCCGCTGACCCGGCCGTCGGAGCCATCGAAATCGACCACGATGCCGTCGCCGGCCTTGGTGATCGCGACCTTGACGCGAAAAACCTTGTCCTCGGTGTCGCCGGGCTCGACGATGCCGTCGCCGTCGATTGTGTCGACGAGAACGGAGGTGCCGTCCGGGATGCGCCGGAGCGCGGCGCGCATCATCGCCTCGGAATAGTCGAGGATGCTATCCATGATCCGCAGCAGCTCGCCGGTGCCGTACTTCGCCGCCAGGCCCTGCAGGCGAAGGACCGCGCGCCGGTTCGCCGCCACCTGGGCACGCAGGTCGCCGATCCGCTCGGCGGGCGCGCGCACGTTGGCGAAGATCAGGTTCTCGACGTTGGGATCGGGCACGCCGCCGACGTAGATGCGGGTCGGCGGCATGCGCAGGCCCTCGCCGTAGATCTCCGTGACCGCGCCGTAGCTGCCCGGCGTCGCGCTGCCGACATCCGGCCAGTGGGCGCGCACGCAGCCGTAGCCGAGGAGGCGCCCGTCGTGGAAGGCCGGCACGACCACGTTCACGTCCGGCAGGTGCGAGCCACCGTGATAGGGATCGTTGTGGATGTAGACGTCGCCGGCGTCCGGTTCGGGAAAAGCCGCCACCACGCTGCGCACCGAATCCGGCATCGAGCCGAGATGCACCGGCAGGTCCGGCCCCTGCGCCACCATGTTGCCGCGGACGTCGAAGATGCCGCAGGAATAGTCGCCCGCCATCTTGAGCAGCGGCGAATAGGCCGTCTTGGCGAGGACGATCTTCATCTCCTCGGCGGCGGAGAGCAGCGCGTTCTTGACCACCTCGAAACGGGCGGCATCGACGGGCAGCGCGCGGATGTCAGGCGACGCCATGAGTGGTCTCCTGAGCGATGAGGAAGCCGTCTGCGTTGACGGCGACGGTCCAGGCCGGAGGCACGACCGTGGTGGAATCGAGCGACTCGATGATGGCGGGGCCGGTTACCGCGAAGCTGGGCGCGAGCCCGCCGCGCCAGACGATCCGGGTCCGCGTGAGGCCGAGACCCGGGAACCAGACGTCGCGCCAGTTCTCCCGTGCCGCGGCGGGCTCCGTCGCCTGCCGGAGGACGAGCGCCGGCCGGCGGCCGGCGGCGGTCAGGCGCAGGTTGACGACTTGGATCGGTTCGCGGTCGTTGGCGTGGCCGTAGGTGCGCAGGTGCTTGGAGTGGAACGCCTCGGCGAGCGCCGCGACCGTCTCGGGCGTGACCGAGCCGTCCTCCACCGGGACCGTCAGCTCGTAGGCCTGGCGGCGGTAGCGCAGGTCGGCGAAGCGCTTCAGCGAGCGATGCCCGGGATCGACGCCGGCGGCCGCCAGCATCGCGACGCCCTGGGCCTCCATCGATGCGTAGGCCTCGGCGAGGCGGCCGAGGTCGAGCCCCGCGAGGGTGGTGTAGAAGGTGCGGGAATACTCGCGCTTGAGGTCGCTCGCGACGAGGCCGAGCGCCGAGAAGGCGCCGGGGCCCGGCGGGACGATCACGCGCGAGATGCCGAGACCAGAGGCGAGGGTCATGGCATGGACCGGGCCGGCGCCGCCGAAGGCGATCATCGTGAACTCGCGCGGATCGTGGCCGCGCTCTACCGACACGATATTGAGCGCACCCGACATATTGGCGTCGACGACCTCGAGGATCCGGGCGGCCGCCTCGATGGCGGTCAGCCCGAGCGGCGCGGCGATGTGCTCGATAATGGCGCGCTCGGCGCCGTCGCGGTCGATCGGCAGCGCGCCGTCGAGCAGCGAGACGGGGTTCAGGTAGCCCAGGACCACGTTGGCGTCGGTGACGGTCGGCAGCGTGCCGCCCTTGCCGTAGGCGACCGGGCCCGGCAGCGCGCCGGCGCTCCTCGGCCCGACCTTCAGCGACCCGCCCGGATCGATCCAGGCGATCGACCCACCGCCCGAGCTCACCTCGGCGAGGTCGATCACCGGTACGCGGATCGGATGGCCGGTCCCGCCGGCCCAGCGCTTGGCATGGGTCGCGCCGCCGACCTCGTAATCGGCCGTGACGGCGATCTCGCCATCGACGATCACGCTCGCCTTGGCAGTCGTGCCGCCCATGTCGAAGGAGATGATCCGCGTTTCGCCCAGCTGCTCGCCGGCGAGCGCCGCCGCGATCACGCCGGCGGCCGGGCCGGATTCGACTGCCTGCGCCGGCATGCGCAGGCACTCGGCGATGTCGACGACGCCGCCCGACGAGCCCATGACGTGAAGGGCGGGCAGGCCGGCGGCCGAGACAGCCTCCTGGAGGCGTCCGAGATAGCTCTGCAGCAGCGGCCCGACATAGGCGCAGACCGCCGTCGTCGAGGCGCGCTCGAATTCGCGGATCTCGGGCAGCACCTCGCAGGACAGGAACACCTGCATCTCCGGCAGCGCGGCCCGCAGCATCGCGCCGAGCCGGCGCTCATGCGCGTCGTTGAGGAAGGAGAACAGCAGCGAGACCGCCACCGTCTGCACACCGGCCGCCCGCAAGGCCTCGACCAGGGCCGGTACCTCGTCCTCGGCGAGCGGCGTGACGACCTCGCCCTGCGCGTCGATCCGCTCGGTGATCTCGTAGCGGAAGCGGCGCGGGACGATGACGGGCGGGGAATCCTGGAACAGGTCGTAGAGGTCGGTGCGCATCGAGCGGCGCAGCTCGAGGAGGTCGCGAAAGCCCCGCGTCCCGATCGAGGCCGTCGTGGCGCCCTTGCCCTCGAGCAGCGCGTTGGTGACGACCGTCGTGGCGTGGGAGAGGAGCGAGACCGCGCCCGGATCGATGCCGCCGCGGGTGAGCCCCGCATCGAGGCCGTCGAGCACGCCCTGGGCGAAGTCGCGCGGCGTCGTCGGCACCTTCGCGATGCCGATCCGCCCGGTGGATTCCTCGACGAGGGCGACATCCGTGAACGTCCCGCCGATGTCTATGCCGACCCGCCATGTCATGTCGTCTGTCCGCTGCTGTCGTGTGGGGAGTTCGGGCCGCCCTCAGGCGGCGCTGGCGCTGGGCTCGCGGGGCGGGCGCAGGCCGATCCGGTCGAGCGGCCCGACCTCGCGCGCGACGAGCGGGATCACCTCGGCGGCGAAGCGCTCGAGCGAGCGCCGGGCGCGGCCGACCGGCATGTCGCCGAACTGGAAGAAGCAGGTGTAATGAACTGGATCGAGGAGCCGGATGTCCTGGATCACCCGCTCGGCGACGTGATGCACGTCGCCGATGATGAAGTTGTCGCGGAATTCTTCCAGGGACGGCTCGTCCGGGATCGGTGCCGGGTGCAGCACCGATCCCGCGAGATCGAGGACCGGGGCGCGCAGGGCATGGACCATGCGCGCGTAGTAGCGGCCGCGCTCGGCGGCCTCGAGCGCCTCGGAGGCGCTGTCGGTGACGCAGATATAGTTCATCAGCGCCACCGGCATCGTGGCGGGATCGAGGCCGCAGGCGGCCCAGCTCTTGAGCGCGGCATCGCGCGAGGCCACGCGTCCCGCCGTGTTGCCCTTCGCGCCGCCGGACACGAACGGGACCGCGCCGTCGGCCGCGAACCGGGCCAGCACCGCCGGGTGGAGCGAGGTCAGGAAGAGTGGCGGCATCGGCTGCTGCACCGGGCGGATCGCCACGACGGTCTCGGGCACGCTGATGTGGCGGCCCTCGTAGCTGACCTGCCCGTCGACGAGCGCCTGGCGCATCACGTCCCAGTATTCGAGAAAAACCTCGGTCTTGTGGGCGATCGGGGTGCCGAAACGGTCGAACTCGTAGGCCTGGTAGCCGCTGCCGAGGCCGAGCATGGCGCGCCCGCCGCTCTGCTGGTCGAGCAGGGCGATCTCCTGCGCGGCGCGCAACGGGTTGTGCAACGGGAGCACGACCACGCAGGGACCGACCTTGATGCGCTTGGTCACGCCCGCGAGATGCGAGGCCATCATCAGCGGCGAGACGCTGAGCGAGTAATTGGTGAAGTGGTGCTCGGCGAACCAGGCGACGCCGAACCCGGCCGCGTCCGCGGTCTCCACCATGGAGCGGGCGTCGTCGACGACGCCCGGGATGCCGCGCGGGTTGTCGCGGTGCATCATGAGGTTGAAGAGTCCGAAGTCCATGCCGCCATCCGCTGCCGGGCCGACCCGCTCCGCCCGGCGGGGCGGAACGGGCTCATCCTGGCGCGAATGGACGACGCGACAACCGATCGCTTCTTGAAGGCGGTTTAGCTGGGCTCGCCCGGTCGGGTATGCATTAGCAGTGCTTCATCATGCGTCGCCGACGGCGTGAAACTCGGCGCTCCCGCCCGTGAGGGAGGTTTGCTTCGATAGGGTTGCCACGAAACCGGATCGACCCCGCACAGGATGGGGGGGCCGCTTCAAGGACCGGGAGGGATCGGAACGACAAGACGTCGGTCCGTTGCGGGCTGCCAAAGCGCCGCGCCGACGCCATCGCTCATCGAACCTGCACGATCGCGGCGATCGGCGCCTCGCCCGGCCCGCATTGATGCTCGGTCCCGCCCGAGACGAAGAGGGCCGGATCGCCGGTGACGGAGGCGATCACCGCGCCGAGGGCCGCCCGGGCATGGCGCTCGTAATGGATGTCGGCATCCGACAGCATGGTGTTGCGCCGTCCCCGGATGCGCCCGGTCGGACTCGCCTCGGCCTTGGCGAAGATGGCTGCGATGCGCGAGCGCGCCGCCGCATCGAGACGGCCCGACCCCGGCGAACCGCTTTCGGGATCGGCACTGCCGATGGCCTCGATCACGGCGTCCGCGTCGATGGCGTCGCGCAGGACCGCGTGCCCGATCCGGAAGTCGCTCGTGGCAGAGGGCGAGTTGCCGAACAGCAGCACCTCGCAGGCCGTCAGCTCGCCGCCGGCCGAGGTCGACGCCACCTTGCTGAACAGGTCGAGGCGCCGGGCGATGGCCGCGTCGCTCAAGGCTTCCTCCGCCACTTCGCCGAGAGCGAGGGCGACGCCGAGCGCGGTGGCCCCGCGGGCATAGGGCTTGGAGCCGTTGGGATCGCGGGTCACGGTGGGACGGCCTCTGGCTTCGGCCTCGGCCACCGCGGCCGGGGTCAGGAGCGGGCCTTTCACCTGCACGTAGTGGACATCGGCGGGCTCGGCGATGCCGGCTTGGTCGAGGGCGACGCGGACGGCCCGCGCCACCTCCCGGACCTGTACCATCGTGCCGACCTCCTCGGGCAGGATGGTCCGGGTCGTGGCGATGCCGAGGGCGAGGCGCTTGTCGCCGGCAACCGGCGGCGCGATCGATTCGTCCCGGGTCAGCACAGTGGCGTGGGGCGACAGGACCCCCTCGGTCCCGCCCGACCAGACGAAGGCGATCCGGTGCCCGACCTCCTCCGGCGAAAGTCCGAGGAGCGGCGCGAGCAGGAGCTGGTAGGACAATGTGGCATAGCCGCGGGTGAAGTCGTTGGCGCCCCCATTGCCCTCGGTCTTGCCGATCAACGCGACGATGCGGGCCGGATCGACAGTCCCGGCCACGATCAGCGCCGCCAGCTCGGAGACGTCGTTGGGGGCCGCCATCGCGACCTTGTGCACGCCGATCTTCATGATCATCCTCGTTTCATTCGAAATCCGGCTGATTGCTTGAAGCGGTCCCTACGGGATCGCTTTCGCAATGCGGATTTCGGCTTCGCTCAAGCGCCGCGCTGGCTGATGATACCGACTCCGGAAGTGATTTTCCGGAGTCGGTATCAATCCCGCCGGAAGGGCGTACCGATCGCCGCTGGGAGCCGGGCGGCGCGGCCGATCCCGGCGAGCGCGACCAACGCCAGGGCATAGGGCATCATCTGCATGACGTAGGACGACACTGGCAGGCCCCAGCCTTGCGCGCGCAACGCGAGCGCCGAGACGAGGCCGAAGACGAGGCAGGCGAGCGCCACCGGCAGCGGGGTCCAGCGCCCGACGATGAGCGCCGCGAGCGCGATGAACCCGCGTCCATGGGTCATGCCGTCCGTGAAGCTGCCGACCTGCTGGAGCGACAGGGCCGCACCGCCGAGCCCCGCCAGGGCGCCGCAGGCCAGGATCGACCAGACCCGAACCCGGACCGGGTCGGTGCCGGTGGCGAAGACCGCCTGCGGGTTCTCGCCGGCCGCCCGCACCAGGAGGCCGGCCCGGCTGCGGGCGAGCACGAGACTGAGGCCCACCGCGAGCAGGACGGCCAGATAGGTGAGCGGCGGCTGCCGGAACAGCACCGGTCCCAGGACCGGCATGTCGCCGAGGAGGGGCACCGGCCAGGGCGCCAGGACCGGAAAGCGCACCACCGGCGTGCGGCCCCCGGCGAGCGCCCGCAGCAGGTAGCTCGTGAGCCCGGCCACCAGGATATTGACCGCGAGCCCGGTCACCATCTGGTCGGTGGAGAAGCGCGTCGTCGCCACGGCGACGAGGCTCGCCACCAGCATGCCGGCGGCGGCCGAGGCCAGGAGCCCGGCCGGGGCGCCCGCCGCCATCGCGGCGATGGCGGCCCCGAAGGCGCCGGCGAGCATCATGCCCTCGATCGCCACCGCGAACGTACCAGACCGCTCCGACAGGATGCCGCCGAGGGCAGCCAGCAGCAGGGGCGTTGCGATCCGCACCGAGGCGGCGAGAAGGTCGGCCAGGATGGCGGCGTCCATCCTCAGGCGCCTCCCCGTCGGGCGCGCAGGCCCAGCGCGCACAGCACGAACACCATCGTCAACCCCTGGATGATCGGCACGAGGGAGGATGGGACGCCGACCTGCCGCTGCATCGCCAGCGCCCCGGCCTCGAGGAGGCCGAACAGCAGGCCGGCCGGCAGGGCGGCGAGCGGATTAGCGCCCGCGAGCAGCGCGATGCCGATCGCCGTGAAGCCGAGGCCGTTCGAGAAGCCCTCGATCAGGCGGCGGTGCACGCCCAGGACCTCGATGCTCCCGGCGAGGCCGGCGAGGCCCCCGGAGATCAGCATCACCGAGATCAGCGTCCGGGCCGGGCTAACGCCGGCATAGAGAGCGGCGGCGCGGCTGGCACCCACGAGCTTCAGGCGGAAGCCGAAGGTGGTGCGCTGGAGGTAGATCCATCCCAGCAGGGCGGCGAGCGCGGCGAGCCCGATCCCGAGATGCATCGCGCCGGTGAGGCGCGGCAGCCAGGAAGCGGCCGGAAGCAGCGGCGTCTGCGGGAAGCCGGCACCGGTCTCGCCGAGATCGCCCTTCAGCGCCTCCGCGACGAGCAGGAGGGCGATGAAGTTCATGAGGAGCGTGCACAGGACCTCGTGCACGCCGCGCCACAGCCGGATGAGCGCCGCGGCACCGGCCCAGAACGCCCCCGCCGCCGCCCCGGCCACCAGGCAGACCGGAACCAGGGCGGCGGCGGGCAGGGGCACCGAGAGGGCGACCCAGGCGGCGGCGAGACCCCCGAGCGCGATCTGACCCTCGCCGCCGATATTGATGACCTTCGCCCGGAAGCAGAGGGCGACGCCGACGGCGGTGAGCACGTAGGGGGTCGCCTTGTTGACCGCGAAGGCGATCCGGTCGGGGGAGCCGAGGGCGCCGCCGAACAGGGCCAGGTAGGCGGCGGCCGGATCGCGGCCCGTGGCCAGGATGAGGCCGGCCCCGACCGCAAGGGCGAGAGTAACCGCGCCGAGCCCGGCGAGCAGGGCGCCCGCCGCCTCGCCGCGCAAGCGGCGGGGCATCGGGGCTGCCGCACCGGGGAGCGGGGATGCCGTCATGCGACCCGCCTCTCCGCCTCGGGCGCCCAGCTCGCCCGGTCGCCGGCCATGAGCAGGCCGACCTGCACCAGGTCGAGCTCTGTCCGGGGAACCGGCCGCGACAGGCGCCCCTCGTGGAGGATCGCGACCCGGTCGCCCATCTCCAGCACCTCCTCCAGCTCCGCCGAGATGTAGAGGATCGCGCCTCCGGCCGCGCGCAGCGCCCGGATGGCGTCCTGCACGAAGCGGGTCGCGCCAGGATCGAGGCCCCAGGTCGGCTGGACCGCCAAGAGCGCGCGCGGGCCGCGCCCGATCTCGCGGGCCATGACGATCTTCTGTTGGTTGCCGCCCGACAGCGACCGGGCCAGTGCCGCCGGGCCGGCGCAGCGGATTCCGTAGGCGGCGATCCGCTCCATTGCGCGCGTCCGCAAGGCTCCCCGGTCGAGCCAGGCATGCCGGCTGAGCGGCGGCCGGGCGAAGTCGCGCAGCGCCAGGTTCTCGGCGACGCTCATCCCCGGCACCAGGCTGGTGCCACCCCGGTCGACGGGCACGTAGGCGAGGCCTGCGGCGAGCCGGGCGGCCGGATCGCGACCGGTCAGGTCCTCGGTGTCGAGCCGCACGCGGCCCCCCGCCGGGCGCAGGCCCGCCAAAGCCTCGGCCAGCTCCGTCTGTCCGTTGCCGTCGATACCGGCGACCGCCAGCACCTCGCCCGCCCGGATGTCCAGGCTGATGCCCGAAAGGGCGATTCCCGTTCCCCCCGTCGTCAGGGAGTCGGCCGCGAGGCGCACCGGACCGGGCCGGACCGCCGGCGCCGCGGCGACGGCCGGCATGGCGCGCCCGACCATAAGGCGGGAGAGGTCGGCCCGGTCCGTTCCGACGACGGCCCGGCGCCCGGTCACCGCGCCGTCGCGCAGTACCACCACCTGGTCGCACAGCTCCAGCACCTCGCCGAGCTTGTGCGAGATGAACACCACCGAGCGGCCCTCGTCGGCGAAGCGGCGCAGGGTGGCGAGCAGGGCCGCGACCTCGGGAGCCGACAGGTTCGAGGTCGGCTCGTCCATGATCAGCAGCTCGGCGCCGCCGAGGATCAGCTTCACGATCTCGACGCGCTGGCGCATGCCGAAGCTCAGTGACTCGACGAGGGCGTCGGGATCGAGCCCGAGGCCGTAGGCCCGGCTCGCTAGGCTCAGTTCCTTGGCCGCCGCGCGCCGGTCGGGCCAGGCACCCTTGCCGGGCAGGCCGAGGAGGACGTTGTCGAGCACGCTCATGGCCTCGGCCAGCATGAAATGCTGGTGGACCATGCCGATCCCGGCCCGGCGCGCATCGGCCGGCGAGCGGATCTCGGCGCGCTGCCCCTTCAGCACGATCCGGCCGTCGTCGGGCCGGACCATGCCGAACAGGATCTTCATCAGCGTGCTCTTGCCCGAGCCGTTCTCCCCGAGCAGGCCGAGGATCTCGCCCCGCCGCACGGTGAGGTCGATGCCGCAATTGGCCCGGACGGTGCCGTAGGACTTGGAGATGCCGAGCATCTCCAGCATCGGCGGGGTGCCCCTTCCCTCGTCGGACGCCATCGCCTAGACGCCGCCGCGGGCGTCGGCCTTGGTCACCTCGACCTTGATCTCCCCGGCGGCGAGCTTCGCCCGGGCGGCGTCGAGCGCCGCGACCGCCTCCGCCGGCACCTTCGGGTTGAAGGGCTTGCCGTCCTGGTAGGCGAAGTCGGCTCCGGTCGAGCCTGGCGTGCCGAGGCCGTAGACCTGGAACTTGCCGCCGAGGGTCCCGGCCTTCGCGGCGTCGCCGGCGCTGCCGTACATGTCGCCCCACTTCTCGATGATGTTGGTGGCGACGGCCTCGGGCGCGATCGCCGAGTGGCCGAGGCTGCGGCCGGACGCCATCACGCCCTTCTCCTTGGCGGCCTGAATGATGCCGGCCTGCCCGGCATTCAGCTTGCCGAAGATGAAGTCCGCACCGCCCGCGATGAGGCTGAGCGCTGCCTCCTTGGCTTCTGCGGCGTCCTCCATGTTCTGGATGTAGACGACCTTGACCTCGATGTTCGGATCGACGCTCTTGACGCCCTTTCGGAAGCCGCCGACCTGCGCGACCACGTTGGGCAAGCCCTCGAGGCCGTTCACCGAGCCGACCTTGCCGGTCTTGCTCATCTTGGCGGCAAGCACGCCCATCAGGTAGCCGAACTGCGCGTTGTCGTAGTCGACGGATGTCACGTTCGTGCCAGCTCCGGCCGAACCCGAGCCGACGACGAAGGTGGTCTTGGGATAGTCGGGCCCGATCTGCTGAGCGGCAGAGAGGAAGCGCCCGGTATGGCCGATGACCAGGGTGTAGCCCCGTCCGGCATAGTCCCGCATCGCCTCCGCCATGTCGGCGGGGGCGACGTTCTCGGAATAGGCGACCTCCCAGCCCTTGGCTTTGAGCTGCTCGGCGCCCTGGTAGCCGTTCGCGTTCCAGCTCTGGTCGTTGATCGAGCCCGGCAACAGGATGGCGGCCTTCTCCGCCGCCGTCGCGCTTCCGGCGGCCTGGGGCAGCACCGACGCCGCGAGGGCGAGCAGCAGGGCTCTGCGTCGATACATGACTTTGCGACCGTTGATCGTCATCTTGAGCCCCACCGCGCGGAAGAAGGTCGCACCGGAGCAGACCTTCGATCATCGCAGCAGAGACCAGCAAGCGGTAGGCCATTCCCGGAGGCTTAAGCCATCGAGGAGTTGTCGGGGGCCTTACGCCCCCGGTTGATGCACCGGCGCGAGTGGTGGATCGACGTCGCGGTAGAGGCGCACGAGAGCGGACCGAAAGTCGGGCCCGGCCTTCTCGCGCGTGCCTTCGATCGGGTCGGCTCCGGCCAGGAGTGTGTCGCTCGCCGCACGCGAGAGATCGAGGGCAAAGCGCGCCCGCCCGCTCCGACGCGCCTCGACGGCCTCGGGGACCGCGGCGATCGCCCCCGACGCGAGGGCGGCCCTGATCGCGTCGGCCGTGCTGCACCCGTCCTCGATCGATTGCGTGGCTCCCTGACCCAGGGTCGGGATCATCGGATGGGCCGCATCGCCCAGGAACACGACCGGCCAGCCGGCCGGCGCGTAGAGGATCGTCTCCTCCTGCACCCGGGCCCAGTGAATCGTGTCGACGTGGCGGGCGACCCCCTCGATCAGGTAGCCGGCCTCCCGTGACGGCGGCCCGGAGTCCGGCCGGTAGAGCCCGCGCAGGATCTCGGCATCCTTCATGGCCGCCGGAACCGGAGCGTCGGGCGGCTCGAGCGGGAAGGTGCCGGCGCAATAGACGAGATCGCCCGGCACCCGGAAGGCTAGCAGGCGGTTCGGCCCGTTAAACCACTGGCCGTAATCGTCGATCGGGCAGCCCGGCCCCGCCTCCCACAGGGTGCGGTACATCACGACGCCGAGGTGGCGGGGCTGCGACAAACCGGCGATGAGTCGGCGCAGGCGCGAGTAGCGCCCCTCTGCCGCGACCACGAGATCGACGTCCCGGATGATCTCCGGTCCGGCGGGCGTCGCGACCCGGACGCTCGCCCGGCCGTCGGCTTGGCGCACGACGCCGGTCGCCTCGCAGCCGTAGCGAACGGGCAGGCCGCGCCTGAGGATCCGGTAGAGTTCGGCCCAGCGGATGCGCAGGCCCGGCACCCCTGCCAGATCCGCCACGTCGAGGTCGAGGAGGGGCGTGCCGTCGGTGAGCGCGGCGGTCCAGCGCCGCCATGGCAGGCCGGCCGCTGCGAGCGTCCCGGCCAGATCCGGCAGGTAGAGGCGCAGGGCGGTCATGGCGTTGGGGCCGATATTGAGGCCGGTTCCGGCTTCGGCCTGATCCCCGGCCGCGCTGCGCTCGAGGCAGATCACCTCCGCGGGACTCCGCGCGAGCCCGTGGGCGGTCACCGTTCCGGCGATGCCCGTGCCGGCGATCACGATGCGGGGTGGAGGCATCAGTGCGGCCCTCCTTGGAAGGGAGTGCGGCGACGGGTGAGACGACGATGCGGCATGGAACCTCGGCAAACCCGTCTGGCAGAGCAGGAACGGTGCCGCGGCCCGGACCGGAAAGTCCGCATCCCGGGCGGAGCCCGAGATCAAGGTATGCGGCCGCCCGCGCAATGGGACGCTCTTCGACGTCGATCGAACCCGCCGTCTCCCGGGCGTCGATCACCGAGGGCGCGCCGCCTCGAGTTCTCCGATCCGAATGCCTCCGGGAATCGTACTTAACGAGCCAGTGCGGCCGCTCAATTGCGACGTCAGAGCACGCCGTTAAGTCGAAGTCGTTTAACGCTTCATTTCGCCCTATCAATTCGACGGAAGCGCGACGCAGTGCTCGCGTGAGCTGCCGCTGGCAGACGTCCCAAGGGTCATTCGAGTCGACGCTTGGTGCGCCACCCACAAATATATTTGTTCCATGCACTAATGTCATGCGAATCCCGGGTAAGGCGCAAAATTTGAATGCCCTGCTTGATTCAAGCGGGAATGGCACGCGCCCTATTTAGCGAAACGCGGGAGGTCGCCATGAGATTGGTCCTGTTGAGCGAAAGACGCCATCACACGCCTTGAGCCACCGGTCCTGCGCTTACTCCCTCGCGACCTCAGCGCGTCGTTCCGCGATTAGCTCTTCGACGACACTGACGCCCTCGGGAACGAACCCCCTGGCGAGCGCCTGGATCTCGGTGATTACCGCGTCGCGAGAGCGAGACCGGAGCATGCCCTCAATCATCTCGATAACGACAGTATCGCCGTCCTGAAGCCCAAGCTCGCGCAGCAGGTCGGCGGGAACGACCATCCTGCCACCCTCATGGATCGTGGCGGAATGCGAGGCCATGGCGGTACCCTCCCGGTCAGCGGATCACTTCGACCGACAAGCCCGGGATCTCCAAGCCCGCCCATGCGCGATCGGTCGTCATCACCGGCACGCCGAGCTTCATCGCCACCGCCATGCAGGTCCGATCACCCAACCCACTCCCATGGTGGCGCGTGGCCTCGGTCAGGAAGGCGGCGGCAAAATCCGCGTTGCGATCGTGAGCGTGCAGGTCGAGGCGCAGCTCTGGGATTGCCCCGTTTCTGTGGACGGCTATGGGGCTTGGCTGAGCAGGATCTCGGTTGCGGGTTTTGGGCTGTGCTCCTGTTCGTAGACGAGGGGTGATCGGTAGCCCAGGGCGGAGTGTCGCCGCACTGGGTTGTAGAAGCCCTCGAGGTAGCTGAAGAGGGCCATGCGGGCCTCTGGCCGGGAGTGGAAGCGCCGGCGGGCGAGCAACTCGCATTCCAGGGTCGAGAAGAAGCTCTCGGCCATGGCGTTGTCGTAGGCATCACCGACCGAGCCCATCGAGGGCCGCACACCGGCTTCGCGGCAGCGGCTGCCGAAGGCCAACGATGTATATTGCGAGCCCTGATCCGAGTGATGGATCACGTTTTGCGGTTTTCTCTGGCCGACAGCCATCTCGAGCGCGTTCAGAACCAGTTCAGTTCGCAGGGGATCCGCCATCGACCAGCCGACGATCCGGCGGCTGAACGCGTCGAGAGGGGACGGCCGGTCCAGGCATAGTATCCGGCCTTCGAGACGCCCAGCACGCGCGCCATGACGGCGATCGGGAAGTGCGCCTGGTTCGCGCTCATGAACCGGAAGATCCCGACGGCAGAACTCCGGTCCCGCGCGCAAACCAGGCTGTCGCGCGAGAGAGGATGTCGCGCTCCAGCTTCAGCTGACGGTTCTCGCGCCGCAGCCGAAGCAACTCCTCGCGCTCGGTGGCCGGCAGCGCGGCCTCAGCAGCAGCAGGCTTCGCCTCCCGGCGTCCCTCCTGCTGGTCGGCCTCGGTCACCCAGTTGCGGATGGCCTGAGCCGACGGCTCGAACTCACGGGCGAGATCGGTCGGATCGCGTCCAGCGCGGACCAACTCGACCATCTGGCGGCGGAGCTCCGCCGGGTACGGCGGACGGGTTCTCGGCAGGGCAAACACACCTCACGCGAAAGCGCTCTCCGTGTCCACCGATCCGGGGCAATCCCAGACTTCTTTATGACCATCGGCTCGTCGCGGCCGATGGAGGATGCCGCCCGCATCGCCTACCGCGAGCTGGTGCGCTGGCTCGCAGCCGATTTCGGCTTCGAGGAGATCGACGCCTACATGCTGCTGACCCAGTGCGGCCGGGTGCGGCTCGGCAACATGGTCGATCCGAAATACACTCTGGGTGCCTCGATCGCGAAGTCGATCGCGCTGGCCTGATCGCCAAGGAGCACAGCATGGATCTCGGCTTGAAGGGGCTGCGCGCCCTCGTTACGGGCGGCACCAAGGGAATCGGCGGCGCCATCGCCGACCTTCTCGCCGAGGAGGGCGCCGCCGTCGCGCTCTGCGCGCGCAACCTGGAGGAAGTCGCCGCCAAGGTGGCCTCCCTCCAGGCCAAGGGCGTCGCGGCGACGGGTCGTGCCGTCGACGTCGCCGATGCGGCCGCCTTGCGGGCCTGGATCGCGGAGGCGGCGCAAGAACTCGGCGGTCTCGACATCCTGGTGCCGAATGTCAGCGCGCTCGCAGTCGGGGCCGACGAGGCGGCGTGGCGCGCCGGCTTCTCGGTCGACATCATGGGCACCGTCGCGGCGGTCGAGGCAGCGATGCCGTTCCTCGAGCGTTCGAAAGCGGCCTCGATCACCGTCATCTCGAGCGTGTCGGGCCGTGAGATCGACTTCGCGGCCGGGCCCTACGGCGCCTTCAAGGCGGCCTTGATCCACTATGCGCAGGGCCTCGCCTTCCAACTCGCAGGGAAGAGCATCCGCGCCAATACAGTCTCGCCCGGCAACACCTATTTCGAGGGCGGGGTGTGGTACCGGATCGAGGACGGCAACCCGGCCCTGTTCGCCGAGGCTCTGCGCCTCAACCCGACCGGCCGGATGGCACGCCCGGACGAGATCGCCCGCGCCGCGGTCTTCCTGGCGAGCCCAGCCGCGAGCTTCGTCACTGGCACCAACCTCGTCGTCGACGGTGCGCTGACCCGGGGCGTGCAGTTCTGAGCCTTCGCCCTCTCATCGGAAACTGCTGAAACCCCGGCCTTCAGGCTGGGGAGCAAGAGCGCTTTTTTTATTGCTGTCAGACTTATGGGTCGTGGAAAGGCGAACGCCGAAAATTTCCATGAAATGTAGACTGAGAAACTGATCTCTCGCGGCTTTCGTTTCAAGCTCGACTCAACGCCGGAGCAGGACTCCCTGCTCCGGCAGTTCGCAGGTGTCTGCCATCTTGTCTACAATCTCGACCTTGAGCAGCGCGTCACCTGGGGCCCGAAGTATCGCATCAGCGACGTCAGACAGGCCGCCGAACTCACCTGATTGCGGGCCGAATGCGACTGGGTCAGGGCTGTCTACGTCTCCTGCCAGCAGCAGGCGCTACGCGACCTCGATAGGGCCTTCCAGCATTTCTTTGCAGGTCGAGCCGCCATCCCGCGCCCCCGCAGGACGGGCGCGCTGAAATGTCATGCCTTCTTTGCCTACGCCCCCAACTACCTGATCGACCTCGACCTCGACCACGCCGTGATCGTCGATGTCGAGGCCAGCCGCGCCATCCGGCAGGCAGAAGTCGGGGCAGCCCGCACCATGATCGCGCGGACGCAGGATCGCTTTGGGCTGTGGCCAGCTCGGCTTGCGGCCGACAGTGGCTATGGGTCGGCTGAGCATGTGGCTTGGCTCGTGCACGAGCGCGGGATCGAGCCGCCTCGACAAGCAGCGCTATCGCGATCGCTGGCGGGTCGAGGCGGGGTTCTCGCCTCAAGGACTTCCGCCGCATCGCCACCCGCTACGACAAGCTCGCCAGCAACTTCGCATCGGCTCCCGCCCTCGCCGCCGTCATCGCGTTCTGGTGCTGGTTGAGTCTTGACCCTAGGACGCAGACATCTCCGGCGGAGGTGTCTCACGGCCCGAAACCGCGCGCCGGGTCCAGGTCAGCGGGTCGGCCCGGCAGCGCGAGCTGCGCGACCCGCGGCGGCGTGCGCGCGATCACGCGGCCGCGGCGGATCACGCAGAGCCGGGGCGGGCGCAGCCGGATCGCCTCGATCGGGTCACGGGCCTGCAGCACGACGAGGTCGCCGTAGGCGCCGACATGCAGCCCGTAATCTTCGAGCCCCATCACGGCGGCGGCCTGCGTCGTCACCGCATCGAAACAGGCCCGCATCGCCTCCCGGCTCGTCAACTGCGCCACGTGCAGGCCCATATGGGCGACGTCGAGCATGTCGGCGCTCCCTAAGCTGTACCAGGGATCCATGCAGCAATCCTGGCCAAAGGCGACGGTGAGGCCTGCTGCTCGCTGCTCGGGCACCCGGGTCAGGCCGCGCCGCTTCGGGTAGGTGTCGTGGCGGCCCTGGAGCACGATGTTGATGAGGGGGTTGGCGACCACCTGAAGCCGCGCCTCGGCCATCAGAGCGAGGAGCTTCGAGACGTAGTAATTGTCCATCGAGTGCATCGAGGTCAGATGTGAGCCCGCCACGCGCCCCTGGAGCCCGTGCCGCACCGTCTCGGCGGTCAGCGTCTCGACGTGGCGGGACAGCGGGTCGTCGGTCTCGTCGCAGTGGATGTCGACCCGCAAGCCCCGCTCGGCAGCGATTCGGCAGAGACGCCGCAAGGATTCCGCGCCATCCTCCATCGTCCGCTCGAAATGCGGGATGCCGCCGACCACCTCGACGCCGCGGTCGAGCGCCCGGGCGAGGTTTTCCGCCGCGCCCGGCGCGCGCAGGTAGCCGTCCTGCGGGAACGCGACGAGCTGGAGGTCGAGATAAGGTGCGACCTGCCGCTTCACTTCGAGCAGGGCGTCGACCGCCAGCAGGCGGTCGTCGCAGATGTCGACGTGGCTGCGCACGGCGAGCAGGCCCTGGGACACGGCGAGATCGCAGTAGCGCAGGGCCCGCTCGATCACCGCGTCGGGCGTCAGGAGCGGCTTCAGCTCGTTCCACAGCGCGATGCCTTCGAGCAGCGTGCCGGAATGGTTGAGCCGCGGCAGGCCCAGCGAGAGCGTCGCGTCCATGTGGAAATGGCAATCCACGAAGGGCGGACTCACGAGCTGACCGGCCGCGTCGATCTCCTCCGCTTCCTTCGCCGGGAGCGCCGGCTCGATCGCGACGATGCGCCCGCCCGAGACGGCGATGTCGAGACCGCTGCGCCCATCCGGCAGGGTGGCGTTGCGGACGATGAGGTCGGGGCTCACGCGTGGTCCTCCTTTAGCCGTGGCCGCGACCTATCGCTCGCCGCGGATGTAGGGCCGCATCAGCGCCTTCGGGGCACTGGCGTGGCGGGCGCCGATGAGCAAAGCGGCGATCGATAGCAGGTAGGGCAGCATCAGGAAGACCTGCCCCGGCACAAGCCCGCCCGAGGCCTGCTGGAGACGCACCTGGAAGGCGTCGAAGGCGCCGAACAGCACCGCCCCGAGGAGCGCCTTGGCGGGACGCCAGCCGGCGAAGACCGTGAGCGCGATGCAGATCCAGCCGCGTCCAGCCACCATCTCGAAGAAGAAGGCGTTGAAGGCCGACAGCGTCAGGAAGGCGCCGCCGAGCGCCATCAGGGCGGAGCCGGCCACCACGGCGCCGATGCGCAGGGCATGGACGTCGATCCCCTGCGCCTCGACCGCGGCCGGGTTCTCGCCGACCGCCCGGACCGCGAGCCCGAGCGGCGTGCGTGCCAGGAACAGGCCGAGCCCGAGGATCGCCGCGATGGCGAGTAGGGTCAGCGCCGTCTGCTGGAACAGGATCGGCCCGAGGATCGGCAGGTCGGACAGGACCGGAAGGTCGAGCGGCCGGAACGGCTCGATCCGGGGCGGGCTCGCGGCCGCCGGTAGGGCGAGGCGGTAGCCGAAATAGCTCGCGCTTGTGGCAAGCAGCGTCACGGCGAGCCCGCTCACATGCTGCGACAAGCCGAGCTTCACCGTCAGCCCGGCGAGCAGCAGGCCGAGGCCCGCCCCGGTGAGCGCCGCGACGAGGACGCCGCCCCAGAGACCGGCCCCGAAATGGACCGCGAGCCAGCCGGTCATCGCGCCGGCGGTCATGATGCCCTCGATGCCGAGGTTGAGCACACCGGCACGCTCGCACAGAACGGCGCCGGCGACCCCGAAGATCAGCGGCGTGGCGATACGCAAGGCCGCGCCCCAGAAAGCGACGGTGAAGAGCAGGTCCAGGCTCGCCTGCATCGCTCAGGCTCCGGCCGCCGGCCGGCGGGCGTAGCGCAGCCGGTAGCGGGTCAGCACGCCGGCGACCAGCACGGCGATCAGCGACAGGGCGACGATCAGGTTGGCGATGTAGCTCGAGACGTTGACCACCCGGCTCATCGAATCCGCGCCGACGAAGACGGCAGCCACGAACAGGGCCGCGGCGACCGTGCCGAGCGGCGACAGGCCCGCCAGCATCGCCACGACGATTCCCGCATAGCCGTAGCCCGGCGACAGGTCGGCGGCGAGGAAGCCCTTCACCCCCGCCACCTCCCCGGCCCCGGCGAGCCCCGCGAGCGCGCCCGACAGGGCGCCGACGGCGACGAGGGTGCCGCCGACTGGCAGCCCGGCGAAGCGCGCGGCGGCCGGCGCCTCACCCACCGCCCGGATGGCGAATCCCGCCACGGTCCGGGCCATCAGGCCGTGCAGCAGGCCAGCGGCCGCGAGGGCGACGAGCAGGCCGGCATGCAGCCGGGTCTTCTCGACGAGGCGGGGCAGGGTCGCGGCGTCGATCAGCGGCTCGGATTGCGGCCAGCCCATGCTCATCGGATCCTTCATCGGCCCCTCGATCATCATCTGCACGAGGAGCAGCACCACGAAGTTGAGGAGCAGGGTCGTCACCACCTCGTCGGCGCCGAGCGTGACGCGGGCGAGGGCCGGCCCGACCATCATGGCGGCGCCCGCGAGCGCGCCGGCTCCGAGCACTGCGGGAACGAGGAGCGGCGTCGGCCAGTCGAGCGTCCCTGCGCCGACCGCGACGGCGGCGAGCGCCCCGACATAGAGCTGCCCCTCGGCGCCGATGTTGTAGAGCCGCGCCCGGAACGCCACCGCGGCGGCAAGCCCGGTGAGGATCAGGGGTGTCGCTCGGGTCAGCACCTCGGTGAGGGCGAAGCGCGAGCCGAGCGCGCCCTCGGCCATCGCCGCGTAGGCCCGCCCGAGCGGGGCGCCAGCCAGCAGCAGCGGCACGGCGGCGAGGGCGAGGGCCGCCAGGGCGGCGGCGACCGGGACCGCGAGCGCGAGACCCCGGGACGGGACGCCGCGCGGCTCGAGACGGATCATGCCGGCCTCCTCTCGCGCACCGGGGTGGGTCCGAGCTCCGCCGCCTGGCCGGCCATCATCAGGCCGAGGCGGGTCCGGTCGAGGGTGTCGGCGGGGAGTGCCGCCGAGAGGCGGGCCCGGGCCATCACGGCGATTCGGTCGGACAGAGCGAACACCTCGTCGAGATCTTCCGAGATCAGCACGATGCCGGCGCCGCGCCCGCTGGCGTCGAGAAGGCGGCGATGGATCTCGGCGACCGCCCCGACATCAAGCCCGCGGGTCGGCTGCGCGGCGACGATCAGGGCGGGATCGCCGTCGAGCGCCCGGGCGATGATGACCTTCTGCATGTTGCCCCCCGAGAGGAGCCGGATCGGGGCGTCCGGGCCGGGGCAGCGGATGCCGTAGGCCTCGATCGCGTCGAGCGCCCGCGCGGCCATCCGGCGCCGCCGCAGACATCCGAAACGCTGGAACGGCCCGCGGATTCCCTCGATCGCGACGTTCTCGGCCACGCTCATCGCGCCGACCGCGCCCTCATGGTGGCGATCCTCCGGGATGCGGCCGATGCCGGCGCGGACGACGTCGCGCGGGTCGAACCGGTTCACCGTCCGGCCCTGGAGCCGGACCGTCCCGGCGGCGGGCCGGGCGAGGCCGAAGAGCAGCCGCGCCAGCGCCGCCTGCCCGTTGCCGGCGACCCCGGCGACGCCGACGATCTCTCCCGCCCGCACCACGAGGTCGGCCCGGTCGAGGCGGCTGCGCAGGTCGGGCCCTGTGACGGACACGCCCTCGAGCGCCAGCACCTCCGGCCCCGGTGCCCGGGCGGCGCGGCGCACCGGCGCCACTGCGCGGCCGACCATCAGGGCCGCGAGGTCGGCCCGGTCGGCTCCCGCAGTCGCGCGCTCGGCGACCTTGCGGCCGGCCCGCAGCACGGCAACCCGGTCGCTGCCGGCCACGACCTCGCCGAGCTTGTGCGAGATGAAGGCGATCGCCAGCCCCTGCGCGGCGAGCGCCCGCAGCACCGCGAACAGCCCGTCGCTCTCGGCCGGCGTCAGCACGGCGGTCGGCTCGTCGAGGATCAGCACCCGCGCGTCGCGGTAGAGCGCCTTCAGGATCTCGACTCGCTGGCGCTCGCCAACGGTGAGGCTGCCGACCGGCACGTCGAGGTCGACGGCGAGCCCTGCGCGGGTCATCAGCCTTTCGAGCCTGTCGCGGGCCTCGTCGGTCCTGCGGCGCAGGCGCCACAGGGGCTCGGTGCCGAGGGTGATGTTGTCGAGCCCGCTCAAGGCCTCGGCCAGGGTGAAGTGCTGATGCACCATGCCGATGCCGGCGGCGAGCGCCGCCCGCGGCCGCCCCGGCGGCAGCGGGACCAGCCGCCCGGCCGCATCGGCCACCCGCACGGTGCCGGCATCGGCCGTGTAGTGGCCGAACAGGATGTTCATCAGGGTGGTCTTGCCGGCCCCGTTCTCGCCCAACATCGCCAGGATCTCGCCCCGGTGCAGGGTGAGATCGATGCCGTCATTGGCGAGCAGCGGGCCGAAGCGCTTGGTGATCCCGCGCAGTTCGAGGGCGATCGCGTGCGGTACCTCGGCGACGGCGTCGTCGGGAGCGGCCGGCCGCCGCACGTCAGGCGGTCGGCTTCGGTTCGGAATCGTCGATGGCGACCTTGAAGGCGCCCGAGCGGATCTCCGCCTCCCGCGCCCGCACCTGGTCGATCACGGCTTGCGGGACGAGGGCGGGGTCGAGCGGGGCAAGCGAGCAGCCGCCCTTGGCCATGCCGCTCCAGGGGCCGTAATCCTCCGCGCTCCAGCTCGCATCGATCACCTTGGCAACCGCGCGGTCGATGGTCGGCTCCATGTGCCAGAGTGCGGATGCGATCACCGTGCCGGGATACTGGCTCGACGTATCGATGACGTTGCCGATCGCCTTGACGCCGCGCTCCTTGGCGGCGTCGGAGACGCCGAAGCGCTCGGCGTAGAGAACGTCGGCCTTGCGCTCGATCATCGCGAAGGCCGTCTCCTTCGCCTTGGGCGGGTCGTACCACGAGTTGATGAACGAGATCAGGAACTTGACGTCCGGATTGACCGACCTGGCCCCGGCCATGAAGGCGTGCATCAGCCGGTTGACCTCCGGGATTGCGTAGCCGCCGACGAGGCCGATGACGTTCGACTTGGTCGCCTTCCCGGCCACGATGCCGGTCAGGTAGGACGCGTCCTGGATGTAGTTGTCGAAGACCGAGAAGTTCGGGGCTTGCGCCGGGAAGGACGAGCCCATCAGGAAGGCGGTCCCCTTGTAGTCCGCGGAGATCTTGCGCGCCGGCCGCTCCAGGCCGAACGCCTCGGCAATGACGAGATCCTTCTTGGCCTCGGCGTATTCGCGGATCACCCGCTCGGCGTCGGTGTTGGCGACGTTCTCGGAATAGACGTAGGTGATGTCGCCCCGCGCGGCCGCCGCCTTCAGGGCGAGGTGGATGCGGCTCACCCATTGCTGCTCGATCGGCACCGAGGCGACGAGGGCGACGGAGACCGGCCGCGCCTTCGCGGCCCAGGCCGGACCGCTCATCAGGCCGGTGACTCCGGCCGCGCCGATCCCGGCCAACACCCTTCTGCGGCTCGCGCTCAACCGGTCGAGATCCATCTCACGCCCCGCGACGAAGCCACTGTTCGTGGCACGATGTTGTTCTCCGAAGAGGAGCACGGCGCTCCTGTACACACAAGGCACACTTTTGAGCAGGCTTGTTCTCGAATCCGGCACCGATGAAATGTGACGCGCAATAGGTCGCGTCGCCAACCTGGGTGATCCGACGGTGCATCGAACGGCCGACGGCGGCCCGGAGGAGGGGCGTTTCCTGGTGGCGTTGGCGAAGCCTCAGGTGCCGGCGCCGGTGGTCTGTCGGGCGGATGCGATCGCTGTGGTTCGGGCGGGCCGAACACGGCGACGGGCCTGCGCTTCAACCATCGGGGCTTGTGGACCCGCAGGATTGGGTTCCGGAGCCTTCGTTCGGACGCTCTCTCTGAATGACGGCGGAGAGGTGGCTTTTTGAACGAGGGCGCAGCCGCCGCTCAGGCGAAGTTGCGCACAATCACTGCTGAAGTCACGCCTGTTCGATCGGCGGCGCAGGCAAAAGCAGCCCTTCGGCTTGCGGCGATTGTCGGCGAGGTGCCTACGGCTACCGTGGCACCAAACGTCGCCTTGGCTTTCTCCGCGGCCGGATTGGCTCGATTTGGCGGCGATCCCAGCAAGATCGTCGATCCGATTTTCCACATGGGGCCGGCCGGAAGCGCGGCGGCTTTAGGAGATCCAGTCGATCAGCAGGGAAACCCGCTTGGTTGGCAATTCGGGCAAAGTCCTGATCGGGAACCTGACATCTTGCTGATAATTGCGTCATTAGTGAAAGATCAGGTGTTTGCAGGCGCCAATCGATATCTTGCATTGCTCGGCGATACCGCCACGGTGGTGGTTAAGGAATGCGGTCGCCGGATCGCGCGCGACACAGAGCATTTCGGGTTCGTAGATGGCATCTCGCAGCCCGGCGTGCGAGGCATGGTTGACGCTGACACCTACCTCACGCCGCGGGCCGATCATAAAGACGACCCGCAGTGTGCGCTTTGGGCGCGGCCAGGGCAGCGGCTCACTGGGCCGGGTCAGTTCGTGTTCGTCTATTGTGGGCTCAATCCAGATGACACACAGAATCCTGGCGATATCGTTGGTCTCGACCCATTTCCGAAGAACGGATCTTTGCTAGTTGTGCGCAGGCTGAGCCAGAACGTGGGTGCGTTTTGGACTGCTATGACAGATCTTGCGCAGCAACTCTCAGCTGCGACGGGTGTGCCGTGGACAGCCGAGAAGGCGGCGTCTCGATGCATTGGCCGATGGAAGGACGGCACTCCAGTCTCACTTTCTCCCGACGCTGAACAATCCGCGATCTCGGGCGATATTTACAGACGTAATGGCTTTAAATTCGTAACGTCGATCGCGCCAGCAACACTCACAGATGCAAATGGCGACCATCAGTTTCCCGGAGCAGCCCCCGACCCGCTCGGGAAAGCCTGTCTGCGATCTTGGCCAACAGGCGCTGCCAGATCCGGCGCTGAGACCACCTGTTATGCGGGTGTCGACCGTCAGGTATGGGCACTGGGCGGACGGCGTGTCCTGCCAGCGGCAGCCGGGCTTCGGCCCATGCAGGATGGCGCTGATCACCCGCCTGTCGGCGACCCGAGATTTGCCGGGTTGGCCGTGCGGCAGGTGCGGCGCGATCCGCGCCCAGGCGTCATGCGAGAGCCGGAACAGCCAGGCCATCGCGATCCTCCTGCGCTGGAAACCCTGCATCAAGGAGGAGGATGCGAGCTGCGGCCAAGGCTTGCATCAGTTCCCTGCCTGGGCGGTGCGACGCCACCACCCTGGCACCGGTCCCGCGCGGTCGCCGCGGCACCGTGCGGGCCGACATCCGGGCGGGGGATTCGCGTGGCCCGCCTGCCGCTTCCGACCGTGCCGCCCGACCTCGTCGTCGACGGCGAGACCGGTCCTCGTGGGTCCCGCCTTCGCGACTGCGTCGAGACCCGAGCTGACGAAGCGAGGTCGAGCCCTTTCGGCTCAGATCCTGCTCAGCTCCCGAATCAGGTGTTGCGGCCACATCGCCCGGATGATGGCCCGGGGGGAGAGCGGGCTCGACGAGCAGGTTTCGGGGGCCAGCCGGTGACGGACGGACCTGGGAATCGGCGACGTGCGCTTGACGAGGGCCAGGAGAGCCTGCTCGGCGGCGCTCACATTCGCCGGGGACGGATCGATGAGCGCCAGGTCGATCGCCCGCTCGGTCGCGTGCCACAGCTCCGGGGCGATCGTCCTGCTGCCATCCAGGAAACGAGCCCGGTGCAGAGCGTCGTAGGCCTCGATGGCCGATTCGATGCGGGCGAGCCCGAACTCCGGATGGTCGAAATCGGCCCAGACGACGACGGTCCGGTTGAAATCGTACGCAGACACAGGCGCCTCCAGATCGCTGGTTCCTAGAGCAACTTTTGGTTGATTTTTTAGTTCAAGGTTGTGTCTCCAGATTGACGGGACGGTTAATGACCGATGGATCGGGCGTGTCGCCATTTCATCGAATGCGATGATCATGATGACGGTCCAGGTTGTACCCCGCACGGCGACGCTTTCCCGTCGCCGGCCTCCTGCCCGGCCGGGGTGGCGGGATCGTTGCAACCAGAAGGCGATGCTGGTGCCGGGGCCGCGGTGACACCCGCCTGTCGCCGCGCACCGGGCGCGATCGCCGCGGGACTCGCACCAGATCCGCTCGCCCGGTGTTGAGTGCCGTGGCGGGTGGCCGCATTGAGATAGGCCTTCGACTGGGGCTGGCGTCGTTCGAGAAAGTCGGCCCCGGGCCTTCAGGCGCAAAAAATGATGGAAAATTGTTGTGGCAAAACAAAAATTGATCATTTCAGCGTGCCGTGATTCGTAAAATGCAGATCGATATTGATCTATGTGCGAACAATTCTGGTTCGGGTGCGGTTGTGTGGCGGTCCCGCGGCGTCGAGACGCGAATGAGCGTCCGCTGTGGCTATCCGCCGGGAAGCAGGCGAGTGCGGAAAGCGGGCCGGACGAGTCGGTCGGTCGGCGGTGAGCCCGCGAATTCCGTTGTCCCCGATCGGCGGGATCCATCCGCGACTGCACTCGCCCTGCCACGATCGGCCCCCGCGCACCAGCCTCTGAAGCTCCAGAAGCAAGACGATACTCGTTCAGCACAATCGAGAATGCGGGATATATCGTCAAGAAGACAAGTGATTAAATCTATCCATGAGCCGCGATGAATATAGATCATAATGACGTCTTACCCTGCGACGAATCTCGCGCTCTTTAGCTCGGATATTACAGCAGAATAATTCGTTAACCATACATTTTATAACCACAGGTTGTGGTCTTGCGGCCCCGGTCGCGTCCGCCACTATGGGTTGCAACAACGCCAGCAGGTTGCAAATCCCATGGCCACGCAGACCTTCGACAGCTTCAACGGCGCCTCCGGCAACCCCCTGACCATCGGAGGGTTCAGCTACGCATTCCGGACCACGGCAGGGGCCACGACCGGATCGTTGAGCGTCGCCAGGACGGGGCTGCTCGGAGCCGGCGACCCCGCGCTCGGCCTGAACAACGCCAGCGGCGGCTATCTCTCGATCTCTCAGGCCGGCGGCGGCGCGTTCGCCCTCGACAGCCTCGTGGTCGAACGGTTCGCGTCGGTCGCCGGCAACACGGTCTTCGTCGGCTACCGGAACGGCGTGGAGGTGACGCGGCAGCTGAACGGCAGCCTCGTCGGGCTCGGCGACCAGACGGTGAACTTCACCGATCCCGCCTGGCAGAACGTCACCGAGGTCCGCGTCTTCTCGCGCAGCCTCGTCGACGTGGACATCGCCTTCAACTTCGCGATCGACGACATCCAGACCTCCCCGGCCGACATCACCGCACCGATCGCCCCGACGCTGAGCGCCGGCACGGCGGCGACCGCCGACAACACCCCGACGCTGACCGGCACCGCGGAGGCCGGCGCGACCGTCACGATCCTCAACGGCGGCGCCGTGCTCGGCAGCGCGGTCGCGGCGGCGAACGGCACCTTCTCGTTCACCCCGACGGCCGCGCTCGCCGACGGAAGCTATTCCCTGACGGCGACGGCGCGCGATCCGGCCGGCAACACCAGCGCCGCCTCCGCGCCGATCGCCCTGCAGATCGACACGGCGGCCCCGGCCAGCCCGACCTTCAGCGCCGGCACCGGGCTGACGAACAGCATCAGGCCGACGCTCACCGGCCGGGCCGAGGCCGGCAGCACGGTCACGCTGTTCAACGGCGCCCTCGTGCTCGGCGCCGCCGTCGCCGCCTCCGACGGGAGCTTCAGCGTCACCTCGGGCGTCGCGCTCAGCCCGGGCACGTACAACCTGACGGCGACGGCCCGGGACATCGCCGGCAACACCAGCCCGGTCTCCGCCGCCCTGGCCCTGACCATCGACGCCACCGCGCCCGCGGTGCCGACCGTGACGGCCCCGAGCCTGACCAACAGCCAGACCCCGGCCATCACCGGCACGGCGGAGGCCGGCAGCACGGTCACGGTCTACAATGGCGTCACGGCGATCGGCACCGCGGTCGCGGGCGCCAACGGCAGCTACGCGGTCACGCCTACGACCCCGCTCGCAGCCGGCTCCTACAGCTTTACGGCGACCGCCACCGACGCGGCCGGCAACATCAGCGCGCCCTCCATCCCCGCCCTGACGGTGATCGACCTCGCCGCGCCGCTCGCCCCGACGCTGATCGTCGGCGCGGCGGCGACCGCCGACAACACCCCGACGCTGATCGGCACCGCGGAGGCCGGCGCGACCGTCACGATCCTCAACGCCGGCGCCGTGCTCGGCACGGCGGTCGCGGCGGCGAACGGCACCTTCTCGTTCACCCCGACGGCCGCGCTCGCCGACGGAAGCTATTCCCTGACGGCGACGGCGCGCGATCCGGCCGGCAACACCAGCCCCGCCTCCGCGGCGGTCGCCCTGCGGATCGACACGACCCCGCCGCCCACGCCGACCTTCGTCTCGGGCGGCGGCCTGACCGGCGATTCGACCCCGACGCTCACCGGCACCGCGGAGGCGGGCAGCACGGTGACGCTGCTCGACGGCACGACCGTGCTCGGCACGGCGCTGGCGGATGCCAACGGCGCCTTCAGCGTCACGCCGGCGACGCCGCTCGCCGAGGGGACCTACGCCCTCACGGCGGTCGCCCGCGACGTGCTCGGCAACGCGTCCCCGGCCTCGGCGGCCGTGCCGGTGCAGATCGACCTCACGGCTCCGGGCGCGCCGGTGGTCAGGCGGCTCGGCCCGACGAACAGCCCGACGCCGACCCTCACCGGCACGGCGGAGGCGGGCTCGACGGTCACGCTGTTCAACGGCGTCACCGTCCTCGGCACGACCACGGCGCTCGGCGACGGCAGCTTCTCCCTCACCCCGACGACGGCGCTCACCGACGGCACGGCGAGCATCACGGCGACCGCGCGCGACGCGGCCGGCAACCTCTCGATCCCGTCCGTCGCCGTCAGCCTCACGATCGATACCGGGATCCCCGTCGCCCCGGCCTTCGACGTGCCGTCGCCCACCAACGATCCGACGCCGGCCCTCACCGGCACCGCCGAGTCGGGGGCCACCGTCACGATCCGCAGCAACGGCACCATCCTGGGCACGGCGGTGGCGGGCACCGACGGCACCTTCTCGTTCACCCCGACGACGCCGCTCCTCGACGGCACCACCATCCTCACGGCGACCGCCCGGGACGTGGCCGGCAACGTCTCGCTGGTCTCCGCCCCGGTGTCGCTGACGATCGACACCGTCGCCCCGTCCGCGCCCGCCCTGGCCTCGGTCCCGCTCGGCAACGACGCGACGCCGCTCCTCACCGGCACGGCCGAGCCCGGCACCACGGTGACGATCCTCGACGGCACCACCGTGCTCGGCACGACGGTGGCGCTGCCCAACGGCACCTTCTCGCTCGCGCCGACCACGCCGCTCGCCGACGGCGTCACGAGCCTGACCGCCACCGCCCGCGACGCGGCCGGCAACGTCTCGCCCGCCTCGGTCGTCGCCACCGTCACGGTCGATACCGGTGCGCCCTCGGCGCCGGTGATCGCGGCCCTCGGCCCGACGAACAGCCCGACGCCGACCCTGACCGGCACGGCGGAGGCCGGGTCGCTCGTCGCGGTCTCGAGCGGCGGCACGGTCCTCGGCACCACGACGGCGGGGCCGCTGGGCACCTTCACGCTCGCGCTGACGACCCCGCTCCCGGACGGCACCACCACCCTCACCGCCACCGCCCAGGACATCGCCGGCAACACCTCCGCGCCCTCCGTCCCGCTCAGCGTGACCGTCGATACGGCGGCCCCCGGGATCCCGGTCCTCACCCCCCTCGCGCCGACGAACGACGCGACGCCGACCGTCACCGGCATCACGGAGCCCGGCTCCACCGTCACCCTCCTCAGCAACGGTGCCGTCCTCGGCACGGCGGTGGCGGGCGCCAACGGCACCTTCTCGTTCACCCCGACGACGCCGCTCCTCGACGGCACCACCATCCTCACGGCGACCGCCCGGGACGTGGCCGGCAACGTCTCCCTGGTCTCCACCCCGGTGTCGCTGACGATCGACACCGTCGCCCCGTCCGCGCCCGCCCTGGCCTCGGTCCCGCTCGGCAACGACGCGACGCCGCTCCTCACCGGCACGGCCGAGCCCGGCACCACGGTGACGATCCTCGACGGCACCACCGTGCTCGGCACGACGGTGGCGCTGCCCAACGGCACCTTCTCGTTCGCGCCGACCACGCCGCTCGCCGACGGCGTCACGAGCCTGACCGCCACCGCCCGCGACGCGGCCGGCAACGTCTCGCCCGCCTCGGTCGTCGCCACCGTCACGGTCGATACCGGTGCGCCCTCGGCGCCGGTGATCGCGGCCCTCGGTCCGACGAACAGCCCGACGCCGACCCTGACCGGCACGGCGGAGGCCGGGTCGCTCGTCGCGGTCTCGAGCGGCGGCACGGTCCTCGGCACCACGACGGCGGGGCCGCTGGGCACCTTCACGCTCGCGCTGACGACCCCGCTCCCGGACGGCACCACCACCCTCACCGCCACCGCCCAGGACATCGCCGGCAACC
>NZ_VDDA01000037.1:0-4700 GCF_006151805.1 Methylobacterium terricola | reverse complement strand
CGGCGGCACGGTCCTCGGCACCACGACGGCGGGGCCGCTGGGCACCTTCACGCTCGCGCTGACGACCCCGCTCCCGGACGGCACCACCACCCTCACCGCCACCGCCCAGGACATCGCCGGCAACGTCTCCGTGCCGTCGGCCCTCCTCGCCGTCACGGTCGACCGGACCGCCCCCGGAACGCCGGTGATCAATCCGCTCGGCCTGACGAACGACGCGACGCCGACCATCACCGGTCTCGCCGAGCCGGATTCCGTCGTCACGGTCAGCGGCAACGGCATCGAGCTCGGCACCGTGACGGCGGGGCCGCTGGGCACCTTCTCGCTCGCGCTGACGACGCCGCTCGCGCAAGGCGCCACGGCGCTGACCGCCGTCGCCCGCGACGTCGCCGGCAACCTCTCGCCGGCCTCCGCCGCGGTCACGCTGACCGTCGATACCGGCGCCCCCCTGGCGCCGGTGCTGAACGCGATCGCGCTCACCAACGACGCGACCCCGACGCTCACCGGCGCGGCGGAGGCCGGTTCGACGGTGACGATCCTCGACGGCACCGCCGTGCTCGGCACGACGGTGGCGCTGCCCAACGGCACCTTCACGTTCACGCCGACCGCGCCCTTCGCCAACGGCACCGCGGCCCTCACCGCCACCGCCCGCGACGCGGCCGGCAACGTCTCGCCCGCCTCGGTCGTCGCGACCGTCACGGTCGACATCCAGGCCCCCGGCGCGCCGATCCTCCTGTCGGCCGCCGGCCTGCCCGGTGACGCGACGCCGACCTTCACCGGCACGGCGGAGGCGAACAGCGCGGTCACGCTGTTCAACGGCGCCACCGTGCTCGGCACGACGGTGGCGGACGGCACCGGAGGTTTCTCCCTCACCCCGGACGTCCCGCTGCCGAACGGCCTCTCCCAGATTACCGCGACCGCGCGGGACGCCGCCGGCAACCTCTCGGGCATCTCCGCGGCGCTTCCCGTCTCGATCGTCACCGGCGTCGCGGGCTTCCTGAGCGTCGATTACCTGGCTCCGACCAACGATCCGACGCCGACCATCCGCGGCACCGCCACCGCCGGCGACACGATCACGATCAGCCTCGCCGGGACGCAGATCGGCACCGGTGTCGCCGACGGGACCGGACGGTTCGGCATCGACGTCGATCCCCGCGCCACGGGAGCCCTGACCCTGACCGTCTCGGCGACCGACGCCGACAACAGCGGCGCGACCGCGACGACGACGCTCGACGTGCTGATCGACCTCGCGGCGCCCGGGGCGCCGACCCTCGCGGCCTTCGCCGGGCCGACCAACGACCCGCTGACCGTCATCCGCGGCAGCGGCGCCGAGGCCGGCTCCCTCGTCACCGTCACGGCCTTGAACGGAGCCCTCGTCATCGGCACCGCGCTTGCCGACGCCTCCGGCACCTTCGCGGTCACGCCGGCCCTCCCGCTGCCGGAAGGCAGCCTCTCCCTCCAGGCCACCGCCCGCGACGTCGCCGGCAACGTCTCCACCCCATCGAACCCGATCGCCCTGGAGGTCGACCTCACCCCGCCCGGCAGGCCGTCGGTCGATCCGCTCCTGCCGACCAGCAACACGACGCCGACCATCACCGGCACCGCCGATGCCGGGGCGGTCGTCCTGATCGCGGTCAACGGCGCCGAGATCGGGAGCGCGGTGGCGAATGCCTTCGGCATCTACGCCTTCACCCCCGCCGCCCCCCTGGCGGCCGGCGAGATCCTGGTCACCGCGACCGCGCGCGACGCCGCCGGCAACCTCTCGCTCGTCTCGCCGACGGTGACCGGCCTGATCGACACCACCCCGCCCGCGGTCCCCGTCCTCACGACGGTGCCGGGCGCGATCCGCAGCAACACCCCGACCATCACCGGGACCGCCGATCCGGGCTCGACCGTCACGGTCAGCAGCAACGGCAGCATCATCGGAATCGCCCCCGTCGGCCAGAACGGCCAGTTCTCCGTCACCCCGGCCCAGGCATTGCCGGATGGGACGGCCGTCATCACCGCGACGGCCTGGGACGCCGCCGGCAACGCCTCGGCCGTCTCCACCGCGGTCACCCTCGGCATCGACACGGTTCCGCCGCCGGCGCCTGCCTTCACCATCGCCTCGGGCACCACGACCGACACCACGCCGACCCTGACCGGCACGGCGGAGGCCGGGACGACCGTGACCATCCTCAACGGCACCGACGTGCTCGGCATCGCCGTGGCGGATTCCAACGGCGTCTTCTCCTTCACCCCCGCGGCGCTCGTCGACGGCACCTACCTCCTCACCGCCACGGCCCGGGACGCCGCCGGCAATGTCGGGCCGGCCTCCACCGCCGTCACCCTCGGCATCGACACCGGCGTGCCGCTGGCGCCGACCCTCGACCCGGTCGCGGACGCGACCCGCAACACCACGCCGACCCTCACCGGGACGGCCGAGCCCGGCGCGGTCGTCACCCTCCTCAACGGCGGCGTCGTGCTCGGCACGGCTCTGGCGGATTCCGGCGGCGCCTTCTCCTTCACCCCCGCCGCGCCGCTCGGGGACGGCAGCTACAGCCTCACCGCCACCGCCCGCGACGCCGCCGGACAGGTCGGACCCGCGTCCCAGGCCGTCACCTTCGTCATCGACACTGCGGCGCCCGGCATCCCGACGGTGACGAGCCCGGGCGGGCTGGTCGCCGACACCCAGCCGGTCCTCACCGGCACCGGCGAGGCCGGCACCACCGTCACCTTGTTCGACGGCGCCGCTGCGATCGGCACGGCCATCGTGGCCCAGACCGGCACCTTCACGGTCGGCCCGGCCAACCCCCTGGCGCAAGGCGCCCACAGCCTCTCGGTCCAGCTCACCGACGCGGCCGGCAATGCCAGCGCGGTCACCGCTCCGCTCAGCCTCGTCGTCGACACCCTGGCGCCGGCCGCGCCGGTGGTCGCGACCGCCGGCCTGATCAACGACGCCACGCCGACCCTGACCGGCACGGCGGAGCCCGGCGTCACCGTCACGCTGAGCAACAACGGCACGGTGCTGGGCAGCGTGGTGGCCGACGGAACCGGCGCGTTCAGCTTCACGCCGGGCCAGGCCTTCGGCGAGGGGACGAACCTGATCACCGCCGTGGCGCAGGACGCCGCCGGCAATCTCGGCCCGGCCTCGGCGGCCGTGACGCTCACCATCGACACCCTGGCGCCGCCCGCGCCCTCGATCACCACGGCCGGAGGCCTGACCCGCGACGACACACCGACCATCATCGGGACGGCGGAGGCAGGGGCGATCGTCACCCTCCTCGACGGCACCACCGTGCTCGGCACGGCTCTGGCGGATTCCGGCGGCGCCTTCTCCTTCACCCCCGCCGCGCCGCTCGGGGACGGTACCTACACCCTCACCGCCACCGCCCGCGACGCCGCCGGGCTGGTCGGTCCCCCGTCCCAGGCCGTCACCCTCGTCATCGACTCCAACCCGCCGCTCGCACCGACGGTGACGAGCCCGGGCGGGCTGGTCGCCGACACCCAGCCGGTCCTCACCGGCACCGGCGAGGCCGGCACCACCGTCACCCTGTTCGACGGCGCCGCTGCGATCGGCACGGCCATCGTGGCCCAGACCGGCACCTTCACGGTCAGCCCGGCCAGCCCCCTGGCGCAAGGCGCCCACAGCCTCTCGGTCCAGCTCACCGACGCGGCCGGCAACACCAGCGCGGTCACCGCTCCGCTCAGCCTCGTCGTCGACACCCTGGCGCCGGCCGCGCCGGTGGTCGCGACCGCCGGCCTGATCAACGACGCCACGCCGGCCCTGACCGGCACGGCGGAGCCCGGCGTCACCGTCACGCTGAGCAACAACGGCACGGTGCTGGGCAGCGTGGTGGCCGACGGGACCGGCGCGTTCAGCTTCACGCCGGGCCAGGCCTTCGGCGAGGGGACGAACCTGATCACCGCCGTGGCGCAGGACGCCGCCGGCAATCTCGGTCCGGTCTCGGCAGCCGTGACCCTCGTCGTCGACACCGCTGCGCCGGGGGCGCCGACCCTCGCCGCCGCCACCGCCCTGACCAACGACAGCACGCCGGTCCTCACCGGCACGGCGGAGGCCGGAACGACGGTGACGCTGCTGAACGGCACCGCCGTGCTCGGCACGGCCGTAGCGGACGGGACCGGCGCGTTCAGCCTCACGCCGGCGACGCCGCTCGGCGACGGCAGCTACGCGCTGACCGCGACGGCGACGGATGCGGCCGGCAACGTCAGCGGCGCCTCGGCGCCGGTGACCGTCGCGATCGACACCGCCGCGCCCGCCCTGCCGACGGTGACCAGCCCCGGCGGCGCCGTCGCCAGCCTCACCCCGGCCATCACCGGCACCGGCGAGGCCGGCACCACCGTCACCCTGTTCGACGGCGGCGCTGCGATCGGCACGGCCATCGTGGCCCAGACCGGCACCTTCACGGTCAGCCCGGCCAACCCCCTGGCGCAAGGCGCCCACAGCCTCTCGGTCCAGCTCACCGACGCGGCCGGCAATGCCAGCGCGGTCACCGCCCCGCTCAGCCTCGTCGTCGACACCCTGGCGCCGGCCGCGCCGGTGGTCGCGACCACCGGCCTGATCAACGACGCCACGCCGACCCTGACCGGCACGGCGGAGCCCGGCGTCACCGTCACGCTGAGCAACAACGGCACGGTGCTGGGCAGCGTGGTGGCCGACGGGACCGGCGCGTTCAGCTTCACGCCGGGCCAGGCCTTCGGCG
>NZ_VDDA01000036.1 GCF_006151805.1 Methylobacterium terricola | reverse complement strand
TCAACCGCGCCCGCCGCTTGCCCGTCCGCTACGAACGCCGCGCCGACATCTACGAGGCCTTCACGTTCCTGCAGGCAAGCCTCATCACCCTCCGCCAGATCAGGCGGTTCTGTTAGGCGCTCTAAGCAGTTGTCGGTGCGGCCGAAGCCCTCCATGGGCGGCAGGATGTGCCCGACATAGACGAGCCCGGGAAGAGTGAAGCCAGCGACTGTCACCCGCCCGCCGGCAGGCACCCAGGTCCGGTCGCCAGATGCCTTGTACGGCGGCGTTGGCGCTTTGGCCTGGAGAAGCTGAGGCGCGGGCGCGATGTCCGGGAGGGTGACCTCCGGGAGAGGCTTGGCCGCCAGCGGTGGTGTAGCAACGAAGACGTAAGCCTGGACAGGGGCAGTCACCACCTCGAACGTCGCCCGCGGCGCCGAAGAAGTGACCGGCGATGCCGGGGGAGCACCCTCAACGTTCTGAACAGCCGGGGTGGCTGCCATGTCCTGCGGCGGGCCGGCTTGCCTGTCGGGCTGAGGCGGCAAGGCCGCGGCTTCGCAGATCACGACGGGAGGCTCCTCGACGTCGGGGAGGCGCGGGGGTGCGTCGTCGGAGATGCCCGCGGAAGTCGCCGGCAGATGCGTGTCCGGCCTGCTTCGCCGCCGCAAGGCCCATAACGCCAGGACGGCAGCGATTGCTAGCACCGCAGCAACAACCATTGGAGCCACATGCAGGCGGCCCGGGTCCCAGAGTGTAGGCTTCCCCGTGTCGGCCGCGACGGCCGAAGGCGCGTGATGGGGTCGGTCAAGTACTGGCACCTCGCCCGTGGCCGGGATCCCGGGCGGGATGACGGCGGGCGGCGAAGGCAGTGGTTGGCCCGATGATGCCACCCTGCCGCCTTCCGGTCGGGTGGATGACACAGTTTCCCTTGGTCCGTTGCCGACTGTCGGGACGGACTTCGTTTCCACCTCGACAGCGGGAAGAGCCGGTGTCGGGAGTAAGGTAAGTGGCGACCCCGTTGAGGGCACATTGACGGTCGACTTTTGGCGCGCAGAGGAAGCAATCCCTGCGGCAGCCTGCCTCCGCTCCCGCAGTCGAGTCAGGGTCGGCAGATCGGCACGGCCAGTTGGGGGGAGGCCTTCCGCTTGCTGGAAGCGGAGCAGGGCTTGCACCGATTGGCGTCCCCATCGACCATCGACGCCGCCGGGATTGTGGCCTAGAGCCTGAAGGTCGGCCTGTACCGCGCGCGCCTGAGTGCCCTGTTCACTCTGCTGCGCCGAGGCGGGGAAAGGGACCGACCCGCCAATCAAAACGGCTGCCAACCCGCATGAGACCAACCACCCTGTCGCCGGGAGTATATCCTTGGCCACGTAGGTCACACTCCCGCTCGCAGCCATCCGTCCCTGGTCCTGCATCCCCTCTTCCCACCCTACGCTAAGTTGTTGGACCAAACCAAGACCCTGTCCACAACCAGGGAGACCCATCGAGCCCGCTCGGGTGATCCGGGGCAAAAATTTGCAATGTCTCTGGCCAACCTCAATGATAGGGTGCAACTATGGCAGTCGATCATGAGACGCGGTATCCAAGAGGAGCAGGCATATGCGACGGCCCGCAACCGCCGAACCTACCGGACGAGACAGGACAACCCAAACAGACCCATCGCCGTTCTCGCACCGATTGCGGCCACGCCAAGTGTCTGAAACTTGTCACATCTGATCAGAGGCATTCTGCCGACAGACGGTCTCCGACGCAGCTCACGAACTGCAGCTCGCCCCCGCCGGGTCGACGGACCTTCGTCGCGCCCGCGCACGGCTCACCCTGACCGCGTACGGTCCCCTACGCGGGCGTCCGTCCGACCGCGCCGGAGGAGCCGAGGCAGCGGGTCCACTCGGGCCGAAGCCCCGGGACATCTTCATCCCCGACCGGCACACCGACGGGATCGGGGCACCCAATGTGAACGAGGCCACCCCCGCGATCCGGGTACACACGCGAGACTTTCGCTGATTGTCACCTGAGAGGCTACCAGCATACCGGCGCCGCTCCGATGGAAGCCCCCTGCGACAGCGGCAGGTAGCGACTGGGTGCCCTCGGCATCGCCTACTGGGAACCCTCAAAGGCTCTGCTCTCTGGATCCGGCGCCCCACTACGATCCATTACGCCCGGCGCCCCGGGGCCGGTCACTACCCTGGCTGCCACACAGCAAGGCCCTCAATGGACCGTCTTGGCCCGCCTGCCCCGGCTAGCCCCGGCTAAACGCGCAAGCTATTGAAATAAAATATCTTTTCGAGGCGGTCTGCCATTTCGGCCCGACAAATGTCCATTCCTGCCGCAGTGGTGAAACTGGCAGTTTTCTCGGCGGCCGAACGGAGGCGCCCTCAACGACTATCACCGAGACCGTCTCGGACGGTACGCGGAAGCCCACGGACGATCGGTTGACGGACCGCCCTGCCTCGGATGTTGTCTGGCGGAACAGCATCCCGATCACCGAGAGAGCTTACGTCGCGAAGGGGCGCACACGCAGAGAAGCCCGCCGGGGATCCCCGGCGGGCTTCTCTAAATACGAGTTCATGAGGACGCGGAATGAAGGCCGACCTATTTATAGGCGGCGCAGTCTCCTCGATGCCCCAAAGGCCTGTTTGCTAGATCAGATCGCGTCGAAGCATCTCCGTCAGACGGTCGCCCTCCCCGCGTCGGTACTCCGCGTCGTCGTACCGATGCTCACCATCGATCAGGTAGTAGCACTCGGGGTACCCTGCCTCCTGCCTAGCTTTCCTGAGCATGTCTTGCGACACCCGCACGCGCTGAAGGGTCACGATGCCCGAGTACCGGTGTTTCAAACCATAGAAGCCGGTAAACGTGTCGTCGGGCGCCAAGCCGTTGACATCGCGCTCGCGCGCGTTGAGCGCCGGGTCGACCCCCTTCATGCAGTAGCGAAACCAGCGCCACTGCTCCTCGATCGCACGCGCGACGGCCGTCTCCCGGCGGCGCCGAACGTGGAGGCGTTGTTTGAAGCCTACGCGATCGATGCGCTTAACGTACCGTTCCAGCCACCGCCGGTACTGGGGGTACACGTGCACGGGGACGTGTACCCCGCTGTGCGAGTGGAGGCCAAACGTCTGGGAGCGCTCGAAAACCGCGTAGTTGTAGTTCGGCACCCCGTGACGCCGCATGAATTTGCGTTGGGCCTGCATCAGCACGCGGTGCGCCACATCGACCTCCTGGCTGTAGCGGTAACCTATTTTGTCCCAGGCGATGGTCATCTGTACGTTGAGGATGGCCCCCTGGTGATTGGCGAACGCCACGGCCTGATGCGCAATCCAGAACTGCGGCCGCGTGATAAAGTGCGGCTGTGGTTGGAACTGCTCGTCGTAGGCCGCTGGACAGCGGCCAACCACGGCGCCCCGAAGAGCTTGCTGGCAAGGATCGGAGAACGGCCTCCAAAGATCTTCATCGGATCTCTTATTGAATGGTACCGTACTGTCGAATCCTAACATCGCTGAGCCTTCATTTGATCGTTTGATCAGGGCGCGAACGCGCTCTCTCTTTCCAGAGCGATAGAGATCGTTGAGCCACATCTTGTATTGTTAATGCAGCCCAACGATCGAATGGGAGTTCAGAGATGACAGCGTCAGGCGACCTTGTCGTCCTCGCTTTGCATGAGAATCATCCGGCTAATCTGGAAAATTGACGTCTTATTTTTCTTGGTTCGCCGAGATATTTTTTGCTTTACAGTAATCTTGGGCTCTGGCGGCGGTGTATCCAGCAAGTGCTGGACGAAAGCGCCGAAATGACAATGAGCGGCCACTGACTTGACCAAGTTACGTGTGCGTTCGTCGTAGGGCCGATAGGGCGAGATGCGCAGCATGGACGTGCGCTCCGACAAGTCCTTTTGGCGTTCGAGGCGATCGAAGTAAGCTGCTTTAGCACTTTGTTCTATCACCTGCTGGACGAGAGACATCGACGAGGTCGCTGATGCTTCGCCTGGCGACTTCGCGTCCAGCTGTGGCGCGGCGCTAGGCTCCACGATCGTGGACTCGGAGGCAGTTGCCTCCACGATGAATACGGGAGCAGCGGCTTCGTCAGCGGCAAGGCGTGCGTCCGCGAGCGCGCCAGCGGGCACGCCATCATCATGCTTGTACATGGATTCTCTGTCGGTTTACGGGGGAAGGGCCAACGACGACGTTGGAGATCGCCGCTGTCAGGCCAGGAATGCATGTCACCCATCCCGAACGCAAGCAAGATTCGAAAAATTCGTCGAAAATATTGCCGAGAACCAGCGTGAATACTTTAGGCCCTTAGGATCGAATTATGTCGCACCAAACACTGGGGGGAGCAGAGTTCGCTTCCAAGCCATGTCGTTGATAATAATCCATGCGCATCAGTGGCTTGGTGTTCATGGCACCATGGCGACACAGTCTCGGAGCGCGCAAATCGGCGCCGATTTGGCTCTGTGATCACGAAAATGTGATCGCCGAACCAAAAAATTTTCAGCTCTTGTCCGTGATTGAAGCTCTGCCGTTGGAGGGAAGGATCTCTGTTTATTAGGGACCGCGCCCCGTGCGCGACCTGCACATCGGCGTCATCGGGGCGCCGGTCGCGGCCGAGGTGGCGCCAGTCACCGCGTAGGTCGTCCACTGGCCGAAGATGTCGGCGATCTCGCGCTCGGTCTTGCCGAGTTCTCTGAGGTCCGTTGCCATCGAGTGCCGGACCCCGTGCGGCGTCAGCCCGGGCTTGACCTTCCCCTCCGTCTCGAGCCGCAGCCGCACCCGGAGCCAGCTCGCGTGAAATCCACCCTCGGACCACGGCGAGCCGTCCGAGCTGGAGAACAGGTGCGTGGCGTGGTCCGGCTGCGCGTCGAGGATCCGGGCCAGCGGTTCCGGGCAGGGTGCCGTGACCTCGACCGCTCCCTTGCCGGTGACGAACGAGATCATCCCGGCCTGGTAGGCATCGCGCCGCATCCCCCGCACGTCGCCGAGCCGCACGCCGAGATAGCGCATCATCGCGAACGGGCCCCGCAGCGGCACCGGTAGCTCGGCAAGCACCGCGTCGCGCTCCGCCGAGGTCCACACGGCCGGTTCAGGCTTGTCTCCCCCGTCGCCTTGCGCACCTTCTCGACGTGGTCGACCGGGTTTTCCGTCAGCAAGCCCAGCCCGATCCCGATGCCGCAGGCCCGCGAGAGCACCTGCACGACGTAGTTCGCGAACCGGCGCTTATACGTCGCATAGGCCTTGTTGCGCAGGCCGACCATGAACGGGCGGTCGAGCCGGTCGAGCGGCATCGCCGGCAGCGGCTCCAGGGAAATCGAACACCTTGTGGTAGTCGGCCCGGGTCCCCGACGCGATCGGCGTGACGGGGCAGGCCCGCTCGAACACCGGGGCCGTGCAGCGGCAGTAATCCGCTGCCAGCGTCAGGAGGCGCCGGCTCATGCCCGGAATCGCGGACTGCGTCTTCATCGGATGTCGTGCTCTTCAGGTTCGGGGTTGGCCGTAGAGGTCGCCGAGCCGCTCGCGATCCGGGCAGCCGTCAGCGCCCACGCTTTGGTAGTGCGCAAAGTTCTGGGGTCAGCTGGAACGGATCGAGCGCCAAATCGTAGTTCGGGCAGACGAGGCGCGCGTGAGCAGCGCCCGACACCTCACTCTCGAAAGCTGTACAATCATGTTGCTCTATGAAGTGACGGACGCCCTTGGCGTGGGCGGCCTCTTTCGCGATGTCATGAAGCCGCTCGACACCTATCTCTCCAGCGGCGAAGTCGAGGCAGGTCAGCCGATCGGGCGCAGCGAGGCCGATTGGTCGGCGACCGCGCTGCGTGACGGGACCATCCGGCGCAACGCCATTCGGCGCGCGCCGGAGACCGTCTCGGCGAACGTCTGAGCGCGGCGGCCTCACTGTGCCCTCTCCGATGAGGCGGCCAGCACGGCCGCTCGTCGAATCGGGTAGATAAGCCGCTGATTCGATGCGGCTTTTCCCGGCGAGAGGCCCGACGTCAGGGCCGTGGAATCACTCCCCTTCGGGGCGGCCGCGAGGTGGTGCAGCCGCCGAAGGTCCACGCCTGCCCGGCCTGCGGCTTCAAGCCGGAGAAGCAGAGCGAGATCCGGTGCGAGGACGGCGAACTCGTCGAGGTGAAACCTCTCAAGGCGACGGCCAGGACGCTCGAGAAGGCGAGCCTGGTCGGGCGGCTGAAGCTCGTGGGGCGTCGCCGGGGCTACTCGGCCGGTTGGGCATCGAACCAGTTCCGCGAACTTACCGGCGTCTGGCCGAACCACTCCCGGGATGTCTTGTCAGCCGCCTCCGCTACCAGGCCGAGACCCCCTCCTGGCACCCGGCCATGCTCGCCATGGTCACCGGCCCCGATGGCGTGCCCGCGACGATCCACCGGACCTAACTGACCGAGGACGGCAGAAAGGCTTCGGTCGAGGATCCGCGCCGGATGATACCCGGCACCATCCCGGCCGGCGCGGCGATCCGTCTCTTCGACCATGGCCCGGTTCTCGGGATCGCCGAAGGGGTCGAGACGGCCCTGGCCGCGGCCTCTCTCTTCGGCATCCTGTGCTGGGCGGCGATCAACTCCACCCTGCTCGCGAAGTGGGAGCCGCCGCCCAACGTGGAGACAGTGATCGTATTCGGCGATTCTGACGCGTCATTCGCAGGACAAGCAGCTGCGTATGCTCTTGCGCATCGACTTTCTCAAAATTAATCGACAGTAAAAATCGAAATTCATGCTGGGATTGGTGCTGACTGGTGTGATATCCTCGCGGATCAGCGGTTGGCAGCTTGAGCCGGTGACCAAGAACGGGAGGCCAGAATGGACGATCTCGCTACCGCCGCCACTCACGACTTCGCCGCCCCCGCCGCTGACGTCGTCTCCGGCGAGTTTGCGAACAGTCTGATCTTCGTGGAGAACTGTGCGGCGCGGCGGAGCGATTTCACGAGACGCAACGGGCTCGGCTCTCATTGGCGCAAGTGACGGGTGGCGCAACGGTACCCGGCCTCGCCGTCTCCGGACGGCAGGACCTCTCACGAGCGGGGACAGCAGATGATCGACGAGAGCACCCTCAAGGCTTGGGGCTTCACACCTGGCTCTTGGTTCAAGGCTGGTCTCGCCAAGGCGGTCGAGATGCAGGCTGCCGGCGCGCGCGAGGACGAGATCATGGCAGCGCTTCGAGCGATGAGCGACGAGCGGCCGGCCGAGCCGGAGACGCGTCCGGCCGTGGCCTTCGTCGAGCGCCGAGACGACCTCGCCGTCTTCGATCCGCCCGTTACGATCTTCGGCGAGCACGACGCCAGGACGCTCGCGCAGATCGGGCGTTGCATGTCGCTCGGCAGCGCCGTGAAGGGCGTCCTCTGCGCCGACGGGCACCTCGGCTACGGCCACCCCATCGGCGGCGTAATCGCCTACGAGGACCACATCTCGATCTCTGGCGTCGGGTTCGACATCGCCTGCGGGAACATGGCGGTGCGGCTCGACGTGACCTACGCCGACGTGAAGGACCGGGCCGCGACGATCCTCGCCGACATCGGCCAGGTCGTCAGCTTCGGCATCGGGCAGAAGAACGGCGTGAAGGTCGACCATGAGCTGTTCGATTCACCGCTCTGGGGCGAGGTGATCGGCGCGGCCCCCTTGAAGGGCAAGTCGCGTGATCAGCTCGGCACCGTCGGCTCGGGCAACCACTACGTCGACCTGTTCGAGGACGAGGCGGGCTTCGTCTGGATCGGGGTCCATTTCGGCTCGCGCGGTCTCGGGCACGCGATCACGACCGAGCACCTGACGCTGGTCGGCGCGAAGGACGGCATGGACGTCGATCCAGCCCTTGTGCCGATCGACCACGACATCGGCCGCAGCTACATTTCCGGCCTCGATCTCGCCGGGCAGTATGCCTACGCGGGGCGCGAGTGGGTCGTCGAGCAGGTGCGTCGGATCATCGGCGGCGCGGTCACCGACACCGTCCACAACCACCACAACTGGGCTTGGCGCGAGCGTCATGGCGACCGGGATCTCTGGGTGGTGCGCAAGGGCGCGACGCCTGCCTTCCCGGGCCAGCGCGGTTTCGTCGGCGGGTCGATGGGCGACGATGCCGTGATCCTGGAGGGCGTCGAGAGCGAGCGTTCTCGCGACAGCCTCTATTCCACCGTCCACGGTGCCGGCCGGGTCATGTCCCGCACCGAGGCGCGCGGCAGCTTCGTGAAGGACGAGCGCGGCAAGAAGATCCGGCAGCCGGGCCGCATCCGGCACGACGAGTGGCAGAACTGGATCCGCGAGCGCGGCGTGATCCTGCGCGGCGGCGAGATCGACGAGGCGCCTCAGGCTTACCGTCGTCTCCCCGACGTGCTGGCCGAGCACGAGGGCACGATCCGTGTCCTGCACACCCTGCGCCCATTCGCGGTCGCCATGGCCGGTAAAGGCGAGTTCGACCCCTACAAGGACTGAACGACCTGGCCCGGCGCTCCGGCGCCGGTCTCGTCCGTCGCGTGGAGCCGCCGATGTCCCGTCGATCGACCGCTCTCGCCCAAGCCGCCGGGGAGGCAGCGGACGCGCCGGCCCTGCGCCTGGGTGACCGCTGCCGCTGGCCGCGGGACAGCCGCCGCGAGACCGCCCTGGCCCAGGCCGCCGGCGAGCCCAATCCGGTCCGCTGGCATGCCGCCGTGACCAACCCGGGCTGCAAGGTCATGGTGCGCGACGCCATGGCCCGCAGGGGCGTCGACACGGTGCTGCCGATGCTCCGGTTCGCGGGTCCGTCACCGGAAGCGGATCGTCGCCGAGCGCCCCCTGATGGCCCGCATCGTGGAGTTCGGGCTCGACCGCTCGACGCAGCACAGCGCCGGCATCTACGGCCTGGAGCGCATCGTCAGGGGGGGCGTCGGACCGCTGGACGGTGCTGGACCAGGGCGAGGTGGAGGATCTGCGCCTGCGCATCCTGCGGGGCGAGTTCGACGCCACCCTGAGGCAGACGGATCCGCAGATGGAGGTGCCGCCGCTGATCCGGCACTTGGTCGCGATCGGCGCCCTGCCCTACTCTGCCACCTGCACCCACAAGGCCGCGAGGAACTTAGGCTTGAAATTCAAGGAGGTAGCGTGACATTTGATGGCGTCCGCACGGAAGGCTGCTCTGCACCTGCCATGCGTTAGCTTTGGTGGATGGGTATCCGGTGTCCCTTCCGCCGAGGTGCTGTCGGTGCCGTCCTGTACCTGCTATACTCAGTGGACCGTCGGCCTAGACCGGAGGCTCCGCATGTTCGAGTGGCTTCGCCGCATCCTGTCGCAGGACACGTCTTCTCGAGACGCACTTCGGCGCAGGGAAGAATCCGGCACCGTGCAACACACTCCGCCATACGTCGCCGACCAGTCTGCCGCCATCGCCTCAAGCACCGCCGCTGCCACGATCGCGAGCTCCGGCAGCTTCGGCTGGTTCTCGTCGGGAGGCTCGGATAGCGGCTCGTCGTCCAGCTGCTCGACCGACAGCAGTAGCAGCAGTTCGAGCGGGACCTGCTAAAGGCGGTCGATGAGATGAAGAGGTCGCGCCCGCTTCCGCCGCAGCCTGAACGAACATGAAAACGCCGCCGGTGCGGCGGCAGCGGACCGGATGCCGCGGAGCAAGCGCCGGAGTGGTGCCAGCGCGCAGTGCGGCGAAGGTCAGGCCAGAGCACCAGAGCAATCGAGAAGACGTCCCAGTCTCTACCCCAAGAGCGAGGCGTGGCAGGGCTGGTACAAGAGCCAGCGTTGGGTCCGCATCGCCAAGGCGCAGCTGGCCGCCTCCCCCCTGTGCGTGATGTGCATGGAGGGCGGGAGGCCAGAGCCGGCGACGGTCTGCGATCACGTCGTGCCGCACCGGGGTGACCCGCCCCCGTCGCGGCAACACGAAGGCCATCGCGAGGGTGAGCCCACACCATACGGCGATGCGGGAACTCGGATCGGATGCGGCGGCCCTCGAAGCCGAACTAGGTCTCTCGCCGCGGCGCCGTGACGAAGGTCGAGCGGAAGGCAAAGGCAGCACGTGCGGCGGACGCCTACCTCAAGCCCGTCGGCGCCTGACCCGACCACCGCCTGGGCGCAGGATGTCGCGGCGGGCCGGATCGTATCGGGCGAATTGGTGAAGCACGCGGCCGAGCGCCACCTGCGCCACCTGCGCCACCTGCGCGACGGTCCGGCGCGCGGGCTGCATTGGCGGCCGGAGATCTCGGCCCGGGCGCTCGGCTTCCTGCCGGCGCTGCTGACCATCACGGCCGGCGCCAAGGCCGGCGAGCCGTTCGTGCCGCTGGCCTGGCATGGGTTCGTGATCGGCTCGCTGTTCGGCTGGCGCAAGGCGAGCGGCCGGATGCGGTTCCGGGCCGGCTGGCTGGAGACCGGCAAGGGCCAGGCGAAAAGCCCGCTGATGGCGGCGGTGGGCCTCTACCTGATGGGGTGGGCCGGCATCCCGCGGTCCGAGGTCTACGCGATCGGCCAGGACCGGGCGACGGCCAACGTCCTGTTCGGCGACGCGGTGGCGGTGTGCCGGGCGCCGATCCCGGGCGCCGAGGACGACAGCGACACGCTCGAGCCGCGCGGCGAGGTCGTGATCCGCGGCGAGGGCGACAACGCCTGGAAGGTGGAGCACGTCGAGACCGGATCGAAGTTCCGGGCGCTCGCCAACGGCGAGGCGGTATCGGGCCCGCGGCCGACGGCGGTGCTGGCCGACGAGATCCACGAGTTCAAGGCCAACGGCGCGATCGAGACCTGGCGGCGCGTCATCGCCAAGATGCCGGGCAACGCGCTCATGCTGCTCGGCACCAACACGCCGTCCCTGGCTGCGCTGGAGCGTGCGACGTAGATGGAGCGCCTGATCGCATTGCTGCCGCTGCTGTCGTCGATGCCGGCGCTGCAGGTCTTCGTCGGCGCCGCCGTGGCCGTCACGTGCGTCGCCATGGTGCTGAGGGCGAACAGGGACAGGCACGAGGTGCCGCCCCCGGCGCCGGGTTCGGTGGGCGACGCGATGGTGCATCTGCAGGGCCCGGCCAAGGTGCTGAGCCTCCTGCGCGAGATGCGAGAGCAGGGCCGGCAGTAGACCGACTATCTCGGCCGCATCGCCGAATGCATGCGGGTCATCCGGGGCGAGACGCACAACCAGACCCAGATCCTGCGGAGCATCGACCGGGAGCAGGTGCGCAATGATGGGCACGACCGGCGCGAGTAGCGCTGCGGAGCCCGCCCCGATGCCGCCTCGTTGCCTGTCGGATCTTCACTGGACCCGAGCCCTGCCTTCAGCCCCGCCGGCAGCCGCCGCACGGGGTTTTTTCGGTCTGGCCCCGCCCCTCCGGCGGCGAGCACGCCCTGGCCGATGACGAGGCTCATCCCCCGCTCACTTGCTCGGCGAAGTCCTCCGGCACCTCGCCGAACGAGCCGAGGATCGTCACGCTCTCGGCTCCGCAGGCGACTCCAGCAGACGGGCGTGCAAACCATTAACTGCCTGCAGGAAGTTGCCTGTCAGACCCTATGGACGTTTCGCTCCAAGCATATATTCTTATGACCCAGAAAAATGATGAATATGTATGCTGCAAGCGAACACAACTCTTGCATGTATGCGGCTGTGTTCATTGTTGTCACTGAAGATGTCCGACGCTAGCAGCTTCATGCCCATCACCCGCCCGTCGTTCCTGCAGATGTTACAATGCGAGAGCGGCACGATCGCCGTGCTGTTCAGTCTGCTCCTGCCGATCCTGGCGATGGGGGCGGTGGGCGTAGCCGAGCTCGCTGAAGTGATGCTCGCAAAATCGAAAATTCAAAGCTACGTCGATGCCGCGGCAATCCAGGGTGCCGGCGAATTCGGCGTCGACCAGTCGACGGCCACGGTGGAGCGGGCGCGTCTCTACGCCGATACGATGGCAGCGCCCTTGCGCCTGCGCTGGAGCATTGCTTCGACTGCCGCGGTCAATGCTGCTGCGCGTACGGTCACGGTCAGCCTGGCGGCGCACCGTGCGTCGTTCTTCGGCAGCCTCCTGCCGCCCGGTGGCTGGACCCTGGCCGCGACTGCCACCGCCATCCGCACGGCTCGCAAGCCTTTATGTGTTGTGGGCTCGCGAGCGGGCAGCGAGGACAGTGTGACCGTGACCGCAAGTTCCGAGATCACGGCCAGGGAGTGCGTGGTCCAGAGCAACGCCAACATGACGGTGACGGGCGCAGCCACCCTCTCGGCCGGGGAGGCGCGAGCCTCCGGAAGTGCCTCGGGGGCGATCCAGCCCGCTCCAATCACAGACGCGCCCCCTATCGCAGACCCCTTCGCGAGTCTCGCGATCAACGTGCCGCTGCTGTGCGGCTCGACGTTCGTTAGCATCGGGGGCGGCACGACCTATCTCAAGCCGGGGGTGCATTGCGGCGGCATCTCGCTGCTCGGCAACGCCAATATCGTGCTGGAGCCTGGCGAGCATTACTTTGTCGGGCCGAGCCTCAGCATCGGCGGGCAGACCTCGATTACCGGCAGCGACGTCGTCGTCATTCTCAAGGGGCTGGAGACAGCACAGTTTACGGCGAACTCCCTGCTGCAGTTGGAGGGCCGCAAAAGTGGGCCCTATGCTGGCTTCGTCCTCATCGCGGATCGTAGCTACACCGGCACGGTCGAGATCTCGACCAACAATGCCCGTAAGCTCCTTGGTACGATCTACCTTCCTAATGCCGATCTCAAGGTAAAAGGCAATAACAGGGTCGCCGATCAGTCGGCCTGGACGGTTATTGTCGCGCGTAACATTCGAACGGAGGGGAATGCGCGCCTGACGGTCAACTCGAACTACAGCTCGTCAACTGTTCCCGTGCCCTCGGGTGTCGGTCCGCCTCGGGACCAGCCCGTGCGCCTGTCTCAGTAGCAATGCACCGGTCCGCCCCATCGGAGTGGTCCGCCCTGAAGTATGGCTTCGAGCCGACGTGGCGATGACCTGGAAGGAGCAGGGGCCGACGTCGTGGCGCTACAACGAGGCGGGGCTCGTCACCACCGATCTCGTGCCGCTCGATGAGGCGCCGCGCCCGCTCTTCGACGCGCTGGACCGGGAGAAGTCAGTGAAGCTGATGGCCGCGATGGATACCTGCAACAGCCGGTTCGGTCGCGGCGCCGTCGTGCCGGCGCGGGCGGGGCTGGTCGAGAAACGCCTCTGGTCGACGAAGTTCGAGATGCGCTCGCCGCGATTAGTGAGGTGCCGAGCGTGTCGGCGGTGTTGTAGGCGCCCGCTGCCCACCCTCTCATCCAGCCGGCGCGCCGCGTGCGTGGACTGTGGCACCGCTCCCCAGGCATAGGAGGCCCCACGAAGCGCGTGCAGAGTGCTGGACATTTCTGATTGCATCTGCTTCGTCGATTTTTAGTCCTAGAGACCGCTAGCCACTACTGGTGCGCCTCCAATGAACGGAGGCAAGCCACCGGGGCAGTCGCGAATAAGGTTCTGTAAATTTTCTTCTACCAATTTATTATCTTTATTGTCCTGAAACCATCTGCGCGCAGCTTGGTTCATTGCACTGCAAAACATCAATATATCGAATATCGCGGCTTTCTTTTCTCCAACAACTATTGACAGGGCGTGTATAGATGCGCGAGTTTCAGGAGTTGTGAATATTATATGAGACGCATCAAAATGCGGGTGTCCAGAAAAACTTGCGCGATGCACTACGCCTCCGCGAAGTCTATAACAGTCAAGACCGTCGCAACCCAACTGAGATGGTATTGTGTATTTATCAACAAACTCTACATAATGTTTTTGTTTTACAAATTTTTCCTTCGTCAGGGTCAATGCCGCGCATATTTCGGGGATGGTCAAGCAAATAATTAGAGCAGGATAGTATAATTTTGCATCTATGCACCTTTGCACATCATGCAAAATCCGGTGAAGAGCCCAAGGTACGATTAATTGCTCGTGCATCGATTGCTCCCAGCGTGAGCTTTCCCACCCGTTCGAGCAAGTCGAAGAAATCTACGTCTACACATGAGAAGCCACCCTCATTGATTGCACGCACGACGAAGCGTCCGGTATCTTCGTCTCGACACAATTGCACAGGGTAGCCGTCTTCGCCACCACGGACGCCATGCAGCGTGATAGCTTTCGCCTTCCCACTGGCAGCATCATCCGTATGGACTGGCATGGCCGATTTCTCGTGATAATGAGAGCCAACTGAGTTTGACGCTACACTACCGGCGAGATTACAGGCAACCAAACCACACCGGCGCCACCAGCACCGCCGTCTTCCCCGCATTCCGCCGCCGGGCCGGGGTCGCATCCCCGACGGCAAGCTCATCCGCCGACCACTGGTGCGCCAGGACGGCCGCGGCGACGTCGAGGCGCTTGTCGCCGATCACCAGCACCACCGGCTTCGATGGGTCGGCGAGGTAGGCCGCGATCGCCGCGTCGAGCGCGTCATCGGTGATCAGCTTCTGCTTGTAGGCCTCGCCGCCGGTCACTGCTTCGCCTCCCAGATCGGGATCATGCCCCGCTGCGTGATCGGGTGTGCCTTGTAGGCCCGGCCGTTCCCGATCCGGATCCACTCGTCGGTGACCTCGGTCACGTCGCGGGTGAGCGGCAGCAGATGCCCGGTCCAGTCGCCGCGGATCGTCCCGAGCGTGGGCGACACCCCGAACAGATGTGTCGTTCCCCAACTGGCCTCATGCGCCTGCACGCGGCACTGGTCGATGAAGGCGCAGAGCCGCCCGTGCGTCTCGCGCCATTCGTCAGGACGCAGCCCGCGCCACGGGACGACGCCCGGCGACAGGCTGGCGAGGCCGCGGGACCAGGAGAGGACGGTGAGGAGAATGCGACTTCTCGCCCCTCCCCGTCTAGACGGGGTGGCGAAAAAAGTGAGCAGCATCAACACCCGTCTAGATGCGCGTGCGGACACCGAAGAGACTGATTTATATAACAATATCGGCGGACTCTGACTCCGTTGGTCGTGGCTCGAACTCTGGGCCCCCGAGCCACCCTTACGCCTCCGGCGTCATGCGCATCACCGCAGACTGCCGCAAGGGCATCGGTTTGGGCGCGGCTGCGTCGGACAGGTGGTCTGCGCCCGATCGACATCGATTTGTGTGCTGGTTGCCGGTAAAGCAGCAGCGCTTGCCCGCGATGCGCCCGTCGCGGACGGGGCATCGCCGGGCGCCGGTTTCCCCCTCGGCAGGACGGACGGTGCGCATAGCGCGCCGATGCCGAACATCGCGTCGGAGACCTGCGCCGGGCGCCGTCTCAATTTCATCGACCGTCAGGGCTTCTCGCCGCTCCGTGCGGACGGCGTGATCGCGCGGTGTCCGGACTCCGCATCGCCGGTCGAGGCCGTCCTTCAATCTGACGATGCCTTTTGGGCCGTACGAGCCGATACAAGGCCTGAAGCAGGGGATCGAAGCGACGATGGATCGTCTTCGATCGGCCTGACCGCTAAAAATCCCGCGGAGGAAAAAGATGCGCTCGCTTCTCGTGCCGCTGACGGCACTGGCGATGCTTGCCTGGACAGGACAGGCTTTCGCGCGCTGCCCGCTCTACTTGCCGATGAGAGTCGGTCCAGTCACCGGAAATCCCGAGAAGGACACGGTCGGCCTGTTCTGCGCCCAGCCTGAGCCGGATCGGCCAGCCGCGTCCATCGGTGGCAGCCGCCCCGCGGCGCGGGTGGGGGCGATGACGGGCGAGGCCGAGAAAGACAGCGTCGGCTTCGTCGCCGCCCCGGACGGGGCGCAGGCCGCGCGCTGACCGGCAAGATGGATCGGCAAGACAGGCCCGGCAAGAAAGGCCCGGCGAGGTGGCGGAACGGGCGTCCGGTCAGCCCTCCGCCGCCCGCAGCGAGCGGGCACAGGCGGAGAGGATCGCCCGGGCTTCCGCCGGATAATCGTCCTGCAGCACGGCCTCGAGGGTGCCGACGGTCTCGGACAGCAGCGCCTCGCCGTCGGCGACGCCCTGCTTGTGCAAGGCGACGGCGAGCGCGGTCGCCAGGGTGGCGAAGGCGACACCCACATCCTGGTCGGTCATGAGAGAGATCCTCGTCGTCGAGGGCCGCTCGACGGGTCACCCGGAGCCGGTCGGCGCCGCCCGGTCAATCTGACATCCGGAGCGGTGATGGTGGGCGCGACAGGGATCGAACCTGTGACCCCTACGATGTCAACGTAGTGCTCTCCCGCTGAGCTACGCGCCCCTCGATCCGTCGGCGAAGGCCTGCGGATGTCGGTCGACGACCCTCGCCATAGAGGGTGTCCTGGTCTTCATGTCGTCCGGATCCTTCGATCCGGTGCCGCTCCGCTGGGGAAACCCCTGACATCCGGAGCGGTGATGGTGGGCGCGACAGGGATCGAACCTGTGACCCCTACGATGTCAACGTAGTGCTCTCCCGCTGAGCTACGCGCCCTCGGTGCCGCGTGGCGCGGCGCCGGTGTGAGAGGGCGTATAGAGGCAGTTGCGGCGAGTGACAAGCCGGTTCCTGCGCCAACGCAGTTTTGCCGGCCGACCCGCGACAGGCACCCGGTGCCCCGCAGGCGCGGGGATGGACCGACCTATCAGCCGACCCTTGCCAGCCACTCCGCCCCCCTGCTACACGTCGGCTCACAAGATGCAATCTAAGATATTGATTTCATTGAAGATGCGGCGCCTGTCGGCGCCGGTCGCCGGCCCGGCGACATCGTGAGGCGCGAGGACCGGTGACAGCCCAGACCCCTTCTCCCGCCGCGTCCCGTCCCGGTGCTCCCCTGCCCGACAGCCCCGTCCCCCCCACGCCCTTGCGCGCCTCGCTCCGCCTCGGGCGCGGGCGCGTGGTCGCGCGGGACTTCGCCCGCATCCGGCTCGAATTCGGGGCCGAGGCCCTCAGCCTCGACGTGGCGGATCTCGGGCTCGGCGGGCTTTGGGTCTCCATCGCCTTCAAGGACGAGAATCACGGCGCCTTCAGCCGGGTCGAACTGACGGCGATCGGGGCCGGGCCGGACGGCCCCCAGGGCACCAGCCTGTCGGAGCGCGCCTTCGGCCACGGGCGCTTCACCTGGCTCGGGCGGCTGCCCGCCGGCACCACGGCCTTGACGCTCACGCCGATGCTCGGCGAGCCGGCCCTGAGCATCGACGAGTTCACCGTCCGCGTGCGCAGCCGTGCCGCCCTTGTCGGCCGGGCGGCCCTGCGCCGGCCGGTGCTCACCGCCCAGGCGCTGTTCTGGCGCGCGGTCGGCAAGCGGGTGCGCTCGCAGCACCGGCTCGCCCGCGCCCTCGTGCCGCCGGGGCTCACCGGTTACGACACCTGGGTCCGCCACTTCGACACGTTGGGCGAGGCCGACCGCGCCCGCATCAGTGGGGAGGTGGCGCAGTGGCGCGACCCGCCCCTGATCTCCGTGGTGATGCCGGTCTACGATCCGGGTCCGACGGTCCTGGAGGAGGCCCTGCGCTCGGTCCGCGATCAGCTCTACCCGCATTGGGAGCTGTGCATCGCCGACGACGCCTCGACCGATCCGGCGGTGCCGCGCCTGCTCGCCCGGGCCGCGGCCGAGGATCCCCGCATCCGGGTCGAGCGGAGGCCCGAGAACGGCCATATCGCGGTCGCCACCAACACCGCGCTGGCGCTCGCCCGCGGCACCTACGTGGCGTTCATGGACCACGACGACGTGCTGCCGGCCCACGCCCTCTACGAGGTGGCGAAGGCGATCCGGCGCGAGCCGGACCTCGACCTGATCTACAGCGACGAGGACAAGATCGACGCCGAGGGCCGGCGCTTCGAGCCGCACTTCAAGGGCGACTGGAACCCGGAACTCCTCTACGGCCAGAACTACCTCAACCACCTGACGGTGGTGCGCCGCAGCCTGGTCGAGGCGGTGGGGGCCTTGCGTCCCGGCTTCGAGGGCAGCCAGGACCACGACCTGCTCCTGCGCCTGAGCGACCGGCTCGACCCGGCCCGCGTCCGGCACCTGCCGGTGATTCTCTATCATTGGCGCACCGCGATCGGCTCCGGGACCTTCTCGGACACCTTCCTGGCGCGGGCCGAGGCGGCGCGCCTGCGGGCGCTCGAGGAACTGGTGGCGCGGCGCGGCTGGCCGCATCGGGTCGAGCGCGGCCCGCTGGGCTTCAACCGGCTGGTGCGCGCCCTGCCCGATCCGGCCCCGCGCGTCTCCGTCGTCATCCCGACCAAGGACCGGGCCGAATTGCTGCGCGTCGTCCTCGACGGCCTCCTCGACCGCACCGCTTATCCCGACATCGAGGTCGTGGTGGTTGATAACGGCAGCACCGAGCCCGCGGCCAAGGAGCTGCTCGCATCCGCCGCCGCCGATCCGCGGGTGCGGGTGCTGGCGCGCCCCGGCCCGTTCAACTTCTCCGGGTTGTCGAACGACGGCGCGGCGGCGGCGAGCGGGCCGCTGCTGCTGTTCCTCAACAACGACATCGAGATCGTGGAGCCCGGCTGGCTCGCCGAGATGGCCTCGATCGCGGTCGAGCCGGCGGTGGGCGCCGTCGGCGCCAAGCTGTCCTATCCGGACGGCACGCTCCAGCATGGCGGCGTGGTGCTGGGCGTCGGCGGCGTCGCCGGCCACAGCCACCCGGATATCGGGCCGGACGACCCGGGCTATTTCGGCCGCATGGTGATCTCGCAGGAGGTCTCGGCGGTGACCGGCGCCTGCCTGATGGTGCGCCGGGAGGTGTTCGAGGCGGTGGGCCGCTTCGACGCGGAGGCCCTCGCGGTCGCCTTCAACGACATCGACCTCTGCCTGCGGGTGCGCAAGGCCGGCTACAGCGTGATCTGGACCCCGCACGCGGCCCTGACGCACCACGAATCGAAGAGTCGCGGCAAGGAGGACACGCCCGAGAAGCGCGCCCGCTTCGAGGCCGAGGTCGCCACCATGACCGAGCGCTGGGGGCCGGAGCTGCGCAACGATCCCTATTACAACCCGAACCTCGCCCGGGCGAAGGCGCTGTTCCGGCTCTGGTGACACGGCGTCCGACGGATCCCGTCCGGAAAGCCGTATCGCCAGCCCGCGACGGTGGAGCCGTGCTCCACACGCTCCAGCGACGCCGAAATCCGCATGGCGACGGCCATCGCCGGGCGATCGATCGGACGTCGTACGACCGCTCCGCCGCAGGCTCGCCTCGTGTCGGGGCCGGCGCAACCGTTGCTCGTTTTGCACCGCAACGCTACAGCGGTGCCGCCGGGCGCCGGGCCGCGCCGCTGCCGAGAGGACGTGAGATGCGCGTTGCGATGGTGGGGGCGGGCTATGTCGGCCTGGTCTCCGGAGCCTGCTTCGCCGATTTCGGCCACACCGTCGTGTGCGTCGACACCGCGCCGGAGAAGATCGCCGCCCTGAGGGACGGCCGCATCCCGATCTACGAGCCCGGCCTCGACGCGCTGGTGGCCGAGAACGTGCGCCAGAGCCGCCTCGCCTTCACCACCGACCTCCGCCAGGCGGTCGCCGGCGCCGATGCGGTGTTCATCGCGGTCGGCACGCCGTCCCGCCGCGGCGACGGCTTCGCCGACCTCTCCTACGTCTACCAGGCGGCGCGCGACATCGCCGCCGCGGTCACCGGGCCGACGGTCGTCGTCACCAAGTCCACGGTGCCGGTCGGCACCGGCGACGAGGTCGAGCGCATCGTCCGCGAGGCGCGGCCCGACCTCGCGATCGCGGTCGCCTCGAACCCGGAATTCCTGCGCGAGGGCGCGGCGATCGCCGACTTCAAGCGCCCCGACCGCATCGTCATCGGGGCCGACGACCCCCAGGCCGCCGCGGTGGTGAGCGAGCTCTACCGCCCGCTCTACCTCAACCACGCGCCGGTGCTGGTGACGAGCCGGCGCACCGCCGAGCTGACCAAGTACGCGGCCAACGCCTTCCTGGCGACCAAGATCACGTTCATCAACGAGATCGCCGACCTCTGCGAGCAGGTCGGCGCCGACGTGCAGGAGGTCGCCCGCGGCATCGGGCTCGACAACCGCATCGGCCGCAAGTTCCTGCATGCCGGTCCCGGCTACGGCGGCTCGTGCTTTCCGAAGGACACCCTGGCCCTGGTCAAGACGGCGCAGGATGCCGGATCGCCGGTGCGGCTCGTCGAGACGGTGGTGGCGGTCAACGACAGCCGCAAGCGCGCCATGGCCCGCAAGGTGGTGGCGGCCTGCGGCGGGAGCGTGCGGGGGAAGCGGATCGCGGTGCTCGGGCTGACCTTCAAGCCGAACACCGACGACATGCGCGAGGCGCCGTCCCTGGCGATCATCGCCGGGCTGCAGGATGCCGGCGCCCGGGTGGTGGCCTACGACCCGGAAGGGGTGGAGCAGTCCCGCGCCCACCTGACCGGGGTCGATTACGCCGCCGACCCTTACGCCTGCGCCGAAGGGGCGCACGCTCTCGTGATCGTGACCGAGTGGGACGCGTTCCGGGCCCTCGACCTCAAGCGCCTGCGCGCCGCCATGGCCGATCCGGTGCTCGTCGACTTGCGCAACGTCTACCGGCCGGAAGACGTCCGCAAGCAGGGATTCGTCTACGCCAGCGTCGGGCGTCCCTGACCGGTGCCGAGATGCGGTTTCGGGGCCGTGGCAGCCGCTCCTGCGGAGTGCGCGGCCACCGTTTTGAATTCTTATAAAAACGAATCGCGTAAGCCGCCAGGAGAGAGCCGATGCAGACCTTCTTCGTCGAGATCAAGTGCCGCCTGGGCAAGACCTATACCGTGGCGAGCGCCTTGGCCGACCGCGAGATCGCCTCCGAGATCTATTCGACGGCTGGGCATTACGACGTGCTCGCCAAGTTCCACGTCGATGACGGGGTGGATATCGGGCATTTCGTGGCCGAGCACGTGCAGACGATCGCGGATATCCAGGATACCCGCACCATCATCACCTTCAAGGCCTTCTGACGATCTGCCCCTAGCCGGGGCGCGATGGGGCGGGTGATTCGGCGCCCTGCCCCATTGCGACCCGATTTCTCGGGTCTAACGTTGACGGCGCGCTCCGGCCCAGCCGGGACCGCGATCAAACTTAACCTTATCGTATGCCGCACCGCGCATGTTGATCGGTTGACAATCTTAGGTCGTTTCTCACCGGTTTCGCCGGGATAGGCGGCAGGACTTCGACTGATGAAGGCATGTCACAGGTGGGCCATGTCTTGCCTATCCGGGGCTGGGGGTGCCCGTCCGGGGTTGGCGCGATGCGGGCCTCATACTATGGGTTAGGGTGAATTGCCCGGGTGCGGCGCCGCCGTGTCCGGTCCTCCGTAAAAGAGCGTGCAGCGAATCGAACGTGACACAGCGTCCTGACATCGCGATCATCGGTCGGGCCTGCCGGCTTCCGGGCGCCTCGGGCGTCGACAGCCTGTGGCAGATGCTCATCGAGGGACGGTGCGCCGTCTCGCGCATCCCGGAGGACCGGTGGTCCCTCGAGCGCATGGGGCATCCCCGGGCGCAGGAGCGGGGCAAGAGCTACACCTGGGCCGCCGGCGTCATCGACGATCCCTGGTCGTTCGATCCGTCGGTGTTCGGCATCTCGCCCCGCGAGGCCGAGCAGATGGACCCGCAGCAGCGCCTGCTGCTGGAGCTGACCTGGGAGGCGCTGGAGAGCGCGGGCCTGCGGCCGTCGGCGGTCGCCGGCAGCCCGATCGGCGTGTTCGTGGGCGCCTCCTCGCTCGATTACGGCAACCTGCGGGTGCTCGACTCGGCGTCCGGCGACGCCTACGCGGCGACCGGCAACACGCTGTCGATCCTGTCGAACCGCATCTCCTACATCTTCGACCTGAAGGGGCCGAGCTTCACCCTCGATACCGCCTGCTCGTCGTCCCTCGTCGCCCTCGACGCCGCGGTGGCGGCGATCGCCTCGGGGCGGATCGACACGGCGGTGGTGGCGGGCGTCAACCTGCTGGTCAGCCCGTTCAACTTCGTGTCGTTCTCGAACGCCTCGATGCTGTCGCGAACGGGCCTGTGCCAGGCCTTCTCGGCCAGCGCCGACGGCTACGTGCGCGCCGAGGGCGGCGTCGTCCTGGTGCTGCAATCGGCGCAGGCGGCCGCCCGCAACGGGTCGACCGTGCGCGGCGTCATCGCCGCCTCGAAGGTCAATTCCGACGGGCGCACCACCGGCATCTCGCTGCCTTCGGGCTACGCTCAAGGCGCGCTCCTCGACGAGATCTACCGTGAGGCCGGAGTCGCCCTCGACTCCATCGCCTTCGTCGAGGCGCACGGCACCGGCACTCCCGTCGGTGATCCGATTGAGGCCGGCGCGATCGGCGGCAAGCTCGGCCGCGGCCGCGCCACGCCCCTTCCGATCGGCTCGATCAAGACCAATATCGGCCATACCGAGCCGGTCTCCGGCCTCGCCGGCCTGCTCAAGGCGAGCCTGGCGCTCGAGCACGACCTGCTGCCGCCCTCGCTGCACAGCGCCGAGCTCAACCCGGCGATCCCGTTCGACGAGCTGAACCTCGCGGTCAACCGCGCGCTGAAGCCCCTGCCCCGCACGGGCAAGGAGCGCTTCGCCGGCGTCAACTCGTTCGGTTTCGGCGGCACCAACGCCCACGTCATCCTGACCGACCCGGTGCCCGTCGCGGTCGCCGCCCCGTCGGCGGCGCCGGCTCCGGAAGTTCTGCTGGTCTCGGCCCAGACCAAGGCGGCGCTCGCCGACCTCGCCCAGGACTACGCCGCCCGCCTCGACGGGGCGGACGCGGCCGAGATCGCCCGCGTCGCCGCCGCGGCGGCGCATCGCCGCGAGCGCCTGCCGGTCCGCGCCGCGATCCCGCTGAAGGACCTGGATTCCGGCGCCGTCGTCGAGGTGCTGCGCGGCCTCGCCGAGGGCGAGGACATCCCGGCGGCCGCAGTCGCCACCGCGGTCGAGCGCGCCGGCGGCGTCGCCTTCGTGTATTCGGGCAATGGCAGCCAATGGGCCGGGATGGGCCGGGACGCCTATGCCCTCAACTCGGTCTTCCGCGCCCGCTTCGACGAAGCCGACGCCCTGTTCCGGCCGCTCGCCGGCTGGTCGCTGAAGGAGGCCCTGCACGCCGACGACCTGGAGGAGCGGCTCGCCCTCACCAGCGTGTCGCAGCCGCTGATCTTCGCCATCGAGGCCGCCTCGACCGCGGCCCTGCGGGCGATCGGCCTCGCGCCCACGGCGATCGTCGGCCACTCGGTCGGCGAGATCGGCGCGGCGGAAGCCGCCGGCATCCTGACCCTCGAGCAGGCCGTCAAGGTCATCTTCTACCGCTCGAAGCACCAGGAGGCGACCCGCGGGCTCGGCACCATGGCGGTGCTGCTTGCGCCGATCGAGGAGGTGCAGGCCTTCCTCGCCGACTTCCCCGAGCTCGACATCGCCGCCTACAACAGCCCGAAGGCCGTGACGGTGGCGGGCCCGGTGGCGGCGATCGACGCGGCCATGAAGGCGCTGGCGCGCAAGCGCCGCCGCGGCCGCAAGCTCGACCTCGACTACGCCTTCCACGGCCGGCTGATGAACCCGATCGAGGCGCCGCTGCGGCGCGACCTCGCCGGGCTCGCGCCCTCCTCCGGCACGGTGCCGCTCGCCTCGACGGTGACCGGCGACGTGCTCGACGGCCGCGCCTTCGACGCCGGCTACTGGTGGCGCAACATCCGCGAGCCGGTGCGGTTCAGCGCGGCGATCCAGGCGGCGGCGCAGGCCGGGGCCCGGGTCTTCGTCGAGGTGGGGCCCCGCCCGACCCTGCTGCCGCATGTCGGCGACTGCCTCGAGCCGCTCGGCCTCGACGGCGCCACCGTCGGCGTGCTGCCCAAGAAGGCGCTCTCGGCAGATCCGTTCCGGCGCGCCCTCGCGGCGGCGCTCGCCGCCGGTGCGGCGGTCGACGAGGACCTCGCCTTCGGCGCCGACCCGGCCGGCAGGGTGGCGCTGCCGCACTACCCCTGGCAGCGCAAGGTCTTTCGCCTGCCGGAGACCACCGAGGCGATGAACCCGGCGAGCGCCCGGCCCTACCACCCGCTGATCGGCACCCGCCAGGGTCCGGACGGGCTGGAATGGCTGGCCCATCTCGACGTCGCGACGGTGCCCGAGCTCGACGATCACCGCATCGACGGCCAGGCGATCCTGCCCGGCGCCGGCTTCGCCGAGATGGCGCTGGCGGTCGGCCGCGAGATCGTGCGCTCGGACTCCGTGACGCTGGCGGATCTCGAGATCCAGCAGCCGATGGTCTTCGCCGAGGACGCGGTGCGCGAGGTGTTGTCCCGGTTCTCCCCGGGCGCCAACCTGGTGCAGATCCTGTCCCGCCCGCGCCTCAGCCAGGCGCCGTGGCAACTTCACGCCGTCGCCAAGCTGGTCGAGGGCGAGACGCCGCCGCCGGCGCGCCTCACCGGCCGCGACGCCGCCTCCCTGCCCTCCGAGACGACGGTCGAAGGCGAGGCGCTCTACGCCCGCGCCAAGGCCTCGGGCCTCGGCTTCGGCCCGAGCTTCCGCCAGGTCGCCCGCTCGGCCCGGCTCGACGACGCCACCATCGTCTCCGACCTCGTGCCCGCCGAGGCCCATGCCCGCTACGGCGTGGTGCCGGCGCGCCTCGATTCCTGCTTCCACGGCCTGATCCTGCTCTTCGCCGACCTTCTCGGCGAGGCGGCGAGCCGGGCCTACGTGCCGATCCGCTTCGGCGAGATCCGGCTGGTGCGCCCCGGCGCGGCGATCGCCCGGGCGGTGATCCGCACCCGGCGCTGCAACGAGCGCAGCATCCTGGCCGACTTCACCCTGGTGGACGAAGCCGGCGAGGTGGTCGCCACCTTGCGCGAGGGCCGGTTCCAGGCCCTGCGGATGAAGGCGGGCAACGACCTCGACGCCTTCGCGATCCGGCAATTCACCGAGCTCGCCACCGAGCCGACGGCGGTCGCCCTCGAGCCGCAGCCGGCCATCGCGGCCCTGGTCCGCCGGCAGGCCGGCGCGGTCACGGCCAAGACCGAACCAGGCAAGGGTGAGGCGGCCCTCGGGGCCGGCCACATGCTGCTCGAAGGCTGGGCGACCTCGCTCGCCGACCGGCTCGCCCGCGGCCTCGCGGTCGGCGGCGTCGTCGACGTCGCGGCCTCGCGCCGGCTGCCGGCGGCGCTTCGCCCCTGGCTGACCAACCAGCTCCTGGCCCTCGAGGTCAGCGGCCTCGCCGACGCTGCGGGCGACGGGCGCTGGCGCCTGCGCGCCGACGTGACGCTGCCCGCGCCCGACGAGATCATGCGCTGGATCGCGGCGGACCACCCGGAGCTATCGGCGGAGCTCTTGCTCTGCGCCGATCTCGGTGCCGTGGTGGCGCGGGTCCTCGCCGGCTCGCTCGCCGAGGCTCCGTCCCTGCCGCAGGCGGCGCTCGACGCCTTCTCGCTGCGCGGCGCCACCGTACGGGCCTCGGCCGACGCGGTGATGCGGCTGCTCAGCGACAGCGCCGCGTCGCTCCCCCGCGACCGGGCCCTGCGCCTGCTCCAGGTCGGGTTCGGGCCGCTCTCGGCGCAGGTCGCGACCTTCGCGGGGCTGCACGAGGCGCGCCTGACGGTGTTCGAGGCCGATCGCCGCCTCGCCGAGCGCGCCCGCCTCGCCCTGCCCGCCGGCGTCACGATCGTCGAGGATCCGGCGGCGCTCGGCCACGCCGCCTTCGACGCGGTGCTGGCGAGCGACGTGCTCCACCGCGCCTCCCGCGACCTCCTCAGCCCCCTGGCGTCGAGCCTCGCGGCCGGCGGCCTGTTCGCGGCGGTCGAGCCCGGCGCCTCCTTGTTCCGCGACATGGTGTTCGGTCTCACCGCGGGCTGGTTCGAGACCATCGGCGACGTGCCGGTCGGGCGCCTCGACGACGTGGCGGCTTGGCAGCGCGCGTTGAGCGCCGTCGGCCTCGTCAAGGTCGCGGCGGACCGCGCCGTCACGCGCAACGGCAACGACCTCCTGCTGCTGGCCGAGGCCCCGCCCCGGCCGAAGGCCGCCACGGGCCAGACCTTCGCCTTCGTGATCGGTTCCGAGGACGAGTTCGCGGCCGAGACCGCCTCGTCGCTGGCCACCCTGCTGGTGGCGGGCGGGGTCCACGTCTCGATCATCCTCGATTCCGAATCGTCCCTGCGCGAACTCGAGCGCGAGACGCCCGACACGGTGGTCTACCTCGCCGGCGCCTTCAACCGCGGCGGCGACCCGGCCGAGCGGCTGCGCGAGCGCTGCCTCGGGCTCAAGCGCTGCGTCGAGCATCTCGGCAGCCGCCAGACCCGGCTCTGGGTCGTCTGCCCCAGCGCCACCCGCGACCGCGGCGGGCTCGCCGGCAGCGTCGAGGCCGGTGTCTGGGCGTTCACCCGGACGCTCGCCAACGAGGTCGCGAATCTCGACGTGCGCCGCATCGACCTGTCGACGGCGATCGCCTCGAAGCGCGCCGCCGAGCGCCTGCGCGACCTGATCCTGTCCGGTACGCCGGAGACCGAGATCGTGGTCGACGACGACGCCACCCGCGTCGTCCGCTTCTCGCAGGGGGCCCGTCCGGCCCGGCGCTCCGGCCCGGCGGCCCCGGCCGCGCGGCTCGAGCGCAGCACGACCGGCGGCCTCAACGAGATGCATTGGGGCCCGGCCGAGCGCGTCGCGCCCGGCCCCGGTCAGCTCGAGATCGCGGTCGAGGCCACCGGCCTCAACTTCCGCGACGTGCTCTGGGCCCTGTCGATGCTGCCCGAGGAGATCCTCGAGGACGGCTTCGCCGGCCCGCGGCTCGGCCTCGAATGCGCCGGCCGCGTCGCCGCGGTGGGGGCGGGCGTGACCGCCTTCAAGCCCGGCGACCGGGTGGTGGCCTTCGCCCAGTCGGGCTTCTCCACCCACATCGTCGTGCCCGAGATGGTCGTCGCGGCCGCGCCCGAGGGGCTGTCGTCGGAGGCCGCCGCCACCACGCCGGTGGCGTTCCTCACCGCCTTCTACGGCCTGGTGACGCTCGCCCGCCTCAAGGCCGGCGAGTGGGTGCTGGTCCATGGCGGCGCCGGCGGCGTCGGCCTCGCGGCGCTCCAGATCGCCCGGATGCGCGGCGCCCGGGTCATCGCCACGGCGGGCTCGAACGAGAAGCGGGCGCTGGTCAAGGCGCTCGGCGCCGAGCACGTGCTCGATTCGCGCTCGCTCGCCTTCGTCGACGACATCCGCCGCATCACCGGCGACGGCGTCGACGTGGTGCTCAACAGCCTGTTCGGCGAGGCGATGGAGCGCAGCCTCAACGCGCTGAAGCCCTTCGGGCGCTTCGTCGAGCTGGGCAAGCGCGACTACGTCGCCAACACCCATATCGGCCTGCGGCCGTTTCGCCGGAACCTGTCGTATTTCGGCGTCGACCTCGACCAGCTGCTCCAGTTCCAGCCGGACGAGGGCAAGCGGCTGTTCCGCGAGGTGATGGCGCTGTTCACCGACGGCAGCCTGAAGGCGCTGCCCTACCAGCCCTTCGCGGCCGAGGAGGTCTCGGACGCCTTCCGGCTGATGCAGCAATCGGGTCACGTCGGGAAGATCGTGATCGCGCCGCCGAAGGCCGGCACGATCCCGGCCGAGACGACGAAGCCCTTCGTGGTGGCGCCCGACCGCGTCCACCTCGTCACCGGGGGCCTCGGCGGCTTCGGCATCGAGGCGGCGCGCTGGCTCGCCGACCGGGGCGCGCGCCACATCGCGCTCGTCGGCCGCAAGGCGCCGTCCGGCGAGGCGGCGCTCTCGACCATCGCCGACCTCAAGGCCCGCGGCGTCGCGGTGCAGGTGGAATCCTGCGACATCACCGACCGCGCCTCGGTCCAGCGCCTGCTGGAGCGGGTCGAGGCCAAAGGAGTGAAGCTCGCCGGCATCATCCACGGCGCGATGGTGCTGCAGGACGGCCTGATCGCGAACCTCGATCCGGCCGCCCTCGAGGCGGTGATCGCCCCCAAGGTGATCGGCGCCGGCCATCTCGACGCGCTGACCCGCGACCGGGCGCTCGACTACTTCGTGCTGTTCTCCTCGGCCACGACCTTCATCGGCAATCCGGGCCAGGGCTCCTACGTCGCCGCCAACGGCTTCATGGAGGGCCTGGCCCGCCAGCGCCGCCGCCTCGGCCTGCCGGCCCTGGCGGTGGCCTGGGGCGCGATCGGCGATGTCGGCGTCCTCGCCCGCAACAAGGCGGTGATGGAGACCCTGGCCGGCCGCGTCGGCGTGACCCCGGTCGATGCCCGCAAGTCCCTCGACCTGATGGCCGAGGCGCTGGGCGTGCAGGGCGCGGCGTCCGACGATGCGGTGATCGCCATCGCGGCGATGCACTGGGGCAAGGCGCGCGAGCGCCTCGCGACCCTGCGCTCGCCCAGCTACGCCAGCCTCGGCTCGGAGCAGCAGGCGGAGGCCGGCGGCCAGGTCGCGATCAGCATCCCGGGCCTCTTGCGCGCCCATGACCTCGACGATGTCCGCAAGACGGTGGCGGATGCCATCGTCGAGGACATCGCCCGGATCCTGCGCCTGCCGAAGGACGACATCAGCCGGGTGCGTCAGCTCTCGGAGATCGGCCTCGATTCGCTGATGGGCGTCGAGCTCGGCGCGAGCCTGCAGGAGCGCTTCGGCCTCGACGCGCCGCCCTCCGGCGTGTCGAGCGGCCAGACCGTGACCGAACTCGCCGACACCCTGATCCAGTCGGTGGCGGCCCCGGTCGACGAGGGCGCGGCGGCGGTCCTGAGCCTGTCGCAGCGCCATGGCGGTGTCGAGGCGGTCGATGCCGAGGCGCTGCAATCCCTCCAGGTTCTCGTCGAGCAGAACAGCCAGGACATCAAGGTCATCACCTCATGAGCAGCGGATCCTCCCACGGCGCGGGCGGGCGCGAGGCCCTGGCGGGCTTCGTCGCCGCCCGCCTCGGCAAGGCTCCCGTCCGTCCCGCTCCGGTCCGGCCGGAGCCCAAGCCGGCGCTGGCCCAGGCGCAGAGCTTCGACAGCCTGCCGGCCTACAAGGAGCTGAAGCTCCAGCGCTCCGCCGCCGACCTGATCGGCCTCGGCAACCCGTTCTTCCGCGTCCATGACGCCAAGGCCGGCGCGACGACGCGGATCGACGGCCGCGCCTTCACCAACTTCTCCTCCTACGACTATCTCGGGCTCAACGGCCATCCGGAGGTGAACGCGGCGGCGCAAGAGGCGCTCGCCGTCTACGGCACCTCGTCCTCGGCGAGCCGGATCGTCGCCGGCGAGCGCCCGGGCCACCTCGTGCTCGAGAAGGCGATCGCGGCGCATTACGGCACCGAGGCCTGCGTCGTGATGGTGAGCGGCCACGCCACCAACGTGGCGACCATCGCGGCCCTGCTGGAGCCCGGCGACGTGATCTATCACGACGCCCTGATCCACAATTCCGTGGTCACGGGGGCGCAGCTCTCGGGCGCCCAGCGCCGCAGCTTCGCCCATAACGACCTCCAGGCCCTCGAATCGCTGCTGCACGCGACGCGCCACGAGCATCGCCGGGCGCTGATCGTGATCGAGGGCCTCTACAGCATGGACGGGGACGCCCCCGACCTCGCCGGGTTCGTCGCCCTCAAGGAGCGTTACGGCGCCTGGCTGATGGTCGACGACGCCCACGGCCTCGGCGTGCTCGGCAAGGACGGCCACGGCCTGCACGAGCATTGCGACGTGCCCCCGGGCAGCGTCGACATCTGGATGGGCACGCTGTCGAAGACGCTGTCCTCCTGCGGCGGCTACGTCGCGGGCGCCGGTGCTCTGATCGAGCTGCTGAAATGCACCGCCGGCGGCTTCGTCTACTCGGTCGGCCTGTCGCCGCCGCTCGCCGCCGCCGCCACCGCGTCGCTGGCGCTCATGCGCCGCGAGCCCGAGCGGGTGGCGCGGCTGCGCCGCAACGGCGCCCTGTTCCTCGCCACCGCCCGCGAGCGCGGCCTCGACACCGGCACCAGCCTCGGCCTCGCCGTGGTCCCGGTGATCCTCGGCGACTCGCTCAAGGCCGTCACCCTGTCCGACCGGCTGTTCAAGCGCGGCATCAACGTGCAGCCGATCATCCACCCGGCGGTGCCGGAGCGCTCGTCGCGCCTGCGCTTCTTCATCACCTCCGAGCACACGCCCGAGCAGATCCGCGAGACCGTGACGGTGTTGGCCGACGAACTCGAGGAGCTGAACCAGGGCGGCTCGCTGGTCGAGCGGCTGATGTCGCGGAGGGCGTGACGCGCGGGGTCCCGGGATCGGCCCTCCACCGTCCGACACCCGCCCTGCCATCCCGGGTTCCGCTGTGCGGCTCCGGGATGGCGGCAGGATCTGGCAAGGTCAGCGCGTCTCCCTGTGCCTTCACAGAGTGTGCCCGGTCATGGCCTGAGCGACAGGCTCAGCGCTTCGCGCAGGTCTCCGGCATCGACCAGCCGCCTGCCCCGCCGCTTCAGGTCGCGCAGCTGGCCCCGCGTCGGGAAGCCGCAATAGGGCAGGACCGGGACGCTTCGCCCCTCCGGCAGCGCACCCGCCCGCTCGGCTTGCGCCAGAACCCCCTCCAGCAGCGGCCGTCCGGCCTCGTGCAGCAGCACCGCCGCCCGCGTGGCGGTGACGTCGGCGGGCAGGGCCACCGGCGCTTGCGCGAGGATGCCGCCGGCATCGATCGCCGGGGCCAGCCGGTGCACCGTGACGCCGAAATCCGGCTCGTCCTCCAGGAGGGCGTGCAGGGTCGGGACCGGGCCGCGATGGCGCGGCAGCAAGGAGGGATGGACGTTGAGTCCGCCCCCCGGCGCCGCCGCCAGGGTCGCGGCGTCGAAGATCTGGTCGAAGTGGAACGACAGGATCAGGTCGGCGCCGTGCTGGCGCAGCTGCCCCGTGACCTCCGGCCCGTTCACGTCGGTGATGGTGGCGTGCGGCAGGCCGAGGCGCCGGCACAGGGCGCGCAGCGGCGTCGCCTCCGGCACGTCGCGACTGCCGGCGAGGGCCTGGGTCGCCGGGGCCAGTCCGCGGACGAGGTCGGGCAGGCCGAAATTGACCGCCAGGTAGGGCAGGAAGCCGGGCCCCGAGCGCATCAGGTGGCGCCGCACCTGCCCGGTCAGCCCGCCGGTGCTCGGCCGCTCGGGATCGGACAGGCCGACGAAGGCGATCCGCGCGGCGTTGTCGGCGACGAAGCGGCGCACCGCCCGGGCGTTGGGCAGGGATTCGAGGGTGAACAGGGCGATCCGCACCGGGGTGACCTCTTCGCAGCCGGACTGAGAACGCTTCCTCGACGAAGCGGGTGCCGGTTCGTCGCAGACGACGCGGCACCATCAAAGATCTGGAGCCGCGTCCGCAGCGGCGCGATCGGGGCGGGTGCCCTAGCGCTGCTGGCGCTCGCTCATCTTGAAGCTGAAGCCGCGCATGCCGAGGCGGCGCCAGGATTCCGGGATCAGCGCGGCGCCGCGCGCCGCCGCGGCCAGGGCCGCCGGGAAGGCGATCACCGCCTCGTCGCGGGCCAAGCCCTTGGCGATGCGCCGGGCGGCGGCCTCCGCGCTCATCTCGAGCGGGCGCCAGCCCTCGTAATCCGCGCCCATCGCGGTCTTCACGTAGCCGGGGCAGACCACGTTCATCCGCACGCCCGTCGGCGCCAGCTTCTCGCGCAAAGCCAGGCCGTGGGCGAGCAGCGCCGCCTTGGTGCCGCTATAGGCCGGGGCGTCGGGAAGCGGCGCGTAGGCGGCGAGCGAGGAGATCAGCGCCACCTGGCCCCGGCCCTGCGCCGCCATCCGGGCGACCGCCGGCAGCGCGACGTTGAGGGCACCCATCAGGTTGACGTCGAGCACCAGGAAGGCGGTGTCCTCGGTCTCGAGCCCGCCCTCCGGGTGGCCGCCATTGACCCCGGCATTGGCGACGACGAGGTCGAGGCCGAGCCGCCCGGCGACGTCGTCGATCCAGGCCCGCACGCCGTCCCGATCGCGGACGTCGAGGGCTCGCGCCTCGACCGCGGCGCCCTTGCGACGGCAGAGATCGGCCACCGCCTCCAGGCGCTCAAGCCCGCGGGCGTTCAGCACCAGGGTGGTGCCGGGGGCGGCGTAATGCTGCGCCAGGGCCGCGCCGATGCCGCTCGACGCGCCGGTGATCAGGATGACGGGCATGGTTCTGCTCCCGGATGATCGGACCACGGCGGCACGGCCGCGCCTGTAGCACGGCGCTCAGGCCGGGGCGCGAAAAAATCCGGTTGCCGTGGGATCGGAAAAATCAGAACGACTGTAACGAAGACCGATGCGGGACAGACGCCCGACCGACCGGGACCCGCTCCCCCGCGCGCGGCGGGCGTGCTTGACGGGGTCGGGGTGATGTGGAACGGCCCCTGCTCCAGGTTGCATGGCCGGGGCGGCACGGTCCGCAGTGAGTGAGAGGCGGATGGATCGCGGCAAGCTGAAGCGGTTGTGGCCCCGGATGCCGTCGGAGTCGGAAGGGCCCGGCCCTCGGCGCTCGCGGCGCCTGGGCAGCGAGCCGACCTCGCGGCGGGTGCGCCTGAGCGACCGCTGGGACGCAGGCTTCCTGCGTCTCGGCGACGCCCAGGCCGAGCGTCCCCTGAGCTACATCATCGACGGGCTCGGGATCCATTACGACGCCACGGCGCCGAGCGAGCTCGAGGTGATGCTCGAGGAGGGCGGCTGGGAATCGGACGAGCTGATGGCCCGCGCCCGGTCCGGCATCGCGCGCCTGCGTGCGGGACGGCTCAGCCTCGACAACGACCCCCGCCGCCGCGACCTGCCGGCGCGCGTGCCCGGCCGCCGACGCATCGTCATCGTCGATCAGGCGGTCGGCGACCCGACGGTCGGCTTCGGCCTGGCCGGGGCCAGCGCCTTCACGGCGATGCTGGCGGCGGCCGCCGCCGACGCGCCGGAGGCCGAGCGCCTGGTGGTGATGGACCCCGCCGCCGGAATCGGCCGGCGCGGCCACATCGATGCCGCCGCCGCCGAGGCCGCCGGCGCCCGCCTGGTGGGCGATCCGGTCACCGCCTGGTCGGTGGCCGAGGACAGCGACCGGGTCTACGTCGTCTCGGCCCATGCCGGCTTCGAGGCGGCGCTCGCGGGCACGCCGGTGACCTGCTTCGGCCTGCCCTTCTATGCCGGCTGGAGCTTCACCGACGACCGGCTCCACCTGCCCCGGCGCACCCGCCGACGGAAGCCGGAAGAAGTCTTCGCCGCCGCCTACCTCGTCTGCTCGCGCTACTTCGACCCCTATACGGGGGCGCCGACCCGGTTCGAGGATGCGGTGGCGGTCCTCGACCTCGTCGCGTCGCGCTGGCGCGAGAACGCGGTGCCGACCCTCTGCGTCGGCTTCTCGGCCTGGAAGCGCGACTGGATCACCCGGACCCTGTCGGCGCCGGGCCACCGCCCCGTGGTGCGCCGGGGCGACGCGCCGCTGGCATCGGCCGAGCTGGCGGAGGTCCGGCGCGTGGTGACCTGGGCCAGCCGGATGCCGGCGGGGACCGAGGAGGCCTGCCGCGAGGCCGGCGTGCCGCTCCTGCGGATGGAGGATGGCTTCCTGCGCTCGATCGGGCTGGGCGTCGCCCTGCGGCCCGGCGCCTCGCACGTCCTCGACGCCGCCGGCGTCTACTACGACGCGACGGGGCCGAGCGATCTCGAGCACCTGCTCGAGACCGGGTCCTTCCCGCCCGACCTCCTCGCCCGGGCCGCGGCCTTGCGCGAGGCGGTGATCGAGGCCCGCGTCAGCAAGTACAATGTCGGCAGCGCCGCGATGCCGGCGATGCCGCGGCCGGGCCCGGTGGTGCTGGTCGCCGGCCAGGTCGAGAACGACGCCTCGATCCGCCTCGGCGGTGCGACGGTCTCGGGCAATGCCGCGCTCCTGCGCCTCGCCCGCGGGCGCAACCCCGATGCGGTGATCGCCTTCAAGCCGCATCCCGACGTCGAGGCGGGCCTGCGGCCCGGCTGGGTGCCGCCGGACGAGCTCGCCGCCCATGCCGACGTGGTCCTGCGCGACGTCTCGGCGATCGACGCCATCGAGGCGGCGGACAAGGTCGAGGTCGTGACCTCGCTGATCGGCTTCGAGGCGCTCCTGCGCGGCAAGCCGGTCACCACCCACGGCCTGCCGTTCTACGCCGGCTGGGGCCTGACCGAGGATCCCGGCTGCTCCCGGCGCACCCGGCGCCTCACCCTCGACGAGCTGGTCGCCGCCGCCCTGATCCTCTACCCGCGCTACCTCGATCCGCGCACCGGCCTGCCCTGCCCGCCCGAGGTGCTGGTGCAGCGCCTCGCCGCCGGCGACCCCGAGCTGGCGCGCCGTGCCCGCACCCCCGAGGCCGTGCTCAAGCAGGTCTGGTCGGTGATCTGGCGCCGCGTGCTGCGGCGGGGGTGATCGGGTCCGGGCCCGGGCTCCGCTGCCCGGGCCGCCGGACATGAAAACGGGGCCGTTCTTCGGCCCCGTCTGGTCTCCCGTCCCGTGCGCCCGTCCGGGTCAGGCGTTCTGCAGCGCCTCGAGGCCCGGCAGGTCGTCGCCGGCATCGGGGATCGTGCGGGCTCGGGAGCGGACCTCGAGCCAGGCGCCCTGGGTCAGGTCGAGGCGGGAGGCGGTGGCCTCCACCGCGGCCGCCATGCCCTCGGCCTTGTAGTAGACGCCGCGGATCTGGATGTTGGCGACGATCGCCTTGATGAAGGCGTCCCACAGCGCGCGGCTGGGCGGCTCGGCCTGCGTCCAGAACGTCTCCAGCGCACCCTGGTAGGTCAGGCCCTGGATGTCGTAGATCGCAGCACCGAGCGTCATGGTCGGCTTGTTGGCGCGCATCGACCACAGGCCGACGGTGCTGTTGACCGTGACGACCCCGCGGCATCCGTCCAACATCGCGCCGAGATCGCCGCCATCGGCGAAGTTGACCCGGTCGGAGACGCCCCACTTCTCCGCCGAGCGCCGCACGATCCGCGCCCAGTTGCGGATGCCGGGATCGAGGGGGTGGATCTTGACCAGCAGGCGCGAGTCGGACGGCGCGTGCTCGGCGAAGGAGCGGATCACCGCGTGGATCGGCGTCTTCAGGTCGAAGAACGGCGAGTAGGCGCGCAGCTGGAAGTCGTTCTCCATCTGCAGCGGCAGCACGTAGTAGGTCGTGCCGGCCTCGCGCAGGCGGCGCACCAGGGCGTCGACCCGCGGGCCGGTGCGCTTGGCGCGCAGCATGTGCAGGCCGGTGCCGAGATAGATCAGGGCATTGTGGTGCACCTGGTGCGACTTGTAGCCCGGATAGAGCCACCACAGCCAGTTGCTCATCAGGTGGTAGGCCATGTCCCAGACGGCCTGGAGCTGGAAGCTGTCGCGGTAGCGCGGCACCAGGTCGGGCTCGGGCGCCTGGGCGGCGAGCGCCATCACGGCGTCCGGATCCTTCGGGAAGCAGCTGTCGCCCGACATGCCGTCGCGCTCCAGCGTGATCCAGTCCGGCCGCAGGTAGCCGAAATCCGTCACCGTGACGTTCAGGCCGCGGGCCTTGGCGGCGGCGACCGCGACCTTGTGGTAGTAGCGCTGCTCGCCGAGCAGCATCAGGTCGGTCACGCCCTCGCGGTCGATCAGGTCGGCGATGAAGGCCGGCCAGGTCTCGCGGGTGCCGCGGAAATTGACCCCGCCGGCCCGGCGCCAGAACATCCAGTCGCCGAAGCAGAGATTCACCCGCAGGCAGCGGTGGCCCCGCGCCTCCAGGGCATCGGCGACCCGGGCGAAGTACGGCGTGATCGGCCCCTGCAGGAACAGGAAGACCTGGCGCCGGCCCGGACGGGCGGACGACCGGGGGTCGCCGCGGGATTCCTGCTGGCTCGGCTCGACGGTTCGCGCGGGATCAGCTCTCACGGGCACACCTCGGGTCTGGGCGGGAGCCGGCGGCCGATCACGATCTGCCGGCGGGCCCTGGGACGGCGAAGGCCCGAGCAGGCTGCGGCCAGCCTGCCCGGACGGACATTCGGGGCGCGCGAACCGCGCGCGTGCCGCTGACGAGGCGGACAGTATCGGCCGGTCCCGGACGGGCAATGGCAAGTCTGCAACACTCGCGAGAAATCGCCGTGTCGCGGATGCGTCATGCCAGGGCCGACGATCCGGCCGACCGCCGCCATTAGGCCTGCGATCTGGGCAGGAACGTGGAGATTCCGGGGTCATGCCCGTGATTCACATCCCGGCGCACCGATCGATGCATCCGCGCCACGGGTGACGGGGTCCACCGCCACGCTCGCGACGCATTTGCGGCCGACGGCCTCACCGCCGGGCCCACCGCCGTGGGTCCCGTGCAACACACGCGCCGCATATGCATCGCGCGGCTCCCGCGGCGCCCCGTTCATTCGATCGTAGCGATCCGGGGTGCTAGAGGAAGGATGGCGAAGCGTGGCCGGTACGGCCGCGCGGCTGCGCGCCGGCTCGAGCGGTGCGGCGGATGCCGGTCCGGTCGCGGCCGGCATCGATGGAGTGAAGACCGGAGGGGCCGTGGCCGACGGCCCCCTTGTGGTGTCGGAGGGTGGTGCATGGTGCGCGTCGGTATGCCAGCGGTCCTGGTGGCCGCTTGCTTCATCGGGGGGTGCAGCAGCTTCCTGCCTGCGGCCGGCCCGACGGCGAGCGCGGTCGCGGAGGGCGCCGACATCGCCACCGACCAGGGCCTGCTCGCCCGCTACGAGATCGTCGACGTCGATGCCGCGGTGGTCGAGGCCCTGCGCGGCCGGCCCCTCGACAGCCTGCTCGCCTCGTTCGGCGACCGGCGCCCGTCGGTGCAGCCGGTGATCGGCGTCGGCGACGCCGTGACGGTGACGATCTGGGAGGCCGGCAGCGGCGGCCTGTTCTCCGCCCCCATGATGGGGGGCATGTCCACCGGCTCGAAATCCTCCAGCATCCCCGAGCAGATCGTGGCCCGCGACGGCACGATCTCGGTGCCCTATGCCGGCCGCATCAAGGTGGCGGGCAAGCGCGCCCCGGACGTGCAGGCGCAGATCGAGCAGGAGCTCGCCGGCAAGGCGATCCAGCCGCAGGTGCTCCTCACCGTGAACTCGCCGCTCAGCACCAGCGTCACGGTGCTGGGCGAGGCGGCGGCAGCCGGCGGCGGCGCCCGCCTGGCGGCGGCGAGCCGCGGCGGGCCGGTCTCGAATCTCGGCGGCGGCCGCGTGCCGCTGACCGAGAAGGGCGACCGGCTGCTCGACGTCATCGCCACGGCGGGCGGCGTCTCGGCGCCGGTCAACGAGACCTTCGTGCGGCTGTCGCGCGGCTCCACCACCGCGACGGTGCCGCTCACCGCCGTGGTCTCGAACCCGCGCGAGAACATCTTCCTGCGTCCGGGCGACACCCTCACCCTGGTGCGCGACCCCCAGACCTTCCTGGCGGTCGGCGCGACGGGGGCGAATTTCGAGATCCCGTTCTCCGCCGAGGGCATCACCCTGGCCCAGGCGCTCGCCAAGTCCGGGGGCTTGCGCGACTTCCAGGCCGACCCGGCCGGCGTGTTCGTGTTCCGGTTCGAGCCGGCCTCGGTGGTGCGCCGCCTGCGCCCGAACAGCCCGCTCGTCTCCTCGAACTTCGTGCCGGTGGTCTACCGGATCAACATGCGCGACCCCAACAGCCTGTTCGTCTCGCAGGCGTTCCGGATGCGCAACCGCGACCTCGTCTACGTCTCGAACGCGCCCTTCACCGAGGTCCAGAAGGTGCTCAGCGTGTTCTCCACCGTCACCTCGCCGATCGCCTCCGGCGCCTCGCTGTACTCGGCGACCCGGTAGGGGCCAGGGCGGATCATGCCCTCGCGCCTTGGCATCGCACGTCGATGCCGTGGCGTCCGGCGCATCGGCGCCGGCGCCCGTTCGGGCTTGCCTTGCGCCGTCGAACGGATCCGTTCGACGGCGCGGCGGTCTCAGGACACGAAAAAGGGCCCCGCGGGGCCCTTTTTTTATTGTCCGAACCTCATCGAAGGGGGCGGCGCCGGAACGCCGCCCCTGTCCCGCCGGTCAGCGGCTGAACTTCTTGTACTTGATCCGGTGCGGGATGGTGGAATCGACGCCGAGGCGCCGCTTCTTGTCCGCCTCGTAATCGGCGAAGTTGCCCTCGAACCACTCGACGTGGCTGTCGCCCTCGAAGGCGAGGATGTGGGTCGCGATGCGGTCGAGGAACCAGCGATCGTGGCTGATGATCACCGCGCAGCCGGCGTAATCCTCCAGCGCCTCTTCCAGGGCGCGGAGGGTGTCGACGTCGAGGTCGTTGGTCGGCTCGTCGAGCAGCAGCACGTTGGCGCCGCTCTTCAGGATCTTGGCGAGGTGGACGCGGTTGCGCTCGCCGCCCGACAGGACGCCGACCTTCTTCTGCTGGTCGGAGCCCTTGAAGTTGAAGGCGCCGCAATAGGCTCTGCTGTTGATCTCGCGCTTGCCGAGATACAGGATGTCGTTGCCGCCGGAGATCTCCTGCCAGACGGTCGCGTCGGGGTTCAGCGCGTCGCGGGACTGGTCGACATAGCCGAGCTTGACGCTCTCGCCGACGCGGATGTCGCCCTTGTCGGGGGTCTCCAGGCCGTTGATCATCCGGAACAGGGTGGTCTTGCCGGCGCCGTTCGGGCCGATCACCCCGACGATGCCGCCCGGCGGCAGCTTGAACGACAGGTCGTCGATCAGCAGCCGGTCGCCGAAGGCCTTCTCCAGGTGGTCGAACTCGATGACGTTGTTGCCGAGCCGCTCGGCGATCGGGATGACGATCTGGGCGGTCGAGGGCCCCTTCTCCTGCGCCTTGGCGACGAGGTCCTCGTAGCGGGCGATACGGGCCTTCGACTTGGCCTGGCGGGCCTTCGGCGAGGCCGAGACCCATTCCTGCTCGCGCTCGATGGTGCGCTGGCGCGACTCCTCCTCGCGGCCCTCCTGGGCGAGGCGCTTCTGCTTCTGGACCAGCCAGGACGAGTAGTTGCCCTCGTAGGGGATGCCCCGGCCGCGGTCGAGCTCGAGGATCCAGCTCGTGACGTTGTCGAGGAAGTAGCGGTCGTGGGTGACGATCAGGATCGCGCCCGGATAGGAGCGCAGGTGGCCTTCGAGCCAGCCCACGGTCTCGGCGTCGAGGTGGTTGGTCGGCTCGTCGAGGAGCAGCAGTTCCGGCTGCCACAGCAGCAGGCGGCAGAGCGCGACGCGGCGGCGCTCGCCGCCCGACAGGGTCGCGACCGCGACGTCGTCGCCCGGGCAGCGCAGGGCGTCCATCGCCTGGTCGACCTTGGAATCGAGATCCCACAGGCCCTTGGCCTCGATCTCGTCCTGGAGACGGGTCATCTCGTCCGCCGTCTCCTCCGAGTAGTTCATCGCGAGCTCGTTGTAGCGGTCGAGGATCGCCTGGGACTCGGCGACGCCCTCCATCACGTTCTCGCGGACCGTCTTGTCGGGATCGAGCTGCGGCTCCTGCGGCAGGTAGCCGACCCGCGCACCCTCGGCCACGAACCCGTCGCCGTTGAACTCGGTGTCGATGCCGGCCATGATGCGCAACAGCGTCGACTTGCCGGCGCCGTTGACGCCGAGCACGCCGATCTTGGCGTCCGGGTAGAAGGACAGGTGCACGTTGTCGAGCACCTTCTTGCCGCTGGAATAGGTCTTGGTCAGACCCCGCATGTGGTAGATGAATTCACGGGCCATGGCGGTGATCCTTTTCGGGTTCTGGCGCGCGGTCCGGCCGAGAGATCCTTGCCGGGAGATCCTTGCCGGGAGATCTTTGCCGAGAGATCCTTGCCGGATTCAGGCCGGCTCCCGGAAGACGATCGAGGCCGCCGGGCGCCGGCGCGGGCGGCCGCGCGTGGGAATGGGGAGTGCTCCCGCGCTTACCAGGGCCGCCGGGGGGGTGCAAGGCGGCGCGAGGGCGCCCCGGGCCTGCCGTCTCACCCGAACGGGTTCTTGACCTCCTGCGTCGCCACCCGGGCTTCTTCTGCGCGCTCGGGCAGGTCCGCCTCGCCCTCCAGCGCCGCCACGATCGCCGCCAGGGTCTCCGCGAGCGCCCTCGCCCGTCCCAGGCTCTCGCGGTCCCGCGCGAAATCGAGGGCGCCGTGGAGCGCGATCCGGGCCTTGCCGTTCTCCAGGGTCAGGCCGCCGAGGGTCTGGACCGCCTCGTCGTCGGCGAAGGGGGTAAAGGCGGGCTTCGCGTGCGCGGGCATGCAGGATGTCTCGTCAGAACAGCGAGCGGAGGAGGTCGCGCCAGGCGCGACGGGCGGCGCGGCGCAGCTCAGCCGTGAGCCAGTCGAGGAAGCCCGGTTCGCGGCGGCTGCGCGGGCCGCCGGCATGTTCGTCGCGCTTCGGCTCGGGCAACGGCATGATGCGGCGGCGGACGGAGTCCGGCAGGTCCGGGAAGGCGACGAGGCCGCCGATCGCCGCGAGCTGGTCGAGGGAGATCGCCTCCCAGGCATCGCCCGGGGCGTTGCCGGACAGGTAGACTGCCGCCTCGCCGCGATTGGCGTCGTAGACCGCCTTGAACAGCCGGGTCGGGATCAGCACCCGGCCGCGCAGGGACTGCACGCTCGCGCCCTCGAACAGCGGCCCTGTCACGACGAAGAGGTCGCCGCGCGCGATCGCCAGCGCCCTGACGCTGCTCTCGATTCCGGCCCAGAGCCCGCGGTTGTTGTCCGGGTTCTGCGGCACGATGTTGGCAAGGCTGAAGGATTCTTCCTGCGCGGTCGGGGTCGGCATGTCGCCGGACGGCGCCATGTGTCCCCGGTCCCAGCCGCTGCCGGCGTAATCCGAGAGCTCGGAGCGGGCCGCCTCCGGCAGCTGCTCCTCCTCGTGGAAGGCATCGACCCGGTCGACGCGGCGCGCGGCCTCGACCTGGGCGGCGGTGATGTGCTCGGCGGCGTAGAGGGGCGTGCGCGAGAGGCCCGAATACAGGATTGCGAAGGCCTGGTAGCACAGGAGCGTCGTGTCGGCGGAGAGGCGCGGATTGGTCAGCACCGGGAGCGTGCCGCCGGCGAAATGCTCCGGGCAGCTGCGCGCCAGCGCCGGCGCTGGCAAGGCCAGCAGGAGCAGCAGGCCGGCGCCGCGGGACGAGGACATCGCGAACGGTTTCGCAGGTCGCCTCACGGTGTGGGTTACCCGCAGATCCGGACCCGCCGCGGGCCCTCCGGCGTCGGACGTCGCCGCCAGGCGCAGACGGGAGCCCGCCGCCGCGAGACGATGTCGCAGGTACGGTCGGCGGGCGCGCAAGGGGCCAAGTGCGGCAGCCAGGCGGGGTCCAGGGCGGGGTAGAGCGGGACCGCCCGCGCCTGACCCGGCAACGTCAGCAGGATGCCCAGGATGAACCCGCGCACCGGTATCTGCTGTCTCATCGGACCTCCGTGGGGATGCGTATTGGCGAGATCGCGCCGCGTCCGGCCATTCTAACGCATCCCCTCGCAGCTGTCGCGCCGCCGCCGAAATTCACCGTGAGTTCAGGATGTTCTTGGGAGTTGTTCTGCTGCGCACAGCCGCAACCGGAGCGGTTGCGAGGCGCCGATGGCGCGATCGGCGGCTTGCGGTATAACGGCCGCCATCTGCGAGGACCCCGGGCCGCGACGCCCGGCGGGGTCCGCCCTCGAATGAGCGAGTGTCACCACGTGTCCGAACTGGTTCTTCCCCTCCTCGACCGCGTCCGCGTTCCCGCGGACCTGCGCCAGCTGCCCGAGAGCGACCTGACGCAGCTCGCCGCCGAGCTGCGCACCGAGACCATCGACGCCGTCTCGGTCACCGGCGGC
>NZ_VDDA01000035.1 GCF_006151805.1 Methylobacterium terricola | reverse complement strand
CATGCGCTCCCACTGAGTGTCGCTAAGAACGAGACGGTCCAGGACGCCCAAAGCGGCTCTCCAAAAAGCAGCCTTGAATCACGTCTCAACCAACCGGGAAACCCCAAGAGTCCACACCGCCTAGGGCCACGATCGCAGGAGCCCTGATCCCAAGCTCCTGATCCCAATCACCCCGATCTCCAGGGCCCTGCTCCGGGCGCGAGGGCCGTCCGGCCAAAAGCGGCATTTCGGGTGCGCCATTTGCGCACGCCGGCGCCACCCTACCGGTTTTCGGGGATACCGGGCTCCTCCCTCCTCTGACCTTACTGAGGCCGGACCGAGGGACGCCATGATCCGCCTCCACGTCATCGACCCGGCGCACCGCGGCCTCTACGCGGACGCGCTCGCGCAGCACCACGCCTTGCGGCGGGCCTCCTTCGAGGCAGGCGGCTGCCGGGCGCTCCGGACCGTCGATGCCGCAGGGTGCGACCGGTTCGACACCGAGGCGACGCGCTACCTCGTGGCGATCGACGGGGACGGGCGGGTCACGGGCGGCACGCGGCTCCTGCCGTCCGACGGTCCGACGCCGCTGAGCGAGATCTTCCCGCACCTCGCCGAGATCCGCGGCGTCGCGCGCGGACGCGACATCTGGGAATCCGCCGGGTTCTTCGCCTCCGCGCGCTACCGCGAGGAGAAGCCGCTGTCGCGGGCGGGCGGCATCGTGGCGGCGGGCTTGATCGAGCATTGCCTGGAGCAGGCCATCCCGCACCTGAACCTCGTCGCCGAGACCTGCCGGATTCCCCAGATGGCCGAGCTCGGCTGGCGCCCGCGGCCGCTGGGCCTGCCGATCGCCCATGACGGCGTCTCGCTCTGCGCCGTCCGGATCGCGGCGAGCGAGGAGGCCCTGGCGGAGACCCGGGCGGCCTACGACATCGTCGCCTCCGTCCTGGCCGGCCCCCTTCCCCCGACCCCGCCGGACTGCGCCCGCTCGCCCGACCGCACCCGGTCGCCGGACCGCACGCGGTCCGGGCGTGGCCTGGCAGCGTGAGGCCGCAGCGATGACGCAGCACGATGGCACCCGCCTTCCCACTCAGGCCCTGCGCCAGGCGTCCCGCCAAGCTGTTCGCCAGGCCGCGCGCCAGGCCTCCCGGCAAGTGTCCGGCGAGCTGTCCGGGCTCCCGCGGCCAACCGTCGGGACCCGCGCCGCGGCCGACCTTCTGGCCGAGCACCTGATCGAGGCCTACCGGCACGCCGCCGCGTGCGAGGACCCGGTCGCCCTCGACCTGATCCGGCTCGCGCTCTGGCATGTCGCCCGCACCTACCCGCCCTCCGGGGTGAACCCGGCGCCGGAGGAGCATTGGTCGTAACCTTCGGCGCATCGCATCCGGCCCGGTCCCGCCCCCGTCGCGAGCCCGCGCATCCCCAAACCCGTTCCGCATTCGACCAGGCACGCACCATGGCGCCCGTTTTCCAGACCTCTCTGTCGTCGTCCGGCCTGTCGCAGGCCGCCCGGGCCGAGATCCAGGCCCTGCGCCTCGCCGCCGGCATCCTGGACCTGCAGCACAGCGCGAGCCCGCAGATCCGCGACCTGCCCTCCGTGCAGGCGATGATCCGCGCCGCCGCAGCGGTGTTCGACGAGCTCGGCTTCGGCGAGGAGGGCGAGCTCGACCGGGCGATGTCTTCCTGACGGGACGCGGGCCCGGGGCCTGCACGAGTCCTGCGAGAAGCCTGCAAAGCCGGATCCGCGCGGCTTCGCCCCGGGCCTCCCTACGCCGTCGGTCCGGGCACGCGGGTCGAGCGCGAGTTCAGCTTGCCCAGGCTGGCGGCGAGGTCCGCCGTGGCCGCGGAGACGGCCTCGGCGGTCGCGACGAAGCCGCGCTCGGTCAGGGCCTCCGCGAGATCGGCCAGGGAGGCTTCGAGCTGGCGCGTCAGGACGTGCTCGCCGAGGCTCGACAAGGCGCGCCGGGCGACATCGGCCAGTCTCTCGGCGGTCGGCGTCTCGACGTGGCGCAGCAGGATGGCGAGCGTCGCGATGGCCTCCGTCAGGGTCTGGGACTGGATCGACTCCGACGCGACGACGATCACGGCCTCCAGCGCGTCGGTCGCGATGACCGGTGCCGCATCGCCGTAGACGATGCAGGCGCCGGCATCGCCCGGGGCTTCGACCTCGCCCCGGCTCCACTGCGCGATGATGTCCCGCAGGGCCTGGATGACGGTGAGGCCGGGATTGGGGTTGGATTTCGACGTCGAGACCGAGGTCCAGGCGATCGTCGCGAGCTGGTGCAGGCCGTAGGCCGTGTTGTTCTGGAGATCGCGGCCGTCGTCATAGACGAAGGCGGCCAGGATCTCGCCGACGAGGCCCTCGCCGGCGAGGCGCTCGCGCGCGTCCATGCGCGACGCCGCGCTCGGGCTCACCCGCAGCCGGAACACCGGATCGCCGACCGCGCGATAGGTCCCGAGCGCGATCAGGACCACGATCTCGGCGTCGCCTCGCCCGTGCCGGTCCAACGCCGCCGCGATCCGGGCGGGGTCGAGGCCGACGACGTAACCGCTCTCCCGTGACCGGACGAGGGCGAGATCGACGAAGCCGGGGCGTTCCGCCCTCCGGGTCGCCGCCAGCAACCGGAGATCCGCGCTCCGGGCCTCCAGCACCTTGTCGTGGATGAACTGGATGATCTGCTCCGGCCGCATCTGGTCGATCGTGTTGTAGATCATCACGATGATCAGGCACAAAGCCAGGGCCGTGAGCAGCAGGCTCAGCGCCGCCGCAAAGACCGGCCGGTGGTAATCGGTGTTGGTGACGAGGGTGGTCAGGACGAAGACCGACAGCCCGACGAAATAGCCGAAATAGAACTGGTTGGTCCGGCGCGCCATGAACTGGTCGGTGACCTGCGCCGTCAGGGCGCCGGCGCCCTGCTGCACGGCGAGGAGCAGGAGCGAGAAGGTGATCGAGGTGACCGTGATGATGCTCGAGGCCACGGTGGCGAGCAGGCTCGCCAGGGCGGCGCGGTCGCCCATCAGCGCGCCGAGCCAGCGGAAGCCGGGCGGTCCCTCGGCGCCGGACCACGATCCGTCCGCGAGGTAGACCAGGGCGCTCAAGGCGATGAACCCGCTCACCGTCGCGAGCGGCAGGGAGAGGAACTGCCGGAACGAGCGCCGGATCGCGCTGACGAGGCGGTTCGGAACCGCGGCGATGGCGTTCATGGGCCGGGATCCCGTCCTAGTCCCATCGCGCCGATGCATCGGCACGCCGATGCCTCAGTGCCGGCCCCCGCTCGGGCGTGCCCCGTGCCCTCGTACGGGGGCGGTTCGAAAGGCGCTGCGGCGTGACGTTCCGATTCTCGGCGGATGCCCCGGCTCACGGCCCCGCGCGGTCCGCGGCCAGCCGTTCGGCCCGCGCCTTCTCCTCGGGGCTGAGCCCGGCCACCGCCTGGGTCAGCCAGGCGTCGGAGAGGCCTTGCGCCCGGGCGGCCATGTCCCAGGCCGCGGCCTCGACCAGGTTGCGCGCGACGCCGCGGCCGCTGGCATAGAGCCGGGCGACGCGGTTCTGGGCGACGGCGTTGCCCCGGAAGGCGGCGTGGCGGAAGTAGCGGGCGGCCCGGGCCTCGTCCTTCGCGACGCCCTCGCCGTTGAACAGCAGGATCGAGTACTCGACCTCGCCGGCGAGGTCGCCGTTATCGGCGGCGCGGCGGAACCACTCGGCCGCCCGGGCCGGGTCCTTCGCCAGCCCGCGGCCCTGGAGGTAGAGCACGCCGAGGGCGTGCTGGGCCGGGGCCAGTTCCTGATGGGCGGCCTGGCGCAGGAGGTCGGCGGCGCGGGTCAGGTCCGCCGGCACGCCGGTGCCGATCAGGATCAGGGCGAGGTTGTAGCTCGCGGTCGCGTCGGCCCGGGCGGCGGCCTTCTCCAGCAGGGCGCGGCCGGAGGCCTGGTCCTTCGGCACGCCGCGGCCCTCGATCTGCATCATGCCGAGGGTCGCCGCGGCGTGGGGATCGCCGAGATTGGCCGCCAGCCGGTACCATTCGGCCGCCCGCCTGGGGTCCTGGCGCACGCCGAGGCCCTGGCTGTAGAGCTCCGCCAGCAGGGTCATGGCGGCAAAGTCGGTCTTGTTGGTCTCGAGCCGCTTCGTCGCCTCCTTGAACGCGGTGACGTAGAAGCCGCGCTGGTAGGCCCCGTAAGCGAGGTCGGCGTTCGGGTCCTTCGAGGGCGCCGGCGGCAGCGAGGCCGCACCCGGCAGGGTCTGGTTCGGCGCGCCGAAGGTCTGGACGCCCAGCGCGGGGGCTGCCGGAGCCTGGATCGCCGGGCTTGCCGGCGTCGAGCCTGGCGGCGTCGGCTTGGCCGCGACCGGGCCGGCCGCGAGGCTCAAGGTCCCCACGGCCGTCAGGGCCGAGGCCCGGAGGAGCGTCAGGGTCGCGAGGCGGACCTGGCGCATCCTCACCCCTCCCCGGCCGGGCGGGCCTGGATGAGCTGCTGCGCCTCGGCCACCGCAGCCTCGCCGCCCTCCCCCGCCCACAGGACGGGATCGAGGCCGATGAACTCGGCCCCCGTCGCGACGAGGTCCGGCACCGCCGCGAGGTCGCGGGCGAGGGCGATGCAGGGCGTCTCGAAGATCTCGACCCACCAGGTCAGCCGCGCCACGAGGTCGTCGAGGCCGAGCTTCGCCTCGTCGCCGAACAGGACGTAGTCGGCGCCGGCCTCGCCGGCCTCCATGGCGGCGTGCTTGGTGCGCAGGCGCCCGACCCCCAGGATGCGGCCGTCGCGCAGACGATCGCGCAAGGCGCGCAGCGGGGTCTCGGCGTCGTCCTCGTCCTCCTCCTCGTCGTCGGCGGCCTCCGAGGGCTCCGCCTCCGCCCGATCCTCCGCCCCATGGTTCGCCGGCACGTGGACGCCGTCGGCACCGCTGCGGGAGGCCACGGTGGCGAGGTCGGTGGTCCCGCCCCCGGCCAGCACCAGGGCGGCGCCGGCCTCCTGCACCGCAGGCGCCACCGCCTTGACGGCGTTGACCAGCGCGCGTTCGTCGCCGGGCGGCAGGCGCAGGATCACCGCGGCGACGTCGCCGGCCTTGACCGCGCGCGCCAGGCGCTGGCCGAGGTCCGGGCCGGCCTCGGGGGCCGTGAGGAGGATCAGGCGGGTCTGGGGTTCGGCCATCGGGATCTTCGGTTCGAGCCTTCGAGCGCGCGACAAGGCGAGGGCAAAAAACGCATGGGGCGGACGGCCCTGCGGCCGCCCGCCCTGCTGCCCGGTCAATGGGGCGGCGATGCGGCGCGGGGCAAGCCCCGCGCCGGCTCGGCCTTACTCCGCGGCCTGCTTGTGGGCGGCGAAGGACGGGTCGAGCTTGCCGGCGGCGTAGCGCTTGGCCATCTCCGAGAGCGCGATCGGCCGGATCTTGCCGGCGTGGCCGGCGGTGCCGAACTCCTCGAAGCGCTGCTTGCACAGCTTGGTCATCGCGTCCATCGCCGGCTTCAGGTACTTGCGCGGGTCGAACTCGGCCTTGTTCTCCTGCAGGATCTTGCGGATCTGGCCGGTCATCGCCATCCGGTTGTCGGTGTCGATGTTGATCTTGCGCACGCCGTGCTTGATGCCGCGCTGGATCTCCTCGACCGGCACGCCCCAGGTCGGCTTCATCTCGCCGCCATACTGGTTGATGATGTCCTGCAGGTCCTGCGGGACCGACGAGGAGCCGTGCATCACCAAGTGGGTGTTGGGCAGGCGGCGGTGGATCTCCTCGATCACGTTCATCGCCAGCACCGCGCCGTCGGGCTTGCGGGTGAACTTGTAGGCGCCGTGCGAGGTGCCCATGGCGACCGCGAGGGCGTCGACCTTGGTGGCGGCGACGAACTTCTCGGCCTCGGCCGGGTCGGTGAGCAGCTGGTCGTGCGACAGGACGCCTTCGGCGCCGTGGCCGTCCTCGGCCTCGCCCTCGCCGCTCTCCAGCGAGCCGAGCACGCCGAGCTCGCCCTCGACCGAGCAGCCGGCCCAGTGCGCCATCTCGGTCACCTTGCGGGTGATCTCGACGTTGTAGGCGTAGTCGGCCGGGGTCTTGCCGTCGGCCTTGAGCGAGCCGTCCATCATCACCGAGGTGAAGCCGTACTGGATCGCGGTGGCGCAGGTCGCCTCGTTGTTCCCGTGATCCAGGTGCATGCAGACCGGGATGTGGGGATAGATCTCGACCAGGCCGTCGATCAGCTTGGCCAGCACCACGTCGTTGGCATAGGCGCGGGCGCCGCGGCTCGCCTGCAGGATCACCGGCGAGTCGGTGGCGTCGGCCGCCGCCATGATGGCGAGGCCCTGTTCCATGTTGTTGATGTTGAAGGCCGGCACCCCGTAGCCGTGCTCGGCGGCGTGGTCGAGGAGCTGCCTGAGCGTGATGCGCGCCATGTCGAAATCCTCCGAGATCGTCGTTCGTGCAGTTGTATAACGGACGGGTCGGCGGGCGTCATAATCCCGCCGACCTGAACGGAACCCTCAAGCTGTCTGGCGCAACGCGTCGACGCCCGGCAGCGGCTTGCCTTCGAGCCACTCGAGGAAGGCGCCGCCGGCGGTCGAGATGTAGGTGAAGTCCTCGGACACGCCGGCATGGTTGAGCGCCGCCACCGTGTCGCCGCCGCCCGCCACCGAGACGAGCTGGCCGGCCTTGGTCCGCGCTGCCGCGTGGCGGGCCGCCGCCACCGTGCCCTGGTCGAAGGGCGCGATCTCGAAGGCGCCGACGGGGCCGTTCCACACCAGGGTCCTGGCGTCGTCGATCACCGCCGCGATCCGGTCGACGGACAGGCCGCCGATGTCGAGGATCATGCCGGTCTCCGGGATGGCGTCGACCCCGTAGGTGTGGTGGGGCGCGCCGGCCTTGAACTCCTCGGCCACCACGCCGTCGACCGGCAGGACGATGGCGCAGTTGTTCTCCCGCGCCGCCTCGATGATGGCCTGCGCGGTGCCGGCGAGGTCGCGCTCGCACAAGGACTTGCCGACGCCGAGGCCGGCGGCGTGCAGGAAGGTGTTGGCCATGCCGCCGCCGATCACCAGGGCGTCGACCTTGGCGACGAGGTTCTTCAGGAGGTCGATCTTGGTCGAGACCTTGGAGCCGCCGACGATCGCCACCACCGGCCGGGCCGGGGCCTCGAGGCCCTTGGTCAGCGCGTCCAGCTCGGCCTGCATCAGGCGGCCGGCATAGGCCGGCAGCACGTGGGCGAGGCCTTCCGTCGAGGCGTGGGCCCGGTGGGCGGCCGAGAACGCCTCGTTGACGTAGACGTCGCCGTTCGCGGCGAGCGCCTTGACGAAGCCCGCGTCGTTCTTCTCCTCGCCGGCGTGGAAGCGGGTGTTCTCCAGCATCAGGACGTCGCCGTCGTTCAGCGCCGCGACCGCCGCGGCGGCCTGCTCGCCGATGCAATCCTCCGCGAAGGCGACCGGACGGCCGAGTTCCCGGGCGGTGGCCTCGGCAATCGGGCGCAGGGACTCGGCGGCGACCGGCTTGCCCTTCGGGCGGCCGAAATGCGCGAGCAGGATCACCTTGGCGCCAGCCTCGACGAGTTCCTGCAGGGTCGGCAGGACGCGCTTGATGCGGGTGGCGTCGGTGACGCGGCCCTGGTCCATCGGCACGTTGAAGTCGACGCGGACGAGGACGCGCTTGCCCTTGAGGTCGCCGGCATCGTCGAGGGTACGGAAACGGGTCATCGGCGGGGGCACCTTGCGGACGGGGAATGAGCGGAAAGAGCGGGGCGCGGCTCAGCGCAGCGGGATCAGGGCCTGCAGGTTGAGGCGCTGCGCCACCAGGGTCAGCGCCACCGTGAGCGCGGCGGTGATCACGGCGGTGAGCAGCAGGGCCCCCATCCCCGGCAGGCCGCGGGTGCGCTCGGTCAGCGCCCGGACCTCACCGCGCAGGGCCGCGAGGTCGGATTGGCGGGCGGCCTCGTTCATGCGGGCGCCGGCCGCCTCGACCCGGTCCTCGACGCGGCCGAGCAGAGCCTCGGAGCGGGCGTACTTGTCCTCGATCCGCGAGGCCTTGTCCTCGATGCGGGCGAGCTGGTCCGCGACTTGCGTCGGCAGGGCGACGGCGATCCGGGCGGGGGCGCCGGCTTGCGCCGGGGGAGGGACCTGCGCGGGAACGGGATTCGGCGGAACTTGCGCCGGAACGGCGGGCGCCGCGTTCGGCGGCGCGGCCGGAGTCGGAGCCTGCCCCTGGAGCAGGGCCGCGTCGGCGGCGTTCGCGGGGCGGGTGGAGGGCGCGGCGTCGGTCATCGGCGGATCCTCGGGGGCGAATCCTTGAAGGGTCAACGCGGGCGGTCCCGCGATGGGCCCGCCCGAAAACGAAGGCCGGCCCCTTGGAGGGAGCCGGCCCGTCGCATCGTCCAGGTCAGATGAGCTTCGCCATCGCGATGGCGGTGTCGGCCATGCGGTTCGAGAAGCCCCACTCGTTGTCGTACCAGGTCAGCACGCGCACGAAGGTGCCGTCCATGACCTTGGTCTGATCGATGTGGAAGGTCGAGGAATGGGGGTCGTGGTTGAAGTCGATCGAGACGTTCGGGGCCTCGGTGAAGCCGAGCACGCCCTTGAGCGGGCCGTTCGCCGCCGCCTTGATCGCCTCGTTGATCTCGCCGACCGAGGTGGCGCGCTTGGCGTTGAACTTGAAGTCGACGACCGAGACGTTCGGGGTCGGCACGCGGATCGAGGTGCCGTCGAGCTTGCCGTTCAGCTCCGGCAGCACGAGGCCGACGGCCTTGGCGGCGCCGGTGGTGGTCGGGATCATCGACAGGGCCGCGGCGCGGGCCCGGTAGAGGTCCTTGTGCATCTGGTCCAGCGACGGCTGGTCGTTGGTGTAGGAGTGGATCGTGGTCATGAAGCCGCGCTCGATGCCGACGGCGTCGTTGAGCACCTTGGCGACCGGGGCGAGGCAGTTGGTGGTGCACGAGGCGTTGGAGACCACCAGGTGGTCGGCCGTCAGCTTGTCGTGGTTCACGCCGTAGACGACCGTGAGGTCGGCGCCGTCCGCGGGAGCGGACACGAGGACGCGCTTGGCGCCGGCCTCGAGGTGGAGCTTGGCCTTCTCCTTCGAGGTGAAGATGCCGGTGCACTCCATCGCGATGTCGACGCCGAGCTCGCGGTGCGGCAGCTCGGCCGGGTTCTTGATCGCGGTGACGCGGATGCGCTGGCCGTCGACCACGATGTGGTCGCCCTCGACCGTGACGGTGCCGGGGAACTTGCCGTGGACCGAATCGAAGCGCAGCAGGTGGGCGTTGGTCTCGACCGGGCCGAGATCGTTGATGGCCACGACCTCGATGTCGGTGCGGCCGGCCTCCTTGATGGCGCGCAGGACGTTGCGGCCGATGCGTCCGAAGCCGTTGATGGCGACCTTGACCGTCATGTGTTCTCTCCCGTGGAGGTTGCGTGGCGATAGGAGCCGGGGCGGGTGCGCCCCGCGGCGAGGCGGGCCGCGCGGGACGAGCCGGCGCGACGCGGATCGGGGATGGGCGAGAGGGGCCGGAGCCGGCCGGGGGGCCTGGCTGCGCTCTCCGTCCCGAACGCGCCGGCCGTCCCTTCGGGGACGGGGCTGGCGGGGGGCACGGGAGGCGTCACGGCAGCTCGTATTCTGGTTCTCGCCGGCGACAGCCGCCGGGCGGGGCGCCGGCTTCCTAACATGGCGCCGGGACGTGTCAAACTCAGGCCCCGGCTTGGGGAAAACCCGGTTCCGAGGGGCGGGTCGGGGCTCCCCCCTCGGAGCCCGCGCCCTCGCGGGGCCGTCGAATCGTCGAGATCCGGTCAGCCACCCCTTAACCACCGCGACGCGAGGGGTGAGAGAGCCCTGGATCTGTAACCAAATCGCGCCTGATCGGCGGTAGATCGGCCGGTGAAAGCGGCGACAGCGATGCAGATCGATCTTTCCACCCTCTACTACCTGATCATCGGCACGGTGCTGGTCGCGCTGGCGATGACGCTGTGGGAGCGGCAGGCCCATCCGCGGCGGGCGCACGAGCTCGGCCTCTGGGCCGGCGCCTACCTGGCCTTCGCGATCGGCGTCACCATCGGGCTCAACCGCGCGCTGCTCCCCGGCATCGTCGGCGGTGCGCTCGCCAACCTGGTGATCGTCACGGGCTACCTGCTGATCCTGCACGGCGTCGCCCGCCTCGACGGCCCGGCCTCCCTGCGCCGCCCGGTCGCGATCCTGGTCGCGCTGGCGTTGCTGTGGGCGACCGTCGGCGTGCGCTGTCCGGGCGCGCTGTGGAACTACCTCGCCTCGCTGCCGATCACGCTGGCCTGCGGGCTGACCGCCTGGACGCTGATGCAGAGCCGCAGCACCCGGACCTTGCGCGCGCGCCGGCTCGCGATCGCGGTCGCGGCCGGGCACGGCCTGTTCAACCTCGGCAGGGTGATCCTGACGCCGGTCCTCGTCGCCGCCTACGGCGACGGGCTGCTGCCGGCCTTCGGCAAGATCACGATGTACGAGGGCGTGCTCTATTCCGTGGCGATGCCGATGGGACTGATCGCGCTGGTGCGCGAGGAGGCGCAGGCGGACGCCCTGGCGGCCTCGCGCACCGACTACCTCACCGGTCTCCAGAACCGCCACGGCTTCTTCGAGGCCGGGACACGGCTGCTCGACGCGCAGCCGGCCGCCCTCCTCGCCTTCGACCTCGACCACTTCAAGGCGATCAACGACCGCCACGGCCACGCCGCCGGCGACGCCGTGCTGCGTCTGTTCGCCGATACCGCCCGCCGGGCGGCCGGGCCGGACGCCCTCGTCGCCCGGCTCGGCGGCGAGGAATTCGCCGCGCTCCTGCCCGGCCGGGACGTCGGCGGGGCCCGGCTCGTCGGCGAGACCATCTCCCGCCTCTTCGCCGCGGCGTCCCGGCACGGCGACGGCCCCGGCATCCCGGCGACCGTCAGCGTCGGCCTCGCGGCGGCGCGACCCGGCCTGGACGATCTTCCGGCCCTGCTCTCGGCCGCCGACCGCGCCCTCTACCGGGCCAAGGCGGGCGGGCGGAACCGCCTGGAGGTGGCGGCAGCCGCCTGATTGTCCCCGCCATCCCCAAGGCACGGCGCGCAAGGCCGCCGAGGGCCGGCACGGCGATTGCGAGGCGCGGCCCGGGCCTTTAGGGTTCCGGCGACGGAATTCCCGCGTTCTTAGTCGGCGTTGTCGTGGTCGGCGTAATCCCGGAGGTGAGCATGACCGCAGCGGTGGAGGAAGCGCTGCGCCGCCTCGAAGCCTCGGTGGCCCTGCTCGAATCCGCGGTGGCGCGCCGGCTCGACGCGGAGCGCAGCCACAGCGACCTCGAGACCGAGCTGGAGATCATGCGCGACGACCGGGCCCGGCTGGCCGCCGAGCTCGATGGCGCAACGGCGCGCCTCGCCGAGATGCAATCGGTCGCGGACGACGTCGACCACCGCCTCGGCCGCGCCATCGGCACCGTCGAGGGCGTCCTCTCCCGCTCGGGCGAGCGGGGCGAGGGCTGAGGCCGCCGGCCCGACATGTCCTAAGCACGATTGCTCACGGCAATGCTGCTTGGCTCTCTGGATTTGCATCGTTTCCGCCGCCGAACCGGTGACCACCCCGGCGATTGATGCATAGGTGCGAGGAGGGGGCGATGCCTCAAGTGACGGTCACCATCGCCGGCAAGACCTACCGCATGGCCTGCGGCGAGGGCGAGGAAGGCCACCTCGAAGGGCTGGCCGCGAGCTTCGATGCCCGCATCGGCGACATGCGCAAGGCCTTCGGCGAGATCGGCGACATGCGCCTGCACGTGATGGCGGCGCTGACCCTCGCCGACGAGCTGGCCGAGACCAAGCGTCGGATGGACGCGATGGAGCGCGAGACCGCGGCCTTGCGCGAATCGACCCATGCCGGCACCGCCGAGCGCGAGGGCGCCGAGGCGCGCCTCGCCGAGACCGTGCAGCGTACCGCCGAGCGGATCGAGCGCCTGGCCAAAAGGCTGGGGCCGGTGCCGGGGGGATCGCAGGGCGGCTGAGGCCCCGGGGGACACTCGGGTCCTCGCAAGGCACACGGTCTCGGGCAAAGCGGGGGGAGGACCGGCGCGTTCCCGGTCCTCGCGCGGTCCTTTGCGGGGGCGGTCCCGGGGGATCCCGGCTCTCAGGCCGAGATCGCGTCGGCGGGCGCCAGCCGGGTCAGGAGGCCCGGGATGTCGCGGCTTCGGATGGGGCGCGAGTACAGGTAGCCCTGAACGACGTTGCAGCCGAGGCTGCCGAGCGTGCGAGCCTGGCCCTCGCTCTCGACGCCCTCGACGATGCAGTCGATGCCGATGCCCTCGCAGATCGAGACCAGTGCCCGCACGATCATCCGGCTCGTTTCGTTGGTCTCGATGTCGAGGACGAAGCGACGGTCGATCTTGAGCTTGTTCAAGGGCAGGTTCTGGATGTGGCTGAGGCTGGAATAGCCGGTCCCGAAATCGTCGAGGGCGATCTGCGCCCCGGTGGCCTTGATGCGCTCGATGTTCGCGCGCGCCGTGGAGAAGTCGTGGAGGAGCGCGGTCTCGGTCAGCTCGAAGATCACGCGTGACGGGGGAATGCCGCTCTTGGCCAGGAGCCCGACGATCCGCAGGACGGCCAGCTGGCTGGTGATGTCGTTGGACGAGAGATTGAACGACAGCTTGACCGAGGGCGGCCAGGTCCGCATCTCGATGAGCGCCTTGTCGAGCATCGCGAGCGTGATCGGGGTGATCAGCCCCGTCCGCTCAGCCGTCGGGATGAAGGCCGACGGCGAGACGGAGCCGAGGGTCGGGCTGTTCCATCGCGCCAGGCATTCGAAGGCGAGGACCCGGCCCGTGACCATGTCGACCACCGGCTGGAACATGGCCGTGAGCTCGGTCTGCAGGTCCGCCCCCCGGAGCGCCTGCTCGATCGAATCCTCCGCGCTCATCAGAGCCCGGTGCTCGGCGGAGAAGATCTCGGATCGGGAACGGCCCGTCCGCTTGGCGTGGTAGAGGGCGAAATCCGCGTACTCGAACAGGATGTCCGCCTGGCGGGCAGACTCGGGGTAGGTGGCGAAGCCGATCGAGCAGCTGACCGACACGGTCAGGTCGCCGACGACCAGGGGGTGCTGCGTCGCCTCGATCAGCGCCTGGCCGATCTGCATCAGGTCGGAGGGGTCCGTGACGGAGTCGAGGTAGAAGGCGAACTCGTCGCCGCCGATCCGCGACATGCCCTTCACCTGCGGCACGGCCTCCGAGAGCCGCTGCGCCACTTCCCGCAATACGGCATCGCCGACCCGATGGCCGTAGGAATCGTTGACCGGCTTGAAGCCGTCGAGATCGATGACGCCGACGGACATCGTGCCCGCACCGTCCTTCGCCGCCAGGGCCGCCGACAGGGCATCGAAGTAGAACCGGCGGTTGGGGATCCCGGTCACCATGTCGATGCTCAGGAGGCGGACGTTCTCCTGGTCGAGTTGCTGGATCTCCAGCTTCGAGCGCACGAGCGTCGTGAACTCGTCGTAGGAACTGGTCAGGGAGCACGCGAGGCTCGCGACGGCGAGCAGGAGAACGAGTCCCGACAGCATCGCCGGCATGGTCCCGGCCGAGAAGTACTGAACGACCGCCGGGAACAGTGTCACGGCGGTGCACAGCACCGCCACGTAGCGCAAGTTGCTCAGGCAGAAGAGACCGACCAAGCCGGCCAGGACGCAGATGAGCGACAGGAACTGCTTCTCCTCCGCGCTCGCGGCGGAAGACAGGCTGAGCACCATCACGACAGCCAGGATCGCCGCGCCGACCAGCAGGACGATGGCGCGGGTGAGACGTGCCTGCGCCTGCTCGGTCGTGATCGCGTCGTCGCGGTGGCGGTACCACCACCATCCCCGGATGCAGGCCATCGCCATCAGGAAGGCGGGGATCGCCAGGGAGGCCAGAACCGGCTCCCGCCCGCGGAACAGAACCATGACGGCGAGCATCGCCGCCGCCAGGAAGGCGTAGAGCGGCGGCATCTTGGTGGCGAAGGCGTAGTATCGCGGGAGCACCAGATCGGCGTTGATGCGGCGCTCGAACATCATGACTGCGTCTCCTGCGCGGTTGCGCAAGACACCAGTCTAACCCTTGGTCATCAAGAATGTCTTTCACCGCCGGAGCGGTGGGCCCACGCGCCGCCGCGACCCGGATCGGTCGCGTCCGTCCGCGGTCATGGGCCGGCCGCCCCCCAGGGAGGGAGGCGGCCGGGGCCTCACACGCGGCCCGGGTAGTTCGGGCTCTCGCGGGTGATGGTCACGTCGTGGACGTGGCTCTCGCGCAGGCCCGCATTGGTGATGCGGATGAACTGCGCCTTCTCCTGCATCTCGGGGATCGTCGGGGCGCCGACATAGCCCATGGCGGCGCGCAGGCCCCCCGAGAGCTGGTGCAGGACCGCGGCGACCGGGCCCTTGTAGGGAACCTGGCCCTCGATGCCCTCGGGCACGAGCTTGTGGGTGTCGCTGACCTCGGCCTGGAAGTAGCGGTCGGCCGAGCCGCGCGCCATGGCGCCGACCGAGCCCATGCCGCGATAGCTCTTGTACGAGCGGCCCTGGTAGAGGAACACCTCGCCGGGCGCCTCGTCGGTGCCGGCGAGCAGCGAGCCGAGCATCGCCACCGAGGCGCCGGCGGCGATCGCCTTGGCGAGGTCGCCCGAATATTTGATGCCGCCATCGGCGATCACCGGCACGTCGGCCTCGTTGCCGGCCTCGACCGCCTCCATGATGGCGGTGAGCTGGGGCACGCCGACGCCGGCGACGATGCGGGTGGTGCAGATCGAGCCCGGGCCGATGCCGACCTTGATCGCGTCGGCACCGGCATCGATCAGCGCCTGGGCGCCCTCGCGGGTCGCGACGTTGCCGGCGATGACCTGCACGGCGTTCGACAGGGTCTTCACCCGCCGCACGCTCTCCAGCACCTTGGCCGAGTGGCCGTGGGCGGTATCGACCACGATGACGTCGCAGCCGGCATCGATCAGGCGCTCGGCCCGCTCGAACCCGCCGTCGCCGGTGGTGGTGGCGGCGGCGACCCGCAGGCGGCCCTGCTCGTCCTTGATCGCGTTCGGGTAGGCGACCTGCTTCTCGATGTCCTTGACGGTGATCAGGCCGATGCAGCGATAGTGGTCGTCGACGACGAGCAGCTTCTCGATGCGGAACTGGTGCAGCAGGCGCTTGGCCTCGTCCTGGGTCACGCCCTCGCGCACGGTGATCAGCCGGTCGCGGGTCATCAGCTCGGCGACCGGCTGGCTCTGGTTGGTGGCGAACCGCGTGTCGCGGTTGGTCAGGATGCCGACGAGCTTGCCGCGCGAGCCGTTGGGGCCGCGCTCGACCACCGGGATGCCCGAGATGCCGTGCTGGCGCATCAGGCCGTAGGCGTCGGCCAGGGTCTCGTCCGGGTGGATGGTGATCGGGTTGAGCACCATGCCGGATTCGTACTTCTTGACGAGGCGCACCTGCTCGGCCTGCTCCGGCGGCTCGAGGTTGCGGTGGATCACCCCGAGGCCGCCGTGCTGCGCCATCGCGATGGCCATCCGGGCCTCGGTCACCGTGTCCATCGCCGAGGCGATGATCGGCATGTTGAGCTTGATCGTGCGGGTGAGGCGGGTGCCGAGATTCACCTCGGCCGGCATCACCGAGGATGCGGCGGGGCGGAGCAGGACGTCGTCGAAGGTCAGGCCCTCGATGATCGTATCGGTGCTGATGCGGGCCATGAACCAACTCCTGGTGCGTGCGGCGCCCTTGACGGGTCGACCGCGAAATCGGCGTCGTGCCGAGCGATTTCCCCGGCAAGAGCCTGTCTTGAGTTGGCACCGGCCGATAGCACGCGTCCGTGACGGGCGCAAAGCGCTATCGCCGCAGCGCAGCGATGCGATTCACGCCTCTTGCGGGGCGTCCGTCCGGGTCCGGGCCGGGGTCAGGACGAATTCGTCCCAATCCGGCACGCGCATCGCCCGCTGGTAGGCGACGACGGTGCCGGGCCAGAGCGCGACGTTGCGGCCCTCGCCGTCCTGGTACCAGGAGGCGCAGCCGCCCTGCTGCCAGATGCTGCCCGACAGCCGCGCCTCGAGCGCGGCGAGGTCGCGCGCCTGCGCCTCGGGCGTCGGCTCGATCGCCGCGAGGGTCCGCGCCTTCATCTCGGCGAGGCAGGCCAGCACGTAGGAGACCTGCGCCTCGACCATCAGCACCACGGAGTTGTGGCCGAGGCCCGTATTGGGGCCGAGCAGCATGAAGAAGTTGGGGAAACCGGCGAGCGCGACGCCGCGATGCGCCGTCACCCGCTCGCCCCAGGCCCGGGCCAGGATCAGCCCGTCGCGGCCGACCACCGGCACCCGGGCCAGCGACGCGGTGACGTCGAAGCCGGTGGCGAGCACCAGCACGTCGAGGGGATGGTGGCGGCCATCCGCCATCGTCACGCCGTCCGGGGTGACGCTGCGGATCGCCTCGGTCTCCAGCGTCACGTTCGGCCGGGTCAGGGCCGGGTAGTAATCGTCGGAGAGCAGCACCCGCTTGCAGCCGAGACGATAGGCCGGGGTCAGCTTGGCGCGCAACGCGGGATCGGCGACCTGCTTGCGCAGGTGGTGCCGGCTCGCGGCCTCGGCGAGGCGGGTGAGGCCCGAGACACGGGTGAAGCCCAGGGCCGCCCGCGCCTCCCGGGCCCAGAACTGGACCGCGCGCAGCAGCCGGCGGGCTGGCGGCAGGCGGCGGAACAGGGCCTGCAGCCGCGGGCCGATCGGCCGGTCGTGGCGCGGCATCACCCAGGGAGCCGTGCGCTGGAACAGGGTGAGCTGCCCCACCTCCGGCGCGATGGCCGGCACGACCTGGATCGCGCTCGCCCCGGTGCCGATGATCCCGACGCGCTTGCCCGTCAGGGCGACCCCGTGATCCCACGAGGAGGTGTGGAAGAGCGGCCCCAGGAAGCTGTGGAGGCCGGGAATCGCCGGAAGCGCCGGGTGATGCAGGGCCCCCATGCCGGACACCACCACCCGGGCCTCGAGCGGGCCGCGATCGGTCTCGACCCGCCACAGGGACCGCGTCCCGTCCCAGACCGCGCCGGTGACCGCGGTGGCCAAGGACAGGCACCGGTCGAGCGCGAAGCGCTCGACCAGCTCGCCCAGATAGGCGGCGATCTCCGGCTGGCCGGCATAGATGCGCGTCCAGTCAGGCTTCGGGGCGAAGGACAGGGAGTAGAGATGGGCCGGGATGTCGCAGGCGGCGCCCGGATAGGTGTTCTCATGCCAGGTGCCGCCGACCGCACCGGCCTTCTCGACCACGAGCAGGTTCGCGAGGCCGGCCTGCCGGGCCCGGATCGCCATGGCGAGGCCGGAGAAGCCGGCCCCGATCACCAGGAGGTCGAGCGGCTCGGTCGGCCAGGGCGCCGGCGGGGCGGGAGCATCCGTCACCGGATCGCCTCCGGCGCCCGCGCGTGGGTCTTCAGGAAGGCGGCGGCCTCGGACAGGGAGCGGCGGCCTTCCGGCAGGAACGAGTGGGCGAGCTGCCAGACATGCGGCACCACCGGCCAGGTCTTCACGGTGGCGTTGACGCCCGCCGCCTTCGCCTTCTCGGCGAAGCGGACCGAATCGTCGCGCAGGACCTCCCGGTCGCCGACATGGAACAGGAGCGGCGGCAGGCCGGCCGGATCGCCCTCGACCGGCGAGACGAGCGGGTCCGTGGGGTCGTGGCCGGCGAGGTAGAGGTCGACGAGGTGCTGGAGCTTGGTGGGGTCGAACATCGCGTCGCGGCGGGCATTGCCGAGCATCGAGGCGCCGCGGCCGAGCATGTCGGTCGAGGGCGAGAACAGCACGGCGGCCTCGGGCATCGCCAGGCCGTCCCGCCGCGCCCGCAGCATCAGGGCGAGCGCCAGGTTGCCGCCGGCGGAATCGCCCGCGACGCCCGCCGGCCCGGCCGCCGCGAAGGCGGACCAGCAGGCGGCGGCATCGTCGAGGGCGGCCGGGAACGGGTGCTCCGGCGCGAGGCGGTAATCGGGGCAGAACACCCGGAAGCCGCTGCCGGCGAAGGCGCCGGTGAGCGAGCGATGGGTGCGGGGCGAGCAGCCGATGAAGCCGCCGCCATGCAGGTAGAGCAGGCGCGGGGCGTCCGGCGCGAGGCCGGGGCGCTCGGCCCACTCCCCCGGGACGCCGCCGACCTCGCCGGGCCGGAACGCGACGCCGGCCGGCTCGGGAAAGCTCGCCTGGTTGAAGATCCGCCGGATCGCCGCGACGTCGCCGCCGGCCCGGGCGATCTTCGGCCTCACCTGCCAGCGGATGATCCAGTTGAAGACATGGGCGCGCAGGCTCGTCATGTGGTTCGCTCCATGGCGCGGGCGAGCAGCGACCAGTAGCGCACCGGCATCAGGCGCTGGATCAGCGCCACCTGGGCGGCGTCGCGACCGACGACGATGCGGGGCTCGCGCCGGGCGATGCCGCGCAGGATGCGGTCGGCCGCCGCCTCGGGCGACAGCCGCAGGAAGCGCTCGGCGGCCTGCTTGCCCTTGGCGACCTCGGCGGGGTCGAGGCGCGGGCCGGCCCGGGCGCTGCGGGCGATGGCGGTGGCGACGCCGCCCGGATGCACCACGCTGACGCCGAGGCTGGTCCCGGCATATTCGTGCCGCAGCGCCTCGGAGAAGCCGCGCACCGCGAACTTGCTCGCGGCGTAGGCCGCCTGGCCCGGCGGGGCGACGATGCCGTAGAGGCTCGACAGGTTGACGATCTGCGCCGCCGGCCGGCTCTCGAGGACGGGCAGGAAGGCGTGGGTCATCCGCACCACGGCGCGGAAGTTGATCTCCATCAGCCAGTCGAAATCGCTGAGCTCGACATCGGCGAAGCGGCCGGCGAGCGCGACGCCGGCATTGTTGATCAGGAGATCGAGCGGCCCGTGCCGGGCGGCGACCGCCTCCGGCAGGGCCGCGATGGCGTCGGCATCGGCGAGGTCGAGGAGGTGGGCGCTCACCTCACGCCCGAGGGCCTTTACGGCCGCCTCGCTGCGGGCGAGCCCCGCGGGGTCGCGGTCGACGAGGACGAGGCGGGCGCCCCGCCGGGCGAGGCCGACGCTCAGGGCCGCGCCGATGCCGCTGCCGGCCCCGGTGACCAGGGCCAGCGTGTCGTGCAATGGGAAGGCGTCCGCCAACAGCTCGCTCCGTCCGGCCCCGTCACGCCTTGAATCGCCCGGGCGTGACAGGAGCGCAAGGGGCGCAGGATGCGTGACGCGAGAGCGGCGTCCGATCGCGCTGCACCCGGACGCCGCCCTCGATCCACGATCGTTGCCGTCTCGTCGTCGGCGAACCGGGATCCGCTTGGTCGAACGGTGCCCTCGGCTCAGGCCGCCTGGTGAACCGCCTTCGGCAGCTCGACGTCGATCTCCAGGGTCGAGACGGAATTGCCCCGCTCCATGGTGATCTTCACCTTGTCCTGGTCGATCGCCACATGCTTGGCGATCACCGCCAGGATCTCCTCGCGCAGGACCGCCACCAGGTCCGAATTGCCGAAGGCGGTGCGCTCATGCGCCAGCAGGATCTGCAGGCGCTCGCGCGCCACCGGCGCCGTGCCGCGCCGCGACAGGAAGCTCAGCAGGTTCATGCCGCCCTCCGGGTGAACAGCTTGCCAAGGAGCGAGCGCTTCTCGGACGGTACGATCATCTCGACCGTCTCGCCGCGCAGGCGCCGCACCGCATCGATGTAGGCCCGGGCCGGCGCGCTCTGGGGGGCGTTCAATGTCACCGGGCTGCCGAGGTTGGAGGCCTTCAGCACCTCCTCGCTCTCCGGCACCACCGCCAGGAGCGGGATCGACAGGATCTCCAGCACGTCCTCGATCTTCAGCATCTCGCCGCGCTCGGCCCGGCCGGGGTCGTAGCGGGTGAGGATCAGGTGCTTCTCCAGATGCTCGCCCTTCTCGGCGCGCTCGGTCTTGGAATCCAGCAGCCCGATGATGCGGTCCGAATCGCGCACCGAGGAGACTTCGGGATTGGTCACGACCACGGCGATGTCGGCATGGCGCATGGCCAGCGTCGCCCCGCGCTCGATGCCGGCCGGGCTGTCGCAGATCACCCAGTCGAACTTCTCGCGCAGTTCGCCGATCACCCGGGCGACGCCCTCGTCGGTGAGCGCGTCCTTGTCGCGGGTCTGCGAGGCGGGGAGCAGCGCGAGGGTGTCGAGGCGCTTGTCGCGGATGAGGGCCTGGGTGAGCTTGGCGTCGCCCTGGACGACGTTGATGAGGTCGTAGACGACGCGGCGCTCGGCGCCCATGATGAGGTCGAGGTTGCGCAGGCCGACGTCGAAGTCGACGACGCAGACGTTCTGGCCAGCCTGGGCGAGGGCGGCGCCGAGCGCCGCCGTCGTGGTGGTCTTGCCCACTCCGCCCTTGCCGGACGTCACCACTATGATCTTGGCCATTCTCGTGCTCCCCCCAGAGCGGTCGGGATGATGCGGCGTCCGGCTCGGGGTCCGGGAGGCGCGCGTGCGGGGTTTCGGTGGTCTGTCTCGTCGGGCGGGTCGGGGCGGGACGCGCCCGCGGGACTTCGCCCGGTCGTCTGGTGTCGCGGCGCGGGATCAGTCCAGGGCGGCCATGCGGAGGGTCTCCCCCTCCAGCCAGACCTGGACCGCCTTCTTGCGCAGCTTCGGGTCGGTGGTGTCGGCGGTGCGGAACAGGCCGTCGATGCCGATCAGCTCGGGCTCGAACTTGCGGCAGCAGATGCGGGCCCGGGGGTTGCCGCCGGCGCCCGCGATGGCGCGGCCGCGCAGGGCCCCGTAGATGTGGATCGAGCCGCCGGCCAGGATCTCGGCGCCCGAGGCGACCGAGCCCATCACCGTGACGTCGCCCTCGGGATGGTAGACCGACTGGCCCGAGCGCAGCGGGTTCTCGAGGACGAGGGAGTTCGGCTTGCGCGGCGGCTCCGGCGCCTTGACGGGCTCCGGTGCCTTGACGTCCGCCGGCGGCGCCATCTCGGCCGGGCGGCCGCCGCTGAGGAGCGGCGGCAGCGCCGGGCCGAGCCAGGCCGGCTCGGCCTTCTCGACGCCCATGATGCGGATGCCGCGCTGCTTGAGCTCGTCGACGAGGCCGGCGATGTCCGGCGTCGCCGCGGCGGCATCCGTGTCGTCCTCGGCGGGCTCGGCCGTCTCGAGCCTGGCCGCGTCTCCCCGGAGGGGATCCTTGGCGAGGCCCGAGACGTCCAGGATCACGGCGCGCTCGGAGAAGAGCGTCGGCGAGCGCTGCACCAGGGCATCCAGGTGCGAGAACCAGTCGCCGAGCGGCGTCTCCGGCGCGAGCACGAGCGCCCGGAAGGAGCGGCCGCGCAGCGGGAGGGAGGGGCGGGTGAGGCTGATGCTGGTCACGGCGGTTGACGAGTTGTTACCGGAGGCCATGAAGCGCGCATCGTGGTTACCGGATCGTTAATGCCTCCCCGCCCCGGCGGGAATTCGGCGGCAGGCCGGCGGCCGGGACACAGCGGCCGGAGCAAGGGACCGACAGACGCCGCCATGGCGTCGAGACAATAAAAAGGGGCCCGCGCCGGCGCGGGCCCCCCATTCCGCGATCACGATCGACGTGCCCGGCCTCAGCCCAGGAAGTCGCCGCATTTCGGCGGCGGCTCGGTGCCCCAGGGCATCAGCGGCACCGTCGAGGTCGAGTTCTTGGGCGAGCCCTGCACCACCTTGTCGGAATAGACCATGTAGATCAGGGTATTGCGCTTGGCGTCGCAGCCGCGCACGATCTGCATGCTCTTGAAGATCAGCGAGCGCCGCTCGCTGAACACGACCTCGCCCTGCTTGATCTTGTCCTTGAATTTGACCGGCCCGACCTGGCGGCAGGAGAGCGAGATGTCCGAGACCTCCTCGGCAAGGCCGAGCGTGCCCTTGATGCCGCCCTTTTCGGGCTGGGTGTAGTGGCAGGCGACGCCGGCCACGTCCGGGTCGTCGATGCCGTAGACCACGAGCTTGTCGTTGGGGGTGAGCGGCCGCCACACCGTGGACTTGTCGAAGATCCGGTCCGGCTCCTGCCCGAGCGCCGCACCGGAGGCGAGCCCGAGACACGCCGCCGCGCAAACAGCCCTGAGACCCCGCCGCCACACCATCGCGTCAACCTTTCCGCAAACGAGCTTAACGTATGTAGGGAGGCTGTCGCGCGGCGGCGAGGGCGGCTAGAACGGACCCGTCCCGTCCAGCCACGCTTTGCGCATCCGCGCGCGGGGCAGCTCGTTCTCGTCCGCCGCCCTCGTGGGCGGTCGTCCCCGCATACCGGTCGGTCCCCCGAACGCCATGCCGCTGCTCCGCTACACGGTCCGGCTCCTTGCCGGCGTCCTTGCGACCCTTTCCTTGTGCCAGGCTGCCCTGGCCGAGCCCAATGCCGCGGCCTGCCAGCGCTATCGCGCCGAGCTCGCCGGCCTGCAGCGGGAGTCCAACCGCGGCCAGATCGAGGAGATCCAGCAGCTCGTCGCCTATCGCCAGTCGATCGGCTGCGAGGGCGGGCGCTTCCTGTTCTTCGACATGCGGCCGCCGCAATGCGCCCAGGTCGAGCAGCGCATTCGCGCCCTCAATGCCGGCTATGGCGCCGGGGCCCGCGAGATCTCGGATGCCCGCCGCGGGCAGCTCATCGCCGCCGTGAAGGACGCCTGCACCGGCCTGCAGAGCGCCGCCGCAGCCCAGCCGAAACCGGCCGACGGCTTCGGCCGCGGCGGCTCGCAGGTGATCTGCGTGCGGATGTGCGACGGCGCCTACTTCCCGATGCCGAACCTGCCCGACGGCCGCGAGGGCGCCGACGAGATGTGCCAGGCGCTCTGCCCCGGGGCCGAGGCCGCCGCCTACTCGATGCCGCCCACCGACAGCGGCCTGACCCAGGCCGCCGCGATCCAGTCGAAGCGCGCCTACTCGGCCCTGCCGAACGCCTTCAAGTTCCAGAAGACCTTCGTGCCGAACTGCTCGTGCAAGGGCACGCAGACCTGGGCCCAGGCGCTGGTCAAGGCCGAGAGCATGCTGGTGCGCCACAAGGGCGACATCTTCGTCACCCCGGCCCAGGCCGAGGCGATGTCGCGGCCGAAGGTGCGCCTGACCCTGGTCGGCCGCGCCGACCGCGCCGCCGCGACGCTCGCCGCCACCGCCGCGACCCGGGTCGAGGAGGAGACCGCCGAGGGTGCCCGCCCGGCCGGGCCCGAGGAACGCCCCGCCATCCGGGTGATCGCCCCCAACCTCATCCCGGTGCCGCTCGTCGCCAAGGCGGACGGCCCGCAGGCCGCGGCCGTCGCCGTTTCGGCCCCCGGCGCCGCCCCGGTCGCGACGCCGTAAGTCGCGCCCGGGCCAGACCCGACGAGATCGGACGGCCGCTCACGGGCGGCTGACCCGCGGGCACCGCCTCGGGGAACCAACTCGCCGTCACGAGGTTCGAAGGAACCGACGACGGACGAGAGGTTCCCCTGATGCGTTCTGCCCGCGCGCTGCTGCTGACCGGTACGATCCTGCCGGCGCTGCTGCTCCAGCCCCTTCTTGCCAGCCAGGTGGCGGCGCGAGGCGACGACGTGATCCGACTGGCCCAGGGCGGGCCGGGCGGACCCGGTGGGCCCGGCGGCGAGCGCGGCGGCCCCGGTGGACCTGGCGGCGAACGCGGCGGCCCGGGCGGTGAGCGGGGTGGCCCGGGTGGTGAGCGGGGTGGCCCGGGTGGTCCGCGCGAGCGGCCGGAGCCCCGGCAGGAACGTCCGGAGCCGCGCCAGGAACGTCCGGAGCCCCGGCCGGAGCGCGCCGCTCCCCGGCCCGAGCCGCGCGAGCGGCCGGAGCCCCGTCAGGAGAGACCCGAGCCACAGCGCGAGCGGCCCGAGCCGCGGCAAGAGCCCCGCGAGCGGCAGGAACCCCGCGAGCGGCAAGAGCCCCGTGAGCGGCCGGAACCGCGGCAGCGTCAGGAGCGGCCCGACGCGCCGGACCGCGGCCCTCAAGAGCGTGGCCCGCAGGGTCGCCCCGACCGGCCGGATCCGCGCGAGCGCCAGGAGCAGCGGCCGGAACGCCAGGACCGGCAGGAGCGCCAAGACCGGCAAGAGCGCCAAGACCGGCAGGAGCGTCCGGACCGGCAAGAGCGCCAAGACCGGCAAGAGCGTCCGGAGCCCCGCGCCCCGCGCGGCGAGGAGCCCGGCCGCCCGCCGGGGCCGTCGCAGGACCGCGGTCCCGCCGGGCGGCCCGACCCGCGCGAGCGCCCGGTCCCGGACGCCCGTCCCGACCGTCCGGACCGCCGCGACGAGCGGCCCGATCCGCGCGACGAGCGCCGCGGGCCCGACGCGCCCGGCGGTCCGCGCGGACCCGGTCAGGCACCGGCTCCCGGCCAGCCCCCTGCCCCGGGCCGGCCGACCCCGCCGCCGGCGCCCGGCGATGCCCGGCCCGACCGCGGACCGGATCGGCCCGACGCTCCCGGCGCCGGCCCGAACGGCGCACCGTTGCCGCCGAACCAGAGGCCCGGCGTGCCCGGCCGCCCCTTCGTGCCCGGCGGCGCGGCGCCCGACGACCGTGATGAGCGTGGCATCGACCGGCGCGACCCGCGCGACCAGGATCGTCGCGATCTCGACCGCCGGGATGGCCGTGACTTCGACCGTCGCGACGACCGGCGCGATGGCGACCGGCGCGGCTTCGACGACCGCGGCGACCTGCCCGGAGGCTATCGCCGCGACGCCCCGGATTATGTCCCGGGCGGCTTCCGCCGCGGCGACATCGACGTGCGCAGCTACGAGGACGTGCGCCGCGCCCGGCGCGAGTACAACGAGGGCGGCCGCCTGATCATCCGCGAGCCGGGCCGGGTGATCGTGCGCGACGACGACCGCTACTTCCTGCGCCACGACGAGACCGAGCGCTTCCGCCTGCTCGACCGCGACGCCCGGATCGAGCGCCGCGGCCGCGACACCGTGACGATCATCGACCGCCCCGGCGGCTACCAGGTCTTCACGGTGGTCGACGACGACGGCCGGCTGCTGCGGCGCTACCGCCGCGGGCCGGACGGGCGCGAGGTGGTGCTGATCGACAATTCCTACGGCGGCCCGCCGCGGTCGATCGAGCGGGACGTCGTCGTGCTGCCGCCGCCGGACATCCGCATCCCCCGCGACCGCTACGTGGTCGAGGCGGACCGGGCCGACGAGGGCGCGATCTACGAGGCGCTCACCGCCCCGCCGGTCGCCCCGATCGAGCGGCGCTACACCCTCGATCAGGTGCGCTACAGCCCGACCCTGCGCGCCCGGATGCGCAGCGTCGACATCGACACCATCACGTTCGACACCGGATCGTGGCAGGTCACACCCGACCAGGCTCGCCGCCTCGCCACCATCGCGGCGGCGATCAACCAGGCGATCCAGAACAACCCGCAGGAGGTGTTCCTGATCGAGGGCTACACCGACGCGGTCGGCAGCGACATCGACAACCTCTCGCTCTCCGACCGCCGCGCGCAGTCGGTGGCGGAGGTGCTGACCCGCGACTTCAAAGTGCCGCCGGAGAACCTGACGACCCAGGGCTACGGCGAGCAATACCTGAAGGTGAACACGCAAGGCCCCTCGCGGGAGAACCGTCGGGTCACCGTGCGCCGCATCACGCCGCTGATCCAGCAGCAGCAGGCCCAGCCGCCGCAACAGCAGCAGCGTTGACGCCCTGCCGGGCGGCCCCCTGGGGCGGCCCGCTTCCGTTCAGGGCTCCCGCCGGATCCGTTCGCAATCCAGGTGCGGCGTGGGTTCCTCCTCTCCCCGCAGGCAGGGAGAGGAGACGGCCCGCGCCTTGTCTTGCACTCGAACTTGTCTTGCACTCGAACTTGTCTTGCACTCGAACGACACCGTCGAGCCGGCCCACCGGGGCCCGGGCCGTGGGCTCACGCGCGCCGTGGCAATGCCCCGAGAACGCAGCCGGCGAGGTAGGCCGCCAGCATCACGGCCGCCATCTCGATCCGGAAGCCGTCCCGCCCCGGTACCGCGAGGGAGCCGGGCAGGAGGCCGGCGAGTGCCGCCGCCCCGGCGGCAAGCGCCAGGAGCGCGATCAGGGCGGCGGCGAGGCGCGGTCCCCGGGCGGCGGGCAGGCCGGCCCACCAGCCGGTGCCGGCGCCGATCAGGAGGCCCGCCAGAACGCCCGGCCAGGCGACGGAAGCGAGGAGCAGCACGGCAGGGCCCTCAGGAGCGCAGGGCGAAGGCGACCGACCGGCGGTCGGTGGGGGCGTCGGCGGGCGCGGCGGCGATTCGCCCGGCCGGGATGCCGGCCTTGACCAGATAATCGACGATCGCCGCCGCCCGGCGCTGCGGCAGGCCCGGATCGGGCATCGACGCCGCCTCGGCGGGCTTCTCGGAGGACGGGGTAGTCGGGGGTTTCGCCGCCGGCTTGCCGGGCTTCGGCGCCGCCTTGCCCTTATTGGCGTCCTTGGAGACGTCCTTCGGCGCGGGCGGCTCCTTCGGTGCCGGCGGCGGCGCGGAGCCGGGCGGGTCGTCGTGGCCGGCGACCTCGATCCGGGCCTGCGGGCAGGCGCGGGCGAGACCCGCGACCTCGTCGAGGACGGGGTAGAAGGCGGGCTTGAGGTCGGCGCTGCCGGGATCGAAGCGCAGGGTCGACTCGTTCGCCAGCGTCGCGAAGGTATCGCGGCAGGAGGCCGGATCGCGCAGCGGCGCCGCGCCGCGGTCCCCGACCGCGACCTCGGTGCGCCAGCCGGCGGGGGCGATCCGCGCCGCCTCCGCGGCGACGCGGCGGGCGCTTTCCGGATAAAGTCCTTCGCCTGCGATGCGCAGGTTCTGGTCGCGCACCGTCACCTCGCCCGCGGCGAGCTGGCCGAGCGCACCGATCCCGGCGGCCAGGCCCTCGACGAGGGCGGGTGGCGCGCCTTCGGCGAGGCGGGTGCGGTCGATCACCCGCTCGCCGTAGAGGTAGGGCCGCAGCGCGGCACGGAGCGCGGAGCGTGCCTCGGCATCCGGCAGGTGGCCGGTGAGCGTGAAGGCCTCCGGCCCGCGCCGGACCGTGACGATGTAGGGCGAGACCGGGCTCGCCGTCAGGGCGACCGTCCCGCGGGAGACGCCCGCCGGCAGGGCGTCGGCCACGGCCTCGGCCTCGCGCACCGCCTGGGCGTCGATGGCGGCCCCCCGGAGCGACAGGGTCGCCCCGTCGAGGGACACGGTGCCGTCGCGCAAGAGCGCCAGGGCCGCGAAGGCCCGGTCGGTGAGCGCCCGGGCGTCGATCCCGGCGGGCAGGCCGCGGGCGGTGCGCATCGTGTCGATCACCGGGGCGCCGTCGGCGAGGAGCCGCGCGGCGGCCAGGATCGCCGCCCGGTCGCCCTCCGACACGGTGTAGCCGTCGAGGCGGATGCCGTCCGGACTGCGGCTCGCCGACCAGGTGAAGGGCGCGGCCAGGGCCGGCTCGACCGCGACCTCGCCGATCGTGAACCCGGCGGGCGGCCGGGCGAGGTCCGCCTTGAGGCCGGCATAGGCCTCGACGCTCGCCGCCTCGCCGCGGACCGACAGGACGGGACCGCTCATCGCCGCGGTGGCGCCGGGCTTCAGGTGCAGGACCACCCCGACGAGGAAACGGGCGGCCTCGGAGAACGCCGCCGGCGCGCCGCGGGCGGCCCGCGCCGCGTCGCGCAGCGAGATCCCGGCGGGCAGGCCGGCGCCGAGGGAATCGGCGAGGGCGGCGCGGCCGGTTTCCGCCGGCCGATGGCCGATCAGGTCGAGGTGGTCGGCCGAGCGGCGCAACGCCGCCCAGGTGAAGGGCGAGACCTCCGCCACGAGCCCGAGGCGGTCGGTGATCCGGCGGTGGCCAGGAAGGCCGGACAGGGCGGCGCGGGCGCCGGCGAGGGCGGCGTCGGCCGGCGCCTCGCCGCTCGCCACGAGGTCGCGGCCCCGTGCCTCGACCCGCAGCCACGGCTCGGCTCCGTCGCGGCCGGTGCCCGCCGCCACGGCCTCGGCGGGCGCCTCCAGGGCGGCTTCGAGCCGCGGCTCGGCGAAAGACGTCGCCGCAACCCAGGCACCGGCCAGGAGGGGAAGGCCGGCGAGCCAGCCGATCGAGCGAATCGCCACCGAGGGACCTCGTCGCGGGGGTGACGCGCGGCGGGGGGATCACGCGCGGGTCCGCCACCCTGGCGCCGGTTTCCGGCATCAGCAAGGCGCGACAGGCCGCCGGCCGCACGCCGCGCAAAAAGGGGCCCCGGCTCGCGCCGGGACCCCGAGGACGTCCTCCGTCGGCGGTCCCCGGAGGGACCGCGCCACGGCTTAGAAGTCGCGCTGGACGCGCATGCGGACCTGGAACGTGTCGGCCGAGTTGGCGGTCGGCAGGACCGCGCCGGCGGCATTCACCGGCAGGCCGGCGGCGTTCAGGCCGCTCGCGACCTGGCCCGGAGCCTTGTTCTGGTCGACCACGCGGCCGCCCTTCAGGTCGACGCGGTTGTAGAGACCCTCGACGCCGATATCGAGGTCCTTGACCGGCGACCAGATGATGCTCGCACCGGCGACGAACTGGCTGGTGTCACGCAGGGCGGCGCTGTAGAGGAAGGCGCCGGGGCTGTTGACCGGGTTGCCGAGGCCATTGAAGTTCAGCGCGCCGAGCAGGTTGCGGCTCGTCTTGCCGAACGTCATCTCGCCGTAGCTGCCGATGAACGCCGACCGCACTTCCGGCGTCCAGTAGTGCAGGTACGATCCGACCACCGTCCAGCTGGTCGACAGCTCCATCTTGCCGGTCAGCGGGTTGACGGCAGCGTCAGTGAAGTACGCCGCGAAGGGCGAGCCCTGGGTGTTGCCGGCGCTGGCGGTGTAGGTGCCGATGTACTGGGAGTAGCCGGTGTAGATCTGGGCGCCCTCGCCGTACGAACCCTGCAGGTACAGGGAGTCGCCCGGAGCGATGAAGGGCAGGTTGAACTTCACGCCACCCTGCACGGCCCAGCCGTACTCGGTCTGGACGCGCGGCGTGACGACCGAGCCAGGCGCGATGGTGGCGCCGCCGAAGGTCAGGACCGACGAGGCGTTCTGGGCGTTCAGCTCGTGCACGGCGGCCGAGAGCTGGGCCGAGCCCCAGGCGGCGTCGTAGCGCAGGGCGCCGACGAAGTCGGGCATGCGCGAGGTCTGGCGCACGTCGTAGAACGCCTCACCGACCGGCACGCCGGCCGCGTTGGTGGCGATGACCGGGGTCAGGTTGGAGGCGCCGGCGGTGAAGACCGCGAACTGGCTCGCCGCGTTGCCGGCGGTGGCGGTGCCGAACAGCGGGTTCTTGCGGAAGATCGGATCTTCGACCGAGATCGTCGCCGAGAAGCCGTCGCCGAAGGTGGCGGTGTAGGCGAGCAGGTTGGTCGAGGCGACGTCCGAGCCCAGCGAGGTGCCGATGATCTCGAAGTCGTGGGCGTAGAAGTCGTAGAACGAGGCCGCGCGACCGGCGGTGAGGCCGGCGAACTGGATGAAGGCCTTGTCGACGTTCACGTATTGCTGGGCGCGGCCGAACGTGTCGACGCCGAGCGCCGGGAAGGCGTTGGCGATGCGCTGCTGCGTGCCCGAGTTCAGGTAGGCGCCGGTGCGGGAGGCGAGCTCGAAGCGGACGAAGGCGCGGAGCGTGCCGTAGGCGGTCTGCGTGCGGGCATCGAGGTTGAGGCGGCCGAGGCCGCGGTAACCCATCAGGTCGCCGTTGTTGCCACCGCGCTGGTAGCCCTGCGAATAGCCGGCCTCGAAGCGGGCGCGGCCCGACACGCGCAGGCAGGTATCCGTACCCGGAACGAAGAAGAAGCCGGCACCATAGGCCGAGCAGACACGAACGAATTCAACAGGCGCTGCCTTCTTGATAGGCAGATCGGCAGCCTGCGCCCCAGCCACAACGGTCAGGCCGGCGGCCGAACCCAGCAGAAGGCTCTTCACGAGCTTCATCGAGACCTCCAAAGTTTCGAGACCCTGGGGGTGAACGACTGTGTCCCGACGAATGCCGAACCACGCCACTCTTATCCCCTTGCGCCCGGCGCTCCCTGAAGGGATGTCATCCGGGCTGCACCGGGTTGTGCCCGGTGCAGGGGCACCATGTGCGAGGCGCTAACGGCGATCAACTGACATCCGCGTCCGGAACGGCCAAGTCGCCGGGTTTCGGCAGGAATGTTGCACGGACGCCACGAAAGCTTACGCGGGTCAGCTAAAACCCGGGGCCTAGAACGCGACAACTCATGTTCCGGCCTGTTTCCCTGTCGTCGCTCTTGACCGGCCGTCATGGTGCAACGGCCGGATCAATTCATCCACAGGTTGTGATACCGAATCAACCCTCGAGTTCTTCGCGCAGCATCTCGAGGGCGAGCCAGCGCTCCTCGGCCGCGGCGAGGTCGGCCTCGGTCGTCGCCAGGGTGCGGGAGATCGCCTCGAAGCGGGCGGGGTCGCGGGCATAGAGGGTCGGGTCGTCGAGGGCGGCGCGCAGCTTCCCCCGGTTGCCCTCGAGCGCCGCGATCCGGGACGGCAGGGTCTTCAGCTCGTGCTGCTCGTTGAAGCCGAGGCGCTTCTTCGCGGCCGGGCGGGCGGAAGCGGGCTTGCCGGCCTCCTTCGTCTCCTTGGCGTCCTGCCTGGCATCGTGGCGCCCGGTCTGCACCACCCCGCGGGCCTGCACGCCGATGCCGCGCTGGGCCACCATGTCGCTGTAGCCGCCGGCATAGGCGACCCAGCGCCCCTCCCCTTCCGAAACCAGCACCGTATCGACCACACGGTCGAGGAAGTCGCGGTCGTGGCTGACCAGGATCAGGGTGCCGGCATAGTCGCCGAGCATCTCCTGCAGCAGGTCGAGGGTCTCGAGATCGAGGTCGTTGGTCGGCTCGTCGAGCACCAGCAGGTTGCCGGCCTCGGCGAGGGCGCGAGCCAGCAGCAGCCGGTTGCGCTCGCCGCCCGACAGAACGCCCACCGGCGTGCGCGCCTGCTCGGGCGAGAACAGGAAGTCCTTCATGTAGCCGATGACGTGCCGGCTCTGGCCGCCGACCTGGACGCTGTCGCTGCCGCCCCCCGTCAGCACGTCGGCGACGGTACGCTCGGGGTCCAGCGCGCTGCGGCGCTGGTCGAGGAGGTTGAGGGTGACGTTGGCCCCGACCTTCACCTCGCCCGAATCGGGCGGGAGCCGCCCGGTGAGGAGGTTGACCAGCGTCGTCTTGCCGGTGCCGTTGGCGCCGACGATGCCGAGCCGGTCGCGGCGCGCGATGCGCATGGACAGGTCGCGGACGATCGGGCGCTCGCCGTAAGCCTTCGCGGCGTCGCGCGCCTCGACCACCAGGGCGCCGGAGGCCTCCGTCTCGCTCACCGTCAGCGTCGCGGCGCCGACCGGGCCGCGATGCTCGCGGGCCTGGCGCCGCAGGTCGTGCAGGCCGGCGAGCCGCTTGACGTTGCGCTTGCGCCGCGCCGTCACGCCGTAGCGCAGCCAGTCCTCTTCCATCGCGATCTTGCGGTCGAGCTTGTGGCGGTCGCGCTCCTCCTCCTCGAACACCTGGTCGCGCCAGCCCTCGAAGGCGGAGAAGCCCTGCTCCAGCCGCCGCGTCGTGCCGCGGTCGAGCCAGACGGTCGAGCGCGACAGGGCCTCGAGGAAGCGCCGATCGTGGCTGATGAGGACGAGCGCCGAGCGGCTGCCCTTCAGCTCAGCCTCGAGCCACTCGATCGCCGGCAGGTCGAGGTGGTTGGTCGGCTCGTCGAGGAGCAGGATGTCGGGCTCGGGCGCCAGCGCCTGGGCCAGAGCCGCGCGGCGCGATTCGCCGCCCGAGAGCTGGCTCGGATCCTCCTCGCCGGTCAGGCCGAGGCTCTCGAGCAGGTAGCGCGCCCGGTACAGCTCGTCGCCCGGCCCCATCCCGGCCTCGACGAAGGACAGAGTGGTGGCATGCCCCGAGAAATCCGGCTCCTGCGCGAGGTAACGGACGGTCGTGCCGGGCTGCAGGAAGCGCACGCCCTTGTCGGGCTCGACCAGCCCGGCGGCGACCTTGAGCAGGGTCGACTTGCCCGAGCCGTTGCGGCCGACGAGGCAGGTGCGGTCGCCGGGGCTGAGCGACAGGTCGGCCCCCGTGAGCAGCGGCGTGCCGCCGAAGGTGAGCGCGATGCCCTGGAGGGTGAGGAGCGGAGGAGCGGCCATGGGGTGGGGATTACGGCAGGCTAGGGTGAAAGGCGAGCCCGGGGCGGGTGTCGCTCACCCTCGACCGCCACTCCGTGAGCGTCCCTCACTCCGCTCCTCCTCCAGGAATGGAATCAGGCTTGCGAAGATCACGGATCGAGGCCTCGACATCGCTGCCTCATTAAATTATCGTAGTTACGATAAATAGATGGCCATCACCTTCGACCCGCCCAAGCGCGACCGTGCCCGGAGCGAGCGGGGCCTGGATTTCTCTCCGCCGAGGCCGTGTTCGCCGGCCTCCACCACACATGGCCGGATGCCCGCCGCGATTACGGCGAGCCTCGCAGCATCACGATCGGACATCTGAACGGGCGCATGGTGATGATCGGATGGACGCCGCGTGGCGACGGCCGCCACGTCGTCACGATGAGGAGGTGCAATGAGCGCGAGCAAGCCCGCTACGCCCACCTTTTCCCCTGATGCCTACGGCAAGACCGACTTCGCCAAGGTCGGTGGCCACACCATCACGCCCGAGGAATACGACGAGCTGCCGGAACTCACCGAGGCCGACCTGGCGGCAGCCGACACCTACCAGGGTGCGACCCTGATCCGCCGCGGACGCGGTCGTCCTCCGGTCGCGCACGCCAAGAAGCTCGTCACCTTGCGCCTGGACCCCGATGTCGTCGAGCGCTGGAAGGCGAGCGGTCCCGGGTGGCAGACCCGGATGAATGCCGTGCTGCGCGAGGCGATGCCGTAGGCGCCAAGGCTGGCAAGGCGCGGCTGCGCATCGCCGGACCCGACAGATTGCATCGTTCCCACCGCGAGTGAGAGCCTAGAATAGCGGTTCCGGCGCGCGAGACTTCGCGCCAGGCCCACCCGAAAAGGAGTTCCGATGAGCTTCGTCACCCCCGATCCCTTCACCACCCGCCCCGAGATCGACGGCACCTTCGGGGTCGTGGCCTCGACCCACTGGATCGCCACCGCGGTCGGCATGGGGGTGCTGGAGCGGGGCGGCAACGCCTTCGATGCCGGAGTCGCCACCGCCTTCGTGCTGCAGGTGGTCGAGCCGCATCTCAACGGGCCGGGCGGCGACGTGCCGGTGATCCTGCATGACGTCCGGGTCGGGCACCCGCAGGTGGTGTGCGGGCAGGGCCCGGCGCCGCGGGCCGCCACCATCGCGCACTTACGCGACGATCTCGGCCTCGACCTCGTGCCGGGCACCGGGCTGCTGGCGCCCTGCGTGCCGGGCACCTTCGACGCCTACATGCTGATCCTGCGCGACCACGGCACCTGGCGCCTCGCCGACGTCTTGGAGGCGGCGATCGGGTATGCCCGCGACGGCTTCCCGCTGGTCGAGCGCGTCTCGGCCACCATCGCCACCGTCGAGGGGCTGTTTCGCGAGCACTGGCCGAGCTCGGCGGCGACCTACCTCAAGGAGGGCGGCGTGCCCGCCCCCGGCACCCTGTTCACCAATCCGGTGCTGGCCGAGACCTATGCCCGCATCGTGCGCGAGGCCGCCGGCGGCACGCGCGAGCAGGAGATCGAGCGCGCCCGCCGGATCTGGTCGCAGGGCTTCGTGGCGGAGGCGATCGACGCCTTCTGCCGGGGCGAACCGGTGATGGACGTGACGGGGCGGCCGCATCGCGGCCTCCTCACTGGGGCCGACATGGCGGCCTGGCAGGCGAGCGTCGAGGCGCCGGTCGGGTACGAGTACGGCCGCTACACGGTGCTGAAGGCCGGGCCCTGGACGCAGGGGCTGGCGACCCTGCAGCAGCTCGCCCTGCTGAAGGGCTTCTACCTCGATCGTCTCGATCCGGCCGGACCCGACTTCATCCACCTGCAGGTCGAGTGCGCCAAGCTCGCCTTCGCCGACCGCGACACGTTCTACGGCGACCCGGACTTCGTCGCCGTGCCGGTGGAGACCCTGCTGTCGGACGCCTACAACGCCGAGCGCCGCACGCTCGTCGGCGACACCGCCTCGCTGGAGCAGCGGCCGGGCACGATTCCCGGCTTCGGCAAGGCGCTGGATGCCCGGGTCAGCAGCGGGGCCCGGACGGCGGTGGGCGCGTCCGGCGCCGGCGAGCCGACGGTGGGCAAGATCGAGGCGACGGTACCGCCGGACGATGCCCGGGCGGGCGTGGTGCGGGGCGACACCGTCCATTTCGACATCATCGACCGGCACGGCAACATGATCGCCGCGACGCCCTCCGGCGGCTGGCTGCAATCCTCGCCGGTGATCCCGGCGCTCGGCTTCTGCCTCGGCACCCGGGCGCAGATGTTCGTGCTCGACGAGGCGCATCCGGCCGCTCTGGCCCCGGGCAAGCGGCCGCGCTCGACCCTGTCGCCGACGATGGCGTTGCGCGATGGCCAGCCCTACCTCGCCTGGGGCTCGCCGGGCGGCGACCAGCAGGACCAGTGGATCCCACAATTCTTCCTGCGCCACGTCCATGCCGGCATGAACCTGCAGGCGGCGATCGACGCGCCGGCCTGGCACACCGAGCATTTCCCGTCGTCGTTCTGGCCCCGCACCGCGCGGCCGGGGGTCGTGGTGGTGGAGAACCGGATCAGCGCCGGCACGATCGCCGAGCTGCGCCGGCGCGGCCACGTCGTCGAGATCGGGTCGGACTGGTCGGAGGGGCGGCTCACCGCGGCGAGCCGTGACGGCCGGCGTCTGCGGGCGGCCGCCAATCCCCGCGGCATGCAGGGCTACGCCGCGGGGCGCTAGCTCGGGCTCGAGGACAGGGGGCATCGCCCGATCGCGAGGGGATCGGGCGGTGCCCTCGCCGCCGCTACATCGTCGGGTTGGCGGGGCCGGTCGGCGACGGATCAGGGGTGATGGCCGGGGAATTGCCCGGATCGTTCACCGGGATCTCGACCGGCCGGTCCCCCGGGGCCTCGGTCGGCAGGTCGGGCCCGCCGGGATCCGGCGTGTCCGGGCCGGGGGCGGGCGGCACGGGATCGTAGGGCTGGTCCGGGATCGGTCCGGGATTCGACATCGAGCGCTCCTCTCTTCTGTCGAACCCAAACCGGGGCGCCCCGCCCCGGTTCCGCAGCGTCCCCTGCGGCCGGACGGGGCTATTGCTTGGTCAGCAGCTTGGTGCCGTTCTGGCTGACGATCTGCTGGATCTTGTGGGCGAAGAGCGACAGGAGCAGCGGCATCCGCACCTCGACCCGCACCGCGTCCTCCTCGACGTCGATGTCGCCGTCGACCCGCTGGTTCATCGCGGCGACGAGGAACGAGAGCCGGTCGCCGGTCCAGGTCGCGTCGGCCATGCTGAGACCCGCCTTCTGCAGCATCTCCTTGGCCTGGCCGATCCCGTTCTCGAGCCGGCGACGGGCCTCGGCCCGGCCGAGCTGATGGGGAATCACGACAACCAGGGGCTTTGCCATCATCACGCTCCGCTCGCACGATGAGCCTGATGTGGGGAGGCCCGGCCCGACGGCAACGCCGCTCCGGCCGATCAGTCCACCACCGCCACGGCGACGCGGGCGACGCCGTTCATGCCGATCGCCTTCCCGGCCCCGCGGGCGAGGTCGATGATGCGGCCATGCGCGAACGGCCCGCGGTCGTTGATCCGCACCACCACCGAGCGGCCGTTCGACTGGTTGGTCACCAGCACCCGCGTGCCGAAGGGCAGGCTGCGATGCGCCGCGGTGAGACCGTTGGGGTTGAAGCGCTCGCCGCTCGCGGTGCGGTGGCCCGACGCGTACCAGGACGCCTTGCCGCTCTGAGCCTGCGCCGTCGACGCCGTCGCGAGGGCCCCGAATCCGGCCAGGGCGAGCCCGCCCAGGAGAACCGACATCGGAGCCGAGAGGGGAGCCGCGATCGACCGACGCACAGGCTTGGCGCTGTTCATTCCACTGTCCTTGGTGGTTGCTGACGGCGCTGCCAATCGAGACCAAACAGGACGAAAATATGACCGCCCGATTTGCGGCCGGTCATGCCGCAATCCTGTCCGATATCTTGCAGGACGTTAAGGATTGATCTTACAAGTTGTCACGCAGCGCGAACACTGATTGGTGACTTGCAGGCATGAACGGCTGCATTCGGGGTTTTCAGCATTCGCGAGATGCGGCGGCGGGGGCGGCGACGCCGAGCCGGACCGGTGCGTGCGGGCGCGTTAACGGCTCGGCGTGTGCGGCACGGGCCGCTGCGCCGCGCGCGGCAGGGCGGGGTCGGGGACGAGAGTGGCGGGGGTCCTCTCCTCTCCCCGCGGGCCGGGAGAGGATTTCACCGACCTCGTCGCCAATGAAGGGAGCGCAGGCGAAGCCGGAGCGTGGGTGAGGGGGTGGGGCCGGACGAGGCTCCTTTGACAACACTCCCTCATCCGGGGCTGACACCTCGCTGCATGCCTGGACGGGAGCGCAGTCCACGCCCCTCCCGCGGGGGACAGGAGAGGACCCGCCCCATTCTTTTCCTGCGACTGCTCTGCCGCAGGCGGAGAGAGGGCAGGCGGGTGCGCCCTCCATCGATGTCAGGGGATGGCGGCCGGCATGGCCGGCAGCGAACGATCAACGCCCGTCGCGCTCGCTGTTCGTAGCCATTCATTAACGAATTATTCGGTCGATCTACCCACCCGGCAAGAAGTGCAGCCCCATTTCGAGACGCAATTTGTGCCAGTTGGCAACCTCACCTTTACCGTAGCCGCGGCAATGTCTGGGTGTCAGTCGCGTAACCGGTGTTTGCCATGGCTTCCCCGCGTACCGCGGTCGCCGGCGCCGCCGCCCGGAATCAAGTCTCGCGTACCGGGCGAGTGGTGTCGGCGCCGCGGATGGGTCTCGTTACCCCCGCACAGCGTCTTCCCCTGGACGAGGTCATCCTCGGGGATTGCCTCACCGCCCTCGAGCGGCTCCCGCCGGCCAGCGTCGACCTGGTCTTCGCGGATCCACCCTACAATCTCCAGCTCGGGACCGGCGCCCTGCTGCGCCCGGACCAGAGCACCGTCGACGCCGTCGACGACGACTGGGACCAGTTCGCCAGCTTCGAGGCCTACGACACCTTCACCCGCGCTTGGCTCGCCGCCTGCCGCCGGGTGATGAAGCCGACCGCCACCCTCTGGGTGATCGGGTCGTACCATAACATCTTCCGCGTCGGGAGCGCGTTGCAGGATCTTGGTTTCTGGATCCTGAACGACATCGTGTGGCGCAAGGCCAACCCGATGCCGAACTTCCGCGGCAAGCGGTTCACCAACGCCCACGAGACCCTGATCTGGGCCTCGCGCAGCGAGCAGAAGGGCTACACCTTCCATTACGAGGCGCTGAAGGGCGGCAACGACGACCTTCAGATGCGCTCGGACTGGTTCATCCCGCTCTGCACCGGCGACGAGCGCCTGAAGGGCGACGACGGTCGCAAGCTGCACCCGACCCAGAAGCCCGAGGCGTTGCTCGCCCGCACCATCCTGTCGTCGTCCAATCCCGGCGACGTGGTGCTCGACCCGTTCTTCGGCACCGGCACCACCGGCGCGGTCGCCAAGCGCCTCGGCCGGCACTTCATCGGCATCGAGCAGGAGCCGGCCTATGCCGCGGCGGCGCGCGAGCGCATCGCCGGCATCGAGCCCCTGTCGCGTGCCGCCCTTCTCACGGCACCGGCGAAGCGTGCCGAGCCGCGGGTGCCGTTCCTGAGCCTGCTGGAAGCCGGCCACGTCCGGGCCGGCGAGACGCTCACCGACGAGCGGCGCCGCCACAAGGCCCTGGTGCGCCCCGATGGCACGCTCGGGGTCGGCCCCGCCTCGGGCTCGATCCACAAGATCGGCGCCCTGGTCCAGGGCCTCCCGGCCTGCAACGGCTGGACCTTCTGGCACGCCGAGCGCGGCGGGCGGCTGGTCTGCATCGACGACTTCCGCGGCACGATGCGGGCCGGGATGGGTTCGGCCGCCTGACCACCGTTCCCCGTGGCCGAGACGCGCCTGTGGCCTCTCGGCCACGGGCGCTTCGGCGATCGACACACGCGGAACACGTCTTTGCCCGATCCGACCCCTGCTGCAGATGCCGGAGGCGGCCGCCTACCTCCGAGGCATGGCGGGGCAGCGCCTCGAGGCGGCGGCCGAGCGGGCGCTGGCCCTGCCGGCCCAGGGGACGCGCCCAGCCCGCATCGGGGCGACCCTGATCGCGGCCGACATCCCCTTCGCGGTGCGCGACGTCATCGACGTCGGCTCGCCGACGCTCCGCGCCCCCATCGAGATCCTCGACGCCCGCACCGGCGCGGTCCTCACCGCCTATTCGGGCGACCAGGGCAGCCACCGGACAGGGCGTGCTCGGCGGCGTCATCGACGGGGCGCTGACCGCCGGCGGCATGGACGACCTGTACGACCGCGCCGCCAACGACGTCGCCCGGCGCTTCAAGCGCTGGCTGGCGGCCGGGGCCTGACAGCCCCTCAACTCCCCTTCGGCCGCCCCCGCGCCTTGACCACCGGGGCGGCCGAGGCCGGGCGCCGCGACAGCACCTTCGGCAGCGGCGCCCGCCGCGGCGGCGCCTCGGGCTCCGGCGGCGTCGCGAGATCCGGTTCCGGCGGGGGCTTCGGCGCGGGCGGAGGCGCCGCCAGCTTCTGCTCGAGGGCGTGGGCCAGCACCTTCTTCATCGCGCCGGGCAGCGGCTCGGCGTCGAGGGCGGCGCGCGGGGTGAAGCGCATCCCCTCCGGCGCCGGGGTGCCGGCACCGACGCGGGCGAGGAAAACGGTCAGTTCGAGCGGGAAATGCGTGAAGACGTGGCGCACGAGGCCGGGCAGCCGCTTCCAGCGTGCGTCGAGGGGGGCGTCGAGGAGCGCCTGGGCCGGGTCGTAATCGGCCCGCCACTCGCTCGTCGGCGGCTCGGCCATCGACCCGAGCAGGCCCTCCGGCGGGCGGGTGCGCAGCAGCACCGCGTCGTCCCCGGCCCGCAGCACCACGAAGGCGGCGCCGCGGCGGAGCGCGCCGGCCACCTTCTTCACCTTGCGCGGAAAGGTCTCCTGCAGCCCCTCGGCCCGGGCGCGGCAGGGCTGCATCCAGGGGCACAGGGCGCAGGCCGGCCGTTTCGGGGTGCAGAGCGTCGCGCCGAGATCCATCACGGCCTGCGCGAAGTCGCCGGGGCGCGACGCCGGCACCAGGCTCTCCGCGAGGCGGCGGATCTCGGGGCGCGACGCCGGGATCGGGGTCTCGATCGCGTAGAGGCGCGACACCACCCGCTCGACATTGCCGTCCACCGCCGCCGCCGGCCGGTCGAAGGCGATCGCCGCGATGGCGCCCGCCGTGTAGGCGCCGATGCCCGGCAGTTTCCTCAGGCCCTCGACCGTGTCGGGGAAAGCGCCGGCCGCCGCCACCGCCTTCGCGCAGGCATGCAGGTTGCGAGCGCGGGAATAGTAGCCGAGGCCGGCCCAGGCGCCCATCACCGCCTCCTCCGGCGCCGCCGCCAGGACCTCGACGGTCGGGAAGCGCTCCAGGAAACGGGCGAAATACGGCTTCACCGCAGCGACGGTGGTCTGCTGCAGCATGATCTCGGACAGCCAGACCCGGTACGGATCGGGCGCGACGCCGGGCAGCGCGCGCCAGGGCAGCGCGCGGCGATGGCGGTCGTACCAGACCAGGAGGTCGGCGGCATCCGGCCTTGAGTGCGACGCGGCGGGCGCTACCATGCGGTCCGCCTTACCCGGTTTTCCGCGGCGGCGGGAGCGGGATTTCGGGGTGGCGCACCGGCATCGCTTCGCGGGACCAGGCTGGTCCCCGCGGACCCGAGGGTTAAGTATTCCCTCACGCGAAAGCTCTATCGGTCGAGGCTTCACGCCGGACACGGCGACCACCAGGATGGACGGGCGATGGCGCGGCCCAAACCCTTGAGCGAGCTGATCGAGCGGTCCCTCGGCCCCGTCTTCGCGGCGCAGGGCTTCGCCTCGACCGACATCCTGGCCTCCTGGGCCGAGATCGTCGGCGAGCGGCTGGCCCGGGCCTGCCAGCCCGAGAAGCTCGAATGGCCGCGCAAGCGCGGCAGCACCCGCGAGCGGCCGGAGCCCGGCACCCTGACGGTGCGGGTCGAGGGCGCCTTCGCCCTCGAGCTCCAGCATCTCGGCCCGCTGGTGATCGAGCGCATCAACCGCCATTACGGCTGGGCCTGCGTCGGCAAGATCCGCATGCGCCAGGACCGGGTCGCCCAGGCCCAGCGCCGGAAGGCCGCCCCCCCGCCCCTCGATCCGGTGCGCCGCGGCGAGGTCGCGCTCGCCGTCTCCACCGTGAGCGAGGCCGCGCTGCGCGACGCCCTCGACCGCCTCGGCCTCGCGGTGCTGGGCGCGCAGCATACGCGCTGAGCCGCGTCGTCGGCGGGCGTGCAGCCCGCCGCAAGCCCGACCGGGCGTCGGCACGCATGGGCCGGACGCCGTCGCGGCACGCGACGGCACACAGGGAGCAACCGTCGCGGGCTGTTGATGCGGCGGCGGCTTGCCACGAGGCGGCCGGGATTCTACCGCACTGACGACCGCGGACCCTCCCGCACCCGCCTTACGAGGACGCCTGCCATGCTCACCCGTCGCGAGGCCCTGACACTCACCGGCTCGGCCCTCGGCGCGGCCCTGCTCGCCCCGGCCCTGCCGTTCCACGCTCTGGCGCAAGGCCCGGTGGTCGACGGCCTGATGCAGCCCGGCCCCCTCGGGGACGTCTGGCTCGGGCCGGACAACGCCCGCTGCACCATCATCGAGTACGCCTCGATGACCTGCTCGCACTGCGCCGCCTTCCACAAGACCACCTGGCCGGCGCTGAAGGAGCGCTGGGTCGATACCGGCAAGGTCCGCTTCACCCTGCGCGAGTTCCCCCTCGATCCGCTCGCGACGGCCGCCTTCATGCTGGCCCGGGCCGACAACGCGGCGCGCTACTACCCGATCACCGACATGCTGTTCGACCAGCAGCAGAACTGGGCCTTCGTGCCGAAGCCCCTCGACGCCCTCGAGCAGATGATGCGCCAGGCCGGCTTCTCGAAGGAGAAGTTCGAGGCGACCCTGAAGGATCAGAAGCTCTACGACGCGGTCAACGCCGTGAAGGAAAAGGCGATGACGACCTTCAAGGTCAACGCCACGCCGACCTTCTTCATCAACGGCCAGAAATACCAGGGCGAGATGACGATCGAAGGCATGGAGAAGGTGATCAAGCCGATCGTCGGGGCGTGAGTTGGGGGCGTGAGGTTCGGGCGTCCGCAGCCCGGTGGACGCGATGACCGAGTCCGCACGCGATCGCGGCCGCACGGGGCCGGATGTTCGAAAGGCGAGGACGTCCGCCATGCTCAGCCGCCGAGATGCCCTGACGATGACCGGCGCCGCTCTGGCGATGCCGGCCCTCGCCGGCGCCGCCCTCGCCCAGAGCGCACAGGCCGCCGGGCTCCTCGATCCCGGCCCGCTCCGGGACATCTGGCTCGGGCCGGCGGACGCCAAGGCGACGATCATCGAGTATGCGGCGGTGACCTGCCCGCATTGCGCCGCCTTCCACCGGGACACGTGGCCGGCACTCAAGCAGCGCTGGGTCGAGACCGGCAAGGTCCGGTTCGTCCTGAGAGCCTTCGCGCTCAACCCGCTCGATACGGCCGGCTTCATGCTGGCCCGGGCGGACGATGCCGCGCGCTACTATCCCATCACCGACCTCCTGTTCGACCAGCAAGCCCATTGGGCCTTCGTGCAAAAGCCCCTCGACGCGCTCGCGCAGATGATGCGCCAGGCCGGTTTCTCGAAGGAGACGTTCGAAGCGGCCTTGAGGGACCAGACGCTCTACGCCGCATTCAACGCTTCCCAGCAACGGGCCGAGACCGTCTTCCAGGTGCATTCCACGCCGACCCTATTCATCAACGGCAAGCGGCACGAGGGCGAGGTGTCGATCGCGGCGCTGGAGAGCATCCTGACGCCCCTGACGGCGCCGTGAGCGGTCACCGGCTCGTCGGAGCCCCATGAAATTCACGCGCCTGCGCATCGTCGGCTTCAAGACCTTCGTCGAGCCGAGCGAGTTCCTGATCGAGCCCGGCCTGACCGGGGTGATCGGGCCGAACGGCTGCGGCAAGTCGAACCTCGTCGAGGCCCTGCGCTGGGTGATGGGGGAGAGCTCGCACAAGAGCATGCGGGCGTCCGGCATGGACGACGTGATCTTCTCCGGCTCCGGCGGGCGGGCCGGGCGCAGCCACGCCGAGGTGACGCTGGCGCTCGACAACAGCGCCCGCACCGCGCCCGCCGCCTTCAACGCCGCCGACCTGCTCGAAGTCTCGCGCCGCATCGACCGGGGCGCCGGCTCGACCTACCGGGTCAACGGCCGCGAGGTCCGGGCCCGCGACGTCCAGCTGATGTTCGCCGATGCCGCGACCGGCGCGCGCTCCCCCGCCATGGTGCGCCAGGGCCAGGTGGCGGAGCTGATCGCGGCCAAACCCCAGGCGCGCCGCCGCATCCTGGAGGATGCCGCCGGCATCGGCGGCCTGCATGCCCGCCGGCACGAGGCCGAATTGCGCCTGCGGGCGGCGGAGGACAACCTCGCCCGGGTCGAGGACGTGCTGACGGCGATCACCGCCGGGGTCGATTCGCTGCGCCGCCAGGCGCGCTCGGCCCAGCGCTACCGGGCGATCGCCGCCGAGATCCGCCGGCACGAGGCGCTGCTGCTCCTCATCGGCCACACGAATGCCCGTCGCGAGGCGATGGCGGCGCAAGGAGCGCTCGCCCAGGCCCTCGACCGGCTGGCGGCGGCGCAAGCCGAGCAAGTGGAATCCGCGACCGCGCAAGGGTTGGCCGCCGCCGCCCTGCCGCGCCTGCGCGAGGCGGAAGGCGCTGCGGCGGAGGAGTTGCAGCGCCTGACCCTCGCGGCGGCGCAGCTGGAGGCACAGGAGCGCCGCAGCGCCGAGCGCCTGCGCGACCTCGGCCGCCGGATCGCCGACCTGCGCCGCGACCTCACCCGCGAGGCCGCCTCCCGGGACGACGCGCGCACCACCCTGGACCGCCTCGATGGCGAGGCGGCGGCCCTGCGCGACGCCGACGACGGACGGGCGGCGCGGGAGGAGGCGGACGCGCTTGCCGCCGCGGCCAATGCGCGCCTCGCGGTCGCCGAGGCGGCGCTCTCCACCGCGCAATCCACCCAGGCCGAGCACGCGGCGCGGCGCAGCGCCCTGATCCGCGCGGCCGCCGACGAACGCGCCCGGGCCGGGCGTCTCGCCGCCGAACAGGCCCGTCTCGCCCGCGAGGCCGCAGCCGCCGGCGAGGCCGAGTCCGAGCGGCTCGCGGCGCTACGCGAGGCCTACGACGAGGCCAAGGAGGCGGCCGAGAGCGCCGAGGAGGCCGCAGTCGCGGCCCGCGACGCCGTGGCCGAGGCCCGCGACGCCGAGGCGCGGGGACGACCAGTCCTGGCGGCGGCGGAGCGCGAGGCGGCGCGGCTCGATACCGAGGCCCGTACCCTCGCCCGCCTGGTGGCGCCGGTGGCGGAGACGCGCTTCCCGCCGGTCCTCGACGCCGTGACGGTTGCGCCGGGCTACGAGGCCGCCTTGGCCGCGGCCCTCGGCGACGATCTCGACGCCGCGACCGACCCGGAGGCGCCGACCCACTGGGCCTCGCTCCCCGATCCCGGCACCGATCCGGCCCTGCCGACGGGCGCCCGGCCGCTCGTGGAGTGCGTCACCGGCCCCTCCGCCCTCGCCCGCCGCCTGCACCAGGTCGGGATCGTCGAACCGGGGGATGCGCCCGCCCTGCGCGGCCGGCTGCATCCGGGCCAGCGCCTCGTGACGAAACGCGGCGATCTCTTTCGCTGGGATGGCCTCACCGCCGCGGCGGAAGCGCCGCGGCCGGCGGCGCGGCGGCTCTCCGAGCGCAACCGGCTGGAGACGCTGCACGAGGCCGCGGCCCTCGCCCGGAGCCAAGCCGAGACCGCGCGCGAGACCCACGACGCCCTCCAGGCCCGGGCACAGGATGCGGCGGCGGCGGAGCTGCGGGCCCTCGACGGCGCCCGCCTCGCCCGCCGCACCCTCGATGGCGCCCGCGAGAACCTGAACCACGCCGAGCGCCGGGAGGCCGAGGCCGCTGCCCGCCGCGCGGCTCTGGCCGAGGCCCAGGGGCGGATCGCCGCGGATGCCGAGGAGGCGGCGGCCCGGGCCGAGGCGGCGGACGAGGCGCTGGCCGCCCTCGACGAGCCCGAGGACCTGAGCGCCCGCCTCGAGGCCGCCCGCCGGGAGGCCGAGGCGC
>NZ_VDDA01000034.1 GCF_006151805.1 Methylobacterium terricola | reverse complement strand
TCCGTCAGGTCACTCGGATAGCGACGGCCGTCGTCCTTGTAGAGATCGCGATCCGCCTGCGTCCACATCGGCTCCTCCTGCCAACGACAACGCGCGACTGGCTCAATCAGTCAAACAGGCTCTGAGAGGGGCTCACTCGTCTTCGGGGCGTTCCGGCAGCGGCGTGCTGCGAGGCCTCACCCGCGCTCCAGCGGCCTCATCACCGCGTAGAGCGCGCTCTTTACCTCGAAGCCGATGCCGGGCACGTCCGGCATCGCGACCCGGCTGTCCCGCACCGGCACCGCATCGGCGAAGCCGCCGAAGGGGGCGAAGACGTCCGGGTAGCTCTCGTTGCCGCCGAGACCCAGGCCCACCGCGATGTTGAGGGCAAACTGGTGGCCGCCATGGGGCACGCAGCGGCGCGGCGACCAGCCATGGGCGCGCAAGACCTCGAGGGTGCGCAGGTACTCGACCAGCCCGTAGGACAGGGCGGGGTCGAACTGGAGGATGTCCCGGTCCGGCCTTAAGCCGCCGTGGCGGATCAGGTTGCGGGCGTCCTGATGCGAGAACAGGTTCTCGCCGGTGGCGAGCACGCCGTCATAGGTCGTGGCGAGCGCCGCATGCGCCAGGTAGTCGAGGGGATCGACCGGCTCCTCGTACCAGCGCAGGCCGAACGGGGCGACCGCCCGGCCGAAGCGGATCGCCTCCTCCAGGGTGAAGCGGCCGTTGACGTCGACGCAGAGCCGGCCGCCGTCGCCGCCCAGCACCCCCAGCACCGCCTCGATCCGCGCCACGTCCTCCGCGAGCGGCACCAGCCCGACCTTCATCTTCACGGTGCTGTAGCCGCGGTCGAGGTAGGAGCGCATCTCGTCCTTGAGCGCGTCGAGGCCCTTGCCCGGATAATAGTAGCCGCCGGCGGCATAGACCCAGGCGGTCGGGTCGGCCTCCCCGCCGCGGTAGCGGTCGGCGAGGAGCCGCCAGAGCGGCACGCCCTTGGCCTTCGCGAGCGCGTCCCAGAGCGCCATGTCGAGGACGCCGACCGCCACCGAGCGTTCGCCGTGGCCGCCGGGCTTCTCGTTGCGCATCATCGCCGCCCAGGCCCGGTGGGGGTCGATCAGGCCGTCCTCGCCCTGGAGATCGTCCGGGGCGGCGGCGAGCAGGCGCGGGATGAAGCGCTCGCGCAACAGCCCTTGCGGCGCGTAGCGGCCGTTCGAGTTGAAGCCGAAACCGACGACCGGGCGGCCGTCGACCACCTGATCGGTCACCACCGCGACCACGCTCGCCGTCATGGTCGAGAAGTCGATCCAGGCGTTGGCGATGTCCGACTTGATCGGCGCGACGATGTCGCGGATGGCGGTGATGCGCATGGAAGGATCCTGGCGAGTGCGATCGCCTCGTCTCGTAGGGGCCGGGGCCGGCGCTGACAAATGCGACGTGCGCGCGAGGTGTCGGCGCCGGGATCCCGGTGCCCCGGTCTCAGCGGGCGGTGCCGTTCTTCTGCGAGCCGGGGCCGGTGCCAGGGGCGCCGCTGCCCGTCGGGCCGTCGCGCTGCACGGTGGGGCCCGCGCCCATGTTGCCGCCGCTCGATCCCTGCGAGCCCGTCGAGCCCATGCTGCCGGGGTTGTTGCCGCCGATGCCGGTGCCTGGAGGCTGGCTCGACATGCCGGAGCCGGTATTGCCGCTCGACGGCGCGGCGACGCCCGAGCCGTTGTTGATGCCCTGGGCGGCGGCGAAGGTCGCAGTGCCGGCAACGAGCGCGAGGGCGAGGAGGGAGGTGCGGATCGGCATGGGGCGCGTCATGGGTCTGTCCGGTCGGGAATCGGACCGGGGCAACGGCAGGACCGGACCGGCGTTCCCCTCGGGCCGCTGCGGCGCGTGCGCGCGACCGTGGCGGACCGGCCGCGGACCCACGGGCGAAACCGGCCGGCGGATGAAATCCTTGGCAATCCGTCTCCTCGGCATGCAGATTGGGCGATCTGTCGTCCCGCCGGCGTCGTCCGGCTGTCATGGGACGGCGGTTATCGCCACCCGCCAGAAGGTGGCGCGGATCTTGATAGGGAGCGCGCGGGGTCCGGTCCCGGCCCGTCCTCGTGCGAAGGAGTCGTCATGCAGGTGTTCCTGGCCGCCCTCGGGCTCATCGTCGTCCTGGTCGCCGTCGGCGTGTTCGGTCACCACCCCGACCAGCGCGACCTGCCCGACACGCACCGGCGCAGCTGAGGGATCGAGGGCCGGTTTCCGGAGCGGCGCAACGGCCGCTCCCCTGCCGCGTTGGACCCTGCGCACGGCCCCGCCTCGGGCCGCGACGCTCATCCTCCTGCGACAGGAGCCCAGCATGCCCGCATCGCGTTCGCTCACCCGCGCGCTCCTCCTCGGTGCGCTCGTTTCAGCCGGCGGCCTCGCCTCGATCCGGGCCCACGCCCAGCCTCTGCCCGACCAGACCGGGACCGGCGGCGGGCCGCGCTCCACCATCACGGCGCCGAACACCAGCTCGGTCGGCCAAGTCATGCCGCGTCCGGGCCAGCCCGACGCGCGAATCGAGCGCCGCATCGACGACCGTACGCGCATGGAGCGCACCGACGACCGGATCGACAGCGGCATCTGCGTCGGTTGCGGGCGCTGAAGGATCCTCAGCCCAGCATTTCCGCCAGCCGCGCCCGGGCGCGGTTGATCCGGCTCTTGACGGTGCCGACCCGGCACTCCATCGCCATCGCGATATCCTCGTAGGAGAGGTCGTGGACGGCCGAGAGCAGCAGCGCCTCACGCTGATCCGGCACCAGGCGATCGAGGGCGGATTGCACGTCGCGCAGGTCGAGATTGCCGTCCTGGGCCGGCAGGGAGACGAGGCTCGCGGCGAACAGCCCGTCGGGGTCGCCGACCTCGCGCGCCCGCTTCTGGTACTCGGAATAGAAGCAGTTGCGCAGGATGGTGTAGAGCCAGGCCGAGAGATGCGTGCCGGGCGTGAACCGGTCCTGCGCCGCCAAGGCCTTCAGCAGGGTCTCCTGCACCAGGTCGTCGGCGCGGGCGTGGTTGTTGCACAGGGTCAGGGCCCGGCGCCGCAGCCGCGGCACCTCCGCGATGAGGCCATGGCGGAACGCTTCCGCGGGGGCGGCGTCGAGGCCGGCGAGCGCCGCGACGAGGCGGGCGACGAGATCCTCCAGCCGCCCGCAGGGCGGCGACGCCGCATCGTCGTAGGCGGCGCGCAGGCTCGCGCCGAGATGGGCCTGGATGCCGGCGGGCAGGGCCGGGGCTGAGGCCCGCTCCGGATCGTCCGCCTCCGGGTCTTTCATGATCAGCGACGGCATCGCGCGGTCTCCGGTGACCGGCGCTTAAGGCACGTCGCGGCGTACCATGACAATGATCCGGTCGTACTAGTTCTTATGAGGCCCTGGACCTGCCCGTGTCGCGATCCAGTCCTCGCCCGTCCGGTCCCGGCTCGTCCGGCTCTCGCCCGCCCAGGCCCCGCACCAGCGGCAGGGCTGCCGCGCAGGCCGCCGCCATCACCCAGAACGCCCCCGCACCGAGGCGATCGTAGAGCGGGCCCGCCGCGAGCGTCGCGAGCGTGGTGGCGAGCCCCAGGCCGAGGGTGCCGTAGAGGGTCTGGGCTGTCGCCGCGAGGCCGGGCGGCACCGTCCGCGCGAGGATCCGCATCGCCGCGAGATGCAGGAGTGCGAAGGTCAGCCCGTGCAGGGCCTGGATGGCGACGAGGGCCGGCAGGGCGACGGTGAGCGCCGCCGCCGACCAGCGCAGGATGCCGGCGCCCGCCGCCAGCGCCAGGGCGCCGCCGGGGCCGATTCGGGCGAGGAGCGGCGGACCGAGGACGAGGAAGACCAGCACCTCCGCCGCCACCGCCTCGGCCCAGAGCAGGCTCACGGTCATGGCGCCCAAGCCCGCCCCGCGCCAGCGGATCACCGCGAAGGCGTCGTGGACGGCGTGGCTGCCGATCACCAGGGCGGCGACCGCAACGAGGCGCAGGAACGGGCGCGAGCGCAGCAGCATCCCGGCCCCGGCGGTGGCCGGCGTCCCGGCATCGCCCGTCGTGGCCGTCGGCAGCCGCAGGCTCGCCCCCGCCAGCGCCGCGAAGGCGAGGGCGCCGGCCACCGGCAGGGCCGAGAGCCCGAGGAGGGCCACGGCCTGCCCGGCCGCCAGGGTGCCGGCGATGAAGGCCGCCGAGCCGGCGCCGCGCACGGTGCCGTAGGCGAAGCGGCAGGCCGCCGCGGCCGGCAGCGCCAGGGCATCGGCGAGCGGCGCCAGCGGGGCTGTGGCGGCGGCATGGGCGAGGCCCGCCAGCAGCAGCCCGGCGAAGCCGTGGCCGGCGAGATAGAGAAGGGCGCTCGAGGCCGAGAGGGCAGCGAAGACCGCGAGCACGCCCCGGCCGGCGGCGAGCCGGTCGGCGATCAGGCCCGCGAACGGACCGGCGGCGAGGCGGATGCCGGTGCCGGCGGCGAGCACCAGCCCGACCTCGGTCGGCGAGAGCCCGCGCTGGTTGAGCAGCGCGGGCAGGAACGGCGTGGTCAGGCCGTAGCCGGCATAGAGCGCGGCATAGACGAGGAGGAAGCGCGGCAGCGCGGCGGGCATGCCGCGCGCCTCGGGCGTACTGTCCTCGGGCGCGTCAGAGCAGGCCGGCCCCGTGCGGGTGGTCCCGCGGCGGCTCGACCGTGACGACGGCCCCGAGAGCCAGGATGAGGGCGCCGGCGGCGCAGAAGGCGAGGGAGAGGGCTGCGATGATCATGGGCGGGATCTTCGCGATTCCGTGCTTAACGCGAGCTTGCCGAACGGGGTGAAGAAGGGGAAAACCCCGGCATCCACAACGTGCAGGCCGGCCGGTGCGGACGCGCCGCCACGGTCACGCAAACGCCATCATCGGGACAACGGCCGTCGCCGTGGCGAGGGCCGTCATCAGGAGAGGAACGCCCGTGGAGTACCGCACGCTCGGCCGATCCGGCCTTAAGGTCTCACAACTCTGCCTCGGCACCATGATGTTCGGCGGGCCGACCCCCGACGACGAGGCCGCGCGCATCGTGGCCGATGCCCGCGATCGGGGCATCAACTTCATCGACACCGCGAACGCCTATACCGAGGGGCGCTCGGAGGAGGTGGTGGGCCGGGCCATCGCCCGCGACCGCGACGCCTGGGTGCTCGCCACCAAGGTGGCGAACGCGATGGGCCCTGGCCCGAACGACCGCGGCCTGTCGCGCGCCCACATCGTCCAGGCCTGCGAGGCCAGCCTGCGGCGGCTGAACACCGACCGGATCGACCTGTACTACCTCCATAAGGAGGACCACGAGACCCCGCTCTCCGAGACCGTGCGGGCGATGGCCGACCTGATCCGGGCCGGCAAGGTGCGGTATTTCGGGGTCTCGAACCACCGCGCCTGGCGGGTCGCCGAGATCTGCCGCCTCTGCGACGAGCACGGCATCGACCGGCCGGCGGCGAGCCAGCCCTATTACAACGCCCTCAACCGGATGCCGGAGGTCGAGCACCTGCCGGCCTGCGCCCATTACGGCCTGGGCGTCGTGCCCTACTCGCCGCTGGCCCGCGGGGTGCTGACCGCCAAGTACCGCCCCGGCGAGGCCCCGCCCGAGGGCACCCGCGCCGGGCGCGGCGACACCCGCATGATGCAGACCGAGTGGCGGCCCGAGAGCCTGCGCATCGCCGAGGCGTTCAAGCGCCATGCTGAGGCGAAGGGCGCCTCGGTGATCGACTTCGCGGTGGCCTGGGTGCTCAACAACCGCGCCGTGACGGCGGTGATCGCCGGCCCCCGCACCTTCGCGCAGTGGCAGGCTTACGCCGGGGCGCTGGCCTACCGCTTCACCCCCGAGGACGAGGCCCTGGTCGACGGCCTGGTGCCGGCGGGCCATCCCTCGACGCCGGGCTATACCGACCCGGCCTATCCGCTCGAGGGACGAACCACCTGGACGGCGGCCCGCGACTGAGCCACGCTCTCCGGCGTCAGGCTAACGGCGTTATCGATGTGGATGACGCCGGTCGGATGGCGATTTCCTCTTGGAACGCGCCGCGCACGGCTTAGTTGTTGACGCTATGTGCCCAGGCATGTCCACTGTTCGACCCTGGGAGACGGGTTGCAGACCGGAGGAGACCGATGGCGACCAAGACCACCAAGAAGGCCGAGACGAAAGCCGAGCCCGACGCCGCCCCCAAGGACGCTCCGAAGGCCAAGGCCGCCCCGAAGGCGGCGGCCAAGGACGACGGCAAGGATGAGGGCAAGGACGCCGCCAAGGGCAAGAAGGTCGCGGCGCCGAAATCCGGCGACAAGCCGAACGCCCTGCAGAAGCCGCTGCAGCCGACGCCCGAGCTCGGTGCCATCGTGGGCGACAAGCCGATCCCGCGCGGCGAGGTGGTGAGCAAGGTGTGGGACTACATCCGCAAGCACTCGCTCCAGAATCCCGAGAACAAGCGCGAGATCCTGGCCGACGAGAACCTCAAGAAGGTCTTCGGCAAGGACAAGGCGACGATGTTCGAGATGAACAAGTACCTCGCCCAGCACCTGAAGTAGGGCGACCTTCCGAAGTCGGGCGATCTGCCTCCTCCCGTCCGGATGGCCGCGCGATGCGGCCATCCGTCCCCCTGCGCGTCCGGCAGACGGGCGGGGCGCAGCCTTGGGCGACGACGCACCCGCGCGGGCGGGGCCGGCCCGCCGCCTCATCCTCGCCGCACGCATGACCCGGGGCCCTCGTGGCCGACCGGATGACCGCCGATGACCCAGCCCCGCGACCCGGACGCGGCCGGCCGCCGACGGGCGCTTGCGGCGATGCTGTTCCTTATCGTCCTGGTGGTCGGCGGCGTCTGGCTTGCCAACACCTTGCGCCGCGAGGCGGCCCGCGAGGATTGCCTGGCGAGCGGCCGGCGGGACTGCGCGGTCATACGGCCGGAGCCGTAGAGCGGCGTTAGAAGCGGAGCGTTCGCGCGAGGCGCGGACCCCGGCGGTACGAGGCGCCTGGCATCTCCGCTGTCCCCGACTTGCCGCGAACCGCCTTCCGCTGACGCTCCAGGCGCGCGGGCCCGTGCCGAGCCCTGACGGGGTTGGGGCGTCCTTGACTTGCAGCGGCGGGGCGGCGCCTGCCGATCGACCCCGTGCTCCGCCTCGCGGGTCGGGTCGCCTCGACCGAGATCCTGTCCCGATCCAGGATCCCGCTCCGGCCGAGACCTGTCAGCGCGGGACCCGCAGCCCGCTCGCCACGGAGCCGGCCAGGGCCAGGCCGCTCGCCAGCCACAGCACGGTCGTGGTCCCGTGCGCGTGCAGGGCGCCGAAGATCACCGCCACCACGGCGGCGCCGAGGGACTGGCCGAGGAGCCGGGCCGTCGATTGCATGCCGCTGGCGCCGCCGCTGCGCTCCCGCGGGGCGCTGGTGATGATCATCTTGTTGTTGGGCGACTGGAACAGCCCGAAGCCGAGGCCGCACAGGGTCAGCCGCCAGGCGATGGCCAGCGGCGAGGGGTCCGCCGGCAGGGACGCCATCAGGGCGAGGCCGGCCGACAGCGCGACGAGGCCGATGCCGCCGAGCAGCCCCGGGGGGTAGCGGTCGGCCATCCGCCCGGCGAAGGGCGCGATCACCGCGATGGCGATCGGCCAGGGCGTCATCAAGAGGCCGGTCTGGGTGCTCGTGAGGTGCAGCACGTCCTGGAAGTAGAACGGCAGCGCCACGTAGGCCATCATCTGGGCCGAGAACGAGCAGACCGAGCTCACCATCGACAGCGCGAAGACCCGGATGCGCAGGAGGTCGATCGGCAGGAGCGGGGCCGGGAGGCGGACCTGCATCCACACGAAGGCGGTGCCGACGAGCCCGGCCGCCGCCAGCAGGGCCATCGCCGTGCCCCGCCGCTCCGGCTCGCCGAGCCCGTCGACGCCGGTGATGAGCAGGCAGAACACCAGGGCGTTGAGGAGCGCGCTTAGACCGTCGAACCGGGCGCCGCTGCGATGGGTGACCGGCAGCGTCCGGGTCGCGAGGGTCAGCGCCACCAGGCCGAGCGGCACGTTGACGAGGAACAGCCACGGCCAGCTCGCCACCGACAGGACCGCCGCCGCGACGCTCGGTCCCGCCGCCGAGGCGATCGCCACGATCAGCGCCATCGTGCCGACGCCGCGCCCGATCATCCGGTGCGGGTAGATGAAGCGTACCAGCGCGATGTTGACGCTCATGATCCCGGCCGCGCCGAGCCCCTGGACGATGCGGGCCGCGACCAGCACCGGCAGGGAGCCGGCGAATGCGCAGGCGAGCGATGCGGCGGTGAACAGGGCGAGCCCGGTGCAGTAGACCCGCTTGTAGCCGAGAATGTCGCCGAGGGACGACAGCGGCAGCAGCGCGGCGGTGACCGCGAGCTGGTAGCCGTTGGTGACGAAGATCGCGGCGCCGGGGCTGACCTCGAGATCCTTGGCCATCACCGGCAGGGCGACGTTGACGATGGCGCCGTCGAGCACCGCCATCGACATGGCGATGCCGACCGCCAGCATCGCCCACAGCCTCTCCCGGCCCGGCAGGCCGTCGGCCACCTCCGCCGCCACCGGCCCCGCCGCTCCCGTCATCGCTTTTCACGCTCCTCGTCGTCGGAGCCGTAGCCCAAAGCCGCGCTCGCCACACCTGCCGCCGGCCTCATCCCGGCCCTGCGCGGGAGGCGGAGATGAGGCGGTGTTCCGGTCGCAGGCAGGCGTGTTGACAGGCGCGGCGAGAGGCGTAAGGAGCCCGCCGTGGCCCGGGGCGCAGCCTGCGCCCCGCCACGCTCATCCAGGATCCGTCAACCCCATGCCGAGCGACAGTCACAGTCGATCGCCTGCGCCGTTCGCGCCGGCCGCTTCTCGCAGGGACGCCTGACGGCGCACCCTCGGGGCCGGCCGCGCGGACGGCCCCCCCCGAGAGGTGCCCCATGACCTTCACCGTCCTGCCCTTCGCGCCGAAGGGCGCGGCCGTTCGCCCCGCCGCTTGCCCGAAGCCCGTCCTGCGCGCCACCTGGTCGCTCGACCCGGAGACCGGCCGGCCGGTCTGCCATTGGAGCGCGGGGGAGACCGACGCTCCAACCCGTTGCCCGATCCCGCGCCGGCAGGCCGCGTGAGCCGCCCCGAGCCCTCCCCCTTCTGCGGGGAGGGGGCTCGCACGGGCGCCGTAGGTCGTTCGCAAACGAAGAAAGGGCGCGGCTCGCGCCGCGCCCCCTGTCCCGCTATCGCTCAGGCTCAGAACCGGTAGGTGAAGGTCCCCTTCACCGCGTGGTCCTCGGCCCGCGAGCCCATCTGGCCGGTATACGACACGCCCAGCGTCGCCGCCGCCGACACCCGCAGGTCGATGCCCGCCGAGGCGATCAGCGCGTCCCGGGTGATCGGGATCCCCGCCGTCACGAAGCTCGGCCCCGTGCCGAAGGCCAGCAGCGCCGTCGGGATCACGTCCCCGAACGCCCGCCGGTAGCCCACCAGCCCGTGCAGCGACACCGGCGCGCCGACACCCAGATCGAGTTCGGTCTGGCCGCGGACACCCGCCGTCAGCGTCGGGATCTCGGACAGCCGCGAGGCGCCGCTCAGCGCAGCCACACCGCCCGTCTCGGCGAACCGGTGACGGTCGATGCCGATATAGGCCCCGCCGACGAACGGCTCGATGGACGCGGTGGCGACCGGCGCGGCCTTGCCGAGCACGCCCGCCCCCAGCGCGATCCGGTAGCCGATCTCGCCGAAGCCCTGCACCGTCGAGCCGCCGTAGCGCGCGCTCTCCGTCTCGGAGACCCCGGGGAAGATCACGCTGCGGCGCAGGCGCAGGCTGTTGTCGGCGTAAACCGCACCCAGCCGCAGGGCGAACGGGCCGGCCTCGGTGCCGCCATAGACGCCGCCGAACCCGCTCTCGATCGTGCCGCTCGCGGTCTGGCCCGGCGCGTCGAGGTTGGTGCGGGTGTAGCCGCCGGCGACGCCGACCTTGAACCCGCTCTCCAGCCGGACATCGGCGCCGAGCACGAAGCCGGCGGTGTCGCGGTTGAGGGTGACGGCGTTGCCGTCGCTGCGGGCCTGGCCGAAGCTGCCGAAGCCCTGGCCCCACAGGCCGAACACCCGCGGGTCGAGCACCCGCACCGGCACCGGGGCGACCGGGGCGGCCCGGCCGGGCAGGTCGGCGGTGTAGGTGGCGGGCAGTTTGCCGTAGTCGCGGGTGGCGTCGCCGGACCAGCGCAGGCGGTCGAGGATCGCCTCGCGCACGAAGAAGGCGGTCTCGTAGGCCGCCGAGACCGAGCTGGCGTGGATGTCGCCGGTGAGCGCCTGGAAGGCGGTGACGGCCTCCGGCGTGGTCAGCCCCACCGTGCGGTCGTAGATGCGGGCGCCGGCGCTGGCGCCCTGGACGGCGTTCGCCACGGCGCCCTGGTTGCGGGTCTGGGCGATGGTGGCGAAGGCGACGTCGTTGCGGGTGAGCGTGAGGTCGACCTGCGTCGGCTGATAGCGCAGCGTCGGGGTGAGGAAGGCGAGGTTCGAGGAGACGCCCCCGAAGGTGCCGGAGACGCCGTTATTTGCCGACAGGATGGTGTAGCCGGTGCGCGGGCTGTAGGTGCCGTTTTGCGCCAGCACCTGGACGGTGCCGCCCTGGAGGGTGGCGGAGCCGGTGGCGGCGAGGCGGTCGGACTGGCCGGCCGCGTTGGCCTCGACCTGGAAGGTCGAGCCGGCCGCGAAGGTGGTGTTGCCGGCGACCGTGAGGGTGCCGATCGAGTTGCCGGGAGCCACCGTGGCGCCGCCTTGCGCCACCACGCCGCCGACGGTGCCGGTACCGCCGAGGCGGGCGCCCTGGCCGACCGTGACGACCGAGCCGGCGAGGGAGCCGTCGACCGCAAGGCCGCCGCCGAGCACCGCGGTGGCACCGGTGAAGCTGCTCTGGCCGGTCAGCGTCAGGGTGCCGGCGTTGAGCTTGGTCAGGCGGCCGTTGCCCGCGATGGCGTTGGCCAGGCCGGCGTCGCTCGCCTGGTCGAGGACCAGGCTGGCATCGGTGCGGATCGCCCCGGAGCCGAAGGCCCCGGCGTGGCCCACCAGGGTGCCGCCCGAGACCGTGGTGCCGCCGGCATAGGTGTTGGCGCCGGTGAGCACCAGGGTGCCGGTGCCGGCCTTGGTGAGCGAGCCGGACCCGGCGATGTCGTTGCGCCAGGTGTCGAAGGCCGAGTACCCGCCCTGCGCGGCGTCCATCGTCACGGTGACGTTGCGGTTGAACGCGCCGTAGCCGTCATTCGCCGCGTAGAGGTTGAGCCGGCCCCAGCCGTCATAGGTGTTGCCGCTCAGGACCGGGTAGCCAGAGGGCAGGCCGGTGCTCGCCAGCACCTCGGTCCGCTGTGCGTCGGTGAGGTAGGGGAAGCGGGTGAGCAGCAGCACCTGCGCCTGGAGCGGCACGTCGGCGGCGGTCATCGGCGCCACGGTGCCGCTCGGCTGGAAGCCGTAGGTCAGGCGGGCGGTCCAGTCCGCCTTGTTCTGGGCGGCGTTGCCGAAGGAATCGGTCGTACCGGAGGCCGCGTTGAGGCAGGCGGTGACGCTCGACGCGCCGCAGGCCGACGCGAGATACGCCTGCGTCTGCCGGTAGGCCTGGTAGACCCCGTAGGCGGTCGCGTTCGCCGGGTTGGTCCAGTCGACCCGGTTGCCGCTCGCATCGTAGAGGGCGCCGTAGAGGTTTGTGGCGACGATCGCCGTCGATTCCATCCGGCCGCCCATCACGTCGAAGGGCGAGTGCATGCCGGCCAGGATGCGGTTGTTGCCGAGCTCCGAGGCGCGGGTCAGGAGCTGTTGCGCCCGCTGCGGCACCAGGAAGGCGGTGGCGAGCGCCTGCAGGTAGCCCGAATTGGTGTGGCCGCTCGGATAGGCGCCGTCGGCGTAGGGGTTGGTGCTGTTGATGACCGGCCGCAGCTGCGTCGGCACTGCGACGTCGGTCGAGATCCGGTAGGGCCGCGCCGAGGTGCCGATGCCCGGCACATAATCGCCGACCGAGAAGGTCGCCGGGGTGAATGTGCTGCCGGAGAAGGTGCCGACGTTGGGCACGGTGATCGGCCGGCCGCCATTGGCGTCGATCATCGCTTGGGTCACGGTGAAGCCGCGCACCCATCTGTCCGTCGTGCCGTAGACCGCCGGCACGGTGAAGTTCGACAGGTAGGTCGGCACCACCAGGCCCGCGGTGTCGCGGGTCGAGAGGCCGGCCTTGTTGCTGACCGCGTTATAGTTGCCGAAGCGGGCATCGAGCGGGTTGATGGCCGGGTTGTCGCCCTGGTAGCGCGCGAAGATGCGCTTGGCCGGCTCGGTCGACGAGTTGTTGCGGGCGATGGTGTTGATGAAGTCGACCGCGCCGGCGAGCGGCGTCGCCGTGCCGTTGCCGAAGGTCGTCGTGCCGGCGCTGGCGTCGTTGCCGGTGCGGATGTTGGCCGCGTAGTCGGCCAGCGTCGTGGTGACGTAGGTCGTCGGGGTCAGGCTCGTCGGGGCCGTGCCGGTGAACGAGGCGCCGGCCCCCGTGAGATAGGCCGAGGTCAGGGGTCCGAGGCCGTTGAGGATGCTGTAGGCCTGGCCGGTGCGGTCGTCATGGATCGCCGCCAGGGTCTGCGCGTCGGTCCGCGCCTGCGTCATGGTGATGACGGTCTGGTAATTCCGGGTCAGTGCCGCCGGGTCGCCGGTGAGGAGCCCGGCATAGGAATCGAGCACGCGGTTCATCACCGTGCCCGGATCGACCGAGGTGCTGTTGGCAAAGCCCACCGGCGGCGAGGTCGGCACGCCCTGCGCCCAGGCTGCCTGAACCGCGGCCTCGGCCGGAAAGAGACACGTCGCTGCGAGCAGCGCGACGTTGAGTTTCGATGACATGGCCCCTCACAGAATTCTTCGTCTGTTCGGGGGGCGCCTAGCTTGGCCGTATGACGTGCCGATGACGTTGGGTGAGCGGGGCCATCGGAGAAGCGATGCCGCCCGGGATCGGACCGATCCCGGGCGGCATGAGGTGCGGTCGCGACGGGGTCGGGCCCTACGCGGCCCGGACGGTGGCGAGGAAGCGGTGGACCTCGGCGCCGAGATGCTCGGACTGGCGCGACAGCTCGGAGGAGGCCGTGAGCACGTGGCCGGCCGAGGCGCCGGATTGCTCGGCGGCACTCGCCACCGCGGCGACGCTTTGGGTGACCTCGCCGGTACCGGCGGCGGCCTGCGTGATGTTGCGGACGATCTCCTGGGTCGCCGCGCCCTGCTGCTCGACCGCCGCGGCGATCGAGGTCGCCACACCGGAGATCTCCTCGATCCGGGCGGTGATCTTGCCGATCGCGCCGGCCGCCTGACCCGTGGAGGCCTGGATCGCCGCGATCTGGCTCGTGATCTCCTCGGTGGCGCGGGCCGTCTGGCCGGCCAGTTCCTTGACCTCGGCGGCGACCACCGCGAAGCCGCGCCCGGCGGCGCCGGCGCGGGCGGCCTCGATGGTGGCGTTGAGCGCCAGGAGGTTGGTCTGGCTGGCGATCGACGAGATCAGCCCGACCACGTCGCCGATGCGGGCAGTGGCCTCGGTCAGCGCCCGGACCTGATGGGCGGTCTCGCCGGCCTCGGCCACGGCGGCCTTGGCGAGCCGGGCCGAGCCGTCGACCTGGCGGCCGATCTCCTGGACCGAGGCGCCGAGTTCCTCGGCGGCCTCCGCCACGGTGCCGACATTGGCGGCGGCCTGGGCAGCGGCGGCGGCGACGCCCGTCGACTCGGTCGCGGTCTGGGTCGCCGTGGTGGTCATGCTCCGGGCGGTCGCCTGCAGCTCGGTGGCGGCGGACGAGACCTGGCCGACGATGCCGCCGACGGCGTGCTCGAAGGCATCGGCCATCTGGCGCATGCCGGCCTTGCGCTGCTCCTCGGCCGAGGCGCGGGCCAGCGCCGTCTCCTCCTCGAGGGCGCGAGCGCGCACCATGCTCTCCTTGAACACCTGGACGGCGCCGGCCATCGCGCCGATCTCGTCGCGCCGCTCGCGGGCGGGCACCGCCTCGTCGAGGCGGCCGGCGGCGAGCGCCCCCATGCTGCCGGCCAGCCCGATCAGCGGCTTGGCGATGCTCCGTCCGATCAGCGTCGCGGCGGCGGCGACGAGGATCGCCACAAGGGCGGCGCCGGCGAAGAGGTTCCACAGGGTGGCATGGATCTGGGTCGCGGTGTCGTCGGCGTAGATGCCGGTGCCGACGACCCAGCCCCAGGGCTTGAAGCTGCGGGCGTAGGACACCTTCTCGACCGGCACATCGGTGCCGGGCTTGGGCCAGAAATAGCTCTCGAAGGCGGTGCCGTCCGCCTCGACCTTGCGCATCATCTCGGCGAAGAACTTGCGGCCCGACGGTTCGGCGAGGCCGCTGACGTCCCGCCCGACCAGCCTGGAATCGGCATGCGCGATCAGCCGCGACTGCATGTCGTTGATCCAGAAGAACTCGTCCTTGCCGTAGCGGAGATTCGAGACGGCGGCGGCGGCGGTCTTCTGAGCGGCCTCGCGGGTCATCCGCCCGGCGCGCTCCTCGGCCTCGAAATGGGCGAGGACGCCGTGGACGGCATCCACCAGGTCCTTGGTCTTGAGGGCCCGGGCGTTGGTGATCGCCCCGGCGAGATCGTAGGCGGCGAGGCCGAGGATGAGGACGAGCCCGACGAGCGCCACGCCCGTTAGGGCCTGGATCCGGGCGGCGATCTTGAGCGACATGGAAGGCCTTGTGTGCGGGGTACACGCCCCGCGGCCCGATCGTCGGGGTGCGGGACGGTGCGGCGAGCGAGGATCGGCTTCCGGCAGGCGCCCGGTGCCGCACGGCCGTCCGGGGTGAATCTGCCGCAACTCGATTGGGTCCTATCGGATCATCGAGCCCAAGAGTTACAAGGACGATAACGCCGGGTCAGTTTCCGGATCGTTCAGTCGTCCTGCGGCCGGGGCGCGCAACCCGCGGCGGTGCCGGGCCGGCGAACGCGGCGCCCGTCGCCGCCTCGATTCCGATGGGTGAAAAGTCCTATTTTGTCGTCTCTCGGCCGCGCCGACGGGCCCGCCGTAAGCATTTGTTCGGGAGTGGAACTGTATTTGGGGAGGGAGGCTGGGGCAGTGCGGCGACCGGGAGGGACAGGATGCCCGACGTGAGGACCTTCGTCCTCGTCACCGACAGGCCGGACCGCAGCGCCGCGATCGTGACCGCCCTTCGGGAGATCGGGATCTGCGACGTCGTCGGCCCCGAGGAGACGTGGCGGGACCGGCAGGAGCTCGCCGGCGTGGTCTCCGACCTGACGCTGTCGCGGCCGGAGGCCGACCACTGCCTGCGCAGTCTCAAGCGTCATCTCGCCGGTCGGAACCTGCCGGTGATCTGCCTCCTGCGCAGGGCCTCCCAAGATGCCTTGCGCCACGCCAAGAGCCTCGGGGCGACGGTCTGCATGCCGGCCTACGTGCCGCCCGAGACCGTCGCGGCGGCGCTCGCCAACCAGGTCGGGATCATCGCTGGGGGCGCCGAGAGAGCCGTGGTCCAGGGCGTGGCCAGGGCCGGCGAGGCGCTGAACGGCCTCCTGGCCGAGGCCCGGGCCGGCCAGCCGGTCCGGATGGGCGCCGTCGAGGCCGGCCTCGGCCCGATCCTCACCGCGGTGCAGGAGGGCGGCCTCGCCCGCTGGCTCGACACCGTCTGGACCCACGACGACGCCACCTACCAGCACTGCCTGCTGGTGGCGGGGCTCTCGGCGCAATTCGCCCTGCATCTCGGTTTCCGCCACGACGATCAGTTCCGCTTCGTGCGCGCCGCGCTCATCCACGACGTCGGCAAGGCCCGCATCCCGCTCGAGATCCTCAACAAGCCGGGTCGCCTCGATGCCGGCGAGATGGCGGTGATGCGCACCCATGCCGCCATCGGCCACGCGGTGTTGCTGGCCGGCGGCGAGACCGACGCGATGACCCTCTCGGTGGTCCGCCACCACCACGAGATGCTCGACGGCTCCGGCTATCCCGACGGGCTCTCCGGCGACGCGATCGGCGACATGGTGCGGCTGCTCACCATCTGCGACATCTATGCCGCCCTCACCGAGCGCCGGCCCTACAAGAAGCCGATGCCGATGGCCGACGCGATGGCGATCCTGGCCGGCATGGACGGCAAGCTGGAGGCCCGCCTGGTGCAGTCCTTCGGCGAGGCGATGGCGGCGACGGGATAGGGAAGGGGCAGGACAGGTTCCCCACCCTGGAGCGTTGCCGGACGGCGATGCGTGGTCGAACCCCGGATCCGCCTCCGCTGATGCGACACTCGTCCGGGAAAGGGGGCTACGATGGAGCGTCCGCCCGCCGGCACGTCGATCCGCCCGTGTCCTGCATCGTGCCGCATCGCACAACCGGGCCGGGCTCCGGAGCATCGCCCGATCCTGGTGTCGTCGGACGACGCCCTGCCTTTCCGACTTCGCCGCGTCGTCTGCGACGAACCGGGATCGACGTCGTCGGAAAACGGCTTCACGTGCCCGGTCACGGTATCACGCCGCCTTGAGGGCGGCCGCGAGGCGACGGATGCCGGTCCGGATCGTGTCGGGCGCGCTGCTGGCGAATCCGAGGACCAGCCCGGCCCGGTCCGGCCGTGTGTCCGCCCCGTGGTAGAGCGGCCCGACCGGGTAGATGCCGATGCCCGCCGCCCGGGCCGCCGAGGCCATCGCAGCCTCGCGCTCCGCCGGCACCCCCTCGAACCAGGCGACGAGGTGCAGCCCCGCCGCGGCGCCCTCCACCCGTACCCGGGCCCCGAAGCTCTCCGCGAGCGCCGCCAGCAGGGCGGCGCGCCGCTCGCCGTTGCGGCGCCGGGCCTGGCGCAGGTGGCGCTCGTAGCCGCCCTCCGTCAGGAGCCGGGCCAAGGCCGCCTGCTCGAGCCCCGGCGCCTGCCGGTCGGCGAGGCGCTTGGCCTCCGCGAAGGCCTCGCCCAAGGCCTGCGGCACCACGAGGTAGCCGAGGCGCAGCTGCGGCGAGAGAGTCTTGGAGACCGTGCCGACATAGATGACGCGGCCTGCCCGGTCGAGGCTGAGGAGCGCCTCCACGGGCTTCATGTCGAAGCGGTACTCGCCGTCGTAATCGTCCTCCACGATCGTCGCGCCGCATGCCTCGGCCCAGGCAAGCAGGGCCTGCCGGCGGGCGACGGGCAGCACGCCGCCGAGGGGGAACTGGTGCGAGGGCGTGACGTAGGCGAGCCGCGCGTGCCCGGCCGACGCGAGGTCCCCGGTCCGCAGCCCCTCGGCGTCGACCCGGACCGGCACGATCGCCGCACCGGCCGCGGCGAAGGCCCGCCGCGCGGCGCCGTAGCCCGGCTCCTCCATCACCACCCGGTCGCCGGGATCGACGAGGAGCCGGGCGCAGAGGTCGATGCCCTGCTGCGAACCGTTGACGACGATGATCTGGTCGAGGCCGCAGCGCAGGCCCCGGGCGCGCCAGAGATAGGCCTGCAACGCCGTCCGCAGCTCCGGCAGCCCGCGCGGATCGCCGTAGCCGAGCCGCGCCGGCCGGCGCATGAGGACGGCGTTGAGGGCCCGCCGCCAGGCCAGCGCCGGGAAATCGTCGCCCGACAGGTCGCCGGTGCGGAAGTCGATCGCCGGCTTGGCCGGTTCCCGGCTCGCGGGCATCGCGAGGATCCGCTGCCCGAAGGCGGACAGGCGCTGCGGCGGGACGGGGGACGCGGCCGGCGCCGGCTCGGGCCGGAGGCCGGCGGCGACCCGCGTGCGGCTGCCCGGCCGGGTCTCGAGATAGCCCTCGGCGATCAGCTGGTCGTAGGCCGCCGTGACGGTGGTGCGCGACACGCCGAGCTCGGCGGCGAGCGCCCGCGTCGAGGGCAGGGCGGATCCCGGCGGATAGGTGCCGTCGGCGATCTGCGCCTTCAGGTCGGCGCCGATCCGGGCGCTGACCGACAGGAGGCGGGGCGAGGGAGCGTCCAGACTGGTCCACCTTTTTCATCGTAAACTGGACGTTCAGCATGGGCCGGTTTCGGGCGAAGGACCAGGGCGCATCGCCGTGATGCGCCGCGAGGACGGCCCGAAGGCGACCCCCACGGTCATCCCGCCCGCCTTCCGAGAGACCGATGGGGCCGCGATTCACGCGACGATGCGCGCCGCGCCGCTGGCGAGCCTCGTCACGGCGTCGGCCGCCGGGCTTGCCGCGGGCGATGCCGCGGAGCGCCGCGTCGCCGGGCTGATCCCGTCGGTGGATTGATCCCCTCGGCGGTATGATCGCCCCGGACGGCGCCTCGCGCGCGGATTCGCGCCCGGTACGAACCTTGCTCCAGGATCCTCGGCGCGCGAGGATCGCCCGTTGCGCGAGCCGGGACGGGGCATGGCCGAACTGCGAAGCCTGGAGATCTTCTACTGGACCGCCTCGCTGTGCAGCTTCCGCAAGGCGGCGGAGCGGATGAACACCTCGCAGCCGGCCGTGTCGCAGCGCATCGCCGCCCTGGAGCAGGAATTCGGCGTGCCCCTGTTCGAGCGGCGCGCCCGCTCGGTCGTGCTGACCGCCAAGGGGCGCGACCTGCTGACCTTCGCCGAGCGCTTCCTGCGCCTGCGCACCGAGATGATGCAGGCGGTGGCCGGGCCCAGCGCGGTGCGGGGCGTGCTGCGGCTCGGCGTCTCCGAGACCATCGTGCATACCTGGCTGATGCGCTTTATCGCGCGCATGAACGAGGCGTATCCGGGGGTCACCGTCGACATCGCGGTCGACATCTCGCCCAACATGCGCGACGCGCTCCTGAACCGCGACCTCGACCTCGCCTTCCTGGTCGGGCCGATCACTATGCCGAGCCTGGTCAATTTGCCGCTCTGCAGCGTGTCGCTGGCCTGGATCGCCGCCCCGCAACTCGATCTCGGCCCCGGCGAGGTGAGCCTGGCGCGCCTCCTGCGCCATCCCCTGATCACCTACCCGAAGAACACCAACCCCTACGTGTCGTTGCGCGAGATGCTGGCGCAATCGAACCTGCCGCCGCCGCGCCTGCACAGCAACGCCTCGCTCTCCACCATCGTCCGCATGGCGCGGGAGGGCATCGGCATCGGGGTGATCCCGCCGGAGGTGGTGCGCCAGGACCTCGAGGCGGGCTCGCTGCGGGTCATCGCGCCGGCACCGGCGCTTCCCGACATCAGCTTCACCGCCACCTATGCCAGCGCGCCCGATAGCGGGCTGGCCGCCACGGCGGCGCGGCTCGCCGCCGAGGTCGCGGCCTCGCCCGAGTGGCGCCAGTGAGCGAGCCGGCCGGCGCCCCCGGGCGTAGGGCGGGCTTCGATAAGCAGAGCTTATCGAAGCCGATGCGAAATGACGATTGGCGCTTACCTGCCTACGATGTGATCATGGCGTATCCTTGAGCAGAGGCGCGGTGATGACCCTTCCCTTCGATCGGGCGCGGATGAGCGGCGAGGCGGCCCGGCTCGCCTGCCGCAGCGGCGCCATCACAGGCTGCACCGCTGGCATCGCCGACGGCTACGTCCAGGGCAACCTCGCGGTGCTGCCGGCCGACCTCGCCGCCGAATTCCTGCTGTTTGCCCAGCGCAACCCGAAATCCTGCCCGATCATCGGCGTCTCGGCCAAGGGCGAGCGCAGCATCCCCGAGCTCGGCCTCGATCTCGACATCGCCACCGACATTCCCGGCTACCGGGTCTGGCGCGACGGTGAGGTGGTGGCGGAGTGCCAGTCCGCCGCGGAGTTCTGGCGCGACGACCTCGTGGCCTTCGTGATCGGCTGCTCCTATTCCTTCGAGGCGGCTCTGGCCGAGGATGGGCTCCCCTTGCGCCACGTCGAGATGGGGGTGCGGGTGCCGATGTACCGCACCAGCATTCCCTGCGCGCCGGCCGGCCGCTTCTCGGGGCCGATGGTGGCGTCGATGCGTCCGCTCACCCCGGCCCAGGCCATCCGGGCGGTGCAGATCACCTCGCGCTTCCCGTCCGTGCACGGCGCGCCGGTCCATCTCGGCCGACCGGACCTGATCGGCATTGCCGACATCGGCGCCCCCGATTACGGCGACCCGGTCACGATCGGCGACGACGAGATCCCGGTCTTCTGGGCCTGCGGGGTGACCCCGCAATCGGTGATCGCCGCGGTGCGTCCGAGCTTCGCCATCACCCACGCGCCGGGCTGCATGCTGATCACCGATCGTCGCAACACCGAATACGCGGTGCTCTGAAAGATGTCCCCGATCCTTTCGTCTTAAGCTCTTGTTCAAGCGTCATTTCCACCGTCGGGTCGGCACCGGCCTCGACACAGGCTTTTCAAAGCCTGCGGAATGAGGCTTAGAAGAAGTCCCCATCGCCCGGAGGCCAGCGCATGATCCGTCGTCGAGAACTCTTGGTGGGGGCCGGCGCCCTCTCGCTCACCGGCTTGCGGGGTGCACCCGCCCGCGCGGCGGCGCCGGAGGTGGTGATCGGCGTGCTCTACGCCATGTCGGGACCGAGCGCGCAGGTGGGCGTCGATGCCCGCCACGCCATCGAGACGGCGCTCGACCTCATCAACAACGACCATGACCTCGACCTGCCGGGCGCAAAGGGCGCCGGGCTCGCCGGGATGGGCGGCGCCAAGATCCGCCTCGTCTTCGCCGACCACCAGGCCGACCCGCAGAAAGGCCGGGCCGAGGCCGAGCGCCTGATCACCCAGGACAAGGTCGCGGCGCTCGTCGGCTGCTACCAGTCGGCGGTCTCGGCGACCGTCAGCGCCACCGCCGAGCGCTACGGCGTGCCGTTCGTCTGCGCCGATTCCTCGTCGCCGAGCCTGCACCGCAAGGGCCTGAAGTACTTCTTCCGCCCGGCCGCCCACGACGAGATGTTCTCGACCGCGATGTTCGACTTCCTGGATTCCCAGCGCAAGCAGGGCCAGAAGATCGACACGGTCGCCCTGTTCTTCGAGGACACGATCTACGGCGTCGATTCGTCCACGGTGCAGCGCAAGCTGGCGGCCGAGCGCGGCTACAAGCTCGTCGCCGACGTGAAGTACAAGAGCAACTCGCCCTCGCTGACCGCCGAGGTGCAGCAGCTCAAGACCGCCAACGCCGACGTGCTGCTGCCGACGAGCTACACCACCGACGCGATCCTGCTGACGAAGACGATGGCCGAGCTCGGCTACAAGCCGAAGAGCATCATCGCGCAGGCCGCCGGCTTCTCCGAGAAGGTCACCTACGACGCGGTCGGCGACAAGCTCCAGGGCCTGATCTCCCGCGGCAGCTTCTCCCTCGACCTCGCCGCCAAGCGCCCGATGGTCGCGACCGTCAACGCCATGTACAAGGCCCGCGCCGGGCGCGACCTCAACGACAATTCCTCGCGCCAGTTCATGGCCTTGATCGTGCTTGCCGACGCCCTCGACCGCGCCGGCTCGACCGACGGCCAGAAGATCCGCGCCGCGCTCGCCGCCACCGACATCCCGGGCACCCGCACGGTGATGCCCTGGACCAAGGTGGCGTTCGGTCCCGACGGCCAGAACACCTTCGCCGACCCGGTGCTGCTGCAATGGATCGGCGACAAGTTCGTCACGATCTTCCCGGACGCCGCCGCGGTGGCCCCGGCGAAGTGGCCGATGAACGCGTGACGCACCTTCCCCTCCCCCTTGCGGGGAGGGGCGAGGGGTGGGGGTGGTGCCGAACGAACCTCGCGCTCGACGCGGCACCACCCCACCCCGACCCCTCCCCGCAAGGGGGAGGGGAGGCGCCTTCCCCGGCGGCCGCATTCCCGGAAGCCCCCACCGGAGCCCTTGACCCCATGACGACGCAAGCCCTGGTGCAGGTGCTGGCGAGCGGCCTCCTGATGGGCTTGATCTACGCCCTGATCGCGGTCGGCCTCTCGCTGATCTTCGGCCTGATGGACGTGGTGAACTTCGCCCATGGCGAGTTCCTGATGCTGGCCATGTACGCGACCTTCGGTCTGGTGCTGGTGACCCATCTCGACCCGGTGGTGCTGATGCCGCTGGTCGCGGCCCTGCTTTTCATGCTGGGGGCCGCTGCCTATCTGGGCGTGGTGCGGTTCGCCATGCGGGCCAAGGCCAACCAGGGCATGGTGCAGATCTTCGCGACCTTCGGGCTCGCCATCCTGCTCCAGGGCGCCGCGCAGTACCTGTTCACCCCCGACTACCGCAACGTCCAGAACACCTGGCTCGGCGGGCGCACCCTCGACCTCGGCGGCATCTTCCTGCCCTGGCCGCAGATCTTCGGCGCCGTCGTCTCGCTCGCCGCGTTCGGCGGCCTGCACCTGCTGATGAGCCGCACCGATTTCGGCCGCGCGCTGGAGGCGACGCGCGAGGACCAGGGCGCGGTGGCGCTCGTCGGCATCGACCGCAACCGGGTCTTCGCCCTCGGCTGGGGCCTCGGGGCCGCCCTCGTCGGCCTCGCCGGGGCGGTGCTGGCGATCTTCTACTACATCCACCCCCAGGTCGGGGCGAGCTTCGCGCTCATCGCCTACGTCACGGTGGCGCTCGGGGGCTTCGGCAGCGTGGCCGGCGCGCTCGTCGCCGGAATCATCGTCGGCCTCGTCGAGGCGTTCACGGCGGTGATCCTGCCGCCGGCGCTCAAGTCCGTCGGCGTCTACGCCCTCTACCTCGCGGTGGTGTTCGTGCGGCCGCAAGGCCTGTTCGGGAGGCTCTGATGACCACGCTGACCACCGCCCTCGCGCCGGGCGCCGGCCTCGTCCGGGCCGAGGCGAGCTACGCGGCCAAGCGCCGGCGCAAGCTGATCGTCGCCGCACTGGTCTTCGCCGCGCTCGCCGCGCTTCCCTACGGCATCCGCGACGTCTACCTCCAGAACGTCCTGATCCTGACCCTGATGTACGCCGCGCTCTCGCAGAGCTGGAACATCTTGGGCGGCTATTGCGGCCAGGTTTCCCTCGGCCACGCGCTGTATTTCGGCTTCGGCGCCTACGCGACCACGGTGCTGTTCGTGAATTACGGCGTGCTGCCGTGGTTCGGCATGCTGGCGGGCGGCGTCCTCTCGGCGGCGGTGGCGCTCCTCCTCGGCTATCCGTGCTTTCGCCTCGCCGGCCACTACTTCTCGATCGCCACCATCGTGATCGCGGAGATCGGCCTGCTGCTCGTCCACAACTGGGATTTCGTCGGCGGCGCGATGGGCATCCAGTGGCCGTTCAACCCGGATTCCTGGTGGACGCTCCAGTTCGCCCGCGACAAGATTCCGTACGTCCATTTCGCGATCGGCTTCCTGGCGGCGGTCTGGTTCGTGACCTGGCTGATCGAGGGCTCACGCTGGGGCTATTGGTGGCGCGCCGTGAAGGACGACGCCCAGGCCGCCGAGAGCCTCGGCGTCGAGGTCTTCCGCTCCAAGATGGCCGCCGCGGCCGTCTCGGCCTTCTTCACCGCGATCGGCGGCGGCTTCTACGCCGCCTACGTGTCCTACATCGATCCCGAGAGCGTGATGAGCTTCCGCTTCTCGCTGCTCTTCGCCCTGCCGGCGGTGCTCGGCGGCATCGGCACCCTGTGGGGGCCGCTGGTGGGGGCCGCGATCCTGATCCCGCTCACCGAGATCAGCCGCTCGTATCTCGGCGGCAGCGGCAACGGCCTCGACCTGATGCTCTACGGCATCCTCGTGATGGTGGTGGCTTTGGCCCGGCCCGAGGGCGTGCTCAGCCTGTTCCGCCGCACCCGCAAGGCCCGCAACGAGGAGGCGACGCCGTGAGCACCGTGCCCGTGAGTTCCCCTCCCGTGAGCGCTCCCCTGCTGCACATCGACCACGTCACGCTCCGCTTCGGCGGCCTCGTCGCCAATGCCGATGTCAGCCTCGACGTGCCGGAGGGCCAGATCCTTGGGCTGCTCGGGCCGAACGGCGCCGGCAAGTCGACCCTGTTCAACCTGATCTCCGGCACCTACCGGCCGAGCGAGGGGCGGATCTTTTTCCGGGGCGAGGACATCACCGACCTGCCGGCACCGGAGCGCTGCCGGCGCGGCATCGCCCGCACCTTCCAGGTGCCGCGCTCGTTCGATTCGATGAACGTGGTCGAGAACGTCATCGTCGGCGGTTTCGCCCGCCACGCCAGCGCCGCCGCGGCCCGCCGCGTCGCCCTCGAGACCCTGGACTTCGCCGGGCTCGCCCACCGGGCCGAGGCGGTGGCCGGGGAACTGACGCCGCCCGAGAAGCGCCGTCTCGAAGTCGCCCGTGCGCTCGCCACCGAGCCGAAGCTTCTCCTCCTCGACGAGGTGCTGACGGGCTTGACCCCGAGCGAGGCCAAGGCCGGCGTCGAGCTGATCCGCAAGGTCGCGGCGAGCGGCGTCACCGTCATCATGGTCGAGCACGTGATGGAGGTGGTGATGCCGCTGGTCGACCGCGCCGTGGTGCTGCATCTCGGCCGCGTGCTGGCCGAGGGCCACCCGACCGAGGTGGTGCGCCACGAGGGCGTGATCACCGCCTATCTGGGGGAGCGCCACCGTGCTGCTTGAGGTCCGCGCGCTCTCCACCGCCTATCAGGGCCTCTTGGCCATCCAGGGCATCTCGATCGAGGTCGAGACCGGCGAGATCGTCGTCGTGGCGGGCGCCAACGGCGCCGGCAAGTCGACGCTGCTGAAATCCATCGCCGGGATGGAGCGGCCCCGCTCCGGCGAGGTGGTGTTCGACGGCGCCCGCATCGACGGCCTGCCCGGCCACGCCATCACGGCGAAGGGCATCGCCTACGTGCCGGAGAACAAGCGGCTCTTCCCGCGCCTCTCCGTCTCCGACAACCTGCGGCTCGGCAGTTACCTCCACCGCAAGGCCGCCGACCGCGAGGCGCCGCTGGAGCGGGTCTTCTCCCTGTTCCCACGCCTGAAGGAGCGCCTGCCGCAGCGCGCCGGCACGCTGTCGGGCGGCGAGCAGCAGATGCTCGCGATCGGCCGCGCCCTGATGACCCGGCCGCGCCTCCTGATGCTCGACGAGCCCTCGCAGGGCATCATGCCCAAGCTCGTCGACGAGATCTTTTCCGCCGTCGAGGCGATCCGCGCCTCGGGCACGACGATCCTCCTGGTCGAGCAGCGCCTCGCGGAATCGCTCAGCATCGCCGACCGGGCCTACGTGCTCCAGACCGGTCGCCTGATGCTCGCCGGACCGGCGGCGACCCTGCGGGACGATCCGGAGGTGCGCCGGGTTTACCTGGGGATTTGATCCCGGCATTGAGGGGGACCAAGCGTCGATGCTTGCGGCCACGGCATCGATCGTCGCCCGGAGAGGGACGCGGTCCTCGCCTCTCCCTGCGGGCGGGGAGAGGCGCAAAGGCCCTCGGCGCGAGACTCCCGCCCGCTCACCCGATGCTCTACAGAGGTCGCCGCACGGAGACCCATCGATGACCAGCCGCACCACCGAGATCACGCTTGAGCGCATCGCCCTGATCCGGCGGCTGGTCGTGGCCTGGGATCCGGCGGGGCAGGGCGCCCCGGTGATCCATCCGGATGCCCCCTACGGCAGCCTCGACCGCGACGGCGACATCGCCAACGTCACCGGCGACGACGAGGGCGCGGCCGAGGAGCACCGGGCGGTGGGCGAGGCGCTGGTCGCCTTCCTGCGCCACGCCGAGCTCAAGCCCGGCCGCTACAGCTACCACAACCCGCTGACCAAGCTCGACCTGTCCCACGTCTCCGACGTCTTTCGCGAGGAGAGCACGGGGACGTCGCCCGAGCAGATCGTGTTCGAGGTTGGGCCGGAGCATGTCGCCCTGATCCGCCATCTCGCCATGGGCTGGGACGAGGCGCGGGGCGTGCCGGCGGTCGATGCGGCCGCGCCCTACGGCGCCGGCGGCCTGGAGGAGGCGATGACCCGGGCGCTCGGCGGCGCACGGGAAGACCTCGCCCACCTGCACCGGTCGATGCAGCCGGCGTTGCAGATCTTCCTGCGCAGCGCGGATATCGCCCCGGGGGATTTCAAGGTGTGAGACCGCCGCGTCGTCGAACGGATCCGTTCGACGGCGCAAGGATATGATTCACTTTGCCGGCGAAGGATGAGGGCGGAAGGAGCCCCCACCTTCCCGCTTCACCGTGGCATCCCGGGGCTCGCCAAAGGCGAGAACCCGGGGTCGGTTCGGCATCGTCCTGCACTGTCGGCGGTTCTGGATCCCGGCTCCGCTTTCGCGGCCCCGGGATGACCCTGAAAGGTGTCGTCGAGATCGGTGGTCGGTGTACCGCCTCACGCCACCTCGACCACGCGCCCCTCCGCCACCGTTCCGTGCCCGCCATGCTGCTTCAACGGCCGGTTGCCGCTGAGCCGTCGCAGCAGCACGTAGAAGACCGGGGTCAGGAACAACCCGAACGCCGTCACCCCGATCATGCCGGAGAACACCGCCACGCCCATCGCGCGGCGCATCTCCGAGCCGGCCCCCGTCGCCGTGACGAGGGGCAGCACGCCCATGATGAAGGCCATCGAGGTCATCAGGATCGGGCGCAAGCGCAGCCGGCTCGCCTCGATCGCCGCCTGGACCGGGGTGCGGCCGGCGAATTCCAGCTCGCGGGCGAATTCGACGATCAGGATCGCGTTCTTGGCCGACAGGCCGACGAGGACGATCAGGCCGATCTGGGTGAACACGTTGTTGTCGCCCGACGACAGCCAGACGCCGGTCATCGCCGCGAGCAAGCCCATCGGCACGATCAGCAGGATCGCCAGCGGCAGGGCGAGGCTCTCGTACTGCGCCGCCAGCACCAGGAAGACCAAGAGAAGCGCCAGCGGGAACACCCAGACCCCCGAATTGCCGGCGATGAATTCCTGGTAGGTGAGGTCGGTCCATTCGAAGGCGAAGCCCCGCGGCAGGGTCTCGGCGGCGATGCGGGAGGCCGCCTCCTGCGCCTGGCCGGACGAGAAGCCGGGGGCGGCGCCGGCATTGATGTCGGCGGTGAGGAAGCCGTTGTAGCGCATCGCCCGCTCGGGGCCGGCGGTCTGGCGCACGCGCAGCAAGGTCGAGAGCGGCACCATCTCGCCGGAGCCCGCCCGCACCTTGAGCAAGCCCACATCGTCCGAGCGGGCGCGGAACGGCGCATCGGCCTGGACCCGGACCGAGTAGGTGCGCCCGAACTTGTTGAAGTCGTTGACGTAGAGCGATCCGAGATAGATCTGCAACGTGTCGAACACGTCGGTGACCGGGATCTTGAGCTGGCGCGCCTTGGTGCGGTCGATGTCGGCGAAGAGCTGCGGCACGTTCATCTGGAAGCTCGAGAACAGGCCGGCGAGTTCCGGCGCCTGGGCGGCCTTGGCGAGGAAGGCCTTCGTCGCCTCGTTCAGGGCGTCGTAGCCGAGGCCGGCCCGGTCTTCGATCTGCAGCTTGAACCCGCCGATCGTGCCGAGGCCGTTGACCGGCGGCGGCGGGAACATGGCGATGAACGCCTCGGGAATCGCCGCATATTTCTTGTTCAGCGCCATCGCGATGGCGGCGCCGCTCAAGGCCGGCCCCTTTCGCTCCTCGAACGGCTTGAGGGTCGAGAACACGATCCCCGAATTCGACGAGTTGGTGAAGCCGTTGATCGACAGGCCCGGGAAGGCTACCGCGCTCTCGACGCCGGGCTCCTTCAGGGCGATCTCGCTCATCGTGCGGATCACCTCCTCGGTCCGGTCGAGGGTGGCGCCGTCGGGGAGCTGCGCGAAGCCGACGAGGTACTGCTTGTCCTGGCCCGGCACGAACCCGCCGGGGATCTGGCGGAACAGCAGCACCGTCACGCCGACGAGGACGAGGTAGATCACCATCATCGCCCCTTTACGCGAGATGACGCCGCCGACGCCGCGGCCGTAGCCGTCCGAGGCGCGCCCGAAGGCGCGGTTGAAGCGGCGGAAGAACCAGCCGAGCAGGGCGTCGAGAGCCTTGGTCAGCCGGTCCTTCGGCGCGTGGTGGTCCTGGAGCAGCAGGGCCGACAGGGCCGGCGACAGGGTCAGCGAGTTGATCGCCGAGATCACGGTCGAGATCGCGATGGTGAGCGCGAACTGCTTGTAGAACTGGCCGGTCAACCCGCTGATGAAGGCGAGCGGCACGAACACGGCCACGAGCACCAGGGCGATGGCGATGATCGGCCCCGAGACTTCGCGCATCGCCTGGTAGCTGGCATCGCGCGGTGACAGCCCGGCCTCGATGTTGCGCTCGACGTTCTCCACCACCACGATCGCGTCGTCGACGACGATGCCGATGGCGAGAACGAGGCCGAACAGGCTGAGCGCGTTGATCGAGAAGCCGAAGGCGTGCATCACCGCGAAGGTGCCGACGATCGAGACCGGCACGGCGAGCAGCGGGATGATCGAGGCCCGCCAGGTCTGCAGGAAAAGGATCACCACCAGCACCACGAGGGCGACCGCCTCGAGCAGGGTGTGGATCACCGCCTCGATCGAGGCGCGCACGAACTGGGTCGGGTCGTAGACGATCTGGTAATCGACCCCCTCGGGCATCGTCTGCTTGATCTCCGCCATGGTGCGGCGGACCGCGTCGGAGATCTGGATCGCGTTCGAGCCGGGCGATTGCGAGATCGGCAGCGCCACCGCCGACTTGTTGTCGAGGAGCGAGCGCAGCGCGTAGTCGGCGGCGCCGAGCTCGATCCGGGCGATGTCGCGCAGCCGGGTGATCTCGCCGTTCTCGCCGGTCTTGACCACGATGTCGCCGAACTGCTCCTCGCTGGTGAGCCGCCCTTCCGCGTTGAGCGACAGCTGGAGGTCGAGGCCGGGAACCGCCGGCGAGGCGCCGATGGTGCCGGCCGCCGCCTCGACGTTCTGGGCCTGGATCTCCCGCACCACGTCACCGGCCGACAGGCCGTGCTCGGCGACCCGCTGCGGGTCGAGCCAGATCCGCATCGCGTAGTCGCCGGAGCCGAACAGCTGCACCTGGCCGACGCCGTCGAGGCGGGCGAGCCGGTCCTTGATGTTGAGCACCGCGTAGTTGCGCAGGTACGTCATGTCGTACCGGCCGTTCGGCGAGACGAGGTGGACCACCATCGTCAGGTCGGGCGACGACTTCACCGTGACGATGCCGAGCTGTCGCACGATCGCCGGCAGGCGCGGCTCGGCCTGCGAGACCCGGTTCTGGACCAGCTGCTGCGCCTTGTCGGGGTCGGTGCCGAGCCGGAACGTCACGGTCAGCGTCATGATGCCGTCCGTCGTCGCCTGGCTCGACATGTAGAGCATGCCCTCGACGCCGTTGATCTGCTCCTCGATCGGCGTCGCCACGGTCTCGGCGATGACCTTCGGGTTGGCCCCCGGGAAGGTCGCCCGCACTACCACCGAGGGCGGGACCACGTCCGGGTATTCGGAGATCGGCATCGCGAACAGCGACAGCAGCCCGCCGATGAAGATGAGCACCGAGAGCACGCCCGCGAAGATCGGGCGGTCGATGAAGAACTTGGAGAGGTTCATGCCGCCCTCCGGGGGCGAGAGGGATCCTGGAGGCGGCTGCCGCCTCATATCTCAGGACAAGACGAAATCGCGGGATCCCCTCTCCCGCGTGGGCGAGGGGTAGGGGTGAGGGTGGAGACGGTGCCGGATCGCGCACTGATCGGGGTGCCGAAGACGGAACATTCCGAACTCTCTTCGGACGCGCAGCACCCTCACCCCTGGCCCCTCTCCCACACGGGAGAGGGGAACTGAGATTGGTTCTGGGAGGTCGGTATCGGAGGCGGCGCTCGATGCGGCGGGGGCTTCGATCCCCTCGACGGACCTGAAACCCTCCGCGTCATCCCGAAATCCGCTGCGCGGCCCCGGGATGACGAGGGGAGGTGAGGGACGGACGCAGCGTTCTCGTCCGCCGCCCTTTACCGCTGCGCCAGCTTCCCCGTCCCCGGCTCCTGCATCGGCCGCGCCCCCATCGTCACCGGCGACGGGCTGACGAGGCTCCCCGGCCGCACCCGCTGCAAGCCGTTGACGACGATCCGCTCGCCCCCCGACAGCCCGGAGGTGACGATCCGCAGGCCCTCGACCGCCCGGCCGAGGGTGACCGCCCGGAACGCGGCCCGGTTGTCGGCACCCACCACCAGCACGAAGCGCTTGTCCTGATCGGTGCCGACCGCCCGCTCGTCGACGAGGAGCAGCCGCTCGGGCGCCGCCTGGCCGAGGCGCATGCGGGCGAACTGGCCGGGGATCAGGTGCCCGTCGGCATTGGCGAAGGTGGCGCGCACCCGCACGGTGCCGCTGCGGGCATCGACCTTGTTGTCGATGAACTGGAGGTGCCCGGTCGCCCGCTCGCCGTCGGCGGTCGCCATCTCGACCGGGATGCGGTCGAGCTTGCCACGCCGGCCCGAGGGCTCGGCGATGCTGGACAGCGCCTTCAGCACCACCGTCTCGTCGGCGTCGAAGCTCGCATAGATCGGATCGACCGAGACGAGGGTCGTCAGCACCGCCGCCCCCGCCCCGGTCGCCACGAGGTTGCCCGGCGTGATCTCGCGACGGCCGACCCGGCCGCCCACCGCGGCCCGCACCTGCGTGTAGTCGAGGTTGAGGCGGGCCGAGGCCAGCGTCGCATTCGCGGCATCGAGATTGGCCTTCGCCTCCTTGAAGGCGTTCGCCCGCACGTCGAGGTCGCGCGCCGTGACGATGCGCTGGTCCGACAGGCGCTGGCCGCGCTCGTAGTCGCTCGCCGTCAGCGCCAGGCGCGCCTCGGCACCCGCCACCTGGGCCTCCAGGCGCTGGACTTCCGCCGCATAGGGAGCGGGATCGATCGTGACCAGCAGGTCGCCGGCCCGGACGAGGTCGCCCTCCGAGAAATGCGTCGCCTGGACCGCGCCGCCGACCCGGGCCCGCACGTCGATTCGCTCGACCGCCTCGAGCCGGCCCGAGAATTCGTCGAACAGCACCACGTCGCGCGGCTCGACCGCGGCGACCGGCACCGGCACCGCCGGCTCGGCGGCCGGGGTCGCGGCGACGGCCTGACCCGGGGACAGGCGCGGCAGCGGCAGGTAAGGGTACGAGATCCCCGCCACCAGCGCGAGGGCGAGGCCGGACGCGGCGAGGCGGGGGAGGCGGGACGGGACGACAGCAGGATCGGGATTCACGGCCGGCTCCGGCATCTGTAAGGTGCGTTACACATGTCGGCGTGGACGCTGGCCGTCAAGTGACTTATCTACCACTCGTTACAAAAGTTGGAGCCAGCGGACAATGGCAATGGGGCGGCCCCGGGCCTTCTGCACGGACAAGGCCCTCGACGAGGCGATGGAGGTGTTCTGGCGCCACGGCTACGACGGGGCGACGCTCGCGATGCTGACCAAGGCGATGGGCATCAAGCCGCCGAGCCTCTACGCCGCCTTCGGCAGCAAGGAGGGCCTCCTCAAGGCCGCCCTCGACCGCTACGCGGAGCGCCGCTCGGCGCATATGCGCTACGTGCTCGACGGCGCGACGGCCCGCGACGTCGCCGAGCGTTTCCTGTCGAGCATCGCCGAGAGCCACACCGACCCGGCGAACCCACCGGGCTGCCTGCTCGTCCAGGGCGGGCTCGCCTGCGGCGCCGGCTCGGAGAACATCCCGTTCGAGCTCGCCGCCCGGCGCGCCCAGACCGAGACCGAGCTACGCGAGCGCTTCGTGCGAGCGCGTGACGAGGGCGACCTGCCGATGGAAGGCGACCCTGCCGCGCTCGCCCGCTTCCTGTCGACGGTCGCCTCCGGCATGGGGGTCCTGGCCTCGTCCGGCGCCGACCGGGAGGCGCTGCGCGAGGTGGCGCGGGTGTCGCTCGGGGCGTTTCCGTCGGGGTGCGGGCCGGTCGGCGCGCCGGCCTGACGCAGGAGCACGCGCCTGGTGGCGATATCGCAGGCCGCCAGAGGCTGCGGATTGCCCTTGCCGGTCAGCGTGTTCGCGGCTCGGCCGCCGGCTTTTGCTGTTTCGAAGCCCGGACTTTTGGGTAACTGTTACGGCATGACCCAAGGGCGGGCGAAAATCGAGCGTTTCACCGAAAATTATCGTGAATCCGGCAATCTCCACGGCAGCGGGGCATCTGTCCCGAATCCCGAGCCTTGAACGGCTAGCTGCCCATCGTGAGCTGGATTACCGTATGCTGTCCCTCTCCAAGCTGGCCGTCAGGCTGCCCGCCACGATCGTCGGGCTCGCGCTCGTGAGCGCGAGCGTGATGGGCGGCTTGAGCTGGTATTCCGCGAGGAGCAGCCTCGTCTCCTCCGTCCAGGACACGCTGCGGCTCGCCGCGACCGCGACCGGGCAGGGCATCGCCCAGGTCGCCGAGCGGGCGCAGGCGGAATTCGTCGCCGCGGCCGGTCACCCGCAGGTGGCCTCGAACTTCACCGACCTGATCGAGAACCTCGAGCCGGGCAAGCCCGATTATGCCACGATCCTGACGGCGTTCCGGGCCCCGGTCGGGATCGAGGCGCGGCTCGCCTTCGACGGGACGACGACCAACACGATGTATGGCCGCCGTCACGTCAAGGTGCAGGAGGTTGCCCGCAAGCTCCTGGTCCATCCGGGCTATGCCGACCTCCTGTTCCTCGATCCCAACGGGCGGATCGTCTACACGGCGACCAAGGGCGACGACTTCGCCGCCTCGGTCACCGATCCGGCTCTGCGCGAGACCGGCCTCGCCCGGCTGTTCGAGCAGATGAAGGCAGCCGGGCCCGACGTGGTGTCGGTCGCGGATTTCGCCCCCTATCCGGTCGGCAGCGGTCCCGCGGCCTTCGTCGGCAAGGCGATGAACCGGCGCGCCAACGTCGCCATGGGCACCGGCCAGGCGGTGGAGCGCGCCGGCTACATCGTGATGCGGCTCGCGCCCTCCGTGTTCGACCAGACCCTGTCGCAGCGCGCCGGCCTCGGCGAGACCGGCGAGACGCTCGCGGTCGGCCCCGACGGGCGGCTGCGCGGAAAGCCGCCGCTGTCGCAGGACGTCGCGGCCGGCGCGCCGTCGAGCGATCTTGGCATCACCCCCGAGCAGATCGCCGCGCAGGCGCCGTTCAGCTACGACACGCCGCATGGCCGCCGCATGGCGGTGAGCACCGCCATGCCGGTGCTCGGCGCCACCTGGACCATGGTGGCGGAGCAGTCCGAGGCCGAGGCGCTCCGGGCGGTGGATTCCCTGTCGCGGCTCCTGGTGGTGATCGGCCTCGCCGTGCTCGCCGGCACCGCGCTCCTCGGCCTCGTGATGGCGCGGGCGATCGTGCGCCCGCTCGCCGCGCTGACCGGGGCGCTGAAGGCGCTCGCCGCCCGCCAGACCCTCGACGAGGTGCCTGGCTTCCGCCGCCGCGACGAGATCGGCGACATCGCCCGGGCGGTGGTGATGATCCGCGACGTCTCCCTCGAGGAGGCGGCCCAGCAGCTGCAGACCACCGAGGCGGCGCGCCTGCGCGAGGAACAGGCGCGGCGCACCCTGCTGCGCGACCTCGCCGACCGGTTCGAGGTCTCGGTCGGTGCCATCGTCGCCCGCGTGTCGGGAGCGGCCGAGGGGCTGACGGGGGCCTCCGACGCCGTCAGCCAGGCGGTCGAGGGCACCGCGTCCCGCTCGGTCAGCGTCGCGGCGGTGGCCCGGCAGACCAGCGGCAATGTCGGCGCCGTCGCGGCGGCGGCCGAGGAGCTGGGGGCGACCGTGGCCGAGATCGGCCGCCAGGTCACGCAGGCCGCCGGAATGTCGGCCGAGGCGGTGGCGCAGGCGCGGGATGCCGGCGGCACGATGGCGGAGCTGTCCGCCGCCGCCGCCCGCATCGGCGACGTCGTCGGCCTGGTGTCGCAGATCGCCAGCCAGACCAACCTGCTGGCGCTGAACGCCACGATCGAGGCCGCGCGGGCCGGCGCGGCGGGGCGGGGCTTCGCGGTGGTGGCCGCCGAGGTCAAGGAGCTCGCCGGCCAGACCGCCAAGGCCACCGAGGAGATCGGCCGCCACGTCGCGGCGATCCAGTCGACCAGCCAGGGGGCCGGCGAGGCGATCACCGGCGTGACCGCGCAGATCGAGGCCATGAGCCAGGTCTCGACCGGGATCGCCTCGGCGATCGAGGAGCAGGGCGCGATGACCCACGAGATCGTGCGCCAGATGGCCGAGGCGACGGACGGTACCGCCGCGATGACGAGCGACATCGGTGCGGTGGCCGAGGCGGCCGGCACGGCGGGCCGCGCCGCCGCCGAGGTGGCGCGCGCCTCCGACGACATGTCGGATCAGTGCGCCCGCCTGCGCCAGGAGGTCGAGGGCTTCCTCGCCAGCGTCCGGGCCGCCTGAAACACGACGAGCCCGCTCCGGAGCCCGCCCGCCGCGGCCAGGGAGCCGGCCCGGATTCTGCGCGTCGGGACCGACGGCCGCTGCGGCCGTCGGTCGTCTCATGCCGCAGCGCCGTCGACCGGATCCGTTCGACGGCGCTGGCTAAGCCCGAACGGGCGTCGGCGCCGATGCGCCGGACGCCTTGGCATCGGCGTGTCGATGCCGAGGCGCGAGGGCATCACGTCATCGGGCGAGATGCCGGTCGAAGAAGCCGGCGATCTCCATGAACACCGCCTTCGTCTCCGGCGCGGTGTCGTCGCGGATGTAGTGGGCGTGCGACTGCCCCTCGCCGACCTGGAGGAAGGCCTCGACGCCGGCCTCCCGCAGCTTGCGGTGCACCCGCACGGTGTTGGACAGGAGCAGGTCGCGGGTGCCGGTGGTCAGGATCGTCGGCGGGAAGCCGCTCAGGTCGCCGTAGACTGGCGACAGCATCGGGTCCTTCAGGTCGTGGCCGTTGGCGTAGACCTTGGCCCCGGCGTCGCAGAAGCCGTCGGGCGAGACCAGCACGTTGTCGAGCATCGCGTTGGTGACGAAGCTGTCGCCGACCTTGGTGGTGTCGGACATCGGCGTGCCGGGGGCGATCGCGGCCGGCAGCGGCAGCCCCTCCTGCTTGGCCCGCAGCACTATGGCGAGGGTCAGCGCGCCGCCCGCCGAGGTGCCGAAGATCGCCGTCCGCCTCGGGTCGGTCGTCCGGGTCACCGCCTTCCAGACGGTCATCGCGTCGTCGTGGGCGGCCGGGTAGGTCGCCTCCGGCGGCATCCGGTAATCGACCGAGATCACCTTGAACCGGCCGAACCCGGCCATGAAGATCGCTTCGGGCAGCCCGGCCTCGCCGGGATTGAGCACGTAGCAGCCGCCATGGACGTGGACGAGCAGCCGGTCGCGATTCTCCGGCGGGATGTCGTCCGGAGTGAGGATGAAGGCGCGCACGCCATCGATCGTGGTGCGCTCGACCGTGACCTTCAGGCGCGCGAGCATCCCGGGCACTTGGCGCGCGAGCGCCGCCGCGCCGGCCTCGGCGACCGGCTTCCACTCCTCGCCGGTTCTCGGCTGGATGGCCCAGTTCGCGCGGAGCGGCGCACCGATCACCTTGGCCATCTGCGGGCTGACGTCGCCCGGCACCGGCACGCTCTTGGCCGGCACCTGCAGCGGCGTGGCGTCCTGGGCCGCCACCGACGTGGCGACGACGAGACCCGCCAGGATTCCCCAGCCCCAGGCTGTCGCGTTGCGGGTCTGGGCGGCCTTGGGCTTGGCCGCCGGGGCATGCGAGCGGGTGGCGCGACGCGGTTGGGTGATCATGAGCCCTGTTCCTCCCGTGGGACCGCCCGCGCCGTCTCGCGCGGCGCTCGGCAGGCGCGGGAAGTGTAGGGCGCGCGGAGACGGTTGGACACCGGACCAGCGATGCCACCGGCGCATGGGCGCGACCCCGCGCCGCCGTCGCGCGGCCCCGCCCGCGCCTCGCCGGTCCTTCGTCGCGCTTGACGATCCCGGCCGGGTGTCGCCTTGTGAACGAACAACAAGTGTGAAACGGGAGGATGGATGATGTTCGTCAAGCGGTTGCTGTTGTCCGCCGGTTGCCTCGCGCTCTCGGCGCTGCCCGCCCTGGCACAGATCAAGCTCAAGGTCGGCGTCCTGAACGACATGTCGGGCGTCTATTCGGATATCGGCGGCAAGGGCTCGGTCGCCGCGGCGCAACTGGCGGTGGAGGATTTCGCCGCGGCCAACAAGGACGTGACGGTCGAGATCGTGGCGGCCGATCACCAGAACAAGCCGGATGTCGGCGCCGGCATCGCACGGCAATGGTACGACCGGGACGGCGTCGACGCCATCTTCGACGTGCCGACCTCCTCCGTCGCGCTCGCGGTGAGCCAGATCACGCGCGAGAAGAACAAGATCTTCGTCGATTCCGGCGCCGGCAGCACCGATCTGACCGGTCCGCAATGCTCGCCCAATACCGTCCACTGGACCTACGACACCTACGCGCTGGCGAACGGCACCGGCGGCGCCATGGTCAAGCGCGGCGGCGATACCTGGTTCTTCCTGACCGCCGATTACGCCTTCGGGCAATCGCTGCAGACCGAGACCGCCGCCGTCGTCCTCCGCAACGGCGGCAAGGTCCTCGGCTCGGCCAAGGTGCCGTTCCCGGCGAGCGACTTCTCGTCCTTCCTGCTCCAGGCCCAAGGATCGGGCGCCAAGGTGATCGGTCTCGCCAATGCCGGCGGCGACACGATCAACGCGGTCAAGCAGGCGCATGAATTCGGCATCACCCAGGGCGGGCAGAAGCTCGCCGCGCTCCTGTTCTACGCCCAGGACGCCAAGGCGCTCGGACTCGAGGTCGCCCAGGGGCTGGTGCTGACCGAAGCCTTCTACTGGGACCTGAACGACGGGACCCGGGCATTCTCGGAGCGCTTCGCCAAGCGGGCCAACGGCACCATGCCGAGCATGAACCAGGCCGGCGTCTATGGCGGGCTGATGCACTACCTGAAGGCGGTCGCGGCGACGAAATCGAAGGACGCGAAGGTCGTGATGGACTGGATGAAGGCCAACCCGGCCGAGGATCCGCTGTTCGGCAAGAGCACGATCCGGCCCGACGGCCGTACGATCCACGACATGTACCTGTTCGAAGTCAAGAAGCCATCCGAGTCGAAGGGGCCCTGGGACGTCTACAACAAGCTCGCGACCATTCCCGGCGACCAGGCGTTCAAGCCGATGAACCAGGGCGGCTGCCCGCTGGTCGGCAAGAACTGACGGTAAGAACTGACATTCAAGGAAACAACGAAGGCGAGGGCCGCGCGGAGCGGGCCGAGCCTCGCCGGACGCGGCGCGCCGCTCGCGCGCCGTCTCTCCCTGCGGTGGCGGCGCTCGGGGTGATCGTGGTGGCTCACCCGGTTGGCCGCACGCCGGTTCGACCGGCGTGAGCAGGCGGGCGTGCCGACTTTCGGCTCGCCTCCCGGACACGCCCCGAGCAGGATGGCAAACAGCAAAACGCCGCCGTCACGGCCGGAGCGTCCGGCGATGACGGCGCGAGGCGGGTCAGGGGCGCCCGGTGGGAGGATCCGGCGGAGGCGGACGGCGTGTCCCGGGGTGGCGTTGCTCGTCTAAATGCAATAGATGACTGGCCGATCCCGAAGATATTATCTATCCAGTCCGTGGCATTGTTCCATTGTCTCGAATCGGCATCTTCGTAGTGCAGCTGCATGGATTGTCTGGGATGGGCTTGGCAGTGCGCCGAACGCCTGACCAGGCAAACGCCATGGCAATCGTATCCCGGCACGAGAGACCGCGGTCGCGCAAAAGCGGCCCGCACTCCTGATAGCGGCGGGCATCAAGCTCGATCGTCGGTTGCGCCTCTGGCCAAAGCCTTCAGGGGGCCGCACATGCGGTTCGTCATCCCGGTGAGCGGGGGCTCGGCCCGGTGGGGGCCGCCGCGGCCCGGGATGACGCGGAGGAGGGCGGAACGCTTGCGAGCGCCGAAGGCCGCTCACACCCCGCGGAACACGGCGTACCCGAAGCGGGTGAACTTCAGCGGCAGGTGGTAATGTTCGCCTGCGTCCGCGATGGTGAAGCGGAACGGCACCTGGTCGAGGAAATGCGGGCCCGGCCGTCCCTGCGCGGTGAAATAGGCACCGAGATGGAACACGGCTTCGTAGGTGCCGGCCGCGATGCCGACACCCCGCACCACCGGATGATCGAAACTGCCGGTCGGCCCGATCACGCCCTCGGCGACGGGGTGAGCCCCCGCGTCGCGGAGGGCGGAGATCGTGACCCGCAGGCCGAGGGCCGGGCAGCCCTCCGCCACGTCGACGGCGTGGACCGAGATGCCGCCGGCACTCATCGCGCCGCCTCCACGAACCGGGCCGGATCCGGCAGGACCGGCCAGCGGTCGGCGAAGGGGCGGCGTGCCTCCATCGCCGCGGCGAGGTCGAGGAGCCGGTCGTCCTGCCCGAACCCGGCGACGAGGTGCAGGCCGATCGGCATGCCGTCCGGCGCCGGATCGACCGGCAGGCTCACGGCCGGCAGGGCGGCGGCGTTGACCCAGCCCGAATAGACCGCGTGGCCGCGCGGGCCGACCGGCTGCCCGTCGATCACCTCCGGATAGACTGCATCCGCGGCCCAGGGCATCGCCGCGGCCGACGGCGTGACGATCAGGTCGAGGTCGGCGAAGGCCGCATTCGCGGCGTTGCGCAGGGCCTGCACCCGCTCGACCATCTCGGCGAGCACCGTGGCCGGGGCGCGGGCGCCCTCGTCCGCCATCGCCCGGTACGACGCGCTCGCCCGCGCGCCCAGGGCCGGATCGGCCGCGAACAGGCGGGCGAGGCCGATCTTGCCGATCTCCGGCCATAGGGCATTCAGCCCGGCGATGTCGAAGGGCAGCGGGCCTTCCTTGACCGCGACGCCCAGTGCCTCCAGATCCGACAGGGCCCGCCTGCACGCATGCGCGATGGCCGGATCGAGGGGGGCGTCGCCGATGCGCTCGACGTAACGGGCGCGCAAGCGGCGGTCGGGCCGGATGGGGGCGGCAAAGGTCGACCACAGCACCCGGGGGTCGGCGCCCTGCATCAGGTGGAGCACCGCGCGGCTGTCCGCGACGGAGCGGGTGAGCGCGCCCGCCACCTCGAAATCGAGCAGCGGCGAGGGCAGGCCGCCGTGGCGCGGCACCCGGCCGAGGCTGCTCTTCAGCCCGACGAGGCCGGTATGGCCGGCGGGCCGGCGCAGGGAGCCGCCGCCATCGGTGCCGAGGGCGATCGGCGCGTAGCCGGCCGCGGTCGCGGCCGCGCCGCCGCCGGTCGAGCCGCCGGGGGTGAGCGCGACGTTCCACGGGTTGCGGGTGACGCCGAAACGGGCAGATGCCGTGTAACCTTGCACGGCGAATTCCGGCATCGTCGTCTTGGCGAGCGTCACCAGGCCGGCGCCGCGTGCCCGTGCGACAGGCAGCTCGTCCTGTGCGGACGCCGGTGCCGCCCCGGGCTCGGCATAGGTCGAGGGCATCCCCCCGGTGACCAGGAACTCCTTCACGGTCATCGGCACGCCGTCGAGGGCCGAGAGCGGCGCACCCGCGCGCCAGCGCGCGGCGCTTGCCTCGGCCTCGTCCCGCGCCCGCGGGTTCTCCCGCGCGATGGCGTTGAGGTGCGGTTCCCACGCGGCCGCGCGGGCTTGCGCCGCCTCCAGGGCGTCGACCGGGGAGGCGTGCCCGGCGGCGAAGAGCCGGCCGAGTTCGATCGCCGACAGGCGCCAGAGTTCCGTGCTCATGCAAGGCATCCAGCGGTCAAGTCATGGTCGGCCATGAGATTTCTCCAAATTGGCATACGATTTGCGATCATCGTGGGCAGCAAGATCGATGCCGCAGGAACCACCACCGTGACACCATCCGGAGCCCGCAACCAGGCCCAGGCGGAGGGGCGCTCCGTCGTGCTCGACGGCATCACCCATCGGTATGGCGGCGCGACCGCGGTCGAGGCCGTCAACCTCGACATCCGCGGCGGCGAGCTGGTGTCGCTGCTCGGGCCGTCGGGCTGCGGCAAGACCACGTTGCTGCGCATCGTCGCCGGCTTCCTGCGCCAGACCGAGGGGCGGGTGATCGTCGGCGACCAGGTCATCGACGCCCTGCCGCCGAGCCGGCGCGCCGTCGGCATCGTGTTTCAGAACTACGCCCTGTTCCCGCATCTCACGGTGGCCGAGAACGTCGCCTACGGCCTCGCCGCCCGCGGCGCCCCCCGGGCCGAGCAGGCGGCTGAGGCCAAGCGCCTGCTCGAGCTCGTCCAGCTGGGCCATGCCGGCGGGCGCTATCCCCGCCAGCTCTCGGGCGGGCAGCAGCAGCGCGTGGCGCTGGCGCGGGCGCTGGCCATCCGTCCAGCGGTGCTGCTCCTCGACGAGCCCTTCGCGGCCCTCGACAAGAACCTGCGCCTCGACATGCAGATCGAGGTGAAACGGCTCCAGCGCGTCGCCGGCGTGACGACCCTGCTGGTCACCCATGACCAGGAAGAGGCCCTGTCGCTCTCGGACCGGGTGGCGGTGCTCTCGAACGGGCGGCTGGAGCAGTTCGCGGCGCCGACCACCGTGTACGACGCGCCGGAATCGCTGTTCGTCAATACCTTCGTCGGCTCGGCCAATGCCGTGCCGGGGGTGATGGTCGGCCAGGACGGCAACGGTCCGCGCATCGCGCTCGATGCCGGCGGCGAGGTCGTCGCCCGACCGCTGGCCCGGCCGATCGCGCCGGGTTCCCGGGTCACCCTGTGCCTGCGGCCCGAGCACCTGCGTCTCACCGACGGGCAGGACGGCATCGCCGGAATCGTCGAGATGGCGCTGCCGCTCGGTCCCACCGTCGTCCACGAGGTCCGGGTCGGCGCCGGCCGGCCGCTCAAGATCGCCGAGCCGCGCCAAGGCGGGGGGGCTCTACGCCCGCCCGGCACCCCCGTGCGCATCGCCGTCGCCCCCGGCCTCGCCTCCGCCTTCCCGGCCGCCGCCTGATCGTCCCCAAGGAGCTTTCCTCGATGCTCGACCGCCGTACCCTCCTGACCACCGCGCTGTCGCTCGGCGCGATGGAGCTGTTTCCCGGCCTGTCCTTCGCGCAGGCCCGGCCCCTCGTCTTCGCGACCTTCACGGGAAGCTGGGAGGAGGCGCACAAGGCCGTGCTGGTGCCGGCCTTCCGCAAGGAGACCAACAACGCGCCGATCGTCCTCGACCCGATGCTGTCGGTCGACCAGATCGCCAAGGTCTCGGCCGCCAAGGCCAACCCGCCGATCGACGTGATGCTGCACGATCCCGGCCCGGCCCTGACGGCGCTCGCCCAGGATCTCGTCGAACCCTTCCCGGTCGAGCGCAGCGCCGCGTTCAAGGACCTGATCCCCGACGCGCAGGACCCCAACGGCCCGGCCGCCTTCTTCCAGGTCGTCGGCCTGACCTACAACCCCGACACGGTGAAGACCCCGCCGACCTCCTGGGCCGACCTGTGGCGGCCCGAGTTCAAGGGCCGGGTCGGCATCACCAACATGAACTCGACCCTCGGCACCGGCTTCATGGTCGAGGTCGCCAAGATGCATGGCGGCTCGGAATCGAACATCGACCCCGCCTTCAAGGCGATGGAGAAGCTCAAGCCCAACCTCTCGGCGGTGGCGGCCAATCCCGGCGCGCTCGCCACCCTGTTCCAGCAGGGCCAGGTCGACATCTCGCCCGGCAACTTCAACGCGATCCAGATCCTCAAGGCCAAGGGCGTGCCGGTGGAGTTCGTGGCGCCCAAGGAAGGCGCCATCGCCTTCAAGACGCTGATCCAGATCGTCAAGAACTCGCAGAACCGCGAACTCGCCTTCAAGCTGATCGAGGCGGCGATCTCCGAGCCGGTCCAGACCCGGCTGATGCAGGCGCCCTACCTCGTCGTCCCCACCAACACCAAGGTGAAGATGACCGGCGAGATCGCCCGGGTGCTCGCGCGTGACACCGACGACCTAAAGAAGAAGTTCGTGTTCCAGGACTGGAAGACGATCAACGCGCAGCGCCCGGCCTGGATCGAGCGGTTCAACCGCGAGATCAAGCTGTAAGGAAGCATCCCCGTGGCTCTGCCGGACGTCACCACCTACCCGTTGCGGCTGGCGAGCCCGCTCGCGGTCTTCTTCGCGGCGTTCTTCGCCGCGCCCCTCGTCGCGCTCGTCGGCCTGTCGCTCCGTGGCGCGGATGGCGGATTCGGCCTGTCGCAATACGCGGCGTTCCTCGGCGACGGCTTCAGCCTCGGCGTGCTCCTCGGCACGCTCTGGCTCGGGCTGAAGGTCACCGCGGCCTGCCTCGTCCTCGGGCTGCCGCTGGCTCTGGTCGCGACCCGGGCCGGGGGCTGGGTGCGCGGACTAATCATCCTGGCGGTGCTGACGCCGCTCCTCACCAGCGTCGTCATCCGCACCTTCGCGTGGATCGTGATCCTCGGGCGGCAGGGGGTGATCAACTCCCTGCTCTCCTCCCTCGGGCTGATCGAGACGCCGCTCAGGATGCTCTATGCCGAGGGCGGCCTCGTCGCGGCGCTCGCCCAGGTGCAGATGCCCCTGATGGTGCTGCCGCTGATGACGGCGCTCGCCCGCATCGATCCGAGCCTGTGGGACGCCTCCGAAGCGCTCGGCGCCGGGCGCTGGCGCACCTTCGTCCGGGTGACCCTGCCGCTCTGCCTGCCGGGCCTGATCGCCGGCTCCGTCCTGACCTTCGCGGCGGCGATCTCGGGCTTCATCACCCAGTCGCTGATCGGCGGCGGGCAGATGCTGTTCATGCCGGGCTACATCTACCAGCAGGCGATCGCGCTGCAGAACTGGCCGTTCGCGGCGGCGATGTCGGTGATCTTCCTCGTCGCGGTGCTCGCCGTGGTGCTCGGCTTCAACGCGCTCGGCCGCCTCGCCCGCGGCTACGCGCAGACGTGAGAGTGACGATGTCCCGTACTCCCGGCGCTTTGGACCGGCTCTCGTTCGAGGGCCTGTTGCATCTCCTGGCACTTCTCGCCGTGGTGCTGCTGCTCGCCCCCACGTTGATCGTGCTGGTGGTGTCGTTCACCGACGGGCTGTCCCTCCGCTTCCCGCCGCCGGGCTATTCCTTCCGCTGGTACGGCGAATTGCTGGAGGCCTGGCAGCTGCACTTCGCGCTGAGGAACAGCCTCACGGTCGCGGTGCTGGCCACCCTCCTCGCCGTCGGGCTCGGCGTGCTGGCGGCCCTCGCGGTGGCGCGCTCGCCGCGCCTGTCGGCGCGCCTCCTCGACAGCTTCTTCCTGTCGCCGCTGATCCTGCCGGCCCTGGCCTTCGGCCTGTCGAGCCTGATGTTCTTCTCGCTGCTGGGCTGGCCGGTCTCGGTCTTCACGCTGGTCCTCGGCCACACCGTGGTCTGCGTGCCCTACGTGGTGCGCAACACGGTCGCGGCGCTGACCCAGCTCCAGCCCTCCCTGCTCGAAGGCTCGGCGAGCCTCGGCGCCTCGCGGCTCTACACCTTCCGGCGCATCACCCTGCCGCTGATCCGGCCGGGCATCCTGTCCGGCGGCTTTCTCGCGTTCATGGCCTCGTTCGACAACATCCCGGTCTCGCTGTTCCTGCGCGACGCCGCCACCGACATGCTGCCGATCCGGATGTGGCAGGACCTCGAAGGCCGCCTCGACGTCACCATCGCGGCCCTCTCCGGAATCCTGATCGTCGCGACGATCGGCGGGATTGCCGTCATGGAAAGAATGACGGGGTTGTCGCGGCGGCTGGTGTGAGAAGCTGATGCCCCAACTCCCGCATACGAGGCTATCCAATGGAGAATAGCGCTGGCCCTCTCCTCTCCCCGCCCGCGGGGAGAGGGGTCACCCCGCGCTGTTCTTGATACGTCGCGCCCGTCGGGCAGGAACTCGACATCCTGAAACCTACCACCCTTCGATATGTCGGTTTTGCGTCTGGTATCGATGATCTAGGACCCCTTGCCCCTCACTTCCCCGGCTCCCGCCGATGCCCCACCCCGTCCCCCGCCCTCCCTGACCGAGCAGGCCGCCGCTTCCCTGCGCCGGCTGATCCTGCTCAACCTGCTCTCCCCCGGCGAGGTGCTGAACGAGCCCGACCTGGTGACCCGCCTCGGGATGTCGCGCACGCCGGTGCGGGAGGCGCTGAAGCTCCTCGCCGGCGAGGGCTTGGTGACGCTGCGGCGCAACCGCGCCGCCCTGGTCACCCGTCTCGATCCCGCCGACCTCATACCGCTCTTCGAGCTGAGGGCGGCCCTCGAGAGCGCCTGCGCCGGCCTCGCCGCCGAGCGGATGACGGCAGGCGAGCTTGACCGGCTCGACCGGCTCCAGGCGACCCTCGAGGCAACGCGGGACGACCGCGATGCCTATACCCGCCTCAACCGCCAGGCCCACCGGCTGATCGTAACCGCCGCCCGCAGCCCGGCCATCGCCGAGGCGCATGGCCGCGCCTTCGCCCGGCTGGAGCGGGCGCACAACTTCGCCCTGGCGGCCGACGGACGGGTGGCGGAATCCCTCGCCGAGCACCGGGCGATCCTCGACGCCCTGCGGGATCGCGCGCCGGAGCGGGCCCGGACCCTGATGCACGCCCACATCGCCCGCACCCAGGCCCTGCTGGTGGCCCGGCTCGCACAAGGACCCAGCCGATGACCGCACCCGCCCTCGGGGTGATCCTGCCTTCCTCGAACCGCGTGGTGGAACGGGCGACCGAAGCCCGGCTCACGGGGCTGGCCGAGGCCTGCTACGCCCGGGTGCCCTACGGCGCGATGCTGCTGGGCGAGACTTACGATGAATCCGTCTTCCTCGCCGCCGCCGACCTCCTGACCGATGCCGGCGTCGCCGCCCTGTGCTGGAACGCCACCCGCGGCGCCGCCCTCGGCTTCACGCCCGACGAGCGCCTGTGCGCGGCCGTGACCCGCCGCACCGGCCTGCCGATGGTGACGACCGCGCTCGCGGCGCGGGCGCGGCTCCGCGACCTTGGCGTGCGCCGCCTCGGCCTCGTGGTGCAGGGCGGCATGGACGAGGCCGCCCTGGTCACCGCCCGCTTCGCCGAGGCCGGCATCGTCATCGGCGCCTCCGCCACGCTCGGCATCGCCGAGAACCGGCTGGCCGCCCACGTGCTCCCGCCGCGCCTCGCCGCCGCGGCGCGGGAGGCGGCCGCCGGCTGCGAGGCGGTGCTGATCTGGAGCACCAACCTGCCCGGCTGGCGCCTGCCGGCGGAGATCGACGGGGTGCCGCTCCTCGACGCCACGACCCTCGGCACGGAGGCGCTGCTGGCCGCCGCCGGGCTGGCGTGACGCCGACTGCATGCCGCTCCTGCAATGCTCATCCGGGAGGGCCTGTGTTAGGCTGACGCAGGCCCGGGACGGGGCGTGAGGGAGGAGCGGGACTCGAGCGCTGCGGCGCTCGCCGGCGCCCTCGCGCGCCCGTGCCGGGCACCGGTCCCATCAGGCAGCGTTCCCATGAGCCTCATCACCTATCTCACCAGGATCCAGTTCGAGCGCGGCGCCGTCCGGCTGGTCGGCGAGGAACTGGCGCTCCTCGGCGTCCGCCGGCCGCTGATCGTCACCGATCGCGGCGTCGTGGCGGCCGGCCTGATCGCCCGCGTCCTCGAGGCCGGCGGCCTGCCCGCCGCCACCCCGGTCTATGACGGCACGCCCGAGAACCCGACCGAGGAGGCGACGATCGAGGCCCGCGACCGCTTCCGGGCGGAGGGGTGCGATGCGGTGATCGCGGTCGGCGGTGGCTCGCCCCTCGACCTTGCCAAGGGCGTGGCGCTCCTTGCCACCCACGACGAGCCGCTGGCGACCTACGCCGCCATCCTCGGCGGCATCCCGCGCATCCGCGCCGACCAGCCCCCGGTGATCGCGGTGCCGACCACCGCCGGCACCGGCAGCGAGGTCGGCCGCGCGGCGCTGATCACGCTCGCCGACGGGCGCAAGCTCGGCTTCATCTCGCCCTACCTGATCCCCAACGTGGCGATCTGCGATCCCGCGCTGACGCTCGGCCTGCCTCCCGGCCTCACCGCCGCCACCGGCATGGACGCGCTGACCCACTGCATCGAGACCTACCTGAGCCCCCGCCACAACCCGCCGGCAGAGGCGATCGCCCTCGACGGCCTCGCCCGCGCCACCCGCTCGCTCCTCCGCGCGGTCCGCGACGGCAGCGACCTCGACGCCCGCGAGGACATGATGATGGCGGCGCTCGAAGGCGGCATGACCTTCCAGAAGGGGTTGGGGGCCGTCCATTCGATGTCGCATGCCCTCGGCGGCCTGAAGGCGAAGCGGCTGCACCACGGCACCCTCAACGCCGTGATCCTGCCGCACCTGCTGCGCTTCAACGCGCCGTCCTGCGAGGCCAAGTACGTGGCTCTGCGCCAGGCGATGGGCCTGCCTGAGGGCGCCGACCTCGCCGCCGCGGTCGAGTCCCTGAACCGCGACCTCGGCCTGCCGACCGACCTCGCCGCCATGGGGGTGACCGAGGCGGATTGCGAGGCGCTGGTGCCCCGGGCCGTCGAGGACCACTCGACGGCGACCAACGGCCGGCCGGTCGGGGCGGAGGAGTTCCGGCAGCTGTTCCGGGTGTCGCTGCACGGGCGGGCGGCCTGATCGGCTGAGAAGGCGGGCAGAGGGCAAGACCCGGATCCCCGGGTTTCAGCCCCCTCCTGCCATCCCTGGCCGTTCCGGGCCGCGCTCCGGGATTCTCCTGGTTCGGCGTCACCATGATCCCGTCCCGGGATGGGGCTTGCGTCCGTCGTTATCTCGCTCGTCGGTAAGCGTTTCCAGTCACGCTCGCTGAATTGCCTGGTCCACTGCTCGATGCCTCCGGCCTCGCCGTTTGCGAGGAGGCCCTGCTGGCCGCCCTCCGGGCTGGAGGACGTCCCGCCCACCGGGCCGACGCCCGAAGCGGGGGACGGATAGTGACCTCCCGCGTTTCCCGGTGCCGCGCCGCATGACCGAGAAGGCGCTCACGGCGGTGATCCAGGAGGCCTCCATGCAAGGCCTCTCGGCCCAGGCCGTCGATGGCTTGGTCCAGGCGATGGGCAGGGGCGGTCATCTCCAAGAGCCAAGGAGCCGCTCGTGCCGGGTGTCCGTCATGCGCGACGCCCTGGCCCATGCCTGCCGCTCGGGCCGGCGCGTCGTCAGGCGTTGGCTCCAACTGCGGCCGCGCTGGCGTTGCCCCTTTATGGGCAAAGACGCGAGCAGGACGCGGCGAGTGCTGCCGTCGGCCATGCGGTAGGTGCCTGCGCGGTGAATGTTCGGATCTCCCTCATGGCCAGGTGCGTCACGCCATTCGTCGAAGGCTGCTCATACCGCCGCGCCTTCGAACGGATCGGTTCGACGGCGCAAGGCAAGCCCGAACGGGCGTCGGCGCTGATGCGCCGGACGCCGTGGCATCGCCGTGTCGATGCCACGGCGCGAGGGTATAAAAGCCTGTTCCATAAAGTCCGCGCGAGACGCCTGACGAGGATCATGGCAGCGGCGAGGACGAAGAAGGCGAGCGCGGAGGAGACGGTCGCCTCGTGATCGCGGGTCAGTCTGCGGCCGCGGCCGATCCAGCCCAGGGTGCGCTCGATTATCCGCAGACGACCGTCCGTGCCGATCGATGCATGGCGCTGACGGCCGACGACGCACTTGGCGGGATCGTCGCCGCGCCCGCCCGCGACGCCTGCCGCTCACCCAACGCTTAAGCTTGCACGACCGGTCTGAAACGGGGTCTTAGAGCGCCTAACAGAACCGCCTGATCTGGCGGAGGGTGATGAGGCTTGCCTGCAGGAACGTGAAGGCCTCGTAGATGTCGGCGCGGCGTTCGTAGCGGACGGGCAAGCGGCGGGCGCGGTTGA
>NZ_VDDA01000033.1:3966-49810 GCF_006151805.1 Methylobacterium terricola | reverse complement strand
CGAGGCGGGTGTGGTGGCAGAAGCGGGGCGATCGCAGCCCAGAGATCGTCGGGGAGAAGCGGGCGAGCCATACCAGCACAACGCCCAACCGACCTAATCGTGCCGTTCTGTTAGGCGCTCTTAGTTCTCCGGGACTAGTTCTCTGGGACCCGGTCCTTGCCCCGACCCGGATTCGACGCGTTGACGAGCGGGGGCGAGGCGACCGCCGGCAGGGCCTGTGCCTGGGCCCTCGGTTCGATCCGCCTCTCGCGGCGGAAGGGTTCGAGGGTCACCGAGCCGCCGGTCTCGAGCGCCCGCACGATGCCGTCGAGCACCCGCACGTCGGCATAGCCCTCCTCGCCGTCGGGCTCGGGGTCGCGCTCCTCCAGGATGCACTCCGAAAAATATTTCAGCTCGCCGCCGAAATGGTCGGTGTTCTTGAATCGCGCATGCGATTGTTCCTCGCCCAGCACCGTGAACAGCTCGAGCGGCTTGCCGTACAGGTAGGCGGGGTCGGCGGTGACGCTGCCTGTCGTGCCGAGCACCGTGTAGGTGTCGAGGCCGTTGCCGACATAGGACACGACGAACTGCGCCAGGCGGCCGCCGGGGAAGCGCAGGGTCGCCGCCACGGTGTCGTCGAAGTCGCCGAGGCCGGAATCGGGATGGCGCGAGCCCACGGCCGACACCACCTCGGTCGGCTCCGCGCCGAAGACTGCGCGGGCGGCGTTGACCGGGTAAGGCCCCATGTCGAAGACCGGGCCGGCGGCGACGCCGTTGCGCGCCCGATGATTCTCCGGCGAGACCCGCTGCGAGAAGGTCGAGGTGAAGGCCAGGATCTCGCCGAGCTCGCCGGAGCGCACCCGGTCGAGGACGGCCAGCGTCGCCGGCTCGAAGTGCAGGCGGTAGGCCACCATCAGCCGGGCGCGGGAGGCCCGGGCGGCGTCGAGGATCGCCCGGCACTGGGCCGGAGAGACCTCCAGCGGCTTCTCGACCAGCACGTGGATCCCCGCGCGCAGGGCCGGGACCGCGAATTCGGCGTGGCGCCAGTTCGGCGTCGCGAGGTAGAGCGCATCGACCGTGCCGGAGCGCAGCATCATGCCGAACTGCTCGTAGCAATAGGTGGCGGACACGCCGTAGCGCGCGCCGAGCGCCCGCGCCTTCTCCGGGTCGCTCGTCACCAGGGCGGCGATCTCGGAATTGCCGGTATGGGCGACGCCCGGCAGCATCGCCTCCTGGGCGATGTCGCCGAGGCCCACGAAGGCGTAGCGGACCTTGCGGGACGGGGTCAGACCGAGGGCGCCGGCGATGCTCCCGGTGATGCTCATGGCGCGGTATCCTCGATCGGCAAGAAGCGGCGGGCAGGACCGGCGGGCCAGGGCCGGCCGGAGTCGGGCCGGCAAGCGGTCTCGCCCCACCAAGCGCCCGGCTGCCCGGCGGTTCCGCCGAATCGGCGCGGGTCCATTCCTTCGTGCCCGAGACGTTCATGTCCGAGACCTTCATGTCCGAGGCGATCGCGTGGGAACGCGCCCGGGCCTGGGCCGTTGCCGGTGACGCAGCGGCGCATCCGGCGTCGTCCCGAAAGGAGGACCCGGCCGATGCCGTCACCGATCCGCTTCGATCCGTCCCTGGAGGCCGTGCAGCCGGACGAGGACGAGGTGCATGCCGAGATGATCCGGGTCTTCCGAGCGATCCAGGAGACGACGCTGAAGGATTACGGCCACGCGGTGCGCGGCGTCCACGCCAAGAGCCACGGCCTGCTCACCGGCCGGCTCACCGTGCTGCCCGACCTGCCGGGGCCGCTGGCCCAGGGAATCTTCGCGACACCCGGCACCTACGACGCCGTACTGCGCCTCTCGACCAACCCGGGCGACATCCTCGACGACAGCGTGTCGACCCCGCGCGGCCTCGCCGTGAAGGTGATCGGCGTCCCGGGCGAGCGTCTGCCGGGCGCCGGCGGCGACACCCAGGACTTCGTGATGGCGAATGCCCCGTCCTTCACGGTGCCGGACGCCAAGGCGTTCCTCCGGAGCCTGACGCTGCTCGCCGCCACCACCGACACGCCGCAGGTGTTCAAGAAGGTCTTCTCCGCCGCCCTGCGCGGCCTCGAGAGCGCGGTCGAGGCGGTGGGGGGCAAGAGCCCGACGCTGATCAGCCTCGGCGGGCACCCGGAGACGCACATCCTGGGCGAGACCTTCTACAGCCAGGCACCCCTGCGCTGGGGCGACTACGTCGCGAAGGTCGCGCTCGCCCCGGTCTCGCCGGCGCTCACCGCCCTGACGAACGCTCCGCTCGCCGTCAACGGCAAGCCGAACGGCCTGCGCGATGCGGTGTCGGAGTTCTTCGCCGCCCATGAGGGCGTCTGGGAGCTGCGCGCCCAGCTGCTCACGAACCGCGAGTCGATGCCGATCGAGGATGCCGCGACGCCCTGGCCGGAGGAGGAGAGTCCCTACCTCCCGGTCGCCCGGATCACGGTCGCGCCGCAGGCGAGCTGGAGCGACGAGAAGGTCCGCACCCTCGACGACGGCCTCGCCTTCAGCCCGTGGCACGGGATCCGGGCGCACCAGCCCCTCGGCTCGGTGATGCGGGCGCGCCGCGCGGTCTATCCGCGCTCGGCCGGCTTCCGGGCCGAGCACAATGGCTGCCCGGTCCGCGAACCCACGCGACGCCTGCCGACCCACGCCTGAAGGAGCCGCCCGCCATGGTGTTCCCGTCCCTCACCGCCGCCTACGGCGCCGTTCTGGCACTGCTGTTCGCCGGCCTCTCGGGCTGGGTGATGGCCCGGCGGCTCTCCGCCAACGTGCTGCACGGCGACGGCGGCGACGCCGTGCTGCTGCACCGCGCCCGCTCCCAGGCGAACTTCGCCGAGTACGTGCCGTTCATCCTGCTCCTCGTCGGCTTGCTCGAGGCCCACGGCGCGAGCCGGATCCTGGTCCAGGGCCTGCTGATCGTGCTGCTGGTCGGCCGGATCCTGCACCCGTTCGGCATGACGGCGCCGGCCAACTCCCCCCGTCAGTTCGCCTGCCGCGGCGGCGGCATCCTGGCGACCTTCGCGGTGCTGCTCGTCGCGGCTCTGGCGCTGCTGCTGCGGCTTGCCTGATCCCGTCAGGGCGCCGGGGCGGCGAAGTCGAGCCGGGCCACCGTCCCGGCCCCGCTCGCATAGGTGAGGGTGCCGTCGAGCTGGGCCGCGAGCCCCTGCGCGATACGCATCCCCAGGCTGCGGCTCGCCGCCGGATCGAACCCGGCCGGGATGCCTCGCCCGTCATCCGCGATGGTGAGCGCCATCCGCTCCGCCCCGATCGCCTCCAGGCGAATCGTGATCGTGCCGCGGGCGCCGTCCGGGAAGGCGTGCTTGAGGGCATTGGTCACGACCTCGACCACCAGCAGCGACAGCGTCGTGAGGCGCGTCAGGTCGAACCTCACCGGCGGCACGTCGACGAGGCAGACGATGTTGCGCGCGCCCGTCGCGTCGAGGAGGTCGGCGCAGAGCTCCTGCAGGTACTGGCCGACCGGCAGGTTGATCCGGTCCGGGTCGTAGAGCCGGCGGTGGATGCGTGAGATCGTCTCGAGCCGCACCCGCGCCTCGTCGAGGGCGGCGAGGGCGGCCTGCGGGTCGTTGCCGACGCGGCGCTTCTGCAGCGTCAGGAGCGCGGCGACGAACTGCATGTTGTTCGCCACCCGGTGCTGCAATTCCTGGAACAGGGTCCGCTGCTGCTCATAGAGCCCGGCCGTCACGATGCGCTCGTGGCGCAGCCGCGCACTCGCCACGTGCATGATGTGGATCAGCGCGATGTCCACCGTGACGATGAAGACGTAGAAGGCCAGCGCCAGCCCGGATTGCCGCGAGAGGAGGAAACCCTCGCTCGGCGGCAGGAAGAAGTACCAGGCCGACAGCCCGCTCAAGGTCGCGCAGGTGATGCCGGCGCGAACGCCGCAGAAGAACGTGGTGAGGATGACCGCCGGGAAGAACGTCAGGTAGGGGAAACCCGGCGGCAGCACGTCGTCGACCGCGAGCCGCACGGCCAGCGCGATGGCCGTGGCCCCGAGCGCCACCAGGTCGCCGAGCCAGAGATGGGCACGCAGTCGCTCGGTCGCCTGGATGGCGGCCCAGAACCGGTTGCGCCGCGCCGTCGGGACGGGGGACAGGGCGGCAGACGGTTCGACACTTGACAGTGGAAAAACTCCTCGTTCCAGACGGCCAGCTTAATCCGATTCGGCCATTCCGGTCCACGAAACACCGCAGCTGGGCTTAGCAAATGAGTATTTGGCGCCTCACCGTGACCGTGCCGCCGCGGTCCCGGCGAGGAGCAGCGCCCCGGCCGCGAGGGCGAGCGGGCCGGCATCGATGCGCCGGCCCGAGACGTCGGCGCCGTGGCCGAGCCCGGGCGTGTCGACCATCGCCGGGAAGACCGAGCAGACATGGACGTGCCGGCGCAGCTCCTGGCGCAAGGCGGCGGTGAAGCCGCGCAGGCCGCACCTGCTCGCCGTGTAGGCCGCCGAGAAGGGTCACCGCCACCGTCAGGCGGTGGAGGTCGAGGGGGGCGTCCCGGTAGGGCCCGAACACGCCGGTCCCGTCACTGTCGATGCGGCTCTCCCCGTCCCGGATGGCGGGACCGAAACCGCCCCGCACCCCGAACTTCCTGCCCTTGAGGCAGTTGACCCCGGGCTTCGAGCCGGAGATCCCCGATGCCCGTCCGCCAGACCTGCGCCGTCCTGCTGCTGCTTGCCGGCGTCCTGCCGCTCACGCCCGCGCAGGCCGGGCCGGCGCAGGATTACCAGTACCAGCGCCGGCAGCTCGGCCGGGGGCAGGTCTGCCCGCCGCCGCTGAAATTCGCGGCCGGCGCCTGCGTGCGGCGCTGCCCGGCGGGCTACCAGGACAATGGCGGCTATTGCCGCCTGCGCACCATGCAGCGCTGACCCGCTACTGTCCGGCCGTCACCAGCGGGCACCCGCCCTCCTTGAGCGGCCGGAAGGCCTGGTCGCCCGGCACGGTGGCGACCAGCTTGTAGAGGTCCCACTCGCCGGTGGATTCCTTGGGGGTCTTCACCTGCATCAGGTACATGTCGTGGACCATACGGCCGTCCTCGCGGATCCGGCCGTTCGTCGCGAACATGTCGTTGACCGGTGTCTCGCGCATCTTGGCGATCACGGTCTTGGCGTCGTCGGTCCCGGCCGCCTGCACCGCCTTGAGGTAGTGCAGCACCGAGGAATAGACGCCGGCCTGGTGCATCGTCGGCATCAGCCCGGCCTTCTCCTTGAAGCGGGTGGCGAAGGCGCGGGTCTCGGGCGTGCGGTCCCAGTAGAAGGCGGTGGTGAGCAGCAGGCCCTGCGCCACCTCGATGCCGAGGCTGTGGACGTCGTCGATGTTGACCAGCAGCGCCAGCAGGGTCTGGCCGCCCTGGACGAGGCCGAATTCGTGCGCCTGCTTGATCGCGTTGACGGTGTCGCCGCCGGCATTGGCGAAGGCGATCAGCTTGGCGCCCGAGCCTTGCGCCTGGAGCAGGAACGACGAGAAATCGGCGGTGGCGAAGGGCGCCCGCACGGTGGAGAGCACCTTGCCGCCCGAGCGCTTCACCTCGGCGACGGCATCGCGCTCGAGCGCGTGGCCGAAGGCGTAGTCGGCGGTGACGAAGGCCCAGGTGTCGAGGCCGCGCTTGACCGCGGCGCTGCCGGAGACGTGCGACAGCGCGTAGGTGTCGTAGGTCCAGTGGAGGCCGGTCGGCGAGCATTGCGGCCCGGTGAGGTCCGAGGTGCCGCCGCCCGAGACGATCAGCAGCTTGCCCTTCTCCTTGGCGATCTGCTGCACGGCGAGCGCCACCGAGGAGGTCGGCACGTCGAGGATCACGTCGACGCCGTCGCGGTCATACCATTGCCGGGCGATGTTGGAGCCGACATCCGGCTTGTTCTGGTGGTCGGCGAAGACGACCTCGATCGGCTTGCCGTCGAGGGTGCCGCCAAAGTCCTTCACCGCCATCTCGGCGGCGATCACCGAGCCGCGGCCGGTGGAATCGGCGTAGACGCTCGACATGTCGTTGAGGACCGCGAGCTTGACCTTGCCGTCGCTCAAGCGCGGCTCGGCGGCGTAGGCGGGGGCGGCGTGGGCGCAGAGGGACGCGGCGGCGAGCAGCGCGGTGCGCAAGCGGCTGAGCATGGACGTTCTCCCGGGGCGCCTTCCGCTTCTGGTCGAGCGGATCGTGGCGCCGTGCGACCCATCAGAGAGGGTGCAGCGGTTGAGCGCAAGCCCGGGGGAGGCCGCTGCCATCGCGCATCGCCAAAGCCGGTCGGGCCGGCCGCATCACCCGACCTCGAGCGGGGCGCCATACCGCCGCGCCGTCGAACGGATCCGTTCGACGGCGCAAGGCAAGCCCGAACAGCAGGCGCCGGCGCCGATGCACCGGACGCCTTGGCATCGCCGTGTCGATGCCAAGGCGCGAGGGTGTCAGAGGCCGTGAGGGGCAAGGCGCTTGCGCATGACCCAGAAGTCGCGCTGCTCACCCCCCATGTCGCCTCGGACCGCCGCCGCCATGATCTCGCTCACGTGCCAGCCCCCGCGCTCGTAGAACCGCTTCGCACGCTCATTGCCGACGAGGCAGTGCAGCTCGGCTTCCGCGACGCCCTGGGCCCGCAGCCCACTTTCGGCGGCCTCGATGAGGCTTCGCGCAGAGCCGGAACCGCGGGCGTGCGCATCGAGGAAGAGCTGACCGAGCAGCGAGCCCGTCCACGCAACGAACCCGACGATCGTGCCCGCATCCTCGCAGACGACGACGTTCGGCATCAGGCTCGCCATGCGGTTCAGGAAGAAGCGCTCGTCCCGCGCGTCCCGCTCGGCCCGCGGCATGTGTGAACCGTGAGTCTCGTGCCAGACCCGATGGTAGAGCGCGGCCAGCGAGACGAGGTCCGGAGCGCCTGCTGGACGGATCACGGGCACACTCTCGTTCGAATGCGCACCATAGATGGGCGCAGAATTCGTCCCCGGCAACAATGGCGGCCGGCTGCAATCCGACCGAGATCGAAGCGATCGGGCTGAATTCTTACGTCGGCACAGGATATGGGCGTGCGGATCCCGCTCCCGCGGCGGCGCGGAAACCGTCTTGCCCATCCGCATCCCGAAGGCGAGGCCGCGGATGGGGCGATATTCCGTCCCGGATCAGGGTGACCCTCACCGCAACGCGATCGCCAGCAGCGACCCGGCGATCACCCAGAGCGCCAGGGTCGACCACACCATTCGCCTGGTCTCGATGCGGATCCGGCGCTCGACGCGGGACACCTCGCGCAGGCCCTCCTCGTCGAGGCGCACCAGCACGCGCTTGGCCCGCTGGGCGAGGTCCGGCACGTCGGCGACGACGTCGGCCAGCGTCAGCACCGCGCGCCGCGCCTGGTCGGCCCGGCCGATCGGGCCGAGGTTGCGGGCGAGCCAGGACCGCACCACCGGCTCGGCGCTCGTCCACATGTCGAGGCGCGGATCGAGCGAGCGGGCGACGCCCTCGACCACAACCATGGTCTTCTGGAGCATCACCAGCTCCGTCCGGGTGCTCATGTCGAAGAGCGCCGTGATGTCGAAGAGCAGCGTCAGCACCTTGGCCATCGAGATCTCGTCGGCCCGGCGCTGGTGGATCGGCTCGCCGATCGCCCGGATGGCCTGCGCGAAATCGTCGACGGAATGGTGCGAGGGGACGTAGCCGGCCTCGAAATGCACCTCCGCCACCCGGCGGTAGTCGCGCAGGATGAAGCCGAGGAGGATTTCCGCCAGAAAGCGGCGCTCCTTGAGGCCGAGCCGGCCCATGATGCCGAAATCGACCGCGACCAGCCGCCCGGCCGGATCGACGAACAGGTTCCCGGGATGCATGTCGGCATGGAAGAAGCCGTCCCGGATCGCGTGGCGCAGGAAGGACTGGATCACGGTCTGGCCCAGGGCCGCCACGTCGTGGCCGGCCGCCACGATCGCCTCGCGGTCGTTGAGGCGGATGCCGTCGATCCACTCGCTCGCCAGCACGTCGCGGCCGGTCAGTTCCCAGACGGGCTGGGGCACCCGGAACTCGGGATCGTCCTTGATGTTCTCGGCGAGCTCCGAGAGGGCGGCGGCCTCGAGCCGCAGGTCCATCTCCATCGCGACGGAGCGGGCCAGCGTCTCCACCACCTCCCGCGGGCGCAGGCGCTCGGCCTCGGGGCGCAGGGCCTCGACCACCCGGGCCATGAAGCGCATCGCCTGGATGTCGCGGGCGAAGCGCTCGCGCACGCCGGGCCGCATGATCTTGACCGCGACCACCCGCTCGGTGCCGTCCGGCTCGCGCAGATGCGCCTTGTGGACCTGGGCGATCGAGGCGGCGGCGATCGGCTCGCTGAACGAGGTGAACAGCGCGGAGACCGGGCGGCCGAGGGTCGATTCCAGGATCGAGACGGCCACCGCCTGCGGGAAGGGCGGCACCCGGTCCTGCAGCCGCTCCAGGTCGCGGGCCGCGGCCATTCCGACGATGTCGGGCCGTGTCGCCAGGAACTGGCCGAACTTGACGTAGGACGGCCCGAGCCGGGTCAGCGCCGCGGGCAGCCGGCCGGGGCCGAGGCCCGGCCGCTCCAGCTTGCGGCCGAGGCGCAGGACGAGGCGCAGGTGTGGCGGCAGCTCGGCGGCGTCGACGAAGGCCAGCGCGCCCTCGCGCGCCATGACCCAGCCGACATGGATGCCCCGCGCGAGGTGGGCGACGAGGCTCAGCACGGGCGGCGCCTCACGCGAGCTTCCAGCCGGAATGGATGGCGCAGATGCCGCCGGAGAGCGGCCGGTGGGTGACGTGGCCGAATCCGGCCTCCTCGATCATCCGGGCAAAGCTGCCGGGCGTCGGGAAGCGGCGGATCGACTCGACGAGGTACTGGTAGGATTCCTTGTCGCCAGCGACCATCGCGCCCAGCCGCGGGATGACGTTGAACGAGTAGGCCTCGTAGATCTTGTCGAGCCCCGGCACGTCGACGTGGGAGAATTCGAGGCACAGGAAGCGCCCGCCGACCTTGAGCACCCGGTGGGCCTCCGCCAGGGCGTGCTCGATCCGCGGCACGTTCCGGATGCCGAAGGCGATGGTGTAGGCGTCGAAGGTGTCGCCCGGCACCGGCAGCGCCTCGGCGTTGCCGGCCACGAAGTCGATGCGCGAGCCGTACCGGTGGCCGGCCCGCTCGCGGCCGACGCCGAGCATCGCCTCGTTGATGTCGAGCACCGTGACCTTGGTGTCGGGCCCGCCGGCCTCCAGCGTCCGGAACGCGATGTCGCCGGTGCCACCGGCAACGTCGAGCAGCCGGAACGGCCGGGTGCGCGAGGGCCGCAAGGTGGAGACGAAGGCGCTCTTCCAGGCCCGGTGCAGGCCGCCCGACATCAGGTCGTTCATCAGGTCGTAGCGCTTGGCCACCGAGCGGAAGACCTCGTTGACGCGCCCCTGCTTCTCCGCGAGCCGGACGCGCTCGAAGCCGAAATCGGTGCTGGTCTCGTCGCCGGCCATGCGTTCAGGTCCCCTGTCGTGGCGGCCTGCATAGCGAAGCTGGTGAGAAATCACCATCTTGGCCTGCATCGCGACGGGGTACGCTTCGTCGCGCCCATCGTGCGGGAAGGGGCGACCGGCCCGGCATCAGCCTCTCGTCCCGCCTCCCACGCGGTACAGCCCCGCCTCGTCCTGGGTGACGGTAATGGGCGTCCGGCCGGCCCTGTCCTTTGCCGACAGGCTGCGCTCGTCGAGGAGAACCTCGATGATCCGATCGGCGTCGTCGCCCTGCAGGTCCTCGGCGGCGGTGACGAGGCTGGTGAGCGACACCCCGATCTGGTCCAGTTCGAGAGCGTGCTCGATATGGCGGAACAGCAGGTCGGGCGCCTTCTGCGTCTTGAGCAGCGCGATCGTCTCGGGGGCGAGCTTGAGCCGGGCGCCGATCGCGTCGATCAGCTTCTCGTCGTCCGGATTCGCCGTCAGCTTGACCATGACCGCCCTGGTGGCGGCGGCGAATTCGGCGAACGTGTCGTAACTCGACCGCTCGAGGCCGAACAGGTCGCCCAGCTGCTCGGCCCGCCGCATCAGCAGCGTCTCGCCGGTCATGCGGTTCACGCTGAACAGCGAGTCGTTCAGCGTGGCCCGGTCCGCGGCACCGGGGCCCTGCGACACGGCCCCGAGAAGGGCCGCCGCTCCGGGATGCCGCGGGTCGATGCTCCGCGGCGTGAGGGCCGGCGTCGCCTGGGGCCGTGGCGGGGCCTCACGGGCGGCGGTCTGCCGCAGCATGAGCAGGGCGGCATCAGCAAGGGTGGGGACAATCTTCATCGCACGCTCCGCCCTCCGGCAGCCGGCCGTGGCAGGACCGGGAAACCCCGCCGCCACAGGCCAGCAACATGCCTGCAATGACCTAAGGTCATGTGAACGGAGGCGATCGGACGCAGCGAAATCTTCGCGCCGCCCCGGCAAGGCCGTCCCGGCGACCACGACGCCTCGGCGCCAGCGGCCGCCTTGGCGAAACCTCGCCGCCACCCCCATCTCTCACAGGATCAGGGCCCGCCGGCCCGCCTCCAGGATGCCATGCCCGAACTGCCCGAAGTCGAGACCGTGCGCCGCGGATTGGAGCCCGCACTGGTCGGCGCCCGCTTCACCGAGGTCGTGCTGAACCGGCCGAACCTGCGCTTTCCCTTCCCGCCGCGCTTCGCCGAGCGGGTGCGGGGCCACGAGGTCACCGCCCTGTCGCGGCGCGCCAAGTACCTCGTCGCCGCGTTGTCCTCCGGGGAGGCCCTGATCATGCATCTCGGCATGAGCGGGCGCTTCGACGTGCAACTCCCCGACGGCCGGCACGTCTCGCCCGGCGACTTCTACCTGGAGGGCGCGCAGGGGCAGGCGAAGCACGACCACGTCCGCTTCGGCCTCTCGAACGGCGCCCGGGTCGTCTACAACGACGCCCGCCGCTTCGGCTTCATGGATCTGGTGCCGTCGGCCGACCTCTCGACCTGCCGCCACTTCGCCGGGATGGGCATCGAGCCGCTCGGCAACGAGCTGTCCGGCGAGACGATCGCGCAGCTCTTCGCGGGCAAGCGCACGCCGCTCAAGGCCGCGCTCCTCGACCAGCGCCTCATCGCGGGCCTCGGCAACATCTACGTCTGCGAGGCCTTGCACCGGGCCAAGCTCCACCCGGAGGCCGCGGCCGGCACGCTCGCGGATGCCGCCGGCCGCCCGACCGCGAAGGCCAAGCGCCTCGCCACCGTGATCCGCGACGTGCTGACCGAGGCGGTGGCGGCGGGCGGCTCCACCCTGCGCGACTACGTCCACACGGATGGGAGCCAGGGCGCGTTCCAGCACGCCTTCCGGGTCTACGACCGCGAGGGGCTGGCCTGCACGGCGCGGGGCTGCCGCGGGGTGGTGCGGCGGCTGGTGCAGTCGGGCCGCTCGACCTTCTTCTGCGAGACGTGCCAGCCAGGGTGAGGGGGGGCGACGTCGGGCTCAGGCGCCCCCGGCGATCACGGCCTCCTCGCGGTCGCGGCCGGCGTCCGGATCTACTGGGAGACCTCCGGAAATCCGGGCGGCATCCCGGGCGTCCTGATCCATGGCCGGCGCGACATCAGCGGACCCGCCGTAACGGCGCGGCACCTGCACCGGCTTTGGCCGGGGAGCCGGCTCTGAATCGTGGACACGGAAGGGCATGGCGGGCCGGAGATGGCCGCGCGGATGCGGCACGCGACGGACGGGTCGCGCAGGCGGAGCGAGGGCGGCACCCACGGGGGGCCGAGACCCTGCTTGATGGGGCCCGATGCCAGCGACGCCCTCCGGGTCAGCCCGGGTTCTCGCCGGCGGCGAGCCCCGGGTTGACGGGGAGGGGTGCGGCATCGCCGTGCGCGTTCGACGTGGTGCGTCGGTCGCCCGGATCGTCGGGCGGGCCCTGCCGGACGGGCAGGGTTCCGCCCTCACCCCTCCGCCGGCTTCGCCTCGGCCTTCGGGCCGCCCTTGGCAACGCCGACGAGCGCCGGGCGCAACACGCGGTCGCCGATGACGTAGCCGGTCTGCACCACCTGGACCACGGTGCCGGAGGTCACGTCGGGGTTGGGCACCTCGAACATCGCCTGGTGCAGGTTGGGATCGAAGCGCTGGCCGTGCGGCTCGACCTTCTTCACGCCGTGGCGCTCGAGAGTCTTGAGCAGGTCGCGCTCGGTCAGCTCGATCCCGTCGATCAGCGCCTTGAGGGGGCCGTCGGTGCCGGCGCGGGCCTCGGCCGGGACGGCGTCGAGGGCGCGGCGGACGTTGTCAGCGGCGTTGAGCATGTCGCGGGCGAAGTTCGTCACGGCGTAGGTGCGGGCATCCGCCACCTCGCGCTCGGTGCGCCGGCGCAGGTTCTCCATGTCGGCCAGCGTGCGCAGCAGCTTGTCCTTGAGGTCGAGCTTCTCGGCCTCGAGGGCGGCCAGCGCGTCGCCGTGCGGCGTGGCCTCCGGCGCGGAGGCGGGAGCGCCCTCGGCAGCCGCGGGCTCGTAAGCCCGCGCGGCGTTCTCCGTGTCGTTCGGCGTCATTGTCATTCCGGAAAAGGATCGGGGAGTGACCCCGATATCAGGTGGGAGGCCGGCGAAATCAAGCTTCGCCGGCGGTCGGCGGCGCCTCGCTCCGCGCGTCCTTAAGGCCGTGCTTCGTCCTTGACAGGGTCCTTGGCCGGCCCGCGCCGGTTGCGGTCGGGGCGCGGCAGGTCGGCCTCGAACACCGCCATCACCGCCCGGCGGATGGTGGCCTGCCGGTCGGGCTGGGTCACCTTGGTGCCGGTGAGGTCGGTGACGTAGAACACGTCGACCGCCCGCTCGCCGAAGGTCGCGACATGCGCCGAGGTGATGTTGAGGTTGAGCCGGCCGAGCGCCGAGGTGAGATCGAACAGCAGGCCTGGCCGGTCGAGGCCGGAGATCTCCAGCACCGTCTCGCGGGCCGAGAGCGCGTTGTCGATCGACAGGTCGGGGGCGACCTGGAAGGTGCGCGGCCGGTCCTTGACCGGGTGCTTGTCGGCGACGAGGTCGGCGATGCGGATCTCGCCCTTCAGCGCCCGCTCGATCGCGGTGGCGATGCGGCCGGCCCGGCGCAGCTCGTCCTCGTCGCGCTCGAAGGCCCGCGACAGGGTGATGGTGTCGAGGACGAAGCCGTCGGCGGTGGTGAAGATCTGCGCGTCGACGATGTTGCCGCCCGACGCCGCGCAGGCCCCGGTGAGGATCGCGAGCAGGCGTGGGTGGTCGGGCGAGTAGACGCAGAGCTCGGTCACGCCGCGCGAGAGGTCGGTCTCGAAGGCCGTGGCGACGGTGTTGCCGGCCTCGGCCGCCGCCCGGATGAAGCGGGCGTTCTCGAGCTGGCGCCCGGCATCGACCTTGAGCCAGTAATGCGGGTAGTGCCGGGCGGCGTAGGTGTCGAACTCCTCGGCCGACCAGTCGGTCAGCTGCTCGCGCAGGCGCATCTGGATCAGCCGCACCCGGTCGGTGCGCGGGATCTCGGAGCGCCCGCCCGACAGCACCATCTCGGTCTCGTAGTAGAGGGTGCGCAGGAGCGTCGCCTTCCAGGCGGTCCAGGTGCCCGGTCCCACCGCCTTGATGTCGGCGATGGTGAGCACGAGGAGGAGCTTCAGCCGCTCCAGGCTCTGCACCACGCCCGCGAAGGTCTCGATCGTCTTCGGGTCCGAGAGGTCGCGGCTCTGCGCCGTCATCGACATCAGGAGATGATGCTCGATGAGCCAGGCGACGGTGCTGGTCTCGGCGGCATCCAGCCCGAAGCGCGGTCCGAGCTTGCGGGCGACGGCGGCGCCGGCGATCGAGTGGTCCTCCTTCCGGCCCTTGGCGATGTCGTGCAGGAACATCGCGACGTAGAGGGCGCGGCGGTTCTGGATCGTGCCGACGATGCGGTGGGCCAGCGGATGCTCGCCTTCGAGCTCGCCGGCCTCGATCTTGCCCAGGATCCCGAGCGAGCGGATCAGGTGCTCGTCCACCGTGAAGTGGTGGTACATGTTGAACTGCATCATCGCGACGATGCGGCCGAAATCCGGCACGAAGCGCCCGAGCACCCCGGTCTCGTTCATGTGCCGGAGCACCGTCTCGGGGGCGTTCTGCGAGATCAGCAATTCCAGGAACAGGCGGTTGGCCTCCGGATCGACCCGCACCATCGGGCCGATCAGGGCAAGCGAGCGGGTCGCGAGCCGGCTCGCATCGGGGTGGATCGCGAGGTCGTGGCGGTCGGAGAGCCAGAACAGCCGGATCAGGTTGATCGGATCGCGCTCGAAGGCGGCGTCGTCGCGCAGGTCGAGCCGGCCGGTATGGATGCGGAAATCGTCCGCCTCGAGGTCGGGGGCGCGGAAGTGCTGCTTGAAGCGGCGCAGCCAGCGGTCGAGCACCGGCGGGCGCTTGGCGTGGCGCGCCTCCATCTCGGCGCAGACGATCGCGGTGAGGTCGCCGACATCCTTGGCGATCAGGAAGTAGGCCTTCATGAACCGCTCGACCGCGGCGAGGCCGCCCCGGGCGCCGTAGCCCAGGCGCTCGGCGATGCGCGGCTGCAGCCCGAAGGACAGGCGCTCCTCGGACCGCCCGGTGACGAAGTGCATGTGGCAGCGCACCCGCCACAGGAACTCGTCGCAGCGCTCGAACAGCCGCAATTCGTCGGGGGTGAACAGCCCGGCCTCGACGAGGTCGGCCGCCTCCTTCACCCGGAACGTGTACTTGGCGATCCAGAACAGGGTGTTGAGGTCGCGAAGACCGCCCTTGCCGTCCTTGACGTTGGGCTCGACGAGGTAGCGCGAGGCGCCGCTCTTCTGGACCCGCGCGTCGCGCTCCTTCAGCTTGGCCTCGACGAACTCCGCCGCCGTGCCCTGCACCACCTCGCGGTCGAAGCGGGTCTCGAGTTCGGTAAACAGCGCGCGGTCGCCGAACAGGAAGCGCGATTCGAGCAGCGCGGTGCGGATCGTCATGTCGCCGCGGCCCTCGCGCAGGCAATCGGCGACCGAGCGGGTGGCGTGGCCGACCTTCAGCTTGAGGTCCCACAGCACGTAGAGCATCGCCTCGACGACGCTCTCGCTCCAGGCGGTCTGCTTGTAGGGCAGGAGGAACAGGAGATCGATGTCCGAGCCCGGGGCCAGCAGGCCGCGGCCGTAGCCGCCGGTCGCCACCACGGCGATCTGCTCGGCGGCCGTCGGGTTGTCGGCCCGGTAGAGGCGCTTGACCACCGCGTCGTAGATCGCCCGGATCACCGCATCCATCTGGGCGCAGATCAGCCCGGCGCAGGCATGGCCGTCGCGGTCGCCGAGCAGGCGCCGCTCGGCCTCGGCGCGGCCCGCCTCGATGATGCGGCGCAGCTCCGGCACCAGCCGCTCGCGCAGGCGGGTCGGGTCGCTGAGCGACTGGTCGATGCCGGCAAGCAGCGCCCGCAGGGCGGCGTCGGTGTCGGACGGGTCGATGGAAATATCGGACATGGCAGCCGGGATCGGGCCTGGAGCGTGGGGTCAAGCGCGCGGCCTGGTTCCGTCGCGTCGCCCCCTGTTTCGCATTGCGGCCAGCGGAAAGCCAACGCTTCCGCGCGGGCGCACAGGTGCCCACAGGGCCGGGCGTTCGATCCGAAAGGCTAATCCGCTTCACCGGCCGGATCGTTTGACACTCCGAACGGCCCGCCCTAGCTATGACGCCGGTCCGCCCGCCCCCAGAGCGCCGGCGGCCGTCAGGGGAGAGACGATGCGCATCCTTCGCCGCGCGCTCATCGGCGCCGCCCTCGGGGCTGTGTGCCTCGCCGCCGCCCATCCGGCGCTGGCTCAATCGGCCAAGGAGGTACGCCTCGACTGGGCGACCTACAACCCGGTCAGCCTCGTCCTGAAGGACAAGGGCCTGATCGAGAAAGCGCTCGCCCCCGAGGGGATCACCGTGCGCTGGGTCCAGTCGCTGGGCTCGAACAAGGCGCTCGAATTCCTCAATGCCGGCTCGATCGATTTCGGCTCGACCGCCGGTGCGGCTGCCCTGCTGGCGCGGATCAACGGCAACCCGATCAAGGCGGTCTACGCCTTCTCGCGGCCGGAATGGACCGCGCTCGTCACCCGGCCGAATACCGACATCGCGGCCGTCAAGGACCTGAAGGGCCGCCGCGTCGCCGTCACCCGCGGCACCGACCCGCACATCTTCCTGATCCGGGCCTTGCGCGGCGCCGGGCTGACCGAGCGCGACGTGAAGCTGGTGCTGCTCCAGCATCCCGACGGCCGCACGGCCCTCGACCGCGGCGACGTCGATGCCTGGGCCGGCCTCGACCCGATCATGGCGGCGGCCGAGATCGAGAACGGCGACGTGCTGTTCCATCGCGACCCCGCGGCCAACACCTGGGGCGTGCTCAACGTCCGCGAGGACTTCGCCAAGCAGAATCCCGACCTGACCCGCAAGGTGCTGGCGGCCTACGAGGAGGCGCGCAAGATCGCGCTCGCCGACCCGCAGGAGCTGAAGCGGATCCTCGTTGCGGCGACGAAGCTCCCCGAGCCGGTGGTGGCGCGCCAGCTCGAGCGCACCGACCTGTCGCAGCCGGTGATCGGCAAGCTCCAGGCCGAGACGATCCTGGATGCCGGCACCGCGCTCCTCGATGCCGGGGTGATCCCGGCCGGCACCGATGTCGGCGCGGTGGTCCAGGCGCTGATCGACCCGCGCTTCGGGCCCTCGGTTCCGTGAGGTCGGAGGCCGGGCCGCTTCCCCTCGCGGCCGCAGCGTCGGAGACGCCGCGGCGGACGTCCCTGCGCTTGCCCGGCGGGCGGGCGCTCGCCGGGCTCGTCCTGCCGCTGGCGCTGGCGCTTGCCTGGGAGGCGGCGGTGCGGGCGGGCCTGGCGCAGGGGCGGCTGGTGCCGCCGCCGAGCCGGGTGCTCGCCACCCTGTGGGGCCTCTTCGCCAGCGGCGAGCTCTGGACCCACGTGCTGGCGAGCCTGACCCGGGTCGCGGCCGGCTTCGGCTTCGGCGCGCTCGCCGGCATCCTGGTCGGGGCGCTCACCGGGACCCTGCCGCTCGTGCGGCGCCTCCTCGATCCGAGCCTCCAGGCCCTGCGGGCGATCCCCTCGATCGCCTGGGTGCCGCTGTTCATCCTGTGGTTCGGCATCTTCGAGGCCTCGAAGATCACGCTCATCGCGGTCGGCGTGTTCTTCCCGGTCTATCTCGGGGTGGCGGGCGCCATCGCGGGGGTCGACCGCAAGCTGGTCGAGGTCGGGCGGGTCTTCCGGCTGTCGCGCCTCGCACTGGCGCGGCGCATCCTGCTGCCGGCGGTGCTGCCCGCGACCCTGGTCGCCTTGCGCACGGGCCTCGGCCTCGGCTTCATGTTCGTGGCGGCGGCCGAGCTGCTCGGCGCCTCGGAGGGCCTCGGCTACCTCCTCCTCGACGGCCAGCAGCTCGGCAAGCCGGACCAGATCGTCGCGGCGATCCTCGCCTTCGCCGCCCTGGGCAAGCTCTGCGACGCGGTGCTCGTCGGGCTGACCGCGCCGCTGGCGCGCTGGCAGGACACCGCGCGGGATGCCCTCTAGATGCTGATTCTCGACCGGCTGTCGAAGACCTATGCCGACGGCACGCGGGCGCTGGCCGACCTCTCGCTCGAGGTCCGGGCCGGCGAGATCGTGGCGCTGATCGGCGGCTCGGGCTGCGGCAAGACCACCCTGCTGCGCCTGATCGCCGGGCTCGACCGGGCGAGCGCCGGCGGCATCAGCCTCGACGGCGAGGCCATCGCAGCGCCGCATCCGGGCGTCGGCATCGTGTTCCAGGAGCCGCGGCTGCTGCCCTGGCTCAGCGTCGCCGACAACGTGGCTTTCGGCCTCGCCGATCTGCCGCGGCCCGAGCGCCGGGCCCGGGTCGCCCACGCCCTGGAGCGGGTCGGCCTCGCCGAGCATGCCGGGCGCTGGCCCCGCGACCTGTCGGGCGGCCAGCAGCAGCGGGTGGCGATCGCCCGCGCCTTCGTCGCCGCCCCGAAGGTGCTGCTCCTCGACGAGCCGTTCTCGGCTCTCGACGCCCTGACCCGGGCCGGGCTGCATCGCCACCTGCTGGCGCTGTGGGAGGAGAGCCGGCCGACCGTGCTCCTGGTCACCCACGACGTCGCCGAGGCGGTGGCGCTCGCCGACCGGGCCGTGGTCCTGCGCCCGAAGCCCGGCCGGATCGACGACACGATCCCGCTTCCCTTGAGCCGTCCGCGCCAGCCCTCGTCGCCCGGCAGCGAGGCCGCCGCCCGCACCATCCTGGCGAGCCTCGACCGGTCCTTGCGCCCGGAAGGCGAGCGCGACCGAGCGAAGCCGGACGCTCCCGCCCTGTGGTGGTGAGCCCTTCGCCATGAGCCCTTCGCCATGAGCCCTTCGCCATGAGCCCTGGCGAGGGGACGGCGCCGGATGCTAAGCCGCTCGCCCATAAATCAAGGAGGACAACCCCATGGACGCCACCGAACTGCGCTCGCTCCAGGCCCCGATCAAGGACCGCTACCGCACCGACCCGGATGCGGCGGTCATCACCCTGAAGGCGCAGGGCTCGCTCGACGACGGCGGCATCGCCTGCAAGGTCGAGACCGGCCGCGCCCTGGCGGTGGCCGGCCTGCACCCGGCGAGCGGCGGCTCGGGCGCCGAGCTCTGCTCCGGCGACATGCTGCTCGAGGCGCTGGTCGCCTGCGCCGGCGTGACCCTGAAGGCGGTGGCGACCGCCCTGGAGATCCCGCTGCGCAAGGGGCTGGTCAAGGCCGAGGGCGACCTCGACTTCCGCGGCACGCTGGGCGTCGACAAGGGCGCGCCGGTCGGCTTCCGGGCGATCCGCCTCACCTTCGAGGTCGACAGCGACGCGCCGCAGGAGAAGCTGGACCAGCTCCTGAAGCTGACCGAGCGCTACTGCGTGGTGTTCCAGACGATCAACCAGAAGCCGCAGCTTGATGTGGTGATGGCGCGGGGGTGAGGAATCGCTGACTGGCAAGTCGCGGCGATCGAAATGTGGGTTTGCCGGATCCGGCAAACCCACGAATCAAGCCTCGGACCGTGCCTCGTCCAGGCGCTTTCTCGTGCCGACGGGCGCATTGACCAGCGTGGCGACGAGGCCGCCGACGCCGACGAACCCGGTCCCGAGCGCCACATGCTGGATTGTCTCTCCCCAGCGCAGTACCCGCATCTCCGAGGCAGGGGCCACCAAGAAAGCCGGGGCGCCCAACTCCATCGTGACGATGCGCAGCAGAGAGCGCTTGGCCGTTGGCATCGGCACAGCATCCTCCATGATCGCGTCGCCCGTCCCTGCATGGCCTCGCATGCTCAGCCGGGACCCGCCCGCGACCATACCCTCCCCGGTTCGTTGGCAGCGTCGGCCTCACTCCCCCCGCGCCAGGAACTGCCGGAACCGCTCCGACCGCGGCGCGGTGAACACCTGCTCGGACGGCCCGTCCTCCAGGATCCGTCCCTCGTGCAGGAAGACCACCCGGTGGGCGACGTCGCGGGCGAAGGCCATCTCGTGGGTGACGACCAGCATGGTGCGGCCCTCCTCGGCGAGCGCCCGCATCACCCGCAGGACCTCGGCGACGCGCTCGGGATCGAGGGCGGAGGTCGGCTCGTCGAAGAGCAGCACCCGGGGATGCATGGCGAGCGCCCGGGCGATGGCGGCGCGCTGCTGCTGGCCGCCGGAGAGATGGGCCGGGTAATGGTCGCGCTTGTCGCCGATGCCGACCTTGGCGAGCAGCGCCTCGGCCTCCGCGACGCACTCCGCCCGCTTGCGCCCGAGCACGTGGACCGGCGCCTCGATCACGTTCTCCAGAACCGTGCGGTGGGACCAGAGGTTGAAGCTCTGGAACACCATGCCGACCCGGGAGCGGATGCGGTCGACCTGGGTGCGGTCCGCCGGCACCCGGCCGCCGCGCCGGGCGCGCCACGCCACCGCCTCGTCGCCGACCACGACCTCGCCGGCCTCCGGCACCTCCAGGAGGTTGATGCAGCGCAGAAGCGTCGACTTGCCGGAGCCGGAGGAGCCGAGGATCGCCACCACCTCGCCCTCGCGGGCCGAGAGCGAGACGCCGCGCAGGACCTCGAGGTGCCCGAAATGCTTGTGCAGATCGCGGATCGCGACGGCCTCGGGACGGGAGGGCGAGGGGGCGAGCATGGGCGAATCCGGTCTCAGGCGGGGCGGACGACCGGGCGCGGGCGCCGGTCCGGCGACAGCCAGGCCTCGACGAGCCGAAGGATCCCGATGATCACGAAGGTGAGGGCGAGGTAGAACGCGCCGGCGCAGAGGAAGACCTCGAGCGCCCGGAAGCTCTGGGCGATCAGCTTCTGGGCAAGGCCGGTGATCTCCATCAGCGTGATGGTGGAGGCGAGCGAGGTCGCTTTCACCACCGAGATCACCTCGTTGCCGTAGGCCGGCAGGGCCTGGCGGGTGGCGAGCGGCAGGGTGACCCGGCGAAACAGCAGCCCCCGCGGCATGCCGCAGGCCCGCCCCGCCACCAGCGCCCCGTGCGGCACCGACAGGACCGCGCCGCGAAAGATCTCCGCCGTGTAGGCGCCGGTATTGAGGGCGAGCGCCAGCAGGGCGCACCAGTACGGCTCGCGGAAGACGCTCCACAGGCCCCAGGCCTGCAGGGTCGGCCGGAACTGGCCGAGGCCGTAATAGAGCAGGAAGATCTGGACCAGGAGCGGCGTGCCGCGGAAAACGAAGATGTAGAGACGGGCGAGCCAGTCGGCCGGGGCCACCCCCGACAGCCGGCCCCAGGCGGCGAGCGCCGCCAGAACGCCCCCCAGCGCCACCGACCCGGCGGTCAGGCTCAAGGTCAGCGGCAGGCCGCCGAGCAGAATCCGGAGCGTGCCAGCGAGGAAGTCGAGGTCGATCATCGGGCGCCCCGGCGGGCATGCGCCTCGGCCCTCGAAAAGCCCCAGGTCGAGAGCGAGGTGATGGCGAGGTAGAGGGCGGCCGCGGCGAGGTAGAAGGTGAAGGGCTGGCGGGTCGAGCCGGCGCCGACCTGGGCCTGGCGCAGGAGCTCGACGAGGCCGGTGACCGAGAGCAGGGCCGAATCCTTGAGCAGGATCTGCCAGACGTTGCCGAGACCCGGCAGGGCGTCGCGGGCGACGAGAGGCGCCACGACCCGGCGCAGGATCAGCCCGCGATGCATGCCGACCGCCCGCGCCGCCTCGATCTGTCCGCGGTCGAGGGCGAGATAGGCGCCGCGGAACACCTCGGCCTGGTAGGCGCCCGAGATGATCCCGAGCGCCGCGACGCCGACCACGAAGGCCGGCACGCCGACGAAGCCGGTGACGCCGAACAGGCCCGCGATGCCGCCCAAAGCCGCGCTGCCGCCGAAATACAGCAGGTAGATCACGAGCAGGTCCGGTACGCCGCGCAGGAGCGTGGTGTAGCCCTCGGCCAGCACCCGCAAGGGCAGGAGGCCGGAGAGCTTGGCCGCCGCCGCCAGGCCGCCGAGGACGGCCCCGAGCAGGAAGCCGCAGAGGGCCAGGGCCAGCGTGGTGCCGGCGGCGAGGAGCAGCGCGCCGCCCCAGCCGCCGGGCCCGAAGCCGAGAAGGGTGAAGGCGCTCACGCGGGCAAGTCCCTGCTTGGTCCCTTCGCGTCAGCCCTGCGGGGTCATGTCGGCCTTGAACCACTTGAGCGAGAGCTTCTTCAGGGTCCCGTCGGCGATCACCGCGTCGATCCCCTCGTCGAGCCGCGCCTTCAGCTTGGCCTCGCCCTTGCGCAGGCCCATCGCCACGCCACGGCCGAGGATGCCGCCGCGGAAGCGGGGTCCCGCCAGCATCACCGTGTCGGCGAATTCCGGCTTCTCGGCGGTCGCCCGCAGGGGGGCGTCGTTGGCGAAGATCGCGTCGATGCGGCCGGCGGCGAGGTCGAGGTCGTGCTGCTCGGTGGTCTTGTACTCGCGCACCTCGATGGTGCCCTTGAGGTACTTGTCCATGAAGGCGGCGTGGATGGTCGAGACCTGGACGCCGACGGTCTTGCCCTTGAGGAGCGGCTTGATCGTGTCGAGCGCCTTCTGGGCCTCGGCCTCGTCCGTCAGGCTGAACTTCTGGCCGCCGAGGGGCAGTTTCGCCAGCGGCCCGTTGCGGTCGACCGCGAAGCCCGAGGAATCGCCGCTATAGGGCTTGGTGAAGTCCACCACCTTCAGCCGCGCATCGGTGATGGTCATGCCCGACATGATCGCGTCGAACTTCCTGGCGTTGAGCCCCGGCACCACGCCGTCCCAGTCCTGGGCCACGAACTCGCATTTCAGCTTAGCGCGGGCGCAGATCTCGCGGCCGAGCTCGATCTCGTAGCCGTCGAGGGTGCCGTCGGGCTTGGTGAAGTTGTAGGGCGCGTAGGCGCCCTCGGTGGCGATCCTGACGGTCGCCGGCACCACGTCGTCGGCCCGGGCCGCCCCGGCGGAGCCGAGGGCGAGCGAGAGGAGGAGGGCGAGAGCAGATCGGATTCCCATTGCGGCGTTGTCCCCCTGAGCCGTTCACGGCCTTCACGCGCCTAGCTGTCCCGCAAGGCGTGCGCCGACGCAAGCCTGCATGCCGGGGCGATGCGAGCACCATGCCAGGACGGGAGATGCGGGACCGGCGCCGGTCCCGCGATGTCCGGAGGACGCGTCCGGAGCTCGTGGCACCGGCCCGCGCGGGGGAACGTCAGGTTCCACGCAGCCGAGAATGCCGATCCTCGCAGCGCGACAGCGATCGCGGAGCGATCGCCGTGCCATCGATCGGACGATCGGCGATCGATGGTTTGCGCTCACATCCAAGCGCTGCTATGGCGCCCCCGCGGGCAATCACGCCTGACGCGGGTTCGGGCCCGCCGGGAGTTTCGGTCATGGCCCCGTGGACGGCCCCGAGGGCAGAGGCGCGACGACGGATCGGCTGACCGATCCGCCCTTGATTTCCGATGCTTGCCCCGAGTGTGCCCGTGACCACGCTTCCCCTCGTCATCCGGCTCGAAACCTCGAGCGACAACGACGCCATCGAGCGCCTGCACGAGCGCGCCTTCGGCCCCGGCCGCTACGCCCGCACCGCCTTCCGGCTGCGGGAGGGCGTGCCGCATCTCGCCGACCTTTCGTTCACCGCCCTCGTCGGGACCCTGCTGGTCGGCTCGGTGCGGGTCTCGCCGGCCCGGGCCGGGACGAGCCCGCTCCTGGTGCTCGGGCCGCTCACCGTCGATCCCGCCTTCGGCAGCCGCGGCATCGGCGGCGCCTTGATGCGGGCCTCCCTCGATGCCGCCCGTGCCGGCGGCCACGGCCTCGTCATCCTGGTCGGCGACGCGCCGTATTATGCGCGCTTCGGCTTCGCGGTGCTGCCGCCGCGCAAGCTGATCCTGCCGGGCCCGGTCGATCCGGCACGTTTCCTGGGCCTGGAGCTGCGCGAGGGGGCGCTGGCGGAGGCGAGCGGCAACGTCGCCGGCGGGACCGTGCGGGCCTAACCCCCCGCTTCGAAGGATAGAGTGCGCCGAGGAATCCCCTCTCCAGGCGATGCCGGGCGTGCCCGGTACCGCTCTGCAAGGCGTGGGAGAGGGGGAGGGGCGACCGAAGATCGCGCAGGGGGCACGCGTCCGTCAGACGCATGGGCCGTCCAGCTCCGCGGCTCGACGGTTCAGGGCGAGTGCGGACCTCGAGCCACCCTCGCGCGGGCGCTTCGATCCCCAGGCCCCTCTCCCAAACGGGAGAGGGGAATCGTGCCTTATCCTCAGTCCTTCATCACCTGGCCGTCCGGCCCGACCTTCACTTCCTGCTCCTTGTCGGCCAGCGCCACCTTGATCTCGTAGGCGACCGCCGAACCCTCGCGCTCGACCTCGGCCTCGTAGGCCTTGCCGCCGCCGGCCTTCTGCTCGGCGATCGTCAGGGCGTCCTTCAGCGAAACCTTGGCGTTGTTGAAGTCGGCGACCTTCAGGCGGGTAAAGTAGCGCTCGATCGGCTGGTTCTCGCTCTTGTAGAGCGCGCCGGTATCGGCGTTGATGCCGTACTCGACCAGCTTGCCGTCCGGATAGACGACCTTGATCGCGTAGTGGGTCGGGTTCTTGCCGTCGGCCTTCTCGAAATCGGCGTCGATGGCGCGGCCCTTGTCGCCCTGCTGCTCGGCGGTGGTGAGCGCCTGGGCGAGGCTGATCTTGGCGAGCTTGGCGGCCTGGAACTCCTTCATGTCCTTCATGTCGCCCGTCGCGGCGGGGGCCGTCGCGGGCGCGGCGCCGGGGGCGGTCGGCGCGGTCGGGGCGGTGGTCTGGGCGAGCGCGAGGCCGGTGGTCAGGGCGAGGGCGCCGGCAGTGGCGAGGAAGCGCGTCAGCATCGGGATCTCCGAGGGTACCTTCAAGGACACCGGAAACGCCGTGCACCCGACTTGGTTGCCCGATGGGCAACGTGCTTCTGGCGAAGGCAACGGGTCCGGCCGGAACGGGGGTACTCCCCACCAGTTGGCCAGGCTCCATGCCCCGTCCCGGAGTCCCCCGATGACCGACTTCCCGAAGCCTCCGTTCGAGCGTCAGAAGCCGATCCCGATGCCTGGCCGCGACGCCGACATGGATCCGCGGCCCGATTACGGCGAGACCCGCTACAAGGGCTCGGGCCGGCTCGCCGACCGCAAGGCGATCATCACCGGAGGCGACAGCGGCATCGGCCGGGCGGTGGCGCTCGCCTTCGCCCGCGAGGGCGCCGACGTGCTGATCGCCTATTACGACGAGCACGACGATGCCCGCGAGACCGCCAGGCTGATCGAAGCCGCCGGCCGCAAGGCGGTGCTGGTGCCCGGCGACATCAAGGAGCCGGGCCATTGCCGTGCCATCGTCGAGAAGGCGGTGGCGGCGTTCGGACGGGTCGACGTGCTGGTCAACAACGCCGCCCATCAGGCCACCGTGCAGTCGATCGAGGAGATCAGCGACGAGGAGTGGGACGTCACGTTCCGCACCAACATCCACGCGATGTTCTACCTGACCAAGGCGGCGGTGCCGCACATGCGGCCGGGGTCGGCGATCATCAACACCACGTCGATCAACGCCGACACGCCGAGCCCGCAACTGTTGGCCTACGCCACCACCAAGGGGGCGATCCAGAACTTCACCGGCGGTCTGGCGCAATTGCTGGCCGAGAAGGAAATCCGGGTGAACTGCGTCGCCCCCGGCCCGGTCTGGACGCCGCTGATCCCCTCGACCATGCCCGAGGAGAAGGTGCGTCAGTTCGGCTCCCAGGTGCCGATGAAGCGCCCCGGCCAGCCGGTCGAGCTCAGCCCCGTCTACGTGATGCTGGCGAGCGAGGAGGCGAGCTACGTCTCGGGCGCCACGGTGGCGGTGACCGGCGGCAAGCCGATGATCTGACGGCCGGGCCGGTCTCAGCCTGACAGGGGGCGCTTGCCCAGATCAAGGCGACCGAGCCGGACTTGCGCGCTCGGCGTCGGCGGCCTGTCGATTGACGGCTTCGTCATCCGGGACGAGGCGGGACCCGGTTCGGACCTCGACATCCTGGTCGGGCCTGGCACCGACGCCCTCCATGGTCTGCGCCACTCCATACGCGCCTACGAGCGCATGGTCGCTGCCTCTTCCGGGCCTCGCCATCGGTGACGCGACGCGCGCCGGTCTCTCGCGGCACATCGGTACCCAAGACGATCGCGAGGCGGTTCGGGTCGTCTGAGCGCGATGGCGGGGCCTGTCCGGCGCGTCGTGCCGTTTATCCTGCGCAGACGCCAACGCTGCTCGACGTCATCCCGGGTTCCCCTGCCTGGCCCCGGGACGACGCCGGAGGGTGTCCACGCGGCCGGCTGCCGCGAACAGGCTTCCAGCGTCAGCGCGGCGCCCCGTCACTGCGCCGCCAGCGACACCCGGAACACCGTGCGCCCGGTCTCGTCGCGGACGTTCATCGCGAGGATCGCGCCGGCGGAGCGGGCCGGGTCGAGGGAGCAGGTCTGCAGGGCCTGGACGGCCTCGGCATGGGCGGCGCCGGCATCGTTGAGCACCACGCCGATCATGTCGCGGGCATCCCAGGTTCCGGCATCGAGATCGAAGAAGTAGCGGTGCACGGTCCATCCTCCCAGATCACCCCGGTGTCGCCGGGCCCGACGACCTGCGCCTTAACGCAGGCTAACCCCCATCAGGCAAAGATCGGGCCGCTTCGCGAGGCTCTCCCCGCGCACCGGATCGGCGCGGCTCTTGCGTCACCCTAGCCCGCTTGCCGGGAGGGTCTCAAGCCGTGCGCTACACGTTAGGGTGTCATCTCGCCTACGAGGTCGAGGCCGAGACGGTGTTCATCTTCAACCTGGAGGTGGCGCATCTGACGCGGCACCAGGACCTTGCCGAGACGTTCCGCCTGACCCCGGACCTCCCGGTCCGACGGCACGTCGCGCCGGAGACCGGCAACCGCTACGTCGCCGTCACGGTGCCGCCCGGCGGCTTCAGCCTCGACTACGAGGCGACGGTGACCCTCGACCCGCACCGGGCCGACCCGGCCGCCATCGGCGAGACGCCGGTGAGGGACCTGCCCCTCGACATCCTGCCCTACCTGCTGCCGAGCCGCTTCGTCTCCTCCGACCGGCTCACGCCGTTCGCCCAGGCCGAGTTCGGCGACGCCCCGACCGGGTTCGAGCGGGTGAGCCGGATCTGCAACTGGATCCACGACCACATCGCCTACGTTCGCGGCGCCAGCGACGAGGAGACCACCGCCGACGAGACGCTTCTCAAGCGGGCAGGGGTGTGCCGCGATTTCGCGCATCTCGGGGCCGCCTTCTGCCGGGCGCTCGGCATCCCGGCCCGCTTCGTCAGCTGCTACGCCTACGGCCTGGTGCCGTGCGACTTCCACGCGGTGTTCGAGGCCTATCTCGACGGGCGCTGGTGGCTGTTCGACGCCACCCGTCAGGCCAATCTCGACGGGCTGGTGCGGATCGGCGTCGGGCGCGACGCCGCCGAGATCGCGTTCTCGACCCCGTTCGGCGAGATGACGCCCACCGGCATGGAGATCCGCATCGACCGGGCCGACGGGGTGCCGGAGGCGGGGGACCGCACCGTTCTGGCGGTCTCGACCGCCGAGGACGGGCAGGGGGACGAGTAATGCCGCCGCGCCGTCGAACGGATCCGTTCGACGGCGCAAGGCAGGCCCGAACGGGCGCCGGCGCTGATGCGCCGGACGCCTTGGCATCGACGTGTCGAGGCCAGGGCGCGAGGGTATAAGGGGAGGGGCGAGACGCGGCGGGCGGCCTGGAATAGGATCCCGGCCCCGGGAGGATCCGCATGAGCTACCGTCACGTCGTCGGACCACGGACCTTCGTCTTCGCCGACCTTGCCGAGCTGATGGCGAAGGCGAGCCCGCCCCGCTCCGGCGACCGCCTCGCCGGTCTGGCGGCGGAGAGTGCGGAGGAGTGCGTCGCGGCGCGCTGGTGCCTCGCCGCGGTGCCGCTCGCCGAGATCCTGGCCCGGCCGCTGATCCCGTACGAATCCGACGACGTCACCCGGCTGATCCTCGACACCCACGACGCCACGGCCTTCCGGCGCATCGCCCACCTCACGGTGGGCGACTTCCGCGAGTTCCTGCTCACCGCGACGCCCGACACCCTGGCGGCGATCGCCCCCGGGGTGACACCCGAGATCGCCGCCGCGGTATCGAAGATCATGCGCAACCAGGACCTGATCCTGGTCGCCCGCAAGGCCCGGGTGGTCACGCGCCTGCGCAACACGATCGGGCTGCCCGGCACCCTGGCGGTGCGGCTCCAGCCCAACCACCCGAGCGACGACCCTGCCGGCATCACCGCGGCGATCCTCGACGGCTTGTCCTATGGCTGCGGCGACGCCTGCATCGGCATCAACCCGGTATCGGATTCGGTGCAGGGGCTCACCGGTCTGCTGCACCTGCTGGCCGAGATGATCGACCGCTTCGCGATTCCGACGCAAGCCTGCGTGCTCACCCACGTCACCACGACGCTGGAGGCGATGAATCGCGGCGTGCCGGTCGATCTCGTCTTCCAGTCGGTCGCGGGGACGCAGGCGGCCAACGCGTCGTTCGGCGTCACCCTGCCGCTTCTCCGGGAGGCGCACGAGGCGGCGCTTGCGCTCCAGCGCGGCACGGTCGGCGACAACGTGATGTATTTCGAGACCGGCCAGGGCTCGGCCCTCTCGGCCGACGCCCATCACGGCATCGACCAGCAGACCCTGGAGGCCCGGGCCTACGCGGTGGCCCACGCCTTCCGCCCGCTCCTCGTCAACACGGTGGTGGGTTTCATCGGCCCGGAATATCTCTACGACGGCAAGGAGATCATCCGGGCCGGGCTCGAAGACCATTTCTGCGGCAAGCTGATGGGCGTGCCGCTCGGGGTCGATGTCTGCTACACTAACCACGCCGAGGCCGACCAGGACGACATGGACACGCTTCTGACGCTGCTCGGCGCCGCCGGCGTGACCTACGTCATGGGCGTGCCCGGCGCCGACGACGTGATGCTGAACTACCAATCGACCTCGTTTCACGACCAGCTCTACCTGCGCGAGGCGATGGGGTTGCGCCGAGCCCCCGAATTCGCCGAGTGGCTCGCCCGGATCGGGCTCACCGATGCGAGCGGCGCGCTGCTGCCGGGCGGGGGCGCGCCGCTCCTCGCGGGTCTCGCCGCGTGAGCCGCGACGACGATTCCGCCGCGGATGATCCCGCGGCCGCGTGGCGCCGCCTCGCCGCCCTGACGCCGGCCCGCATCGCGCTGGGCCGCGCCGGGTCCGGCCTGCCGACCCGCGAGGTCCTGCGCTTCGGCCTCGCCCACGCCCAGGCCCGCGACGCGGTGCACACCCCCCTCGATGCGGCGGCGGTGCGGGCCGGGATCGCGGCTCTGGGCTTCGACACCCTGGCGGCGGCCTCGGCCGCGCCCGACCGGGCGACCTACCTGCGACGTCCGGATCTCGGCCGCCGGCTCGACGAGGCCTCGGCGGCCGCGCTGGCGGCCGCCGCCGGCGAGCCGGTCGACCTCGCCCTCGTGGTGGCGGACGGGCTCTCGGCCCGGGCGGTCCACGAGGGGGCGGTGCCGCTCTTGAGCGCGCTCAAACCGGCGCTCGCCGGATCGGGCTGGCGCCTCACGCCGGTGGTGGTGGCGACGCAAGGCAGGGTGGCGCTCGGCGACGCGGTCGGGACGCTGCTCAAGGCCCGCGCCGTCGCGGTGCTGATCGGCGAGCGGCCCGGCCTGTCCTCGCCGGACAGCCTCGGGATCTATCTCACCTTCGATCCGCGCCCGGGCCGGAACGATGCCGAGCGCAACTGCCTGTCGAACGTGCGGGCGGCAGGGCTGAAGCCGGATCTCGCGGCGTTCAAGCTGCACTGGCTGATCGGTCAGGCGCTGACCCGGCGGCTCACCGGCGTGGCGCTGAAGGACGAGAGCGACCGGTTGCTGGAGGGCCCGGAGGGGCGCGGGATGGTGCCCGACCGCCGATGACGGCCGCGCGGCTGCGGCGGATCATGTACCGACCAGGGTGCCGACCAGGCGCAGCGGCCCAGGATCGGCATCGGCGGCGCGCGTGCAGTTGCGGCCGGCGCCCTTCGCCGCGTAGAGCGCGGCGTCGGCCCGGCGGTAGAGGTCGTCCCGCAGGGTGTCGCCGGCGACGGGGCTGACGCCGAGGCCGATGCTCACGGTGACGCCGCCGGGGCCGATGCCGGCCGAGGGCAGGCCGAAGGTCGCCACCGCATCGTGGATCCGGCCGGCGATGCGCAGGCCGCCCTCGGCGTCGGTGTCGGGCAGCAGAACCGCGAATTCCTCGCCGCCGATCCGCGCCACGAGGTCGCCGGGCCGGTGGACGCTCGCCGACAGGCCGCGCGCCAGCCCCTTCAGCACCTCGTCGCCGACCGCATGCCCGTGGCGGTCGTTGCAGCTCTTGAAATGGTCGGCATCGACCACGAGCAGCGCGAGCGGCCGGCCGGCGCGCCTCGCCGTCGTCCAGGCATCCTCGAAGGCCTGCTCGAAGTGCCGCCGGTTCGGCAGGCCGGTGAGCGGGTCGGTCCGCGAGAGCCGGGCGAGCTCGGCCTCCAGCGCCGCCCGGCGGCGCAGGTCGCGCCCGTAGAGCAGCGAGAGCAGGACGGTCAGGCCGCACAGCACCAGCACGATCGTCCCGATCACCAGGGCCTTGGCGCGCCACTCGGCCTCGATCTCCCGGGTGGAGAGCGCGACGTTGATCAGGAGCGGCCACTCGCCGACCTGGGTGAAGGCGTAATGGCGCTCGATCCCGTCGCGCACCGACCGGTTGACGAAGGTGCCGGCGCGCTCGCGCACGAAGCGGTCGAAATTCTCCGTGCCGGCGATGTTCACGCCGATATCGGCCTCGTCGTAGGGGGGGCGCATCACGCGCGTGCCGTCGCGCTCGTAGAGGTTGATCGCGCCGTCGCGCCCGAGCGCGATCTGGTCGAACATGCGGCGGAAATAGCTGAGCCGGAGCGTCGCCAGGGCGATGCCGCCGAAGCTCCCGTCGGCCTTGTCGATGCGGCGGCTGAGCACGATCGTGCGGGCGCCGGTCAGGCGGGAGACCAGGGGCGCGCTGATGTGCAGGCCGAGATCGGCGCGGGCCTTGTGGACCTGGAAATAGGCGCGGTCCGCATAGTTGACCTTGCGGACCGGGACCTGCGCGGCGTCGGCGACGCCGTCGCCGTTCTCGTCAAGGACGAACATGTCGCCCATGTCCCGGGCCGTCGCCGCGCGGTCGAACAGGATGAGCCGGCGCAGGGCCGGCGTCGCCTCGGCCACCCCGGGCACCTTCAGGTTGTCGACGGCGGCGCGCAGGCCGAGATCGATGATCTCGACGTTGCGGGCGATGTCGCGCTCGATGACCTGGAGCAGGTTCCGGGAGGTCTGGTCCGCCTTGTCCCAGGCGTCGCGCCTGAGGTCGAGCAGCATCACCCCGGACAGGGCGAGCATGCCGGCGGGCGCCAGGACGCCGAGGGCGATCCAGGTGCGGGTCGAGCGCAGCCTTCGCGCGAGGCGGGGCGGCAAGGCCATCGGCGGGGTCTCTCGAGCGGATGTCTTCCTGCCCGTTTGATTGCACGCCAAAAATTGACGCGAACCCCATGCGGAGACCTAACGTCAGGCTTCTAACGGTAAGCTCCGGATGCGCCGTTCCCCCGCCCCGGCTCTCGACGACGGTTAGAAGAACGACCGGACCAGACCGCTCACCAGCAAATTCCAGCCGTCGATCAAGATGAAGAACAGTACCTTGAACGGCAGCGAGATCACCGTCGGCGGCAGCATCATCATGCCCATCGACATCACGATCGTGGAGACGATCATGTCGATGACGAGGAAGGGCAGGGCGATGAGGAACCCGATCTCGAAGCCGCGGCGCAGCTCCGAGATCATGAAGGCCGGGATCAGGATGCGCAGGTCGATCTTCTCCCCCTCTTGGGGCTTGGGGAAGTTGCGGCTGGCGAGGTCCTGGAAGGTCTGGAGATCCTTCGGGCGCACCTGGGCCGACATGAACTCGCGGAACGGGTCGGTGATGCGGGTGAAGGCCTCCTCCTCGCTGATCCGGTTCTCCTGGAGCGGCCGCACGCCCTCGCTCCAGGCCCGGTCGAAGGTCGGCGCCATGACGTAGAAGGTCATGAACAGCGACAGGCTGACGAGGAACAGGTTGGCCGGCGTGCTCTGCAGGCCCAGTCCCGAGCGCAGGAACGAGAACGCCACCGCGAAGCGGGTGAAGCTCGTCACCATCACGAGCAGGCCCGGCGCGAGCGACAGCACCGTCAGCAGCGCGACGAGCTGGAGGATGCGCCCGCTCGCCGCACCGTTGCCGGCGGGCAGCAGCGAATCGAGGGCAGGGATGCCGGTGACGGTGCCGGCAGCCCCCTGCGCCAGCGCCGCGCCGGCGGGAAGGATCAGGAGGAGGGCCGTCGCGACGACGAGCCTGGTGCGCCGGCTCACTGGACCACCAGCGCTTCGACGATGACCTCGCGCACCGCGCCCTTGGTCCGCAGGATGACGCGCTCGTTCAGGTCCTCGCGCAGGTGTTGCAGGCCGCTCGCCCCCTCGATCTGCGCCGTCGAGAGCGTGCGCAGATAGGCGATGATGTCGGTCTTGATCTCCGCCACGGTGATGTCCGGGGTCGGCAGGCTGCCGGTCTTGAACACCACCGAGGATTCGAGCCGGATCCAGGAATCCGCCGGCTCGGCGAGGTTCGTCACCACCGAGCCGACGCTGCGCAGGGTCAGGTCCCCGGCATAGTTCAGGACCTTGGCGGCCTTCTCGTGCTCCGCCGCCTCGCGCGCCTTCTCGCCCGCGGCCTTCTCGACGCTCGTCATCAGGTACATCCCGAGGGCGGCGCCGGTGCCGACCGCCACCAGGGTGCAGAGGGCGAGCGCGCCGATCCACGCCTTGCCGCCGCCCTTCTTCTTGTCGTCCTTGTCCGCCATCGCGGGTCCTTCGGGTTCTCAAGCATCGTCCGACGCAGTGGACACCGGCTCGTCGTAGACGATGCGGTACAATCAAAGACAGGAGGCATCGCCCGATGGCGGCGGCATCGGGCGATGCTGTACGGCCGTCAGAACGGCGCGACGGTCTCGAAGATCTGCTGGCCGAGGGTCGGTCCCTGCACGTCGGTCAGGCGGCCGCGGCCGCCATAGGAGACGCGGGCCTCGGCGATCTTGTCGTAGTCAATGGTGTTCTTGCGCGAGATGTCGCGCGGCCGCACGATGCCGGCGACGTTGAGCACCCGGACCTCGTTGTTGACCCGGATCTCCTGCGAGCCGCTGATCAGGAGGTTGCCGTTCGGCAGCACCTCGGTGATGACGGCGGCCACCGACAGGCTCAGGTTCTCCTTGCGGTCGATGGTGCCCTGGCCCTTGGTCTCGGTGCCGGAGCGGATGCCGGCATCGGCGGTGGCCGAATCCTTCAGCCCCGAGACGCCGTAGCCGAAATCGAAGCCGAGGCTCGACTTCTGGCTGCGCGAGCGGTCGCTGGCATTGTCGAACTGCGCCTTGTCGTTGATCAGGATGCTGACCGTCAGCACGTCGCCGATGTTGCGGGCGCGGGGATCCTGGAACAGGTCGGCGCTCGCCGGGGTCCAGGTCGAGTGGTAGCTGTGCCGGCCCTGGAGCGAGCCGAAGGTCGAGGGCAGGGCCTCGCGCGGGGCGGCGAGCCCGGTGCCGATCGGCGTCAGGGTCGGCGGGCGGCCGAACTCGTCGAGCCGGCTCTGGCAGCCGGCGAGGGACAGGCTCGACGCAGCGAGGGCGAGAAGGCAGGCGGCCGGAATCGGGCGGGTCATCACGATCTCTCGTTGTCCTTGCGGCGGCCGGCCTCGGCCATCCGGCGGGCGAGGGCGGCGGCGCGGGAGGCCTCCATCTCGGCGAGCACCGCGCTCGCCGTCCGGGAATTGAGCTTCACCAGGATCGCCGCGGCGTTGTCCTCGGGCATGTTGGAGAGCTGGAGCGCCGCGGCGTCGGCCCGCATCTTGGCGTAGACCGCCACCACGCTCTCGTCGGCCTTGGCCAGGAACTCCTTGCGGCGCTGGACCACCGCCTCGTACTCGGCGCGCTTCTCCTCGAGGCGGCGGATGCGCTCCTCGACCTGCTTCTCGAGCGCGGCGAGCTGCTCCTTCTGCCAGGCGAAGCGGGCATCGGCCGCCGCATCCGCGATGGTGGCGCAATAGCCGCTCTTGGCCGCCTCCTTGGCGTCCCGGGCGACGAAGTCCTGGGCGGTCGGCTCCTTGGGGGCGTCGCGGGCCGCGATGGCGCGCATCGCCGCGTCCTTGGCGGGGTCGCTCGCCGGAGCGCCGTGGCCGTCGCCGGCGGCCCGCGCCGGGCCGGAAAAGGCCAGGGCAGGCGCCAGCAGGAGGGCGGCGAGGAGGATCCGGGTCATTGCACGACGAGCTCCGCCTGGAGGGCGCCGGCGGTCTTCACCGCCTGGAGGATCGCGATGATGTCGGTGGGCTTGAGGCCGACCTGGTTGAGGCCGCGGACCAGCGTCTGCAGGTCCGAGCCGCCGATCACCGCGAGCCGGCCGGTCTCCTCGCGCGCCGTGACCTCGGTGCGCGGCACCACGGTGGTCTGGCCGTTGGAGAAGGGCGCGGGCTGCGACACCTCCGGCGTCTCGGTGACCCGCACCGTGAGGTTGCCGTGGGTGACCGCCACCGTGGAGATCTGCACGTTGCGGCCGATCACCACCGTGCCGGTGCGCTGGTCGACGACGACCCGGGCCGGCACGTCGGGCTGGATCGTCAGGTCGCCGATCTCGGCGACGAGCCGCGGCAGGACCATGTCGCGGGGGCGCTGGAGCACCACCGAGCGCTGGTCACGCGGGCTGGCGATGCGGCGGCGGAAGCGGCCGATCGCGTAGGCGTTGATGGCGTCGGCCACCAACGTCGCCGTCTTGAAGTCGGGGTTCTTCAGCTCGAAGATCAGCTCGGGCAGATCGCGGAACGCGCCCGGCACCTCGCGCTCGATCAGCGCGCCGTTGGGGATGCGGCCGGCGGTCGGCACGCCCTGCGTCAGCTGCTCGGCCTGGCCCTGGGCCGAGAACCCCGAGACCGCGAGCGGTCCCTGGGCGGCCGCATAGACGTTGCCGTCGCCGCCGGACAGGGGCGTCATCAGCAGGGTGCCGCCGCGCAGCGAGGTCGCGTCGCCGAGCGACGTGACGGTCACGTCGATGCGCGAGCCGGCGCCGACATAGGGCGGCAGGTCCGCCGTCACCATCACGGCGGCGACGTTGCGGGTGCGCAGGCGCGCATCGCGCACGTTGATGCCCATCCGGTCGAGCATCGATTGCAGCGACTGCTCGGTGAACTGGGCGTTGCGCAGGGTGTCGCCGGTGCCTTGCAGGCCGGTGACGAGGCCGTAGCCGACGATCTGGTTGTCGCGCACGCCCTTGAGGCTGGCGACGTCCTTGATCCGGGCGAAGCCGCCGGTGGCGATCACCGGCGCGGCGGCGTGCGCGGGCAGGACCGGCGCGCCGTCGAGGGCCAGCGCGAGGACCAGCGCCAGGACGAGACCCGCCTGAAGGACGCGGAGGGCGGCCCGCATCAGAACCCGCCGATCTTGATGCGCCCGTCGGGCATGACGGTGCCCAGCACGATGCGGTTGGTGTCGGTGTTGCGCACCCGGATGGTCTCGCCGAGGCCGCCATTCTGCAGCGGCGACCCGACCGCCGTGATGACGAGGCCGTTCTCCTCGAAGATCATCTGGGTCGGCGTGCCGCGGGTGACGAGGCGCGGATCGTCGACGGCGTTGACCGGCACCGGCTCGCCCGGCAGCAGCATCCGGCGGGCGGTGCGCCCGACGATGGCGAGCGGCGCGTCGATCACCGCGGCGCGGGCCCGGAAGGTCGTCGGGTAGGCCTGCAGCCGCAGCATCGATTCCTTGATCGTATCGCCCGGATAGATCGTCACGGTCGGCACCGGCAGCATCATCTCGTCGGCTGCGAGGGCGGCGGACGAGGAGGTCGGAGCGGCCACGCCGAGGGCGGCCGGAAGGCAGAGGCCGGCGAGCGCCAGCAGGAGACGGGAGTGCCGGAGGAAGTGGCGCCGGGGAGAGGAACGCATGGGGGTGTCGCGCCGGGAGGGAGGGCGCCGCCGGAAGCGGCGGCGAGGCAGTCTCACCGAACCCGGGCTCGTCGAAGTCAGGCTCGGGGATGGCGGGGTGCGGGCGTCCGGGCGGGCCGGAAGCCCCTCACCGGATGCCCTTGGAGATCGTGCCCGCCATCTCGTCGACGGCCTGGATCACCTTGGAGTTCATCTCGAACGAGCGCTGGGCGGTGATCAGGCTGGTGATCTCCTTCACCGGATCCACGTTCGAGCCCTCGAGGTAGCCCTGCTGCAGCTTGCCGTAGCTGGCGTCGCCCGGATTGCCGATCACCGCCGCGCCCGAGGCCGGGGTCTCGCGGTAGAGGCCGTTGCCGAGGGGCTCGAGGCCCGATTCGTTGGCGAAGTTGGCGATGGTGATCTGGCCGATATTCTGCTGCGCCACCTGGCCCTCGATCTTGGCGAAGACCTGGCCCGACTGGTTGATGGTGATCTCGGTCGCGGTCGGCGGGATCAGGATCGCCGGATCGACGGTGTAGCCTTCGAGCGTGACGAGCTGGCCGGTGGCGTTCTTGTTGAAGGCGCCGGCGCGGGTGTAGTTGATCTCGCCGCTCGGGCTGGTGATCTGGAAGTAGCCGCGGCCGTTGATGGCCAGGTCGAGCTGGTTTGCCGTATTGGTGAGCTGGCCCTGGCGGTGCAGGTTGCGGATCGCCGCGGCGCGCACGCCGAGGCCGAGCATCGCGCCCTCGGGGATCGCCTCCTGGCCGGACTGGTTGGGCACGCCCTGCTGCCGCTCGGCCTGGTAGAGCAGGTCGGTGAACTCGGCGCGCGCCCCCTTGAACCCGGTGGTGTTCAGGTTGGCGATGTTGTTGGCGATGACCTCGAGGTTGAGCTGCTGGGCGGACATGCCCGTGGCGGCGACGGCGAGCGCTCTCATCTGCGTGAAATCCTCAGATCGCCATGCGGCTCAGTTCGAGGTAGGCGGACACGACCTTGTCGCGGATGGCGACCGCGGTCTGCAGGCTCTGCTCGGCGGACATCACCGCCTCGACGACCTGCTGGGTCGAGACCTTGCCCTGGATCCCGGCGATCGAGGCGGCCTCGCCGGTGCGCAGGTCGTTGCGTACGCCCGTGGCGAAGCTCGCCATGATCTGCCCGAAATCGGTCGGCGCGGCGGCCTCGACGCCGGGCAGGCCGGCGCCGGTCACCGGAGGCAGCATGGCGCGCTGCAGGGGAGCGGCCTCGGGCCGGCCGGAGGCGGCGGCCCGGTCGAAGGCCGAGAGGGTGAGGGCCTCGATCATCGGATGCTCATGTCCTCAGGAGGTCGATCACGCTGGCCACCATCGCGCGGGCCTGCTTGATCACCTGCAGATTGGCTTCGTAGGAGCGGTTGGCCTCGCGCATGTCGGCCATCTCGATCAGGGCGTTCACGTTCGGCAGCTTGACGTTGCCGCTCTGGTCCGCCGCCGGGTTGCTCGGGTCGTACTCGACGCGGAACGGGGTCCTGTCGGTGTCGATGTCGCGCACCCGCACCGAGGCGGCGCCGACCGCGCGGTCGAGCTCGGCCTTGAAGGTCACGGTCTTGCGCGCATAGGGGTCGGCCCCCGGCGCGTCGCCGGTCGACTGGGCGTTGGCGAGGTTCTCCGACACCACCCGGATGCGCAGGGACTGGGCTTCGAGGCCCGCGCTCGCGAGGCGGGAGGCGGCGAGCAGGGGGTCGATCACGATCCGCTCCTCACGGCCAGCTTCAGCATGCGGTCGAAGCTGCGCACGATGCCGACATCGAGGTTGTGCTGGCGCGACACCTCGGCGGCCTTCAGCATCTCCTGCTCCAGGCTGACGCTGCTCGAGGTCTCGATCACGTCCCAGCCGGTCTTGTCCGTGCGGACCGGCACGCCGAGGCCCGGGGCGGCGAGATGCGCCTGCGCCGTCTGCGCCATGTCGGTACCGGTCCGGGCCAGCACCTGGGCGAACGGCGCGACATCCCGGGCCTGGTAGCCCTGGGTGTTGGCGTTCGCCACGTTGCCGGCGATCGCAGCCTGGCGCACCGACAGGTAGCTGCCGTGCCGCGAGGCGAGATCGAACAGGTAGACGCCCGTCACGCGACCCTCTCCATGCCCGCCACTCCTTGCCTGTCCCGAAACGACCCGATAGCCGGGCCTGCCGCGTAACCGACGATTTAGGATCGCTACCTTGCCCGAGGCTGGCGAAGCTGGCGGCGCAGCTGCCGTCCCGGGCGCGGGAGGCGCCGCCGTCCCACGCGGGCGCGGAGCCGTGCCCGGGGCCGAACCGCTGCCGGTCCGCGGCCGGCGGCGATCCGCCCGGGACTGCCGCTTTCGCCGCCTTGACAGGGGCGGCCCGTCCCCGGCACTGCCGCGGGGTACCCGTCCACACGGTCTTCCCTGCGCGCGATGCTTCCGGCCCTGCCGTTCCCCGAGCCGGTCCTGCTTCCGGTCCAGGCCCGCTACGCGGGCGGGGCGGGCCCTGGCGCGCGCGAGGGTGAGCACGCGATCACCGCCAACAACCGCTGGTCGCGGGTGCTCCTGACCTTCGCCGACCTGCCGGCGGGGACCCGGTGCTGCCTCGAAGGGCGCCTCGCCTGGGCCCCCGACGAGGAGGGGGGCCAGGCCCTCGACTTCGCCCTCGCCGGCTTCGACTTCCTCGCCGCCGACGGGTCGAGCCTCGACGTCGAGCAGGTTCCCGGCCTCGCCCGCACCCTGCTCGATCCCCACAGCGCCTGGATCGCCGGGCCGGCCTGCCAGCCCGCCGGCAGCGAGTTCCTGCGGACGGCGCCGTTGCGGGTGGCGTTCGGGGTGCCGCCCCAGGCCCACGGCCTCGCGCTGACGCTCCGCTCCTGGCGCAACACCGCGGGGTTCACCGTCGCCGACCTGCGCCTGCGGCCCGGGGCGATGCTGGACGAAAGGGAGTTCCGGCGCCGCCGCCTCGGCCCGGTGCCCGATCTCCTGCGCCACGCCCTGGTGCCGGATCTCGGCCTCGTCGTGCGCGGGCAGATCCATGCCGGCCGGCCGAGGGAGCACGCGGCGCGGGTGAGCCTCGTCTACCGCGACCGCGACGGGGCGGAGATTCCGCCGCCCTATCCGGGCACCGTCTCGGTGCCGGGCTCCGACGACAGGCCGGGCCTCGGCGCGACGATCAACCTGCCGGCCCAGCCGCAGGCGCGCCGCTTCACCCTCGACCTGGAGCCGCCGCCCGGCGCCGCCAGCCTCGATCTCGGCTTCTGCACCTGGGAGGAGGAGGGCGAGCGGCTGCCCGTCGTCGAGCTGCTCGGGCCGCCGGAAGTGGCACTGGAGGACCGGTTCCGGCTCGAGAGCCTGTGCGGCGACGACCTCCTCGACGCGCCGGGCTTCCTCGCCCGCCTCTCGGCCCGGCTCGGGCGCGATCCCGGCGCCGAGGCCGCCTGGATCCCTGACCCCGGCGAGGCCGGCGCCGCCGCGCTGCCGCTCGCCCGCGCCCGGGCCCTGCGGGGCGAGGAGCGCCCGGTCGCGCTGCGCCCCGATGGCGGCCTCGTCCTGCGCCTCGCCGGAGGCCCGGACTGGCCGCTGCCGGAGGATCCCGGCTTCCGCGATGACCCGTTCCGCGCCACCCCGTCGGTCTCGATTCCCTGGCGCCTCGCCTACCAGTCCCTGTCCTGGCTCCCGGCCCTCGCCGAGGCGGCGCCGGCCCGGGCGCTCGGCCTCGCGCAGGCCTGGTCGCGGGCCAATCCGTGGGGCCAGCCGGCGGATCCCCTGAGCCTGCATCCCGGGGCGCTGCCGGCCCGGGCGGAGGTGTGGATCGGGCTCCTCGCCCTGCCGGGGGCCGGGGCGGCGGCGCCGCTCCTGACCGGGGAGGCGGTGCGGCACGGCTTCGCCCTGGCGGAGATCGTCGGCCAGAACACCTTCGGGCGCAGCCTGCACCAGCTCCAAGCCGCCGCCGCGCTCCTGGCCATCGCCCGCGCCCTGCCGCGCCTGCCGCTCGCCGGCCACTGGGATGGGCTCGCCCGCGAGAGCCTGCGCGACGGCCTGCCGGCGCTGCTGCCGGCGGACGGGCGCCTTTCGGAATCCTCGCTGCACCGCCGCCTCGACCTCGTCACCCTCGGGCGGGCGCTCAAGGACCTCCTCGGCGAGGCGGCGCCCGGCCCTCTGGTGGCCGCCCGCACCGAGGCGGCCCTCGCCGACCTTGCCGGTCTCCTCGATCCGGGCGGGCGGCTGCCGCCCTTCGGCGAGGTGTTTCCGGGGATCGACGATGCCGGCTGGATCGCCCGCCTGCGCGGCGGCACCGGGCTGGTGGCGCAGCGCCCGGCGCTCCAGGCCGCGGCCGCCGCCGCCTCGTCGAGCGTGAGTCCCGACGGCCTGTCGGCCCGCCACGAGACCGCCGGCCGCGGCTGGGCGCACTTCGCCTGCACCTTCGCCGAGACCGCGCCGCAGGGCCACGCCGACTGCACCTCCTACGTCTACGCGGCCAATTCCACCCGATGGATCGTCGAGGCCGGCGGCTCGGAGCAGGCCGAGACCGGGGCGGTGCGCCATTACCTGCTCTCGGCCCGCGCCCACAACGTCGCGGTGCCGGACGGGCGCGAGCCGATGGCCGGGCGCGGCCGCCACCGCGGCAGCCTGGCGCTGCCGGGCGGGATCGCCCACGCGGTCGAGACCGACGTGCACGGGCCGGGCCTGCGCCACCGCCGGGTCTTCGTGCTGCCGAACGACCTCTCGGGCCTCGCCGTCATCGACCGCTTCACCACCGCCGATGGCGGCGCCCTGGCCTTCCGGGCCTTCGCCCACCTGGCACCCGAGAGCCTGGTGGCGATCGAGGGGCCGCGCCGGGCCCAGGCCCGCCAGGCCGGCCGGCGCCTCGGCCTCGTGCCCTTCGCCATCGCCGGCCGGGTGGCGGGGCTCGACGCGGTGATCGCCCGCAGCGAGCGCCCCGGCACGATGCAGGGCTTCGTCGTCGCCCGCCCCGGGGCGCTGGAACCCGCCTGCACCCTGCGCTACGCGGTCTCGGGCCGCGGCACGGTCTGCGGCGGGCTGCTGATGGCGATCGACGGCCCGGCCGAGGATTCCCTGGCGCGGATCCTGGCGCGGGACGAGCTGACGCCGTTCGTGATGGGGGAGTGAGCGACCCCCTCGCCCGAGACCGAGCACAAGACTTCGCGCAGTCCCCGCCGGATCGCGACGCTGCCCGTACAGACCCGCTGCGCGGCGAGCCTGACGGCTGGGTCCGGATCTCCGTCCGCCGACGCTCCGGCCGCCCGGGAAAGGGGAGGCATACGAGGGGCCGGCAAGCCGTGTCACGGTTTCCGCGTGACGTTAATCCTCGCAGAAATTTCCCCGTCGCATCGGGAACACCGGCGAAGCCCATCCATTCGTCCGGCATGTCGCTGGGTCACGAGCCGACGCGAGGGGAGGGCGTGCGACCGGTCGGCGCCTTTCTCGCGCGGCCGGCGAGATCCGGCTTCCCCCTCCCGCCCGAGCCCCTCACCCGATGCACGACCCGGACGCGCGGCCCTACCAGCCCATCGAGGCCTACGGCCTCCTCAGCAACTGCCACGGCTGCGCCCTCGTCGCCCGCGACGGCTCGATCGACTGGGCCTGCCTCGAACGGTTCGATGCGCCGCCGGTCTTCTCGCGCCTGCTCGACCGCCGCCGCGGCGGCTTCTTCGCCCTGGCGCCCGAGGGGCCGTTCGAGAGCGCCCGGCTCTACCTGCCGGGCACCAACATCCTCGAGACCACCTTCACCTGCGCCACCGGGGTGGCGACCGTCCACGACTTCATGCTGGCGCCCGAGCCCGGCCGGACGCTGCCCTGCCTCGTGCGGCTGGTCACCGGCGTCTCCGGCGCGGTGCCGATGCGGGCGGTCTATCGGCCGCTCGCGGGGTTCTCGGAGCATCGTCCGGTCCTCGTCCCGGTTCCGGGCGGCGCCGGGGCGGAGGGCCTGCCGGACCTGATCGCCGACTTGGCCCTGGTGGTCGAGGGCGGCGAGGCTCTGGCCCGCTTCACCGTCGCGCACGGGGACGAGCAATCCTTCGCGCTCTTCTCCGGTGGTGTCGGGGACATCGCCTCCTTGCGACCGCGCGACCTGATGGAGGCGGCGCGCCGGGCCTGGACCGGCTGGTCGGCCGGCGCCGCCTATGACGGTCCCCACGCCGACGCGCTCCTGCGCAGCGCCCTCACCCTCAAGGCGCTGACCTACGCGCCGTCGGGGGCCATCGTGGCCGCGGCCACCACCTCGCTGCCCGAGGAGATCGGCGGCATCCGCAACTGGGATTACCGGTTCTGCTGGATCCGCGACGCCTGCCTGTCGTTCTACGTGCTGAAGAAGTTCGGCATGGTGGCGGAGGCGGAGGCGTTCTTCCGCTTCATCGGTGGGCTCGCCGAGCGCGACGACGGGGGCCTGAAGCCCCTCTACGCCATCGCCGGCGAGGCCGACCTCACCGAGCACGAGGCGGCGCATTTCGAGGGCTGGCGCGGCAGCGCCCCGGTCCGCTACGGCAACGAGGCGGCCGAGCAGCACCAGAGCGACGCCTACGGCCAGGTGCTCGATCTCCTCCATCTGTATCGCAGCCTCGGCGGCACGCTCCCCGACGCGATGGAGCGCCAGGCTGTCCGGCTCGCCGATTTCGCCGCCGCCCATTGGCACGAGACGGATGCCGGCCTGTGGGAGCCGCGCAAGCCCGAACAGCACTACCTGCACGCCGCGATCATGAACTGGGTCGCGGTCGACCGGGCGATCCGGTTGTTCGGCGAGCGGCCGCATTGGTGCGCGGCGCGCGATGCCATCGTCGCCCGGGTCAACGGGGAGGGGGTGCACCGCGACGGCTACTACCCTCAGTTCATCGGCAGCGACGATCCCGACGCCGCCCTGCTGATCGCCCCGATGGTCGGATTCCCGGTCGACGAGGCGGTGTTCGCCCTCACGGTCGAGGTGGTGATCGAACGCCTCGGCCACGGCCCGCTGGTCTACCGCTACCGCAACGACGACGGGCTGCCGGGCCACGAGGGCACGTTCCTGATCTGCGCCTTCTGGCTCGTCGACGCGCTGGCCTGGCTCGGCCGCACCGAGGAGGCGCAGACCCGCTTCGACGCCCTGCGGGCGCTCCAGAACGACGTCGGCCTCTACGCCGAGGAAGTGGCGGAGGACCGGACCTTCCTCGGCAACTTCCCCCAGGCCTTCAGCCATCTCGCCTTCATCCACAGCGCCCTCGTCCTCGACCTCGCGGCCCAGGGCGGACGGGCGGCAGTGGCCGGCACCTATGCCGACCGCACCCTGCGCGAGACGCGCTGGCGCCGGGTGCCGTGGATCGTGGCACCGGATTCCGGGCCGGACGCCTGAGCTGCCGCCGGCCCGGCGCATTGCCGGTCACCGAACGGCGCGGCATGACCACCGCGTCGGGGTTTCGATGATCCTCGCGGCAATTAACTCGGTCTTGAAGGTCGGGCGGCATCCACTGTGCGTTGACGTACGGTCTCGCAGGACAGGTCATGAAGAACGGACTTGGTCGTGCGGGCCTGGCCGCCGCGCTCGCCCTGGCTCTCGCGCCGGCCGCCCTGAGGCCGGCAGGGGCGGACGAGACGCGGCTCACCTGGCCGATCTTCGACGCGCCGCCCTTCACGATCGTCGAGGGCGAGAACCGCGGCACCGGCATCTTCGACCGGATTCGCCAGCTCCTCGCCGCAAGGCTGACCGGCTACGCCGTCGCGAGCGTGACGGTGCCGTTCCCGCGCATCGTCGCGTCGCTCAAGGCCGGCGAGGAATGGTGCTTCGTCGGCGGCGTGCGGACGCCCGAGCGCGAGCGTTTCGCGGCGTTCTCCCGTCCGGTGGCGATGTTCTATCCCTTGCGCGTCGTCGTGCCCGCGTCGAAACGGGCCCGCTTCGAGGCGCTCGCGCCCCTGTCCCTTCGCGGCCTGCTCGCCGACCACCGCGCGTTGCGCACCAGCATGCTGCGCGACCGCGCCATCGCCCCGGGCATCGACGCCCTGTTCCGGCAATACCCGCCGGGGCAGACCTATGCCCGGTTCGAGGAGGCGTACCGCATGCTGCTGAACGATCGCCTCGACTACCTCGTCGATTTCTCCAGCATCACGGCCTACAACGCCCGCCTTCTCGGGGCGCCGACCGCCTTCGTGGGCCTGGCCTTCGCGGAGAGCCCTGAGCCGGTCTTCGCCCGGGTGATGTGCGCGGGCACGCCCTGGGGGCGGGAGGTGGTGGCGCGCATCGACGCGGTGCTGGCGGCCGAGCGGGCGAGCCCGGCCTACCGCGAGATCGTCGAGGCCTGGTCAGCGGAGGCGGACCTGCCGCGCATCCGCGCCGCCTACGACGCCTTCCTGGCCAGCGACTGAGCCGGAGGGTGCCCGCACTGCCCTGGGGCCGACGGAGTATCAACAATCTAAAATTGCAATCTTGTGGAGCCTCATCATATGGGCTGCTTCGCCTGGATCACGATCACACGTCTTTTGATTTGATTTTGAAGGCAAGGCCTGTCTTGGCCGGCGCCTGGTCGGGGGATCCACAGGAGGCGTCATGGTGAAACGGTGCGGTCTTGCCGGTCTGGTCGTCACGCTTGCCCTGACCGGGCCGGCACGGGCCGAGACGCGGCAGATCACCTGGTCGGTCTTCGATGCACCGCCCTACACGATCGTCGAGGGCGCGAATCGCGACAACGGCATCTCCGACCGGATCCGCCGTCTCCTCACCGCCCGGCTGACCGAGTACAGCCATTCCACCCTGACGGTGCCGTTCCCGCGCATCCTCACCTCGCTCAAGCAGGGCGCCGAATGGTGCTTCGTCGGCGGCGTGCGGACCCCGGAACGCGAGGGCTTCGCGGCGTTCTCGCGGCCCGTGGCGATGTTCTATCCCCTGCGCATCGTCGTGCGTGCCGAGAACCGCGCCCGCTTCGAGGCGCTCGGGCCGCTCTCCCTGCGCAACCTGCTGACCGAGCATCGCGCGTTGCGCACCAGCATGCTGCGCAACCGCGCCATCGCCCCGGCCGCCGACGCGCTGTTCCGGCAATACCCGCCGGGGCAGACCTATTCCGAATTCGGCGAGGCGTTCCGCATGCTGCTGAACGACCGGCTCGACTACCTCGTCGAGTTCTCCAGCATCGCGGCCTACCACGCCCGCCTTCTCGGGGCGCCGGACGCGTTCGTGGGCTTCCCCTTCGCGGAGGAGAACCAGGAACCGGTGTTCCCCCGGGTGATGTGCGCGGGCACGCCCTGGGGGCGGGAGGTGGTGGCGCGCATCGATGCGGTGCTGGCGGCCGAGCGGGCGAGCCCGGCCTACCGCGAGATCGTCGAGGCCTGGGCGGCGGAGGCGGACCTGCCGCGCATCCGCGCCGTCTACGACACGTTCCTGGCGAGCGATTGATCCGGCAGGGGATCGGTGCGCGAGCGATGGAAGCACCGCCCGATCGCGGTGCCATCGGAGGCTGCTCCCGATCTCTGAGCGGGCCGCGTCGTCGTCGACTGGGCGGTGCCCACGTCTCCGGACCCTCCGCTTGGCCGGACGGCGACCGCGGCGCGCTCGCCATCGCGAATTGCGAGGTTTTCCAGGCTTGCCGCGCGAAGGCGCCGCGCCCGGATCACGACGACGCGTCGCTTAACGTGATGTTGAAGCTGAGACCTGCATGGATTGGTGACGGGTCGAGGACGTCACGGGAAGCGTCATGGTGAAACGGTGCGGTCTCGCCGGTCTGGTCGTCGCGCTCGCCCTGGCGGGGCCGGCGCGGGCCGAAGGCGAGCAGATCACGTGGACGGTCTACGAGGCGCCGCCCTTCATGATGGCCGAGGGCGAGGAGCGCAATACCGGCATCTTCGACCGGATCCGCCGTCTCCTCACCGCCCGGCTGACCGAGTACAGCCAGTCCACCCTGACGGTGCCGTTCCCGCGCATCCTCACCTCGCTCAAGCAGGGCGCCGAATGGTGCTTCGTCGGCGGCGTGAGGACCCCGGAACGCGAGGGCTTCGCGGTGTTCTCGCGGCCCGTGGCGATGTTCTATCCCCTGCGCATCGTCGTGCGTGCCGAGAACCGCGCCCGCTTCGAGGCGCTCGGGCCGCTCTCCCTGCGCAACCTGCTGACCGAGCATCGCGCGTTGCGCACCAGCATGCTGCGCAACCGCGCCATCGCCCCGGGCATCGACGCGCTGTTCCGGCAATACCCGCCGGGGCAGACCCATTCCGAATTCGGCGAGGCGTTCCGCATGCTGCTGAACGACCGGCTCGACTACCTCGTCGAGTTCTCCAGCAGCGCGGCCTACCACGCCCGCCTTCTCGGGGCGCCGGACGCGTTCGTGGGCTTCCCCTTCGCGGAGGAGAACCCGGAGCCGGTCTTCGCCCGGGTGATGTGCGCGGGCACGCCCTGGGGGCGGGAGGTGGTGGCGCGCATCGATGCGGTGCTGGCGGCCGAGCGGGCGAGCCCGGCCTACCGCGAGATCGTCGAGGCCTGGGCGGCGGAGGCGGACCTGCCGCGCATCCGCGCCGTCTACGACACGTTCCTGGCGAGCGATTGACG
>NZ_VDDA01000033.1:0-3870 GCF_006151805.1 Methylobacterium terricola | reverse complement strand
TCGATGCGGTGCTGGCGGCCGAGCGGGCGAGCCCGGCCTACCGCGAGATCGTCGAGGCCTGGGCGGCGGAGGCGGACCTGCCGCGCATCCGCGCCGTCTACGACACGTTCCTGGCGAGCGATTGACGCGCGGGCTACGCCGCGAGCGCCGTCTCCCGCACGACGAACGGCTCGACCCAGACCTGCCGGCCGGTGAGGTCGTGCACGCTCACCCGCCAGGCGGCCCCGTCGTCCCCCGGGCCGAGGCTCCGCTGCGCCGCCGCGGCGACCTGCCGGGCGCGACGGGCGAGGGCGTCCGGGCCCCGCACGAGGCTGCCCTCCGCATCGAGGATGCACTCGGAGCCGTTGGTGCAGTGGAAGCGGTAGCGCGTCATGCCGTGCCTCTCTCCTCGGACCCGATCCCGGGCCCCGATCCTCCGGCGATGCCCGTCAGCGTTAATGTTCACTATATGTTCTGTCCGCGCAACCCGTCCAGGGTGGGGGCGCGATGCCGCAGCCGACTGGTTGCCCGTCGCCGGCTCGCCCGCACCGTCGAAGCGGCGCGCGGAGAGGGCTCGCCGCCGGCCGGGAATCCTGCCAGTTTCACCGGGTACGGATCGCGAAACCCCGGCGGGAGACCCCATGTCCGGCCCCTTCGACACTCTCCTGAACTGGCGCTTGCTGCCGGGCTCGCATGCCTTTCCGGGTCCCGACGGCGGCACCTGCATCAACGAGGCGGCCATCGTCGCCGCGGGTCTGCCGTACCGGGCGATCCGCTCCTCGGCGGATTGCCCACCCTGTTTCTCGGGTCCGCTCGCGACCTACGCGCTCGGCCTCAACGATGCGATGCCGGATGCCGAGCGCCCGCGGCTGATGGCGTTCGTGCTCCGCCTCGCCGGTTCGGCCGATGCGCCCGGGATCGAGGCGGCGCGCACGGCCCATCTCGTCCTGCAAGGCGTACGCCGCCTGCTGCCGCCGGTGCTGGAGCGGTCCGGGCTGGCGCCCCATGCCGCCGCCTGCCGTGCTGCGGCGGAGCTGGACCGGGCGGTCACCGTGGCCCGCCACGCCGCCTGGTCCGCGGGCTCGCTGGCCGAGGCCGCCGGGCGCCAGGGCACCTGGGTGCGCGGCGCCCGCGCGGCGGCCGCGGCCCGCGCCGCGCTGTTCGCCGCCGAGATCGATGCCCGCACGGCCGCCGATGCGGCCGAGGCCGCTGCCCTGTTCTGGCCCGGCGCCTGGGCCGAGGCGGTGGCGATCCTCGACGAGGCCCTGGGCATCGGCCGGCAGGCGCCGCCGCTCGGGCTGGAGGAGGCGGAGTTTCGGCTGGAAGCCGCGAAGCGGGAACGGGCCGGGCTGGCGGCATGACCGCCTCTCTCTCCCGGTTCAGCGCCCGCGATAGGCCGCAAGGATCCGCTCTCCCTCCGCGCCGGTGTCCTTCACCCAGGCCGCCACGGCCGCTTCGCCGGCACGGGCGAGGGCCCCGGTGATCTCGGGCGGCGGCGGATCGGCGATGACGACGCCGTTCTGGCGCATCCGGGAGAAGTTCTCGTCGAGGCGGGTGCGGATCGCCGCCCATTGGCGGGCCTCGGTCTCGGCCGCCGCCTCGTCGACGGCGTGGCGCAGGGTGTCCGGCAGGGCATCGTAGGCGGCCCCCGAGACCAAGGCGATCGAGATCGGCATCGCGTATTGGACCGCCAGGAAGTGCGGCAGCTGCTCCCACAGGCGCCGCCCGACGCCGCCGTCGCCGGATGAGAGCATCGCGTCGACGGCGCCGGCCTTCACCTGCGGGATCGCATCGGCCTGGGATAGGTTCACGGACCGCGCGCCGGCTGCCGCGAGGACGGCGGCCGACGTCGCATCGTAGGTGCGGATCCGCAGGCCCTGCAGGTCGGCGGCGCCCGCGAGGGCGTGGCGCGACCAGATCCCCGACGGCGCCCAGGGCGTGACGTAGAGCAGCCGCTGGCCATGCCGAGCCAGCGCCCGCGCATAGGCCGGCCGGGCGATCCCCGCCAACGCCCGCGCTTCCTCGATCGAGGTCGCCAGGAAGGGCAGGGACGAGAGCCCGAAGAGCGGATCGACCGCCGCGAGCGGCCCCGTGAAGGCATCGGCCGCCTCGACCGTGCCGGCCTCCACCGCGCCGATCATCGCCCCCGAGCGCAGGCCCGCGGCGGCATCGAAGCTCGGCCGCACCGCGAGCGCGCCGCCGCTGCGCTCGGCCACGCGCCGGGCGAAGGTGGCGAGGCCCTCGCCCGGCATCGTGCTGGCGGGGTACTCGGTCGGCATCCGCCACACGATCGGGGCGCTCGCCGCCGGGCTCTCGGCCGCGACGGCAAGCGGCGAGAGGGCCATCAGGCCCGCGCCTCCCAGACAGGCCTGCAACAGGGCGCGCCGCGTCATCCGTCGTTCCTCCCCGCCGATCGTCCCGGCATATGCCCCGATTCCCTGGCCACGATCCCTTGACGTCCCCTTCACGCGGCCGCGACGACGACGAATCCGATTGCCGCGGCCGCCTTCCGCCGCCACTCTCGGGCCCGCCGCCATCCGGCAAGAGGCCCCTGAACGGGCCCGACGACCGGGGGCCGCCCGCGGGAGGACGCGCCATGACCGAGACGATCGCCCTGTTCGGGGCCGGAGGGAAGATGGGAATGCGGCTCGCCCGCAACTTGGTGGGGTCCGCGTTCCGGATCGCCCCGGTCGAGGTCGGCGAGGCCGGGCGTCAGCGCCTGAAGAGCGAGTTCGGCCTCGATTGCGTCGAGGCGGAGGCCGCCCTCGACCGCGCCGAGGTGGTGGTGCTGGCCGTGCCCGACACCCTGATCGGCCGCGTCTCCCATGCCCTGTCGCCGAATCTCAAGCCCGGCACGATGGTGGTGATCCTCGATGCCGCCGCGCCCTTCGCCGGACATCTGCCCGAGCGGCCGGACCTGACCTACTTCGTCACCCATCCCTGCCACCCGCCGATCTTCAACGACGAGACGACGGAGGCGGGGCGACGCGACCATTTCGGCGGCATCGCCGCGCGGCAGTCGATCGTGAACGCCCTGATGCAGGGGCCGGAGGAGGCCTATTCCCTCGGCGAGCGGGTCGCGACGACGATCTGGGCGCCGATCCTGCGCTCGCACCGGGTCACGGTGGAGCAGATGGCGCTCCTCGAGCCCGGCCTGTCCGAGACCGTCTGCGCCACGCTGCTCGCGGTGATGCGCGAGGCGATGGACGAGACCGTGCGCCGCGGCGTGCCGGAAACCTGCGCCCGCGACTTCCTGCTCGGCCACCTCAACATCCTGGCGGCGGTCACCTTCAAGGAGATCGACGGCGTATTCTCGGAGGCCTGCAACAAGGCGATCCAGTTCGGCAAGCCGCGCCTGATGCGCGACGACTGGCTCGGCTGCCTCGACGCCCCCGAGATCGCCGAGAGCATCCGGCGGATCACCTGAACGCGAGAAAGCCCGCCGGCTTTCGCCGACGGGCTTCTCAGGTGTTTGGTTGCGGGGACAGGATTTGAACCTGTGACCTTCAGGTTATGAGCCTGACGAGCTACCGGGCTGCTCCACCCCGCGCCAGGGTGTTGTCGTAATGAGGGAACGTGACGTGCTTGGCAGGTCTGGCGGTGACCGACTCTCCCGTGTCTTGAGACACAGTACCATAGGCGCTGGGGCGGTTAACGGCCGAGTTCGAGATGGGATCGGGTACTGATCACCCCGCTCAGACCACCAGACCGGCCAAGCACGTTCGTCCGGCAAGCATATGTATGTGTCTTCATCGTGTTGTGGTTGTATTGGTCGATCCGGACACGGATCATGAGAGCGATCAAGCCGATCGAGCGATTAGTACTGGTCAGCTCAGCGCGTTACCGCGCTTGCACATCCAGCCTATCCACGTGGTCGTCTTCCACGGCTCT
>NZ_VDDA01000032.1 GCF_006151805.1 Methylobacterium terricola | reverse complement strand
GCCCAGTAAGAGGGCTTTGGCCTCGTGCGATGGGCGATCGCCTCTCCTCGGGATCGGACGCCCGGCAAGGTCCTAACCCTCCGCCGGGCGTTCTGCTGCTCAGAAGCAACTTCGTGGGTGAAGAGAACGGTTCTAGTTGGTGGCCATCAGTCTGCCAGTCGACCCAATCCTGCCGCTTCTGGCCGCTCGTCTGGTGTCATCGGTGGGTTGGTATCCTTAGCGGGAAACTCTACTCGCCGCGATCCTCACACTTTTCGTGATGTAGCACAGAGATGTTCCGCATTGTGACAGACCGTGAGGAAAATTTATGTAGATTAATCCGATCATTGATTAGCAAAAATGTTTTTGAACCTTCTCATTCAAGTTTTGTTGGTAGCTTAATGCAGGAAAGGGAGTTTTTATGCGCTTACTTGTTATGTGTCTTGCCGCGGTCGTTGCTTTGTCGGTGACCGGCGCGGCTTCTGCTCAGACTTTGCCTCCTATAGAACCTGGGGTAGATTTTCCAGCCACGACAGGTGCCGTCACCGCGCGCCAAACAAACACGACCGGCAATGTGCCAGATCTGCTCATCGCACCTGGCGCCACTGGTGCTGAAACCATCACGACCAACTCGGCGGCTGGTGGCAATGCGCGCCTACCAGAACGCCCTGTGCCGAACGGTAGTGCCGGTGGTGGTGGGGATCCTGGCGGCGGCGGCTAACTCCACGATCAACGGGGTTTGTGGCCCGGATATATGACCCGTGTGAGTGGCTGCCTTTGTGGCAGCCACCTCTTTTGACAATGCTGAGTATCACAATATGTTCGAGCTGCTACCCGCCGATCTCGACGATGAAACCATTCAGCTAGTTCACGACATGAAAATGGAAGAGGCTCTTGATGCGAGTGCATCAAGGCTTTTAATGATTGAGAGACTGAGAAGATTAGAAGATTTTGCGCGAGTTCGCGGAGCAACGAGGCAAACGTTCCAAAAAATATCTTCAGCTAGGCGAGTTCTTGGTGATACAGAGGGTTTTGGAAGAGTAAATGTTCCATTTATTGCGGACGATCGAGGAATAAAATGATAATCTCGACGCGTTGGAGCTATCCAAACGAATTGTGACTACAAAAACCCGTCCCCTGAATGTCCTTTGAAGGCGTTCGCCCGCCGGATGTAGCCAACGACGGTCCGAGTATCCCGATGCCCGCTCTGGTCCATGATGCGCGCCAGATCCGCCCCGCGCTCCGCCGCCGTCGTGATGTAGCCGGCCCGCAAGCTGTGAGCCCCGAACGTCGATGCATCGAGCCCGGCCGCGGCGGCGTACCGCTTCACGATGTCGGCGACGGCTTGCGTGGTGAGGCGTGCGGGGTTGGCATCCCGCGTTGTCATACGAACCCTGCCTGATCGCGACACCGGCCGGAATACCGGCCCTTCGGTGATCCCCGCCGCCTCGAGCCAGTCGCGCACCAGGGCAACCGGCTTGATGAAGCGCTGCCTCGCCCATCTATGGATGCGGTCGACGCGTATGGATTAGGATCGGGCAATGACCCGTACCTCCTGCCAGCACCCCGACAACTGCATCGCCGCGGGCCGCGGCGGCCCCTGCTGGCGATGTGATGCAGCGGCGATCGCAGAGCGCGCGGTTCTCCTACGCGAGCGCATCCTCGCCAACCAGGCAGAGGGGCGTCCACCCTACGCTACTCGCCCGTCTCAGCCGCTCAAGGCTGCGCGACAAGCGCCTTGATCTCACCGGACCCGTGTGGGCTCGCTCTGCCCACATCATGCGCGAGCTATGCACAGCCGCGCCCGTCCGTAAGGGTATACCGTAGCGGACGGCGCAAAGCAGTCCAAAAGCCCGTCCGTAAGGGTTGACTTCGCCTTACGAACGACCAACCTTGCGGACAAGGCCCATTCGGACAGGCGTGCCGCTCTCATGCAGACGATCCTCTATGCCCGCGTCTCAACCGCGGACCAGACCCTCGCCCACCAACGCACCCAGGCAGAGGCGGCAGGCTTCAAGGTTGACCACGTGGTGGCAGACGAGGGCGTGTCTGGCCTCACCACCGCCTTGCAGGACCGGCCTCAGGGCCGCCGCCTGTTCGACATGCTCCGCCGAGGGGACGTGCTGGTGGTGCGCTGGGTGGATCGCCTCGGGCGCAACTACGGGGACGTGTGCGACATCATCCGGGAGTTGATGCGGAGAGGCGTCATCGTCCGCACCGTCATCAACAACCTAACATTCGATGGCGCCACCAAGGACCCGATGCATCAGGCCGTGAGGGACGCCCTGATCGGCTTCATGGCAGCCACGGCGCAGGCCCAGGCGGAAGCCACCAGGGAGGCGCAGAGGGCCGGCATAGACCACGCTAGGAGCCGCGAGGACGCCTATCGGGGCAGGAAGCCCAGCTTCACACGGGAGCAGTTCGAGGCCGTGCAGGGGGCTCTAGGCAAGGGCCAGGGGGTCTCGGAGGTTGCCATCGCGATCGGCCTCAGCCGGCAGACGGTCTATCGCATCAAGGGCAGCCCGGTTGAGGCAGAGGCGGCCCTGGCGCGGTGGGAGGCCTGAGGGCAAGGGCCGAAGAGGCGGCAGTCCGCCCCCCGTGAGGGGGCGGAACGCGGGCACTAGGCTGCCACCGAGCCGGGGGGCAGGCCGGAGGGGCCTTCGGGCGTGGGAGAGGGCGCACGGCGACGGTGATGGTGGGAGAGTGGTGGGCCGAGCCATTTCGGGGGATATGCCCAGCCCACCAGCCGCGCCGACGGGGGAGTGCAGCGCGACGGCATCTTTTCCCATCTTGTAGCATTGCGTGCAATCAAATTGGATGCGCTGTTAATACCGCAGCGTTACCGAGACGCTCGACAAGCCTGACGTTGCTGAAGACAGGGGCGGTCCCTAGCAGTCTTGTGGATTTGCGGTATGGTGCCCTGGAGAAAGCGCTTAACTTGGCGTCAGAAGACCTGTCGGAACGCAATGCCCCGCTATCGCTTCAGCTTGGTAGTCAACGATCGCTGCGTTGAGAGCGGCATAGGCATTGAGCTTGCCAACGAGAGCGCTGCGCTCGCTCAGGCGTGGCACATAGGTAAGGTGCTTCTCAGCTTCCCTGGCCGCTGCGACGCTTGGCGCAAGGGCGTGCTGATAATCGATGCCGAAGACGGAAAGGCGAGCTTCGCCCTGTCGATGGCGGATATTGCGGGCGGGGGCTTGGGCGCTGGGCTGCACTGAGGCGGCACCCGGAATACTCAGAGCGGCAGGCCAGGGTCCAACGGGAAGCTGTTCAGACTGCGCCGGCCCGGCCTGCCTGTCGCGTAAGATCGCGGGGGCGATCCTCGATACGACCTGAGCGCGGTAGCACGAGGCTGGCTGAAGGAGAATGCCGCGAGGCATGCCCCATGCAGCAGAACGTCCGCGTCCGCTACCAGGAAGCCAGACACGGCCTCAGGGCTCGCCGGCAGCGATCGGAACCCATACGGCGCGCACCAGGCCTCGAACGCCGCGGCGTCGCCCCTGTAGGCCCGCACGGTCGCATCGGCCTTGGATGCGCGCTGGTAGGCCTCGACGAGGGAAGCGGTTTCGGCGGGAAGGCCTGAGGGCTCGCGTATCTCGCCAACCTGGCGATTTGCGATCGGTAAGGCTACGGGGTCGCGGGTTGTGTCACCAAGCCGGCCTCTCAGCTCGGCGATCTCCGGCAGGATGAGATGGCCTTGAGGGTTCAATTCTCGGTCGGCTGTTCCACGTGACACTTTTGTGCTCTCGCTATCCTGTGGTGTGCCAGAGAACTGATGGCTTATACCACTTAGGCCGCATGGGCCATAGCGCTACGCTTTCAGTTTAGGCGATTAGGATTAGCTCGTAAATCAGCAGACCGAGCATTCAAATAATAACATTTGACAGTCAACATTCTGACTAAAACGTTTCCGCCTCATCTAATCAAACCGTGAGCCGATTATAAACTTGTTAGCACTTATTTGGCAGCATTTTGTCCGCAATCCTTCCGCGGACACGTGGCGCATGGAGCCTTCATGAACATTTTTGGTTCCGGTCAGCGCGCCATTCTGCGCGCCATCAATAGTTCTCGCGCCAGCATCGAGTTCGATCCTGATGGCACCATCCTTACTGTCAATCAGGTATTTGTAGATTTGTTCGGCTACCCAGCAACTGAATTGCAGGGTCAGCATCACCGAGTGCTGCTTGTGCCAGGGGATCGCGATACACCTTCGTATCATGAATTCTGGGCATCACTCCGGCGTGGACATAGCCAAACGCAATCTTCCAAGTGCATGACCCGTGATGGTCGTGAAATTTGGGTCCACGCGATATATAATGCTGTTTTGCGTAGAAACGGCAGTTTGGCCAAGGTGGTCACATTCGCGTCAGACATCACAGCAGCGACGATGCGGACCCTCGAACTCGAGGCCCAGACCGCGGCCCTGGATCGTTCTCAGGCTGTCATCGCCTTCACTCCTGACGGCTACATCCTAGATGCCAACGCCAACTTCCTTGCGGCTGTCGGATATGGCGTGGAGGAGATCCGAGGGCAGCATCATAGCCTGCTGGTTGATCCGACCGTAAAGGCAAGCGATGCCTACGCCGGTTTCTGGCCGGCCCTCGCGAGAGGCGATTTTCAGGCTGGCGAGTTCCGGCGGATCGGCAAAGGCGGGCGGGAGGTCTGGCTTCAAGCCACGTACACACCGATCAGCGGCGCTGATGGCCGTCCGTTCAAGGTGATCAAGTTCGCAACCGACGTCACGACGCAAGTGCAGGATCGGCAGCGGCGCGCTGCGTTGCAGCATAAGATTGATAGGGATCTTGGCGACATCAGCAAAGCGATCGGGAACGTCAGTTGTCAAACTGAGCGGGCAGCCACGACGGTAAAACGTGTCTCGAGCGAGATCCAGAGCGTAGCCTCCGGTGCGGAGGAACTCTCGGCCTCGGTGGGTGAGATCAGCCAGCAGGTGACGCTCGCCGCTCGGATTGCCGGTGAGGCCGTCGACCAGGCCCGCCACACCGGGACGATCGTTGCCGGTCTAAGCGGGCAGGCCGCGCAGATTGGTGACGTAGTCGGCCTGATCCAGGGAATTGCCGCACAAACCAACCTGCTGGCGCTCAATGCGACGATCGAGGCGGCACGGGCGGGTCCGGCGGGACGTGGGTTTGCGGTCGTGGCGGCTGAGGTGAAGGCCCTGGCGGAGCAGACCGCGCGTGCAACGGAACAGATCGGTGGTCAGATTGCGGCGACGCAAGGCGCGACCCGGGAGGCGGTCTCGGCCATCAACGCCATCCAGGGCACGATCCAGACTTTGAACCAGGTCTCATCGGCGATCGCGGCCGCAGTGGAGGAGCAATCGGCCGTCACGCGTGAGATGTCGAGCAGCATGCAAATGGCCTCACAGGGCGCGTCCACCCTCGCGATCGATATGACAGCGATCGCGCAGGCGAGTACACAAGTTGACTGTGGAACGCGTCAAGTGCGTGAGGCATCTCATCGGTTAGCATAAGATGGGGTAACAAGCCCCAACCCTGTTCTACCGACCGGTGGTTGCGTTTGTGCCACGTCAGTTGAGCGGCCGGACTGCTTCTCGCGTTCTGGCGGCCAGCGCAATCCCGATTTCTAGCAGCGCCAGCTTCACATGGGGTAGTGCCGCTCTCGCCCCATCACCTTCGATCATTGAGTGCGCAAGGATGAGATGGTCGGCGATCAGGTCGAGATGATCGCCCGGCATCGTTGATGGATGAGGCTCCGGCGGCACGAACCGGCCGACGTTGCCGTAGGCCGCGATCGTGTCCGTCGCACCCTCGGCCAGTTCGGTGATCGATCCGAGATAGCCGATGAAGCAGCCTTCCTCCATCCCGAACGAGGGCACACCACCTGCACCGATCCATCGGGGGCTGTCGTCGGCCCTCAGCAAGCGATATCGAACACAGAACTCCGCTGCGGTTTTGACCGCAGCACATATGGTCTCGCTAACGGTTTGGCGGTCTTCCGGGTGGACGCGATCGAGCCAACCCCAGGCAAGGGCCTCATTGACCGGTTGTCCGGTAAGGCTTGTCCATTCCGAGCTGACGTAGACGCATTGCCCGGTGGCGTCCGTGACGAAAATCATATCACCGGCCCCTACGCTGGCTCCTTATAGCTTAACATATGGCACAGCCAAGCTTGCACAAGCGCCCCTTCAACCGCAAATAGCGATGGGTAACGAAAGTATGACCCCACCGTGTGCTGCGGCATTGGAGAAGCGATATGGTCGGATCGGACGAGGCGACCAACTGGCGCCTGCGCCAGATCGCGGACATTCTCGGCGTGCCTGTCGAAGCCTTCGCCGATGCAGGTACATCCGGCGATGTCGTCGGCCTCAACGAACTCGTGAACCTATGCCTCACATTGAAAACACAAACGGGTCGCTCTGCCGCGCTCAACGCGTTGCGCCGAATACGAGATCACGAAAAGGGTGGGGTCACGTAGGCTCGGTCATACCCACGCCCATCTGAAACTTTCGAGAATGACGCTCTCGTTCCATACGCCTCCCTTATGCGAGGGTGAGGAGCTTAGAGACGGGCGCGACGCCCTTTGAGGCGGCTGCCCCCCATCCAACAAACTTGGCCGCAGGCCGCCGTGTATCGCGTCAGCGACCGTAACCTGAAAGGCCGAAACCAAGCAGCAGGCTCGGGGAGCCGCCGCAGGCGGCGAGTAGAGCGCGGCCCGAAGGGGACGCCCCCGAGGTGCCATCCGCCTCGGCGCTGGCAGCCGCTGCTGCGAGCGCAGCGACCGCCTTGCGCTGCCGGACCCTCTCCTGGTCGACCTCGCAGGGGCGCTGCATGTCGTACCGATCCTTCTCGGCTACCTGTTCGATCGGGTTATCAATCAGTAATCACTTTTCAACCCACATCCTCGATCGGTGGAGAAAACAGAACTAACTTATCCCCATGCAACGGCTCTCCAAGTTCGTGCTCAGGCGATGGAAAATCGAGGCTGCCGCTAGATCGAATGATCAACAGACATGACGTCCCCCGGTCTCGCGCGGCTTCGGTCGCCGAGATCACGAAGTGCCAACCGGCCGCATGCCGCGTGGCGATAGCCTCGAAACTCAGCTGCCCATCGCCCAGCACCTTGCCGCGCACGTCCCGGCTCACGCCGGTCTCCGCGTGCAGGAGGTGGTCTGCCGAGGGAGCGAGCTGATACACCCGCTCCCGCCCGAGCTCTGGGGCAAGGCGGGTGCAAACGAGGGCATTGTAGAGTTCGTCCCGCGTCGCCGCGAGCAGATAGTCCGGCGGCCGATCGGCCAACCCCTCCTCTGCATGGCGCGAGAGCAGCTCGGCCTGCAACGTCGGCACGCCCCCGATCCGGGCGGGTCGCAGGGCATCGGGATAGGTGTCGATCAGCACCACCGGCACGCCAGCGCGATGGAGTGTCAGGGCAAGGTCGCTCGACCACGGCGAAGCTCCCACGATGGCCAACCGCTCCGCATCCGCTGCGACCGAGAGCCCGAGCCGCCATGCCAACGGGCCGAGCGAGAAGCCATTCGCGAGCACCGTCGCGACGATGACGGCAAACACCGTCGGCTGGATCAAATCGCCGCCGACGTATCCCGCCTGGCTCAGCCTGGGGCCTGCGATACCTGCAACCGCTGCGGCCACGATACCACGTGGGCCAATCCAGCCGACGAACAGGCGCTCGCGCCAGGTCAGATCGCTGCGCCACGTCGCCATCCAGATCGCCGCGGGCCGCACCAGAAACAGCGTGGCGGCTGTGAGCGCCAGAATTGGTAGGGACAGCTTGCCTAGGACGACAAGGTCGAGGTCGGCGGTGAGCACCACGAACAAACAGGAGACCAGGAGGACGACAAGGGCCTCCTTGAACCGGCGCAGCTCCGAGATGCCAGGAACGTGGAGGTTAGCTAACGCGATGCCGAAGGCGGTCGCACCGATCAGTCCTGCCTCGTGCATTAGGAGGTTCGGAACGGCGTAGGCAACGAGCGACAAGGCGAGCAGCAGCGGCGTCTTCAGAGACTCAGGTACGAGATCGCGCTGGAACGCCCACGACACCAGGAACGCAGACCCGACGCCCAGAACCGCGGCCGTCGCCGCGCCTTCCGCGAGATGGAGCGCCAAGTCGGTCACGGAGGTGCTGCTCGATCCGTGGTCCGGGCCGACCAGGATCTCGATGACGATGGCAGTCAGGATGGCGCCTATGGGGTCATTGATGATCGCCTCCCACTTCAGAAATGCACCGGAGCGCCGCTCGAGCCGGGCACGGCGTAGCAGCGGCAGGATGACCGTCGGGCCGGTCACAACCAGAATGGCGCCGAACACGGCCGCCGGCCCCCAGAGCATGCCGCCGATGAGGTGAGCGGCGAGCGTGCCCAGAACGAAATTGAGGGGCAAGGCGACGGCTGTGAGCCGCAGTACACCCTCTGCGGAGGCTCTGAGCTCCCGGAAATCCAGAGCGAGCCCACCCTCGAACACCACGATAGCGACTGCCAATCCGATCAGCGGCCGAAGGTTGTCCCCGAATGCCTTGGATGGATGGAGAAGCCCGAGGACGGGACCAACCAGGAAGCCGAGGCCGAGGAGCAGGACGATGGCGGGGATGCGCAGGCGCGCGGCGAGTAGCTGGGCGGCGACGCCGCCGGCTACGATGCAGAGGACCGCGGTCGCGACGCCCTGTTCCATACGCAAATATCCTGAAGCCGCCGCGTCGGTGCGGCGCCCTACAACGCACCGAAGCCCAGAGGGTGTCACCGAGGCGGTGAGTTCGGCGAGCGCCGGCCTAGGCGCATCGGTGCGAGGAACATGCCGCGCTGGAAGCCGCGTAGGTGCAAGAAACCGATGGAGCCTCTGCGGAGCAGTACCGCTGGCGGGCGGGTATCGAAGGGATGCTGTCGTTGGGTGTGCGGACCCTGCATCTACGGCGGGCCCGCTATCTCGGACTGGCCAAGGTCTACTTCCAGCACGTGCTGACCGCCGCCCTCAACCTCAGCTGGATCGCCGAGTGGCTGTCGGGTGAGACCATCGCATCGACCCGCAGATCACCCTCCGCTCGCCTCGTCAGCCACGCGGCTTGAAGATACAGCGTTCGCCAGCAGCATCAGAGAACGGGGCAGCCCCAAAAAATGACAAGTACTCGATTTAATCGATTCAGGTGTATAAGGCGGTGAGATGATCACCACCAACTCACTTTCCGACGCCCTTCCGCTGGTTGCTGCGCTGGCCGAAAAACTCGCTTTCGCGCTGACCTCCGATCTCATGGCCGAGCAGTATTGGAGGCCCAGCCCGGCCCTCGACCGGCTTGCCGCCGCTAAGACCTTCCTTGATCGGCACCAGCACCCGGTAGGGCCGCGCGCGCAGGAGGTGGTGGAGATCGCCACCGCACAAGCTGGGCTGAGCTCTTATCAAGATCGCAACGCATCGATTTGAACTGTGCGATCACAAATTGACTGCTAAATCTATGTATATAGCCCTGGATTAATTTCCTGCAGAAAGACATAAAGACAGAGTGAACGCTACGGCTCTGCGCCTAAATTATGCCGCCGGCAGGAACAGATCGAAGCGGGTTCCAACGCCAAACTCTGATTGGAGGCTGATGTGGCCCCCAAGGGTACGGACGAGGGTTCGTACATGGGCAAGACCGATACCTTCTCCCGGCTGATCCTGCTTACCCGAGCGCCGGAACAACTCGAACACACGAGCGTGATCGGCTTGTGCAATGCCCCTACCATTATCCGTAATTTCGAACCATGCCCCTGCGCTTGTCTGATACCCTGATACGACGATGCGTCCAGGTCGTTCCGGGTCGAGATATTTGATAGCGTTGTCGATCAGATTGCCAAATATCTGCTGCACGGCCAATCGATCGGCCTTGATGGTCGGCAGCCCCTCAATCGTGACCGTCGCGCCCTTGGCAGCAGCCTGATGCCGTTGAGCATCCGCCAGCGTCTGTACTAAATTGGTCATCGCGAGTCGCTCGGGAACGTAGCGGCGCCGACCCTCACGTGCCAGTCGAAGGATCGCGCCGATCAGCGCATCCATCTTGCCCACTGCAGATTTGATAAAACCTAAGGCTTCGGTGTATTCAGCATTCAAACGGGCGGTGTCAGGATGGCTGCCTAGCGTCTGTATAATTTCACACCGGAGAGTATCAAGCTCCTCTCCAAATCCCATGATGTTAACCAGAGGCGCGCGTAGATCGTGCGAGACGATGTAGGCAAAACGCTGCACCTCCTCGTTGGCTTCGCGCAGCCCCGTCTCTGCCTCGCGCTGATGCGTTATATCCGTGTTCGTACCAAACCAACGCGCGACTTTACCCGTCTCGTCGTGGATCGGCTCGGCACGCGAGAGGAACCATCGGTAGCGTCCGTCAGCCCCCCGAAGGGGGAACGTATCTTCCCAGCCTGTTCCGGACATCATTGCCTGGCCGAACTTCGTAACGGCCGCATCTACATGATCAGGGTGATGCACGCTGCGCCAGCCTGAGCCACGCATGTCCTCGAACGTCGCGCCTGTATAATCGTACCAGCGTTGGTTGAACCAGAAGATGGAGCCCATCCCATCCGCCATCCAGGCGAGCTGCGGGATCGCATCGGCCATGACACGAAAATCGGTCTCGCGAGCGGCTGCCTCGGCCTCGGCCTGCTTGCGGTCGTGCACGTCGATGTGCACGCCAGCCCACTCACGCAGCATCCCGGCCTCGTCGAGAACCGGTGCACCGCGCGCATTGAACCAACGATAGGAGCCATCACGTCCGCGCAGACGATGTTCGATGGTGTAGCGCGAACGCGTCTCCACAGCCCGGCCCCAGGCCGCGGCGGTAGCGGCCTGATCGTCGGGATGCACCGCATCGAGCCACCCCCAGCCGGCGACCTCCTCAACGCTCTGGCCGGTATAGGTGCGCCATTCAGGGATATCGGCGACCTGGCCGTCGGGTGGCACGAACCACGTCAGTTCTGCTGTCGCGGCGATGAGCGCGCGCAAACGCGAGGCGGTCAGCAAAGGTCAGCTCGCATTGTCAGTGGCGGCCAAGGCAATTCGAGGGGCTCACTCGGTCCTCACGCTGCTCCTAGCGGCAGCTCAGGAGGCCAGCAATAGGCCCACCGAGCCCCTCGACGCGAGATATCTGCCCCCCGTGCCGATCAAGCCGCTCGTACCGTCGTGATGAACCGACCGACCTCGCGAGTGAGCTGCTCGGATTGCTGGCTCAACGCCGAGGCAGAGAGAAGCACCCGACTGGCTGCCTCACCGGTTTGCTCCGCGGCATCGGCGACGCCGGTCACGTGCGTGGTCACATCCCGCGTTCCCGCCGCAGCTTGCGTCACGTTGCGCACGATTTCCTGAGTGGCCGCGCCCTGCTCCTCCACCGCCGCAGCGACCGCCGCCGTCACGCCGTCGAGCTGACCGATGCGCGTCGTGATCGCGGCGATCGCATCGACCACGCGCTGCGTCGCGGCCTGGATAGCGCTGATCTGACCGTTGATGCTGCCGGTCGCCCGTGAGGTCTGGCCGGCGAGCTCCTTCACCTCGGCGGCGACCACTGCGAAGCCCTTACCGGCAGTTCCGGCCCGGGCAGCCTCGATCGTGGCGTTGAGCGCGAGCAGGTTGGTCTGGCTGGCGATGCTCTGGATGAGTGCCACCACTTCACCAATCTCAGCAGCCCCTCGGCTGAGCTCCTGCGCGACTACGGCCGTCGCCTGTGCCTCGTTCACCGCCGAGCGCGCCAAGCCAGCCGCGTCCTCCATCTGCCGACCGATCTCCTGAACAGAGAGTCCCAGCTCCTCGGCAGCCGCCGCCACCGTCGTGACGTTAACGCCGGCGTCCCGCGCGGTGGAGGCAACAGAGGTGGATTGCGTCGCGGTCTGCATCGCGGTTCCGGCCATCGCTTGAGCGGTCGTGTGCATCTCGTCGGCGGCCGTACTCACGCACCCGACGATGTCGTTCATCGTCTGCTCGAAGGCGCGGGTCGTGGCATCGATGCGCTCCGCATGCGCGACTTTGCGCGCTTGCTCGGCCAACCGCTCGTCGGTGGCAGCCCGTGCAGTCAGGGCGTTGTCCTTGAAGATCGCGACCGCCCGCGTGATGTCGCCGATTTCGTCACTCTGGCGCGTCACCGGCACGGTCACGCCGAGATCGCCCTGAGCGAGTCTCAGCATCACCGCGGTCAGCGAGCGCAGCGGACGGATGGCGCGGAAAGCCCAGACGGCGAAGCCGGCCCCAACGAGGGAGGCCATCACGCAGAGCGCAAGCATCAGTAGGGTGAAGGTGTTGGAGATCGTACGAACCTCGCTACCCGTGGCCTGGTTGCGCGCCTCCTGCAGATCGATGAACTGGTTGATGCGAGCCAGCCACTCGACGAAGGCCGGGCGGGCCTCCTGCATCAGCAGCGTCCGCGCTTGATCTCCAGTGCCGGCCTGCTGAGCGTCGATGACCGATTTCATCAGCGGCAGTGTCCTAGCTTCGATCTGCTTGATGCTGTTGAGTATAGCGATCTCTTCGCCGGAGGCATCTGATTGCTCGGCAAACATACGATCCATCTTCGTGGCCGAGCGAGCGTATGCCTCCGTCAAGCGCGCGATATCAGTCAGTACAGCATCACGCCCAGACCGATCGCCGACCAAGGTAAAGTCTCTCAGACTGATAGCACGGTCATGCACACTGCCACGAAAGTTAATAGCGTAGCGCTGCTTGACCGAATTCGCATCATTGATAATACCTAGTCTACTATCGATTGCCCTGACTTGAATGATGGCGTACGCACTCAGGGCAATCATCAACGCAAACATTGCAAAGTAACTCAGGGCGACCTTCGTGCTCAACCGAAATTTGACCGACATGGGCTCAACTACCAAGTTTTTCTGACTGTCATCACGTTGATCGACAGACATTAAGAACCGAGTAACGGAACAATCACATTTGCGTAGACGTCACCTTCACAACTTGAGATGGAAATTATCGCTAGAATGCCATAGAGCAGTCAGCACCACTCAATCCAACCTTAAGCTATCCTTTAACAACCCCTGGGCAGTATGGGTATCGAACTCGAACCTCGATCGATCAATGCGACCGCGAACTCTCCTCCTCGCTGAAGAAGCCCGAGTCGCCGCGCTCGCCGAGTACGACCTCCTCGGATCACCCCCGGCACCAAGTTTCACCCACATCATTGCCCTCGCCGCACGCCTGTTCCAGGTGTCGAGCGCTTTCGTCTCCCTCCTCGACAGCGAGCGTCAGGTCTTTCACGCCAAAGTTGGCCTCGACCTGTGTGAGACCAGTCGCGAAGTTGCGTTCTGCTCGCATACCATCGCGCAGCCCGGCACTCTCGTCGTTCTCGACGCCACCCTAGATCCTCGCTTCCACGTCAACCCCCTCGTCACCGGGCCGCCACACATCCGGTTCTACGCCGGCATCCCGTTGGAGACCCCGTCAGGTCATGCCGTCGGCACGCTCTGCCTGGTCGATGCCCAACCCCGCAACACCTTCACGCAGGCCGATCAGCAGCTCCTACGACAGTTCGCCGACCTCATCTTGGACCGCATGGAGCTACGTCGGCTGGAAGTCGCACGACGCGCGAGCCAGTCTCGTTTCGAGCACATCGCGTCGACATCGCCCGATGGCATTGTCTGTGCCGATGCACAGGGCTTCATCACCATTTGGAACACCGCCGCTGAACGCTTGTTCGGCCACACTGCCGCGGACGCGATTGGGCGGTCCATCGACTTGATCGTCCCTGAGCGGATGCGCGGCGGTCACGGTGGTGGCCTGCGACGCGTCGCCGGCGGTGGTCAACCACGGCTCGTTGGCAAGATCGTCGAGTTGCCCGCCTGCCACGCGGACGGTACCGAGTTCCCGATCGAACTGTCACTGTCGCAGTGGCATGAGGACGGGCGGATCGCGTTCGGAGCGATCGTGCGCGACATCCGCGAGCGGCGCGCCAACGAGGAGCGACTGTTCCGCCTCGCCCACCTCGATCCGCTCACTGAGCTCCCCAATCGCGCCGTGCTGCGCGAGCGCCTGAGCGCAATCACCGCCGCGGCCCGACCCGTGGCGGTGCTGATGCTCGACCTCGACGGCTTCAAGGAGATCAACGACGGCCACGGCCATGCCGCTGGAGATGCCGTCCTCCGGGAAGTGGCTGCGCGCCTGCTCAGATCCATCCGCCCAACCGATACGGCGTCGCGGCTCGGCGGCGACGAGTTCGTGATCCTGCTCACCGACCTCGGCGACCCATTACGAGCGGCCGCGGTGGCAGAGGCGGTCATCGCAGCGATCGCCAAGCCGGTTGAGTACGAGGGACAGATGCTCCGGCTTGGAGCCAGCGTCGGTATCGCCTTGTCGCCAACCCACGGTGATAGCGCCGACGAGTTGCTCTCATGCGCCGATCTCACGCTGTACCAAGCCAAGAGCGAAGGACGGCATTGCTACCGTATGTTCACCCCCGTGTTGCGGCAGGAGGCACAGCGCATCCGCACCTGTCGGGACGAGCTCGGTCGGGCTCTCGAACGCGGCGAGTTCGTACTGCACTACCAGCCGCAGGTACAGCTCAGAGACGGCGCTCTGATCGGTGCGGAGGCGTTGATCCGCTGGCAACATCCCGAGCGTGGCCTGCTCGCGCCGGGTGCGTTCCTCGACGTGCTGGATGGCAGTCGCTATGCGGCGTCCGTCGGCGACTGGGTACTCGCCACAGCCTGTAGGCAGGCAGCGCGATGGCGCGAGGCAGGTGCACCGGAGTTCCGCATCGGGGTCAACCTGTGCAGCGCGCAAGTTCAGCGCGGTGACCTCGCCGAGAGGGTAGCAGCGACGTTACGTGAGACGAACCTCCACCCGCCAGGCCTGGAGCTCGAGATCACCGAGACCATCGTACTGCACCATGATGGGGTGTTGGTCACGGCGCTACGCCAGTTGCGCGCGGCCGGGGTGGGCATTGCGTTCGACGACTATGGCACCGGGTATGCCTCGCTCAGCCTGTTGAAGCGTTTCCCACTGACCCGGCTGAAGATCGACCGGTCGTTTGTCACCGGAATGCTCACCTCGGAACAAGATTTAACGATCGTTCGATCGATCCTACAGCTTGGTCACGGTTTCAAGCTGGCGGTGATCGCCGAGGGCATCGAGACGGAGGCCGAGTACATGCGCCTACGGGCGAAAGGCTGTCAGGAGGGACAAGGCTACCTCTTCGGAAAGCCGATGCCGGCAGACGTGTTCGCAGCTCATTACGGGCTCGCGCCTACGATAACAGGTAAATCGGTTACAGCTTGACAGATTGCGATCTTTATTCGCTGCGACATTGAAAGCCAGTGCGAATTGTCAATATACATATACCGATACTAGCTGCGAAATGCGGAGGTGATCAAGCGATGGCCAATCCCGGCATTCCGACCCCTGGCGATCCCGACGTGCCCACTCCCGGCGATCCGACACCCGGGGATGTGCCGCCCGCGCCCGACAGCGAGCCGCCGATCGGAGACCCTCCTGGACCGGACGTAACCGCCTGACCGGTCAATCCTGCCGTTCGCCCTCGGTCATGCGCGTGGTCAGCTGTTGGACCAACGCCTTGATCTGCGGGTCCACCGGCATTGGCATAGCCTCGTAGACCCGTCGCAGTTGCCGGCCGAGATGGTGTTCGATCGACTGGCTGCGATGCAGTGCGATGTGGTCATGCTGCAGCAGCGCCATCGTGTCCTCGCGGGTCGTGTCTGCCATAGAGATGTCTCCCGTGGGGTCAGACACGGATCAATGACTAGGCCGCAGCCTATGTTGCAGCTTATCCCACAAACTGTGCTGTTAGGCTTAGGAGGGCATTAACGACGGGGCAAAGGGATTAAGAATGTGCTGCCCATTCTGAACAGCAAAAAAGGGCGCCGAAGCACCCTCTTGCCGGTCGTTCAAGGCCCTGCTCCGATCAGCCTTCCAAATGAACCGGTTGGACGACAGCTTGGGTGCTACAGGGCGGCTGTCTGCTCCCTCACAGGGCGATCCCAAGGTGAGCCGCCACCGTACTCGCCCGGGTGCTCGTCAGCTTGACCGCCTGGCGTAGCGCGTCGTCCGACACGCCGAACCGCTCGCACCAGTAGGCGCGGTCCTCGGGGGAATAGATGTCGATGTGACGCTGGCGGTCCGTTGGCACAGCAGCGATTAAAGCCATAACATACTCCTGACCATGTGAGAGGCGCGCTGCCGCGCTCGCCAAGCATATAGCCGTTAACGCGGGACGTTCGGCTTTGTTGCTGGTCTTGAGCCCTCAAGCGCGAGCTGCCCATAGCCTGGCCTCTGTTCATGACCTGACATGGAAAGAGCGGGCGTCAGGCGCCCGCTCTCTGGTCCGAGGCCTTCCCAGGCCCCAGCAGGCCTTAGTCGATCACTTCGACGATGCGCCGGCTGTGCGGATCGACCAGCACCGGACGGTCATTGACGATGGTGTAGCGGTGGCTGCCGGCGCCATACTCGGCCGGCACATCGTAGTAGGTCACACCCGACGGCGGCAGCACGCTGCCGACCCGGACATCGCCGTCATAGGCGTAGGAGGGGTGCCGCTCGCGCACGACGTAGCTGCGAAAGCGCGGGCGCGTATCGACGCCGAGGATGCCGTTGACGGTGCCGGTGGCGGCGCCCACGGCTCCACCCACGATCGCGCCGATCGGGCCGGCAGTTGCGCTGCCTTCGGCGGCCCCTTCCTGGGCGCCGCGCACGAGGCCCTGGGCCTGCGCCGCGACCGGCAGGGTGAGAGCGATCAGCGTGGCAGCGGCGAAGGTTCTGAGCGACATGACAGAGGTTCCGGTCTGCGGCCCGGGCTGTGAAGCCCGGCGGTTCTGCGGGTCAACGTTCAAGCTTGGCCATAGGATGCATGCCGTGCGCGCAAAATTCTTGCAGGCGAGCGGGACCAACCAGGAACGCTCACGCGAGAGACGTACAGCCGCCAAGGTTCCGCTCGTGACAGGCTAAAAATTGTAGGAACTGGTCCCCAGCCTGGCCGTTTTGAGAGTATCTGACAGTCAAGCTTCGGTTGCTGCCATGAATACCGCGCTCCTCTCTGCCATGATTGCTGCAGGCCTGACCCTGGCGGGTTCCGTCACGGCGTCGGCGGAGCCGAGAGCAAATGTCTACGTCGGTGACATTGGGTTGCGGTTGCCCGTCAGCGCGCTTGTGCCGTCTGAGACGCCGCCTACCACGGCGCAGGTTGCTCCGGAGGCCTCCCGGGCGGCCCTGCCCCGCAAGGTGCGCGTGGTGCTCGCTTCACCTTTCGGAGTGCGCTAACCGACTGTTTGCGCAGCCGGTGCTGACGTTTCTCGAACAGTATCAATAAATTCCCACTCTAGGTCCCTTGGAACTGGGAGACGTTCATCCTGCGCTGTGGCAGGCTGCCTTATTCCTCCCCGCATTGCGCTTGCTAAGCAGTGCGCGACAGATACGCGAAGAAGGTAGACCGATGAGCCTCGTCCAGGCGGTCTTCGGCCGGTTCAAGCAGACGGTGACGGCCTATGCAGGCGACGACGCGCTGATGCGGGCCGCGGTGTCGGCCTGTGCCAACGTGATCGTGGCCGACGGCGAGGTCGCGGGGGCGGAGTTCGAGGCAGCCCTCAAGGGCATGCTGGCCGATCCTGTCCTCGAGAAGGGCTATGACAGCTTGATGCTAGAGGAAGAGCTCTACGACGGCATCGGTCGTGCCCGCACCCGGGCCGGGCGGATGCAGAACATCCACTTTATCGAGGCCATCGCTGACCGCCCGACGGAGCAGCGCCAGAGCGTATTCCTGATCGCCGCCGACGTTGCCGATTTCGAGGGTATCAGTTCCTCCGAGCACCGAGCCCTAACTGAGGTGGCAGGAGCGCTCGGTTTAGACCGGGACGTGCTACTCTCGTAGTCGGCGCGCATGTGGGCTCCGCTCAACGGATTTGGCATCCCCGAAGCACCCTGTTAGCCGCGCAGCAGAGCGCGACATACGGAGTGGCGCACCACTATCCTGATCTCGGACTGGTGCCGTTCGACAATGCCGACCACGCGCGGCAGCGCACTTCAGGGCAGCGTCTTCCCGCAGCGCCGACAATATCCTCTGTCATAGCCGCGTAGTCGACCGCCTTGAGGCCACGAGACCATGGTCCATCGTACGCTTCAAGTCCGGCATCTCGAACCGCTTACCCAGGCTCATAACCGCCGGGGTCTGGACAGTATCGGGGGTGGTGACGCCCGGATCAGCGACTTTCGGACAATCGGAATGAAACCAACGACGCTGCCAGCGCTTCCCTCCTAGGACGGTTAACGTGGATTAATGGAAGGCCTGGAGCGTAGCATGAGACCTCCTCCGGGCAAGGAGGGGATATGCGCCACGCCAGCTTCTTCTATCGAGGAGCGGACGAGGGATCAGCCGCTGCCAGCCAGGGTGTCGCGCTGGGTCTGATGGATGCTTTCCCCATCGCCGATGAGTCATCCCTCCCGGATCGCCTTCAGGAGCTTGTCGCCCTTCTGCTAGAGCGGGATGCACTGGGCCAAACCGATGAACGAGGAGGTGCAAAAAGCACTGATCCGAACCGGCTCGTTCTCGTACTTGAGGATGATCCGGCCATGCGCGAGATGGCTGTGGCGCTCTTGGAAGAAACCGTGCTGGATGTGGTCACCTGTGATACCGGCGACGATGCGGTGGCGCTCTTGCGGGACCGAGGCGCCGAAGTCGCCATGGTGTTCACGGATGTCAGCCTCCCCGGCACCATGGATGGCGTGGACCTCGCGCGCACCGTTCAAACCTTGTGGCCAAGCATCCGCCTCGTGGTCACCTCCGGTCAGGCAGGCGCGCATGTCGAAGCGTTGCCCGACGATGTCGTCTACATGCAGAAGCCGTGGCGTGCCCTGGACGTTCTGGTTCAGGTTGACCGCGCCGTGCGCCGACCGTCCCTACCAATCAGATAGAAGGATGGCGTGCTGTTCGATCTTTTGATGGCTTGATTGATCTGTTAATGAAGCTTGGCAGTCAGAACGAACAGCCATGGGTCTCAGAGTATGAACAACGTTACCATGCCCGCCGAACAGGTGATCGGCTTGGCTGCTGACATCGTGTCGGCCTACGTCAGCAAGAACAACGTGCCGGGCTCGGAGCTACCAGCCCTCATCAGGTCGACCTACGCGGCTCTGACGAAACTCAGCGCCCCGCCCGCGCCCGAAGCCGAGAAGCCGACGCCACCGGTACCGATCCGCAAGACGGTAACCCCAGACTACCTGATCAGTCTCGAGGATGGGCGCCAGTACAAGTCGCTTAAGCGCCATCTGACGAGCCGGGGCATGACCCCTGCCGACTACCGCCAGAAGTGGGGCCTGCCGCACGACTACCCGATGGTCGCGGCGAACTATGCTGCTGCGCGTTCGGAACTCGCCAAGAGCAGCGGGCTCGGCCAAGCGCGGAAGGGAGCCACCCGCAAGGCCGGCTGATCGGCACAGCCGTCGCGCAACCCGATCAGGTGACGAACCAGGCGAAGCTCGCTTGAGAGTTCACTAACCATTCGAGACTATCGTGACCTCGGGCAGCGTTGCGTCTCAGCTCCTGTCGTTTGGACACAGCACACCCCGCCAGATCATCGGGCTGGCGGGGTTCTTCATCTTAGGCTCGGCCCCTCCACGGTTCGGCCGAGATTTGAAGGACCGGGGTCGACCTGACGCTGGCACACATCCAACGTAAAAAAATCAGATATTCAATACCTATTTCAAGTATTTGTTTGCGCTGAGAGCTGCACGTCCCGCATCAGTAAGTTCGGCGTACGATGGTCGACCAGGTGCGGCGATACATGGACGTCGGATAAGGCCAGCTTTAGCATGAGCATCGATAACCGCTATACCACCTCGCGTGATGTAGAAAGAGCCACATTTATTGTCAGAGCTCGTGGCGCTACAAACTTTTCGCGCCTCTACCTTGCGCAGAAAACTGATGTTGGGCTCGAAGGATCTCTGCGTCATTTTTCAATCCTGCATTTATAACTTAGAGGCATTTCGAGGCTCAGATACTCAGTAAGCGATATCTCTATTATTATGGAATAAATGTCTGGCTTGCCCACTGGCAAAAACAATTACTACTCATAATAACCGGTCAAACGGCGCCGATATTTCAAATTCATGTTGTATCTGTCATCCCTCCTAAAGTTAGCACTCAAGCTTCATCGTTGCGCAAAAATATTGAACAGTCAGTGTCTGCCAACTACCGCGCGCACGGGCGCCCCGGCTAGATCAACTGTCGAGCCGATGGTGTCCTTGAAACCGCTTCCAACATTGGACAGGTGCTCGCCATAGGTTTCGCGGGTCTGCGGGTCGATGATAGCTACGGGAGCAACCACGGCTAATGCAGCGCCGGTCGCGACCGTCGAGGCGGCACCGGCAGCCGTACTTACCAACCGATCACCGATGCCGATCTTGCCGTCCGAGATCGGCTGCCCGTCGGCAAGTCGCTTGCCCAACAATGCGACGACATCGCCCGAAGCGAACTTGCCGTGGTTGAGTGGGTCGTCGCCTTTCACGGTCGACAGGTTCAGCACGCCGATGTTCTGGCGCGCCAGTTCGGACCGGTATGGCTCGACCGTTGGGTCGATAGCGCCCAGTCGCACGCTGTCACCCCAAACCAGTCGGGAGACCGCGAGCGCCTGGTCATCGCCGGACACCATGAGCGTGAGACGCGGCCGATCCGGACCCATATCGCGGAACGCCTCGCGAGCGAGATCGATGTCGACGTCCGGGGCAGCCAGAATGACGTTGCGGACCTTGGGCGCCACGCGCCGATCGCGAATGGCCATCTGGCGCAAGCTCTCCAGCGTCAGCCAATTGCCCATCGAGTGAGCCAGCACCGTCACTTCACCGACATTAGGATCCTTGGCCAGATCCCGAAGCAGCGTCTCGAGGCCGTTGCGCGAAAAGTTGGTGCTCTCTCGATCGTAGCCGTAGGCGAGCACCGAGCCGCGCGACGGCCAGGTGAACAGCACCGGCGCGACCTCGGCGCCGGAGTCGTGGACGATTTGGGCGAACCGAAAAACCGCGTCCTCGAACTTGTTGTTGAAGCCGTGAACGAACACCAGAACGTGGCGCTTGGAGTCCCGTTTGAGCGCGCGTCCTGTCCACGCTGCGACTTTCGAACGGTCGATCGGCTCGGCGCGCAGGGCAACGAAGTCGGTAGCCGGGTTGCCAGGCAGGGACTTGGGCCACTGCACGGAACCTGGCTGGCGAATGGCGTCCGGCGGAATGGAGACTGCGAGATCGGTGTAAGTCACGGCATCGCCGCGCTCACCCGAGAACAGCACGCCGCGGTCGGTGGCGGACTTGCGGGTGGTGGCGACCAGCATCTCGACACGTGAGCTGCCGGGCACCGGCTCGATGGCGGCGATGGGCAACAGCACCCCGGTCGGCCGTCCGGCACAAGCACCGAGGCTCATGAGCATCGTCAGCCCCGTCGTGACGGCGATCGTTCGAGCGCAGCTTGCCATCTTCCGAACCACCCATGCTCCCGAACCTGAGCTGCTCCACAACCTGGACGGATGACACGTTCACGAACCGTCAAGGCGGAGGCCGTTTACGGGGTGATTGCGGCGGTTGCCGGACGAAGGCGTTGACGACCTCACCGAATGACCAATGGAAGGCAGAGATGGTCGGCGCTCGATCAGCTGCCACATCGCATGGTGGGAACGACGCACACCCCTTCAGACAGCTCAGCCTTACTTAAGGAGCCGGACCGACAATTTTCAATGGTAGGCCGCGTCAGCGCCGCCTCTCCGCCAACTACCGACTGTAAATTGTCCCTGAAGCAAGCGCAGGAACCACGGCGTAGCGGGATACCATGAAAACCGCAGGGGTCATCTTAGTGGCATTGCTTCCAGGCTTGGCTGCGCCGCATGAGAGCAACAGCCAAGCCACTTCACTCTTCCATCCTACGCCGCACTCGCCGAAACCGGCGTGATGCCGTCCGAGGGGATACCCCCTGCAGCCTTCAGGCATGCTTCGACGGCTCCGCGCAGCGACGAGACGTAGACATCCGCCCCGATCTGGCGACCCAGCGCGGCGTCCGTGAGCACTCCCTCGCCCTCCGGCCACAAACCAACCAGCACTGGTACGTCCGGCGCCCGGTGCTTCAGACGCTCCAGCAGGTAGCGCAGGTGCGACGGGTTTCCGGTGATGTCCAGGTAGGAGATGCAGATCATGGCCACGCCCGAGAGGTCCAGCTCGCGAATACCTTCGCGCGAAGCAGACTGGTAAGGCGTGACGCGGGCACCGAGCCCATGCTTGCCTAGCAACTGAGCCAGCATCGCCGAGGACGCCTCGTCCAGGGGACCGCGCCCGGCCAGGCACAACACCGGCGCCTCCCCGCGCCACGCCTCTGGAAGGCTATCCCGCGGCGGGGCGTGCCCGGGCACGGCCTCGGTCTTGGGATGGGTTCGTTCGGCCAGCGTCGGTGTCTCGCTCGGGTTGACCGCCTTGTCGGCAGTGGCGGGTTCCTCGTCCGCGCGGCTTTCGAAATCCTCAACCAGCGAGCGGGCGGAGGCCCGGATGTTGTCGAGCTGCGCCGATGTGACGACCCCACGCGCGAAGTCGTTGGCGGCAAGCTGCAGGCCCTTGAGCGCAACTTCATCGTAGTACGACGACAGCGAGCGATCCTGCAGCATGCCCTCGGCAACCTCCCGCACCTCATCCGGGTCGCCTGCCAGCATGCGCTGATAGAAATTCTCGACAGGAGTGAGCGGCGGCCGGTCGCCGAGCAGCACGTCGAGGAACTCTAGGCTGTCGACGTGGCGGCCGAGCACGACGAGACAAACTGTGAAGGGAGTAGCGAGGATCAAGCCGATAGGCCCCCACAGGAAGCCCCAGAACAGGGTTGAGACGATCACCGCGAACGGCGACAGGCCCGTTGAGTGGCCGTAGAGCAGTGGCTCGACCACCTGTCCGAACAACGGCTCGGCGATCAGGAACAGTGCCGCGGTGGCGATGACCATCGACCAGCCCGGGTCGACCGCCGCGGCCAACGCCACCGGGAACACGCCTGAAACGATGGCGCCGATGTAGGGGATGAAGCGCATGATGGCGGAGAGCACGCCCCATAGCAGCGGATTGGGCACTCCGATGAACCAGAGGCCGACACCGACAATCACTCCGAAGGCAGCGTTCATGCCGAGCTGCGCCAGGAAGTAGGTACCGAGTCGGCCTGCAGCGTCGTCCATGGCGACGGTCGTGCGGTGCAGGTCGCTTGATCCGAACAGGCGGATCATGCGGTTGCGCAGATCCTCGCGCTGCAAGAGCAGGAACACCACCACCACCAGGATGATGCCCACGTCGGTCAGCGGCGAGACGACAGGGCCGAGGACCTTCTCGGCGAGCGCCAGCGGCGAGAGCTCAGGCTCCTCCACACGCACGAGCTGCGCTTTGGGTGTTTCACCGCTCGGCCCGGTTTCAGCAGTCGTGCCGGCTGCGGTCGCTTTTTGTGTCGCGTCATGAACTTGGTGGCTGAACTTCTGGATGACCTTGTTGGCTTCGCCGAGCCAGCCCTGCTGCAGACCGACGAGCTTTCTCTGCACGGTCGCTTGATACTGGGGCAGGTTGCCGGCGAGCCCGGCCACCTGGGTACCGATGACCGCGCCGATGCCGCCGATGACGCCCAGGGCTAGCAGGACGGCGATGATGACGGACGGCACGCGTCCGAGCTTGATCCGTCGCAGCAGGTTGACCACCGGGGCCAAGACGAAGCTGAGGAGCACCGCCAGCACGAGGGGGATGAACACCTCACGGCCGAAATACAGCGCGGCGATCAGCACCACGCCAACGGCCAGGGTCAGGAGGCCTCTCAGGCCTGGTACGAGCGGTGGCGGCACCTGGGCGGGCTGCTTCGGCGCACCTGTCACGTCTGTTGTCATACTCTGAACCCCTCGGCGGTGGCCGGTGCGTCGTGTGCACCACCTAACGTCGTCGGAGCTGGTTCGTCTCGGGCCGCTCGCGGCCGGACCTGGCATCGCCGCCGTACGGTCGTTTCGCCGCCTCGTGCAGGAACGACGGCCTGGCGGGCATCTTGCCTGGACTGGAGCTTTTAAGGGTGGGGATCCGTCCATGCGCATCCGCTGTGGCTACACCGTCGCTCTCGAGACGTTCGGCCCAACCCCCATGGTGCTACTTCTGAACATTCGTCCAGAGCGTCAGCCCGATCTGCGCAGCCGCGAAGTCATCGCCCTCGATCCGCCGGTAGCGGTCAGGCAGTTCCGCGATCCGTTCGGCAACGTCGCCACCCGCATCCTCGCTCCCGGCGGCCGCATCACGATGTCGGCGGACTTCGAGATCGAGGATCGTGGTCGGCCGGACGACCACGCGCCCGAAGCCCGCCAGATCCCGGTCCAGGATCTGCCGGACGAAGTGCTGCCGTTCCTCCTCGGCTCGCGCTACTGCGACACCGACAAGCTATCGCAGACCGCCTGGGACCTGTTCGGCTCGAGCCCGGAGGGTTGGGTACGCGTCCAGGCCATCGTCGACTACGCGCATGGCCGCCTGCATTTCGACTACATGCAGGCCGACGCGACGCGCAGCGCTGCCGATGGTCACGCGCAGCAGGTCGGGGTGTGCCGCGACTTCGCTCACCTGGCGATCACGCTGTGTCGGTGCATGAACATCCCGGCGCGCTACGCCACCGGCTATCTCGGCGATATCGGCGTGCCCAAGGACCCGGCGCCGATGGATTTCTCGGCTTGGTTCGAGGTCTACCTCGATGGACCGGCCGGACCGCGCTGGTACACGTTCGACGCCCGGCACAACCGGCCTCGGATCGGCCGCATCGTCATGGCCTATGGTCGTGACGCAACGGACTGTGCCATCACGACGAGCTTCGGACCCGCCCCCTTGGCTGGGTTCTCGGTGCGCACCGACGAGGTCGGCGACCCGACATGACAGCGGACTCACCGTGCGGGAGGCAAAAACGTGCGCAGGTTCATGGACGCCATCTCGGGACACGGGTTCGGTCCAATCGCTCGTTATGGGCTTCCAGTCGGTGCGGTGGCGGCAGCGACGCTTCTGCGCTTCCTGGCGCCGCTCGATGTCGCTCCGTTCCTCCTCTACCTCCCCATCGTGTTCTTGGCCGCCTTGGCGCTTGGGCGCGGGCCCGGCGGCGTTTCAGTCGGGGTCTCGTTCCTGGCCGCCGCGTGGTTCTTCCGTCGCTCCGACGGCACACTGAGCTTCAGCCCGGGGCAGGTCATCGCTCTGATCCAGTATCTTGCGGTGGGTGCCGCGATGGTTTGGATCTGCGATGCTCTACGCCGGACAATGGCCGAGCGTGAGGGGACGCTTCTCAGCCTCGACGCAGCCAACGCCGGTTTGCGAGCCAGCCAAGCGGCCTTGGAGGATGCCCGACGGGATGCGGAGGCTGCGCAAGAGGCGGCGGAGGATGCCAATCGCGCGAAGAGCAGTTTCCTCGCCAATATGAGCCACGAACTGCGGACTCCGCTCTCGGCGGTCATCGGCTATTCCGAGATGCTGGAGGAGGAAGCTGAGGAACTGGGCCAGGAAGAGTTGCTCAAGGATCTCGGCAAAATCAAGTCGAATGCCAAGCACCTACTCGGACTGATCAACGACGTGCTCGACCTCTCGAAGGTCGAGGCGAACAAGATGGATACCTTTCCCGAGGATATCGACGTCGAAGTGTTTGTGCGCGACGCTGCCGCTACGGTTGGACCGTTGATCTCGAAACGGGGCAACCGTCTCGTGCTCGACTTCGCTGACGGCCTCGGCGTCGCCCGGACCGATGCAACGAAGCTGCGCCAATGCCTGTTCAATCTGCTCTCGAACGCCGCCAAGTTCACCGAGGGTGGCACCATCACGCTGCGCGCGCGGCGCGAGACGGACCCGACCGGCGACCGCCTGGCCTTTGCGGTTGAGGACACCGGTATCGGCATGACCGAGGAGCAAGTCGAGCGATTGTTCCAGCGGTTCACCCAGGCCGACGGCAGCACGACGCGCAAGTACGGTGGCACCGGGTTGGGGCTCGCCCTGACCAAGGCCTTCGCCGAACTGATGGGCGGTAGCGTGACGGTGGCGAGCGAGCCAGGGCGTGGCACGTGCTTCACTCTGAACCTTCCGACCACTCTCCCGGAGGCTGCCGAGGTCCTCACGGAAGAACCGTCCGCCGGAACGGGCATTGCCGGAGGCGCCCGCGGGCTCGTGCTTGTCATCGACGACGAAGCCAGTCAGCGCGACCTGATGGGCCGCTTCCTGACGCGGCAAGGCTTCTCGGTGCGCACGGCCGCGGACGGACGAACCGGCCTCGATCTTGCCCGCACTATAGCGCCGCGGGTCGTCCTGCTCGATGTGATGATGCCGGAAGTCGATGGCTGGGCAGTCCTCGCGACGCTGAAAGCCGACGCCACGACCCGCGACATTCCGGTCGTGATGGTGAGCTTCGTGGCTGACACGACCCTGAGCGCCTCGCTCGGGGCGACCGACACCGTACCGAAACCCGTCGACTGGACGCGACTGAAGGATGTCCTTGACCGGATCGGGACCGGCTCCGGCGACGTTCTCATCGTCGACGACGACATTGACATGCGCAACCGATTGCGAGTCGTCTTGGAGCGTCACGGATGGTCGGTGCGGGAGGCCGGCGACGGCGTCGAGGCGCTGGATCTCGTCCGCGAGGCAACGCCGCACCTCGTCCTCCTCGATCTGACGATGCCCGTCATGGACGGCTTCACGTTCCTGGCCGAGATGCGCGCCATGTCGGGTTGCGCGGAGGTGCCGGTCGTCGTGCTGAGCGCGCGCGACGTAACGGTAGAGGAGCGGCATCGCTTGGCCGGGGCCGCCCGGGTCCTGCGCAAGGGAAACGCGAGCATTGGGGACATCGCTGCAGAGGTAAGCCGCTTCGGTCACCACGCGGTGGTCGCTGAAACTGGCTCGTCCTGACGCTGAGAAAAGGGCTAGTTCAGCGGTGAATGTTCGTTTCAGCTTGGAGACATGAATTTTCTAAGCTCCCCCATGATCCTGTCGGTCCAACGCATCCCCCATGGCAAGGCGGCATGGGAATGGCTTGCTTCGACTCCAGTGGATCGATGCAAAGCCTGCGCTAAACATTAGCTATTCGGCTAGTTCCACCCGTAACGTGGAGGTCCGACCGCCTTATCGATATCATGTCTGCTCATGGGAAATTCTTCTACTTTTTTATAGTATATATGATTACTTATTAATGAATTTAGATAAATTAAAGGCGGCGCAATCTATTACGAATTAATGTTTTTAGGTGTGTGCGTGGCGCCAATGTCTATAGCAGCGGAGGATAGTACAGTATGATCCCTCTTATCTTAACGCAACAGGTGAACTGTTTCTTGCCCACGCCGGCTGGTCATTGGATGGATCACTGTCTCGAGACCGATACAGTGAGCGATGCACTTATCGCCCTTGGCCTGATCATGAAAGCCGGGTGAACTCAGTAAGGGCCGTGTCGCCGCCGACGGCCAGGGCGACGCACATGGTTCGCTGAGGAAGATTGCGAAGCGAGATAAGCCGACACGCCTGCCCTGATCGCGTAGCGGATCGAGGACCCACCCCGTGCGTTCGTATCCCAATAGGAAGATGGAGAGATGGATGTCCGATAAACCCGACCTACCCGAGGGCGTACCCCCAGCAACTCCCGACATTGGCCTGCCGACCCCGGCAGGGCCGGCCCCCCGACCCCTACCAGATTTACCTCCCCCACCGTCCGAAGATGAACCTTCAAATACCCCTCCAGGGGGCAACTAACACCATTTCACTCTCGATATTCCACCGAGGATAGGGCGTGAGACGTGCGCCCAGATCATTACAACGCTTTTGGAGATCTATATGCGAACCATCGCCCTCATCCTTGCAGCGTCCATCATCGTTGAACCTGCCGTAGCCCAAGCTTCGAAGGACGAGGGAGTGGCCATCGGGCCCTGGAAGGTCGAGGCGGTCTCGCAGGGGCAGAAGTTCGAGCGTTGCACAATGACCCGGACGACCGATGACGGCGTCGAGGTCGAGTTCGCCCGCGACGCGCAAGGACTAAATCTGACGATGAGTTCGCCAAAATGGAAGCTGGGTCGTGGCAAAAGTTACCCGGTCGAGTTGGCCGCTGGATCCTCGGTGCTGCAGGCAACCGTGGCTGCGACGGGAAATGCGGTATCGTTGCCGGTCAAGGACGACCGCTTCCTCAAGTCGTTGCGACTCGCTGACGGTCTAGAGGTGAAGGGCGAAGGAGCGACTATCAAGGTAGCGCTTGATAAAAGCGCCGCTGGCTTGGATCGACTGGAGGCATGTTATGCTAAGAACGGCTCGGCAACTGAGACGAACCCATTCGTAGCCCCGAGCCGTAAGCCGTAGTCGGCTGGTACTTGAGTGCTTGAAGTGGGCTGGCTCGTTGGACAAGTTCTGCGTAACCCGGCGTAGCCTCCTCCTGATGCTCTCACAACCCTGTCGATACTCACACGTGCAGAGGAGGAACAAACATGGATGAGAACCGCATCACCGGCACCGCGAAGGAACTTGGCGGCAAGGCCGAAGGCAAGGCTGGGGAACTGGCTGGCGACCGCTCTATGGAAGCGAAGGGCGCCGTCAACGAGGCGAAGGGCACCGTCGAAAACCTCTACGGGCGCGCTAAGGATGCTGTACGCGATGCGGCTGACCACGGTGGTGTCGACAGCAACCGGGTGTCCGGGGCCGCAAAGGAGTTCGGCGGTAAGGTTCAAGGAGCGATGGGCAGCCTTGTTGGCGACAGCGAGACCCAGGCAAGAGGCAAGGCCAACGAGGTCGAAGGCTCCGTCGAGAACCTTTATGGGCAGGCAAAAGACGCAGTCCGAGACGTCGCAGAGCAGGCAGGGGATCTCGCCAGGGACGCACTGAAGCAAGGACGTGAGCGCTACCCCGATGCGGAGCGCGCTTATCGCCAGAGCGCTGATACTGTTTCGCAGTATGCCAAAGAGGCTCCGTTGATGGTCGCGATAATGGCAGGCGCCATCGGCTATCTCTTGGCCCTGGTGATCCACGGCCGGCGTTGATCCCAATAACGCGTCCTCTCTTTCGCGGAGAGGACGCGTCACCGCGTGGGGCCATCCTGGAGCTTCGTCAAAAGATAGCTCAGCGCGAATTACGGCTTTTGCTGCCCAAGCCCGACAAATGGCACCTAGGCGGAAGCGAGCATGATGATTCGAGAGTATGTGCCCCAAGCAATAACTCCAAGCGACACCATCGCACGTTGGCAGCTCAAGCTCGCCACGCTGGCTGACAACGACAATGCACCAACTAAAGTCAACGTCAGCTTCCTTATTATAATGATGCTGCTTGGTGCACCCTTTGTAACGGTTGCAGCCGCAGCGGCCTGCCTCGGGTGCATGTTCCAGTAAAAGTCCAACGAAGAAGCTCAGGCTCATATCCAGTGTGTCAGCAGTCTAATATCATAGGACCCCCCATGCTCGGTATCGTCCTCGTCCGGTGAGCTCGCGCAGGCCAAGTTCGGCCACGAGGGTCTGGGCGGCGCGGGGTGTGACCCCGAGTTCGTCTGCGATGGTGGTGGTGGAGACCAGCGGGCGGGCGAGCACGAAATCGATGAGTCTTGGCAGGCTGGAACTCTCCCTCCTCCCCCGCACCTTGAGCAGCAGCCCCTCGCGCGCCAGCATCCAGCGATCGTGATCCCTCATGCCCTGCTCGGCACCTGCGGTGACGGCGCCGAGGACGGCCAGCCAGCGGGTCAGCGGGTCGCGCATGAGCCAGCGGTCGCGCGGCACGCGGCGCAAGGCGCTGGCGAAGGCGGGCAGGTGGTGTCGGGCCTTGTCGCGGGCGCGCAGGAGGTCGGCGGCGAGGAGCGACCCGAGCCATGCGCGGTGCTGAAGCGGTTCGAGGGCGGCCCAGGCATCGTAGGCGACGGCGGCGGCGAGGACCGGCGGGAGGGTCCGGGTGTCGGCGACCACCTGGCGCCAGTTGCTGAGGCGGTCGGTCTCGCCCCAGGTTGGGTCATAGAGCAGAGGCGTTTTCTCCCTCACCGGGCCGGTATCGGCGAGGAAGCGGTTCGAACGGGCGATCAGGGCGTCGATCCCGGCGAGCTCGGCTGCAAAGGCGTCGTCGACGCCATCGAGGTCCCCCTCCCCGTTGTCGGCGTCGACGGGCGGCGCGGCTGGCACCGGGATCGCGTCCTGATCCGTGGCCCCATCCGGATCCTCGGATAGGGCGGCGAGGCCGGTGGGGCTGGTGGCCCAGCCGGGCTCGACGGCGGCGATGCGGCGGCGGGTGCGCAAGACGGCATGGGCGCGGGTGAGCTCTTGCGAGGGGGCTTGCCGATCGCGTCCTGCGTCGTGGAGGACGAGATCCTCGAGGAGGACGAGGTCACCGTGGAGGGCGAGGCTGGCGCATGCGTCGGCGAAGTCGGTGCGGGCGCACCAGCCGTCGCGGATGGGGCTGGTGGCGAGGAGCTGGTCGAGGCGGGCGAGGGCGTCCTCAGCAGCGGCGAGCGGCGTGGCGAGGGCGGCCCAGGGGAGTGGCTCTGGCAGGCGATAAACCATTGTTCCTCCTCTACCAATGCATCGTCACGGAAGCGAGCTGCTATTTCACTTCGCGCAGCTGTATGAGATTGGGATAGCAGTTATGACCATTGATAATGATCTCTTATCGATGATGATGGACGCCGACGCGGAAATCAGCTTCAATGCGGGCTTGAGCCCCTGCTGCAGCCCGCCCGCGATGTCCGATCTCCCCCCTGACCTCCTCCCGGATCCGACCCTCGCCCGGGAGCGCGACCTCGATGCCCTCGCCGGTCTCCTGCCGTTCGACGCCCGCGAGCGTCTAGCCATCCTCCTCACCGACGAGGACGCCGCCACCCTCAAGCACCTCGCCCGCTCCGGCATGGGTGCCAACACCCTTCGGGCCCTCGCCTCCGACCTCGGCTACCTCGAGGCCTGGTGCCTCGCCGCCACCGGCCACCCCCTGCCCTGGCCCGCTACCGAGGCTTTGGCGCTGAAGTTCGTCGCCCATCACCTCTGGGATCCGGCCGAGCGCGAGAGCGATCCCCGCCACGGCATGCCCAGCGCCGTCGAGGATGATCTGCGGGCCCGCAGCCTGCTCCGGGTCGCCGGTCCGCACGCGGTCTCGACCGTGCGCCGTCGCCTCGCCCACTGGTCGACCCTGCACCGCTTCCGCGGCGTCGAAGGACCATTCAAGGCACCGCGCCTACGGACCGCCCTATCTCTCGCCGTGCGGGCGAACCGGCGGCCACGCACCCGCAAGAGTCAGCGGGCGGTTACCGCCGCGGTGATCGAGAAGTTGCTCACCACCTGCCTGTACGAGCATCGGCTGGTCGACGTGCGCGACCGGGCACTGCTGCTGGTCGCCTTCGCGTCAGGCGGGCGCCGGCGGGCCGAGGTGGCTGGCTTGCGGGTGGAGGACCTCGTTCGCGATGCGCCCGTGCCGCGCGATCCCGACGATCCGGACAGCCCGACCGTGCCGAAGATCACGATCCGGCTCGGGCGTACCAAGACCACGACGGCCGAAGACGACGCCCGGGTGGTCGTGATCGGGCGTGCCGCCACCGCTCTTCTCGACTGGCTGGCCCTCGCCCGGATCGAGACCGGGGCGGTGTTCCGGCGCATCGACCGTTGGGGTCGCCTCGGCACGACGGCGCTCGACCCCCAGAGCGTGAACGCAATCCTGAAGGCGCGCTGCGTCCGTGCCGGGCTCGACCCGGCCCTGTTCTCGGCCCACGGCTTACGATCGGGGTTCATGACCGAGGCCGGAAAGCAGGGCGTGCCGCTGCCCGAGGCAATGCAGCTCTCGCAGCACCGCTCGGTGCAGCAGGCGGCGCGCTATTACAACGAGGCCGAGATCGACAAAGGCAAAGCTGTACGGCTGATCGGATGAGGCGCGCGCCGGAAGGACTAAGCTCGCACGTCGAGCCTACGGAGGTTGTTTCGTTGCCGAAGCCCGCGCCAGTCACTCCGGCAACGATAACTGACGAATTCCGTCATTAATTGCGATGGCCATATTCACTATTAATCGCTGTGTACTTTATATTCATTTAAAAATGCATGAATAAGCCCTTCTAATATCACAACTAATTTTTTAGATTTATCGTTGTATGGCATAGTAATGGTTTTAAAGACCATCTTGCTGTCATCGGCGTCATGGGAAAATTTAAAATTAATGAATTCATTATTCTTTGCGGGATTTTTAGGCGCCGAATTTTCCTTCCTATTACTATTATACCACTTTCGTGACCACTTATCTAAACCTTCTCCCGTCTTTTTAAACAAATCCGCCATATCGTCAGGGCCGATACCCTCGCTATGTAAATATTTGATTGCACAAACATCTCTATTATAAAGCCCTCGTACTTTATTTCTGCTTTTAGGACCAGGATCACCGTAAGATATGCAAGACTCAACTAATAAATGTAGCGATGTTGTTCTCTTGTCGGCTTTAGCACGCGCGCTCCAAGCTTCTTGCAAAAACTTCTTATAACCTTCGTTATGCGCGGACTTAAGCCATAAACTATAAGCAAAAGCTACCGCTTTTATATGATCTCTTTCAGAAATTTTTTTGACTCTTTCAGAGCTTTGCTTCAATGCGCCAATAGGATTTTTACCAAAAGTTTCAAGAATTCCTTCTATTTCTTTTATATTTTGCAAAAATTTATCAGCACTGTCTAATAAGGTGCGATTAACTTCAGGAAATCCTTCTATTAATATATGATCCAGATCATTTTTTAATGCATTCATTCTTCGTGATTTGTTTTTTATGGCTGGTTTCGTTTTTGAAATCATCTCTCATCCGCACCTTTCTGAAAGCCCCCTCATGAGGGGTATGCGGCGCAAACCGTTAGGGGCTCGTGGGCACCATCATTCACCCGATACATGCATCAAATGTCTGTTTAACAGACATTAATCCGATCGTCAAAAAATCGCTTCAGAACGCATTCAACCCAGCCAATGCGGGGTTCCGATCACGGGGTGGGACTTGGTCAGGCCGAAATCGGCGCTATCAGCCAAAGCACGTCGATCTATCGGAAGTGCTCAAAGCAGCCGCCTGGGGCTGCTCCAGAACCGTGCGAGGAAGTGTGCTAGGGCGAAAGAAGCGGCATCCCGGTTGCGGAAACCCACCAGCGCCGCGACCACTGAGAGGCAGCCCTGCGGCTCCACGGTGAAGGTCAGTTGGTCGAAGAGATCGTCGCAGTCTTGGTGCATCCCGCAACGCCCTCCAACCATATCACCGGGCGCGCGATGCTCTCACCAGCTACGCACACGTAGCCAACTGCGCAGCTACTTTTTCCAGCGTTCGTAGCCAATGTCCGTTTAACGGACATTGGCGTGAAATTTCCGAAAAATAATTTTCAGATCCGTTCGGGCTTAGGCGCTTCGCATTCAGGGTCGGACCAGGCAGCCAAATCGCACTGTCTCAGAGCGTTTCATGTGCAAGGCCGAGTGCCGTCCATCTTGCGCGTCGGCGCTGTCGAAGAGGCCCTCGAAATTCATTCCTCTGGCTCCGAGGCACCTCTGGAGACCCCGTAAAAGCTCGTCACAACCCTATTACCCTGATCAGCAACTACAGGGCATCAACCATGACGAACTTGGTACGTTTCCCTACCCCCAATCGCTTTCTAAGCCCTCAAATCCCCGATTGGGAAATTACACCCCCCCCTGGTTGGAATTCCACATCGAAGCTGCCTGAAATTACCGATCTGGCGTCATTCGTGGAGGTGCATCGTTACGCCGACTGGCGGATCAAAAACTACGTCGCCTACCCGCAAGAAAATTACGTCGTGAGGGCACACAGGGATGTGGTCCGAGGTCTGCAGCGGGGTGCCGCCGCCGAGCTACTAGCGAACAACGCACTTGCTCGCATCGGCTTCGCGGAGATTGCCGTTGAGCACCTAAAGGCCCACGGCGGCATCGACCGCGGGCCGGTCTGCTTTGTCACGCTCGCACCCAAACAGTACGCGTTTCCGATCCCACAGAGCCGTTATCGCTTCCCCCCGCTGGAGACGGAGCCGCGTAGGTCCAGCAAAGCTGCGAACTTCGACATCCGGAAACTCCAGGCGTTTGCCCGGCAAGCGATGGGAGAGATCCCGTTCCTCGGCATCGTCGAGGTCGCCTTTTTTCGAAATTGGGGGCCCGAGGGTCAGTCGCGCTATGACTGGGCCAGCTGGCACACTCACCTACTATCCTGGGGAGCGACGCATGCTGAGGTCTCGAGAACGCTGAGCCCCGTTCGAGCGAAACACCAGTCGCTGATCAAAGGCTCGCCTGCCGCTCACGCCCTGAAACTCAGCCATGATGACAAAAATAGTATCGAGCGATCAATTTTTTACAAAATGAAAGCACCTCAGAAACAATATCGCGTCGTTTATTATAATAAAGAGTGGAAAAACAAAAAAGGTGATGTCCTTAAACCGGGATGGCACCTCAGGAAAGATTGGCTTCGAACAGGACAGAGAGTGCAGCTACTCGACATCGTTGGAGAGCGCACCCTGGATCAACTCCTTTTCGGCAACCTTGAGGGTACCAAACTAGCTCGGGCGATCAGTGACGAGGCCTTAAGCACCTATCATGACTACGAACGACGGCAGCCATGGGCGAGGCGATAGGCGCTACGGCGTATCGATCATCCCGTTCCTTCTGCACTCGGGCTCGCCCTGAAAGATGCTACGGTCCGAGAAGGGGCAGTTGTAGGATGAGTTACCGGCATAGCCTGCGTGACTGCCCATAGGTGGGCGTATGGGCCCACCCGCATCAGATCCCCCTGGAGCGCCTACACGCAGCTAGGCAGTTCGAATGACGCCAGTCAAATTTGGATAGTCCGGACCGTCTAGCTCAAGGATTAGTTTTGCCACAGTGTCGATGAAATTCAGGCATCAAGGTCCACCTTTTTATCGATGCGCTTGGTACTTTGCGCCTGAACTAGGCTGAGATCATCGTCCGACAGGGCTTAGGGAATTAACTTTTATTTCGATAAAATATCGACTCATAGCACCCACGTTGGCTGACACCATCACAAGTTTTGAATTTTCATCCGCCCAAACAAAACCGCATTTTACATCTCCTAACACATCGCGCTCGCAAACTGCCTCACCGTATTTCTCACAAATCAACTCAATTCCGGGGCTGCATCGCTCAATTATCGGCGTTGGTAGCTTCACTGCTTTGAAGCCACGCAGTAGCATTGATTCTTCAACACGCGTATAATTTTGTCCAACATATGCCGCTGACAGTTGCTCCAAAGCGGAAGGTGGCGGCAATGGTTTGTAGAGAATGCGTCGTTCTAAGCCAGCATCCACCCATTCATTAGCTAGAATTTGAGTGTCGTTAAAACCACAATATATTCCTATTTTACGACTTCCAGCATAAATTCTGGAGCGTTCTGCGTCAATTTTTTGAATAACTATTTCATCGACATTCGCATAATCCCGCTCAGATAATCGTCCGCGATACGCATATGATAGAAAATTGAATGATGCAGAAATCCCTTCCAGACGTTTAATTGATCTTGATGAGTCCGATAAGGCACTAAAGTAATCGTCTGCGTCCGCTGGTGTCTTGCAATCCGCTGATGACACATTTGATTGTTTGCCTTGACTGAAATGAAATGAGGGATGAAGCGATAGTAAAAAATCAGAAGTACGCGCTTGCTGGCTTGGCTGAGCTTTGGCGCTCGACGAGCCTGCAACCAAAAATGCGGACGGGAACACGAGATTTAGCGCAGCCATCAACGGCATCAGATTTATGATTTTCGACACGTGATTCGTATTTTTCATGGGCTCAACTCCTTTTTAGCCATTTTGCTTTTCCGCAGCTCACGATTCCCTAGGAAAGCCATCAGTGACAATATTAGTGCGGCGGCGCCCCAATAATTTAGATCATGGAACTTAGTCGTACGGCCCGCTACGTTGCCGATCAGGCCAGCCAGCAGAAAGATGCTGCCTGATAAGCGCGGCAGCCCAAGTGCAAAGGCCGCTCCAATAATAAACAGTAATGCAACTAATACTCCTAAAGCACCTCCTTCGGCTAAATCCTGGTTTTTAGCAACATCAGCTCCAAATGATACAGCACAAGATTGAAGGAAAATTGCAAAAGATAAACAAAGTCCTATAATTAGAACGGCAATGCGCATAGCGACCTCTCATGCAAGATGTTGTGATGACAGCATCGAGACACCCCAGAGTGCTTCGATCCGAACCGGCCCGACGACAATGTCGAATATATTCCGTGGTTTGATGTTCCGCAATCTGATGGCCTTCGTCCGATGGACGGGCGAACGCGCGTGGCGCGCAACCTTCGAAGAATTAGGTCTGCGCAAGGGATTTCGCAGGAAGCGCTTGCGATCGATGCGAACGTCGATCGTACATATGTGAGTGGTATCGAGCGGCGTGTGTTTAATCCCACTGTCGATATCCTTGATCGTCTTGCTGACGCTTTGTCGATCGATGTGAGCGAGCTATTTAATAAGCTGGACAATGCCGACCCCGAACCCTCGTCGCTTCGTTCAGGCAGACGATCATCGAAGTGATGGGTGGATATTGCCGGTGTCTTCATGATCAATACTCAGCGATGAGCATGATCGTGAGCACTCGCAGCGTCACCTCTGCGTTTGCCGGATCGAAGGAATGACCTGAGCTTTGGCGGCCGTAGTAGTCGATCTTCCAGTAGTAGCGATCCCCATTGACCTCGACAGCGCCGAAGTCGTGCTCCCCGTAAGGGTCGTTCTCGGGCGTGAACGCGTCGAAGGCCGCGACCGCCGCGACCAGGGCTGCCACGCGCTCAGGACCGAGGGCGCGTACGCCGGGTGTGAGGACGAGACGACCTCCCTGCCCCGTCCCCCGCAAAGCGTCGTTCAGCTGCTGGATCGTTCCGCGATGGGCTGCCGCGCTCGGACTTTCGATTTCGTGGAGATCGCTCTGTTTGTTCATGTTTTGTTCTGTTTCGATAACGCTCATAGATCCCGCGTGTCGGTTCTCGGCGATCATTCCGACGCGGTCGCCAGCAAGGCGCATCAGGGCAGCGAGGTGCGTGAAGTGGGCTGCGCTGCCCTCGAGCGCCGCAACAAGCTCTGCCATCAGGGCCGGGCGCACAGCCTCGGCTTCGGTTAGGGCATGCAGCAGCGATGGCCCATCTTGAGCGATGATCGCCTGCATGGCCCTGATGGTCGGTAGGTGGCGATCAGACCAGCCGCTGCCCTTCGGCAGAAGCACCTCGATCGGAGTGAGCCGCGGTGGCGTACCAGACCTCGGTTCGGCGGGGGCATCCGCATCGTACGACTTGGCCATTTTAAACCCTCTGGTTCGATTGGTGAGCGCTTCCGCCGTTCACTCCTCGAGGAACAGGCTCGGGTTGAGCAGGGCGATTTGGTCGCGGCGACGCACGAAAGCTGGCTCATCGAACCAGTCGCGCCAGCGCAGCTCGAGCCGGCCCTTTGCCTTGACGCTCATCACGATGGCCGGCCACCAGCTCTCCTCGTCATGCTCAGGGGCGAGCACGAGGCTGCCCATGCGGATCTGGTCCCAGCTGATTGGGAGGTGCCGCGAACCTGCGTGGGGCAAGTCAGGGGTTGCGGACGCGGCGGAAGCGGAGGCCTGGCCTCCCCTGCCGTCGCCAGCTTCGGGCACGACAGGTTGCGGTTCAGCGTTCGGGGTCGGCGGGGCGGTATCACCGGCGCCAGTCGCTGCGCTGAGAGCTTTGAGGCGGGCGTACACGGCAACTTTGGCAAAAGGTACGAAAGCTCGCCCACTGGGGAAGAGCCGGCCTTGTGGTAGCCCCTGAGCCTCGGTTCGGAGCTCATCGCTGGCGACGGTAAGGGCTTGCATGCGCAGAGCTGCTGCCGCTTGCAGGGCGAGAGCTGCCTCGTGCACCTCGAACCGCGCCGCGTGAGGTCGGCCGCCGCTATCGAGGCCAAACACGATCAAGCCAGCACCAGGCGTTCCCTGGGACGAGGGGGTGTTTTCGAGAGTGGGTGACACCATCAGTCTCCACAAACAAAAATGGAGCCTTTCGGCCCCGTTTGTATTGGATGCTAAATTTTTAGGAAAATTTTGATCAAACAGGCATGCTGCAGCCCCTATTTAGGTGTGATCATATTTGCAATTTAATTTGATCAAAAAAACATGTCAACTAGAATGAAAAATATTTTTGCGAACCGCTTGGTGTCGATAAAATCTATTCACAACCGCTAATTTGCAATTATGCTCTACATATTGATTTTGATATGAAATCTCCGCAAATATTTCTCTATAAAACAAGATATTAGGTGACGATAGCATGCGGCGTTGTATCGAATATGCTTGCGAGTTTGGAGATGCCGAGGACGAGGCGCTTGCCCAATTTTGCTGATAATGACCATAGGTCAGCGACTACGGCTGGCACATCCTTAGCGGCGCAGGCCGCTGCTCGAATTCCATATCAGGCGATTACGCGCCCGCCGGCGGGAAGGGCTGAAGCGCCGCTTTTTGCAAGCGATCACCACCACCAGAAGCCAAAAATGGCAACTGTTGCCGTTTTTGGCTAGCGTTTTCGGCAACCATTGCCTATTTTTCCTGTCGACGGGGAAAGGCGATGCCGACCATCCAGCGCTTCACGAACTGCAAGGTCGCCATCTACGCCGACGATCACCTGCCGCCGCACTTCCATATTGAGGGACGCGGCTGGCGGGCCCTGGTCGAGATCGAGACGCTGACGGTCCGTGCGGGTGACGCCCGCAAGGGCGCCGAGGCGATGGCGTGGGCCGAGGCGAACCGCGACGTGCTGTGGGCCACGTGGCGCCGCCTCAACAAGCTGGGGTGAGGACGATGGAAGCGCAGAGCATCAAGGCTGTCCGGGCCGGTCGCGGCCGGACCCTGGTCGTCACGTGGAAGAACGGCTCCGAGAGCCCGGTGGACGTGAGCGAGCATCTCGGCCGGTTCGAGGTGTTCAGGCCGCTCCGGGACGATCCTGACGCCTTTCGGGTGGTAGAGGTCGGCGAGTGGGGGTGGAACGCCCACTGGTCCGACGACATGGAGATCAGCGCCGACACGCTGTGGCGGCTGGCGCTGGAGCAGGGCGCCGCCTGGCTGCTGTCGTGGCGGAAATCCCGGGTGCCGAAGCTGTCCCAAGCCGAGGCCGCGGCGATGCTCGGCGTCAGCCCTCGGATGTGGCGCTACTACGAGGCCGGGACGCACCTGCTGCCGAAGACGGTGCGCCTGGCAGCACTCGGGGTTGATCACGAGGCAGAGGCGGCCTGACCTCGGCGAGCAGCGAGGGCTGCACCGCAGGCGCGCCTACCGTAACGTCCGCCGCTCCGTAAGGGGCAGTTCTACTCAGGTTCCGCATGCGATCTTACGCGTGCGGGTGCTGGTGTTAAGACACCATCCACGCCCCCTGCGCGATAAAAAAAACTTATCCTCAATCCGGTATCTGACCATTGTAGATCGCTTTTGCGGCAGGGGCGATCTGAGCACCGGTTAGTGCCTGCGCCTCAAATGCAATAAATTCTGGAGTGGGACCACCGGCCTTCCTACAACCTTCATATAGCGTTATAAGCTTTTCTATATACCCGTCGGCTGCGCTTATTTGCTGTGGCGACATGCCATCCGGTAGAAACATCTTTAATAATACTCGAAGATCATCGGCGTTATTAGCACTGAGAAGTCGGTTATGATTGAGTGTCGTCAAGGCCGCGCCATCCTTGGCAGAGAGGGGATTTCGCTGGCTCGAGTCCGATGGGTGATATTGGGGAATGGCGAGAGCGACGCCGAAAAAGCCTGCCCAAATGCGATAGGCCAGTGCTTTCACAAGCGGCTGCTTAACGTTCTGCAGCTCATCCTCAGTAAGACTCAGGGTAGACAAAACTGCATCAAAGTCCTTTGTCAAATTGTAGTTAGAAGCCTGCACGGCGCCGAACGACATTGTAGTAAGTCCAGTACTGGCGTAACCCGCCTTGGCAACTAGCAAACTGAGAGTTCGTAGCTGTTTTATCAATTCGTCAGCGCGATCAATGCGGTCCTGGAGCTGCGCCTTGATCGTAAACGCTTCAAATGATTTGAATCGATCCAACTGACTCACAATGCCCATGGATAGGAATAGGCCACCCATGGTGATCGCAGCACCTTTGCTGTCTGTGAGTGCCAGGTAGATTGCCGCACCAGCTGCAACGATAGAGAGAAGCGCTATGACGTTTCCGTAGCTGATCAAATCTCGCAAAGCCCGCTCCCTGCGATATGCTCACGATTGATGTGGGTATGGCAGGTCAAAATTTGCAAGATTTCGTGCACAGGCAACTCGAAGCTGCCCTCATCAGGGTGGTCGCCAGGGATGCGCTTCCTGGTTACGGGATGCCTTTAAGTGCTCGGTAGACGCTCGCCCGTCCAATCCCGAGGTTCCGGGCAATCGCTGAGGCGCCCTTCCCCTCCCCTGCCAAGCGGCGCACGGCCTCAGGATCGACCGTGCGCGCCCGCTTGTAGACGCCGGCCGCCTTGGCCTTGGCAATCCCTTCCGCCTGGCGCTCGCGCCGGAGGTTCGTCTCGAACTCGGCGAACACGCCGAGCATGTCGAGGAAGGCCTTACCGGCGGCGGTCGAGGTGTCGATCGGCTGCTCGGTCGCCAGCAGCCCCGCCCCCTTCCCTCTCAGCTCGCGCACGATGTCCTGGAGGTCGCCGATCGAGCGCGCTAGGCGGTCGACGCGGGTAACCACCAGCGTGTCGCCCTCGCGGATGAAGGCGAGCACGGTGCGCAGCTCGTCGCGGCCGACGGTCGAGGAGCCCGACACCTTCTCGGCCCGGACAATGTCGCAGCCGGCGGCCTTGAGGGCTGCGAGCTGCACGGTGAGATCCTGGTCGAGGGTACTGACGCGCGCGTAGCCGATCCGGGCCATGGAATGTCTCGCAGGGTCTAGACGATCCCTTGTAGCTGTCTCATAGGTCGCGCAGCAACCCTGTGAGACAGGATGAGGGCGTCTCACCATCACTGCCTCGCAGGGTGCACCCCGCGGACACGCGGCCGGGCGTTCGGGGAAACGGATCCGCGGGAACCCTGGCCGTTTCGGCGGTAGTTTACCGCTCGATAACTGCGGCGGCTTGGCGGGTGTGTGGGGGCGCGGCGTTCGGTGAACCTGCCCCAGGCCCCACGCTGGCGTCTTCAAATGACTTCATTTGAAGTCACGTCAATTGACATAACGCCACTTGGCTCGAATTGCCTTGACGAGATGCCGTGCCACATCGCATCACGCTAAGGCGCGTCACGGCAATTAACGCGACGTTGAACGATGCCGCATCACATTGCGCCATGTGACCGGAAGTGAGGTGACCCGACATGGCTGTAATTGCCGTCAGCAACCCCAAGGGCGGGACCGGCAAGAGCACGACCGCCCTCGTGCTCGCGACGACGCTCGCCCGCCACGGCGCGTCCGTGACGCTGTTCGACTGCGACCCGAACCGCAACCTCGTCGCCTGGAAGGACGGGCCAACGACCTGTCCGGTCACCGTGATCGGCCACGCCGACTCGACCAACATCGGCCGGATGCTGAAAGGGGAGGGGGCCCGGAGCCAGTTCGTGATCGCCGACCTCGAGGGGACCGCCTCGCTGATGGTCGCCTCGGCGATCCTCGCGGCCGACCTGACGCTCATCCCCATGCAGGGCTCGGCGATGGACGCGACGCAGGCGCGCCGGGCGATCGACTACATCGAGGACCAAGCGGCGACCGTCGGGCCGCGCGCCTACCGGGTGCTGTTCACCCGCACGAAGCCGGGCTTTGCCACCCGCGACGAGCGGGCGATCCGCGAGACGATGGCCTCGGCCGGTGTGCCGATGCTGGCAAACGACCTCGCCGAGCGGGCCGCCTACCGCTCCATGTTCACCTACCGCCAGGCCCTCGACGAGCTCGACCCGCAGGCCGTCAACGGCCTCGACAAGGCGCGCGAGAACGCCGACGCGCTCGCCTCCGAGATCGTCGAGATCCTGCGCACCGCCAGAGAGACCGCCCATGTCTAAGCCCACCCCCGCCGGCCTCGCGAACCTCGGCGACTTCAAGCCGGCCGCGCCCGCGCCGGACGAGGCGCCGGTCGTCAGCCGGGCCGCTGCCGCCGCCCACGGCTTCGTCGAGCGCGACGCGCCGAAGCCGATCAAGCGGCGCCGGGCGTCCGAGGAGCCGACAGTGTCCTTCACGATGCGGATCGACGTGTCCGATCAGAATGACTTCATTCAATGGTGCGACGAGCAGCGCTTGCCCTACCGAGAGGGGTTCAAGAGGATCATGGCGGCGGTGCGTAAGGGCTCTGTCTGATACCGCTCACGTACCTCGAATCTCTCACCGAGCGCCGGATCCTCACCAGGGTCCGGCGTTCTCGATTCCAGAAGTAGCGCCAGTCTCAGGCTAGAATCGGAAGCTCGCGGTCGGCCGTCCTGCCGGTCCGGATCCCGAATCTCCCCTCCGAAAACCCTTCGCAGCGCTTACGCGAGCCGCCGCATTCGATTCTAAAGAGGAAGAAAGATCCTGAATCTCCGTGGAGGGAGTCGGTCTGCACCCTGTCGGTCGACGCCGTTGGAGCCAGGCGGCCCATTCCCGGGAGAGGACCCGCACGAGGTTCGTTTGGTGCTTCTGCCCCCTGCGGGGGCGCTCAGTGATCGTGACGAGGCCGTCGCTCTCGGCGAGGCGTAGGGTCATCTGCGCGTGGCGGTGACAGACGCCGGCGCGGGCCGCGATCTCGGCGACCGAAAGGCCGCACACGCCCCGCGCCGCGATCTCCTCCCCGACGATGAACAGGACGGCCCTCTGACCTTCGGTGTAGCGGCGGGCGAGCGGCTCCGGCAGTGGGCTCGATCCGCCGAGGCCTCGGCGGCGCTCGCGGCTCTTGGCGCGGTCCGGCGAGTGCTGGCGGCGGGGCGCGAACCGGGTGATCCGGGCAGCAGTCGGCGCGATCGCGGCGGCGAGCGGCAGACCGGGCAGAGCAGGGGCTGCCGGCGAGGCCCGGCCGGCGGTGCGCCGCGCCTCGATCGCGTCGTCGAGCTCGCCCGCCTTGCGGTCGTCGATCAGCCCGGCGCCGTTCAACGCATAGAGCTGGTCGCGCAGGGCCGGCAGCATCGCCGGCAGCGCCCGCGCGATCGCCTCTTTAATCTCGGCATAGGTCATTGGTCGGCCTCGTGATGAGGCCGCGGCAGATCGAGCCGGGTCACGCGTGAGCGCGCCCGGTTCCTGGCAAAGCTCCGCCATCGTCGGAAAACGGGTTTCCGATTGACAGAGGCAGCGATTTCGGGGGATGATCCGTCCTGTCACAGACTTTGGATCGGCCCCCTCGGGGCTCTAGACCCCTTCACCCGGCAAGGTGAGGGGGTCTCGCTTTTTCAGGGTCTCACTGCGGCGGCAGGTGTCTCCAGGTGATGCGACTCGGGTTCAGGACGCGAGCCGCGGTAACCTACATCCAGGCACGGATTAACCTTCGCCGTCAAATCTCGAGGGATGAGCGGGGCGTTCGTGCACATCGCAGAGGCCGTTGCTGGCTCGGGGCTGATTTGCCTCGTGGCCAGAGGCTGTGCACGTAAAAGGGACCTGTCGCAAACGCGAATGACGCTTTAGGTCAGCGCTGACGTTCGGCCGCCTCCTCGGCGGACGCCAGCTCAGGGATGCGAACCGCGAAGTGGCTGGGAAGTTGGTGAATACTAACTCCAGGAGCACGCCAATGATCGACCCGACGAAGAGCACCGACCACGACAAGGATCACCCTCAGGACCCTGGTAAAGCGAAGGCAGATCTCGCTGCGGCCAGCGCTCCCGGCCAGCGGAAGCCGGGTGACAGTCTTAAGGAGCGACAGGATCAGCTACTCGACCAAGCCGTCGAGGAAACGTTTCCGGCCAGCGACCCGATCTCGCCGAAGCGGATCACCAAGTAGCGGCTCGTTGCGGCTGGCCAGCAATGTGCAGGAAAATGCCACTTGCCCAGGGATGGCGCACAATTGCGCTTGAGACGGGCAGGGGAGCGCGCTAAGACCTTGCTCCCGGACAGAAAAAAGGCCGCCCATGAGAGCGGCCCGAAGTCTAGGGAGGAAACGCCCAAAGAGGGCAAGGCACGGTCGCGACGCCATCGCGACCGTGCATGGGGTATGTATCCCACGCTTTTCCGCATCGCACCATACGACCTATGTCCCAGGAACCATGCGCACGATGCATGGATGGGCTAACCGTTTTTGCATATTTAGGTTGTATCGCACCTGACCTCGCTAGAGCCGGAACGGCTATGGCCTAAGGAACAGGTCACCCGCAGCCTTGCGCTACCGATAGGTGAACCAGCGCTGGCACAGCGCCTTGAGGTTCGCCGGCTCGTTGTTGCCGCGATCGTGGTCGAGATGGGAGCACGCCAGGTACATGCGGGTCAGCTGCACCGCCGTGTCGGCCGGCAGGTACTCCAGTGGCGCTAGTGCATTGACGCAGTCAGAGGATTCACAGAATGCCTGAGCCATGCGAGTCTGAGGCATGGCTCAGACTGTCTGCGTGATCCCCAGCACCGCCGACCTGGCGCACCTGTCCGCCATCGTCGCGGATCGGGCGCGGCCCCTCAAGCACATCCAGCGCGCCCGCATCATCCTGCTCTCGGCCGAACGCCTCTGCGTCCTCGATGTCGCCCAGCAGGCGGGCGTCAGCCGGCCAGCCGTCTGGCGCTGGCAACAGCGCTACGCCGAAGAAGGCGTCGAGGGTCTGCTGCGCGACAAGACCCGTCCGCCCGGCAAGCCGCCTCATTCCACCGACACCGTCGCCGAGGTGCTCGCCCTCACCTGCTCCGAACCGCCCGGAGAGGTCACCCACTGGACCGGCCGCGCCCTGGCGCAGGCCGTCGGGATCTCCTTACGGTCCGTCCAGCGCATCTGGGATGCCCATCGCCTCAAGCCGCATCGGGTGCGCAGCTTCAAGCGCTCGAACGATCCGGCCTTCGCCGAGAAGGTCGAGGACATCGTCGGCCTCTACATGGATCCGCCGCGCCACGCCGTCGTGCTCTCCCTCGATGAAAAGAGCCAGATCCAGGCCCTGGAGCGCACCCGCCCGAGCCGATCCATCACGCCAGGTCGCCCCGAGACACAGACCCACGACTACATCCGTCACGGCACCGCGACGCTGTTTGCCGCGCTCGATGTACTGGAGGGCACGGTGATCGGGCGCTGCATGCAGCGCTACCGCCACGAAGAGTTCCTGCGCTTCCTCAACACCATCGAGGCGGCGGTACCAGCCGGCAAACTGATCCACGTGATCCTCGACAACTACGGCACGCACAAGCACCCGAAGGTTCGGGCCTGGCTGGCTCGGCACCCACGCTGGATCTTCCACTTCACCCCGACCTCGGCCTCGTGGATGAACGCGGTCGAGGGCTTCTTCTCCGCCCTGACCCGGCGCAGGCTGAAGCGGGGCAGCTTCAGCGGGATGGTCGACCTGCAGGCTGCGATCAACCGCTACATCGCCGAGCACAACGACAGGCCAAAGCCCTTCGTCTGGACCAAGCCAGCCACCGCCATCCTCGATGCCGTCAACGGCAACGCTGCACCATCCGTTTGAGTCAATGCACTAGAGATCTGCGACAGCAACGATCTCCTCCTGATGGAGGTGACTTTCTTGGAGCGGGTCACAAAGTGGCGGAGGCCCACATCTCAACCTGATGTCCCGTCAGAGACTCAGGCGTTGTTTAATCACCTCGATATCCTAATGCTCTCGGTCCGCGCACAAATGGAACAACTGCAGGCAAATATGCAGGCGGCGCTGGGCCATGTGGCGGCTACTCGCGCGATCAGCCGGGGTGAGCTGACTTGGTTTCGTGAGTAGGAGTCGAAGCAGCGAGTAGCTGAGCCCCTGACCCTCAAAGCTTTGAACGAGCATCGAAAAGGTGTTGCCGGATCCTTGCTGCGGGAGATCTTTCGAGACGGACCAACCCAGTTCATTCTTCTCCATCGTCCGGCTGTTCCGGCACGGTGTCGGTGAACGGCACTGTCATCACGGAATGGCCCTGCTCGTCGGTGATCTCGAACGAGCAATCGAACCAGTTCCGCACACTGTCCAGGCGCGTCCGAGTGATCAGGTCCCTCGCCACCATCAGGGCATGCTCTCGCGCTGCAGTCGCGTCCGGAAGCTCGTCGCCTTCGAAATCTTCCGCCAGGCCTTCTGAGCCGGGTTCGTGCCTCAAGTGGAAGAAGTAGCGTGCCATTGCTACGCACCTCCGATCAACCGAGCGTACTCCGCCTCCGCCACGCCGTAGCTGCCACCCACCAACTGCTCCAGCTTGCTCCGGTCAAGGATCTGAACGCGCTTGCGTCTGCCTTTGATCCGGCCCGCACCCTCCAGGTTCTGCAGCGCCAGTGTCACACCCGCCCGCTGTACCCCCAGCATCATGGACAGGAATTCGTGCGTCAGCACTAGTTCGTCACCATCGATGCGATCGTGGCACATCAGCAGCCAACGCGCGAGCCGCCCCTCCAAGTTGAGTGCAGCGTGTGCATAGACCGTCATCGAGATCTGAACCATCAGTGTATGAACGTATCGCAATAGCACATCCTGCAATTTCGAACTTTTCCGAACGGCTGCACGCAGTTCCAATGCGCTGATCCTCAGAACCTCACCGGACATCTGAATGAACGACTGCTGCGGCGTTCTGTCGGATCCTAGAAGAACCGGCGCGGCGCCAACCAACCCTTCGCGACCGATCAGCCCGACCTCAATCTGCCCCTCTGTGCACGCAGTGACGACAGAGGCGAAGCCGACCTCGGGAAAATAGAGTTCCTGGATCGGTTGGTTGGCGTCGATCAACCCCTCACGAAGCTGGGTGGTCATCGGTTCAAGGTGCGGCCGGAGTAGCGCGAAATCGGCAGGCGAGAGGGCCTTAAGCAGGCTGTTGCGGACGGTGGCTTGTTGGAGCTGCGGCACGAAACTCTCCCGGTAACTGGCAGGAGCACGCGTGGTCTTCAGACCACCTGCGCCTAGGTCAAGAGCAGGCGGTCGATGCCAGCTTGGCAAGCTGAATATCGATTTGAAGACCAACATCAAGCATATTGATTGCATCCTCCCGTGACCACTCAGAGTAACAATTGTTATATGCCAAATGTTATATGTCAAACGTTTATCGCGCGCATCCCATTGTTCGCTATCGCACCATAATTTTGGTACGATACAATACCGAACTACAACCGCTTCTTACATGATCGCCAACAATAATTTACACCCACTTGCATCCTGCCGTGATCCATTCCTCGAGCCCGATCAGCAACAGCAGGCAATGATGCATCGGCAGGAGAGCGCCCGTGAGATCCACCGGCACGCAGCCCAGAGTGCTGCTCATCGAGGATAATGCCCTCATCGGCCTCGACCTCGGCGACGCTTTCGCGCATGCCGGCTACCGCGTCGCTGGCCCTGTTGCCACTCTCGCCGAGGCTGCGGCCCAAGTAGAGCGGCGCACTCCCGACCTCGCGGTGGTCGACGTGCGTCTCAAGGATGGCCTGTGCACTGAGCTGGCGCGCGAGCTGCACAGGCGCGGGGTACCGTTCCTCGTCCACTCGGCCTGCCGGCAAGACAGCTCGCTTTGCTCCGAGCTGCTTGAGGCGCCCTGGCTGGCCAAACCCGCCTGGTCTCCCGACGTGGTTGCGGCGGTCCAGGATCTCGGACGGACAGGAGCGCGTCCATGAGCAGTGGCTTGGAGCAGGTCAGCGGGGGACGTCTCGCGTCGAGCGGCGGAAGCAGACACCATCACCATCCGATCGTCCGGAAGCTGGCGCGGCTGGTTCCGCTGACAGAGGCTGACACAGCCGCTCTCGGCCAGCTAAGCGCGAGCATGCGCCAAGTCGCAGCCCATACGGATCTCGTCCATGAGGGTGCACCCCTGACAGAGGCAGTCCTCGTGCTGCAGGGCTTCGCCATCCGCTACCAGCTGCGCGACACGGGCGCCCGCCAGATCCTGGCCTATCTCGTGCCGGGCGACCTTTGCGACCCCGACGCCGCGTTGCTGGGTGAGTTGGATTGCACAATCAGCACGCTCTCGGCCTGCTTCGTCGCCCGCGTTCCGCAGGGGGTTCTCTCCGACATCCTCGAACAGCACCCGAACGTCGCCCGTGGGTTGCGCTTGGCCAAGCTGATCGAGGAGGCGACCACCCGCTGTTGGCTAACGAATGCGGGCTGCCGCTCTGCCCTCGAACGCATGGCACATCTTCTGTGCGAATTGCAGGTGCGGCTCCAGGTAGTCGGCTTCGCGACGGAGGACGGCTACGAATTGCCGATCACGCAGCATGACCTGGGCGACACGCTGGGCCTATCGAACGTGCACGTGAACCGCACTCTGCGCGTCCTGCGTGAGCAGAGGCTGATCGAGCATCATGGCAAGCAGCTGACGATCTTGGACCTACCCCGCCTCCAAGAGATTGCCGAGTTCAAGCCGGGCTATCTGCGCTCGACTGCTAGCCACGCGCGCCTGCCGCTCTGAACGGCCTCGCGGATACCCGCGGCGATCTCGATGGGACTACCGATCAGGTCGATTGGCCCATCATACGCGATGGCGTTCTCCGGCATACCTCGTCCAACTGATCGAGACGGGGTGAGCACCATGGTGAGGCCGCCCGTCTCGTTGATGGCCGCCAGCCCGCGCGCACCATCGTCGAGCGCACCAGACAGCACGATGCCAATCATGCGCGAGCCACCATGCTCGGCCACGGACCGGAAGAGCAGATCCACAGTGCGGTTCCGGTAGCGACGATCCGGGTCATACACCAGCCGGCCGAAGCTGTTGGCTGCGAGCGCGAGATGATCGCCCGGCTCTCCGACGTACACCTGGCCCGCGGCGAACCTTTCGCCCGCCCGGGCCACGCTGACGGGCAATAGGCTCACCCGGTTGAGGATCTCGGCCAGGCGGCTCGGGTGATCCCATGACCTGTGCAGGACGACCAGCACCACGGCGTCGAGCACGGGTGGCAGCGCGCTGAGAACGTCCTGGATATCGCGTAGGCCATCGGTGCCAGAGGCACCGATGGCCACGAACCAAGGAAACGGGGTGTCGTCCGTCATCGCCACAGATTAACACAGATCAAAGTCCCGCCAACCCCAAGCATTGATGCGGGCCAAGGTCCGTATTGCAGCCGTTGGTCATTAGGTGGCACCTCGCCCGTCCCGTCCCGTCCCGTCCCGCCCCGTCCTCATGCGGCGGTTTCCGGCTTCGTTCGCAGGCGGCCGATCGTTTGGCGGCTGACGTTATATGTGATGGCGAGGGGAGCCAGCATCTCCCCACCTGCGAGCCGCTGGGCAATCTCGCGCTGTTGCGCTGGGGTAAGCTTCGGCTTGGGTCCGCCAGTCCGGCCACCCGCCGCCTTCACACGGGCACGGCCCTCGGCCGTGCGGGTCAGGATCATCTCCCGCTCCACCTCAGCCATGCCACCCATCACGGCCAGCATCATACGGCCCTGAGCCGTGCCGGTGTCGGCCCACTCCTGGGCGAGACTGCGGAACGTGGCTCCGGCCTGGTGGATGCGCTGGACGATGCTGAACAGGTCGAAGATCGAGCGGGCGAGGCGATCAATCCGGGTGACGATCACTACGTCTCCCGGTTGTACCTCCCGCAGCAGGCGGTTCAGCTCGCGCCGGTCTGCCTTCGCCCCGCTAGCTTTCTCCCGATAGATCGGGCTGCAGCCGACGGCGGCGAGTTGGGCGAGCTGCACCTCTAGGGTCTGTCCGATCGTCGAAACGCGGGCATAGCCGAGGGCGCGGAGTGGTTGGGTTATGGTCATGAGTTATGAGCATCATAACTCCTTGCTGGATAAGGCGCAAGCGCAACGCTCATAACTTGTGAGTTATGAGCGTTTCTCTTACAACCTAATCGGGCCCAACCAATCCAAGCCTGGCAGGAACATCCAAGGGCACTATTAATTGCGTTGTGTGTGCAACGAGTTAGGGTCAGGAAAGAGCGTGGTTTGCCGGGACGTGATTTAGAGCGCCTAACAGAACCGCCTGATCTGGCGGAGGGTGATGAGGCTTGCCTGCAGGAACGTGAAGGCCTCGTAGATGTCGGCGCGGCGTTCGTAGCGGACGGGCAAGCGGCGGGCGCGGTTGA
>NZ_VDDA01000031.1 GCF_006151805.1 Methylobacterium terricola | reverse complement strand
CTGCGCCTCGAGGACGGCGCGGGAGACGATGTTCTCCGAGGCGATCAGCTCGATCTCGTGCTGCTGGCGGCCGAGCTCCTGCGCGACCGCACCGGCGAGCTCCGGATCGACGTCGGACAAGGATGCGGAGAAGAACGAGTTGGACTGGGAAGGGGCGGTGGACGTGGCGGCTGCGGACATCGGGATCCTCACATCGGTGGCGGCCTGGCGGGCCGGGCGGGGCATCGTTGCGCCGGACAGCGCGGTCGTTGTCGAAGGACGTGGACCGCGGCGCGGTGACGGGATGACCGGAACCCCAGGTTACGACGCTCCCGGCCGAGCATTGCCGTGCGAGCGACACGCGGTTGCGTGCCAGCGACCTGACCTTATGGTATCGCCCTAATGTCCAGGGCATGGACTCAAGTCTCGCTGCACATGGCATGTTCATCCGCTGCACAATATGCTGCTGAACATGCCGAAACTGGCGCCAATGTTGCGCCGCAGCGATGATTTTCGGTGGTCAATGTCGCCGGTGTCGTCCTGGCGGCAAAAAATGTCGCAGGCGGACAAGCCGCGGGGCCTGCTCGGGATAGCTTTTCATAATACAAGGTAAACAGATGCGTTTCCGAAGCTTTCGGACGACGAAGCGCGCTGCTCCAAAAGGATCATACGCCTATGAGCCGCATTGTTTTGGAGGGCATCAGCAAGATCTTCGGCTCGAAGCAGGCCGAGGGGGTCGATCTGATCAAGCAGGGCAAGCGCAAGGCTGAGATCGCGGCGGCCTGCGGTGCCGTGGTCGGTCTGTGCAACATCTCGTTCGACATCGTCGAGGGCGAGATCCTGACCCTGATGGGTCTTTCGGGCTCGGGGAAATCCACTCTCCTGCGCTGCATGAACCGGCTCGTCGAGCCGAGCTGCGGCCGCATCGCGGTCGGCGACGTCGACGTGACGAAGCTCGGGCGCAAGGATCTGCTGGCATTCCGCCAGAAGACCTTCGGGATGGTGTTCCAGCACTTCGCGCTGCTGCCGAACCGGACGATCCTGTCGAATGTCGGCTTCGGCCTTGAGCTCAAGAACGTTCCGGTTGCGCGCCGGACCGAGGCCGCGATGCAGGCGATCGAGCTCGTCGGCCTCAAGGGCTGGGAAGCCAAGTATCCGCATGAATTGTCGGGCGGGATGCAGCAGCGGGCGGGCCTCGCCCGGGCGCTCGCCGCCGATGCCGAGGTGCTGCTGATGGACGAGGCGTTCAGCGCCCTCGATCCGCTGATCCGCCGCGACATGCAATCGGAGCTGCGCGACCTGCAGCGGAAGCTCAAGAAGACCATCGTGTTCGTCTCGCACGACCTCGACGAGGCCGTCGCCCTCGGCGGCCGGATCGTCCTGATGAAGGACGGCGAGGTGGTCCAGATCGGCCAGCCCGAGGAAATCGTGGCTCGGCCGGCGACCGAATACGTCGCCCGGTTCGTCGAGCATATCGACCGCGCCGCCGTGATGCGGGTGGGGCAGGTCGCGGACCGGTCCGCCGCGGTCCTGGCGCCGACGCTCACCGTCGCCGAGGCGCGGATCCGGATCGCCGGGGAGGGCGGCGATGCCTGGCTCGTCGCCGACGACGAGAGCCGCTTCGTCGGCTGCCTGCGCGCCGACCGGCTCGCCGCCGCCCGGCCGGAGGAGACCGTCGCGAGCCTGCTCGGAGCGGGCAGCGATGCCGTCGTGGCCGATGCCCGCCTTGATGCCGTGCTGGCCCGGGTCGCCGCGGAAGGCTGCGTGGCCGTGGTCGACCCGGACGGACGCCTGCTCGGCGCCGTCGGCAGCCGCGACGTGGTGCGCGCCCTGGCCGCTCACTCCGCCGAATCCCACGCAACGGGTCACGACGCGGATTACCCCGAGACCTCGATCCTTCAGACGACGGCAGGAGCGGAGCGATGGACTGGACCGTCCCGAAATTTCCCCTCGACACGCTCAGCGACCAAGGCCTCGACTGGCTCACCGACCATGGCGCTTGGCTGACCCGCGCCGTCAGCCGCTCGGTCTCCGACTGGATCGACGTGCTGACCACGGCGCTCGTCGCGGTGCCGCCCTGGGTGTTCATCGGGCTCGCGGCCTTCGCCACCTACCGGCTCGGCGGGCGCAGGATCGGCCTCCTGACGTTGTGCGGCCTCCTGTTCCTGTGGAACCTGCGGCTGTGGCAGGCCACGGTCGAGACGCTGGTGCTCGTCAGCCTGTCGACCGTCACCGCCCTGGTGATCGGGATTCCGGTCGGGATCTGGTTCGCCCTGAGCCGGCGCGCTTGGCGGACCTTCTCGCCGATCCTCGACATGATGCAGACGCTGCCGAGCTTCGTGTACCTGATCCCGGCCCTGCCGTTCTTCGGCCTCGGCGCCGTGTCGGCGTGCTTTGCCACCATCGTGTTCTCGGTGCCGCCGGTGATCCGGCTGACGGCGCTCGGCATCCGCAACGTGCCCTCCGAGCTCGTCGAGGCTTCGGATGCCTTCGGCGGCTCGACCACCCAGAAGCTGTTCAAGGTGCAGCTGCCGCTGGCGCTGCCGACCATCATGGCGGGCGTCAACCAGACCATGATGCTCGCCCTCTCGATGGTGGTCATCGCCGCGATGATCGGGGCGGGCGGCCTCGGCCGGGCGGTGTGGCAGTCGATCCAGCGCCTCGAGGCCGGCGCCGGGTTCGAGGCCGGCATCGGCATCGTGATCCTGGCGGTCATCCTTGACCGCTCGACCCAAGCACTCGCCGACCGCGCCCGCCCGCACGGGACGGCCTGAGCCAAGCCCCCCGCTCCGGCGGGGGATCCCCGACCTCCTCCCGGCGCCCGCACCCGCGGGCGCCGGGGGCAAGACCTCACCCTCCCTTCCGTCCCACCAGCCTCCTGGATCGGCTCCCCATGCGCGCGACTGTTCTCGGTGTCCTCCTCTGCCTCACCCTCGCCCAGACGCCCGCCGAGGCGGCCGGCAAGCCGGTGCGCCTCGCCTATGTCGAGTGGAGCGACGCGGTGGTGGCCACCAACATCCTCAAGCAGGTTCTGGAGGAGAAGGGCTACGAGGTGAAGGCGATCCCGCTCGCCGCCGCGGCGATGTGGCAGGCGGTGGCGACGGGCGACGCCGACGCGACCGTCGCGGCCTGGCTGCCGCTGACCCAGGCCGCCTATTACGAGAAGCTCAAGAACCGCCTCGAGCTGATCGGCCCGAACGTCACCGGTGCCAAGATCGGCTGGGCCGTGCCGGCCTCGTCTCCGCTCAACTCGATCGAGGATCTGAAGACCAAGTCGGCCGAGGTCGACGGCAAAGTGATCGGCATCGATCCCGGCGCCGGCGTGATGAAGACCTCGGAAGCCGCGATCAAGGCCTATGGCCTGCCGGTCAAGCTCGTCGACGGCAGCGACGCGACGATGACCAGCGCCCTCAAGGACGCGATCCGTCAGAAGAAGGACATCGTCGTCACCGCCTGGACCCCGCACTGGATGTTCGCGCGCTACGAGCTGAAGTACCTCGCCGATCCGAAGAAGGTCTTCGGCGACGACGAGACCGTGAACACCCTGGCGCGCAAGGGCCTGAAGGAGGACATGCCGGAGGTCTACGGCATCCTCAAGAAGTTCAAGCTGAGCATCAAGGACGAGGAGACCATGATGGCGGAGAACGAGGAGAAGGGCGCCAAGCCCTCCGAGACCGCCGCCAAGTGGATCAAGGCCAACCGGGCGACGGTGGACGGCTGGGTGAAGTAACGGGTTTCAAGGGCGGCCTCCCCGACGATTTCGGCGCCATCCACCAAACTCAACGATGCACCGCGTCATGTCGGCCTCCGCTACGCGGGCCTGGAATGACGCGGTGCATCGTCGTGTCCGGCAGCCCGACCGCGTCCATCCTTCACGCCGGCATGGCGCTCACACCTTCCGCTCGCTGCTCGGCGGCCGGCCGAAATGGTCGACGTAGGATTTCGAGAAGTGCGACGCCGAGGTGAAGCCACACTCGATCGCGATCGACAGGAGCGGCATCGCGGTCTGGCGGATCAGGTGGCGCGCGTGCTCCAGGCGGATGCGTAGGTAGTGCTTGGCCGGTGAGCGGCCGAGATATTTCAGGAACAGGCGCTCGAGCTGCCGCTTCGAGAGATGGACCGACTCGGCCAGCTCCTGGCTGCCGAGCGGCTCGGCGAAGGTCTTCTCCATCAGGCCGACCACGTGCAGCAGCTTGGGATGCGCCACGCCGAGGCGCATCCTGAGGTCCATCCGCTGGCGCTCGCCCGATTCGCGGATGCGGTGGTGGATGAGCTGGTCGGCGACGTCCGCCGCGATGTCCGCCCCGTGGTCGCGCACGATCAGCGACAGCATCATGTCGGCCGCCGCGGTACCGCCGGCGCAGGTGAAGCGGTTGCGGTCGATCTCGAACAGGTCGGAGCCGATCTCGAGGCCGTCATGCTCGCAGGCGAGGCTCGCCTGGTTCTCCCAGTGGATCGTCGCCCGGTAGCCATCGAGGAGCCCGGCCTTCGCCAGCACGTAGGTGCCGGTACAGACCGCGCCGATCGCGCCGCCGCGGATGCAGGTCCGGCGTAAGGTGGCCTGCAGCGCCCGGTGGTCGCATCGCTGGATGTCGATGCCGCCGCAGACGATCGCCATGTCGAGGGCGGGGTCGAGGCCCTGCGCCTCGCTGAAGCTGCCCGCCACCTGGACCTCGACGCCGTTGGAGGCGGTGCAGCGCGTGCCGTTTTCCGACCACAGCGAGTAGCGATAGAGATCGCGCCGCGCCGCCCGGTTGGCGAGGCGCAAGGGTTCGATCGCGGAGGAGAAGGCGATCATCGAGAAGTTCTCGACGAGCATGAAGCCGACGGAGGTGACCTCGTCGGGCATGGCGGCGCTGCCCGTCGCCACGGCGCTGGTCGTGCCGGCCGTCATCATCCGATCCATCGTCAGACTGTCATCGCATCGTCACCCCAGAATGACTCCAGGGAATACCCCGAGGCAAGCCGGTTTCGTGCTTCCCCTTGCGAGACCGTGACGGCCTCCCACCCTCCCGGTCTCCCGAGCTCCGCCGGCGCCCAAATTCCCCGGCATCCAAGTCGCAAATCCCCAACTCGCGGTCGCCAGCGCGAAAGTCCCGAACGCCCGGCCGCACGATGATCCCTCATCACAGCGAGGCCAACCGATGCGCCGATTTTCCCTCTCGTCGCTGCTCTCGGAATCCCTGAAGGGACACCGGGGTTGGGGCCGCCAGTGGCGGGACCCGCAGCCGAAACCCGCCTACGACGTCGTCATCGTCGGCGGGGGCGGTCACGGCCTCGCGACCGCCTATTATCTCGCCACCGTGCACGGCATCACCAACGTCGCGGTGCTGGAGAAGGGCTGGATCGGCGGCGGCAATACCGGCCGCAACACCACGATCATCCGCTCGAACTACCTCTACGACGAGAGCGCCGCACTCTACGAGCACGCGCTGAAGCTCTGGGAAGGCCTGTCCCAGGAGCTGAACTACAACGTCATGTTCTCGCAGCGCGGCGTGCTGATGCTCGCCCACAACCTGCACGACGTGCAGTCCTTCAAGCGCCACGTCTATGCCAACCGTCTCAACGGCATCGACAACGAGTGGCTGACGAAGGAGGAGTGCAAGGAGTTCTGCCCGCCGATCGATATCTCGGGGTCGTTGCGCTATCCCGTCCTCGGCGGCGCCCTGCAGCGCCGGGCCGGCACCGCGCGTCACGACGCGGTCGCCTGGGGCTATGCCCGCGGCGCCGATGCCCGCGGCGTCGACATCATCCAGAACTGCGAGGTCAAGGGCATCCGCCGCGACGCCTCCGGCGCGGCGATCGGGGTCGAGACGACCCGCGGCTATATCGGGGCCGGCCGCATCGGCGTCGTCGCCGCCGGCCACACCTCGACCGTGATGGCGATGGCCGACGTGCGGATGCCGCTCGAGAGCTACCCGCTCCAGGCCCTGGTCTCGGAGCCGGTCAAGCCGGTCTTCCCCTGCGTGGTGATGTCGAACGCCGTCCACGCCTACATCTCGCAGTCGGACAAGGGCGAGCTGGTGATCGGCGCCGGCACCGACCAGTACACCTCCTACAGCCAGCAGGGCGGCCTCCACATCACCACCCACACGCTGGACGCGATCTGCGAGGTCTTTCCGCAATTCACCCGGATGCGGATGCTGCGTTCCTGGGGCGGCATCGTCGACGTGACGCCCGACCGCTCGCCGATCATCGGCACGACCCCGGTCGCGAACCTGTTCGTCAATTGCGGCTGGGGCACCGGCGGCTTCAAGGCGACGCCGGGCTCGGGCCACGTCTTCGCCCACACGCTCGCCACGGGCAGCCCGCACGCGATCAACGCGCCCTTCACCCTCGACCGCTTCCGCACCGGACGCCTCATCGACGAGGCCGCCGCGGCCGCCGTCGCGCACTGATCTCCCCTCATCACCCAGACGCGACGAGACGCCCGATGCTGCTGATCGCCTGCCCGTATTGCGGCAACCGACCGGAGACCGAGTTCCGCTGCGGCGGACAGGCCCACATCGCCCGGCCCGCCGACCCGGCGGCGCTCTCCGACGAGCAATGGTCCGGCTACCTGTTCGTGCGCGACAACCCACGCGGGGTCCATGCCGAGCGCTGGAACCACGTCCATGGCTGCGGCCGCTGGTTCAATGCGCTCCGCGACACCGTGAGCGACCGTTTCCTCGAAACCTACAAGATGGGCGAGAAGCCCAGCCGCACCGAGTCCACCGAGGCCGGATCCACCCCGGTCAAGTCCACTCAAGCAGAGGCGAGGGCGTGATGGCACAGCCGTTCAGATTGTCCCGCGGCGGCCGCATCGACCGCACGCGCCCGGTCCGCTTCACCTTCAACGGCCGCACGGTCGAGGGCTTCCACGGCGACAGCGTCGCCTCGGCGCTCTTGGCCAACGGCATCCACCTCGTCGGGCGCTCGTTCAAGTACCATCGCCCGCGCGGCATCCTGAGCCACGGCCCCGACGAGCCGAGCGCCCTGCTCTCCGTCGATCGCGGGCCCGGGCGGATCGACCCGAACAACCGCGCCTCGGTGGTCGAGGCGCGCGACGGCCTCAAGACCCTGTCGCAGAACCACTGGCCGTCGCTCGAGCACGATATCGGCGCGGTCAACGACCTCCTGTCGCCGGTCTTCGTCGCCGGCTTCTACTACAAGACCTTCATGTGGCCCCGGACGTTCTGGGACAAGGTCTACGAGCCGTTCATCCGCGCCGCCGCGGGCCTCGGCAAGGCGCCGGCGGTTCCCGATCCCGACCGCTACGCCAACCGCCACGCCCATTGCGACGTGCTGGTGGTCGGCGCCGGCCCTGCCGGCCTCACTGCTGCGCTCGCCGCCGCCCGCACGGGCAAGCGGGTGATCCTCGCCGACGAGGGCCCGGAGCCCGGCGGCGCGCTGCTGCACGACGTCACCGCCGAGATCGACGGCCGTCCGGCCGCCGAGTGGCTGAGCGCGACGCTGGCCGAGCTCGATTCCCGCGAGAACGTGGTCCTGCTGCCGCGGACCACCGCGTTCGGCTACTACAACCACAACCACGTCGCGCTGGCCGAGCGGGTCACCGACCACGTGGCCAATCCCGGCACGGCGCCGCGCGAGCGGCTGTGGCAGGTCCGGGCCGGCGAGGTGGTGCTGGCCGGCGGCTCGCACGAGCGTCCGCTGGTCTTCGCCGACAACGACCGCCCCGGCATCCTGCTCGCCGAGAGCGTGCGGGTCTTCCTCAACCGCTACGGCGTGGCGCCGGGCCGGCGGATCGTCTTCGCGACGAGCGGCGCCTCGGCCTACGCCGCGGCCCTCGACGCCAAGGCGGCGGGGCTCGCCGTGACGCTCGTCGATCTGCGCACGGAGGCCGAGTGCGGGCCGGAGCTGGCGCGCCTCAAGGCCGCCGGCGTCGAGATCCTGACCGGCCACACGGTCGTCGGATCGAAGGGCACCAAGCGGGTCACCGGCCTGATCGTCGCTCCCGTCGACCGGGCCGGGCGCTGCGGCCCCCGCCGCGTGCTCGATTGCGACTGCGTCGGCATGTCGGGCGGCTGGACGCCGGCGGTGCACCTGTTCTCGCAGTCCCGCGGCAAGCTCGCCTATGACGAGCGGCTCGACGCCTTCCTGCCCGGCACCTCGGCGCAGGCCGAGCGCTCGGCGGGTGCCGCGAAGGGCACCTACGACCTCGCCGAAGTCCTCAAGGAGGGCTTCGCCGCCGGTGCCGCCGCGGCCGGCTCGGACGAGCGCAAGAGCTTCACCGCCAGCCCGACGCTGACCGGCTTCAAGCCGGTGCGCGCCATGCCGACTGATGCCGACCCGACCAAGGTCAGGGCCTTCGTCGACTTCCAGAACGACGTGACGGCCAAGGACATCAAGCTCGCGGTGCGCGAGGGCTTCCATTCGATCGAGCACGTCAAGCGGTACACCACGACCGGCATGGCGACCGACCAGGGCAAGACCTCGAACATGAACGCGCTGGGCATCGTCGCCGGGCAGCTCGACAAGACCCTGCCGGGCGTCGGCACCACGACCTTCCGGCCGCCCTATACGCCTGTGACCTTCGGCACCCTGGTCGGCCCGGCCCGCCACGCGCTGTTCGACCCGATCCGCACCACGCCGATCCATGAGTGGGCGGAGGCGCAGGGCGCGCTGTTCGAGAACGTCGCCCTGTGGCGCCGCGCCTGGTACTTTCCGAAGGCCGGCGAGGACATCCACGCCGCGGTCGCCCGCGAATGCGAGGCGGTGCGCAAGGGGGTCGGCATCTTCGACGCCTCGACCCTCGGCAAGATCGAGGTGGTCGGCCCCGATGCGGCCGAGTTCATGAACCGGATCTACGTCAATCCGTGGCTCAAGCTCGAGGTCGGGCGCTGCCGCTACGGCCTGATGCTGAAGGAGGACGGCTACATCCTCGACGACGGCGTCGTCGCCCGGATCGCGCCGGACTGCTTCCACGTCACCACCACCACCGGCGGCGCGCCCCGGGTGCTCGCCCACATGGAGGATTACCTCCAGACCGAATGGCCGGACCTCAAGGTCTTCCTGACCTCGACCACCGAGCAATGGGCGGTGATCGCGCTCCAGGGGCCGAAGGCGCGCGAGGTCATCGCCCCCCTCGTCGACGGGATCGACTTGTCGCCGGCGGCCTTCCCCCACATGGCGATGCGAACCGGCACGATCTGCGGCGTGCCCACGCGCCTCTTCCGGGTGTCGTTCACCGGCGAGCTCGGCTTCGAGATCAACGTGCCGTCCGACCACGCGAAGGCGGTGTGGGAGGCGATCTGGGAGGCCGGGCAACGGCACGGCATCACCCCCTACGGCACCGAGACGATGCACGTGCTCCGCGCCGAGAAGGGCTACATCATCATCGGCCAGGAGACCGACGGCACGGTCACCCCGGACGATGTCGGCTTGGCGGGCATGATCGCCAAGGCCAAGAAGGACTTCGTCGGCAAGCGCTCGCTCGCCCGGCCCGACGTGGTGGCGAGCGGCCGCAAGCAGCTCGTCGGCCTCGTCACCGACGATCCGAAGCTCGTCCTGGACGAGGGCGCGCAGATCGTCGACGATCCGGGCCAGCCGATCCCGATGCGGATGCTCGGCCACGTCACCTCGAGCTACTGGAGCCCGAATTGCAGCCGCTCCATCGCCATGGCCCTGGTGGCGGACGGGCGCGCGCTCCAGGGCCGCCCCCTCCACGTCACCACGCCCGAGGGCTTCGCCCAAGTCACCGTCGTCGATCCGGTCTTCTTCGATCCCAAAGGCGAGCGCATCCATGCTTGAGGCCCTCTACCGCACCGCCCGTGCGCTCCCCCTCGGCCGCGCCGCCGCCGATCCGGCCCGCTCCGGGATCGTCATCCAGCCCGCCGGCGCCGAGGCGCGCTTCGCGCTCCGGGTCCGCGACCCCGGCGCTTCGGCGGCCGGTCTCCCGCTCGACGGGCCGATCAACTCGGTGCGGGGCGACGACCGGCGCTGGATCGCCCGCCTCGGGCCCGACGAGTGGCTGATCGGCTGCGACGAGGCGGAGGCCGACCACCTGCCGGCAGCCATCGCGGCCGATCTCGGCGAGCGGGCCCACGCCGTCGTCGACGTCTCGCACCGCAATGTCGGCATCGACGTCAGCGGTCCGCTCGCGGCGGCGGCCCTCAATGCCGGCTGCCCGCTCGATCTCGGCGAGGCCGCCTTCCCGGCTGGCTCCGCGACCCGCACCCTGTTCGGCAAGGCGGAGATCGTCCTGATCCGCCGCCCCGGGCCCGAGCCGCGCTACCGCGTCGAGTGCTGGCGCTCGTTTGCCACTTACGTCCACGGCCTTCTCGTCGAGGCCTCCCTCGGGGTCGGCGAGACGGCCCGGCGATGATCAGCGCCTTCGATCTGTTCAAGATCGGCATCGGCCCATCGAGCTCGCACACGATCGGCCCGATGGTGGCGGCGCGGCGCTTCCGTGAGCGCGTCGCCCTCCGCGCCGACGTGGCGCGGATCAGTGCCGAGATCTTCGGCTCCCTCGCCTGGACCGGGCGGGGCCACGGCACCGATGGGGCGATCGCCCTCGGGCTGCTCGGGCACGACCCGGCGACCATCGATCCGGACCGGGTCGAGGACTATACCAAGGCCCTGGCCGAGACCGGCGAGACCGGGCTGCCCGGCGTCGCCTTCGCGCCGGACACGGATCTGGTCTTCAACTTCAAGGACCTGCTGCCGCGCCACACCAATGGCATGCGCTTTCGCGCCCATGACCGCGAGGGCGCGATCCTCGACGAGGTGGTGTGCTACTCGGTCGGCGGCGGCTTCGTCGAGAGCGAGGGCGAGGCGACGGGGGCCGGCATCGAGGCGGCGCCGGTGCCGCATCCCTTCGCCAGCGGCGCCGACCTCCTGGCGATCTGCGCCGCGACCGGCCTGACCATCGCCCAGGTGCAGCGGGAGAACGAGCGCGCCTTGCGCTCGGATGCCGCGATCGATGCCGGCCTCGACGCGATCCGTGACGCGATGCTCGCCTGCATCGCCCGGGGCCTGCGGATGGAGGGCATCCTGCCGGGCGGCCTCAAGGTCCGCCGCCGCGCCCGCCGCCTGCACGCGACCCTTGAGGCGTCACGGCTCTCGAACAGCCGGCCGGCCCACGAGGTGATGGACTGGATCGGCCTGTTTGCCCTTGCGGTCAACGAGGAGAATGCCGCGGGCGGCCGGATCGTCACCGCGCCGACCAACGGTGCGGCCGGCATCGTGCCGGCGGTCCTGCGCTACGGGATCGATTTCTGCCCCGGCTGGAACGAGGAGCGCGGCCGCGACTACCTCCTCGCAGCAGCGGCGGTCGGCGGCCTGATCAAGAGCCGCGCCTCGATCTCCGGCGCCGAGGTCGGGTGCCAGGGCGAGGTCGGCTCGGCCGCCGCCATGGCGGCGGCGGGTCTCGCCACGGTGCTCGGCGGCTGCCCGCGCCAGGTGGCGAACGCCGCCGAGATCGCCATGGAGCACCATCTCGGTATGACCTGCGATCCGGTCGGCGGGCTCGTCCAGGTGCCCTGCATCGAGCGCAACGCCTTCGGCGCCAACAAGGCGGTGGCTGCCGCCTCGCTCGCGCTCCACGGCGACGGCGTGCACTTCGTCAGCCTCGACCAGGTCATCGAGACGATGCGCCAGACCGGGCACGACATGCAGGAGAAGTACAAGGAGACGTCGCTCGGCGGGCTCGCGGTCAACGTGGCGGCGTGCTGACGACGTGACTCTCCCGGCCTACGCGCCGCTCTGCCCGGACAGGGGTTCCGTGATGGCGCTCGGTTCACGTCCAGCGGGCGCTAGCGCGAGCGGTGCTCCATCCTTGCTGGAGGAGGACCGGGATCACTCCGCGCAAGACGCGAGTTGGCTTCTGGTCAGGATTCCGGCGTCCCGTGCCGGCGATCGAAATCTCGGGACGATCGACAGGCAAAGCCCACCCCGGCACCGATGATGGTGCCAACCACTCCAACGAGGGCGGTCGTCACGGCCATGGTTACCCTTCTCTCGATCGATCGCAGGACGACATGCCCTGCAAATGGTCGCGCCAAACCGGCGAGATCCCGACGGAGGTCGACCAGAGTATTGTCCGATGACGTGCATGCCGGTTCATCGAAGGAAATGCGGCAAAATCAAAAACTACGGCACTGTCCGATTGCAAGGCAATCGGACAGGTCGATGTCAGCGTCAGCTGCTGGCATGCCCGCCATTTCCGGGCCGGTCACGTCCGGACTGACGGCAACGGCAAACGACGCCTTCGGGGCCTGAGTCTCGGCACCACGGCGCACGCCATCCTGAAGGGCGAGTTGAAGGTGGTGATGCCTGAGGACCGCCGGATGCGGGCGACCGAGGTAACGTCGTCGCCCAGGGCTTCCGTCGCCGCCCGGCAGCAGATCGCGCCCGGTGACGATGGGCTGTTCCAGACGCTCAAGGCGTACGCTCCGAACGCGCACGGCAGTCCGGCGTGCCGGCCTATGTCGGCGCCTCGGACACCACCCTGATCGCGATCACCCGCATCAAGCCTGCGGACGTGCAGGCCGTGGGCCTCGTGCCCGGGTTCGGACAGGCGAAGATCGCGAGATCCGGACCGGCCTTCGCGGCCGCCGCCGTCGACTCCCGCCACGAGAACCTGCCCGGCGACGACGCGTCTCCGGAGGCCGAGGAGGCGCTCTCCGCGCCGAGCCCAGGAGCGTAGCGGGCTCCGAGGTGAGGTGGACGACGACGGCGCGGCGTCCTGCGCTGCCGCTCTCCAGCATCTCCGCCCGACCTCCGAGGAGCAGCCCGCTGGCCACCGAGCGTTGGTGAGGGACGCGCGGGGTGGTCAAGGGGCAGAGGCCGCCGGCATCCAGGGGGGCGCAGGCGGGAGCCGGGGGAAGCCCGTGGCAAGAACCTGAAACGCGGCATCCTTCGGGGCGTTGGCGGCATGGCCATGAATCGGCACGATGTCCTGCGGGCAGGCCGACAGCGCCACCACGCAATCCATTTCGGCCTGTAGGGTGATGAAGTCGCCGGGACGCCCCAGGGTGGGGCCGGTGACAAGGCTTCGGCCGTCCGCATCGACGGCAATGTTCATGAAGATGTTGAAGGAGGCCAGGCTCGGCGCGGCGATGGTCAGTCCGATCCCGGCCAGGGCCTCGACCATGTTGTCGAGGCAGTTGCGATGGTAATGCGTGCAGCCGAGACGCTCGTAGCGGTGGCGGTCGCAGGCCGCCATAAAGGTGTCGTGGATGCCGGGCGAGGTGTCCTCCACCAGGGTGAGGATCGGGTTGCGCCGGGTGGTGACGAAGGTGTCGCCGACGACCGGGTTGAGCCGCTGGCTCCAGACGCGGCTCGCCTCCATGGACATGGCCTCGCCGAGGTCATGCGCGTTCCAAGCCCAGCAATCGACGACCTGCGTCCCATGGAGGTTGATGACGCGCAAGCCGTGACCGGCCGGCACGCGGACGGCCCTGCCATGCCGGGCGGGGAGGAGAATCGGTTCGCTCGCCGTCATGACTGTCCGATTCCGTCGCGCCGTCGAACGAACTCGTTCGACGGCGCCGGGCAAGCCCGAGCGGGCGTCGGCGCTGATGCGCCGGACGCCTTCGCGGTGATGGATCGATGCGACGGCGCGAGGGTTTCAGCCGTGTGTCGCCGACCCGGGGGACGGCCGAGAGGTTGTCGCGGTGCGCCCCTGGCGGCGAATCCAGGCCCGATCCCACCCGGGACGAGGTGGTCGTGGGCACAGGTCACGGCGTGACCACGAAATGAGCCTCGGTCGGTTGCCCCGCCTTGCCGTTGATCGGCAGGATGTCCTGGGGACAGGCCGAGAAGGCGATGATGAGGTCCATCTCGGCCCGCAGGAGCACGTAGCTTCCCGGCGTCGAGACCGGCGCTTCGAAGGAGATCGTCCGGTCCGGCTGGACCGGGATGTTCATGAACAGATTGAGCGGGCTCGGCGTTTCGGGAGCGTCGAGGCCGATCTCCTGCATGCAGGCGTGGAGATTGTCCTCGCAATTGTCGTGGTAGCCCTCGACGCCGAGGAACTTGTAGCGGTGCTTGTCGCACGCCGCCATCAGCGTGTCGTGAACGCCGCCCGCCGTGTCCTCCAGGAAGGTCAGGATCGGCCGGCGCCGGTTCGTCAGCATCGTGTCGCCGACCACCGGGATCACCTTGAGGATATGGGCGCGGGAATGCTCCATCGACATGAATTCCGTGCGGTCGTCGGCGTTGAAGGCCCAGGTGTCGACGACTTGCTCGCCATGCGTGTTGATCACCTTGATGGTTTGGCCTTTCGCCACGCGGGTCGCCTTGCCGCGGCGGGCGGGAATGGTCACGAGGTCGGTCATCGGGGATCTCCCAGTGGCGGGTGGTGGGGGGGCGGAGCGGCCGCGCGGCGGGCCAGGACGGCCGCGCGGCGGGATTCGAAGCGCGGCTGCGCGCAGATCTGGCCGAGGAACTCGGAGACGAGGAGCGCGCCCAGATAGGCGGTCGCCCCCGTCCCGACATCGAGAGGCGGGTTCACCTCGACGAAGTCGAAGCCGACCACGGCGCAGCGTTCGGCGACGAAGCGCAGGGTGTCGCGCAGCTCCGGATAGGTCATGCCGTTCGGCTCGCCCGAGACGCAGCCCGGCACGAGCGACATGTCGAGGGCGTCCACGTCGATGCTGACATAGAGAGGGGCGCCTTCGGGCAGCAGCGCGGCGATGCCGGCCGGCCCCAGGGCGCGCAGCTCGCCCATCGGGACGATCCGGTGGCCGGCCGCGATCATGTCCTCGTATTGCGAACGGCTGCTGCGCAGGGAGCGGATGCCGACCTGCGTCAGGCTGGCGACGCTGTCCAGCCCGGCTATGTGCCGGAAGGCGTGGCCGTTCGTGTAGCGCAATCCCTGCTCGAAGCCGGCATAATCCATATGCGCGTCGAACTGGAGCACATGGAGGGGACCCGGAAAGGCGCGCACGATCGGATAGGAGATGGAATGGTCGCCGCCGAGCACCACCGGCAGAGCGCCCCGCCCCAGGATCGCCGTGACGTCGGCGGTGATCGCAGCAAAGGTCTGCTCGACATGCGTCGGCGCGATGTCCACGTCGCCGGCATCGGCGATCAGGCCCGCGGCGAGATCCTGCCCGAGCAGGGTGAGGCCCGTCTCCGGATCGAACAGGCCTTCGGATCCGAACCTCAAGGAATGCTCGCGCAGGGCGCGGGGCGCCATGCGGCTGCCCGGCAGGAAGGGCGAGCCCTCGTCGAAGGGCACGCCGAGGATCGCCACGGCGGCGTCGAGCCTGTCGAGATCGGCGCAGACCGGCCCGCGCAGGAAGGAGGGGATGCCGACATAGCCGCGGTCGATGCGGGGTTTCATGCGGTCACTCGGGGGGAGGAGGGGAGCACGCGCCCAAGGAAGGCTCTCAGCCGCGGATCGGTGGGGTTGTCGAGGACGGCTCGGGCCGGGCCGGTTTCGACGATCCGGCCCTGGTCCATGAAGGCGATGCGGTCGGCGACGCCGCCTGCGAAGCCGATCTCGTGTGTGACGACGAGCATGGTCATGCCGGTGGCGGCGATCTCGCGCAGCAGCCCGAGTACCTCGCCGACGAGTTCGGGATCGAGGGCCGAGGTCGGCTCGTCGAACAGGATCAGCTCGGGCTCCATCGCCAGGGTCCGGGCGATCGCGACCCGCTGGCGCTGGCCGCCGGACAATTCGTGGGGATGCTTGTCCATCTGGCGCTCCAGACCGAGGCGCGCGAGCAGGGTGCGGGCCTGCGCCTCCACCGCGGCGCGTTTGCGACCGAGCACCACGACCGGCCCGCGGGCGACGTTCTCCAGCGCCGAGAGATGCGGCCAGAGATTCAGGTTCTGGAACACCAGCCCGATCTTCGGCCGCAGCGCATCGATCTCGCGGCGGGTCTGGCGGTGGACGACCTGTCCGACGACGGCGCGTCCGAACGGCCGTCCCCCGACCTCGATGAAGCCGTCGTCGGGCTCCTCGAGCCAGGTAAGGCAGCGCAGCAAGGTGGATTTGCCGCAGCCGGACGGGCCGATCAGCGTCACGACCTCGCCGCGCGCCACGTCGAGATAGATGGAATCGAGCGCCGTCACCCCGCGGAAGCGCTTGGTGAGTCCGCTCACCTTCAGGGCCGGGATGGTCATCGCGCGCTCTCCCGCTCGAGCAGCAGGTAGCTCGCCGCCAGGCGGTTGCGGCTGACGCTGCGGGCCTGGGCGACCCCGAGCCTGCGCTCCAGCCGATGCGCGGCGCCGGCAACGGCGAGGGTGATACCCCAGTAGATCAGCGTCACAGCGGCGAAGACCTCGAACGGTGCGAAGGTGTTCCCCTGCACGACGAGGCCCTGGTAGGTCAGCTCCGGCACGGTGATCGAGGAGAGGACCGCCGATTCCTTGATCATCGTCAGGGTCATGTTGGTGGAGGGCGGCACGATCGCGCGCGCCACCTGCGGGCCGACGATGTGGCGCATCGCCTGGAGCGGCGACATGCCGATGGCGCGGGCTGATTCGAACTGGCCCCGCGGCAGGGCGAGGATGCCGGCGCGGACGATCTCGGCGTAATAGGCGCTGGCGAACAGCCCGAGGGCTACCGTGCCGACGAGAGGCGCAGGCAGGCGCAGGCCCGAGAACGGCAGGCCGTAATAGATGACGAAGAGGATGATGATGAACGGGATGGCGCGCAGCACCTCGACATAGCTCGCCGCCGCAAGCCGCGGCAGCCGGCCCGGCATGAGGCCGAGCAGCGCCACCGCGATGCCGAGCGTGTAGCCGAGCAGGAACGCCTGGACCGAGATCTGGATCGTCAACCAGGCTCCCTGCAGGAAGAGCGGCCAGTACTGGACGAGGATCGCCGGATCGAAGGCCATGCGCGTCAGGCCCGCTGGACCGCGAACCGGCCCTCGACGCGGCGGCCGAGCAGGCTGATCGTCAGGTTGATCGCCAGGAAGACCAGGGCGGCGCCGATCAGGGTCTCGAATGGGCGGTAGCTCGCACTGGCGATCTGCTGGGCGGTGCGCAGCACGTCGACCACGGTGATGACGGAGAGCAGGGCGGTCCCCTTCACGACGATCGTCGCCTCATTCACCAGCACCGGAAGGACTCGCCTGAAGAGCTGGGGAAGGATGACCTTCGCCCAGACGAGATGGCGCGGGAGCGACAGGGCGGTGGCCGCCTCGATCTGCCCGGGATCGATGGTGATGAGGGCGCCGCGCATCGTCTCCGAGATGAAGATCGAGGAGTTGAGCGCGATCGCCGCCACGCCGGCCACGGTGGGGCTGAGATCGAGGCCGATGGCCGGCAGCACGTAGTAGAACAGGAAGATCTGGATCAGCAGCGGCGTGCCGCGGATGAAGCTGATCAGGACAGCGATGATCGCGTTCACCGGACGGATCTTCAGGGAGCGCAGGATCGTGAGGGCGGTGCCGCCGATCAGGGCCAGCACGATGATCATCGCCGACAGGCGCAGGTTGACGAGGGCGGCGACGGCGAGGTTCGGCATCAGGCCGGCGAGGTAGGCGAACTGGAAACTCATGCGTCGCTGCCTCGCTCGTTGCCGTACCGAGGACCGTCCGGACCGCTTGCAGCCCGACGGGTATCCGTCAGAATGGTGGAACTGATCTCGGCCCGCCTCGTCCGTCAGACGGCGCCCGGCGGCAGGTAGCCGCTGTCGGGGATGTCCATCTTGAAGCCGAACCACTTGTCCTGGAGCGCGCCGAGGCGGCCGTCGTCGCGCATCGCCTTGATGGTCGCGGACAGGAAGTCGCGCAGGTCGGTGTCGCCGGGGCGCGTGACCCAGGACAGGTAGGTGAAGGCGCCCGGTGCGGCCACGGAACAGGCGAGCGCGAAAGTGTCCGGCTTCTCCTTCGCCAGCACGGCGAGGCTGGGCAGGCTCTGGATGACGGCGTCGACCTCGCCGTTGGCCAGGGCGACGTAGCTCTCGGTGAAGGCGGTGAAGAGCTTGAGCTCCTTGAAGCCCGGGCCGCCGGCCTGCTTGAGGCGCGCATCGAGTGCGCGGGCGACGGGTTCCGTCGACGAGGCGAGCTGGGTCGCCACGACCTTGCCGTTCAAATCCTCGGGCTTCGCCATCGCGTCGCCCTTGCGCTTCATCGCATAGGGCTCGCCGTTGGCGATCGGCATCGTGTAGGCGTAGCGCTTGGCGCGTTCCTCGTTGATCCCGACCGTGGTCGCCACGAAGTCGAACTTGCCGGCGAGCACGCCCGGCAGGATCCCCTGCCAGGGCAGGTCGAGCTGGTTGAGCTTCGGGTTCCCGAGCGCCTTGACGACCTCCGCCAGGATGTCGCTGCCATAGCCGACGATCTTGCCGTCCTTGACGAATTCGAAGGGCGGGAAGGCGGCTTCCGTGCCGACCGTCAGCACCTTGGTCCGGCGGATCCTCTCGAGGGTCGTCTCGGCATAGGCCGGACCGGCGAACCCGACGGCTGCGGCCGAGGCCGTCGCCAGCAGGCCGAATTGGCGTCTCGTGACGTGCGGCATACCAAAATCCTCCGACGGGCTGCGCCCGGATCGCAAGAAGAAGTTGAAGCGTTCAGTCGAAATACCCCGCGCGCACCGCCGCGCCGATCAAGTTCACGATCAGCCGGCCGGCGACGATGCTGGTAATGTTGTTGACGTCCGAGGACGGCGTGATCTCGACGATATCCATGCCGAGCACGCGACCCTTGGCGACGAGCCCGTGGATCAGCTTGCGGACCTGATGGAAGCTGAGCCCGCCCGGGGCGGGACCTTCGACCGCCGGCATCACGCTCGGGTCGAGCCCGTCCGCGTCGATGGTGATGTAGTAGCGCCCGCCATCGGGGATGCGGGCCAGGACGGCCTCGATGCCGCCGTCATGGACCTCGAAGGCCGGGATGATGGTGGCGCCGTAGGCCTGCGCCGCCGCGACCTCCTCCGGGCGCCCGCTGCCCTGGGCGCGGATGCCGATCTGGAAGATGTCGCCGATATGCGGCATCTCGGAGGCCCGTCGGATCGGGCTCGACAGGCCGTCGCGCACGCCGTTGACGTCGTCGCGCCAGTCGATGTGGGCATCGACCTGGATCAGCGTGACCGGGCCGTGGTCTTCGAGGGCGCGGAAGATCGGGATCGGGATCGCATGGTCGCCGCCGATCGTGATCGGCATCGCCCCAGCCTTGAGGATCTTGCGTACCGCTGTCTCGGCCCGTGCGACATGCGAGGTGCGGTCGTGGATGTCGAACGGCACGTTGCCGACATCGACCGCCTTGATCGGCCGGCCGTCATAGATCGGGCCGCCGACATCGAAGTCGTAGCGCTCGAGGTTGCGGCACACCCGGTCGGTCACCCGGCGGACGGCATCGGGCGCGCGACTCTGGTCGTTCGACATGGCGTGCGGCTCGTAGGCGCTGCCGTAGGGAATGCCGAGGAAGGCGATATGCGCGTCGAGCGTGTCGAGGTCGGTATGGACGGGCGACCACAGGAAGCTCGGGTGACCTGGATGGCTTGGTTGCGTCAGAGGAAGCGACATCGGCGCCCTTTTCTCGTCCTACGGTCGAAATTTTGTGCTCAGTGTATTATTTTTCAGCACTAGATGCACATCTCTTCAACAAGAAGCGAGTCTATCCCGGTGACATGCTGCGGAATAGGCGCAAAGATCGAAACCTCGCTTGTAGGGAATGCAACATGGCAGCAAGGAAAGCTGCGCTGGTCTCCGAGATCACGGAGAGCGATCTGCGTCTGCTGCGCATCTTTCGCGCCGTCGCCGAATCCGGTGGCTTGAGCGCGGCTGAGGCGCGGCTGCGGATGGAACGGTCGACGATCAGCCGTCACGTCCAGACGTTGGAGACCCGCCTCGGCGGCGCGGTCTGCTTGCGCGGCCCGGCCGGGTTCGAGCTGACCGAGCTGGGCCGGGCCGCCCTGCAGGCGGCGATCACCGCTTGCGACACTCTCGATCAGGTCCGCGACCAGCTGAACAGCACGCATGACGTCGTGATCGGCCAGCTCGCCCTCGGGCTTGCGGACAATTGCCTCACGAACTCGGATGCGAAGATCACGGAGGCGATCCGGCAGTTCCGCCTGCGGGCGCCCGCCGTCCAGCTCCACATCTCGGTGCGGCCGCCCGTAGATCTGGCCGCCGACCTTTTGACGCGCCGTCTCCACATGGCGATCGGCGGTCCCTCGTTGGCCGATCCGCGTCTGGAAACGCATTGGTTGTTCAATGAGGAGGCCAAGCTCTACACCGCGGCGCCGGTGGATCCCAAGGCCGACGCTGCCGCGCTCGTCGGGCGCGGCTACGCCGTCGTGACGCGCGACCGCGACCGGCACAGCCTCGCCCTGGCCAACCGGCTCGGTGCGGAGCGCTGCGTCGTAGCCTTGGGCCTCGAAGCCGTCGCGACGCTCCTGGCTGCGGGCAATTGCATCGGCTTCCTGCCGACGCACCTCGCCCGCTCCCTCTCGCAGAGCAAGCCGCTGGTCGAGGTGCCGCAATCCGAGGAATGGAGCTACGGCTTCGACTTCTCCCTCATCCACGGCGTAGCCCGCCCCCTGTCCCGCGCCGGCCATCTGATGAAGGACATCCTCCTCGCCGCGCATGCCGCGGACGCATCCTCTGCCGACCCGGGGAGGGCGCGGTCCGGCTCGTGATCCCGACGGGCGTCGGTCCCGATCCAGGGCGACGGGGAGGCGCCCGGTGCGAGGGGTTCCAGGGCGGCCGGCGCCTCGCCGAGCCCGACACCGCTCGCCCGACCTTTGCCCCCGGCATGCCCCGACGCTGGACGGGGTCCCGCATTGATGTTTGATCCCCTGGTTTGATGGTGCACTCGTCACCCCGGTGTGGAGGGAGGTGCCAGGGGACGGGGGCGTCACGGCAGCGCCACAACGACGGAGGCAGTCCGCCGCGCGATCCAGCATAGTCAAGCGAGCCTGAGGGCGCTGGCCAAGCGCGACGGCATCGACCCGACGACCGTGGCCAAGTGGACGCGGCGCAACTCGGTCGCCAACCACAGCGCACCGGCCCCAAGGAGCTTCGCTCGACGGTACCGTCCTGTCGGCCGACGAGGAGGCGATCGTTGTCGCCTTCCGGCGCCCTCCGCTGCCGCCGCTCGACGCTTGTCTCTACGCGCTCCAGGCTACCATCCCGCACCTGACCCGCCTGTCGCTGCATCGATGTCGGCAGCGCCACGGCATCAGCCGCCTGCCGGATGTCGATGGTGAGCCGAAGCGATCCCGCGTCAAAGTCTACCCGCTCGGCGGCTTCCCCGACGACCTCGCCGAGGTGCACATAGCGGGGCCGGCCGGGCGGTTGATCGAACCGGCGAGACCTTCGGCGTTGAAGCGCTGGACGGCCTCGCACAGCGCCTGACGCTCGAGGCCAGCGGCCCGCGCCGCATCCGCCCGGCTCATGCCATCGAGGGCGTTGGCCGCCGCAGCAGGCGCGGAACTGTCCGCCGGCGCAGGGCTCCGGCTTGGCCTGCTGCCGTAGCCTCGAACGGCCTGCTTCGGCCTCTGCGTGGGCCGTGGTGCGCACGGCCCATCACGACGTCGTCAACCGATCGCATACCTCTCGTCAGCGGCCGAGTTCGCGGAGAAGCGCTTCCATCAGGGCGGCCCGGCGTGGGAGGGCAGGCACGACGATGTGCTCGTCGGGCGAATGCCACGTGTTGCCGATCACGCCGAGGCCGTCGAGGGTCGGGACCCCGTAGGCCGCGGTGAAGTTGCCGTCGCTCCCGCCGCCGCTGCCGGTCTCCGAGAGGGCGATCCCCGCCTCCGCGCACAGCCTCCGGGCGATTTCGAACAGCTCGAGCGTCGCGGCGGACCGCTCGAGGCAGGGCTTCTCGATCTCGCCCGTCACGGTGATCCGCATGTCCCGCCCGATCGGCCTGAGGCCGTGGATCGTCCGGTCGAGCGCCACCCCCAGGGCGTTGTCGGAGAAGCGCAGGTCCACGTGACAGAAGGCTCGCTCGGCCACCACATTGGTCGCGGTGCCGCCGCCGATCTCGCCGACGTTGATCGTCGTGCCGGTCCCGTCATCGGTCAGACCGTCGAGTGCGACGATGTGCCGGGCGAGTTCGGAGACGGCGCTGCGGCCCTCCCCATGCGCCGAGCCCGCATGCGCGGCGCGACCCGTCACGTCGATGCGGTATTTGGCACGGCCCTTCCGGACCGTGACGACCTCGTCCCGCCGCGCCGGCTCGGCGATCAGCGCGAAGCGCGCGTCACGCGACAGATCCGCGATGACGTCGCGCGAGGTCGGCGAGCCGATCTCCTCGTCGGACGTGAACAGAACCGTGAACGGCAGTGGGGCTTGGCCCGGCAGGGCCGCGATGCGGCGGGCAGCCTCCAGGGTCAGGAAGGCGCCGCCCTTCATGTCGGCAATGCCGGGTCCGTAGCAGCGCTCGCCGTCGCGGCCCGTGCGGACCGTGCCGGGGACGCAGACGGTGTCCAGATGCGCCACGGAGAGGATCCCCGGTCCGGATCCCCAGGGCATGCGGACCAGCAGGTGGTCGCCCAGCCCGTCGCGGCCGGGGATGCGCGTCATGGCGGCTCCGAGCGGGGCGAAGTCCCCGGCCACGCGGTCCAGGAGCCGGGACATGCCCGGGACCTCCCCGGTCGGCGTGTCGATCTCGACCCAGCGCAGCAGGCCCGAGAGGATGCCCTCGGCGTCGTAGCGGTCAGGATGAAGGCTCATGATGCCCTGCCTCAGCTCCTGCTGCCGGGATAGTCCACCCAGATGGAGGGGCTCGGACGCAGCTTGGTCTCCGGCGGCATGGTGCGTGCCCAATGGTCCGCACACTCCGCGCCGGTCGCGTTCCAAAGGTCGGAATGGGCCGCAAGGGTGCCGAGCAGCCGCTCCAGCGCCAGTGTGCGATGGCCCCAGCCGATTCCTCTCGGATGCAGCGTGATCCCGAAATAGCGACCGCGGCGATACTGGGCCCGGAACTCGACCTGCCAGTTCCGTTCGAGCGCATCGAGCCGCTCCAGCCCGGTCCCGGCCGCCGGAAACATGAGGAAGTACTGATCATCGAAATGATAGTAGTAAGGCAGAGTGAGGAGGCTGCGGCGGCTGTCGAAATCGGCCACCCAGTAATGGGGCGCGTCGTCCGCCAGGCCATTGCCGAAGTACCGGTACCCGCCGTCGATCAGAAGGTCGATCGTGTTCGGGCTGACGGTGCCCACCGAGAAGGCGTCGCCCGGACGGGGCAGGGAATACCAGCCGACAGGCCTCGAGCCGGTGACGTCGGCGAGGATCTCGGTCGTCGCCTGGAGCCGGTCGGCCTCGATGGCGCGCGGGAGTTCGGTCACATCTTCATGGAGATAGCCGCCGGCTGCGATTTCATGGCCGCGCTCGACGATCTCGCGCACGCGTGCGCCGTAGACCCGCGCCATCGCGGCCGGGACCACGAAGGTCGCGCGACGTCCGAAGCGGTCGAGCGTCGCGAGGAGACGGTCCAGGCCCTCACCCATCCCGAAACGCGAGCTCGGCTGCGAGAGATCATCCGGCGTGATGCCGGCCGGGCCGGATGCGACACTGAGGTCGACGACGATCGAGATGCAGCAACGCCGCCCGTCCGGCCATTGTATCTCGGAATCGGCGAGCGCTACCTCATCGGAGATCGTGTAGTCTTGCTTCCAAGGCATCATCGATCCTAAGCGGATGTCGCGAAGATAATTGCCGGGATTTGCAGCGTAAACCCGCGATGGAATCATTCAAGCGGACGATGCGGTGGCGGGCCAGCGCAGGTCCGCACGGGCGAACGGCGTTAGAGGCGATCCGGATGGTGGGCGACGCAGTGGCGGGCCACGTCCTCGCAGGTGGGGAACCAGACGCCCGGCAGCGTCTTCATGCGCGTGATCAGCCGATCGAGCATGTCGACGCGCAGCGCCCGCCCGGAGACGAACGGGTGCATCAGGATGTTCAGGTAGCCGCCGCGCGTGTACTGGTCCTGGAAAGCGCCCCACCAGTATTCGAGCACCTCGTCGACGTCCATCAACCTCTGTTGTTCGGTCCTGGTCCCCATCCAGCCGAAGCTGAAGTACATCGCGTCGTCGATCGCATGGTGGAACGGAAGCTCGACCAGCGTGCTGCCGCCGTCGACGGCGTCGAGATAGTACGGTCCGTGATGGGTCGAGCTGAACGAGTTGTAGATGAAGCCTTCCCGCTTGAGCAGTGCCTGCGTGTGGCTGCTGCGGGTCCCGACCGGCCTTCGCCCGGCGATGCGTTCCAGCGCCGCGACGGTCTTGAGGAGGTGATCTTCCTCCAGGGCCGGGTCCTCGGGGACGTGGTGCTCCCACATGTGGTCGGCGAGTTCGTGCCCGGCCCGTACGGCTCGATGCAGGACGTCGGGGTAGAGTTCGCAGATGCGTCCGGGCGTGAATACGGTGGCTTTCACGCCATGACCGTCGAAGAGCTCGAGCAGGCGCCAGATCCCGACCCTCCCGCCGAACTCTCCCTTCGCGATCTGCAGAGTGGGCTCGTTCCACAGCCGCCGGAGCAGCATCGCGTCGAAGTCGAGCGTGACGTTGACGGCGATCCTGTTCCCGTCCGGCCATGTCAGGCCCTTGATCGGCCGACAGCGGACCTCGTTCCGCCGGACAGCTTCGACCAGGTGGTCGAGAGGCGGTCGCGCACCGCCTTCACCGGCCTTCGAGCGAGACGACGCTGTCATCGGTCTTCCTTTCCGGCCGCGTTGAGGTCAGCCCGAGGGCGAGGGCGGCTTCGGCCGTCTTGAGCGCGGCCACAACGGGGTTGATGACGGGCGCGCCGACGTTCTCCGTGAGCCGTGCGACGAGCCCTCGCTGAAAGCCCATCCCGAGGCAGCCGAGCACCAGGATGTCCGCACCGTCCTGCAGGCAGCCCTTGCCGGCCGCCACGATGCGGTCGAGCGCCTTGTCGGGCCGTCGCGCGAGATCGAGCACGGAGCAGCCCACCATGCGCTCGGAGACGAACAGGTCGGCCACCCCGAGGGCGCGGAAGCGGGCGTGCAGCCCCGTCGGCGTCGGCTCTGATGACAGCACACCGAAGCGGTCGCCGAACTGCGCCGCCAGATGGACGGCGCTCGCCCCCGGACCGATCACCGGTAGGCCGGCAACCTCGCGCAGGGCCGCAGCCGGGGGTGTAGGCCGGCGCGAAGCCGAGATCCTCGGCGACGCCGCGCACCATGCTGAGAGTGGCATGGGTGTGGACGTTCACGAGACCGGGCGTGATCACCCGCCCCGGCAGATGGAGGCGCTTCGCGGCAGTCACAGGCGGCCCGCCCGCCACCGCGGGCTCCACGCGAACGAACTGACCATCCGACACGGCGAGGACCGCGTCGTCGATGACGGGCCGCGCCGCGACGCCGGTCAGGAGCGTCGCTCCCGTGACCACGAGATCGTAACCGGGCCGGGAGGCGGGCGGGCCGGACACGGAAGCGGGGCCGTTCGGATCGGCGCCGGGCAACACCATGCTTTGCTCCTCCTCCCAGCTTATATATACATGTCTCTATGAGACCGGCGGCGGGGATGGCAATGGCCTTCGACGAGACACGCGATGCAGGTTCCGCGCCCCTCTCCGGCGTGCGTATCCTCGATTTCACCCGCATGCTGGCAGGGCCTTTCTGCACCGCCATGCTGGCGGATGCCGGTGCCGAAGTGATCAAGGTCGAGAACCCGAAGGGCGGCGACGATGCCCGCCATTTCGCGCCGCGCATCGGCACCGAGAGCGCGTTCTTCCTCCTGATCAACCGCGGCAAAAAGAGCATCACCGTCGACATGAAGACGGAGGAGGGCAAGGTCCTCATCCGCGATCTCGCCTGCCGCTGCGATGTCGTCATCGAGAACTTCAAGCCCGGCGTCGCGGCGAAGCTCGGGATCGACCACGAGAGCCTCAGGACGATCAATCCGGGCCTCATCCATGTCAGCATCTCCGGCTACGGGCAGGCGGGACCGCTCGCGCACCGGCCGGCCTACGACATCATCGCCCAGGCCGTGGGCGGCATCATGGGCGTCAACGGCCATGCCGGCCTCCCGCCGACGCGGGTCGGCGAGTCCATCGGCGACATCACGGCCGGCCTCTATGCCGCCTGGGGCATCAGCGCCGCGCTCCATCGCCGGGCCAGGACCGGCCAGGGCGAACGGATCGACGTCGCCATGGTCGACTCGATCTTCTCGCTCCTGGTGACGGGCCTGTCGCAATTCCTGTATGCCGGCGAGGTGCCGGGCCCGATCGGCAACGCGCATCCGATCAGCGCACCGCTCGACAGCTTCCGCGCCGCCGACGGCATGCTCATCATCGCGGTCGCGAACGACGCCCTCTTCGCCAAGCTCTGCGCGGCCATCGGGCGGTCCGACCTGATCTCCGATCCGCGCTTCCTGACCGACCCCGACCGCAAGCGGAACGACCGGGCCCTCAAGGATATCATCGAGGCCTGGTCGGGCACGTTTTCCGTACAAGCGGCGGTGGCTCTGCTCGATGAGGCGGGCATCCCCGCCTCGCCCGTCCTCACGCTCGACGCGGTGGTGGCGAGCGACCATGCGCGGCATCGGGAACTCGTGCGGACCGTCACCCATCCGACGCTCGGCGACATCCGGCTCGTCCCGCAGCCGGTGCGGTTCGAGGAGACCCCGGCGCAGCCCCTCGCCCCACCGCCGCTGCTCGGGGAACACACCGAGCCGGTGTTGCGGGAGATCCTCGCTCTCGATGCCTCCCGGATCGACGCGTTGCGTGCTAAGCGGGTGGTCTGAGCGGACAGGCGAGACCGACGATTCGGCCCGGGACCAGATGCAGCGTCGTGTAGGATCCCGGGCGGCAGGCCCAGTGCCGCTCTACGAGCGGATCAAGCACCACGTTCTCGACAGCATCGAGCAGGGGACGTTCAAGGCGGGCGACAAGCTTCCGAGCGAGAACGAACTCGCTGCTGAACTCGGAGCCTCACGCCTCACCGTCCATCGGGCCCTGCGCGAGCTCACCACCAGCGGCGTCGTGCAGCGCGTCCACGGGGTCGGCTCCTTCGTCGCCGAGCCGAGGGCGGCGGCGACCCTCATCCGCATCCACAACATCGCTGACGAGATCCGCGAGCGCGGCCAGTCGCTTGAGATCCGCGTGATCGAGCTGGCGCGCGTGAGCGCGCCCGCGAGCGTCGCGCGCGAGATGGGGATCACGCCCGGCGAGCCGTTGTTCCGCAGCCTGATCGTCTATTGTGCGGATGCCAGCCCGGTCCAGATCGAGGACCGCGCCGTGCTGCCCTCCTTCGCACCCGATTTCCTGCATCAGGATTTCGCGCGCGGGTCGACGACGGACTATCTCCAGGCGATCGCCCAGCCGACCGAGGCGTCCAACGAGATGCGGGCGGTCCTGCCCTCGGAGGCGGAGGCGGCGCTGCTCGACATCCCGCCCTCCGACCCCTGCCTGCTGATTCGGCGCACGACCTGGGTCCAGGGTGTCGTGACGACGATCACGCGCTTCCTGCATCCGAGCTCCCGTTACAGCATCGTCAGCCGGGTGAGCCTGACCGGGGACGACAACCGCGGCTGAGGCCCCCCACGGATCCGGGCGTCAGCGGTTCAGGACGTGGGTGAGGAACTGGCGCGTGCGCGCGTCCCGCGGCTCGCCGAAGATCCGCTCGGGCGGTCCCTCCTCGACCACGAGCCCGTCCGCCATGACCATGACGCGGTTCGCGACCTGCCGGGCGAAGGACATCTCGTGGGTGACGACGATCATCGTCATGCCCTCGGCCGCGAGGGCGCGCATCACGTCCAGGACCTCGTGGACGAGTTCCGGGTCCAACGCCGAGGTCGGCTCGTCGAACAGGATGAGCCGCGGACGCATCGCGAGGGCGCGGGCGATCGCGACCCGCTGCTGCTGGCCGCCGGAGAGCTGCGAGGGGCGCTTGGCGAGATGGGCGCCGAGCCGCACGCGCTCGAGTTCGGTGGCGGCCCGCTCGAGGGCCTGGGCCTTCGACAGGCCGAGGACGCGATGAGGCCCGACCGCGACATTGTCGAGGGCCGTAAGGTGCGGGAACAGGTTGAAGCGCTGGAACACGAAGCCGAACTGCCGCTGCTGGCGTGCGAGCGCCGCCTCCGAGAGCGCCTCGCGCGTGTGGGACTCGGCGACGAGGCGGTAGCCGACCGGCTCGTCGCCGAGGCGGATATCGCCCGCATCCGGCACCTCGAGACGATTGAGGCAGCGCAGGACGGTCGTCTTGCCGGAGCCGGAGGGACCGATCAGGACGAACGTCTCTCCGTCCATCACCGTAAAGGAGATCGACTTGAGGATCTGCCTGTCTCCGAAGCTCTTGGACAGGCCCTCGACCGTCAGGAGCGGCTTGCTCCCGCTCACCATGACGGCAACCTCCGCTCCACCAGCCTCGACGCATAGGTCAGGGCAGAGACGATCACGTAGTAGTAGATGGCGAGCAGGGCAAAGATTTCGAAGGGCACGAAGCGTGCCGCAATGATCGCTTGGCCCGAGCGCGTCAGCTCGTAGACCGAGATGACCGACAGGAGCGAGGAGTTCTTCACCAGCGTGACGAGATCGTTGGTGAGGGCGGGGATCATCGGGCGCAGCGATTGCGGCAGAAGGATATAAACGAGGATCTGGCCGTGGGTCATGCCGATCGAGCGTGCCGCCTCGGTCTGCCCCTTCTCGACGCTGCCGACCGTGCCGCGCACGACCTCGGCGACGTAGCCTGCGCAGTTGAAGGAGAGGGCGAGGGTTCCTGCCCAGAACTCCCCGAGCCGAAGGCCGAGGACCGGCAGGCCGAAGAAGACCAGGAAGATCTGGATCAGGAGCGGCGTCCCGCGCACGAAATCGACGTAGCCGCGCACGAACCAGCGGCCTGCCCTCCAATGGCTCAGCGAAACGAGACCGAGGACGATCCCGCCGATCCCGCCGATCACCATCGCGAGGGAGGAGATCTTCAGCGTCGTCATCGCGCCGACGGCCAGGAGGGGGATCGCCATCTCGATCGATTCCCAATCGATGCCCATGGATGGTCCCGGCAATGAGGGGATGGGAGGGGCCGCGCGGCGATAGGGGCCGCCGCGCCCGAGGATCAGGAGAAGCTCGGGATCGCCTCAGCGAGCTGCATGCGCGTGCCGAACCACTTCTCCTGAAGCGCGTAGAGTTCGCCGCCCGCCTTCAACTGCGCGAGGCGCTGGTCGACGAACCCGATCAGATCCTTCTCGTCCTTGCGGGTCGCGATGCCCGACCACGTCATCGGCCCGACGTTGCGGATGATCGCGTACCGACCGGGGGCATCCTTCAGCACCTGGGTCAGCGTCGCCAAGGTGTTGATGACGCCGTCGACCGAGCCCTGTGCCAGGGCCAGGTAGGCGGCAGGGTGGTCATCGTAGGTCTTCACCTCGGAGAAGCCCTTGCCGGCCTTGGCGGCAACACGCTGGTCGAGGGCGGTCTTCATGGTGTCTCCGGCCGAGCCGAGCTTCACGCCGAGGATCTTGCCGGACATGTCTTCGACCGCCTTGACCTTGCCGGCGTCCGCTGCGCGGATGAGCATCTCCTGCGTCGCCTCGGCGTAGGGGATGCTGAAGGCCACGCGCCCGACCCGCTCCTTGGTGTAGGTCATCGCGCAGTGAATGACGTCGAAATTGCCGGCATAGAGAGCCGGCACGATGCCGGACCAGGCCGTGTCGATGAAGTCGCACTTCACGCCGAGCGGCTTGTAGATAATCTCGGCGAGGTCGACGTCATAACCGACAATCTTTCCCTGATCGCGAAAAGTGAAGGGGCGGTAAGCCGCTTCGCATCCAATCCTCACTGAACCGTTCTTCTTGATTTGATCGAGCGTCAGCGGTGCGGCGACGGCCGGAACGGCCGAGCCTGCGAGGCCGAGACCAAGGCCTGCCAGAAGCTTGAAACAGTCTCTGCGATCCAAGTTCAGCGCGTCCATGTGATCACCCATCAAGAGAAAACAGGAGTGGAGCGTCGGTGCGTGCCGCCGTGCTCGCCAGTCACCGGCCGGAGAGGAAGACCGGCGGGGACCGACCCCGGGCCAAGGCAGCTCCGCCCGTGCCGCATCGGATCGAGGGAGTTCGTACCCCTAGGGGCGTTATACCTATGACAGACTTATATATACATGTATGTATGATATCGGAGGCGTGTCAACTCGCCGGCGTCGCGCGGGCGTGACGCATGGAGGCCCCGATGCAAGTTTCGATCCTGGGCACCGGACTGATGGGCTCGCCGATGGCGATCCGCCTGCGTCGTGCCGGCTACCCCCTCACGGTCTGGAACCGCACATCCGGAAAGACGGCCCCTGCCGTCGAGGCCGGAGCCCGCTTCGCCGCGACGGCGGCCGAGGCCGTCGCGGGAGCGGACGTGGTGCTGGTGATCCTCGAGAACGGGCCCGTCGTCGAGCGCGTGCTGTTCGAGGACGGCGTCGCCGGAGCGCTCGCGCCGGGTGCGGTGCTCGTCGACATGAGCTCGATCTCGCCGGAGGCCGCCCGCCTCCATCATGATCGGCTGGCCGCGCTGGGCGTCGCGCATCTCGACGCTCCGGTTTCAGGTGGTCCCGGCGGGGCAGAAGACGGCACGCTCGCGATCATGGTCGGTGGCGAGGAGGCGACCTTCGCGAAGGCGCGGGATTTGCTCGGCGTGATGGGCCGCCCGACTCTCGTCGGTCCTCCGGGATCGGGCCAGCTCGCCAAGCTTTGCAGTCAGATCCTCTCGGCCACGGCGATCGGAGCCTTGAGCGAGGTCTTCGTCCTCGCCCGGCGCTACGGGGCCGACCCCGCCATGGTCCGCCAGGCTCTGCGCGGCGGCTTCGCCGAGAGCCGCGTCCTCGAGGTTCACGGCGACCGCATGCTGCGGCGCGACTTCGAGCCGGGCGGCCATGTCCGCACCTTCGTCAAGGATCTCCGGACCGCGATGACGATCGCGCAGGGCCAGAACCTGTCCCTGCCGTTGGCCGAGCTCGCCTACGACCTCTTTGCGCGTTTCGAGCGCTCCGGCGGTGGAGACAGCGACATCTCCGGGCTCCTGCAGCAGACAGAAGGTGGTTCGGTGCCTTCGTTGTAGTCGATGATCGCCTCTCCCTGCGCCCGGCATGTGGATCGACACCGACGTGGAACCCGGGCCGGGTCAGGAACAAGCCCCTGACGCTACCTTGGAAATGTCACTCAAGGCGGGGTCCCGATCGGCGCCGATCAGGACCCCGCTTGGGGCCATTTGTCTCATTTAAGATCGATAGTTGAGGGGAAATGCTTGGTGGGGGTCCGCTTCGGTGCCGATACCATGCACCTCGCAGGAGTGCCGCAAGCGACCGCGACGCTGCCGGCTCCCAGACGGACTGCTACGTTGCAGGCCGATCGGCCGACGCTCGTGTCGGCCCACCGGTCGGGCGGGGCTGAGCGGTAACGCGCGCCCGCCGGGCAAGGCGCGATTTCGTCGGAAGCGGATCCGGTCGGATCGACCGTCAAGCCTCCGCCCGCCCCTCCGGCAGGGCGAACACCGTCACCTCGTGTCCCTCCTCCCGCAGGGCGGCCATCAGGTCGCCCGGGACCAGGTTGAGGGTGCGGGTGCTCACCAGCGGATGGACGTTGATCCGCGTCTCGTCGAGCAGGCTGTCCTGAAGGAAGACCTTCACGCTGCCCGGGGCCGCGTTGAGGGCGGCGAGCGGCGAGACGGCGCCGCTCTCGACGCCGAGCTGCTCCCGCAGGGCGTCGGCGCTGGCGAAGGACAGGCCGCCCTTCGCGCCGAGCACCGGCCGGAACGCCTTGAGGTCGACGGCTGCGTCGTGATGGAGCGTGACCAGGAAGTAGGTCTTCTTGTTGTCGCGCAGGAACAGGTTCTTGGTGTGGGCGCCGGCGATGCCGCCGCAGACCGCCATCATCGCCTCGACCGTCAGGACCGGCGGATGCTCGAAGAGCTTGTAGGCGATGCCGCGCCCGCGCAGGCGGGTCAGGAGGTCATCGGGGCTCAAGAGCGAGCGGGTCTCGGGCTGGCAGGTCTCGGGCAGGCAGTTCTCGGGCACGCAGGTCTCGGACATGGGGCTCCTCACGGGTGCGGATGGCTGGCCGGTGGCGCGACGACGCCGATCCGGCGCAGATAGGCCAGAATCTCCCGCGCCGCCTCCTCCGGATCGGGATCGACGAGGAGTCGCCCGCGCGAAGCGGCGCCGGATTCCCCCGTCGCCGCCTTCAGGCGCTCCGCCGCCGAGCCTCCGGCGGGGGCCCCCTTCACGACCTTCGGACGGCGGCGATAGGGCCGCTCCTCGACCGGGATGACCGGTCCTGCGCCGGGATCGGCGGTGGGGCCGAGCGACACGATCGTTCCACGCCGCGCCCGGCCGAACGCGTAGGCGAGGGGGGCCGGCGCGTCGGGATGCACCGTCGCCAGGACGGGTCCGCGCACGACCACGCGCCGCAGCGCCCCGCGGCCGAGGCTCTGGTCGAGGCGCAGCGTCCCAGCCTCGTCGCCGGGCGCGACCGCGACCACGTCGGCGATCAGCGGCCGGTCGAGCGCGGCGGCGAGCGCGTAGGGTACGATCCCGCTCTCGCCGCCGCCCTGGCCGCGCCGCCCGGCGAGAATCAGGTCGGGCGCCGTCGCGGCGAGTCGTGCGGCGAGCGCCGGCACCGGATCGGCGCCTTCGGACAGCGCGATGTGCTCGAGGCGGCCGAGGCCCTGCCCGAGCGCGTCGGCGACCGCGGCGGCATCCGGCCCGGCATGCAGGCCGAAGGGCGCTGCGGCCTCGTCGGGCACGCCGAAGGCCGCACCGAGGCGGGTGGCGATCCGGATCGCCTGCGCCTCGAGCCGCGGCAGCACGGCCGTGCTGGAGACCGGATGACGGCCCGCAGAGAGAAGGACGGCGATCTTCACGACGGGTCTCCTGCCGGATGGCCTGCCTCTTGCTCTCCGGCTTCCTGCGCCAGCAGCCGCAGCAGCGCCGGCATCACGGCCTGGGCGTCCTGCACGATCGCGAGCCCGGCCCGCTCGATCATCGACGCGTGCAGGTCGGTGTTGACGGCGACCACGTGCTCGCAGCCGGCGATGCCCTGGAGATGTTGCGGCGCGCCGGAGATGCCGAGCGCGAAATAGCAGGTCGCGGCGAGCACCGTGCCCGAGGCGCCGACCTGGGTGTGGCGCGGCATCAGCCCGGCATCGCACAGGACGCGGCTGGCGCCCGGGGTGGCGCGCAAAGCCGCGACGACCTGCCGGAAGGTGTCGAGGTCGGTGAGGCCGTTGCCGGCCGCGGTGACGAACTCGGCCAGCGCCAGCGGCACCGTCGCCGGGTCGGCCGGGATGCGCTCGGTCGATAGGAGGCGTGACGCCGGGGCCGGCGCCGTCGCGACCGTCAACACCCGCGCCTCCCGCGGCGCGCCCGCATGATCGGGGACCGCATCCGCCGCCACGGTGGCGAGGCGGCCGGGCGCCGCCCGCTGCTCGACCCGGCGCCCGCGGGCCGGGCGGACCAGGCCGGCGGCGGCGACCACCTCGGCATTGTCGAACAGGGCGACGCCCATCCGCACCGCGATCCGGCGGGCGAGGTCGCCGCCATCGAGGGATTCGGGGAACAGCACGTGGCGCGGCTCGAGATCCGCGAGCGCCGCCGCGATCGTCGCGGCCCGGGCCGCCGGGTCGGGGCCGGGATCGTCGAGGACGACGTGGCGGTCGGCGCCGGCCGGCCCGCATCCCTCGCAGGGACCGGCCGAGACGACGACCACGCCGCCCTCGCGCCCGGCCAGCGTCCGGGCGGCGCCCAGCACCTGTCGGTCATGGCCCGAGAGGCGGCCACCGGTGGCGTCGGGCACCACCGCGACCAGGAAGGCGGGATCCTCGACGACGACGATCCGCGGGGCCGCCTCCGGCGCCGGCCGGGGCCGGGTCTCGGCGACGACCGGCCTGTCGCCGTGCAAGGCCTGACTCAGAATGATCGGGCTGAGGTCGAAGCGTGGGCGGCTCGCCCCGGGGACGCGCTGTCCGGCGCGCTCGGCGCGGGGGTCGCGGCGCGGGCGGCCGCCCGCCGGTTTCGCGGTCCGGTCGTAGCGCGGCCGGGTGCCGGCGGCGACCCGAATCGCGGTTCGCTCGGCGCGGGGATCGCGACGGAGCCTCGTCATCGTCCCGCCTCCACGGCCTGGAGCAGCAGCTCGGCGACGTCGCGAACGTCCGCCTTGCGGTCGGTCACGCCCTCCAGCATCGCGGTGCAGGACGGGCAGGCGACGGCGACGATCCCCGCGCCCGTCTCCGTGGCCTGGGCCATGCGCAGGTCGGGGATGCGGCGCTCGCCCGGCACGTCGCTCACCGGCGCGCCGCCGCCGCCACCGCAGCACATCGCCCGCTTGCCCGAGCGCGCCATCTCGACCCGCGACAGGCCGATCGCGTCGAGGACGGCGCGGGGGGCCTCGGTCTCGCCGTTGTAGCGGGCGAGGTAGCAGGGGTCGTGATAGGTCACCGAGAGGTCGGGCAGGCGCTGGGGCGAGAGTTGGCCCGCCCGGATCAGCTCCAGCAGCAGCGCGGTGTGGTGGACCACCGTGTAATGCCCGCCGAAGGCCGGGTACTCGTTGCGCAGGGCGTGCAGGGCGTGCGGGTCGCCGGTGACGATGCGGGCGAAGCGGTAGCGCGCCAGCGTCGCGATGTTCTCCCGCGCCAGGGCTTGGAAGGTCGCCTCGTCGCCGAGCCGGCGGGCGAGGTCGCCGGTGTCGCGCTCCTCCGCCCCCAGCACCGCGAAATCGACATTCGCCCGGCGCAAGAGCCGCACCAGGGCCCGCAGCGTCCGGCCGTAGCGCAGGTCGTAGGCGCCCTCGCCGAGCCAGAGCAGCACGTCCACCTCAGCCTGGGCTTGGCCCCGGTCGGCCATCAGCGGCAGGTCGAGACCGGCGGCGAAGTCGGTACGGGCGGCGAGCGGGCGACCACCCGGATCGCCGGCCTGGCGCAGCTCGGTCACCGGGCCGATCGCCTTCTCGGGCAGCGCGCCGCGCTCCAGCGTCTGGTAGCGGCGCAACGACACCACCGCGTCGACATGCTCGATCATCATCGGGCATTCCTCGACGCAGGCCCGGCAGGTGGTGCAGGACCACAGCGTATCCGGGTGGATGCGCGCATCCGGCCCGATCAGCCGGGCGAGGGGGCCGCGCGGCCCCTCCGCCGCGCGGCCGCCGGGATAGGAAGTGCCGGCGTAAGGCGGCTCGGCGGGGTTGAGGCCCGCGACGAGGTCCTGGATCAGCCGCTTCGGGTTGAGCGGCTGGCCGGCGGCGAAGGCCGGGCAGGCGGTCTCGCAGCGCCCGCAACTCACGCAGGCATCGTAGGAGAGGAGCCGGTTCCAGGTGAAGTCCGCCGGCATCGCGGCGCCGAGGCGGGGTGCGTCGAGGTCGAGGGGCTGGAGCGCGGTGTCGGGCCGGCCCTCGAACCGGCCGGGCCGGGGATGTGCGGCGAGGTGGAGCGCGCCGGCCACGGCGTGGCGCATCGGCCCCTGCCGTACCTCGAAGGCGAGGCCGAGGCCCCCGGCCGCCGCCAGCAGGGCGAAGGGGAGGGCGATCCCGCCGGCGCCGAGGGCCAGCAGCAGGGCGGTGAGCGTGCCGCCGACCGCGTAGGCGAGGAGCAGGACCGGCAGGATCTGGAAGCGCCCGGCCGAGAGGCGCTTCTGCTTGACGGGGTAGCGCCGCGCGCCGACGAGGAGCGAGCCGGCCGCCGTCACCGCGAAGGCCAGCGTCACCAGGAGCCAGTAGGCCCGGGAGCCGGCGAGCGGCGGCAGGATCGCCAGGGCCGTGAGCAGCGAGGCGGCGAGGAGCCCGCCGGCCACGACGGCGTGCATGCGGGAGGCGTGAGGATCGCGCGCCACGACGTGGTGGACGTCGACGAGGTAGCGGCGCGGCAGCCGGGCGAGGCCGTGGAGCCAGGCCACCGGCGCCGCGGCACCGACCCGCCAGAGGGACGCGCGCCGGGAGGCCTGGACGAGGGCCAGGGCCGCCATCGTCCAGACGAGGCCGGGAAACACCGTGGTCAGGGGCATGAAGCTGGTCATGACGGCGGGCCTAGGGGCTTGGCGATACGATGGAATTCAGGCCTGCGGGCAGCACCGCGCCAACCCTCCCCCTTCCGCGGGGGAGGGCGCCCCACGGAGTGGGGCGGGAGAGGGGGAACCCGCTTCCGGAAAGGTCGCGACCTCCATGACGGGCGCCCGCAGGATCAGCGTCGCGCTGCCGCTCTCGGCGGGACTTCGTCCCGCTGCGCTCGCTCCGCTCGCCACCCTCCCCCGACCCAAGTCGGGCATGCCCGACTTGGGCGCGTGGATGCGGAACTCGGGCAAGCCCGAGTTCCATGGGGGGAGGGTTGGGCGGCGCGCTGCCCGCGTTCGATCGGCTCACAGGACTCAGATGTCCTTGCACAACCTCAAGGCATCATAGATCGCCGCGTGGATGTTGCGGCCGGCGACCGCGTCGCCGACGCGGTAGAGGGCGTAGCCCTTCGACAGGTCGTAGGGCTGGGGCTCGCCGCGCAGCATCGCGTCCTGGTCGGTCTGGCCGCGATTGACGGAGCCCGCCTTCAGCGCGCGGTAGAGACGATCGACCGGCAGCGTGCCGTGATCGACCACGATGCGGTCGACGACCCGCTCCTCCTCGGCATCCGTCATGGTGTTGCGGAGCGCTGCGACGAAGCGGTTGCCCTCGGGGTAGATCTCGATCAGCTCCATGTTCGGCGTCATCACGACGCCGAGCTTGTAGAGCTCGCGCAGGTGGATCGGCTGGTTGGTGGTGCCGACCTCCTCCGCCACCATGCGGTCGTGGGTGGCGACCTCGACGAGGCAGCCGCGCTTGGCGAGCAGCTCGGCGACGGACGAGGCGTTGTGCTGCCCCATCTCGTCGTAGAGCAGCACCGAGCCGGTCGGCTCGACCGCGCCCGACAGCACCTCGGCGGTGGTGACGGCGTGCTGTTCGGCGCCCTTGGCATGGCCGCGGGACGGCATGCCGCCGGTCGCCACGATGACGACGTCGGGCGTCTCCGCCAGCACCGCCGCCTCGGTCGCCTCGGTGTTGAGCCGCAGGTCCACCCCGAGCTTCGTCACCTGCGCCACGAGCCAGCGCGGGATGCCCGACATCGCCTCGCGCCAGCCGGCCTTCGCGGCAAGCCCGATCTGGCCGCCGGCGACGGCGCTCTTCTCGAACAGCACCACCGCGTGGCCGCGCTCGGCGCAGACCCGGGCCGCCTCGAGCCCGCCCGGCCCGGCGCCGATCACCACGACGCGCCGGCGCAGATCCGCCTTGCGGATCTCGTGCGGCATCGTCGCCTCGCGGCCGGTGGCGGCGTTCTGGATGCAGAGCGCGTCGCCGCCGACATAGATCCGGTCGATGCAGTAGCCGGCGCCGACGCATTGGCGGATGTCGTCGGCCCGGCCCTCGGAGAGCTTCCGCACCAGATGCGGGTCGGCGATATGGGCGCGGGTCATCGCCACCATGTCGACGTGGCCCTCCGCGACCGCTCGGGCCGCCGTCGCCAGGTCGGTGACGCGCTGGGCGTGGAAGACCGGCACGTCGACCTCGCGCTTGATCGCGCTCGGCAGGAACAGGAAGGGGGCGACCGGGAACGACATGTTCGGCAGCGAGATCGCGTGGGCGATGTGGTCGCGCGCCTGGCCGCCGAGCACGTTGAGGAAATCGACGAGGCCGCGCCTGGCGTACTCGGTCGCGATCGTCAGGCAGTCCTCCTGGCTGAGACCGTCGGCGATCATCTCGTCGCCGGACATGCGGATGCCGATGACGTAGTCGTCGCCGGCCGCTGCCCGCATCGCCTCCAGCACCTCGATGCCGAAGCGCATCCGGTTCTCCAGGCTGCCGCCGTACTTGTCGGTGCGCTGGTTGACGCTCGGCGACCAGAACTGGTCGATCAGGTGGCCATGCGCCGCCGAGACCTCGCAGCCGTCGAGCCCGCCCTCGCGGCAGCGGCGCGCGGCCTCGGCGAAGCCCTTCACCACCCGGGCGATGTCCTCCTCTTCCATCTCCTTCGGGACGGTGCGGGAGGCCGGCTCGCGCCGGGGCGAGGGCGAGATCGTCGGCAGCCAGTGCTCGGTGTCCCACTTGGTGCGCCGGCCCATATGGGTGAGCTGAATCATCAGCTTGGCCCCATGGGCGTGGACCCGGTCCGAGAACTGCCGGAAATACGGGATCACCGAATCGTCGGCGACCGAGATCTGGTTCCACGGTGCGGCCGGGCTGTCGGGAGCGACCGAGGACGAGCCGCCGAACATGGTGAGCCCGATGCCGCCCTTCGCCTTCTCGGCGTGGTAGAGCTGGTAGCGCTCCTGGGGCTTGCCGTCGCGGCCGTAGCCCGGCGCGTGGCTCGTCGACATCACCCGGTTGCGGATGGTGAGGCCCTTGATGGTCAGCGGCTTCAAGAGCGCGTCGGCATTGGCGATCACGGGACGACTCCCGAAGGCAAGGGACCGGGGGAATGGGGCCAGGATTCTGAAAGACGAGAACGGATGGGCCGTCAGCGCTCGACGACGAGGTCGCTCGTCGGCTTCGAGCAGCACAGCAGCGCCATGCCGGCATCGATCTCGCGCTGGCGGATGCCGCCGGCATGGGTCATCGCGACGGTGCCCTTGGTGACCTTCGACTTGCAGGTGCCGCACAGGCCCTTGGCGCAGGACGAGGGCAGCCGGATCCCGGCCTTGCGGGCGGCGTCGAGTACGGTCGAGTCCTCCGGGCAATCGAGCGCCCGGCGGGTCTTGGCGAACTCGACCCGGAAGGTCCGCACGGCAGGTGCGGCGTCGGCCTCGGCCAAGGTTTCGGCATCCAGCGCCCGGCCGGCTTCCGCCGCCGCCTGCTGCTCGGCCTCCGGCAGGGCGCCGAAATCGAAGCTCTCCTCGTGGTACCGGGCCATGTCGTAGCCGGCATCGCGCAGCATCAGTCGCACGGCGTCCATGTACGGCTTCGGCCCGCAGACGAAGACCTCGCGCTCGCGGAAATCCGGCACCGCCTGGGTGAGGATGTCGAGGGACAGGCGGCCCTTGGGACCGGTCCACGCCTCGCCCAGTCCGTCGGCCTCGCAGATCGCCTGGAAGCGGAAGGACGGGTCGAGCCGGGCCATCGTCTCGAGTTCGCCGCGGAACACGATGTCGGCCGGGCTGCGGGCGGAGTGGACGAAGGCGACGTCGCGGGCTTGGCCGAGGTCGTGGAAGGTGCGCGCCATCGCCATCATCGGCGTCACGCCGCTGCCGCCCGAGAGCAGGAGGTACTTTTGGGCCGGATGGGTGAAGCAGGAGAAGTCGCCCATCGGCCCGAGCGCCCGCACGGTGTCGCCGGCCTTGAGCGTGTCGTGCAGCCAGTTCGAGACCGGGCCGCCGGGCACCCGCTTGACGGTGATCGACAGGGCGTGCGGCCGGGTCGGCGCCGACGAGATGGTGTAGCAGCGATGGATCGTCTCAGCCCCGATCTCGAACGAGAAGGTCAGGAACTGGCCCGGCGCGTAGGCGAAGCGCCGGGGCTCGGCGGGCGCCAGCACGAAGGTCTTCACGTCGTGCGTCTCGTCGCGGACGGCGAGGCAGACCAGGGCGTCGTCGGCCTCCGCATCCCAGGACGCGGTGGCCGCGAGGCGGGTGGCGGCCGGCTCGGTGGAGGTCGACGTCATGGCTCTAGCGCCCCAGATGCGCGGCCATGCGGCCGACATACCAGTTGCAGAACTTCTCGACGAGCATCTCGGTGTTCGGCGAGTAGGGACCGGGCTCGTAGGCCGGGCTGGCGATGCCCTGCTGGCAGATGCCGACGAGCTCGCTGTCCTGGTCGTTGGTGGCGTCCCAGACGCCGATCAGGTTGGCGAGGTCGTAATCGACGCCCTCGACCGCGTCCTTGTGGACGAGCCACTTGGTGCGCAGGAGCGAGCGCCCGGCGTCGAGCGGCAGCACCGAGAAGGTGACGATGTGGTCGCCGAGGAAGTGGTGCCAGGAATTCGGCTGGGTCCAGACCGAGAGGCCGCCGAGCTTGGCATTCGTCAAGTCGCCGAGCAGCTTCCTGCAGGCGGCCTTGGTGTCGAGGGTGTGCGACTCGCCCTCGCCGTCGAGGGGCAGGCGCTCGGTGCGGAAGCCCGTCACCATCGTGTCGAGTTCGTCGATCTCCCGCGACGGCAGGCCTTCCGCCTCCCACTCGCCGTGCCGGGTCTTGAGCAGGCAGCCGTAGCGCTCGGCTTCAGCGCGGTCGTGCTCGCCCATCTCCTCCGGCGCGAAGCCGAAGCCGTAGGCGAAGAGCGGCACGGTCAGTTCGGGATGGTTCGCCCCGCAGTGATAGCACTCGCGGTTGTTCTCCATCGTGAGCTTCCAGTTGCCCGGCTCGATGATGTCCTTCTGGAACGCGATCTTGGTCTCGCGCACGTTGTGGGGCGCGATGTAGGGGCCGAGCCGGGTCACCATCTCGTCGAAGTCGCTCGGTGCCTCGTCGGCGAGGCAGATGAACAGCAGGCCTTCGAGGGAGCGGATGTGCACGGGCTTGAGGCCGTGGCAGCCCGTCTTGAAGTCCGGGCCCATATGCTCGGCATGGATCAGGTTGCCGGTGAGGTCGTAGGTCCAGGAATGGTAGCGGCAGACGAGGTTGCCGACGGTCGTCTTCTCGTCGTGGACGAGCCGGGCGCCGCGGTGGCGGCAGACGTTGTGGAAGGCGCGGATCTCGTTGTCGTCGTCGCGCACGATCGCCACCGAGGTCTTGCCGATGTCGACGACCATCACGTCGCCGGCCTCCGGCACATCGGGCTCCACGCCGACATAGATCCAGTGACGGCCGAAGATGACCTCCATATCGGCCTCGAAGATCTCGGGGCTGAGATAGAACGGCGCCGCCAGGGTGTAGCCGGGGCGACGCTCACGCAGGAGGCGTTGCAGCGGAGTGGGCGTCACGTCGAGCATGGGGCCTCGCAAAGCCGTATCGAGCGAGACCGACTATCCCCGCCCGGCCGCCCTGCCGCTGCCGCGTCAGCGACATTCGCTTGAGCCGGGGCGACGCGGGTTGGCGAGGGAGCGGAGGCGTGACGATCGGGGCGGCAAGGGTGGGGGAGGCGTCGCGTTGCCCGGTCGCCGCGCAAGGTCGAGGAAGGTCGGCGAGCGTGCAGCGTGCATGAAAACGCCTCCCGGAGGCATCCTTCCGGGAGGCGACATCGAGGGCCTGGCTCCACCGACGGTCTTCACTCTCTCCTCGTCATTCTCCTCGTCATTCCGGGGCCGCGCAGCGGAGCCTTCCCCCCTCCGTCACGATGGGACGGCTCCGCCGCCCGCGCGCGGCGCGCTCCCCGCTCACAAGAACCCGATCGAGAACCACGGCACGAAGGTGAGCACCAGAAGGCCGACGAACAGCGCGCCGAGATAGATCCAGATCCGCCGCATCCCGGCCTCGGGCGCCACCCCGCCGATGATGCAGGCGGCGTAGTAGCAGAGGCCGAAGGGCGGGGCGAACAGGCCCAGTCCCATCGCCAGGATCACGATCATGCTGTAGTGGACCTCATGGATCCCGAACTGGTGCGCGATCGGGAACAGCAGCGGGCCGAACAGCACGATCGCCGGGATGCCTTCGAGCAGGCTGCCGAGCACGATGAAGGCCACCACCGAGATCAGCAGGAACCCGGTCTTGCCGCCGGGCACCGCCGCCATCGCCCGGGCGAGGTCGTGCGAGAAGCCCGACTGGGTCAGCGCCCAGGCCATCGCGCTCGCAGCCCCCACGATGAACAGGATCGCCCCCGACAGCGAGGCGGTCCGCGCCAGCATCGGGATGATCTCGGCGCGCTTGAGCCCGCCGCGATAGATCACCAGCCCCAGCACCAGCGAGTAGGCGATGCCGATCGTCGAGACCTCGGTGGCGGTCGCCACGCCCTCGACCACCGCCGTGCGGATCAGGAACGGCAGCAGCAGGGCCGGCAGCGCGACGAGCAGGGTCTTGCCGACCACCGACAGCGGGGCGCGCGGGATCGCGACCGCGTCCTCCTCGCGCCCGGCGCGGTAGCGGGCGACCACCGCCAGCACCAGGGCGAGCACCAGGGCCGGCAGGATCCCGGCGGTGAACAGGGCGGCGATCGACACGCCCGTGGCGGAGGCGATGGCGATCAGCACGATGGAGGGCGGGATCGTCTCGCTCATCGCCCCCGAGGCGGCGAGGATCGACAGGAGTTCGCCGTCCTTCATCCCGCGCTTGCGCATCTCGGGAAACAGCACCGGGGCCACCGCCGACATGTCGGCGGTCTTCGAGCCGGAAATCCCCGAGACCAGCAGCATCGCGCCGAGCAGCACGTAGGACATCCCGGCCTTCACGTGGCCCAGCAGCGAGGCCAGGAACGCCACCATCACCCGGGCCATCCCGGTCGCGTCGACGAGCTGGCCGAGCAGTACGAAGAGGGGAATCGCCAGCAGGATCAGGCTGCTCATCCCCTCGTCCATCCGCCCGACCACGATGGTGAGCGGGGTGGAGGTGGTGGTGAGCAGGTAGGCCGAGGTGGCGAGCGCGAACGAGAACGCGATCGGCACGCCGGCGAGGATCCCGATCCCGAGCAGCCCGACGAAGAACACCAGGAGCGCCCAGTTGCCCATGCCGGTGAGCACCGGCGCCCCGACCGCGAGAAGCGCCACGACGCCGAGCAGCACGGCGCCGACGCCGAGGAGGTCGGCCGGGCGGTGGCGGGCGAGACGCAGGGAGCAGGCGAGCAGCGCCAGCACGAAGCCGACCGGCACGGCGAGCGCCCGCACGGTGCCCGACCAGCCGAGCGCCGGCGTCTCCACGAAGGACTGGTCCTCGGTGTAGTCGTAGGCCGCGTGCATCAGCAGCGCCAGGAAGGCGAAGACGGTGCCGACGGCGAGCGCCTCGCACCAGGCCCGGGCGCGCGGCGACAGCGCGCCGACCACGAAGGTCAGCCGCATGTGCTCGCCCCGCTGCACCGCCACGACGCTGCCGAGCATCGCGAGCCAGAGGAACAGGATCGAGGCGAGCTCGTCGCTCCAGATGATCGAGTGGCCGATGGCCCGCGAGACGATGCCGGCGAACAGGATCGCCGCCTCGGCGGCGACGAGGATCGCCGCCGGCACCTCGACGACGAGGCGCAACGCCCGCTCGGCCGCGGAGAGCCAGTCGGAGGAGAGGGCGGCCGGGTGGGGGTGAGGCTCTGCGAGCACGCTCATGCCAGCCCCCCGGTCACGGCTTCGAGCGCCTTCCAGGCCTCGGGGCCGAATTTGTCCTTCCAGTCGCGGTAGAAGCCGGCCTGGGTCAGGGCCTTGCGGAAGGCCGCCTTGTCGGCAGTCTCGAAGACCAGGCCGCGGGCGGTGAGCTGGGTCTTGAGCGTACCGTTGAGGCGCACGACGTCGTCGCGCTGCTCGGCCGCGGCGCGGTCGAGCTCGCGCCGGACGATCTCCTGCAGCGGCTCGGGCAGCTTCCCGAAGGCACGCCGGTTGGCGACGATCCAGAAGGGGTCCCAGATGTGGTTGGTCTCGGAGACGTATTTCTGCACCTCGTAGAGCTTGCCGGACTCGATCGCCACGAGGCCGTTCTCCTGGCCGTCGACCAGCCGGGTCTGCAAGGCGGTGTAGAGCTCGTTGAAGTTGATCGAGGTCGGGCTGGCTCCGAGGCTGGAGAACAGCGAGGTGAAGATCGGCGCCACCGGCACGCGGATGCGGTAGCCCTTGAGATCCTCTGGCGTCTTGATCGGCCTGGCGTTCGAGGTGATCTGCCGGAAGCTGTTGTCGGCGGCCTTGGCGGCGATGAGGAGGCCGGCCTTCTCGACCTGGCTGCGGACGTACTGGCCGATCGGCCCGTCGACCCCGCGCCAGACTTGGTCGTAATCGGAGAAGGCGAAACCGACATTGGTGATCGCCGCGCCCGAGGCCACGGTCGAGATCACCGAGCCGGCGATGTTGAGGAACTCGATCCCGCCGGTGCGGACCTGGGTGATCAGGTCCGTGTCGGAGCCGAGCTGGCTCGCCGGGAAGAACTTCAGCTCCATCCGCCCGCCGGAGGCCTCGCGGATGCGCTGGCAGGCCTGGTCGAGCCGGGCGTTGATCGGCTGGGTCAGGGACTGGCCGGTGGCGAGCTTGTAGTTGAATTCCGCGGCGCGCGCCGGCCCTGTTCGGATCGCGACGAGGGGCATCGCTGCGGCGCCGGCCAGGAACAGGCGGCGCGAGGGCCCGGATTCGGGTTTGGACGTCATGGGCTTCCTCCGGCGCGCCGGCATCCGCGGGGCTCGCGGTGCGGCATCGTTCAGTCCGAGACGGAAGGAAGGCGCGAGGTCGGCGCTCGTCATCCTCCCCATGCGGCGCCCCTGTTGCCGGGGCGTCTCGTCTCGCTGGGTGCCGACACTACGGAGGGGCGTCCATGTAGGACAATCCAGATTATTTGCGCATCCGTGAAGCGCCGCTAAACTGTCCCCATGTCGGTCCCGCTTCGCGCCATCACGGTCTTTCACGCCGTCGCCCGCTCCGGCAGCATCACCCGGGCGGCGGAGGATCTCGGCGTCACGCCCTCGGCGGTGAGCCAGCAGGTCCAGGCGCTGGAGGTCAGCCTCGGCACCGCGCTGATCGGCAAGGCCGGCCGCAACGTCGTGCTGACCGAGGCCGGCGAGCGCTATTTCGAGATGATCGGCGCCGAGATCGACCGGATCATGGAGGCGACGCAGCGCATCCAGGGCTTCCGCTCGGTGACGACGCTGACCGTGCGGGCGACGCCGAGCCTGTCGACCAAGTGGCTGCTGCCGCGCCTCGCCGGCTTCCTCAAGGCGCATCCCGACATCGAGTTGCGCCTCGACGGCACCAACGAGCCGACGGCGTTCCTGAAGGAGAGCGTCGACATCGAGATCCGCCACGGCACCGGCGGCTGGCCCGGCCTCTTCGCCGAGGGGCTGGTGGAGGAGAGCTTTCGACCCGTCTGCGCCCCCTCCTTCGCGGCTCCCGGTAGCCTCGCGGTGGAGGATCTGCCCCGCCACCTGCTGATCCACTCGGTCAAGTCGCAGGTGCAGTGGGCGCACTGGTTCAAGCTTGCCGGGGTGGTGCCGGCCTCGCGCTGGCGCCGCCTCCTGTTCGACCGCACCCACATGGCGATCGACGCCGCCGCCGGCGGCCTCGGCATCGCCCTCGAGAGCGACCTGATGCTCTGGGGCGACCTGCGGGCCGGCCGCGTCGCCTGCCCGCTCGCCTCGCCGCCGCGGATCACCCTCGTGACCCAGTGGGTGACGTGCCCGCCCGATTACCTGCGCCAGCGCAAGGTGCGCGCCTTCCTCGACTGGATCCGCCGCGAGCGCGACGCCTGGACCGCCGAGCGGGACGGTGCTGCCGAGCGGGACGGTGCTGCGGAGCAGGCCGGCGCGACGCTTTAGGCAGGCTTCACGGTCGGCTCGGAAATCTGGATTGTCCTTCACGGATCCGGCTTCTAGCGTTTGCAGGTCAGACCTCGCCGGGCCGCTCGGGCCGACGAGGCCACGCCGAAACCGGCCCCGCCCTTCCCGAGAGGAAGCTGCGGCGAGAGACCGGTCGGCCCAAGAAGAGACCTGCCGGAGGAAACCCATGAACCTCTCCACCCTGCTCCTCGCCCGCGCCTCGGCCGGCCGCCCGGTCCGCGTCGGGCTGATCGGCGCCGGCAAGTTCGGCTCGATGGTGCTGGCCCAGGCCCAGCGCATCGAGGGGATGCACGTCGTCGCCGTCGCCGACCTCGATGTCGGCCGCGCCCGCGCCTCGCTCGCCCGCGTCGACTGGCCCGAGGAGCGCTACGCCGCGACCTCGATGGGTGATGCGGTCAAGAGCGGCCGCACCTTCGTCACCGACGATGCCGGTGCGCTGGCCGCCTGCGACGAGATCGAATGCATCATCGAGGCGACCGGCCACCCGATCGCCGGCATCCGCCACGCCATCCAGGCGATCGACGCCCGCAAGCACGTCGTGATGGTCAACGTCGAGGCCGACGTGCTGTGCGGCCCGCTGCTCGCCGAGCGGGCGCGCCGCCAGGGCGTCGTCTACTCGATGGCCTATGGCGACCAGCCGGCGATCATCTGCGAGCTGGTCGACTGGGCCCGGTCCTGCGGCTTCGAGCTGACCTCGGCCGGCAAAGGCATGAACTTCGAGCCGCGCTACCGCTACTCCACCCCCGACACGGTGTGGGGCTTCTTCGGCTGGTCCGAGGAAGAGGTGAAGAAGGGCGACTTCAACCCGAAGATGTACAACTCGTTCACCGACGGCACCAAGGCGGCGATCGAGATGGCGGCGGTGGCCAACGGCACCGGGCTCGACTGCCCCGATGACGGCCTCGCCTTCCCGCCGACCGGCCTGCAGGACCTCGCCCGGGTCTTTCGCCCGGTGAGCGACGGCGGGCGGCTGCCGCGCTCGGGCCTCGTCGACATCGCGGCGAGCCAGGAGCCGGACGGGCGCGAGGTGTTCAACAACATCCGCTACGGCGTGTTCGTCACCTTCAAGGCGACGAGCGAGTACACCAAGGCCTGCTTCAAGCAGTACGGCCTGCTCACCGATCCGTCGGGCTGGTACGGCTCGATGTGGCGTCCGTTCCACATGATCGGCCTTGAGACCAGCGTCAGCGTGCTGTCGGCCGTGTTGCGCAACGAGCCGACCGGCTGCTCGAAGGAGTTCCGCGGCGACGCCGTCGCGACCGCCAAGCGCGACCTGAAGCCCGGCGAGATGCTCGACGGCGAGGGCGGCTACGCGGTGTGGGCGAACGCGATTCCCGCCTCGAAGAGCCTGGCCCTCGGCGCGCTGCCGATCGGTCTCGCCCACAACGTCAAGCTCAAGCGCCCGGTCGCCCGCGACACGATCGTCAGCGTCGACGATGTCGAGCTCGTGGCCGACCTCGACGTGGTGGCCCTGCGCCGCCAGATGGAGGACACGACCCGGCAGATGGCGGCGCCGCAGGCGGCCTGACGCAGGACGGGAGCGGCGCCGGAGGGGCCGGCGCCGCTCCCTGTTCGTCCCTCTGTCTCCGTACCGCGAGTCCCGCCATGCCATCCTCCTCCCGGCCCTTCGTGGTCATCGCCGAGTTCCGGGTGAAGCCCGGCTCTCTCGACGCCTTCCTCGCCCTCGCCCACGACGATGCCCGCTCCTCGGTGGCCGACGAGCCCGGCTGCCGCGCCTTCGACGTCGCGGTGAGCGAGAGCGACCCGCAGGCTGTCGTGTTCTACGAGGTCTACGACGACCGCGCCGCCTTCGACGCCCATCTCGAAACCCCGCACCTCGCCCGGTTCCGGGACGGCTTCCCGGCCCTGATCGCGGAGGAGCGGCCGGTGCGCTTCCTCGCCCGCACCCTGTCCGGGGCAGAGCCGCAGTGATGGCCCCCCTGACGGTCGGCTTCCTCGGCACCGGCATCATGGGCGCCCCGATGGCGCGCCACCTGTGCCGGGCCGGCCACGCCGTGCGGGTCTGGAACCGCTCGCCCGGTAAGGCCGCCGCCGTCGCGAAGGCGGGGGCGAGCCTCGCGACCGATCCGGCCGAGGCGGCGCGGGGCGCCGACGCGGTCATCTGCATGCTGAGCTCCGGCCCGGTTTGCGACGAGATCCTGCTCGGGTCGTCCGGTGCGCTCGCCGCGATGGCGCCCGGCAGCCTGCTGGTGGTGATGAGCTCGATCCCGGTCGAGACCGCGCAAAGCCAGGCCGCTGCCGCGGAGGAGGCCGGTCTCCACTACGTCGATGCACCGGTCTCGGGCGGCGAGCGGGGCGCGGTCGCCGGCACGCTCGCGATCATGGCCGGCGGCAGCCCCGAGGCGTTCGGCCGGGCCGAGCCGCTGCTCGCCGCGATGGGCCGCCCGACCCATGTCGGGCCGGCGGGCTGCGGGCAGCTTGCCAAGCTCGCCAACCAGGCCATCGTCGCCTCGACGATCGTCACGGTGGCCGAGGCGATCACCTTTGTCGCCCGCGGCGGGGCCGATCCGGCCAAGGTCCGCGAGGCGCTGCTCGGCGGCTTTGCCGATTCGACGATCCTCACGCAGCACGCCCTGCGGATGATCGAGCGCGATTTCGCACCGGGCGGTCCGGCCAAGTACCAGGTCAAGGATACCGGAACGGCGCTCGCCCACGCCGCAACGCTCGGCCTGACGCTCCCCGTCCTGTCCCTGGTCGACCGGATGTTCTCGGACATGGTCGCGCATGGGGACGGCGACCTCGACCACAGCGCCGTCATCCGCGAGCTTTACCGCAGCAACGGCCTGCCTCTGCCCTGAGCGGCGCCGCGCCGCGCCACGACGATCGTGCGCACGCCGCTGCCGGGTCGTTCGACCCGATCCGCCGCGGGTCGATCCCGGTGCTCCGCCCTGTTCGTCGGGGCCCGCCCGCATAGATGTCGGTGATGAGCCCATGGTACTCTCGACGCTGTCGGGAGGCCCGGGCACCGGCAGCGGGGAAGGAGCATATTGGTGGCACGCAGGCGCGTCCAACCCACGACCGAGATCCTGGGCGAGATCGTCGCCCGCCTCGGGCAGCCGCCCCGCTCGGTCGACCTGGAGGCCCTGCGGGTCCAGCTCGGCCTGCCGGAGTTCAACGGCGAGACCGACGACGCCCGGGTCGCGCGCGCCCTGCGGGCGATGAAGGCCAACCGCGCCTTCGCCGAGACCGGGGTCGAGGCCCTGCGGCGGACCGTACCGGCTTTGCGGTCCGCGGTCTCGGGTGGCCACACCGTCGACTGGACCATCCGCGTCGCGATCCCGCTCCTCGACGACGGCCGGCTGGAATTGCGGGTCGATGCCCCGCCGGACACGATCGTCGCCGGCCTCCTGCGCGGCATGGCCCACCGCAACGACCCGCGCTGGCGGCTCGACGAGTTGCGGGAGGCCGTCGCGCAGGTCGCGTCCCGCACCACCGAGGCCCTGCGCCGGCCGGTGGACCGCCTCCGCGACCAGGTCCGCCTCGACCTGCGCGAGGTCGGCGCCGATGCCTCGGCCTATATCGCGCAACTCGACCGCTCGCTCCGCTCCCGGCCCTTCGTCCTCCGGGACGATCTCGGCACCTCGCTGTTCCAGACCCTCACCCCCGTGCGCAAGCGGGCGCGGGTCGTGGCGCGCCAGGATTCACGGCTGCGGCGGTTGCAGGACCGGGTCGGCTTCGGCGCCTATATCGAGAAATTCACCGCGGCGCGTCGGCTCAACCGGCGCATCGTGTTCCATATGGGGCCGACCAATTCGGGCAAGACCTACGCCGCCCTGAAGGCGCTGACCGAGGCTCCCACCGGCACCTACCTCGCTCCCTTGCGCCTCCTGGCGCTGGAGAACTACGAGGCCTTGCAGGAGCGCGGCCTGCAGGCCGGCATGGTCACCGGCGAGGAGGTTCTGGGCGAGGTGCGCCCGACCCACACCGCCCGCACGATCGAGACCGCGGACCTGACGCGCCCGGTCGACGTCGCGGTGATCGACGAGATCCAGATGCTCGCCGATCCGGATCGCGGCTGGGCCTGGACCAACGCGCTGTTCGGCGTGCCGGCGAAGACCGTCATCGTCTGCGGCTCGGACGACGCGCTCGCCTACGTGCGGCGGGCCGCCGAGGCCGCGGGCGAGTCGCTGGAGGTCGTTCCCTTCGAGCGCAAGACGCCGCTGGTGCTGCTCGACGCGCCCGTCCCTCTGGAGAAGGTCGAGCCCGGCGACGCCGTCGTCGCGTTCTCGCGCCGGGCCGTGCACGAGAACCGCGAGATCCTGGTCGCGGCCGGCCACCGCGTCGCCACCATCTACGGCGCGCTCTCGCCGGAGGTGCGCCGGGCGGAGGCCGCGCGCTTCCGCGGCGGCGAGGCCGACGTGCTGGTGACCACCGACGCGATCGGCATGGGCCTGAATCTCGGGCCGCTGAAGCGCATCGTGTTCTCGGCGGTGCGCAAGTATGACGGCGTGGGCGAGCGGGCGCTGACCAATTCGGAGATCCGGCAGATCGCTGGCCGAGCCGGACGCTTCGGTCATCACGAGGTCGGCTACGTCGCGGCCAGCGAGGAGACCGGCATCGCACCGTTGCGCACCGCGCTCGGCGGCGCGCCGACGGCCCCGGCCGCCGATACCCGGTTCTTCGTCCGGCCCGACCTCATGGCGATCACCTCGGTCGCCGAGGAGATGGGCACCGACAGCCTGCGCGAGGTGTTGGGCCATTTTGCCCGCGCCACCTTCTATGCCGGCTCGCCGTTCCAGCCCTCGGCGCTCGAGGAGATCCTGGAGGTGGCGCGCCTCGTCGACCGCGCCCGCCTGCCGATCCACGAAAAATTCGTCTTCTCGGTCTGCCCGGTGGATCGGCGGGACGACGTCGCCATGGCGGTTCTGGAGCGCTGGACCCAGGCCCGCGCCGCGGGCGCCGGGGTCCCGGCCCTGCGGGCGAACCTCCACGGCGAACTCGACTACCAGGAGCGTACGGTCAAGCTCGCGAGCGCTTACCTCTGGTTGTCGCGGCGGTTTCCCGAGACGTTCGACGACGTCGAGGCGATCCGGACCATGCGGGGCCAGGCGAACGACGCCATCGAGCAGCACCTGAAGGAGACCGCGACGCGCCGGGTCGAGCGCCGGTCGCGACGGACGGCCAACCGGCGGTGAGGAGGAGCGGCGAGAGGCGAGGGCCTGAACGCGACGAAGCCCGCCAGGGATGATCCTGGCGGGCTTGCGTGTCGAGGTCGTGACGAGGGAACGTGACGTGCTTGGCAGGTCTGGCGGTGACCGACTCTCCCGTGTCTTGAGACACAGTACCATAGGCGCTGGGGCGGTTAACGGCCGAGTTCGAGATGGGATCGGGTTCAGATCACC
>NZ_VDDA01000030.1 GCF_006151805.1 Methylobacterium terricola | reverse complement strand
CGACGATAGCGGACAGGCGCGTCAGGTCGGCGGCGCTGGGGATCACACAGACAGTCTGAGCCATGCCTCAGACTCGCATGCCTCATGCCCCCTGTGAATCCTCTGAATGCGTCAATGCACTAGCTGCTTCGATGGGCGCCAAGGAAAGACGATCCGCCCGCCGGGCCGTAGCGCCTTCAACCACCGACCGGGCGGTGAGACGACGCCGGCATTGACGTAGATCACGTCGCAATCCGGCAGGGGCAGTTCCGTTGCATCCCCCTGCACGACAGTCACGCCCTCGAACGGCGCGAGGTTGTCGAATGCGCGGCGTGCCAGCGCCGGTTCGATCTCGAAGGCGTGCACGCGTCCGTTCGGCAGGGCCAGCATCGACAGGAGAGCGGTATAATATCCGGCTCCCGCTCCAATGTGGACGAGGGTCTCCCCCTTTTTTGGAGCGACCGCTCCGATCCAGCGCGCGTGCAGGAATGGTTCGCCGTTGTTGATCCCCTTGGCGGCATCGAGGGCAACGAGGCAGTTCTGGTAGACGAAGATCGGATTGGCGCTCGGTGTTTCGACGTATCGCTCGTTGACCATGATCTTCCATGGCCCGGCACCGAGAAAAGCCTCTCGTGGAACGATTTCGAAGGCACGTTCGAGCCGCGGATCATCGGAGCCGCTGGCGACGGCCATAAGCCTCGCGTGGAAGGCACGCACCTCGTCGGCGTTGCGATGCTTGTCCATGGGGCGGTCAACGTCTGCTTCGATCGCGATCCTGCCCTAAAGCCGTCAGACTGCAACCCCCAACCGGCTGCAGACCTCGGCCTCATCGAGAGCCGAGAAGCGGACCGTCCGGGGCCCGTACTGATTCCCAGGCCGCGTGAAAACTCGGACGTACCCGAAGGTGTACAACAATCCTCTGCGCAGCAGCCGTCCGAGCACCCTGAAAGGCGGCAAAGATGCCGCCAGGTTCCTAAGATGTACGAGAATAGATCTGTCTACGACATCCGCATTTTTTCACAGCTTCGGCCGAAAGCGGCCCTCTCCATGATCGAACCGATCGGATCTCGACCCGAGATCTGACGCTCGACGGCAAGCGCCGTCTCATACCCTCGCGCCTTGGCGTCGACACGTCGATGCCAAGGCATCCGGCGCATCAGCGCCGGCGCCCGTTCGAAGGCGCGGCGGTATCAGAGGGGCCTCAATCGAGGCAGCGACGCGCCTGCGGCGCGTTCTCGCGCACGCGGTTGAGCAAAGTCTCGAACAAGGCGGTCCGACCGGGTCGAAGCGGACGCCCGCGCCGCTCACGACGGCGTCGGTCGCCGAACAGCCCGACCGGACGGTGGTCCGCCCCGGGGGATTCGCCAAGCCCGACCCGTCACCGTCCTCTCCGGCAAGGCACCGTCCGCATCGCCAGGCGACCGGACGGGACACGGACCGCTCCGTGAAGGCCCCGGTCGCCGCGCCGAGACCGACCGGCCCTGCCGCGTCACGCCGCCCGCCGCGCCTCCGGCAGGCTCAGCTCCGGCAAAGCCGCCACCGCCGGCCGGGCGAACAGGTAGCCCTGGAACAGGGTGATGCCGGCCTCGCGCAGGGCGGCGAGCTCCTCCGCCGTCTCGACGCCTTCCGCGATCACCGCGACGCCGAGCGCCCGGGCGATGCCGATCACCCCCGACACGATCACCTGCCGGGCCGGCGACTCGGCGATGCCGCGGATCAGCTCCATGTCGAGCTTGATCAGGTCGGGCTGGAACCGCGCCAGCAGGCCGAGGCCCGCATAGCCGGCGCCGAAATCGTCCAGAGCGGTGAGGAAGCCGCGCTGGCGGTAATCGGCGACGATGCGCTGGACGTGGGCCACGTCGGTCATGCGCTCGTTCTCGGTGAACTCGAACATGATCCGCTGATGCGCGAAGCCGATCCGCCGCGCCGCCTCCAGGGTGGCGCGGATGCAGGCCGCCGGCTCGTAGACCGCGTTCGGCAGGAAGTTGATCGACAGCCGCACGTCGCCGGCCGGAAACAACCCGCCGGCCAGCTCGATCGCCTTGGTGCGGCAGGCCTGGTCGAAGCGGTAGCGGTTGTCGTCGTTGACTTGGCCGAGGATGTATCCGGCCCCCTGGCCCTCGGTGCCGCGCACCAGCGCCTCGTAACCCCACACGCCGCCTGTCGCGACATCGACGATCGGGTGGAACGCCATCGTGAAGGCGAAGGGCAGCGGCTCGCCGCTCCTGCACTGCCCGCACCCGCTCTGCCTGGTCATCATGCCGCTCCGGTCCCGTCGGCGGACACCCTCCCCGAGCGTCCTTCACACATCGTAAAACCGGAGCGCGAATTCTTGCATGGGAGGGGGGTTCCGCCGGTGCGTCACGGTTTCGGCACGGCGTTGACCCAGAGGACCACGGTCGGCCGGTCGGGGGACGGGTTGCGGTAGCGGTGCGGGCGCCGGCTGGCGAAGCGGAAGCTGTCGCCGGGCCCGAGCTCCGCCATCACCCCCTCGACCGTGAGGACGAGGGCGCCCTCCATCACCAGCCCGGCCTCCTCGCCGTCATGGACCAGGGGTTCGTCGCCGGTGCCGGCGAGCGGCGCGAGCTGCATCTGGAACAGGCTCAGGCTGCCGTCGCCCCGCGTCAGCAACTGCTTGGTGATGCCGGCGCGCCAGAGGGTGAGCGCCGCCCGCGCTCCGGCCCGGGTGACGATCCCGTCGGCGGCCGGCTCCTCCGGCCCGCCGAACAGGGCGCCGAGGCCGACCCCGAGGAGGTCGGCGACCCGGGTCAGCGCCCGCAGCGACGGCGAGGACAGGCCGCGCTCGACCTGGCTGAGATAGCCGATCGACAGTCCGGTCCGCCCCGCCACCGCCTTCAGCGACAGGCCGCGCGCCTGCCGCAAGCCGCGCAGGCGCTGCCCGACCGCCCGGTCGGCGGCGGGACCGGCCGTCATCGCCTCGGCCGCGTCCTGCTCGTTTGGTGATCCGTCTGCCGCCTGTTTCATGTGCATGAAATTTGATTGCGTGACGCAGCGAATTATGGCCTGATGTTCATGTCAATGAAATTTATCGGGTTGGGGCGGCGCGCCGCGGACCACCTCCAGGGGGAGCAGAGGATGATGAGGCGTCTGGTTCTGGCCGCGGGCGCGGCCCTGGTGCTGCTCGCGGGCTCAGGCCTGGCCCGCCCGGCCCTGGCGCAGGAGACGGTCCGGGTCGGCTCAACCCCGACGGGCGTCCCCTTCACCTTCCTCGACACAAAGACCAACACCATCCAGGGCGTGATGGTGGACGTGATCACCGCCATCGGCAAGCAGGCGGGCTTCTCGGTCCAGATCGAGCCGTTCCAGTTCTCGACCCTGATCGCGGCGCTCACGGCGAAGAAGATCGACGTGATCTCGGCCGCGATGTTCATCACGCCGCCGCGCAAGGAGGTGATCGCGTTCTCCGACCCGGTCTACACCTACGGCGAGGGGCTGGTGGTGCCGAAGGCCGACACCAAGGCCTACACGGCGTTTGCCGACCTCAAGGGCGAGACGGTGGGCGCCCAGGTCGGCACCGCCTTCGTCGACGCGCTCAAGAAGTCGGGCGAGTTCGGCGAGGTGAAGGTCTACGACACCTTCCCCGACATGCTGCGGGACGTGAATGCCGGCCGGGTCAAGGCGGTGTTCGCCGATGCGCCGATTATCGCCTACAACCTCAAGAGCGGCAACTTCCCCAACGCCCATCTGGTCGCGTCGTACAAGCCGGTGGTCGTCGGCTCGGTCGGCATCGGCGTGCGCAAGGACGACACGGCGTTGCTCGCCAAGATCAACGCCGGCCTTGCCAAGATCAAGGAGAGCGGGGAACTCGCCAAGATCCTGGAGAAGTGGGGCCTGCAGCCCTCCGTGAACCCGTCCTGACCGGACGCGCCGTCCCATGGACAGTTTTCTCGCCGACGCCCGCGAGTTCGTTCCGATCCTGCTCCAGGGCGTGTGGCTGACGGTCCTGATCACGGCGGGCTCGCTCGTGGTCTCGACCGCCCTGGGCCTGGTCTGGGCGATGATGCGGGTCTCGGGCGTGCGCGCCCTCTCGTTCTTCGCCGCGACCTTCATCAACGTGATCCGGGGCATCCCGATCATCGTGCAGCTGTTCTACATCTACTTCGTGCTGCCGGATTACGGGGTATCGCTCACGGCGGTGCAGGCCGGCGTGCTGGGCCTGGGCCTCGCCTACTCGGCCTACCAGGCCGAGAACTTCCGCGCCGCCATCGAGGCGATCGACAAGGGCCAGGTCGAGGCGGCGCAGACCATCGGCATGGGCTGGGGGCTGACCATGCGGCGGGTGCTGCTGCCGCAGGCCTTCCGCACCGCCCTGCCGCCCTTCGGCAACGTGATGATCATGATGCTGAAGGATTCCTCGCAGGCCTCGACCATCACGGTGGCGGAGCTCGCCCTCCAGGGCAAGCTCATCGCCTCGGCGACGTTCAAGAACACCAGCGTCTTCACCCTCGTCGCCCTGATGTACCTGACCCTGAGCCTGCCGCTGATCCTGATCGTGCGCCACTTCGAGAAGCAGGCGGGCCGGCGATGATCGTGCTCGACGACGTCCGCAAGTCCTACGGGGCGCTCGCCGTCCTCAAGGGCATCACCGCCCAGGTCTCGAAGGGCGAGGTGGTCTGCGTGATCGGGCCGTCGGGCTCGGGCAAGTCGACGGTGCTGCGCTGCATCAACGGGCTCGAATCCTACGATGCCGGCACGATCACGGTGAATGGCCGCACGGTCGACCGGTCCGACCGCTCGATCCGGGCCGTCCGGGTCGAGGTCTCGATGGTGTTCCAGCGCTTCAACCTGTTCCCGCACCGCACGGCGCTCGAGAACGTCATCGAGGGGCCGATCTACGTGAAGGGCGAGGACCGGAAGGAGGCGACCGAGCGCGGCCGGGCGCTGCTCGCCCGGGTCGGCCTCGCCGGCAAGGAGGCGGCGCACCCGCCGCAGCTCTCCGGCGGCCAGCAGCAGCGGGTTGCCATCGCCCGGGCGCTCGCGATGCGGCCCGAGGCGATCCTGTTCGACGAGCCGACCTCGGCCCTCGATCCGGAGCTCGTCGGCGAGGTGCTGGGCACGATGCGTCAGCTCGCCGAGGAGGGCATGACGATGGTCGTCGTCACCCACGAGATGGGCTTTGCCCGCGAGGTCGCCGACCGGGTGCTGTTCCTCGACGGCGGCGTGATCGTTGAGCAGGGCGCCGCCCGCGAGGTGCTGGGCCGGCCGCAACAGCCCCGCACCCAGGATTTCCTGAGACGGGTGCTGAACCCGCTGTGACGAGTGCGTCGATGACCGAACCCTTCCCCCTCGGGCCCGCCCTCTGGGCCACCACCGCGTCGCCGGCGCCCGCGACCGCGCCGCTGACCGAGTCCGGCCGGGCCGACGTGGTGGTGATCGGCGGCGGCTTCTGCGGCCTGTCGACGGCGCTCCACCTCGCCGAAGCCGGGCTGAGGCCGGTGGTGCTGGAGGCGCGCGAGATCGGCTTCGGCGGGTCGGGCCGCAACGGCGGCCAGGTGATCCCGGGCCTCAAGCACGATCCCGACGAACTGGTGCGGATGTTCGGGCCCGAGCGCGGCGAGCGCCTCGCCGCCTTCGGGGCCGGCACCGCCGACGCGGTGTTCGACCTGATCGCGAAGCACCGGATGGACGTGCCCCACACCCGCACCGGCTGGATCCAGGGCGCCCACACCGCCGAGGGGCTGGCCCAGGCCGAGAAGCGGGCCGAGCAATGGGCGCGGCGCGGGGCGCCGACCCGCCTCCTCGACAAGGACGAGGCCGGCCGGCTGATCGGCAGCGAGCGCTATCGCGGCGGCTGGCTCGACGGGCGCGGCGGCGCGGTGCAGCCGCTCTCCTACGCCCGCGGCCTCGCGCGTGCGGCGCTCGCGGCCGGCGCCCGGATCCACACCGACACCCCGGTGACCGGCTTGTCCCGCCAGGGTGAGACCTGGACGGTGCGGACCGCATCGGGCCCGAGCCTGACCACCGAGCGGGTGGTGCTCTGCACCAACGGCTATTCGGGCGAGCTGTGGCCGAACCTCCGCCGGACCATCATCGCGGCCAATTCCTTCCAGGTCGCCACGACCCCGCTCTCGGACAACCTGCGCCGCAGCGTCCTCCCCGAGGGCCAGGTCTCGTCCGACACCCGCAAGCTGCTGCTGTATTTCCGTCTCGACCATACCGGCCGGCTGCTGCTCGGCGGGCGCGGGCCGTTCCGCGAGCCGAAGGGCGCCGCCGACTGGGCGCATCTGGAGCGGATCGTCCCGAAGCTGTTCCCGCAGCTCGCCGGCATCGGCTTCGACCATCGCTGGTGCGGCCGGGTCGCGGTCACCCGGGACTACCTGCCCCACCTGCACGCGCCCGAGCCCGGCCTGCTGATCGATATCGGCTGCCAGGGCCGTGGCGTCGGCCTCCAGACCCGCATGGGCCAGGCGATCGCCCGGTACATCGCCGGCGGCGACGGCGACGCCCTGCCGATCGCCCCGACCCCGATCACGCCCCTGCCGCTGCACGGGCTGCACCGGCTCTACGCCTCGGCGGTGGTGGCCTGGTACCGGTTCCAGGATGGGGGATTGTGAGGGCGGGCCCCATAGGATGCCGGGCCGGCATGTCTGACATCACGGCTCGGTCAGGATAAGCCGGCCGTCACCCTCTCCCGCATGAACGCAGCGACGCGGAAGGCGAGCGGAGGATGAGGGCCGACGGCCCGTTCGTCCACCGCACGCAGGCGCCACCCGACATCGTTTCACGCGGGGGCCGGGCACAGCTCCGCGCCGTCCCCCGCAAATCACCCGTGCGACCGGCGCCGAGGCGCCCCATCGGGCACGGCCCGCACCGGGCGGACCGCCCCGCCTCCCGGCATGCCCGCGCGCAAGTCCCCGAGCGGGCAGGGCCGGCCGAACAGGTAGCCCTGCAGCTCGTCGCAGCCGACCGCGCGCAGGAGCGCGGCCTGGGCCTCGGTCTCGACGCCCTCCGCCAGCACGATCATGCCGAGCGCCTTGCCGAGGCCGACCGTGGCGCGGACGATCTCGTCGCTGGCGCCCTCCTCGCCGGCGCCTTTGCCGAGGCTCGCCACGAAGCTGCGGTCGATCTTGATCTTGTCGAAGGGGAAGCGGCGCAGGTAGCTCAGGGACGAGTAGCCGGTGCCGAAATCGTCCATCGCGGTGCTGACCCCGAGGGCGCGCAGGCGGTGCAGGACCGTCAGGGTGGCTTCGTCGTCCTGGAGCAGCACCGATTCGGTGATCTCGAGCTCGAGCCGCCCGGCCGGCAGGCCGCTCGCCGCCAGCGCCTGCGCGACCTCCTCGACGAGGGAATCGCCGACGAACTGCGCCGGCGAGAGGTTCACCGCGACCTTGATCCCGGCCGGCCAGCTGGCGGCGTCGATGCAGGCCCGGCCGAGGGCCCAGGCGCCAAGCCGGCGGATCTGCCCGGTCGCCTCGGCGATCGGGATGAACTCGCCCGGGCTGACGAAGCCCTCGCGCGGGTGGCGCCAGCGCAGCAGCGCCTCGTAGGCCCGCACCTCCGCCCCGTCGGCGGCGACGATCGGCTGGTAGTGGAGGTCGAGCTGCCCCGCGGCGAGGGCGCAGCGCAGGTCGGCGCCGAGCTGCCGGCGCCGCTGCAGGTCCGCATCCATCGCGGGATCGAAGAAGCGCCAGCCGTTCCGCCCCGCGGCCTTGGCCTGGTAGAGCGCGACATCGGCCCGGCGCAGCAGCTCGGCGGTCGTGGTGGCGGCGTCCTCCGTCAGCGCGAGGCCGATCGAGGTGCCGATGCCGACCTCGTGGCCCTGGACCTCGAACGGCTGCCGCAGGAGCCGGACGATGCGCTCGGCCAAGGCCGCCACCCCGGCCGGGTGCGAGGGGGCGCAGCGCATGACCGCGAACTCGTCGCCGCCGAGGCGCGCGACGAGGGCGGTGGCGCCAACCGCCTCCTGCAGGCGCCGGGCCACGAGGCGCAGCAGATCGTCGCCGACCGGATGGCCGTAGGTGTCGTTGACCTCCTTGAAGCCGTCGAGGTCGAGGCAGAGCACGCTCACCGCCTCGTCGGCGCCCCGGCCGGCCAGCGCGGCGTCGAGCCGCTCCTGGAGCCGGCTGCGGTTCGGCAGCCCGGTCAGGCCGTCATGGCCGGCCATGTGGGCGATGCGGGCTTCCGCGCGGCGCCGTTCGGTCACGTCCTCGTGGGTGCAGATCCAGCCGCCCCCCGGGATCGGCACGTGCACGACGGCGACGGCGCGGCCGTCGGCGAGGTCGCAGGTGAAGCTCTCGGGACGGCGGCCGGCGGCGATGCGGGCGCAGGCCGCCACCAGCCGCTCCGCCCGCGTGCCGTCCGCGCTCAGATGGGCGAGCAGGGCGGCGACCGGCGTGCCCCGCCGGCGCAGGGACGCCGGCACCGCGTGCATCTGCGCGTAGCGGTCGTTCATCACGATCAGCCGATCGTCGCCATCGTACAGGCATAGCCCCTGGGTCATGTGGTCGAGGGCGATGCCGAACTGGGCGTGCTGGGCGCTGAGCTCCCGCTCACTGCGCTCCCGCATCTCGGCGGCCGCCCGGGCGGCCTCGGCCTCGGCGAGCCGCGCCTGGGCCCGCAACTGGCGCAGGCCGAGGAGCACCAGCCCGGCGAGTCCGAGATCGAGCAGCAGGGCGGCGACGCCGATGACCCAGGCCTGCTGGCGCCAATCGTCGAGGCTCGCCTGCGCGGAGCGGCTGACGCCGAGGATCAGGGGATAGCGCGCCAGGGCCCTGGCGCCCGAGATCCGGTCCTCGCCGTCGATCGGGCTGATGGTGCGCATCACGCCGCCCGCCGTGCTCGCGCGGGTGATCCTCAGGGGCGCGGCGGTCGCGAAGGATTGCCCGACCGCGCCGTCGAGCTTGGGATGGCGGACGAGGAGCGTGCCGTCGTCGCGGAAGACCGAGACGACGTAGTCGGGGGCCGGCGCGATCGCCCCGTAGAGCCGCTCGAAATAGCCAAGCTCGACGGCGCCGAGCACGAGGCCGAGGAAGCTGCCGTCCGGGGCGCGCACCTTGCGGGCGATGTAGATCGTCCAGGCCCCGTCGCCGCGGTTCTGCACCGGCCGGCCGATATAGCGATCGAGGGCGGGATCGGCCGACAGGGCCTTGAAGTAGTCCCGGTCGGCGATGTTGACCTTCGGGATCGGCCAGTAGCGGCTGAAGTTCAGGAGGTTGCCGTGCCGGTCGATCACCGTCACGGCGTTCACCTGCGGCAGGGCGCCGATCCGCGTCTTCAGCACCTCGTGCAGGGCCTGCTGCCCGGCCTGTACGGCGTAATCGGCCTCGGTGACGACCTTGGCGCTGCGGAACGTGGCGATCACGTTGTCCTGGACCAGCTCGATCGCCTGCAGCGCCCGGTCGGCCTGGTCGGCAAGCACGGTCGACAAGCCGGCAAGGTTGCGCTCGGTCTCCGTGACGGCCTGGCCGTGCAGCCCGTGCACGAGCAACCCGGCGCCGACCGCGATCGCTGCTGCCAGGACGCCGGCGGACGCGACCACCATCCGGAAGGAGCGGCCGCGCGACGCATCGGACGGCTGTGAAAGGTCGGTCGTCGGGCCCACAGGTCTCGTCTGATCGCTGCGCACGTCAAGGGACCCCGTCTATGCGCCCTCCAGCTTAAGGCCCGATGAAGGCGCGCGGTCGACCGCTCACTTTCTCGACCCCACCCCCAGTATAGCGGCGAGAACCGGTAGCCGGGATCATAAATCGGCGGCATTGACCACAGTCAGATACCGCCCGGGGGAGCGGCGCCATCAAGCCGGCCATGACCAATACAGTGCCGTGCAACCGCCGCAACGCCTCCCCGGGCGCCTGACGCGGCAGGCGCAGGAGACCGGTTCGTCTACCGGGAATCTTCTCGCCGACCGGAACTCCGGCCGGATTCGCGACCCGATTCCTGGCGGGCGCGGCAGGCACGGGCCGGAACTCTCTGACGTAACGTCATCCGAAGCTCACGCCTCCAGCGGCACGGGCTTGCCGAACAGGTAACCCTGCACCTCCGTACAGCCCTCCCGCTGCGCCGCCGCGAGCTGGTCCTCGGTCTCGATGCCCTCGGCGGTGATCGTCGCGCCGAGCTGCGCCCCGATGCCGACCACCGCGCGCACGATCGCCGCCGTGCCGGGATCGGCGATGTCGGCGATGAAGGAGCGGTCGATCTTGATCGTGTCGAAGGGGAAGCGGCGCAGGTAGCTCAGGGACGAGTAGCCGGTGCCGAAATCGTCGAGGGCGATCCGCACCCCGAGGCGGCGCAAAGCCATGAGCAGGTCGGCGGCCTCGCCCTCGATCGGCAGGCTCTCGGTGATCTCGATCTCGAGCCGGTCCGGCCGCAGCCCGGATTCGCGCAGGGCGCCCTGGACGGCGGCGATCAGCGGCCCGTGCCTCACCTGCGCCGCCGAGACGTTGACGGCGACCCGGGTGCCGTCGGGCCAAGCCGCCGCGTCGCGGCAGGCCCGGCGCAGGATCCAGGCGCCGAGGCGGTCGATCAGGCCGGTCTCCTCGGCGAGCGGGATGAAGGAGGCCGGCGGCACCAGCCCGCGGGTCGGGTGGTGCCAGCGCACCAGGGCCTCGCGGCACACGACCCGCCGCTCCGCCGCGGTGACGATCGGCTGGTAGTGCAGCGCGAACTCGCCGCGCTCGAGGCCGAGGCGCAGGTCGAGCTCGAGGCCGTGGCGCTCGGCGACCGCCGCATCCATCGCCGGATCGTAGAGCCGGAAGGTGCTGCGGCCCGCAGCCTTGGCGCCGTAGAGCGCCCGGTCGGCCCGGGCCATCAGGGTGTCGGCATCGCCGCCGTGGCAGGGGGCGAGCACGACGCCGATGCTGACGCCGACATGCATCGCCCGGCCCGCGACGGTGACCGGCGCCTGCATCGCCTCGACGAGGCGGGCGGCCGCCCGCGAGGCCGCCAGGGGATCGGCCCCGGGCAGGAGCACCGCGAACTCGTCGCCGCCGAGCCGCGCGAGCGTGTCCTCGGACCGGAGGACCGCCCGCATCCGCCGGGCGACCTCGCACAGCAGGGTGTCGCCGGCGGCGTGGCCGAGCGTGTCGTTCACCACCTTGAACCGGTCGAGGTCGAGCCACAGGATCGCGCAGGCCTCCCCGCCCAGGAGCGCGTCGAGGCGGGCGCGGAACAGGGTGCGGTTCGGCAGGTCGGTGAGCGCGTCGTGGTCCGCCATGTGGGCGATGCGCCGCTCGGCCTCGCGCCGCGCGGTGACGTCCTCGACCTGGAGCAGGGTCGGGTGGAGCAGGGGCGAGGCTGGATCGGGCGGCAGGGCGAGGCGCACCGCCGAGACCCGGGCCCAGAGCGTCGCTCCGTCCGGACGGCGGAAGCGCATCTCGGTCGGGATCGGTCCGGCCTCCGTGGCCGCGCGGGCGAGGAGTGCCGCGAGGCGGTCCGCCTCCTCGGGCGGCGCCAGGGCGGCGAGGGGCCGTCCGACGAGACCTCCCCCCGTCCCGTCCCCGAGGGCGGAGCGGAAGGCACGGTTCGCCTCGACCAGGATCCCGGCGGCATCGACCACCAGCATCCCGGACGGCGCGTGCTCGATGATGCCGCGGAAATGGCTCGCGCGGCGCGAGGCCTCGGCCTCGGCGGCCCGCAACGCCGCCTGCTCGCGCTTGAGCGCGGTGATGTCGAAATGCACGCCCGTGCGCGCACCGCTCTCGCGTACGTGCTCGATCACCCGGGTCCAGCGGTCACCCGGCAGCGACACCTCGAATGGCGCCCCGGCGAAGAGCAGGGATTCCCGCAAGCGCGCCAGCAGCTGGCCCGGCGCCTCCCCGCCGGCCTCCTGCCAGGCCCGGGCCACCACCGCCTCGAGGGTCAGGCCGACCGCCTCGGCCGGGCCCAGGCCGTAGAGCTGGCCGAACTGCCGGTTGGCCGAGACGATGCGCCCGTCGGCATTCGCCGCCGCGATGCCGTCCGGCGCCCCGCGGGCGGCCTCCGCGGCGGCGGCGGCCGCGGCGGGCGCCGCCTCCCGGGTGATCGGCCGCCACAGCCGCACCCGGCCGATCCCCGGGATGGTCTGGGCCGAGACCCGCAGCCAGGTGCCGCGATGCTCGAACTCGAACGGGCGGCTCTGGGCCTGGTGGCGGGCGATCCCGCTCGCGACGTATTCCTCGACGTAGCGGAACTCGTCGGAGGTCAGGCGGGTGCGGTAGAACCGCAGCAGATTTTCGCGGTAATGCTCGCCGACATGGACGAAGCCGTCATGCTCGGGGAAGAGGTACAGGAAGGTCTGGTTCCAGCCGAGCGTCCGGTCGCTGGCGTCGAACGCGCACAGGCCGATATCGAGGCCGTCGAGCAGGTCGGCGAGGAGATCGAGGCTCGGCTTGGGCTTCAGCATGACTCGAATTTCAGCATGACCGGACTTTCGGAGCGAGCTGGACTTCAGCACGGCGTGGTGTTCCGGCCTGCGGGGACCACGGTGACGCGACGCACCGCTCCCGGTCCGGGCGGCCGGCGAGCCGGGACGACCATGACTTGTTTTACGTCCACGGCCCTTCTGGCATGAACAGATTACCGTCATCCTTGACCCTCGGGTACCATCTTTTCCTCGGAACCGGGCACCGCGCCGGAGCCGGGCGAGACCCGGGCCCTTGCCTCGCCGGCGCGGATGGGCTGTGAAGGGAAGTGACGACACGAAAAGAAGACGAGGCGACCTCGCGCGGGAACGACGCGGGCGCCGGGAGGAGCCGAGATGATCCGTTTCACCACCGCCCTGGGCGGGGCCGCCCTGACGCTCGCGGCGCTCGTCGGACCCCTTGCCGGAGCCCTTGCCGGCCCGGCCGCGGCGCAGATCTCCGACGATGTGGTGCGGATCGGCGTGCTCACCGACCTCTCGGGCCCCTACGCCGATAGCGGCGGGCGCGGCTCGGTGGCGGCCGCCGAGATGGCGGCGCGGGATTTCGGCGGCAGCGTCCGGGGCAAGCCGGTTGAGATCGTCTCGGCCGACCACCAGAACAAGCCCGACGTCGCCTCGAGCCTCGCCCGGCGCTGGTACGACGTCGACAAGGTCGACGCCATCGTCGACCTGCCGGTGACGGCGATCGCGCTCGCCGTCCAGGCGGTCGCCAGGGAGAAGAACCGCACGGTGATGATCACCGCGGCGGCGACCTCCGACCTCACCGCCAAGACCTGCTCGCCCGTCAGCTCGCACTGGACCGACGACACCCACGCGCTCACCGCCGGCACCGCCCGGGCCGTCTTCGAGCGCGGGGGCAAGTCCTGGTACTTCATCACCGTCGACCACGCCTTCGGCCACGCCCTCCAGAAGGAGGCCACCACCGTCGTCGAGTCCCTCGGCGGCAAGGTGCTGGGCACCTCGCGCCACCCGATCAACACCGCCGACTACTCGTCCTTCCTGCTCCAGGCCCAGAGCTCGGGGGCGGACGTGGTCGCCTTCGCCAGCGTGGGCGACGACTTCACCAAGGCGGTCAAGCAGGCCGACGAGTTCGGCCTGACCGGGGGCCGCCAGACGCTCACCGGGTTCCTCGTCTACATCACCGACATCAAGGGCCTCGGCCTGCCGGTCGCCCACGGCCTGACCTTCTCGGAGGCCTTCTACTGGGACCAGAACGAGGCGTCCCGCGCCTTCGCCAAGCGCTTCCAGGAGCGCACCGGCGCGATGCCGACGAAGAACCAGGCGCTGATCTACACGGCCGTCACCCACTACCTGAAGGCGGTCGACAAGGCCGGCACCGACGAGGCGGTGGCGGCCAACGCCGCGATGCGGAGCCTGCCGGTGGCGTTCTTCGACCACCCCGCCACGTTGCGGGCCGACGGACGGCTCCTCTACGACCCCGTGCTCTACCGGGCGAAGGAGCCCGCCGCCTCCAAGGGCCCGTGGGACCTCTACGAGGTGCTGCGCACGATCCCGCAGGGCGAGGCGTTCCTGCCGATGAACCCGGCCTGCGCCCCGAAGGAGCGCGGGTGAACCGGATGGCCGATCCCGCCCTCGTGCAAGGATTCGACCTGCGGCGCCTGCCGGAGGGGTTCATCGCGAACCCCTACCCGGTCTACGCGGCCCTGCGCGCGCACGCCCCGGTCCACCGGATGGGGGACGGGCAGATCCTGCTCTCGCGCCATGTGGATCTCGAGCGGGTCTACAAGGACGCCGCGACGTTCAGCTCGGACAAGACCGTCGAGTTCGGGGCCAAATTCCGCGTGGAGGCGGAGCCCTCCCCGCTCTACCGCCACCACACCACGAGCCTCGTCTTCAACGATCCGCCGCGCCACACCCGGGTCCGGCGCATCATCGCCGGCGCCCTGACGCCGCGGGCGATCGCCGCGATGGAGGCCGGCATCGTCGCGCTGGTCGACCGGCTCCTCGACGCGGCCGAGGCCCGGGGCCGGATCGACCTGATCGAGGATTTCGCCGCCGCGATCCCCGTCGAGGTGATCGGCAACCTGCTCGGCGTGCCGCGGACGGAGCGCGGGCCGTTGCGGGACTGGTCGCTGGCGATCCTCGGCGCCCTCGAACCGGTGCTCCCGGCGGCGGTCGAGGAGGCCGGCAACCGGGCGGTGACCGACTTCCTGGCCTATCTCGACAGCCTCGTCACGGAGCGCCGCAACCGGCCGGGCGACCCCGAGAAGGACATCCTCACCCGCCTGATCCAGGGCGAGGTCGGCGGCGAGCGGCTGTCGCCGGAGGAGCTTCTGCAGAACTGCATCTTCATCCTCAATGCCGGACACGAGACCACCACCAACCTGATCGGCAACGGCCTGCACCTGCTGACCGAGCATCGGGACGCGCGGGCGCGGCTCCTCGCCGAGCCCGACCTGATGCGAAAGGGCGTGGAAGAGGTTCTGCGCTTCGAGAGCTCGAACCAGCTCGGCAACCGCGTCGCGACGACGGATTTCGCGCTCGGCGGGACGGAGTTCCCGGCCGGCACCCAGATCACGCTCTGCATCGGCGCCGCCAACCGCGATCCCGCGCAGTTCCCGGATCCCGACACCTTCGCCGTCGCCCGCGACCCCAACCGCCACCTCGCCTTCGCCAGCGGCATCCACCAATGCGTCGGCATGGCGGTGGCGCGGCTGGAGGGCCGGATCGCGCTCGGGCGCTTCCTCGCCCGCTTCCCGGATTACCGCCTCGACGGCGTGCCGGAGCGCTCGCAACGGGTGCGCTTCCGGGGATTCCTGCGGCTGCCGGCACGGCTGGGGTGACGCTGACCTCAATCGTTTGTGTGCGGGCGCGGCGTGGGCAGGCGCCCCGCTGCGCCCTAAGCTTCCCGCCAGCGATGCATTGATGAGCCAAAGGGATCCTGCATGATGCTCCACCGCCGCGCCGTCCTGGCCGGATCCCTGGCAACCGCCCTTCTCCCGAGCCGGCTTCTGGCGGAAGAGCCCGGGCTGATCCGCCGCCCGATCCCCTCCACCGGCGAGACCGTGCCGGCGATCGGCATCGGCACCTCGCGGCGCTACGACGTGGCGCCGGATTCCGACGCCATGGCGCCGTTGCGCGAGACGGTGGCGAAGTTCGTCGGCTTGGGCGGCACGGTGATCGACACCGCGCCCGATTACGGCCGGGCCGAGGAGGTGCTGGGCCGGATCCTCGCCGAGACGAAGCTGCGCGACAAGATCTTCCTGTGCAGCAAGGTGGCGGCCAAGGGGCGCGAGGCGGGGCAGGCGCAGATCGAGCAGTCGTTCCGCCGCCTCGGCACCGACCGGATCGACCTGATCGCAGTCCACAACCTGATCGACCCGGAGGCGCAGCTGCCGCTCCTGCGCGAGCTGCGGGACAAAAAGCGCATCCGCTACATCGGCGCCACCACCTGGGCCGAGAAGCAGTACGGCGATCTCGAAGCCCTGATGAGAGCCGAAAAGCTCGACGTGATCCAGGTCAATTACGCGGTCGATGCCCGCCAGGCCGCCGAGCGCATCCTGCCGCTGGCGCGTGACCGCGGCATCGCCGTGATGGTCAACGTGCCGTTCGGGCGCGAGCGCCTGTTCACCCTGGTGCGCGGCCGCGAGCTGCCGCCCTGGGCCGCCGAGTTCGACTGCAGGAGCTGGCCGCAATTCTTCCTCAAGTACGTCCTGTCGCACGAGGCGGTGACCTGCCCGGTCCCCGGCACGGCGCAGGTGCGCTACGTCGAGGACAATCTCGGCGCCGCAAGCGGCCGCCTGCCGGATGCCGGCCAGCGCCGCAAGATGGAGGAGTTCATCGATGGCCTGTGATCGTCGCATGCTGCTGGGTGTCGGGGCTCTCGCCCTGGCGCTCGCCGCCGGCCCCGCCCTCGCGCTGGACGCGAAGATCCCGGTCGCGGTGATCGGCGGCGGCAATATCGGCGGGACGATCGGGGGCCTGTGGGTCAAGGCGGGCCACCCGGTGATGTTCGCCTCGCGTCACCCGGACGACCTGAAGCCCCTCGTCGATCAGCTCGGGCCGCTCGCCCGGGCCGGCACGGTCGAGCAGGCGCTGGCGTTCGGCGACGCCGTGCTGATCGCGGTGCCCTACAAGGCTTATCCGGAGATCGGCCAGGCCTATCGCGGGCTCCTCAAGGACAAGATCGTGCTCGATGCCGGCAACGCCACCAAGGCGCGCGACGGCGACCTCGCGGCGGAGGCGGAGAGTGCCGGCATCGGCGCCACCTCGGCCAAGTACCTGCCCGGCGCCCGGCTGGTGCGGGCCTTCAACGCGGCGAATTACCGGCTCTTCGCCCAGAACGCCCATCGCGCCGGCGCCCCGATGGCGGTGCCGATCGCGGGCGACGACAGGCAAGCCCTCGGCGTCGCCGCTGCGCTGGTGCGCGACGCCGGCTTCGAGCCGGTGGTGGTCGGCGGCCTCAACACGGCGAGGAAGTTCCAGATGGGCAGCGCCGGCTTCGGCCACGACGCCACGGCGGCAGACGCCCGCAAGGCGTTCGGGGTCGCCGAATGAGCCCTGCTCCGGGCGCTGCCGCGCAGGCGGCGCAGGCCGGCCTGAAGGTCCCGGCCTGGCTGCGGCGCCTGACCGACGTGCGGCCCGAGGAGGTGCCGGCCTTGGGCTGGGCCTGGCTCTACATCTTCGCGCTGCTCTCGTCCTACTACGTGATGCGGCCGATCCGCGACCAGATGGGGCTCGCCGGCGGGCTCGAGAACCTGCCCTGGCTGTTCACCGCCACGCTGGTGGGCATGCTGGTGCTCAACGTGCCGTTCGGCTGGCTGGTGCGCCGGCTGCCGCGGGCCCGCTTCATCCCGATCACCTACCGCTTCTTTGCCGCCAACATCCTGGTCTTCGCGGTGGTCCTGTTCCGCGCCGGGCCCGAGGACACGGTGTGGATCGGCCGGGTGTTCTTCGTCTGGCTGTCGATCTTCAACCTGTTCGTGGTCTCGATCTTCTGGGCCACCATCGTCGACGTGTTCGACACCGAGCAGGGCAAGAGGCTGTTCGGCTTCATCGCGGCCGGCGCGACGCTCGGCGCCATCACCGGCTCGGCCTTCACCGCGGTGCTGGCGCGGGACGTCCCCACGCCCTTCCTGCTGCTGGCGGCGGCGGCCCTCCTCGAGGTCGCCGTCATCAGCATGCGGGGGCTGGCGCGGATCTCCGACGCCCTGTCGCGCGAGCCCGGGGCGGCGACGCAGGCGATCGGCGGCAGCCCGTTCGCCGGCATCAGCCGGGCGCTCCGCTCGCCCTATCTCCTCGGCATCAGCCTGTTCCTGCTGCTGTTCTCGATCACCTCGACCTTCCTGTATTTCGAGCAGGCCGGCATCGCGAAGCGCAGCTTCCCCGACCGCGGCTCGCAGACGGCGTTCTTCGCCTCGGTCGACCTCGCGGTGAACGTGCTGACCCTCGGCGTGCAGCTCTTCCTCACCGGGCGGATCGTGCGCCGGCTCGGCGTCGGGCTCACCCTGGCGATCCTGCCGCTCGTCAGCGCGCTGGGCTTCGGGCTCCTGGCGATCGCCCCCACCATCGCCAGCGTGGTGGTGTTCGGCGTGCTGCGCCGAGCCGGCAACTTCGCCATCGCCCGGCCGGTGCGCGAGGTGCTGTTCACCGTGCTGCCGCGGGAGGACCGCTACAAGGCCAAGGCCTTCATCGACACGGTGGTCTACCGCCTCGGCGACCAGGTCGGCGCCTGGTCCTACGGCCTCGTGGCCTGGCTGGGCCTGAGCGCCACCGCGCTCTCGGTCGTGGCGGTGCCGCTGTCGGTGGCCTGGCTGTTCAACGGGCTCTGGCTCGGACGCCGGCAGGAGGCTATGGCTCGCGAGAGGACAGGGTCACCGGCGGAGACGAGCCATGGCTGAGACCGAGGCGGGGTTGCGCGCGGCGATCGTCGAGACCTGCCGCAGCATGGCGGCGCAGGGCCTGAACCAGGGCACCTCCGGCAACGTCTCGGCCCGGTTCGGCGGCGGCCTGCTCATCACCCCCTCGGGCCTCCCCTACGAGGAGATGACGCCCGACGACATCGTGCCGATGACGATGGACGGCCGGGCCGACCACCCGCTCCCGCCCTCCTCCGAATGGCGCTTCCACCGCGACATCCTGCGGGCCCGCCCCGACGTGGCGGCGATCGTCCACGCCCACCCGACCTACTGCACCGCCTTCGCGATGTGCCGGAAGGACATCCCGGCGGCCCATTACATGATCGCCGCCGCCGGCGGGCCGACCGTCCGCTGCGGCGGCTACGCGCTGTTCGGCACCGAGGAACTGTCGCAGCGGGCGCTGGAGGCGCTGCAGGACCGCACCTGCTGCCTGCTCGCCAACCACGGCATGATCGCCACCGGGCCCAGCCTCGCCAAGGCGTTGTGGCTCGCGGTCGAGCTCGAGACCCTGTGCCGGCAATACGCCGTGGCGCTCCAGGTCGGCCGGCCGCACATCCTGAGCGAGGCCGAGGTGGCGGAGGCGATGGAGCGGTTCAAGTCGTACGGGCCGCGGCCCAAGGCGGGGTGAGCCGGCGGCATCTGATGCGCCGGCCCTGAAGCCGCCCCTACAGATCCATCTTCATGGCCTGCGGGTAGTACCGGAACCCGCCCTGCCCGTTCTCCGCGACGTGGCCGACGCCCGGCCAGGCGAAGTGGTAGGCGAGCACCGGGATGCGGTTCTTCGCCAGCATGGTCAGCATCTTCAGCCGGGTCTGGGCCGATTGCTTCGGGTCGGTGTCGTAGGCGAACTCGGTCAGCGGCTTCTCCATCAGCAGCACCGGGTGGTGCGTCAGGTCGCCGAGGTAGCAGAGGGTCTGCTGGCCCGACGTGATCATGAAGATCATGTGGCCGACGCTGTGGCCCGGGGCCGCCAGGGCCTGGATGCCGGGCAGGAATTCCTGGCCGTCCTTGACGAAGACCAGCCGATCGCGGATCGGCAGCAGGTTCTTGCGCGCGGTGTCGAGGAAGGCGCCGAACGCCGCCGGCACCTTGGTGGGATCGGTCCAGTAGTCGAAATCGGCCTGGGAGATGTAATACTGGGCGTTGGGGAAGTGCGGCGTGCCGTCATCGGCGACGCAGCCGCCGCAATGATCGACATGGGCGTGGCTCATCACCACCGCGTCGATGTCCTTCGGGTCGATGCCGGCCTGGCGCATCGTGGTCAGGAGCTTGCCGGTGGTCGGCCCGAACAGCTTGAGCGAGCCCATGCCGGTGTCGAACAGCACCAGCTTGCTGCCGGTGTTGAGGATCAGGATGTTCTGCTCCAGCACCGCGTTGGTGAGCGGCAGGAAGTTGCTGGTGAGCTGCGCGTCCATCTCGGCCGGGGTGAGGCCGAGGAAGTTGGCGTGGGGGTCGCCGAGCGGCAGGGTGCCGTCGGAGACCATCGTCGCCTCGGCGTCGCCGAGGGCGAAGCGGTAATAATAGGGGCTCTGGCTGCGCAGCATCGGCGCCTTGGCCTGCGCCGCGCCCGGCAGACCGGCCGTGACCGCGGCCGCCGCCGCGCCGAGCATCACGCCGCGCCGGCTCGGGACATCCAACCGAATCGTCATCGAGGGTTCCTCCACACGTGAGCCGCGGGCGCCCTTATACCGCGCGGCCGGCGGGATCCCCGTCGGCTCAGCGCGGCCGGAACCTCTGCGGTGCGATACTTGTCCGTCGGCCCGGAAACGTTGTCAAACCGGCCGTTGGGTCAAGTGCCGCTCAAGACCTGCGGTCGTGCCCGAATTACGGGCCGGCTGCTCAAACCCCCGGCACCCGGACCGATCACGGCACGCGCCGGAATTGACAGCCCGCGCAAGCGGTTCCACCACCCCGGCAAGACAGGGAGGGCCTTCGCGATGCCGAGCCATGATTTCGACTACGACCTGGTGGTGCGCGGGGCGACCCTTGCCGGCCCGGCGGAGGTGTTCGAGGCTGATCTCGGGGTGCGGGACGGGGTGATCGCGGCACTCGGCCGAAACCTCCGGCGCGGTCGGGACGAGATCGACGCCAAGGGCCTCATCGTGACGCCCGGCGGCCTCGACCCGCATTGCCACATCGAGGAGCCGTCCGAGGGCGGCGGGGTGCACGAGGAGAGCTTTGCGAGCGGCTCGGCCGCGGCCCTGGCCGGCGGCACCACCTCGTTCATCTGCTTCGTGCCGCAATGGAAGGGCCACCCGATCGCCGCCACGGCGACCGGCTACGAGGCCAGCGCCCGGGCCTCGCGCGCCGATTACAGCTTCCACCAGATCATCACCGACCCGACGCCCGACGTGCTGGAGCGCGAGGTGCCGGCGCTGGTCGCCCGCGGCATCCGCAGCCTCAAGGTGTTTCTCACCTACGATCCCTTGCGCCTCACCGACGGCCAGTTCCTCGAGGTGCTGGCGACGGCCCGGCGCCTCGGCGCCTTCGTGACGGTGCATTGCGAGAATTACGACGCCATCGGCTGGCGCATCCGCGCGCTGCTCGAGGCCGGCCTCACCGAGCCGCTCCAGCACGCCTGGGCCCGCCCGCCGGTGGTCGAGCGCGAGGCGACGCACCGCGCCATCGCGCTCGCCGAACTCGTCGACCAGCCGATCCAGGTCTTCCACGTCTCCTGCGACGAGGCGGCCGAGGAGATCGCCCGGGCCCGCGCCCGCGGCGTCAAGGTCTGGGGCGAGACCTGCCCGCAATACCTCACCCTCTCGACCGACGATCTCGCCAAGCCCGATTTCGAGGGCGCCAAGGTGGTGTGCTCGCCGGCACTCCGGGCGCCGGGCGAATCGGAGCGGATCTGGTCGCGCATCCGCGAGGGTACCCTCGACGTCGTCTCCTCCGATCATTGCGGCTTCTCCTTCGCCACCGCCAAGCGCGATCCGGTCAGCAGCGGCTACGGCCAGGGCGGCGCGGGGGCGCGGCCCGACGGGATGCCGGCCTTCAACGCGATCCCGAACGGGGTGCCGGGCATCGAGACCCGCCTGCCGGTGCTGTTCTCCGAGGGCGTCTCGGCCGGGCGCATCGACCTGCCGACCTTCGTGCGCCTGACCTCGACCAACGCCGCCCGCCTGTTCGGCCTCGCGGGACGCAAGGGCACGCTGGCGCCGGGCGCCGACGCGGACCTGGTGCTGTGGAACCCCGATACCGAGCGGGTCCTCACCAATGCCGACCTGCACCACGCCATCGACTACACCCCCTGGGAGGGCATGCGCCTCAAGGGCGCGCCGACGATGACGATCCGGCGCGGCGAGGTCGCGGTGCGCGACGGACAGGTTCTGGCCGAGCCCGGCTCCGGCCGCTTCCTCGCCCGCGGGCCTTACGCGCTCGCCACCCCGTCGGGCCGGGTGCCGGACGGGTTCGACGCGGCGGCGCGGCGCTGACGCCCTCGACGCGGGGCGCGCGCCGGCCGACCATGCGCCCTCGCGAAGGAGGACCCGCATGGCGACCGTGAGATTGTGGAGCGACGCGGAGGCGGATGCCGATCCCCGCGTCAAGGCGGTGTTCGCCGACATCCGGGCGGCGCGCCGCTCGGACTTCATCAACAACTTCTGGCGGGCGCTCGCCAACCAGCCGGCGGTGCTGGAGCGGACCTGGGCCGACCTGAAGCAGGTCATGGCCGCCGACGGCGCCCTCGACCCGTTGACCAAGGAACTGATCTACATCGCGGTCTCGACCGCCAATGGGTGCAGCTACTGCATCCACTCCCACACCGCTGCGGCGCGGTCGAAGGGCATGACCGAGGCGCAGTACGGCGAGTTGCTGGCGGTGATCGGCATGGCGAACCAGACCAATGCGCTGGTCACCGGGATGCAGGTGCCGGTGGACCCAGAGTTCCAGGTGTAGTGCGCGCCCGTGAACCCTCCCCCCCTCTGCGGGGGAGGGTGACCGGCGGAGCCGGGCGGGAGAGGGGACGACGCTTCCGGAGAGGTCGCGACCATGATGACGGGCTCCACCTCGATCAGCGTCGCGCTGCCCCTCTCCCGGCTCGCCTTCGCTCGCCACCCTCCCCCGCAGAGGGGGGAGGGGTCACGGGCGCGCCCTTCATGAGGGGCAGAGATCGACGGGCGACCGGCGCCTCACCCCACCTCCCCCCGGAACACCTCCTCCATCTCCCGCCGGAACCGGATCGCCGGGTCGTCGGCCGAGAACGCCACGTCGTCCCACGACACCGGCGTCCCGGCGGCGACCGGGCGGGTGAGGGTGAGGCCGTGGGCGAGCCCGATCGGCAGGCCGCCGGCGCGCAGGGAATCCCGCGCCGGCATCAGCCGGCCGTAGACCGTGTAGCCGCCCTCCCCGTCGAGGCGCTCGCCGGCCTTCAGGTCGCGCTTGGCCGTCGCCACCACGTCGCCGGAGAAGCCCCGCGTGGTCCCGGTCGGCTCAGCCCGGACCGCGATGCTGGCGACCGACAGCCCGAGTTCCAGCCCGATCAGGTGATACGGCTTGTACATCGCGCTGTAGTGTCCGCTCGGATCGGTCTTCAGGCCGTATTCCGAGAAGCACTTGCGGACGTAGTCGGAGGGCGCCTCGAAGGTGGCGTAGACGCCCCAGCGCAGGTCGCGGAAGACCGGGCGGCCGTCGCGCTCGAGCGACGACACCACCTCGACGGTGCCGTCCACCGGCAGGATGCCGCCGGCGGATCGGGGCTTGAGCAGGGCCGGCAGGTCGTCGACGCCGCAAGCCGGGAAGGCGAGGCCGGCGGGGGGCGGGATCAGGTCGCAGGCATTGGCGACCGCCGCCATCTCCAGCGCCGACTTGGTGCCGTCGAGGAAGGAGTTGAACATCTGCGGGTTGAAGTCGCCGCCGGCCACCTGCTCGGGCGTGAAGCCGTAATGGCCCCAGACCGTGTCGGGGGTCGAGGCGTGGTAGACCGGCAGGTACTTGGTGCCCTTGCCGGCGCAGACGACCCGGAAACCGGCCGTGCGGGCCCAGTCGACGATCTCGGCGATCAGCGCCGGCTGGTCGCCATAGGCGAAGGAATAGACGATGCCGGCCTCCGCCGCCCGGCGGGCGATGAGCGGCCCGGCGAGCGCGTCGGCCTCGACATTGACCATCACGATATGGCGCTTGTGCCGGCAGCAGGCGAGCGCGTGGCGGATGCCGGCGCCCGGATGGCCGGTCGCCTCGACGATCACCTCGATCCCGTCGGCGGCGATCAGGCCCTCGGCATCGTCGGTGAGGAAGGTCGTCCCCTGGCGCATCGCCTCGGCGACGCTGTTGGCCTCGTACCGCTCCGCCGGCCAGCCGACCCGGGCCAGCGCGGCGCGCGCCCGCTGCGGATCGAGATCGGCGATGCCGACGACGTGCAGACCCGGCGTGCGCGGCGCCTGCGACAGGAACATCGAGCCGAACTTGCCGGCCCCGATCACCCCGATCCGCACCGGATGGCCGGCCTCGGCCCGCGCCGCGAGCTTGTGGTACAGGCTCATGTCCCCTCCCTGGGCGGTCCTTGCCGCCTCGCCCTTCCTTCGGCGCACGTCTCGGGCGCCGTTGCGGGAAGCGTCACGGATCGGCAGCCTAAGGTCAACCGGCGGGTAACTTGGGAAAGGAGCAGGCATGACTGACACGCTGACCCGCGCGAGACTGGTTCCGGAACTCGTGGTCGCCGAACTCGGGCGAAGCCTGCGCTTCTGGGTCGACCTGATCGGCTTCCGGATCGCCTATGACCGGCCGGAGAACCGCTTCGCCTATCTCGACCTCGATGGAGCACAGGTGATGCTGTACCAGTACGATCCAGCCGCCCGGCACTGGCTGACCGGTCCGATGGACCGGCCGCTGGGACGGGGGATCAATCTCCAGATCGAGGTCGCGGCGGTGGAGCCGATCCTCGACCGGCTCGATGCGGCCGGATGGCCGCTGTTCATGGCGGTCGAGGATGCCTGGTACCGGGCCGGCGAGATCGAAGTGGGGCAGCGGCAGTTCCTGGTGCAGGACCCGGACGGCTACCTGTTGCGCCTCGGCGCGAAGCGGGGGGAGCGGCCGGTGGGAGCGAGTTAGAATTCGCTCACCTTGCGCAGGTTGGGACCGAGGCCGCTCTTCCCCTTCATCGTCGTTTCCGGGTCCGCGCGGCGGAATCCGGAATCCGGACACTGCGGGTCGTTCAGGACAAGGCGGCGGGCGTCCTGCCCTGTTCCGCACCACCTGCGGTTCAGGATCCCGGGCTCCGCCGCGCGGCCCCGAGTGACGATGGAGGATGTCAACGCGACCGGAGGCTTCGAAGAAACGCCCGTTCGCGGCCTCAAATCTCGATCTCCGTCCCCACCTCCATCACCTGCCGGGTCGGCACGCAGAAGAAGGCGCCGGTGCGCTCGCCGTTGCGCGCCATGAAGGCGAACAGCGCCTCGCGCCAGACCGCCATGCCGCGGTGGTTGTGCTTCGGGATGACCGTCTCGTGACCGATGAAGACCGTGACGTCCTCGACGAAATCGGCCGGCAAGCCGCCATGCGCCACCGCGCAGGCGAGCCCCTCGGGAATCGAGGCATCCTCCATGTAGCCGTAGCGGAGCGTGACGCGGTAGAGGTCGGGGGCGACCTGGATCACCTCGGCGCGCTCAGGCGCGGGCACCACCGGCTTCTCCTCGTAGAGCGCGGTGACGATGGTGCAGCGGGACGGCAGGGCGCGGCTGCGCTCCACGAGCCGGCTCATGTGGAGCGGGATGCCCTTGGTGGCCGCCGACAGGAAGGCCCCCGCCCCCGGCAGCCGGATCGGCGGGTCGGCGCGCAAGTGCGCCAGGAAGGCGTCCTCGTCCTGGCGCTCCCCGACCCGGTGGGCCTCGATCAGCCGCGTGCCCTGGAGCCAGGTCAGCATCGTCACGGCGACGATCGCCGTGAGGACGAGCGGGTACCAGCCGCCCTCGAACACCTTCACGCTGTTGGCCGACAGGAACACGAGGTCGATCAGGAGGAACAGCCCGTTGACCACGAGGACGATCAGCAGGCTGTAGCCCCAGCGCCGGGCGATCAGGGCGGCGAGCAACGTCGTGATCGCCATCAGCAGCGAGACCGCGATGCCGTAGGCGCCGGCGAGCGCGTCCGAGGTCTCGAAGATCACCACGGCGCTCAAGGTCGCAGCGGCGAGCAGCCAGTTGACGATCGGCACGTAGATCTGGCCGCGCTCGTCACGGGCGGTATGGATGATGCGGATATAGGGCAGGAAGCCGAGCTGCACCGCCTGCTGGGTCAGCGAGAACACGCCCGAGATGATCGCCTGCGAGGCGATGACGGTGGCGAGCGTCGCGAGCCCGATCAGCGGGTAATGCGCCCAGTCGGGGCTGAGGCGGTAGAACGGGTTCTCGATCGCGTCGGGCTCGGCGAGCAGCACGGCGCCCTGCCCGAAATAGTTGATGACGAGGGCCGGCAGCACCAGGCCGAACCAGGCGAGCCGGATCGGGCGGGCGCCGAAATGGCCGAGATCGGCGTACATCGCCTCGCCGCCGGTCACCGCCAGGAAGGCGGCGCCGAGCATCGCGAAGCTGACGCCCCACCCCGCATGGGTGAGGAAGTCGACCGCCTTCAACGGGTTGAGGGCGGACAGGATCTGCGGCGATTGCAGGATGCCGCCTAGCCCCAAGAGGGCGATGACGACGAACCAGACCAGCATCACCGGCCCGAAGATCCGCCCGATGAAGGCCGCGCCCTTGCTCTGGATCAGGAACAGCCCGACCAGGATCACCACGGTGATCGGCACCACCGCGCGGGCGAGGCCGGGCGCCTCGACCTTCAGGCCCTCGACGGCGCTCAAGACCGAGATCGCCGGCGTGATCGCCCCGTCTCCGTAGAGGAGGGCGGCACCGATCAGCCCGACGACGAGGAGGAGGCCGGCCCAGCTGCGCGGCTCGGCGTGGCGGGCGCCGAGCAGGGCCAGCATCGCCACGATGCCGCCCTCGCCGTGATTGTCGGCCCGCAGGATCAGCACCGCGTATTTGAGCGACACCACGACGAGGAGCGCCCACAGGATCAGCGACACCGCGCCGATGACCGCGGCGGGCGTGGCCTGGCCGTGGCCGGCGGCCCGCACCGCCTCCTTGAAGGCGTAGAGCGGGCTGGTGCCGATGTCGCCGTAGACGACCCCGAGCGCCCCGAGCAGCAAGGCGGGCTTCAGCCGCCGCGCCGGCTCCGGTGCCGGTGCCGGTGCGTCCGCCGCGGTTTCCTCTTCCGTGCCGATGAGCTGGCCCACGGGTCGCCTCCGCCGGCAGTTCCGGGCGCCCCGGCCCGCTGCCGCATCCAGCAACGCGGAACCGCCCGCCCGGCTCCGCCGCGTCGACGGCTTAGGCGAAGACGCTATGCCGTCCCGGCAAAGCATGCCCGCGCTACGGGACCCTCCCACCCCCCAGGCGTTGTCCCGCCGATCAAGAGCGAACAAAGGATCCGGGACATGACGGAAACCGTGCTGATCGTCGGCGCGAGCGGCATCGTCGGCAGCGCCGCGGCGGCGGTGATGAACGAGGCCGGCTGGACGGTGCTGGGGCTCGCCCGCAACCCGCCGGCGCAAGACAGCGTCGTGCCCGTAGCGGCCGACCTGCAGGACGCGGAGGGCCTCAAGGCCGCCCTGGCGCCGCACCGGCCGACCCGGGTGGTGCTCTCGACCTGGATGCGCCGGCCGACCGAGGCCGAGATGATCCGGGTCAACGGCGCGATGGTGCGCAACCTGCTGAACGCCCTGCAACCCGCCGGCAGCGTGCGCCACGTCGCCCTGGTGACGGGGCTCAAGCACTATCTCGGCCCGTTCGAGGCCTACGGGAAGGGCGCGGTGCCCCAGACCCCGTTCCGCGAGGAGCAGGGCCGGCTGCCGGTCGAGAACTTCTACTACGCGCAGGAAGACGAGGTCTTCGCGGCAGCCAAGCGCGACGGGTTCTCGTGGAGCGTGCACCGCCCGCACACCATCATCGGCAAGGCGGTCGGCAACGCGATGAACATGGGCACCACGCTCGCGGTCTATGCCACGCTCTGCCGCGAGACCGGACGGCCGTTCCGCTTCCCGGGCTCGGCCATGCAGTGGAACGGCCTGACCGACATGACCGACGCGCGGCTGCTGGCTCGCCACCTGCTCTGGGCCTCGACCGCACGCCAGGCGGCCGACCAGGACTTCAACGTCGTCAACGGCGACGTCTTCCGCTGGAGCTGGATGTGGGGCCGCCTCGCCTCCTGGTTCGGGATCGAGCCGGCGCCGTTCGACGGCACCGTGCGCCCCCTGGAACAGCAGATGGCCGGCGACGCCCCGCTCTGGGCCGAGATCGCGAAGCGGCACGGCCTCGCCGAGCCGACCCTCGACCGCCTCGCCTCACCCTGGCACACCGATGCCGATCTCGGCCGGCCGATCGAGGTCGTCACCGACATGAGCAAGAGCCGCCGCCTCGGCTTCCTCGACTACCAACCGACCGACGACGCGTTCTTCGACCTGTTCGAACGCCTGCGCGCCGACCGGCTGATCCCCTGAGGTCTTATGGCGCCCGACCCCGAGCCGGGCGCCTACAAGCAGAACATACCGATTCAATCTTTGGTTGCAATAATATAGTAGGAAATGCTTCATACCTCGCTGTTAGCTTCTGCTGAGGTGAGGAGATATGGTAGAATGTCCATCAGGGCGCGCGTCTTCGGGGGGTTCGGTCTCATCCTCCTGCTGACGGTTTCGGTTGCAGCGATCGGGTGGCACAGCCTGACGGGCTTCGCCCGGCGGGTCGATACGGCCAACGCGGCGCAGATGCTGGCCGGCGAGATCGGCGATCTCGCGCTCGCCACGGACCGCGCCCTCAAGAGCGACGATGCGCGCCGGGACGACGCCCTGCGGGCGGCGATCGGGCGGGTGCGGGCGAGCGCCGGCACCTTCTCGGGCCGCCTCGCGGACGACCCGCAGGCCGCGGCCTCCGCCGCCGGCATCGCCGGCGCACTGGACGGGTTCGAGGCCGCGGTGAAGGCCTTCGGCGCCCAGAAGGCGACGACGCGGGCGCTCCAGGACCGTCACGCCGCCCTCATCGCCGAGTTGCAGAACACCGTGACCGGCATCGGCACCGCGCAGGAGCGGCAGCTCGCTGAGGCCGGCAAGGCCCTCGACAAGGCGCTGGCCGACCAGAAATCCGCCACCAACACCGCCGTCGTCGTCGCCTTCGCGATCCGCTCGGCGCTGGAGATGCAGGTGCTGCAGGTCGGCTTCCTGGCCGGCGCGAGCGAGGACGGCAAGCTGGAGATCCAGTCGAAGGTCAATTCCGTCGCCGTGCTGCTGCGCCGCCTCGGCGCCATGACCTCGCTCGAGACCGTCGAGCCCGCCTTGACGGCCCTGGAAGCCTATCAGGCCAAGGTCGAGGAGCCGCTCGGGCCGGGCGGCAAGGCGGAGCGCGGCGAGGAGCTGGCGCCGCTGTTCGGCGGCCTGATCGTCGGCCTGCGCCAGATCGAGCAGGCGCAGAACAACGCCCAGACCGCCGCCCAGGTGACCTTGCGCCAGCAGCAGGACAAGGTCGCCTCGGGCACCGGCCTGCTCATCGCCAGCGGCAAGGCGATCTCCGCCGCCAAGGAGGCCGAGAAGCAGGAGCAGCGCCTGATCCTGGCCCGCGAGGAGGAGGCCGCCAAGGCGGTCGACGCCGCCGCCGACACGTTGATCGACCAGGCCGAGACGATCCTCTACGGCGACATCGACGCCGCCGCCCAGACCGTTCTGCGCGACCTCGCCAACAAGGTGCGCGGGTTCAAGGACAGCATTCCGGACATCGTCAAGGCGAACGCGGCGCAGGCCAAGATCTTCGCCGACCTCGACCGCCGCTCGGCCGAGCTGGTGGCGGCGGCGCAGGGCATCGGCGCCGGCGAGCTGACCCAGCTCGCCGCCGAGCGCGACCGGGCGCTGTGGCTGCTCGCCGGCGGCGTCGGCCTCGCCTGCGCCATCGGGGCGGCCCTGGCCCTGCTGATCGGGCGCGGCATCACCCGGCCGATCGACCGGCTGTCCGGCGCCATGCGGGCGCTCGCCGGCGGCGACCTCGCCACCGAGGTCCCGGCGCTGGAGCGCCGCGACGAGATCGGCGCCATGGCGGGCACCGTGCGGGTGTTCCGCGAGGCGCTGCTCGCCAAGGACGCGGCCGACCGGGCGAGCGCCGCGGAGGCTGCCGCCAAGGCCGAACGGGCGGCGCGCCTCGACGCGGTGACCCGCACCTTCGAGGCCAACGTGGTGGCGATGACCGCGACGCTGGCCGAGGCCGCCACCGGCATGGAGGCGACCGCCCGCACCATGACCCAGGCCGCCGAGACCACCAACGGCCGCTCGACCGAGGTGGCGGGCGCCGCCGAGCAGACGCTCGCCAACGTCCAGATGGTGGCGGCGGCGAGCGAGGAGCTCTCGGTCTCGATCGGCGGCATCAGTGCCCAGGTGGCGCAGTCCTCGGACATCGCCCGCGACGCGGTCGACCAGGCGCGCCGGACCGACGAGACGGTGCAGCGGCTGGTCAAGTCCGCCGACCAGATCGGCGACATCGTCAACCTGATCTCGTCGATCGCCGGCCAGACCAACCTGCTCGCGCTCAACGCCACCATCGAGGCGGCGCGGGCCGGCGAGGCGGGCCGCGGCTTCGCGGTCGTCGCGGCGGAAGTCAAGGAGCTGGCGAGCCAGACCAGCCGCGCCACCGCCGAGATCGCCCAGCAGATCGGCCACATCCAGGAGACCACCGGCGGCGTCGTGCAGGCGATCCGGGCGATCTCCGGGGTGATCGAGCGGATGTCGGAGATCGCCGAGGGCGTGGCCGGTGCCGTCGACCAGCAAGGCGCGGCGACCCAGGAGATCGCCCGCAACGTCCAGCACGCGGCGCAAGGCACGCAAGCGGTGACGACCGGCATCGTCGCGGTGCAGCGCGAGGCCGGCAGCACGGGCGCCGCCGCGACGGAAGTGCTCGGCGCGGCCGACCGGCTCGGGCGCTACGCCGGCGAGCTGGAGCGCGAGGTGGCGGTGTTCCTCGAGGGGGTGAAGGCGGCCTGAGGACGGCCGGGCGACGGCGGACCATGAAGGGGGATGCGGAAAGGTCCGCATCCCCCTTTCCGTCGACGGTCGCTTCGCTCAAGCCCAGCCCGGATTGTCGGCTCAGGCCACGCGCCCATCGATGCCGCGATCGAGCCGCCCGTGCCGGGCGGGCTACTCCGCCCCGACCCGCACCGTCAGCGCGCCCAATCCCCCCAGCTCCGCCCGCACCACGTCCCCCGGCTCGACCGGCAGCGGCACCGTGGTGGTGCCGGTGGTCACGATCTCGCCCTCACGCAGGGTGAGGCCCTGCCCCGACAGCGCATTGGCGAGCCAGGTCAGCGCGAGGCGCGGATCGTCGAGGGCGTTGCCGCCGCTTCCCTCGTGGGGCGCCCTCCCCTCCGCGGCGATCCGGGTCGGCATCGCGGCGAGGTCGAGAGCGCGCCAGCCCTCGGGCGCCGGGGGGCCGAGGACGAAGAGGTGGGCGCAGGCATTGTCGGCGATCAGCGCCGACTCTCCCGCCCTCTCGAAGGCCTCCAGCCGCGAATCCGGGAACTCGATCGCCGGATGGGCCGCGTCCACCGCCGCCATCACCTCATCGACGGTGTAGGGCTCCGGCCGCGGGGGCAGGTCGCGGCCGATGCGGAACGCCACCTCGGGCTCGGCCACCCGCATCTGGTTGCCGGAAAGCGGCACCGGCGCGTCCGCGGGTAGCACCTGCTCGGCCAGCAGCCGCCCGGCGAGCGGCCCGTCGGCGCCGATATGGCGCTGGCCGGCCAGGCTCGTCGCGGCGATCTTCCAGCCGTAGAGGGGGGACGCGCTGCGCGGCTCCAGCAGGGCCTGGATCCGGTAGGCGGCGGCGCGGTCGGGCGGCGCGAGGTTCGGCGGCAGGGCGGCGAGCAGGCGCCCCTCGCGCCAATGCCGCCAGAGCAGGTCGGAGGTATCCTGAAGGCTCACGCCACCCTCCCGGTCAGGCCGCCATCGACGGGCAGCGCCACACCGGTGATGTAGGCCGCCTCGTCGGAGGCGAGGAACAGGGCGGCGTTGGCGACGTCCCAGGCGGTGCCCATCCGGCCCATCGGGCAGGCGGCGTCGCGGGCCCGCACCATCTCGGCCGGGTCCTGGTACTGGCCGGAGATCTGCTGGTGGATCAGCGGCGTGTTCATCAGCCCGGGCATGATCGCGTTCACCCGGATGCCGTCCTTCGCGTATTGCAGCGCCAATCCTAAGGTGAAGTTGTTCACCGCGGCCTTGGCGGCGTAGTAGGCGGCATACGGATAGCCGGTGTAGCGGATCGCCGCCGCCGACGAGATGTTGACGATGCTGCCCGCCCGCTGCGCCAGCATGTGCGGCAGCACGTGCTTGCAGGTGAGGAAGCAGGTGGTGAGGTTGAGGTCGAGGGTGCGGTGCCAGTCGGCCTCGCTCAGCTCGACCGGACCGCCCATCTGGGCGTAGCCGACATTGTTGTGCAGCACGTCGATGCGCCCTTGCGCCGCCATCACCTCGGCGACCAGGGCCGCGACCGCAGCCGAATCGGTGGCGTCGCAGGATGCCGCCGTGGCGGCGCCGTCCTCGCGGCGGATGATCTCGGCGGTTTCCTCCGCCGCCTCGCGCCGCACGTCGACGCAGACCACCCGGGCACCGTGGCGCGCGAAGGTCACCGCCGCGGCCTTGCCGTTGCCCCAGCCCGGCCCCGCCGAGCCGGCCCCGAACAGCACCGCCACCTTGCCCTCGAGCCGCCGCGAGCCCGGGGCGCTTCCGCCCTCCGCCATGCCTCATCCTCCCCTGGGCTCCCGCGGGAGCCCTTCTTGCGGTCGCGCCTGCGGCGCACCGGATTTTTGCTTGTCCGCGCCTGTTGGAGCGTCGGAGTCTCGGTTGCCTCGCGCCTGTCGGCGCGTGGCCTGGCAGCCTATAGAGATCGGCGACCGGCCGCAAAGCGAAGACGGCCCGAGAGGAGATGCCATGCCGACCCGGATCATCGCCGAGACCCCGCCCCGCCTCTCCCCCGACCTGATCCGGCGCTTCGCCGCCGTGCCGGTCGCGGTGGTGGTCGATCTGCTGGAGGGCCGCACCCAGGTCGATCCGGCGATCCGGCCGCTGCGGCGCATCGCCGGGGGCCCGAGCCTCCTCGGCAGCGCCGTCACCGCGCTCTGCGATCCGAAGGATTACGGCGCCGTGCACCACGCCATCGCGGTGGCGGAGGCCGGCGACGTGGTGGTGATCGATGCCGGCGGGCGCAGCGACGTCGCGATGATCGGCGACCTGCTCTCGACGGCGGCACGCCGCAAGGGCATCGTCGGCCTGGTCGCCGACGGCGCGGTACGCGACACCGGCATCCTGGGCGGCTGGAACGACTTCGCGGTGTTCACCCGCCACGTCACGGCCCGCGGCCCGGCCTCGAAGGACGGCGGCACCGTCAACGCCCCGGTCACGATCGGCGGCGCTCCGGTCCGTCCCGGCGACCTGATCCTCGGCGACGACGACGGCGTCGTGGTGATCCCGCGCGAGGCGGCGGAAGGCCTGATCGCCAAGGCCGAGGAGCGGGCCCAGGCCGAGATCGGCTGGGAGAAGCGGCTCTCGGCCGGGGAGACGACGCTGGCGGTGTTCGGGGTGCCGGACGCGGTGAGGGGCTAACGCCCTCTCCCCTCAACGCCCTCCCCCCTGCTTGGCCTCCTCGACCGTGACCCGGGGCACCGCGAAGCGGTCCCCGGTGCGGGCGTAGAGGTCGCCGTAGAGCCGGCCCACCGGCAGGAAGGCGCCGTCGCGCAGGTGGCGCCCGTCCGGGGTGAAGAGGTCGTCGCGGGCTTGCAGCGACACGACCTGCCCGAGCACGATCCGGCGCTCGGGCGAGAGGTCGATGACGGTGTGGGTACGGCAGCCGAGGCTCGCCGGCGCCTCGGCGATCCGCCCCGGCCGCACGCCGGTGCAGGGGAGAAGCGTCAGCCCCGCCGCCGGGATCTCGCTCTCGCCGGGCGGGAACTCGGCGGCGCAGACCGTCATCGCGGCGACCAGCCCTTCATCCACGAGGTTGACCACGAACTCGCCCGTCTCCTCGATCGCGCGCGGCGTGTCCTTGAGGGTCCCGTCGGAGCGCAGGTTGAAGCTGAGCGCCACGATCGGCGGCTCCTCGGCGAGCACCTGGAAGAAGCTGATCGGCGCCGCGTTGTCGGTGCCGCCCGCGGAGCGCGTGGTCACGAGGGCGATCGGCCGGGGCGTCACCAGCGCGGTGAGCAGGCGGTAGCGGTCGCGGGCGGGCAGGTCGTCGAAGCGGAGATCCATGCGCTCACTTCGTCTCCGGCAGCGCAGATTTCGGCAGCAGCATGTGCACCCCCTTGTTGCCGTCGACGGTCTGGGTGATGCGCAGGTTGCCGGCGAGCGAGCACAGCATGTAGGCCTGGTTGCGGGTGAGCCCAGTCCGGGCGCAGACGTGGCGGATCATCTCGCGCACCGCCTGGCGCATCGCCTCGTCCAGGCTCTCGTGCAGGCCGATCGACATCAGGTCGGTCGGCGTCTCGGCGAAGGGCCAGTCGAAGGCCAAATCCTTCTTCACCAAGTCCTTGCGGACGGTGAGCCGGAAGGTGCCGGTGAGCCCGGTCTCGAGCGCCGTGATGCAGACCTCGCCGTCCCCCTGCACGCCGTGGCCGTCGCCGGCATAGAACCCCGCGCCTTCCGCGAAGACCGGCAGGTACAAGGTGGTGCCGGTCTTCAGCTCCTTGTTGTCCATGTTGCCGCCGAAGCGGCGCGGCACCGGCGAGGTCACCCTGCCCCAGGCCGGCGGCGGGGAGGTCGCCAGGATGCCGAAGAACGGGTCGAGCGGCAGCTCCGTGCCCCAGGGCAGGATCGCGACGCCGCGCGCGGCATCGATGTCCGGGTGGATGGTCTCGGACGTGTCGAACTCGTCCGGCAGGGTGCCGAGGAGCGGCAGGATCGCCACGAAGCCCCAATCCATGCGGAATTTCAGGTCGAGGATGTCGATTTGGAGCACGTCGCCGGGCAGGGCGCCGCGGACATGGACCGGCCCGGTGACGAAGTGCGGGCCGATCCCGGGCGAGAGCGCGTCGAGGGCCTCGATGTAGTCGGCCGGGTGGCGGGCGGGGTCGGGATGGAGCGTGGCCCGGCCGCCGGCCGGGTGGGAATGCAGTGTGACGGTGTCGCCGGATTCCACCGTCAGCACCGGCTTCAGGGCGGCGTCGAAATAGCCCAGCACCATCGTGTCGGGGGTGGCGGGAATCTCGTGGTGACGGGACATGGGAGCCTCCCGGGCGGAGTCTTGTCAGTGCCTGCAACGCTTGCAAGAACCAATCCAGCAGGAGCCGCGCCGCACGGCAGACAGGCGGCCGCCTCCGGCGCATGATGCCCGGCAAAGACCGGGAGGGACGCGATGGCGGAGATCTGGATCGAGGCGGCCCTGAACGGGCCGTGGGGACGCGAGCGCCAGCCCGGCATCCCGATCACCGTCGACGAGGTGGTGGCCGACGGGCTCGCCGCGGTCGCGGAAGGGGCGGCGATCGTCCACGTCCACGCCTACGATCCCGGGACCGGGCGCCAGAACGACGCCTGGGAGACCTATGCCCGCATCATCGAGGGCATCCGGGCGCAATCGGACGCGATCGTCTACCCGACGATCCCGCTTGCCGGCTCGGATTACGCCGCGAGCGCGGCGATCCGCTATGCCCATACCGAGGAGCTGGCCCGGCGCGGCCTGATCGAGTGGGCGGTGTGCGACCCGGGCTCGACCACCTTCCTGCGCTACGACGAGGCCTCCTCCGACGACAGCGGCTTCGTCTACCAGAACCCGATGGCCGATATCCGCGAGGGCCTGCGCATCGCCCGCACCCACCGGATCCGGCCCGGCTACGCCATCTACGAGCCGGGCTTCACCCGCCTGGGCGCGGCCTTGGCCGCCCTGGAGCCGCGCCCGCCGGTGCCGGTCTACCGCTTCATGTTCTCGGACGAGTTCGCCTGGGGCTTCCCGCCGCGAGAGGCCTATCTCGACGCGCATCTGGCGCTGCTCGCCGAATGCGCACCCGGCGCGCCCTGGATGGTGGCGGGCCTCGGCGTCGACATCCTGCCGCTGGTGCCGGCGGCTGTTACCCGCGGTGGGCATGTGCGGGTGGGGCTGGAGGACGCGCCGTGGGGGTCGACGCGGGGCAACCGGGACTGGGTCGCGGCGGCGCGGCGGGCGATCGAGGCGGCGGGGGGGACGGTGGTGGGGGCGGAGGCGGCGCGGCGGGAGCTGGCGGTGCGGGATGGGGTGGGCTGAGGCCGATTCCGCCCTCCCCTTTCCCGGACGACTGCAGCGCCAGCGGAAGGAGATCCGGGAACCAGCACAAGAAGGCGCGAAGCGTCCGCCTGTCTGCGACGGTGCACCATGCAGAGCCGCTTCGCGGCAAGTCTTACGGCTGGATCCCGGATCTCCTTCCGCTTCGCTGCCGTCGTCCGGGACAGGGCGGGTGTGATGGATGTTGAGATTTGCTGATGGTCACGCCGCCCGCAACGTCTCGATCTGCGCCAGGGCCGCCGCCCGGGCCGCCTCGATCCGGCGCTGCAGGTCCGGCAGGTCGGCGCCGGCACGGCAGGCATCCTCGATCTCGCGACACAGGTCGGACAGGCCGGTGAAGCCGAGGAGCCCGGCGGCCGAGATCATCGCGTGGGCATCGTGGGCGAGGCCGGCGCGGTCGCCGCTGCGGGCGCGGAAGCGCTGCTCCAGCTCCGTCGCCAGGAGGCCGAGGAGGGCATCGATCCGCTCCGGGCCCATCAGGGTGCGGGCGGCCGCGAAGGCCTCGGCGTCGACCAGCACCGGCACCGGGACGGACCCGCCGCTATCGGCGCGGTGCCGGGCGATCGCCGCGGCGAGCTCGGCGCGCTTGAACGGCTTGCCGACATGGCCGTCCATCCCGGCGGCCCGGAAGGTCTCGAGCTGGGCCGGGAGCACGTTGGCGGTCATCGCGACGATCGGCACCGTGCCGACCGGGCCGGCCATCGCCCGGATCGCCCGCGTGGCGGTGATCCCGTCCATGCCGGGCATCTGCACGTCCATCAGCACGAGGTCGTAGGACTTCGCCCCCACCGCCTCGATCGCCGCCGCGCCGTCGCCGGCGACGTCGACGCTGTGGCCGTCCGCCTCCAGCACCGCCCGGGCGAGGTCCTGGTTGATCGGCACGTCCTCGACGAGGAGCAGGCGGGCCGGGCGCACCGGGGCCGGCCGGCCCTCCGCCTCCTCCGCGGCCGGGGCCGGGCAGGCCGGGAGCGGCAGCCGGAACCAGAAGGTCGAGCCGGCGCCGGGCCGGCTCTCGACGCCGATCGTCCCGCCCATCAGCTCGACCAGCCCCTTGCAGATCGCCAGCCCGAGCCCGCTGCCGCCGTATTGCCGGCGGATCGAGCCGTCGACCTGGCTGAAGCGCTGGAACAGCCGGCCGTGCTGCTCGGACGCGATGCCGATGCCGGTGTCGGAGACCGAGAAGCGCAACGATCCTCCCTGAGCCCCTGCCTCGGCCTCGACCCGCACCGCGACCCGGCCGGCGGGGGTGAACTTGACCGCGTTGTTGAGGAGGTTGAGCAGGATCTGGCGCAGGCGGTCGGGATCGCCCCGGACCCAGTCCGGCACCGCGGCATCGAGGGCGACGTCGAGGGCGAGGCCCTTGGGCTCGGACAGGCCGCGCACGATCGAGGCGGCGTTGTCGATCAGCGCCGCGGGGGCGAACGGCACCTCGGCGAGCGCGATGCCGCCGGCCTCGATGCGCGAGAAGTCGAGGATGTCGTCGACGACGGTCAAGAGCGCCCCGCCCGCGGCGGCGATCCGGTCGACGTAGCGCCGGTGCCGGCCCGGCAGGGTGCGGTCGGCGAGGAGCAGGTCGGCATAGCCGATGACGCCGTTGAGCGGCGTGCGGATCTCGTGGCTCATCGAGGCCAGGAAGTCGGTCTTGGCCTGGCTCGCCCGCTCGGCGGTGATCCGGGCCTCCTCGAGGGCGCGAGCGTGGCGCTGGCGCTCGCCGACGTCGCGGAAGGTCGCGATGATCGCCGGCTCGCCGGGCGCGGCGCCCGGGATGCGCCGGAACGCCCCCTCGACCCAGACCCATCCCCCGGTCCGGTGGCGGGCGCGGCAGACCACGCTGACCTGCGTCTCGCCGGCCGCGAGGCGGCGGGCCTGGGTCACCAGGGGCGCGAGATCCTCGCGGTGGACGCAGTCGCGCAGGCGCATCGCGGCGGCCTCCTCCGGCGTGTAGCCGAGCAGGCGCCGCACCGCCGGCGAGACGTAGCTGCGCCGGCCGTCGTCGTGGGCGAGGACGATCAGCTCGCTGGTGTTCTCGGCGAGCAGCCGGTAGCGGGCCTCGCCGGCCGAGAGCATGCCGGCGGCGCGGCGCGCCTCCTCCTCGAGGTCGCGGTGGCGCGTCAGCGTCCGGGTCAGCCCGAAGCCGAGCCCGACCAGCACGGCGCTGATCCCCAGCACGATCGCGGCGTCCTGGCGGACGCCGTCGCGCCAGGCGGCCAGCGCCTCGTCCTTCGAGACGCCGGTGGTGACGAGGAGCGGCGCGCCGGAGACGCGCTGGAAGCTGCCGTAGCGCGGCACGCCGTCGATCGGCGAGGCGCCGCCGAACGTGCCGCCGGCCGCGCCGGCCGCCGCCCGCATGAGCGAGCCGCCGGCGACGTTCAGGCCGACCTTGTCGGGGACGTAGGGATGGCGCACCAGGACCACGCCGTCGCTGCGCAGGAGCCCGATGGCGCCGTTGGGCCCGAGATCGAGCTGGCCGTAGAGCCGTTGCAGCTCGGTGAGCGAGAGGTCGGCCACCGCGACCAGCGGCGTCTCGCCCGGACGCGGCAGCACCATCCGGGCGACGCTGACGAACCAGGTATCGGCCGGCCCGACCCGGGTCGGCCAGCCGATCGCGAGCTCGGACTGCCCCACCGCCAGGGCGGAGCGCACCAGCTCGGCATCGGTAGGGCGGCCGTCGTGCCCGGCCCCGCCCTGGCCGAACAGCACCCCCGCCGTGGTGCCGTCGAGCACCCGCACGGCGGTCACCGCCGGGATATGGGCCATCAGGCCGGAGAGGAGCTGGCGGGTATAGACCGGGCTCGCCCCGAAGGTGTGGGCATCGACCCGCGCGGCGGCGGCGCTGAGCAGCATGTCGACGGAGGAGACGAGGCGGTTCGCCTCCTGGCCGAGCGCCTGCACCACCGCCTCGGCGGTGCTGCGGGCGTCGCGGATCGTGCGCTCGTAGTCGCGGGTGTCGGTCCAGACCGTGACCGTGGCAAGCCCGAGGCAGGTCGTCACGACGCCCGCCCAGACGCCGCCGACGAGAGAACGGTACGACCGTTTCAGGTTCATCTCTTCAAGCGCCCCGCGCCCCACGCTCCGTCCGGGTGCCCGGTGAGGGCATCCCGGGTGGGCCGCGGTATCAGGCGTACGGGGCGGACCGCCCCGCCGCAAGGGGATCTTGTCAGCGCAAGCGTGGCGGTGGGTCCGGAACCCGCGCCGTCACATCGCCTCGAAGCGGATCGGCTGGGCGCCCTTGAGCAATGTCATGCGGCCGAGATCATAGACGTGCTCGATGCCGGTGGTGATGGTCAGGAAGTGGTTGCCGGCCAGCTGCCCGACCTTGCTGGCGAAGTGCACGCCGCCATAGGCGAGCAGGATCTCGGTCTCGCTGATGCCGCCCGGATACAGGATCATCTGACCCGGCGCCGGGTAGCTGGTGTGGTTCTCGTAGCCGACGCCGAAATCGAGGTCGCCGAGGGGCATCCACACGCCCTCGCCGCTCCAGCGCACGTGAATCACCTCGCTCACGAAGGGCAGCGCCTTGAGGAAGGCGGCGCAGGTCTGGGGCGCCTTCTCGAGCTCGAGCCGACCGACGAGGTCGAACGGGCCGGCCTTGATCTTCAGTTCCTTCACGGAGTCTCTCCTGGTGGGGGGTGGATCGCGGGGCCCGCCCCCGGAAGCGAGGGCCGGGCCAAGGAGGTCAGGGCCGCACGGATTCCGGCCGCAGGTGGCGCAGCACGTCGACGAGCAGGCGCGTCGCGACGTCGACATCGGCCTCGGTGACCGATTCGGCTGGGGAGTGGCTGAGCCCGCCGGCGCAGCGCACGAACAGCATGGCGATCGGGCACAGGCCGGCCAGCGCCAGGCCGTCATGGCCGGCCCCGCTCGGCAGGCGCAAGGGCGCGAGGCCGAGGCGCACGATGCCCGCGTCGAGCGCATCCATCAGCCCGGGAGCGCAGGCGGCAGCGGGCTCGTCGTAGCTGCCTTGCGCGCTCACCGTCACGCCGCGGCGCGCGGCGATGTCGTCCCAGGTGGCGCGCAGGCGCGCGAGCGCGGCGTGGCGCACGGCGTCGCTCGGACTGCGCAGGTCGAGGCTGAACCGGGTGAGGGCCGGGATGACGTTGACGGCGCCCCGCGGCACCTCGATCTGGCCGACCGTGGCGACGAGGTCCGGGGTGGCGTCGGCTTCGGCCTCGACCGCCAGCACCATCTCGGCCGCCGCCGCCAGGGCGTCGCGGCGCAGGCGCATCGGCACCGTGCCGGCATGGCCCGCCCGGCCCTCGACCGTGACGACGAGACGGCTCGCCCCGGCGATGGCGGTGACGATGCCGACCGGCAGGTCCGCATCCTCCAGAACCGGCCCCTGCTCGATATGGACCTCGAGGTAGCCGAGGGTCTCGGCCGGGTCGCGGGCGAGGCCCGCCAGCCCGGCGGGATCGCCGCCGAACGCGGTCAGCGCCTGGGCGAGGCTCACCCCGTCGGCGTCGCGGGCCTCCAGGAAGTCGGGCCGGATCAGGCCGGCGAGTGCCCGCGAGCCGGTGAGGGTGACGGGGAAGCGCACGCCCTCCTCGTCGCCGAAGGCCAGCACCTCGATGGCGAAGGGCAGGCGCTCGCCGGCCCGGTGCAGGGCTCCCACCGCGGCGATCGCCACCACCACGCCGAGATTGCCGTCGTAGCGGCCGGCATCGCGCACGGTATCGATGTGCGAGCCGAGGAGCAGGGTCGGGGCGCCGGGAAACGCCGCCTCGTAGCGGCCGATCACCGTGGCGGCGGCGTCGCGCCGGACCGCCATGCCGGCCTCCTCCATCCAGCCGGTCACCTGCCGGCCGGCGGCGTCGTGGGCGGGGGTGAGGTAGAGGCGGGTCAGCGCGTCGGGCTCGGCGCTGGCACGGGCAAGCGCGTCGAGGCGGGCCATCACGCCCGCGCCGAGGCTCGTGTCGGTGTGCTGCATGGTGGTCCGTCTCGGTCCTGTGCCCTCGGGGTAGGGCGGCGGGGCGGGACTGTCCAGCATCCGAAAGCCCGGCCGCGACGCTCCCGGCATGCGCCCACCGATGCATCCCCGCCGTCTAGACGTCCAATATCCTGTTGCGTACGATCCATATCTCGATCGTCTGGATCCACGTCGACGAACCGGTCTGGAGCGCCCCTTGGAGCTGAGGCATCTGCGCTACTTCGTGGCGGTGGCGGACGCGCTCAGCTTCACCGCGGCGGCGGAGCGCCTCGGCGTGTCGCAGCCGCCGCTGAGCCAGCAGATCCGCGACCTCGAGGCGGAGCTCGGCACGCCGCTGTTCTGGCGCACCAGCCGCAGCGTCGCCCTGACCCCGGCCGGCGCCGCCTTCCTGCCGCGCGCACGCGCCGTCCTGGCCCAGGTCGAGGAGGCGGCGGCCGAAGCGAGGGCGGTCGGGGCCGGGCGCACCGGCACCCTCGATCTCGGGCTCACCGGCTCGATCCTCGCCGGCCCGCTCGGACGGATGATCCGGCTGTTCGGCGAGCGCTACCCCGGGGTGCTGGTGCGCCTGCACGAGATGCCGCCGGGCGAGCAGCCGGCGGCGCTCCACGCCCACCGCACCGATCTCGGCTTCCTGCGCCACCCGCCGGACGATCCGTCCTTGCGGGCCGTGCGCGCCTGGCCCGAGGCGGTCGGCGTCGCGCTGCCGGCGGGGCATCGCCTCGCGTCCCACGCCGAGATCGCCTTGAGCGACCTTGCCGGGGAGGCCTTCGTGTCGCTGCGCCTGCGCGATTCCCGCTTCGCCACCCATCTGCACGAGGCCTGCCTCGCCGCCGGCTTCGCGCCACGGATGGTGCAGCAGGTGGTCGAATCGGCCTCGCTCGTGAGCCTCGTGGCGGCAGGGCTCGGCGTCGCCCTGGTGCCGGACTCGGTCGGCGCCCTGCCACGGCCCGGCATCGTCTACCGGCCCCTCGCCGCCCCGGCCCCGGTCGCCGACGTCTTCGCCCTCTACCGGGCGCCGGCGAGCGCCGTGACCGAGAACTTCCTCGCCCTGATGCGCGACGGCCTCGCTCCGTGCGACGCCGCCGCGTAGGGTTTCTGAAATCCTCCCCGGGCGATAAGCAGGGCGCCCCGCACGAGGTGGGATCGTGGTGGCCAAGGAAAGCCACCAAGGGAATTCCGAGGATTCGCGCATGACCGAGAAGACCCGCGTCGCCGTCCTGTACGGCGGCAGATCCGGCGAGCACGAGGTCTCGCTGCGCTCCGCCGCCTCGGTAGTGCGCCACCTCGACCGCACCCGCTTCGAGGTGATCCCGGTCAGCATCGACAAGGCCGGGCGCTGGCAGCGCCACGACCTGCGCCGCATCGAGCAGACCGGCGACGAATCCCTGTCGATCCCGCCGGAGAGCCCCGAGGTGCGCCTGGCGCAGGGCGCGAACGGGCGCGCCGCGGTGGTCGGCCTCGACGAAGCCAAGGAGCGCACCGAGATCGACGTGGTGTTCCCGGTCCTGCACGGGCCGCTCTGCGAGGACGGGACCCTGCAGGGCCTGCTGGAGCTGACCGAGACCGCCTATGTCGGTTCGGGCGTGATGGCCTCGGCGGTCGGCATGGACAAGGACGTCACCAAGCGTCTCGCCACCCTCGCCGGCATCCCGATCGCCCCCTACCGCGCCTTCACCCGCCGGGCCTACGAGCGCGGCGCCGTCCCCCTCGACGAGATCGCCGCGACCCTGACGCTGCCGGTCTTCGTCAAGCCCTGCAACATGGGGTCGAGCGTCGGCATCCATAAGGTCAAGGCCTGGGCCGACCTGCCGGTGGCGCTCGCCGACGCCTTCCGGTACGACGTCAAGGTGCTGGTGGAGCAGGGCATCGACGCCCGCGAGATCGAGGTGGCGGTGCTCGACGGCGACCCGCCCTTCGTCAGCGTCGCCAGCGAGCTGAACCCGCAGGCCCACCACGACTTCTACTCCTACGCCGCCAAGTACCTCGACCCCGAGGGCGCCAGCGTCGACCTGCCGGCCGACATCTCGCCGGAGCAGATGGACGAGGTGCGGGCCCTGGCGCTCCGGGCCTTCGAGGCGCTCGAATGCAGCGGGCTCGCCCGGGTCGACTTCTTCCTCGACCGGCAGAGCGGCGCCTTCTCCCTCAACGAGATCAACACCCTGCCGGGCTTCACCTCGATCAGCATGTATCCGAAGATGATGGAGGCCTCCGGGATATCGTACCCGAAGTTGCTGACGCGGCTGGTGGACCTGGCGCTCGACCGCCACCAGACCCGGCGCGGGCTGACGCGGGAGTTCGAGGGCTGAGGATCGCCCCCGGCGGCGGCGCGTCCGGATCGGAGGGCGCGCCGCGATCATCGTCGACGGCCGGTGGATGGAACGGCAGGGCGGCGGGATTGCGCGTCATCACGCGATCGTCGTGGGAAAGATCGCCGATAGCGCCGGCCCATCGTCACAACTGACGATGGGCCGGCGCCCGCAAGTTGTTTCTAAATCGTGTCAGGATCGATGGGTCCGGCGAAGGGCTTGGGAACCGCACCAGTTCCAGGATCGTGCCGAACGGGCACAACCGGCGGCGCCCGCACGCGAGCGCCGTCGCGGACCGCTCTCGGACCGTCCTGGACGCCTGCGACCGGCCCTCGCTTTCGACGCGAGAGGGAGACGACACGATGCGTGGATGGATGCTGGGCGCCGCCGTGCTGGCGACGATGGGCGTGGTCGCGGCTGCGCCCGCCGCGGCCTGCCAGGGCGCCGCCTGCTATGCGCGACCGGGCTATGGCGGCGCGGGCCCCGGCGCGGTGCGGCCCGGCGGGTCCTACGTCCCGCCGGCTCAGGCCGTGAAGGGCGGCCGGCTGATCGGGCAGGACGGCGGGACTTTCGCCGGAGGCAAATCCGGCGCGATGCTGAACCCCAACACCAATCCCGCCTTCCGCCCGCGCTGACCGCCTTGCCCCGCACCGGACACCGGTCCGGTCGGGGCATCGGGCACTGGGGAGCGTGAGCGGAACGGCACCGGGCCGTCCTGCTCACGCGGCAATCCGGGATCGCGCAGTGGAGCCGAAGCCCCCCCAGCCATGCCGACGACCTTCCGCAGGGCGGAAGCGATCCGGCCGAAATCCGCGCTGCAGCTCGGCCGCGACAGGCCCCTCGTGCCGTCCCCGAGGATCCGTCCCAGAGGATCCGTCCCAGAGGATCCGTCCCAGAGGATCCGGCCCCGAGGAGCCGCATCCAGGACGCGGCCACGGCCTCCCACGAACCTTGCGGTTCGATCGTTCCCCCGCCCCGCCCGCAATCCGTCGCTGCCGTGTCGGACGGATGCCGCCCCGGGAAGATCCGGCAATCAATCTAGGAAGATCCGGCAATCGTTTCAGGAAGATCTGGCAAATCCTGCCTGCATCGCGATGAGAATTTTCTGAGAAACAGCGCCGTCACCCCCGGCAAGATCGTAGCAATAAAATCACAGACCCCGGAAAATCCCTGGATCATCCCTTGAGTACGGCTGTCGCGGGGGTTTGCGACGTGCTTACCCTGCGTGCGTCACCGCGGCGGTTGCTCTGCTGCGCCACGCGGGCGGCCCTGTCGTCGCGCGGGTCTCGATCCGCGCGGTCGCGCTCGGCCATTGCACCAATCATGAAAAAAACGGGGAGTTGCATCCGATGCCGGTCTTCAACAACACTGTCTATCGTGCGGGCTTCGTCGCGACGGATGACGGGAAACCTTCGGCCAGCTTCGGGCTGGACGACGTATCGACCTCCAGCATCACCGTGACCGGAACGGTCAACAAGGTCGGCGACACCGTCCAGGCGACCGGCATCTTCCCGGCCGAGACGACATCGACCACCAAGACGCTCTACGCGACGCAGTACGACTCGCAGAGCATGATCCAGTTCACGGACAGCCCGACCAGCCCGACCACGCGTTTCGTCCTGTCGAACACCGCGCTCGCGGCGCGCCAGCGCGTCACCTTCGACGACAACAACACCCCGACCGATTACATGCCGGTCTGCTTCACCACCGGCACCCGCCTCCGCGTGATGCGCGACGGGGCCGCGGCGGAGGTCGCCGTCGAGGACCTGCGGGTCGGCGACCGCGCCGTCACCGCCTCCGGCGCCCTGCGGCCGGTCGTCTGGATCGGGCATCGCACCCTCGCGGGCAAGGGCGCCGCCCTGCCCCACGACCAGCAGCCGATCCACCTCCGCGCCGGGGCCTTCGGGCCGGGGCTGCCCGCCCGGGATCTCCGTCTCTCCCCCGGCCATCCGGTCCTCGTCGGCGCCGATGCCGACGGCGCGGGCGGCCATCTCGTGCCGATCATGTGCCTGATCAACGGCACCAGCATCGCCCGCGAGCCGGTCTCGTCGGTCACCTACTGGCACGTCGAGCTGGACGCCCACGACATCCTGCTCGCCGAGGGCCTGCCGGCCGAGAGCTACCTCGACTGGGGCGACCGGCCGTTCTTCGCGCAAGGCTCCGACCACGCCCTGCACAACCCCGATTTCGTCGTGCCGGGCCTCGCCGCCCGCTGCCGGCCGGTGGCGGTGGACGGGCCGGTGGTCGAGGCCGAGCGGGCGCGCCTCTCGGCCGTGTTCGCGGGGGCGCTCGGCGCCGATTGCGCCTGGGACGAGGCCGAGCGCTTCACCTGGATCGCCGCCTGAAACCATACCGGTCGGGCCGGGCCGCGCGGCCCGACCGCCTCAAGGCACCGCGCGTTCGGCCGAGCCGGCGCGCAGCCGCGCGATCTCCCAGGGCGGCGCGATCTCCTCCCGCGTCGCGCAGAGGCCGGACCGCACCATGGCCCGGCCGGGGCCAGGCGCCGCGGTGAGGACCGCGAAGGGAACGGCGAGCAGGCTGCCGAGGGTGAGCGGCAGGCTCCAGACCAGCAGCGCCGGCGCGATCGCCGCGAGCGCCCCGCAGACGACGAGCCCGAACAGCGTGACGCCGGAGAGGGCCCTGGCGGCCTCGCCCCAGCGCAGGCCCCGCGGGTCGCGGCCCTGCGCGGTCCACCGGCCGGCGCGGCCGGCGAGCATCGCGACCAGCACCGCGGTGAGCCGCACCGACGACGCGCCGAGCAGCAGGAACGAGGCCACGATCTCGGCCAGCATCCCGGCGACGAAGCGCGAGGCCCCGCCATGCGCCGCCCGCGCCTCGCGGTCCGCCAGCACCGTGGCGTAGCCGGCGAGCTTCGGCGCCAGCGACAGCAGCAGCCAGAGAAGGAAGAGCGCGCCGGCCCCCGCCGCCGGACCGGCTTGCGTCGCGGCCCGCCAGGGCAGCAGCAGGAGGGCGAGGGTCAGGGCCGGCGGGTTGAGGAACATCAGCACCGCCCAGGCGAGCTGGAACCGGCTCATCGGCAGGAGCCCGGGCATCGCCGGCAGGCGAAGATACTGCATGTTGCCCCGGCACCAGCGGGCGTCGCGGGTGAGGTGGTCGAGGAGCGTCGGCGGGTTGTCCTCGAAGCTGCCCTCCTCGATCGGCAGCACCCGCACCTCGTAGCCGGCCCGGCGCATCAGCACCGCCTCGACCTGATCGTGCGAGAGCACGGCTCCGCCGCCGCGCAGGGGCGGCAGCCGGCAATGCGCCGCGAACGGCGCGATGCGCACAACCGCGTTGTGGCCCCAGAACGGGCCGCAATCCGCCCCCCACCAGGCGGCGCCGAGCGTATAGGGCAGCATGCCGTGGCGCATGCCGAACTGGAACAGCCGGGAAAAGGCGCTGTCGGCCGGCGCGCCCACCGCCAGGCTCTGCAGGATGCCGAGGCGCGGATGCGCCTGCATGATCCGCACGAGGCGCAGGATCGCCGGTCCCGTCATCAGGCTGTCGGCGTCGAGGGGCAGCATCAGGTCGGCGTCGCTGCCGGCGCAGAACTCCTGCAGGTTGCCGGCCTTGTAGCCGGTATTGTCGGGCCGGCGCCGGTAGTGGATCCGGGCTGCCTCCCGTTCCGGCAGCCCGGCGCGCCAGGCCGCGACGCCCGCCTCCTCGGCCCGGATCGCCGCGGGATCGTCGCTGTCGCTCAGCACGTGGTAGCGGAAGGCGGCGCCCCGCCCGGTCCGCTCCAGGCTCTCGCGCACCAGGGCAAGGCGGGCAAGGGCCCGGGCCGGGTCCTCGTTGCGCAGGGTCATCACCACGGCGGTGGCGAGGTGGAGCGGCGTGTCCTCCTCCCCCGCCGCCGCGTGGGGTGCCGCCGCCCTCACGCCGGTGCGGCCGGCCCGCAGCAATGCGACGCCGATCGCGGCGTTCCAGAACCCCAGCACCGTCCAGGGCAGGGTGGCGAGGCCGCAGGCGAGGAGCGCGAGGTCGATTCCGTCGACCCCGTCCTGCGCCAGCACGGCCCACAGGGCGGTCGCGAAGCCTGAGATGGTCGCGAGGTTGAGACCGAGCACGAGGAGGCGGCGGCGACGCAAGGTGACGCAGGCTTGCAGGCCCGTCGGCGTCGTGAGAGGAGCGCGGGCGGGCCCCTCCGCGAGGGTGACGACCGAGGAGTCGGTGTGCGGCATCATCAGGCTTCCGGGAGCGGCACGGCGCAGGTGCGGGCGCTCTGGTATAGCGCGGCGGGCCGAGCGGAGCTGCGGCAAGAATGCCTGCCCCCGCCCGGTCCCGGCGAGGTCCGGGTGCGGACCCTGTGGACGGCCTTGAGCCGCGGCACCGAACGGCTGGTCTTCGAGGGCCGCGTCCCCGAGGTGGTGGCTGAGCGGATGCGGGCGCCGGCGCAAGCCGGCGAATTCTCCTTTCCCGTCAAGTACGGCTACTGCGCCGTCGGCGAGACCGAGGGGGGCACGCCGGTCTTCGCGCTCCAGCCGCACCAGGAGGCCTTCAACGCGCCCGAAGCGGCGCTGTGCCCGCTGCCCCCGGGGCTGCCGCCGCGTCGCGGCGTGCTCGCCGCCAACATGGAGACGGCGCTCAACGCCGTGTGGGAGTCCGGCGCCGGGCCCGGGGACCGGATCGCGGTGGTCGGCGGCGGGGTGGTCGGGCTCCTCGTCGCCCATCTCTGCGCCGGCCTGCCGGGGGCGGAGGTGTGTCTGATCGACCGCGACCCGGCCCGGGCGGACACCGCGCGGGCCCTCGACATCCCCTTCGCACCGCCGGAGGCGGCGGCGCCGGACGCCGACATCGTCTTCCACGCCAGCGCCAGCGAGGCCGGGTTGGCGCTCGCCCTGTCGCTCGCCGGCGAGGAGGGGCAGATCGTCGAATTGAGCTGGTACGGCGACGCGCCGGTCGCCGCGCCGCTCGGCCTCGCCTTCCACGCCAAGCGCCTGCGCCTCGTCGCGAGCCAGGTCGGGGCGGTGGCGGCCTCGCGCCGCCCGCGCTGGAGCCACCGGCGGCGCCTGCTCAAGGCCCTGGCGCTGCTGCGCGATCCCCGCCTCGACGCCCTCCTCACCGAGGAGGTCTCCCTCGCCGACCTGCCCGGCGCCCTGCCGCGGCTGCTCGCACCCGGCGCGCCGGGCCTGTGCACCCTCATCCGCTACTGATACGGGTTCCGGGAGATTCCTCCCTGAACCCGTATCGGTAGCCCGCGGCGATCGAGCGAAGCTGAAATCCGCCTTGCGACGCCATCGATCGGATTTCGTATGACAGGAGCCCTCATGTACGCCGTCGAGGTCCGCGACCACGTGATGATCGCCCACAGCTTCCGGGGCGAGCTGTTCGGGCCGGCGCAGGCCCTGCACGGGGCGACCTTCGTGGTCGACGTGGCGTTCTTCCGCGAGGCCCTGACCGCGGACGGGGTGGTGGTCGATATCGGCCGGGCGGGCGAGGCGCTGAAAGGCGTGCTGGCGCCGCTCAACTATCGCAACCTCGACGACCTGCCGGAGTTCGTGGGCCAGAACACCACCACCGAGTTCCTGTGCGGGCACATCCACGCCGCGATGGCCGCGGCGACGAAGGCCGGCGATCTCGGCCCCGGCGGCGAGGGCGTGAGCCGGATCCGCGTCACCCTGCACGAGTCCCACCTGGCCCGGGCCTGGTTCGAGGCGCCGCTCGGCTGATGCGCCTCGTCCTCGCCGTCCCGGGCGACCTGTCGGCGCCGACCGGGGGCTACGCCTATGCCCGCGAGCTCCTGGCGCACCTGCCGGCGCAAGGGGTCGCGGCCACGCATCTCGCCCTGCCGGGCGGGTTCCCAGACCCGAGCCCTGACGACCTCGCCCGCACCGCGGCGCTCCTCGCGGACGTGCCCCGGGACAGCGCCCTCCTCATCGACGGCCTCGCCTACGGGGCGCTGCCGCCGGAGGTGATCCGCGCCGCCGGGCGGCCGGTCTCGGCGCTCGTGCACCACCCCCTCGGCTACGAGACCGGGCTGGCGCCGGAGCGGGCGGAGGCCTTGGTCGTGGGCGAGCGCGCCGCCCTGGCGCTGGCCGACCGGATCGTCGCGACGAGCCGCTACACCGCGCGCCTGCTCGGCGCCGAGTTCGGGGTGGCACCGGAGCGCATCGCGGTCGCCGAGCCCGGCACGGCCCCCGCCGCCCGGGTGATGCCGCGGCCGGGCCCGCCTGTCCGGCTCCTCACGGTCGGCGCCGTGACGCCGCGCAAGGGCACCGACATCTTGGTGCGGGCGCTGGCGGAGCTGACCGATCTCGACTGGTCGCTCACGGTCGCCGGCAGCCTCGACCGGGCGCCGGACTGCTCCGCTGCCCTGCGCGCCGGGCTCGCCGCCCAGAGCCTCACGGACCGGATCACGCTCGCCGGCGCGGTCACGCCGGAGACCCTGGACCGCCTCTATGCCGCGGCCGACCTCGCGGTCTCGGCCTCGCTGTTCGAGGGCTACGGCATGGCGCTGGCGGAGGCCCTGGCGCGGGGCCTGCCGCTCGTCGCCACCACGGGGGGCGCCGCCGCCGAGACGGTGCCGGCGGGCGCCGGGCTCGCGGTGCCCCCGGGCGACGCGCCGGCCCTCGCCGCCGCCCTGCGCACCCTGATCAGTGATCCCACCCTCCGCGCCGCCGCCGCCGCCGCGTCCTGGGCGGCCGGGCAGCACCTGCCGGACTGGCCCGACACCGCGGCCGCCGTCGCCGCCGCCCTGAGGACACCATGACCGGTTTCAGCCCCGACTGGCTCGCCCTGCGCGAGCCCGCCGACCACGCCGCGCGCGACCCCGGCCTCGTCGCCACCCTCGCGCGGGTGCTGGGGAGCAGGATTGCGGACGTGCCGGTGCGGGTGGTCGACCTCGGCTGCGGCACCGGCTCGAACCTGCGCGCCCTGGCGCCGCATCTCGGGCCGGCGCAGGACTGGACGCTCGTCGACCACGACCCCGCCCTGCTCGCCGCCGCCCGCGAACGCCTCGCAGCCTGGGCGGAGGGCGCGCGGGAGGACGGTGACGCCCTGGTCCTGCAGCATGGCGGCGTCCGGATCGCGGTGCGGCTCCGGGCCCTCGACCTTGCGGCCGATCCAGCGGCGGCGCTCGGCGAGCGGCCCGACCTCGTCACCGCCGCCGCCCTGTTCGACCTCGTCTCGGAGGAGTGGATCACCGTCGTCGCGGAGGCGGTCGCGGGCCGCGGCGCCGCGTTCTACACTGCCCTCACCTATGACGGGCAGGAGAGCTGGCACCCGCCCGACCCCGACGATGGCGCGATCCACGCCGCCTTCTTGCACCATCAGGCCGGCGACAAGGGCTTCGGCCCCGCCGCCGGCCCGGGCGCGACGGCGGTCCTGGACGCGGCCTTCCGCCGCCACGGCTACACGGTCGAGACCGCCGCCAGTCCCTGGCGCCTCGGGCCGGACGAGGCCGCGCTCGTGCACGAACTCGCCGAGGGGACGGCGCGGGCGGCGGCGGAGACCGGGCCGGTCTCCAAAGCGGAGGCCGCGGCCTGGGGGGCGTGCCGGCAAGCGCCAGGGACGGCGGCGGTGATCGGGCATCGGGATCTGCTGGCGGTTCCAGCCGGATCGGCCGGTGCGACGGAGTCGCGTAGTGAGATCGAGACGTCCGATCCACATCCGGAGTCGGGGCGGGTCACGGCTCTAGCGTGATTACGGATTGCCCGGTATCGGTGTCATCCTCGCGGGATCGCGGAACTGCTGCTCGCGCCGCCGGGACGCTTCCCCCTTCGGGCCAGGCGCCTCAAGGACGGGACCGTGCCCGTGCCAGCCGTCTCAGACTGGAGGAATACCGACTTACCGAACTGAGCGTCCTCGGATATGGGCCTCGCCGGCGGCATGGCAGCTTTTCGCCAATCGAAATATATGCCTTCTCTCATGTATGTAGACCAAAATTAATACATTGGGTGATTTTCATAGTTAGCTTTTACATGGTACATTCATTCATTGAAAGATTCAGACACTGCAATAAGAGATAAAATGCATTGCCGAATGCCAAAAAGTATTATATAAAATTGCAAGCATAGGAGGCAATTGCGAATTTGACTTTTTACAACGCACCCATGGCGTTGAGGACGGATCGTTGCTGAGATGGGCGGTCACGTCGCACGACGTCTTGGCGGAAAGCATTCATACCGCCGCGCCTTCGAACGGATCCGTTCGACGGCGCAAGGCAAGCCTGAACGGGCGTCGGCGCTGATGCGCCGGACGCCTTGGCATCGACGCGTCGATGCCAAGGCGCGAGGGTATAAGACAGAATTTAGAGATCTATGCGCCGTCGGCGCCGTCAAGTCTATCTATTGGAATATGGTCTTCGACAGGGGACTTGAGATTTCGTTCGACACAGGAATGCACTGCACTGTCATATCGGACAAGCGGAAATTCAGGAGTACCGAAGATCAAAGAAATAATATTTATTCATTGTAATGTAATAGATAATTTATATTAATAACAAAATCAATGCAATCGGTAAGTATGTGTAAGGAATTTTTCTAAGAGGAATTATGGCATCAGCAAAAGAGAGGCAAATGAGATCTATAACCACCTGTCTTCCCCTAACGAAAGGAGCGCTCTGTTTATCGTCGAGCCAAATTCGGATCATCTAAGCGCTCGCCGGCCATTGCCGATCGACGATATACCGCCGAGATAAGTCGATTGACACCTTACGAGGAGGCCGATGATATTGATCCATCGGTAGGGGACAAAGCTGCGATGGATATGCAGGTTACAATGACCGCAACTGGCTTATGGCCATAACGAACGGAATTCTACTAAGCATCGTGTCTGACTCGAGGCACGCGATGCTACTGATTAGAACCGCCATTCGTACTTCGAACATAAGCATCGAAGCTACGATGTAAGCAGTAGATACTGTTAGCATACCCCTCGATTCAGCCCTCTTTTCCTTTAATCATAGCTCAATTGCAAAAGACAAACAATCAATTATTATAAAACACTATCAAGGAATAGCTTGTCAATTGCTATAAATGACGTCAATGATATTGCCCTATGATTATTCCGACCGACCCGAACCTTCGATTGAGCGGGACGTTGCCAGAATCCGCCAGCTGATGCCAGCCGTTGGATCGGCAGGCCCATCGCCTCCCTCCCTGAGGCCAATGGCGCATTCTAGTGCATTGACGCATTCAGAGGATTCACAGGGGGCATGAGGCATGCGAGTCTGAGGCATGGCTCAGACTGTCTGTGTGATCCCCAGCGCCGCCGACCTGACGCGCCTGTCCGCTATCGTCG
>NZ_VDDA01000003.1 GCF_006151805.1 Methylobacterium terricola | reverse complement strand
GGCCTGACCGGCGCGGCGATCGGCGCGGCGGCCACGGGCCGGGCCGGCGGCGCGCTCGCGGGCGGCCTGATCGGCGCCGCCGGCGGCGCCGTGGTCGGCGCGGCCACCGCCCCGCAATGCCCCTACGGCACCTACCGCGACCCCTACGGCAACGTCTACTGCCGCTGATCGGCGTCGCGTGACGGCCCCGGCGGCGCGTCCGCCGGGGTTCCCGCTCGACCGCGATGGTCCGCCGGGTGCGCTTCCACATTCCGCGGGAGCGCCCGGGGCGTTACAAGGGCGTCATGACGCGCCCCCCGGTCCCCACATCGCCGCCCCTCCCCCGCCCGCCGCATTGCCGGAGGCGGGCGTGACCCAGGGCGTGTGGGGCAAGCTCGGCGGCGCCGGCATCGGGCTCGCCGCCGGCGGTCCGCTCGGCGCGCTGCTCGGCGCCGTCGCCGGCCATTTCCTCCTCGACCGCGAGGGCTCGCTGTTCGGGCCCACCCCGCGAGAGGTGGTGTTCACCACCGGGCTCGTCGCGCTCGCCGCCAAGATGGCGAAATCGGACGGGGTGGTGACGCCCTCCGAGGTGGCGGCCTTCGCCGACATCGTGCAGGTGCCCGAGAACGAGCGCGCCGGCGTCGAGCGTCTGTTCGACCTCGCCAAGCGCACCACCAGCGGCTTCGAGGGCTATGCCCGGCAGGTCGCCGAGGCTTTTCGCGATGAGCCAGCCCTGCTCGAAGACGTGCTCGACGGCCTGTTCCACATCGCCAAGGCCGACGGCGCGATCCACGAGAGCGAGGCGCGCTACCTCGCCGCGGTGGCGGAGATCTTCGGCTTCGACGAGGCGCGCTTCGCCGGCATCACCGCCCGCCACGTCCGCGTCGCCGACGATCCCTACGAGGTGCTGGGCGTCGCCCGCTCGCTCTCCGAAACCGAGCTGAAGGCGCGCTACCGGGCGCTGGTCTCCGAGAACCATCCCGACCGGGTCATCGCCCGCGGCCTGCCGCCCGCCGCGGTCGCCATCGCGACCCGGCGCCTCGCCGCCATCAATGCCGCCTATGACCGCATCGCCGCTGAGCGGCGCCTGAGCTGATCCCGAGAGTCTCACGACCCATGAGCCTGACCCCCGACAGCCCGGTCGCCACCCAGGTGGTGCCGTCCCCCAATCACGAGGACCGGACCCTGCCGGTCGATGCGCTGATCCTGCACTATACCGGCATGGCGAGCGCCGCCGAGGCGCTGCTGCGGCTGACGAACCCGCTGTCCAAGGTCTCGGCGCACTACCTCGTCTTCGAGGAGGGCCGGGTGGTGCAGATGGTGCCGGAGGCCCGCCGCGCCTGGCATGCCGGATTGTCGGCCTGGGAGGGCGTGCGCGACATGAACTCACGCTCGATCGGGATCGAGATCGTCCATCCCGGCCATGCCGAGGACGGCACGCTCGCGCCCTACCCGGACGCGCAGATGGCGTCCGTGACGGCGCTCTGCCGCGACCTCCTCGCGCGCTGGCCGATCCGGCCCGACCGGGTGCTCGCCCACTCCGACATCGCGCCCGAGCGCAAGATCGACCCGGGCGAGAGCTTCCCGTGGGGCGCCCTCCACCGGGACGGCATCGGCCACTGGGTGAAGCCGGCGGCGATCCGCGACGGGCGCTTCTTCGCCGAGGGCGATGCCGGCCAGCCGATCGAGGCGCTGCAATCGATGTTCGCGCTCTACGGCTACGACGTCCCGGTGAGCGGCACCTTCGACGCCCGGACGAAGGCCGTGGTGACGGCGTTCCAGCGCCATTTCCGGCCCGAGCGGGTCGACGGGGTGGCGGATGCCTCGACCATCACGACGCTGCGCGACCTGCTCGCCGGCAAGCCCGCGTAACCGACAAAAAGGGGGCGCCGGGCGCCCCCTTTTCCCTTAGCCGTGGCTGCCGAGTCGCTCGCGCGGCGCCTCGGCCTCAGGCGGAATCGCGGCCGGGGCCGTGCCGCGGGTGCGCCACAGGCTGTAGACGACGCCGCCGGCCAGCAGGACCACGGTCACCACCAGAGCGACCCAGGGCTGGATCTCGACCAGCCCGAACGTATCCGCCACCACGATCTTCAGGCCGATGAAGATCAGGATCAGCGCGAGCGCCGTCTTCAGGTAGGCGAAGCGGTCGACCATCGCCGCGAGCGCAAAGTAGAGCGCACGCAAGCCGAGGATCGCGAAGATGTTCGAGGTGTAGACCACGTAGGTGTCGGTGGTGATGGCGAAGATCGCCGGCACGCTGTCGACCGCGAAGATCACGTCGGCGCCGTTCACCAGCACCAGGGCCAGGGCGAGCGGGGTGAGCCACAGCACCGGCTTGCCGGTCTTCGGGTCGGGCCGGCGGGTGGTGAAGTTCTGGCCGTCGAGCTCGTCCGTCACCCGCATGTGCTTGCGCATGAAGGCGGTGAAACGGTCGGCGGACTTGTTCTCGCCCTCCTCCTCGTCGCCGGAGACCAGCATCTTGATGCCGGCATAGATCAGGAAGGCGGCGAAGATCGTCAGCACCCACTCGGCCTGGTGCACGAGGGCGGCGCCGAGGCCGATCATCAGGCCGCGCAGCACGATGGCCGCCAGGATGCCCCACAGCAGCACCCGATGCTGCGCGTTACGGGGAATGCCGAGATAGCCGAAGATCACCGCGATGACGAAGACGTTGTCCATCGACAGCGACTTCTCGACGATGAGGCCGGCCAGGTATTCCTGGCCCGCCTGCGGGCCGATATACCACCAGACCCAGCCGCCGAAGAGGAGCCCGAGGGTGAGGTAGAAGGCGGTGAGGAGCAGGCTCTCCTTCACGCCGATCTCGCGGCTCTTGTCGCGGTGCAGGAGTCCGAGATCGAGGGCGAGCAGGATGAAGATGACGGCGTGGAAGCCGAGCCACATCCAGACCGGCTTGCCGAGCCACGACATATACAAGAAATCGACCATCGCGGGACCGTGATGCTTCGAGGGAGAAAGCATCGGCTCCGACATCACGAGCGCGCGTTGCGCCACTCGCCAGAGGGGCCCGCAGCCGATGTAAGCGACTTATGGTTCGGATGGCGGCGGATCAAGGGCCGCCGGACCGCACGGCCACGCTCTTATTTTCGCAGACGCACCGCGGCGGCCGGTTGACAGGGCCTCTCCAGTGACCGCCTTGGGGCCCGCATGACGAAGCCGAGCGCACATGTGGCGGTGATCGGGGCCGGGCCCGCCGGCCTCGCCGCCGCCGAGATCCTGGCGGCGGCCGGCCTGCGGGTGACCGTGATCGAGCGGATGCCCTCGCCGGCCCGCAAGCTGCTGATCGCCGGACGCGGCGGCCTCAACCTCACCCACAGCGAGCCGCTGGAGCGCTTCCTCGCCCGCTACGCCCCGGCGGAGCGACGCCTCGACGCGGCGATCCGGGACTTCTCGCCGCAGGCCCTGCGGGACTGGTGCGAGGGGCTCGGGCAGCCGACCTTCGTCGGGTCGAGCGGCCGAGTGTTTCCGCACGCCTTCAAGGCCTCGCCGCTGCTGCGGGCCTGGCTCGCCCGGCTCGACGGGCTCGGCGTCACGCTGCGCACCCGCACCCGCTGGACCGGCTGGGACGCTCAAGGAGCGCCGACGCTCGCCGGCGAGGGCGGGCAGGAGACCCTGCGGGCCGACGCGACGGTGCTGGCGCTCGGCGGGGCGAGCTGGCCGCGGCTCGGCTCCGACGGGAGCTGGGTGCCGGTGCTCGAGGCCGACGGCATCCCCGTGCAAGTCCTGCGCCCGGCCAATGCGGGCTTCACCGCCTCCTGGTCGCCGGTCTTCGCCGAGCGCTTCGCCGGTGCACCGCTCAAGCGGATCGCGCTGCACCTCGGGCCCGAGACGGTGCGCGGCGAGGCGGTGATCACCCGCGACGGGATCGAGGGCGGCGCGGTCTACGCCCTGTCGCGGCCGATCCGCGAGGCGATCGAGGCCCGGGGCGAAGCCCTGATGCATCTCGACCTGCGGCCGGATCTCGACGCGGCGGCGCTCGCCCGTCGCCTCGCGGGCGCCCGGCCGAAGGAATCGCGCGCGACGGTGCTGCGCAAGGCCGCGGGCTTGAGCCCGCCGGCGGCCGGCCTGCTGCGCGAGGCGTCACGCGACCTGCCGACGGAGCCCGCCGCGCTCGCGGGCCTGATCAAGGCGGTGCCGCTGCGCCTCACCGGCCTGCAGCCGATCGAGCGGGCGATCTCGACTGCCGGCGGCGTCGCCTTCGCGGCCCTCGACGAGCGGTTCATGCTGCGGGCCCGGCCCGGCACGTTCCTGGCCGGCGAGATGCTGGACTGGGAGGCGCCGACCGGCGGCTACCTGCTCCAGGCGAGCTTCGCCAGCGGCCGGGCGGCGGCGGCGGGGTTGCTGGGGTGGCTCGCGGAGCGGTGAGGAGCCAGCGCACCCGCCTCGATCTCTCCGATGGTCATCCCGCCTCGGTCGGCGGTCATCGGACCCTCAGGATCATCCCGGGGCCGCGCAAGCGGAGCCCGGGATGCGCAACTGCAGGAGGTTCAGGACGAAGCGGAACGCCGCCCACCTTCCTCGTCGAGGCCTGCACTTCTGGATTCGGGGCTCTCGTCCGCGGCGAGCCCCGGGCTGACGCGGAGGGTGTCAGACCCTCGCGCCTTGGCACCGACGCCCGTTCGGGCTTGCCTTGCGCCTCCGAACGGATCCGTTCGGAGGCATTGCGGTCTTGAGTCCGGTTGCTTGAACAGGTCGGTCAGAGCTTCGCGCAGAACCCGACCATGCCGGAACTGTCCGGCGGGCAGAGCGCCACGGCCTGACCGCTCTCCCGGCGGGTGAAGTTCGGATTGCCGCCGCGCAGGCAATAGGCCGACACGAAGGTCTCGCCGTCGTCGCAGGCGAGCTCGCAATGCGGCGCGCTGCAGCCGTCGGTGCGCAGCATCCGGAACGGCAGGGCGGTGCTCGCCGTCGCGGCGGCGCCCGCCGAGCCGGCCGGGCCCTGCGGCCCGGCGGGACCTGCCTCACCTTTGGGACCAGCGTCGCCTTTGGGACCCGCCTCGCCGCGGGCGCCCGCGGCACCCGGCTCACCCTTCGGGCCCGCATCCCCCTTCGGGCCCGGCTCGCCCTTTTGACCGGTCTCACCCTTGGGACCGGTCTCACCCTTGGGACCGGCCTCACCCTTGGGACCGGCCGGCCCGGCGAGGCCGGCGACGCCCTGCGGCCCGGTCGGGCCCGGCTCGCCCTTGGCGCCCGGGGCACCGGTGGCGCCGCAATTGGCGATCGCGATCTCGCGCGAGGCCTCGCCGGCCTTGAGCGTCGCGACGCAGTTCTGCGGCACGTAGGGCACCTTCAGGGTGAAGCGCCCGCGCTTGTCCGAGGTGACCGGGATGTCGTCGTCGAGGGTGACGACGACACCGGCCTTGCCGACGCTGCCCGACACGGTGAGGTCGCCGGCTTCGATCCGGGCATCCCAGACTGTGATTGGCGATTGCGCCGGGGTGGCGGCGCGCCCGCCCGCCGGCGCCTGCTGTGGCTGCGCGAGACCCGGGCTGGACGCGACGGCGCAAGCGGACAGGGCCGCGGACAGGATCAACGCGGCGCGGAATGGACGCATCGTATAGCCCCAAGGCATGATGGACGGCCCGCGCGCGGTGTTTAGATGGCGGGCGGCGCACCTTGCGGTGCTGTCAAGCTGCGGTCAACTGCGCAGACGCCCGCCGGGAAGACCTGTCAGGCCTCGTCGTCGAGCACGCCCTCGAGGGCGTAGTGGCGCACCGTGTGGCGGTTGGCGATCAGCTCGTCGACGCTCGGCTCGCCCTTCAGCGCCCGGGCGATGGCGAGCTTCGTCGCCTCGTAGTTGGTGCGGTACAGGTCCTTGCGGTCGAGGTTGGGATCCTCGGGGCAGCGCGGGTCGAGCCAGATCATGATGATCATGCACAGCTCGTCGAGCCCGTCGCGGGGCAGGATGCCCTCGATGATGCAGTCGACGATGGCGTCGCCGGTCGCGGCCTGGACCACGCCACCGAGCAGCTCGACGTATTCGGCGGTATGGATCGTCGCCTTGGTGGTCATCATCGTGGCCGGGCGCACCAGCTGGTTGAGGTCGCGCACCACGAACATTCTCGTATGGCCCTGGACCTGGCCCATCATCGACGCGAAGGCCTGGCCGACCGGCCCGCGCACCGAGCCGATCAGAACCTCGGGCATCGCGTCGGTGTACTGGCCCTCGGCCGCCAGCACCGTGGCCTCGCCGGTGCGGAAGATGATCTCGCTCATGGTCCGATTCCCTCGATTCGCGTCCCGGCGCGGGTCGACCACGGCGGCGGCCGCACCGTCAACGGCGACGACCCCATCGACCTGCCCGGAAATTGGTCTATAGGGCCGATGTCTCGGGGATGTGCGCCCGGGCAAGAGTTGATGCGGACGGATGAGCGATCGCGATTGGACCCTGCGGGTGGTTCCGACCGAGGCGGGCGTGCGGCTCGAACTGGACCTTGCCGACCTCGGCGGCGCCCCGGTCACGGCGGCGATCGCCCTCGACCGGGCCGAGGCGCGCCGTTTCGCCCGGGCGATGCTGGCGGCCGCCGGCGACGCGGCCGAGCGCACCTTCCCGCACCCGCCCGTCGCGGGCGAGGAGTGAGGGTCAACCCCGCGGCGGCTCCCGCCGGGCGATCCGCGCGGCGAACCAGTCGGCCAGGATGTCGCGCTCGTAAGCGAGGCTCGATGACCCGCCCGGCCGGGCGCGGAGCAGGAAATTGATGTCCGTCACCGTCTCCTCCGCCGCGAGGACCACGCGGCCGCGCTCCGCGAGGGCGTAGCGCAGGCGGATCCGCGGCGGCGTGGCATCGGAGACGAGGCGCGGGGCGGTGGGACCGGCCCCGGGCAGGTCGATGCCCGCGAGGTCGATGTCGAGCACGTCGAGGGTCAGGCTCTGACCCGGCCGGAGCGTCCGCCCGGCAAGATCGCGAAAGATCCGCTCCAACCCGCCGATCGTGGTCCGCAGGGTCGGTCCGGAGCCGGTGCGGCTCTCCGCATCGGTGTAGCGTTCGGGCGCGACGAAGCGGAGGGTGAGCGGCGCCTCCGCGGGCGCGGCTTGCGCCCCGGCGGCGGGGGCAAGGCCGAGAGACAGGCAGGCTGCCAGGACGCTCCGCACGGCTTCCCCTCCCCTCAGGGCGCGGTGCCGCGCCGCCGGTCCAACGCGACGGGGCGGCGGGGGGTTCAGCCGCGACGGGTCAGTACCGGCCCGGCAGGCGCGGCACCTTGGTGCCGGGCTTCTCGATCGGCTCGGCGCAGGAATAGACGAACTCGGTCTGAAGGTCGGTGAACACCGTCTCGCCGACGATGGTGCAGGTCTCCCGCGCCGTCTCACGCAGGTAGGTCGCGGCGGCCTCCGAGAAGCGGCGCCGGCGGGTCAGCGCCGGGTCCTTGCCGTCGAGGCCGCAACCGGTGAATTCCCGCAGGCCGTTCGAGACGATCAGGACCTTGCGCTCCCGGCGCTGGTCGTAGACCTCGTAAGGGTCGTTGCAGCCGATCGTGACCACCTGCGGGGGCAGGCCGACATAGGTCTTCGAGATGTAGGAGAATTCGGTGCAGCCGGCCGCCGCCGCGACGGCCCCCGCCACGGCGACGAGGGCGAGCCTCCCTGGTCCTGTCCGCATCCCCGATCCTTCCCGCCCGATCCTGTCGGCGCCCTTGAGCCCAAGCTTTGAGCCGGGGCGGGTGCGGTGGTCAAGCCTAAGGCCGGTGTTGGGATCCATATCCTCCACGGGCTTCGTGACCAATGGGCGACCGAGGCCCCGCCCTTTCCCGGACGACTGAAACGAAGTGGAAGGAGATCCGGGATCCAGCACAAAAAGTCGCAAAGCGTCTCTATGTCTACACCGGCGCAGCGTGCAGAGCCGCTTCGCGGCACTTCCTCTGCTGGATCCCGGATCTCCTTCCGCTGACGCTGCAGTCGTCCGGGAAAGGGGCGGCTCACGGCAAATTTTGAGCGGAGCAGGAAGACTTACATCTCAGGCGGCCCATCATGACGACGGGCCGCCCCCGGAGGCAAGCGCGTCCTACTCCGCCGCCACCCGATACCGCGCCGTATCGTAGTTCAGCACCGGCCCGAGCCAGCGCTCGACCTCGGCCACGTCCATCCCCTTGCGGATGGCGTAATCCTCGACCTGGTCGCGCTCCACCTTGGCGACGCCGAAGTAATGCGCGTCCGGGTGGGCGAGGTAGAGGCCCGAGACCGAGGAGCCCGGCCACATCGCGTAGGACTCGGTGAGCTTGACGCCGATGCGCGGCTCGGCCTGGAGCAGCGAGAACAGGGTCGTCTTCTCGGTGTGGTCGGGCTGGGCCGGGTAGCCCGGGGCCGGGCGGATGCCGGCATAGGGCTCGGTGACCAGCTCGGCCGGGGTGTAGGTTTCGTCCGATGCGTAGGCCCAGAACTCCCGCCGCACCCGCTCGTGCATCCGCTCGGCGAAGGCCTCGGCGATGCGGTCGGCGAGCGCCTTGACCAGGATCGAGCGGTAATCGTCGTTCTGGCGCTCGAACCGCTCGGCGATCCGCACCTCCTCGAGGCCGGCCGTGACCACGAAGCCGCCGACATAGTCCGGTACTCCGCTCTCGACGGGGGCGACGAAGTCCGACAGGCAGGTATTCGGCCGGCCGTCGCGCTTCGAGAGCTGCTGGCGCAGGCCGTGGAAGGTCGCGAGCGTGTCGGTCCGGCTCTCCCCGGTGAACAGCCGGATGTCGTCGCCGACCGCGTTGGCCGGCCAGAAGCCGATCACCGCCTTCGGGTTGAACCAGCGCTCCTCGACGATCTGGCGCAGCATCGCCTGCGCGTCCTCGAACAGGGCGCGGGCGGCCGGTCCCTGCTCGGGGTCGTCGAGGATCGCCGGATAGCGGCCCTTGAACTCGTAGGTCTGCAGGAACGGCGTCCAGTCGATGTAGGGGACGAGCTCGGCGACCTCGTAGCTGCGGAAGACCCGGGTGCCGGTGAAGGTCGGCTTGACCGGCTTGTACGCCGACCAATCGACCTTGAAGGCGTTGGCGCGGGCCTTCGCCAGGGCTAAGCGCTGCTTGTCGGCCTCCGAGCGGGCATGGGCCTCGGCGACGCGCTTGTATTCGGCGCGCACGCTCTCGATCGTCGGCCCCTTGGTGTCGGGCGAGAGCAGGTTCGAGACCACACCGACGGCGCGGCTGGCATCGGTGACGTAGACCGCCTGGCCCTTGGCGTAGGCCGGGTGGATCTTCACCGCGGTGTGGACCCGGCTCGTCGTCGCCCCGCCGATGAGGAGGGGCACGTCGAAGCCCTCGCGCTCCATCTCGGCCGCGACGTGGACCATCTCGTCGAGGGAGGGCGTGATGAGACCCGAGAGGCCGACGATGTCGACGTTCTCACGCCGCGCCGTGTCCAGGATCTTGGCTGCCGGCACCATCACGCCGAGATCGATGATCTCGTAGTTGTTGCAGGCGAGCACGACGCCGACGATGTTCTTGCCGATGTCGTGGACGTCGCCCTTCACGGTCGCCATCAGCACCTTGCCGGCGGCCTGCCGCCCGCCGACGCCGCCATTGGCGGCTTTCTCCTCCTCCATGAACGGCATCAGGTAGGCCACCGCCTGCTTCATCACGCGGGCCGACTTCACCACCTGCGGCAGGAACATCTTGCCGGCGCCGAACAGGTCGCCGACCACGTTCATGCCGGCCATCAGCGGCCCCTCAATGACGTGGAGCGGGCGCTCGGCCTTGGCGCGGGCCTCCTCGGTATCGGCCTCGATGTATTCGGTGATGCCGTTGACGAGCGCGTGCTCCAGGCGCTTCTCGACCGGGGCCTCGCGCCAGGCGAGGTCGGCGGTCTTGTCGCGCGCCTGCCCGCCGCCTTCCTTGAAGCGGGCGGCGGCATCGAGCAGGCGCTCGGTCGAGTCCTTGCGGCGGTTGAGGACCACGTCCTCGCACAGCTCGCGCAGCTCCGCCGGCAGCTCGTCGTAGACCGCGAGCTGGCTGGCATTCACGATGCCCATATCCATGCCGACCTTGATCGCATGGTACAGGAACACCGCGTGCATCGCCTCGCGCACCGGCTCGTTGCCGCGGAAGGCGAAGGACAGGTTCGAGATGCCGCCCGAGATATGGGCGTGGGGCAGGGTCTCGCGGATGATCCGCGCCGCCTCGATGAAGGCGACGCCGTAGCCGTCATGCTCCTCGATGCCGGTCGCCACCGCGAAGACGTTGGGATCGAAGATGATGTCCTCGGGCGGGAAGCCGACCTGCTCGGTCAGGACCGTGTAGGCGCGGGTGCAGATCGCGACCTTGCGCTCGAGCGAATCGGCCTGGCCCTGCTCGTCGAAGGCCATCACCACCACGGCGGCGCCGTAGGAGCGGCAGATCTTCGCTTCCGCAATGAACTTCTCCTCGCCCTCCTTGAGCGAGATCGAGTTCACGATCGCCTTGCCCTGCACGCATTTCAGGCCGGCCTCGATGACCGGGAACTTCGACGAGTCGATCATCACCGGCACGCGGGCGATGTCGGGCTCGGCGGCGACGAGGTTGAGGAACTCGACCATCGCCTTCTGCGAATCGAGCAGGCCCTCGTCCATGTTGACGTCGATCACCTGGGCGCCGGCCGCGACCTGATCGCGGGCCACATCCAGGGCGGCGGCATAGTCGCCGTTGGTGATGAGCTTGCGGAAGCGCGCCGAGCCGGTGACGTTGGTGCGCTCGCCCACGTTCACGAACGGGATCTCGGGCGTCAGGGTGAAGGGCTCGAGACCCGACAGCCGCATCAGCGGCTTGACGGTCGGCACCCGGCGCGGCGTCTTGCCGGCGACGGCGCCGGCGATGGCCCGGATGTGGTCCGGCGTGGTGCCGCAGCAGCCGCCGACCATGTTGACGAGGCCGCTCTCGGCGAACTCGCCGACGAGCTTGGCCATCGCCTCCGGGCTCTCGTCGTAGAGACCGAACTCGTTCGGCAGGCCGGCATTCGGATAGGCGCAGACCAGCGTGTCGCAGGTGCGCGACAGCTCGTCGATATGGGCGCGCATCTCGCGGGCGCCGAGCGCACAGTTGAGCCCGAAGGTCAGCGGGTCGGCGTGGCGCAGCGAGTGCCAGAAGGCGGTGGGGGTCTGGCCCGACAGGGTGCGGCCCGAGAGGTCGGTGATGGTGCCCGAGATCATGATCGGCAGGAGGGTGCCGGTCTCCTCGAAGACCTGCCAGGACGCCGCCACCGCCGCCTTGGCGTTCAGCGTGTCGAAGACCGTCTCGATCAGGATCAGCTCGGCGCCGCCGGCGATCAGGCCGCGCACCTGCTCGGCATAGGCCTCGCGGACCTGGTCGAAGGTCACGGCCCGGTAGCCGGGATTGTTGACGTCGGGCGAGATCGACAGGGTGCGGTTCGTGGGGCCGATGGCGCCGGCGACGAAGCGGCGGCGCCCGTCCTGCTTCTCGGCGAGGATCGCCGCCTCGCGGGCGAGCCGCGCGCCTTGCGCGTTCAGCTCGTGGATCACCGATTCCATGCCGTAATCGGCCTGGGCGATCGTGGTGCCCGAGAAGGTGTTGGTCTCGACGACGTCGGCGCCGGCCAGGAAATAGTCGAGGTGGATCTGCCGGATCGCGTCGGGCTGACTGAGGATCAGGAGGTCGTTGTTGCCCTTCTGGTCATGGGCGTGATCGCGGAAGCGCTCGCTGCGGAAATCGGCCTCGGTCAGGCCGAGGCGCTGGATCACCGTGCCCATCGCCCCGTCGAGGACGAGGATTTTCTCCGCCGCGCGCCGGCGCAGGGCGGTCAGGATGTCGGCACCGTCGGCGGGGCGGAAATCGGTCATCGGGGTGAGGTTCCGGAGAGGTCTGCGGCGCGGTGCCGCGAATGGAAGAACGGGCCGCGGTCGAGCGGCCCGTTGTCATGGAGCGGAAGGAGAGTCAGCCCCGGGTTTCGAGTTGGGCCAAGCGTCGCTCGATGGCGTCGGGGCGCCCTTCAACCTCGGCCGCGGCGTAGCGGCCGCGAACCGATTCGCCGTTGACGGCTTCACGCAGATTGTCGAAGCGCCGCTCGAGCTTGTCGAGACGTGTATCGATCGCCGCGAACCCGACCCGGGTGTCCTCCCGGGAGGCGGCAATGTCGGCCCGAATCTCGCGGAGAGGCGGAGCGATCATGTCCTGCGGTTCAGTTACGGAAGACTCTCCTGGAGCGAGGTTGATTTACGCCGCCGCCTTCTCCGCCGCCGCCGGCGCCGCGCGCAAGCCCAGCAGGTGGCAGATCGCGTAGACGAGGTCGGCGCGGTTCATGGTGTAGAAGTGGAAATCGGTGACGCCGCGGTCAACGAGGTCCAGCACCTGCTCGGCGGCGACCGCCGCGGCCACCAGCTTGCGGGTGGCGACGTCGTCCTCCAGCCCCTCGAAGCGGGCGGCGAGCCAGTCCGGCACCGAGGCGCCGGTGCGACGGGCGAAGTTCGCGGCCTGCTTGAAGTTCTGCACCGGCAGGATGCCCGGGATGATCGGAATGTTGATCCCCCGCGACTGCACCCGGTCGAGGTAGCGGAAGAACAGGTCGTTGTCGAAGAAGAACTGGCTGATGGCGCGGTCGGCGCCGCAATCGACCTTGGCCTTCAGCGCGTCGAGATCCTGGTCGAGGGAGCCGGCCTCCGGGTGGCGCTCCGGATAGGCCGAGACCGAGACCTCGAAGTCGCCGATGCGCTTGATGCCGGCGACGAGGTCGCAGGAGCGCTCGTAGCCGCCCGGATGCGCCGTATAGGCGGTGCCGACGCCCTCCGCCGGATCGCCGCGCAGGGCCACGATGTGGCGCACGCCGGCCTCGTGATAGGACCGCACCACGTCGTCGACCTCGGCCTTGGTGGCGGCCACGCAGGTGAGGTGGGCGGCGGGCTTCAGGTCGGTCTCGCGCACCAGGCGCGACACGGTGTTGTGGGTGCGCTCGCGGGTCGAGCCGCCGGCGCCGTAGGTCACCGAGACGAAGCTGGGGCCGAGCGGCGCCAGGCGCTCGATCGACGACCACAGGGTCGCCTCCATCTCGGGGGTCTTCGGGGGGAAGAACTCGAACGAGACGCGGATCGGGCGGCGGCTCTCGCGGCTGGGGCGGAAGGCGGTGGGGTACATCGGCGGCCTCGGCGAAAGGATAAAGTCGGATCTCAGGCGACGGCGCGGTCGGGCACACCCGACGCCGCTTCAGGATGATGGGCGAGCCAGAGCGTGACGGTGAGCTGGTGCTCCACGCCGCCGGACGGGGCGAGGTCGCGCAGCCGCACGTCGGTCAGCCCGGCCTCGGCGAGCCAGCCCGCGACCTGCTCGGGGGCGAAGCCGAGACGGCGATGCGCCTCGTCCGCGCGCAGGAATTCCAGGCTGTGAGGGGCGAAATCGACGACGAGGAGCCGGCCGCCGGGGGCGACGAGGCGCGCGGCCTCGCGCAGGGCCCGGGCCGGATCGTCGAGGTAGTGGAGCACCTGGTGGATCAGCACGAGGTCGAAGCTCGCCCGGCCGAAAGGCGGCGCGTGGATGTCGCCCTGGCGCAGATCGATCCGGGTCAGGCCCTGGCGCTCGAGGTTGGCGCGGGCGACCGACAGCATCGCGTGGTTGGCATCCAGCCCCGTCGCCCGGGCGGCCCGCGGCGCCAGCAGCCCGAGCATCCGCCCGGTGCCGGTGCCGAGATCGACGAGGCTGCCGATCGGGCCCGCCCCGAGCGCGTCGAGCACCGCCGCCTCGACGGTGGCCTCCGGCACATGGAGCGAGCGCACCCGGTCCCATTGCGGCGCCAGCCGCGCGAAGAAGCTCTGCGCGGCATCGGCACGCTGCGCCCGCACCGCCTGGAGGCGGGCCCGGTCCTCGGAGAGCGGCGGCGCCGCCGCGTCGAGGGCGGCGATGAGCGGGGCCACCAGCCCGGACACGCCCTCGCGCAGGCGGAAGAACGCCCAGGCGCCCTCGCGGTGGCGCACCACCAGCCCGGCCTCGACCAGGAGCTTGAGGTGGCGCGAGATCCGCGGCTGCGACTGGCCCAGGATGTCGGTGAGGTCGGAGACCGACAATTCGCCCTCGCCGAGCAGCACCAGGATGCGCAGGCGCGTCTCCTCCGCGGCGGCCCGCAGCACGCTCAGGGCGTCGGCGAAGGGAATGGCGGCGGTCATACCGTGGGGCTCCTCGCCTCCAATGCGAAACATAAAGATATCTTTATGTGAAGAATGCGTAGGGCGCAAGCGGCGTTTCGCGGGTGGGCTCGTGGCGTGAAGGTATGGATCGATCGCGACGGCGCTGGCAGCGTCACCGCTGAGCTGACCGGACAGAAAGAGACGTGGGCTTCCCCTCTCCCCGCGGGCGGGGAGAGGACTGCGGACCCCTCGTCGGGTCCGCAGTGAGCGCAGGCGAAGCCGGAGCGAGGGTGAGGGGGTCTCTGAGGATGAGGCTCTTCCGGCACCCCCCCCCTCACCCTCGCGTCGATCCCTATAGGATCGATGCGCGGGCTCGCTGCGTCCCCTGAACGGTGACACAGCCCTCTCCCCGCCCGCGGGGAGAGGAGAACCCGTGCCCCTTCTTTTCCCCGCAGCCCCGCGTTGACCGACCCCTCCCCGCTCCGGTATGTTCCCGCTTCGTTCGGGCCCCTTTGCCCGCCCAGGAGCGTCCCGCTGCCATGGCGCAGGCCACCTCCCCCGGCTCATCCGGCAAGACATCCTCTGGCAGAACGCTGTTCTTCTTCGAGAAGCCCTCGGCGATGCGCCAGGTGCAGCGGTTCTTCCGTTCCACCAGCACGGTCTGCGTCGCCGCGGAAGGCCACCTGCTGGAGGTGGCCGAGCCCGGGGAGATCCGGCCGGACTGGAAGCCCTGGCGCTTCGACGCGCTGCCGATCGCGATGGAGCGGCTGCCGGTCGCCCCCGGGCACGGCCGCTCGGGCCAGTCGCACGCGCCGAAGCTCGCGGCGATCCGCCAGGCGCTCCATGGCGTCGAGCGGGTGATCATCGCGACCGATCCGGGCCGCGAGGGCTCGATGATCGCCTGGGAGGTGCTGGAGCATCTCGGCTGGCGCGGACGGGTCGACCGGTTGCGGCTCGGCGCGCTCGACGAGGTCTCGATCCGCAGGGCCTTCGGGCTCCTGGCGAAGGAGGACGATTCCGGCGAGCGCGACTACGCCGCCTATCTCGAGGCCCTGTGCCGGCAATACGAGGATTGGCATCTCGGCCTCAACGGCACCCGGGCGGTGTCGCTGCGCCTGCGCCCGCCGGCCTTCCGCGAGCCCTGGCGCTTCGGCGGCGTGCAGACGCCGACGCTGGCGATCCTCGCCGATCTCGAGGAGCGCATCCGCACCTTCGTGCCGCGCGACTTCTACAAGATCGCCCTGCCGGTGACGACCGAGAGCGGCGCGCGCCTGACGCTCTGGCACGCGCCGAAGGAGAAGATCTTCGCGATCGAGGACGCCGAGACGATCCGCGACGCGGCGGCGGGCTGGGCCGGCCCGCTCGCGGTGGTGCAGAAGGACGTGCGCCGGACGCCGCCGAAGCTCTTCTCCAAGGACACCCTGGCGCGAGCCTGCGCCAAGCGCTTCGGCTGGGATCCGCAGGTCACCGCGCGCCATGCTCAGGCGCTCTACGACAAGGGATACCTGACCTATCCCCGCACCGAATCGGTGCACCTGCCGGAATCGCAGGCCAAGGACGCCGGCGCGGTGATCGCCGCGATCGCGACCGCCGACAAGGACATCGCCGCCCACGCGCCCGACACGCCGCAGATCCGTCGTGGGCCGAAGGGTCATTACGTCAAGGATCCGGGCGAGCACCACGCCATCGTCCCCCTGCGCAAGGTGCCGGGCCCGGGCGACGTGGCGCCCGAGGCCCTGCGGCTGTGGCTGCTGGTCGCCAAGAACTTTCTCGCCGCCCACATGGCCGACGGGATCGACGCCCGCACCACGGTCACGGCCGAGGTCGCGACGACGCTCGGCCGCAAGCGCTTCGCGATCACCGGCAGCGTCGTGAAGGCGCCGGGCTGGCGCGCCCTCTACGGCACCGAGGCCGACGAGGACGAGGTCGTGCCCGGCAAGGCCAAGGCCGACGACGAGCCGACCACCGGCCGCCTGCCGCCGGTCCGCGACGGCGAGGCCAGCACCGGCGGCGAGCCGACGATCGAGACCGCCCGGACCGAGCCGCCGCGGCGCATCACCCGGGGCGAATTGCCGGTGGTGATGGGCCGGCTGATCGACCAGGTCGAGGATCCGGCCCTGAAGCGGGCGCTGGAGAACCCCGCCAACCCGACCGAGCCGAAGGGCCTCGGCACCGCCGCCACCCGCGACGCGGTGCTGCCGAAGCTGATCAAGAGCCATTACATCACGCTCCTGAAGGGCAAGGACCCGGCCATCACCGTGACCGAGGTCGGCCTGGCCTTCGTCGCCGCGGTGCGCCGGGTGTTCCCGGCCTATGGCGACCCGGTCGGGCGGGCGGTGTTCGAATCGGAACTGGCCGAGATCGGCCGGGCGACGACCAAGGCCGAGGCGATGCGCCGGGCCGAGGCGTTTCGCCAGCGCACCCGCGACCGGGTCGAGGCGCTGATCGGCGCGGTGTCGGGCGCCGATCGCCTGGAGGTGGATGCCGAGGCGCCCGCCCGTGGCGGCGGCCGCGCGCCGACCGCCGCGATGGTGTCGTTCGCCAAGTCGCTCGCCGCCCGCAAGGGCATCCCCCTCCCCCCGGAGGCGACGCGCGAGGTCGGGGCCTGCCGGGTCTTCCTCAACACCCATGCGGGCCCGAAGCTCGCCCCGGCCGGCGAGGGCGGCACCCGCCCGCCGACCCCGGCAATGCTGCGCTTCGCCGCCTCGCTTGCCCGCGAGAAGCGGATCGAGGCGCTGCCGCCCGAGGTCGAGACCGACTTCGCCGCCTGCCGGGCCTTCCTCGACGCCCATGCAGGGGGCGACGGCAAGGCGGGAGACGGCAAGACGGGCAAGGCCGCGCCCGCCCGCGAAGCCCCGGCGAAGAAGACCCGCCGCCCTCGTGCCGCTGCGGGCCCGGCCCGCGCCCCGCGCCGACGCCGGGCCGCCGGCGGGGCGTGACGCGGGCGCCGGCCAACAATCGCCCGCGCGCCCGCACGAGACGGCTGGACAGGCGATCCGAGCGTCTCTATACCGCCGCTCAACGCCGCTGCCCCAGGCAGCCGGCGGGCCCGGGTAGCTCAGTTGGTAGAGCATGCGACTGAAAATCGCAGTGTCGGCGGTTCGACTCCGTCCCCGGGCACCATTTCCTTATCTCGCGTAAGGGTGGTGCCGTCCTCGGATGAGGACGATCTCTGGCGCTTGGACCGTCGCCTCGCGCGGCCGGTGCGCCCGGGTAGCTCAGTTGGTAGAGCATGCGACTGAAAATCGCAGTGTCGGCGGTTCGACTCCGTCCCCGGGCACCATTTCCTTTTACAAGATAGGCCTGCGGCGTCATCGGCTAGTCTGACGTCGATTACGTCATTACGAAGATCGACTGACGATCGGCGAATCTTGACGGCGTTCCCACTCTCCCAGCCGCGATCTCAGGATGAGGGTAAGGGCGGGAGGAACAGGCTTTCGACGATGCTTCTGCAGGGGCCGATCGCCCCCTCAGTGATGCCCACCACCCCCATGCTGCATCGGCACATCCCGCTGCGGCCCCGGCTGCAGCGGCACGCCCTTCTGCAACGGCATCTTCACCCCGCCCTCGACCGGCGCCATCATGTTGTAGTTCATGTGGTGCATGATCCACACCGAGCCGCCGAACAGCAGGAAGACGATCAGCACGCCGAAGGCCAGCGCCATGATGTTGTTGGTGTTGTCCGGCCCGCTGGTCAGGTGGAGGAAGAAGACGAGGTGCACGCCCATCTGGGCGATGGCGAAGGTGAGGAGCGCGACCGGGATCGCCGGCGCCCACATCACCCGCGTCTGCGCGACCCAGAACGAGGCGGCGGTCAGCAGCAGCGCGAGCGCCAGCCCGATCAGGTAGCTGCGCAACCCCGTGCCGAATCCCTCGTGGCCGTATTCGTCGCCGGGGGCGACGTCGGCATGGGCCCGGTCGTTGCGGGCGGGGTCGTTGCGGGCGGGGTCGTGGGCGTCGGCGTGGCTCATGCGGCGGACCCCATCAGGTAGACGACCGTGAAGACGGCGACCCAGACGATGTCGAGGGCGTGCCAGAACAGCGCGAAGCACATCACCCGGCGCAGGATGTCGGGCCGGAAGCCCTTGGTGAGGACCTGCGCCATCATGGTGAGCAGCCAGAGCAGCCCGATCGTAACGTGCAGGCCGTGGCAGCCGACGACGGTGAAGAAGGCCGACAGGAAGGCGCTGCGGGTCGGGCCGGCATCGCGGGCGACGAGGTCCACGAACTCGCGCAGTTCGAGCGCCAGGAAGCCGGCGCCGAGCAGGAAGGTCACCGCCATCGCGGCCTGGAAGACCAGGGCGCGGCGGGCATCGAGAGCCAGCGTGGCGACGCCGCAGGCGAAGCTCGACAACAGCAGCAGGACCGTCTCGATCGCCACGTTGGTGTAGTCGAACAGCTCCGCCGGGCCGGGCCCGTCGGCGGTGCCGCCGCGCAACACCGCGTAGGCCGCGAAGAACGCGGCGAACATCACGATGTCGCTGAGAAGGAAGATCCAGAAGCCGTAGGCGACGACGATGCGCTTCGGCGACGGACCGCCGATGCCGCGCCCGGTGGCGTGGCTGTCGCCCTCCCCTCGCGCGTGGTGGCCGAGATGGTTGGGGTCGCGCCGGATCGGCACGACACCCGGCAAGGATCCTGGAATGGCGGCCGAGTCGCTCATGCGGCCTCCTTGCGGCGGGCCTGCTGCAAGGCTTCCAGGCGGCTCGCCCGGTTGAGGCGGTTGATGCGGGCGACGGCCTCGGCCGGGATCTCGTACTCGACCCGGTCGCGCCAGGCGAAGACCACGAAGGTGGCGAAGGCACCCGCCAAGCCCAGCGCCGCGAGCCACAAGATGTACCAGATCATCGCGAAGCCCACGAGGGTGGCGAAGAAGGCGCAGACGATTCCGGTCGGGCTGTTGAGTGGCATCTCGACCGGCTCGTAATCCGGCTCCTCGCGCAGGCGGGCCTGCTCGCGGGCGCGCTGCTTGATCGCCCAGTAGGCTTCCTCACCCTCGACATGCGGCATGACCGCGAAGTTGAACGAGGGCGGCGGCGAGGCGGTGGCCCATTCGAGGGAGCGGCCGTCCCAGGGATCGCCGGTCACGTCGCGCAACTGGTCGCGGCGGCGGATGCTGACGACGAGCTGCACCACCTGGCAGACCACGCCGACGATCATCACGATGACGCCGAGGCTCGCCGCCACGACCCAGGGATACCATTCGGCGACGGAGAAATGCTGCAGCCGCCGCGTCATGCCGAGCAGGCCGACGACGTAGAGCGGCGTGAACACCCAGACGTAGCCGACGAGCGAGAACCAGAACGCCCGCTTGCCCCAAACCTCGTCGAGGGTGAAGCCGAAGGCCTTCGGGAACCAGTAGGTGTAGCCGGCGAAGGCTGCGAAGATGACCGCGCTGACGATGACGTTGTGGAAATGCGCGACGAGGAACATCGAGTTGTGCAGCACGAAGTCGGCCGGCGGGATCGCCAGCAGCACGCCGGTGGCGCCGCCGACCACGAAGGTGACGAGGAAGGCGACCGACCACAGCATCGGCGTGGTGAAGCGCACCCGGCCGCCATACATCGTGAACATCCAGTCGAAGATCTTCACGCCCGTCGGCACCGCGATGACCATCGAGGTGATGCCGAACACGCCGTTGACGTCGCCGCCCGGCCCCATGGTGAAGAAATGGTGCAGCCAGACGGTGAAGGAGAGCAGGCAGATCGCCAGCGTCGCCCACACCATCGAGCGGTAGGCGAAGAGCGGTTTTCCCGAGAAGGTCGAGATGACCTCCGAGAACACGCCGTAGGCCGGCAGCGCCAGGATGTAGACCTCCGGATGGCCCCAGCACCAGAACAGGTTCATGAACAGCATCGAGTTGCCGCCGGCCTCGTCGGTGAAGAAGTGGAAGCCGAGGTAGCGGTCGAGGGTCAGCATCGCGAGGGTCGCGGTCAGGATCGGGAAGGCCGCGACGATGAGCAGGTTGGAGGCGAGCGCGGTCCAGCAGAACATCGGCATGCGCAGGTAGCTCATCCCCGGCGCCCGCATCTTGAGGATGGTGGTGACGAGGTTGACGCCGGACATCAGCGTGCCGACGCCCGAGATCTGGATCGCCCAGAGATAGTAATCGACGCCCACCCCGGGCGAGTAGGTCGTCTCCGACAGCGGCGGCGACGGCCACCAGCCGGTACGGGCGAACTCGCCCACCACCAGCGAGACGTTGACGAGGAGCGCGCCGCTTGCCGTGAGCCAGAAGCTGACCGAGTTGAGGGTCGGGAAGGCGACATCGCGCACGCCGAGCTGAAGCGGCACGACGAAGTTCATCAGCCCGATCATGAACGGCATCGCGCCGAAGAAGATCATGATCGTGCCGTGGGCGGAGAAGATCTGGTCGTAGTGTTCCGGTGGCAGGTAGCCTGGGGCGTTGTAGGCCAACGCCTGGTGCGAGCGCATCAGGACGGCGTCGGAGAAGCCGCGGATCAGCATGACGAGCCCGAGGAGGACGTACATCACGCCGATGCGCTTGTGGTCGACGGATGTGATCCACTCGCGCCACAGGTACGGCAGCCAGCCGGCGACTGCGACCCAGGCGATGACGCCCAGCAGAACGAGGCCCACCAGGGCCGCGGCGACGAGCGGGATCGGCTGGTCGAAGGGAATGGCCGACCAGGTCAGCTTGCCGAGCATGCTCACGAGCCCCCCTTGGGTTTGACGTTCGGCGGGGCACCGTTGTCGCCCTCCCGGCCCGGGCCGGGGCCCTTCGGGATGGTCTGGTCGACGATGCGGCGAAACAGGTCGGGCTCGACGCTGCCATAGGTGACGGGCACGTCGGCGACGCTCTGCTTGGCGAGTTCGCCGTAGGACGCGGTATCGAGCGGCGGACCGACCTTGGCGCGCTGGATCCAGTCGGCGAAGGCGCCGTCCGGCACGATCCGGGCCGGGAACAGCATGTGGGGGAAGCCGTCGCCGCTGAAATGCGTCGAGAGGCCGTACAGATTCGCCTCCTGATCGCCGATCAAGTTGAGCTGCGAGGTCATCCCCCGCATCGTGTAGATCATGCTGCCGAGCCGCGGCACGAAGAACGAGTTCCAGACGCTGCTCGAGGTCAGGATGAACTGGACCGGGGTGTTGACCGGCACGACGAGCTCATTGACCGAGGCGACCTGTTGCTCGGGGTAGATGAACAGCCACTTCCAGTCGAGCGACACCACCTGCACCCGCAAGGGCGGCTTGTCGGACTCGCGCGGCACGGCCGGATCGAGCTGGTGCGCGCCGATCCAGGCGATACCGCCCAGGAACACGATGGTGAGGAACGGCACCGACCAGACGACCAGCTCGATCTTGCCCGAGAAGGCCCAGTCCGGCCGGTAGACCGCCTTGAGATTCGAGGCCCGGAACCACCAGGCGAAGACCAAGGTGAGGATCATCGTCGGCACGATGATCGCCAGCATGATGATCGAGGCGACGATCAGGATATTCGCCTCGTCGGCGGCGACCGGGCCCTTGGCGTTGAGCAGGCTCATCTGGCAGCCGGAGAGGGTCAGACCGGCGGCGGTCGCGGCGGCGAGGCGGGGCGCCGCGGCGAAGACTGGTCCCCATCGGCATGGCGGCCGGGCCGCATTCCCCGTCATCGGGAGGACGCAGGGCGAGCGGCGGGACACGTCACGCGACAAGACTTGCCGACATCTCCGTGAGGCTGGCTGCGTCGCATACGGCCCTCCGGCGCGCCCGACCGATCAAATGACAGTCGATCGGGTTTTCACGCCCCCGTTGTGCCGTCGAACAAACCCGCCCTGCACTGACTCATGTTAAACAGGTGCGGATTACAGGCGAAGACATCGGGTCTTTCATCAGAGACATACTCACATGCCGTACGTTCACCTATGTGGTTGCGCCGATGCCGGACAATCCGTCCTGTTTGAGCGGCCGGCGCGGCCGCGCCATCGTGAAGGCGAGGCCGATCCCGGTGGTGACACCCGCAAGGGCATCGCCCGGTTGATGCGGCAGGCGGGTCTCGTCGTGGCGTGCATCGCCGCGGCAGGCAGGTGACGACACGGCCCGATCAGGAGGCCCGACCAACTCCGGACCTGGTCGACCGCAGCTTTGCGGCCGATGAATCCTACGGGCTCTAGGTCGCGGACATCCCCTACGTCCCGACGAGTGCCGGGTTCCTCGATCTGGCCGCCGTGCTTGACGCGTTCAGCCGCTGGATCGTTGGCTGGTCGATGCCCGATCATCTACGCACTGACACCGCCGCGCCTTCGAACGAACTCGTTCGAAGGCACAAGGCAAGCCCGAACGGGCGTCGGCGTTGATGCGCCGGACGCCGCGCGCAGCCGCTCCGGTTCGGGCAGCCCAGCGACCCGCGCCGCCGCGTGCCCCTCGAATGCGATGATGACGTCGTAGATCTCGCGCAGATCCTCCGGCGCGATGGCGCAGATCAGGATGCCGCACCGTGGCAGCACCCGCACCAGCCCATCCTCCTGCAGCCGGATCGCCGCTCCGTGCACGGGCGTGCGACTCATGCCGTGCCGCAGGGCAATCTCCTGCTCGGAAGCCTGGTAGCCGGGAGCGAAATCCGAGGTCCGGATCGCCAGCTTCATGACCGCGTAGGCATCGTCGACCAGCGAAGGACGCCGCTCGCCGTCGTCGGTCCGTGCCGGCTTCGCGCCCGCCATCTCTCGGACCCTAACCCGTCGCTCCCGCCTGGCTTAACATCTTCCATGCAAGCTGCAACGCAATAGTTGACGGGCCTTTTTCGAGATGGCATACGACATTTGAGCTTGCATGGAAGTTGGCACGAAAGCTGACGCGTGGTGCGGGCGATCTTACAGGAGGAAACGATGGACCGCTCGCTCGAGCAGGCCACCATGCGCCGCGTCGCATGGCGCCTGGTCCCCTTCATCTGTCTGCTCTACTTCATCGCCTTCATCGATCGCGTGAATATCGGCTTCGCCGCCCTAACGATGAACAAGGACCTCGGCTTTTCATCGGCCGTCTTCGGCTTCGGTGCCGGCGTGTTCTTCTTCGGTTACTTCCTGTTCGAGGTGCCCTCGAACATCATCCTCGACAAGGTCGGCGCACGCCTGTGGATCGCCCGGGTGATGATCACCTGGGGCATCATCTCGGGCGCCTTCGCCTTCGTGAAGGGCGAGCATAGCTTTTACACCCTGCGCTTCCTGCTCGGCGCGGCGGAGGCCGGCTTCTTCCCCGGCATCATCCTCTACCTGAGCTACTGGTTCCCCGCCCGCTACCGCGCCGGCGTCGTCTCGCTGTTCATGGCCGCAGCCCCGATCTCGGTGGTGCTCGGCTCGCCGATCTCGAGCGCGCTGCTCGGGATGGACGGCATCCTCGGCCTGCACGGCTGGCAGTGGATGTTCCTCGTCGAGGCGGCGCCGGCCGTCGTGCTCGGCGTCGTCGTGCTGTTCTACATGACCGACCGGCCCGAGAAGGCGAAATGGCTCTCGGACGAGCAGCGCGCCTGGCTCGTGGCGGAAATGAACGCGGAGCGGGCCGCCAAGCAGACGGCGGCCAAACACAGCATCATGGCGGGCCTCGCCGACATCCGCGTCATCGCGCTCGCCCTGATCTATTTCGGCACGTCGGCCGGGCTCTACACCCTCGGCATCTGGGCGCCGCAGATCATCAAGAGCTTCGGCCTCTCCACCATGGCGGTCGGCTTCCTCAACGGCGTGCCGCCCACCCTCGCGGTCGTCGCGATGATCCTGTGGTCGCGCCACTCGGACAAGACCGGCGAGCGCACCTGGCACGTCGTCATCGCCTGCCTCGTCGCATCGCTCGGTCTGCTGCTCGCTGGCGGCGCCGCTTCGGTCGTCGCGGTGATCGCCGCGCTCAGCCTCGTCAATATCGGCATCAGCGCGGCCAAGCCGCCGCTCTGGGCGATGCCGACGATGTTCCTCTCGGGCCAGGCCGCGGCGGTGGGAATCGCCACGATCAACTCGATCGGCAATCTCGGCGGCTTCGTCGGTCCCTGGGCGATCGGCTGGATCAAGGACCGGACCGGCAGCTTCACCGGTGGGCTGATCTTCGTCGCCGGGCTACTCGTCCTCTCCGCCGTCGTGACCCTGATCGTCGCCCGCGCCGGGCGGCGCGACGGGACGGCCGACGCCGTCGCGCACTGATCCCCCCTTCCGCATCCCTCATCACAGACGGAGACCTGTCATGACCAAGACCTACAGAATCGCCGCGATCCCGGCCGACGGGATCGGCATCGAGGTCATCGCCGCCGGCGTCGAGGTGCTCAACGCGCTCGCCGAGAAGACCGGTACGTTCCGGTTCCAATTCGACCACTTCGACTGGGGCTCGGACTACTACAAGAAGCACGGCGTGATGATGCCGGCCGACGGCCGCGAGCAGATCCGGAACCACGACGCGATCTACTTCGGGGCCGTCGGCGCACCCGACGTGCCGGACCACATCACCCTGTGGGGCCTGCGGCTCGCGATCTGCCAGCCCTTCGACCAGTACGCCAACGTCCGCCCGACCCGGATCCTGCCCGGCATCACCAGCCCGCTGCGCCACGTCTCGGGGCCCGAGCTCGACTGGGTGATCGTGCGCGAGAACTCGGAGGGCGAGTATGCCGGCGTCGGCGGGCGCGTCCACCAGGGTCATCCGGAGGAGGTCGCCACCGACGTCTCGATGATGACCCGCACCGGCGTCAGCCGCATCATCCGCTACGCGTTCAAGCTGGCGCAGAGCCGCCCGCGCAAGCTCCTCACCGTGGTGACGAAGTCGAACGCCCAGCGCCACGCCATGGTGATGTGGGACGAGATCGCCGCCGAGGTCGCGCAAGAGTTCCCGGACGTGACCTGGGACAAGATGCTGGTCGACGCCATGACGATGCGCATGGTGATCAAGCCCGAGACCCTCGACACCATCGTGGCGACGAACCTGCATGCCGACATCCTGTCGGACCTCGCGGCGGCGCTCGCCGGCTCGCTCGGCATCGCGCCGACCGCGAACATCAACCCGGAGCGCAAGTTCCCGTCGATGTTCGAGCCGATCCATGGCTCGGCCTTCGACATCACCGGCAAGGGCATCGCCAACCCGGTCGCGACCTTCTGGACCGCCTGCCAGATGCTGGAGCACCTCGGCGAGAAGCCGGCGGCCGACCGGCTGATGCGGGCGGTGGAGCGGGTGACCGCCGATCCGGGCCTGCACACCCCCGATCTCGGCGGCAAGGCGACGACCCGCCAGGTGACGGACGCGGTCATCGCGGCGATCCAGGGCGACAACGAGTAAGGGGGACGCCGTGACCGAGCCCGGAGATCTCCTGCGGCGGCTGTTCGCGGCGGCCGTGGCGGCGGCCGATCCCGCCGTCAGCCTGGCGAAGGCCCTGCCGGAGCCGCCCCGCGGCCGCACGATCGTCGTCGGGGCGGGGAAAGCCGCAGCGTCGATGGCCCGCGCCGTCGAGACGGCCTGGCCGGGAGAGCTCTCCGGGCTCGTCGTCACCCGCTACGGGCACGGCGCCCCGACCACCCGGATCGAGGTGGTCGAGGCGTCCCACCCGGTCCCGGATGCCGCCGGCGAAATTGCCTCCCGGCGCATCCTCGACCTCGTCGCCGGGCTCACGCCCGACGACCTCGTGCTCTGCCTGATCTCCGGCGGCGGTTCGGCCCTGCTGTCCCTGCCGGCGCCGGGGCTGACGCTGGCCGACAAGCAGGCGGTCAACCGCGCCCTGCTGAAATCCGGTGCGGCGATCGGCGAGATGAACTGCGTGCGTCGCCACCTGTCGGCGATCAAGGGCGGGCGGCTCGCCGCTGCCTGCCACCCGGCCCGGGTGGTGACGCTGCTGATCTCCGACACGCCCGGCGACGACCCCCTCGACATCGCCTCCGGCCCGACCGTGGCGGATCCCACCACCTGCGCCGACGCGCTGGCGATCCTCGAACGCCACCGGATCGAGGTCCCGGAGGCGGTGCGCCTCCACCTTGCGACCGGTCGGGGTGAGTCGGTCAAGCCCGGCGATCCGCGGCTCGGCGCCTCCGACCTGAGGATGGTCGCGACCCCGCTGATGGCGCTCGAGGCCGCAGCGGAGCTCGCCCGGCGCGAGGGCATCACCCCCGTCATCCTCGGCGACGCGATCGAGGGTGAGGCGCGCGAGGTCGGCAAGGTCATGGCCGGGATCGCCCGGAGCGTCGCCGCTCACGGTCTGCCGATCCCGAAGCCCTGCCTGCTGCTCTCCGGCGGCGAGACCACCGTGACCGTGCGCGGCGACGGACGCGGCGGCCGCAACGTCGAGTTCCTGCTGGCGCTCGGGGCCGCGCTCGACGGCCATCCCGGCATCCATGCCATCGCCGGGGATACCGACGGCGTCGACGGCCTCGAGGAGATCGCGGGCGCCGTGCTGGGGCCCGACACCCCGGCCCGCGCCGCCGCGCTCGGCCTGTCGCTCGCGGCGAGCCTCGACCGCAACGATGGGCACGGCTTCTTCGAAGCTCTGGGCGACGGCGTCGTCACCGGCCCGACGCTCACCAACGTCAACGACTTCCGGGCGATCCTGATCGCCTGACCCTCCTCGCCACGCAACCAGAAGGCGGCCGTTCCTCGCGGCCGGATGCGTCATGCGCCGTCACCGCCACGCCAAGATCGTCGCCACCGTGGGCCCCGCGAGTTCGGCCCCCGATCGGCTGAAGGCCCTGTTCCTGGCCGGCGTCGACACCTTCCGCCTCAACTTCAGCCACGGCACCCACGCCGACCATGCGACCGTCCATGCCGCCATCCGGGCGCTCGAGGCGGAGGTCGGCCGCCCGATCGGCATCCTCCAGGACCTGCAGGGCCCTAAGATCCGCATCGGCACCGTCAAGGACGGCCGGCTCGATCTCGAGGCTGGCGAGAGCGTGCGCTTCGTGCTGGAAGGGCGGGACGGCGACAAGCAGGCCATCCCGCTGCATCACCCGGAGATCTTCGCCGCCGTCGTGCCGGGGCAGGACCTGCTGATCGACGACGGCCGCGTGCGGGTGCGGGTCACCGGCCTGGAGGCCGCCGCCATCACCGCCGAGGTGGTGACCGGTGGCGTCATCTCCAACCGGAAGGGCGTCAACCTGCCCGGCACCCTGCTCGATCTCTCGCCGCTGACCCAGAAGGACCGCGCGGATCTCGCCTTCGGCCTCGAACTCGGCGTCGACTGGGTGGCCCTGTCCTTCGTGCAGAAACCTTCCGACATGGTCGAGGCCCGTGCCCTGGTCGGGGACCGGGCCGGGTTGCTGGCGAAGATCGAGAAGCCGCAGGCGCTGGAGCGGATCGGCGACATCATCCGCCTGTCAGATGCGGTGATGGTCGCCCGCGGCGACCTTGGCGTCGAGATCCCGCACGAGGATGTGCCCGGCCGCCAGAAGGAGCTCATCCGCGCCTGCCGGCTGGCGGTGAAGCCGGTGATCGTGGCGACGCAAATGCTCGACTCGATGGTCGGCGCGCCGGCCCCGACCCGGGCGGAGGCGTCCGACGTGGCGACCGCGATCTACGACGGCGCCGACGCGGTGATGCTCTCGGCCGAGTCGGCGACCGGCAAATATCCGGTCGAGGCGGTGTCGATGATGGATCGGATCATCCGCTCGGTGGAGGGGCACAAGCTCTACCACTCGATCGTGGCGGCCTCCGACCCGGGCGAGGAGGAGACGCCGCCCCACGCGGTGGCGACCGCGACCGCGACGCTGGCCGAAGCGCTGCACGCCAAGGCGATCGTGACCTACACGGAGAGCGGCACGACTGCGGCGCGAGTTGCGCGGAAACGCCCCGCGTCGCCGATCCTGGCGCTGACACCGAACCTCGCGACCGCGCGGCGGCTGTGCCTGCTGTGGGGGGCGCACAGTGTGCAGACGGAGGATGTCAACTCTTACGAGGAGATGGTCGCCAAGGCCGCGCAGCACGCGCAAGCCGAGGAGTTCGCACATTCCAACGATCATATCGTGATCGCGGCGGGCATTCCCTTCCACACGACCGGAAACACGAACAACATCAGGCTGGTGCAGATCTGACTGTCGATCCGGTGGGGGGCTGGGGTCGATCGGGCCGTCCAGGCCGATAGCGCGGTCCCCCGCACGGACAGGATGAGGTGATACCGCCGCGCCGTCGAACGGATCCGTTCGACGGCGCAAGGCAAGCCCGAACGGGCCGCCGCACGCCTCCTCGACCCGTAGGCTATGCCGGTTCCTTGCAATCCAGGCGCCTTCCCGTCGACCGGAACGAGGCGGCTCATCGGTCCCGCAGACCGGCGCGGATCGGGGAGAGGCACGGACTCACCGCGACGTCGCGCCGTGCCGAGCCCTTCTCCATCGTGGAGATGCTGCTCAACCGATAATCGATCACGCGCGTCCGGACACCTGGCGGCCAACCGCAGACCACAGCAACAGCGATACCTTGGCAGAGGCTGTGAACGACGGATGCGACAGGGCCCGGAGCCTCGTCCCATCGGCGTTTTTCGGCAAATGTCACCGCTTCAAGGCATTACGGGACGGCGTCGATCTGCGACGGTGTTCTTGTCGTCCACCATCATGCAAGCTCACGAATGGTGGAGCCAAGTGCCGCGACGCGGACACGATGTCTAAGCGACCACATGGTGGAGCAGGGCCGCGCGGGTTGCCTCGATCGAGTCCCGCTCGGCCGCGGCATACAGTGCGTCCTCGTCGAAGACGCTTGCCCCGAGATCCCGCTCGAACGCCGCCCTGGCGGCGCGTTCCGCATGGTTCTCCTGACCCTCGTCGCCGAGATTGGACGAAAAAATCCCGGCCGCACTCACCGGGAGAAAGTCCTCGTAGGTGATGGGCTCCGCCTTGACGGCGCCGGACAGAACCAGCGCGTCGATGTCGGCATCGGGCGGAGCGCCGGCGCGACCGGTCGGCGAGAAGCGGAAATAGGCGAGCCTCTCGGTCCGCAGCGCGTCTTCGTCGTCGGGGAAGGCCCGGAACGCCTCGACGAGCGCGGCCATGTAGGCCTCGGCGTTCGACCCGTCCGAGCTGACCTGCACGCGGTCGCGGGCCTCAGCGAGGAGCCGGTCGTACAACGCGCGACCCCTGGGCGTGAGCGCGACGCCACGCTGCTCGATTTCGCCGAAGCGGGCCGTGTGAGTGCCGTCCTCGGACGTTCCTGCGGACGACGGGAAGGCGACGGGCTCCTGCAATGCCCGGAAGCTCGTCTGGCGGAGCAGGATCGGCACCCGTCGGCGCGGCGGTCCCTCGATGACGGCCTTCGGCGTGATGCCCTTGACCGGCATGCCGACCTGCACGGCATCGATGTCGAGCGTGCGAGGAGTGAGGTGATTGATATGCGGACCCTTGAAGCAGACGATGTCGGCGACGAGGGGATGGGCCTTGCGCAAGCGCGCATAGACCTCGGCCGTCACGGTCGCATCGCCGTGCCAGCGGAACGTCTCCAGCGCCTCGCGAACGAAGGTGTCGGCCTCTCGGTCATCCAGCCCGCCGTCGCGCTCGGCGACCGCGATCAGGTCGAGGCAGCGCGGCGTGAAGATCGAGCGGCGCGCGAGAATACCGGCCGCCTCCTCGCGAAGCGCCGCGTCGGCGATGAGGTCGAGGCGCAGGAGAGACGTGAAGACGCGGAACGGGTTCCGGCGGAGCGCCTCGGTTCCGACCGGCCGGAAGGCCGTCGAATGGACCGGGACGCCGGCGACGGAGAGATCGTAATACGCGACCGGCACCATGCCCATCACGGCGAACAACCGGCGCATCGTGGCGAGTTCGGCGGGCGTGCCGACGCGGATGGCGCCGTGCCGCTCCAGGTCGAGCCGCTCGATCTCGTCGTTGGCGACGAGGCGACCGTCGAGGACGGAGTCGGCCCGGCGCGTCTCGGAGTTCACCTCACGCACCAGCTCCATCAAGGTGCCGTATTGCGGCACCTCGGCCCGATACATGTCCGACATCGCACGGGAGAACGTCGTCCGCACGGCATCGGCTGAGACGATCGTCTTGACGCTGTTCATTCCGGATCTCCACGTCGATGAATGCCCCGAATGCCGCAGGACACCTGCGGCATTCGACGTCGTGCAAGCTTGTGACTGTTCTGGTTTGCAACCGCGCGATCGGCGACCGACGGAACGACCCCGGGCCATGCGCCGGTGGCGTCGAGGTCCTCGGGCGTCAGCCGGCCGTCGAGGATTTCGCCCACGGCCCGGAGCACGACCGGGCGGCGGCTGCCCTTGCAGAGCCCGAAGACCTTGCCGCCCCCACCCATGGCCGCCGAGACCGCCCGGATGTCGGCTTGACCCAGGTGGTCTTCATCGTCCCCCCGGTCACGAGAGGACCGCGCAGGCCGCGGCGATGCGCCCACAGGCCTCGCGCAGCTCTGCCTCGGACGTCGCGTAGGAGATCCGGACATAGCCCGGCAGGCCGAAGCACGAGCCCGGGACGACGGCCACGTCGACGGAGTCGAGCAGGTAGCGGCACAGCGCCCGGTCATCCGCGATCGTCGCCCCGCCGGGCGCGGTCCTGCCCAGGAGGCCGGCACAGCGCGCGAAGGTATAGAACGCCCCCTCGGGATTGCGGCACGAGACGCCCGGCATCGCGTTGAGCGCGCCCACCACGAGGTCGCGCCGATCCTGGAAGGCGCGGCACCGCTCGGCCACGACGCGCTGGTCGCCGGTCAGCGCCTCGACCGCCGCCGCCTGACTGATCGCGCTCGGGCAGGAGGTCGACTGGCTCTGCACCACCGCCATCGCCTTGATCAGGGCCCGGGGGCCGCCGCCATAGCCGATCCGCCAGCCGGTCATGGCATAGGCCTTCGACACGCCGTTGACCGTGAGCGTGCGCGCCTTGAGGCGCGGCGCGACGGCGGCGGGCGTCGCGAAACGGCGGCCATCGTAGAGGATGTGCTCGTAGATGTCGTCCGACATGAGCCAGACCTGCGGGTGCCGGTCGAGCACGTCGGCGAGCGCCGCGAGATCCTCCGCTGCGTAGGCCGACCCGGTCGGGTTCGACGGGGAATTGAGCAACAGCCAGCGCGTGCGCGGCGTGATGGCCCGGTCGAGGGCGGCGGGGGTCAAGCGGAAGCCGTCCGCCTCCAGGCAGGGAACGACGACCGGCACGCCGCCGCAGATGGACACGATGTCGGCGTAGCTCGTCCAGAACGGCGCCGGGATCACGACCTCGTCGCCGGGGTCGAGCGTCGCCATGAAGGCGTTGGAGAGGACCTGCTTGGCGCCCGAGCCGCAGGTGATCTCGTCGAGCGTGTAGTCGAGGCCGTTGTCGCGCCGGAACTTCTCTCGCACGGCGGCCTTCAGCTCGGGCGAGCCGTCCAGCACCGTGTACTTGGTCCGCCCCTCCCGCATGGCGCGGGCGGCGGCCTCCTTCACGGGCTCCGGCGTGTCGAAGTCGGGCTCGCCGGCCCCGAGGACGATCACCGGCCGGCCCGCGCGCTTGCGGGCCGACGCTTCGAAGGTGATCTGGAGGATTTCGGACACCTCGATCGCGGCGAGGCGGGCGGCTGACCGGAAGGCCGGCGCAGTCTGGACCGGCGCGTTCATGCGTCGGCCGAGCCCGTATCGTCGCCATCGTCGGCGATGTCGAAGCGCACGCCCTGGGCCAGCGGCATCGCGTGGCCGTAGTTGATGGCGTTGGTCTGGCGCCGCATGTAGGCCTTCCAGGCGTCGGAGCCGGATTCGCGGCCGCCGCCGGTCTCCTTCTCGCCCCCGAAGGCGCCGCCGATCTCGGCACCGGACGAACCCATGTTGACGTTGGCGATGCCGCAATCGGAGCCGCGGGCCGAGGTGAAGCGGTCGGTCTCGCGCATGTCGGTCGAGAAGATCGAGGACGACAGCCCCTGCGGCACGCCGTTCTGCAGCGCGATCGCCTCGTCCAGCGTGGAGTATTTCAGGACGTAGAGGATCGGCGCGAAGGTCTCGTGCACCACCGGCCCGACCTGCGCCGGCATCTCGACGAGGGCGGGCCGCACGTAGACGCCGCCCGCCGGCACCCCGGCCGTCAGGCGCTCGCCGCCATGCACCGTGCCGCCGGCGGCGCGCGCCTGGCCGAGCGCCTCGTCCATGGCGGTGAAGGCCGCCTCGTCGATGAGCGGCCCGACCAGCGCGTCGCCGTCGAGGGGGTTGCCGATCGAGACCGAGGCGTAGACCCGCTTCAGGCGGGACACGAGCCGGTCGTACACGCTCTCGTGGACGATGAGACGGCGAAGCGTGGTGCAGCGCTGGCCGGCCGTGCCCATGGCGCCGAACGCGATGGCGCGGAGCGCCAGGTCGAGATCGGCGGACGGCGCCACGATGGAGGCGTTGTTGCCGCCGAGCTCCAGGATCGCCCGGCCGAACCGGGCCGCGAGACGCTGGCCGACGATCCGCCCCATCGCGGTCGAGCCGGTGGCCGAGACGACCGGGACGCGCGGATCGTCCACCAGCGCCTCGCCGACCTCGCGGCCGCCGAGCAGCAGGACCGACAGGCCTTCCGGCGCCTCGGGGAAGCGCGCGATCACCCGCTCGGTCAGGGCCTGGACGGCGAGCGCGGTGAGCGGCGTCTTCTCCGACGGCTTCCAGACCACCGAATCGCCGCACACGAAGGCGAGGGCCGCGTTCCACGACCAGACCGCGACGGGGAAGTTGAACGCCGAGATCACGCCCACGACCCCGACCGGATGCCATTGCTCCATCAGGCGGTGGTCGGCGCGCTCGGAGCCCATGGTCAGCCCGTAGAGCTGACGGGACAAGCCGACCGCGAAGTCGCAGATGTCGATCATCTCCTGGACCTCGCCGAGGCCCTCCGAGAGGATCTTGCCGGCCTCGATGGTGACGAGACGGCCGAGCGTCTCCTTGTTCGCCCGCAGCTCCTCGCCGAGAAGGCGCACGAACTCGCCGCGCCGCGGCGCCGGGACCTGCCGCCAGGCCAGGAACGCCTCGTGGGCCCGGCCGATCGCGGCCGTCGCGTCGGACGGGGCGATCTCGCGGACCTGCGCGATGGTCTCGCCGGTCACGGGCGAGCGCACGACGCGCTGCCCGGCGGAATGATCGGCCGTCGACACGCCGAACGTGGCGAGCAATCCGGCGACGTCGTTCGGGAGGGATCGGAAAGTCATCGGTGTCCTGGCAACCTCGGGCATGCTCGACCTCGCCGAGCGGGTCCCGCTCGGGGGACGGCGTGCGCGGACCATCGGGCGCCGCCGGCCGTTGCGCAAAGGAGGGTTCTTCACGAGGGCATTCCGCCATGGAATGATCGGCCATGGCGATCCCCCGCACCATGATGCCGTCGATCCAGGAGCTGACCGCGTTCGAGGCGGCCGGGCGCCACGGCAGCTTCACCCGGGCCGCCGACGAGCTCTCGCTCACCCAGAGCGCGATCAGCAAGCAGATCCGACAGCTGGAGGACACGCTCGGCGTCGTGCTGTTCGAGCGCGTCAAGGGCAAGGTCGTCATGACGGTCGCGGGACGCGCCTTCCTGCCGTCGGCGACCAAGATCCTCGGGGACTACGCGACGGCCACCCATGCGGTGATGGCCTCGGCCGGCAGCGCCGCGACACTCAAGCTCGGCGTCCTGCCGACCTTCGCGGTGCGGTGGCTGATCCCGCGGCTGCCCGCGTTCCTGTCGCGGCATCCGGAGATCACCGTGAACGTCGTCACGGCGCCGGAGCCGTTCGACCTCGTGGCGCGTTCGGTCGACGCGGCCATCCATTTCGGGGAGCCCAACTGGGCCCAGGCCGAATGCGTCTATCTCTGCGACGAGGCGGTCGTGGCCGTGGCGACTCCCGACTATATCCGGCGCCACGCGCTGTCCGGCCCGGCCGACATCGTGCGTGCGACCCTGCTCCAGCAGGCGAGCCGGCCCGGCCTCTGGCGCGACTGGCTCGCCGCGGCGGGCCTCACGCACCCCTATCCGTTCCGCGGGCCGCTCTTCGACCAGTTCGCGATGACGAGCGAGGCGGCGAGAGCGGGGCTCGGGGTCGCGCTGCTGCCGTCGTTCCTGGTCGAGCAGGAGCTCTGCGATGGCAGCCTCGTCACCTTCGACGCCCCGCCGATCCCGACCTCCGGGGCCTACTACGTCGCAATCCCGCTCGGACGTCGCCGCGATCCCACCGTGGGGGCGCTGGTCGACTGGCTGGTGGAGCAGGCTGCGGCCTCCGCCGCCGCCCGGCGTGCGGCTCAGCGAACCGGATCGTAGCGCCCATCGGGCCTGACCTCGACCTCGCGCCGCATGATGTCGTCGAGCGTCCCGTGGCGTTCGCCGAGCCTGGTCGCGGCGTCCGGCCCGGTCACGGCCGGCCTAGGCGTCGCTCGACATCAGATGCGAGACGGCGCCGGCCTGCCTCATGGGCGTCGGGCCGCCGACCCGAGATCCGGCTCGCCACGGCGGCCGGCGGCGTGGCGATCGTCGAGCTCTTCCTCTGGGGCAAGCTTCCGCGGAAGCGCTTTGCCCGCCAGGAGGATGCCCCATGCGCGGAAATCCTGTCGACCAAGGCCGGATGGCGCCTCACGACCGCGTCGCGCGGATCCGAAGTCGCGAAGGCCGTCTACAAACAGGACTCCCGCCACGCGGTCTGAGGTACTAAGGAACCGCCAAGCTATCAGGAGAGGGCCACCGTCATGGTATCACGCAGGGACATCGCATCGCTTCTCGGCGCCGGCACGCTCGCCGCGGCCCTTTCCCCGGTCGGCAGCGCCCAGGCTCAGACGGGTCCTGCGGCCGAGAACACCTTCCAGCGCATCCGGCGCACCAAGAAGCTGCGGATCGCCGGCATCGTCGGCACCGAGCCGTACTACAAGAAGGACATCGCGTCCGGCGAGTGGTCCGGGTTCTGCATCAGCATGGCGCAAGACCTCGCCAAGGTGATGGACGCCGAGGTCGAGATCGCCGAGACCACCTGGGGCAATTCGGTGCTCGATCTCCAGGCCAACAAGATCGACATCATGTTCGGCCTGTCGCCGACCCCCTCGCGCGCGCTCACGGTCGAGTTCACGCGGCCGATCATGCTGAACACCTTCACCATCATCGCCAAGCCGGGCTTCGAGCCGAAGACCTGGGCCGACCTCAACAAGCCCGATATCCGCGTCGCCGTCGACATCGGGTCGACCCACGACCTCTTCGCCCGGCGCACGATCCCGAACGCCACGCTGCTGGCGCTGAAGACCCCGGACGACGCCATGCTGTCCGTCCAGTCCAACCGGGCCGATTGCGTCATCCAGGTCGCGATGCTGTCGCTGGTGACGGTGAAGAAGAACCCGAAGGTGGGCAAGATCATCGTCCCGACGCCGTCGAGCGCGCAGCCGACCTGTGCCGGCGTGCGGGCCGAGTCTGATCCGCGGTTCCGGACCTTCGTCGACAACTGGCTCGAATACAACCGTGGGCTCGGCTCGATGAAGGGCTGGATCACGTCCAGCCTGGAGCTGGTGGGAGTCAAATCCGACGAGATCCCGGCCGAGATTACCTTCTGACGAAAACGCCGCGGCGAGAGCGGCCGCGGTCAGCCGATCATCGCCGCGGTCCGGGACCCTCCGTCCGGGCCGGGCCCGCGGGGCTCGACCCGAGGACACGACGCATGCCCCCCGACCCCGCCCGACCCTTGGCCTCACCGTTGGGCATCATCATGCTCGACACCACGTTCGAGCGACCGCCCGGTGACGTCGGGCATGCGTCGAGCTGGCCTTTCCCGGTCCTGTTCGAGATCGTGCGCGGCGCCACCGCGCGGCGGGTCGTCGGGGGGCAGGATTCCGACTTGGGCGACGCTTTCGTCCAGGCTGGACAAGCCTTGCGGGCTCGCGGAGCCGTCGGCATCATCACGTCGTGCGGCTTCCTGGCGGCGCGACAGCGCTCCCTGGCTGCCCGGATGCCGCTGCCCCTGGCCACGTCAAGCCTGATGCAGCTTCCCCTGATCGACCGCTGCCTTCCGGACGGCAAGCGGACCGGCGTCGTGACCTACGACGCCGAGGCGCTCACGCCGGCGCATTTCGTCGAGGTGGGGGCCGATCCGTCCACGCCGGTCGTGGGCCTGCCGGAGAGCGGGGCCTTGCGCGGCCTGATCGAACGGGGCGCGGCTTACGATGCGGAGGCCCTGGCGCGCGACGTCCTGGAGGCTGCCGGCCGCCTGACGGCGCGGGGGGATATCGGTGCCATCCTGATGGAATGCACCAACCTTCCGCCATTCTCGAAGGCCGTCGCCGATCGGTTCGACATTCCCGTCTTCGATATCATTACCTTGGGCCGCTGGTTTTACACGGGCCTTTTGCAAACGAGATACTAGCGCAGCGGGCCGGAGGAGATGATGGCTTACGAGTGGGATTTTTCGTTTTTATATCAATACAAGAGTCTGATTGCCATCGGCGCCTTGTATACGATCGGTTTCACCATCCTCACGGCGATTTCCGGTCTGGCCGTCGGCGGGCTGATCGCCATCGCGCGCCTGGCGAATGCGAAGGCGGTCACCATCCCGCTCATGGCCTTCATCGAGATCTTCCGGTGCACGCCCGTGCTCGTGCAGCTGGTCTGGATCTACTACGCGCTTCCGATCCTGATCGGCGTCGAGCTCAAGCCGGCGACCGCGGCGTTCATCGCCCTGACGCTCTACGGCGCGTCGTTCTTTGCGGAGATCATCCGCGGCGGCATCGCATCCATTGATATCGGCCAGTGGGATGCCGCACGAGCCCTGGGCATGCGTCAGGGCGCGCTGCTCAAGCGCATCGTCCTGCCGCAGGCGCTCAAGCGGATGATCCCGCCCCTCGTCAACCAGGTCGTCCTGCAGCTGAAAAACACCTCGCTCCTGTCCGTGCTCGCCGTCCCCGATCTTCTCTATCAGGGACAGCTGATCACCTCGGCGACGTACAAGCCCCTCGAAGTCTACACGATGATTGCGGTCATCTATTTCATCATCCTGTTCCCTCTGACGACCTTGGCCCATGGCCTCGAGAGGAGGCTCGCGCGGTGAGTGCCGGGGCAAGACACCATGGAACACCCGCCGCACGAGACGCTTCGGAGATCGCGATGATCGAGGTCGAGCACGTCAAGAAATCGTTCGGAGATTTGTCCGTGCTCAAGGACATCTCCATGAGAGTCCCCCGAGGCGGGGTCGTGTCGCTGATCGGCCCGAGCGGATCCGGCAAGTCGACCCTTCTGCGCTGTCTCAACCTCCTCACCATCCCGAGCGAAGGAACGATCCGGATCGGGACGCATGAGATGCGCTTCGACAAGGCTCACAAGATGCCGAAGGACAGGGATCTCGCCGCCTTCCGGTCGAAGGTCGGCATGGTCTTCCAGAACTTCAACCTGTTCCCCCACATGTCCGTCGTCCGGAACGTCATGGAGGGGCCGGTCACGGTGCTCGGCCGGGGCAAGGAGGAGACACGGGACCTGGCGCTCCAGCTCCTGGACAAGGTCGGCCTGAGGGAGAAGGCCGACGCCTACCCGGACCGGCTGTCCGGCGGCCAGAAGCAGCGGGTCGCCATCGCCCGGGCGCTGGCCATGAAGCCGGAGGTCATGCTGTTCGACGAGGCGACCTCGGCGCTCGATCCCGAACTCGTCGGGGAAGTCCTGCAGGTCGTCCGGCAACTGGCGTCGGAGGGCATGACGATGGTCCTGGTGACGCACGAAATCGCGTTCGCGCGCGACGTCGCCGATACGTGCGTGTTCATGCGCGACGGCTTCGTCGTCGAGGAAGGGCCGGCACGGCAGGTGATCGAGGATCCGCAGCAGGCGGCCACGAAGGCCTTCCTCAGCCATTTCCACAAAGCGGCGGTCTGATACCGCCGCGCCTTCGAACGGATCCGTTCGACGGCGAAGGCAGGCCCGCACGGGCGTCCGGCGCCCGAGCGAGGCCGGGTTCCGCATCACGAGGCGATCAATCGGAAACCGTACGCCACCCCCGTCGTCGCCCGCGGAGTCCCGGTGCCCGCTCGACGCATCGCCGCCGTCCCGACGGTCTGGCGCGCGAACCGCGGCCACGGGAGATCTCGGGGAATCCGGCTCGGCCGCACACGTTCCGAGCGCTTCCATGCCCCGTCACGCGGCCGTCATCGGCGCGGGCATCGTCGGCGTGCCCACCGCCCACGAGCCTGTCCGGGATGGAGTTCAGGTCGTCCGCGTCGAGCCCGGCGGGCCGCAGGCGACGGCGTGTGGCCTCAGCCCCGCTCCCGTCGTGCCGGTGCCGATGCCGGGCCTCGGGCGCAAGGGACCGGGCGATCGTCTCGGTCCGACCGGCCCCTGACGATGCGCTGGTCGCGCCTGGCTCCGTGGCTCCTGCGCTTCGTGATGGCGGGCATCGGCGCGGCGACCGCAGGCGGTCGCCGACGCTGACGGGCATGTCGGCGGCGAGGCTCCTCACCGGGACGGGCGTCAGGGTGCCAGGACGAGGTCGGTGACGGGCACCGCCTGGCAGGTGAGACACTGGTCCGCCTCGTCCTCGAACGGCACGAGATGGGCGCAGCGGCCCTCGACCACCCGGACGACGCAGCTCTCGCATTGCCCGACCCGGCATCCGCTCGGCAGCGCGATCCCGGCCGCCAGCGCGGCATCGAGGAGGGATCCGGCGGCCGGCGTCCAGACGAAGGAGCGTGCGGCCCCGGCCACCGTGACGGTGCGGGGCGCCAGGTCCTCCGGGATCGTCGTCGCGGCGGAGAACGACTCGGCGAAAATGTCGAAGCGCGGCACGCCGAGGCCGACGAGCGCCGCCGTCATCGCGGCGGTAAAGGCCGGCGAGCCGCAGAGATAGGCCAGGGGCCGGTGCGGGATCAGCTCGGCGATGGCGGCGAGGTCGAGCCGTCCTTCCTGCTGGAAGCGCCCGGCGCGCCGGTCCTCCTCGCTCGGCCGCGAATAGGCGGTGAGGCGGGTGAGCGTCGGTAGCGCGAGGGCGAGGGCGTCGAGCCGCCCGGCCAGGGGGTGCTCCCGGCCGCTGCGGCAGCCATGCAGCAGGTGGATCGGGTGCGATGGCCGGGGCTGGGCCGCCGCCACGCTCTCGAGGTAGCCGGCGAACGGCGTGATCCCGATCCCGTTCGCCAGGAGGAGGATCGGGCGGGTGCTGCGGACCGGGATGGTGAAGAGGCCCGAGGGCGCCTCCAGCAGCACGGCGTCGCCGGGGCGCAGCTCCTGGATCCGTCGCGACAGCGATGCGGCGCTCCCGCGCGGCAGGCCTGCGTCCCAGCGCACGGCGATGGACAAGTCGCGCGGATCCCGGGCGGTCCCGGTGAGCGAGTAGGCCCGGGCCGCCTCGTGCCCAGGCAGGCGCAGGACGACGTGCTGGCCGGGCAGGAAGTCCGGGAGGGCGGCGCCGTCCGCCGCCGCCAGGGACAGCGCCACGGTGTCGGCCCCCTCAGGCCGGATCGCGGTGACGCGGAACGGCCGGGTGCCCGCCCAGGTCCGGCTCGGCCCACCCTCCTCCGGCTCGATGTCACAGGTCACCGCCCGCAGCGGCACCGACCCCGAGACCGGGTCGCGCCGGGCATCGGACAGGACGGCGTTGATGTTCGACGTCCCGGGACCGGTGGCCGGCGCGCCGTCGCGCCCGAGGGGCTCGCAGGCCTCCCACCAGCCGAACTCGGCGATCACCGCGCGGGCGTCGAGCGCCGGGTTCAGGCGCACCCGCAGCCGCACCGTCCCGGTCGCCGTGCGGATCCGGGCCCAGTCCCCGGGGGTGAGGCCCCGGGCGGCGGCGAGGGCCGGGCTGATCTCGACCACCGGATCGGGGGCCTTGCGGCGCAGCGAGGCGACGTGCCGGTGGGAGGTGTGGACGTACCAGCCGCTCTTGGCGGTGGTGAGCACCAGCGGCAGGCTGCCGGGCATCGCCGGCCCGTCCGCCGGCTCGACGAAGTCGGGCAGCGGGTCGTGGCCGTGGGCGCGCAGGCTCTCGGAGCGGAGCTCGACCCGCCGGCTCGGCGTCGCGAACCCCGCCACCGTGCCGTCCACCGCCGGGGCGGCGTATTTCCGGTACGCGAAGGCTTGCGGAACGCGCAGCCCGTGGGGACGCGCCCGCAAGTCGTCGACCGTGATGCCGAGCGGCGCGAGCTGGTGGTTCCAGCCCGCCTCGACGTCGCCGCCGAAGAACATGTCGCCCATTCCCATCCGGGTCGCGAGCGCCGTCACGATGTCGTAGTCGGCCCGGCACTCCCCGTGCGGGGGCAGCATCCGGCGCCGGAACTCGATCGTCTCGGCCGCCGCCTGGGTGATCTCGAACCCGATCCGCAGCGCGTCCCGCTCCCACGGCATGCTCACCGGCAGGACGATGTCGGCGCATTCCGCGGTCGGGTTCATGAACATGTCGGCATGGACGTGGAACTCGAGGGCGCGCAGGGCGGCGAGGTTGCGCGGCGTGTCGATCTGCGACACCGCGAGGTTGGTGCCGAAGCTCATCAGCGCCCGAACCGGGTAGGGCTCGCGCTCCTGCACCGCCCGGGCGAAGTCGCGCATGGTGATCCAGCCCCGCGCCGGGGGGCCGAGGGGCAGCTCGGCCAGGCCCAGGGCCTTCTCCTTCTGGCCCTCCGGCAGCAGCGACAGGTCGTTGATCGCGTTCGCGGGCGGCGGCACCGTCCAGATGTTGCCGCCCTCGTCGTCGCAGGAGCCGACGAGGGCCGCGAGGCAGGCGATCGCCCGCTCGGTCATCGTCGCGTTGGTGTGCTGCCCGACCCCCGTCCAGGTGTAGTAGGCGAGCCGCGGCCCGCCTTCGAGCATCCGGTAGAAGGCCGCGATCGCCGCGGGGTCGAGCCAGGTCAGGGCCGCGACCCGCTCGACGGAATAAGGCCGTGCCCGCTCCGCCAGAAGGGCGAAGACGGTGGCGGCGGCGACGGCGCTTCCGTCCGGTCGGGCCAGGGCCGTGCGGGCGTCGAGGCGCAGGCTCGCCGGGTCGGCGAGGGGCCGCCGCGTGTCGTAGGGCCGGAGAGTGCCGTCGGCGTGCTGGACGAGGTAGCTGTCCGGATCGCCGCCGGGGACGAGATCGCTCTCCCGGAGCGGAGCCCCGGTCGCCTCGTCCACCAGGATCGGGGCGTCGGTCCAGCCGCGCACGAAGGCGTCGTCGTAGCGCTTCGCCGTGATCAGATGGTGGATCGCCCCCATGGCCAGGGCGGCGTCGGAGCCGGGCCGCAGGCCGAGCCACAGGTCGGCCTGCTGGCCCGAGCCGTCGGGCTTCGGATCGATGACCACGACCCTGGCGCCGCGGCGGCGGGCCTCGGCGATGCGGCTCGCCTGCGCCAGCCAGGTTCGGGCCGGGTTGTGGCCCCACAGGACGATCAGGTCGGCCTTGTCGTATTCGGGCACGCCGAGGCCGCGGCCGAAGGTCAGGGCGTGGGCGTAGTCCTTGTGCCAGCCGCAGACCTCGACGGCGTAGATCAGGTTCGGGCTGCCGAAGCCGCGGACGAACCGCTCGACCCAGTCGTAGCTGTCGACGATCGGCGTGCCGCTGAACGTCGTCAGCGCGAAGGCGACCGCCTCGGCGCCGGATTCCGCCCGGATCTCCAGCAGCCGGCCGGCGATCTCGTCGAGGGCCTCGTCCCAGCCGATCTCGCGCCATCGCGGCGCGTCCCCGTCCTTCGGGCCGACGCGGCGCAAGGGACGGGTCAGCCGCCGGGGGCTGTGGACGAGTTCCGGCGCGGCGCGGCCCTTGGCGCAGAGGGCGCCGCCGGTCGGGTGGCCGGGGCGCGGCTCGACGCCGACCATGCGGCCGTTCTCGACCAGCGTGACCGAGCCGCAGCGCGAGCGGCACAGCGTGCAGTAGCCGGGATGCCGTTCCGTCATGATCCGCGTTCTCCTCCTGGGCGCGCCGATCGGGGCTGTGCCCGCAAGGCCGGCTTCCGCATGCGCGCATCGCTGTCTTCGGTGGGCCCGCGGCCCGGATCGCTCACGCCTCGTGCGCTCCGCGCTCGTCTCGCGGGCGCAAAGGGCCGACGACCGTGTCGAGCCCCGCCCTGCGGAGTGCGCGTCCGCCCGGAGCGAATCGCCGTCCGTTCAACCGCGGGATCCCCCTTCCAGCCCACCGGAGAGTTGCCGGTGGACCCTCGTCCGACGGGACCGGCGCAGGTTCCCCCTCCTCCCCGTGGGCGGGGCGAGGCCTTTGGAATCGGAACAAGCCCCCTCCCCCCTGTCGGGTGATCGGGAAGCCCGTCAGGCACGGTCGAGGTCGTATCTCCGGAGGAGCCTGCTGCGCCTCCCCCTCGCTCCGGCTCTCGCCTGCGCCGGCTTCATCCCCGACGAGGGGGATGAAGCCCTCTCCGCGCCCGCGGGGCTGCGGCCTTGACCCATGTGATGCGCATCGGTCTCGGCAGCTGGCCCCGTCCTGGCGGCTGGAGCTGACTGGCTTTCACCCCTCGCCCCGCAGGAGCGCAGAAGGCTGAGTCGCGGTCAAAACCCAGCGTGAACACATACGGACAGGCGGTAGCCTGCGGCTTGAGGAGGAAACCCGTACCGGCATCCTCCCCGGACATCCCTGCCGAGGTGGAGGGGGGACGGTGCCCCGATCGCCTGCGGCGGGCGGGTCCTCTCCGATCCCGGGGGGTCAGAACAGCATCGCGGCGCCCGCCGGCCAGGAGGCGACCACGACGTCGCCGGGCTCGAGCCGGACCTCGCCGTCGCGGCCGTCATTCTGCAGGTGGGCCACGAGGGGTGCGCCGGAGGCGGTCTGGACGACGATCTCGGTGAGGGCCCCGCGATAGACGATGCCGCTCACCGTCGCCGGCACGCCGAAGCCGTCCCCCTCCCCCGTCGCCCCCTTCGTCAGGCGGATCTGCTCGGGCCGGACGGCGAAGGTCGAGGCGCCGTCGCGCCGGCCCTCGCGCGGCATGGCGAAGCTCTCGCCGCCGGCGGTCACGAAACGCCCCCCCGCCTCGATCCGGCCCGGGAACAGGTTGGTCGACCCGATGAACTCCGCGACGAAGCGCGTGGCAGGCCGCTGGTAGATCTCGCGCGGCGTCCCGATCTGCTCGACCTTGCCGGCGGACATCACCACGATGCGGTCGGCGACACTGAGCGCCTCGTCCTGGTCGTGCGTGACGAAGATGGTCGTGAGGCCGAGCGTCGACTGGAGACGCCGGAGGTCGTTCCGGACCTCGTTGCGCAGCTTGGCGTCGAGCGCCGAGAGCGGCTCGTCGAGGAGCAGCACCTCCGGCTCGTAGACGATCGCCCGCGCCAGCGCGACCCGCTGCTGCTGGCCGCCGGAGAGCTGGCGCGGCAGCCGGTCGGCGAGGTGGTCGAGCTTGACCAGGGCGAGGGCCTGCATCACCCGGGCCTGCGCCTGCGCGCGCTCGACCTTGCGCATCTCGAGCCCGAACGCGACGTTCTGCGCGACGCTCATGTGCGGGAACAAGGCGTAGCCCTGGAAGACGAGGCCGGCATTGCGCAGGAACGGCGGCAGGTGGGTGACGTCGCGGCTGCCGAACCGGATCGTGCCCTCGCTCGCGAGGGTCAGCCCCGCGATCATGCGCAAGGTCGTGGTCTTGCCGCAGCCCGACGGACCCAGGAAGGCCGCGAACTCGCCCTGCCGGATCTCCAGGGACACGTCGTCGACGGAGGTCAGCGCGCCGTAGCGCTTGCTGACGTGGGAGAGGGTGATCTGCGACATCGACGGTCCCTCAGAAGGCGCGGGTGAGCCTGAAATAGCGGTTGGTGACGACGAGGCCGGCTGCGATCAGGAGGATCTGCACGGTCGCGACCGCGGCGATGGTCGGATCGACGCTCCATTCCAGGTAGTTCACGATCACGATCGGCAGCGTGGTGGTGCCGGGACCGACCAGGAACAGCGACTTCTCGAGATCGACGAACGAGATCACGAACGAGAACAGGGCCCCCGCCACCACCCCCGGCCGGATCACCGGCCAGGTGACGCGCCGGAACACCGTGAGGGGGCGGGCCCCCATCGTCAGCGCCGCCTCCGCGAGCTGAGAGTCGACGCCGAGCAGCGAGGCGGTGACCAGCCGGATCGTCCAGGGCAGCGCGATCAGGCTGTGGGCGATGGCGAGGCCCGTGAAGGTCGTGGCGATCTGGATGCCGGTGAGGACCTCGAACTCGATCAGCAGCATGTAGAAGGCCGCGCCCGCCACGATGCCGGGCACGATCAGCGGCGCCATGAGCAGCGACTGGACGACCTCGCGGCCCCTGAACCGGCCCCGGGCCAGCACCAGCGAGGCCGGCACCCCGACGAGGAGGCTCACCAGGGTGGCGACGGCGCCGAGCTCCAGGCTGGTCACGAACCCGTCGCGGAACCGCGGCATGTCCCAGGCCGCGGCATACCAGGCCAGGGTGTAGCCCTTCGGCGGGAAGCTGATGATCTTGTTGTCGAAGAAGCTCACCCAGATGATCGCCACCAGGGGGGCGAGCACCATGGCGAAGGCCGCGGCGCAGCCTGCGGTCATCGCCGGCTTGAACGAGCGCTGCGGGGACAGGAAGGCGGGGCGCATGGTCACAACGCTCCGTAGCGCTTCTGCAGCGTCAGGCTGGACAGCAGGGTCAGCACCAGGGTGACGCCCATGAGGATGAAGGCCAGGCTCGCCGCGAACGGCCAGTTGTAGACCTTGATCGCCTGCTCGTAGACTTTCGGTCCCATCATCTGGAACGAAGGCCCGCCGATCAGGACCGGGGTGGCGTAGGCGTTGACGGCGAGCACGAAGCAGAGCAGGCAGCCGGAGAAGATGCCCGGCATCGCCAGCGGCACGGTCACCCGGAAGAACGTCACCCAGGGATTGGCGCCCATGCTGAGCGCCGCCTCCTCGTAGACCTCGCCGATGCCGTCGAAGACGCTCTGGAGCGAGATGATCATGAACGGCAGCAGCACCGCGATGAGGCCGATCACCACCGCCGTTCCGGTGTAGAGGATCCGCACCGGGTCGCTCAGGATGCCGCCGAAGACCAGAACCGAGTTCACGAGGCCGCGGTCGGCCAGCAGCATCATCCAGCCGGCCGCGCGCACCGCGTTGCCCATCAGGAGCGGGATCACGGTCGCCAGGATCAGGACCGTCTTGAGGCCGGGCCGCGTGACCCGGCTGATGACGTAGGCCGCCGGGAGCCCGAGCAGCAGGCAGATCGCGGTGCAGCTCAGCGCCACCGTCAGGGTGCGGGCGAGGATCCAGAGGTAGAACGGGTCACCGAAGAAGCGCGCGTAGTTCTCCAGGGTGAGACCGCTGATCGCGGTCTCGGCAGGCTCGAACTGGGCGACGCTGTAGCGGGCGAGGAGCACCAGCGGCAGGAGGAGCCCGACGAGGACCAGGGCGAGGCTCGGCAGGAGGAGCCAGCCGGCCCGCGTCCGCCCGCCCGCAGGGGGCTGCGCGGGAGCGGCGGAGACCCGGCTCACGCCTTGAACTCCTTGTTCCACCACTCGACCCATTTCGGGTCGTTCTTGGCCGCGTAGGCGTAGTCGACGAAGTTGAGCGCCGCGACCTGCTCGGGTGTGAACTCGAGAAGGCGGCGGTCCTGCGGCGCCATCTCGGCGTCGTCGGTCACGACCGAGTAGGAGGTCGCGAGCGAGATCGCCCCCATCGGCTTGGGTTCGAGCATGGCGTTGAGGTAGGCGTAGGCGCCCTCGACGTTGCGCGCCCGCTTCGGGATGCCGGCGCCGAACGAGATGAAGACCGCCCCTTCCTTGGGGTAGGACCAGCGGACCGGCAGCCCCTCCTTCTGCCACTGCACGGCGCGGGCGCTGTAATTGGCGGAGATCCAGATCTCCTCCGACTGGAACGCCGCCGCGAGCGCCTGATGCGACGGGTACAGGCGCGGCTTCACCGCCTTCTTGAGATCGAGCAGGGCCGGGAACGCCTTGCCGACGTCGCTCATCGTCCCGCCGTGCGAGAGCGCGGCGGCGTAGATGTAGTTGAAGTGCAGCTGGTCCATCACGCCGACCCGACCGGCGTATTTCGGGTTCCAGAGGTCGGCGAAGCTGGTCGGGGGTTCGGGAATCTTGGCCGGATTGTAGAGGATGACGACCCCGCCATAGATGCAGGGCACGAGATACGGCAGACGGAACTTCTCGACGATGTGCGCGGCGTTGGGGATGCGCGCCATGTCGAGGGTATCGAGCACGCCCTGGGCGTTCATCTCGTAGGCATCGGCGTCGCTGAGCCAGGTCACGTCGATGCTGCCGCGGGGCAGGCGCCGCTCGGCCAGGAGCTTCGTCTTGCGCTCGGGCACCGGCGCGAGGTCGTGGACGATGCGCAGGGGAGACCCGGCGAAGGCCGGAGCCTCGAAGCCTTTGACGATGCGGTCGTTCCAGTCGCCGCCCCAGTTCGAGACGACGAGGTCGCCGCCCTGCGCCCGGGCGCTCGCGGGCAGGAGGGAGGCGAGCCCGAGGGCTGACGCCCCCGCGAGGAAGCCACGTCGCGCGAGCGATGCATTGCGATCTGTCAAGGCTTGGTCTCCACGCGGTCGGCGGGTCCGGGCAGGCGCTGGCCTCGGTCCGGCTACGGGACCCTACGTTAAGCGGCGTTCGCTTCATCGTTGTGTTGCAGTTGTTTCATGGATGTTTCACTCTCCGGCTCCCGCCGGGGCGAAGGCGGGGACGGGGGACCAGGATGGCGAAGGTTCTGCTGATCGAGGACGAGGATGCCTTCGCCCTCCTGCTCGCCGCCTATCTCGGCACTGCGGGCTACGCGACCGAGCGGGCCGGCTCGGCCCAGGCGGGATTGCGCAGCCTGGAGCGAGGGGGCTTCGATGCGATCATCCTCGACCTCAACCTGCCCGACGAGGACGGGATCGCCCTCACGCGGATGCTGCGCGCCCGCTCGGCGATCCCGATCATCGTCGCCACCGGCCGTCACGGGCACGAGGACAAGCTCGCGGCGCTCGAGATCGGGGCGGACGACTTCGTGACGAAGCCGTTCGAGCCGCGCGAGCTGGTGCTGCGCCTCAACAACATTCTGCGTCACCGGGCGCGGTACGGAAGGGCGGGCGGCATGCGGCTCGCCTGCGCAGGCGGCGAGCTCGACGTGGCGGGCCATCGGCTGATCGCCCCGTCCGGGGCGTGCCTGGACCTCAGCGCGAACGAATTCTCCCTGCTGAAGCTCATGGCGCGCAACCCGGATTGCGTGCTGACCCGGGCCCAGATGATCGATGCCTGCGCCGGCGGCGAGGCGCCCGAATCCGAACGGGCGGTCGACATCCGGATCTCGCGGCTGCGCCGCAAGCTGACGCAGCTCGGTCTGGACGCTGCGCTCCTGAGGACCGTGCACGGCTCCGGCTACAAGCTCGTCTCCGTGAAATCCCCGGCTCAGCCCGGCGGGCGTGTCGTGACCTCGAGGTCGAGGGCATAGCGCTCCATCTGGGCGATCGCCCGGGACAGGCTGCCGCGCAGGGCCTTGCGCTGGCGCGGGGTCGGGGGCAGCGAGCCCGCCTCGTCGCGCTGCGCCGTCCCGGCGGCGAGGTCGTCGAGGCCGAACAGCCCCGCGATCGCCCGGACCTTGTGGAAGAGACCCGCGAGATCCCCATCCGCGCCGGAGGCCAGGGCGTCGGCGGTCTGCCGGAACGTGGCGATGCCCGCCGCGACGATCGCCGCCACGCTCGCGTGGCCGATATCGGCCACCATCCGGTCGAGGGAGGTCCGGTCGAAGGCGCTGACCGCCTCCGCGCGGGGAAACCGGACCCGCTCCTCCGGCCGGAGGATGCGCCCGCCGCCGCGATCGACCATCAGGGTGGCGAGAACCTCGCTCAGCTCCTTGAGATCCACCGGCTTCTCGACGAAGCCGGCGAAGCCGGCGGCCAGGTAGGACTTGACGTCCGCCGGCATGACGTTGCCGGTCATGGCGACGAGGGCGATGCCCGTCCCGTCCCGGGCCGCGATCCAGCGCGCGACGTCGAGGCCCGACATCTCGCCCATGGCGATGTCGAGGAGCGCGACGTCGAAACGCTTCTCCGACAGCGCGCGCAGACACGCCGCACCGCCGAGGGCGGTCGTCACCCGGTGCCCCAGGCGCCGCAGCAGGGCTTCCGCGACGAGCAGGTTCGTGGGCTCGTCATCGACGACCAGGACGTCGAGGACCGGGGCCTTCGCGGCGGTCATCCGGTCGGTGCCGCGCGGGTGCGGAGCGCCCTGATCGTGCCGCAGCGGGACCTCGACCCAGGCCCGCGTCCCGCCCCGGGGGCCCGGCTCGACGCCGAGGCGCGCGCCGATCGCCCGGGCCAATTCCGCGCTGATCGAGAGGCCGAGGCCGAAGCCCTCGATGCCGGAGGCCACGTGCTCGCGCTGCCGCGCATAGGGCGCGAACAGCCGGTCCCGGATCTCCGCCGGGATGCCGGACCCCGAATCGGTCACGGCGATACGGAGGACGGCGTCCGCCTGCGAGGTGGCGCGAACCGAGGCGCTGATCGCGATGCTTCCCCGCTCGGTGTACTTGACGGCGTTGCTCAGGAGATTGAGGAGGATCTGCCGCAGGCGCCGCGGATCGGTGACGAAGTCATCAGGGAGGTTGCCGGCGATGCGCGCGCGCAGGGTCAGCCCGCTCTGGGCCACCGTCGTCCGGGCGATCTCGACCATCTCCTGCAGGAACGGCCGGCAGGCCGTGGTCTCCCGGCGGATGGTGACGGCCCCGGCCTCGACGGTCGCGATGTCCAGGATGTCGTCGAGCACATCCCGCATGACCCGCGCCGCGCCGACGAGGCTGCCGATCATCGCGGCATGCGGCTTCGGCAAGGCCTGCCCGGCGAGCAGTTGCGCGATGCCGAACACGACGTTGAGCGGATTGCGCAGCTCGTGGCCGACCTTCGCGATGAAGGCGGTCCGCGACGCGGTCTCGGCCTCTGCCGCGGCGCGGGCCGCCCGCAACTCCCGCTCGCGCTCCTTGAGCACCGTGATGTCGGCCCGGATGCTGGTGGTGCCTCCGGAGGCCGTGCGCCGCTCGCTGACCTGGATCCAGCGCCCGTCGGCGAGATGCTGCTCGAAGAAGCCGATGCCGGTCCGATGGAAGGACAGTCGTCGCTCTTCCCAAACCTGCTGTCTTTCTTCGATCTGAAACACGCCCCTGGCCAGGCTTTCGCGAACCAGTTCCGGGAAATACGTTCCGGGCCGCATCATGTCGGCGACGCCCGGATACAACCTGCGATATTGCTCGTTGCAGATGACAAGCCGGTCTTCCTGGTCGTAAAGCACGAACGCCTCGGGAAGGGCTTCGATTCCTTCGATGAGGACTTGTGTCAGATCCGCGGATCGTTCACGCCTTGCCTGCGGATGACGGAAGATGGCGCCTGAGACATGTTCGCCATCGATGGCATACCCATAGATCTCGCAGTCCATCCACTCTGAACCGTCGGTCCACGATGCAATTCGTCCGGAGACGAACGCGCCCTGCTGAGATGCCTGGGTTGCCAAATCGCTGAGCGGAACAACGAGTCCCGCTTCTATTTCGACAAAAGGTTCTGATAACGATGGGCGCAGTATGTCTGTGGGAGCCGGCGACGTCATCCGCGACTCGGTCGATGCCCATGATATTTCTCGCGTTGCGACATCGAAATTCCAAAATATCGGATAATTTATCGGCATTTTAGTTCCCCAAGGCAATTTATTTGCACGTCCTGTGTCCCTCTCGCGTTGCAGTCGCAAGTTCTGGCCTCTGTCGAACAGCGAAAGAGAGGAGGTTGCCATGCCGACGGCTGCGCTTGAAGCGAGGCTCGATTTCTGGCTGACCGGCCCATGGGACGCCAAGGATCAGATCCGGCCGCTATTGGCTGCGCGGGGCGTGATCCGCTCGGCCAGCGCGGTCCTGGACGGCCTGCTCGGGGAGAGCGGCGCTGCGACCCGCCGGGCCCGGTCGCCGCTCCGCTTCCGGCGGTGGCGGGGACGACGCCGTTCGGGCCGCGGCGGCACGCGGCGGCGACGGATCTGACGACCTTCCACGCCCTGTCCTACGAACGGTTGCAGGCAGTCGGACCTGCTCGGGCCGAGGCTGAGCCCGGGCGGGCTCATGAACCTGCTGCGGCGCGCCGAGGGCGCCGACAGCACCCTTGGGGCGGTCCGCTGCGAGGACGCGGTGGTGCATCGACCTGCGATCCGGCCCAGGCGCTCCAAGCCCGGATGCGCCGGGCCCGCGACCACATCCTGACCTTCGCGGCCTTCCCGGGCACGATGCACGCATCCAACCGCGCCTGCGCGCGCGTCCTGCCGCCGGCAGGGGTCCAGTGCGAGGTGACCAACGGCGATCGGGCGATGGGGGCGGCACAGGGCGAGGCGGACCTTCGCCCCGTCGTCGCGCCCGCGGCACCCCGAACCAAGGACACCTCCTACGCCGCCCGGCCCGCCACCATCACCGCCCGATCAAAGCCCTGCTCCCAAGTGCAGGGAGGATGGAAAACGCGCGTGCCGAACGATAGTCGTGGGCAATTTCGCCGGACGAGGCAGTTCGGCGACCCCGGCAAATCAATCAGCCCCTGATCCTGCCTCATCTTGGCACGACCAGGGGCTTGCGCTTGCGACCAGACTCGCCCGCACACATCCTGTTCAGCAGAAATATCGTCTTGAGCCAGCCGTCTGACTAACTCATAGTGATATCTAAATTCTAATTGATTTCTTTCAGGCGGCGCTCCTGGCGTGAGATCAGCGATTCGATCTCAGCGATGTCGGCGTTTGACAATGCGGATGCCGGCTTCCGTGCGGCAGCCGATGCGATCGCGCCCCGCTTGGCCAAAATATGCTTCCTGATCGCCAACCCGTGGCCTGGCTGCTGCTCATAGCGCGCCAGAGGCAGATACGCATCGAAGATGTCCCGCGCCCTTTCTGCATCGCCGGCCGCGAAAGTCTTGCAGACGTCGACCATCATCTCGGGATAGCCGAACCCGGTCATCGCGCCGTCGGCGCCTCGCCCGAGCTCTTCCGGCAGGAAGAGACCGCCATTCCCGGCCAGGATCGAGATGCGGCGGGATCCGGCTCCGCTCGCCTTGCGCAGGGCTGTGATCTTCGCGAGACCCGGCCAATCCTCGTGCTTCAGCATCACGCACGTGGACTGATTTTCTACGATCTTCAGGATGACCTGGGGTGAAATCTGCACCGTGGTCGAGAGAGGGAAATCTTGCAGGACGAACGGGGTGTTCGGCCCGAGCGTGTCTGCGACCATGCGGTAGTAAGAGATGATCTGATCGTCCGTCCGTACCGTCGACGGTGGCGCCACCATCACACCGGACGCTCCGTCGCCCATGACGCTCGCGCTCAGCTCTCCCATCGCGGCAAACCCCGGGGCGGAGACCCCGACGACGGTCGGCACGCGGCCGGCGACGCGCGCCAGGACCCGGCGGACGAAGGTGCGCGATTCGTCCGCCGTCAGCTTCGGCGCCTCTCCCATCATGCCGAGGATGGTCAGCCCGGACGCCCCCTTCTCGAGGTAGAAATCCACCATGCGGTCGGTGCTGGGCAGATCCAGCTCGCCGTTATCCTTGAACGGCGTCACCGCGATCACGTAGACGCCCTTGGCGTCCTCGGTCAAAAGCGACATCAGTTTGCTCCTCTTGCAATTGTGTCCGGCAATAATTTGCCGGGATTCAGTCGTCCGCGCGGATCGAGCAAGGCCTTGATCGAAGCCATGAGGTCGAGTTCGATCGGGGACTTGCAGCGTCCCATCTCGGAGACGCGAAGTTGGCCGATGCCGTGCTCGGCGCTGATCGAGCCGCGCTGGCGGCGCGTTTCGTCATGGACCAGCCGGGTCAGGGCCGGCATCTCAGCCGTCCACTGCCCCTGATCGAGGCCGACGGGAGGCAGCAGGTTGTAATGGAGGTTGCCGTCTCCGAGATGCCCGAACACGATCGGGCGCACTCCCGGCAGTGCAGCCTTCACCCCGGCATCGGCCAGGGCCACGAACTCGCTCAAGGCAGCGGTCGGCACCGAAACGTCGTGTTTCGCGGCCATCCCCTCCCGGACGAGTGCCTCGGAGACACCTTCCCGGATCCGCCAGAAGGCCTTGGATTGCGTGCCGTCCTGCGCGATGGCACCGTCCAGCACGAGGCCCGACTCGATCGTGCTGGCCAGGACGTCTTCCAGGCGCCCGATCAACGCCGCCTCGTCGTCCGTGTCGGACAGCTCCATCAGCACGGCTGCGGGCGGCAGGGAGGCAAGCGGAAGACGCGCGCCCGACACGTGCTTGAGGATCAGGGCGAGAGTGTCTCCCGTCATGTACTCGAACGCCGTCAGGCGGTCGCCGCATCTCGCTCTCACGGTCGAAAGGAGGGCGAGAGCGGCATCGACGTCCTGGACCGCGACGAAGGCGGTCGCACGTGCACGGGGCGCCGGGAACAGCTTCAACACGGCGCCGGTGATGACGCCGAGGGTGCCTTCCGACCCGATGAACAGGTCGCGCAAGGCATAGCCGGTGTTGTCCTTCCGGAGAGCCGTCAATCCGTCCCACACCCGCCCGTCGGACAGCACGACTTCCAGCCCGAGCGTCAGCTCGCGCATCGTCCCGTAGCGCAGGACGGCGACGCCCCCCGCATTGGCAGCCAGGTTGCCGCCGATCGTGCAACTCCCCTCCGCGCCAAGACTGAGCGGAAAGAAGCGGTCGGCGGCGCTGGCGGCCTCGTGAACGCGGGCCAGGACCACGCCGGAATCGACCGTGATGGTGTTGCCGATGGTGTCGACGGCCCTCACGCGGTTCATCCGAGCCAGGGACAGCAGCACGGCCTCGCCCGTCCGGTCCGGGGTCGCGCCGCCCGAGAGGCTGGTGTTGCCCCCTTGCGGAACGACCGGGACATCCCGCTCGGCGCAGAGGGCCATGACGGCGGAAACCTCGTCGACGGATCCCGGCCGCACCACGGCGAGGGCGCTACCCCGGTACTTGCCGAGCCAATCGGTCAGAAACGGAGCCTGCTCCTCCCCGAGAAGGACATTCCGCTCGCCGACGATGTCGACGAGCATCGCGATCAAATCGCCCACAGATTGTCTCCCTTGAAATCAGGGCCGCAACGACAGACACAGGACGACGCATCCGATTCGGCGTCGGCCACCCCCGTGCGCAATCATTGCCGCGCCATACAAATCTTACGTTTGACGAGGCGGCGATCTACTCGTCGCGCGAGACTGATCTCGATCAAGATCAATCTCGCCAAATCATCCCGGGCCAGCGACCAGAGCATCGCTCCGACGACGTGGATACCGGTTCGCCGCAGACGATGCGGCGACATCGGCAACCTGGAGGGATTCGCGATTGCGGCGCGATCGTGAGGTGCTCTCGGCCTCGCGATCGGCGGAGGCTCTCACAACAGCTCGGCACCGAAGTTTCTGCGGGGGTCCATGTCGGCGACGAGCTTGCCGGTCGGCTCTGCCGCCCAGCCGCCCGTGCGGCCGAGCCACCGGCCGGATCCCGGGGCAGCCTTGCACATTCCGTCGGCGACGACGTCCTCGCCGCGACGAAGGACCCGCTCCGGCCAGCCTCGAACGACCGTGCCGGCGAAGGGGGTGAACCCGGTGCGATCATGCATGATGTCGTCGCTGATCGTGACGGTCCGAGCCGGATCCCAGATCGCGATGTCGGCGTCGTAGCCCGGCAGCAGAGCGCCCTTTCCCGGCAGGTTGTAGATGGCCGCCGGCGCCGTGGCGGTCAGCTGGACGAAGCTCTCGATGCCCCGCCCGTTGAATTCCGGCCGACCGCGCGACACGAGCGCGTCGAAGAGGAGCGGCAGGCGCGTCTCGAGCCCGGGCATGCCGTTCGCGATCTGCTTGAAGTTCGGATTGGGACCGGCCGCGAGCTTTCCGGTCTCGTCGAGACGGTAGGGGGCATGGTCGGAGGTGACGGTCTGAAGGTCTCCGAGCGCCAGCGCCTGCCAGAGCGCGTCCTGGTCGGCCACCTCGCGCGTCGGGGGGGAGCACATCCACTTCGCCCCTTCCACGCCCGGCCGGTCGAGATCGGCCTTCGTCATGAACAGGTATTGCGGGCAGGTCTCGGCGAAGACCTTCAACCCGCGCCCGCGGGCCTTGCGGACGACGGCGGCTCCCTCCGCAGTCGAGACGTGAAAGACCATGATCGGCTGATCGAGCAGCTCGGCCGCCGCGATCAGCCGGTTGATGGCTTCCGCCTCCGATCCGCGCGGATGGCTGATCGCGTGGTACTTCGGTGCCGTATACCCCTTCTCGACCAGCCGTTTCCCCATCCAGGAGATCATGCCGTGGTTCTCGGCGTGGACGCAGACCAGGGCACGGTTCTGCCGCGCGGTGAGAAGCAGGTCGAGCAGCGGCTCGTCGTCGACCTTGATGAGGTCGTAGGTCATGAAGACCTTGATCGACGCGTGCCCCTCGCGAATCAGGGCCGGCAGATCGGTCTCGATGGTCTTGCGGTCGGGATTGGCGACGATCAGGTGGAACGCATAGTCGATCAGAGCGCCGCGCCGACCCAGTGCTGCGTAGTCGTCGACGACCTTGCGGAGATCGAGCCCCCGGTGCTGCGCGGCGAACGCGATCAGCGTGGTATTGCCGCCGAAGGCGGCCGAGGTCGTGGCGCTCTCGAAGGTGTCGGCATTCGTCAGGCCGTTGGCGGAGACCTGCTCGACATGGGCATGCGTGTCGATGCCGCCGGGCAGGACGAACTTGCCGGTGGCGTCGATCTCGCGCGCACCAGCCGGCAACCCGAGGCCGACCGCCGCGATCCGCCCGTCCTTGACGGCCACGTCGGCCGGGAAGGCGGCGGTCGCGGTCCCGACGGTCCCGCCGCGAATCACAAGATCGTAGTTGGACATCGTCATTCCCTCCTCGTCAGGCGACCGAAACGGTGCCGACGGCCATGGCGACGGCGGCTTGAGTGGGGTCGATCACCGGCACGCCGAGCGCGTCCTCCAGGAGACGGCGGTGGCGGGCCATGCCGGCGCAGCCCATCACGATGACACCGGCGCCGTCCCGCTCCTTGAGCTGGGTGCCGACCTCGATCATCCGGGCCAACGTCCCCTCGCCGGACGCGCTCTCCGCGACCGACATCTCGAGCGGGCGTTCCCCGGCGAGGCGCTCGAGCAGACCCATCTGGCGCAGATACCGGATGTGGCGCGGGATCGAGGCGGACTTGATCGCGATCACGCCGAACCGGTCGGCGCGGGTCAGCGCGGTCAGCACGCCGCATTCGGCGATGCCGAACACGGGCTTGGCCGTTCCCTCGCGCGCCACGTGCAATCCGGGATCCGAGTAGCACGCGATCACGAACGCATCGGCGTCGTCGGCGGCCTCGATCCGGCGGCGCAGCGGAAGGGCGACGCCGTCGACGTGAGCCTGCGTCTCGATTCCAGGGGGGCCGTCGGGGAGGCTCTCGCACACGATCTCCGGCCCCTCCGCGAAGGACAGCGGCAGCAGGGCTTGGCGGAGACCCTCGGTGACGACCGCGTTGGAGTTCGGATTGATCACCAGGATCCTGCGACGACGGGGCATCGTAACTCTCTTCGATTGGAGCGGGTTCGCGGATGGACGCGGCGCGCGGTCAGCCGACCTCGCGGCAGATCCAGTCCGCGAGGATCGTGCAGGCCGCCAGGAAGTCGTCGGTCTCCATCGCCTCGTCCGGATTGTGGCTGCCGTGCTCGTTGCGGACGAACAGCATCGCGATCGGCACGCCGGCCGCCGCGAAGGCCGCGGCGTCGTGCGACGCCGGGCTGCCGAGCGGGATCGTGCGGATCCCGAGGCGCCCGGCACCAGCCGTGAAGGCGGACGAGATGGCGGGATCGACCGGCCCGACGGCCGCGCTCGCCCGCGTACCCAACGCGAAGCGCACGTTCCGGCGCGCCTCGATCTCGCCGATCCGGGCCAGCATGGCCGTCTCGAGCCGCGCAAGCACGTCGGGATCGTATGCGCGCACATCGAGGCTGAAGCAGAAGCTGCCGGGCACGGTGGTGAGCCCGTGCATCGTCGGATCGGTGTGAAAACGACCGAAGGTGACGGCCATGGGGATGCCGGCGGCCTCCTCGCGCTCCCACATCGCGTCGAGCCAAGCGGCGAGCTCGACCGCGGCCATCGAGGCATCGCGCCTGAAGCGGCGCGGCGTGCCGACGTGATCGTGCCGGCCCGCGACGCGCGCGTCGGGGTAGCGGAAGTTGCCCGGCACACCGGTGCAGACGGCGACGGGAACACCGGATTCGACGAGGGTGGCGGCCTGCTCGATGTGAACCTCGAGGAATGCCCGGATGGTGGCCGGATCGAGATGGCGGGCACCGCGTCGGATCGCGTCGGGATCGCCGCCCGCATCCGCGATGTGACCGGCGAGCGTCCGGTCGCCGTCGATCCGCCGCGCCTCGAGTGCCGCGGCCGGAAGGGTGCCGAGCGCCGAGCGGCTTCCGATGTAGGAGACCTGGAACCAGACGCTCTCCTCCGCCCGGATGCCCATCACGGTGACGTCGCAGCACGGCGTGACGCCCAGTCGGCACAAGGCCTCGATGGCGACGAGGCCCGCCACCACCCCGGCGGCCCCGTCGTAGTTCCCGCCGTGAGGGACGCTGTCGAGATGCGAGCCGATGATCAGGCGCGGCGCCGTCCGATCGCGACCCGGCAACGTGACGTAGGTGTTCGCCGCCAGGTCCTGCTCCACCAGGAGGCCGCGTGCCACACCGTGCTCGGCCAACAGGCGATGGGCGAAGGCCTCACCGGGACCGTAGGTGTCGCGCGTGATGCCGGGGTTTCCCTTGGTGGCCAGGGCGAGGGTGTTGAAGAAATCCTCGACAAGCCCTCGCTGCGCCTGGATGGCGGCGACGAGGTCCGACTCGGCGGGAGCCGCCCGGGGGATCGATGATCGAGTGGATGACATCATGAGTTCCAGGTAGCGGCCGGAGCGCTCCGACCCGTCGTTGCGAACGGCGCGGTGTCGACATGTCCCGTCGTCACCGCGCGGACGAAGGTTGGCGACGCGGGGACGGTCCTCGCTTGACCGGGCGCGGGCGAGGAACGCCGCCTACCGGCCTCCCTTCATCGGCTGCTCCCGTTTGCGCCTCGTCGACCCGGCGCGCCGCATGGGACCGTGACGGTCATTTCGCCGACGCATTTTCCAGGCGGCTCACGATCCGCACGACGGGCCAGAGCATGACGAAGTAGATGATGGCCGCGAGGACGACGGGCGAATTGTTGAACGTCAGGGACCTCGCCATATCGGCCGAGTACAGCATTTCCTGCAACGAGACGACGCTCGCGAGAGATGTCAGCTTGACGACCTCGACCGTGTTGGAGATCAGGTCCGGCAGGACATTTCGCAACGCCTGCGGAAGGACGACCCAGACGAAGGTCTGATCGGCGCGGAGTCCGGTCGATCTCGCGGCCTCCCACTGCCCGTTGGGGACGCTCTCGATCCCGGCCCGGATGACCTCACCGTAATACGCCGCGTTGTTGAGGAAGAACGCGATCGAGACGGCGGCGAGCGGCGACAACCGGAGCCCGAGGAACGGCAAGCCGGAATAGATCAGGATCAGGAGGACGAGAGGCGGAAGAGCGCGCATGAGGTCGACCGCGAGCGCCAGCGCACGGCGCGCGACGGCACTCTTGGCCATGCTGCCGACCGCCACCAGGATCCCGCCGAGAATGCCGAGGGGGATGACCACCAGGCAAATCAACAGCGTGGTCTTGAGGCCCTCCAGGATCAGGGGCAGGGCCTTCGACATGATGTCGAGGTTGAAGAATTGCTGGAAGAGGATGTCCATCAGTGACGCCTCCAGGCAAACCGCCCCTCGACCCACCGGCCGAAGCCGATGATCGGGATGAAGAGGACGAGATAGGCGAACGCTCCCATCATGAGCGGGGTCGCATTGCCCGAGAACGACACGGCCGTGGTGGCCTGGTTGATGATCTCGGGAACGCCGATGACCGTCCCCAGGGCCGTGTTCTTGGTGATCGCGATGGTCCTGTTCGTCAGCGGCGGAACGGCGAGCCGCAGCGCCTGAGGAAGCACGACGTACAGCAGAGCCTGAACCTCGGTGAGGCCGGTCGATCGCGCAGCCTCGCGTTGCCCCTTCTTGACGGAGATGAGCCCGGCCCAGACGATCTCCTCGACGAAGGCGGTCAGCACGGCCGACAGCACGAGCCATATGACGGCGAACCCCGAGATATCGACGCCGAGGCTCGGCAGCCCGAAATAGGCGAGCAGCACGAGGACGAGCGGCGGGACCGCGCGGGCGACGTCGACGAAGACCAGCAGCGGCCATTTGATCCACCGGCCGAAGAGCCATCGAAGGACGGCGAGACCGATCCCCGCCGTGATCCCCGTGACGACGACGAGCGCCGCGATCTCCAGCGTGACCACCACGCCCTTGAGGATGGCAGGCCACGTCGCGAGGATCTGCTGGGCGTTGAAGAAGGTATCGATGAAATGATTCATCGGCGGTCCTTCAGCGATCTTCGTTCGAGACGAACGCGCGCGTCCGAGGCTGGGCGTCCGGTCCAAAGATCTGCGCCGGAGGCCCCTGCTCGACGACGACCCCTCCCTCCATGAAGACCACCCGGTCGGCCGCTTCGCGGGCAAACCGCATCTCGTGGCTCACGACCAGCATGGTCATCCCGGCTTCCCGCATGCTGCGCATCGTCGCCAGCACGCTGCCCACCAGCTCCGGATCGAGCGCGGAGGTCGGCTCGTCGAAGAGCATCATCTTCGGCTCCAGCGCCAACCCGCGCGCGATCGCGACGCGCTGCTGCTGCCCTCCGGAGAGCTCGGCGGGATAGGCGGACGCCTTGTGCGCCAGACCCACACGCTCGAGCGCCGCCATCGCGATCGTCTTCGATTCCGGTCCCGACTTTCCCAGCACCTTGCGCAAGGCGAGCGTCACGTTCGACAGCGCCGTCATGTGCGGGTAGAGATTGAAGGACTGGAACACCATCCCGATGCGCCGTCTCAGGGCGTTGACGTCGAGCTTGGGGTCCAGCACTTCCGATCCGTCGAACCGGATCGAGCCGCTCGTCGCCTCTTCCAAGCGGTTGCAGCAACGCAGCAGCGTGCTCTTGCCTGATCCGGACGGCCCGATCAGGAAGACGAGTTCTCCGGGAGAAACGTCGACATTGATGCTCTTCAGGACTTCGAGACTGCCAAATTTCTTGGACACGTCGCGAATTCGCAGGAGGGGCTCGACGCTCTGAATCTCGGCTGCGGCACCCGGAGCGCGGCTCGGGAGGAACGACGCGGCGCTCTGCATCTCAGCCTCGGCACGCGGCGGCGTGGGGAGCCGGATCGTAGTTCGGCATGCCGGGAACGCCGTAACCGGGGTCGACCGTGACGGCCACGGCGCCGGCCGACGGCTTGACGCCGAACCACTTCTCGTGAAGCGCCGCGATGGTGCCGTCCGACTTCAGGCACTCGATCGCCTGGTCGAGATCCTTGCGCAGCTCGACCGAGTCCTTCCGCAGGGCGATCGCCCAGACGAGGCCGGTCGGATGCAGCAGCGACAGCTGGATCTGAGGGTTGTTCTTCGCCGCCCATTGCACGACGGTGTTGCCGGCGACGTTGGCGAAGGCCCGGTTCGCGAGCACGGCCTGGACGGCGTCGGTCTGGGTCCCGTACGACTCGACCTTCCAGCCGATCTTGTCCGCCATCTCGCGGGCCCAGCTGTCATACGCAGAGCCCTTGTTCACCGAGATGGTCTTGCCGCGAAGATCCTCGAGCTTCGCGATGGGAGGAGCGCCCTTCTTCGTCACAAACTGGAAGTCGGTGTTCAGGTAGCCCTCGGTGAACAGGAGGTTCTCGGCACGATCCTTGTTCACCGTGACGGGCGCGACGAGGAAGTCGTACGTGCCGGCCTGAAGGGCCGGGATGAGGCCGGAAAACTGCGCCGTATCGACCGTGACCGGCCGTCCCAGCTTCTTGCCCAGGGCATCCGCCAGATCGACGTTGAACCCTTCGATCCCGCCCGACAGCTTGGGCATCGCATGCGGCGCGAAGGTCCCGTCGACGGCGGTTCTCAAAGGGGCCTGGGCCACCGCAGCGTGTGCGGCCAGCATCATGAATCCGGCGGCCGCCAGCATGCTTCTCATCGCAACTCTCCGTGATGTCTCTGACGAGGATTGAGCCGCGATCCGAGTTCGCGCAACCACCCCACTATAAAGAAACTTGCGTTTCTATAGCCCCCGGCTATAGTCGGCTAAATTTCAGGCATGTGCGGAAAAAATGCTCAACCTACGGCAGCTCCAAATTTTTCGCGAGTTGATACGCTGTCAAACCACAGTATCTGTCGCGCAAAGTCTTGGACTGTCCCAGCCAACGATCAGCAATGCCATCAAGCACATGGAGAGCCAGCTCGGATTCACGCTGTTCGAGCGCAGCGGCAATCGACTGGTCCCGACACAGGAAGCGATGGAGATCTACAGGGACAGCGAGCCGATCTTCAAGATGATGCTGTCTTTCTCGAAGAGACTGGCAAATGTCCGCGATACCCGCGTCGGATCCTTGCGCCTGCTGGCGACGCCCCCGATCGCGAACGCCGTCGTCCCGTCTGCGCTCAAAAGCTTCAAGAGCACGCGCCCGGACGTCAACATCTCGTTCGATGTCCATCGAACCGAGGGCGTGATCGACGGTGTCGAGAGTGGACGCGCCGATCTCGGGGTTTCACTCGAGCCCTACGTCCGACCCGGCCTGGAATTCGAGCTCATCGGGACCGGACAGATGGTCTGCGCCTTCCAGCCCGGGCACCCTATCGGAGCAAATCACGAAGTTTCCGAGGATACGACCAAGCCATATCCGCTCATCTGCTATGAGCCGGACACCAGATTTGGCTCTCTACTTCGTCGGGAATTCTTCAACGAGCCTCCCTCGGCGGGCTCTATCGAAGTTCAATACTCGTACACGGCGTGCCTGCTCGCTGAAGCCGGGCTTGGAGTCGCCTTCGTCGACTCGTTCACGAGCATCCATGGCAGCCGGTACAAGATCGACGTCCGGCCGTTGCGACCCAGCGTGAGCGTCGACGCCTACGCGATCTACCAGAAGGCGCGTGCTCCGAAACGGCTGGTCCGAGCCTTCATCGATCAACTCAAACTGACGATCGCGGAGCAGTTGTGAAGCCGCTGACGCGATGCACGATCGGACGCACGCATCCCCGCAGGATATCCTGCATCTGCCGCGACGCTTTCGCGTGATTGCCTTCGATCCGAACCCGCGGGGTCTTCAGCTCTTGGCTCGAGGCTCGGTGCACAAAAACTAGGCCGGCGGCCTGCAAGGTGCCGCCGGCCGTCGCCCATCCTGCGGTTGCGGATGGGGCGCAGAGCTACGTGCTGGAGAGGCGTTGCGCCGTCCCGTGGGCGGACGTTCGGTCGCTCGCCGAGGGGCCGTGCCCTCACGGCAACCGGCCCTCACATCAGATGCTGGCGATCAATCCGCCATCGACGCGAATGACGCTTCCGGTGAGATAGGCGGCCCGCTCGCTCGCGAGGAACGCGACGGCATCGGCATATTCGTCCGGGCGACCGTAGCGGCCGAGCGGGATGGAGCCCGTGCTTTCCTGGGTGACGGCGTCGACGCTGCGGCCCTCGCGCTTGGCCTTCTGCTCGTCCAGGAACCGGATCCGGTCGGTGGCGATGCGGCCGGGAAGGATGATGTTCGAGGTGATGCCGTGGCTGCCGACCTCGCGCGCCAGCGTCTTCGACCAGCCCACGAGCGACAGTCGCAGGGCGTTCGAGATGCCGAGATTCGGGATCGGGGACACGACGCCGGACGAGGTGCTCGTGATGATGCGGCCCCACTTGCGCTCGCGCATGCCGGGCAGGACGCGATCGGTGAGCGCGATCACCGACAGGACCATGGCCTGGAAATGCTTCGCCCAGAGGTCGGACGACTGGCCGGAGGCGGGGGTGGGCGGCGGACCGCCGGTGTTGTTGACCAGGATGTCGACGGGGCCGAGGCTCGCCTCGATGCGGGCGACGTTGGCCTCGATGACGGAGAGATCCGCCAGGTCCCACTGAATCGCCAGGGTCTCGCTGCCGGCGGCCTTCACCGCATCGCACGCGCGGTCGAGCGCCGCTTGATCGATGTCCGCGACCGCGACCTTGACGCCTTCGCGGGCCAAGCCGAGCGCGATGGCGCTGCCGAGCCCGCCGCCGCCGCCGAGCACCAGCGCGGTCCTGCCGGAAATCCCGAGATCCATGTCATCTCCTTCGTGTTGATCAGGCGTCTGCCAGGCCGTCGACGCAGCCGTCGATCAGGTTGAGGCCCAGCAGGAACTCGGACGGGAAGGTCGTCCGGATGACGGGCTCGACGGCGATCGGACCGGCGAGGAGATCGTGCTCCGCCTGCCGGGCGTCGACGGCCTCGGCGTGTTCGACGCGGCGGAACCGGAATGACGTTCCGGGACGCGCCTGCGCCAATCGACCCAGATCGGCGCCGATGATCGTCGCGATCTTCGGATAGCCGCCGGTCGACTGACGGTCGGCCATCAGCACGATCGGCTGCCCCTCGCCGGGCACCTGGATCGCCCCCATGGCGATGCCGTCGGACACGATGTTGTAGCCGCGGGCATGCGTCAGCGTCGGCCCCTGGAGGAAGCAGGCCATGCGGTCGCCACGGGTCGACACGGTCCAAGGTCCTGCCAGGAAGCGTTCGATCTGGTCGGCCGAGAAGGAGTCCGCCTGGGGCCCCATGATCACCCGGATGGTGTCAGCGGGCCGGTCGAGGGCCGGGACGTCGATCCGCCCTGCCGCCACCACGGGCCGGCCGGAGGCAGGCGCCGCGATCCGGTCTCCGGCCCGCAGGGCACGTCCGTCGATGCCACCGATGCCGGTCCGGGTATGGGTCGAGGCCGAACCGAGCATCAGCGGGACATCGAGGCCGCCGGGAACGGCCAGGTAGCACCAGGCTCCCCCCGGCCCTCCGCGGATCTTGAGCGTCGATTCCGGCTGGACGGTCACGACGACGGCCGGCGGGAGATCCTGGCCGTCGAGGGAGATCGCGAACGCCCCTCCGGCCAGCGCGACCGTGATCGGATCGTTCTCCGCGGTGAGTTCGAGGCCGCCGAGCGACACCTCGATCGCGGCCGCCCCCCTCGGATTGCCGAGGGCGCGGTTCGCGACGGCGTGCGCGAACGGGTCCATGGGGCCCGCGCCCGTCACGCCGTACCGCAGCAGCCCATGCCGGCCCTCGTCCTGCACGGTGCAACCGGGACCGGCCGCGAGGATCTTGAGCTTGGGCGTCACGGCTCCTCCGTCCTCGCCACCACCTCGCCCGCTTCGGCCCGGGCGTGCAGGCCCTCGAACGTCGTGCTGTCGATCGGCTCGAAACGGAGGGTGTCGCCGGGTTCGAGCAGGAACGCTCGCGACCGCTCGGGAGCGTAGAACTTCTCGGGCGTCCGCCCGACGACATACCAGCCCGTCGGCATGGAGAAGGTGCCGATGGCGCTGAGCCCTCCCCCCACGGTCACGGCCTTCGGCTCGTGCGGCGGGCGGGGCGTGCTGCGGCGCGAGACGGCGATCGCCTCCGGCAGGCCGCCGAGATAGGTGAAGCCCGGTGCGAACCCGTACATGTAGACGCGGTAGGTCGCCCCCGAATGCAGCGCCGCCACATCGGCCGGCGGCAACCCGGCGATCGCTGCCAGCTCCGCCAGATCCTCCCCGTGCGGCTCCTCGTAGCAGCAGGGGACGATCCAATGCGTCGACGCGCGCCGGTGCGCCGGCGCGGCCGTCAATGTGTCCTCGACCGCCGCGACCAACGCCTCGCGCCTGATCCTCAGCGGGTCGTAGTGGATCATCAGCGAGCGATAGGTCGGAACCAGTTCGCGTATGCCGTTGATCTGCGACGCGGCCAGGATCTCGTCGAGGCAGAGCACCCGGTCGCTCACCGCGGGGTCGACCACCGACCCGAACTCGACGACGAGGGCCGCCTCGCCGGCATCCAGGAATCGCGGGCTCGTCGTGGGTCGTGGGCTCATACGAAGATGGTCACCCTGTCGAGGTTTCGGGGCGCTTCGGACGGACCGATCAAGCGGATCGCGCCTTGTCCGCCAGCGGCGGGCAGGCGGCACGCTTGTCGAACCGTGCCACGCGCGCCAGCAGGTACTCGATTTCCTCGACGGCCGCCGCCGACAGGCTGCCGCCGGGCGCCCGGAGGGCGTGGGACGACAAGAGGCCGCGACGCATCAGGATGTACTTGCGGGCATTCAAGCCGAGGCCGGGCTGCTGTTCGTAGCGCAGCAGCGGGAGGTGGGCGTCGAACAGGTCGTGGGCCTCGTCGCGGCGGCCGGCTTTCGACAGGCGCACCGTATCGACGAGCATGTCGGCGAAGGCGTAGCCCGTCATGGCGCCGTCCGCCCCGCGCTCCATCTCGAAGTCGAGGAAGAGACCGTTGTTGCCGCACAGGATCGAGACGTGGCGCAGCTCTCCCGCGGCTTGCCACTTGCGAAGCGTCGAGATCTTCTCGAGGCCAGGCCAATCCTCGTGCTTCAGCATCACGCAGGACGGGTTGTCGGTGATGATGCGCTTCAGCACGAGCGGCGTCATCACGACGGAAAAATTCAGTGGGTAGTCCTGGATGCAGAACGGAACGTCGGCTCCGATGGCGTCCGCGGCCTGACTGTAATAGCTGACGATCTGGTCGTCGGTCCGCAACGTGTTCGGAGGCGCGATCATCACGCCCGCGGCACCGGCATCCATCGCCGCGCGCGCCAGGGAGCGCATGGCCGCGAAGCCGGGCGCGGAGACGCCGACGATCGTCGGCAGGGAAGGAGCACGCTTGATGAAGCGGAACGCGACGTCGAGCGCCTCCTGGGCGTCGAGCTTGGGTGCTTCACCCAGCACCCCGAGCACCGTCATCCCGGTGCATCCGCTCTCGACGTAGAAGTCGCAGAGGCGATCGATCGACTGGACGTCGACGCGGCCGTCCGCGTGGAAGGGCGTGGGGGCAATGGGATAGACGCCTGACGCGCTGGCTTCGAGTTTCATCGCCTCACCTCCTGGATCGCCGGGCCGGGATAGGGCCCTCGCGACCGAAAGGAAATTCAGGAGTTATCGACTTCGGACGAAGGAGATTCCTGCATGCCGCAGAATCGCGTACGAGGCAGGGATGAATACGCGCTACCTGAGAGCCCTCTGCCTGGTGTCCGAGCATGGCTCCATCGCGGCAGCGGCCCGCGAGCTCGGGCTGGCCCATACCTCGATCGCCGAGCAGATCAGATCCCTCGAGGCCGATCTGTCCGCCAAGCTCGTCGAAAGGCGGGGCCAGCGCATCGTTCTGACGAGCGCGGGTCAAGCGATCCTGGAGACGGCCCGGCGGATCGTGTCGCAGGCCGACGAGATGCGTCACCTGGCGCAAGGCGGGCGTCCGGCCGGCCGGCTGCGCGTCGGGTCCATCTCCACGGCTCTCACGACCGTGATCCCGGCCGCTCTCCAGACCTTGGCAAGAAGCTTCCCGGACATCGATCTGACGGTCATTCCGGGCACCTCGGCAGGTCTCTTCCGGCTGCTGGAGAACAACGAGATCGATTGCGCCCTCGTGGTTCAGCCGCCTTTCCAGCTGCCCAAGAGCCTGGATTGGCGGCATGTGCGAGATGAGCCGCTCGCACTGGTGACGCGAGCCACGACTGCCAGCACCGATGTGAAGACGATCCTGGAAGACGCGCCATTCATACGCATGGACCGTAAAGCGTGGACAGGCCAGATCGTCGAGTCGTTCCTGTCCAGCCGAAACATTCTCGTCAGCGAGCTTTTCGAACTCGATGCACCTGAAGCCATCGTGATCCTCGTCTCCCGCGGGCTGGGTGTGACGCTCCTGCCCGATTGGGGAATTGCGACGCTCAACATCGGCGGCTTGCAGATCACCCCGGTCGGGCAGGGCCGCTTCAGGAGAACGATCGGCCTCTTGAGCAGGGCCGGGCCCGCCAAGGCGCTCGTCGACCGCTTTCAACAGGCCCTCACGGAGGCCGATCGCTGAGGTGACGGGCCGATGCGCACGATCAAGCATCCGTCACACCTCCCGGTCACCCGCTTCGCTCACTGCGCCGGCCTCGACGCGGCGGCGATGTCGCGAGCCTCGCCAGGCTGGGCCGCGCACCCGTGCCGCCGCTCACGAGAGCGCGTCGCAGCGATGACGGCGGGGTCGGCTCACCCTGGCACGCGCGCCTCAGGACGGCTCGTAGGCGGCGACGGTCACTCCCTGGCTCTCCAAGCTCGACCGCAATGTCCTGGCCATCACGACAGCCGCGGGATTGTCGCCGTGCACGCAGATCGAGTCGATCCCGACATCGAGCCGTTTGCCGGACGTGGAGATGATCGCGCCCTCGTTGAGCATGCGCAGGACATGCTCCGTCGCGAGCGCGGCGTCGTGGATCACCGCGCCGGGTTTCGAGCGATCGGTCAGGTTGAAGCTGTCATCGTAGGTGCGATCCGCGTAGATCTCGCGCAGGCTCGCGAGGCCTGTTCTGTCGGCTGCGCGCTCCGTCGCCGTGCCGGGCATGATCATGAACAGCAAGGTCGGATCCGCCGCCTTGATCGCCCGGGCGACGCCCAAGGCCCACGCATCGTCGTCGGCGCACATGTTCCCGAGGGCCCCATGCGTCTTGACGTGCGTGATGGGATGTCCCGCCAGGGTCGCGACCGATTGCATCGCGCCGATCTGGTACGCGACGATCGCTTCCAGTTCGTTCACGCTGATGCCGGAAATGCGGCGCCGGCCGAAGCCCGCCAGGTCGGAGAAGCCGGGATGGGCCCCGACACGAACGCCCTTCTCCCGCGCGACGCCGACGGTGTTGCGCATGATCACGGGGTCGCCGGCGTGAAAGCCGCAGGCGACGTTCGCCGTCGTGATGATGTCCATCATCGCCGCGTCGTCACCCATCGTCCAAGGACCGAAGCCCTCGCCCAGATCGGCGTTGAGGTCGATTCTCATTGTTCCTCCGGTTGGTTCGGTGGGCGAAACGCAGGCGACCTGGGAAGACCGCCGACCTGGGAAGACCGCCGACCCGGGCAGCCCTGCCCTATCCGAGCCGGGTGACGATGCTCTGCTTGACGCTCTCGAGATGGCGCCGCATGGCACTCGCCGCCTCGTCCGCCTGACCGCCGCCGATCGCCGCCGTGATCGCCAGATGCTCGCGACAGGTGCTTTCGAACCGTTCAGGCAGGCTGCGCAGATCGAAGATCTGAGTTTGGCGCCTCAAGGTCCGGATGATCGCCGTCATTTGGCTGTTGGCGGCCGCGTCGAGGATCATCGAGTGCAGCCGCTCGTCGATCTCGCGCACCTCCGCGCGATCGGGAACCTCGCCCTGGCACGCGCGCGAGACCAGCGTCTCGAGGCGCGCCGTCACCTCTGCGCAGACGTCCTTGCTCACGTGCGGCGTTGCGGCCCGCGTGGCCTCGGGTTCGAGGAGGATGCGGATGGACAGGTTGTCGATGAAGTCGCCGATGTTCATGGCCTTCACCTGAAGGCCGCGGGAGCCCTGGCGCACCAGCAGACCCTCCGCTTCGAGCATGAGCAAGGCGTCGCGGAGGGGCGTCCGCGACATCTTGAGATACTCGGCCAGGCGCCGCTCCTGCAGGAGCGTGCCGGGCGCGATCTGCCGGGACATGATGAGGCCCAACACCTGCTCGTACGCGTGCTGCGCCAAGCGGCTGTCGGATGTCGCGAGGACCGGCTGGAGCGGAGTTTCGTTCATCGTGGCGATCTTCGACGCCTGCCCGACCGCGGGGTCGCAGCCGGTGGGGCGACACCTCTGGTAGATCATTGGCATACCGGCACACCCGAGAGGCAGCAAGACAGGCTTGTCCGTGCAGGCGCCGTGGCCGGCGCGAGCACCGGGACGTCGCACGCGGTTCAGGCCGGGCGCCCGAGCTCCGCCCCGACGACCGACACCCAGTACTTGATCCCGAGGGGGATCACGGCGTCGTTGAAATCGTAGACGGGCGTATGCAGGCCCGCGAAGCTGCCGTCGTCCGCGACGCCGTTGCCGATCCGCATGAACGAGCCGGGACGGACGGCCATCATGTCCGCGAAGTCCTCCCCGCCGGTGGTCGGCTCGATCGAACGAAGAACGTTCCGCGCGCCCACGACGGCCTCGGCGGCCGTGAGCGCCGCCGCGGTCGGTCCGGTCGCGTTCACGACGGCGCCGGGCCCGCGGTCGTAGGTCGTCTCGGCCCGACAGCCCCAGCTGCGCGCCGTCCACCGGGCGAGCTCGCCGATGCGCGCCTCGAGCAGATCCCTGACGCCCTCCGTGTAGGAGCGCGCCGTTCCACGGATGGTCAGTTCCGCCGGGATCACGTTCGGCGCGTCCGGCGACCCGGCGTGAATGGAGCCGACGCTCAGGACGGCCGTGTCGATCGGCGCGACGTTGCGTCCGACGATGCCCTGCAAGCCGAGGATGAAGTGGGCCTGCGCGTAGGTGATGTCGGTGGACATATGCGGGCCGATCCCTCCATGTCCGCCGACCCCACGAAAGACCACGGTGAACATGTCCGACGCGGCCATGATCGGGCCGGCCTGGGTGCCGAAGACGCCGACTCCCATGCCCGGCGTGTTGTGGAGGCCGTAGATCGCATCGCAGGGGAAGCGCTCGAAGAGCCCGTCGCGGACCATCGCGAGAGCCCCGCGGCGTCCCTCCTCCGCGGGCTGGAAGATGAGGTGGACCGTGCCCTCGAACTCGGGGACGGCCGCCAGGTAGCGCGCCGCACCCAGCAGCATGGTCGTATGCCCGTCGTGACCGCAGGCATGCATGAGGCCCGGATGGCGTGAGGCATAGGGCAGTCCCGTCTGCTCGTGGATCGCCAGGGCATCCATGTCGGCGCGCAGCCCGATCGCGCCGCGCCCGGGCCGCCGCCCCCGGATCGTGCCGACCACGCCCGTCCCGCCGATGCCGTCGCAGACCTCGACGCCCCAGCCCCGAAGCCGATCGGCGACCAGCCGGGAGGTCCTGACCTCCTCCAGCCCGAGCTCGGGATGCGCGTGGAGGTCCTGGCGGATCGCGACCAGGTCGGGGAGGTGCTCAGACAGCCAATCGTCCAGGTGTCGCATGGTCGAGCTTCCGGTCGGGAGACGAACGGTACGGTTGTGCCACTCCGTCGGCTCCGCCGCACGGCCTCTCGGCCGATGGCGGCAGGGCTCTGGAACCGGCAAGGCGCGCTCGATCGGGACCCACGTCCCGACCAGCCTGGCGTCGCACGGTCAGCGAGGTCGGCGGCCGATGCCGCCCTCCCTCATCGGCTCATACGATTTCCGGTCGATCGCTTCGCGGTGCGGCAATCGGCTTCGCTCAAGCGCCGCGCGGGCTTGCGATGTGAAATCCGGAAGGAGTCGTCCGGATTTCACATCAGACGGCCGAGGTGCGGATCGGATTCTTCGGAGCGGGCGAGTAGCCGATCAAAGGCGTGAGGAGCTTCTCGTAGGTCCCATCCGCGATCATGTCCCCCAGCGCCTTGTTGACCGCGGCGTGCAGGTTCGGCTTGCCCTTCTTGATCGCCATGCCCTTCTGGATGACGCTCAGGGGCGCGTCGAGCATCACGAACGGCAGCTTGCGCGTGCGGATCGCGTAGTTGCCGGCCACGGCATCGTTGATCACGGCGTCGAGATTGCCGCCGGCCAGATCCTGCATCGCGTCGGCCGCGGCCTTGTAGCTCTTCAGGTTGCCCCCGTGCTCCTCGGCGAGCTTGCCGAAGGAGGAGGCGGCGACCGCGCCCACGTTGCGGCCCTTCAGATCGGCCGGGGTCGCGATGCCGGTATCCTTGCGCGTGATGACGCGGGCGCCGGATTCGAGCCAGCCGTCCGCGAACGCGACCTGCTTCTGGCGTGCCTCCGTGATGTCCATGGACGCGCTCGTCATGTCGTACTGATCGGCCATCAGCCCGATCAGCAGAGAATCGAACTTGACGATCACCGGCTCGTATTGGAGCCCGAGCCGGCGCGCGATCTCGCCCGCCACCCGCATCTCCAATCCGTCCAATTGACCGCTGGGCGTGCGCATGCTGAAGGGTGCGAACGTTCCCTCCGTGGCGACGAGCAGCTTGCCCGGCTGCAGGAGTTCGAGAGAGGCCGCCTTCGCCACGAAGGGGGACGCCGCGGCGACCGCCGAGAGCGTCCCGAGGAGAAACTGTCTGCGTTCCATGTTCACCTCCATGATGGATAACCGGGGGACATCGTCCATCCTCACGGCCCGGTCCGGGACGAGAGGGCGGCCCGACTTATGAGAATCGGGCGTATCGACGCTCGAAGAAGGCCGAAAGCTGCGACAGAACGGATGTAATGACGAGGTATATCAAGGCAGCTGCGATATAGAAATCGAACGGCCTGAAAGTCGTGGCGATCATGAGCTGTGCGAACAGCGTCAGCTCGACGACCGTGATCGTCGACAGGAGCGAGGTGTTCTTGACGGCCGAGATCGCCTCGTTCGTCAGCGACGGCAGGATGATGCGGAGAACCTGAGGCAGAATGATCCGGATCATCATGCCTTGGCGGGTCATGCCGAGGGCGAGCGAGGATTCGAACTGGCCCTTCGGGATCGCGCTCAATCCGGCCCGGATCGTCTCCGCCACGTAGGCGCCGCTGCTCACCCCGAGGGCGATGATGCCGGCCACGACGGGCGAGAGCTTGATGCCGATCTGCGGCATGCCGAAATAGACGATGAAGACCTGGACCAGCGTCGGCGTGCCCCGGATGAACCAGACGTAGAAGCTGGCGACGCCGCGGATCGGCGCGAAGCGGGACTGCTTTCCCAGCGCACCCAGCAAACCGCAGACCCAGCTCACGAGGATGCTGGCGATGGTGACACCCAATACGACCACGGTCGCAGCCAGGAACCCAGGTCCGTATTCGACAACATCTTCCCAAAAATTCACAAACATCGCCGTGCTCGCCGCGTCTTCCCTGAGATGAATGCCTATGCGGTCAGGCTGATGGCCCGAGCTGCGCAGGGTCGTGGACGACGCGTCTCAGGAATTGCCGCAGCCTGTCGCTGCGAGGGTTGCCGATGATCTCGGCCGGAGGGCCGTCCTCGGCCACCACGCCCTGGTCGAAGAACAAGGTCCGTGTGCCGACATCGCGCGCGAAGGCCATCTCGTGCGTCACGATCAGCATCGTCATGCCCTCGGCCGCGAGCGAGCTCATGAGCGAGAGCACCTCACCGACGAGCTCCGGATCGAGCGCGGAGGTCACCTCGTCGAACAGCATCACCTTGGGCGACATCGCGAGGGCCCGCGCGATCGCCACGCGTTGCTGCTGGCCGCCCGACAGCTTCGACGGGTAGGAGCCCCGCTTCTCGTAGAGACCGATGCGGCCGAGCAGCCCTTCCGCCTGCTCGATCGCCTCTCTGCGGCTCATCTTGCGCACGTGGATCGGCGCCTCGATGACATTCTCCAGGACGGTCTTGTGCGGCCAGAGATTGTAGCTCTGGAAGACCATCCCGATCCGGGTGCGAAGTTCGCAAAGCTGGCGCGATGTCGGCTGGCGACGCGCCCCGGACTCGAAATCGAGCGAGAAGTTCTCGAACTCGAGATGGCCGGCGCTCGGTGTCTCCATCAGGTTGAGACAGCGCAGGAACGTGCTCTTGCCCGAGCCGCTCGCGCCGATGACGGAGATGACCTCGCCCTCGCGAACACTCAGCGAGATCCCCTTCAGTACCTCGAGCTGTCCGTAGCTTTTTCTCAGCCCGTTGACCGAGAGCATCGGCTGAGCAGATGCGCCGGTGTCGCAATGTGCGGCCTGCGTCACGATCCTCTCCCGCTCGAACGACAGCGAGCTTCCGGCTGCTGCATTGATCTCATCTGGCGACCGTCGCAGTGGTCCTGTGCGGGCGGCGCTTCGCTGGCGGCCAGACCGGAGGCAGGTTTTTTTGCCGCGAGCCACTGGCGCGAGACCTCCGTACCCTGGTATACCAGTGGAGTTCAAGCGGCATTTTTTTGCTCGCATGCACGATCAGGCGGCAAATGCCTGTATTCCGCACAGTCTGCTGGTCCTAGGCCGTGTCGTTTCCGCAAGGCGCTGCGCAACGGAAGGACAGCTTCAGGATCTCGGCTCGGGACTGACGATCGGTGACATACCTCCCGTTCGGTCCCGGTGGCCCCCATACGAGGATCATTTCAGAGTGAGCGACGATAGCGTCCTTCGAGCGGATCGGCGGCTGTGCGAACACCTGTTCTCGCAGCTGCTGATGTTCAGCCGTGACGATCCGGGGGTGACCCGGGCGGCCTACGGCGAAGGGGAGCAGAAGGCGCATGCGCTCATGCGCGAGACCGGCTTGGCGCTCGGCCTGTCGTCGCAACAGGATGCGGCCGGCAATCTTTTCCTGACCTTGGCGGGGCTGGACCCGCACTTGCCGGCCTGGATGATCGGATCGCACGTCGACACGGTTCCGCATGGCGGCAACTTCGATGGTGCCGCCGGCGTGATCGGTGGGCTGGCGGCCGTCGCGGGCCTGAGGCGGGTCGGCCTCACGCCTCGGCGGTCGGTCGTGGTGGCGGCCTTCCGGGCTGAGGAGAGTACCTGGTTTCCGGCCTCGTACATCGGCAGCAGGGCCGCTTTCGGCCTCCTCCCCCCGGAGGTGCTCGACATGCCCCGGTCCGATGACGGGGTGAGCCTGCGCGAGCACATGACGAGGTGCGGGCTCGAGCCGGGCAGGGTCGAGCGCGGCGAGTCGTTGTTGCGCGAAGCATCGCTCCACGGCTTCGTGGAGATGCACATCGAGCAGGGTCCGTTGCTGGACCGGGCGGAGATCCCCGTCGGCTTCGTCACCGGCATCAGCGGGAGCTTCCGGTACAGAAGCGCGGCCTGCTTCGGGAGCTACGCCCATTCGGGAGCGGTGGGACGATCCGACAGAGCCGATGCCGTCTTTGCTCTGGCGGACCTGATCGGCGGGCTCGATGCCTTCTGGGGCATGCTGGACGCGGATGGTCGACAGGCGACCATCACCTTCGGCGAAGTCTCGACGGACCCGGCGATGCACGCCTTCGCCAAAGTGCCGGGCGAGGTCCGCTTCTGCATCGACGTACGAAGCGTCGAGGCCGACGTTCTGGCGGCCGTCGAAGTGGAACTGGCTCGGCTCGTCACCCGGATCGAGGCGGCCCGCGGCGTTCGCTTCTGCCTGGGTGAGCGGACCGGCAGCACCCCCGCCGTCATGAGCCGGCTCCTCAACGAGGATCTGGCGTCGCATGCCGATCGCCTCGGCATCCGCCACCGCACCATGATCAGCGGAGCCGGACACGATACGGCCGTTCTGGCGAACCGTGGCGTTCCGAGCACGATGGTGTTCGTCCGAAACCAGAATGGCAGCCACAACCCGCAGGAAGACATGCGCCTCGAGGATCTCTGCGACGCAGCCACGGTGGTCGCGCACCTGATCGCCGAGCGCGATCACGACGCCGCGCCGCGACGGGAGCGGTCGCGCGCCCGGATCGAGACGACCCGCGCAGCCTGAACGATGTCTATCGGTGGTCGCCGGAGGTCCCGTCATCCGTACGGGTCCTCCGCATGATCGCCGAGGATGAGCGGAACGCTGGAGGGACCTGCATCGCTCGCCCCGGTCCGTATCCGGCGTGGATCCTGGGCTGTCCCTGGCTTCGGCCCGCGAGCGAGCTTGCCAGCGCAGGGTTCGTGAAAGATCAGACGGTCTGATCGACCCCAAGATCGTCAGCACCGCATCGCCGAATTCGGGCATGCGAATCTCGAAAGGCAATACTTCCCGTGCAGTGCTTCCTGATCCAACCGATTCATCAGGACGGTATCGACATCCTTCGGTCTGCCGGCCTGGACGTGCGCGTGGCGTCATCGTCCGATATGGCCGTCGTGTCAGCCGAGATCGGCGATGCGTCGGCGGTCATCACCCGCAATGCGGGCCTTGACCGGGCCGCCATGGACGCCGCGCGCGGCTTGAAGGTGGTGGGCATCCACGGCACCGGGTACGATCGCGTCGACGTCCGGCACGCCGATGCGATCGGCCTTCCGATCGTCAACACTCCCGGTGCGAACGTGCAATCGGTCGCCGAGCATGCGATCGCCCAAATCCTCGGCGTAGCAAAGCGCGTGCGGGACGGTGACGCCGCTGTGCGGGAGGGGCGTTTCGCCTATCGGTACGTGGGCGACTTCGTCGAGATAAACGGCAAGACGCTCGGGATCGTGGGGTTCGGCCGTATCGGCCGCCGGGTCGCCGAGATCGCAAAGCTCGGATTTGGCATGACGGTGCTGGTCCACAGTCCGAGCGTGCCGCGGGAGCACATCATCGCGGCCGGATTCGAGCCCACCGATACCCTCGACGCGCTGCTGGACCGGGTCGACGTGCTGTCCCTCCATCAGCGGCTCACCCCGGACACCCACCATCAATTCGATCGCGAGCGATTGGGCCGGCTCAGGCAAGGCGCCATCCTGGTCAACACGGCACGCGGCGCTCTGGTGGACGCGGATGCGCTGATCGAAGCCGTGGAGACCGGCCACCTGCTCGGCGCCGCCATGGACGTGTTCGACCCCGAGCCGCTCCCCGCCGACCATCCCTACACGCGCTGTCCCGGTATCGTCCTGTCGCCTCATACGGGCGGAGCGACGAGGGAGGCGCTGTCGCGCACGGCCGTCGAGATTGCATCGCAGGTGGTCGACGTCCTTGACGGCCGCAAGCCCGCCCACCTCGTGAACGAGGCTCTGTGGGATCGACGCCGTTGAGCGTGATGCCGACCCGTTGCCTCGGAACAGTCATCGGCTTGCCGCCGACCAAGCAGCGGATATGTCGGCCGAGGCCAAAGCCATTCTCGCCAGCCGCCAAGTCGTTGCCAGTCATACCCTCGCGCCTTGGCATCGACACGGCGATGCTAAGGCGTCCGGCGCATCGGCGCCGACGCCCGTTCGGGCTTAGCCAGCGCCGTCGAACGGATCCGTTCGACGGCGCGGCGGTATCAGGGTCAGATCGGATGTGATGATTGTTCGATCCGCGAGGGATGGTGCGATAGTCGGCGCATTTTCGTGTCGCCTGTGACGCAGGTGCAAGGGAGTGCGTCCGTGGCATCTACCGGCGCCGTGCGCAGACTACGGCGGGAGCGACCTCGCGGCGGTCTTCGCCTCGGTCGGCGCCCCCGCTCCCTGTCACCACCACGGGGGGGTACGATCCGTTGCCCTGGGTCGGTGCTGAACCGCCGCTCCCGGCCCTCCACAGCCCTGCCTTGCAGTCAGGCCGATTGGGGTTTGACCCCAACCCTGCTCATTCAGGAGCGAGCGTCGCCAACATCGCGTCACAGGCCGGATGAGGTGTCGCTGCGGGCATCGTCTCCGTCGCGAACCGCCACGCGACCAGGCCAGTACCAATTCCCGGGGCATTGACCGACAGGATGGCGCTGCGCCCGGCCTGCGCCCCGCTTGGGTCCGAGGCGATCACGGTGACCGCGTAGGCCCTGTGCGGGGAGGTGGCCGCGTGGTGCTGGAGGCTTTGGGCCAGAACGCCGCGGGCGAAGGCCCGTCCGGGGGAGACCGAGACATCGATCCCGCCGCCGAGATTGTGCACCGTGACGGCCGGGCGCAGCAGCGCCGCGTAGGCCTCGGTCATCGACGGCAGGTCCTCGATCTCGTCGACGGTGGCGAAGGGGGCGTTGCGCGGGCCCGTGGGGATCCCGCGCGCCCGGTATTGCGCCGCCTCGGCCCCGTTCGGCTCAGGGACATCGTCGGGGTCGCGGGCATCCACGACCTCGGCGGCGATGGCCGCAGCGTCCCGGCCGGGGATCCCGAGGGCCCGGAAAGCGTCATCCAGCAGGTCCCGCGGGGCCGCGTTGAGATCGACGAGGCCGGCCTGGTCCTGCACCGCGACGGAGAGGGTGCCACCGCCCGGCAGCGGGCAGGCGACAGGCGCACCGTTCTCCGGCAAGCCGAGACCGGGCATGCGGCGGATGTGTTGCACGACGAGCGACACCGCTACGAGGCGCACCGCACCGTCGGCGAGACCTTGCAGCCGCAGGCTCGCTGCGCGACTGGCCGTCGCCATGCCGTGGGTCTGCACCGCCTTGACCGCCGTCGCCGCCACGGCCGCGACCACGAGCAGGATCGCCAGCACGGAGGGCAGGACGAAGCCGGCCTCGCCGCTTTCCCGCATCGCAGCAGGCTGCCTGCTCACGAGCCGCTCCCGAGCGGCAGGACGAGGGGCGGCCAGACCCGGGGATCCGCGGGCGGGAAGGCGACCGTGACCTCGACGAGCGCGGGCGGGCGGTCGCGGCGCGTCCAGGTCGAGGCCCAGCCGGGCCTCGGATCTGCGCCCTGCGACCCGAAATAGCGTAGGCTCAGGCTCGCCACGCGGTCGAGAAGCCGGTCCGGCCGGCCCGGCGCCGCGGCGGGACCGCTCGTCTCCACCAGAGCGAGACCACCGCCGGCCGGCTCCGTCGCGAGGGCGAGCCGCTGCTCGGAGCCGCGGGCGATGTCCCGGTTCGCCTGCACCGTGACCACGAGACGGTCCGACAGGCCGAGGAAGGGCGCGTAGCGTCCGTCCGCACGCCGTCCGGCGCGGTCGGCGAGAGCCCGGCGCAGGTGATCGCGCACGAGCTGCACCTCCTCCTGTGCGGCGAGCCGGCGGGCGGTGCGGCTGGTGAGCCCGGTCGCCTGGAGGGTCTGCACCAGCAGAAGCGCGACGAGGGCGCAGAGCGCGAGCGAGACCAGGACCTCGATCAGCGAGAAGCCCGCCTCCGGATCTCCCGCCCCGACCGGTGCGCCGGCCTGCGCCTCAGCTGCCACCGAGCCCTCCGGCGACGAGGGTCGCATAGATGAGGCTGCCGTCCGGCCCGTCCAGGGTCAGGCGTACGCGCCAGAGCGGCGGCAGGTCGCGCCAGCCGAGGACTGGCCCGGCATCGACGACGCAGAGCGTCCAGGCCTGCCCGTCGCTGAAGCGGCCCCGCTCGGTTCCCGCCCGCAGGGTGCCGGCGGCCGCCCGCAGGAGCACGATCCCCTCGGCTTCGTCGAGCCGCAGCTCGGCCGCTGCGATCCGGCGCCCGCCCCAGGTCATCTCGCCCGAGAGCCGGATCACCATCAGGCTCATCAGCGACACGACGGCGAAGGCGACCAGGATCTCGACGAGCGTGAAGCCCGCCTCCCGGTCACGCGCTCCGGACGACGTCCGCGTCACCGTCCCGCCTCCTCGCGCCGCACGGCCCCGGTGACCCGGCTCACGGTCATGGCCCGGGCGCCGGCCTCGCCCGCGAGCACGATCCGGGCCCCCGTCGTCGCGCCGCTCGGCAGGAAGCGGATCTCGCCTGGGGCCGATCGCGCCTCCGGGGGGATGTCGATGCCGGCGCGCAGGGGCGCCACGACGATCGGGCGGGCGGCGCGGCGCGAGGACAGGAATGTGCTGGCCTCGGGATCGTAGACGAGGCGAGTGGTCCGGCCGGTGCGCACGGCCTCGGCTCGCAGGAGTGCGAGTTCCGTCGCGACCGCGTCGACGGCCGCGTCGAGCCGCTGCCCGGGCAGAACCCGATGCAGGGTCGGACCGCCCAGCGTCGCCGCCAGGGCCAGCACGGCGAGCACGACGAGCATCTCGACGAGCGAGAAGCCCGCGGTACCGGTCGGCCGTGCCGCGCTCACCGGCCCGGCACGACCGGCGACCCGGCGAGGGCGGCGAGCCGCGCCGCGAGCACGTCCGGGCCGATGCCGGGGCTGAGCCGGTCGACGATCAGGCCGTCGCCGTCGATGAGGAAGAGGGTGGCTGTGTGACCGTAGGCGTAGCCGCCGCCGGTCAGCTCGGTGCGTCGCGCGACGATGCCGAAGCCGCGGATCGCCTCGTCGATGGCGCGGCGCGGCCCCGAGAGGCCGACGATGCCCGGGTCGAAGCTCTGCATGTAGCGTCCGAGCACCTCGGGCGTGTCGCGCTCGGGATCGACCGAGACGAAGAAGACCGGCAGTGCGCGTGCCGGGAGGTGCGAGAGCGCCAGCGACAACTCGGCGAGGGTCGTCGGGCAGATATCCGGGCAGTGGGTGAAGCCGAAGAACAGCGCGTAGGGCTTGCCCGCGAGATCGTCGGTATCGACCGGGGTGCCGTCCGGGGCGGTGAGGCGGAAATGGCCGGCGAGCAGGCTGCCGCCGCCGGGCGGCCCCGCGGGCGGGGCCGCCTGGGCGGTCGAGGCCTGAACCGTGGGGGCTTGGGCCCCCGCCTCCCGGCCGACCGTGTCCTGGGCGCGGACGGACGGCCCGACGCAGGTGAGGCCGACGAGGAAGGCGGCAAGCGCCGGACGATGCAGAACCATGGCGGGCCTGGCTGGAATTCGGAGGACCAACGGCGGAGGCCCGGGCGGATACGGGCTTTGCCGGTATCACCTGAACTCAGGATGGTGAATGAATGCCTAAATCCGGCGGTTGTCGCAGCGGGAGCGATGATCAGAGCCGGAGATCATCACTGCCGGGCAAGCAGTCGGGGCAAGCAGTCGGGAACGGGATCGATGTCGGTGCGCGGGAGGCAAGGACCCGCCCGGACGCACCGGGCGAGGGAATGCCGGGGCGGAGGCGCCGACGGCGCGACCGCCATGCTCACGTCCGTCGCGCCATTCCCGGCCTCACCGGAGGCCCCGTGTCAGGGGCATTCCGTACCGGCTTTCCAGGCGTAGGTGACGCGCTGCTCCCGAGCGTAGGCGTCACAGGCCGCCTGCGAGACGCGGTTCATGCAGAACGGCTTCTGGCTGCCCCGGGGCGTCATCGTGCAGGATCCGGCGCCCGCGGACGGGGCCGTGCCCGACCCGGACGGGGTGGTCGCCTGCGCGTGGGCCGGCCCCACGGCCTGGGATGCGCCGAGGGTGGCAAGGAGGGCGACCGCGAGTGCCTGCGCGGCTCGGTAAGGTGTCTGCGGCATCGCTTCTGTCCTTGGTTGAGGCTCGCAGGCCTCGAAGGAAACGGGGTCCGGTCCTGCGCCGGGCCGTCCGGCCCGGCGCAAGGGGACGAGCAGGGCGTCCTCAGCGGATGCGGATCATCGCGGCGACGCTGGGAACGCCGGTGGCATCCATCGCGAACAGCATCCAGGATCCGGGCGTCAGGATTCCCGGATCGGACGGCAGCGCCAGCTGGTACTGCGTGCCGAACGTTCCGGAGATCCTCACGGGAATGCGGCGCTGATCGTTGTTCACCGTGTGGGTGGTGCTACTCAGCCGTATCAGGGCGAAGCTCACGACGGCGCGGTCGGTGGTCGCCGTGATCGTGCTGCCGAGGGCCGCCGAGGTCGGCGCATTGGTGATCGCCGGGCGGCTCGCGAGCTGGCCGTTCGCCCCATAGAGGTAGGGCGGCGTCAGGATCTGCAGGTTGGGATGGTTGGTGTCGCACCCGCCGCACAGGCCGCCGCCGGCCGACAGCACCCGCGCGTCGGGAAGCAGGATCGCGACGCTGTGATAGGTCCGCGGAACGGCCATCGGTGCGAGGCGGACGACCGTGTTGCGGCTCGGCGACCACAGTTCCGGGAAGTAGACCGGGGTCGTGTCCGTGAACGGGATCGGGAAGCTCTGACCGCCGATGGTGACGACGTCGCCGGTCGGCAGCACCACGCTGTTGTGGAAGGCGCGGGCGAAGTTCAACGGTGCCGTGGCGGCGACCGTCGGGGTCGATCCGGGCCCGCCGCCGATGTCGATCGTGTAGCTCGCGACGCTGGCCGGCACGTTCTGGTATTGCGGCGCCCCGCCGGCCTTGTAGATCCGGTTGACGTCGACCATCGTCGCGGTGCCGTTGATGGCGAAGGCGTCGTCGCCGCGGTTGCCGGCACTCGTCAGGGTACCGTTCCCGCCCGTGCCGATCCAGTGCATCTGCCGGCTCGGCCCGGCATGGAACACGGAACCGTTCGACACGCCGAACATCCAGAAGTGATTGTCGGCGCGGTACATGTCGACCCCCGGCTCGGCAGCGGCATCACCCGACACGTTCGACAGCACGCGCCAGCTGCCGGAGGCCGGCGACCAGACCTCGGCGTTCTTGCCTCCGATATTGCCCGACCACGAGCCGCCATAGGTCATCGCCTCACCGGTCGAGAGCGTGACGTTGGCGTTGTAGCCGCGCGGGATCTTCAGGGTCGGGCCGGAACTCCATTGGTTCGTCGACGGATCGTAGATCGAGGTCCCACCCGCGGTGATGCCGCCGGTGATCAGCATCCGCCCGTCGGAGAGGAGGTTCGTGCCCGGGCAGAACATGTCGTGGTTCGTGTTCGCGACGTAGGTATCGTTGGAAGCGCCGGTTTTCGGGTCGAAGGTCGTCAGCCAGGTCCCGTTGCCGGAGCCAAAGCTGGTCTTCTGCTCGGCCGCCCACATCAGGACCTTGCCGGAGGGTGTCAGCGCGGCGGATACCGGCACGAGGCCGAGGGTGGTCACGGGCGTCCAGGCCGAGGGCGCGGCCGGGGGCACCAGCGCGAACAGGCCGTTGCTCGCCGCCTGGCAATCCCACTGGAGCACCGCCCCGCCCTGGTCGAACGACGCATTGTTGACGTTGAGGCAGCGCCCCGAATGCACCGCGACGAGTTCGTAGACGGCGCCGACCTTGCGCATGCGCCAGAGACCGCCTGCCGTGCCGCAGGGCTGCTGGACGATGCCGGCGCCGTTCGTCGTGGACGCGCTGTCAACGGTCAGGCAGAGATTGGTCTTGATGTTGCGCAGCTGGTAGCCGGCTTCGGACGGAACGAAGCTCCATTCCATGTGGACGCCGCCGTCGCAGGGCCACTGGTCGATCTTCACGCCCGCCGCCATCTGGGCGTTCGGGACCTCGACGCACATCGCGGAGTGCTGGGCGACGATCAACCCGCTCGCCGCGGGCGGCAATTCGCCGGGCGGCGTGGGTCCCCCGGAGCTTCCGCCGGTCCCGCCGGCCGCCGAGGAGCCGCCAGTCCCACCGCCGGCCGTGCCGCTCCCCGCCCCAGCGGCATTGAACGTCTGGTTGGCCGCGCCGCTGCAAGTCCACTGGATCAGGTTCGTGCCGCCCGTCTTGTTGGCATTGTAGACGTCGAGGCAGAGATTGGAATAGGCAGACGTAAAGCGAGAGCCGCCGTTCTGCGATTGAGCGGACCAGGTCTGCTGGGCACTGTTGTTGCAGGTGAACTGGATGATCCCGGATCCCTGGTTGTTCGAGAGCTGGGAATCCATGCACTGCCCGGTCGCCTGGTTGACCAGGGTGAAGCCATTGCCGAACGGCTTGACCTGCCAGATCTGGGCCGGGCTGCCGGTGCAGGACTGCTGCTGCAGCTGCGCCGCGGGGCTCGTCGTTCCGCCCGGCACCGTCACGCACAGGCCGGAATGCGACGCGACGATGGGCCCCGATCCGCTGCGCGCGTTGAAGTCGAACGTGTTGAAGCCGGTGCCGCTGAACGTCTGGTTGGCCGAACCACTGCAATTCCACTGAATCAGATTCGTGCCGCTCGTGGTGTTGGCATTGTAGACATCGAGGCAAAGGCTGGAATATGCAGTGATGAGACGGTATCCGCCATTCTGGGATTGCGCGGACCAGGTCTGCTGGGCACTGCTGTTGCAGGTGAACTGGATGACCCCTGATCCCCAGTTATTGGAGATCTGCGAATCCATGCATTGCCCGGTTGCTTGGTTGACCAGGGTGAAGCCATTGCCGAACGGCTTGGCCTGCCACGTCTGGGCCGGGCTGCCGGTGCAGGGCTGCTGCACGAGCTGCACCGCAGGGGTGGTCGTTGCTCCCGGCACCGCCACGCACATGCCGGAATGCGACACGATGAGCGGGCCTGATCCTGAACCGGACGCCAAATTGATTTGGGCCTGTGCGGGAGATAGAAAAAAACAACAACCTAATATATACAACAAAAGCCGCATTTTATTTATAAAACCAGATGAGCCATTGCTATACATTTGGTTTGACCTCCAATATATGGAATATTTCCTACCAATTACATCACAAAATTTAAAATTTCCCTACCATGACGTAAGGTACGCCACAGATCACAGATGTTCAAGCATCTTATGTTAAGCAAAAAATGTTTCGAAAATCTCATAAAATCATTTCTCAGCCATATCATGAATGAACAGTCACAGTTTTTCGAGGCACTACAAATAAACATATGATGTCTTCTTCCCCGCCTCTGCCCATCCGATATCCCGAACCTGACAGATCGCCCCCGCGACGCGCTCGGTCCAGGCAACGGCTCTCCCCTGCCACACCCGCACACGTCACGATCAATCCTAAGGCGCATCCTGGACGGTCAGATGTTTCGGCAAGCGAAGTCGCCCGTTGATGGATGGAATAACCGCATTTCAGGCAACGGATGATAGGGACACTTGGGGTTCCATTGGCGGCAGCGGAGCGATTCAAGGCGGCTTTTTAGAGAGCCGCCTTGGGAGTTCTCGCCCGTCTCGTTCTGCGCGACGCTCAAGGGGCACATGGCTCCCCTGTTCATTAGGTGTTTGGTCCCGGCATTTGGTGGAGCGGGCTGGCCCTGAACCGATCCGGTTCAGCGATCCAAGCTTTGCAGATGGCCTCATACGGCGTGAGGCCCCGTAAGGTCTCGAGGCGCCGGCCATAGTTGTCGGCACGACGAAGTCCGCCAGATGCGTGCCCAGCTGGGCGTGGCTGTCGGTGTGGTAGCGCCGGACGGTCGTATCCTTGATCGTGCGGTTCATCCGCTCGAGCTGACCGTTGGTTTAAGGGCAGTGTGGCTTGGTCAGGCGGTGCTCCACGTCGTTGCGGGGGCAGGCCGACTCGAAGCTGTGGGCGCGGAAGATCTCGCCGGCCGCGATCGCCTCCTTGATAAGGGGCGCGGCCGGGGCGACGTTGCCGGGCGTCGTGAAGTGGGTGCCGTTGTCGGCGAGATCCGTGTGCACCCGAGAGGGCTCAGCCTCGATCAGATGGCGCAGGAAGTCACCGGCGATGCGTCGCGTCGCTCGCCCGTGCAGTTCGATGAAGGCGAACTTGGTGGTGCGGTCGATGGCCACGAACAGGTCGAGCCGACCCGCCGCTGTGCGCACCTCGGCGAGGTCGATGGGGAAGCCGCCGAGCGGGTAGACTTTGACGCGGGATCGCTTCTGCTCACCATCGACATCCGGCAGGCGGCTGATGCCGTGGCGCTGCCGACATCGATGCAGCGACGGGCGGGTCAGGCGCGGGATGGTAGCCTGGGGCGCGTAGAGATAGTCGTCGAGCGGCGGCAGCGCAGGGCGCCGGAAGGCGACAACGATCGCCTCCTCGTCGGCCGACAGGACGGTACCGTCGAGCGAAGCTCCTTGGGGCCGGTGCGCTGGTTGGCGACCGAGTTGCGCCGCGTCCACTTGGCCACGGTCGTCGGGTCGATGCCGTGGCGCTTGGCCAGTGCCCTCAGGCTCGCTTGACTATGCTGGATCGCGCGACGGACCGCCTCCGTCGTTGTGGCGCTGCCGTGACGAACCCGTCCCCTGGCGCCTCCCTCCACTCCGGAGTGACGAGTGCACCATCAAACCCTGGGATCAACCATGAGAGTGAACTGCCGGCGGTGATGGATCCCGGGGTCCGCTGCGCGGCCCCGGGCTGACGATGGAGGGCTTCAGGTCCGCCGGCGCAATCGATCACACCTTCGCCGCACGCGCCGGCCGTGCTACCGGCTCCTTCTCGGACGACCCCTTGCCGCCCGACGTCGCTCTCGTCTGCCACAGGTTGAGCGGCACGATCAGGATCACCGTGCCGAGGACCCACCAGGCGGGCCGCACGTCGTCGAAGGGGTCGAGGTTGGCGGACAGCACGGCCTCGGCCGGCACGCCCGTGGCGAGCGCGTACCACAGGGCCTCCAGCCCCGCCGTCGCGAGACCGGCGGCCACGCTGAGGCCGAGAAGCGGCAGCGGCGTCGTCGGCACCTTGAACCGGTGCATCAGCCGCCAGCCCATCAGGGCGAGGAACAGCCCGCTCCAGTAGACCGGCTTCGAGACGTCGATCTTCGATTGCAGGAAGAAGTGCAGCAGCGCCAGGGCGGTGAGCGGGTAGACCAGCCGGTGCAGCCGCGGCCAGGCCTTGCCGAGGCGGCGGATCATCCCATCCGTCGAGGTGACGCCGAGCACGGCGAGGCCGAGCAGGCCCGCGAAGCCGATGGTGAGATAGATGCGGAACACGATCTCGCTCGCCACCCGGGCGAGGTCGAACTTCTGGTCGGCGATGTAGAGCGTGAAGTGGACGAGCGCGTAGGCGAGCGCGGTCAGACCCAGCATCCGTCGCACCAGGATCAGCTTCGGCGCGTTGGCGATGCGCCGCATCGGCGTGACCGCGAGCGAGATGATCAGGAACCGCACCGACCAGTCGCCCATGGCGTGCAGGTAGGCGGTGAGCGGTTTCGCGCCGAGCTGGTCGAGGGCGTAGGCCGCGGTGAACCACAGGCCGGGCGCCAGCGCGAGGAGGAACACCGCGAGCTTGAACCGCGACAGCCGTCCGGCCCGGTCGAGCCATGGCCAGGCGATGCGAGCGGGAGCTGAGCGAGGAGTGGCGATCCGGGGGTGGACGGTCATTCGGGACCTGAGTGCAGTGCGGAATGCGCCACAGATAAGCCGCGAGCGGCGGTTTGACCCGATCCGCCGACCACACGATGGCGTGAGAGGCTGCCCCTTCGAGGAGACCGAGCCATGTCCCGCACCGTCCTCGCCGCCCTCCTGCTGCTGACACCGGTCACGGCTCACGCCGCCTGCACCGCGCCGATGCCGCCGCCGGCGAGCGAGAAGCCGGTCAAGCCCGCCCTGCCGCAGAAGCCCGCCTGCCTCGACGCCAAGGGCGGGTGCCCGGGCTGGGAGGCCTACACCTACAATGACGGGATCAAGGCGTATAACGCGCAGCTCGGCCCCTACCGGACGGGTGCCGAGGCCTATGCCCGCAAGCTCAAGGCCTACGCCGACGGCAGCGTGGCCTACGCGAATTGCGAGATGCAGTCGCTGCAGTGACGGGGCGTGGTAGGCTGATCCCATGGCCGGCCTGCCCCGATCCCGCATGATGTCGCTGCGTTCCTGGCGTGGGGCGCGACGGTTCCGGGCCGCCACGCGCTCGTCGCCGGCGAGGTCGTCGCGATGGCGCCGGAGCGGGCGTGCCATGCCCGGGTCACGTTCGCCCTCGATCGCGGCCTGCGGGCGCTGGGCGTGCCCGGCGAGATGCGGCCCGACGGCATCACGGTGCGGATCGACGCCCACACCGCCGACGAGCCGGACGCGCTGGTCTATTGCGGCCCCGAACGGCCCCCGACGCGGTCGAGGCGCCGCCGCCGGCGATCGGTCGAGGGGCTGTCGCCCGGGACACGGTCGGTCGATGCGGGGGCGACGGTCGCCGGCGGCTTCCTGGTGCCGGGCGTGATGCACTACCGGCTGGTCGATCCCCGGCGGGCCTGCCTGATCCATCACCGCCGGATCGGCGCGACGATCGAGACCCGGATCGTGACCGAGGGGACCCTGTCGCTCGACCCGCCCGGGATCGGGCTCGCGGTGGACGATCTCTCGGGCGAGCGCCGAGGGGCGTGAGACGATGCCGGTGCAGGACCGCCATCGACAGGGTCGACGCGATGAAGTCGCTTCCGCAGACGCAGATGAGCGTGGACGAGTACCTGGTCTGGAGCGAGACGAATCCCGGCCGCTGCGAGCTCGTGCGGGGCGAGGCGTACGCGACGACACCGGAGCGCGTGGTGCACGCGGAGGTCACGGCCGCCACCTACATCGCGCTGCGGCGCGGCATTCGGGCGGCCGCGCTGCCATGTCGGGCGATGCCGGACGGCATGACTGTCCGCATCGACGACAGCACCGCGTATGAGCCGGACGCTTTGGTCCATTGTGGACCGCGCAGGGACGCGAACTCCGCCGAGGTCCCCGACCCGGTCATCGTCGTCGAGGTCTCGTCACCGAGCACCCGCCGGACCGACGCGAGCGAGAAACCGACCGGCGAGTTCCGCGTGCCGAGCATCCACCATGACCTGATGGTCGATCCGGACCGGCGCGTGGTCATCCATCACCGCCGGGCCGGGGACGGGATCGAGACCGCCTTCGTGCAGGACGGCAGGCTGAGGCTCGACCCGCCGGGCCTCGAACTCGCCGTCACATCCCTGTTCGAGGAGCCGTGAACCCCCGCGCTTGACCCCCCGGGCACCGGATGCGACAGGCGGCGCAGCATCTTGCGCACGAGCCCCTGCATGACCGCCCCCCTCGACCTCCTCGTCCTCGGCAACGCCATCGTCGACGTGATGGCCCGCACCGACGAGGCCTTCCTGGTGCGCGAGAGCGTGCACAAGGGCGCCATGCAGCTCATCGACGAGGCGCGGGCCGAGCACCTGTTCGGGGTGATGGGGCCGGCGACGGTGATCTCGGGCGGCTCGGGCGCCAACACGGCGGTGGGCGCGGCCCTGCTCGGCGCGCGGGCCGGCTTCGTCGGCAAGGTGCGGGACGACGAGCTCGGCCGCCTCTTCGCCCACGACCTCAACGCCACCGGCGTGCAGTTCGGCGTCGCCCCGGCCGCCGAGGGCCCGGCCACGGCGCGCTGCTTCGTGCTGGTCACGCCGGACGGCGAGCGCACCATGAACACCTATCTCGGCGCCTGCCAGGGCCTCACCGCCGCGGACGTGGACGCGGAGGTCGTGAAGAGCGCCCGCCACGTCTATCTCGAGGGCTACCTGTGGGACCCGCCGGCCGCCAAGGAGGCGTTCCGCAAGGCGGTCCAGATCGCCCATGGTGCCGGCAACAAGGTCGCCCTGACCCTCTCCGATGCGTTCTGCGTCGACCGCTACCGCGACGAGTTCATCGGCCTGATCCGCGACGGCAGCCTCGACATCCTGTTCGCCAACATCCACGAGCTGAAGAGCCTGTACCAGACCGCGGATGCCGACGCGGCGCTGGCGGCCCTGCGCCAGGAGACGGGGCTCCTCGGCGTCGTCACCCGCTCCGAGGAGGGCGCCCTGGTGGTCTCGGGGACCGAGACGCGATCCGTGCCGGCCTCGCCCGTGCGCGAGGTGGTCGACACCACCGGCGCCGGCGACCTGTTCGCGGCGGGCTTCCTCGCCGGCCTCGCCCGCGGCCTCGACCACGCCGATTGCGCCCGCCTCGGCGCGGTCGCAGCGGCGGAGATCATCTCGCATCTCGGCGCCCGGCCGCAGGCGGATCTCAAGGCGCTGGCGGCGGAAGCCGGCCTGTAGGACGGTTTCGGGCGGGCGGCGCTTCCGTCAGAGCTTGACCGATGATAGGAGCCGTCGCACGCCCGTCATCCTGGTGCGGCACCGGGACCTAAGAAACCATCCGCCAGGGAGCGGCCCCGTTGGTCGAGAACCGCCGCTTCGGCAACCTGATCCCGCATCTCGTGCTCTGCCTCGGGGTCGGCATCGTCGTCTTCCCGGTCTACCTCGCGCTGATCGGTTCGACGCATGATGCCGCCACCATCGCCAACGGCCAGATGCCGCTCTGGCCGGGCGGGCACGGGCTCGAGACCTACCGGCGGGCGCTGACCGAATCCGGCATGGCCGGCGTACCCGTCGGGGTGATGCTCCTCAACAGCACGATCATGGCGCTCGCCATCGCGCTCGGAAAGATCTTCATCTCGCTGCTCTCGGCCTATGCGCTGATCTACTTCAAGTTCCCGCTCCGGCAGACCGCCTTCTGGGCGATCTTCGTCACCCTGATGCTGCCGGTCGAGGTGCGGATCTACCCGACCTACAAGGTCGCGGCGGATCTTGGCCTGCTCGATACCTATGCGGGCCTCGCCCTGCCGCTGATCGCCTCGGCGACGGCAACGCTGCTGTTTCGCCAGTTCTTCCTCACGGTGCCGAACGAGCTCGTCGAGGCCTCCCGCATCGACGGGGCCGGGCCGGTGCGGTTCTTCCTCGACACCTTGCTGCCGCTCTCGCGCACCACGATGGCGGCCCTGTTCGTGATCCAGTTCCTGTATGGCTGGAACCAGTATCTCTGGCCGCTCCTCGTCACCACCCGCGACGACATGCAGACGGTGGTGATCGGCCTGCGCAAGATGACCTCGATCACCGACCAGCTCACCGAGTGGCAGATCGTGATGGCGACCGCCGTGCTGGCGATGCTGCCGCCGGTCGTGGTGGTGTTCGCGATGCAGAAGCTGTTCGTGCGCGGCCTGGTGGAGACCGAGAAGTGATGTCCCTCCTCAACCTCGGGTGCCTCTGATGGCCGGCCTCGCCCTCGACCAGCTCCGAAAAACCTATGCCGGCGGCGTCGAGGCGGTGCGCGGCGTGTCGCTCGACGTGCCGGACGGCGCCTTCTGCGTCCTCGTCGGCCCCTCGGGCTGCGGCAAGTCCACGGTTCTGCGGATGATCGCCGGCCTCGAGACCGTGACCTCGGGGGCGATCACCATCGGCGCGCGGACCGTCAACGACGTCGAGCCCGCCGACCGCGACATCGCGATGGTGTTCCAGAACTACGCGCTCTATCCCCACATGCGCGTCTACGACAACTTGGCCTACGGGTTGCGCAACCGCGGCACCCCGAAGCCCGAGATCGAGACCCGGGTGAAGGACGCGGCGCGGCTCTTGGGCCTCGAGGCGATGCTGACGCGCTACCCGCGCCAGCTGTCGGGCGGCCAGCGCCAGCGCGTCGCCATGGGGCGGGCGATCGTGCGCAAGCCGCAAGTGTTCCTGTTCGACGAGCCGCTGTCGAACCTCGACGCCAAGCTTCGGGTGCAGATGCGGGTCGAGATCCGCCGCCTGCAGCGCCAGCTCGGCGTCACCACGGTCTACGTCACCCACGACCAGGTCGAGGCGATGACCATGGCCGACCGGCTGGTGGTGATGAATGGCGGCCAGATCGAGCAGGTCGGCACCCCGATCGAGATCTATCGCCGCCCGGCGACCCGCTACGTCGCGACCTTCATGGGCTCGCCGCCGATGAACATCCTGCCCGCGGAAGCGGTGGCCGGGGGCGTGCGGATCGACGGGACGGTGATCCCGGTCACGGGCCTCGCCCCCGGCACGGCGGTCGAGGCCGGCATCCGGCCGGAGGATCTGCGGATCGCCGAGGACGGCCTGCCGTTCCGCATCGCCTTCGTGGAGGAGCTCGGCGCCACCCGCCTGCTGCACGGGCCGCTCGCCGGCACCGACGTGGCGGTGCAGGTCCCGGCCGGTGCGGGCGCGCAGGAGGGCGACACGGTGCGGCTCGCCATCGACGGAAGCGCCCTGCACCTGTTCGACCCCGCCGCGGGGCGGCGGCTGGCGCAGGGCTGACCGGAGGCCGGGGGGCATTCCCGGCGGCCAAGCCGCGTCGTATGCAAGCGGAGAATAAGAGCGCCTTTCCGTCGACGGGAGGCGCGCCACTGGAGCACTGTCCGATCGCGTTGCGACCGGACAGTGTTCCAGGTCTTTGATTGTGCCGCACTTTCTGCGACGAACCGGCATCCGCTTCGTCGGGAAATGCTCTAGGGAGGCTCGGTCTTCGTGCACAAACCCCTCGCCGGCATCAAGGTGCTCGAACTCGCCCGCATCCTGGCAGGACCCTGGATCGGCCAGCTCCTGGCGGATCTCGGCGCCGACGTGGTCAAGGTCGAGCGGCCGGGCGTCGGCGACGACACGCGATCCTGGGGCCCGCCCTTCGTCGAGGGCGCGGAGGGCGGCACGCTCTCGGCCTCGTATTTTCACTCGACCAATCGCGGCAAGCGCTCGGTCGCGGCCGATTTCGAGACCGCCGAGGGGCAGGCCGTGGTCAAGCGGCTGGCGGCGCATGCCGACGTGGTGATCGAGAACTTCAAGGTCGGCGGCCTGAAGAAGTACGGGCTCGACCACGCGGCGTTGAGCGCCCTCAACCCGCGGCTGATCACCTGCTCGGTCACCGGCTTCGGCCAGGACGGCCCCTACGCGCCGCGCGCCGGCTACGATTTCATGGTCCAGGGCCTCGGCGGGATCATGTCGCTCACCGGCGAGCCCGCGGGCGAGCCGGTCAAGAATGCGGTCGCCTTCGCGGACGTGTTCACCGGGGTCTACGGGACCGTGGCGATCCTCGCCGCCCTCCAGGGCCGGCACGCCACGGGCAAGGGCTGCCACATCGACATGGCGCTCCTCGACACGCAGGTCTCGGTGCTCGGCAATCAGGCGCTGGTGTACCTCGTGTCGGGCCTGCTGCCGCCGCGGATGGGCAACGAGCATACCAGCATCGTCCCCTACCAGGTCTTCCCGACCTCTGATGGCCACATCATCGTCGCCTGCGGCAATGACGGCCAGTTCCAGAAATTCTGCGGCGTGCTCGGCACCGCTTGGCACCTCGACCCGGACTACGCCACCAATCCGGGCCGGGTCACCCGCCGCGACGTGCTGATCCCGCTCATCAGTGCCGAGACGAGCCGCCACAGCAAGGCCGATCTCCTGGCGCGGCTCGGTGCCGTCAACGTGCCGGTCGGCCCGATCAACGATCTCGCCGAGGTCTTCTCAGACCCCCAGGTGGTCCATCGTGGCCTGCGCCTCGACCTGCCCGATCCGCGGGCGAAGGGCGGCACGATCCCGAGCGTGCGCTCGCCGATCGTCATCGACGGCGTGCCGATGGCGGCGGAGACCGCCTCGCCGCAGGTCGGGGATCACACGCAGAGCGTGCTGGCCGATCCGGCCTGGGGCGGCTGACCGGAATCGGCTACGCCTGAAGAGATCGCTGGAGGACACGCCCATGACCGACGCCCCCCGCCCCCGCACCGGCGGGCAGATCCTGGTGGACCAGCTCGCCCGCCACGGCGTCGGCGACATCTTCTGCGTCCCCGGCGAGAGCTTCCTCGCGGTGCTCGACGCGCTGCACGACGCCGAGATCCGGCTCACCGTCTGCCGGCAGGAGGGCGGGGCCGCCATGATGGCGGAGGCGCACGGCAAGCTGACGGGCCGGCCCGGCATCTGCTTCGTCACCCGCGGCCCCGGTGCCACCAACGCCTCGCCCGGCCTGCACATCGCCAAGCAGGATTCGACCCCGATGATCCTGTTCGTCGGCCAGATCGACCGGTCGGCGCGCGAGCGCGAGGCGTTCCAGGAGCTCGATTACCGGGCGGTGTTCGGCACCATCGCCAAGTGGGTGACCGAGATCGACAGCGCCGACCGCCTCCCGGAACTGATCGCCCGCGCCTTCCACGTCGCCACCGCCGGCCGGCCCGGCCCGGTGGTGATCGCGCTGCCCGAGGACATGCTGGTCGAGACCGCGACCGTGCCGGATGCCCCGGCCTTCCGGCCGGTCGAGACCCATCCGGCGCTGGCCCAGATGGTCGCGGTGCAGACCATGCTGGCGCAGGCGGAAAAACCCTTCGCGATCCTCGGAGGCAGCCGCTGGTCGGCGGAGGCCGTTCGGCGCTTCGCGCGCTTCGCCGACCTGTTCTCGCTGCCCGTCGCCTGCTCGTTCCGGCGCCAGGGCCATTTCCCGGCCGATCACCGCTGCTACGCCGGCGATCTCGGCCTCGGCGTGAATCCCAAGCTGCTCGCGCGGATCAAGGAGGCCGACCTGCTGCTCGTCGTCGGCGGGCGGCTGTCGGAAATCCCGTCGCAGGGCTACACGCTGCTCGACATTCCCGGACCGCGCCAGCGCCTCGTGCATATCCATCCGGACCCGGAGGAGCTGGGACGGGTCTACAGCCCGGCCCTCGCCATCAATGCCAGCCCGACCGCCTTCGCCGCGGCGATCGAGACGGTGCAGCCGCCCCGCACCCTGCCCTGGGCCGCCGGCACCGAGACCCTGCACGCCGATTACCTCGCCTGGAGCGATCCGACCCGGATCACCACCCCGGGCACGCTCCAGATGGGCGGCGTGATGGCGCATTTGCGCAAGGCGCTGCCGGCGGACGCGATCCTGTGCAACGGCGCCGGCAACTTCGCCACCTGGGTCCACCGGTTCTGGCCGTTCCGCGCCCATGACGGCCAGCTCGCCCCGACCTCGGGCTCGATGGGCTACGGCGTGCCCGCCGCCATAGGCGCCAAGCGCCTGCTGCCAGACCGCACCGTGGTCGTGGTGTCGGGCGACGGCGACTTCCTGATGAACGGCCAGGAATTCGCGACCGCGGTGCAGTACGGGCTCCCGGTCCTGGTGATCCTGGTCGATAACGGGATGTACGGCACGATCCGGATGCACCAGGAGCGCGAATATCCCGGCCGCGTCTCCGGCACCGCGCTCAAGAACCCCGATTTCGCCGCCTACGCCACCGCCTTCGGCGGCTATGGCGAGCGGGTCGAGCGGACCGAGGACTTCCCGGCGGCTTTGGCGCGGGCCCTGGCCTCGGGCCTGCCGTCCATCCTGCATTGCCCGATCGATCCCGAGGCGATCACCCCGACGACCACGATCCAGGCGCTGCGGGACCGGAAGCGGACGTAATCCGGCGGCCCTGTCCCGGCTGCCCCCGGCAGCATCGCCACCCTCCGCGTCATCCCGGAGCCGCGAAAGCGGAGCCCGGAATGACGCGGAGGGTTTCAATTCCCTTGGTGATGTCGAAGAGACTCCCGCGCCGCCCTTGTCCGCCGCTCCCGGCTGTGCTTAGCCAGCTACTAACAAGCGACCCGCCGCCCGAGACGGTGCGGACCGCGTGGCCTCCGCCGGCCCTGTCGTCGGAGTGTCACGCAGGCCCCGCATGAGAGGCCGCACACGAGGAGACGACAACCCGATGGCCCCCACCCAGACGATCCGCATCGCCCTCGCCGGCCTCGGCTTGGCGACGACTTTGGCGGCCGCCGCGACCCCGGCGCTCGCCGTGACCGAGCTGCAATGGTGGCACGCGATGACGGGCGCCAACAACGACGCCGTCAACCGCCTCGCCGACGAGTTCAACGCCGCGCAGAGCGACTACAAGGTGGTGCCGACCTACAAGGGCAATTACGGCGAGACGCTGAATGCCGGCATCGCCGCCTTCCGCGCCGGCACCGCGCCGCACATCATGCAGGTGTTCGAGGTCGGCACCGCCACGATGATGTCGGCCAAGGGCGCGGTGAAGCCGGTCTACCAGCTGATGAAGGACGCGGGCGAGCCGTTCGACCCGAACGCCTACCTGCCGGCGATCACCGGCTACTACTCGACGACCAAGGGCGAGATGCTCTCGTTCCCGTTCAACTCGTCGTCGATGGTGATGTGGGCCAACCTCGACGCCCTGAAGGCGATCGGCCTCTCCGAGCCGCCGAAGACCTGGCCCGACCTGTTCGCCGCGGCCAAGAAGCTGACGCAGAACGGCTTCCCGAATTGCGGCTTCTCGACCACCTGGGTCACCTGGCTCAACATCGAGCAGCTCTCGGCCTGGCACAACGTGCCCGTCGCCACCAAGGCCAACGGCATGGACGGCCTCGACACCACGCTCGAGATCAACGGGCCGCTCCAGGTCAAGCATCTCGGCAACCTCGCCGAGGCGCAGAAGGACAAGTCCTTCGACTATTCCGGCCGCTACGACAGCGGCTTCGGCCGCTTCACCGCCGGCGAGTGCCCGATCATGTTCGGGTCGTCGGGCTCCTACGGCAACGTGAAGTCCGCGGCGAAGTTCGCCTGGGCGGCGGCACCCATGCCCTACTATCCCGACGTGCCGGGCGCGCCGCAGAACAGCATCATCGGCGGCGCCTCGCTGTGGGTGATGGGCGGCAAGAAGCCGGACGAGTACAAGGGCGTGGCGAAGTTCTTCAGCTTCCTGTCGGACACCGACCGGCAGGCGAAGCTCCACCAGACCACCGGCTACATGCCGATCACCAAGGCGGCCTACGAGAAATCGAAGGCGGACGGGTTCTACGCCAAGAACCCGGCGCTCGAGGTGCCGATCAAGGAGCTGACCAACAAGCCGCCGACCGAGAATTCCCGCGGCCTGCGCCTCGGCAACCTGCCGCAGATGCGCGACCTCTGGGCCGAGGAGATCGAGGCGACGCTCGCCGGCAAGAAGGCGGCGAAGCAGGCCCTCGACGAGGCGGCGACCCGCGGCAACGCGATGCTGCGCCAGTTCGAGAAGCAGGCCGGACGGTAATTTCATGGGTCCCGAGCGCATCACCTTCGGAGGCCGGCTGCTGCCGGCGGCGCTGATCGCGCCGCAGCTCCTGATCGTCGGCCTGTTCTTCTACTGGCCGGCGGTCCAGGCGGTCTGGCAATCGTTCCAGATGCAGGATGCGTTCGGGCTCTCGACGGAATTCGTCTGGTTCGAGAATTACCGGGCCCTGTTCACGGATCCGGGCTATTATCAGGCCCTCGCCACCACGCTGATCTTCGCGGCGGCGGTGGCGGGGCTGTCGCTCGGCTTCGCGCTGCTGCTCGCCGCGATGGCGGACCGGGAGATCCGGGGTGCGGGGCTCTACCGGACCCTGCTGATCTGGCCTTACGCGGTGGCCCCGGCGGTGGCGGGCGTGCTGTTCGGCTTCCTGTTCCAGCCCGGCCTCGGGTTGATCGCCCGCGGGCTCAACCAGATTGGCATCCCGTGGAACCCGCTGCTCGACGGGAACCACGCCATGATCCTGGTGGTGATGGCGGCGGCCTGGAAGCAGGTCTCCTACAACTTCCTGTTCTTCCTCGCCGGGCTCCAGGCGATCCCGGGCAGCGTGATCGAGGCGGCGGCGATCGACGGCGCCGGCCCGGCCCGGCGGTTCTGGACCATCGTCTTCCCGCTGCTGTCACCGACCACGTTCTTCCTGATGGTGGTCAACGTCGTCTACGCCTTCTGCGAGACGTTCGGCGTCATCGACGTGCTGACCCATGGCGGCCCGGGCCGGGCGACCCAGACGCTGGTCTACAAGGTCTACCAGGACGGCCGCATCGGCGCCGATCTCGGAGGCTCGGCGGCGCAGTCGGTGGTGCTGATGGCGATCGTGATCGGCCTGACGGCGATTCAGTTCCGCTACGTGGAGAAGCGGGTGGCGTATTGACGGGCTGGGATGGGTGACGGATCGGCGCCATCCGACCTGCCACCCGCCTGGTCATTCCGGGGTCGCGCAGCGGAGCCCGGAATGACCAGGCGGGTGGCAGACCCGGGTCGGGTCCATGAAGCCGCCCCTCACATCGCCCGCAACTGCCGATCCACGAAGGCCTGCATACCCTCGACCTTGGCGGACATCCGCTCGCTGACGCACATCTGCACGGTGGTGCCGTAATACAGCATCCCGTGGCTCTTCTGCTTGTGGCACTCGTAGACCGGCCTGGCGTAGACGCCGCCGGCGAGCAGCACCGGCACCGCCAGCACCTTGGCGAGCATGGCGAGGCCGCGCAGGGCGCCGCCGGACCGCACGGGAGCCGCCGGTGCCCAGACGATCTCGATGGTGCGCGGCTCGACCGCCTCGGACCGGACCGGGAGCCGCGAGCGCGGCTCGTAACGGTGAGGCACCCGGTCGGGCAGGGTCAGGGGCGGCAGCGCCTCGGCAACGGCACCACGGTACCCGGCGATCATCCTGCGAAAATCGGCGTCGGTCATTGCCATGGCTGCCACCTTATCCTCGAAGATCCCGGAGTGAGGCAGCGTCTGCCTCGGTCGCCGGGATCTTTGCGAACGGCGTGCCATCCGTAACCGATCGGAAACCATTCCGAACCGGCACATGTCGCAGCGGCAAGCAATCCTGGCGGCGAATGTCCGGTCCCGGACATTGGCAGGGTGTCTCAGGATGGGGCAGGCCGGGCGCTCTCCCGGCCCGCCCGATCATGAACGCGAGAGCGGCTTCTCGTAGCGCCAGGCGGTGGTGCCGTCCTCGTAATAGTCCGGCACGGTCTCGAAGCGGCGATAGCCACTGCGCTCGTAGAGGCGGATGCCGGCGCCGTTATCCTCGCGGACCTCCAGGCGCAGGCGATCGCAGTCATGGGCCAGCGCCTCGGCCTCGGCGGCGTCGAGCAGCACCCGGCCCAAGCCCGTGCCGGCCCGGCTCGGTGCCACCGCGATCGAGGACAGCCGGGCGCGGCGGCTGCCGCGGCGGCGCTCGATCGTGGCGGCACCGACCAGCACCGCGCCGTCGAGGGCGATGAGGAGCGAGATCGACGCTGAGCCGATCGCGTGGCGGATCGCCCGGCGCTCGGCCCGGTCGGTGGCGAAGGCCGCGGCCTCGAGCGCCATCAGGGCGTCGAGGTCCTCCCGGAGCGCCGGCCGGATCGTGACGGCCGGCGGCTGGGGCGCAGGACCGTTCACGCGGCCCTCCCCGTTCACGCGGCCTTCCACGGGTAGGTCCAGGTCTCGGTCAGGGTCTGGCCGCGGGCGCGCAGGAAGGCGCGCAGGTCGGTCGCCTGGCCCGGTCGATCGAGCCGCACGTCGATCGCGGCGCGGAACCCCTTCACGTGGAGGTTGGGCACCAGCGAGACCGCGGTGATCTTGCCGGCGGTGGTCGAGGGCACGATCTCGACCGCCTTCGGGTCGGTGAGCCAGTAGGCGAGGTCGCCGCCCGAGAAGTCGACGAGGAAGCGCCGGGTCAGCGGTTCGCTGCCGTCGGCGGTGCCGCCGCTGGCGGTGGTGCGGGCGACGTAGGTGTTCACCACCCGGCCGCCGGGATGGAGGTCGTCGGTCTCGGCGAGCGCCCGGACCTTGTAGGACAGTTCCACCGCCTCGCCGGGCTGGTAGGGCTGCTTCGGCTGCCACGAGGCGACGATGTTGTCGTGGGTCTCGTTCTCGGTCGGCAGTTCGACCAGACGCACCGTGCCCTCGCCCCACTCGCCCTGCGGCTCGACCCAGTAGCCCGGGCGGCGGTGATAGAACGCTTCGAGGTCCTGGTAATCCTCGAACACCCGGTCGCGCTGCATCAGCCCGAACCCCTTGGGATTGCGGTCCTGGAAGGCCGAGATCCAGCGCTCCTTCGGGTTGCGCAGGGGGCGCCAGATCCACTCGCCGCCGCCGGACTGCATCAGGAGCCCGTCGGAATCGTGCAGCTCGGGCCGGTAATCGTCCGAGTGGTGGCGGTCGTTCTCGCCGATGAAGAACATCGAGGTCAGCGGCGCGATGCCGACCGTCGCGAGCTCCCGGCGCGGAATGAGCGTGCAGCGCACGTCGACCACGGTCTCGTCGCCCGGATAGACCAGGAACTGGAACGCCCCGGTGCAGGACGGCCCGTCGAGGAGGGCGTAGATCACCGCCCGGTCGGCGCCCTTCGGCGGCATCTCGATCCAGAACTCGCGGAAGACCGGGAACTCCTCCGGCCCGCCGACGCCCTCGACGTTGACGGCGAGGCCCCGCGCCGACAGCCCGTAGAGCTGGTCGCGGCCGAGGAAGCGGTAGTAGCTGGCGCCGAGGAACGAGATCAGCTCGTCGAGGAGGGCCGGCTTGTTGAGGGGATAGTGCAGCCGGAAGCCGGCGAAGCCGAGGGTGACCGGCAGCGGCTTGTCGATGGTGGTGCGGCCGTAATCGAACAGGCCGGGCTGGTAGGGGATCGGGGTCGGAACGCCGTCGCGCACCACGTTCACGGTCACCGGGCGGGTATAGAGGAAGCCGAGATGGAACAGCTGGAGCCGGAACGGCCCGTCCTGATCCCCGAGCAGCGCCTTGTCGGGCCGGAAGCGGATGTCGCGCCAGGCATCGTAGTCGAGGGAGGCGAGCGGCGCCGGCAGCGGCGCGACGGTCGCCTCGAAGGGTGCGCCGGCCAAGGCCTTCGCCCGGCGCACCACCTCGTCGAAGCGGAAGCGCGGCGGACCGGCCGGGGCCGGGCTCGGGGCCGGCGGCGGCAGGGCGCTCGGGCCGGGCTGGGTCGGACCGACCTGGGCGGTGGCGGCCCGGGTCAGGGCGGCGGAGGAGAGCAGGCCGGCAAGCAGCGCGCGGCGCGAGGGTGCGATGGTCATGGTGTCCCGGAGAATAAGGCGCGCCGGCTGAACGCGCGCCCGCATGCGTCGTCCGGTTGAATGGCCCGTCCGGCGCCACTTGAGAAGGCCCCGCGACGTGACGGTTTCTCCATGGGCGAGACCACGGCCGTGTCCCCCGCGCCACGGCGCGAAAATCCGGCGAAAATCCGCGTGACGGGGCTTGCGGCGGGGGGCCTTGGTCCGTATCTACCGCCTTGCCCAATTTCGCACGTGCCTGTGGCCGCGTGCCGGTTGGTGGGCATCCGGACAAGAGGCCGGACAGCCGCCAGGGGTCTTAAAGGATCGATGGCCGGGAAGGGTGGATCCCTCCGGCCGGCATCCAGGTGGCGACACCGGACCCCGACAACAACCGGCAGCCGGAGGCAAAACCGGCGAACCCCGCTCTCCACGGGGGACGCAGCTTAAAGCAACGACGAACGGGCTTTTTTGGTCTCGTCGGCCCTCCAAAGGCCGACACCGAAGAGGCTTGTTTCTCCTTGCCCCGAGTGCGGATCGGGTTTCCCCGTTCCAAGCAAAGGCAGCTTCCGGGTGCTCTGCGCCCGCGTCGCATGGCGTGTCTCCACAGCACGTCGGCGCCGCGTTGCATCGCCCCCTGACGCCGGACGGCCGACGTGCGCCGTCTCGATCTCGACTTCGGGTTCCCGCGGGAGCCCTCTCGAACCTTTGGTGGGGCTGATCATGACCGATCGCATCCGCGATTTCCTGCGCGTGCGCCGCGAGCTCGGCCGGGACGAGGGTCCCGTGATGGTGCTCGACCTCGACGTCGTCCGCGACAACTACACCGCCTTCGCCCGCGCCCTGCCGGACACCCGGGTCTTCTACGCCGTCAAGGCGAACCCGGCCCCCGAGGTGCTGCGCGCGCTCGCCGAGATGGGCTCCTGCTTCGACACCGCCTCGGTGGTCGAGGTGCAGATGGCGCTCGCCGCCGGTGCCACCGCCGACCGCGTGTCGTTCGGCAACACCATCAAGAAGGAGCGCTGCATCGCCCGCGCGCTGCAGCTCGGCGTGCGGCTCTTCGCCGTCGACTGCCAGGCCGAGGTCGACAAGATCGTCCGCGCCGCCGACGCGGTCAAGGTCGCCCGCGAGGACGTGCAGGTGTTCTGCCGCATCCTGTGCGACGGCGCCGGCGCCGAGTGGCCGCTGTCGCGCAAGTTCGGCTGCGTGCCGGAGATGGCGGTGGACGTGCTGGAGCACGCCTATCGCGGGGGGCTGCACGCCTACGGCGTGTCGTTCCACGTCGGCTCGCAGCAGGGCAACACGGAAGCCTGGGACGGGGCGCTCGCCTCGGCCTCGATGATCTTCCGCGAATGCGCGACCCGCGGCATCCATCTCTCGATGGTGAACCTCGGCGGCGGCTTCCCGACCAAGTACCTCAAGGCGGTGCCGGGCGTGGAATCCTACGGCGACGCGATCTTCCGGGCGCTGACCAAGCATTTCGGCAACCAGCTGCCCGAGACGATCATCGAGCCGGGCCGCGGCATGGTCGGCAATGCCGGCGTGATCGAGGCCGAGGTGGTGCTGGTCTCGCAGAAGTCGGACGCCGCGGACGAGGTGCGGTGGGTCTATCTCGACATCGGCAAGTTCGGCGGCCTCGCCGAGACGATGGACGAGTCGATCCGCTACCGCATCGTCACCGAGCACGACGAGGATCGCACGATCCCCTGCGTGCTCGCCGGCCCGACCTGCGACTCGGCCGACGTGCTCTACGAGAAGACCCCGTACCCGCTGCCGATCTCGCTGGCGATCGGCGACAAGGTGCTGATCGAGGGAGCGGGCGCCTACACTACCACCTACGCGGCGGTGGCGTTCAACGGCTTCCCGCCGCTCCAGTCCTACGTGATCTGATCGAGGATCGGCGCCGAAAGGTGCCGATGACTCGGAACAACGCGCCGGGTCCGCCGTTACAGGGGCCCCGGCGCGTTCGCGCCTTCATCCCATCCCCATAGCCCCGGACGGCCCGCCGTGTTGCGGCGGGTGCGAGGGCTGTCCTTTGCCCGTCTTGAGTCGGTTTCGGGAGAGTACGGCCGTGATCCAGATCCGCGACGAGCGCGCCGCCGACTTCGCCGCCCGCGAGCACCTGCTCGATGCGTGCTTCGGCGAGGCCCGCTTCACCAAGACCTGCGAGCGCCTGCGCGAGGGGCGTCTTCCGGCCGACGGCCTTGCCCTGGTGGTCGAGATGGACGGCCGGCTGGTCGCCACCGTGCGCCTGTGGCACGTCGAGGCCGGCGACCGCCCCGCCCTGATGCTCGGGCCGATCGCGGTCGATCCGAGCCTGCACGGGCTCGGCATCGGCAACCGGCTGATGCGCGACGGGCTGGCGCGTGCGGCGGCCCTCGGTCACCGGGCGGTGATCCTGGTCGGGGATGCGCCCTACTACGCCCGGTTCGGCTTCACCCGCGAGCGGGTCGGGGCCTTGAGCCTGCCCGGCCCCTACGCGCCGGAGCGGTTCCTGGCCCTGGACCTCGTGCCGGGCGCGCTCGACGGCGTCGGCGGCATGGTGCGGGCGACCGGGCGGGCGGTGCCGGGCGCCCTGCCGGCCGAGGAATTCCGCGTCGCGGCGTGAGTGGAAGGGCGGGCTCCATGCCCGCCCCTTTCCCGGACGACTGTAGCGTCAGCGGAAGGAGATCCAAGATCCAGCAGAAGAACTGCCGCGTAGCGGCTCCGATTGTCGCAATGTTGCAGACATAAGGACGCTTCGCGACTTTTTGTGCTGGATCCCGGATCTCCTTCCACGTCGTTGCCGTCGTCCGGGAAAGGGCGTGGTGGGTGGTTCTTCACGCGTTGCCGCCGCCAAGCCGTCGCCTATCCCCCTACCGCCCTCACCTGCCCCCTCTCCTCCCCGATTCCCCGCGCGCCCTCGGCGATCAGCCGGGTCACCAGATCGGCGTAATCCGCCCGGGTCAGTCCGGCGCCGGGCTTGAACCAGAGATAGTGCCAGTTGACCATTCCGAAGAACGACATGGTCACGGGCTTCAGGAGCGCCGTCCCGGCGAGGTGCGGCGCCACCCCGGCGATCGCCTCGGAGAACAGCCGCACCAAGTCGCGCTCGCTCGCCTTCACCTCGGCCTGCCGCTCGGGCGAGAGCAGGCCGAGATGGTTGATCTGCACCTTGTGCTGCGCGTCGGCGTCCCGGTAGGCCTCCAGCAATGCCTCGGTGAGGCTGCGCAGACGCGCCTCGGGGGGAAGCCCGGGGCGGTCGGCGGCCTCGACCGCTTCCAGCAGCTCCTGGAGGTGCAGCCGGATCACGTCGAACAGGATCTCGTCCTTGTCGCGATAGTAATGGTACAGATTCGCCTTCGAGACGCCGCAGGCCTCGGCGATCCGGCTCATCGAGGCGCGGTCGAAGCCGTGGGCGGCGAAGAGTTCCGCCGAGCGATCGAGGATCGCCCGGCTTTTGTCGTCGTAGTCGCTGGCGCGGGTGCGGGCCATGGAGTCTCGTCGTGACTGATCGTGTGGGCTAGTGTCGGGGGCGTCGGTCGATGACGCGGCGGGCCTTGCCCAGCGAGCGCTCGATAGCTCCCGGGGGCACCACCTCGACTGCCGCGGTGATGCCGATCGTGTCCTTGACCGCGTGGCAGAGCCGGTCGGCCGCCGCCGCGCGCAAATCCGCGATGTCGGCCTCCGGCCGCGCCTCGACGCGGATCGTCATAGTGTCCATCCGGCCCTCGCGGGTCAGCACCACCTGGTAATGCGCCGAGAGGGCGGGAATCGTCAGGATCTTCTCCTCGATCTGGCTCGGGAAGACGTTGACCCCGCGCACGATCATCATGTCGTCGGAGCGGCCGGTGATCTTCTCCATCCGCCGCATCGCCCGGGCGGTGCCGGGCAGGAGCCGGGTCAGGTCGCGGGTGCGGTAGCGGATCACCGGCATCGCCTGCTTGGTGAGCGAGGTGAAGACCAGCTCTCCCTCCTCGCCGTCGGGCAGCACCGCGCCGGTCGTCGGGTTGACCACCTCCGGGTAGAAGTGGTCCTCCCAGATATGCAGCCCGTCCTTCGTCTCGACGCACTCGCTCGCGACCCCCGGGCCCATCACCTCGGACAGGCCGTAGATGTCGACGGCGTGGAGGTCGAAGGCCTCCTCGATCTCGGCCCGCATCGCGTTGGTCCAGGGCTCGGCGCCGAAGATGCCGACCTTGAGCGAGGAGGCCCGCGGATCGAGCCCCTGGCGGCGGAACTCGTCGAGGATCGCCAGCATGTAGGACGGCGTCACCATGATGATGTCGGGCCGGAAGTCCTGGATCAGCTGGACCTGGCGCTCGGTCATCCCGCCCGACATCGGGATCACCGTGCAGCCGAGGCGCTCGGCGCCGTAATGCGCGCCCAGCCCGCCGGTGAACAGCCCGTAGCCGTAGGCGACGTGAATCAGCATTCCGGGCCGCCCGCCCGCCGCCCGGATCGAGCGCGCCACCACGTCGGCCCAGGTGTCGATGTCGGCCTTGGTGTAGCCGACCACCGTCGGCTTGCCGGTGGTGCCGGACGAGGCGTGGATGCGCGCCACCTCCTCACGCGGCACCGCGAACATCCCGAACGGATAGTTCGCCCGCAGATCGGCCTTCGCGGTGAAGGGGAAGCGGGCGAGGTCGGGAAGGTCGGAGAAATCGTCCGGGTGCACGCCGGCCGCGTCGAAGGCGGCGCGGTAATGCGGCACGTTGGCGTAGGCGTGGTGGAGGGTCTCGCGCAGCCTGTCGCGCTGCCAGGCGGCGAGCTCAGGCCTCGAGGCGGTCTCGAACCGGTCGAGCTCGGCGGCATCCGGCACCATGCGGGCGAGCTTGCGGGGGGCGATCTGGAGCATGGCGTCTCTCCCGTGGCGATTTTTATGATGTCCCGTCGGCGTGACCGACGGCCCTGAAACCCTCCACGACATCCCGGGGCCGCGAAGCGGAGCCCGGGATGTCGCGCAGGCTGTTCGATCGGCGGGGAGATCACCCGGAGGCCGGCCCCCCCTCCCCCGCCAGCACCGTCCCCGGCACGGTCCGCGAATGGCCGCGGAACTCCGCCACCACCTGCCCGTCCGCGTCGGTCACCGTCACGTCGTAGAGGCCCGAACGCCCCTCGCGCACCCGCTCGACGGCCCGGGCCGTCAGCACCTCGCCGCGCCGGCCCGGCCGCAGGAAGGTGACCGAGCAATGCTGCGCCACCGCCCGCTGATTGGCGGTGTTGCACGCGAAGGCGAAGGCCGAATCGGCGAGCGCGAACAGGAAGCCGCCGTGGCAGGTGCCGTGGCCGTTCGTCATGTCGTCGCGCACCCGCATCGACAGGGTCGCCGCGCCCGGACCGACATGGTCGAGGGTCAGGCCGAGCCCCTGGCTCGCCCGGTCCTCGGCCCACAAGGCCGCAGCGCAGGCGCGGGCCAAGTCGTCGGGGCTCACCGCTTCCGCCCGGTGAAGCGGGCCGGTCGCTTCTCCAGGAAGGCCGCCACGCCCTCGCGGTAATCCGGCGAGCGCCCGGCCTCGCCTTGCAGGTCGCTCTCGACCTGGAGCTGCGCGTCGAGGTCGTTCGTCTCCGAGGCGTCGAAAGCGCGGCGGATCAGCGCCAGGCCGTAGGTCGGCGCCTGCGCCAGCTGCGCGGCGAGGCGGTGAGCCTCGGCCATCAGGTCGGCATCGTCGATCACCCGCCAGATCATGCCCCAGGCCTCCGCCTGCTCGGCGGTGATCGGTTCGGCCAGGAGGGCCATGCCGCGGGCCCGCGCCCGGCCGGCGAGGCGCGGCAGCAGCCAGGTGCCGCCGGCATCCGGGATCAGCCCGAGCTTGGCGAAGGCCTGGAGGAACTTGGCCGAGCGGGCGGCGAGCACGAGGTCGCCGTGGAAGGCGAGGCTGGCCCCCGCCCCGGCGGCCACGCCGTTGACGGCGCAGATCAGCGGCATCGGCAGGTCGCGGATCTGGCGGACCAGCGGATTGTAGAACGCTTCGAGCGTGCGCGAGAGGTCCGGCTCGACGTCGGGCGCGAAGTTGCGGGCCGAGAGATCCTGGCCGGCGCAGAAGCCGCGGCCGGCCCCGGTGAGGATCAGCGCCCGGCACTCCGGATCCGCGGCGGCATCGCTCAGGGCGTCGCGCAGGGCGAGGTGCAGAGGTTCGGTGAAGGCGTTGAGCCGGTCGGGCCGGTTGAGCACCAGCACGCGGTAGCCCGCATGGCGCTCCGTCAGCACCAGGGATTCGCCGGTAGCCTCACTCATTGGGTGTGCCCTCCCCGTCCCGCCGTGTCGAATGCCCTCGGGGCACCGCCGGCGCGATCTATTGACCAACCGGACGGTAAATTATAAAGCTCAAGCAACGAAGTCAAACGCTCGACGCCGTCAGCCGAACGCCAGGGTGGCCAGAACCCGGGGTAGACGGACGCCGCGCGGGATTGCAAAGCAACGATCGGCGGGCTCAACGAAGCCCGTGATGCCGGCGACCGGATCCCAACCGGCGCGGCACGAACGGGAGGACACCACCATGAGGCGCATCGTCTGGGCGCTCGCCGTCGCCGGCACCGTGCTGGCCGGTCCGGTGCTGGCACAGCCGATCAAGATCGGCGTCACCATCGCCAAGACCGGCCCGGCGGCCTCGCTCGGCATTCCGCAGGCCAACACCGTGACGCTGCTGCCGACCGAGATCGGCGGCCAGAAGGTCGAGTGGATCGTCCTCGACGACGCCACCGACACCACCAAGGGCGTCGCCAATGCCCGCAAGCTCGCGAGCGACGACAAGGTCGATGCCATCATCGGCTCGTCGGTGACCCCGGTCTCGCTCGCCATGGTCGAGGTCGCGGCCGAGGCCAAGGTGCCGATGATCAGCCTCGCGGCCTCCTCCAAGATCGTCGCCCCGATGGACGACAAGCGCCGCTGGGTGTTCAAGGCGCCGCAGAACGACGCCCTGATGGCCGAGGCGATCGCCGCCCACATGGCGAAAGCCGGGGTGAAGTCGGTCGGCTTCATCGGCTTCAACGACGCCTACGGCGACGGCTGGCTCGCCGAGATCACCCCGCGGCTGGAGGCCAAGGGCATCAAGCTCGCCGCCACCGAGCGCTACGCCCGCACCGACACCAGTGTCACCGGCCAGGTGCTGAAGGTGATGGCGGCGAAGCCCGGCGCGGTGCTGATCGCCGGGTCGGGCACCCCGGCGGCGCTGCCGCAGAAGACGCTCAAGGAGCGCGGCTACGCCGGCAAGTACTACCAGACCCACGGCGTCGCCAATGCCGACTTCCTGCGCGTCGGCGGCAAGGACCTGGAGGGCACGGTGCTGCCGGCCGGTCCCCTGCTGGTGGCCGAGCAGCTCCCCGACTCGAACCCGGTGCGCAAGGTCGCCCTCGACTACACCAAGGCCTACGAGGCGAAGTTCGGCGCAGGGAGCCTCGCGACCTTCGGCGGCCACGCCTACGACGCCGAGGTGCTGCTGGCGAACGCGATTCCCGTCGCGCTCAAGACCGCCAAGCCCGGCACGCCGGAGTTCCGCACCGCGCTGCGCGACGCGCTCGAAGGGCTGAAGGAGGTCGTCTACACCAACGGCGTCGTCACCATGACCCCGACCGACCATGTCGGCCAGGACGACCGCGCCCGCGTGATGGTGACGATCGAGAACGGGAAGTGGAAGCTGTTGTCGGCGACGAATTGAGCGGCACTGCCGACTGATCGGTTCGAGAACCCAGAGAGCGCGGGCTCCCCTCTCCCGGGTGGGAGAGGGGGGACGCGCTCCAGATTTCCTCGAATGCATCAGGCGGAGCTCACAAGAGACCGCCGCAGATCTCTCTCGAGGCTCAGCGAGCCGCGCTCGCCCGTACCTCGGGATGCGGTCTCGCGGGCGATCGATTCGCAAGAACGTCACTCCCGAAGACGCCCAGGATCATTCTCCGTGGACGCCACGATCCTCCTTCTCCTCCTCCAGGACGGCGTCGTGAACGGCGCGATCTACGCGCTGATCGCCCTGTCGCTGGTCCTGGTCTTCACCGTCACGCGGGTGATCCTGATCCCGCAGGGCGAGTTCGTGGCCTACGGGGCGCTGACGCTGGCGAGCCTGGAGGCCGGCACCCTGCCGGGCACCGTGCCGCTGCTTCTCGGCCTCGGCGCCCTCGCCTTCCTGGCCGATTGTGCCGAGGCGCGCGCGATCCTGACCGGACGGGTGCTGCTGCGCCTCGCGCTGCGCGACCTCGCCCTGCCGGCCCTCGTCGCCGCGGCGGCCTGGTTCCTGGCGCCGCTGAAGCCGGGCCTCCTGGTCGAGATCCTGGTCACCCTCGCCATCGTGACGCCGATGGGCGGCTTCCTGCACGCGGTGGCGTTCCGGCCGCTCGCCCACGCCTCGGTGCTGGTGCTGCTGATCGCCTCGGTCGGCGTGCACCTGGCGCTGACGGGCCTCGGCCTCGTGTTCTTCGGCGCGGAGGGCTCGCGCACCCCGCCCCTGTCCGAGGCCTCGTTCCCGGCCGGTCCCCTGCTGGTCAGCGGGCAGTCGCTGTGGATGATCGGCCTGACGCTCGCGATCATCGTGGCGCTGTGGCTGTTCTTCTCGCGCACCCTGCTCGGCAAGGCGCTGATCGCCACGGCCGTGAACCGGCTCGGCGCCCGGCTGATGGGCATCGCGCCCTCCCTCGCCGGCCGGCTCAGCTTCTCGGTCGCGGCCTTCATCGGTGCCCTGTCGGGGGTGCTGATCGCGCCGCTCACCACGGTCTATTACGACACCGGCTTCCTCATCGGCCTCAAGGGCTTCGTCGCGGCGATCATCGGCGGCTTGGCGAGCTACCCGGCGGCAGCCGCCGCGGCGATCCTCGTCGGCATCATCGAATCCGTCGCCTCGTTCGAGGCCAGCGCCTTCAAGGAGGTGATCGTGTTCATGGCGATCATCCCGGTCCTGCTCTGGCGCTCCCTGCGCTCGGCCCCGATCGAGGACGAGGAGTAAGATGCCCACCCGTCTCGATCCGACCCGTCTCCTCGCCGCCCTCGCCGTCGTCGCGCTGCCGGTCCTGCCCGGCGTGCCGCCGTTCTGGCTCACGCTGATGACCTATGCCGGGCTCTCGGCCATCGTGGTCACGGGGCTCGTCGTGCTCACGGGCGTCGCCGGCATCACCTCCTTCGGGCAGGCGATGTTCGTCGGCATCAGCGCCTACGCCACGGCGCTGCTCACCACGCAGGGCGGCCTGTCGCCCTGGCTGTCCCTGCCGGTGGCGCTGCTGCTGTCGGGGATGGCCGCCTGGGTCACCGGCGCGATCACGCTGCGGCTCTCCGGCCATTACCTGCCGCTCGGCACCATCGCCTGGAACATCTCGTTCTTCTACGTGCTGGGCAACACCGACGTGCTCGGGCGCTACGACGGCCTGACCGGGCTGCCGCCGATCACCATCCTCGGCCATCCGGTGCTCGGCGGGGCCGAGGCGATGCTGCTCACCTGGGGCTTCCTCGCCCTGTGCCTGTGGCTCACCCACCGCCTCCTGCGCTCGCGCACCGGCCGGGCGATCCGGGCGCTGAAAGGCGGCGTCGTGGCCGCCGAATCCTTCGGGGTCGACACGGCGCGGGTGAAGATCGTCGCCTTCGTCTACGCAGGCCTGCTGGCGGCGCTGTCGGGCTGGCTCTATGCCCATATCCAGCGCGCCATCAACCCGACGCCGTTCGGCATCAATGCCGGCATCGAGTACCTGCTGATGGCGGTGATCGGCGGGGCCGGCTCGATCGGCGGCGGCGTGTTCGGCGCCGTGCTGGTGACGGTGCTGAAGGACCAGCTCCAGAACGTGCTGCCGCTGGTCTTCGGCACGCAAGGAAATTTCGAGGCGATCGTGTTCGGGATCCTGCTGGTGCTGATGCTCCAGCGCGCCCCCGACGGGCTGTGGCCGCTGATCGTGCGCCGCACGGTCTCGAGGCCCCCGGACCGCGGCCCGGCGACTGCGCCCCTGTCGCCGCGCCCGGCCGCCGCCCCGGGCACGGTGCTGCTCCAGGCGTCGAACCTGAGAAAGACCTTCGGCGGCCTCGTCGCGGTCAACGAGATCGGGTTCTCGGTCGCGGCCGGCGAGGTGGTGGCGCTGATCGGGCCGAACGGCGCCGGCAAGAGCACCACCTTCAACCTCGTCACGGGCGTGGCGCGCCTCACCGCCGGGATGGTGCGCCTCGGGGACCGCGACGTGACCGGCCTGCCGGCACGGCGCATCGCCCGGCTCGGCTGCGCCCGCACCTTCCAGCACGTTAAGCTGGTCGCCGGCATGTCGGTGATCGAGAACGTGGCGCTCGGCGCCCATCTGCGCGGCTCCGCCGGCCCGGTCCGCGGCGCGCTCGGCCTCGACGCGGCGGAGGAGGCGGCGCTCTTCGCCGAGGCCGACCGGCAGCTCGCCCGGGTCGGCCTCTCCGCCTGTCGCGACCTGCCGGCGGGCAGCCTGGCGCTCGGCCAGCAGCGCATCGTCGAGATCGCCCGCGCCTTGTGCCTCGGCCCGACCCTGCTGCTTCTCGACGAGCCGGCCGCCGGCCTGCGCCACCAGGAGAAGCAGGGCTTGAGCGACCTGCTGCGCCGCCTGCGCCAGGAGGGACTCGGGATCCTGCTCGTCGAGCACGACATGGATTTCGTGATGGGGCTCGCCGACCGGCTGGTGGTGATGAATTTCGGCGCCAAGCTGTGCGAGGGCGCCCCCGCCGCGGTCCGCCGCGACCCGGCGGTGGTCGAGGCCTATCTGGGGAGCGCCGCATGACGCGTCCGATGCTCGAGGCGGAGAACCTCGTCGTCGCCTACGGCAAGGTCGAGGCGGTGCGCGGCGTCTCGCTGACGGTCGCGCCGGGTCGGCTCGTCACGGTGCTGGGCGCCAACGGCGCCGGCAAGACCACCCTGCTCAACGCCCTGATGGGGGTGCTGCCGGCGAAGGGGGCGCTCCGCTTCGAGGGCGACGACCTGATGCGGCTGCCGGTCGAGGCCCGCGTCGCCAGGGGCCTCAGCCTGATTCCCGAGCGCCGCGAGCTGTTCGCGACCATGAGCGTCGAGGACAACCTGAAGCTCGGCGCCTTCCGGTTCCGGGCCAAGGGCGGCGGCGGCGACCTCGGCGAGATGTACCGCCTGTTCCCCCGCCTCGCCGAGCGCCGGCGCCAGCACGCCGGCACGCTCTCGGGCGGCGAGCGCCAGATGCTCGCCATGGCCCGCGCCCTGATGGGCCGCCCGCGCCTCTTGATGCTCGACGAGCCGAGCCTCGGCCTGGCGCCGCTGATCGTCGCCGAGGTGATGCGCACCGTGGCGCGCCTGCGCGACGAGGGGGTGGCGATCCTCCTCGTCGAGCAGAATGCCCGCGCGGCGCTCCGGATCGCCGATCACGGCTACGTCCTCGACGGCGGCACCGTGGTGCTGGAGGGTGACAGCCGCACCCTCCAGGGCGACGCGCGCGTGGTCGAGACCTATCTCGGCAGCCTCTCGGTCGACGAGGACGGGCCGCCCGGCCGGGCCGCCTCCGGGCGGTGAGGCGGTGCGGATCAAGGCCGTCCGGGGGCTTGCCGGACGCGCCGGGCCCGGGTACCTACGGACAGGTTTTTCGTCGCCGTTTCCGTGACCGACGCTGCATCCCGCCTGCAGATGAGGCATTGAAGACGAGAACCGAGGGCCTGTAGCTCAATGGTTAGAGCCGACCGCTCATAACGGTCTGGTTGCAGGTTCAAGTCCTGCCGGGCCCACCATCGTCCTCTCCCCGAGCGGCTCCGACAAGCTGTCCGTCTAGGTCGCGCTCCGGCATGGCGAAGATCGTCGCTCTCCATTACTTCGCGGTCGTCACCCGCTGCAGCTCGCTGCGCGATGCCGCCACCCAGCTCGACATCCATCCCAACGTGCTGGCGCGGCACATCTCGCAGCTCGAATACTACATGGATGCGCCGCTGCTGGAGCGCGGGCCGCTCGGCATCCGGCTGACCGCGGCGGGGGAGCTGCTCGCCGCCAAGCTCGACCGCACGATCAACGAGCTCGACCACGTCGCCCGCCTCATCGACGACCTCAAGGGGCTGCGCGGCGGCCTCGTCGGGGTTCACGCCGCCGAGGGCGTCGCCTCGGCGGTCCTGGTGCCGGTGCTCGCCGCCTTCTCGGCCCGCTACCCTCAGGTCCGCGCCCGGCTGCGCACCGGCACCGCCAAGGACGCGGTACGGGCGATCGAGGACGCCTCCTGCGACCTCGCCCTGACCTTCTTCGCTCCGGCCTCGGACGCCATCGCGGTGGTCCGGCGGGTGCGGCTGCCGCAATTCATCATCGCGCCTCCGGGCCATCCGGTGACGCAGGCCGGCGGCGCGGTCTGCACCCTGCTCGGTTCCTATCGCTGGGTCCTGCCGGGGCCGGAATTCGGGGTGCGCACCTTCATTGACCGGGCGGCGGCGGAAGCCGGCTGCCGGATCGTCCCGACCTTCGAGGCCGCCTCCCTCGCCCTGCAGCGCGCGCTCATCCGGGAGGCCGGCGCCCTCGCGGTGCTGCCCCGCGCGGCCTTCGCCGACGAGATCGCCGCCGGCACGATGGTGGCGGTCCCCTTCCCCGAGGCGATGCCGGTCGAGACCTCCCTCGACCTGTGCGTCCCGGCCGACCGCCAGCCGAGCTTCGCCGCCGAGCGCCTGCGCCGGGACCTGGAGACGGCCCTGATGCAGCTGCGGCCATGAGCGTCCGCCATCCCTGACGCAGTGCCACGCAAAGCGGTGCACCCCTCGCACGTTTTCGTCGTAGTCAGCCCGCGCGGGCTCCCGCATCCTGCACTCGTCAGCAGCGGCAAGGGCCTCGTCAAGACCCGCGAGATCCCGCCTCTGCTTTCCTGATCTTGGCCGGCGCCCTGGTCTTCGGCGCAACCGACCTGCGCCCCGCGATGCGGGCAGGCTGGTCTGGCGATTGCATGGGCCCTGCCGCGGGCGGCCCGACACGGCGCCCGGTTTCTCACGGCCGCATCGGCGGCGACACTGCGAGGAGACAACTTGATGGCGCTTCGTCGGTCCGTTCTCGGCCTCGTCGCCGCAACCGCGGCCCTGCTCGCCCCCGGAACCGCGCCGGCGCAGACGCTCAAGGCGGTGATGCATTCGGACGTCAAGATCGTCGATCCGATCTGGACCACCGCCTACATCGTCCGCAACCACGGCTACATGATCTACGACACGCTGTTCGCGCTCGACGCCGACGGCCAAGTCAAGCCGCAGATGGTCGACGCCTACACGGTGTCGCCGGACAGCCTCACCTACACGTTCACCTTGCGCGACGGGCTCAAGTGGCACGACGGCAAGCCGGTGACGGCGGAGGATTGCGTCGCCTCGATCAAGCGCTGGTCGGCCCGTGACTCGCTCGGCCAGAAGCTGATGACCTTCGTCGACGGCATGAAAGCCGACGACGCGAAGACCTTCACCGTCACGCTCAAGTCGCCGACCGGCCTCCTGTTGTTCGGCCTCGCCAAGCCGTCCTCGAACGTGCCGTTCATGATGCCGAAGCGGGTTGCCGAGACCGACCCGAACCAGCAGATCTCGGACTTCACCGGCTCCGGCCCGTTCATGATGAAGACCGACGAGTGGAAGCCGGGCGACAAGATCGTCTACACCAAGTTCAAGGACTACAAGCCGCGCGCGGAGCCCGCCTCGGGCCTCGCCGGCGGCAAGGTGGCCAAGCTCGACCGGGTCGAGTGGCTGGCGGTCTCCGACCAGCAGCAGGCGGTCAACGCGCTGCTCGCCGGCGAGATCGACCTGATCGAGCAGCCGGCCTACGACCTGATCCCGCTGCTCAAGGGCGATTCCAACATCAAGCTCGTCGACTACAATCCCCTCGGCCTGCAATACGCGATGCGGCCCAACCACCTGATCAAGCCCTTCGATAACCCGAAGGTGCGCCAGGCGCTCACCTACGCCCTCAACCAGACCGACTTCCTCCAGGCGGCGGTGGGCGAACCGGATTACTACAAGACCTGCAAGGCGCTGTTCGTCTGCGGCTCGCCGATGGCGACCGACAAGGGGATGGACGGCCTCCTCGAATCGAATTTCGCCAAGTCGAAGCAGTTGCTGAAGGAGGCGGGCTACGACGGCACCCCGATCGTCCTCCTGCACTCGACCGACCTTCAGACCCTGACCAATCTCGGCCCGGTGGCCAAGCAGCTCCTGGAGAAGGGCGGCTTCAAGGTCGATATGCAATCCTCCGACTGGCAGACCGTGGTGTCGCGCCGGGTGCGCAAGGATCCGGTCGACAAGGGCGGCTGGAACCTGATGAACACGTCCTGGGTCTCGGCCGACATCCTCAACCCGGTGATGTCGAGCTTCATGAACATGAGTTGCGACAAGGCCCCGTTCGGCTGGCCCTGCGATGCCGAGATGGAGAAGCTCCGCGACGACTTCGCCCGCGAGGTCGATCCGGTGAAGCAGAAGGCGATCGCCGAGGCCGTGCAGCTGCGCTGGCGCGAGGTCGTGCCGTACGTCCCGCTCGGCCAGTATTACATCCCGATCGCCGCACGCAAGAACGTCTCCGGCATCCTGACCGCCCCGGCGCCGGTGTTCTGGAACGTCGAGAAGAAGTAGCGATCACGTCATGCTCGGCTACGTCCTGCGGCGGTTGCTCGCCGCCATCCCGGTCCTGGCGATCGTCGCGGTTCTGGTCTTCCTGATGCTGCGGCTCACTCCCGGCGACCCGGCGGCGGTGATCGCCGGGGACAACGCTTCGAGCGAGCAGATCGCCCAGGTGCGCCACCAGCTCGGCCTCGACCAGCCGCTGCCGGCGCAGTTCGCGATCTGGATCGGCAACCTGGCGCGGGGCGATCTCGGCGAATCGTTCTTCTTCAAGAAGAGCATCGGCGAACTGATCCTCGGGCGGATCGAGCCGACCCTGTCGCTCGCCGCCGCCACGATGCTGATCGCGATTTGCGTCGCGATCCCCTTGGGCGTCGTGGCGGCCTACCGGCACGGCTCCTGGCTCGACCGGATCGTGATGGGCGTGTCGGTGCTGGGCTTCTCGGTGCCGGTCTTCGTGATCGGCTACCTGATGATCTACGTGTTCTCGATCACGCTGGGCTGGTTCCCGGTCCAGGGGTACCAGCCCCTCTCCGGCGGGTTCGGGGGCTACCTGCACCGGCTGGTCCTGCCGTCCCTGACCCTGTCGGTCGTCTACATCGCGCTCATCGCCCGCATGACCCGGGCGAGCGTGCTGGAGGTGCTCACCGAGGATTACATCCGCACCGCCCGGGCCAAGGGCCAGGTCGAGCGCAAGATCCTGTTCCGCCACGCGCTCAAGAACGCCGCGGTGCCGATCGTCACCATCGTCGGCATCGGCATCGCCCTCCTCATCGGCGGGGTGGTGGTGACCGAGAGCGTGTTCGCGATTCCCGGCCTCGGCCGCCTCACCGTCGATGCGGTGCTGGCCCGCGACTACCCGACGATCCAGGCGCTGATCCTGCTGTTCTCGGGCGTCTACGTCCTCATCAACCTCCTGATCGACCTGACCTACGGCCTGTTCGATCCCCGGATCCGCCAGTGAGGTCTTGAGTCATGAGTGCCGAACCCACCGTGCTGGCCCCCGCCCTGCCCTCACCCCCCGCCATCTCCCTGGCCTGGCGCCTCCTGCGCAACCCCGTCGCGGTGGCGAGCGCCGGCGTCCTCCTGGTGATGACGCTGATCGGCCTCTTCGCGCCGTTCCTCGGCACGATCGACCCGACCGCGATCAACCCGGCGATCCGCAACCGCCCGCCGGGCTTCGAGCGCACGATCCGGGCCGAGGACGGCAGCGCCACGGCCTTCCGCTATCGGATGGGCACCGACAGCCTCGGGCGCGACGTCTACAGCCGCGTCCTCTACGGCGCCCGGGTGTCGCTGGCGATCGCCGTCTCCGTGGCCGCCCTGGCGCTGGCGGTCGGGCTGCTGCTCGGGCTCCTCGCCGGCTATATCCGCCCCCTCGACGGGCCGATCATGCGGCTGATGGACGGGCTGATGGCGATCCCCGGCATCCTGCTCGCCATCGCGGTGGTCTCGCTGTTCCGGGCCGGCCTGCCGGCGGTCATCGCGGCGATCGTGGTGCCGGAGATTCCCCGGGTGGTGCGGCTGGTGCGCTCGATCGTGCTCTCGGTGCGCGAGGAGCCCTATGTCGAGGCCGCGATCATGGCCGGCACCCGCCTGCCGCTGCTGATGGCGCGCCACATCCTGCCGAACACGGTCGCGCCCCTCATCGTGCAGGGCACCTTCATCGCCGCCTCGGCGATCCTGGTCGAGGCGGTCCTGTCCTTCCTGGGCATCGGCATCCCGCCGGAAATTCCGAGCTGGGGCAACATCATGGCGGAGGGGCGCAGCCTGTTCCGGGTCTATCCGCACACCATCCTGTATCCGGGGATCTTCCTCGGCCTGACGGTGCTCGCCGTGAACATGCTGGGCGACGGCCTGCGCGACACCCTCGATCCGAAGATGGCCGGCCGATGAGCGCGACGACTTCTCCCGTGCTCGAGGTCGAGAACCTCGCCATCGCGCTACCGGGCGGCGGCGACCGGCTTCGTGCGGTCGACGGCGTGTCGTTCACCGTCGCGCCCGGCGAGATCGTCTGCGTCGTCGGCGAGTCGGGCTCGGGCAAGTCGGTCACCGCCTTCTCGGTGATGGGCCTGCTCGCCCGGGTGCTCAAGCCCGTCGCCGGCGCGATCCGGCTGCTCGGCGAGGACGTGCTGTCGGCAAGCCCCCAGCGGCTGCGGGCTTTGCGCGGCGACCGCATGGCGATGATCTTCCAGGAACCGATGACGGCGCTGAACCCGGTGCTGACGGTCGGCGACCAGATCGAGGAGGTTCTGCGCATCCATACCGAGTTCGGGGCCAAGGAGCGGCGAGCGAAGGTGCTGGCGATGCTGGAGGCGATGCACCTGCCTGACCCCGAGCGGATGCACGCCTCCTATCCGCACCAGCTCTCCGGCGGGCAGCGCCAGCGGGTGATGATCGCCGCCGCCCTAATCCTCGACCCGGCGCTCCTCATCGCCGACGAGCCGACGACGGCGCTCGACGTCACCACCCAGGCCCAGATCCTGAAGCTCATCCGCGAGATGCAGGCGCGGCGCGGCACCGGCGTCCTGTTCATCACGCACGATTTCGGTGTGGTGGCCGAGATCGCCGACCGGGTCGTGGTGATGCAGCGCGGCCGCATCGTCGAGCAGGGGCCGGCGGCCCAGGTGCTGGGCAACCCCCAGCACTCGTACACGAAGATGCTGATCGCCGCGGTGCCGACGATGACGCCGGCGACGCGCCCGGCCCCGAAAGGGGCGCTGGCGCTCGAGACCGCGGGCCTGGGCAAGAGCTACCGCAGCGGCGGGTTGTTCGCGAGGACCCGCACCGTCCAGGCCGCCGCCGACGTGGCCCTCAGGATCCGGCGCGGCGAGACCGTCGGCATCGTCGGCGAGTCGGGTTCCGGCAAGTCGACGGTCGCGCGCTGCATCGCCCGGCTGATCGCCCCGAGCGAGGGGCAGATCATGGTCGGCGATCAGGACATCGCCCGCCTGCCCGAGCGCAGGTTGCGGCCGTTGCGCCGGACAATCCAAGTGGTGTTCCAGGACCCGTTCCGCTCGCTCAACCCGCGCCGCACGGTCGGGGCGTCGATCGTCGAGGGGCCGGTGAATTTCGGCACGTCGCCCGCGGCGGCGACGGCGCGGGCGCGCGAGCTGATGAGCCTCGTCGGGCTCGATCCCGCGGCGCTCGCCCGCTACCCGCACCAGTTCTCCGGCGGCCAGCGCCAGCGCATCGCGCTCGCCCGGGCGCTCGCCATGGAACCCGAGATCCTGATCGCCGACGAGGCGGTCTCGGCCCTCGACGTCTCGGTGCAACGCCAAGTCCTCGCGCTGCTCGACGACGTGCAGCGCCGCTTCGACCTCGCGATCCTGTTCATCACCCACGACCTGCGGGTGGCGGCGCAGATCTGCGACCGGCTGATCGTGATGCAGCGCGGCCGCATCGTCGAGGAGGGTCCGACCGCGGAGGTCTTCGCCCGGCCGAAAGCGGCCTATACGCGGGCCCTGATCGAGGCGGCGCCGGGGCGGGAGTTCGGGCGGGGGGTGGAGCCGACCGCCGAGGCGGTGCCCGCGTGATGCCGCCCATACGGGTTCCCCCTCTCCCCGCGGGCGGGGAGAGGGCCGTGTTCCCGTTCAGGGGCCACGGCGAGCGGAGGTGAGGCCGGAGCGAGGGCGAGGGGGTCCCGACGAGTGGGGCGCCTCCGGAAACACCCCCTCATCCTCGCCCCGCTGGCTCGCCGCACTCCCTGGACGGGAGCGCAGCCCTCTCCCCGCCCGCGGGGAGAGGAGACGTTCCGCGCTTCATCCTGAAGCGACGGGACAGTTTCTACGCGTAACCAGAACAGGACCGATCCAATGACCCTCGCCATGAGCTGGGAGGAATGGGCGCAGCACGATGCCTGCGCGCTCGCCGCGCGGGTGCGCGCCGGGGAGGTCACCGCGGCGGAGCTCGCCGCCCAGGCGGCTTCCGGCGTGGCGCTGACGAACCCGCAGACCAGCGCCGTGATCGAGCTGTTCGACGAGTGCATCGCGGACCCGGCCCGGGACGGCACCGACGTCGGGGGCGCCTTCGCGGGCGTGCCGTTCCTGATGAAGGATCTCGGGCCGACCCTGAAGGGCCGGCTGCAGGAGATGGGCTCGCTGCTGATGCGCGGCAACCGCGCGACGAGCGACAGCCACCTCACGGGCCGGATGCGTCGGGCGGGGCTCAACCTGATCGGCCGCACCACCACGCCGGAATTCGGCGTGTGCAGCTCGGCCGAGAACCCGGCGGTCTACGTCACCCGCAACCCGTGGCATCTCGACTACACCACCTGCGGCTCCTCGGCCGGCTCGGCGGCGGCGGTGGCCTCGGGCGTGGTGCCGATGGCCCATGCGACCGACGGGGGCGGCTCGATCCGCATCCCGGCCGGCGTCAACGGCAATCTCGGGCTCAAGCCCTCCCGCGGCGTGTTCTCGATCGCCCCTTACGGGTCGGATCTCACCAGCATCGTGTCGATCCAGGGCTGCCAGTCGCGCAGCGTGCGCGACACCGCGACCTTCGTCGATCAATGCCGCGGGGCCGCGCCCGGCGAGTTCATGCCGTACTGGACCGCGCCGGAGCCCTACGCCACGCTGATCGGGCGCGATCCGGGGTCCTTGCGCATCGCGCTGTCGCACGAATGGGGCGAGTACAGCGCCGTGCCGCATCACGTCGCCGAGCTGGAGCGGATCGGGCGCTTCCTCGAAGGGCTCGGCCACCACGTCGACTGGGCGCTGCCGGCCGTCGACCTGCCGGCCGCCTTCCGGGCGCAAACGACGTGCTACATCACCAACTTCGCCCAGACCATCAACGGGCTGATCGCCGCCAAGGGCCTCGACCGGCCGCCGGAAGACCTCGTCGAGCCGATGAACATCCGGATCTGGGAGGCCGGGCGCCACGCCACCTACACCGAGCGCACGGCGATGCAGGCGACGTTCAACACCACGGCGCGGGGCTTCGGCGCCTTCTTCGAGGAGTGGGACATCATCCTGACCCCGATCACCGCCCTGCCGACGCCGAAGGTCGGCACCACCGAGTACCTGACGATCAGCGACGAGCCGTCGGTCTACGCCTGGTTCGAGAACCTGTGGCGCAACTTCGCCTATACGCCGCTCGCCAATCTGTGCGGCCTGCCGGCCCTGTCGATGCCGCTCGCCTGGAACGAGCACGGCCTGCCGCTCGGCATCCAGGCCCAGGCGCGCCAGGGCCAGGACGGGCTGCTGCTGCAGCTCGCCGCGCAGGTCGAGCGGGCGATCGGGGGGCAGTGGAACGACGGGGCTCGGCCGGGGGTGCACGTGGCGGCGGGAATGAGCGGCCACGCGCCCGCCTGATCGTCGGACGTCCGCGACACCCTCGACGTCATCCCGGGGCCGCGCCGCGGAACCCGGGCTCCACAACCGCTGACGATGGCGGGCAAAGACGGAACGCCGTCGCTTCGTCCGGCACCGTCCGCGGTCATGGATCCCGGGTCCTCGCCTTGGGCGCGCGCCAGGATGACCCGGAGGGCATGCGCAACGCCGGTTCACCGCTTCTGTTCGTCCAGAAATCTCCAGCCAGGAGACCCACCCGTGAAGCTCTTCATCGCCGCGATCGGCACCGAGACCAACACCTTCTCGCCGATCCCGACCGGACGCGCCGCCTTCGTGGATGACCTCTTCGTCGAGACAGACGCCTCGCGGCGCTCGGAGCACTGGTTCGCCGGACCGCTCAAGGTCTGGCGCACGCTCGGCGAAGCGGCCGGCTACGAGGTGGTGCAGAGCCTGGCGGCCTTCGCGCCGCCGGGCGGGCCGACGCGCCAGGACGTCTGGGAGGAGCTGCGCGACCGCGTGCTGAGCGACCTCAAGGCCGCCGGCCCGGTCGATCTGGTGCTGTTCAACCTTCACGGCGCGATGATCGCGGACGCGCAGGATGATTGCGAAGGCGAGCTCGTCACAGCCGCGCGGGAGATCGTCGGCCCGTCGGTCACGATCGGGGTCGAGCTCGACCTGCATTGCCACCTCACCGACCGGATCGTGGCGGCCTCCGACGTGCTGCTGACCTACAAGGAATACCCGCATATCGACGTCGACGACCGGGCGCGCGACCTGTTCCGCCTCTGCGACGACGCCCGGGCCGGCCGCACCCGGCCGACCATCGCGGTGGCCGATTGCCGGATGCTGGCGGTGTGGCGCACGCCGAACCAGCCGACCCGCGGCTTCGTCGACCGGATGAGCGCGGCGGAGGGGCGGGACGGGATCCTGTCGCTGTCGCTCGCCCACGGCTTTCCCTGGGCCGACATCCCGGATGTCGGCGCCAAGGTGGTGGCGGTCACCGACGGCGATCCAGACCTCGCCCGGCGCAAGGCCGACGCGCTCGCCCGCGAGCTGTGGGAGATGCGCGAGGCGACGACCGACCGGCTGATGACCCTCGACGAGGCGGTCGGCGTCGCCCTGGCGCCGCAGGCGGGCGTGACGGTGCTGGCCGACGTGTCGAACAATGCCGGGGCGGGCTCGGCGAGCGATGCGACCTTCCTGCTGCGCGCCCTGGTCGAGGCCGGCGCGACGGCATGCATCATCGGCAGCTTCTGGGATCCGGTCGCGGTGCGGCTCTGCCGCGAGGCCGGTGCTGGCGCGCGCCTGCCCTTGCGCATCGGCGGCAAGACCGGCCCGATGTCGGGCGAGCCGGTGGACCTGAACGTCCGGGTGCTCGGCATCCGGACCGACGCGATCCAGACCTACGGCAACGGCAAGCAGCCGATGGGCGATTGCGTGCTCGTCGAGGCGGGAGGGCTGCACATCCTGTTGAACACACTGCGCACCCAGGTCTTCCACCCCGAGGCGTTCGAGCAGCTCGGCGTATCCCTAAACGACTACGCCACCGTGTTCGTGAAGTCGGCCCAGCACTTCAACGCGGCCTTCGCGCCGCGGGCCGACCGCATCCACTACGTCGCGGTGCCGGGCAGCGCCAATCCCGATTTCGCCGCCCTCAGGCTGCCGAAGGCCGCCCGCCCCCTCTGGCCGATCGTCGCCGATCCGTTCGAGCCGCGCGACGGGGCGTGAGCCTCACCCCCCCTCGGCCCCGCCCGAGGGGGGCCGGTTACTCCGCGCCGCCCTTGAGCGCGGCGGCCAGCCGCTCGAGCCGCGCCCTGACATGCGACCGGATCGCCTCGGCGGTCGTGTCCTGCGAACAATCGACCTTACGCCGTGCCTGAGCCATCATCGCGTTGAGCCTTCTCGATGCAGGGGAAGTCGTACGCCTACGCAACCGATACAGCACGGGGAGGGATCGCTCTCATCGAAATGATGCAGATTGAATACATCAATGAAGATGGGACCCCTAAATTTCATCGTCCACCTCTCATATTGGCGGAGGTTTGTTGCGCCAGTATTACGTGTCCGATCGTCCATGGGTCGGATCCGGTGAGGAGAGCGTCAGAGGGGTGAAGCGCCGCCCCGTCTCATGATGCCCTTCGAGCCGGTCGGCGCCGCGGCCCGCGTCGCGGGCGCCGGCCCGCCAGCGGTCGCGGATCGAGGAGGGCGAGAAGTCGAAGCTCTTCGCCGCGAGCTGGTCGGCCTCGGCCCGGTAGGCGATGTGGAGCAGCGTGACGGCCGGCCCGTCCGGGTCGAGCTGCTGGCGCAGGGCGTATTCCCGCTCCAGCGCCGCGATGGTGCGCCGGCCGGGGCTGGCGAAGATCAGGTCGTTCGCCCGCTCCAGCACGGCGTCGAGCGAGGCCGGGCGGGGCGCGGCCAGGGCGAACAGGTCGAGGGCGATGCAGACCAGATCCCGCTCCGGCTCGGTCGCGAAGATCGGGTCGAGGGGCAGGTTGTTGGTGTAGCCGGCATCGCAGAGCAGGCGGCCGTCCACCTCCACCGGCGCGAAGGCCGGGATGATCGCGGTGCTGGCGAGGATGTGCTCGGGGCGGATCGCCTGGTGCGCGGTATCGATGTACACCTCCTCGCCGGTGGCGATGTCGACGCAGCCGATGGTCACGCGGGGACCGCCCCGGTTCAGCCGGTCGAAATCGACCAGCCGCTCCAGGGTGGCGCGCAGGGGCGAGTGGTCGAACAGGGCCACGTCGTTCGGCATCCACGGCAGCGCCGACCAGAGCCCCGGCAGGCGGTGGCGAAAGATGGTGGGGCGGCCCCAGGCCAGGGTCAGGGCGGCGTGCAGGGCGTTGTAATATTGGCGCGGCTTGACCAAGTCGGTGACGCTCGGCGCGGTGTGCTGGGTCGTCTCGTCCCAGAACTCGCGCAGGCGGGCGACCCTGTCCTCCGGCGGGTTGCCCGCGATGATCGCGGCGGTGACCGCGCCGATCGAGGCGCCGACGATCCAGTCCGGCTCGAGCCCACGCGCCTGCAGCACCTCGTAGCCGCCCGCGTGATAGGCGCCGAGGGCGTTGCCGCCGGCGAGCACCAGGGCGAGGTCCCGCGACGCGGCCGGACGGTCGGGCGAGGTCGGATCGGGCATGGCACTCCGGCGGGCATGGAAGGGGGGGAGACGATCGGAGCGGGACGGGCGCACCGCCCGCAACCGTCATAGTGCCCGGGGTACCGCCGCGGTTCCCCGGGGCGCGGTGCGACCTGCCCGCCGCGTTGACCCAGGTTAAGACCGATACGGCAGCCCGGCAAAGTACCCCCACCCTGTACACCGCAGGGCCCCGGCCTATCTCCCGTCGTGGAGGGAGCAGGCGGGATGACCGACGACCCCACGAGTCGCGACACGATCCTCGATCTGTGCCGGCGGAGCGAGATCTCGCCGCAGATCGCGCTGTCGCGCCTGCTGCTCGCGGGCGAGGCGGTGGAGGCCGATACCCTCGCGCGCCGCGCCGCGGACGATCCCGGCTCGGCACCGCTCGCCGCGCTCGCCCGGCTGGCGGCGCGCCATGCCGGCCGCCTGCCGGATTTGGGCCGCCTCGCCCGGTCCGGGCTGTGGCCCGCCGGTACCGATCTCCTGTCCGAGACCGCCGCCCTGTTCGACCGTCTCGCCGCCGAGGCGCCGGAGGCCGGCGTCGCCTTCTACTCCCTCGGCGATCCGGAGGAGCTCGCCGCTGCGACCGCCGAGCTCGTCGCCGTGCTCCGCGCCTGGGCGCCGGGGGCGGCGGGCCGGGTGCTGGATGTCGGCTGCGGCATCGGCCGGGTCGCCCTCGCGCTCGCCGACGGGGGGGAGGCCATCCTCGGCCTCGATGTGTCCGCCGGCATGGTCGCCGAGGCGCGGCGGCGGGCGGGAGCGCGCGCGACCGTCCGGTTCGTGCAGGGCGACGCGCGGCGCTTGCCCGTAGCGGATGGCACGGTCGATCTCATCGTCGCGGCCGACAGCCTGCCCTACCTCGTCGCCGCCGACGCCGTCCGGCCGTTCCTGGCCGAGGCGGCCCGGGCGCTGGCGCCCGGCGGCGACCTCGTCGTGTTCAACTGGTCGTATCGCGGCGATCCGGAGCGGGACGTCGCCGAGGCGCGGGCGCTCGCCGCGGAGACCGGCTTCGCCGTGCTGCGCGCCGGCGAGCGGCCCTTCGCGATCTGGGACGCGCACGGCTTCCAGCTGAGGCGGCCGGCGTGACGCCGGACGAGCACTGGGCCCTGTGGCGGTCCGATCCGCGGGCGACGCCGTTCCAGTCGCCGGCCTGGCTCGACGCGTGGTGGACCCATCTCGGCGGCGGCCCGCGATACGACGCCGAGATCCGCGACGCCGACGGCCGGCTCGCGGCGGCGCTGCCGCTCTTCGTATGGGACGATGCCGGGACGCGCCGGCTGGTGCCGGTCGGGGCCGGCCACAGCGACTATTGCGACGCGCTGCTGACCCCCGGCACGGCGCCGGAGCGGCTGTGGCCGGCGATCCTCAGGTCTCCCGAGGCCTTCGACGAGGTGCTGCTGCCCGACCTGCGCCCGGATTCGCCGCTGCTCACCCCGCCGCCCGCCGGCTGGACGGCGACCGACGAGACGGCGGAGACCTGCCCGGTGCTAGCCCTGCCGCGCCGGGGCTCGCCGCTCGACGGTCTCACCCGCAGCCAGCGCCGCAAGGTCGTGCATGACCGCCACCGCGCCGCGTCGCTCGGCGATGTCCGGGAGGAGCTGGTGGAGGCGCACGAGATCGACGGGGCGCTCGACGCCCTGTTCGATCTTCACGGCGCCCGCTGGGCACGGGACGGGCAGCCCGGCGTGCTGGCGGATCCCCGGATCCGGGCCTTCCACCGCGCGGCGGCGCCGGGGCTGGCGGAGGCCGGCCTCCTGCGCATCGCGGTGGTGCGCCAGGCCGGCCGGATCGTCGCCGTGCTGTACGGCCTCGCCGACGGCGCGCGCTGGCACTCCTACATCAACGCCGTCGACATGACCGTCCCCGGCCAGAGCTTCGGCACCCTGGCCTTCGCCTGCCTGATCGAGGCGGCCGCCGATTGCGGTGCCGGAGAGTTCCACTTCCTGCGCGGCGACGAGCCGTACAAGTCCCGCTGGGGGGCCGTGCCCACCCGCACGGTCCGGCGCCGGGTGCGGCGGGCGTGACAGGGTGCGTCAGGTCAGAGGTCGACGCGCAACCCTGCGAGAGGCGCGCTCAGGGTACAGCGCACGCCCTCGACGGCGTAGCGCAACGCCACGTCGCCGCCGGCGAGGCCGCGCTGGATCAGCCGCGAGCCGAACCCCCTGCGGGTCGGGGGCGTCACCGGCGGGCCGCCCTGCTCGCGCCAGTCCAGCCGGAACTCGGCCACCGCGCCCGTGCCCTCCACCGTCCAGTCGACGGTCACGCAGCCGTTCGGCACCGAGAGCGCCCCGTATTTCAGGGCGTTGGTCGCCAGTTCGTGCAGCATCAGCCCGAGGGAGAGCGCTGCCGACGGACCGACGAACAGGCTCGGGCCGGTGACCCGGAAGCGGCGGCCGGTGTCGTCGTGCAGGCCCAACGCCTCCTGCACCACCCGGTCGACGCAGGCCGAGTCGGTCTGCCCGGCCAGCAGGATGTCGTGCGCCTTGCCGAGCACGACCAGCCGCGCCGCCAGGGCATCGCGGGCAGCGTCGAGGCTGGGGGCGTTGCGCAGGGTCTGCGACGCGATCGACTGGACCAGCGTCAGGGTGTTCTTCAGCCGGTGCGATAATTCGCGGTTGAGGATGTCCTGCTGCGCTTCCGCCGCCTTGCGGTCGCCGATGTCGCTGACCGCGACCACCGCGCCGACCGTCGCGCCCTGCTCGTCCTCGATCGCCTCGCCGGAAATCGCGATCCAGCGCCGCTCGCCGTCCGGGCGCTGGTACTGCACCTCGATGGCGGCCCGCTTGCTCCGGCCGCCGGCGATCTGGGCCAGCGGGTAATCCTGCGCCTCCACCAGCCTGCCGTCGGCGTGGTAGGCGACGAACTCGCCGTAGGCGTTGCTGGACGAGGCGTAGAGGGTGCTGTGGCCGAGGATCTCGGCCAGCCGCCGGTTGCCCATCAGGATGCGCCCGGAGGGAGCGTCGGCGAGCAGGATCCCGACCGGCACGGTCTCCATCACCGATTTCAGCCGTGCCTCGCCGGCGAAGCGGGCGGCATCCGCCGCCTTGCGGGCGGTGATGTCGACGGCGACGCCGGGGAAGCGCAGCGGTCTGCCGTCGCCGTCGTGGAAGCACCGGCCGCTGGCCTGGACCCAGATCACGCCGCCATCGGGATCGCGCAGGCGATATTCCTCGCCGAACGCGCCGGCCGTCGCGACGGCGTGCTGGATGCGCTCGCCGACCCATGACCGGTCGTCGGGGTGGATGCCCGCGACGAAGGCGGTGAGCGGCGCGCCCCGCGCCGCGAGGTCGGGATCGACGCCGTACATGCGGGCGAAGCGTTCCCCGGCATAGAGCCGGTCGCCCTGGATGTCCCAATCCCACCACCCGAGGCTGCCCGCCGCCTCGAACGCGAAGGACAGCCGCTCCTCGGAGAGCCGCAGGGCGTCGCGGGCCTGGCGCATCTCCAGGGCGAGCCTGCGCTCGCGCAGCACCGTCGTTACCTGCCGGGCCAGCCGTCGCAAGCCGTCCGCCTGCCGGGCCGACAGCCCGTCGGGCCGCGGCGCGTGGTCGATCACGCAGAGGCTGCCGAGCACATGCCCGTCGGGCGCATGCAGGGGGACCCCGGCATAGAAGCGGATGAACGGCTCGCCCGTGACCAGCGGGTTGTCCCGCGTGCGCGGATCGACGGTCAGGTCGGGGATGGTGAGCAGGTCCGGCTCGGCCAGGGTGTAGGCGCAGACCGAGGCGTTGAGGGCGGTCTCGCAGGGCGGGAAGCCGACCCTCGCCTTGAACCACTGGCGGTCCCCCGCCACGAGGCTGACCAGCGCCACCGGCGTCTCGCACAGGATCGAGGCCAGATGCACGATGTCCTCGAATTCCGCCTCGGGCGGCGTGCCGAGCAGGTCGAGGCCCGCGAGGGCCGCGAGGCGGTCGGGATCGTGGACGAGGGCGGGCAGGGGCGGAACGGGCATCAGGCGTTAGGGCTGTCGGTCCGGCCTTGTAACGCAGGCGGGAATGACTCTCCCACGATTTTATCACGCACGAAGGAAAAAAGGCGCATCGCCGATGCGACGAAAGGCCGAGGGCCGGGACGCGGACGGCGCCCTCGCCCCCTCCGCCGGCCGGGGGCGCGAATCACTTCCTGATCGGCACGCCCTTGGTGGTGAAACGCTGGCCGCCACCGCCCGGGCGGTAGGTGGGTCGCGGCTGGCCCTTTCCCGGCTGGCCCTTGCCCGGCTGGCCCTTGCCCAGGCCGGTGCCCGGCGGCTGCGAGAGCGGCACGAGCTGGTCCGGCCGCGGCCCGATGAGGTCGGCGCGGCCCATCTCCCGCAAAGCCTCGCGCAGCAGCGGCCAGTTCTCGGGGTCGTGGTAGCGCAGGAACGCCTTGTGCAGCCGGCGCTGGCGCAGGCCCTTGATCGCCTCGACCGGCTCGCTGCCGCCGCGCCGCACGCCCTTCAGCGTGTTGACCTCGGTGTGGTACATCGCCGTCGCGGTCGCCATCGGCGACGGCAGGAAAGTCTGGACCTGGTCGGCGCGGTAGTCGTTCTTCTTGAGCCAGAGCGCGAGGTGCAGCATGTCCTCGTCGGTCGTGCCGGGATGCGCCGCGATGAAGTACGGGATCAGGTAGTACTTCTTGCCCGCCTGCTTGGCGGCCTCGTCGAACATCTCCTTGAAGCGGTCGTAGGTGCCGATCCCCGGCTTCATCATCAGGTCGAGCGGCCCGCGCTCGGTATGCTCGGGCGCGATCTTGAGGCGCCCGCCGACGTGGTGCGTCACCAGTTCCTTGACGTATTCGGGGCTCTTGACCGCGAGGTCGTAGCGCACGCCCGACGCGACCATCACCTTCTTGACGCCCTCGACCTCGCGCACCTTGCGGTAGAGCCGGATCAGGTCGTCGTGCGAGGTGTTGAGGTTCGGGCAGATGTCCGGGAAGACGCAGGAGGGCAGCCGGCACGCCGCCTCGATCTTCGGGTCCTTGCACGCCATCCGGTACATGTTGGCGGTCGGCCCGCCGACATCCGAGATCACGCCGGTGAAGCCCGGGGTCTTGTCGCGGATGAGCTCGATCTCGCGCAGGATCGAGCCCTCCGAGCGGTTCTGGATCACCCGGCCCTCGTGCTCGGTGATCGAGCAGAAGGTGCAGCCGCCGAAGCAGCCGCGCATGATCGTCACCGAGAACTTGATCATGTCCCAGGCGGGGATCTTGGCGTTGCCGTAGGACGGGTGGGGCGCGCGGGCGTAGGGCAGGTCGTAGACCGCATCCATCTCGTCGCTGGTGAGCGGGATCGGCGGCGGGTTCAGCCACAGGTCGCGGTCGCCGTGACGCTGGACGAGCGGGCGCGCGTTGCCGGGATTGGCCTCGCGGTGCAGCACGCGCGAGGCGCGGGCATAGGCCTCCTTGTCGTCCTTGACCACGTCATAGGCGGGCAGCCGGATCACGGTGTCGCCGGGCTTGCGGGACGCGGCCTCGTCGGCGGAATCGATGTCGTCGGCGGGCAACTCCGAAAAGTGCTCGGGCACCCGGCGGAACAGGGCGACGCCGCGCACCGAATCGATCTCGTGCGGCGCCTCGCCGGCGGCCAGCCGGTTCGCGACCTCGACCACGGCGCGCTCGGCATTGCCGTAGATCAGCAGGTCGGCCTTGGCATCCGCCAGGATCGAGCGGCGTACCTTGTCCGACCAGTAATCGTAGTGGGCGATGCGGCGCAACGAGGCCTCGATGCCGCCGAGGATGACGGGCACGTCCTTGAAGGCCTCGCGGCAGCGCTGCGTGTAGACGATGGTCGAGCGGTCCGGCCGCTTTCCGCCCTCGCCGCCGGCCGTATAGGCGTCGTCGTGGCGCAAGCGGCGGTCCGCGGTGTAGCGGTTCACCATCGAATCGAGGTTGCCGCCGGTCACGCCGAAGAACAGCTTCGGCTTGCCCAGAACCTTGAACGGCTCCGCCGACTGCCAGTCGGGCTGGGCGATGATGCCGACCCGGAACCCTTGCGATTCGAGCAGCCGGCCGATGATCGCCATGCCGAAGCTCGGATGGTCGACATAGGCGTCGCCGGTCACCAGGACGATGTCGCAGGCATCCCACCCGAGCGCCGCCATCTCGGCGCGGCTCATCGGCAGGAACGGCGCCGCCCGTCCGGCCCGCGGCGACGGGCAGGCCAAGGGACGCGCGGAGGGAACCACGGGGGGAGCCACGGAGCGGTCGGCGAGAGCGGGGAGCTGCATGGGGCCGATGCATAGGCCGATGCAGCCGCAAGATCAACGAACCGCGAGATTGACGAGCGGCGAAAAGGGGCGGCACTCTGCCCCGCCCCGTCGCGGCCAAGCTTTCCTTCGGTCAGCGGGGCCGGCGAACTCGCTCCTCGACTTCCCTCTTCATCCCGCCACGGCGGCCAGTCGCCCGCCCTCGTCCATCCGGCAGCGGACCCACTCGCCATTGGCGAGGTCGCGGCCGGTGACGGCCGAGATGAAGCCCCAGTGGCACACGACCAGGGTGTGGGCCCAGTCGGGATCGGCGGCCATCCCGGCCCGGAAGGACGCGGTCCGGGCCGCGAAGACGTCGTCGGCCTCCAGATCCTCCTCCCCCTCGCCCCGCCACCAGACCTCGTCGAGATGGGCGAGATCGAGATGCGGCCAGGCGCGGGCGAGATCGGTCCGGCATGTGCCGATGTCGCAGCTGGCGCCGCGCCGCTCCCGCACCGCCGGGGTGACCAGGATCGGCAGGTTCAGCCGGGCGGCGACCGGGGTCGCCGTCTGCAGGGCGCGGGTCAGGGGCGAGCACAGGATGCGCCGCAGGCCCTCCCCAGCCAGGGCGTGGGCGGCGGCCTCGGCCTGCTCGTGCCCGAGCGGCGTCAGCGGCGCATCGACGATGCCGGGATCGACGCCGGTGGCGTGATAGTGGAGGTTGAACTGGCTCTGGCCATGGCGAAGCAGGATCATGAGCGTCTAAGTAGGGCGCCAAGCGTCAGCGCGGAGCCGCGACGCCGAGCCGCGAGGCGAGATGGGCGCGGTAGCGCGCGACCTCCGCCCGGAGCCGCGGCTGCTCGTCCGCGCCGGCGGCATGGCCCGCCATCGTCGCCGCGCCGAGCTGGAACGCCGCGTAGGCGATCTCCAGGAACGCGACGAAGGCCGGATCGACGGCACGGCCGGTCTGCCGGGCGAGGACGGCGCGCAAGGATCGGCCCGCCTCGCCGACGAGGCCGAGCTCGATGGCGGCGCCGGCGACGTCCCAGGCACTGTCCTGGCAGCCGACGAGGTCGTGCGCGGCGTGGTGATCGACCGCGTCGGTCTTCAGGAGGACGCCATCCGGCAGCACGAGCCATTCCCAGGCATGCAGGCGGTTGTCGGTCTCGACCGGCCGCACCTGCGCGGCAAAGCCCGGCAGCGCGGCGCGCCATCGATCGATCGCCCGGCCCGCCTCCTCGCCCAGGGCCTCGGTCGCGTTGTGGCGTGCCATCTCCCACAGGGCATCGAGGGAGGCGCCGCATCCGGGCTCGCCGGGGAAGATTTTCGCCCGGTGGGCAAGATAGCGGCCGACGTGCTCGCCGAGGGCTTGCGCATCGTAGCGGGCGGGGTCGAGGGGCGTCGCCCCCTCGATCCAGCGCTCGACGAGGAAACCGTGGCAGAACCCGGCGACCTCCGGGCTGAAGCCGGCGGCGTGCAGCGCCCGGGCACGCCGGACCTTCCGCTCGCCCTCGTGCCCGAGGCCGACGAACTTCGCGAGCCAGATCCCGCGCGCGGTGCGGGCGAGGAATTTGCGGCGCTCCTGCATCGGGTGGGCCGGCGGCCAGTCGCCCGGATCGTCGTAACGGTGGGCGCGCCAGCCCCCGCCCGAGACCTCCGCGAGCGGCGCCGTCAGCGGCCCGACGAGCGCGGCGAGCCAGGTCCGAAGGCGATGCTCCGGCCGCTCGGCCCGGAGGATCAGGTCGTCGACGGTGCGGACGTGGCGCCGGGCCCGGGCGTAAAGCCGGCGGGTCTCGTCCGCCGCCGCGTGGCCCGGCGAATTGTCATGGCTCGGGAACAGGGCGACGCTCTCGGCCGGAATGCCCCGCTCGTCCAGGAGCCCGAGCACCGCACCGAAGGAACTGCCCGAGAGGCCCGGCCCCTCGTCAGCGACCGCGACGCGGCGTGCCGGGGTCAGGGTGTCGCGCAAACTGTCCGACAGGCGCAGCTCGCGCCGGAACGGGTGGCCGCTGGGCCGCAGCGTCACGAGGTCGATGCTGCCGAGACCGGCGGCGGTCATCGCCCCGAGCGTCGTGCCGATGCTGCGCAGGCCGATCACCGTCGCGCCGGCCCCGAGCCCCGACGCGGCGGCGGCCGCCGCGTAGGCCTCCGGATAAACGGCATAGAAGGCGAAGCCCTCGGGCAGGCGGATCTCGACCCGGGCGGGGGTGAGGTGAGCGCAGGCCCGGGCGATCCCGTCCCGGGTCGGAAGCTCGGCCTGCGCGAAGCCGCCCCGCCAGGAGTCCCAGACGGCGCCGGCGAGGCGGACGAGGAGGGCGGTGAGCGGAGCCGCCGCGCCGTCCCGCCCGTCGCGACCGGTCGCCTCGAACGCCGCATCCGCGACGCCCTGGGTGAGTTCGCCCGCGGCGATCAGCGCGCCGACGAGGGCGGCGTGGCGCTCCAGGCCCGGGCCGAGGCCGCGCGCGGCCTCGACGGCGTCGCGCAGGCGGGCGGCTTCCGCGCGGGGATCGGCCTGGCGCCGGACGTCGCCGTAGACGAGCATGGTGTCACCAGTCCTCGTGGTGGCAGGTCAGGGGTTGATCGACTCAAATCCTGCCGTTCGGCGCACCAAGCCTGCGTGCTCGTTTCCATCGCTCGACGTCATCCCGGGGCTCGACGACGTCGAGAACCCGGAATCCGCAATCGCCGACGCATCCTCAAGAAGTCACGGCACCACCGCCCGATCCGGCCCCTCCACGGGCGCCCCCTCCCCGCCCCCGCCCATCAGCCCGCGCAGGGTCGCCGCCAGATCCGCCATGCCGAGATGGCCCTTCTGCAGGATCCGGTCGGCGCGGCCGGCGAGGCGGCGGCGGTCTTCCGCCGTGATGTCCTTGGCGGTCAGCACCACGACCGGGATGTCGCGCCATTCGGGCCGGTCGCGCAGGGCCCGGAGGAAGCCGAACCCGTCCATCTCCGGCATCATCAGGTCGAGGAGGACGAGGCCGGGCTTGCGCACGCCGACGGCCTCGAGACCGGCGAGACCGTTCTCGGCGCTCGCCACCCGCCAGCCCTCGCGGGTCAGCATCGTGGTCATGCGCTCGCGCACGTCGGGGTCGTCGTCGACCACCAGCACCGGCCCCTCGTGGATCGCCGGGCGGAAACGCTCCATCGCCTCCTTCAGCGCGCCCCACTCCACCGGCTTGTGCAGGTAGTCGGTCGCGCCGAGCGAGAAGGCGAGGTTCTGCTCGTCGAGCACCGTCACCATGATGACCGGGATCGCGCCGAAATCCGGATCGGCGCGCAGCGCCCGCAGCACGGCCCAGCCGTCCATCCGGGGCATCGTCACGTCGAGGAGGACGACGCGGGGGCGCAAGCGCCGCGCCGCCTCCAGGCCGGCGCGGCCGTCGGCGGCGGTCGCGACCTCGAACCCGTCCCGGCGCAGGAAACGGGCGATGAGGTCGCGGGTCGCCGGGTCGTCGTCGACGACGAGGACGAGGTTGGAGCCGGCGGTGGGGACGGCCGGGGCGTCGGGGACGGGATGGCCGTCCTCGTGCCCCGGCTCGGCCGGATCGCGCTCCTCGTAGAGCGCCGGCAGCTCCAGGGTGAAGGTCGTGCCCTCCCCGACCCGGCTCGTGACGGTGATCTCGCCGCCGAGCATCCGGGCGAAGGCGCGGGTGATGGCGAGCCCGAGGCCGGTGCCGCCGAAGCGCCGGGTGGTCGAGGCGTCGGCCTGGGTGAAGCGCTGGAACAGCCGCGACAGCTGCTCCTCGCTCATGCCGATGCCGGTATCGGTGACGGTGAAGCGCAGGCGGTCGCCGCCCTCGCGGTGCTCGCGCGCGGCCGAGAGCGTGATGGTGCCGCCCTCGGTGAACTTCGCCGCGTTGCTCAGCAGGTTGATCAGGCATTGCCGGAGCTTGGTCGCATCGGTATGCGCCCGGCCCAAGTCCTTGCCGTCTCCCTCGCCGAGATGCAGGTCGAGGTGGTTGCCCTTCTTCACCACCAGGGCGTCGACGGTGGTGGCGACCTCCCGGACGGTCTCGGCGACGTCGAGATCCTCGGCATAGACCTCCATCCGCTCGGCCTCGATCTTCGACAGGTCGAGCACGTCGTTGATGAGGCCCAGCAGGTGGCGGGCATTCGCCTCGATCTTGCGCATGTCGCCGAGCAGGCTCTCCTCGCCGAGATCCTCCAGCTCCTCCTGCAGCATCTCCGAGTAGCCGATCACCGCGGAGAGCGGCGTGCGCAGCTCGTGGCTCATGTTGGCGAGGAACTGGCTCTTGGCCCGGTTGGCCTCCTCCGCCGCCTCCTTGGCGGCGGCCAGTTCCAGCTCGGCCTCCTTGCGGGCGGTGACGTCGGCATGCGCGCCGACCCATTCGCGCACCCGGCCGTCCTCCTCCAGGATCGGGACCGAGCGGCCCTCCATGTGGCGCCAGACGCCGTCGTGGCGGCGAAGCCGGTGCTCGATCGTGTAGAGCGTGCGGCCGGCGACGGCGTGCTCCCAGGCCACCCGCGTCGCCTCGCGGTCGTCGGGATGGATCGCCGCCAGGAAGCCGGCCCCGGCGGCCTCGGCCGGCGACTGGCCGGTGAAGCGGGTCCATTCCGAGGCGACCTCGCGGAACGCGCCGTCCGGCGTGGTGGTCCAGACGATGGCCGAGGTCGCCTCGGTGAGCGAGCGGAAGCGCTCCTCGCTGTCGGCCCGGCGCCGCTCGGCGATCTTGCCCAGCGTCACGTCGTCCATGACGATGCCGACGCCGTCGGCCCGCTCGCTCTCGGGGCCGCGGCCGCGGCGGCGCAAGGGAAAGAAGCTCACCTCGAAGTAGCGGGTGCCGCCGGGCGCGCTCTCGGCCGGCACCCCGACCTCGATATTGGCGGTGACGAGGCCGCGGTCGCGGGCCGCGGCGAGCTTCGGGGCGAGCGCGTCGCGCAGCGAGGGCAGGAAGGCCCAGATCGGCGCCCCGACATCGGCGCCGAAGCCGCGCTCGCTCATGTTGCCGAGCGCCCGGTTCATGTGGCGCAGGTTGAGGTCGCCGTCGAGGAAGCCGAGGCCGACCGGCGCGTTCTCCAGAACGCTCTCCAGAAGATCGGCCATGCGCTGGCTCTCGCGCCGGCGCACCAGGGCGAGGCGGGCGAGCAGGCCCACCGCCGCGAGGCCCGAGACCAGGGTGACGAGCGGCAGGAGCGGCGAGCGCAGGGCATCGGCCTCGGCGAGGCGCTTCAGCTCGGCGCCGGCGCCGTCCTGGACCTGGGCGGTCAGGGTGCGCACCGCATCCATGGTCCGCTTGCCCTCGCCGGTCTGGATCAGGTCGGTGGCGGCCGGCAGGCCCCCCGTGCGGCGCAAGGAGACGACGCGGGCGGCGTAGTCCCGCTCGGCCGCGACCACCTGGCGCCGGCGCTCGCGGATGGCGGGGTCGAGGGTGACGGCGTCGAGGGCGGTGAGCTCGCCGTCGAGCCGGGCGAGCGCCGTGTCGTAGGGGGCGAGGTAATCGTCGCGGCCGGTCAGGACGTAGCCGCGCTGGCCGGTCTCGAGGTCCTTCATGGTCGACAGGACCCGCTCGCTCAGCGCCATCACCCGGCCGAGCCTGTCGGCCTCGGCCCGGCTGCGGGCGCCCTCGACGTAGTTCCAGCCGCCGGTCGCGACCGCGAGGGCGAGCAGGAGGAACGCCAGCGGCGATCCCGGCACGCGCCGGCCGGGGGCGAGGAAGCGCCAGCGTTGTGCGGCGGCGGTCTTGATGCTCATGTCACCCGTACTCTGCATGCCGGCCGCTCGCGCGTCGTTGTCCGACCGACAGGAGGCGGAGCTAGAGCGTCCGGGCGCGAAGGGGATACCGGCGCCTGGAAAAGTTCGGTCGAATCAATTGCCTAGGGCACGACCGATCGCCCGGCGGGCAGGGGCGTCGCCGCCACGGGCATGGCACGCGGCGCCCACCCGCCCCGGATGCGCGAAAGCGCACAGGTTGCAACAACTCGCTCCCTCGCACGTCACCCCGGCGCCAGCCGAGTTCCACCAAGCCGGGGTTTCGACGATGCGACACAAGCCGCTGCGCGAGCAGGTCATCGTGGTCACGGGCGCGTCGAGCGGCATCGGGCTCGCCACCGCCCGCATGGCCGCCGAGCGCGGCGCCCGGGTGGTGCTGGCCGCCCGCAGCCGCGACGTGCTCGACCGGCTGGCCGAGGCATTCGGCGCCCGCGCGGTCGCCGTGACGGCGGATGTCGGTGATCGGGCGCAGGTCCAGGCCGTCGCCGACAAGGCGATCGCGACGTTCGGCGGCTTCGATACCTGGGTCAACGTCGCAGGGCTCACGGTCTACGGGCCGTTGCGCGAGATCACCCAGGACGACCACGAGCGGCTGATCCGGACCAATTTCTGGGGCACGGTGAACGGCTCGCTCGTCGCCGCCGAGCACCTGCGGGCGCGCGGCGGCGCATTGATCAATGTCGGCAGCATCGCCTCCGACCTCGCCTTCCCGTTCCAGGGCCTCTACGCCGCCTCGAAGCACGCGGTGAAGGGTTTTACCGACACCCTGCGCATGGAGCTGATCGCCGAGGGCGCGCCGGTCTCGGTGACGCTGGTGAAGCCCGCCTCCATCGACACGCCGCTCCCGAACCGCGCCCGCAACTACATGGACCGCCAGCCGACCCTGCCGCCGCCGATCTACCCGCCCGACGAGGTCGCCCGCGCGATCCTGCACGCCGCCTTGCACCCGCAGCGCGACATCTTCGTCGGCGGCGGCGGCAAGCTGTTCGTGATGGGCAAGGAATTCGCCCCGGGCGCCTATGACGAGCTCGCCCCGGCGATCATCGCGCTCCAGAAGCGGGCGGAGCCGCCGCGCGACACGGCGGGTGCCCTGCACGCCCCGGTGCGGGCCGGCGAGGAGCGCGGCGACCCGCCGGTGCCGGTGATGCGCCGGAGCGCCTATACCCGGGCGACCCTGCACCCGCTGGCAAGCGTCGGCATCGCCGCCGGGATGGCGACGGCCGCGGCTGTGCTGCTCGGGGGTTTCGGGGGTCGGCGACGGCGATCGTGAGGGGCGCGCCGGTCGACCCGACGGGTTTCGGCACCCTACCCCCGGCTCCCCTCCCCCGCCTCGAGATCCCGCCCGCGGGTCTCCGGCAGCAGCCACGCCGCCGCCGTGCCGACGAGGCTGAAGGCGGCGAGGTAGTAGGCCGGCGCCATCCGGTCGCCGGTGGCGGAGATCAGCCAGTTGATGACGTAGTTGGTGCTGCCGCCGAAGATCGAGACCGCCAGCGCGTACACGATGGCGAGGCCGGAGCTGCGCACCGCCCGCGGCAGCGATTCCGGAATCCCCACGATGATCGCCGCGGCGTTGATCGAGGACAGGGCCGAGAGCAGGAAGGTCACGGCGTAGACGGCGAGCGCATTCGGGTCCCGCAGCAGCCAGGCGAAGGCCGGGACGGCGAGGAGCAGGATCAGGGCGCGCGGCCAGATCATCACCGGGCGCCGGCCGAACCGGTCGGCGAGGTAGCCGCCGAGCAGCGGGAAGGCGACCGAGGCGAGGCCGAGCGCGATCGGCACCGCGGTCGCGGCGGTCTCGGAGAGGCCGAGCGTCGCGCCGGCATAGACCGGCATGTTGGTGCCGACCGCGTTCGAGACCGTCGAGGCGGCGATGACCAGGAAGGTCAGGCCGAGGAGGCGGCCATGCTCGCCGAGCAGCCGGCGGATCACCGCGGCGGTCGAGGACGCGGCCTGCGGGTCCTCGGCAACGCCGCCGGTCTCGGGCAGGTGGCTGCGGATCACGAGGCCGACCGGCACCACCGCGAGCCCGACCAGGAACATCGCCCGCCAGCCCCATTGCGCCATGGCGGCATCACCGACCGTGAGCGCGAGCGCCGTCGCCAGCAGACCGGCGAACAGGGCGGCGCAGCCCTGGCTGGCGATCTGCCAGCTGGTGACGAAGCCGCGGTGCCGCGCCGGGGCCGCCTCCAGCAGGTAGGCGGTGGAGGGCCCGACCTCGCCGCCGAGCGCCAGCCCCTGGATCAGCCGGCCGGCGATGACGATGGCCTGCGCCCATCCGCCGATCTGGGCGTAGCCCGGGCAGGCGGCGAGCATCAGCATGCCGAGGGCCATCAGCGCGATGGTGACGAGCATCGCGGGCTTGCGCCCGGCCCGGTCGGCCAGCGCCCCGATCAGGGCGCCGCCGATCGGCCGCATGACGTAGCCGACGCCGAACAGGGCGAGGGAGGCGAGCAGGCTGTGGCTCGCGTCCGAGGCCGGGAAGAACGCCTCGCCGATCGCCTTGGCGAAGAAGGCATAGACGGTGAAATCATAGAATTCGAGGGCGTTGCCGAGGACCACGGCCCCGACCGCCTTGCGGTCGAGGGTCGGGTGGGTGGGAATCCGCGCGTCCATGCCGACCGGTCAGCGCCCCGGTTCGCGCTTGAGGCCGCCGGTCACCGGCTCGGCCCCCGCCGCCACGGCCTCGTCGTAGCCGGACAGCCAGCGCTCGCGGGATTCGGTGCCCTCGGCATAGGGGCAGGCCTCGCGGGCGAGGCCCTTCTCCGGGGCGGCGCGGCCGAGGGCGTGTGCGTCGAGGTTGTCGGGCGGGGATTGCATGGGGGTGGTCGCTCCGGTCGGCCGTGTCGGTGCGATCTAGGGCTCCGGCAGGCGAAGGGGATGGCCGTGCGGCGCATCGGCGTGACGCCCGGCGCGGCCTGCGGCTATAGGGCGGTCACCCGCCCCGAGATGGAGCCGTCCCGTGCCGCATGACCCCGTCGCCCCCTCCGCTGCCGAGGCCAAGGTGCGGCGGCGCGCAGACTTCCTGGCCGGGTGCGCCCCGGCGACGCGGCGCATCCATGGCCCGATCGTCGACCTCGCGGCATCGCGCGGCCACCTCAACCCGCGCGGCCTCGGCCATGCCCGGGCCTTCTCGGATCTCGGATCCCTCGGCCAGAGCAGCGTCGGGTTCGAGACGCTCGGCGATTACGAGGCGGCGGACGCAGCGGGCCGCGCCCCCTATGGCGGCGCCGAGTACGGCGTCGTCCAGTCGCCGGAGGCGGACGCGGTCGGCGCCAAGTTCGCGGGCCTGCATGGCGGCGCCGGTGCGATCGTCTGCGGGTCCGGCCTCGCGGCGATCGCGACGGTGCTCGACGCCTTCGCGCCGACGCTCGTCCTGATTCCGGAGGGGATCTACTTCCCGGCCTGGCGCTACATGGCGGAGACCGGCCGGGCCGAACTCCTGACCTATCCGGCCGGCGCCTCGGCCGAGGCGGTCGGCGCCCTGCTGGCGCAGGCGGGCAAGCGCGTCGCGCCCCGCGACACGCTGGTCTACCTCGAGGCGCCGGTGAGCGGGACGTTCGAGATCCCCGACATCGCCGGCATCGCGGCCCGGGCCGAGGCGGCGGGCGTCCGGACGGCGATGGACAACACCTGGGCGAGCCACCTGCGCTTCCGGCCGCTCGACCACGGCATCGACCTGGCGATCCAGGCGACGACGAAGTACGAGGGCGGCTACGGCGACACCCCGAGCGGCATCGTGGTCGCGCGCGGCGAGGCCGACCTCGCCCGCCTGCGCCGGCAGCTCAGGATCAGCGGCCACGGCGCGGTCTCGCCCCAGACCTGCACCCGCCTGTTCCACCGGGTCGACGGCGCGAAGGCCCGCCTCGACCGGCACGCGGCGACGGCGGCGGCGCTGATGGGGTGGTTCGAGACCCAGGCCTTCGCGGCCCAAATCCTGAGCCCCACGCGCCGGGACAGCCCGTATCACGGGCGCTTCCAGGCCTATTTCGGCGCCGGAAACAGCCTGTTCACGGTCGCGTTCGACGAAGGCCTCCCGGCCGGGCGGCTCCACGCCTTCGTCGACGCGCTTCTGCTGTTTCGCGTCGCTGAAAGCTGGGGCGGCCACGTCTCGCTGGTGCTGCCGGTCCATCCGCGCCGCGATCCGGCGATGCTCCCGACAGGCGCGATGTTCCGCTTCAATGCCGGCCTGGAGGAGGCCGGCGACCTGATCGCCGACCTGGAGCAAGCCGCCCGGGCGCTCGTCCCGTAGGAGCCTACGGGTAGCCGTAACGGGCCTTCGCGGCCGCCAGCAGGCGCAGGGCCTCGCCGTCGCGGCCGGCGGCGCAGGCCGAGGAGGCGTTGGCGAGGTCGGCCGAGAAGCGCTTGCCGACCGGGGCGTTGAGGTTGCCGGTGGCGACGTCGCTGTCGACCACCGCCTGGGTGCGGGCGATGGCCGGGCCGCAGCCGGTGCCGGCGGGCAGAGCCCCGGCGGGGAGCGCGGCGACCGGTCCGAGGCCGGCGGCCGGCGGCGGGACCGCGGGCTTCGACTGGCAGGCGGCGAGGGCGAGGAGGGCCGCGACGGCGAGCCCGGGCTTCCAATGCGACACGGGGACGACTCCACCTTGGGATGAACACGTAAGGCCAAGCTTGTGGCAAGCACGGGCGGGGCGGTCAATCGCGGGCCGACGCAGCGTCGGGCGCGGCTTGTCATCGCGCGCGCCTGCCGTTACACAGGCGGCCCTCGCACTGGGTCATACCCCTTCAGGAGACGCGAGCCGTGGCTCATGCCGGCTCCCCGCTGACGCTTCCGACGACCGCCCTCCCGGCGGCGCGGGCGCGCGCGCTCCTTCTCGGCGGCCTCCTTCTCCTTATCAGCCCCTGAGGGCCGTCCGGGCGTGCGCCTGGGCCCTTGGGGGTTGAAAGTCGAGACACCCTCCGAGCGCAAGCCGCCCCGTCGCCAAGCCGCCCCGTCGTGACGCGACCTCCCGGGCGTACCAGGATGCCAGACCATGACCGACCAGACCGCCCGCACCGCCTCCCCCGCCGAGCGCGTGCTGATCTTCGACACCACCCTGCGCGACGGCGAGCAGTGCCCCGGCGCCACCATGACGCTGGAGGAGAAGCTGGCGGTGGCCGAGATGCTCGACACGATGGGCGTCGACATCATCGAGGCCGGCTTCCCGATCGCCTCCAACGGCGACTTCGAGGCGGTGGCGGAGATCGCCCGGCGCTCGAAGCGGGCGGTGATCGCGGGCCTCGCCCGCGCGATCCCCGCCGACATCGCCCGGGCCGGCGAAGCGGTGAAGTTCGCGCGCCGCGGCCGCATCCACACCTTCGTCTCCACCTCGCCGATCCATCTGGCCCACCAGATGCGCAAGACCGAGGACGAGGTCGTCGAGATCATCCTGAAGACCGTCGCCCAGGCCCGCGACCTCGTCGAGGACATCGAGTGGTCGGCGATGGACGCGACCCGCACCCCGATCGACTACCTGTGCCGCTGCGTCGAGGCGGCGATCCGGGCCGGCGCCACCACCATCAACCTGCCCGACACGGTCGGCTACGCCACGCCCGACGAGTACCGGGCGATGTTCCGCTCCGTGCGCGAGCGGGTGCCGAACGCGGACAAGGCGGTGTTCTCGGTCCATTGCCACAACGACTTAGGGTTGGCGGTGGCGAACTCGCTGGCCGGCATCGAGGGCGGCGCGCGCCAGATCGAGTGCACCATCAACGGCATCGGCGAGCGGGCCGGCAACGCGGCGCTGGAGGAGATCGTGATGGCGATCAAGACCCGCGCCGACGTGCTGCCCTACGAGACCGGCATCGACACCACCCAGCTGGTGCGCGCCTCGAAGCTGGTGGCCGGCGCCACCCATTTCCCGGTGCAGTACAACAAGGCGATCGTCGGCCGGAACGCCTTCGCCCACGAGAGCGGCATCCACCAGGACGGGATGCTGAAGAACCAGACCACCTACGAGATCATGACGCCGGAATCGGTCGGCGTGCACAAGACCTCGCTGGTGATGGGCAAGCATTCGGGCCGCGCCGCCTTCCGCTCGAAGCTCGAGGACATGGGCTACCGGCTGTCCGACAACCAGTTCCAGGACGCGTTCGAGCGGTTCAAGGCGCTGGCCGACCGCAAGAAGCACGTCTACGACGAGGACATCGAGGCCCTGGTCGACGAGAACCTGGCCACCGCGCATGACCGCATCAAGCTGGTCTCGCTCACGGTGATCGCCGGCACCCGCGGCCCGCAGCGGGCGACGCTGCGCCTCGACATCGAGGGCCGCATCGTCACCGAGGAGACGGACGGCAACGGCCCGGTCGACGCGGTGTTCAAGGCCATCCACGCCCTGGTGCCGCACGAGGCCGCGCTCGAGCTCTACGACGTCCACGCCGTCACCGAGGGCACCGACGCCCAGGCCGAGGTCTCGGTGCGCCTGCGCCAGGACGACCGCATCGTCACCGCCCGCGGCGCCGATCCGGACACCCTGGTCGCCTCGGCCAAGGCCTACCTCGCCGCCCTGAACAAGCTGCAGGCCGGCGCCAGCCGCCTGCACGCCCAGCACGCCGCCGCCGAGTAAGCCGCGGGGGAGCCGGGCGGGAGCCGGCAAAAAATCGAGGGCTCGGCGGCATCGGGGCTGGACAGCCCTCCGCCGGCCCATTAAACGACCCTCACCGCCGGGGCGGTTTGGTGGCTTCCCCGGAGGCGCTCTTGTGAGAGCGGGCGCATAGCTCAGTTGGTAGAGCAGCTGACTCTTAATCAGCGGGTCCTAGGTTCGAGCCCTAGTGCGCCCACCACAAGAACCCGGTTACTCTCGCGGTAACTGTCTTCGGCGCTCCGACAGGATGGCCGGCACCAGTGGAACGGTAGGTGGCCGTTCCCCTCTCGTCCTCGCGGGCGACGGGCGCATAGCTCAGTTGGTAGAGCAGCTGACTCTTAATCAGCGGGTCCTAGGTTCGAGCCCTAGTGCGCCCACCACCCTTTCAAACCATGACGATGTCATTCGACGGCTCCGGCCGTTCCCGACCGGGGCGCGCATGATCGTGGTGCTGCTTCATGGCCTGGGACGCAGCCAGGCCAGCATGGCGCGTCTCGCCGCAAGCCTGCGGGCGGCCGGGTATCGGGTCGAGAGCCTCGGCTACCCGTCCCGTCGCCTTGGCCTCGCGGCCTGCGCCGAGCATCTGCGGCCCGCCCTGGCGGCGATCCGGGACCGGAACGAGGGCCCGATCGTCCTCATCGGCCATTCGATGGGCGGGCTCGTCGCCCGCCACCTCGCCGCCGCCGATCCTGCCGCCGGCCTCGTCATGCTGGGCACGCCGAACCGCGGCAGCGAGGCGGCGGACCTCGTCTCGCGCTTCCGGCTCGGGCGGGCGGTGCTCGGCCCCGCCCTCCTCGACCTACGGACAGGGGCCGCCGCGGCAATCCCGGTGCCGGCCTGCCCGATGGCGGTGGTGGCGGGCACGCGGGCGCTCATCCCGTTCTTCCACCCCTGGATCGCGAGGCCGCATGACGGCCTGGTCAGCCTGGAGCGCGCCCGGCTCGGCGCCGGCGAGACCTGGCGCACGGTCCCGGGTCACCACACGTTCCTGATGGATCATCCCGGCACGGTGCAGGCGGTGCTGGAGATCCTGTCGGCCTGGATCCCGTCCGCCGCCCAGCCGGGCTGACCCCGCGCGCTTCGGGACATGATCGAGTTCCGATCGGTCGGCATCGGCGCCCGCACCTGCCGCATGGCGGTCGGACGACGGGACGGAATGGCGCGGTTTCCCACCCTGACCGAGCCGGCGAGGTTCGCCAACGAGCGCTACGGCGCCTGCGCGCAGGTTTCCTCCCGGTTCACCGACCCGGATCTCCGGCTGGGACCGGAATAGGCGTCCCCGCGCAGCCGCCGACCTGGGAGCCCGCCAGACCGTGCGGAGGGCGGCCGACATTCCGCTTGACGCGGGAGGGGACCGGCGACACTGTCCCGCCCGATGATCGGGACTCGGACCCTGTGCGATCGACGCCGACGCCGCCTCGAAGCGGCGGCCTTCCGGCTGCGCGTCGATCAGCGTCCTGTCCGCGCGGTGACGGCCTCACGGTAGTCCCGCCCGCTCCAGGCGACCCGGCCCGCAATCCCGAGAACCCCCGCAGCCCCCGGCTCCGGGGGTTTTCTTTTGCCCTGAACCCAGGAAGACACGTCCATGACCCTCCGCGTCGGTATCGTCGGAATCAGCGGCTTCGGCGGCGGCGAGGCCTTGCGCCTGATCGCCGGCCATCCGTCCTTCGACCTCGTCTACGCCGCGGGCGAGAGCAGCGCCGGCCTCCGCCTGGTCGACCGCTTTCCCGGCGTGCCGGCCCGGCTCGCCGATCTGGTGATCGAGCCGTGGGACCCCGCCTCCCTGCCGGCGCTCGACGTGCTGTTCGCGTCGCTGCCGACCGGCCGCTCGGCCGAGGCGCTGGCGCGCGTGCCCGCGAGCGTGAAGATCGTCGATATCGGCGGCGACCACCGCTACGCCGAGGGATGGGCCTACGGCCTGGCCGACATCTGGCCGGACCGGATCGCCGGCCGCAGCCGCGTCGCCAATCCCGGCTGCTTCCCCGCCGCGACGCTGACCGCCCTGGCGCCGCTCCTCTCGGCCGGGCTGATCGAGCCCGGCCACATCGTGATCGATGCCAAGACCGGCATCTCCGGCGCCGGCCGGGGCGGCGGCGACAGCCGGTTCGGCTATGCCGAGAGCAACGAGAACCTGGTGCCCTACGGCCTGCTCCAGCACGTCCACATGCCGGAGATCGCGACGACGATCGCGCAGTTGAGCGGCGGCAGCGCCGCCGGGCTGGTCTTCACGCCCCATCTGGTGCCGATGACCCGCGGTCTCCTCGCCACCATCGTCTGCCGCGGCCGCGCCACCACGGCCGAGTGCCTCGACGCCGCCCGGCGCTTCTATGCGGGGCGGGCCTTCGTCCGCGTGACCGACGCGCCGCCGCAGACCAAGTGGGCGACCGGCTCGAACCTCGCCTTCGTCAGCTACGCGGCCGATCCGGAGCGCGACCTGGTGATCGCGATGGGCGCGATCGACAATCTCGGCAAGGGCGCGGCCGGCCAGGCGGTGCAGAACGCCAACCTGATCTGCGGCCTGCCGGAGAGCACGGGGGTCGACGGTGCCCCGGTCTGGCCGTGAGATCGAGAGGCGATTCGCGCTCCCCCCATGCGGGCGCGGGGCCGGGCCGAGGGCGCAGGCGGAACAAGCAACGGCGCGGGCTCCTCCTCTCCCCGCCCGCGGGGAGGGGCGGACCCCGCGCCTCGTCCTGTCTCGGACATCACCGCCGCTGGCGACGGAGTGACCACGACCGCAACCATGAAACGCGATCGAGCCGAGCGGCGGTCGTTGGCGCGCCGGGCCCCGTGAGCCGCACGCCGATGGTCCTCACGCCGATGGTCCTCACGCCGCCCGCACGGTATCCAGGAAGCGCGCCACCTCCGCCGACAGGTGCTCGGACTGGCGCGACAGTTCCGAGGCCGAGACCAGAACCTGGCTCGCCGCAGCACCCGTCTCCTCGGCCGCGCCCGCGACGCCGGCGATGTTGCCCGTGACCTCGCCGGTGCCGATGGCCGCTTGGCTGACGTTGCGGACGATCTCCTGGGTCGCCGCGCCCTGCTCCTCGACCGCCGCGGCGATCGAGGTCGCCACACCGGAGATCTCCTCGATCCGCGCGGTGATCTGGCCGATCGCGCCGGCCGCCTGACCCGTCGAGGCCTGGATCGCCGCGATCTGGCTGGTGATCTCCTCGGTGGCGCGGGCCGTCTGGCCGGCCAGCTCCTTGACCTCGGCGGCGACCACCGCGAAGCCGCGGCCGGCGGCGCCGGCCCGCGCCGCCTCGATGGTGGCGTTCAGCGCCAGCAGGTTGGTCTGGGCCGCGATCGACGAGATCAGCCCGACCACGTCGCCGATCCGGGCGGTCGCCTCGGTCAGCGCCCGCACCTGATGCGCGGTCTGCCCGGCCTCGGCCACGGCGGCCTGCGCCAGCCGGGCCGAGCCGTCGACCTGGCGGCCGATCTCCTGGACCGAGGCGCCGAGCTCCTCCGCGGCGGCCGCCACGGTGCCGACATTCGACGAGGCCTGCTCGGCGGCGGCCGCCGCGGTGGAGGATTGCGTGGCGGTCTCCGTGGCGGTCGCGGTCATCTGCTCGGCGGTGACCTGCAGCTCGGTCGCCGAGGCCGAGACCCGGCCGACGATGCCGCCGATGGCCCGCTCGAAGGCATCGGCCATCTGCCGCATCCCGGCGCGGCGCTGCTCCTCGGCCGAGGCGCGGGCGAGCACCGTCTCCTCCTCCAGGGCCTTCGCGTGGATCAGGCCGTCCTTGAACACCTGCACGGCGGCGGCCATGGCGCCGATCTCGTCGCGCCGCACGGCCCCCGGGATCTCGGTCGCGAGGTCGTGGCGGGCGAGCCGGCCCATCGCGGCGGTCATGCGGGCGATCGGGCGGGCGATGCCCAGGAGGCTGAAGATCACCGCGCCGATCGCCGCCGCGAGCGCCAGGGCCGTCATCACCGCCGCCGCCAGGATGCCGGTGCCGGCGCTGGCGCTGCTGTGCTCGGCGCTCGCCAGGGCGGCATCGGCATTCATCGTCACGATCGCCCGCAGGGCGCCGGTCGCGTCGGCGTTGGTGGCGGTCATCTCGGGGCCGGTCAGGGCTGCGAGCGCCGAGGCCTGGTCGCCGGCCGCCATCGCACCGGTCACCTTCTTCTGGCCTTCGAGGTAGTCGCTCCACCGGGCGACGAAGCGCCCGAACGCCGCCCGCTCCTCGGGACCGGAGATCAGCGGCGCGTACTGCGCCTGGAGATCGACCAGCACCTTGCGGCTGTCGGTCAGGGCCTGCTCGTTGCGGTCGTAGGCGGCATCGTCGTTCGAGGTCACGACGAAGCGGTAGAGGTTGATCCGGTACCTCTGGGTTTCGGCGTAGATCTGGTTGATCAGGTTCGACGCCGGGATCCGCGTCCTGGCGATCTCGACGATATCGTCCCGCAGCGTCACCAGCCGCAAGATGCCGTTGCCACCCTGTGCCACGCTGAACACCATCAGCGTCATGATTGTCCCGACGAGGACATGCTTGATCGACAACTTCATCGCGCGACCGTCCGGCTCGACCTTTGGGCCCTGAAAGAAAGGCAGTCACTTCATAAAAGATGCTTCGTTATATCTTAGTGAAGAAATTCCTGTCTGGCGCGAGAAACGCCACCCCGCCGCGACGATCGGCAGGATGCCGGCCGACCGGGCAGGCGCGGTCACCGTCCTATTCCGCCGCCTGCCCCGTCCCCTGCCCCGCCTGGTGCGGCCGCGGCCGGGCCTTGCGGCGCAAGGCGATCTCCTGCTCGCGCGCTTTGGGCAGCTCGCGATGGGCCTGGTCGCGGCCGGGCAGGTAGGGCTTCGGCCACGCTTGCGTGCGGGCGTCGTACCAGGCCGCGGCCTGGCGGCAGAAGTTCGGGTTCCACAGATGCGGCCGGCCGAGCGCCACGATGTCGGCCCGGCGGGTATGCAGGATGGTGTTGACCTGTCCCGCCTCGGTGATCGCGCCCACCGCCATCACCGCCATGGGGGCGCGGTTGCGGGAGCGGTTGCGGATCGCGTCGGCGAACTGGACCTGGAACATCCGGCCATAGACCGGGCGCTGGTCGGCGACGGTCTGGCCGGCCGACACGTCGACGAGGTCGCACCCGGCCTCGTGCAGGGCCTCGGCCACCGCCACCGTGTCGGCCTCGGTCATGCCGCCCTCGGCCCAGTCGGTGGCCGAGATGCGCACCGACATCGGGCGCTCCGCCGGCCAGGCCGCCCGCATGGCGGAGAAGACCTCGAGCGGGAAGCGCAGGCGGTTCTCGATCGACCCGCCATAGGCGTCGGTGCGGGTGTTGGTGAGCGGCGAGAGGAACGACGCCATCAGGTAGCCGTGGGCGCAGTGCAGCTCGAGCATGTCGAAGCCCGCCCGCGCCGCCCGCTCGGTCGCCTGAACGAACTCGTCGCGCACCCGGTCCATCCCGGCGCGGTCGAGTCCTCTCGGCACCTGGCTCACCCCGTCGAGGTAGGGGATGGGGGAGGCCGAGACGATCGGCCAGTTGCCCTCGGGCAGCGGCCGGTCCATCCGCTCCCAGCCGAGCTGGGTCGAGCCCTTGCGGCCGGCATGGCCCAGCTGCATCACGATCTTCGTCTCGCTATGGGAATGGACGAAGTCGACGATCCGGGCCCATTGCGCCTCGTGGGCATCGGTCCACAAACCCGGGCAGCCCGGGGTGATGCGGGCCTCCGCCGAGGGACAGGTCATCTCGGTGAAGAGCAGGCCGGGACCGCCGAGCGCGTGCGAGGTGTAATGCACGAAGTGCCAGTCGGTGAGGTTGCCCTCCGCATCGGCCGAGTACTGCGCCATCGGCGCCATCGCGACCCGGTTGGGGATCCGCATCCCGCGCAGACTGAGCCCGGTGAACATCGGCGTCGGCCGGCTCTCCCGGTAATCCTCGCCGGTCTCGGCGTGGAGGCGGGCGTAGAACGCATCGTCCACCGCCGCGACGTAAGCCGGATCGCGCACCACCAGGTTGTCGTAGGTGACGGACTTCGCCCGGCACATCACCACCATCGAGAACTGCTCGGGGTCCATGTCCCAGGAGCGGTTCATGTGCTCGAACCAGGCCAGCGAGACGTCGGCATTGTGCTGCACCACCTGGCAGGGGGTGCGCCGCGCCCGGTCATAGGCCGCGAAGGCCGCCTGGACGTCGTCCTCCGCCTTGTCGACGAGGGCGTCCGAGAGCGCGATGGCGCATTCCATCGCCAGCTTGGTGCCCGAGCCGATCGAGAAATGCGCCGAGGCCTTGGCGTCGCCGAGCAGCACGATGTTGCGGTGCGACCAAGCGTGGCAGAAGATCCGCGGGAAGCGGCGCCAGGTCGAGCGGTTGAGGAGCAGGCCGTGGCCCTGCAATTCCTCGGCGTAGAGCGCCTCGAGGACCCGGCGCGAGCCGTCCTCGTCGGTCTCGGTGAAGCCGTGGCCCTGCCAGCAGGCCTCGTCCATCTCGAACACCCAGGTCGAACGGCCGGGCTCGTACTGGTAGGTATGGGCACAGACGATGCCGTGCGGCGTCTCGCGGAAGAAGTAGTTGAATTCGTCCATCGGCCGGGTCGAGCCCATCCAGCAGAAGCGGTTGGACTTGATCTCGACCTCCGGCTCGAACGCATCGCGAAAGTGCTCGCGGATGCGCGAGTTGATGCCGTCGCAGGCGACGATGACGTCGGAATCGGGGAAGCGGGCGGCGAGCTGGTCCGGGGGGATGCTCTCGCCGAAATGGAGGTCCACCCCCTCCTCGCGACAGCGTTCCTGGAGGATCCGCAGCAGGCGCATCCGGCTCACCCCGGCAAAGCCGTTGCCGCCGCAGCGCATGACGCGTCCCTCCTTGTGGATCGCGACGTCGTCCCAGTACGAGAACGCATCGCGGATGCGGGCGAAGGAGCGGGGATCGCGCGACAGGAACTCGTGCAAGGTCTCGTCGGAGAACACGACGCCGAAGCCGAACGTGTCGTCGGCCCGGTTCTGCTCATAGACCTCGACCCGCCAGCCGGGCCGGCGCTTCTTGGTCAGGAGCGCGCAATAGAGCCCGCCGGGGCCGCCGCCGATCACCGTGACGCGCATGGAGGGCTCCTTCGTGGGGCGGCGGGTCCGCCGACAGAGAAACTTTATACTTGAAATATCGCGGCGCAAGAGGGCACCGGGACGAGTCCGGGAGGGCACTCGACCGGGCAGGCGACGATCTGGCCTCCGGTCGAAGACGCGCCCCGAATGCTGCGTTGCCGTGATGAATAAGCTTTGTTTTTCAGCATAATGCTCGCTGCATTGCACAGTGATGCGGCAGGGCGAAAAAGTCGCCGGGGGCGGTTGCCAGGGGATATTTCATGCGTAAAGTATTCCGGCGGGGCGGGTCGGGATCCGACGAAAGACGCGCCGCTTTCGCCTCCCGCAGCGACTCGACTTCGGCTGCGTCGCACCGGACAAGTGCCGACGATACTCTCGACACGAAGGGGACATACGGGATGACGCCGATCCGGAACGCCAGCCGTCTCGCGACCGCTCTCTTGGGCGCCACGCTGCTGGCCGGCCCCGCCGCCGCGCAAGGCCAAGGGGAAGGATCTGGAAAGGTCCGGGTCGGGCTGATGTTCACCCTGTCGGGACCTTCGGCGGTGCTCGGCGAGCAGGGCCGCGACGGGTTTCTCCTCGCCCTCGACACCCTCGGCAAGAAGCTCGGCGGCCTCGACGCCGAGGTGGTGACGGTCGACGACGAGCTGAAGCCGGACGTGGCCACCAACAAGGCGCGGGAACTGGTCAAGCGCGACCGGGTCGAGTTCGTGGTCGGGCCGACCTTCTCGAACGTGCTGCGCGCCGTGGTGCGCCCGGTGACCGAGGGCGGCGCCTTCCTGATCTCGCCCAATGCCGGCACGTCGAACTATGCCGGGGCCGAGTGCAACCCGAACCTGTTCGTCTCCTCCTACCAGAACGATCAGGTCCACGAGGTCCTCGGCAAGTACGCGCAGAACAAGGGCTACAAGCGCCTCGTCCTGCTGGCGCCGAACTACCAGGCCGGCAAGGACTCGCTCGCCGGCTTCAAGCGTTCCTACAAGGGCGAGGTGGTGAACGAGATGTTCACGCCGCTCGGCCAGCTCGACTTCTCGGCCGAGCTGGCGCAGATCTCGGCGGCGCAGCCCGACGCGGTCTTCGCCTTCATGCCCGGCGGCATGGGCGTCAACCTGGTGCGCCAGTACCGCCAGGCGGGCCTGAGCACGATCCCGTTCCTCTCCGCCTTCACGGTCGACGAGAGCACCCTGCCGGCCCAGAAGGACGCGGCGGTCGGGTATTACGGCGGCGCCAACTGGGCGCCGGACCTCGACAACCCGCAATCCAAGGCCTTCGTGGCGGCCTACGAGAAGAAGTACGGCAGCGTGCCGGGCACCTACGCCATGCAGGCCTACGACGCCGCCCTGATGATCGACGCCGCGATCAAGCGCGCCAAGGGCGACCTCAAGGACAAGGACGCGATCCGCGCCGGGCTGAAGGCCGCCGAGTTCCAATCCCTGCGCGGCAGCTTCAAGATCGGCAACAACCACTATCCGATCCAGGACTTCTACCTGGTCAAGGCCGCCAAGCGGTCGGACGGGAAGTACGAGACCCAGATCGCGGAAAAAATCTTTTCGAATTATCAGGACAACTATGCGGCCGAGTGCAAGATGAAGTGATCGACGCACAGAGGGTGCTGGGCTGATGCTCAACCTGTTCCTGATCCAGGCGCTGAACGGCGTCCAGCTCGGCATCCTGCTGTTCCTGGTGGCGGCGGGGCTGACCCTGATCTTCGGGGTGATGGACCTCATCAACCTCGCCCACGGCGCGCTCTACATGATCGGCGCCTATCTCGCGGCGACGCTCACCGCCGCCACCGGCAGCTTCGGCCTCGGGCTGCTGCTGGCGCTGCCGGCGACGCTGGCCTTCGGCCTCGCCCTCGAGGTCCTGGTGGTGCGCCACCTCTACGGGCGCGACCACCTCGACCAGGTGCTCGCGACCTTCGGGCTGATCCTGATCCTCAACGAGGGCGTGCGCATCGTCTGGGGCGCCGCGCCAATGAGCGTGCCGGTGCCGGACGCCCTGTCGGGCTCGGTGCATCTCGTCGGCACCCTGCATTACCCGCTCTACCGGGTGGCGATCATCGCCGCCGGCCTCGCCACGGCGCTCGGGCTGCACCTTCTCGTCAACCACACCCGTCTCGGCATGCGGCTGCGCGCCGGGGCGAGCAACGGGCCGATGGTGGCGGCGCTCGGCGTCGACATCCGCCGGCTGTTCCTGGTGGTGTTCGGGCTCGGCGCCATGCTGGCGGGATTCGCCGGCGCGATGGTGGCGCCGATCCTGTCGGTCGATCCCGGCATGGGCGATTCGGTGCTGATCCTGACCTTCGTGGTCATCGTCATCGGCGGCGTCGGCTCGGTGCGGGGCGCCTTCGTGGCGGGGCTCCTCGTCGGCCTCGCCGACCAGCTCGGGCGCACCTTCGGGCCGATCCTGCTGCGCAGCGTGATGGACGCGTCGGCCGCCTCGCAGACCGGGCGGACGCTGGCCCCGATGCTGATCTACATCCTGATGGCCGCCGTGCTGTTCTTCCGGCCCTCCGGGCTGTTCCCGGCGCGGGGGTCGCGATGAGCACCCTGGTCGCCCGCATCAGTGCCGAGCCGCCCCGGCGCCGGGCCGCGCTCTCCGGCACGGCGCTCGCCGGGCTGGTCCTCGCCGCGCTCGCCGCCCTGCCGCTCGCGGCGGAGGCGGCAGGCCTGCCGTTCCTGGTCGTCACCGCGACCCGGATGATGATCTTCGGGCTCGCGGCCCTCTCCCTCGACCTCGTGCTCGGCTACGGCGCGATGGTGTCGTTCGGCCACGCCGCCTTCATCGGCCTCGGGGCCTACGCGGTCGGCATCCTCGACGCCCACGGCATCCGCGACCTCGCGGTGCAGGCGCCGGCGGCAGCCGTGACCTGCGCCCTCTTCGCGCTGGTCACCGGGGCGATCTCGTTGCGCACCCGCGGCGTCTACTTCATCATGATCACGCTGGCCTTCGGGCAGATGGCGTATTTCTTCATGGTGTCGCTCGCGGCTTATGGCGGCGACGACGGGTTGCCGCTGTCGGGCCGCTCGACCCTGTTCGGAATGCGGCTGATCGAGGGCGACCCGGCGCTGTTCTACCTGGTGCTGGCGGTGCTGGCGGTCGCGCTCCTGGCTCTCCGCCGTGTCGTCGCCTCGCGCTTCGGCCGGGTGCTGCGCGGCAGCCGCGACAACGCCGTGCGGATGCAGGCGATCGGCTTCTCCCCCCTGCCCTACCGGCTCACCGCCTACGTCATCGCCGGCGCCATCGCCGGGCTCGCCGGCGTGCTGCTGGCGAACCAGGCCGAGTTCGTCTCGCCGGCCTATATGAGCTGGCAGCGCTCGGGCGAGCTGATCGTCATGGTGGTGCTCGGCGGCATGGGCACGCTGGTCGGACCGGTCGTCGGGGCGGCGGCGCTCATCGCGCTCGAAGAGGTGCTGGCGCATTATTCAGACCATTGGCGCCTCGGCCTCGGGGTGATGCTGGTCGCGGTCGTGCTGCTCTCCCGCGGCGGCCTCGCGGGACTGGCGGCGAAGATCGGGAGGCGCGCGTGACGACCCCGCTCCTGTCCGTTCGCAATTTGCGCAAGTCCTACGGGGCGCTCAAGGTCACCGACGACGTCAGCCTCGACGTGGCGTCGGGCGAGCTGCACGCGATCATCGGCCCGAACGGCGCCGGCAAGACCACGCTGATCCACCAGCTTTCGGGGAGTCTGCCGAGCGATTCCGGTACGGTGCATCTCGCGGGCGAGGACGTCACCCCTCTGTCGATGGTGGCGCGGGTCCGCCGGGGACTCGCCCGCTCGTTCCAGATCACCTCGATCCTCGACGGGTTCTCGGTGCTGGAGAACGTCGCGCTCGCGGTCCAGGCCCGCTCCGACTCGAGCTTCCGCTTCTTCCGCCCCTCTGCCGGCGAGACGGCGCTCAATGCCGAGGCGATGACGGCGCTCGACCGCGTCGGCCTCGCCGACCGGGCCGGGCGGCGGGCCGGCAGCCTGTCGCACGGCGAGAAGCGCCAGCTCGAACTGGCGGTGGCGCTCGCGACGAATGCCCGCCTGCTGCTTCTCGACGAGCCTTTGGCCGGCACCGGCCCGGAGGAATCGGCGATCCTGGTCGGGCTGATGCGCGCATTGAAGGCCACCCACACCATCGTGCTGATCGAGCACGACATGGACGCGGTGTTCGCGCTCGCCGACCGGATGAGCGTGCTGGTCTACGGCCGCGTCATCGCGAGCGGCGCGCCGGACACGGTCCGCTCCGATCCGGCGGTGCGCGCCGCCTATCTCGGCGAGGAGGAGGCGGCCTGATGCTCACCGTCGAGGGTCTGGAGAGCGCCTACGGCGATTCCCGCATCCTGTTCGGGATCGACCTCTCCGTCGCCAAGGGCGAGGTGGTGACGCTGCTCGGCCGCAACGGCATGGGCAAGACCACAACCGTGAAGTCGATCTTCGGCCTGCTCAAGCCCCGGGCCGGGCGGATCCTGATCGACGGCGAGGACATGGCCGGGCGTCCGTCCCACCTCGTCGCGCGCCGCGGCCTCGGGCTGGTGCCGGAGGGGCGCCAGGTCTTCCCGACCCTCTCGGTCGAGGAGAACCTGATCGCCACCCATCGCGGCGGGCGGGCTGCCAAATGGAGCCTCGATGCGGTCTACCGCCTGTTCCCGCGCCTGAAGGAGCGGCGGCGCAACGGCGGCGACCAGCTCTCGGGCGGCGAGCAGCAGATGCTGGCGATCGGACGCGCCTTGATGACCAACCCGCGCCTCGTCGTCCTCGACGAGGCGACGGAGGGGCTGGCGCCGCTGATCCGCGAGGAGATCTGGGCCTGCCTGCGGGCGATCAAGGGCGAGGGCGAGGCGATCCTGGTGATCGACAAGAACGTCGATGCCTTGGCCCGCTTCGCCGACCGCCACGTGGTGATCGAGAAGGGCCGCGTGGTCTGGACCGGCACCAGCGCTGCGCTGCGCGAGGCGCCGGAGGTGAAGGACCGTTTCCTTCATGTGTGAAACATCTGTCGCGAAGGAGTAATCGCATGACCCCCATGACCGCAGGCATCACCCGCGCCGGTGAGGGCATCGAGGGCGTCCGCTGGAACATCCTCGGGCAGATCTACGTCCCCAAGCAGCTCTCCGAGAGCTCGCTGTCCTGGCACGCCACCTTCCCGCCGGGCACCTTCGTGCCGCCGCACATCCACCCGATGCAGGACGAGTTCCTGTACATCCTGCAAGGGCGGCTCACCGCGGTGCTCGACGGGCAGGAGAGCGTGGCCGAGCCCGGCGACACGATCCGGCTGCCGCGGGGCCAGCCGCACGGGCTGTTCAACCGCTCGGATGCCGACGTGAAGTGCCTGTTCTGGGTCTCTCCGGCGCGCCGCCTCTACGACCTGTTCTGGGCCCTGCACAATCTCGGCCCGCAGGCCAACCCGGCCGACGTCGTGGCGATCTCGGCCAAGCACGAGGTCGACTTCCTGCCGCCCCCGGACGCGGAGTGAAGCGATGCGCGTCATCATCGTCGGCGCCGGGATCGGCGGGCTCGCCACCGCCCTGATGCTCCACCGGCGCGGCATCCGTGCCACGCTCTACGAGCAGGCAGCGGAGGTGCGCGAGGTCGGGGTCGGCATCAACACCCTGCCGCACGCGATCCGGGAACTGGCCGAGCTCGACCTGCTGCCGGCCCTCGACCGGGTGGCGATCCGGACGAAGGAGCTGGCCTATTTCAACCGCCAGGGCCAGGAGGTCTGGCGCGAGCCACGCGGGATCGATGCCGGCCATCCGGTGCCGCAATTCTCGATCCATCGCGGGCGCCTCCAGGCCGTGCTCCACGATGCGGTGCGGGAGCGGCTTGGTCCCGATGCGGTCAGGACCGGCCTGGCGCTGTCCGGCTTCCTCGAGGACGAGGGCGGGGTCACCGCCCACTTCACCGACTCGCTCCGGGGCGATGCCGGCCGCACGGTGCGGGGCGACGTGCTGATCGCCTGCGACGGCATCCACTCGGTGGTGCGCCGCCGCTTCTTCCCCGACGAGGGGCCACCGCGCTGGGACGGGGTGCTGATGTGGCGCGGCGCCACCGAATGGGCGCCGTGGAGCGACGGCCGCACCATGGCGATCGGCGGCGGCATGGGGGCGAAATGCGTCCTCTACCCGATTGCCGAGGCCGGGAACGGGCGCCAGCTGATGAACTGGGTGGTGTTCGTGAAGATGGCGGACGGCACGGTGTCGCCGCCGCCGAAGGAGAGCTGGTCGCGCCCCGCCCACCGCTCGCAGGTGCTGCCCTACGCCAGGCGCTTCGCCCTGCCGGATTTCGACCTCGCGGCCCTGGTCGAGGCGACGCCGCAGATCTTCGAATACCCGATGTGCGACCGCGATCCGCTGCCGCGCTGGACCCATGGCCGGGTGACGCTCTTGGGCGACGCCGCCCACCCGATGTACCCGGTCGGCTCGAACGGCGCCTCGCAGGCGATCCTCGACGCGCGGGCGCTCGGCGATGCGCTGGCGAGCGCCGAGCATCCGATGCAGGCGCTTCACACCTACGAGGCCGAGCGCCGGCCGAAGACCGCCGAGATCGTGCTCCTCAACCGCAAGGGCGGGCCGGAGCGGGTGATCGACGAGGTCGAGAAGCGGGCCCCGGCGGGATTCACCCGGATCGAGGACGTGCTGAGCCACGCCGAGCGCCAGGCGATCGTCGGGGGCTATGCCGGCAAGGCCGGGTTCGCGGTGGCCGGCAAGGTGAGCCCGCTCAGGGTGGCGGTGTAGTGCATGCCTGTCCTCTCGGTCGGGGGAGAATGCATGGTTCCGAAGACAGGGAGTAGCGGCAAAAACATCCTCCCCTTTCCCGGACGACTGAAACGAAGTGGAAGGAGATCCGGGACCCAGCAGAAAAAATGCCGCGAAGCGGCTCTCTATGTTGCAATGTTGCAGACAGGCAGACGCTTCGCGACTTTTTGTGCTGGATCCCGGATCTCCTTCCGCTGACGCTTCAGTCGTCCGGGAAAGGGGCGGTACTGGGGACTCACCGACCTCGCGGATTAGCCGCGCCCAATTCCTTTAAGGTTGAAATATCCATGACCGACCTCTCTCCCCGCCACGTCCTGGTCACCGGCGCCGCCCGCGGCATCGGGCGGGCGATCGCCGCGGGATTCGTGGCGGCGGGAGAGCGGGTGACGGTGCTCGGCCGGACGCCGGAGAGCGCCGCGCGGGCGAGGAGCGAACTCGGCGCCGCCCACGCCGTCGCCGCCGACGTGACCGATGCGGCGGCCCTGGAGCGCGCCCTGACGCAAGCCGCCGCGCAGGCCGGCCCGATCGCGGTGCTGGTCAACAATGCCGGCGGCGCCGAGACCGCGCCGCTCGCCCGCAGCGGCGTCGACACCCTGCGGCGGATGATGGCGCTCAACCTCGAACCGGTGCTGGTCGCCGCCCGCGCCGTGGTGCCGGGCATGAAGGCGCAGGGCGGGGGGCGGATCGTCTCGGTCGCCTCCACCGCCGGGCTGAAAGGCTACGCGTACGTGAGCGCCTACTGCGCCGCCAAGCACGCGGTGGTCGGGCTGACCCGGGCGCTGGCGCTGGAACTCGCCACCACCGGCATCACCGTCAACGCGGTCTGCCCCGGCTTCACCGACACCGACCTCGTCGGGAGCGCCATCGACGGGCTGACGGCGAAGACCGGCCGCGACCGCGACGACCTCCTGACCGAGTTCACCCGCCACAACCCGATGGGCCGGCTGATCCGCCCGGAGGAGGTCGCCGATGCGGTGCTGTGGCTCGCGGGCGCTCAAGCCGGCGCCGTCACCGGCCAGGCGGTCGCGGTCGCGGGAGGCGAGCTGTGAACGCACCTGCTGAATTTCCCACCCACCGCACCGAGCTGCGGCTGTGGCTGCGCCTGCTCACCACCGCCAACACCATCGAGGCGGAGATCCGCCGCCGCCTGCGCGACCGCTTCAACACCACCCTGCCCCGCTTCGACCTGATGGCGCAGCTCGAACGCGCGCCGGACGGCATCCAGCTCGGCGAGTTGTCGCGCCGGATGATGGTCTCGAACGGCAACGTCACCGGCCTCGTCGAGCGGCTGGCGCAGGAAGAACTGATCGACCGCCAGGTCTCGGAGACCGACCGCCGGGCGGTGCAGGTGCGCCTGACGGCTCAAGGCCGCGCGGTCTTCGCCGAGATGGCCCGGGCGCATGCCGACTGGATCGCCGAACTGGTCGGCGCCCTCGACACGGCCGAGCAGGAAGCCCTCTCGACCCAGCTCTCCGCCCTCAAGGCCTCGGTGCGGCCGGGCGGCCCGACCAAGCCAAAACCAAAACGCCAGGGAGGCACCATGAGGCGCCAGAACGCCATCGCGGCCCCGCTCGCGGGCTTCACGCCGCAGCATTTCGGCTTCGCGATCGAGGACGGCATCGCGACCGTGACCCTCGATCGGCCGGAGAAGAAGAACCCGCTGACCTTCGAGAGCTACGCGGAACTGCGCGACACCTTCCGGGCCCTGCGCTTCGAGGAGAGCGTGACGGCGGTCGTCATCACCGGGGCCGGCGGCAATTTCTCCAGCGGCGGCGACGTGTTCGAGATCATCGAGCCGCTGACCACCATGGGGGCGGCTGACCTCCACGCCTTCACGACGATGACCGGCGACCTCGTCAAGGAAATGCGGGCCTGCCCGCAGCCGGTGGTGGCGGCGGTCGAGGGCGTCTGCGCGGGAGCGGGCGCGATCATCGCCATGGCCTCCGACCTGCGGGTGGCGGGGGCCGGCGCCAAGGTGGCGTTCCTGTTCAACCGGGTGGGCCTCGCCGGCTGCGACATGGGCGCCTGCGCGATCCTGCCCCGGATCATCGGCCAGGGCCGGGCCTCCGAGCTTCTCTATACCGGCCGCTTCATGAGCGCCGAGGAGGGCGAGCGCTGGGGCTTCTTCAACCGCCTGGTCCCGGCGGGCGAGGCCCTGGGCGCGGCGCGCGAGACCGCCCGCGCGCTGGTGCGGGGCCCGGCCTACGCCAACGGCCTGACCAAGCGGATGCTGCACATGGAATGGGCGATGGGGGTCGATGCCGCCATCGACGCCGAGGCGATGGCCCAGGCGCTCTGCATGAAGACCCAGGATTTCCGCCGCGCCTTCGAGGCTTTCGCGGGCAAGACCAAGCCGGTCTTCGAGGGCAACTGACATGCCGGACCGCAGCTTCCTCGACTGGCCGTTCTTCGAGCCGCACCACCGCGATCTCGCGGCGGCAGCCGACGACTGGGCCGCCCGCACGGTCCCCGCCCTCGTCGACCATCACGACGTCGACAGCTCGTGCCGGCGCCTCGTCGCGGCCCTCGGCGAGGCGGGTTTCCTCGACTTCGCCGCCCCGGAGGACGGGCGCTTCGACGTGCGGGCGTTGTGCCTGCTGCGCGAGACCTTCGCGCGCCACGACGGGCTCGCCGATTTTGCCTTCGCCATGCAAGGCCTCGGCACCGGGGCGCTGACGCTCGCCGGCACGGATGCGCAGCGCGAGGCGGTGCTGCCGGGCGTGCGGGCCGGGCGCCGCATCGCCGCCTTCGCGCTGACCGAGCCGGAGGCCGGCTCCGACGTCGCCCAGATCGCGCTCGCGGCCACGCCGATGCCCGACGGCACGGTGCGGCTCGACGGCGAGAAGACCTGGATCTCGAATGGCGGCATCGCCGACACCTACGTCGTCTTCGCCCGCAGCGGCGAGGCGCCGGGCGCGCGCGGCCTCTCGGCCTATCTCGTGCCGGCGGACACGCCCGGCCTGGGAATCGTGGAACGGCTCGACACCATCGCGCCCCATCCGCTTGCGCGGCTGCGCTTCGAGGGGTGCCGCGTCCCGGCCGAGAACCGCATCGGCGAAGCCGGGGCCGGGTTCAAGGTCGCGATGGCGACGCTCGACGTGTTCCGCTCCACCGTCGGCGCCGCGGCGCTCGGCTTTGCCCGCCGCGCCCTCGACGCGTCCTTGCAGCGCGCACAAACCCGCACGCTCTTCGGCGCGCCGCTCGCCGCGATGCAGCTGACCCAGACCAGCCTCGCCGAGATGGCGACGGCGATCGATACCGCGGCGCTCCACGTCTACCGCGCCGCCTGGACCCGGGATTCCGGCGCGCCCCGCATCACCCGCGAGGCCGCGATGGCCAAGATGGTGGCGACGGAAGCCGCGCAGGAGGTGATCGACCGGGCGGTGCAGCTCCATGGCGGCGAGGGCGTCCGCTCCGGCTCGGTGCCGGAGACGCTCTACCGCGAGATCCGGGCGCTCCGGATCTACGAGGGCGCCACCGAGGTCCAGAAGCTCGTCATCGCCCGCCAGATTCTCGCCTGAGGGCGACAGTCGCGACCGAGGAGAGGAGTGTCCGATGGAGGCTGCCGTGCCCAACGCCCCGATGCCGGAGATCCCGGCCGTCGCGCATCCCGCCGGGACCGAGCCCCGCTCCGGGACGAGCCCGTGGGCGCGGCGGCCCGACACCTTCGTGCGGGACAACCTGCCCCCGCCGGACCGGATGCCGGACTTCGTCAACCTCGACCGGCTCGGATACCCCGAGCACCTGAACGCCACCGTCGAGCTGGTCGACCGCCACGTCGCCGAGGGGCGCGGCGACCGGGTGGCTTTGGTGGGCGACGCGGTCACCTGGACCTATGCCGAGCTGAAGCGGCAGATCGACCGGATGGCGAACGTCCTCGTCGACGACCTCGGCCTCGTTCCGGGCGGGCGGGTGCTGCTGCGCTCGGCCAACAACCCGACCAAGGTCGCGCTCTACCTCGCCATCATCAAGGCGGGCGGGATCGTGGTCGCGACGATGCCGCTGCTGCGGGCACGCGAACTGACCCAGATCCTCGACAAGGCCCGCATCCCGCTGGCCCTCTGCGATGCCGGCCTGATCGACGAGATGGCGAAGGCCGCGGAAGGGCGCGCCGATCCGGTGCGGGTCGTGACGTGGCGCGGCACCGCCGGAGGCGAACTCGGGGATCTCCTCAGCCAGGCCTCAGACCGGTTCGAGCCGCCCCCGACCCGGGCCGACGATCCGTGCCTCCTCGGCTTCACCTCCGGCACCACCGGCCTGCCGAAGGCGACGATCCATTACCAGCGCGACCTGCTGGTGATCTGCGACTGTTACGCCCGCGAGGTGCTGCGGGCGACCGAGGACGACGTGTTCATCGGCTCGCCGCCGCTCGCCTTCACCTTCGGCCTCGGCGGGCTGGTGCTGTTCCCGTTCCGGGTCGGCGCCCGGGCGGTGCTGCTCGAGAAGGCGGGCCCGGCCGACCTCGCCGCCGCCATCGCCCGCCATCGCGCCACGGTGCTGTTCACGGCCCCCACCGCCTACCGGGCGATGCTCGGGCTGATCGGCCAGCACGACCTGTCGTCCCTGCGAAAGTGCGTCTCGGCCGGCGAGACCCTGCCGGCACCGACCTGGCACGCCTGGTTGAAGGCGACGGGCCTGAAGCTCATGGACGGCATCGGTGCGACCGAGATGCTGCACATCTTCATCGCCTCGCCCGAGGACCAGATCCGGCCCGGCGCGACGGGGAGGCCGGTGCCGGGCTACGAGGCGCGGGTGATCGACGAGGCCGGCCGGCCCTGCCCGCCCGGGGTGCCGGGGCGGCTCGCGGTGCGCGGGCCGATCGGCTGCCGCTACCTCGCCGACGAGCGCCAGACGGTTTACGTGCAGGACGGCTGGAACGTCACCGGTGACACCTACGTCCAAGATGAGGACGGCTATTTCTGGTTCCAGGCCCGCAACGACGACATGATCGTCTCGGCCGGCTACAACATCGCCGGGCCGGAGGTGGAGGCGAGCCTGCTCGCCCATCCGGCGGTGGCGGAGGTCGGCGTCGTCGCGGCGCCCTGCCCCGAGCGCGGCCGCATCGTGGCGGCCTACGTGGTGCTGAACCCCGGCGTCACCGGCGATGAGGCATTGACGAAGGCCTTGCAGGACCACGTCAAGGCCGATCTCGCGCCCTACAAGTACCCGCGGGCGGTGCATTACGTGCCGGCCCTGCCCAAGACCGAATCCGGCAAGCTGCAACGCTTCGCCCTGCGCCGGCAGGCCGAGGCGCAAGCCGCCACCGTCCAGGGAGAGACCGCATGACCGCCAGCCCGATCCCGCTCCGTCCCGAGAGCCCAGCCCTGTCGACGCTCCAGCCCGCGGGCTGGAAGAAGCCGAAGGGCTACGCCAACGGCATGGCCGGCCGTGGCACGGTGGTGATGACCGGCGGCCTGATCGGCTGGGACGCGAACGAGGTGCTGGCCGAGGGCTTCCTGCCCCAGGTCGAGCAAACCCTGCACAACATCCTGGCGGTGCTGGCCGAGGCCGGCGCCGGGCCGGAACACGTCGCCCGGCTGACCTGGTACGTGCGCAGCGTCGACACCTACCGCGCCGCGCTGCCCGAGCTCGGGCCGGTCTACCGCCGGGTGATGGGCCGCCACTTCCCCGCCATGGCGCTGGTCGGCGTCGCCGACCTCGTCGAGCCCGGGGCGCTCGTCGAGATCGAGGCGACCGCGATCGTGCCGGACGCCGCCTGATGCAGGCCCCGACGATGCAGGCCCCGACCTGGATGACCGGAGGCGCGCTCGGGGACCTCGACCGCGCCTACGACAATGTCGGGGCGATCCCCGATGCGAAGCGCTACCCGGCGCGCTGGAGCGAGGCCGCCGCCTCGTTCCGCGATGATCTCTCTCGCCAGGGCCGTGCCCGCCTCGGCCTGCCCTACGGCGCCGGCCCGCGCCACGCCTACGACCTGTTCCTGCCGGAGGGCACGCCCGCCGGCCTCGCGGTGTTCGTCCATGGCGGCTACTGGAAGGCGTTCGACCGCTCGGTCTGGTCGCACCTCGCCGCTGGCCCGCTCGCCCACGGCTTCGCCGTCGCGCTGCCGAGCTACACGCTCTGCCCCGAGGCGCGGATCGCCGGCATCACCGCCGAGATCGCCGCCTTCCTCGACCGGGCCAGCGCCGAGGTGGCGGGGCCGATCCACCTGTCGGGTCATTCCGCCGGCGGCCATCTCGTGAGCCGGATGCTGTGCACTGACATCGACCTCGCCTGTGCCGGGCGGATCGGGCGGGTGGTGTCGATCAGCGGCGTCCACGACCTGCGCCCGCTCCTCGGCACGCCGATGAACGAGACCTTGCGCCTCGACGCCGGGGAGGCCCGGGCCGAGAGCCCCGCCCTGCACGCGCCCCGCCCCGGCGCCCGGCTGGTCGCGGTGGCGGGCGGGGATGAACTGCCGGAATTCCGGCGCCAGAACCTGCTGCTGCCGACGATCTGGCATGGGCTCGGGGCGGAAACGGCAGCGTTCGAGATCGCGGGACTGCATCATTTCAGCGTCATCGAGGGATTGAGCGACCCGGAGGGTGGGCTGACGCGGGCGCTGGTGGGCGGCTGACGCCGTATTCGATCGATCACCCCCAATCGATGCGAGGCGCGGGATCCCCTCTCCAGGCGATGCCGGGCTTGCCCGGTATCGCTGCAAGGAGTGGGAGCGGGGTAGGGGCGATCGAAGATCGCGCGAGGGTGCTACGGTTCCACAGGAAACTTCGACCGTCCTGCGACCAGCACGGAACTCTCAGTTTTGGACTGAAGCGTGTCACCCTCACCCCCTCTCCCACATGGGAGAGGGGCGATGTGCTTTACTTGCCGTAGGGCAGACCATACGAAATCCCCCTCCTCAAGAGCTTTGCTCGCCCCCCTTCGGAATGGCACAAGCGCGAACGAGGGAGCCGGCGGCCCGCCCGCACGAGGAATGACCAGATGACGGTGTCGAGCGACGACGAGTTGGAGAGCCTGCGGCGGATCGGCCGCATCGTCGCCGACGCGCTGGAGATCATGGGCAAGGCGATCGAGCCCGGCATGACCACGGCGGAGCTCGACCGGATCGGACGGGACCACCTGGAGCGGGAGGGCGCCCGCTCGGCGCCCGAGACGGTCTACGGCTTTCCCGGCGCGACCTGCATCAGCGTCAACGAGGAGATCGCCCACGGCATCCCGGGGAACCGCCGGATCGCGGCGGGCGACCTCGTCAACATCGACGTCTCGGCCGAGAAGGACGGCTGGTTCTCGGATACCGGCGCCTCCTTCGCGGTGCCGCCGGTGACCCGGGCGGTCGAGCGGCTGTGCCGGGACGGGCGCCGGGCGATGTGGACCGGCCTGCGCCAGGTCGGGGCCGGCAAGCCGCTTGCCGGCATCGGCCGGGCGGTCGGGGCCTTCGCGCACAAGAACGGCTACACCCTGGTGCGCAACCTCGCGAGCCACGGCGTCGGCGCCTCGCTGCACGAGGAGCCGACCGAGATCGCGACCTGGCCCGACGCCTCCGAGCGCCGGATCATGGCCGAGGGGCTGGTCTTCACCGTCGAGCCGTTCCTGTCGCTCGGTGCCGATTTCGCCGAGAACGCCGACGACGATCCATGGACCCTCTACAGCCGGCCCCGGGCGCTGACGGTGCAGTACGAGCACACGGTGGTGGCGACCCGCAACGGGCCGCTCGTCCTCACCATGCCGAGCCAGTAGGGCCTCGGCTCAGCGAAGCCAGTAGCGCTCGGGATCGAGGGGCGGCGGCACCGGCTCGCCGAGCGCGTCCTGCACCACCCCGTCGACCACGCGCAGCAGCGCGTCGAGGGGCAAATCGTTGGCGGCCGAGCCGAACGGCTCCTCGAGTTCGTCGCCGAGCGCGTCGAGGCCGAAGAACGTGTAGGCGACGAGCGCCGTCGCCACCGGCGTGCCCCAGCCGAGCGATTCCGAGAGCCCGAAGGGCAGCAGCAGGCAATAGAGCCAGGTGGTGCGGTAGAGGAGCAGCGTGTAGGCGAAGGGGAGCGGCGTGCCCTGGATCCGCTCGCAAGCCGCCTGCACCCCCGAGAGCCCGGCGAGCTTCTGCTCGATCAGCCCGAACGACACGTCGCTCAAGCGGCCCTCCCGCACGGCACCGCCGAGATCGACCGCGAGGCCGGTGAGCGCCGCGTCGGCGGGGCTGGCGCAGGCCGGGAGGCGCCCGCGCTCGGCCTCCGGCAGGAAGGCGGCGGCCGCGACAGCCGCGTCCGTGCCGCGCAGGCGGGCATGGAGCGCGTGGGTGAAGCCCGCGAGCCGGTTCAGGCAGCGTTTGCGCCGAGTCTCGTCCTCCTCCGGCAACAGTGCCGCGAGCAGGCGGGCGAGGCCGCGCGCCTCGACGATCAGGGCGCCCCAGACCTTCCGGGCCTCCCACCAGCGGTCGTAGCAGGCGTTGTTGCGGAAGCTGAGGAAGATCGACAGGGCGAGGCCGATCAGGGTGAACGGCCCGATGCCGGCATGGAGCGGGAGCGTGCGGCCCCAGCCCTGCTCCGTCGCCACCACCAGGCAGGCGACCGCCGTGATCCCGATCACCTGCGGGGCGATCTGCGGCAGGATCGAGCCGCGCAACGCGAACAGGATCGCGAGGGCGCCGGGACGGGGACGGACGATCATGGATTGCGCACGTGAGGCCGGGGACGGGGCGCGGTGATCCGCCCCCGGGCGGCCGGGGTCAAGCCGGAGCCGGACAGGACCCGGGTGCCGGTTCGGCATGGGCCGGGGGTCGAGGTCCGGCGGTCCCCGACGCCCTCCAGCCTCTCCGAGGGACCTTGAGCCGTCCGCGCCGTCCCGGGGCCGCGCAGCGGAACCCGGGATCCGTGACCACCCAGGATGCGGGATGACGCGGACCGCCGACCGCTCAGGTCTCGGCCGTCAGCGGTCATGGATCCCGGGCTCTCGCCTGCGGCGAGCCCCGGGACGACAACGAGGATGGCGGAAGCGGGGATCGATCGACGGGCGTCGGCGCGTCGACCGGCCGCTCACCCGCCCGTCTTCGCGCTCGCCGTCAGGTCGATATCCACCCCGACCTTCAGGGCGACCATCGAATCGTTCGACCAAGGCCCCTGGCCGACGCCGTAATCGGTGCGCACGAGGTCGAGATGGCCGACCGCGTGGGCGGTGCCGCCCGAGAGGTTGAGCGTGAACGGCAGGGTCACGTCCTTGCGCATCCCGCGGATCGTCAGGGTGCCGATTGCGTCGTAGGCGTCGCCCCCCTTCGACACGAAGCGGGTCGCCTCGAAGCGGGCCTGCTTGTCCTTGCTGGCGTTGAACCAGTCGGCCTGCGGCAGGGCCTCGTCGCGCTGCTTGTCGCCGGTCTCGGCACTGGTCAGATCGATCAGCACCACGGCCTTGCCGGCCTCCGGCTTCGCCGGATCGAAGCTGATCTGCGCGTCGTAGCGGGTGAAGCGGCCCTTGAACGGGGCGCCGACCTGGGTGCCGGAGAAGCCGATGCGGCTCTTGGCCGGATCCACCGTCCAGTCGGCGGCATGAGCGGCCCCGGACCCGATGGCGAGCAGGCCGAGGGCGAGGGCGAGGCGGAGTGCGTTCATCGCGAGGGGACCTCGGGTTTCGCGCCGGGGCGCGGCACCAGGGGCAGCATCCGCCACAGGGTGTCGTCGCGCAGCGCGAGGTGGTGGCGCAGGGCCGCGCCGACATGCAGGAGGAGCAGGGCGATCAGCAGCCAGGCGCCGTAGCTGTGGACGAGCTTCAGCACGCCCTCGACCGCCGCCTTGTTCGGCAATTCGGGCAGGACCGGCAGGTGCGGCCACGGGATCACCCCGTAGAGCACCGTCGGGATGTTGTAGGGCGAGGCGGACACCATCGCCCAGCCGACGAGCGGCATGGCGAGAAGCAGGCCGTAGAGCGCGAGATGCGCCGCCGCCGCCGCCCGTTTCTCGGCCTTCGGCATGGCGTCCGGCAGCGGCGGGGGGGCGTGGAACAGCCGCCAGGCGACACGCAGGACCATCAGCACCAGCACCGTGAGGCCGATGGACTTGTGCCATTGATAGAACGCGAAGCGGTCCATCGGCGGCAGGGAGCCCCGCGTCATCGCGAGGCCCAGGGCCAGAAGGGCCAGGATTCCGAGGGCGATCAGCCAGTGCAGCACGATCGCGACGAGGGTGTAGCGACGGGGCGTCGCGACCGTGCGCATGAGGATCGACCCTTCGGCTCTCGGCCTACTGGTCCTTGCGCTCGAAGGCGCCGTGCAGGGTCAGCTGGACCTCGTCGCTGACCGCCGGCACGAAGGTCTTCACGCCGAAATCCGAGCGCTTGAGCGTGCCCTTGGCCTCGAAGCCGACGGTCTGCTTCTTGTTCATCGGGTTGGCGCCGGCGCCGACCAGCGTCACCTCGAGGGTCACGGGCTTGGTCACGCCGTGCAGGGTCAGGTCGCCGACGACCTTGGCCTTGTCCTTGCCCTCGGGGGTGACCTTCGTCGAGGTGAAGGTCATCTCGGGGAACTGGGTGGCGTCGAGCCACTTGTCGCTCTTCAGCGAGTCGACGAGGTGCTGGCTCGGGGCGTAGAGCGACTTCACCGGAATGGTGATCTTCAGGCGGCTGTCGGCGGGCTTGGTCGGCTGCAGGTCCAGGGTGCCGGCGACGTCCGAGAAGATGCCGGTATAGGGCGAGAAGCCGAAATGGTTGACCGTGAACATCGCCTGGGTGTGGCCGGGATCGACCACGTAGGTGCCGGCCGGGATCTGGGCGGGGTCGCGGGTCGCGGCGCCTTGGGCGCTCGCCGGGGCGGCGAAGGCGAGACCGGCGGCGAGGCCGAGGGCGAGGACGGACAGCTTCACGAGAACACTCCGTAACGTCGGGGCCGGGCGGGCCTGGAGGACAAGTCTCCCGCACCGCACCCGGCTTGCGGAGATCGGATTAAGCCGGTTCCGTCGTGAGCGTAAGACAGCTAAACCGGGACACATGGTTGCTGGTTCGGAAACCTTTCGGGGTGCGCTCTCGGATGTGAGGGCCTTTTGTGCTGTCGTCGATCACGGAACCGTGACCCAGGCAGCGGAAATTCTCGGGGAAACCAAGGGGAGCATCAGCCGCCGCGTCTCGCGGCTGGAGCAGGAGCTCGGCGTGACCCTGCTCGCCCGCACGCCGCGGGCGGTCTCGCCGACGGTCGAGGGGCTGGCCTTCCACGCCAAGGCGCAGGAGAGCCTCGCCCTCCTCGACGGGGCGCTGGAGACGGCGCGGGACGCCCGCACCCTGCCCCGCGGCCACCTGCGGGTCACCACCTCGATCGATTTCGGCATCGAGGTGATGCCCGACCTCGTCGCGACCTTCCGGGCCCGCCACCCCCAGGTCACGATCGACCTCCTCATCACCGACACGCGGCTCGACCTCGCCGCCAACCGCATCGACCTGGCGCTGCGCCTCGGCAGCGGTGAGGGCCAGGATGGCGGCTATCGCGCGCCGGTCCTGGCGAATCTCGTGATCGGCCTCTACGCCGCGCCGGCCTATCTCGCCGCGCGCGGCGCCCCGGCATCGCTCGAGGCCCTCGGCGACCACGACCTGATCCTGTCGCGCGAACGCCTCGGATTCGCGCCGGTGCGGCTCTCCGACGGAGAGGGCCGCGAGGGCCAGATCACCGCCCGCCCGGCGCTCCGCGCCACCGACTACGCCACGGTGCTGCGCCTGACCCGGGCCGGCGCCGGCATCGGCCACATCCCGAGCCTGGTGGCGGCGCGGGCGCTCAAGGAGGGCGCCCTGGTGCCGGTGCTGCCGGACTGGGCGAGCCGCGGCGGCGTGCTGCGCGCCGTCAGCCTCGCCGGCCGCGAGCTGCCGGCCCGGGTGCGGCTGTTCCGCGATCACGTCCGCCTCGGGCTCGCGGCGATGCGGGAGGAGGCAGGCCGGGACGCAGGCTCGGGCTGACGGCACCGCGTCCCGCGGAGGCGGCCCGCGATCCCATCGAGATACCGAGCCGGTGGCGCGCCCTTGCGGCCGGTCCGCGCCCTGCGGGCCCGCGGTGGCCGACGCCCCGGCCGCCCTCGCGATCGGTCCCGCGCCGTCGAACGCGCCCGTTCGACGGCGCGGGGTTTGCTCACTCCGCCGCGGCCGCCTTGGTGGCCGTGCGCTCCAGGTCGCGGCTGACCTTCAGGGTCATCGCCACGATGCCGCCCGCCAGCGTGGTGGCGCCGAGGACCAGCAGGCCGGCGGTGAAGGTGCCGGTTGCGTCCTTGAGGTAGCCCATGACGTAGGGGCCGGCAAAGCCCGACAGGTTGCCGATCGAGTTGATCGCCGCGATCCCGGCCGCGGCCGAGGTGCCGGTCAGGAAGGCGCTCGGGATCGGCCACAGCAGCGGCGGGGTCGCCGAGACGCCGATCTGGCTCAGGCAGAGCAGGCCGAGGATCAGCACCGGGCTCGACACCAGGCCCGCGCCGGCGACGCCGACCGCCGCGATGACCATCGCGAAGCAGACGTGCTCCCGGCGCTTCAGGGTGCGGTCGGAGCTGCGGCCGAGCAGCACCATCCCGATCGCCCCGAACACGAACGGCAGCGCCGCGAGCAGGCCGGTCTGGAAGTTGCTGACGCCGAAGCCCTTGACGATGGTCGGCAGGAAGAACGCGACGCCGTAGCTCGCGGCGTTGAGGCAGAAATACACGAACGAGCAGGCCAGCACCCGCGGGTCGGACAGAGCCTTGCCGATGCTCAGGTGCTCGACCGCGACCTTCTGCTTGCGCTCGGCCTCGAGGCGCGCCTCAAGCCACGACTTCTCGTCGTCGCGCAGCCACTTCGCCTGGACCGGCCGGTCGGTGAGATAGAACACGACCACGAAGGCCATCACGATCGACGGCAGCGCCTCGAGGATGAACAGCCACTGCCAGCCGTCGAGGCCGCCGCCGGTGATGTTCAGGAGGGCGCCCGAGACCGGCGCGCCGACGATCGAGGAGAACGGGATCGCCAGCATGAACAACGCCACGACCCGGGCCCGGTAGACCGACGGGAACCAGAGCGTGAGATAGAAGATGATGCCCGGGAAGAAGCCGGCCTCGGCGATGCCGAGCAGGAAGCGCAGGATGAAGAACACATACTCGTTCGAGATCCCGGTCGCCCGCGAGATCGGCTGGATGAAGGCGAACAGGCCGGAGATGAGGCCCCAGCTGAACATGATGCGGGCGATCCAGAGCCGCGCGCCGAACTTGTCGAGGGCGAGGTTCGACGGCACCTCGAGCAGGAAGTAGGCGATGAAGAACAGCCCGGCCCCGAACCCGTAGGCCGCTTCCGACAGCCCGAGCGCCGCGTTCATCTGCAGCTTGGCGAAGCCGACATTGACCCGGTCGAGGTAGGCCACGAAGTAGCACACGACGAGGAACGGCATCAGCCGCCACATGACCTTGCGGATCGTCCTGGTTTCGATCTCGTCCACGATTGTTTCCTGCCCTTGGGTTATTGCTGTGCGAAGCCGCGGCTCCGGATGCTGTCTAGAGCATCAGCCGATTGCGATGCAATCGCGCGAGGACCTGAACCTCGGGGTCGTGCCGCGCCGTCCGCGAGAAAGGGGTTTGCGACCCGCCCCAGGGCGCGCCACGGCGCCCGGCACAAGGCGGGGAGCACGGGGAGCGGACCTTTGCGCCGCGCAGGCAGGGTACGCGTCGCCCGGGCCGAGAACCGCCGGCCCCCTCGCGTGTTGCCCCGCCATGACCGAGTCCCAGACCCCGTCCGACGCGACGATCCAGGCCCGCCGGCGCGAGATCGTCGCCGAGCACCTGCTCTTCACCACCCTCCGCTTCCTCACCGCGCGGCATCCGGAGCTGACCGACATCCTCGACGACAGCGTCGCGCATCTCGGCGACCCGGGCGGCGGTCCGAACCGTGACGACGAGGCCGTGCGCGAGATCGCCCGCCGCTTCATCGCCAGCCTCCGGGCCGAAACGCGGTCGTGACCGCCCCGGCCGGCTTCCTGGGGACACTGGCACGGTTCGGCGCCAGCACCCCCATGGTCCTGTCCACGACGACGCCGTCGGCCTCTCGGCCGGCGCCGTTCTCGCCCGGACCTTGGCGCAGACGCCCCGGGGGCCGGCGCGGGTGCGGGTGATCGGGCGCGGCGAGAGCGCCTGGCCCGACGCGGGTCGGGCCTTGGTGAATCAGGCGCCCGATGGCGTGCGCACGGTGCCCCCTCCGCTTACGACCGCTTCCTTTCCCTGTTGCGCTCCGCCCTGAGCCGGGCCACAGAAGCTTCGCGGTTAGCACCCGTAGCTCAGCTAGATAGAGCGTTGCCCTCCGAAGGTGGAGGACGAGTAGAGCCGGTGCTAGATCGACTTCATGATCCTTGAAGGACTTAGCATTTCGTAAGCTCTGCTTGAGCTTTTGGAAGCGCGCCCGCGGCACAAATGGGCCGCATCGGGCCGCGAAGACCGATCCCGGCACTCAGAGCTCGAGCTCGCAGCCGTTCGAGCCATCGACGGAGCCCAACCGAGCCGATTTCGCGCTTGAGCGCACTCGGCAGCACGGAACACGAAGTCCGAGAAAATCCGACCCTCATCGTGAGGGGTGCCTTATGTGCTCATGACGCTCCTGGCCCAGCCCTTGGCGGGTGCGACCCTTGGCGGCCCGGCCCCTGCGAGGGGCGCATAGAAGCTCCGGCACGGTCATGATCCCAATCAGCTTGACCGCTCGAAGGGCCGTTCGGGGTAGAACGCCGTCTTTCGCGTCATGCCATAAAGGCCAATGCCGCCTTGATCGACCACTGTGGAAATCCCGCTCGACGTGCCGCTGCTGCTGACAGCACGGTGGTAGCAGCGCTCCCCTACCGGTGGGTCCTCGACATTCCGAAGCGAGGATGCAGGATTCATGATCAACGCCCTCTCTCACGTGAACTGGCTCGCCGTCCTGGTCGCGAGTGCCGCCCATTTCATCCTGGGCGGCATCTGGTTCGCCGCGCTCGTGAGCGACCACTACGCCGCCGCGCTCGGCATCGCCGATCAGCCGCGGCAGAAGCCCGGACCGTTGTTCCTTGCCGGTCCGTTTGTGTGCGGTGCGATTACCATCACGACTACCGCGACCCTCCTGCGCGCGCTCGGCATCACGACCTACAGCGACGCGCTCGCCCTGGGCGCGCTCGTTGGTGTCGGCTATCTCGTGCCGATGACCGTCACCATCGCGATCAATCCGCTCTTCCCGCGGCCCTTCGCCTACGCGCTCCTCAACGCGCCGTTCTTCGTCGCTGGCAGCCTGATGTCGTGCGCGATCCTGGTGGCACTGTCATAGAGCCTTCCGCTATCGGAGCCGGGCCATGCGCCGCGCCGACCGCCTCTTCGAGATCATCCAGGTGCTGCGCCGCGCCTCCGGCCCGTTGACCGCCGACCGGATCGCCGCTGAACTGGAGACGAGCAAGCGCACGGTCTACCGCGACATCGATGCGCTCGTTGCCCAGCGGGTGCCGATCAGGGGTGAGGCTGGCGTCGGCTACGTTCTCGATCGGGGCTTCGATCTGCCGCCGCTGATGCTCACCGTGGACGAGGTGGAAGCGGTCGCGCTCGGTGCGCAGTGGGTGCTCGCGAACGCCGATACGGCGCTGGCGCGCGCCGCGCACAGCGTGCTCGCCAAGATCGCCGCGATCGTGCCCGAGGAGCTGCGCCCGGTGATCGACGATCCCGTGGTTGGAACCCCGCCTGCGCGCGATCGTGATGACGGCCAGATCGATGTCGCACGCCTCAGGAAGTGGTGCCGCGAGGGGCGGAAGCTTGCCATCGGCTACGTCGACGAGACCGGCTCCGCCAGCGAACGGATCGTGAGACCCTTCATGATCGGCTACGTCGCAACCGCTCGCGTCGTCGTGGCCTGGTGCGAGTTGCGGCAGGATTTCCGGATCTTCCGCACCGACCGCCTGACGGCGATCGAGTTCCTCGACCAGCATTACCCTGAGCGTTCCGTTGCCCTGCGCCGCCGCTGGCTGGCGACGATGAGCGAGAGGCACGCCGTCGTTCAACCCGCTGGCTAATGGCTAGGTCGAGAAGGCGAGAGCACCCGTCGATCGAAGGTCGGCAACGGGTGGTAGCGGCAGGTCGATCTCGCTGTGAGACGGGTGGTTGCCGAACTCAATGATCGACTGTAACTTCGCCCTGTCGCGAAAAACGACAGCCCCCTCTGGGCTCGTCGAATACACGTCACCCACGCACCTCGCGTGGCTCGACCAGCGTCTCCGAAGCAACAGCCCGACATCGTCGGGCAACCGTAGTGATCAGCGCTCAGACGGGCTGATTGCATCCGGTCGCAGGAGCGCAAACATGCGACAATCGATTACGATCCTCGGCGCGGGCCTCGGCGGCCTCGTGCTGGCCCGCATCCTCCATCTCCACGGAATCACGGCTTCGATCTACGAGGCCGAGCCATCGGTCGATGCGAGAGCGCAGGGCGGCCTGCTCGACATCCACGAGCATACCGGACAGATCGCCTTGAGGGCTGCGGGGCTCCACGACGACTTCCTCCGCCTCGTGCGCCCTGGGGAAGATGCTAAGCGCGTCGTGGATCAGGGCGGCGGCATCCTGTTCGACCAGCCCGGCAACCACGCGGGCCACCGGCCCGAAGTCGATCGCGGCGACCTGCGGCGAATGCTCATCGCCGCGCTCCCCGCGGACACCATCCGTTGGGGCCACAGGGCCATCACGGTCACCGGGTGCGGGGATGGGCGGCACGCGGTCGCTTTCACGAACGGCGTGACGATCACAGCCGATCTGCTCGTAGGCGCAGACGGAGCGTGGTCGAAAGTCCGCCCCATGCTCTCGCGGGCGACGCCTGCCTATACGGGTATCTCGCTCGTCGAGACGACCATCCGCGACGGCGACGCGCGCCTCGAGGATAGCGCGGATGCGATCGGGGAAGGCACGCTGATGGCCGTGGCACCGGGCCAGGGCATCCTGACTCACAGGCACGCGGACGGACGGCTGCAAACATACACGGCACTGGCGAGGCCGGAGCCCTGGTTCGACGCCATCGACTTCCGTGACGCGAAGGCCGCCCTGACCCGCGTCGCGGCGGAATTCGCGGGATGGGCATCGCACCTCACCGCTCTCATCACGACGAGCGACGCAGATCCCGTCCTTCGCCCCATCCACGCGCTGCCGGTCGGTCACCGCTGGGATCGTAGACCCGGCCTGACCTTGCTGGGCGACGCCGCGCACCTGATGTCCCCGTTTGCAGGTGAGGGGGCGAACCTCGCCCTCTATGATGGGGCGGAACTCGCCAGGGCGATCGTCGCGGCGCCCGACGACATCGGCACGGCACTCGCCGCATACGAACGCGAGTTGTTCCCCCGCAGCGCCGAGATCGCCGATGCGTCTGCGCAAAATCTCGTGCAATTCTTCGGCGCTGACGCACCCTACAGCGTGGTCTCGATGCTCGCACCCAAAGCTTCTACGAGCGTCGGCAATGGGTGAAAAGCAGACGCATCGCATAGGGTGTTAAGACCAATTGACAGCCTGAGCACCCGGCAAAAAGAAATTCCACGATCGACCCCTTGCAGCAGCGACAACCAGGATCACCCCATGAAGCTTCCCTCTCTACCTTATACACCTGTTCATTGGGACGCCTTACCCGCAACCGAGCATCAAGGAGAAACTGGAACGGCCCTGTGGCGGACGCTCAACAACGGTGACGTGAGAATGCGCGTGGTCGAACTCTCACCGGGTTATCTGGCCGATCATTGGTGCGATCGTGGGCACATCGTCTACGTGCTTGAGGGGGAGGTGACGAGTGAACTGAAAGACGGCCGCAGCTTCATCATGAAACCGGGCATGGGCTACACGGTGTCGGACTTTGGCGACGCGGCGCATCGATCGTGGACGAAGGATGGTGCCCGGCTCTTCATCGTGGACTAGGGATTGGAGTCCGAGAAGGGCCGACGGCTGCCGCTGGTCCTCGATGGGCTGTTTGGCGGCCACGGCATCCTGAACCCGTGGCTTTCCGTCCCGTATCGGTCTCAGGCTACCGGCCGATTGAGCAGCACCCAGAGGCGCGCGATCCTGCCATCCACGACCTCGGCCACGTCCGCTCCAGTGACTGCGACGGGTCCGCCGTCCGGACCCGCCTTCCACTGCAGCGAACCCAGTCCGTGATGCCCTACGGCGGTGCCGACGGGTGTGAACCGGAAGGTCGGTCCGAACTGCTCCAGCAGGTTGCCGGCGACCATGGAGATGGCGGACCGCCCCTCAACAACGTTGGTTGGTTCGAACATGACCGGCTCGGCCACGTAGAGCTCGTCCAGGGCAGCGGCCCGCTTTCTGGCGTCTCGCTCGTTGAAGATGCGTTCGAGGTTGGCCCGCAGTAAGCGGTCGTAGTCGGGTTCCGGCGCTTGTCGCGCGGCATGCGTGAGTTCGGACACGGCTCATCTCCTTCGGCGCAGGTGGCTCGCATCGGGACCGAGAAAGGGTCGGTCCAGCGTCCTTCGTCAAGCCAGGTAGCCGCCGTCGGCGGTCAAGGCGGCCCCGGTGATGAAGCCAGCTTCTGGACCGCTCAGAAAAGCCGCAAGCGCCGCGATTTCGGTGTCCTGCCCCATGCGCCCGAGCGCGATCAGCGGGATGAGCATGGTCTCCATGCCGGCCGACATCTCGCTCGCGACCGGACCGGGCTGAATGGTGTTGACGGTGATGCCGCGGGGACCGAGGTCGCGAGCCAAGCCGCGGGTCAGGGAAGCCACAGCCGCCTTGGTCATGCTGTAGACGGTCGTGCCCGGAAAGCCGCTGCGCTCGGCCCCGACGCTGCCGACTGAGATGATCCGGCCGCCCTCCCGCATGTGGCGCGCGGCCTCCCGGGCGGCGACGAACACGGCCCGAATGTTGACCGCGACCTGACGGTCGAAGTCGGCCAGTTCGATATCTTCGATCGCGCCGGGAACGAGGATGCCGGCATTGTTGACGAGGATGTCGAGCCGGCCGAACCGCTCGACGGTGGCCTGCACGGCCTCGCGGACGGCGACCGGGTCGGCGCTGTCCGCCTTCAGGGCGGCAACCGAGGCTCCCGAAGACGCGAGGTCCGCGGCGAGGGCCTCGGCGCGATCCGTCGAGGCTGAGTAGGTGAAGGCGACGGTGGCGCCTTCCCGGCTCAGGCGGCGCACGATGGCGGCCCCTATGCCTCGAGACCCACCCGTGACCAGGGCGACTTTACCGGTGAGAGACGGCGACATGGGGAATTCCTCGTAGGCTCGTATCGCAAGACGGGCTTCGCCGGGCGCAGGCGATCAGACGAGGCGGGCGCCGCCATCGACGTGCAGGGTCTCGCCGTTCATGAAGCCATTGCTCATCAGGAAGACGACCGCCGCTCCCGCTTCGTCGGCTGTGCCGAGGCGTCGCTGGGGCAGCTTCTCGGTCAGCGCGGCGACGTAGGCGTCCCGGTGGGCGCCCAGCGTGCGGGCGAGAAGCGGCGTGTCGGTCGTGCCGGGCGACAGGGTGTTGACCCGCACCGGCGCCATCTCCAGGGCGAGACCGCGGGCGAAGGCCTCCATCGCGGCCGAAGCGGCGGCGAGCACCGCAGTGCCCTGGGCGCTGGGGCGATCAGCCAGGGCACCCGAAATGAAGGTGATCGATCCGTCCTTCGCCATGCGGTCGCCGAGAGCGCGCAGGGTGTGGACGGCGGCCCAGATGCGCTCGTCGAAGGCCCGTTTCAGGTAGTCGACCTCCGCCTCCAGGACCTTGCCGGCCACGAAGGTGCCGGCGAGCAGCACGAGGTGGTCGACGTGGGGAATGTCGGTCAGCGCCGCCGCGATGGTCTCGGGCCGGGTCACGTCCGCGGCGCGCCAGCCAGTGAAGCCGTTCTCCGCCGCGACCCGCTCGGCGCCCTCGGCGTTGAAGCCGACCACGATGACCTGAGCGCCCGCTGCCTTGGCTTGCCGGGCGGCAGCGAGGCCGATGCCTGAGGTGCCGCCGAAGATGACGACGGTGCGGTCCTGGAGGTTGCTGCTCATGACGATGATCCTTCCCGGCCGCACTACGGCGCCCGTGGGAAGAAGAATGGCCGGACTCCCAGCGCTTGATAATCAGGCTTGTTTGCGTTTCAATCATGCCGCCATGGAACAGATCGGCCTCGACCGCCTCACCGGCATCATCGCCTTCGCGCGCTCCGCCTCGCTCGGCAGCTACACGGCCGCCGCGCGCTCCCTCGGCATCTCGCCGTCCGCGGTCAGCAAGAGCGTGCAGCGGCTGGAGGAGCGGCTGGGCCTGAGCCTGTTCACCCGCACCACGCGCTCGCTGACCCTGACGCCGGAAGGTCGCGACCTGCATGAGCGTGCGCTGCGCCTCCTACGCGAGGCCGAGGAGATCGAGCAGGCTGCGGTGGCGGCGCGCTCCGAGCCTGCCGGCACCGTGAAGGTGACGGCGCCGCTCCCCATCGGCATGCACCTGCTTGCCCCGGCCCTGCCGCGGTTCCGCGAGCGCTACCCGCGTCTGTCTGTCGACCTACGCCTGGGCGACCGCTTCGCCGATATCATCGAGGAGGGCATCGATGTCGCGATCCGCGTGGGCGAACTCGCCGACTCCCGCCTGATCTCCCGGCGCCTCGCACCGCACTGGCTCTGCGCCTTCGCCTCGCCGGCCTACCTGGAGCGTCGCGGAACGCCGCGGCATCCGGATGATCTGGCCCACCACGACTGCGTGAACTTCCGCTTCCAGAGCACGGGCCAGGCCCTGCGCTGGCCGTTCCGGATCGGCGAGCGCACGGTCGAACTCACGCCGAACGCCGGCATCGTCACGGATTTCAGCGACGCCGTGGCGGCAATCCTGGTGGCCGGCGGCGGTATCGGCATCTCGCCAGTCTACATCGCGGCTCCCTACGTTGAGCGGGGCGTGTTGGTGCCGATCCTTCAGAAATTCGCCGTTGAGCGTTCCGTTATCACGGCACTGTGGCCGGAAAGCCGGCGCGGTAACCCGAACGTGAAAGCCTTCCTGGCTTTCCTCGAGGAAGTGTTTCCATCCCCCGCGCCCTGGGACAGGCTGCTCTCCGCAAGCGTTGGAGACGAGCGGGACGCCAGCTCCATGAGGGTGAGGCCCATGGCGAGTCACGGCAAGCGGACGTGATGGTCGCCTAAACGGCGTCCGCCTTCCGTCTTGGAGCAGACCGTCAAGGAGATCAGTCTGTTGTCCGAAAGCGGAGAACTCCGCCCCTCTACCGGGAAGCGGACCTTCTCGCTCCGACCCATACCGTTCGCAACGATTGGCATCGGCACCTCTCGAAGCCGCTACCCATCGACGATCTGAATTTCATCACACTCGAGAAGGCGAGCATCAACCGCAGGAATTCCGACCCTCAAAGATCCGGAAACTCTCTGGCCAGATGGTCGATGAGGGCGCGGACGGAGGGCGGTAGGCCACGGCGGGTCGTGAACACGAGATGGACGATGCCGTCCCGGCTCCGCCAGTCCCGGAAGACGCGAACAAGCTTTCCGGAGCTGATGTGCATAGCACAAACGTGATCGGGCAGGAAGGCAACACCGAGACCGTCTGCGGCGGCATCGCAGAGAACGGCGTAGTCGGCGCAGGTCAGCCGCGGCTCGTGACGCAGCACCTGCGCCGTCCCGTTCTCGCGCTCCAGCATCCAGGTGGTTTCGCCTGCATCGTCGCTCGTGCCCATGGTCGGGACGGAGGCAAGGTCGGCAGGGTCGGCGCTGAGGCCGCTCGCGACCTGCGGGCTGGCGACGAGGATCCAGCGGGAGCGTCCGAGCGACCGCATCGTGAGAGACGCATCGCTCGTCAGCTCGTGGCGGACGCGGAGCGCGACGTCGATCCGCTCCTCGATCAGATCGACGGCTCGATCCGTCACGACAAGTTGGAGCTGGACCTTCGGGAAGTGGTCGAGGAACTTGCGCATGATAGGGGATACCGCCTTCACGAGGTTCCGCGGGCAACTCATGCGGATGCGCCCGTGTGGTTCGGCTTGAGCTTCCGCGATCAGCGCCTCGGCCCGCTCCGCCTCCAGCATCATGGCGCGGCAGCGCTCGTAGAAGGTCTGCCCAACCTCGGTGACCCGGAAGCGCCGGCTAGAGCGCTCGATGAGCCGCACCCCGAGCCGAGCCTCCAGCGCCGAGACACGACGGCTCAGCTTCGATTTCGGTTCGCGAAGCGCTCGACCTGCAGCGGTGAAACCGCCATGGGCGACCACCTCGGCGAAAGTGACGTAGTCGTTGAGGTCTGGGCGCATCATCGTTCTCCAATTAGAACGCTACGTGCCACTTTCTCAGCCTGTTCGCATCATCGTCCCGAATGCATCTCTCTCGGCAGCGGCTCACACGCAGCCGAACTATGGAGAACGACGATGACGAAGCGGTTCGAGAACAAGGTGGTGGTGGTGACCGGTGCCACCAGCGGCATCGGTCTGGCCATAGCCGAGGCCTTCTCGCGGGAAGGCGCATCCGTGTTCATCACCGGTCGCCGGCAGGAGGCGCTCGACGCCGCCGCAAAGCGCATCGGCGGGCGCGTCATCGGCATCCAGGCTGACATGGCGCGGCTCGCCGACATCGACCGCCTCTACGATGCCGTCCAGCAGAAGCACGGTCAGATCGACGTCGTCGTCGCGAATGCCGGCGGCGGCGAGTTCGCGCCGCTCGGCGCCATCACTGAGGAGCACTTCGACACGACCTTCGACACCAACGTGAAGGGCACGCTGTTCACCGTCCAGAAGGCTCTCCCGCTTCTGAAAGATGGTGGTGCGGTCTTGCTGACGGGCTCGACCGCCGGCAGTGAAGGGACGCCGGCCTTCAGCGTCTACTCCGCCAGCAAGGCGGCGGTGCGCAACTTCGCACGCACCTGGATCCTGGACCTGAAGGAGCGCCGCATCCGCGTCAACGTCGTCAGCCCGGGTGCGACGCGCACCCCGGGCCTCGTTGGGCTGGCTGGCGAGGATGCACAGAAGCAGCAGGGTCTCCTCGACTACTTGGGCTCGCGCATTCCTCTCGGGCGGGTGGGTGAGCCCGAGGAGATCGCTAAGGCGGCGCTCTTCCTCGCGTCGGACGAGGCGAGCTTCGTCAACGGTGTCGAGTTCTTCGTTGACGGCGGTCAAGCCCAGATCTGAAGAGGAGACGCCGAAGTCAGCGCCGAAGCGTGATGGGCCCGGGGCTGACTGTCTGCTCCACGAGCGGTCTCTGCGCTTACGACCCTCGGGAGACCTGAGGCAATCAATGCGCGTGCAAATATCTCAGAAGTCGCGCTTGGATAGGCAGCGACGATGCTTCACGCGTCATGACCAGGATATTCAATGATGTCGAACAATGAAGAAATCATTCGCGAGCTCTATGCGTTTGCGGAGGCAAAGTCCAAGGATACCAAAAAATTTGTCTCCCTGTTCGCCGACGATGGCTACTTCTACGACGTCCCCGGCGGGCAGAAGTATCATGGGAATGATATAGGACTGCCCGTCGATGTTATGGCTTCAGCGTTCCCTGATATACATCGCGAGCTCTACACGTTCTACGTCAAGGACGATGTTGTCATCGTCGAACTCGCCCTGCAGGGCACCCACAAGGGCGACTTTCCCATGGCCGGCGGCGTGCTGACCCCGACCGGTCGGCGGATGGATGCGCCGTGCTGTGACGTGTTCCACCTGAAGGATGGCAAGATCACATCCTTCCACTGCTACAATCTTCCGTCAGTTATCCTTCAGCAGCTGGGCGTTCTTGGGAACCTTGAGGCTGCGCTCAAGCGCTGAATAGATCGCCTCTGGTGTCTAATCCAGCCATGTGAGAGCCTTCGATTCCGGATCGCTTAATGATCGCGTGCCGGCAGGTGACGGTCGCACCTGCCGGCATACTCTGGTGCTAGAGGTGAAGTCCCTGCGCGAGGCCGTGAGCCTGGTGAACGCCCCGCGCCGCTCCAGCAGCGGCGACGCCTCACCGGCCCTGGCGCTCCTGCTGCGCGCGGGCGGACGGGCCGGACGCCGTCGTCTCCGACGCCTCGCCCGACGGCGAGGCGCTGCGGCAGGCCCGCGCCGAGGTGAAGCAGGCGCTTGACGCCGCCCCCATGGTGCCGCCGCTCTTCGCCGACCCGGTCGCGCTGATCCGCGGCGACTCGCCCTGCCGGATCCACCCGCTCGTCGCCCAGTCCTGGACCCACCGCCTGCGCCGGCAGGTGGTGATCGGCGCCAATGCGGGGTTTCGCGAGGGCTTCGTCCACTTCGCCGCCCGTAGCGCTACGGTGCGCGAGAGCACCGCGATCGAGTGGCTGCCGTTCGAGCTGAACCCCGACATGCCGGCGGGCGGCATGGAGCGCGCCGACTACCGCGCCCGCAAGTTCGGGCCCGAGCGCAGCGCCCAGCTCGATGCGCAGATGGCCGAGTTCGGGCGCCATGAGGGTATCGACTTCGCCTTCGACAGGATGACGCGCACGCCGAGCACGCGGCGCGCCCACATGCTGATCGCGGCCGCCTCGCAGCACGGACGGGCCGACCCGGTCGTGGACGCCCTGTTCCGCGCCTATTTCGAGGAGGGCCGGGACGTCGGCGATCCCGACATCCTGCGCGAGATCGGCGTCGCCGCAGGGCTCGATCGAGCCGTCGTCGACGATGCGGCCGGCAACGAGCAGCCAAGACAGCTCGTCGAGGCCGTCGAGCGGCAGGCCGCTGAGATGCAGGTCGCGGGCGTGCTGTTCTTCATCGTCGACCGCAAGTGGGCGGTCTCGGGCGCGCAGCCGACCGCGCAGTGGCTCGCCGCCCTCGCGGCCGCTTAGATTTTGCCGCGACGCCTTCCGTCGGAGTTGTAACTTCGGCACGCCCCCTACGATCAGTGCGTCCGCTCGCGACGAGGGACTATCCTTCGGTCGCGTTTAGCCCTAGCCTTTGTGGCGCTCGCAGCGAGGTGAAGCCAACGACGATAGACATGGACCGCTCTGTCGTTCTGCGCCCGGTCGACGGCTGTCATCAATTATATCCCGACAGCAATTCATAACGTCTTGAGCGAGCGGCTGGATCTCGTCATCGAGCCGCACCGTCAGGGTCATCGGAGACCGTGCGTGGGATACGGCATCAAGCTTCACGTCTGGGGGGATCGCGCCTGCTTCACGCGACCGGAAATGAAGGTGGAGCGCGTCTCCTACGACGTCATGACGCCGTCCGCCGCCCGCGGCATCCTCGAATCCATTCTCTGGAAGCCGCAGATGCGCTGGATCGTCGACCGCATCCACGTGCTCAGGCCGATCCGCTTCCAGTCGCTGCGGCGGAACGAGGTCGAGGACAAGATGTCGTCGGCCCTCGCCGAACGCGCCATGCAGGCGGTTTCGACGGCGGGGCTCGGCCTCGTCGTCGAGGAGAAGCGCCAGCAGCGGGCCGCGACCCTGCTCACGAACGTCGCCTACGTCATCGAGGCGCGGTTCGCGCTCACCGACAAGGCCGGCCGCGACGACACGCCGGCCAAGTATGCGAGCATGTTCAACCGCCGTGCGGCGGCGGGCCAGTGCTTCCACCGGCCCTGCCTCGGCACGCGCGAGTTCCCGGCCGACTTCGCCTTGATCGCCGACGACGCCGCGCTGCCGGCGAGCACGCTGCCCGCCGAGCAGCGCGACCGCGACCTCGGCTGGATGCTCCACGACATCGTCGGGCCGGAGCGGGCGTCGCAGTTCTTCCGCGCCCGCCTCGCGGGCGGGGTGCTGGACGTGCAGGCGTGCCTCGCGGAGGGAACGGCGACGTGACCGTCCTGCAGGCTCTCGACCGTTACTACGACCGCATGGCGGCGCGAGGCGAAGCGGAGGCGCCGGGCTTCTCGCGCGAGAAGATCGGCTTCTGCCTGGTGCTCACGCCGGACGGCGCGGTCGCCGAGGTGATGGACCTGCGCGAGACGGTCGGCCGCAAGCGCCAGCCCCGACTCCTCGACGTTCCGGCAGCGGTCAAGCGGGCTTCGAACATCCTGCCGAACCGGCTGTGGGACAAAACCGCCTACGTCCTCGGCCGCACCGCCGGCCCGGGCCGCCGGACGGCCCAGGAGCACGCCGCCTTCAAGGCGCTGCACCGCGATCTGCTGGCTGGAGCGAACGACCCGGGCCTTCGGGCGCTCGCCCGCTTCCTCGAATCCTGGGACCCAGCCACCTTCGATGGCGCTCCATTCGAGCCGGAGATGCTCGACGCCAACTTGGTCTTCCGGCTGGCCGGCGAGCACGGCTACATCCACGATCGACCCGCGGCCCATCGCATCGTGACGGCGGGCCCGTCTGCGGACGCGACCGGCTCGATCTGCCTCGTCACAGGGCGGCCCGCGGCTCCCTTGCGGCTCCATCCGACCATCAAGGGCGTGGAGGGCGCGCAATCCTCCGGCGCCTCGCTCGTCTCGTTCAACCAGAATGCCTTCACGTCCTATGGCAAGGTGCAGGGCGACAACGCGCCAGTCTCGGCGGAAGCGGGCTTCCGCTACGGCGCGGCCCTCAACCGGATGCTCGACCGCGCAAGCCGCAACCGCCTGCGCCGTCCGCTCGGCGATGCCACGGTGGTGTTCTGGGCCGATACCTCGGCCACGGTCGACGAGGCGGCGGCGACGGCTGCGGAGGACACCTTCGCGGCGTGGTTTGATCCTGCCCCCGGCCCGGCCCCCGACCAGGACGCCGCCGAGGCCGCGCTGATTCGCGACGCCCTGGAGACCTTGGCCGCAGGCCGCCCGGTCGAGGCGGTGGCGCCAACGGTCGCGCCCGGCACCCGCTTCCATGTCCTCGGGCTTGCGCCCAACGCCGCGCGCCTCTCGGTGCGGTTCTGGCTGGAGGATTCCTTCGAGACCTTCGCGCGGCGCCTCGCGCATCACCACGCCGACCTCGCGCTCGCGCCCCGCCCCCGCGGCTGGGGCCGGCCGCCCGCCATCGGGCGCCTGCTCGTGAAGACGACGGCGCTCCAGGAGAAGTTCGACACCATCCCGCCCCTGCTCGCCGGCGAGGTCGCCCGGGCGGTGCTCGCCGGCACCCGCTACCCGCGCAGCTGGCTCGCCGCCGTCCTGGTGCGGCTGCGGGCGGGCGACGACCCCGCGACCGGCTGGCACGCCGCCGCCATCCGCGCCTGCCTGACGCGCGACCTGCGCCTCAACCGAGACCGAGGAGACATTCCGGTGAGCCTCGACAAGGACGATCCCAGCCCCGCCTACCAGCTCGGGCGCCTCTTCGCGGCGCTCGAAGCCGCGCAGCGCCTCGCCCTCGGCCGGGGGATCAACGCGACCATCCGCGACCGCTATTTCGGCGCGGCCTCGGCGACGCCGGCCAGCGTCTTCCCGCTGCTCCTGCGGGGCGCGCAGAACCACGTCGGGCGGCTGCGCAAGGACCGCAAGGATTACTGGATCGAGCGCGAGATCAGCGAGATCGTCGAGCGGCTGCCCTCCGCGCTGCCCCGCGCGCTGCGCCTGGAGGCGCAGGGGCGCTTCGCCATCGGCTACTACCACCAGCGCCAGGCGCAGTTCGCCGGCCGGCCGGCCCTCGCCGCAGCCGAGGACACCCAGGATAGCACGATCGAGGACAGCCAGGATGACGTCTGAGGCCGCCGGCGTGACTCGCCGCCACGAGTTCGTGCTGTTCTTCGACGTGCAGAACGGCAACCCGAACGGGGACCCCGATGCTGGCAACCTGCCGCGGCTCGATCCCGAGACCAACCAGGGCCTCGTCTCCGACGTCGCCCTCAAGCGCAAGATCCGCAACTACGTCGCGCTCGCCCGCCCCGACGCGCCGGGCCACGAGATCTACATGCGCGACGGCGCGACCCTGAACACAGAGCACCGGCGGGCCTGGACCGCCGTGATGCCGGAGGCCAAGCCCGAGGACCAGAAGAAGCTGCCGAAGGAGGCCAAGGCGCGCGAGCTGACGCGCTGGATGTGCGCCAACTTCTGGGACATCCGGGCTTTCGGGGCGGTGATGACCACCGGCGTCAATGCCGGCCAGGTGCGCGGGCCGGTGCAGCTCGCCTTCGCGCGCTCGGTCGAGCCGGTCCTGCCGCTCGAAATCGCCATCACCCGGCTCGCCGCCACCACGGAGGCCGACGCGGAGGCTAAGGGCGGGCGCACGATGGGCCGCAAGCACATCGTGCCCTACGGCCTCTACCGCGCCCACGGCTTCGTCTCGGCGCCGCTGGCCTCGCATCCGGTGAAGGGCACCGGGTTCTCGGACGACGACCTCGCGCTGCTGTTCGAGGCGCTCGGGCAGATGTTCGACCACGACCGCTCGGCCGCCCGCGGCGAGATGGCGACCCGCAAGCTCGTGATCTTCCGCCATGCCACGGCGCTCGGCAACGCGCCCGCCCACGCCCTGTTCGACCGGGTGCGGACCCTGCGGGTGCACAAGGGCGAGGCGCACGAGATCGGGGCGGACGCCACCGACAACTGGCCTCCCGCCCGCAGCTTCTCGGATTACCGCATCACGGTGGACCGGGAGGGGCTGCCGGCGGGGGTTGAGGTGATCGAGCCGTAGCGCGCAGGTCCGGAATGACGGCCCGACTGCTTTCCGCTGCCGCCGAGGACGGGCTGATCCCGCTCTCGGCGCTCCAGCACCACCTGTTCTGCCCACGCCAGAACGCGCTCATCCACGTCGAGCAGCTCTGGGCCGAGGATGCAGCGACGGCGGAGGGGCGCCTCCTGCACGAACGCGTCGATTCCGGCGAGGGCGAGGGCCGGCCGGGGTTGCGCATCGCGCGCGGCCTCGCGCTGCGCTCCTTCGCGCTTGGCGTGTCCGGCCGGGCCGACGCGGTGGAGTTCCGGGGGCGGCCGGCCCGTCCGGTCCCGGTGGAATACAAGCGCGGCAAGCCCAAGGCGCACCGGGCCGACGAGGTTCAGCTCTGCGCCCAGGCGATCTGCCTGGAGGAGATGTTCGATACGACGATCCCCGAGGGCGCTCTGTTCTACGGCCAGACGCGGCGTCGCGTGCGCGTCGCGTTCGACGAGGGGTTGCGCGCGCTCACCGCCGAGGTCGCGGCCGCGGCCCGCGCGATGATCGCCGGCGGGATGACTCCGGCACCGGCGCGCAAAGCCGCCTGCCGGCGCTGCTCGCTCGAGTCGCTGTGCAAACCGGACCGCCTGGAGAAGCCGCCCAGGATCGCCCGGTGGCTGGCGGCCCAGATCGCCGACTGAGGACGTCCATCATGCGCCGGATGCGCAACACGATCTACGTCACGAGCGAGGATGCCTGGCTGCGCAAGGACGGCGCCAACATCGTCGTGGAGGTCGAGGGCCACGAACGCGGACGCGCCCCGCTGCACATGATCGACGGAGTCGTGAGCTTCGGGCGGGCCGGTGCCTCGCCGTCCCTGCTGGCGGCCTGCGCCGAGGCGGGGATCACGGTCTCGCATCTCGACCCGAACGGCCGCTTCCTCGCCCGGGTCGAAGGCCCGCGCAGCGGCAACGTGCTGCTGCGCCGCGCGCAGTATCGCGTCGCCGACGATGCGCCACGCGCGGTCGTCATCGTGCGCGGCATCGTCACCGCCAAGACCGCGAATCAACGGGCCGTGCTGAGGCGGGCCCTGCGCGACCATGGCGAGCGCCTGGGTCCGGAGGCCGTCGCGAGCCTGTCGGTGGCGGAGGCCCGCCTGACCGACATTGCGCGTCGTTCGCTCGTAGTGGGCGACGTCGAGGGCCTGCGCGGCCTCGAGGGCGAGGCGGCCGCCCACTATTTCGGCGTCTTCCGGCACCTGATTCGCGTCGAGGACGCGGCCTTCGTGTTCGGCGGGCGCTCCCGGCGGCCGCCCCTCGACCGGGTCAACGCCCTCTTGTCGTTCCTCTACGCGCTGCTCGGCCACGATTGCCGGTCGGCACTGGAGGCGCACGGCCTCGACCCGCAGGTCGGATACCTGCACGCCGACCGCCCCGGCCGCGCCAGCCTCGCCCTCGACCTGATGGAGGAGCTGCGCCCGGTCCAGGCCGACCGGCTCGCCCTTAGCCTCGTCAACCGGCGGCAGCTTGGCGCGGAGGATTTCACCGTCGAGGAGGCGGGCGGCGTGCGCCTCACCGACGCAGGCCGCAAGCGCGTCCTCGTCGCCTGGCAGGAGCGCAAGCGCGAGGAGTTGCGTCACCCCTTCCTCGATGAGACGATGCCGCTCGGCCTCGTCTGCCACGCCCAGGCGCAGATGCTGGCCCGTCACCTGCGCGGCGATCTCGACGGCTACCCGGCCTTCGTCTGGAAGTAAGGCTGCGCCATGCTGATGCTTGTGGCCTACGACGTGAATACGGAATCCGCCACAGGCCGTCGGCGGCTGCGCCGCGTCGCTCGAGCCTGTCTCGATCACGGCCAGCGGGTGCAGAACTCGGTGTTCGAGTGCGAGGTCGAGCCTGCCCAGTGGACGGCTTTGCGCGCTCGCCTCATCGCCGAGATCGATCCGCAGCAAGACTCGCTCCGCTTCTACCGCCTGGGTTCCGACGCGCGCGGCCGGATCGAGCATGTCGGGGCCAAGGCGGTCCTCGATCTGGACAGACCGCTGCTCTTCTAGCGGCATGCGCGAACCTCGAGCGGACGGCATTCCCTTCAGGCGTTCGCGCGATGCACAACCCGTTGCGGTGATACGCTTTTCGATGCAGTGCCGAATCCCAACGGGTCCTGGAAGGACTGCAGCCGCGGACGTTCGCGCAAGCGCGTTATATGTCGTTTTTTGTGCAAGTGGTTAGGATGCGGCCGTCGCCCTCTCACGGGGGCGCGGATCGAAACAGGTCGACCACGTCGTGCCGGACGCGATCGGCAGGTCGCCCTCTCACGGGGGCGCGGATCGAAACAACATCGACCTCATCATGGCCGATGTGCCCGACGGGTCGCCCTCTCACGGGGCGCGGATCGAAACGATATCGCCGCACCCACAGACGCACAGGTGCGGCGTTACGCGATGATGTTGTCCTCCGGAGCGCGGTAGGCGTCGTCCTCCAGCCTCAGACCGGTCTGCGGATCGTAAAACGCCATGTCGTCGAGGCGCAGCAGCGCGCCCTCGAGCATGGGGTGGACGGGCCGCAGGCGTCCGAGAGCCAGCCATCTCGCGCGCAGCGTCGGAGGAACGGGCACGACGTAGCCTTGAAGGCGGCGTAGGTCGTCGCCGAGGGGGCGGTCCATCGCGGTGATCCGCGCGAGCAGCGCCTCCGCCCGGCCGTCGTCAGGCTCGGCCCGCCACGGAACGATGACGGGCTCCATCGTGTCGTCGATGAAGCGGAACGCCCGGGCGATGCGCGCGAAGGGGAACGCGTGCGTCTTCGCCCGCTCGGCAATGGCGGGAAGGATCGGCCAGGTCTCATTGTCGAGCCGGGGGGCGTCGAAGGCGTGCTCGCCCTTTCGCCAGTAGAGTTCTCCGAAGTATGCCCGGATGGCGTCCGGGGCAAGCGGATCGCGTCGTGTCCGCAAGACCTCTTCGGCGGCGCGACGGAACGCCTCGAGCGCGCGGGGCGGCGGTGCGTCGGCCGGCTCGAACACCACGACGCGTCCGGCGCCCGGCAGAGCGCCTTCGCGGTTGCACCGGCCCGCGGCCTGCGCCACCGCGTCGAGGCCGGTAGTGGCGCGCCAGACCTCCGGCAGGTCGATGTCGACGCCCGCTTCGATCAGCGAGGTGCTGACGATCCGCACGGATGCTCCGTCGCGCAGTCCCGCCCGGGCGGCATCGAGCACGGTTCTGCGGTGGTGCGGGCACATGAGAGTGCTGAGGTGGACGGCACCCGGCAGGTGCGCGATCCGGTCGAAGAGGGCCTTGGCGTGTCGACGGCTGTTGACGATGCAGAGCATCCGCGGCGCCTCGGCGAAGCGCTGCGCCACCGTCTCGTCGGTAGTCGGGCCGTCGCGCCGCTCGACCGCGACACGCCGCAGCGCCCGGTAGAGCTGGGGCGGATCGGGGGCGAGCTCGCGGGCGTCGTCGACCGGCAGCCCGCCCTCGAAGCCGTCGACCTGGCGCAGGGCGGGCTGCGTGGCCGTGCAGAGCACGACGCTGGCGCCGTAGTTGCGGGTCAGCTCCTCGATCGCGGCCAGGCAGGGCCTCAGCAGCGGCAGGGGCATCGCCTGCGCTTCATCGAGGACGATGACACTGTCGGCGAGGTTGTGCAGCTTGCGGCAACGAGACGTGCGGTTCGCGAACAGGCTCTCGAAGAGCTGCACCGCCGTGGTCACGACGACGGGCGCGTCCCAGTTCTCGGCGGCGCGGCGCAGCCGGGAGACCGGGTCGAGGCCGATCCCGTCGTCAACGGCCCGGGCCGCGGCGGCCTGCCAGTCGAAGGTGGCGTGGTGCTCGAGGATTCCGGCGTCGTCCCCGAGAGCGGTGCGGAACACCGCGGCGGTCTGCTCGATGATCGCGGTGAACGGTGCCACGTGGACGATCCGGCGCAGGCCGTGCCGCGCGGCGTGGTCGAGGGCAAAGGAGAGGGAGGCCAGCGTCTTGCCGCCGCCCGTCGGGACCGTGAGGGTGAAGAGGCCTGGGGCCAAGGCGGCCCGCTCGCGCACGGACGCGAGCACCTTGGCCCGCACCGAGTTTACCAGACCGGGGCGGGCCTTCGCCGACAGCTCGTCCATATGGGTGCGAAGTCGTGCCTGGAGAACGGCGATCCCGGGGCAGCCTCCGCGGGGGACCGGCCGAGCGCCGGCGTAGAAGCGCTCGGTCTCCAGGAAGTCGGCATCGACCAAGCAGGAGAAAAGCATCCGCGTGAGGAACGCGTCGGTGAAGCCAGGCAGCGCGCTCCGAGCGAAGCGTCGCTTCGGTCCCAGCCTCCCCATCGGCGGAAGTGCCGCGGCGTGGCTCTGCCAGCCCTCGAAGCCGGGGATGCTGGTCTGGCGCGGATCGAGCCGCCGATCGATGCCGTCGCCGTCGTCGAGACCCGCATGATGACCCGCGACGATGACGGCGAGCATCCGCCCGACCGCGCCGGGATACTCGGCCACCGCCACGCGGGCGCCCGCCGTCGAGTGGTCGCAGCTTGAGGCAAGGCCGTGCAGGTAGGACTGGAACGTCTCCGAGGCCTTGCCAACATCGTGGAGCGTGCCGGCCAGCCGCGCCAACTCACCCCAGCCGAAGGCATCGGCGAAGCGTGCAGCGGCGTCGCCCACCTGGGCGAGATGATCGGCCAGAGGCTCCCATTGCGTGATCGCATGGCCCGGCACCGAGTGAGCGTAGACCCCGTTCATGCCTGCTCCTCACACCTCGCGGACCACTACGAAAGCGACGCCAGACCAGCACAGGCACGACCGGCGCACCAGCGGCACGCGGCGTCAGCCGCGCCGCACGCCGTCCGCATCCGAGGCGCAATCCCAGCTTCCCACCAGCTCGGCCTCCCCTCCCCCGGCGCACCCGACACGCTTCGACCGCGTGACCTTTGCCGCAGGAGCCTTCGCCCGGATCCCCTTGAGCGGACGCGCGATCCCTTTCCCTGTTGCGCTCCGGGCGGAGCCGGGCTACAGAGGCTTCGCGGTCAGCACCCGTAGCTCAGCTGGATAGAGCGTTGCCCTCCGAAGGCAAAGGTCACACGTTCGAATCGTGTCGGGTGCGCCAATTTTTCCAATGACTTAGCTGGTTCAGCGTCACCCTCGGGGTGAGTGGGTGTCACCACGGTGTCACCAGATCCGCGAACCGGCACACGCTCCGAGAAGTTGCTGCCACCTGGATGGCGAAGCACGAATCGTCGAGCACCTTCCGCAGCTGCCGACGTGACAGGGGCCCGCAGCGCTCCGCTACCGGCCCCTCCCCTCGCGAACCACGGATCTGCCTACCATGCCGATCAAGGCGCTCAACGACCGCAAGAAGCTTTCGTCCGACTTCAACGAGGCCAACGACGCCTTCATCGACGCGGTGCTCGGCGCGCTCCAGGCCGGCGAGATCCCCCTCGATCTGGCCCGCGCCTACCTCGCCCATCCGGTCGCGATGATGCATGCGAGCGGCGCGCAGGCCGTAGCCGACTATTTCGACCGGATCCTGTCGCAGAAGCCGAAGATCGACTGGACGCCGGGCGGCTAGATAGACCGACGGACAGTCCTAGGCTACGAGTCGGATGCGTACCGGCAATCCGGCGCGCGGGCGGAGCACCGCAAGGCAAGGACTTTCTGTCATGAGAATGGCGTCCTTCGCGTTTGTCTTCCTCATTTCGACCACCGGTGCCGCCCTTTCCCAGGCCGGACCGGCAGAACGTCCGGTGCTCGACTGCACCGAGTTTTCGAGAACGACGGACGAGGCTGCGCTGGCGAAGCGCTTCGGCAAGGAGAACGTCGTCCGTGGCAAGCTCGACGGCGCCGAGGGTGAGACCGTACCGGGCACCATCGTCTATCCGAGGGATCCCGCTCGCCGCCTCGAGATCAGCTGGTGGGACACCGCCAAGCGACGAGGCCTTGCCGACATCACGGTGAAGGGCAAGTCGGAGTGGCTGGTGCGCACGCCCGGCACGGCGCAGTCGACGCTCGGGCTGCGGGCAAGCCTCGACCTCGTCGAGAAGGCAAACGAGAAGCCGTTTCAGCTCAATGGTTTCGGCTGGGACTACGGCGGCTACGGAATGGGCTGGAAGGGCGGCAGGCTCGATCATCCGACGGGGGGATGCAGCCTCTCGGTTCGCTTCAATCCGGATCCTGCCGTGACAGGGAAAGCGCTCGACAGGGCCTCGGGCGACAAGGAGTTCGGCTCGTCCGATCCTGTCGTCAGGGCCGTGAAGCCATACGTGTCGTCGATCACGCTGGGCTGGCCGGAAAAGTAGGCGTTGGCCCGCAAGGCGTGCCACCCTGCGCTCCAGCATGACGCGGCACCGTGTCCGAGCGGACAGCCGCTGATCGCCTGCGCTCGGCCGGCGAATACGTGAGGTTTCAGCGTCCGCCGGTTCCAACCACCCCATGTCGCCCGGCGGCCACCGCCCGACCCGCATTGCGGCGTCCCTGCCGCTCATCCAGCCCCCCCACACCGCACCCCGACCACAGCCTTGCCGAACCGCCCGGCAATCACCCCTGCGCTGAGCGGCGAGGTGCCACCGGCCGATGCCGTCGGGGCGTCTGCGCCCAGGACGGCGCGGAGCGCGTCCGCGCCGACGAGCGGGTGGATGAGCGGCGGCAGCACGCCGGCGACGAGGCGGGGTTTCGCGGGCAGGCGGGCGACGAGGCCGACGAGGCGGCCGGAGCGGTCGAGGATGGGGGCGCCGGCGGCGCCGGGCTGGAGCGGGGCGAGCACGCCGCCCGGGGCGAGGTCGCCGGGCGTCACGCTCGGGCCGTCCGCGCCCACCGCGAGCACGAGGACGGCCTCGCCGGGGCTGGGGGCAGGCGCGAGGACGGGCGGAATCCCCGGGGGGGTGGCGGCGTCGAGGAGCGCGAGGCCGCTGGCCTCGTCGCGCCGCAGGATCCGGGCCGGCGCGCCGCCGGCCAGCGGGCCCGGGCAGGCGGCGGGCAGCACCGCGACGATCCGGCGGGGGCCGACGGCGAGGCCGGTGCCGCCCACCGGCTCGCCGGCGGGCGGGCCGATGACCGGGGATGCCGGGACCGCCGCCGCCACGGCCGGGCGCGGCGGCGGCGTCGGGGTCTCGTCCGGGAAGGGCACGAAGCTGTTGGCGATGGCGATCACCAGCCGGTCCATCTCCCGGGAGGAGGCCTTGTCGTAGGACAGGCTGAAGCCGCGCAGGCCCGAGGGACCAGCGGCGTCGCGGATGTAGAACTTGCCCGCCGGGGTCTCGCCGGTGACGACCGTGAAGTCGGGACGCTTGAGGGTGTAGGTCACCTTGCGCTCCGGCGTCGCCGCGGCGCTCTGCGCGAACAGGCCGTCGAGATCGATGCTGCCGGGGGCGAAGGCCCGCGTGTCGAGGGTGATGCGCCCGTCCGGGCTCTGCCAGCGGCTGCCGGCGGGCAGGCGGGTGCGCTTCGGCAGCAGCCGCTCGGGGATGCCGATGACCAGGCCGGTGGCGGGATCGGCCGCGATCGTGAACCGGGCCGCCCGGCGCGCCGCCTCCCCGGCCGCCAGCAGGGCGGCGCGGGCGGGCTCGTCCAGAATGCCGGTGGCCTTGATCCCGGCATCCCGGGCCTGCCAGGCGCCGATCGCCTCGTAGGTGCGCCGGCCGAAGGCCCCGGTGACGACGCTGTTGTAGCTGCCCGCCCAGACCAGGGCGTCCTGCACCGCCCGTCGCTCCGCCTCCGGCCGGGCCTCGAAGGCGGCCCGCGCCGCCTCGAAGGCCGGGTCCGGCGCGGTCGGACCGGCCGGCCGCGGGCCTGCCGGCCTCGTGCCGGGCGGTCCGGCCGGAGCGGTTCCCTGGGCGGCGGCCCCGCCCGCGGCGAGGCCGCAGGCGAGGAACGGCAGAAGGCCGGCGGCGAGCAGGCGGGTGGGACGCGGCATCGGGCTCTCCCCGGAGACGGGCGCCGGAAGAAGGGCGCCGGATCTGGCGGACGTCGAAGGCCGGCCGAGCTTGCAACAGCCGCCGCCGGACTTCCAGGGTCCGATCCCGGAAGGCCGGCAGCCGGATCACGCGAAATCGACCGGCCCGGCGCGGCGGCGGATTGCACCGGGATCGGGCGCTGCTTAGGCTCCGGGTCGGGCAGGGAATCGCCGCGAGGCCGGTCATGTCGATCATCATCCGGGCCCGGCGGGCCGCCTGCGGTCTGGCCGGCCTTCTCACGGCGCTGGCGGGCCTCCCGGCCGCGGCTCAGCAGCCGGCGAACCCGGCCCCCCGCCGCGCCGCCCTGGTGCAGCCGGCGCCCCGCCTCAAGAGCTTCGTCCGCCCGACGCTCGCCAGCGAGGCGGTGCGGCTCGAGGCCCGCGTCAAGGACGAGGGCGCCGCCGACGGCAAACCCGGCGCCGCCAAGTCCGCGGCCCAATGGCGCCGGGAGGCCGAGGCCCTGCGCGCCAGGGACGAGACCGACGCAGCGCTCGCCGCCTTCCGCCGCGCCGCGGCGGCCGAGCCGGCCGATTGGCGGGGCTGGTACGCCCTGGCGGAAGCCGCCGGTGGCGCCGAGAGCGACGAGTACGAGGTCGACCAGAAGCTGAAGGCCGAGGCCCGGGCCGGGGCCTACCTGGCCTACCAGCGCGCCGCCGCCCCGGCCGACGAGGCGAAGGCCCTGGCGCTTCTCGGCGGCGCCCTGGCCAAGCAGGAGAGCTGGCGCCCGGCGCTCGAGGCCTACGCGGCGAGCCTGGCGCTCGCGGGCAACCCGGAGACCGCCAAGACCTACGAAGCCTTGCGCGACGCCCACGGCTTCCGGGTGCTCGACTACAAGGTCGATTCCGACGCCGCCGCCCCGCGGGCCTGCTTCACCCTGTCCGAGACCGTCGACCCGAAGGCGGAGATCGCGCCCTACGTGGCGGTGTCCGGGGCGAGCGACGCCGCCGTGACGGCGCAGGGCCAGCAGGTCTGCGTCGACGGCCTGCGCCACGGCGAGCGCTACGGGGTGGTGCTGCGCCAGGGCCTGCCGTCCAGCGTCGGCGAGAGCCTCCGCAAGGCGGCCGATTACGACCTCTATGTCCGCGACCGCAGCCCGCAGGTGCGCTTCACCGGCCGCAACTACGTGCTGCCGCGCACCGGCCAGGCCGGGGTGCCGGTGGTCTCGGTCAATGCGCCGAAGCTCGACGTCGAGGTGGTGCGCATCGGCGATCGCGGCCTGCTGCCGGCCCTGCGCAGCGACGCGTTCCTGTCGCAGCTCTCGGGCGCCGGCCTGCGCGGCATCGCCCGCGAGCGCGGCGTCCCGGTGTGGAAGGGCACCCTCGACACCGTGCCGGCGGAGGTCAACCGCGAGGCGGTGACCGCCTTCCCGGTGCTCCAGGCGGTCGGCAAGGTCGAACCCGGGCTCTACGTGATGACGGCGCGGCCGAGCGGCAGCGCCGCCCTCGCCGACGACGAGGAGGGCGGCTACGAGAGCGAGGCGACGCAGTGGTTCGTGGTCTCGGATCTCGGGCTCACCGCCCTGAAGGGCCGCGACGGGATCCACGTGCTCGCCCGCTCGCTGGCCTCGGCGGCGGTGGTGCGGGACGCCGAGATCCGCCTCGTCGCCCGCAACAACGAGGTGCTGGCGACCCGCAGCACCGACGCGCAAGGCCACGCCGCCTTCGATCCCGGCCTGTCCCGCGGCGAGGGCGGGGCGGCCCCGAGCTTGGTCGTGGCGCGCCTCGGCGACGATTACGGCTTCCTCGATCTGTCGCTCAGCGCCTTCGACCTCGCCGATCGCGGCGTGAAGGGCCGGCCGGCCCCCGGGGCGGCGGAGGCCTACCTGTTCCCCGAGCGCGGGGTCTACCGCTCCGGCGAGACGGTGCAGCTGACCGCGCTCCTGCGCGACGCGAAGGGCGCGGCGATCCCGAACCTGCCCCTGACCCTGGTGACGAAGCGCCCGGACGGGGTCGAGTACCGCCGGGTGCAGGTGCCGGATGGCGGCCTCGGCGGCCGGGCCCTGTCGCTGCCGCTGCTGCCCGGCGCGCAGGCCGGCACCTGGCGGGTCGCCGCCTATACCGACCCGAAGGGGCCGCCGGTCGGCGAGGCGAGCTTCCTCGTCGAGGATTACGTCCCCGAGCGCCTCGACGTGACCCTGACTCCCGCCGAGGCGGCCTTGCGCCCGGGCGAGCCGGCGACGGTGGGGATCGCGGCGCGCTACCTCTACGGCGCCCCGGGCGCCGGATTGAGCGTCGGCGGCACGGTGGCGGTGCAGCCGGCGGCCCGCTCCGGCATCGCGGGCTTCGAGGAGTTCGCCACCGGCCTCGACGACGAGCGCGTCGAGCCGGTGACGGCGGAGCTGGAAACCCCCGCCACCACCGACGGGCAGGGCCGCGCGACGGTGCGGGCGCCGGTGCCGAGTCCGAGTGGGCCGCGGCCGTTCGAGGCCAGGGTCTCGCTCCAGGTCGGCGAGCCCGGCGGCCGGGCGGTGCAGCGCAGCCTGACCCTGCCGATCCTGCCCGCCGGCCCGGTGCTCGGCATCAGGAAGACCTTCGGCGCCCTGCGCGAGGGCGCGACCGCCACGTTCGAGGTGGCGGCCGCCCGGCCGGACGGCACACGTCTCGCGGGCGACGCGACCTGGACCCTGCTGCGGGTCGAGCGGCGCTATCAATGGTACCGGGCCGACGGGCGCTGGTCCTTCGAGCCGGTCAAGACCACCGCCAAGGTCGCCGATGGCCGCCTCGCGCTCGAGGCCGGGGCGCCGGCCCGGCTGGCGATGCCGGTCGATCTCGGCAGCTACCGGCTGGAGGTGCGCGGGCCGGGCGTCGAGGCGGCGAGCCTGTCCTTCGAGGTCGGCTGGAGCGGGGCCGAGAGCGCCGATGCGCCCGACCTCCTCGACCTCGCCCTCGACCGCGAAGCCTACGCCTCGGGCGAGACCCTGCGGGCCCGCCTGCGGCCGCGCTTCGCCGGCACCGCCACCGTCGCGGTGGTGAGCGATCGGGTGCACGAGATCCGCACCCTCGACCTGCCGGCGGGCGGCACCACCGTGGAGATCCCGGTGAAGCCGGATTGGGGCGCGGGCGCCTACCTCGTCGCCACCGCCTACCGGCCCCTCGACCAGGCGGCGCGGCGGTTGCCGGGCCGGGCGCTCGGCCTCGCCTGGTTCGGGATCGACCGGGAGGCCCGCGCCCTCGGCGTCACGGTCGAGGCGCCCGCCAAGGTCCGGCCCCGGGGCGAGCTGCGCCTGCCGATCCGCCTGGCCGGGCTGAAACCCGGCGAGGAGGCCCGGGTCACGGTGGCGGCGGTCGATGTCGGCATCCTGGCCCTCACCCGCTACGCCAACCCGGACCCGTTCGGGTTCTTCTTCGGCCAGAAGGCGCTGTCCTCGGAGATCCGCGACCTCTACGGCTACCTCATCGACGGGATGCAGGGCACGCTCGGGGCGATCCGCTCCGGCGGCGATGCCGGCGGGGCGGAGCTGGACGGCGCACCGCCGGCGCAGGCGCCGCTGGCGCGCTACTCGGGCGTCGTCACGGTCGGGCCGGACGGCCGGGCCGAGGTGAGCTTTCCCCTGCCGGCCTTCAACGGCACCGCCCGGGTGATGGTGACGGCCTGGAGCGCAGGCCGCGTCGGGGCGGCCTCCGCCGAGGTGGTGATCCGCGACCCCGTGGTGGCGAGCGGCACCCTGCCCCGCTTCCTCGCCATCGGCGACCGCTCGCGCCTCCACGTCGCCCTCGACAACGTCGAGGGTCCCGCTGGCGACTACGCGGTCGATGTCGACCTCGCCGGACCCGTGGTGGTGCCGGCGGGCGCGCTCACCCGCTCGCTGCACCTCGATCCCGGCGGGCGCGGCAGCGTCGAGATCCCGCTCACCGCCGCCGGCCCCGGCCTCGCCCGGGTCGACCTGCGGCTGACCGGGCCCGGCCTGTCGGAGCCCGCCGGCCAGAGCTTCGGCTTGGGCATCCAGCCCGGCACCGGGACGCTGTTGCGCCGCGAGGTCCGCACGCTGGCGCCCGGCGCCAGCCTCACCCTGTCGGGCGACCTCCTCGCCGAGGTGATCCCCGGCACCGGCGCCGTCACCCTGGCGGCCTCGCCCCTGGGCGGCATCGACGTGCCGGCCCTGCTCCAGGCGCTGGACCGCTACCCGTACGGCTGCACCGAGCAGGTGGTGAGCCGGGCGCTGCCGCTGCTCTCGGTCAACCGCCTCGCGGCCCTGTCGCAGCTCGGCCTCGACGGCAGCGCCGACGAGCGGGTGCGCGGGGCGATCGACCGGGTGCTGTCGCGCCAGGATTCGAGCGGCGCCTTCGGGCTGTGGTCGGCGGGCAACGCCGAGGACCTGTGGCTCACGGCCTACGCCACCGACTTCCTGACCCGGGCGCGGGAGCGCGGCTTCGCCGTGCCGCCCCAGGCGCTGGCGCTCGCCCTCGACCGGCTGCGCAACACCGTCGCCAACGCCACCGAGGTCAGCGATGGCGGGCTCGACCTCGCCTACGCCGCCTACGTGCTCGCCCGCAACGGCCGGCCGGTGATGGGCGACCTGCGCTACCTCGCCGACACCAAGCTCGCCGCCTTCGCCACGCCGCTGGCCCGCGGCCAGATCGCCGCGGCCCTGGCGCTGCTCGGCGACCGGGCCCGGGCCCGCACCGCCTTCGAGGCCGCCCTGGGCGCGCTCCGGGCCGAGCGCGACGGCGGCGCCTACCGGGCCGATTACGGCTCGCGCCTGCGCGACGGCGCCGGGCTGATCGCGCTCGCCGCCGAGACCGGGATCGCCCGCGAGTCCCTCGCCGCCCTCGGCACCGTGGTGGCCGAGGAGCGCGGCGCCCGCCCGACCAGCACCCAGGAACAGGCCTGGCTGGTGCTGGCGGCGGCGGAGCTCGCCAAGGAATCCGGGAAGGAGGCGTCGGCGCTCACCGTCGACGGCGCGCCGGTCTCGGGCGCGCTGTACCGCACCGTCCCGGGCGCCGCCCTGGAGGCGCGGCCGGTGACGGTGGCGAATCGCGGCGGCGTCCCGGTGCAGCTCGCCCTCGGCATCACCGGCAACCCGGCGGTGCCGGAGCCCGCCGAGGCGAAGGGCTACGCGATCGAGCGCCGCTACCACCGCCTCGACGGCAGCCCGGCCGATCTCGCCAATGTCCGCCAGAACGACCGCCTGGTGGTGGTGCTGAAGGTCACGGAGGCGAAGGCCAGCGCCGGCCGCCTGCTCCTCGTCGACCGCCTGCCCGCCGGCCTCGAGATCGACAACCCGAAGCTCCTCGACGCCGACGCCACCGCCGGTCTCGCCTGGGCGAAGTCGGAGGTGACCCCCGTCCATACCGAGTTCCGCGACGACCGCTTCGTGGCGGCCTATGACCGCGATCCGGGCCAGTCGGCGTTCTTCACCGTCGCCTATACCGTGCGGGCGGTGACGCCCGGCCGCTACGTCCACCCGGCGGCGACGATCGAGGACATGTACCGGCCGGAGCGGTACGGCCGGACGGCGTTCGGGGTGCTGGAGGTGGGGGCGCCGCGCTAGGGGGACGGTCCGGCCGGGCCGTCACGCCCCCGGCCGGCCCTCGCCGAGATCGACGACCCGCCGCTCGGCCCCCGGGCCCGGCGGGCGGTGGCCGGGGTCCGCCTCGCGCCCGAAGGTCTGCGCCCAGGTCAGGGTGATGATCTCGGCACCGGCGCCGTCCGTGCCCGGGCTGGCCCGGGCGACGCGCCGGCGCCGGGCGCCGATCCAGCGCCGGACGAGCGGGTCGTTCCTGCCTCCGATCCAGGGCGGGCCGGCGGCGTGACGCCGCCGCCCGATCCCGCTCCACCCATTCCTACGCCGCACCGTGAGACTCCCCTCCGTCAGGACGGGGACATCTCGTGTAGGGGGCGGATCGGGACGAGCACCGTCCGTCCCAATGTCTTCCGCCAGCGTCCCAATCTCAGGCGTCGAGCGTCAGGACCCATTCGTAGAAATCGTCCCAGCCGCCGCCCGGCAAGTCGGCCGGCGGGCGCCGCGCCGCCCTGGCACCCGCCGGCCGCGCCCCGGCCCTGACATCGGCGGGGCTCAGGCCGAACTCGGCGCGGAAGGCCGTGGTGAAGCTCGCCGGGCTGCCGTAGCCGTAGCGAAAGGCGATCTCGGAGATCCGCGCGGCGCGGTCCCCGCCCTCGACGAGGTCGCGGCAGGCGCGGGCGAGCCGGCGGCGGCGGATATGCTCGGCGACGCCGCCCAGGGGCGCGAAGAGGCGGTAGAGACCGCTGCGCGAGACGCCGAAGCGGCGGCAGATCTGCTCCACCCCGAGATCCGGGGAGGCGATCTCGGCGTCGATGTAGCTGCGGATCGCCAGGAAGACCGGGGCGCGCTGCAGTGGCCGTTCGGCGGCGCCCTCGGCGGCGGGGCCCGCCGCTCCGGACATCAGGATCGCCGTCGCCTGCCCGGCGGCCCGCGCCTCGTCCGGGGCGAAATGCGGGGCATGGGCGGCGAGCGCGCGCAGGTGGTCGTTGACCAGCGCCCCGTACGGGGTCGCCGCGCGCAGGACCGTCCCGTGCGCCGCGCCGAGGCGGCCGCCGCCCTCCGGGAACAGGGCGCGCGGGATGATGACCGTCATGGCGCGATACGCGGTCGAGCGCATGGACAGGGGCTGCGCGAGATCGAGCAGCGAGATGTCCCCGGGGGCCATCGGCACCTCGCGCCCGGCGATCTCGACCGTGGCCAGCCCCTCCAGCCGAATCTGCGCCGCGACGTGATCGACGCCCATGCGGGCGACGAGGCCGCGCGAGCGCTCGTTGCGCAGTTCCGACGCCGCGGTGAGGCCGACGATCGCGTTGCCCAGGTGATAGACGTCCGACCGGCCGCGGAACTCCGGGGTGTCCTCCGTGCGGATCTCGACGTCCCAGAACGGCGCCACCGCCTCGCGCCAGGCCGAGATCTTGCGCGGGCCAAAGGTCGAGCCTTCCAGGCGGAGGTTGGGGCCGCGGACGGTCATGGCCGGACTGTCATGGCGGGCTCGAACCGCGTGCGGTCTGCCGCCCTGTGGTTGCAGAGTGCTCGCACAAAGGTCGAGCTTGTGCAAATCAAACCGTCGCCCGGCCCGCGTGTTCCCGGCGCCGCCCGACGCCCGATCAGCGCGGCAGGCGCCGGGCCGGCGGGGCGCCGGCGCGCGGGGCCGCCGGGGCCGTCTTCTCGCCGATCCAGACCACGTGCCGCCCGCCGCTCCCGGCGGAGCGGACCTTGTGCTCCTTGACCGCGAAGCCGCCGCGCTGGAGCCGGGACTTGAACTTGCGGTCGGGGCTCTCCGACCACACCCCGAGCAGCCCGCCCGGCCGCAAGGCCCGGTGGGCGCGGCCCAATCCCGCGACGTCGTAGAGCCGGTCGTTGGTCTGCTGCACCAGCCCCTCGGGGCCGTTGTCGACATCGAGCAGGATGGCGTCGTAGGCCCCGGGCGAGGCCGCGACGAGGTGGTGGACGTCGGTCTCGTGCAGGGTGACCCTCGGATCGTCGAGGCTGCCGGCGAAGAGATGCGCCAGCGGCCCGCGCGCCCAGGCGGCCACCGCCGGCACCAGCTCGGCGACGACCACCTCGGCCTCCGGGCCGAGCTCGGCGAGCGCCGCCCGCAGGGTGAAGCCCATGCCGAGCCCGCCGATCAGCATCCGCGGCCGCGGCCGGTCGCGCAGGCGCGCGCAGGCCAGGGTGGCGAGCGCCCGCTCCGAGCCGCTGCGGCGGCTGTTCATCAGCTCGATCGAGTCGACCACGATCGCGAACTCGTCGCCGCGCTGCATCAGCCGCAAGCAGGCGGTCTCGCCGGGGATGGCGCTGGTATCGAGGTGAACCCAGGGGATCAAGGGCCGAACTCCATCGGGCAGATCATCGTCGCGACCCGCCGGCGGGTGCGGCAGGACGCGGCGATCGAAGACGCGGGCAGGGACGCAGGGACGGACGCGGGAACGGACGGAGCCGGCGGGGTCGCGCCCGTCGGGGACGGGATGCCGGCGCCCCGCCGGCCGTCGGACGGGCTTGAGTCCGGCGCTGCGGCGGCTATCGCACGCGCCGGCCTGCCCCGTCGAGCGGCCGGGACCAGGCCCGTCGCCGCGCGCCGGCTGAGGTCTGTCCTCGGCGTGAGTTCCGTGCCATAAATCCGCGAATGAGCGACAACGAATTCTATCCGTTCTCCATCGAGGTGGCCCCGCTGAACAGCCCGAAAGGAAAATTCGGCTGGGCGATCCGCAAGCACGGCAAGCTGCTGGAGCGGTCGGACCGGCCGCATGACAGCGAGGAACGCGCCTATGCCAGCGCGACCCAGGCCGTGGAGCGCGCCTTCCGCCCGGCCGATCCGCGCCGCCGCTGACGCGACGCCGCCGCGGCCTCATCCGGTCGTCGCACCGGGCCCCCCATCTCTCGTCCGACCGAACGCCGATCGGACGAATCACCCTTGATCGTGTCGGCGTTCTTCCGACATCCATCAAATATCAACAATAACCCGCCTTGCCCTTGCCGTGAAAACCGTCGATAATCGAACGGTCGATATGTGGCTGGCTTTTTTGGATCGTGTAGCCCGAGATTCTGGGCGCCGGCTCTGACACTTCCTCCCTGCATGATCGCCAGGTCAGTCCGGCGACGGGTGGCGCGCCTGCGGGTGGCTCCGTGGTTCGGCACGTCGAAGGATAGGTCATGGCCAAGATGTTCATCACGGGCTCGGCCCGCGGCCCCTCGACCGAGGAGTTCAAGGCGCGCATCGCCCGGCTGGCCGAGATGCCGGCCCACACTGCCGCCCCGGCGAATGCGCGCAAGAACCGGCCGTCGAAGCCCGCCTTCTCGCAGGGCCCGCTGAAGCGCGCCCCGGAGGACGCGGTGGAGGATGGTCCGGAGACGGAGGCGGACGCCACGCCGGAGAGCGCGGCGGACGAGGAGAGCTGAGGACAGCATTCCTCTCCCGGATTACGGACGGCTCCGGCATGTTAGATCTTGCCTGCCAGCGCGACGCGCGCTGGCCCCCCCGGCAGGAGACATCCGATGAGCTTCGTGACCACCGGCGACGGCGTGCAGATCTTCTACAAGGATTGGGGCCCGCGGAACGCGCAGGCCATCATGTTCCATCATGGCTGGCCGCTCTCGTCGGACGACTGGGACGCCCAGATGCTGTTCTTCGCGGCGGCCGGCTACCGGGTCGTGGCGCATGACCGGCGCGGCCACGGCCGCTCGTCGCAGGTCGGAGACGGCCACACCATGGATCAGTACGCCGCCGACGCGGCCTCCGTGGTGAACCAGCTCGGCCTGATGAACGTGATCCATGTCGGGCACTCGACCGGGGGCGGCGAGGTCGCCCGCTACGTCGCCCGCCACGGGGGGCCGCAGGGCCGGGTCGCCAAGGCGGTGCTGGTCAGCGCCGTGCCGCCCCTGATGCTGAAGACCGAGGCCAATCCCGGCGGCCTGCCGATCGAGGTCTTCGACGGCTTCCGCCAGGCGCTCGCGGCCAACCGGGCCCAGTTCTTCCTCGATGTCCCGACCGGCCCGTTCTACGGCTTCAACCGGCCGGGTGCCGCGGTCTCCGAGGGTGTGGTCCGCAACTGGTGGCGCCAGGGCATGATGGGCGGCGCCAAGGCGCATTACGACGGCATCAAGGCCTTCTCCGAGACCGACCAGACCGAGGACCTGCGGGCCATCGCGGTGCCGACCCTCGTGCTCCACGGCGAGGACGACCAGATCGTCCCGATCGACGCCAGCGGCCGGCTGTCGGCCAAGCTCCTGCGCCGCGGCACGCTCAAGACCTATCCGGGCTACAGCCACGGCATGCTGACGGTGAATGCCGAGGTGCTGAACGCCGACCTGCTCGCCTTCGTGAAGGCCTGACCGGCGCGAGGAGAATGCGCCCCGACCGAGCCTGAAACGCCGGCGGCGATGGATCCCGGGCTCCGCGGCGCGGCCCCGGGATCCCATCGGAGGATGGTACCGCCGTCGAGGAGCGGTGCCCCTCCCGATCCCTACCCCTTCCAGTTCTTCAGCGCCGCGAACGGGCTGTCGGCCGCGGCGCCCTTTTGCGGGCTCAGCACCGGCTCGACCTGCGCGACCGCATCGGCGAGGGAGAAGGCGGTGCCGCTCGGCAGCTTGCCGCCGGCAGCGTCCTGATGGCCGCCGCCGCGGAACAGGCGGGCGCCGTCGAGGGCGGTGCCGTCGATCGAGCGGAACGACAGGGTGCCGGCGCGCTGGACGTTGACGAGGCGCTTGGCGCGGCCGCTCGCCATCACCAGGTCCGAGACCCGCTGGAAGGTGCCGGCATCGAGGGCGAAGGAGAGGAGCGTGCCGTCCGGCAGCGCGTGGAACAGCGCGTCGGAGCGGGCGAGCGCCCGGGCCATGCGCTGGCGCGTCGTCATCGCCGGGTCGTCGTCGGGCGCGTCGCGCATCAGGTCGTCGACGATCGCCCCGCGGATCGCCGGGACGGCGCGCTCCAGCTCGGCCGGGGTGGCGCCGGAACGAAGCTTCGCGGTCGCCTCGAGCAGCAGGCGGGCGACGAACGGATCGTGCGCCGGGTGCCCGACCGGCACCAGGGTGCCGACATTGTCCCAGAAGATCTCGTCGAGGGCGAAGCCGCCGGGGAAGCGGGGATCGTCCTTGCGCCAGAGGTCGAGGGCGTCGACGGACGCGACGAACAGCGCCAGATCCTCGGCCCGGGCCGGATCGGGCTCGCGGGTCGCGAACAGGCCATGGTGGGCCGCGGCCATCTTCGTGGCGCTCGACCCCTCGTCGACCATCACGGTGACCGACGGATCGCCGAGATCGAACCGCGACAGGCGCGGGTTCTCCGCGTCGGCCTTCGGCTCCAGCCCCTGGCGGCGCATCTGGTCGATCGAGGAGGTGTGGTGGTCCAGCACGATCAGCCGGTGCGGCGTCTCCGGGTCGCGCTTGCGGTTCATGGCGGCGAAGCGGCGCAGGAAGGCGATCGTCGGCTCCTCGATGCCGAGATCGGTGATCAGCACCATCTCGGCCGCCTTGGTCTTGCCCAAGCGCTTCAATTCGTCGTCGACCACCGGACCGACATCGCCGTAGCGCGGCACGTGCACGATCCGGGCCGGCTCGGCATAGGCGGCGACGAGGGTCGCGGCGCCGTAGCCGTCGAGGTCGTGGTGGGTGATCTGGGTCAGGCGCACGGGATAAGGGTCCAGGGTCGGTTCGGATCGGCGGTGAGTCTCCGGCCAGCATAGCGGCTTTGCCGCGGCACCGGCAGGCCCGCGGGTCGGGAAAACGCCGGCCTCACGCGGGCCCCTCGTCCGCCAGGCGCCGCAGCAGGTCGCGCAGCCAGCGATGGGCCGGGTCGTCGTCGTAGGAGGCGTGCCAGAGCATCGCCACCGCCACCTCGTCGAGGTCGACCGGGGCGGGGCTCACCGTCAGCCCCAGGGTCGCGGCGAAGAGATGGGCGAGGCGGGCCTGCATGGTGGTGAGCACCGGCGCGCTGCGCACCAGGAACGGCACCGCCAGGAAGCGCGGCGAGGTGACCGCGAGGGTGCGGCTGAGGCCGAGCCGGGCGAGCGCGTCATCGACCACCCCGTGGGCGGTCTCGCGCAGGCTCGTCAGCACATGGGGGAAGCGCAGGTAGTCGTCGAGCGAGATCGGCGGCGCCAGCCCCAACAGGGCGGCGTTGAACAGGCAGACGTAGCTGTCGAGGTAGAGCAGGCGCTGCTTGTGGTGCATCTGGCCGCGGAACGACAGGCCGATGGCGAGGTCGACCCGATCGGCATCGATCTCCTGCAGGATGTGGTCGCGGTCGACGGAGCGCAGGAGCAGGCTGATGCCGGGCGCCTCTTGCCGCAGATAGGCCAGCAGCCGCGGCCCCAGGAGCACCTCGGTGCTGTCGGGCAGGCTGATCGTGAAGGTCCGCACCACACTGCGCGGATCGAAGGCCTCGTCGCGGCGCACCAGCACCTGAACCTGCCGAAGGAGCGCCCGCACCGGCTCGGCCAGCGCCAGGGCGCGGGGCGTCGGCCGCATCCCCTCGGGGGCGCGGGTCAGCAGCTCGTCCTCGAACAGGACCCTCAGCCTCGCCAGCGCCGAGCTCATCGCCGATTGGCCGATGCCGATGCGGGACGCCGCCCGGGTCACGCTGCGTTCGGCGAGGAGCGCGTCGAGGGCGACGAGGAGGTTGAGATCGACCCGCGCGAGATCGATATGATCAATAGTCATTATCGATACGATCTGTTTGATCCATGCTGCACCGCAGCGCATAGTTCGGTCATGGATGCGGGGCCAGCGGGCTCAGCCACGAACGGGAACGACGATGACCCTCTTTCGCACATGTCTCCTGACGATCGCCGCCACGGCCGCCGCTACCGCCGCCAGTGCCGGCGAGATCCGGCCTGCCGGTGCGGCGAGCCTCGATCTCGGCCCGCTCGCCGGGGTGGCCTACTACGCGGCCGAGCCCGCCGGCTACCGGGTGGTCGTGACCCTGGCACCCCGGGCCGCCGCCCCCGCCTCCCGGTTCGAGGCGGTGCTGGCTCCCGGTCAGAGCGTCACGGTCTCGACGCCGCGCGAGGCCGGCGCCGCGGCGCGCGCGGTCACCATCAGCCGCGACGGCGACGCGGTCTCGGTGACGCCGGTGCGGGTGCGGCAGACCGCCGAGGCGACCGCCGCGATCGAGTAACCGGGCTGGGCGGCCGTCAGGCCGCGCTCGAGGCGACAGCCTCGATCGATGGGAAGGGCGGGCGGCCCGTCAGGCCGCGCTCGAGGCGACAGCCTCGATCGATGGGAAGGGCGGGCGGCCCGTCAGGCCGCCCGGGACAGGTCGCCGTCGAGGCCGGCGATCGCCCGCTCCAAGGCCGCGAAGCAATCCGGATCGAAGGCGGTGCCGACATCGCCGCGCATGATGCCGAGGGCCTTCGGCACCGGCATCGCGGCGCGGTAGGGACGGTCGGCGGTGAGCGCGTCGAACACGTCGGCGACGGAGACGATCCGGGTCTCAGGCGCGATGGCGTCGCCCGCGAGGCCGCGGGGATAGCCCTTGCCGTCGAGGCGCTCGTGATGCGCGCCGCCGATCCGCGCGATGGCGTGGAAGGCGGCGACGCGGGCGAGGATCGTCTCCGACAGGAGAGCGTGGTTGCGCATGTCGCGCCACTCGGCATCGTCGAGCTTGCCGTTCTTGTCGAGGATCGCGTTCGACACTCCGAGCTTGCCGACGTCGTGCAGGAGCGCCGCCCGGCGCAGCCAGCGCCGGCGCTCCGGCGCGTAGCCGAGTTCCGCGGCGATCAGGTCGGCATAGACCGCGACGCGCTCGGAATGGCCGGAGGTGAACGGGCTCTTGGCGTCGATCACCTGGGCGAAGGCGCGGGCGATGTCGTCGAGGTAATCCTCGTCGACGACGAGGCCGGCCCGCGCCGGCTCCAGGGCCGCCACCGCGTCGGTCACCGTCTCCGAGGCCAGGATGTCCCAGAAGCCGGGGCTCCGCGCCGCCCGGTCGAGGGCCGCGACCGCGTCGGGGTCGAACCAGGTGCCGGCCCGGGCCTGCGCCTCGGCCAGTGCCGCCGACGGGCCGGCGCTGGTGTGGAACACGTCGACGACCTGGGCCAGCAGCGCGATGCGGGCGTAGAGAGGGATGTCGGCCCCGGCGCGACGGTCGGGCCGGCCCTTGCCGTTCCAGTGCTCGTCGAGGGCGTGGATCGCCGTGCAGACGCTGGGCGGGAAGCGTAAGCGGGCGGCGATCTCGGCGCCGCGCTGGCAGCGCGTCTGGATCAGGTCGTCGACGATCTCGCCGCCGTTCTGCAGGATGTTGAGCACCGCCCGGAACCGCTCGGCGAGGCCCGCCTTGAGCCCGGTATGCGAGAAGACGAAGCCCAGCACCTGGGGCAGGCTGTCGCTCACCGTCTTGAAGTCGCGCTTGAAGCCGATATCGTCGGACAGGTATAATTCACAGATCCGCGCCGCGTTGCTGGAGCAGCCGAGATCCTTCAGCATCACCGTGTAGTAGAGTTCCCACAGCCGGTCGGGATCCAGGCCCATCTCGCGGCCGACATGCATCCCGATCCAGGTGGCGCGGACGCAATGGCCCGGCGGCTGGCCCTCGGTGAGGTCGAGGGCATGGCTGAGGGCCCCCAGCAGTTCGGACAGGGGAATGCCCTCGGCCGGCGCCTCCCTAACGGCATGCACGCTCGGCGGCATCGTGACCCCCTCCCCTCGTCGTCCAGACGGGATAGCGCGCCATGACCTAACGATTCGCTGAGCGGACGAGAAAACGGCCCGCCATCGCGTTGCGCGCTGTGGATTATGCCGTGATGCGGGCCGCGACCGCAAGGTCAATTCAGGCACCGCGCCCGGCGGCGACCTCGTCGATCAGGCGTAGATGCGCCGGCAGGCAGACCCGCTTCAGGTCGTAGGCGAGCGCGCTCCGCCGCGCCGCCGCCCGCAAGGGGGCAACGGCGCCGGGATCGGCCAGCACCCCGCACACCGCCCGGGCAATCGCGGCGGGCGAGAAGAAATCGACCAGGAGCCCGTTCTCGCGATCACGGATCACCTCCTCGACCGGCGGGGTCGCCGAGCCGACGAGGCAGGCGCCGAGCGCCATCGCCTCCAGCATCGACCAGGACAGGACGAACGGATAGGTCAGGTAGACGTGGACCGCCGAGACCCGCATGAGGTCGACGTAGTCGCGATAGGGGATCTGTCCGACGAAGTGGACGCGGGACAGGTCGAGATCCGCCTTCATCTCGTCGAGGAAGATCTCGCGCCAGGTGCGGCCGGCGGGGGGCTTGGCGCCGTAGCTGGTGTCGCTGCCGCCGACGATCACCGCCCGGGCCCGCGGCCGGCGGCGCAGGATCTCCGGCAGCGCCCGCATGAAGCTGTGATAGCCGCGATAGGGTTCGAGGTTGCGGTTGACGAAGGTGACGACCTCGTCGCCGGCGCCGAGGGACAGGCGGTCGCGGCCGAGCGTGACGCGCGCCGCGGGATCGAGCCGCAGGAAATCGGTGTCGATGCCGTCGTGGATGACGCTGAGGCGGTCGCGGAACACGGCCGGGATCCGGCTCGCCTGCCAGGCGGTCGGGCTGACCAGCCGGTCGGAGGCCTCGAACGCGACGAGCTGCCCGGTATTGCGGGCGCGGGTGCGGAGGGCGTCGCCCTCGGGGGCCGGGAATTCCGGGTCGAAGCCGGAATCGGCGCCGGTGGCGCCGTAGTAGAATTCCGCGAAGGTGAGGAGCCGGGCCCGCGGCCAGACATCCTTGAGGAACAGGGTCTCGCCCCAGCTGGAATGGCCGCAGATCACGTCGGGCGCGAAGCCCTCGGCCTTGAGTGCCAGACCTGCCCGCGCCGCCGCCTCGCTGCGCAGGGTCGCGGTCTCGAAATTCGCCGCGAGGGGATGGATCCCCGGGGTGGAGCGGCCGGGCACCGCGTAGCGGACGTGGCGCATGCCCGGCAGGGCGGGCGCGGGATTGATGCCGAGCGCCACCACCTCGGTGCCGGGCCGCGCGGCCAGCGCCGGGGCGACGTGGCGGTACTGGCCCGGGAAATTCTGGTGGACGAAGAGGACGCGCATCGGGGGTGGGTCCTCGGGGCGGGCGCGATCCGAGTCTAGCACCGGCGGGACGGGGGTTGGAATGTGGTGGCCGTCGCGCCGCCCGTATGCTCACCCTGGCAGCCATGACACCCTCCGCGTCGTCCCGGGGCCCAGAAGGCGGAGCCCGGGATGACGCGGTGGGAATGACGGCCGTCGGGGCCACTCGAATGCCCGCACCAGCCCCTCTCCCCGGAGACCACCCATGCTGACCCTGCGCCAGATCGAGGTCGCCCGCGCCGTGATGGTGACGGGGACGATCGCCGGCGCGGCACGGCTCCTCAACGTCTCGGCGCCGGGGATCAGCCGGCTGATGAAGTACACCGAGGCCTCGCTCGGCTTCCGGCTGTTCGACCGGCGCGCCGGTCGGCTGGTGCCGAGCGAGCAGGCGCGCCACGTCTTCGCGCAGATCAACGCGGTGTTCGACAAGGTCGAGGACCTGCGCTTCGTGCTGGAGCGGACGCAAGGCGGGGCGGGCCAGGACCTGCTGATCGGCTCGGTGCCGTCGATCTCGCACGTGATGGTGCCCCGCGCGATCGAGCGGGTGCGGGCGGCGTATCCCCACCTCGTCATCGACATCAACATCCTCAAGCTCGAGGAGGCGATCGACTACCTGCTGCTCGGCAAGGGCGAGGTGGTGGCGATGAGCTACCGCCTCGAGCATCCGGCCCTGACCTTCGCGCCGCTGGCCCGCGGCGGCCTGTTCTGCATCGTGCCGCTCGACCACCCGCTCGCGGGCCGGACCTCGATCTCGGCCGCCGAGATCGTGCGCCATCCGCTGATCGGCATCGACCCGAACGATCCCTACGGCCGGATCATGTCCGACATCTTCCGCGAGCGCGGCCTGTCCTACGGCATCACGATCCGGGCGCGGTTCGGCTCGACGGTGTGCTCGCTGGTGCGGGCGGGCCTCGGGATCGCGGTGATCGACCAGTTCACCATTGCGTACGACGCCTTCCCGGGGGTCCGGGTGCTGCCGATCGACGAGGCGCCGGTCTTCGAGACCTGGATCGCCATGAAGGCCGGGACCGCGCTCAGCATGTTCGCGGCGAGCTTCGTGCGCTTCCTGCGCGAGGAGATGGCGCGGCCGGGGCAGGTGAGCCCAGCGGGCGCTCCCGGACCGTAACATGATGTTACGATCATCGTACAACTTGGTACTCGGGATGCGAGCCGCACCCGGGTAATGTCCGGTCCGAGGGAGAGCCCGCCGCGGGCGGGCGCGACACACAAGGGCCGTCGCACCATGGCTCACGGACAGGCCAGACCGATCCTGCTCGGGCTGATCGGGTCGCCGATCGCCCATTCCGCCTCGCCGGCGATGCACGAGGCCGCCGCCGAGGCGGTCGGGCTCCGCGCCCATTACCAGCTCATCGACGTGCCCGGGGCGGACGAGGCCCGGTTGCGCACCCTGCTGTCCTCCTTGGGCCCGATCGGCTTCTCGGGCGTCAACGTCACGTATCCCTACAAGGAAGCGGTGCTGCCGCTCCTCGACGACCTGTCGCCGGGCGCTCGCGCGGTCGGCGCCGTCAACACGATCGTCGTCCGCGACGGCCGGCTCACCGGCCACAACACCGACATGACGGGCTTTTCCCGCGCGCTGACGCAGGCCTTCGGGCCGCCCCCCGAGGGCCCGGTGGCGCTGATCGGCGCCGGCGGCGTCGGCAAGGCGGTCGCGGTGGCGCTCGCCGGCGTCCCCGGGCTCGAGATCCGGATGGTCGATGCCGACCCGGCCAAGGCTGCGGCGGTGGCAGCCGCGCTCGCGGGCCACGGGCACCTGCGGGTGTGCCGGACCGTCGAGGAGGCGGTGGACGGCGCCAGGGGCATCGTCAACGGCACGCCGGTCGGCATGCTGCCGGATCGCGGCACCCCCGTGCCCCTGGCCCTGCTCCGCCCCGGGATGTGGGTGGCGGATGCGGTCTATTCGCCGCTCTGGACGCCGCTCCTGACCGCGGCGGCCCGGATCGGCGCCCGCACCATGACCGGACGCGCGCTCGCCATCCACCAGGCGCTCGACGCCTTCGCGCTGTTCACCGGCCGCGAGGCGCCGCCCTCGGCCATGGAGCGGGCCTTCGACCGCGCGGTAGCGCCGCTCGCCGCCTGACCCCCGGCTTCCGGCCCGCGGCCCAAGCTCGGCCAAACCCTTGCGTTTGGGGGCCGGATATGAAATTGCGCATATCGGATTTTGATTGAAATTTACTTTACGCCATTGCCTCGACACCGTGACGACAAGACCAAGCTGACCCGATCATGACCCAATGCCGCCCAACTCCCGAAGGCGGCACCGAGCCAATCGACCCAAGGAGGAACCCCCGATGAGTGCCGCACCGGCAGGACACACACCCGACCGCCAGCAATCGAAGAAGGCCGCCGCGAGCGCCTGGATCGGCTCGGCGCTCGAATACTACGACTTCTTCATCTACGCGACGGCGGCCTCGCTGATCTTCCCGCAGCTGTTCTTCCCGTCCAACAACCCGACCGTGGCGATCGTGGCCTCGCTCGCGACCTACGGCGTCGGCTATGTCAGCCGGCCGATCGGCGCCTTCGTGCTCGGCCACTGGGGCGACACCCACGGGCGCAAGCAGGTGCTGGTCCTGTGCATGTTCCTGATGGGCTTCTCGACCATCGCGGTCGGCCTGTTGCCCACCTACAGCCAGGTCGGCATCCTCGCACCGGTCCTGCTCGTGATCCTGCGGCTGATCCAGGGCTTCGCCGTCGCCGGCGAGATCTCGGGCGCCAGCTCGATGACCCTGGAGCACGCGCCGTTCGGCCGCCGCGGCTTCTTCGCCAGCTTCACCCTGCAGGGCGTGCAGGCCGGCCAGATCCTCGCCGCCGCGGTGTTCCTGCCGCTCGCCGCCTTCATGCCGACCGAGGCGTTCAACGCCTGGGGCTGGCGCATCCCGTTCCTGCTCAGCTTCATCGTCATCATCGTCGGCTACATCATCCGCCGCGAGGTCGACGAGACCCCGGCCTTCGCCGCCGAGGAGAAGCAGGGCGAGATCGCCCGCGCGCCGGTCGTCGAGGCCTTCGCCACCTCCTGGCCCGACATGCTGCGGGTGGTGTGCATGGCGCTGATGAACGTCATCCCGGTGGTCACCACCATCTTCGGCGCCGCCTACGCCGTCCAGGCCGCCTACGGCATCGGCTTCCACAAGGACGTCTACCTCTGGATCCCGGTGCTCGGGAACATCCTGGCGGTGATCGTAATCCCGTTCGTCGGCAACCTGTCGGACAAGATCGGCCGTCGCCCGCCGATCATCGTCGGGGCGCTCGGTTCGGGCCTCCTGTCCTTCGGATACCTCTACGCGATCAGCATCGCCAACGTGCCGCTGGCGATCGTGATGTCGCTGCTGATGTGGGGCATCGTCTACCAGGGCTACAATGCGGTCTTCCCGAGCTTCTACCCCGAGCTGTTCCCGACCCGCACCCGGGTCTCCGCGATGGCGATCTCGCAGAATGTCGGCACCGCGATCACCGCGATGCTGCCGGCCCTGTTCGCCACCGTGGCGCCCCCCGGCTCGGCCAACATCCCGCTCACCATCGGGTCGATCGCGCTCGCCATCACCGCGATCGCGGCGGTCGCAGCCTTCAGCGCCCGCGAGACCTACCGCATCCCGATGAAGGATCTCGGCCAGCCCCGCGCGGTGCCGCTGCCGCAGGCCGAGTACGACCGGCTGCGCAGCCAGGCATTGGCGTAACCGCGCGACCGGCCCGGGCCGAGCCCGGGCCGGCCAGAGAGACGGTTCGTTACGGGCCGGGCGCGATCGCGTCCGGCCCGTTCCGTTTGGTCTCGCGACCGGCCTGGTACGGGGCCGTGCGGACGCGCTTCCGGCCGGCTCACGATCGACCACGTGTCCGTGTCCGAGCCTCAGCTCACCCGGTCGTGCTGCCTCCTCGTCTCCGCCACCACCTGGTTGCGCCCGCCGGCCTTGGCCGCGTAGAGCGCCCCATCGGCGCGGGCGAGCAGGGTCTCGACGGTGTCGCCCGCGACGAAGGCGGAGAGGCCGAGGCTGCAGGTGACCGGGATCGGGCCGCGGCGCCCCGGCACCCGCAGGCGGGCGCAGGCCCCGCGGATCCGCTCCGCCACCACCCCGGCGCTGCCGAGGCCGTGGCCGGGCATCAGCACGGCGAATTCCTCGCCGCCGAGCCGTCCGGCGAGCGCCCCGGTCTCCTTGAGCAGGTCGGCGACGGCACGGATCACCCGGTCGCCGCCGTCATGGCCATGCCGGTCGTTGATCGCCTTGAAGCGGTCGATGTCGATCATCAGGGCGCAGAGCAGGTCGTCGCCGGATTCGCACGCCGCCAGGCAATCATGCGCCCGGCGCAGGAAGCCGCCGCGGTTGAGGAGCTGGGTCAGCGGGTCGGTGTCGGCGTCGCGGAGCAGCTGGCGCTGCAGGCTCAAGGCGCGCTCGACCACCCGCAGTCGGGCGTGCAGCTCGATCGGTTCCGGGGGCTTCGAGATGAAGTCGTCGGCGCCGCTGTCGAGCACCTCGCCGAGGCCGCGGCCGGCCCGGTCGGCCGACATCGCGATCACCGCGAGCGGCCGCGTCGTCCCGGCGAGCGCCCGCAGGGACCAGCACAGTTCGAGGCCGCAGAGCGGTGCGACCTCGAGGCTGGTGAGGACGCAGGCCACATCCTCCTGCGCCGCGACGTGGGCGAGCGCCTGCTCCGAGTCGGAGAACGCGTCGACCCGGTGCCCGCCCTCCTCGACGAGGCGGGCGACGGCCTTGCGGAGGACTGAACCGGGTTCGACGAGGACGACGCGCATCGGACCGTGCAAGGGGACGCGGCCGCGCTCGCGCCCGGCCTCGATGACAAATCTACGCTCACCTGTACGGCCGAGGATGTGAATGATCGTTGAACGATCGCCGCTTCCTTATGCAAAATGATATTTTTTGTTTCATTCACGGTCTATCGACCTCGGCCACGACGTCGGAGCATGACACGTGCCGGCGCCAAGCCGGGCGCCTGCCTCGGTGCCGGCGCGGGTCCCGCCGGCGCGGGCGCGGTGCGGCGGGCCGCGATGTCTGGATTTCGCCGGCCAGATAGGGCATCGGGCGTAGCATCCCCTTCGAGACACGGCGCCTCATGACCGAGACTACCCCGATCCCGCAGGCCGCGCGCCCGAAGCTCGTCCTCGCCTCGGCCTCGCCGCGGCGCCTCGCGCTGCTGCAGCAGGCGGGGCTGGAGCCGGACGCCCTGCTGCCGGCCGACCTCGACGAGGCGCCGCTGAAATCCGAGAAGCCGCGCGACCTGGTGCGCCGGCTCGCCCGGGCGAAGCTCGACGTGGCGGTGGCGGCGGCCCGCAGCAGCGAGGAGTTGCGCCAGGGCTACGTCGTGGCGGCCGACACCGTGGTGGCGGTGGGCCGGCGCATCCTGCCGAAGGCCGAGGTGACCGACGAGGCGGCGGCCTGCCTGCGGCTGCTCTCCGGCCGGGCCCACCGGGTCTACACGGCCATCTGCGTCATCGGCCCCAAGGACCGGCCGCGGGAGCGGCTGGTCGAGACCCGGGTGCGGTTCAAGCGCCTCTCGACCCGCGAGATCGACAGCTACCTCGCCAGCGGCGAGTGGCGCGGCAAGGCCGGCGGCTACGCGATCCAGGGGCTCGCCGGCTCCTTCGTCGTCAAGCTCGTCGGCTCCTACAGCGCCGTGGTCGGCCTGCCGCTCTACGAGACGGTCGGGCTGCTCGAGGGCGAGGGGTTCCCGGTCCGCGGCGCCTGGCGCGACGCGACCTGAGCCCCGGGAGGAGGCGCGATGACGACCCCCGACGAGACCCTGCCGGCCGCCGCCCCCTGCCCGATCTGCGGCAAGCCGGCGGCCGCGGCCTTCAAGCCGTTCTGCTCCAAGCGCTGCGCCGACGTCGACCTGCAGCGCTGGCTCAGCGGGCGCTACGCCATTCCGGGCCGGGAGGACGACGCCCTGAGCCAGGAGGACGAGCCCAGCGACGACTGAGGACCGACCGGTGCGGGATACTGCCGGAGAGCAGGGAACGGCGGGGGAGCTTCCCGGTTGACGGCGGCCTGTGACCCACCGACAGCCGGAGGCCGTCCCTCATGTCGTCCGATTTCCCCAACCCGCTCACCAAGTATCCCCGCCCGCCCTTCGAGGGCCAGCCGCAGAGCTTTCCCGGCCTGACCGGCCGGATGAAGCCCGAGCCCGACCACGGCGAGGGAAGCTACAAGGGCTCCGGCAAGCTGACCGGTCGGGCGGCGCTGATCACCGGGGGTGATTCCGGCATCGGCCGGGCCGTCGCCATCGCGTATGCCCGCGAGGGCGCCGACGTCGCGATCTCCTACCTGCCCTCCGAGCAGGGCGATGCCGAGGCGGTGGCGGGCTGGATCGAGAAGGCCGGGCGCCGCGCCCTGCTGCTGCCGGGCGACCTCAAGGAGCGTGCTTACGGCCCCGAGATCGTCGCCCGCACCGTCGAGGCCTTCGGCCGGCTCGACGTGGTGGTGAACAACGGCGCCTTCCAGCAGCCGAACCACGGCCTCGACGCGATCGACGACCAGATCTTCGAGGACCATTTCCGCACCAACGTCTTCGGATCGTTCTACGTGACGAAGGCGGCGATGGCGCATCTGAAGCCCGGGGCCTCGGTGATCTTCACCTCGTCAGTGAACTCGAAGCACCCGATGCCGTCGCTTCTTGCCTACAGCGCCACGAAGGGGGCGCTCAGCAACCTGGTTCTGAGCCTCGCGCAGCTGCTCGCCGAGAAGGGCGTGCGGGTGAACGGCGTGCTGCCGGGCCCGATCTGGACCCCGTTCATCCCGTCCGGGATGGAGGAGGATTCCGTCAAGTCCTTCGGCAGCCAGGTCCCGTTCGGCCGCCCGGGCCAGCCGGCGGAACTCGCTTCGGCCTACGTCATGCTGGCGTCGGACGAGAGCAGCTACACGTCGGGGGCGCTGGTCACGGTGGCGGGGGCGATGCCGGTGCTGTGAGGCGCCACGCCGCCTGCGCACGTCAAGGCACGCATACCGATCCAAGACACACGGTCATCCCGGGGCCGCGCAGCGGAACCCGGGATGCCGGCAGGTTTCACGTCTGTGGGGACCAGTCTCTCACCGGCCGCAGGCCGGCGCCCCGTACCCGGCATACACCACCCGCACCGTCCGGCAGGCCGGGGCCGGCGCCTCGGCGGCGACCGGCGTCCCGGCCGCAACGGCGACCGGCTCGCTCTTCCGAGCGTCGGCACCGGCCCGCACCACCAGCGGGGTCGCGATCAGGGACACGAGCGCGGCGGCGGCAACCACGGTCAGGCGCTGGGTCACGGACGGTCTCCCTCAGTTCTTGGGATGGGAAGTCTTGCGCCGCAGGCGGCGGCGCCCTCATCTGATCTGTACTGTCAACGAGCTTGACCGTTCTCCGGTTCCCGAGCCCCCACGGGATCGTGCGGGGGCGCACGCGTGCTTGACTCGGGGGCTGCCGGTTCTAAGGCTCCCCGCCACGAGAAGCGCCCGAGCCGAACCCGCGAGACCATGACCGCCACCGACGCCGACCTCCAGCCGACCCGCTCGTTCCAGGGGCTGATCCTGACGCTCCAGCGGTTCTGGGCCGCGCAAGGCTGCGTGATCCTCCAGCCCTACGACATGGAGGTCGGGGCGGGCACGTTCCATCCGGCCACCACCCTGCGGGCGCTGGGGCCGAAGCCCTGGAAGGCGGCCTACGTCCAGCCCTCGCGCCGGCCGAAGGACGGGCGCTACGGCGAGAACCCGAACCGGCTCCAGCACTATTACCAGTTCCAGGTGATCCTGAAGCCGAACCCGCCGAACCTCCAGGACCTCTACCTCGATTCGCTGCGGGCGATCGGCGTCGATCTTGGGCTGCACGACATCCGCTTCGTCGAGGACGACTGGGAGAGCCCGACGCTCGGCGCCTGGGGGCTGGGCTGGGAATGCTGGTGCGACGGGATGGAGGTGAGCCAGTTCACCTACTTCCAGCAGGTCGCCGGCTTCGAATGCGCACCGGTCGCCGGCGAGCTGACCTACGGCCTCGAGCGCCTGGCGATGTACGTCCAGGGCGTCGAGAACGTCTACGACCTCAACTTCAACGGTCGCGACGGCGACGAGAAGGTGACGTACGGCGACGTCTTCCTGCAGGCCGAGCAGGAATATTCGCGCCACAACTTCGAGGCCGCCGACACCGAGATGCTGTTCCGGCAGTTCCGCGATGCGGAAACCGCCTGCCGCGCCTACCTCAAGGCCGGCGAGCCGGGGCCTGACAGCAACGATCCGCGCCACCGCATGGCACAGCCGGCCTACGACCAGTGCATCAAGGCCAGCCACGTCTTCAACCTGCTCGACGCGCGCGGGGTGATCTCGGTCACCGAGCGGCAGAGCTACATCCTGCGGGTGCGCGAGCTGGCGAAGGCCTGCGGGGAGGCCTGGCGGCGCACCGATGCGGGCGGTCTCGCCGGCGAGGCGCCCGCCGCCTGACATCCGCGCCGCCCGGCGCTACACCGCCCATCAACCTGCCCTTTCTCGATTCCGGGCCCTCCTGACGGAGAGCCTTGAGGCCGCCCGATGCCCGACCTGCTGCTCGAACTCTTCTCCGAGGAAATCCCCGCCCGCATGCAGCGGCGCGCGGCCGAGGACCTGCGCAAGCTCGTCACCGACGCGCTGGTCGAGCGCGGCTTCCTGTACGAGGGCGCCAAGGCCTTCGCGACGCCCCGCCGCCTCGCCCTCCACGTCGCCGGGCTGCCGCCCCGCGGCCAGGACGTGCGCGAGGAGCGCAAGGGCCCCCGCGTCGGCGCCCCCGAGGGCGCGGTGCAGGGCTTCCTGAAGAGCGCCGGGCTCGCCAGCCTCGACGAGGCGACGATCGTCTCCGACCCGAAGAAGGGCGAGTTCTACGTCGCGGTGATCGAGCGGCCCGGCCGCGAGACGATCGAGGTCCTGGCCGAGATCATCCCGGCCATCGTCAAGAGCTTCCCCTGGCCGAAATCGATGCGCTGGGGCGCGGCCTCGCGCGAGCCGGGCTCCTTGCGCTGGGTGCGGCCGCTGCACTCGATCGTCGCGAGCTTCGGCCCCGAGACCGAGACGCCCGAGGTGGTGCCGTTCTCCATCGACGGGGTCGAGGTGGGATTCACCACCCGCGGGCACCGCTTCCTGGCGCCGCAGCCGATCGAGGTGCGCCGCTTCGCCGATTACCTGCCGGCCCTGGAGCGGGCCTTCGTGGTGCTCGATACGGAGCGGCGCAAGGACATCATCCTGCACGACGCCCGCGACCTCGCCTTCGCCCGCGGCCTCGACCTCGTCGAGGACGAGGGCCTGCTGGAGGAGGTGGCGGGCCTCGTCGAATGGCCGGTGACCCTGATGGGCGCCTTCGACGAGCGCTTCCTCGCGATTCCCCCGGAGGTGATCCGCGCCACGATCCGGGCGAACCAGAAATGCTTCGTGCTGCGCGGGAAGCCCGGCCCCGACGGGCGCGAGCGCCTGGCCAACGCCTTCATCCTGGTCTCGAACCTCGTCGCCTCCGACGGCGGCGCGGCGATCGTCGCCGGCAACGAGCGGGTGGTGCGCGCGCGCCTCTCCGACGCGGCGTTCTTCTGGGAGACCGACCGCAAGGTCCGGCTGGAAGACCGGTTGGCGAAGCTCGAGAACATCGTGTTCCACGAGAAGCTCGGGACACAGGCCGCACGCGTCGCGCGGATCGCCGGTCTCGCCCGGGCGCTCGCGCCCGTGGTCGGGGCCGATGCGGACCTCGCCGAGCGCGCCGCCCGCCTCGCCAAGGCCGACCTCGTCACCGAGATGGTCGGCGAGTTCCCCGAGTTGCAGGGCCTGATGGGCCGCTACTACGCCGCCGAGCAGGGCGAGGCCCCGGCGGTCGCCGCCGCGATCGAGGAGCATTACAAGCCGCTCGGCCCCAGCGACCGCGTGCCGTCCGAGCCGGTCTCGGTGGCGGTGGCGCTCGCCGACAAGCTCGACACCCTGGTCGGCTTCTGGGCGATCGACGAGAAGCCGACGGGAAGCAAGGACCCTTATGCCCTGCGGCGGGCGGCGCTCGGGGTCATCCGCCTGGTTCTCGCCAGCGAGGCGCGGCTCTCCCTGCGGGCGCGGATCGCCACCGCGGCCTCCGGGCACGGCCGGGAGGCGGACGCCTTCGCGGACGACCTCCTCGCCTTCTTCGCCGACCGGCTGAAGGTCTACCTGCGCGACCAGGGCGCCCGTCACGACCTGATCGACGCCGTCTTCGCCCTCCCCGGCCAGGACGACCTGCTGATGGTGGTGCGCCGGGTCGAGGCGCTCGGCCGCTTCCTCGACACCGAGGACGGCAAGAACCTGCTCGCCGGCTATCGCCGGGCCGCCAACATCCTGCGCATCGAGGAGAAGAAGGATGGCCGCGCCTACGATGCCGCGCCGGACCGGGCCCTGATGAGCCTGCCCGAGGAATCGGCGCTCGCCGAGGCGCTCGACCGCGCCGGCACCGCGGCGGCCAAGGCGGTCGCGGCGGAGGATTTCGAAGGCGCGATGCGGGCGCTCTCGACCCTGCGCGCGCCGGTCGACGCCTTCTTCGACCAGGTGACGGTGAATGCCGAGGATGCTGGCTTGCGCGCCAACCGCCTCGCCCTGCTCAATGCGCTCCGGGCGGCCACGCGGGAAGTGGCCGAGTTCTCGCGCATCGGCGGCGAGGGCCGCTGAGTTCGGAAGCTAACATAAGTTGCGTTGCACCGGAGCCTCAGTACTGAACCAGGGAACGAGTTAACGACATTTTCATTGTTCGTCGCCGGCGAGAACCGGTACAACCTGAACCGGTTCGATTCTCATCAACAGGACGTGGTCGGCGCCGAATCTCGGCGAGGAGGGACGGGCCGTGCCGCACGCCACTGCGAGGTGGGGCGTCAGGCCCGCGGCCCCTCTCGGGATTCGGGGCCGAACCGGGGATCCAAGCAGGAGACAGGCACGATGGCGCTCGGCGGCAAGGCCCGACCCACGGAGCAGGCAGACCCCCGGACATCGGCGGCGTCCGCGCCGGGCAGCGCGCAGCGGGACGAATCGGTGCGCAGGCAGGTGCGCGCCCATGTGCAGCAGGTCCTGCGGCAGGTGCGTCAGCAATCTGCCCCTCGCCCCTCAACCGAGGGGAATTGAGCGTACGAGCCGGCCGGCGCCGTCGCGGATCTCGAGCTGCCAGCCCGGTCCCAGGAGCGGGAGGTCGCCGCTCGCCCGCATCTCGGCGATCACCGCCCGCGCCTCGGCCTCAGCCTGGTCCGGAGTGTCGGCCTCGACGCCCGTCGGGTCCTCGATCGCGCGAGCAGGACCGACCAGGTTGAAGAAGTAGCGCTGCGGCATGAGGCTGACCACGATCGGGGAACGGGACCGGCATCGACGACCGGCCCGGTCGGTGGAGCGTCGAGACCGTCCGACGTTACCAGCCGGGTTCCGCCCTGGCATGTCAGGGAAAAGGCGAGTTGGTCGCGGGCGTGAGCGATTCCGCGCCTGCCGCGTTCCTCCGAAGGGAGAGGGCGGCCGCCCCCCTGCTCCCACGGCCCGGCCCCGGGTGATCGGCGGAACACGGCGCGGCAGAGACAGGCCGACGATGCTTCAGGACACAGCCCGACCGACCCACGCGACGCGGCCGGTCCCGGACAAGCCCCGGGTCTCGGCCCGCGGGCTGGTGCTCACCACCCTCGGCGTGGTGATCGGCAGCGCCGGCTACTATGCCTCCTGGCGCTTCCAGACCCCGATCGGCACGCTGGGCGGCATCGCCGGCCTCGCGCTCTGCGTCATCGGCACCAGCCACGGCCACGACGCGTCCCACGCCGCCTGATCGATCGCGCGGATCCGGCGCGACCCTGCGGCGAAGTGGACATGGGGACGGGTGATCCTCCCTGGCGGCGGGGGCGTTGGTGGGGAGACCCGAACAGGAGACGATCCCGATGAGCGCCAATTCCCCCGAGCACCGCACCGGCCACGACATCGACCGCGTCGATCAGGTCAGCAGCGTCACGCTGCTCGGCTTCGCCGTCGTCGGCGCCGCTCTCACGGTCGCGATCAACGCGATGGTATTCTGAGCGGTGCGAGCGGGTGGTCCGACCGGTTGCGAGCGTGACCGCCCCGATCAGCCGGTCGACCTCTCGACGTCGACCCCGGATCCGCGAAAGCGGGGTTCGGGACGACGCGGAGACTGACCCCGGCGCGGGTCCGTGCCGCGCGACAGCGGCACCGGCCCGCGCCGACAATTCAGCCGCGAGACGGCAAGCCATCGACGGATTCCGGTCGGCTCCGTTCCGGTGCTCTGCCGATCCGAACGCAGGTCCCGACATCGTCGTCCGCGGCATCTTTCGAGGCACGGTCCGGTGTCGCCCCGCTGTCGGCGGCGGAGCCGACGAGATCGCCGATCCGGCCGACAAAGGCTGCATCCCTCACCTGGATACGACGTGGGCGACGAGGCCCTTACGTGTCGGCATCGTGTCCGTCGCGCACGCTCCCTCCTGCGAATACCGTGTCGGATCGCATCTGCGCACCGGACAACGCCCCGCCACGGCCCTGAAACCTGCCCCCGGCGCCGGACCTCCATCCGCCGACGCGGCACTCGTCCGGGGACGGGACGGGGAACGCGATGTCCGACCCGGCACCGCGTCGACGCCCCCTCACCGCCGCCAGATCCAGATCCGGTTCGACCGCGCCTGCTCCTCGGCCGCGAGCAGGTCCGGCGTGGCGTCGGCGCTGGCGCGGCCGCCGCCGTTGAACAGGATCAGCTCGGACAGGTCCTGCCCGTCGAGGGAGCAGCGATAGGCGCCGCCATCCGCCGGCGCGCAGGCGACGTCGCGCCGGCGCAGATAGCGGCCGAGCTCGCGGGCGTTGCGGCCGGACAGCCCGTCGACCCCGACGAGCCGCACCGTGCGGCCGTCGAAATCGAGGGTGCCGGTATCGACCACCGCCGGGGTGCCACGCAGGACCGGGCGTCCGGTCGGGTCGCGGTTCGCGAGATCCCGCCCGCGCGGATCGGCATCGGGCTCGGCGACGCTCGCCACCTCCGGCTGTGGCGCCGGGGCCTGACGGGCGGCCTCCGGCTTGCCCATCTCTGCCTTGCCGACCTCCGGCCGGGCCGCATCGGTCCTGCCGGCCTTGGCCCGGGCGGCCAGCGCCTGGCTGACGAAATCGTGCCAGATCCGGGCAGGCAGGTCGCCGCCGGTGACGCCGGCCATCGGGCTGTTGTCGTCGTTGCCGAGCCAGACGCCGACGACGAGGTCGCCGGCGAAGCCCACGAACCAGGCGTCGCGGCTGTCCTGGGTGGTGCCGGTCTTGCCCCCGGCCGGCACCGAGACCCGGGCGTTCTTGCCCGAGCCCTCGCGGATCACGGCGCTCAGCAAGTCGAGCATCCCGGTGCGGGCGGCCTGGTCGCGGGCGGGAACCGGCGCCGTCTGCGGCCGGGTGTAGAGCGCCTGCTCGCGGGCGAGGATCTGGCGCACGCTGTAGGGCTCGACGCTCTCGGCACCCGCCGCCACCGCCGCATAGGCCCGGGTGATCTCGAGGAGCGTGGTCTCGGCCGAGCCGAGGGCGAGGCTCGGGAGGTTCGGCAGGTCCGAGGTGACGCCGAGGCCGCGCGCGGTCTCGATCACCGCCGGGATCCCCACCGCCTCGGCGAGCTGCACCGCCACGGTGTTGATCGAGTGGGCGAAGGCGGTGCGCAGGGTGACGGCGCCGCGGTAGCGCCCGCCATAATTCTCCGGCTCCCACTCGCCCACCTGGGTCGGACGGTCCATCATCGTCGAATCCGGCCGGTAGCCGTCGCGCAGGGCCGTCAGGTAGACGAACAGCTTGAACAGCGAGCCCGGCTGGCGCTTGGCCTGGGTGACGCGGTTGAACTGGCTGTCGGCGTAGTCGCGTCCGCCGACCATCGCCAGGATCGCGCCGTCGGGGGCCATCGCCACCAGGGCGCCCTGCGAGACCTTGCGCCGGTCGCCGTCCTGGTCGAGGCGGCGGGCGATCACGCTCTCGGCGATGTTCTGGAGCGTCAGGTCGAGGGTGGTGCGGACCGTCGCGTCGGCCGGCCCGGCGCCGATCAGGGTCCGGACCGAATCGGCGACGCTGTCGACGAAGTAGTTGGTGCCGACCGGCGTCTCCGTCGGCACCCGGACGGTGGCGGGGGCGCGCCTCGCCGCATCGGCCTCGGCCTTGGCGATCGCGCCGGTCTCCACCATCGCCTCGAGCACCTGGGCGGCGCGGCCCCGCGCCCCGTCGAGGTTGCGGTGGGGCGCGAGCTGCGAGGGGGCCCGCACGAGGCCCGCCAGCATGGCGGCCTCGCTCAAGGCCAGGTCCTTGGCCGGCTTGCCGAAGTAGCGCTGCGCCGCCGCGTCGGCGCCGTACACGCCGGCACCGAAATAGGCGGCGTTGAGGTAGCGGGTGAGGATCTCGTCCTTCGGCAGCTGCGCCTCGAGCCACAGGGCCAGCACCGCCTCCTGCACCTTCCGCTTCAAGGTGCGGTCCTGAGACAGGTAGCTCATGCGGACGAGCTGCTGGGTCAGGGTCGAGCCGCCCTCGCGGGTGCCGCCGGCGGCGGCGTTGCGGAACGCGGCGCGGACGAGGCCGCGCAGGTCGATGCCGTGATGCTCGTAGAAGCGTCGGTCCTCGATCGCCACGATGGCCTTGGCGAGGACCGGCGGCACCTCCTTCGGGGAGAGCTTCGCCCCCTTGATGACGCCGCGGGTGGCGAAGGCCTGGCCGTCGGCGGCCCGCACCACCAGGGCGGACGCGGTGGACTCGACCGTCAGCCCGCCATTCACCGGCAGGGTCGCGAGCGCGTAGACGGTGTAGGCGAGGACGAGGCCGACGACGAGGGCCGCCGCCGCGCCGGCCAGCCGCAGCCACGGCACCCGCCGGGCGAAGGCCGCGGCCGGCCGCCAGGCGGTCGCCGTCGCGGCCGCGGCGCGCCGGGTGGCGGGATGATCCGCGAGGCGACCCAATGTCGCCCGCGCATGCAGGACGCTCTCGCGGGCGGCAGGACCGAGGCGGGCGCCGAACCCGGACGCCGCGCGGCGAAACCCGGCGAACCGGGCCTCGCCGGGCGCGGCATCAGGTGGTGCGGCATCGGGTGGAGCGGCCGGCGCCCCGGCGGCGGGCCGAGCCCCCCCGAGATCGAGCCAGTCGCGGGGGCGTCCCTCGGAGCCGGGTTCGGGCGGCCGCTCGCTCAAGGCTCAGCGTCCGACCTGGCGGGGCTCGATCCAGCGCACCGGCCGGGCGGCGGCCGGGCGGCTGAAATGCAGCCGGCGGGCGTGATGGCGGCCGCGGATGTGACGGCGGCCGTAATGCCGGCGGTGGTGCCAATGGCGCCGGTAATGCCAGTGCCGGCGGTAGTGGCGGCGATGGTGCCAGTGGCGGCGATGCCAGTGCCGCCGGTGCCAGTGCCGGTGGCGGCGCCAGCGCACGGTCTCGACGGTGGAGGGCTGGTCGAGGGCGGTGGTGACGGCGGCGCTCGGCATCAGCGGCGAAGCGCCGGCGAGACCGCCGAGGCCGGTGAGCAGGAACAGGGCCAGCAGCAGGGTACGAATGCGCATCGGGGCTCCGGGCAGTGAGTGCGGGCGGCGCGGTGCGGCACCGGAATGCCGCCGCCCCACGAAGACCGGAACTCAACGCCAAGCTCTGCCGTTCCGTTCCCGCGGGCGGCATGCGCACGCCAAGCCTGGCAGTTGCGCGGGGACGCGATAAGTTGTGAGGGTCACGCGGTCCTTCGCGCCTGGCGCGACGCCCGATCGCACGGCACCCGGGCGCCGCGCTAGGTCTTTGTCGTGGCCGCGTTTTCTGCGACGAACCGGCATCCGCTGGTCGGACGGTGCTTTGAGGAGAGATATGCCATGCGGCCGGGCGTGAAGCGGCTCTATCGGTGGATCGCGGCGGCGGCGCTGCTCGCCGGCGGCATCAGCGCGGCGGAGGCCGGCTGCGTCCGGCGCGTCGTCAACCGCTCGCCCTATTTCGCGGTGGCGAGCCGCAACGACGGTCCCAGCGTCGGCATCCCGCCGCATTCCTCGCGCTCGATCCGCATGATGGCGCCGGGCAAGGTGGAGATCGCGGCGTATTGCGCCGCGCGGGGCCCGCGCGGGCGGCTCGTGCCGGTCGGGCCGCCGGTGGCACAGGACAGCTACACGTTCACGGCGATCATCGACCGCTGCTACTACGATCTCGGCCTGATGCGCTTCGGCCAGGGCGGCACCGAGCCCTTCGTGCTCAATGCCCCGCGCCAGGGCGACCTGACGGTCGGCCCGTTCGGCGCGGCCTGCCCGCCCCGGTTCTGACGGCGCGAACCCCGCGCCCCGGATGCTGAAAACCGGGCTTGCGCCCGGCGGGTGGAATGGCTAGTAAGCCCCCGTCGGCGCTCGCAGCGAGCACCGGCCGGCATTCCCCGATAGCTCAGTTGGTAGAGCAGGCGACTGTTAATCGCCTTGTCGTAGGTTCGAGTCCTACTCGGGGAGCCACTTCTCCTTCTCCTGACCGTGTCTCTTCTCACCGGCAACGCTTTGGCGGCCGGTGGATTGTCAGGCCGTCACCCCTCTCCCTGGTTCATTCGCCGGAACGCCGCCGGGCTCGCCCCCGCGCGCGCCGCGAAGAAGCGCGAGAAATACGCCGGATCGTTGAAGCCGAGATCGAAGGCGATCTTCGAGACCGGCAGCGTGGTGTAGAGGAGGCTGCGCTTGGCCTCGAGCATCAGGCGATCGTGCAGGATGCCTTGCGGCGAGCGCCGCACCGCCTCCGTGCAGGCGGCGTGCAACCGATCCGGGCTGACGCCGAGCGCCTCCGCGAAGCGGGCGAGCGGCCAGCCCTCGCGCAGATGCGCCTCGACCAGCCGGCGGAAGCGGCGGTGCAGGTCGGCGCGGGCCTGGGCCGCGGGCTCGGTGATCGAGCGGGCGGCGCGGGTGCGCAGCACGCCGACGACGAGGAGCTTCACCAGCGCGGCGACCGCGCTCGCCGCCCCCGGCAGGGCGCCGGCGGCCTCCCGCATCAGGGTCTCGACGAGAGCCGCGAGGTCGAGGTCGATCTCCTCCGGCGAGCCGGGTCGTCCGCTGAACGTCGCCTCGGCGGCGCTGCGCAGGCGCGCCGCGTCCGGATCGGGATCGAGCACGGCGGCGAGGAAGTCGTCGGCGAGCGACAGCACGACCCCGTCGGTGCCGGGCCGGAACGAGAAGGCGTGCACCACGCCGGACGGGACCCAGACCAGCCAGGGCGCGGAGAATTCCTCCCGGTTCGCGTCGAGCGACAGGGCGCCGTGGCCGCGCGTGACGACGAGCCCCTGGGTCAGCGCGCCGTGGCGGTGGGGCGCGATCTCCCAATCGTGCAGGGCCGCGCTGGTGCCGATCCGCTCGGCATGGACGAAGCTCGGCACCGTCGCCGCGGCGGTCTCGCCGTAGAGGCGAAACACCGGGATCGGCCGCTCCCGCCGCATCTGCATCGCCGTCTCCTCCCGGCTTGAGGCTAATGCCGGGCGCCGGATCCGTCCAAGAAATTCCGGGGCGCGTCCATGGCCGGCCGGGCGCCCGGCGGCTAGCGTCCGGACATCGAACCGGACCAGTTCCAACCTGCTGATCCGGCGCATGAAACCTGTGTGCGGTGCAGCACCGGCCGTCTCGCCGGCGGGAGCTTTCGGGCCCTGACGCCCGGCGACCCGATAAGGCCAAGCCTCGGCGCCGCACCACCGACCCTTCAGCGAGGCGCAGACCCGCGGGGCGATGACGAGGGAGAGAACGATGACGGACCCGAAGGGCTTCCCCCTGAATGCCTGGTACGCCGCCGCCTGGGATCACGAGATCGGCCGCGCGCTGACGCCACGCCGGATCTGCGACAAGGACGTCGTGCTCTACCGCCGCACCGACGGCGCCGTCGCGGCGCTGGAGGATGCCTGCTGGCATCGGCTGCTGCCGCTGTCGCTCGGCCACCTCAAGGGCGACCAGGTGATGTGCGGCTATCACGGCCTCGTCTTCGACGCGTCCGGCCGCTGCACCTTCATGCCGGCGCAGGAGACCATCAACCCTTCGGCCTGCGTGCGCGCCTTCCCGGCGGTCGAGCGCTACCGCTTGGTCTGGCTCTGGATGGGCGATCCCGCGCTCGCCGATCCCGACCTCGTGCCCGACTTCCACTGGAACAGCGACGCGCCGTGGGTCGGCGAGGGCGGCACCTTCTACGGCCTCAAGTGCAATTACCGGCTGGTCATCGACAACCTGATGGACCTGACCCACGAGACCTACGTGCATGCCGGCAGCATCGGCGACGACGCGATCACCCGCAACCCGTTCGACGTGACCCATACCGACCGGTGCGTCACGGTGGAGCGCTGGATGGAGAACATCGAGCCGCCGCCGTTCTGGGCGAGGAACCTCGGCAAGCCCGGCCATGTCGACCGCTGGCAGATCATCCGGTTCGAGGCCCCGACGGTGGTGGCGGGCGATGTCGGGGTGGCGCTCGCCGGCACCGGGGCGCGGCAGGGCGACCGGTCGCAAGGCGTCAACGGCTTCTTCCTGGCGGCGATCACCCCGGAGACCGCGACGAGCTGCCACTATTTCTGGAACTTCGTGCGCAACTGGCGCACCGACGACGAGGACTTGACCAAGGCCCTCAACCGGGCCCACGTCAACGACGGCAAGGGCGTCTACGACCAGGACCACGACGTGCTGGAAGCCCAGCAGCGGGCGATCGACCGCCAGCCGCGCCAGCCGTTCTACAACCTCAACATCGATGCCGGCTCGCTCTGGGCCCACCGCCTGATCGACGGCATGATGGCGAAGGAGGGCCGGGGCCCCACTCAGAATGACCCGGCCAAGGGGGGTGCGGCCAAGGCGGCCCCGTCCGTCGGCATCGCGGCGGAGTAGCCGCCATGGCTCCGACCGACTGGCTCCCCGCGCGCCTGCGCGCCGCCTGGGCGCTGACGCCCGACATCCGCCTGCTGGAGATCGAGCCGGAATCCCCCGGGGCGCTCGCCGCACCCGGCAGCCATCTCGGGGTGGCGGTGATGATCGGCGAGCGGCCGGATACCCGCTCCTACTCGCTCATCGATTCCGGCGCCGACGGGCTCTATCGCATCGCCGTGAAGCGGCTGCCCGACAGCCGCGGCGGCTCGGCCTACATGCACGGGCTGGAGCCCGGCGCACGCCTCAGCATCTCCGGCCCGCGCAACCATTTCGGCCTCACCCTCGGCCGCCCCGGCTACCTGCTCGTCGCCGGCGGCATCGGCATCACGCCGCTCCACGCCATGGCGCTGGCCCTGCATCGGTCCGGTGCCCGGTTCCGCCTGCTCTACGCGGCGCGGACCCGGCAGGACCTGGCGCTCGCCGATGGCCTGAAGGCGCGGATCGGCGACCGGCTCGAGACCGTCACCGATGACGAGGGCGGGCGGATCGATCTCGACGCGGCGATCGCGGACCTCGCCCCCGGCGGCGAGGCGTATGTCTGCGGGCCCTACCGGATGATGGAGGCGGCCCGCCGGGCCTGGTCGGCCTCCGGCCGGCCGGTGCAGGCCTTGCGCTTCGAGACCTTCGGCACCGGCGGCCGCCACGCCACCGAGGCGTTCACCGTGCGCATCCCGCGGCTGTCCCGGGAGATCGTCGTCCCGCGCCACCAGACCATGCTGGAGGCGCTGGAGGCGGCCGGCGTCGGGATGATCCACGATTGCCGGCGCGGCGAGTGCGGCCTGTGCACGGTGAAGATCCTGGAAACCGACGGCACGGTCGATCACCGCGACGTGTTCTTCAGCGAGGCCCAGAAGGCGGCGAACGCCCAGCTCTGCACCTGCGTGTCGCGGGTGGTGGGCGGCGGGATCACGATCGATACGGCGGACCGGGCGGGGTGAGGCGACGCGGTTCGGCCGAGCCCGTCGAACCGACGCTCCTCATCAAGCGCCAACGTCATCCCGGGGCTCGCCACAGGCAGGAGCCCGGGATGACGCGGAGGGTGGCGGGATCGCCTGTTGAACCAAAAACAACGATGACATCGACGGGAGGACACATGTCCATCGCACAGGATACTTCCGACCCCCGCGCCGCCATCCGCGGGGGCGCCATGACCCCGTTCCAGGTCGCCGCCGTGGCGGTCTGCGTGCTGATCTGCGCGCTGGACGGATTCGACGTGCTGGTGGTCGCCTTCACGGCCGCCTCGATCGCCAAGGACTTTGCCCTCAAGCCGACCGATCTCGGCCTGCTGTTCAGCGCCGGCCTCGCCGGGATGGGCCTCGGCGCCCTTCTGATCGCACCGCTGAGCGACCGCTTCGGCCGGCGCACCACGCTGCTCCTGTGCCTCGCCATCCTGTGCCTGGGGATGCTGGCGGCCGCCGCGGTGAGCACCCTGACCGAGCTCGCCCTGGTGCGGCTGTTCACCGGACTCGGCATCGGCGGCGGGCTCGCCACCGTCAACATCGTGGTGGCGGAATACGCCACCGACCGCTGGCGCAACCTGTCGATCTCGCTGATGTCGCTCGGCTATCCCCTCGGTGCGACCCTCGGGGGCGCGTTCTCGGTCACCCTCATCGCGGCCTATGGCTGGCGCTCGGTCTACGTCTTCGGCGGCCTCGTGGCTTTGGCCCTGGTGCCGGCGGTGCTGGCCTTCCTGCCGGAATCGCTCGACTACCTCATCGCCCGCCGGCCCGCCGGGGCGCTCGCCAAGGTCAACCGGGTGCTCGCCCGCCTGAACCGCCCGGCGCTGGCCGCCCTGCCGGCGCCCTCGCGCGCCGAGGCCGAGGCCGGCGCCAGCCTCGCGGCCGTCGCCCGCCCGCCCTATCGCACCCGCACGCTCGCGGCCTGCGCGGCGTATTTCTGCGTGATGACGACCTGCTACTTCTTCCTGAGCTGGACCCCGAAGGTGCTGACGGAACTGGGCCTCAGCGTCAGCGGCGGCATCTCGGGGGCGATGCTGATGAATCTCGGCGGTGCGGCCGGCTGCCTGCTGTTCGGGTTCTTTGCCCGCCGGGCCGGGACGCGCCGGCTCGCCGCCGCCTTCATGGTCGGGCTGTTCCTCGCCGCCACGGTGTTCGGCCACGTGCCGGCGACGCCGGCCGCGCTCCTGGCCGCCACGCTCGCCATCGGCTTCTGCCTCTACGGCTCGATCAACGCGATGTACGCGGTGGTGCCGCCGATCTTCCCGGCCCCGGTGCGGACCACCGGCACCGGGCTCGCCATGAGCGTCGGCCGCCTCGGCGCCGTCGCCGGGCCGTCGCTCGCCGGGATGCTGATGGCGGCGGGCTGGGAGCGGCCGGATTACTGCCTGGCATTGGCACTGCCGATGCTCGCCGCCGTCCTGTGCCTGCGCTGGGTCGCGGCCGGCGAGCCGGCGGAGACCGCGCGGACGGTGCCGGGCGCGGTGTCACCGGTGCGGGGCTGAAGCCCCGGCGCCGATCGGCCGCGACGGCCCGCACCGGCCGTCGCGGCCGGGCTTTTCGGTCAGTGCCCGGTCCGGCGCAGGTGGCGGATCAACGCCGCGCCCTCGGGCGACGGCGCCCGCTCGATCCGGCGATAGTCCCGCCCGTCGAGGCTCCGGGTCATCAGCCCGATATGGCACAGGGTGCGCCGAAGGATGGCGGGATCGCCGAACCGATGGAGCGCGGTCAGCACGTCGCTGATCTGCCGCTCGTCGAACGCGCGCCCCGCCGGGATCCTCGCCCACAGCCCCCAGAGGCAGAGATCCTGGATCGACCTTTGGGCCGGCCAGCGCTGCAACCGCCCCTGCGGATCGAAGTGGCGGGCGGCGCGCATTACGGCGGCAGGATCGGCCTCGGCGGGCTCGGGCCGGTCCTCCGGCGGGCGATGGTCGCCTCGGGCGCGGAACTGCTGGAAGTTGCGGTGGCCGGCGGCGCGGGCCAGCATGTTCAGCATCTCGACGTGGCTGGGCACCTGGCTCTGTGTCGCCCGCGCCGTCCATTGGGCGCGCAGGGACTTGGCGAGGGCCGACACGTCGCCGGTCGTGAAGGGAATCGGGTCTCTCGGCACGGTCATTCTCCGTGTGCCGACCTTCAATCAGGTGTCGAGGGCCACCGGCTTTCGACGCGGCACGGGAATGAGCGATGCCGAAGGGGAATGGACAGGTTTAGCTCCCCTCGCGGGGCGGTGACGCCTGGGTGACTGCCGACCCACGCGAGAACCTAGCCGGTTTCGTGCCGGCCGCAAGCGGAATGCGTCCCGGCCCTTCCTCACAGCCACCGTCCGACCACGGGCCACCGCCGCAGCAGCGCGGCGCCGGCCCAGCTCGCGCCGAGCGCGACGGCAAAAGTGGCAAGGCCCTTCGCGACGGCCCCGGCCTTCCACCCGAGCAACCCGAACTGCGTCCAGGTCACGACGGGATAGTGCAGCAGGTAGATCGCGAAGCTGTTCGCCGCGAGGCTGTCCCAGGCCGGGCGACGGCCCTCCGCCGCGCGCAGGAACAGGGCCGGCAGCGCGAAGCAGGCGGCGGCGCAGAAGACGGCCTGCGCCGCGCCGACGAGGGCGAGCGCCGACCGGGCCGGCATGTGGAGCGCCGCGCCGAGCCGGTGCGCCGCGACGAAAGCCATCCCGGCCGCCACCGCGAGCGCGACCCAGAGCCCGCAGCGGCGGGCGAGCGCCCGCCCGAACCCGGCGACCATCGGCCTGCCGCCCCGGCCGAGCCAGGCCCCGGCGGCGAAATAGGCTGCGTAGAGGCCGACGCGACTGCCCTGGATCGCGAGCGGTCCCACCGCGAACCAGCGGCTCGGGCCGACCGCGAGGAGCAGCGGCAGGAAGACCAGGGAGGTGACGGCGAGGAGCCCGACGAAGCCCCGGCCCGGGCGCGGCGTCTCCCCGGGTGGGGCCGGCCACCCGCGCGGCGCGAGCACGAGCATCAGCGCGGCGGCGGCATCGAACAGCAGCAGGACGCCGATGAACCAGGGCGGCCCGCTCGGCCACGGCCCGGTGGTGACCGTGGCGAGCCAGAAGGCCGCGAAACCCGGTGCGCCGCCGGCTTGGAGGAAAGAGGGATAGTAGGCGAGCGGCACGAGCGTCAGCTCGGCGACGACGAAAGGCACGAGGAGGCGGCCGAACCGCGCCCTCAGATAAGCGCCCGCCCCCTTGCGCACGAGGCCGTCCCGGACGAACAGCCCCGAGAGCCCGAACAGCAGCGGCATGAAGAAGCCGTCATTGAGCAGCACCGCGAGATCGAACCCGATCCAGCGCCGCACATCGACGATCGGCGCCGTCGACAGGGGGTAATGGACCCGGTCGATATGCCCGAAGGTGCAATAGGCCAGCACCGCATGATGCAGGACGACGAGGCCGACGACGAATCCCCGCATCCGGTCGAGGGCGACGAGGCGCCCGGCCGCCGCGGCCGGGGAGGATCGGTGAGGGTCTTGCACCATCGCGGGACCGGCTGACGCAGCGTTCCCTTGTAGGCGCGGCCCCGGCCGGGTTCCAGCGGCCGCGCGGGCATCGCCTTCCGATGTCGCGGCGCTATGTCGTCCTCTGCGGAACCCTGCGGCGGGCCTCCCGCGACGAGGGAGTCCCGTGAAGATCATCCACGACGATCCGCCGATGCGCGAGGAGATCGCGGCCGGTTTCTATCCCGCCTTCGAGGATCGCTGGCGCCGGGCCGAGATGATCGGGCGCGGGCTGATGCTGGCCTTCGTGGTCGTCTGCGCCCTCGGGCTCCTCGGGCGGGGTCCGTTCAGCGAGCATACCCGCGCCAACAGCGACGGGTCGATCGTCATCCACTACGAGCCGGTGACGCGCTTCGGCGCGCCGACCATCGTGCGCCTCGACACCAGGGTGCCGCCGGGCGGCGATCAGGTCGCGGTGACGATCGCCAAGGAGCTGGTCGACCTGTTCGGCCTCGAGAGCATCACGCCGCGGCCGCAGACCTGGCAGGTGGCGGGGAGCAACATCCGCCTCGTCTTCCCGGTGCTCAAGGGCGAGACGCACGCGGTGATCCGCTTTACCGGCTCGCCGAGCTTCCGTGGCGGCGTCAATCTCACCGCTCGCCTCGACGAGGGCGAGACCCTGTCCTGGTCGCAATTCGCGGTGCCGTAGATGAACACCGTCCTCAAGGCCGCGGCGGCCTACATCATCGTGCTGTTCGTCATCCGGCTGATCGGGCGCCGTACCGCGAGCCAGCAGGCGCCGATCGACATGGTGGTGCTGTTCCTGTTCGGCGGCCTCTCGGTCAGCGCCGTGCTGGGCGACGACCGCTCCTTCGTCGGCGCGATGAGCGCCCTGTTCACCGTCGGCCTGATGCACGTCGCGGTGTCGTGGCTGAAGCTGCGCTTCGTCTGGTTCGAGCGCATCGTCGACGGCACGCCGATCGTGGTGTTTCGCGACGGCCGCTGGAACGAGACCGCGATGCGCCGCCTGCGCATGCAGCAGGCCGACATCCGCACCGCCGCCCGCCAGGAGAAGCTCGACGACCTCGACCAGGTCGCCGCGGCCATCGTCGAGCGCGACGGCACCGTGTCGATCCTGGAGAAGAAATAGGGCTTCAGCGCAACCCCGCCGGCCGCTCCCCCACCGCCCAGGCGAGCGCCTGCTCCAGCCGGTCGTTGCCCCAGAACAATTCGCCGTCCTCGGTCAGGAAGCTCGGGGCGCCGAACAGGCCGCGGGACTTCGCCTCCTCGCCGATCGAGCGCAGGCGGCTCTTCACCGCTTCCTGGGTCGAGGCGCGGATCAGGGCCGGACCGTCGAGGTCGAGGCCGTTGAGGAGGGCGGAGATCGCCGCGGGCTCGGCGATCGAGGCGCCTTGCGCGAACTCGGCCGCGTAGACCGCCCGGACATAGGCGCCGATCCACGGCTCCTCGGCACCGTGCACGGCGACCCGGGTCGCCGCCAGGCTGTTCTGGGGGAAGCTCTCGGGCCGCACCAGGGGCGGCAGGCCGAGATGCGCGGCCTCGCGGGCGAGGTCCCGCCACATGTGGCGGCCCTTGGCCGGGTAGAGGTTGAACGGCGACGAGGTCCAGCCTTGCGCGGCGAAGACCGGGCCGAGCAGGAACGGGCGCCAGCGCAAGGACACCCCGGCGGCCTCCGCCAGGGCCTCGATCCGCGTCGCGGCGAGATAGGAATAGGTGGATGCGAACTCGAACCAGAATTCGAGCGTGGGCCGGCGCGGCATCGCACCCCTCCGTTGGACTGATCGCGCACCTTCGCGTCCGCGCGCCCCGCCCACAAGCGTCGCCGCGGGCGTCGCTTCGCCACGGGCCGTCGAGGGAACTTCGGCAGCGCGGTTGCACGTGGCCCAGGCGGGCTGGTAAGCCCGCGCCGGTTCATCCGTTCTGCATCGATCCGAGGCTCGCCCCGCATGTCCGACCAGCCCCAGAAGCGCGTGAAGAAGGTCGTGCTCGCCTACTCGGGCGGCCTCGACACCTCGATCATCCTCAAGTGGCTCCAGACCACCTATGGCTGCGAGGTGGTGACGTTCACCGCCGATCTCGGCCAGGGCGAGGAGCTGGAGCCGGCCCGCCGCAAGGCGGAGCTGCTCGGCATCAAGCCCGAGAACATCTTCATCGAGGACCTGCGCGAGGAATTCGTCCGCGACTACGTCTTCCCGATGTTCCGGGCCAACGCCCAGTACGAGGGCATCTATCTGCTCGGCACGTCGATCGCCCGTCCGCTGATCGCCAAGAAGCAGATCGAGATCGCCGAGCGCGTCGGGGCCGATGCGGTGTCCCACGGCGCCACCGGGAAGGGCAACGACCAGGTCCGGTTCGAGCTCGGCTACTACGCGCTGAAGCCCGACGTGACGGTGATCGCCCCCTGGCGCGAGTGGGATTTCCGCTCCCGCGAGTCGCTGATCGCCTTCGCCGAGGCCCACCAGATCCCGATCGCCAAGGACAAGCGCGGCGACGCGCCGTTCTCGGTCGACGCCAACCTCCTGCACGCCTCCTCCGAGGGTAAGGTGCTGGAGGATCCGGCCGAGGTGGTGCCGGACTACGTCTACTCGCGCACCCTGTCGCCCGAGGAGGCGCCCGACACGCCGACCGTCATCACCATCGGCTTCGAGCGCGGCGACGCGGTCTCGATCGACGGCGAGGCGCTGTCCCCGGCCACCCTGCTCGCCAAGCTCAACGAGCTGGGCCGCGCCAACGGCATCGGCCGCCTCGACCTCGTCGAGAACCGCTTCGTCGGCATGAAGAGCCGCGGCATGTACGAGACCCCCGGCGGCACCATCCTGCTGCCGGCCCACCGGGCGATCGAGTCGATCACCCTCGACCGCGGCGCGGCCCATCTCAAGGACGAGCTGATGCCGCGCTACGCCGAGCTGATCTATAACGGCTTCTGGTTCTCGCCGGAGCGCGAGATGCTCCAGGCGCTGATCGACAAGAGCCAGGAGATGGTCACCGGCACGGTGCGGCTGAAGCTCTACAAGGGCGGCGTCCACGTCATCGGCCGCGAGAGCCCGAACTCGCTCTACGACCAGGACCTCGTCACCTTCGAGGAAGGCGCCGTCGCCTACGACCACCGCGACGCGGCGGGCTTCATCAAGCTCAACGCCCTGCGCCTGCGCACGCTGGGCCAGCGCAAGCGCAAGCTGGGCGCGTAACCCAAGAAAAAGGCCCGCTCCGGCGACGGAGCGGGCCTCGTGAGCCGACGATGCGGCCGGCGCGACGCCGGCCGCGGACCTTCGTCCTACTCCTCGTCCTCGTCGTCGATGTCGACCAGGAACAGGATGTCGACGTCGTCCTCCTCGTCCTCGTCGTCGGTCTCGCCCTGGCTGTCATTGGCGGCCTTGGGCTCGTCCTCGTCCTCGAAATCCTCCTCGTCCATCGAGTCCTCGAAGGTCTCGACCTCGTCCTCGGTGGCGGGGCGCAGCTTCAGCGACTCGACCTTGCCCGTCCACAGCGGGCGGCCGTCGCTCTTCATGGTGCGCAGGTCGTCCTTGAAGCCCTCGACCTCGAGAAGCTCCCGGGCCCGCTCCTCGTTCGACCGGATGATGGCGACGGGCGTGCCGTCGATCTCGAGAGTGAACATCGTGCTTCCCTTGTAAGGGCCACGCCACGAAGGGCGGGCGGGGCCGGTGTTACGGGGGGAAAGGCCGCCGCGCCAGCCCCGTTCCGGACGGCCTCAAGGGAAAGTCGCGGGGGCGCGAAACGTTCGCCGGCTTACGGCCGCACGCACTGGCTCAATCCGCCGATCCCGGCCGTCCGCCCCTGGATCCGCCCGGCGAGCGCCCGCAGGGCCCGGCTCGGCCGGCGCGGGTTGCGCAGGATCGGGTTCGGCAGGGCGGCGACGAGCAGCGCCGCCTCGCCCCGGGTGAGGTCGCGGGCCGACTTGCCGAACCAGTGCCGGGCGGCGGCCTCGGCCCCGAAGATCCCCTCGCCCCATTCGGCGACGTTGAGGTAGATCTCCATCGTCCGGCGCTTGCCCCAGACCAGATCGGCCAGCAGCGCCAGCGGGATCTCGAGCGCCTTGCGCAGGTAGGAGCGGCCCGGCCACAGGAAGACGTTCTTCACCGTCTGCATCGTCACCGTCGAGGCGCCGCGGCTCGGGCCGTCCTCGTCGTCGACGACGCTCCACAGGGCGTCCCAGTCGACCCCGCCATGCAGGCAGAAGCGCTGATCCTCGGAGGCGACGACGCCCTGAACCAGGGCCGGGGCGATCGCCTCCAGCGGCACCACCTCGCGGGTCACCGGCTGGAGCGTGGCCCAGCGGCCGAGCATCAGGGTTGAGGGCGGGGTCAGCGCGCGATAGACGAGCGCCAGGACCAGGACGAGGGCGACGACGGTCACGGGCACCAGGAGCACGGCGCGCAACAGCCGCCGCCCCCGGGCCCGGTCCGGTGGCGCCCCCGCCGGGACCAAGCCCCGCAGCGGCTGCGGCACGCCTCCCCGGCTGTCCGCCGTGACCCGCGGCTCCTGAATCCGACCCTCCTCTCGGCGTGCCCGTCTGCGAGGCTACCATGACGTCAACGCGGGCCCCGCAGGACACGACGCCGGGCCGTCCCCAGGAAAATACGATGGCCGGCACCACAGGATACCCGCAGGCAGGCGATTTCACGGCGCGGCTCTCGGCCGTGGCGAAGAGCGTCGAAGGCTTCCTCGCCGAGCGCCTCGGCGACGCGGTGCAGCCGGGCGAGATCGCCCGGCCGCCCCGGCTGATGGAGGCGATGCGCCACGCCGTGCTCAACGGCGGCAAGCGCCTGCGCCCGTTCCTCGCCATCGAGACCGCCCGGATGCTCGGCGGCCCGTTCGAGGGTGCGATGGCCGCGGGCGCCGGCGTCGAGCTGGTCCATTGCTACTCGCTCGTCCACGACGACCTGCCGGCGATGGACGACGACGACCTGCGCCGCGGCCAGCCGACGGTGCACAAGAAGTACGACGAGGCGACCGCGATCCTGGTCGGCGACGCCCTCCAGACCCTCGCCTTCGAGATCGTCGCCGATCCGGCCTGGCAGGCCGATCCGCTGATCCGCTCCGAGCTGGTGCTCGGCCTCGCCCGGGCCTCCGGCCTCGGCGGCATGGTCGGCGGCCAGCTCCTCGATCTCGGGGCCGAGGGGCGCTTCGGACCGGCCAATCTCGACGTCGACGCGACGCTCCAGCTCCAGGCGATGAAGACCGGCGCGATCCTGGCCTTCTCGGTCGATGCCGGCGCGCTGGTCGGCGGCGCCTCGCCCGAGGAGCGCCGCGCCCTCCTCGCTTACGGCCGCGCGCTCGGCCAAGCGTTCCAGGTCGCCGACGACATCCTCGACCGCGAGGCCTCCTCGGAGGCGATGGGCAAGCGCACCGGCAAGGACAAGGACGCCGGCAAGGCGACCTTGGTCGACCGCCTCGGCCTCGACGGGGCGCGTGCCGAGTGCGAGCGCCTGGTGGCCGAGTGCGAGACCGCCCTCAAGCCCTGGGGCGCGGCTGCCGCGACCCTGTGCGAGGCCGCCCGCTTCACCGTCGCGCGCAAGTCGTAACGACCCGGATCCCGGCGGGGGGCCGCCCCCGCCCCCTCCCCTCCCCTCCCCTCTTTCAGAAGGTCACGCCATGGCCACGCACAAGATCCTGCTCCTGCCCGGTGACGGCATCGGCCCCGAGGTGGCGGCGGAAGTCTCCAAGGTTCTGGCCTGGTTCACCCGCGCCGGCATCGCGCAGTTCGAGACCGAGACCGACCTCGTCGGCGGCGCGGCGATCGACGCCCACGGCGTGCCGCTGTCGGAAGCCGCGATGGACCGGGCCAAGGCCGCCGACGCGGTGCTGTTCGGCGCCGTCGGCGGGCCGAAATGGGCCGGCGTCGGTTACGCCAAGCGCCCCGAGGCGGGCCTCCTGCGCCTGCGCAAGGATCTCGGCCTGTTCGCCAACCTGCGCCCGGCGATCTGCTACCCGGCGCTCGCCGAGGCCTCGGCCCTCAAGCGCGAGCTGGTCGAGGGCCTCGACATCGTCATCGTGCGCGAGCTGACCGGCGGCGTCTATTTCGGCGAGCCGAAGGAGATCGTGACGCTGGAGGACGGCCAGAAGCGCGCGGTCGACACGCAGGTCTACACCACCGGCGAGATCGAGCGCATCGCAGCGGTCGCCTTCGACCTCGCCCGCAAGCGCCGCAACAAGGTCGCCTCGGCCGAGAAGCACAACGTGATGAAGACCGGCGTGCTGTGGAAGGAGACCGTGACCCGGCTCCACGCCGAGCAGTATGCCGATGTCGGCCTGGAGCACGTGCTGGCCGACAATTGCGCGATGCAGCTGGTGCGCAACCCCAAGCAGTACGATGTGCTGGTCACCGACAACCTGTTCGGCGACATCCTGTCCGACGTGGCGGCGATGCTGACCGGCTCGCTCGGGATGCTGCCCTCGGCCTCGCTCGGCGCGGTCGAGAACGGCACCCGGCGCGCCCTCTACGAGCCGGTCCACGGCTCGGCCCCCGACATCGCCGGCCAGAACCTCGCCAACCCGATCGCCATGATCGGCTCGCTGGCGATGGCTTTGCGCTACTCCTTCGGCCTCCTCGAGGCCGCCGACCAGCTCGAGAGCGCCATCACCCGCACGCTCGCCAGCGGCACCCGCACCCGCGACATCGCCGGGCCGGGCACCAACGCGGTCGGCACGACCGAGATGGGCGATGCGATCGTGCGCGAGCTGCAGGCGCAGGCGGGCTGAAGGTCCGGTTGACGGGGGCTCGGTGGAGGTGAAACCCTCCGCGTCATCCCGGGGCCGCGCAGCGGAACCCGGGATTCATGATCGCTGACGGTCGAGGATGAAGCGGAACGCTGTCCGCGTCGCTCGGCATCGCCCACTTCATGAATCCCGTGTCCTCGCCTGCGGCCAGCCCCGGCATGACGTCGAGCGCTGTGGAGGCGGGGGCGAATTCGGGTTTGCCCCTGCGATCGAACAGGCTGAGAGGCCGGGAGAAATACCATGCGCCTGTGCGTGTTCTGCGGCTCCAGCGATGGCGCCCGCCCGCTCTACCGCGAGGCGGCGACCGCGCTCGGGCGCCACTTCGCCGAAAGCGGGATCGAGCTGGTCTATGGCGGCGGCAAGGTCGGGCTGATGGGCGCGGTCGCCGACGGGGTGCTCGCCGCCGGCGGCCGGGTGACCGGCATCATCCCGCAAGCCCTGGTCGAGAAGGAGACCGCGCATCGCGGCCTCACCGACCTGCGCGTCGTCGCCTCGATGCACGAGCGCAAGGCGATGATGGCCGACCTCGCCGAGGGATTCGTGGCGCTGCCGGGGGGCCTCGGCACCTTCGAGGAGATGTTCGAGGTCTGGACCTGGGCCCAGCTCGGCTATCACAGGAAGCCGCTCGCGGTGCTCAATGCCGGCGGCTTCTTCGACGGGCTGCTTGGCTTCCTCGACAATGTCGTGGCCGAGGGCTTCGTGCGCGAACCGCACCGGGCGATGCTGATCGTCGGCACCGAGCCGGCGGACCTCGTCGCGCGGATCCGGGCCTACGAGCCGCCGCGGGTGATCAAGTGGGTGAAGGCTGAGGAGCGGTAGTCTCCGGGCTCTCCCCCGTTCCCGCACGACGGGAGCGATGGCGGGAGGAGATCCGGGAAAGGGGAACCACTCCGAAGACCTCTCGAACGAAAACGGGCCCCTCTCGGGGCCCGTCGCACGTCCAGCGGCTGCTAATCCACTCAGTACCCGTAGCGCGCCCGCGACAGCGGTGAGGTCGGGTCGAGGTAGTCAATCGCCGACAGGTCGACGGTGACGGCGCTGCGGCGGGCGCCGATGAACGGACCGTTGGTGATCGGATCGGGCAGGATGCCGGCGCCGCCGAAGCGCTCGCGGTTCGCGATGTAGGGCGGCGAGTTCAGGTAGGACGCGGTGATGAAGTGGGGGTTGGTGGCCGGGTTGCCGGTCGCGCCGGAATTGGCCTCGACCACGTTGCCGGCATCGAGCCAGCTGCGCGGCCGCACGCGGATCGCGAGGCCCTGGCCGTCCCGGGTGCTGCGGATGACGTAGCTGTCCTGTGCCTGCGAGGCAGCGGTGCCGGCGCCCAGGGTCGCGAGGGAAAGGAGCCCGGTCAGGGCGAGAGTCTGGAAGCGCATGACGCACCTTTGATGAACATCGCCAGGGTAGCGCCGCACTCGTTAAGAAACGACGCCTTTGTGGAAAAAGACGTGCGAGCGCGGCCGAGGTTCCCCCGGACGGTAAGGCTGGCCCCTAATGCCGCACTCTCGCCGCATTCTTGCGGGCCGCCTTGCGGGGCGCCGGCAGAGCCGCGGTGGTGGCCGGCTCCTCCGGGGGGCAGGTGGTGCTCCGCGGCTCCGCCAGCATCGCGGCCACCGCCGGAGAGAGCGGGGCCCCCGGCAGGGCGGCCAGCCGCTCGACGGTGCAGGCCACCGCCCGCGGCTCGGGGAGCTGCCCCAGCGGTGCGCATAGCCAGCCCTCGAGCCGCAACGCCGCAGTGAGCCGGAACGCCGTGCAGGCGCGCCGCCCCTCCGGGTCGGCCAGCATCGCGTCGACGGTATCGAGCGCCCCGAACCGGGTTGCCAGCCGTCCGTGCTCCCCGGTGCGCGCCACTGAGAGGCCGCCGGCCTCCGCGGCCCGGCGGGCCAGGGTGACGAACAGGCTCCCCTCCCCGTCCGGCTCCGCCGCCTCGACGGCGACAAGGCGCAGGAACGGTTCCTCGTGCACCCCGAAAGCGCCGGCGGTCAGGGTGTCCTCACGCAACCCGGCCTGCGCCCGGGCACGGCCGGTCGCATCGCCGAGGCGATAGCGGTCGGGCGCGGCGTCGCTCCAGACCGGAGGCGCCACCGCGGGGGCGGCGTAGCGCGGCACGAAGGCGGCCTCCGCGGAGAGCGGCGGATCCGACTGGCGCCGCTCGCTCGCCAGCACGCTGAGCAATGCGATCACCGCTGCGGCGGCGAGGGTGCGCCCGACCGCCGGCCGGAGCCGGGACCGGCGCGGCACCGCGCGGGGCAACGGCCGCGGCAGCAGCGGCTCGACCGGGCCGAGATCCTGCGAAAGGGCGTGCGCCGCCCGCGCCAGGGCGGCGTCGTCGAAGTCCGGCCTCTGCCGCACGGGATCGCTCCTTCACGGTTGCGCATGGTCGCGAAACCAGGATCCCCTCGCATTTTAGCGATTTCGTTGATCCGCCTCGACTTGTCCCCGGCCGGCCGGCCGCAGAGTCAACGAGACCCTAACAGGTGACGGCACGCGAAATCTGTCGCCGGCACGAGAGTCGGGCCCTTGACAGGCGGGCGCGTTCGGGCTGTTGCTTCCCGCGCTCGCGCACCCCATCTCGGGTGTCGCCTTTCCGAGGACTGACCGCGCCATGCGGCCTGTGTCGACCACGACGAAACGCAAAGCCACGACGGCGATTACCGCCGCCGGCTGAAGCCTTACGTCGTCCTCGGATCCCTCCCCGTCCGTGGCGGACGGAGGCCGGGCTCCAAGAGCCCGCCTGAGATCGTCCGGGGAGGAGCATTCCGAACTGGAGCGATTGAGATGGGTTACAAGGTTGCCGTCGTCGGAGCCACCGGCAATGTGGGCCGCGAGATGCTCGACATCCTGGCCGAGCGCGCCTTCCCGGCCGACACCGTGGTGGCGCTCGCCTCCCGCCGCAGCCTCGGCCAGGAGGTGTCCTTCGGCGACAAGACGCTGAAGGTCCAGGCCCTCGACCAGTACGACTTCTCCGACACCGACATCTGCCTGATGTCGGCCGGCGGCGAGACCTCGAAGGAGTGGTCGCCCCGCATCGGCCAGCAGGGCTGCGTCGTCATCGACAACTCGTCGGCCTTCCGCTACGATTCGGACGTGCCGCTGATCGTGCCGGAGGTGAATGCCGACGCGGTCGTGGGCTTCACCAAGAAGAACATCATCGCCAACCCGAACTGCTCGACCGCGCAGCTCGTCGTGGCGCTGAAGCCGCTGCACGAGGCCGCCACCATCAAGCGCGTCGTCGTGGCGACCTACCAGTCGGTCTCCGGCGCCGGCAAGGACGCCATGGACGAGCTGTTCAACCAGACCCGCGCGGTGTTCACCGCCGGCGAGGTCAAGGTGCAGAAGTTCACCAAGCGGATCGCCTTCAACGTCATCCCGCACATCGACGTCTTCATGGAGGACGGCTCCACCAAGGAAGAGTGGAAGATGGTGGCCGAGACGAAGAAGATGCTCGACCCCAAGATCAAGCTGACCGCGACCTGCGTGCGCGTGCCGGTGTTCATCGGCCACTCGGAGGCGGTGAACGTCGAGTTCGAGCGCCCGCTCTCGGCCGAGGAGGCGACCCAGATCCTGCGCTCGGCGCCCGGCATCCTGGTCGACGACAAGCGCGAGCCCGGCGGCTACATCACCCCGCACGAGGCGGCGGGCGAGGACGCCACCTACGTCTCGCGCATCCGTGAGGACATCACGGTCGAGAACGGTCTGTCGTTCTGGTGCGTGTCGGACAACCTGCGCAAGGGCGCGGCCCTCAACACGGTCCAGATCGCCGAGGTGCTGGTCAACCGCAAGCTGATCCAGCCGAAGCAGAAGGCCGCCTGACGCGGCTTTGACATCCGCCGCGATGTCGTAGGATCGCGATGCGATCGGACGGCCCGCCTCCCTCGGAGGCGGGCCGTGTTTCGTCAGACCCGGAGAACTTTGCCATGGCCCCGACCGTCCTGTCCGTGCGCGACGATACCGTGGCGCTGCTGGAGCGCCTCGGCGTCCCGGCCCAGGCCTTCGCGGAGGGTGGGCTCCCGGCGCGCTCGCCGGTCGATGGCGGCGTGGTGGCCGAGTTGCGCCAGACCGGCGCCGACGAGGCCGAGGCGGTGGTCGCGCACGCCGCGCAGGCCTTCCTCGCGTGGCGCCGGGTGCCCGGCCCGCGCCGCGGCGAGCTGGTGCGGCTGCTCGGCGAGGAGTTGCGCGCCCACAAGGACGATCTCGGCCGGCTCGTGACGCTCGAAGCCGGCAAGATCCTCTCGGAGGGCCTCGGCGAGGTCCAGGAGATGATCGACATCTGCGACTTCGCCGTCGGCCTGTCGCGGCAGCTGCACGGGCTCACCATCGCGACCGAGCGCCCGGACCACCGGATGATGGAGGTCTGGCACCCTCTCGGGGTGTGCGGCGTGATCACGGCCTTCAACTTCCCCGTCGCGGTCTGGTCGTGGAACGCGGCTTTGGCGCTGGTCTGCGGCGACCCGGTGATCTGGAAGCCGTCGGAGAAGACGCCGCTCACCGCGCTCGCCGTCCATGCCCTTGCCACGAAGGCGGTGAGGCGCTTTGGCGCGGAGGCGCCGGACGGCCTGCTCGGCCTGCTGATCGGCGGCCGCGAGCTCGGCGAGCGCCTGGTCGAGGATGAGCGGGTCGCGCTCGTCTCCGCCACCGGCTCGACCGCGATGGGCCGGCAGGTGGCGCCGAAGCTCGCCGCCCGCTTCGCCCGGGCGATCCTGGAGCTCGGCGGCAACAACGCCGCCATCGTCGCGCCCTCCGCCGACCTCGACCTGGCGCTGCGTGCCATCGCCTTCGCGGCGATGGGCACCGCCGGCCAGCGCTGCACCACCCTGCGGCGGCTGTTCGTGCATGACAGCGTCTACGATGCCCTGGTGCCGCGGCTGAAGGCGGCCTACGGCTCGGTGCGGATCGGCGATCCGCGCGACCCCGCCACCCTGATCGGCCCGCTGATCGACGTCGCGGCGGCGGACGGCATGGCGCGCGCCCTCGACGAGGCACGCGCCATCGGCGGCACGGTGCATGGCGGCGAGCGCCTGCGCGACATCCGCGGCGAAGCCGCGGCCTATATCCGCCCGGCTCTCGTCGAGATGCCCGAGCAGGCCGGCCCGATGCGCCGCGAGACCTTCGCGCCGATCCTCTACGTGACCCGCTACTCCGAGCTGGAGGAGGCGATCCACGCCCAGAACGCAGCGGCGGCCGGCCTGTCCTCCTCGATCTTCACCAGGGACCTGTCGGAGGCCGAGACCTTCCTGTCGGCCTCAGGCTCCGATTGCGGCATCGCCAACGTCAATATCGGCCCGTCCGGCGCCGAGATCGGCGGCGCCTTCGGCGGCGAGAAGGAGACCGGCGGCGGCCGCGAGGCGGGCTCGGATGCCTGGAAGGCCTATATGCGGCGCGCCACCAACACCATCAATTACGGCAAGACCCTGCCGCTGGCGCAGGGGGTGACGTTCGAGGTGTAGCGAACCGGATCGGTCGCCCTCACCACGACGAGAGGGCGGCCCGCTTCCAGGTGTTGGCGGCGATGCAGGTATAGACGAAGTTCGCGTCGTGCGCCCAGTCGCCGGCCTGGCAGGGAGCCTTCGAGGATGCAGGCGTCGCGAGGGGCGAGTTGAGGCGCGAGGCGGTAAGGATTCCGGCCGGGTTCACGCTCCAGCCAGTGCCGCTGATCTGCGCTGCCGCGTATCGGCCCTGAAGCAGGATACCGGTGGGCGTGGTCGATGCCTCGCGGAGACCGGCGAGCGACTTGGTCCCACCGATATTCGCGAAGGTGGGCGTCGTCGAGGTGTCCTCGATGGCAGACGATGATTTCACGCCCGCGATCTGGATCGACCGCGGGCTCGTCGAGACATCGCGGATGGCTGCCACCCCGTGAGCCGAGGTACCGATGCCGGAGATTCCGAATCCAAGCCCGACCGCCGACATCGAATCGACCTCGATCGAGGATTGCTGCGCCACCTTCTCACCGTTGATGCGAAGCGCCCAGATCGCGGAGTAGCCGGTCGTTTCGGAGCCGTCACCGGTGATCTGCAGGCCGTGCGTGACTTGCGCGTTGCCCGCAAGGCCCACCCGGATCGCTGTACAATCAGTGACGCCGAGCGCGCAATCCGCACCGCTGTCGTTGGCGTAATCGAACTCCACGCCGGGGAAGAACTGCCCCGCTCTCGGCTTCGTCCTGATGTGGTAGTTGAATGCCGCACCCCAGGCCGCGCCGGCGCCGTCGACGACCTCGGTCTCGAAGTAGCTTCCGACCTTGGCATTGATCATGGCATCGTTGATCCACTGCCAGCGCACGGTGCCGTCGCTGGCGATGAACGGCGCCTTCGCCGGCCGGGATCCGGGTGGGGCCGAGTTGGCGCCCGTGGTGCCGGCTCGTTCCGCGCGATAGGTCGCGTTTCCGACATTGATGTTGTCGCCGACGGCGTAGGCGGTCGAGGCGGCATAGGGCTTCGCGTAACCGGTCCCGATCGTCGTGGTGACCGCGAAGGTCTGCTCCTGCGCCACGCCGTCGAGTTGCGATCGACCAGAAATCAGGAGCGAGGCGCGCTGGTGGTCGAAGAACGCCGGATCGCTCGTGTCATCCCTCGATCCGCGGATGCACGACAGGGCCGGGCAGAACGACACGCGGTTGCCGGGCCCAAGCTTGATCGCGTTGGGGTTCACGATCCCGGCGAACGCTAAGTCGAGCGCCCCAGTCGCCGGTAGGCTGACGACGCCGCCGACGTCAAGCCGCCCGAGGTCGGGCCCGCCCGGGTGTCCGGCTCGGGAGTCGTCGAGGGCAAGCGCTGGTGCGCATGGCCACCCGAGCGCGGTCACCAGGGCGAGTGCAAGTGTCGGTAACAGGCGGATCATCAGGTCCTCGGGCTCGCGGCGGTGGCGCCGGACAGTCGCGCCCGTCCCCATATGGACACCGCGCAGGCCCGAGGCGAACGGCGGTGAGAGCTCGCAAGCTCGCCCAACCGAACTGTCAGATGTTCCGCTCCCCCCTCATGCCGCCGGCATCGCCCGCTCGATCACCCGGGCGAACAGCGAGACGCCGTAGGGCGCGGCCTCGTCGTTGAAGTCGTAGGCCGGGTGGTGCAGCCCGGCGCCGGGGCCGGTGCCGAGGAAGATGTAGGCGCCCGGCCGCGCGTTCAGCATGTAGGAGAAATCCTCGGCGCCCATCATCGGCTGGACCGCGCGCTCCACCGCGCCCTCGCCCGAGACTTCCGCCGCGATGTCGGCCATGAAGCTCGCCCGGGCGGGGTCGTTGGCGGTCACCGGGTAACCGCGGCCGTAATCGACGGCCGCGGTGGCGCCGAAGGCCGCCGCGACGTTGGACGCCACCTGCGCGATGCGCGCCTCGCAGGTGTCGCGGACGCTCTCGGAGAGGGTGCGCACCGTGCCGTTGAGGATCGCGAATTCCGGGATCACGTTGAAGGCGTCGCCGGCCTTGACCTGTGTGATCGAGATCACCGCCGATTGCACCGGGTCGAGGGTGCGCGAGACGATCGATTGCAGGGCGGTGACGATGTGGGAGGCGACGAGGACCGGATCGATGCAATCGTGCGGGGCCGCCGCGTGGCCGCCCTTGCCGCCGACCCGGATGGTGATCCGGTCGGCCGCCGCCATGATCGCGCCGGGGCGGATCGCGAAATTCCCGAGCGGCAGGCCCGGCATGTTGTGCAGGCCGTAGACCTCCTGGATGCCGAAGCGCTCCATCAGGCCGTCCTTCAGCATCACGTCGGCACCGCCGCCGCCTTCTTCCGCCGGCTGGAAGATCACGATCGCCGTGCCGTCGAAGTTGCGGGTCTCGGCCAGGTACTTGGCGGCCCCGAGCAGCATCGCGGTGTGGCCGTCATGCCCGCAGGCGTGCATCTTGCCGGGCACCGTCGAGCGGTGCGGCACGCCGCTCGTCTCCTCGATCGGCAGGGCGTCCATGTCGGCGCGCAGGCCGATCACCTTGCCCGACCCGGTATCGCGGCCACGGATCACGCCGACGACGCCGGTCTTCCCCAACCCCGTCACCACCTCGTCGCAGCCGAAGGCGCGCAGCCGCTCGGCCACCAGGCCGGAGGTGCGGTCGAGGGCGAACAGCAGCTCGGGATGCTGATGGAAGTCGCGGCGCCAGGCCGTGATCTCGTCGGAGAGGGCGGCGACGCGGTTGATGACGGGCATGTGACAAAACGCTCGTGTCGGGACGGGGACGGACGCGCAGGATGCAACAGGCAGACCGGCCCGCGGTCAACTCCCGCGCGCGGCCCGCGACCGAAGCGGGTCCGGCGCCGGGCGCATGGCCCGGAAGCCGGTTGGCCCGGGACTTGTTAGAGCGGCACGATCGGCCCGCACCTCCCGCCTGCTGGCGGGATGGACGGGGATGATGCATCTTTTTTCATCATTCTGGCGTCGCCTATGGCGCCGGAAGATGCTCTAACGCGCTTAGACCCCCCGCGGAGTGTCCTCGTCGATGTCGCCTGTGAAGTTCCGTCCGCTGCTGGCCTGCCTCGCCGCCGCCACCGCCCTCGTGGCCGTCGCCGGTGCGGCGCCGGCTTCGGCCGCCAACACCTTCCGGTTCGCCTTCCAGGGCGACCTCAAGTCCCTCGACCCGTACACCCTGAAGGAAACCTTCACGATCGCCGCCCACGGCGCGGTCTACGAGTCGCTCGTCACCCGCGACAAGGACCTGAAGCTGGTCCCCGGCCTCGCCGAGTCCTGGGAGACCCCGGAGCCGACCCGCTACCGCTTCAAGCTTCGCAAGAACGTCAAGTTCCACGACGGCACGCCCTTCACCGCCGACGACGTGATCTTCTCCGCCGAGCGCGTGCGGGCGCCGGGCTCGAACTTCCAGACCAACGTGCCGGCGGACGCCACCTTCGTGAAGGTGGACGACCACACCGTCGACATGGTGCTGAAGAACCCCAACCCCATCGCCCTGTACCAGTTCGGCGGCTGGTACATCATGTCGAAGGCCTGGGCCGAGAAGCACGACGCGACGAAGCCGACCCCGGTCGCCGCCTCGGCCCCGAGCTACGCGGCGCTCCACGAGAACGGCACCGGCCCGTTCACCATCACCGAGCACCAGCCCGGCGTGCGCACGGTGTTCAAGAAGTTCGACGGCTACTGGGGCAAGGTCGAGTCGAACCTCGACGAGGCGATCTTCACCACCATCAGCAACGACGCCACCCGCGTCGCCGCGCTCCTCTCGGGCGAGGTCGACTGGGTCGATCCGGTGCCGCTCCAGGACCAGAGCCGCGTCAGTTCCAGCGCCAACGCCGTGGTGGTGAACGCGCCCGAGCTGCGCACGATCTATCTCGGCATGGACCAGAGCAGCGACGAGCTGCGCGGCTCCAACGTCAAGGGCAAGAACCCGTTCAAGGACCCGCGGGTGCGCGAGGCGTTCTTCCGGGCGATCGACGAGGACGCGATCGTCAAGCGCGTGATGCGCGGTCAGGCGACCCCGGCGGCCCTCTTGATCGCCCCGCCGCTCTTCCCGCTCGCGGGCGAGTTCAAGCGCCCGGCCTACGACCCGAACAAGGCCAAGGCGCTGCTGACGGAGGCCGGCTACCCCAACGGCTTCGAGGTACCGCTCGACTGCCCGAACGACCGCTACGTCAACGACGAGGCGATCTGTCAGGCCGTGACCTCGATGCTCGCCCGCGTCGGCGTCAAGGTGAACCTGATCGCCCAGCCCAAGGCGAAGTACTTCGCCAAGATCCTGAAGCCCGCCTTCGACACCTCGTTCTACATGCTGGGGTGGACGCCGTCGTCGATGGACTCGCACAACATCCTGTTCGAGATCGCCGGCTGCCGGAACGACAAGTCCTCGCCGCGCGGCACCACCAACCTCGGGAACTATTGCAACCCGAAGGTCGATGCGCTCGCCGACAAGATCGAGCGCGAGACCGACCAGGAGGCCCGCAACCTGCTGATCAAGCAGGCCTACGAGACCGTCATGGGCGACTGGGGCTACATCCCGCTGCACCAGCAGGCGCTCGCCTGGGGCGTGTCGAAGAAGGTGAAGCTGGTGCCCCGCGCCGACAACCAGATGATGCTGTTCTGGGTCTCGAAGGAGCCGTAAGGCGCCGCCCCCACTGTTCCGAGTGAAAGGAAAGGCGCGGGTCTCCCCTCTCCCGTGTGGGAGAGGGGCCGGGGGTGAGGGTGACGCGCTTCAGTGTAACGCTGACAGCTTCGTGCTGGTAGCGAGACAGTCGGCGTCTCCTGCGGAACCGTAGCACCCTCACCCCTACCCCTCTCCCACTCGGGAGAGGGGATCCCGCGCTTCACGTGTCATAATCAGAGAACCCAAGAAAAACCCCCATGCTCGCCTTCATTCTCCGCCGCCTGCTGCAATCCGTCGGGGTGCTGCTGGCGGTCGGGCTGATCGCCTTCGCGATGTTCCGCTTCGCCGGCGATCCGGTGAACCAGCTGGTCGCGCCGGACACGCCCTATGCCGAGCGGTTGCAGATCCGCCAGAGCCTCGGCCTCGACGATCCGGTGCTGCTGCAATTCGCCCGCTACGCCGGCAACGCCGTGCGCGGCCAGTTCGGCAACTCGTACCAGTTCCGCCAGCCGGTCTCGACGCTGCTCGCCGAGCGCATGCCCGCGACCCTGGAGCTCGCGCTCTGCGCCACCCTGTTCGCGCTCACCGCCGGCATCCTGATGGGGGTCTACTCGGCGCTCCACCGCGACAGCGCCGGCGCCAAGCTCGTCCAGGCGATCTCCCTCGTCGGCGTCTCGCTGCCGACCTTCCTGATCGGCATCCTGCTCATCTTCCTGTTCTCGGTGACGCTCGGCTGGCTGCCCTCCTACGGCCGCGGCGAGACGGTCCGGATCGGCTGGTGGACCACCGGCTTCCTGACGGCGTCGGGCTGGAAGGCCCTGATCCTGCCCTCGATCACGCTGGGCCTGTTCCAGATGACGCTGATCATGCGCCTCGTCCGGGCCGAGATGCTGGAGGTTTTGCGCACCGACTACATCCGCTTCGCCCGGGCGAGGGGCCTCACCACGCGCTCCATCCATTTCGGCCACGCGCTGAAGAACACGCTGGTCCCGGTCATCACGGTCGCCGGCCTCCAGCTCGGCTCGATCATCGCTTTCTCGATCATCACCGAGACGGTGTTCCAGTGGCCCGGCATGGGCCTCCTGTTCGTGCAGGCGGTGCAGAACGTCGACGTGCCGATCATGGCCGCCTACCTGCTGCTGGTCGCCCTCATCTTCGTGACGATCAACCTCGTGGTCGATCTCCTCTACACCATCGTCGATCCGCGCCTGCGCCTCTCGGTGCGGCGGGCGGCGTGAGGATTTTTTAGAACCATGGCCTCCCCCGCCCCCGCACCGGTCCTGACCGCGGACGCGCCGCCCTCGCGCCTCGCGCGCTTCCTCGATTCGGATCTCTTCGCCAGCTTCAAGCGCTCGAAGCTCGCCATGGCGGCGTTTGCCGCCACGGTGCTGTTCGTCGCCCTGGCGCTTTTCGCCCCCATCATCTCGCCGCAGAACCCCTACGACCCGGCGCAGCTCGAGCTGATCAATGCCAGCCTGCCGCCGCTCTGGTACGCCGACGGCCAGGCGCCGTTCCTGATCGGCACCGACGACCAGGGCCGCGACGTGCTCTCGGCGGTGTTCTACGGCATGCGCCTGTCGCTCCTCGTCGGCGTGCTCGGCGTGCTGCTGTCGGGCTTCATCGGCATCGGCCTCGGGCTGATCGCCGGTTACGCCGGCGGCTGGGTCGACACGGTGATCATGCGCGTCGCCGACGTGCAGCTGACCTTCCCGGCGATCCTGATCGCGCTGATCGTCGACGGCGTCGCCAAGGCGGTGGCCGGCGGCCACATGGAGGCGAACGCGCAGATCGCGCTGATCGTCGTGGCGATCGGCCTGTCGTTCTGGGTCCAGTACGCCCGCACCGTGCGCGGCTCGGTGATGGTCGAGAAGAACAAGGACTACGTCCAGGCCGGCCGGCTCATCGGCCTGTCGGCGCCGGTGATCCTCACCCGCCACATCCTGCCGAACGTCACCGGCCCGGTCTTCGTCATCGCCACCATCAACCTGGCGCTCGCCATCATCACCGAGGCGACGCTGTCCTTCCTCGGCACCGGCCTGCCGGAGACGATGCCGTCGCTCGGCACCCTGATCCGCACCGGCAACCGCTTCCTGTTCTCGGGCGAGTGGTGGATCGTCGCCTTCCCGGGCCTGGCGCTCGCCGGCCTGGTGCTGGCGATCAACCTGCTCGGCGACTGGCTGCGCGACGCCCTGAACCCCAAGCTGCAATGACCGACATGTCCCAACCCGTCCTCTCGGTGCGCGACCTGCGGGTCGAGTTCGCCACCCGCCGCGGCGTGCTGACCGCGCTCGACGGCGTCTCCTTCGAGATCAACCGCGGCGAGGTGCTCGGCGTCGTCGGCGAGTCCGGCGCCGGCAAGTCGGTGACCGGCTCGGCGGTGATCGGCCTGATCGACCCGCCCGGCCGCATCGCCGGCGGCGAGATCCGCCTCGCCGGCGAGCGCATCGACAACCTGACGCCCGACGCGATGCGCAAGGTCCGCGGCAAGCGCATCGGCATGATCTTCCAGGACCCGCTGACCAGCCTCAACCCGCTCTACCGGGTCGGCCGGCAGATCGTGGAGACGATCCGCACCCACACCGACCTCTCCGCCAAGGCCGCCCGCCAGCGGGCGATCGACCTTCTCGCCGAGGTCGGCATCCCGGCGCCGGAGCGGCGGATCGACGGCTTCCCGCACGAATTCTCGGGCGGCATGCGGCAGCGCGTCGTCATCGCGCTGGCGCTCGCCGCCGAGCCGGAGCTGATCATTGCGGATGAGCCGACGACGGCGCTCGACGTCTCGGTCCAGGCCCAGATCATTACGCTCCTGAAGCGCCTCGGGCGCGACCACGGCACCGCCGTGATGCTGATCACCCACGACATGGGGGTGATCGCGGAGGCCGCCGACCGGGTGGCGGTGATGTATGCCGGCCGCGTCGCCGAGATCGGCCCGGTGGCGGCCCTCGTCGGCAACCCACTCCACCCCTACGCCAAGGGCCTGATGGGGGCGATCCCGTCCCTGTCGCACGAGGCCGACCGCCTGGCCCAGATCCCCGGCGCGATGCCGCGGCTCTCGGCGATCCCGCCCGGCTGCGCCTTCAACCCGCGCTGCCCCAAGGTGTTTGCCCGCTGCACGGTCGACCGGCCCGAGCCCCTGGTCGTCGGCGCGCACCGGGTCGCCTGCCACCTCTACGACGCGTCCGGACAGGCCGCCGCATGAAGCCCCATATCGCCTTGAAGCCCGTGATCACGCCCCAGCCCGACTACGTGCAGGTCCGCGACCTGCGCCGCCTGTTCGACGTCTCGCGCCCCTGGCTCAACCGGGTGATCGAGCGCCAGCCGCGCCAGTACCTGCGCGCGGTGGACCACGTCTCGTTCTCGGTCGCCAAGGGCGAGACCCTGGCGATCGTCGGCGAATCCGGCTCCGGCAAGTCGACGGTGGCCCGCATGGTGGTCGGCCTGATGCCGCCCTCCGACGGCGAGGTCTCGATTGCCGGCATCTCGATGACCGACCCGCGCCAGGCCGCCGAGCGGCGGCAGCTGCGCCGGCGCATCCAGATGATCTTCCAGGACCCCTACGCCTCGATGAACCCGCGTTGGCGGGTCGACCGGATCGTCTCCGAGCCGATCCGCGCCTTCGGGATCCTCAACGGCGAGCGCGAGATCCAGGCCCGCGTCGGCGAGCTCCTGACCCTGGTCGGCCTGCACCCCGACGACGGCAAGCGCTACCCCCACGCCTTCTCGGGCGGCCAGCGCCAGCGCATTGCCATCGCCCGGGCGCTCGCCTCCGAGGCCGAGTTCCTGGTCGCCGACGAGCCGACCTCGGCCCTCGACGTCTCGGTCCAGGCCCAGATCCTGAACCTGATGCGCGACCTGCAGGACCGGCTCGGCCTGACCTACCTGTTCATCAGCCACAACCTCGCCGTGGTGCGCCACATGGCGAACCGCATCGGCGTGATGTATCTCGGCCGCATCGTCGAGATCGGCGGCGGCCGCGAGCTCTTCACCGCCCCGAAACACCCCTACACCCGCATGCTCCTCGACGCGGTGCCCGACCTCGCCCATGTCGGCCGGCAGCGCGTGCCGGTGCAGGGCGAGATCCCGAACCCGATCAACCCGCCGTCAGGGTGCACGTTTCACCCACGCTGCCCGTTCGCGAATGAGCGGTGCAAGGCGGAGGTGCCGGTGTTCCGGGATGGGGTGGCGTGTCATGCGGTGGAGGAGGGACGGTTGATGCCGGGGGGTGTGGCGGCGGTGGCGTAATGATCACGCGTGCCGCGGTCGCTTGAGACTGCGGCACAGTCGCCCGATGTGTACTGCGTCTTCATATTAATGTTCTTATTGCGATGTCTAAATCAATTTTGGGCATTAATTTCCGAGACCGCAGATACCATTTCACTATCTTGCATCACGATATTTGTATTATGGATCAAGTTTTCTGTCGATGCAGATTTTTCAATAGAAACGACCTCAGCTTTAATAGCCAGTCGCCTATTATTTCGTTTGACGGGCCACGCAAATGGCGATCTTTGCATAACAGACAGGGATTCTACTCCCAGCAAAGAACGCCTTCCCAGATGACAGGTCAATTAAATTTCTGCGGAATAAATTCCAATATATCTTCTAAGCATATTAGATATCGCCGCATCTAGCGTGGCGAACGCAGCTTCATCATTACAAAAGCTGCAATGCTTACCCCAACCTTGAATAACACCATCGACTCGGCGGAGAGTTCCAAGTAAAGATTGACTTTTGTGAAGCTCCGCACCTCCTCGCCTCGCCTTAAAAGCGGAGCTGCTTTCTTTAAAAGAATCTTCGATCGATTTGATAATTCTCTTCTGGGCCTTATTTGAGGGTCGGATGAGGCCGTTTTTCAACTCGATCCCGAGAAAATCAAACCCGTCCAGAATACTGCGCGGCTCAACGTGTGTCTTTTCCTTGGAAAGGCTCATTTCAAGCGCAGCAAGATGAGCAGAGGCGATACGCATGCGCGCAGCTGCGGCCTTCTTTGTTGGGGCGAGGATAATGAAATCATCTATATAGCGAATGCATCGGCAATCACCTTCGTTCATTTTTTTATCGAAATCAGATAAAATTATATTTCCCAACAGCGGAGATAGAGAACTACCCTGAGCAACGCCGATATCATAAATCGGAAATCTGTCTGCACGCTCACGCAATTCAGCCATGTTGCTAAGCTCAACTTTTATAGCCAAGTTTAGCAAATCGATAAATTCTCGATCTGTCACAACTTTTTCAATAATAGAAACAACTGCTGATTTAGAAATTTTTGTAAAAAATCCACTAATATCGGCGCATACTACATGAGTTGCGCCATCTCCTATGGCTGACAAAACCTCCCGAATAGCGGCAGGAACTGCGGCTAGATGTTGTCCTTTGGCTTTTTTTATACCACCAAAGCTATTTGAATTCTGAAAATACGGCTTAAGATCATCGATGCTCGTCAATACGTCCAGAATTGATCGCTGAACGATGCGAGATCCGACAGATGCCACGACAAGAGGCCGGAAATCGGAAGATTTTTTATTCCCCGCTTTCGCAATCGGTACACCTCGAGCGGGCTGGAATTTATATCTACCTTCTCTTAGTTGATCGCTGATGGTTCGGATGTTTGTTGAATACTTTTCACGAAAAATATCTACTTCCAATCTTATCGTCTCAGACCCAGAAAATCGGCTATTATCTTCAACTACCCGCCATGCTCGCTCAAGGTTGGGACGACTGCGGACTTGTTTCAGCAGCAGTGACCCAACCATAGTATGCAACCTCTAGTCCTGGGGTCCTGCTGGTTCACCCATACCCGTCCGACCAGGCTCTGCCCTCACCGGAGGTACCTTTCGGCCCTATCCGAACGGTGTCGGTCATGGCTCGCGCCTCGACCTCGCCGCTGCTCCACCACTCTAGGCCACCGGCTGAGCCGACCCCCGTCGCGATGAGAGCGAAAGAGACCCCAGTTAGGAACGCTGTGAGGCGCCCCGCACCAGGTCGCGCCGCCTTGCGGGTGGCACGTTTTTGCTTTCCGCCTTGAACATCACTTCCGACCTCCTGCAAGCCTACCGTTTTTGGCCGGCGCACAAGCGGCTGATGCCCGCGCGACCCCGCCCCACCCGCTAAATAAATTCGTCCAGCCGCCCAACAGGTCCCCTTGAGAGAAAAGGTTGCGGCTAGTTTCTGATCGGACAGGACAGGTCTGCCATCACCAGAGGTACCTTTCGGCCCTATCCGAACGGTGTCGGTCATGGCTCGCGCCTCGACCTCGCCGCTGCTCCACCACTCTAGGCCACCGGCTGAGCCGACCCCCGTCGCAAAGGATGCGAAATAGCATGATGAGTTTGTAAGCTTGGCCGCGAGAGGTAGGCAAGAGCCAAGCTGAAGATTTTCACAGGCACTAGCGCAACATTTTTTGCAGGCAAGGAGCTTGCAATGATTTTTTCACACCCCCGCAAAGACTGAGATATCACCATGGACGACCATCAGTCGTTTCAAGTTATGACATGCAAATAATCGACGTTATGGGAGGTTTGTCTTGCTAGAATACACAGCACGCCAGTCTTTATAGCGAGGAAGTGTTGGGAAATAAAAAGCCGGCCACGAGCACTGACGCCCATGGCCGACCTCAAATGTCATACTAATAGGTCGCCAGAAATCAGCTCTTCACAGCGCCCGCCGTCAACCCACCCACCATATACCGCTTGAACACATAATAGATCGCGGCCGGCGGCAGGGCGTAGATCAACCCAGTGGTCATCAGCAGCTCCCACGGCGAGTCATCCGCCGCCAGGAAGCTCCCCAAGGCCACCGGCAGGGTCACGTCGGTATCACGCGAGAGGAGCAGGAAGGCGAACAGGTACTCGTTCCAGGCGAGCAGCAGCGCGTAGACGCCGATCGCGACCAGCGACGGGACCATCAGCGGCAGGTAGACGAAGCGGAAGAGCTGGGGCGGCGAGGCGCCGTCCATGATCGCGGCTTCGTCCAGTTCCACCGGCAGCTTGTCGGAGGCCTGCTTCAGCACCCAGATCGCGTAGGGGCTGGCGATCGTCACCATCGCGAGGATCAGGGCCCATTTCGAGTTGAGCAGCCCGTAGGCCCCCATCGTCTTGTACATCGGCACGGCCAGGAACGCGGCCGGGATGAAGTAGGTGAAGAGCGCCATGTTCATCACGGTCCGGCCGCCCTTCACCTTCAGGCGGCTGATCGCGAAGGCCGCCGCGGTGGCGACGACCAGCGTCAGCACGCCGGTCGCGAAGGCGATGACGGCCGAGTTCCAGAATTGCTGCCAGAAATTCGACAGGAAGTAGTGCTGCTGCCCGAACACCACCTTGAAGTTCTGCAGCGTCGGGTGGGCCGGGAACAGCGCCCCCGACATCGCGTCCTGCTTCGGCGAGATCGCGAACAGGATGAGGTGGTAGATCGGGATCACGGTCCAGAGCAGGACCGGGATGCCGATGAGGAGGAGCTTCGCCTCGGTGCCGGCCGCGCGCAGCCAGTTGGTCCGGGCGGCGGAGCGCTCCTCCGCCGAAGGCGTCGCGAGGGACGCGCGGGCCGTGGTGGTCGTGCTCATTTCGAGAGCCTCTTCATCAGCACGTAGACCAGCGGCAGCACGAACGGCATCGCGCAGACCACCGCCGCCATCGAGGCGTCGACCTGGTCGAGGCGCAGGTACCGGATGCCGAGCGTCGCCAGCACGTGGGTGAGGTCGGCGGGACCGCCGCCGGTGAGCAGGTAGACCGAGTTGAAGTCGCCCAGCGTCCAGATCATCGACAGGATCGTGCAGGTCACGTAGAGCGTCCGCATCGACGGCCAGGTGACGTGCAGGAACTTCTGCCACTTGGTGGCGCCGTCGACCGACGCCGCCTCGTACATGTCGGCCGAGATGGCGAGCCGCCCGGCGAGCAGGATCAGCGTCCAGAACGGCAGCGACTTCCAGATATGGACGCCGATGGCGAGCGTGAGGGCCAGTGACGGGTCGTTGAGCCAGTTCGGGCCGTCCTCGCCGGTGAAGCGGAAGATCAGCGAGTTCACCACGCCCCATTCGGGGTTCAGCATGAACCGCACCGACAGGATCGTCGGGATCGACGGCACCGCCCAGGGCAGGATGAACAGCACCGACAGCCAGCGGATCCACTTCCGCTCGTTGGTGAAGAAGCCCGACAGCATCAGCGCGATCGCCATCTTCACGTTGATGCCGACGATCAGGAAGATCAGCGTGTTGACGACGGCGCGGGCGAAGATCGGATCCTCGGCCAGATGCACGTAGCTCGCGGGGCTGCGCGCCAGCCAGAGGCCGTAGCCGATCGGGTAGATGACGAAGAACAGGAAGATCAGCAGGTAGGGCGCGATCAGGATCAGCCCCCAGGCCTGCCACGAGGTCAGGCGGAAGGGCTGGGCCGCGGCGACCGGCGCTGCCTCAGCGACCGTTGCGGACATGGTCGGTCTCCTCGATGAGGCCGTGAAGCGGGGTGTTTGAAAACCGAGAGCGGGCCCCGATCATCCTGCGATCGGACCCCGCTCCGGGCGATGTCGAATGAGGCACGTCCGCCTCCCCTCTTGGTCCGCAGGGCTGCCCGAAGACGATCCTTTCAAAGGAAAAGGCGCGGGATCCCCTCTCCCGTGTGGGAGAGGGGTAGGGGTGAGGGTGGAGACGGTGCCGCAAGAAGACTGAACCGTTCCGCTGCGCAGCTCGACAGTTCAGGATTATTGCGGAAGCCGAGCCACCCTCACCCCCGGCCCCTCTCCCACACGGGAGAGGGGGGACCTGCGCCGTGTCCGTCCTCGAACAGCCCTGCTTGTTCCGACGTCTCCCCGGCGGCTACTGCCCGGCGATCTGCTTGATGCGGGCCAGCATCTCGTCGGCGGCCTTCTCGACCGGGACCTTCTCGCTCACCACCCGGTTCATCGCCTTGGCGAACACGTTCTCGTTGTTGACCAGCGTGAACTTGTAGTTCTTCACGTAGTCGAACGGCTCGGTGCCCGAGGTGAACTGGTTGTAGACCGCCTTGCGGTGCTTGTCGGCCTGCCAGAACGGGCTCTCGATCGAGGCCTTCGTCACCGGGAACCAGCGGCCGATCGCACCCTCGACGTAGGGACGGAGGTTGTCCTCCTCCATGATGAACTTCACGAACTCCTTGGCCGCCGCCTTGTTCTTGGCGCCCGAGAAGACCACGCCCTGCTTGACGTCGGCGCGGTAGGTCATCGGCTTGCCGTCCGGCCGGTTCGGGAACGGCGCGGTGATGATCGTCTCCTCGTAGGCCTTCTTCGAGGCCTCGCGCTGCTCGGGCGTGTTGTTCGGGTTGACGCTGTCCTCGTACCATTTCGCGGCGATCGAGATGGTGAAGTTGTGCGTCATCACCGTGGTGCGGTTGTGGAAGGCGACGTTGTTGTCGGGGTCCTTCCAGGTCGTGGCCGAGGGCGGCACGCAGCCCTTGATGTAGGGGTCGGTGTAGTCCTTCAGCGCCTTGACCACGCCCTCGCGGGTCTTCGGGTCGTCGACGGTCAGCTTGCCGTCGGCATCGACGAGCTTGGCGTCGTAGGCGTCCATGAAGGCGTAGAACGACTGGAAGCTGTCGGTCGATTCGACGCCCATCGGCGCGCCGATGCCGTAGGTGCGGGTGCCCGAGGCCTTGCGGTAGCCGGGCTGGACCTTGTCGCACCAGAACGCCCAGTAATCCGACCACTTGGTCGGGATGTCGGCCTGCTTGAAGCCGGCCTTCTCCAGCATGTCGCCCCAGATCTCGGTGTGCAGCGTCTGGCGCTTGAGCGGGAAGCCGTAATAGGCCTTCTTGCCGGTCTGGCCGTTCATCAGCAGCACGTGCTCGACGGTCTGGGCTGCGAAGCGCGGCATCATCGGCTGCAGGACGTCGGTCAGGTCCTCGAGCTTGCCCTCGAAGGCCCACTTGCCGGCGGCCTGGTTGTTGTAGGTGTCGGAATAGCCGACATCGGGCGGCGAGCCGGAATCGAGCGCCGCCACGGTCTTCGGGATCATGTCCTGGATCGCGTATTGCGACAGCTCGACCTTGATCCCGGTCTTCTGCTCGAACTTCTTGATCGTCGCCCAGAGCGACTCGTCCTCGGACCGGTAGAAGCCCTTGCTGAACCAGACGGTGAGCGTCTTGTTGTCCTGCGCGACGGCCGGCAGCGCTGCCATCACCAGGGCGCCCAAAGACACCGCTCCCGCGATCACCCGCTTCATCGATCGATTCCTTCCAGGCGCCCCGTTGGTCGGGCGGCTTTCCCGCATATCAGCACGGGACGGCGCGGGAGGCAATTCGGCGTCAGTCAACACAAAGTATGGGCCCGCAAAATCCTATTGCGTCCCATAGATTGGCCAGCGCTTCAGGTTTCGTCCTAGTCCGGAAACCTCGCGTCACCAACACAGGCGCGGTCATACCTGAACCGCGACAGTCACGGCTTGACGTTCTATCGGACCGTCCATACCCCATCGCTCTAACAACGGACGAATCGGTCCGGGAGCGGCGCAACAAGGCCGCCGACAGGGAGGAACGCCATGCCCCGCATCGCGACGCTGGATTCCGGTTACTATCGGGTGCCGCTGGCCGTCACCCTCAGCGACAGCACCCACGGCGACATGCCGGCCTTCGAGCTGAACACCGTCCGCCTGCGCGATGCGGACGGCGCCGAGGGCGTCGGCTACACCTATACCTGCGGCCGCAACGGCGCGGCGATCGACGCGATCCTGCGGCGCGACATCCCCGAGCAGATCCTCGGCCAGGAGGCCGACCGGATCGAGCAGCTGTGGCAGCGGATCTGGTGGGGCCAGCATTACGGCGGCCGCGGCGGGGCGGCGGTCCTCGCCCAGTCGGCGATCGACATGGCGTTGTGGGACCTGAAGGCGAAGCGCCTCGGCCAGCCGCTCTGGACCCTGCTCGGCGGCCACGATCCGCGGGTGCAGGTCTACGCCGGCGGCATCGACCTCCACCTGCCGCTCGACCAATTGCTGCGGCAGACCGACGACAATCTCAAGAAGGGGTTCCGCGCCATCAAGATGAAGGTGGGTCGCCCTAGGCTCTCCGAGGATGTCGAGCGGGTGCGGGCGATGCGGGAGCATCTCGGCGACGGCGTCCCGCTGATGGTCGACGCCAACATGCGCTGGAGCGCCGACGAGGCGATCCGCGCCGCACGGGCGTTCCAGCCGTTCGATCTCGTCTGGCTCGAGGAGCCGGTGATCCCGGACGACGTCGCCGGCCAGGCCCGGGTGGTGCGCGAGGGCGGGCTGCCGATCGCGGCGGGCGAGAACCTGCGCAGCCTGTGGGACTTCAAGCAGCTGATCGCGGCCGGCGGGGTCACCTATCCGGAGCCCGACGTCACCAATTGCGGCGGCGTCACCCCGTTCATGAAGATCGCGCACCTCGCGGAAGCCTTCAACCTGCCGGTCACGTCGCACGGCGCCCACGACGTCACGGTGCACCTGCTCGCGGCCTGCCCGAACCGCTCCTACCTGGAGGCGCACGGCTTCGGGCTCGACGCCTACCTCGCCGAGCCGCTGGCGATCGAGGACGGGTTCGCGGTGGCGCCGGACAGGCCGGGCCACGGCATCGCGTTCGACTGGCGGGGCCTCGACGCGATCCGGGCCTGAGGGCCTGTCTTGCCCGGGCGTCGATTCCGGCATAGTCGGCCGGGCAGGCTCTCGCACGAAGGGCCGCCAGGGGGAAATCGATGCCCGGTCCGATGCGAGGCGCCCTTCTCGCCGCTGCCCTGCTGATCGCAGGCCCGGCCGCCGCCGACTTTTCCGACGGCAAGGTCAGGATCGGCGTCCTCACCGACATGTCGGGGGTCTACGCGGACATCACCGGCAAGGGCTCGGTGGTCGCGACCCAGATGGCCGTCGACGAGTGCCTCGCGGCCGAGTGCCGGGGGATGACGATCGAGGTCGTCTCGGCCGACCACCAGAACAAGGCGGATGTGGCCTCGAGCATCGCCCGCGAATGGATCGACCGCCAGGGCGTCGACATGCTGACCGACATGTCGAACGCCTCGATCCAGCTCGCCGTGCCGCCGCTGCTCAAGGCCAAGAACCGCCTCGGCCTGTTCCCGGGCGGCACGGCGCGGCTCACCGGCGACGCCTGCCTGCCGAGCCACATCGTGCAGTGGATGTGGGACACCTACGTCCAGGTGGCCGGCGTCTCGACCACGCTGACGAAGCCCGGCACGACCTGGCAGCTCGTCACCGCCGATTACGCGCTCGGCAACCAGCTCGAGGCCGATACGCGGGCGCTCGTCGCCCGCAAGGGCGGCCGGGTCCTCGGCTCGGTGCGCCACCCCTTCCCGGCTGCCGACCTGTCGTCGCAGATCGTCACCGCGCAGGGCTCGGGCGCCGACATCGTGGCGCTCGCCAATGCCGGCGGCGACACGGTCACGGGCGTCAAGGCGGCGCGCGACTTCGGGCTCCTCGGCAGCGGCCAGCGCCTCGCGGCGTTCTTCCTGACCGTGATGGACGTGAAGAGCATCGGGCTGCCGACCGCGCAGGGGACGGTGCTGACGGAAGGGTTCTACTGGGACCTCGATCCGGGCACCCGGGCGTTCTCGGCCCGGTTCCGGGCGCTGCACGGCACGGTGCCCTCGGCGATCCATGCCGGGATCTACTCGGCGGTGCGCCACGCACTGAAGGCCGCCGCGGCCGCGGGCACGGACGAGGCCGGCGCCGTGATGGCGAAGATGCACGCGCTGCCGATCGCCGACGAGGTGGTGCGCAACGCGCGCCTGCGCCCGGACGGGCGGATGGTGCACGACTTCTACGTCTTCCAGGTCAAGGCCCCGGGTGCCTCGAGGGGGGACTGGGACTTCTACGAGAAGTTGGCGACGATCCCCGGTGAGCAGGCGTTCCGGCCGCTCGACCAGGGGAACTGCCCGGCGCTGGCGAAGGAGGGGACGGGGCGGTGAGGGGCCCGGCCCTCACGCCCGCCTGAGCCGCAGCGCGTTGCCGACCACGAACACGCTCGACAGGGCCATGGCGCCCGCCGCCAGGATCGGCGACAGCGACGGGCCGCCGACCACCCGCAGCACCCCCGCCGCCACCGGGATCAGCGCCACGTTGTAGGCGAAGGCCCAGAACAGGTTCTGGCGGATGTTGCGCATCACCGCCCGCGACAGCCGCAACGCCTCGGCGACGGCGGCGGGGTCGCCGGCCATCAGGACCACGTCGGCGCTCTCCACCGCCACGTCGGTGCCGGTGCCGATGGCGAGCCCGATCTCGGCCTCGGCCAGGGCCGGGGCGTCGTTGATGCCGTCGCCGACGAAGGCGACCGCGCCGTGCCGCTCGCGCAAGGCCCGAACGGCGTCGCGCTTGCCCGCGGGCAGCACCTCGGCGAGCACGGTCGCGATGCCGAGATCGCGGGCGACGCCCTCGGCGGTGCGGCGGTCGTCGCCGGTGACGAGGGCGACCGCGAGGCCCTGGCCGGCGAGGGCCCGCACGGCCTCGGCGGCGCCGGGCTTGACCGGGTCGGAGACGGCGAGAACCGCCGCCGGCACGCCGTCGAGGGCGACGAAGACCGGGGAGCGGCCCTGCCCGGCCAGGCGCTCGGCATGGGGCGCGAGGCCTGACAGGTCGAGGCCGGCGAGGTGGCGGGCGGCGCCGATCGCGACGGCCCGGCCGCCGGCCCGCCCGGTGACGCCGTGGCCCGGCACCGCCGCGAAGTCGCTCACCGCCGGCAAGCCGAGACCCTTCTCGGCGGCCGCGGCCACGACGGCGCGCGCGATCGGGTGCTCGGAGCGGGATTCGAGCGCCGCGGCGGCGGCCAGCACCGTGTCGGGGTCGAAACCTGTGTCCGGGCGTGCTGTGCCCGGGCGTTCTGGGGCCGGGATCAGGTCGGTGAGGCGCGGGCGGCCCTCGGTCAGGGTGCCGGTCTTGTCGAAGGCGACGACGCGCACGTCCTCCAGGGCCTGCAGGGCCGCGCCGCTGCGGAACAGCACCCCCCGCTCCGCCGCCCGGCCGGTGCCGACCATGATCGAGGTCGGGGTGGCGAGACCCATGGCGCAGGGGCAGGCGATGATCAGCACCGCGACGGCGTGGACCAGGGCCTCGCCGAGGGACGGCGCCGGCGCGACGGCGAGCCAGGCCAGGAAGGTCAGGAGGGCGAGCGCCAGCACCGCCGGCACGAACCGGGCGGTGACCCGGTCGGCGACGGCCTGGATCGGGAGCTTCGCGCCCTGTGCCGCCTCGACCATGCGGACGATCTGCGCGAGCGCCGTATCGGCGCCGATTCGCTCGACCGCGATGTCGAGCGCGCCGGTGCCGTTGACGGTGCCGCCGGTGACCGTGTCGCCCGGGCCCTTGGCGACCGGCACCGGCTCGCCGGTCAGCATGCTCTCGTCGATGCGCGAGGTGCCCTCGACCACGCGGCCATCCGCCGGCAGGCGTTCGCCGGGGCGGACCCGGACGCGGTCGCCGACCTGGAGATCGGCCGCCGGCACCTCGGTCTCGGCGCCGTCGCGTAGGACGAGCGCGGTCTTCGGCGCGAGGCCGACGAGGCGGGCGATCGCCGCGCCGGTGCGGCCGCGGGCCCGCGCCTCCAGGGTACGGCCGAGCAGGATGAGGGTGACGATGAGGACGGACGCCTCGAAATAGATGTGGGCCGCGCCCGCCGGCAGCAGGCCGGGGCCCAGGGTCGCGACCAGGGAGAACAGGTAGGCGGCACCGGCGCCGAGCGCCACGAGCGCGTTCATGTCCGGGTGGCCGCGCACCAGGCCGGGCAGGCCGCGGACGAAGAAGCGCCGGCCGGGCCCGGCCAGGACCAGGGTGGCGAGCACGGCCTGGATGCCGGCGTTCCAGACCTCCGGCAGGATTCCATGGCCTCCCAGGTGGCTTCCCATGTCGAGCACCACGACGGGCAGCGACAGCAGGGCGGCGAGGATCAGGTCACGGGCGAGCGTGTCGGCCTCGCGCGGGGCCACCGGGGCGTCGGCCTGCGCCGTCACCGGGCGGGGTTCATAGCCGGCGTCCCGCACCGCCTCCGCCAGGGCGTCGGGCGAGACGAGGCCGGCGGGGTGGCGCACGGTGACCCGGCCGGTGGCGAGGTTGGCGCTCGCCTCGCGCACGCCGGGCACGGCCTCGAGCACCCGCTCGACCCGGCCGGTGCAGGACGCGCAGGTCATGCCCTCGACGGCGAGCTCGCTCACCGCTTCGGGCACCGCGTAGCCGGCATCCGCCACCGCCGCGGCCAGAGCGGTCGGGTCGTTGTCGGGGGTGAGATCGATGGTGGCACGGCCGGTGGCGAGATTGACCGCGACGGCCTGCACGCCCGGCACCCGCTGCAGCACCCGCTCGACCCGGCCGGTGCAGGACGCGCAGGTCATGCCCTCGACAGGCAGGGTGAGGCGGCGGGCGGGTGCGGTCATGGTGCGGTCTCCCACGCGCAATGTGGGGTGCTGCGCGGCCAGGCGGTACGGCAGAGATCGGCGGCGCCCCTTGCGTCACGAACATGGTTTCGCCGTGCTCGGGCGCCAGAGCGCCGAGCGAAGCGGGAGCGGATGATGATCGGGCGGGTTCTGGCGGCTTTGGCGATGCTGTGCGGCGGGGCGGGGACGGCTTTGGCGCATCCCCACGTCTGGGTGCAGGCCCGGGCCGAGCTGGTGCTCGACGCCAAGCGCAACCTGGTGGCGATCCGGGAATCCTGGACCTTCGATCCGGAATATTCCGCCTTCGCGGTGCTGAACCTCGATTCGAAGCGCGACGGCGTGCCGGATCCGGGCAAGCTCGACGCGATGGCGGTCGAACGCCTGGAGGCGATGGCCGAGACCGCGTTCTTCACGCAGGCTAAGCTCAACGGACGCCCGCTGGCCCTCAAGGCCGGCCCCTCGCCCAAGGCGAGCTTCTCGCAAGGGCGCCTGACCCTGGATTTCACCCTGGTGCCGCAGGGCCCCGCCGTCCCGGTGCGGACCCTGGTGGTGAGCTTCGACGACCCGGATTTCTACGTCGCCTTCGGGCTGCCGCCGGGGGAGCCGGTCAAGCTGTCCGGCAGCCCGGATTGCGTGCTGAAGCTCAACCGCCCGGCGCGGCAGGCCAAGGAGGGCGAGCAGCTGATCCCCGACGCGGAGGCGACCGACACCCCGGGCGCGGCGGCCGCCGCGGCGGCCGACTATATCGGGCGCCTGCTCGTCGCCTGCCCCTGATCGGGGGCTGCCACCGACTTGGCGTCGCCCCTGGCCTCAGCGTGGGCCGGGATCAGGGCGGGGATGAGGGCGCGGAAGGTCGCCCCCTCCCCCGGGGCGCTCTCGATCACCAGCCGGCCGCGATGACGGTTGAGGATGTGCTTGACGATGGCGAGCCCGAGCCCCGTGCCGCCCTGCTGGCGGCTCGACGCGGCGTCGACCCGGTAGAACCGCTCGGTCAGGCGCGGCAGGTGCTCGGGGGCGATGCCCGGTCCCTCGTCGCGCACCGCAATCTCGATCTGGGGCGGGCGGCTCTCCTCCGCCGGCCGGATGCCCACCGAGACCTCGACCCGGCCGCCTTCGCCGCCATACTTCACGGCGTTCTCGACCAGGTTCTCGATCACCCGCAGGATCTCGTCGCGGTCGCCCAGCACGGGCAGGGGCCCCGGGGCCGCGTCGAGGGCGATGGCGACGCCGCGCTCGCGGGCGATGACCCCGAGGGCATCGACGATCTGGCGGGCGAGCGGCGCGACATCGACGCCTTGCGTCGGCGGCACGTGGGCGCGCAGCTCGATGCGGGAGAGCGACAGCAGGTCGTCGATCAGCCGGGTCATCCGCAGGGCCTGGACGCGCATGATGCCGAGGAAGCGCTCGCGCGCCTTGGCGTCCTCCCGGGCCGGGCCCTGCAGGGTCTCGATGAAGCCGAGCAGCGAGGCGAGCGGCGTGCGCAGCTCGTGGCTGGCATTGGCGACGAAATCGACCCGCATCGTCTCCAGGCGCTGGGCCGAGGTGAGATCGCGCAGGAACAGCACCACGTTCGGCCCGGCCCGTCCGGCCTCGCCGCCCTGCATGGCGCCGATCTGCACCTCGAAGGTGCGCTCGGTCGGCACCCGGGGGGAGTAGACGGTCTTCAGCGGCTCGCCGGTGCGGAGCACCGTCTCGATGCCGTCGAGCACGTCGGGATCGCGCAAGGCGAAGGAGAGCGGGTGGCGCGGGCGCAAGGACGGCAGCAGGGCGCGGGCGGCGGCGTTGGTCTCGATGACGAGGGACCGGCGGTCGATCAGGATGACCGGGTCCGGGATGTTGGCGAGCAGCGCCTCGGCGAGGCCGTGGCGGCCACGGCTGGCCTGGGCGTCGGAGCGCGGCACCGGCTCGCCCCGACGCGGCGCGGCGGCGAGCCCGCCGATCAGGATGGCGAGGAGCGCCACGAGCCCAGTGCCGAGATCGAGGCCGCGATGCCAGGCGATGCCGACGAGGAACGCCAGGGCGGCGCCGAGGGCGCCGCGCCAGGCGGCCCGGCGGGCGGCCGAGAGGGTTCCGGCGGCGCTCGGCAGGAAGGGCGGCGGGGCGGCCTCGGCGGGCCCGTCCTCCGGCCCCTCCTCGGCGTCAGGACTTCTCGTCGCTCTCGGCGGCATCATCGTCCGGCGCTTCCCGCGGGGTGAGTCGCGCCCGCTTGGCGATCTCGTAGGCGCCGAGCGCCGCGAGCGCCACCACGAACGGCACCAGATAGTAGCAGACCCGGAACAGCAGCAGCGCGCCGAGCACCGATTCCCGCGGCAGGCCGGAGAGGGCCAGCAGCACCGTCGCCTCGAACACCCCGAGTCCGCCGGGCGCATGGCTGGCGATGCCGAGCATCGCGGCCAGCACGTAGATCGCCACGAAGGCCTCGAAGCTGACGCCGTGGCCCGCCGGCAGCAGCACGTAGAGCACGCCGGCCGCCGCGCAGACGTCGCCGGCGCCGACGAGCATCTGGCTCAAGCTCAGCCTCAGGCCCGGCAGCTCCAGCCGCCAGCCCCGCACCTTGACGCTGCGCCGCCTGACGGTGACCCAGGCGAGGTAGGCGAGCACGCCCGCCAGCGTCGCGACCCCGAGCCCCTGGTTGAAGAGGACGCTGGTATAGGTGAGGTGCGAGAGCGGCTCGGCCTCGCGGATCAGGCTGATGCCGAGCACCGCCCCCATGCCGAGCCAGAAGGTGAAGCCGGCCACGATGGTGAGCGCCGCGATGCGCCCGGGGCTGAGACCCTGGCCGGAATAGATCCAGTAGCGCACCGTGCCGGCGGTGAGCAGCGGGAAGCCGAGGTTGAAGCTCACCGCGTAGCTGGTGAAGGAGGCGAGCGCGGTGGTGCGGTAGGGCACCTTCAGCTTGAGCTGGCGCAGGGCCAGGGCGTCGTAGCAGGTGAGGAACAGGTAGCTCACCACGACGAGCGCGATGGCGAGCCCGATCTGCTCGGGCGTCGCCGCCAGGAAGGCGGTGCGGAGGTCGGCCCAGGTGACGGTCGAGACGAGCTTGCCCAGCACCGCGAGGGAGATGACGAACAGCACCACGCTCGCCAGCGTGCCGAGCCAGGCGTAGCGGCGGCGGTGGCGGGCGTGACGCTCCGCGGGCGCATGACTGGCCGCGGGCGCGTCACTGGCCGCAGGCGCTTGGGCGGGGTCGCGTCCCGGATCCTGTCCGGCCGGATCCTCGTCGCGGGGCGGTCCGTCGCCCGCGTCGCGCAGAGGCTCGGCCCGCGCGAGGTTCTTGTCCTGGCTGGCGAAATTCATCGCGTCGGCGTCCGACCCCGCTGGTCGCCGGCGCGAGCCCGCGGCCGATCGCGGCCAGGCTCGCGCACAAAGGTGCCCGGCGGCACTCCGACCGAGCCCCGCTCGCATGAGGGGGCATGTAGGCCCTCCGCCGGCGAATGACCAGCCGGACCATGCGGCAGGCCCCGAATCACCCGGGGAGGCCGAGATGGCGGGCCGCTTCGCCGAGACCCGCGGCGATGCGCCGGGGCACCTCCGGGCTGGTGCAGACATAGGTCGGGCTCGGATGCGGGATCGCCACCAGCGCCAGTCCGGGGCGCGCCTCCTGGAGGGCGGGCGCCAGCCCTTGCGCGACCCGGCCGGACAGGACCACGACCGCGAGGTCCGGCATCAGGGCCAGCAGCGGCGGCAGGTAGGCCCGCGCCGCCCGGATCTCGCCGGTGCGGGGCGGGCGGTTGCGGGCACCGGGGGCATGGATCACCCAGGGCACGGCGTTCCAGATCAGGGTGTCGGCCCGCGGGATGGCGGCACCGGCCAGGAAGCGGAACAGGTTGGCGGCGGTGCCGGTCGGGTTGTCGCGGGAGACGAAGGCGGTGCGGCCGGTGGCCGGCCCCGGGGTTTCGAGGAGCAGCAGCAGGCGGGCCGCGACGCCGCCGTCCAGGGGATCGGCCTCCGGCACCGGACGATCCTGCTCGGCCCGGATCCGCCCGGCGAGGCGGCGCAAGGGGGCGAGGTGGGGGCTCACCGCGACGAGGGCGTGGCGCGCCGCGACGGCGCCGGGATCGGCCAGGCACTTCGGGCCGGAAATGGCGGGCGCGGCCGGCCCGTCGCTCACGCCAGGGTCAGCCCGTCCGGCCGCGCACCGGCGAGGCGGAAATGCTCGCGCGCCCCCTCGGCACCCAGACGCTCGGCGAGGCCGTCCGGGCCGCCGAACTGGAAGCCGATCTGGCTCGCGTAAGCGGCGCAGGCCGCGTGCTTGGCCGCCTCCTCGTCCGCGGAGAGCCGCACGGTAACGACGGGGAGATCCGCGAAGGTCTCGCGGAACGGCTCCTTCGGGTCGGGGTGGCGCACGGTGTAGGGAAAGTCGCGCCACCACAGGATCGGGCAGGCCGGCGCGCGGGCGGTGAGCGCGCGGACCAGCTGGACGTGATCGACGTGGCCACCCACCCCCTGCGGCGCGAGCAGCAGGTCGGGCGCCGCGTCCGCCATCAGCCGGTCGAGCACCGGGACGAGGTCGTCGGCGAGACGGTCGTCGGGCCGGATCTCGGCGAAGAGCTCCGGCGCCGCGGCGTAGCCGCGATGCGGCGCCTCCCACAGGGCGACGTGGACCGGCGGGGCGAGGCCGAGCGCCGCCGCCGCCGCCCAGTCCTCGTCGCGGCGCAGCGCCATGTAGTCGACCTCCGGCCCGAGCCCCTTGTCGAGCTGGCAGGCCAGGGCGAAGCCGGTCGGATCGGGCACGCTGGCGGTGAGCAGGGTCACCATCACCACCCGCCACCCCCCGTTCGCGAGCTGCGCCAGGGTGCCGCCGCAGGAGAAGGCGGCGTCGTCGAGATGGGGCGAGAGGGCGAGAGCTGTGGGCATCGAGGACTCGAAGGCAAACGAACAAGGCGCGGGATCCCCGCTCCCGGGAGGGAGAGGGGAGATGCCCTCACAACAGGTGCGGCTCGGCGCGGAAGCGGCAGCCGGGATCGTGCGGCAGGTCGGGGTCGAACCCTGAATCCGGCCGCTGGTCCTTCACCGCCGCGTAGACCTCCATGATCTGCCGCCCCACCGCCTGCCAGGAATAGACCCGGCGGCACTCCTCGAGCGCCGACGCCGCGAGGCGGGCACGCAAGGGGCGGTCGGTGATGACCCGGTGCAGGGCGTCCGCCAGGGCCGTCACGTCGCCGGGCTGGACCATCAATCCGTTCTCGCCGTCGCGCAGGCAGTCCGAGACGCCGACCGAGTGGGTCGAGACCACCGCCTGCCCCGCCGCCATCGCCTCCAGGATGGTGTTGGAGAACCCTTCCGCGTAGGTCGGCGAGACGAAGACGTCGCCCATCGCGTAGAGGCCCGGGACCGCGTCGTACGCGGCGTAGCCGGTGAAGCGCACCTGCTCGTCCGAGAAGCCGAGATCGGCGGCCAAGGCGCGGGCCGGCTCCACGTCGGGGCCGATGCCCGAGATGATCGCGGCAAACGGCGTGCCGCGCAGGCGCAGCAGGCTCAACGCGTCGAGGAAGTCGAGCACGCCTTTCCGGCGGTCGACCCGGCCGTGATAGAACAGCCGCACCGGGTCAGCTGCGTCGCCCGGCTGCCAGCCCGCGGGCGGGCGGAAGCGCGCGGTGTCGACGGCGCCCGGCACGATGGTGAAGCGCGCGGGATCGCTGCCGAGCCGGTCGCAGACCTCGGCCACGAAGGAGCGCCCGCCGATCAGGAGCGCGTTGGCGTGGGCCAGCACCCGCACCATGGCGAGGTGGTGGGTCTCGCAGCACGATCCGACCCAATGGCCGTCGCCGCCCTGGATCGAGACCACGTTCGGCACGCCCAGGGCTTTCGAGGCGATCAGCGTCGCGAAGCCGGTCGGATAGCCGTACTGCGCGTGCAGCACGTCGAAGGGGTTCTTCTTGTGCTCCGCCGCGATCGTCTCGACCATCGTGGCGATGTCGCGCTCGAAATCGCCGCTCTCCTGCTCGCCCACCTGTTCGAGGCCGATCACCCGCACGCCCGGCACCGCCGGCGGCGGGCCGCCGCCATAGACCTTGGTGCCGAAGGCGTCGCCGCGGTACTGGCTCACCATCGTGACGTCGTGGCCGGCACCGACCAGCTCGCGCAGCAGGTTCTGCGCGTAGACGCTCATGCCGGAAATCGCCGGGAAGTAGCGCCGGCTGACGAAACAAATCCTCATCGGCGGCACTCCCGGAGGTATCGGAGCGACTCCGGGATCATCCGGTCGGCCCGGTGGCTCTCGCGGGACAGCTCGACGCAGACGAGCTTGTCGAAGGCGATCGCGTCGAGCGCGTCGAGCACCCCGGAGATGTCCATGTCGCCCTCGCCGAAGGGCAGATGGATGTGGACCCCGCGCGCCATGTCCTCGATCGCCACGGTGCCGAGCCGGTCGGCGAATTCCTTGATCGCGGCGGCGGGCTCGCGCTCCTGCGTCACCAGGCAGTGGCCGGTATCGAGCGCCAGACGCAGGCCCGGGATGTCGAGACCGGCGTAATCATCCAGGGTCTCGACCAGCATCCCGGGCTCGGGCTCGAGGGCTGCGACCACCCGGCGCTCGGCGGCGTAGGCGACGACCTGCTCCAGGCCGTCCCGCAGCCAGCCCCGCGCGTCGGCGGGGTCGACGCCCGGCTTCGGCACGCCGGCCCAGAACGACACCGCCTCCGAGCCGAGGATCGCCGCGACGTCGATGGCGCGGTGCAGGAAGGCGATCCGGCGGGCGCGGCCGGCCGCATCCGCGGTCACCAGGGTCGGCTCGTGCTTGGCCCGCGGATCGAGGAGGAAGCGGGCCCCGGTCTCGACGACCGAACCGAGGCCGAGGGAATAGAGCCGGCCGCGCACCCGCTCGGCCTCCTGCGCCCACCCCTCCGCGAAGGGGTCGAGGTGATGGATGTCGAGGGTGAGCGCGACGCCGTCGTAGCCGGCATCGGCGATGAGGCCGAGCGCGTCGTCGAGGCGGTGATTGGCCGCCCCGTTGGTGTTGTAGGCGAAGCGCAGGCTCATGCCGCCCTCCCCCGGCGCTCCAGACGGAACGGCGCGTGGTGCGATTCCGGCTCGCGGTAGAGCGGGTAGAGCGGGCCGACGATCTCGTCGGCCAGGCCGACGTCGAAGAGCGGCTGGCCGCCGAAGCGCTCCAGCGCCTCCGGGGTCAGGCGCACCGGGCGCAAGCTCTCGCTCGGCGTCCCGAAGCGGATCAGCGGGTGGTCGCGCTCGATGAGCTTGCGGGTGTTGCGCTCGCCGATGCGGTAGTAGCTCATGGTCTCGACTTCGAGCCCCGGCACGATCGCCTTGACGATGCCGACGCCGCCGCCCGGCGGCGAGGCATCGACGTAGAGCACGTCGAAGCCTTCGGCCTCCAGCCGCTCGCGGGCGATGCGGCCGCGGTCCTGGCCGGTCGGGGCCGCTTGCGTCGGCAGGTCGGTGAAGCGCTTGGTGGCGCGCTCGGAATAGACGGTCTCGCCGAGGAAGCCCCGCAGGGTCTCGGCCGGCTTGTCGATCCAGTCGAGCATCGCGGCGAGCGCCCGGCCCTCCTCAAGATCGAGGCTCGGCAGCGCCTTCTCGATGAAGGCGTCGACATAGCCCGGCGGGGTGATCGAGCGGGCGAGATCCAGCGGCCCGTGGCCGAAGGCCTTGCGCACCCGCGCCGCCTGGAATTCCAGGATCGCCTTGCGCAGGGCCCGCTCGCGATCGGGATCGCAGGCCTCGCCGCAGGCCGAGAGGGCGATCGGGGCGGGCGTGCGCGAGGCGTCGACGTCGTAGCCGACGCAGTAGACGTTGGTGAAGCCGAACTGGTCGGTGGCGAATTTCGGCATCGCGCGGATGCCGAGAGCCTCCAGCCGGTCGAGCATGCCCCTCGTCTCCGGCCCCAAGCCCTCGGAGGTGTCGAGCATCACGCCCTGGTCGAGGGCGCGGAACAGGAGGCCGTTGCCGTCGCGCTGGAGCAGTTCGAGCAGCCCGTGCCCGAGGGCGAACTCCACGTCCGGCCCGGCGCCGAGGCCGTTGGTGATGAGGTTGGTGAAGGGCTGGTAGCCCGGCGACAGCTCGAAATAGTCGGTCGCCGCGAGGTCGAGCGGCATCAGCACCGTCTCGCCGGTCCGCGCGCGGACCGTACCGGTCCATTCGAGCACGGTGTCGCGGTCGACCGGGCTGCCCGCCGGCAGGCCGAGGGTGAGCGGATCGGCGACCGAGCCCGCGCCGAACACCCGCACGAGGTCGTGGTAGCTGCCGCGCTCCTTCTTGCGCGGGATCAGCGCCAGGCTCGGCATCAGGTTCTCGGCGATCTCGGCCACCGAGCCGATGATCGCCTCGTCGTCCGTGGCGCCGTAGCCGATGCCGCTCGGCATCGCGCCGACGAAATACGGATCGTCGAGGAACAGCGACACGAACCAGCACGGCACCCCGGTGCGGTCGAGGGGCGCGAGCGGGAAGCCGACGATCCGGCCCGGCGGCAGCACGTCGAGATAGGCCCGGACGGCGTCGGGCAGGCGCTCCGGCAGGCCCTCGATGACGCGCGTCTGGCCGTAGGCGTAGGGGCGGGGGGCGGCGGGTCTGTCCACGATGAAAAAGCTCCTCCGCGGGCCTCAGGCGGCCGGCGCGACGGGGGATCGGGCGGGGCGATACCCAGGATGGTGGGCGGGCGAGGCGGCGTAGGCGCGGGCGAGCAGCCGCATCGTGTGCAGGTCGCGCCCGGCCGACCAGGCGTCGCGCCCCGCCGGGTCGCGGAGCGAGCGCCCGAAGGCCCGCACCTGCTCCAGGAACGGCGAGGCCTCGGTGTCGAAGGGAAGCGAGGCGGCCCCGCCCGTTGCGCCATCGATGAAGGAGACGGTCCCGCCCGCCTCCTGCCCCATGGTGTTCTGGGCGACGAGCAGGCCCTTGGTGCCGGCGATCTCGAGGCGGCGGCGCGGCAGCGCGTCGGGGCAGTTATAGGCGACGTGCAGGCTCGCCAGCACACCCGACCCGGTCCGGCCGATCAGCAGCGCCCCGTCATCGACGGCGTAATCCTGCGCCCGGGCCTGGGTCAGGGCCGTGACGTCGAGGATCGGCTCGTCGAGGAGGAAATCCGTCAGGTCGAGGCCGTGGGGGGCGAGGTCCATCAACGCGCCGCCGCCGGCCTGGGCCTGGTCGATGCGCCAGTTCTGCTGCCCGGGAATCGCCGTCCAGCCCCGGTCGAGCCAGCAGGCATAGACGATCCGGATTGCCGTGACGGTGCCGACCCGGCCGGCGCGGATCTCGTCGCGCAGCAGCCGGTGGGCCGGGTGATGGCGCTGGTCGAAGGCGGTGCCGTAGAGCACCCCGGTGCGGGACACCGCCGCCTCCATCGCCTCGGCGTCTTCGAGCGCCGCCGCCATCGGCTTCTCGCACAGGATCGCCTTGCCCGATTCGGCCAGGGCCTCGACGGCGCCGCGATGCAGATGGTTCGGCGTCGCGACGTAGACCGCCTCGACCTCCGGCTCGGCCATGAGCCCGGCGAGGTCGGCGTGGGCCCGCGCGCCGAGATCGGCGGCCGCCGCCCGGGCGTCGGCGCCCGGATCGCAGACCGCCACGAGGCGGTGACCGGCGGCCCGGATCGCCGGCGCCATGAAGTCCCTGGCGACCCAGCCGAACCCGACGATGCCCCAGCCGATCGGCTCTCCCATCACCAGCGCTCCGGCAGGTCGACGAACTCGCGGATGCGGGCCCGGTCGATGGTCTCTGGCGTCGCCTCCAGGGTCTCGGGGCCCCCGGAATGCAGCGGGTAGGTGGCGCGGGGCGCGTACTCGTCGCGGTAGCGCTCGGACGGCCATGCGACGGCGAAGCCGCTGGCGGGATCGGGCCGATAGAGCGGGTTGAGGCGCAGATGCGCCCCCTCCCGCGGCAGGGTCAGGCCGTCGACCAGGGGCCGGGGCGCCGGACGCATGCCGGGGCCGCAGACCACCGAGAAGGCCTCGACGTGGTCGAGGGCGGCCGGCGCCGCCGGCACCGGCGCGCGGGCCTCGACCAGCGCCCGGGTCAGCTCGTCGTCGTCGTAGACGAGCCCGTCGGGAAACAGCTCCTCGATCTCGGCTCCGGAGACCGCGTGGCCGGCGGAGAATCCGGGACGGGCGCTGTTGTGGATGTGGCTCAGGGCCAGCCACCCCTCCTCGCCGGCGGTCTTGCGCAGGCAATCGAGGATGCGGGCCTTCTCAGGCAGGAAGTAGAACGCGTCGTGGCACATCACGAGGTCGACCGGAGCCTGGTCGATCGGCCAGTGCGGCGAGGCCGCGTCGAAGCAGACGAGTTGCGGCCGCTGCCCGGCGACCCAGTGGCGGGCGACCCAGAGCTTGGCGAAGACCACGTCTCCGCCCGACACCCGCACGCCGCGCCCCTGCAACTCGCGCAGGTAGTGGCCGATGCCGCAGGCGAGCTCGAAGGCGCAGAGCGGAGCGTTCCAATGCGCCTCCAGAAGGGCGAGGCCGGCGAGGTAGGTCGGGTCGCTCCAGCGATGGACGAAGTAGTCGCCGACCCGGCCCCAGCCGAGCCGGGCGCAGGCCTCGCGCAAGTTGACGTACTTCATCTCGCGCACGAGGTCGCGTAGGGTCGCGGGATCGGCCGGCGGGCCGGTCCACCAATCGTCCTGGTCGGCGAGGAGAAGCTCGAGAGCGTGGCCCGGCGCGCCCCTGTCGAGATGGCCCAGAACCTCGGCCTTCAGGTCGTCGCGCCCGACCCGCAGGTAGGGGATGCCGTCGACCACCGGCCAGCGCGGGCCGCGCTTGCCCTCGCGCAGGGAATGGGGCGTGTCGTGGTGCAGCGCCTCGCCGGTCACCGGCGAGAGGAGCCCGAACGGGATCACGGTTGCGTTTCCTCGCGGTGCCCGCCCTGCGGCAGGCTCTGACTTGAGATAGAGCGCGGATGCGAACGCCCAAGGACGTGCGGGCCCCCAAGGACATGCGGACACCCGAGGGCGTCCGCGATACGCCTTACAGCATCCGCATGTCGGCGAGCACCCGATCGTGAAAGCCCTTCACCGGGCCGTCATGCACGAGCGCCATCTCGCCCAGCACCGTATCCATGGTGAGCGAGGCTGCGCGCAGGTGCTGGGCGATCTGCAGCACCCGGTCGATCACGTCGGCGGCATGGAAGGCCCGGCCCTCCGCCGTGCGATCATCCGCCAGGATCCTTCGCGCCGAGGCGACGAGACTGCGCAGCGGCTGATCCAGTTCCGACAGGGCCCGCTCGCTCAAGGTGGAGATGACCGCGTCGAGGTGGTCCCCGAGCAGGATCTCGCCGGTGAAGCCGGCATCCGGCATGAGCGCGTTGTGCAGGTGATGGGCGAGGCCCGCGACGAACACCGTGGTCGGGTCGGCGCCGTAGAACGGGCTGAGCGCCACCCCGTAGACCGCCACCGTCAGGCAATGCTCGGCGTGGTTCTCCGGCGGTTCGAGCAGGATGCGGGGCTTGCCCGGGCAGGTGACGCCGGCCCGCGGCTGATCGGCCTGCAACAGCGCGAAGTGCGGCACCGGGCCGGGGGTCCAGTCCCGCGGCGCGGCGAGGCAGGCGCGCAGACGGGCCGCCAGGGCCGGATCGAGCGGCTCCGCCACCTCGTCGAAGCTCCGCACCAGCACGGCCGAGGCCTGTTCCGGCGAGAGGCCCGCGACGCTGAGGAAGGCTGCGTCGAGGTCGCCGAGGCGGGAGGCGGCCAGTGCCTTGGCGGTGATGTCGAGGGCGAGCACCGCCGGGTCGGCCCCGCCGGTCAGGGCCGACCAGGCCTGGAGAAACAGCCTCTCGGCGATCGAGCCGTCGCGCCCGGCGGACCGGACGCGCTTGATATCGTTGAGCTCGACCAGGAGGTCGCGCTGGGCGAGCGGGGCGTGAGCCCCGCCCGCCGCGACGGGTGTGCCGGAAATCTGGCTGGCGGCCATTCCTAGTGGACGCCGAGCCAGTCGAACAGCATGCGCTCCTGTGCGCCGAAGGCGTGCTCGGGGTTGTGGCCGTTCTTGACCATCGGCGCCTTGAAGAACAGCGACAGCTGCTCCTGCACGCCGCCATCGCCGCGCTTCTTGGCGAGATCCAGGACACGGGCGATCTCGATCACCAGCGGGGCGGCCAGGATCGAATCCTTGCAGAGGAAGTTGACCTTGATCTGCATCCGCTGACCAAGAAAGCCGGTGACGTCGATGTTGTCCCAGGCTTCCTTGTCGTCGCCGCGCGGGCGGTAATAGTGGATGTGGACCAGGTGATCCTCGACCGGATAGCCGAGGATCGAATCCAGCACCGTGCCCTTGGTGTTGAGCTTGGACTGGAGCGAGTCCTTGTCGTTGAGGGCCAGGCCGTCGCGGTTGCCGAGGATGTTGGTCGAGAACCAACCGTCGACATGGAGCGCCCGCGACTTGAGCGCCGGGGCCAGCACCGTCTTCATCATCGTCTGGCCGGTCTTGCCGTCCTTGCCGGCAACCGGGACATTCATCTGCCTGGCGAGATCGACGAGCGCCGGCACGTCGGCGGCGACCGACGGGGTGAAGTTGGCGTAGGGGATGCCGTTCTTGATCGCCGCATAGGCGTAGAGCATCGCCGGGCTGATCGCCTCGTCGCTCGCATCGAGGCCGCGCTCGAAGGCCGCGGCCGAGTTCAGCGTCGGGTCGTCGAGGTCGGGCCAGCGCTCGGTCGAGGCGAGGTTCACCACCACGACGTCGTCGACGCCCGATTCCTCCCGGAACCGCTTCAGGTCGTCGGCGATGCAATCGACCGCCTCGCGGTGATCCTTGGCGACGATGCGGTTGCCGCCGTCGATGTTCTTGCAGAACTTGGCGCTGCCGACCGCCGGCCACGGCTTCATGCCGTTGAGCACCTGGGCGCCGTTCTCGATGTCCTGCTTGGTGAGGACGCCATGCCCGGCCGCCGCGGCGCCCAGGTCGTCACCGTTGAGATCCCAGCCGCCGAAGACCAGATCCTTGTACCCGACCATCCCGGCCACCGCGTGACCCGCAAGGGGCAGACCGTCGAGACGATTCGAACCGGACTTGATCATCTCGATGCCGGCGATGGCGGTGGTGGCGACAGCCCCACCCATGCCGACGAAAGCGACGCCAACGCGCCGACCGGACTGCATGCTCATCGGTAGGGATTGTCCTCTTCAAGGCCCGCGGACCCCGGACGGGGCGCCGGAGCAATCGTTCGCTCACTCCGCGTGGCGACTGGAAATGCCCCGGGGAGTATTTGGTTCCGGCGCGTACGCGATTTTTTCGTGCGCTTCCGGTCTTTCCGGAGGAGCTGACAGGCCCCGTCCGGAGACGCGCCGCAAAATCGCCTCCGGGCCTGCCGCGCCCTCGTCCCATTCTGGACACACCCGGCAGCCAGAGGTGCGGACGAGCGAAGCAACGGCGCGGGGCCACTGGACCGGTCCGGCGCCACGGACAAAAGGTTGGAGATGGGGGTTTACCCGGAGCCGGCGCCCCGCGCCGACGACGCTGGCCGACTCGTGCCCGAGACGGGCACCGACACCATCCGCTGGCTGAGCGCCCGCGAAGGCCACCATTCGAGAGCGCGCGGCCGGACCGGTTCCCTGGCTGCCTCGCTCGCCCGCAAGACCGCCGCGGCGCTCGCGGTCGGCGTCGCCTTCGCGGCCTGCCTGCCGCAGGACGCGGTCGCCCCGGCGGCCGAGGCCCATGACCGGATCGATTTCTCCGCCTCCCGTCTCCCTGCGGCGTCCCGCGGGATGACGGCGGACTGGCCGGGCCCGGCGCTCGTCGAGCAGACTCCGAGCACCGCGGCGCTGATTCGCGACGATCTCGAGCGCCTGCGCCAGGAGATGCGGGCGACGGTGCAGGGACGCGCGACGTCCGATGCGGGGATCTTCGAGACCGGCATCCTGGGCGGCGAGGCCGCCTCGATCGGGGTCGCGCTGCCGCGGGAGGCGTCCCTGCCTCAAGAGGCCGACCTCGCCGACGACATCTCCCTGCCCGAGGTGGCGGCCTTGCCGGAGGAGACCGGGGACGGCCGGGTGGTGTTCGGCGACAAGAAGGTGCCGCGGACGCTGGTCGAGACCATCGTCCGGGCCGCCCGCGAGACCGACGTCGATCCTGTCTACATGATGGCGCTGGCCGACAAGGAATCGAGCTTCCAGCCGAGCGTCCGGGCCGCGACCTCGACGGCCGAGGGGCTGTTCCAGTTCCTCACCGGCACCTGGCTCGAACTGGTCCGCAGCTTCGGCGCCAAGCACGGCTTCGCGGCCGAGGCCGAGCTGATCGAGAAGCGCGGCGGCACCCTGGTGGTGCTAAAGGAAGCCGACCGTCGCCGGGTGCTGGCACTCCGCCGCGACCCCTACGTGGCGAGCCTGATGGCCGGCGAGATGATGAAGCGCGACCGCACCCGCGTCGAGCAGCGCCTCGGGCGCGACCTGAAGCCGACCGAGTGCTACTTCGCCCATTTCCTGGGTGCCGCGAGCGCCGGCAAGTTCATGGAGCTGACGGCCGAGAAGCCGCACCAGCCGGCCCAAGAGTCGTTCCGGGCGGCCGCGAAGGCGAATCGCTCGCTGTTTTTTCGTCGCGAGGGCCGGAAGACACGCAGCCTGACGGTCGCCGAGGTCTATGACCGTCTCGACGGCATGATCGACCAGCGCCTCGACCTGTACCAGCCGGTCGCGGCCATCGCGGAGCAGATCGACACCCGCAAGCCGAACGAGGCGCCGCCTGCGGCCCTGAGCCAGCTGCCGTAACGCCTGTCCCCCATGGCCTGATTTTGAGCGAAGCGGCCACGGGGCCAGCGCACGGGACGGACGATCCATGCCTGGGACATTGCATCAACGAAGGATGCGCCGGTCGGTTCCCGCACATTCAGGATTTTTTAACGGCTTTTTCGACCTGCCCGCCATCGTGCTCCCGCACCGGCAGCTGGACATAGAGATGGGCGACGCCCGGCAGGCCGTGGCGGATCGCGGCGCGCAAGGAGGCAACGGCGCGGCGCAGCTCGTCGCCGGTGAGGTCCGGGGCGAGGTCGAGGGTGACGGCGAGCAGGACCGTGCCGGGGCCGAGCTGCAGGCTGCGCATCCGCTCGATCCGCACCACCCGGGGATCGGCGGTCAGGATCTCTCGCGCCTGCGCGATCAGCCGCGGCGATGCGCTCTCGCCGGTGAGCAGGCTGCGGGTCTCGCGAAACAGCACCCCGGCGGTGGCGATGAGCAGGAGCCCGATCGCCACCGAGGCGACCCCGTCGCCTTCGGGGCGGCCGAGGAAGCCGCTGGCGACCACGCCGACGAGGGCGAGCCCGAGGCCGATCAGCGCCGCGCCGTCCTCCAGGATGATCGCGAAGGTGCTCGGATCCTTGCTGCGGGTGACCGCCGTCCAGAGCGATTCGCGGGCGAAGCGGGCCCGCATCTCGCGCCGCGCCGTGCGGAACGACAGCCCCTCGAACACCGCCGACAGGGCGATGACCCCGACATTGACCCACGGCGCGGTCATCGGCTCGGGATGGCGCAGCTTCTCCACGCCCTCATAGACTGCATAGGCGCCGCCGAGGCTGAAGATCAGCAGGGCGACGACGAAGGACCAGAAATACAGCTCGAGCCCGTGCCCGAAATTGTGGCTCTCGTCCGCCGGCCGGGCGGCACGGCGCATCCCGTAGAGCAGCAGCCCCTGGTTGCCGGTATCGACGAAGGAATGCACGGCTTCCGTGAACATCGCCCCGGACCCGGTATAGGACGCCGCCGCGAGCTTGGTGACGGCGATGGCGAGGTTGCCGGCGAGGGCGGCGTAGACGACGAGCTTCGAACCGCTGGGGGCCAAGGTGTCACGATCCTGGATTTCCGGGCGCCGGACCGGCGCTCGCATCGACAACGCTTCGCGCCATCCCGGGGTCGCGTACGCCGAGCCCAGGCTTCAGAACCGCCGGTGCTCCAGATCGTGCGCAGAGCATTCCGCCCCAACCCGAACGTTGGGCGGATCCGGAATCCGGGCTCCGTCTCCGCGGTCCCGGAATGACCTCGAGGGTGGAAGGCCATCGGGCAGACGCGCCGCTCAATGCCCTCCCACCGGCGCCTCGCCGCCGCGCTTCACGTTCTTGAGGATCATCGCCAGCGGCACCGCACAGGCCGAGACGATCGCCAGCGCCCAGAACACGTCGATATAGGCCAGGAACGCGGACTGGGTCTGGACCTGCTGGCCGATCCAGGCGATCGCCTGGTTCTGCGCATCGACCGTGCTGGCGCCGCGGGTCGAGAAGAACTGGGTCGCGGCGCGCAGGGTCTCCTGGTAGGCCGGCTCCGACGGGACGACGTGCTCGACGAGCCGGCTGGTGTGGAATTGCTGGCGATAGGCCAGGATGTTCTGGGCCAGCGACACGCCCATCGAGCCGCCGACGTTGCGGGCGACGTTGATCAGCGCCGAGGCCTGGTCGGTCTGGTCCTTGCTGATCCCCTCGTAGGAAGCGGCGGTGATCGACAGGAAGATCATCGGCAGGCCGAGGCCGATATAGACCCGCGACCAGACGAAGAATCCGAAATTGAGGTCGCCGTAGAGATTCGTCAGATCCACCATCGCGAAGGCGATGATCGTGGCGCCCGTGGCGATCAGGTATTTCGGCTGCACGTAACCCGAGATGCGGCCGATCACGAACATCATCAACGCGGTGACGATGCCGCCGGGAGACAGCGCGAGGCCGGCCCAGGTGGCGGTGTAGCCGAAATAATCCTGGAGCAGTTGCGGCAGGAACTGCGTCGTGGCGATCAGGATCGCGCCGGTCGCCAGCATCACCAGGAAGCACGAGCCGAACTGGCGCTGGCCGAGCAGCCGCAGGTCGACGACCGGGTTCTTGTGGTTCAGCTCCCAGGGGATCATCGCGACGAACGACACCACCATCAGGCAGGCGAAGACCACGATCAGGTTCGAGCCGAACCAGTCCTTGCGCTGCCCCTCGTCCAGAACGACCTCGAGCGAGCTGAGGAAGGTCGCCACCAGGAGGAAGCCGACGATGTCGAAGCGCACGCCCTCGCGGCGCAGGCGCTTCCTCTCCTCGACCGCCGATTTCGGATCCTGCACCAGCCACCAGATCAGGAACAGCGCGCCGGCGCCGATCGGGGCGTTGATGAGGAAGCACCAGTGCCAGGAATACTGGTCGGAGAGCCAGCCGCCGAGCGTCGGGCCGACCACCGGCGCGACCACGATGGCGACGCCGTAGAGGGCGAAGGCCTGGCCGCGCTTCTCCGGCGGGAAGGAATCGGCCAGGATCGACTGCGCCAGCGGCGCCATCCCGCCGCCGCCGAGCCCCTGCAGCACCCGGAAGAACAGCAGCGATTCGAGGCTCCAGGCGAAGCCGCAGAGGATCGAGGAAACGGTGAACAGCGCGATCGCCGCCATGAAGAAGGCTTTTCGCCCGTAGCGCTTGGCGAGGAAGCTCGAGGCGGTGAGCACGATCGCGTTGGCGACGAGGTAGCTCGTCACCACCCAGGCCGCCTCGTCGGGACCGACCGCGAGGCCGCCCGCGATGTAGCGCAGGGCCACGTTGGCGATGGTGGTGTCGAGCACCTCCATGAAGGTGGCGATCGCCACCACCATGGCGATGATCCAGGGATTGTGGTCGCCGGCGGCGCTGTCGGCGGGGCTCTGACCGCTCACGGCAGCCCCCTCAGCGGACCCGCACCGTCGGCACGACCGACATGCCGGGGCCGATCGACACGTCCTTCGGCCAGTTCTCGACCGTGATCTTCACCGGGATGCGCTGCACCACCTTGACGTAGTTGCCGGTGGCGTTCTCGGCCGGCAGCAGGCTGAAGGCGGTGCCGGAGCCCGGCTGGACCGAGGCGACCTTGCCGGTGATCTTGTGGTCCGGATAGGCGTCGATCTCGACGTCGACCGGCTGGCCCGGGCGCATGTCGGTGATCTGGGTCTCCTTGAAGTTCGCCGTGACCCAGATGTCGTCGGGCACGAACATGCTGAGCGCCTGCCCGGCCTGCGCGAACTGCCCGACCGCGCCGGTGAGGCGCACCACCCGGCCGGCTTGCGCCGTCGTGACGGTCGTGTAGCCGAGGTTGAGGTTGGCCTGCGCCTCCTGCGCCCGGGCCTGGGCGAGGCTCGCCTCGGCGCCGGCCTTCTGCGCCTGGAGCGAGCCGATCTGGCGCTGGGCCACCGTCACGGCGGCGTTGGCGCGGTCGACATTCGCCTGCTGCTGCTGCAGGTTCGAGGTCGATTGCTGCGATTGCTGCACAGAGCCGGCGCCGCGCTGGGCGAGGTCCTGGTAGCGGGCCGCGTCCTGCTTGGCGAATTGAAGCGCCGCCTTGGCCTGCTCGACCTGGGCCTGGGCTTCCTGGATGCTGCCGGCTTGCGCCCGGATCTGGGCGTCGAAACCCTGGATCTGCGCCACGGCCGACTGGATCTGCGCCCTCGCCTGCTGAAGCGCCACCTCGTAGTCGCGCTTGTCGATCTGGAACAGCACGGCGCCGGCCTCGACGTGCTGGTTGTCGGTCACCGGCACGGCGGTGACGTAGCCCGACACCTTGGGGGCGACCGCGAATTGCCGCGCATCGACGAAGGCGTCGTCGGTGCTCTCGTAGGGATGGACGTAGGTCAACCAGTACCAGTAGCCGCCGGCCGCCACGAGGAGGAGCGCGACCGCGCCGAGGACGAACCAGAGCGGGTGGCGCCGGATCAGGCTCGGCTTCTTCTGCTTGCCCTCGTCGCCCTGGTCGTCGGACGTCTTCCCGTCCGCATCGGCCTGCTTGCCCGCGGCCTCGTCCTGCGGCTCGTGCTCGCGAAGGGCGCGGGTATTCTCCCGGAGAGCGCGGGTGTTCTCGTCGCGCGCCGCATCCGTTCGCGTCACGACGGGCGCCGGCGCGTCCCGTCCCACCGGGGCCTCCGCCCGCGACTGATCGTCCAGCATGTCGTGAATTCCACGCGACGGCCCCGATCGGGGCCGGGCAAGGCGCCCGCCTCGGCTTGGAAGACGCAGGGGCAGAGGTGCGGGTTCCGCATTGCGGCAAAAAAGTCGGCCGGGGTCCGGGATGAAGTCCGATCGTGAATCGTCCTACGTGCTCACACGGGCGGAACGGCCGCGCTCGACCGACGTTCACCTGAGGCAGGCCGGACCTTGGCGGACCTCGTCCCGGAGGATGATCGCATGAGTACAGCTTCACCGCTCCCCAATACGCCGCGCGGCGGCGCCTCTCCCTACGGCAGCGCGGTCGATCCGCTCGCCCGCCTCAACGCGATGAGCGCGGTGCTGGCTCGCAACTGGTGGCTGATCGCGCTGCGCGGCGTCTTCGCGATCCTGTTCGGCGTCGTGGCGCTGATCGCACCGGGCGCCACGCTCCTGACGCTGGTGATCTTCTTCTCGGCTTACATGCTGGTCGACGGCATCGCCGAGATCGTCGCCGCGGTCCGGGCGGCGGAGCGGCACGAGCGCTGGGGCTACCTCCTGGCCGCCGGCCTCCTCAACATCCTGGTCGGCGTGCTCGCCTTCCTGATGCCGGGCAGCACCCTCGTCGCGTTCATCTATCTCATCGCCGCCTGGGCGCTGGTGACCGGCGCCCTGATGATCGCCGCCGCCTTCAAGCTCCACCTCGATCACGGCCGCTGGTGGCTGGGGATCGGCGGCGCCCTGTCGGTGCTGTTCGCGGTGGCGCTGATCGCGAGCCCGGTCCTGTCGCTTCTGGTGCTGACCTACTGGATGGGCGGCTACGCCATCGCCTTCGGGGCGTTCATGCTGGTCCTGGCCTTCCGGCTGCGCAGCCGGCATGTGGGCACCACCTCGGCGCCGGGCGGGACGATGCGGCCGGTCTGACAGGTGCGACGCCCCTGAACCCTCCCCCCTCTGCGGGGGAGGGTAGCGAACGGAGTGAGCGCAGCGGGACGAAAGTCCCGCCGGGAGGGGCAGCGCGACGCTGATCCAGGGGTTACCCTTCACAACGGCTCGGTCTTCTCCGGAAGCGGCATCCCCTCTCCCGCTCTGCTTCGCAGGGCACCCTCCCCCGCAGAGGGGGAGGGTTTTCGCGTTCAGGGACGGGGGCTCACCTCCGCCCCCACCGCCGCCAGCGCGAAGGCGTAGATCAGCGCCACCTCCTCCAGCCGGTCGAAGCGGCCCGCGGCGCCGCCATGCCCGGCCTCCATGTTGGTGCGCAGCAGCACCGGCCCGCCCCCCGTCATGGTGGCGCGCAGGCGCGCGACCCACTTCGCCGGCTCCCAATAGGTCACCCGCGGGTCGGTGAGGCCGCCGAGCGCCAGGATCGCCGGATAGGCCTTCGCCGCGACGTTGTCGTAGGGCGAATAGGACAGGATGGTCTCGAAGGCCTGGATGTCGGCGCCCGGGTTGCCCCATTCGGGCCATTCGGGCGGGGTCAGCGGCAGCTCGCCGTCGAGCATGGTGTTGAGCACGTCGACGAAGGGCACGTCGGCGACGATGCCGGCGAACAGCTCCGGCGCCAGGTTCGCCACCGCCCCCATCAGCATCCCGCCGGCGCTGCCGCCATGGGCGACGATACGGCCGGCCCCGGTGTAGCGGGCCTCGATCAGGGCGCGGGCGCAGGCGACGAAATCCGAGAAGGTGTTGGGCTTCCTCTCGCGCTTGCCGTCGAGGTACCAGCGCCAGCCCTTCTCGGTGCCGCCGCGGACATGCGCGATGGCGTAGACGAAACCGCGATCGACCAGCGACAGCGGGTTGGTGCGGAAGGCCGCCGACATCAGCGAGCCGTAGGAGCCGTAGCCGTAGAGGAGCAGCGGCGCGGTGCCGTCGAGGGGCGTGTCGCGCCGGTGCAGCAGCGAGATCGGCACCTGCTCGCCATCCGGCGCGGTCGCGAACAGCCGCCGGGTGACGTAGGCCGCCGGGTCGTAACCGCTCGGGATGTCCTGGCGCTTGCGCAAGGTCCGGTCGCGGGTGGTCGCGTGGTAGTCGTAGGTCTCGGCCGGCGTCGTCATCGAGGAGTAGCTGAAGCGGACGAGGTCGGTGTCGAAGGCGTGGCCCGGCGACAGGCCGAGGGAATAGGCCTCCTCGGCGAAGGAGACCGTGTGCTCGGCGCCGCTCTCGGCATCGCGGACGATCAGGCGCGGCCGGGCATTCTCCAGCTCCAGCCGCACGAGATGGCGGGCGAGCACGTGCTGGAAGCGGATCATCACCCCGGCGCGGTGCGGAATCAGGTCGCGCCAGTTGGCCCGGGCCGGGTCGGAGACCGGCGCCACCGCGATCTTGAAGTCCTCGGCGCCGTCGGCGTTGGTGAGCACGAACAGCTCGTCGCCGCGGTGCTCGACCGAGTAGATCAGCTTGGGCTCGCGCGGCGCCACGACCCGCAGGGCCGAGAAGGGCGTGGCGCGCTCGGCGAGGTGGACTTCCGAGGTCTCGTGGTCGTTGGCCGTCACCACCAGGTAGGTGCCGGACTGGGTCTCGCCGATGCCGACGAAGAAGCCCGCATCGTCCTCCTCGTAGACCGTCGCGTCGTCGCTCTGCGGCGTGCCGAGGCGGTGCAGCATCACGGTGGCGGGGCGGTGGTTCTCGTCGACCGCGACGTACCAGAAGGCACGGCTGTCGGCGCTCCACACCACGTCGCCGGTGGTGGCGAGCACCTGGTCCTCCAGATCGCGCCCCGTCGCGAGGTCGCGGACCCGGATCGTGTAGAGTTCGGAGCCCTTGGTGTCGGCGCTCCAGGCGACGAGGGCGTGGTCGTCGGAATGGGAGGCGTCCTCCAGGCTGAAGAAGGCGTGCCCCTCCCCTTCCCGGTCGCCGTCGATCAGGATCTGCTCGCCCTCGCCGGCGAGGTCCCCGACGAGGCCGGGGGCGACCGTGTCGGCCGGGCGGCGGCAGACCAGCGGGTGCTGCCCGCCCTCGCGATAGCGGGTGTAGTAGGCGAAGGGCCCGTCGAGGTCCGGGACGCTGCCGTCATCCTCGCGGATGCGCCCGCGCATCTCGGCGACCAGCGTCTCGCGCACGGCCGTGGTGCCGGCGAGCGCGGCCTCGGAGTAGGCGTTCTCGGCCTCGAGCAGGGTCCGGATCTCCGCCGGCAGGGCGGCGGGGTCCTTCAGCACGTCCTTCCAGTTCTCCGCCTTGAGCCAGGCATAGGGATCGGTCACCGCGCGGCCATGGACCGTGACGGTGACGGGCCGGGCTGGCGCCGTCGGCGCGGCGGCGGGCGGGCTCAGGCGAAGGGTCATGCGGCTCCCCGGAAGGTGGCGTCCGGCATGGATGTGCCGTCCCGGAGGGGCCGCCGCAAGGGGCCGACGAGGGCGGATGAGGTGTTACGCCGCCTCGATCACGCCGCCTCGATCATGCCGCCTTGGCCACGCCCTCGGCATCGGCCCGGATGCGGTCCATCATCGCGCGGGCGCCGTTCGAGCGCTGCGCCGTCAGGTGCTCGGAGAGGCCGAGGGTCTGGAACAGGCCGAGAGCGTCGGCCCGCGCCGCGTCCGAGGCGGTGCGCCCGTCGAAGAACGCGATCAGCACCGCCACCACGCCCTTGGTGATGTGGGCGTCGCTGTCGCCGAGGAAGTGCAGCCGGGGCTCGGGACCGGAGCGGTCGACCTGGGTCTCGAGCCAGACCTGGCTGACGCAGCCGCGCACCCGGTTGGCCTCGTTGTGGGCCTCCTCGGGCAGGGGCGGCAGCTTGCGGCCGAGCTCCATCAGGTATTGGTGGCGGTCGTCCCAATCGTCCAGGAACTCGAAGTTGGAGACGATCTCGTCGATGGGCGGCAGCATGGGACCTGACGGCGCGGTGAGGGGGATGAGACCCGGCATATAGGCGGGGCGGGCCTCGCCCGCCACCGCGCGGGCATCGCTCTCCCGTCTTAGGCCCGTCTCCCCGGCCCCGTCTCCCCGACCCTGTCTCCCCGGCCCTGTCTCCTCGACCGTCTCGCCTCAGCTCCTCGCCGGCAGCGTCAGGTCGAGGGGGGCATCCGGCGTGCCGGTGCCCGAGACCGCGATCTCGGCCTGGCCGGCATAGGCCGCGATCAGGCGCGGCCCCAGTCGCGGCACGCCGGCGGCCGGCTCGCCGGCGACGCCGCCCGAGGTGATCCGCACCCGGACCGGCTCGTCGGGCTCGCCCGCCGGCACCTCGACCCGGGTGACGCAGGCGGTGCCCTCGCCGGTGCTGTCGAGGCATTCGGCGACGATCTCGGCCAGGATCATGCCGAGCGCGTTGACGGTGCGTGGCTCGAGCAGCACGGAGCGGCCGGCCTCGACCGTGACGGCGATCCGCCCGGTCCGCCGCAGCTGGCTCAGGCCCTCGGCGAGGCGCGTGAGGTAGTCGGCGAGATCGACGCTGGCGATCTGCGGCGCCTCGTGCAGGTGCTGCTGCACCAGGGCGATCGCCCGCACCCTTTGCCCGAGCGCGTCGAAGGCCGGGCGGCAGGCGGAGGCCGCGGCGCGGCCATAGAGCCCGATCAGGCTGACCGTGACCTGCAGGTTGTTGCGCACCCGGTGGTAGATCTCGGCGAGCAGCGCCTCCTGCTCGGCCAGCGCCCGGGCGGCCTGCTCCTCGGCCTCCTTGCGCTCGGTGATGTCGAAGCACGAGCCGGCGAAGCCCGTGAAATCCTCGCCCTCGTGCAGCGGATAGGCGTGGCCGTGGACCCACCGGAAGGCGCCGTCGTGGCGGCGCAGGCGGTACTCGCCGCTGTGCGGCTCGCGCGTCGCGTAGGCCGCCGCCACGGCGGCCTCGTGGGTGGCCCGGTCGTCCGGGTGGAGCCCGTCCTTCCAGCCGTGTCCCAGCTCGTCCTCCGCGGCACGGCCGCGGAACGCCATCCAGGCCGGGTTGACGTAGATCACGCGTGCCTGCGCGTCGGCGCGCCAGATCATCAACCCGGCGCCCTCGGCGAAGCTGCGGAACGCCGCGTCCGGCAATGCTGTGTCCGCGGCCATGATTCTTACCTGCTCCCCGTCGCCGATCACACCCCATCAGGGCCGGTCAACGTGCCGGGAGGGGCGCCGTTCCGGAGGCCGTCAAAGGAAAAAAGTCTCGCGTTCAGCGCCGGTTGAGGGCGAAGCGGCCGGGACCGACGGCGGCGATCATCAGGAGGCCGCCCACGATCGAGAGGTTCTTCATCGCCTGGATCTGGTTCAGCCGTGCGGCGTCACCCGACATCGACCAGAAATTGTGGAAGAAGACGATCGTCGCGAGGGTGAAGCCGGCGAGCAGCACGGACGCGGCGCGGGCGTAGAAGCCCAGCGCGATCAGGAGGCCGAGGCCCAGCTCGGCCGCGATGGTGAGAGAGGCCAGCACCTGCGGGTAGGGCAGGCCCTTGCCCGCCACCGTGCTCACGACGGCGGCCGGGTTCATCAGCTTCTGGGCGCCGGAGACGCAGAACAGGACCACGACGAGGAGGCGGGCAACACTGAACACGGCTTGGCTCATCGGGACCTCCGGGGTTGAACGGAGCCCGTTGGACGGCTTGGCCGCAGAACAGTCAAGCTTGGTGTTAGTGCCCGATCGCCACCACCCGGAACGTCAGCGTCCCCCGGTCCAGTCCGCCGGATGCGGACGGGCCCCCGCCGGCATCGCCTCGCCGGGCTGGAAGCGGGCGAGCTCGGCGGCGCGGGCGTTGATCCAGCTGGAATGCAGCCCGACCGGGGTCACGGCGGTGAAGCCGCCGCAGGCGGTGCGGACCCGGCCCTGCTGGGCCGCGCCGCTCGACCAGCTCACCACGCCGACGAGCTGGTAGCCGCCGGGGGTGACGCGCAGGATCGGCCCGCCGGAATCGCCGAGGCAGGCGCCGGCACCGGCGGTCTCGGCGAGGGTGTTCCGGTCGGCCACCACCGTGACGGTGTTGGCGACCTGCAATTCGCCCAGCGAGACGAGGCGGGCCTGGCGCAGCACCCGGGCGCTGCCGCGGCGGTTCTCCGCCACCACGCCGTAGCCGGCGATCGCCACGCTGTCGCCCTGCGGGATCTCGCCGCCGTCGCGCAGGTCCAGGGGGCGGAAATCGGGGCCGAGGCGCTCGCTGAGCTTCAGGATGGCGAGGTCGGTGCCGGGCTGGTTCTCCGGCGTGGTTCCGGGCACGAAATCCGGGTGCATCGACGCTGCGATCGCCTGCAGGCGGCGCTGGCGGAAGCCGCGGTCGACGACCACGACCCAGTACCCGGCCTTGCGCATCACGCAATGGGCGGCGGTCAGCACGAGGTCGGGGGCGATGAGCGAGCCGGAGCACATCTCGCCGGTGGTGCTCTCGATCCGCACCACCGAGCTGCGCAAGCCGTCGGGATCGCGGGTCACCTCGCCGCGCACCACGGCGCCGGCGGTGCCGCTCCACAGGCCGAGGGGCGCGGCCACCGCGAGGGCGGCCAGGGCGGAACGGAGGCGGGACAGGGAGACGCGCATGAGACCACCCTAGAAGCGTGCGGCCACGCTCGACAAGTGAAGTCTCGCGCCATGGGTGCGGTTCCGCACCGGTAGGTCGCCGGACCGGGAACGAAGCCGTGAGCGCCGGGACCGAAGGCGGCTCACTCCCAGCGCGCCGGAGCGCCCCATTCCGCGGTCGTGCGGGCGATCCAGGCCCGCTGCGGCCCGACCAGCACGCCCTGCGAGATGCCGCCGCACGGAGTCTTGCCGGCCCCGCTCGCCCAGGTGGTCACCGCCAGGACGGCACCGGCCGCGCCGACGATCGGCCCGCCCGAATCGCCCTCGCAGGCGCCGGAGGCCGCGGATCCCGACATCCCGGGCCCCTTGAGCCAGACCAGGATGCGGCTCGGGCCGTAGGGCTCGACCAGCGGCAGGGTCGCGGTACGGAAGGTGCCGGTGCTGCGGTGGTCGCCCGGCCGCGCCACGCCGTAGCCGCCCAGCGTCAGCGGCGTGCCGGCGCCGACCTGGGCCTCGGTGAGCGCCGCCGGGACGAAGCGGGCCGGCAGGGCCGTCTCGGTGCGCAGGAGCGCGAGGTCGATCGAGCGCCGCCGCCCGGCGATGGCCCCGGCATCGTAGCCCGGATGCACCGCCCGGGCGGCGACCCCGAGGAGCACCGGCGCCCCGGCCTCGTCGCGGTAATGCACCCGGTGCTCGGCTCCGGGGGCGGCGCAATGGGCGGCGGTGAGCACCACGTCGCGGGCGAGCACGATGCCGGTGCAGACCCCGCCGCGGGACGACAGCACCATCACGCTGGAGCGGGCGAGCGCCGCATCGGGCGCCTCGGACCCGCCGACGACCGCCCGCGCGGGGGTGGCGAGGGCGAGGAGGGCGGCGAGGAGAGGGATGGCGGGGCGGATCACGTCGCTCTCGGGGAAGCGGGGCCGGAATGCCCCTGCCCTGCCCGATCCGGCGCGGGAGGTCCAGGGCGACGAGCCGCGATGCCCGGTGGATCTGCGCGGCCCGACGATCGTCCGGCGTTGGTCGACACCCCGAAGTCACCGTCCGCTGCCGCCCCAGCCGGGCGCTCGGTTTACGGCCTCGTCGCCTCCGGCGCGATCCATTCGATGGCCGCGCCGTGCGGTTCAGTCCAGGCGACAGGATTCCGATTCACCGACATGAGAAACCGTCCAGGAGATCCCGGCTGGTCGATCCCCGTCGAGAGATCAGGCATGACGCGCGGAGATTCGTTGCAGATCCAGTATGAGCAGAGAGGCGTCACCGTGTCCGCGAAGGCTCGCCGCTCGTCGTGATCCGAGACGTAGGCCAGCACCGCCGTATGAAACACGACCAGCGTTGCATCGGCGGGCGCTTCCCGGCACAGCGCAGCCATGGCCCCGCTGGTCAAACTCCCTGCGACCACGCGGGGCTTCCGGGCGGCCGCCACGCGCAACGCACCACGAAGGCCGTCCAGCCGCTCCGTCCGTTCTGGCCAGACCAGCGTCTCGAGCCAGGACGATTGCTCCGAATCGGCAGCGTCCAATGGATTGAGATCCAGCCCGGCTCGCCACGCGATCCGCGGCATCCGCGTCGGAATAGGTGTTTCGGGACTCGCAGCGCAGCGAAATACCGGGAAGGTGCCGTCTCCAACCTCGGGCCGGATGATACCGGTGCCGAAGTCGTAGCCGTAGAAGTCCGGCAGCAGGCACAGGCCAGCCGAGGCGCCGACTTCGATCAGGGCGAGCGGCTGCGGCAGCTGTGCCAGGATCGGCAGGAGCAGCGCGCAGCGCGCAGGTTCGTTTGTCTGTGTCGAGCGCGACAGCATGAGAGAGCGTATCTCCTCGGCATTGCCGAGCAGGCGGCGCTTGAAGTCGCTGAAATCCTCGGGGACGCCCTCCAGGGAGCGCACGGCGGCAAATAACAGATTGGGTTGCTGCTTCGCGGGTGGGAGCGCCGACAGGAAGCCGATGACCTCCGCGTCCTGCGCAGTGCCCCGGGCCAGGGCCTCGTAGAGCGGCGAACGCCCCCGTGCCTCGTTGTCCGCAAACCTCGTGTACCGTTCGGATAGGCTGCCTGGGACGGGGCTGGCCGGAGACATGAAGGGCCCGTTGTCTTGAGGAACGCCAGGATTGTGACGATGGCGGGCATGACGGCAACCACTCTCCGATGCCGAAGGCCCGCCCCGGCCCTCAGCGCCCCCCAAGGTCAAGTCGGCTGGGTGCGATCCCGGTCTTTGCCGTTGCAGCGCATTCGACGGCGGATCGGCCCCACGTGAACCTTGCAAGGAGTGCTCCGGGTCGAGTCCGGCCACCCTACACAGTCATGCCCCGCGCCTCGAGGTCCCGCCTCAACCCGTCGGCCGACGTGAAATGATGGGCCTGAAGTCCCGCCGCCCGCGCGCCCGCGACGTTCTCGGCGAGATCGTCCACGAACAGCACCGCCGACGGCCTCGCACCGAGGCCTGCCAGACAGCGGTGGAAGCAGGTCACGTCCGGCTTTGCCGCGCGAAACGACGCCGATGCATAGATATGCGCCCCGAACAGAGGACGGAGCTCCGGGCAGACGACGTCGATATGCGCGGTCAGCAACTCCGAGTTGTTCGTTAGGATCGCGACGGCCTTCGAAGCGCGCAGCCGCTCGACCAATGCGAGCATCCGATCGTCCGGCGCGACCGAGGCGCGGCGCGCGTCCAGCCACTCCGTCAGGCTGATCGGATATCCGATCCGGTCTCCGAAGGCCCGAAGATAGTCCTGCGGCGCAAGGGCCCCGCTATCCCCCAGCCACTCGAGGCCGCTGTCCCAGATCGCGGCGTGGATGGTGTCGGCAGGAATGCCGGTGATCCCCGACAGGTGTTCGACGCGCAGGCGACGGTCGTAATGGTAGAGCACGTTGTCGAGGTCGAACAGGACGAGCTCGATGTCGTCGACCATGCTCACAGGCTCCCCACGCACCGGCGACCGTGAGGAAGGGCAGCTCACCCGACCTCGCCGACGGTATCGGGCGCGGTCTCGCAACACCTGTCAAGCTCGCCGATCAGGGCTCCGTCATCGCGACCGAAGCCGGAACCAGCCGCGGCGGCGCGGCCGCGGCGTCCGGTGGCGCCAGCGCCACCGAGGGCGGCACCGGGCCGAGGCAGCCGGTGCAGACCGAGGCGATCGCCCGGTTGGCCCGGGCGGTGATCCGGGCCTCGAACGCCTCCCGGGCCGCGGCAGCCCGCGCGGCGGCGGCGAGGCGCGCCGCCTCCGCCTCGCGCGCCGCGTCGGCCGAGGCGGTGCCCGGGCCATCCTCCGGCGGCTCGTCGCGCGGGCGGATGCGCAGCAGCAGGGGAGCGCCCGTCGCGGCGGCGAGAGAGACTGGCTCCGGCGTCGCGTCCCGCGCGGAAGCAGGACCGGCGAGGCACAAGGCGGCGAGGAACGGGATCGCGACGGGGCGCACAAGCCTCTCCCTGGTGGCGGCCGGCAGGGTCGGACGGCGCGGTGAACGCAGCCTTAACCATAACGGAGCCGGGGCCGGATCGGTTCATCCGCGGCGTGCGCGCCACGATCGAGGGTGGCGCGGCCCCGACGGCACACGAGGATGTGACCGGATCGGCCCCCAAAAACCCGGCACTTTCGCATTCAGGGTGCATTCAGTGCCCGGCGACGATGGTCCCCGGCATGCGTCATCTCGTTCTCCTCCTGCTCCCCGCCCTGGTCGGCCTCGCCGGCGCTTCGGGCTGGCTCGCGGCCGCGGAGGAGCGGGACGAGACCGCCACCGGGGCGGTGACGCCTCATCCGGTCAGGGCCGCAGAGACCACCCAGACCTGCCTCTCCCCCGGCGACCTGCGCGAGGCGGTGGCGGAGAAGCGGGTGGTCGAGCCGGTGGCGGCGATCCGCGCGGCGCGGGCCGCCGTGCCGCGGGCCGACATCGTGCGGGCCAATCTCTGCCGCCGGGACGAGGCGCTCGTCTACATGCTGACGGCCTTGCGCAAGGACGGCCAGTTCGTGCACGTGATGGTGGATGCCCGGTCGGGACAGGTCGCCGGTCAATGGTGACAAGAACACTTGGGTGATACGAAGACTTGGATGATGCGGGGACTCGGGTGACCGGTCCAGGGTCGGTGATGAAGGGGTTCGGGTCGTGCGTCTGCTCGTGGTCGAGGATGACCGGGATCTCAACCGCCAGGTCGTGAGCGCCCTGGAGGAGGCGGGCTACGCCGTCGACAAGGCGTTCGACGGCGAGGAGGGCGCGTTCCTCGGCGAGACCGAGCCCTATGACTGCATCATCCTCGACATGGGCCTGCCGAAGGCCGACGGCGTGTCGGTGCTGTCGGGCTGGCGCCGGGCGCAGGTGAAGACGCCGGTCATCATCCTCACCGCCCGCGACCGCTGGAGCGACAAGGTCAACGGCTTCGACGCCGGCGCCGACGACTACGTGACGAAGCCGTTCCACATGGAGGAGCTGCTGGCCCGGGTCCGCGCGCTCCTGCGCCGCACCGCCGGCCACGCGACGAGCCAGATCAGCGCCGGCCCGGTGGTGCTCGACACCCGCTCCGGCCGCGTCTTCGTCGACGGCAGCCCGGTCAAGCTCACCTCGCACGAGTACCGGCTGCTCTCCTACCTGATGCACCATACCGGCCGGGTCGTCTCCCGGGCCGAACTGACCGAGCACCTCTACGACCAGGATTTCGACCGCGACTCGAACACCATCGAGGTCTTCGTCGGGCGCCTGCGCAAGAAGCTCGCGGTCGACCTGATCCAGACCGTGCGCGGCCTCGGCTACCTGATCGACGCGGGCGCCGGCGGAAAGCAGCCGTGACCGGCCCCGGCCGGGCGGCGGCCGACGCGCCGGTGCCGGCCGCCGAGACCGGGCTCGCCGGCGGGGTCGCCCCGGCCTCCCCACGCCGCTGGCCCGGCTGGCGACCGTGGCGCAAGCGCTCGATCGCGGTGCGCCTCGCGGTCTCGGCGCTGATCTCCAGCGCCCTGATCCTGCTGATCGCCGGCCTGATCCTCTCGACCCTGTACCGCGAGACCACCGAGCGGGCCTTCGACAGCCGGCTCCTCGTCTACGCCAACGATCTCGCCACCAACCTCGTCTCGCCCTCCGATTCCGAGGCGCGCAACTTCGGGGCGCTCGGCGACCCGCGCTTCGACCTGCCCCTGTCGGGCTGGTACTGGCAGGTCGGCCGGCCGAATGCCCGGCCGCGGGACCTGCGCACCTCGCGCTCGCTGGTCGGCGTGCCGCTCCAGCCCCCGGACGACGCGGTCGGCGAGGCCGGCGCCGGGCAGTTGCGCAAGGGCTACGGCAAGGCGCAGGACGACCGGCCGTTGCGCATCATCGAGCGCACCGTCGATCTCGGCGAGGAGGGCCGCTACATCGTCCGCGTCGCCGGGCCCTCCGACGAGATCGACGCCGACATGCGCCGCTTCACCCTGGCGCTCACCACCACCTTCGCGCTGCTCGGCCTGTCCCTCGGCCTCACCACGCTCCTGCAGATCCGCTTCGGCCTGGCACCGCTGATCAAGCTGCGGGCGGCCCTCGGCGCCATCCGCCGCGGCGAGGCCGACCGCATCTCGGGCGAGTATCCGCGCGACATCGCGCCGCTTGCCGGGGAGGTGAACCTGCTCCTCGAGACCAACCGGGAGATCCTGGAGCGGGCCCGCACCCAGGTCGGCAACCTCGCCCACGCGCTGAAGACCCCGTTGAGCATCATCGTCAACGAGGCCTCGGCGGGGGACGCCAACAGCGAGCTCGCCGTGAAGGTGCGCGAGCAGGCCGCGGTGATGCGCGACCAGGTGAACTACCACCTCGACCGCGCCCGCGCCGCGGCGCTCGCCGGCGCGCTCGGCACCTTCACCGACGTCGAGCCGGTGGTGGCAGCGTTGGTGCGCACCTTCGGCAAGATCTTCTACGACAAGGACCTGGCCTTCGAGACCAGCGTCACGCCGGGCCTGCGCTTCCGCGGCGAGCGGCAGGATTTCGAGGAGATGATCGGCAACCTCGTCGACAACGCCGCCAAATGGGCCCACAGCCGCGTCTCGATCCGCGCCGAGGTGATCGGCCAGGGCGAGTACCCGCACCTCATCGTCACGGTGGAGGATGACGGGCCCGGCCTGCCGCCGGAGGCCCGGGTCGCCGTGCTGGCCCGCGGCCGGCGCCTCGACGAGACCAAGCCCGGTTCGGGCCTCGGCCTCTCCATCGTCTCCGACCTCGCCGCCCTGTATCGCGGACGCCTGCGCCTCGACGCGGCCACCCTCGGCGGCTTAAGGGCAGTGATCGAGGTACCGGGGGATGCGAGCCCGGCGGCGCAGGCCTGACGGCCGCGCCTGAGGAACGGGAACGTCAAGGCCGGCATGATCCTGCAGCGGAGCGAAGCGTTCTACGGCCGGGCCGAGGTGCGGGCCGGCCGGCCGGCCCTGCGCCTGGTCGAGAACGCCCATTACCTCACGCGCGTGCCCCACCTCGACAAGGTGCCGGTGATCTTCGATGCCGCCGGCCGGATGGTGCCGGAATCCCTCGACCACCACAGCGGCGACCGCACCCCGACCTGGCAGACGATCGCGTGGCCGGAGGGCCAGGGTCCGGTGACCGAGGAGGCGCCGGAGGGCCCGACCCTCTATGTCGGGGCGATCCACCCGCATTACGGCCACTTCGTCATCAATACCCTGGCGCGGTTCTGGCCGCTCCTCGACCTGCACGACGGGGGCCTGCGCCCGACCCTGCTCTGCCACGGGCCGGGGCTCGACGCCGACTGGAGCGCCACCCCGTTCATCCCGGAAATCCTCGGCCGGCTGGGCCTCGGCGTGATGGACCTCGCCTCGTTCGGCCGGCCGATGCGGATCCCCACCCTCCTCGTGCCGCAGGCCGCGTTGCAGCAGGACGATTACGCCTTCCCGATCCTCGCCGAGCTGTGCCGGGAGATCGGGCGCGGCTACTACGCCCCCGAGGAGATCGATGCCGACCCGCAACCGGTCTACCTGTCGAAGACGCGCCTGACGAACGGCGTGCGGCGCTTCGCCAACGAGGAGGCGGTGACGGACGTGCTGGCTGCCGCCGGAGTGCGGATCGTCCACCCGGAGCTCTTGAGCTTTCCCGAGCAGGTGCGCCTGTTCGCCCGCCACCGGGTCGTCCTCGGCGCCAACGGCTCGGCCTTCCACACCCTGCTCTTCGCCCCCCCGGGACGGCGGGTGATCGCCATCGCCGACCGGCTCAAGCTGAGCGCGACCTACCGGCTGATCGACCTCATCACCGGCACGCAGGCGCATTACTACTACCCGGTCGGGACGAGCAGCCGTGCCGGCGACGGCTTCACCGTCAACTTCGTGCTGCGGGAGCCCGAGACGGTGGCGGCGGAGCTCCTCGACAAGATCGCCCGCATCGATTCCTTGCGCGAGGGCGACCTGCGCGCCGATCCGGGCTCCTGGCACCTCTCGCCGGCCATCCCGCCCCTGCCGCCCCGGCCCGGGCGATGGCCGGCCCTGCTGGAGCGCCTGCGCGGGACGCGGCCGGGGACCGGCTGAACGGCCGTTCCCCTCCGGCAGGGAGTGCGCTAATTCCTGTCCCTCCTCCGGAGCGACCAGACCGATGCCCGACCTCGACGCGATCGCCGCCCGCCACGGCGTCGGCCTAGACGCCGTCCGCCACCTCCTCGACGCGCTCGCCCGCGGCCATGGCCGGATGGCGCAGTTCAACCATCCCGACCTCGGCGGCATGGGCCAGTGGAGCGCCGGCGGGATGACGATGATCGGCGACATGTTCAATTCCGGCCTCAAGGCCCGGGTCGTGGCGCTCTGCGACGAGCTGGCGCCGCTGGCCGGCGACCGGCCGGCGGAGAGCCGGGGATCCTCGGGCCAGCAATCCTGGGGGCAGCAATCCTGGGGGCAGGGATTCTCGAGCCAGGGCTTCGGCGGGTCCTGGTGGCCCGAGGGCCTGGGCCATCCGGCGACCTCCGGCTCGCAGAACGACGCCCGCTACGCCTTCTTCCCCGAGGCCCGGCGCCTCGCAATCGAGACCGGCGGCCGGGTGACGCTCTACGATACCGGCGACCATCAAATCGGCGGCGTCTCGCAGCAGCAGGGTTCGTCCTATACCCTGAGCTTCACCAGCCAGCACGGCCCGGTGCGGCTGGACGAGCTGCCGGTGGTCGGAGCCCCGGGCCAGGAGGCGAGCCCGGCGCCGCAGGCGGCTGCGCCATCGCTCGCGCGGGAGCCCGAGCCCGCTGCTCCGGCATCGCCGGCTCGCCCGGCCGATGCGCCGTCCGGGGACGTGGTCGGGATGATCGAGCGCCTGTCGGAACTGCACCGCAAGGGTGTGCTGACCGAGGCCGAGTTCTCGGCGAAGAAGACAGAACTGCTGGCGCGGTTGTAGGCGAAGGATCCTGTCGCCGGGACGGCACCGCTCCCGCGTCATCCCGGGGCCGCGCTGCGGAACCCGGGATCCCTCGCCGGTGACGTCCACGGGCCACGCGGACGACCTCCGGCCCATCGTCCAAGCTCAGCGGCATGGATCCTGGGCTTTCGGCTACGCCGAGCCCCGGGAGGACCGAGAGGGTTGGGATCGCTCACCTTGCATCGAAGGTCGTCCCGACCTCGTCGTGCAGCCAGCTCTCAGCCGATGCCCCCCGTTGCGGCCGCCCCCTCCCGCGGAGCACGTGAGACGAGCCGGTCACCCGGCCACCGCACTCCACCCATACTCCTCCGCCGCCGCCACCCTCCGGTGGAAGGCGAGCCGGCGGTCGTATTCGAGCGGGTCCTTCGGCTTCACCAGGGCGCCGGGCGGCACGTTGAGCCAGTCGACGAGGCGGGTCAGCATGAAGCGCAGGGCCGCGCCGCGGGCGAGCAGCGGCAGGGCCGCGACCTCGCGGGGTTCGAGCGGACGCACCGCCTGGTAGGCGGCGATCATCGCCTGGCCCTTGGTGCGGTTGAACGCGTAATCGGCCTCGAAGCACCAGGCGTTGAGGCAGATCGCCAGGTCGTACGCGAAGGAATCGGTGCAGGCGAAGTAGAAGTCGATCAGGCCCGACAGCTCGTCGCCGAGGAAGAACACGTTGTCGGTGAACAGGTCGGCGTGGATGACGCCGCCGGGCAGGTCCTGCGGCCAGGATTCCTCCAGCAGCGCCAGGTCCTGGCGGGTGCGGGCGGCAAGGCCCAAGGCGACGCTGTCGGCTTGCGCCTCCGCCGCCTCGAAGAGCGGACGCCAGCCCGCGACCGAGAGGGCGTTCGGCCGCCGCATCGCGAAATCGGATCCGGCGGCGTGCAGGCCGGCGAGGGCCGCGCCGAGCGCCCGGCAATGCCGCACCTCCGGCCGGCGCACCGAGACGCCCTCCAGGAACGACACGATGACCGCGGGCCGGCCGCAGAGCGTGCCGAGGGTGGTGCCGTCGCGGGTGCGGATCGGCTGCGGGCAGGCAAGGCCGTTCGCGGCCAGATGCTCCATCAGGCCGAGGAAGAACGGCAGGTCGTCCAGCTTCACCCGCTTCTCGTAGAGCGTCAGGATGTACGAGCCGGTCGTGGTGTGGAGGATGAAGTTGGTGTTCTCCACCCCCTCGGCGATGCCCTTGTAGGACAGGAGATCGCCGATCTCGTAGGCGGCGAGAAAGGCGGCCAGCGCCTCGTCCGGAACCTCGGTATAGACCGCCACGGCCGTTCTGCTTCGCTCTGGAAATGGATGGAGATGACGGGACGCCGGCGCTCCGAATAAAGGCGCGGTCCCCCTCTCCCGTGATGGGAGGGGGGACCGCGCCTCATTCTGCAAACCGACCGGCGGAAGGAACCGACCTTATTCGGCCGCCTCGCTGCGCAGCTCGCGCGGCAGCGGGAAGACCATGTCCTCGGTCGTGGTCGAGACGGTGTCGACCGTGACCTCGTAGCGGGTCGCGAAGGCGTCGATGATCTCCTCGACCAGCACCTCGGGGGCCGAGGCGCCGGCGGTGAGGCCGAGCCGCCGGATGTTGGAGAAGGCCTCCCAATCCAGGTCCTCGGCGCGGTTGACGAGCCGGGTGATCGGGCAGCCGACCCGCTCGGCGACCTCGCGCAGGCGCTGCGAGTTCGAGGAGTTCGACGAGCCGACGACGATCAGCGCGTCGACGAGCGGAGCGACCTGCTTCACCGCCTCCTGGCGGTTGGTGGTGGCGTAGCAGATGTCGTCCTTGTGCGGGCCGACGATCTTCGGGAACTTGTGCTTCAGCGCCTCGACGATGTGGTGGGTGTCGTCGACCGAGAGGGTGGTCTGGGTCACCCAGGCGAGGTTGTCGCGGGTCTCGGGCTCCAGGGCCTCGATCTGCTCGATGTCCTCCACCAGGGTGATCGAGCCCTTGGGCAGCTGGCCCATGGTGCCGACGACCTCCGGGTGGCCGGAATGGCCGACGAGCAGCACGTGGCGGCCGCGCTTGTGGTGGATCTCGGCCTCGCGGTGGACCTTGGTCACCAGCGGGCAGGTCGCGTCGATGGTGGTGAGACCGCGGGCGACGGCGTTCTGCGGCACGGTCTTCGCCACGCCGTGGGCGGAGAAGATCACCGGGGCCTTGCCGTCCGGCACCTCGTCGAGCTCGGCGACGAAGACCGCGCCTTTGCGCTTCAGGCTCTCGACCACGTACTTGTTGTGCACGATCTCGTGCCGCACGTAGACGGGTGGCCCATAGAGGGCGAGGGCCCGCTCGACGACGTCGATGGCCCGCACCACGCCGGCGCAGAAGCCGCGCGGCGCGCAGAGGAGGATCTCGAGGGGCGGCTTCGCGGGCGCGGCGGCACCGGCGTCGGTCTGGTTCACGGAGGCGCTCATGATCCGGGATGTGGCGAGGCGGGGCGGTCCCTGTCAACCTCTTGTGCCACGCAATCGCGCCGATCCAAAGCGCGCGCGAGCGACAGCTCCCCTGCGGCCGATGCGTGCCCCACCCGCGAGCGGGCCGCGAACCCGCATTAGGCCGATGGCCGCGATCGGGGTAAGGGAGGGCTTAAGCCGACCTCGAACCCGGGAGATCTCCGCGCGATGGCGACCGCCGCCGACCACGCCAGCTTCCTTCCGCCGGTCCTGACCTTCCTGTCCGCCGCGGTGATCGGCGTGCCGATCTTCCGCCTGCTCGGGCAGAGCGCGGTGCTCGGCTACCTCGTGGCCGGCGTCGTCATCGGCCCGTCGGGACTGTCGCTGATCACCGAGCCGGAGACCGCCCGCAGCGTCTCGGAACTCGGGGTGGTGCTCCTGTTGTTCATCGTCGGGCTGGAACTGGAGATCTCGCGGCTGATCTCGCTCCGGCGCGACATCCTGGGGCTCGGCACGCTGCAGCTCGGGCTCTGCGCCCTGGCGCTCGGGGGCCTCGGCTTCCTCACCGGCCTGTCGGGCGGGGCCGCCACGGTGATCGGCATCGCGCTCGCCCTCTCGGCGACCGCGGTCGCCTTGCAGCTCCTCGAGGAACGGCGCGACCTCGCGGCGCCTTACGGCCAGCGGGCCTTCGCGGTGCTGCTGTTCCAGGACCTGTCGATCGTCGGCATCCTGGCGCTCCTGCCGCTGATCGCCCAGACCGGGACGGGAGCGGGAGGCGAGGCCTGGCTCGGCGCGGCGTTGCAATCGGCCGGCACGGCGGTCGCGGCGGTGATCGGGGTGGTGCTGGTCGGCCGCTACGGCCTCAACCCGTTCTTCCGCCTGCTCGCCGCCAGCGGCGCCCGCGAGGTGATGACGGCAGCGGCGCTCCTCGTCGTGCTCGGCACCGCGCTCATCATGGAGGAGGTCGGGCTGTCGATGGCGATGGGGGCGTTCCTCGCCGGGCTGCTGCTCGCCGAATCGAACTTCCGCCACCAGCTCGAGGCCGATATCGAGCCGTTCCGCGGCATGCTGCTCGGCCTGTTCTTCATGAGCGTCGGCATGTCGATCGACCTCGGCCTCGTGGCGCAGAACTGGCTCGGCCTCACCGCCGCGACCGTGGCGGCGATCCTGATCAAGGTCGCGCTGGTCGCCGGACTGTTCCGGCTGTTCGGCTCGTCCTGGATCGACGGCTTGCGCGGCGCCGCCGTGCTGGCGCCGGCGGGCGAGTTCGCCTTCGTGCTGCTGCCGGTCGGCCAGGAGCTCGGCCTCGTCGACGGGCCGTCGGGGCGGCTCGCCATCGCGCTCGCCGCCATCACCATGCTGATCGGGCCGATCGGCGCCAAGGTCCTCGACGGCGTGCTGGCGCGGCGCACCACCGCCCCGCTCGAACCGGAGCCGGAGGCGATCGAGGGCGCCGAGGCGCGGGTGCTGGTGATCGGCTTCGGCCGCTTCGGCCACATCCTCAACCAGGTGCTGCTGGCGCAGGGCCTGAGCGTCACGGTGATCGACAAGGACGTCGAGCAGATCCGCAGCGCCGCCCGCTTCGGCTTCCGGGTCTATTACGGCGACGGCACCCGCCTCGACGTGCTGCGCTCCTCGGGCGCCGGCAAGGCCGAGGTGGTGTGCATCTGCATCGACGACGCGGAAGCGACGCTGAAGATCGTCGACCTCGTCCACGCCGAGTTCCCGGCCGCCCGCACCTACGTGCGGGTGTTCGACCGGGTCCAGGCGATCGAGGCGATGGGCCGCGACGTCGATTACCAGATCCGCGAGACCTTCGAATCGGCGCTCGCCTTCGGCCGCGCCACCCTGGAGGCGCTGGGCCTCTCGTCCGAGGAGGCGGCGCGCACGGTCGACGACGTGCGCAAGCGCGACCTCGCCCGGCTGGTGCTGCAGCAGGCCGGCGAGCCCCTCGACCGCGCCGACCCCTTGCGCAGCCTGGTGCGGATCAAGCCCGAGCCCCTGACCGCGCCGCTCCACGCCTCGCACGGCCTCAACCCGGAGACCGAGGACATCATCGCCCGCGAGCGGGCCGGCGCCGATGGGTGAGGCGCCGCGCTCCGCCGGCGCTCCGCCCGCCCATTTCGTCACCGGCTCGACGCTGCGCCACGTCGTGGTGATGGGGGCGACGGGCTCGCTCGGCCTGATGGCGATCTTCGTCGTCGACCTCCTGTCGCTGCTCTACATCGCGCGGCTCGGCGACCCGGTCCTGACGGCGGCGGTGGGCTTCGCCACCATCGTCCAGATCTTCGCGGTCTCGATCAATATCGGTATGATGATCGCGGTCGGGGCCCTGGTCTCGCGGGCGCTCGGTCGCGGCGATGTCGGGGAGGCGCGCCGTCTCGCCGCCTCGTCCTTGGTGCTGGCGGTGGCCGCCTCCGCGCTCGTGACGGCGCTCCTGCTGCCGCTGCTGGGGCCGTTCCTGACCCTGATCGGCGCCAGCCCCGAGACGGTGCCGGCGGCCCGGACCTTCCTGTGGATCGCCCTGCCGTCGAGCCTGCTGATGGCGCTAGGCATGGGGTTCTCGGGCGTGCTGCGGGCGGTGGGCGACGCGCGGCGCGCCATGAACGTGACGCTCGCCGGCGCCGCCGTCACCGCCCTGCTCGATCCGCTGCTGATCTTCGGCCTCCATCTCGGCGTCGAGGGGGCGGCCGTCACGATCGTCATCGCCCGCCTCGCCTTCGCCTGGGTGGGATATTCCGGCGCGGTCCGGGTCCACCGGATGGTGGCGCGGCCGAGCCTTCCGGCGGTCGTGGCGGATGCCGGGCCGATCCTGCGCGTGGCGCTCCCCACCGTGCTCACCAACCTCGCCCCCCCCGTGGCGAGCGCCTTCCTCGCCCATGTCATGGCGGGGTTCGGCACCGCGACGGTCGCCGGCAACGCCGTGGTCGACCGGATGGTGCCGGTCGCCTTCGGCGGGCTGTTCGCGCTCTCGGGCGCCGTCGGGCCGATCCTCGGCCAGAACTGGGGCGCCGGCTGCTTCGACCGGATGCGGGCGACCTTGCGCGACGCCGCGCTCGTCACCGGCCTCTACATCGCGGCGGTCTGGCTCGCCCTTCTCCTCGGCCGCGGTCCGCTCACCGCCCTGTTCGGGCTTTCGGGCGCCGGCGCCGACCTCCTCGGCTTCTTCTGCCTCGCCGGCGGGGCGATCTGGTTCTTCAACGGGCTCCTCTTCCTGGGGAACGCCTCGTTCAACAATCTCGGCTTCCCGCTGACGGCCAGCGCCCTCAACTGGGGCCGGGCGACGCTGGGCACCATGCCGACGGCCTGGCTCGGCGCGCGCCTCGCCGGACCGGAAGGAGCGATGGCCGGGATGGGCATCGGCTCGGCCCTGTTCGGCGTGGTGGGGCTGGTGCTGGCGTTCCGGGTCGTGGGGGTGCTGGAGCGGCGGGAGGTAGTGACAAATCCCGACGCTGACACGGAGCCGCCCAGCGAAGGACAGGGGCGGGCGCCGTCACAGCCGACCGGCACGCCCTTGCAGGACGCGACCTCCGATCCGTGACGAGCGCCGCTGCGGCACTGGAGATGACGGAAAAACAAGAACGTGAGCAGAGATGCACCATGCAGCTCGCTGGCTTTCCGACGGAGATCCCGGCGGCCCGACCGGCGAGCCGCGCGGGCGCCCCGGGGTTCCCACGCCCTCCCCTGCACCGCACGCGTCATTTCGCACCGGACGCGCATCGCTCGACATCGCACACTGACGTCTGATTCGGTCTGGCCGACGACGCTGACCGGATCCATGCCGGAGGGCAACGATGGCCGCATCCACCCAGGCTGCCACCCCGGAGGGGATGCCGACGGACCTCGCGACCGTCCCCCGCGCCGTGCTGGAGGCCGACCCCCACGCCGTGCTCGCGCGCCATCGCGCCGCCGTGCCGTGCATCCGGACCGACGACGGCGCCGTCATGGTGCTGCGGGCGCGTGACGTGCAGGCCCTCGTCACGGATCCGCGCACGCGGCAGGTCGAGACGGAATTCGCGCGGCTGCGCGGCATCACGGCGGGGCCGCTGTTCGAGTTCTTCCGGCAGACGGTGCTCCTGTCGAACGGCGAGGTTCACCGGCGCCGGCGCGCCCCGATCGCCCGGACCTTCGCGTTCCAGGTCGTGGCGTCCTTGCGCCCCCGCATCCGCGACCTCGCCGAGGCGCTGCTGGCCGAGCACCAGCCCCGTGGCCGGATGGACCTGCTCGCCGACTACGCCGCGCCCCTCCCCGCCCGGGCGATCGCGCTGATCCTCGGCCTGCCCGCGCGCGACGTGCCGGACTTCACGGCGTGGGTCTACGCGATGTCCCGCGCCCTTACCTCGGCCTGGACCCCCGCGGAGTACCCCGAGGCCGACGAGGCGGCGCGCCGGCTCCTCGGTTACGTCGAGGATCTCGTCGCGGAACGCCGCCGCGCCCCGCGGGACGACCTGATCTCGGCCCTGCTGCCGTCGATCGACGAGGACGATCCGGAGGCCGCCGCGGAGGCGCGCATGCAGATCGTCTCGCTGATCGTGGCGGGCAGCGACACCACGCGCGCGGCGCTGGCGATCCAGACCGGCCTGCTGCTCGCCCACCGGTCGCAATGGGAGGCGGTCTGCCGCGACGAGGGGCTGATCCCGGGCGCGGTGGCCGAGGCCCTGCGTTTCGAGCCGGCGGTCGGGTCGTTCCCGCGCTTCGCCCTGTCCGACATCCCGCTCGACGGCGCCGTGCTGCCCGCGGGCGCCCTGCTCTCCCTCTCGACGCTGTCGGCGATGCGCGACCCGGCCCTCTACGCGGATCCGGACGTCTTCGACATCCGCCGGACCGACCATCCGCGCTGGCACATGGTGTTCGGCGGCGGCGTGCATCGCTGCCTCGGCGAGGCGCTGGCCCGCATCGAGCTGGAGGAGGGCCTGCGTGCGCTCACGCGCCGGCTCCCCGACCTGCGCCCGGATCGACCGCTGACCGTCCGCGGCTCGGCGGCGATCCGCCGTGTGGACGAGCTGCCGGTGTCGTGGCCCGGGGGGGAGGGCTCGGCCGAGGCCGAACGGTCGGCGCCTGCGCGAGCGGGCTGGCCGATGTGAAACCCTCCATCGTCATCGGCGGCTCGCTCGAACAGGCGCTGATGCCCTCACTTCGCGCCGTCGAGCTCCGCGACGCCGCTGTTGCGGTCGGCATACGCCGCCTGGAATGCCGGGCGCGTCTGCCAGCGCCGCCAGAGCGCATCGATGTGCTCGAACCGCTCGTCGAGCGGCGTCGCGTTCACCGGGAACTTCGAGAACGCCACCGCCGTCGCCAGGGTGATGTCCGAGAAGGTCGGCTGCTCGCCGCCGAGCAGCCAGTCGCGACCGTCGGCGAGGTGCCGGTCGACGAGCCCGGCATGGGCCAGCGCCTCCTTGCGGCAATGCTCGCCCCAGGCCGGGTTGTGGGTCAGTTCGAGCTTCGGCCCGAGGCCCTGGTGCATGACGTGGAACATCGTGGTGATGCGGTAGAGGATGTGGACCCAGATGCGGTTGTCCCACATCGCGTCGAGGCCCTGTTCCATCGGCGTCTCGCCCATGATGCGGCGCCCCGGGACGCTCTGGTCGAGGTAGCGGACGATCGCGGCGGTCTCGGACAGGATGCTGCCGTCGGCGAGGCGCAGGGTCGGCGTCTCGCCCCACGGGTTCATCTTGAGGTGGCGCCACTGCCGCTGCTCGCCGCCGGGCGCCATGTCGTAGACGTGCTCCTCGAATTGGTCGGCAATGCCCTTCTCGTGCAGGAACAGGCGCAGGCGCTGCGGATTCGGGAAGGCCGAGGGCGAGGTGAAGAGGCGGGGCTTGTCCGTCATCGGGGCATCCTCGTGATCATCTATCTGTCGTCAGGTAGGTGGCGGAGACATAGGGGCTTCACGCCCCGCCTGTCAAAGCCTATCTATCGTCAGGTAGCGAGGGATCGGGGATGGCCGGCGACACCAGGGAGCGGATCATGGAATCCGCGCGGCTCACGGTGCAGGATCTGGGCTATGGCGGCCTGAGCTTCCGCGAGCTGGCCAAGGATGTCGGCATCAAGAGCGCGAGCATCCACTACTACTTCCCGACCAAGGGGGATCTGGGCGAGGCGATCCTCGGCCGCTACATCGACCGCTATGCGGCCTTCCTGGAGGGTTTGCTGGAGGCGGGCACCGAACCCGGCGCCCTGATGCGCCACTACACCGATATGTTCCGGGCCACGCTCCTGAACGGCAACCGCCTGTGCCTCGCCGGGATGCTGTCGGCGGAGCGCAACGAGCTTCCGGCCGAGATCTGCGCCGAGATCCTCCGGTGGGGCGAGATGAACGAGAGCTGGATCGCCCGGGTGCTGGCGCTCCAGGGCACCGGCGATCCGGCGGACTTCCGGCCGCGCGCCGCGGCCGTGTTCGCGGCGGTGTCGGGCGCGCAGATGATCGCGCATGGCCGCCACGACGTCGCCCTCTATGACGACGTCGTGGCGGCCTACCGTGCGAGCGGCCTCATCCCGTGAGTCCGGCCGCGGTCCTTCGTCGGTCGGGCCGCGAACGGAATGGGGACGACGACCGGGATCCTCGATCAGGAGCCCCGCGGAGGGCTCACGCCCCCCTCCCCTCCACCGCCCGCCCGTTCCGGGCGGCGACGCGCAGGCTCACGGCCGGCGGCGGGGGCTGGCGCCGCGCGCGGCGTCGATGCACCAGGGGAAGGGTCGGGTCCTGCCGGAACGGCAGATCGAGCACGCCCTCCACGTCGCTGCGGGTGAGGCCGATGTCTTTCAGCGCGCGGTCGTCGAGTTCGGCGAGGCGGTAGGCGGCGCGGCGGTTGATCCACAGGGTGACGATCCGGGCCACGATCTGCGCGGCCTTGCGGCCATAGCCGAAGGCGAGCGAGAGGGCGCCATACAGGGGGGCGTAGCTGATCGTCATCGTGGTCTCCCGCGGGAGCATTCGGCGAACCTCGTCTGCGCCGGCCTCGCTCTTCCGCTGGCCCTCTCATAGCCGCGCTTGGCCGATGCGTTGAGCGAATGCTTGAGATGTGTCACATCACAGGGATTGATGATGGAGCGCGCCGGTGCACCCCCTCGACAGCGACCAGCTCCGGACCCTGGTGGCGATCGCCGAGAGCGGGTCGTTCACCCGCGCGGCGGAGGCCGTCCACAAGACGCAATCCGCCGTCTCGATGCAGATGAAGCGGCTCGAGGAGCGGCTCGGGCGCGAGATCTTCGCCAAGGCCGGCCGCGGGGTGCGGCTGACCGACGACGGCGAGCGCCTGCTCGATTACGCCCGGCGCATCGTGCGGCTGCAGACCGAGTGTCTGGCGACCTTCGACGAGGGCGACCTCGTCGGCCGGGTGCGTCTCGGCCTGCCGGACGACTACGCCGACCGCTACCTGCCGGAGATCCTCGGGCGCTTCGCCCGCACCCATCCGCGGGCCGAGGTCACGGTGGTGTGCGAGCCGACCGACATGCTGGCCGACCGGATCGCCGACGGCGACATCGACCTCGCCATCGTCACGGAGGCCAAGGGACGGCGCAACGTCGAGACGATCCGCACCGAGGCCCTGCTCTGGGTCACCTCGAGCCGCCATGCGGTGCACACCGAGGAGCCGGTGCCGCTCGCCCTTGGCCGACCGGATTGCAACTGGCGCCGGGCCGCGATCGAGACCCTGGAGCGCGGCGGGCGCCAGAGCCGGATCCTGTTCGTGAGCTGGAACTCGACCGCGGTCGGCGCGGCGGTGCTGGCCGGGCTGGCGGTCTCGGTCCTGCCCGAGAGCGCGGTCCGCGCCGGCATGCGGGTCCTCGGGCCGTCGGACGGCTTCGCGGGCCTGCCGGGCTGCCGCATCGGGCTGATGCGCCACCGCACCGGCGAACCGAACCCACTGGCCGACATCCTGGCCGGGCAGATCCGGCAATGCCTCGACAATCTCGGGATGGCCGCCGAGTAGCGGGCGATCCGTTTACTTCAGCGCGGCGAGGAAGCGCGTGCTCAGGTTGTTGTACAGGCTACCGGCCGTGTCTCCGTAAGCCGAGAGCGCGGTGGTCAGGGCGAGGAAGATCAGCCCGGCGATCAGCGCATACTCGATCGCCGTCGTGCCGGACTGGTCACGTCGGAAGCGCCGGAGCGCATCCCCTTCCCGCGATCTGCCCTGCACGCCAAGCCCCCACGAACCGCCGTGGCGGACATTGCGGCAGCACCTCCTCATCAGCCGTTAATGCGACCGCGGAATTTTCCGGCGTGCCCCTGCGGCAGGGGCACAATCTGCCGAAAGACCGCCCGGCGCAGGGCCGCGACGCGGCGGCCCTGCGGGACTCGGCAAGGGCGGATCGCGTGCGCCCTCAGGCCTTGCCGGTCTCCTTGCGCAGGGCGTCGATGCGCTGCGAGGCCTCGGCCTTGTCGAGGTCGGGGTCGAAGGCGTCGTCGTCCTTGGCCTGCTCGGCCAGCGTCTTGAGGTAGGAGGCCTGCGCTCCGGTCATCGGCTCCGAGCCGGTGGTCCAGTCCTTCGGATCCTTGATGCGGTTCGAGGTGTCCTTGGGATCCTGCTTCGGGTTCTCGGTCTCGTGGGCTTCGGCCTCGCGGGTCTCGGCCTTCTTGGCGGTCTTGGCGGTCATCAGGGCTTCCCGTGTTCTCTTAATGTTCCAGCTAGACAACGGGGAAGACCCGGCCCGCGTTCCCGGCCCGACCGTCGCAGGGACGGCTTGTCCCCGCAAAACCGCGGTTCCACACGCGCGAAGGCCCCGGGCGGTCTCCCGCCCGGGGCCTTCGCGTCACGCGGTCGTCGTCGCGCGGGTCAGGCGGCCCCCATTCAGGCGGCCTGGGCGCGCGGCCGCACCTCGGCGGCGTAGTCGTCCATCAGGGTCGCGGTCATCGCGGCCGGGGTGAAGCGGTACTGGGCGATCTCCGAGACCGGGGTGACCTCGGCGGCCGAGCCGGTGATGAAGCACTCGGAGAAGCCCGCCATCTCCTCGGGGCGGATGCGCCGCTCGACCACCTCGTAGCCGCGGCGCTTGGCCAGCTCGATCACGGTCTGGCGGGTGATGCCGTTGAGGAAGCGGTCGGCCGCCGGCGTGTGGATCACCCCGTTCTGGATGAAGAACACGTTGGCGCCGGTGCATTCGGCGACGTTGTCCTCCCAGTCGAGCATCAGGGCGTCGGCATAGCCCTTGTTCTCGGCCCGGTGCTTGGAGATCGTGCAGATCATGTAGAGGCCCGCCGCCTTCGAGGCCGACGGCGCGGTGCGCGGATCGGGCCGGCGGTAATCGGCCAGGTCGAGGCGGATGCCCTTCATCTTGGTCGCCGGGTCGAAGTAGCTCGGCCATTCCCACGCCGCGATGGCGAGGTGGATGGTGTTGTGCTGCGCCGACACGCCCATCATCTCCGAGCCGCGCCAGGCAACCGGACGGAGATAGGCCTCCTGCAGGCCGCTCTCCTTCAGCACGAGCTTCTTGGCGGCGTCGATCTCGGCCACCGAGTACGGGACCTCGAAGTCGAGGAGCTCGGCCGAGCGGCGCAGCCGCGCCGAGTGCTCGGTGCACTTGAAGATCTCGCCGCCATAGGCCCGCTCGCCCTCGAACACGCAGGAGCCGTAATGCAGGCCGTGGCTGAGTACGTGAATCTTCGCGTCCGCCCACGGCACCATGCGGCCGTCGAACCAGATGTGGCCTTCACGCTGGTCGAAGGGAATGACGGACATGACGATGATCCTCGTATGCGTTCGTTTCCGCCTGGCTGGTTCTCGCGCAACGTTCGTGCTTGAACGGGACGCGGGGCGTTCGTTCGTTTCGCCGGCGGGGTTGACGCCTATCAACGAGGCTGAGATATGTCAACAAGACTGACATAAATGACGAGGGCCCTCGAAGGCCCTCTCCCGCCAAGAGGTGCGACCCGTGACCCAGGCCGCCCGGACCCGTCCGGCCCCCATCCCGGACGCCGCCAACGAGGATCTGCGGGAGGCAGGCGACGCCCCGTCGCCGATGGATCAAGGGGATGCCGCCGAGGCGCCGAGCTACGACCTGATCGAGCTTCTGTTCTTCGCCTATCGCGACTTCGTCGCCGATCCGGACCGCATCCTGGCCGAGTACGGCTTCGGCCGCGCCCATCACCGGGTGCTGCACTTCGTCGACCGGCATCCCGGCCTCACCATCGCCGAACTCCTGGATATCCTGCGGATCACCAAGCAGAGCCTGAACCGGGTGCTGAAGGAATTGATCGAGCAGGGCTACATCGCGCAGCGCACCGGCACGAGCGACCGGCGCCACCGCCTCCTCACCTGCACGCCGGACGGCCGCGCGCTCGCCCAGCGCCTCGCCGGCGTCCAGGGCGAGCGGGTGCGCCGGGCGCTCGCCGAGGCGGGCCCGGCCTTGCGCGACCCGGCGAGCCGGTTCCTGCTGGCGATGATCGAGCCGGAGGAGCGCCCGGCGGTGAGCCGGCTGATCGCCGGCGGTGGCCCCGACTCGAAGGTGAAGCCGTGAGCGCCGATCCCGCCGTCGCGCCCCGGGCCGAGCTGCCCGACCACGCCCCGCACATCCTGGTGGTCGACGACGACCGCCGCCTGCGCGACCTGCTCGCCCGCTTCCTCGGCGAGAACGGCTACCGGGTCACGGCGGCGGCGAGCGCCGCCGAGGCGCGGGCGCGGGGCCGCAGCCTCGTCTTCGACGCGGTGGTGCTCGACGTGATGATGCCGGGCGAGACCGGCTTCGACTATGCCCGCCAGATCCGCCTGACCTCGCAGGTGCCGATCCTGATGCTGACCGCCCGCTCGAACCCGAACGACCGGGTCACCGGGCTCGAGATCGGCGCCGACGACTACCTGCCGAAGCCGTTCGAGCCGCGGGAATTGATCCTGCGCCTCAACAACATCCTGCGCCGCAACGCCCGCGGGCCGGCCGACGGCGCGGCCGTCCCCCTCGACGCGGTGCGCTTCGGGCCGTTCCAGTTCCGCATCGAGCGCGGCGAGCTGACCCGCGACGACGAGGCGATCCGCCTGTCCGAGCGCGAGCGCGAGCTCCTGACCATCCTGGCGCTCGCCCGCGGCGGCAACGTCGAGCGCGACGCGCTGACCGGCACCAACGGCGCCGCCAACGAGCGCACCGTCGACGTGCAGATGAACCGCCTGCGCCGCCGCATCGAGGACGACCCGGCCAACCCGCGCTACGTGCAGACCGTGCGCGGCGTCGGCTACCGGCTGGTCCTGGACTAGACGGGTGCCAACCCCCACCCTCGCCGGGACGCTGCCGACGCCCCGGCGGGCCTGGCGCCGGCTCGGCCGCGTGATCGGCGACCGGCTGCCGAAGGGGCTCTACGCCCGCTCGCTCATCATCATCATCGCCCCGATGGTGCTGCTGCAATCGGTGATCGCCTACACCTTCATGGAGCGGCACTGGCAGCTGGTGACCCGGCGCCTCTCGGCCGCGGTGACCGCGGACATCGCGGCGCTGATCGACATCTACGAGAGCTATCCGCAGGAGAAGGGCTCCGAGACCCTGGAGCGGATCGCCGGCGAGCGCCTGAACCTCGACATCGACATCCTGGAGGGCGCCAAGCTCCCCGCACCCGGCCCGCGGCCGTTCTTCTCGCTCCTCGACGAGGCCCTGTCCGACGAGATCCATCGCCAGATCGCCCGGCCGTTCTGGATCGACACCGTCGGGCGCTCCAACCTGATCGAGATCCGGGTCGAGATTCCCGGCGGGGTGATGCGGGTGATCGCCCGGCGCAGCCAGGCCTACGCCTCGAACTCGCACATCTTCCTGCTCTGGATGGGCGGCTCGTCGCTGGTGCTGCTCGGCGTCGCGATCCTGTTCCTGCGCAACCAGATCCGGCCGATCCTGCGGCTCGCCGACGTGGCCGAGAATTTCGGCAAGGGCCGCGAGCTCGATTTCCGTCCCCGCGGCGCCCGCGAGGTGCGCAAGGCCGGCCACGCCTTCATCGAGATGAAGCGGCGCATCGAGCGGGCGATGGAGCAGCGCACCACGATGCTCAACGGGGTGAGCCACGACCTGCGCACCATCATCACCCGCTTCCGGCTCTCCCTGGTGCTGCTGCCGCAGACCCCCGAGATCGAGGACCTGCAGCGCGACGTCGACGAGATGAGCCGGATGCTGGAAGCCTACCTGGCCTTCGCCAAGGGCGATTCCGGCGAGCCGGCCTCGGCCATCGACCTGCGGGCGCTGCTCGAGGACGTGCGCACCGACGTGGAGCGTCTCGGCGGCCACGTCTCCGAGGTGACGCTGGAGGGCCAGTCGACCGTGACGGTCCGGCCCGACGCCTTCCGGCGCTGCCTGTTCAACCTCGCCGCCAACGCCGCGCGCTACGGCGACACCATCGCGATCACCGCCCGCCAGGAGGCGCGCTGGCTGGCCGTCTCGATCGACGACGACGGACCGGGCATTCCCCCCGAGCAGCGCGAGGAGGTGTTCAAGCCCTTCGTGCGCCTCGACGACGCCCGCCAGGATGCCGGCGGCTCGGGCCTCGGCCTCGCCATCGCCCTCGACATCGCCCGGGCGCATGGCGGCGACGTGGCCCTGTACGATTCGCCGCTCGGGGGGTTGCGGGCGACGGTGCGGGTGCCGGCCTGACGCCGGCACCCGACGATCTCGTCACGGAACTCTAACAACCCGTCGTCCCACCGTGAGCAACCGTGGTAATCCGCGGGCGGATCGTCGGGAGAGCGGAGATGACGGAGCCGGAGCCGACCGTATCGGCCCCCCTGGTCGGCCTCGCGGCGGCGATCCTGGCGGCGACGCTCGACGAGCCGCGCGTGCTGACCGTGCCGGTGGCCGGACAGCCCGATGGTCGCGGCGAAGGCCTGCCGGCAGGTCCCCTGGAGCCGGCGCACCCGACCCTGGAGCGGGGATTGCGGGCCTGGGTCGAGCGCCAGACCGGCCAGAGCCTCGGCTATGTCGAGCAGCTCTACACCTTCGGCGACCGCAACCGCCGGCGGGGCGGCCAGGGTGAAGGCGGGCTGCATGCCCTCTCGGTCGCCTACCTGGCCCTGGTGCGCGAGGCGCGGCCCGCCGCCGACGCGACCTGGCAGAGTTGGTACCGCTACTTCCCCTACGAGGATCGGCGGGCCGGCCGCCCGCCCGCCCTCGACGCCCTCACCGACCGGCTGGAAGCCTGGGCCGGGGCCGCGACCGACCCGGAGCAGGGCCGGCGCCGCAGCGACCGGATCGGCCTGACCTTCGGGGCGGCCGGAAGCGGCTGGAACGAGGAGCGGGTGCTGGAGCGCTACGAGCTGCTCTTCGAGGCCGGCCTCGTGCCGGAGGCAGGCGCCTCCGACCATATCGCCGGGCAGGCGATGGCCTTCGACCACCGCCGCATGCTCGCCACCGCCCTCGGGCGCCTGCGCGGCAAGATCAAGTACCGGCCCGTCGTGTTCGAGCTGATGCCGCCGGCCTTCACCCTCGGCCAGCTCCAGCGCGTGGTCGAGGCCCTGTCGGGCGTGCTGCTGCACAAGCAGAATTTCCGCCGCCTGGTCGCCCAGCAGGGCCTCGTCGAGGAGACCGAGGCCGTCACCGCCGAGACCGGCGGCCGGCCGGCCCGGCTGATGCGCTTCCGCCGCGAGGTGCTGCTGGAGCGTCCCGTCCCCGGTCTCCGATTGCCGTCGGGCCGGCCCGGCTGACGGCGCGAGCGGCGCGGCGATCTGCGTCGCCTTGACGCACTTATGCTCAGATCCAACATATCTGGACAGGCCGGACTCCGCGGATTAGCCTCGCCGGGTAAATGCTCAATGTGAGCATATATCGGGAGGCGAGAATGGACGCGGCATGCCTCGACCGGACGGCCCTGCCGTCCCCGGCGGAACTCTACGAGCGGGTGCGCCACCACGTGCCGGCGATCGAGTGGCCCGCTCTCGCCGAGGACGTCGCGGCGATCCAGGCGCTCAAGCGCGCGCGCAACGCCGTGGTGCTGGCGCACAATTATCAGGCGCCGGAAATCTTCCACACGGTGGCCGACATCGTCGGCGACAGCCTGGCCCTCGCCCGCGAGGCGGCCCGCACCGATGCCGACGTGATCGTGCTCGCCGGCGTCCACTTCATGGCCGAGACCGCCAAGATCCTGAATCCCGGCAAGACCGTGCTGATCCCCGATCCCGGGGCGGGCTGCTCGCTGGCGGAGTCGATCACCGCCGCCGATGTGCGCGCCCTGCGCCGGCGCCACCCGGGCGTGCCGGTGGTCACCTACGTCAACACCTCCGCCGCCGTGAAGGCGGAATCCGACCTGTGCTGCACCTCCGGCAATGCCAAGGCGGTGGTCGAGTCGCTCGGCGTCCCGCGCGTCCTGATGATCCCGGACGAGTACCTGGCGCAGAACGTCCAGGCCGACCTGCCCCACATCGAGATCCTGACCTGGGCCGGCCATTGCGAGGTGCACGAGCGATTCACGGCGGAGGACATCCGCGAGGCGAGGCAAGCCTATCCGGGCGTGGCGGTGCTGGCCCATCCCGAATGCCCGCCCGCGGTGGTGGCGGAGGCGGATTTCTCCGGCTCGACCGCGGCGATGCAGGATTACGTCGAGACGCGCCGGCCGGCGCAGGTGGTGATGATCACCGAATGCGCCATGGCCGACAACCTGGCGCTACGCAATCCGGACGTGGCGTTCGTCAAGCCGTGCAATCTCTGCCCGCATATGAAGCGGATCAGCTTGGGGAAGATCCGGCGCAGCCTGGAGACGCTGGCCCACGAGGTCACGGTGCCGGACGACCTGATCGCTCCGGCGCGGCGCGCCGTCGAGCGCATGCTGGCGGTGCGGCCGTGAGCCCCGATCGAATCGTCGTGGCCGGGGCCGGCATTGCCGGCCTCGCCACGGCCCTGCGCCTGGCGCCGTTGCCCGTCACGCTCGTCACCGCCGCGCCGCTCGGCGAGGGCACAGCGACCGCCTGGGCCCAGGGCGGCATCGCGGCGGCGATCGGGCCCGACGACGCCCCGGCCCTCCACGCCGCCGATACCCTGGCGGCCGGCGCGGGTCTGAGCGACCCAGGGGTGGCGCTCGCCGTCGCCGAGGCCGGCCCCGGCCTGGTGGACTGGCTCGCGGGGCTCGGCCTCGCCTTCGACCGCGATTCCGGGGGCGCTCTCGCGCTCGGCCTGGAGGCCGCCCATTCCCGCCGCCGGATCGTGAAGGCCGGGGGCGACGCGACCGGCGCGGCGGTACTGAGAACCCTTGGCCGGATCGTCGCCGCCTGCCCGTCGATCGCGGTGACGGTCGGCCGGGCGACCGCCCTGATGCAGGACGGGAACGGCCGGGTGACCGGCCTCGCCCTCCGCACCGGGCAGGGCCCGGCCGACCTGCCGGCCCGGGCGGTGGTGCTGGCGACCGGCGGCCTCGGCGGGCTCTACCGCTCGACCACCAACCCGACCGGCGCCGTCGGCTCCGGACTCGTCCTGGCGGCGCGGGCCGGGGCAGTGTTGCACGATCCCGAATTCGTGCAGTTCCACCCGACGGCGATCGCGGTGCGCACCGGGGGGGCCATCCCGCTCCCCCTGCCGCTCGCCACCGAAGCCCTGCGCGGCGAGGGGGCGGTCCTGGTCGATGCCGGGGGCGGCCGGGTGATGGCCGGGATTGCCGGGGCCGAACTGGCGCCCCGGGACGTGGTCGCCCGGGCGATCGCCCTGCGGACCGGCCGGGGCGAGGCGGTCTTCCTCGACGCCCGCCGCCTCGACGTCGCCCGCCGCTTCCCGACGGTCGCCACCCTGTGCCGGGCGGCCGGGCTCGACCCGGCCGTGGCGCCGATCCCGGTGCGGCCGGCGGCCCACTACCACATGGGCGGGATCCGGGTGGACGGGCGCGGGCGCGCCTCGCTCCCGGGCCTGTGGGCCTGCGGCGAGGTCGCGGCGACCGGCCTGCACGGGGCGAACCGGCTGGCCAGCAACTCGCTCCTCGAAGCGATGGCCTTCGCGGAGCGGATCGCGGCGGACATCCGTGGCGGGGAGGCCCGCGCCGCCGGCCCTGGCCGCGCCCCGGATGTCGTTCCCGCCCTGGACGCGCTGCCGGAGATCCGCGCCCTGATGGAGGCGGAGGTCGGGCTGGTGCGCGATGCCGCCGGGCTCGCCCGGGCGGTGGCTCGGCTCGCCGCCCTCGCCCGGGCCGGCTCGGCGGAGGCCGTGGCGGGGCTGCTGGTCGCGGTCGCCGCCCTCGACCGTCGGGAGAGCCGCGGCGCCCATTGGCGCGCCGACCATCCGGGTCAGGCCGCGCCCCGGTCCACCGAGATCACCCTGGCCCAGGCCCTGGCGACGGCGGAGGCCGTCGCCGGCCCCATCCCTCAGGAGGCCCGATGACCGACTCACCCCTTCCTCCTCCCCTGCCCCGCCTGATGGTCGAGCCGATCGTGCGGGCCGCCCTGCTCGAAGACCTCGGGCGGGCCGGCGACCTCACCACCGACAGCATCGTGCCAGCCAAGGCGCGGTTCTCCGGCGCGATCGTCTCCCGACAGGACGGCACGGTCGCGGGCACCGAGGCCGCTTCTCTCGCCTTCGCGCTCCTCGACCCGGCCGTGACGGTCCGGGTGCTGCGGCCGGACGGCAGCCGGATCGCGCCCGGCGAGGCGGTGATCGCCCTCGACGGCCCGGCCCGGGCGATCCTCTCGGCCGAGCGCGTCGCCCTCAACCTGCTCTGCCGCCTCTCGGGCGTCGCCACCGCCACCGCCGCACTGGTGGAGGCGGCCCGGCCCCACGGCAAGGCCCGCATCGTCTGCACCCGCAAGACCACGCCGGGCCTGCGGATCCTCGAGAAGCACGCGGTCCGGGCGGGTGGCGGCGCCAACCACCGCTTCGGCCTCGACGACGCAGTGCTGATCAAGGACAACCACGTCGCGGTGGCCGGCGGCGTCGCCCCGGCGGTGCGGCGGGCGCGGGCCGGGGTCGGGCACCTCGTCAAGATCGAGGTCGAGGTCGATACCCTGGCGCAGCTGGAGGAGGCCCTCGCGGTCGGCGCCGACGCGGTCCTCCTCGACAACATGAATCCGGAGACCTTGCGCCGGGCGGTGGCGATGATCGACGGGCGGGCGGTCAGCGAGGCCTCGGGCCGGATCAGCCGCGAGACGGTCGGCGCCGTCGCGGCGACGGGGGTCGACCTGATCTCGACGGGGTGGATCACCCACAGCGCGCCGATCGTCGACCTGGGTCTCGACGTCGCCTGAGGAGGGGATGGCCCGACGATTCCGGCCTGCCCCCGGCAGGCGCCCCGGCCTTCCCGGCGGCAGCGCCGGACATCGGGCCGACGCCCTCGACCGAGAGCCCGGCCGGATTCCGCCCCTTGCCGCCTCGACCGGACATTCCGTGCTCCGGTCGAGCAGGGGACCTGCCCCTGCGTCATTTCATTAATCCTTGCCGAGCATACTTAATCCTAAGGTTCTCAGGACCGCCCTCCGCACGCTTGCCAAACTCTCGCTCCCGCAGCGTCCGAGGCGAAGCTTGAGTACTACGCTGCATAAACAACTTTATCATGGATGCGCCGGGGGTTCGTTCCTTGTCTCTCAAATCCAAGCTGGTCGCCATCATGGCGGTATTCTCGTGCATCTCACTCGGCGCGTTCGCGCACGACCTGCTGCAATCGCGCCAGGCCTGGACGGCATCGGAGGAGATCGCGGGTCTGGCGAAGATCGACGAGCTCGTGCTCAACATCATGAATGCGTTGCGCTACGAAATGAGCTATGCGATCGGGATCCTGAGGGCCGAGGGACAGGCCGCGCCCACAAACGTCGCCCAGATGGCGGCACGGCGCGGCGAGGTCGATCGGGGGATCGACGATGCCTTCGAGCGACTCCGCCGGCTCGGCCCGGAGCGGTTCAACCTTGGTGAGGCGACGGCGGCCCATGGCAGGCTCCGCGAGTTGCGCGGCGAGGTCGACCGCCAGGCGATGCGCCCCCGCGGCGAGCGCGATCCCAGGCTCATCGCGGACCTCTCGGCCCATATCCCGGCGATGCTGGCCATGCTGGGCACCCTCGCCGATGCCATCGAGCGTCCGATCCGGGCCGGAGACCGCGGGCTGCCCGACCTGATCGAGATCCGGCGCAAGGCTTGGATCGTCCGCGACATCGCCGGCAATGCCGCCAGTTCGCTCGCCCGGACCGTCGCCGCCCAGCAGCCGCTGACGCGGCAGGAAGCGACCGCCATCCTCGTCCGGCGCGGCCAGGCGGAGGCGCTGTTCCAGCAGGTGGAGCATGCCGTGCGCCAGCTGCCGGACGGCGCGGCGCTCAAGGCCGTCTCGGCGGCGGCCCGATCGACCTATTTCGGCGGCGCACACGGCGAAATGGTGGGCCCGTTGCTGGAGGCGGTCACCGGCCAGTACGCGACGGCCCTGACCAATGACGGCTACGCCCGGGTGGTGGTGCCGGCCCTCGATACGCTGCAGGCCATCGCGAGCCAGGCGGTGATGCAGCTCGCCCTGGTCGCCGGGACGATGGAGACGGAGGCGAGCCGCGCCTTCGCGGTCAATGCGGCCCTGATGGCGGGGATCGTCCTGCTGACCGGGCTCGGCGCCGTCGTGGTCGTGCGGGGCGTCACCCAGCCTCTCGACCGGATGACCGCCGCGATCAACCGCTTGGCCGCCGGCGACGCCGCCGCGGCGATTCCGGATCTCGGACGCCGCGACGAGATCGGGGCCGTCGCCCGGGGCGTCGAGGTGTTTCGCCACAACCTCATCCACAGCCGGGCCCTGGAGGCCGAGACCGCCGAGGCCCGGGCCGACGCGGAGACGCGGCGGAAGGCCACGATGCGGACGATGGCCGATGATTTCGAGGGAGCGGTGGGCGGCATCGTCGCCCTGGTGGCGGGCGCGGCGACGGACCTGCAGGCCACGGCCCGGGCCATGTCCGGCACCGCCGGCGCGACGGCGACCCGGTCGCTCGCGGTGGCGACCGCGGCCGAGGAGGCGGCGTGCAATGTCGCCACCGTGGCGGCGGCGGCCGAGGAACTCGGCCAGTCGGTGCAGGAAATCGGCCGGCAGGTCCAGGGCGCGGCCGGCCTGGCGCACGCCGCGGTGAGCGAGGCGGAGCGGACGACCACCCTGGTCCATGACCTGAGCGCGGCCAACGCGCGCATCGGCGACGTGGTCGGCCTGATCTCGTCGATCGCCGGCCAGACCAACCTGCTCGCGCTCAACGCCACGATCGAGGCGGCCCGGGCCGGCGAGGCCGGCCGCGGCTTCGCGGTCGTCGCCGCCGAAGTCAAGGCGCTCGCCGGCCAGACCGCCCGAGCGACGGAGGAGATCACCCAGCAGATCGGCCGGATCCAGGGCTCGACCCATCAGGCCGTGTCCGCCATCGGGGCGATCGCCGGGCGCATCACCGAGATCGACGCGGTGGTGGTCGCCTTGACGGATGCCGTGGGGCAGCAGGGCGCAGCGACCCAGGAGATCGTGCGCAACGTGAACCAGGCCGCCGGCGGCACCGGCGAGGTGACAACGAACATCGCCGGCGTGGCCGGCGCCGCGGAACAGACGGGAGAGGCCGCGACCCGCGTCCTCGCCTCGGCCTCGGCGCTGCAACAGGAGGCGACGCGACTCGGCGCCGAGGTTCAGCGCTTCCTCGGAACCGTACGGGCCGCCTGAAGTCGGGCAGCCAGGGGGTCGGAGGTCAATGCGCCTCCTGCCAGTTCAGGGCCGCCTTGGCTTCGACGGCGAGCGGCACCCGCAGGGATACGGCCGGGTGCGGCGCCTCCTCCATCACCCGGGCGATGATCGGCAGCGCCCGCTCGACCTCGTCGTCGGGCGCCTCGAACACCAGCTCGTCGTGGACCTGGAGCAGCATCCGGGTCGAGAGCCCCGCCTCGGCGAGCGCACCCTCCATCCGGGCCATCGCCCGGCGGATGATGTCGGCCGCGGTGCCCTGGATCGGCGCATTGATCGCCTGGCGCTCGACCGAGGCGCGCTCCTGCGGGTTGTTGGAGCGGATCTGCGGGTAGTGGCAGACCCGGCCGAACAGCGTCGTGACGTAGCCCTTGTCGCGGCAGATCTTCTTGGTGTCGTCGATATAGGCGCGGATGCCGGGGAAGCGCTCGAAATACTGCTTGATGAAAGCCGAGGCCTCGCCCTGCGGGATGCCGAGCCGGTCGGCGAGGCCGAAGGCCGAGATGCCGTAGATGATGCCGAAATTGATCGTCTTGGCCCGCCGCCGCAGGTCCGAGGTCATCTGGTCGAGCGGCACGCCGAACATCGCCGAGGCGGTCGCCGCGTGGATGTCGATGCCGTCCTCGAAGGCCTGGCGCAGCTGCGGGATGTCGGCGATGTGGGCGAGCAGGCGAAGCTCGATCTGGCTGTAATCGGCCGAGATCAGCTTGTGGCCGGCATCGGCCACGAAGGCCTGGCGGATACGCCGTCCCTCTTCCGTGCGGACCGGGATGTTCTGCAGGTTCGGATCCGACGACGACAGCCGCCCGGTCGTGGTGGCGGCGAGCGCGAACGAGGTGTGGACCCGGTCGGTGCCGCGGTCGGCATGCTCCTGCAGGCTGTCGGTATAGGTCGATTTCAGCTTCGAGAGCTGGCGCCACTCCAAGATCCGGCGCGGCAGGTCGTGGCCCTGGCCGGCCAGCTCCTCCAGCAGGGTCGCGGGCGTCGCCCACTGGCCGGACGGCGTCTTCTTGGCGCCGGGCAGGCCCATCTTGCCGAACAGGATGTCGCCGATCTGCTTGGGCGACGAGACGGAGAACTTCTCCCCCGCCATCTCCTGGATCTCGTCCTCGAGCCGCGCCAGCGACTGGGCGAAATCGCCCGACAGCCGGCTCAGCATCCCGCGGTCGACCTTGATGCCCTCGCGCTCCATCCGCGCCAGCACCGGCACCAGCGGCCGCTCCAGGGTCTCGTAGACGGACGCCCGGCGCTCGGCGGCGAGCCGCGGCTTCATCAGCCGCCACAGCCGCAACGTCACGTCCGCATCCTCAGCCGCGTAGGCCGTCGCCTTGTCGAGGGCGACGCGGTCGAACGTCACCTTCTGGCGCCCGGTCCCGGCGACGTCCGCGAAGGTGATCGGCTGGTGGCCGAGATGGCGGCGGGCGAGCTCGTCCATGCCGTGCGAGCCCTTGCCGGCGTCGAGCACGTAGGAGATCAGCATCGTGTCGTCGAAGGGCCGGACCTCGATGCCGTGGCGGGCGAGCACCAGCCAGTCGTACTTGATGTTCTGGCCGACCTTCAGCACCGCCGGGTTCTCGAGCAGCGGCTTCAGCCGCTCCTTCACGGCTTCCCAGGAGAGCTGCCCCGGCAGCAGGCCGCCGCCGAACAGGTCCTCGCCGCCGCGGTGGCTGAGCGGGATGTAGCAGGCGCGGCCCGGCGCGGTGGCGAGCGACACGCCGACGAGGTCGGCCTTGTTGGCGTCGAGGGCGGTCGTCTCGGTATCGACCGCCAGCACCCCGGCCTCGAGCGCCTCGGCCACCCAGGCATCCAGGCTCTCGACGCTGGTGACGGTCTCGTAGGATGCCGTATCGAAGGGCTTGACCGATTCCGCGGCGCGCGCCGCCACCAGGGTGGTGGGGGTCGCCTCGGTGGGCGCCTTGGGCTTCGGCGGCGCATCCGGCAGGTCGAGATCGGCGAAGGGATCGACCTCGGCCGGGGCTGAAGCGGGCGCGCCGTCGGGCGCATCGCCGAAGAACGGCGTGACGTCGCTGCCGCCCTTCTCGTTCGAGAAGCCGGTATCGGCGCCCTCCGGCAACAGGGAGGGGTCGGGCCGCACCGCTTCCGGATCGACGTGCAGCATCTGGGCGATGCGGCGCGTCAGGGTGTTGAACTCCATCGCCTTCAGGAAGCCGACGAGGCGCTCGGGGTCGGGCTTCGGCAGGCCGAGATCGTCGAGGGGCACCGGCACCGGCACCTGCTCGTCGAGGGCGACGAGGCGGCGCGACAGCCGGGCCTGGTCGATATTGGCGAGCAGCGTCTCGCGGCGCTTCGGCTGCTTAATGGTGGCGGCCTTCTCCAGGAGCGCCTCCAGGCTGCCGAACTCCTTGATCAAGGCCGCGGCGGTCTTGAGCCCGATGCCCGGCACGCCCGGCACGTTGTCCGAGGTGTCGCCGATCAGCGCCAGCGCGTCGCCGATCTGCTCAGGCCCCAGGCCCTCCCAGCGCTCCAGGATCGCGGCGCGGTCGAGGTTGCGCTCGGGCCGGTAGCCCGGCTTGCCCTTCTGGCCCGATTCGAAATCGTAGAACCGCACGAGGTCGCCGACGAGCTGCATCAGGTCCTTGTCGGACGAGACGATGATGACGCCCGCGCCCCGGCCTTCCGCCTGGCGGGCATAGGTGGCGATCAGGTCGTCGGCCTCGTAGCGCTGCAATTCGATCGGGTGCAGGCCGAAGGCGCGTACCGCGTCGCGCATCAGCGGCATCTGGCGCTTGAGGTCGTCGGGGGCGTCGGGCCGGTGGCCCTTGTAATCCGGGAAGATCTCCTTCCGGAACGAGCCCTCGGACTTGTCGAACACGATGCCGAGATGGGTCGGCACCACGCCGGCGGCCCCCTCCTGCACGAACTGCGCGAGCTTGGCGCAGAACAGCCGCACCGCCCCGGTCGGCAGCCCGTCGGAGGGGCGGAAATTGTAGCGCTCGGGCTGGTTGATCGACTGGAAATAGGCCCGGAAGATGAACGACGAGCCGTCGACCAGGAGCACCTGATCGCCGGGGCCGACGGGCTTCGTCTCGGGGGCGGTCTCGGTGCTCATGCGGGGATACGTCTGTTCCGGGCGGGCGTTAAGAGACCCGTCTTAGTGCGTCGCCGGGGCGAGGCAAACCGCGGCGCGGGCGCGCTCCCCCGGGAATGGACGCGCGCGGGTGTGCCCCCGGCACACCAGGCGCCCGCGAAAGCGCCTGCGGCCTAGCCCGAAAGCTTGACTTGGCGCGGGCGGAGGCCTGGTGTCAGCCTGAGAGAGCAACCGTCATTCGCCCGGGAATCAGGATGCCGCCTTCGGGCCGGCGCCGCCCGGGCCCAAGGACCGGCCCATGCGCACGACACCCCTCGCCGCCCTGATCCTGGGCCTCGCCACCGCCGTCGGCCTGTCGGCGGCAGAAGCCCGCTCGGCCCGCCAGGAGATCGCCCCGGCCGAGGAGCGCGAGTTCCCGTTCGACGCCCAGATCCCCGGCTGCCAGGATGCCGGCGTCCTGGAGAAGATCACCTACCAGTTCGCCGAGAAGGAGGCGAAGTTCTGGAACTCGACGCTGACGATCGCGGCCTACGACAGCATCGAGCGCACCGCCTGGCGGCCCTGGGGCCTCGACTTCTATCCCCGCCGCTTCTGCACCGCGGTCGCCACCACCTCGGACGGGGTGCGCCGGCGGGTGGATTACTCGGTGCGCGAGAGCCTCGGCATCATCGGGGCGACCTACGGCGTCGAGTTCTGCGTCCACGGCCTCGACCGCAACCTCGCCTACGCCTACGCCTCGGCCTCGTCCTGCCGCGAGGCCCGGCCCTGATGCTGCGCCCGCTCGCCGCTGTCCTCGCGCTCGCGACGCTCGCGGGGGCTTTTTTCGCGGGTCCCGCCGCCGCGCAGGGGCGCGGGGGCGGTGAGCCGGGCGTGTTCGACTTCTACGTCCTCGCCCTGTCCTGGTCGCCGACCTACTGCGCGCTGACCGGCGAGCGCCGCAACGACCGGCAATGCGATCCGGGCCGCAACCCGGGCTTCGTCGTCCACGGCCTGTGGCCGCAATACGACCGCGGCTTCCCGAGCGAGTGCGGCGCCTTCCCCCGCAGCCCGAGCCGTCCCGCGATGGAAGCGGCCGAGGGGGTGTTTCCGAGCGAGGGCCTGGCCCGGCACGAGTGGCGCCAGCACGGCACCTGCTCGGGCCTCGACCCGGCGGCCTATTTCCGCGCGACCGCCAGGGCCCGCGACGCGGTGACGATCCCGGCCGCTTTGGTCAAGCCCGCGGAGGGTCTGCGCGCCGCGCCGATCGACATCGCCCGCCAGTTCGTCGCCGCCAATCCGGGCCTGCGCCCGGACATGATGTCGGTGACCTGCAAGGCGGGCCAGCTCGAGGAGGTGCGGATCTGCTTCACCAAGGACCTGCGCGGCTTCACCCCCTGCCCCGAGGTGGCGCGCCAGAACTGCCGCGCCGGGGAGATGGCGGTGGGCGCGGGGCGCTGAAGGCCCACTCGTCCGGGACCCGATCGAGAAGTGCCGCGGCTGCGGCATCGAGGGGTTCCAGATGCTCGGTGATGACGGACCACAGGACGACCGGGTCGATCCGGCGATGCTCGTGGCGCAGCAGAGTGCCGAGTCCGCGGATCTGCCGCAACGGCACCGAAGGTTCCGACGCCTTGATCGAGCGGGATGTGCTTGGCGGCCTCGGCGATGATCGGCAGTGCATGCTGCACGGCCCGCGTCATGGCCCAGCTTCCCGCGAACGCCTCGAAGGCCACGTCCTTGGTCAGGTCGCGAATACCGGCAATCTCGCCCCGGATATCGAGCAACCAGATGCGGGGCGAGTGGCCAGCCGTCAGAACACCCTGACCACGTCCCGCTCGGTCTGCGGACGCAGGATCGGATGCAGGCCGCTGCGGGTGCCATAATCCACGCGCCCTCCGACCGCGGCCTCGATCGCCTCGTAGGCGGCCATGAACGGCAGGAAGCCGAACGCGACATCGGGCGCCGGATCGACGAACACGTCGATGTCCGAGTCCTCCCGCGCCTCGTCCCTGGCGTGGGAGCCGAAAAGGAAGAGCGCGGCGACGCCGCTTGCCCGCAGGGCGGGCTCGGCGGATTTCAGGCGGGCAAGAACCTCGTCGCGGCGCATGCGATGATGATAGGGCATCCCGCGCCGATTCTCACGCGGGACGGCGAGACGAGGACCTGAGACCCGTGAATTACCGCCACGCCTTCCACGCCGGCAACCACGCCGACGTGCTCAAGCACTGGGTGCTGACCCGGGTGCTGGCGCATCTCCAGCGCAAGGCGACGCCGTTCCGGGCGATCGACACCCATGCCGGTCTCGGCTTCTACGACCTGACCGCCGACGAAGCCGGGCGCACCGGCGAGTGGCACGACGGCATCGGCCGGCTCGACGTGCCCTTCCCCGACGCGGTCGAGGCTTTGCTCGCCCCCTACCGGCAGGCGGTGGCCTCCGTCCGGGCGCGCCACGGCGACACGGTCTATCCGGGCTCGCCGGCGCTGATCCGCGAGTTCCTGCGCCCCGGCGACCAGGGCGTGTTCGTCGAGCTGCACCCGGCCGACGGCGCGGTGCTGCACGCCCGCTACAACCAGGATGCGCGCACCAAGGTGCTGGCCCTCGACGGCTGGACGGCGCTCCCCGCCCTGATCCCCCCGAAGGAGCGCCGCGGCCTTGTGCTCATCGACCCGCCCTACGAGGTGCCGGGCGAGATCGACCGCCTCGGCCGCGACCTCCTGAAGGCGGTGGGCAAATGGGCGACCGGCACCTATCTCGCCTGGTACCCGATCAAGGACGCCGCAGCGATCGACCGCCTCGCCGCGACCCTCGACGCCGCCCTCCCCCGCCCGGCCCTGCGCCTCGACCTGCTGATCCACCGGCCCGACCCGACGCGGCTGAGCGGCAGCGGCCTCATCGTGGTCAACCCGCCCTGGACCCTGCGCGAGGAGGCCGAGACCGTCCTGCCGGCGCTGGCCGAGCGCCTGGCGCAAGGCGGCTACGGCGCCTTCCGCTGCGCCCCGCTCGGGCCGCCGGCCTGAGCGGCTCGTCCCAAGGAACGGCCGAAGAAGGCGACGACCGCGGCGTTGAAGCGGGCGTGGAACGCGGCCCGGTCGAAGCCGGGCGCGCTGGCGCAGATCTCCGGGATCCTCCGTGCCAGGTCGGGCGGGCAAGGCGCGAGGAAGTCGTAATGCCGTGCGCCGTCGATGAGATGGAGATCGGGCCGATGCGGCAGCGCGGCGGCGACCGGCTCGACGTAATGCGGTGCGGGCAGGATCTCGTCGTCGCCTGCCCGCCAGAGCTGCACCGGCATCGTGAGGTCGGCGTGTGGGGCTCCGCCGGCCTCCTCGCCGGAACCCGGATGACGATGCGGCCATGGGTGGATCGATGGGCAGAGCGGTGCGCCGTGCCCGCCAGCCTGGCCCTCGGCGTGCTGCTCACATCGGTGCCGGCTGCCGTCCTGTCGCGCCTGGTCGCAGCCGGGCTGTGGCCCGGGCCGATCGCCCGGGTTCCGCCGCCGGAATGGTACGGCCAGACGCTGCTCGTCCTGTCCGGGCTGGCGCTGGGCCGGATCGCCCTGGCGGGGCTCGACCGAACCCGCTCGCCTGCACCGCCGACATCGCCCCCGGCCGCAGGCGGCCTGCTCGACCGGCTGCCGCCCCGGCTTGGCCGCGACGTCGTCGCGCTGCAGATGGAGGACCACTACGTCCGAGGCATACCCGCGCCGGATCGACCCTCGTGCTGATGCCCCTGCGCCAGGCGATCCAGAACGTGGACCACGTGCCGGGCCTCACGGTGCATCGCTCGTGGTGGGTGGCGCGGGATGCCGTGACCGGTTGCCGGCGCGAGGGCCGCAACCTGCGCCTGGTCCTGGCGGGCGGGCTCGCGGTCCCGGTGGCCCGCGCCCGGATTGCCGCGGCGCGAGAGGCCGGCCTCGTCGGCGACGAGGCCTGACCTCCCGCAACGCGTCCAGCTGCGGCTTGAGCTTATGGCGCCGCATGGGCGCGGCGATCAGCTCATCAATCCGCGCGGCTCACCAGTCAGCCTGCCTCGCGCTGGATAGGCCGTCCGGCTCACCCCTCACGCCGCGATCCGCCCCTCCAGCGGAAACACCTTGGCCGGGTTCATCAACCAGGCCGGATCGAACACCGCCCGCACCCGCATCTGCTGGTGCAGGTCCTCCGGGTTGTACTGGTAGGTCATCAGGTCGCGCTTCTCGATGCCGACGCCGTGCTCGCCGGTGAGGCAGCCGCCGACCTCGACGCAGAGCTTCAGCATTTCCTCGCCGGCGGCCTCGGCCTTCTCCATCTCGCCGGGTGTGTTGATGTCGAACAGGATCAGCGGGTGCAGATTGCCGTCGCCGGCATGGAAGACGTTGGCGCAGCGCAGCCCGTAGGACTTCGTGATCTCGCCGATCCGCTCCAGCACCAGCGGCAATTGCCCGGTCGGGATGGTGCCGTCCATGCAGATATAGTCGGAGATGCGCCCCGTCGCGCCGAAGGCGGACTTGCGGCCCTTCCAGATCGCGGCGCTCTCGGCCTCCGATTGCGAGACCCGGAGGCTGGTCGGGTTGAAGGGCTTGGCGATCTCGACGATGCGGGCGAGCATCGCGTCGCATTCCTCCTGGCAGCCCTCGACCTCGATGATCAGCATCGCCTCGGCATCGAGCGGGTAGCCGGCATGGGCGAAGGCCTCGCAGATCGTGATCGCCTCGCGATCCATGTACTCGATCGCCACCGGGATGATGCCGGCGCCGATGATCGCCGCCGTGCAGGCACCCGCATCCTCGACCGTGCCGAAGCCCATCAGCGCCGGCCGCGCGCCTTCCGCCGCGCGCAGGATCCGCACGGTCGCCTCGGTGACGATGCCGAGCTGGCCTTCCGAGCCGCAGACGAGGCCGAGCAAATCGTAGCCGGCGGAATCGAGGTGGTCGCCGCCGATCTCCACCACCGTGCCGTCGACCATCACCAGGGTCACGCCCATCAAGTTGTTGGTGGTCACGCCGTATTTGAGGCAGTGCGCCCCGCCCGAATTCATCGCGATGTTGCCGGCGATGGTGCAGGCGAGCTGGCTCGACGGGTCGGGGGCGTAGAAGAAGCCCTCATGCGCCACCGCGGCGCTGATGGCGAGGTTGGTGATGCCGGCCTGGACCCGGGCGGTGCGGTTGGAAAAATCGACGTCGAGCACCCGGTTCATCTTGGCGACGCCGAGGATCACCGCGTCCTCCTGGGCGATGGCGCCGCCGGCCAGCGAGGTGCCGGCGCCGCGCGGCACCACCTTCACCCCGGCCTCGTGGCAGTAGCGCATCACCGCGGCGACCTCCTGGGTGGTCGAGGGCAGCACCACGGCGAGCGGCATCTTGCGGTAGGCGGTGAGCCCGTCGGTCTCGAACGCGCGGCGCTCGTCCTCGCTGGTCACCAGCGCCTCCGGCGCCACCAGGCCGCGCAGCCCCTCGACGATCGCGTCGCGACGGGCAAGGATCGCGGGGTCCGGCATCGGGAAGGCGATCGTCATGGCGTGTCCTCTGAATCCCTGAGACTCTTGTCCGACCGGTCGGGCGGTCGCTCGCGCCCCTCTTACCTCAGGCGAGGAGCCGCGCCCATCCATCGGCTGCCCCCGCACCTTCGTCCGATTGCGCCGAGCCGCGGCACAGCTTCTTTTCGCCGCACGGGACCCGTCGCGAGCCGCCGGCGTTTTTAACTGTACCAAATGCAGGCTGGGCCATATCCCGATGGCCGGTCGCGAACGACGTCCGTTGGAGGGAACCTCATGCGTCAGCTCATCCTCGGTGCCGCCCTGGCGGCCCTTCTCCCCTTCGCCGCCCAGGCCCAGGACGCCGCCGCTGGCGAGAAGGTGTTCACCGCCTGCAAGGCCTGCCACGCCTTCGGCAAGAACGGCGTCGGCCCGGATCTCAAGGGCGTCATCGGCCGCAAGGCCGGCACCCACGAGGGCTACAACTACTCGGCCGCGATGAAGAATTCCGGCCTGACCTGGGACTCGGCCACCTTCATGGAATACATCAAGGATCCGAAGGCCAAGGTGCCCGGCAACAAGATGATCTATGCCGGCCTGAAGGACGACAAGAAGATCGCCGACCTCGAGGCCTATCTCGAGACTCAGAAGTAGGACCGTGGGCGGCCCCGGCCTGCGCCGGGGCCGCGCCCTCAATCGCCGATGCCGTCCCGGCCGTGGACGGCCATCAGGGTGGCGGTGAGCATCGCCACCAGCTTCTCGCGCCCATCGCTCTCCGAGAAGACCTCGGCCTGGGCCAGCGTCAGGGTTCTCCCGGCCTTCACCACCCGCCCCCGCGCCACGATGCGCGCCCCGGCGGCCGGTGCCAGCAGGTTGATCTTGAACTCCGCCGTCAGCACCCCGGCCCCGGGCGGCATCAGGGTCAGGGCCGCATAGCCCGCCGCGCTGTCGGCGATGGCGCTCACCGCCCCGGCATGGACGAAGCCGTGCTGCTGCGACACCGCCGGCCCGGGCGCGAGCGCGATCGCGACCGCCCCGGGCGAGACCGCGTCCAGCGTCGCCCCGAGGGTCCGCATCAGGCCTTGCTTGTCGAAGCTGGCGCGCACGCGCGCCTCCGTCTCGTCCGGATCGGCGCGCAAGCGCGCCTGTTGCATCAGGTCCGTCACGGCTGCGGGGCCTCCCTGTCGATGATTCTTGGTAAGGGATGGTGAGGCACGGCCACGGCCGCGCTGTCCAGAGCTCTCACCCCCGAGCCTTCCATGACCACCCCCGATTCCGATCCGGCCGGCTGGCGTCCCTTCGAGGACGAGGGCTTCCTCTCCCTGGTCGGCCCGGTCCTGCTGCGCGAGGAAGGCGACGGGATCAGCGTCGCCTTCCGGGCCGAGCCCAAGCACGCCAACCTGATCGGCGTGGTGCAGGGCGGCATGATGATGACCTTCGCCGACCGGGCGCTCGGCTACGCCGCCATGCGGGCCGCCGGCGGGGCGAACTGCGTCACGGTGCAGTTCGAGATGCAGTTCGTCTCGGCCGGCCGGATCGGCGAGACGATCACGATGACGCCCGAGGTGGTGCAGCGCACGAACAGCCTGGTCTTCCTGCGCGGCGACGCCCGCTGCGACGGGCGCATCGTCGCCACCGCCACCGGCGTGTGGAAGATCCTCCGGCGGCGGCCGGAGGCGGGGCCGGGCTGAGGCCGGGGCGGGCTCACTGGGTCAGGGTCGGATAGGCGCTGGTGAGGCCGAGCCCCTGCGGCACCGGCACCTTGGTGGCATTGTAATTCGCGTTGAGGACGAGGCGCGGCGCCTGCGACAGCGCCAGCCTCTGGGCGACGATCGCGGTATATTCCGACCGGTCGGCGACGGTCTGATTGGCGGCGACCAGGAAGGTGCCGCGCGACAGGTAGATCGTGCCGACGAGCCGGCGTGCGTTGTCGCTCAGAACCTCGAACTTCCGGTTAGGCGGGGCGGTGCGGTCCTCGAAGAACAGCAGGCCCGCCATCACGTCGTCCGTTGGCGCGCTGAGCGAAACGCTCGAGCGCGGCATGAACTGCATCGGGCGGGCGATGCCATCGGGTTCCGGCTGAACCATGCCGGTGAAATAGAAGCCCACGCCGTCGCCGCTCAGCGATGCCGGCGGAAGCGACGTCGACACTTTCGGGCAATGCATGTTGTTCTTGTCGGTTTGTGAAACGTCGTTGTGATAGCAAAGGCATGGGGCAACGTCGTGCGGATGGACGTTTCCGGGTCCCGCCATCGGGCTCGGGCTGTCGGTACCGACCACGAGCGGCCCGTCCTTCATGACGTAGATCCCGGGATTGAGCTTGACGACCGCGCCCGACGCGAGGATGAGCCCGCCGCAATAGGTTCCGGGATTGAGGGTATCGCTCCAATTCCCGATCACCTTGTTGGTATAGGTGCAGCCTCCCACCGGCGGGGCAGCCCGTCCCGCGAGCGGGTCCTTGATGGCCGGGCAGCCGGTGATCGGCACGGGCTGGTAGCGCTGAGACGGGCCGGCATAGCCGCCGACCGCGCACGATTTCAGCGCGACGAGTTGCGAGGTGTCGCGTGCGTCGATCGCCGCGGCGGATGCGGACATCGCGTAGACCGAGCAGTTGCTCGCGGAGATCCGGGCTCTGTCCCGCAGGTCGATGGCATCCGCCGACGATCCGTCCAGCGCCACGACGCAGACCCGGGACGTGCCGACGATCTCGGCGGTGGCCTGGACGACGATGTCGGTCAGGTGCGGCGTGACGAACAGGGTCATGATCGCGCGCTTGCGCTGCGAGAGGGTCACCCTCACGCCGGTGGGGGACGTGACGCGGTCATCCACGGGCTCCGGCGCGAAGGAGTTGTCCGCATTGGCGTGCGTCCGGCGGTGGACGGGCTGGGTCTTGACCGTGATGGGGTCCCCGGCGGGCAAGTTCGCCGCCAGGCTGCGTACTTGGCTCTCGGCCACGGCCTGGACCCGGTTCCTGTCGTAGCCGCCCACCTGCATGTCGGACACGATGGCGAGCGCGGTCTCGTCCGCGATGGCCTGGAGCTTCTGCCGGCGGACCAGCCAGGTCGCGTAGTCGACGCCGAATCCGACACTGCCCAGCAGGCCCGGGAGCAGGATCGCGAACAGCAGGGCAGCGCCCCCGCTCCTGCCGCAGATGAAGGCTCTGCTGCGGCCGGACACACGTCTGCATATCGTCGGCAGGTCTAACATTAGAACAATATGCCTTCATTCCATGAACCAAAAGTGAAACCTTCCGGCACAGCGCCCATATATATTCATCGTTTTGCCGCACATATAACGGTTATCGCGATCAAAAATGATTGATGACAAAGGAGTTAGATCTTAGAAAAAATATTGCATCACTTTCGGTGAGTAGGATTCTTTTCTTCTATTGTCGATCCAGGGTTGTCGTGACAGGACCGACTACCTGGTGTGATCGCCCGGCGCCTGGGACCTCGCGGTCTTCACGATCCGTGCCGGGCCGCGCAGGGGCGCCCTTGATGCATCCTCTCTGCCGGTGCCGGATGGATCGGGACGCGGGTCTTCGCCATCCTCCCCGTGTGACGCGACGCCCGGGATCGACCGCGATCCGCACAGCAGGGGTACGCCCGATCCGGCGCACCGGCCTGGGCCAGCGCTCCAACGACGCGCCTGCACAAGCGGCCGCGATCCGCTATGTAGAGCGGGATGACGCACGATCCGAACGGCGCCCCGCCCGGCGGGGTCCTCGAACGCCTCACCGCTGCCCTCGGCGCGGAGGGCTCGCGACGCGGCCCGCCGCCGGTCGAGCGCTGGAATCCGGATTATTGCGGCGAGATCCCGATGCGGATCGCCGCCGACGGGACCTGGCACTACAACGGCAGCCCGATCTCGCGGCCGGCCCTGGTCAAGCTGTTCTCGACCATCCTGCGCCGCGACCCCGACGGGCGTACGGTGCTGGTCACGCCGGTCGAGCGGGTCGGGATCGAGGTGGAGGACGCGGCCTTCCTGGCGGTCGAGCTGGCGGTGGAGGGCGCGGGCGAGGCCCGCGCCATCGCCTTCCGCACCAACCTGGACGACGTCGTCCCCCTCGACGACGCCCACCCGCTGCGGTTCGAGCGCGACCCGGAGGGCGGGTTCAAGCCCTACATCGCCGTGCGCCACGGCCTCTGGGCCCGGGTCACCCGGGCGCTCACCTACGACCTCGTGGAACTCTGCGAGGAGCGCGAGGAGGGGGGCGAGAGCTGGTTCGGCCTCGCTGCCGGCGGACGCTTCCACCGTATCGCCCGAACGTCCGAGCTGTCGTGACCGATCTCGCCGCGCCGCAGGTCCTGGGTTCGTCCGCCCTCGATGCCTTCCTCGACCGCGCCCGGGCCCGCCTGCGGCCCGAGCCGCCGGGCCCGCACGACTCGACCTCGAACCCGCGGGGTGACCACGACCTCGAGCCCGACGTGCTGGAGGCCGCCCTGTCGCGTCCGCCGCGGCTCGCCGCCGTGCTGGTGCCGGTGGTGCCGCGGGACGACGGCGTTGCGGTGCTGTTCACCCTGCGGTCGCCGCACCTGCGCGACCATTCCGGCCAGATCGCCTTTCCGGGCGGCAAGATCGATCCCGGCGACCCCTCTCCCCTGGCGGCGGCTTTGCGCGAGGCGCAGGAGGAGATCGGCCTCGACCCGGCGGCGGTGACGCCGCTCGGCTACCTCGACCCCTACCTGTCGGGCACCGGCTTCCTGGTGACGCCGGTGGTCGGGCTGGTGGCACCGGACGCGTCCCTCACCCTCAACCCGCACGAGGTGGCGGAGGCGTTCGAGGTGCCGCTCGACTTCCTGATGGATGTCGCGAACCACGCCCTGCACAGCCGGGAATGGCGCGGGCGCCAGCGGCGCTACTACGCGATCCCCTTCGGCGAGCGCTACATCTGGGGAGTGACCGCCGGCATCGTGCGCAACCTCTACGACCGGCTCCGCGACGCGGACGCGTGATACGTATCCGGAAGGAGCCTTCCGGATTTCGCGTCGTCCGCCCGCGCGGCGCCCGAGCCAAGCCGAGATCCGCTTCGCGAAGCGACCAGTTGGATTTCCTACGACACCGACGAGTGACAGGGACCTATGGCCCGCGCGCTGATCGACGACATGCTGCTGTTCCTGCTGCCCTTCGTGGCCTTCGGCCTCTGGCTGGTGCTGAGCCGGCGCAACCCGCTGCGCTGGGCGGCCTGGAGCGACCAGGCCCTGCGCCTCGCCCTTGCGGGGGCCGCCCTGGTCGTCGCCTCCTTCGTGGTGGTGGCGCTCACCGCCGAGCGGCACCAGGACGGCTTCGTGCCGACCCATATCGAGAACGGCCGGGTGGTGCCCGGACAGTTCCGGTGAGCCGTCCCCTCGACGAGCCCAACCTGCGGGCGGTGCTGGCGCAGCCGCGCCTGACCCGGGTGCTCGCCGCCCTGGCGGATCCGGGCGAGGAGACCCGCCTCGTCGGCGGCGCGGTGCGGGATGCGCTGCTCGGCCGCCCGGTCGCCGACATCGACCTCGCCACCACCCTGCTCCCCGAGGAGGTGGTGCGCCGGGCAGCCGAAGCGGGCCTCAAACCCGTGCCGACCGGCCTCGCCCACGGCACCGTGACGGTGGTGGCCGAGGGGGAGCCGTTCGAGGTCACGACCCTGCGCGAGGACATCGAGACCGACGGGCGCCACGCCGTGGTGCGCTTCGGCCGCGACTTCGCCCGCGATGCGGCGCGGCGCGACTTCACCGTCAACGCCCTCTCGATCGATCCGGCGGGCCGCGTGCACGACACGGTCGGGGGCCTCGCCGACCTCGCCGCGTCCCGGGTGCGCTTCATCGGCGAGGCGCGCCAGCGCATCCGCGAGGATTACCTGCGGACCCTCCGCTTCTTCCGCTTCCACGCCCGCTTCGGCGCCGGGGCCCCCGATCCGGAGGGTCTGGCAGCCGCGATCGAGGCCCGGGACGGGCTGGCGCTCCTCTCCCGCGAGCGGGTGCGGGGGGAACTCCTGAAGCTGCTCGCCGCCCCCGGGGCGCCCGCCGTCACGGCGGTGATGCAGGCGACCGGGCTGCTCGGGCGCCTGATCGGTGGGGTCGGCGATCTCGGCCGGCTCGCGCGCCTCGCCGCCGCCGAGGCCGAGCCGGACCCCGTGCGCCGCCTCGCCGCGCTGGCGGTCCGCTCCGGCCCCGATGCCGAGCGGCTGCGCGAATCCCTGCGCCTGTCGAAGGCCGAGCACGCGCGGCTCGCGGCCTATGCCGGCGCCGAGGCGGCCCTGCACGGGGCGCTCGCCCCCCTGGTCCCGACGGATGTCCGGCGCCTCGTGGCCGGGCACGGGGCCGGGCCCGCGGCGGATGCCGCCCTGGTGCTGGCGGGCGAGCCGCGGCCGGTCCTCACGCCGGAGGCCGCCGACCTGCTGGCCCGCTTCGCCGACGGACGCGAGCCGGTGCCGGTCTTCCCCGTCGCCGGGGCGGCCCTGGTGGCGGCGGGCGCGAAGCCCGGCCGCGGTCTCGGCCGGGGCCTCGCGGCGGCGCGCCGGGCCTGGCTCGACGCGGGCTGCCCGACCGACGGGGCGGCGAAGGCGCGCCTCGAGGCCCTGGCCCTCGCCGCGGCGCACGGAACCGGCGACGGCGCCGCCGGTTCACACGGGACCGGTCCCGCGTGACGATCGCGCGTGGCGAAGGGGATCGGTTCGGCGCCGGATGGGGTATCCTGCCTGGCCGCGGGTCCGCCCGGGATCGGCCTCGCGGCCCTGCTTCCGTCGACGCGCGGCATCCCCGTCCCGGCCCGGCGGGACGAGGCATCGCCCGAGGAGTTCGACCCACGATGCTGCCCCTGCTCCGCACCGCCCTGGCCGCCGGCCTTGTCCTCGGAGCCGCAGGGCCCGGCCGTGCCCAGGAGCTGTGGCTGACGCTCAGCACCGTCGAATCCGTCCCCCAGGTCCGGGTCAATTACGGCCACGCCTCGAAGCGCGAGGCGCCGGCCCTGCCCCAGCTCGTCGACCTCGTCGCCCTGACGCAGGACGGGACGACCGGCCTGCGCGGCGCGCTCAAGCCGGCACCGCCGGAGGTTCCCCCCGCCCTGCTGGCGCCGCTCGGCACCAAGCCCGGCCGCACCCTCGTCGCCGCGACCTTCGATGCCGGCTACTGGACGATCCTGCGCGACGGCACCCGCCTCAATGCCAGCCGGCGGCTGGTGCCCCAGGCCCGCTCCGGCTTCTGGTCGGTGAAATACGCCAAGGCCGCCTTCGGGCCCGGCGCGCCGTGGCTGCGGGTGGTCGGCCACACCCTCGAGATCGTGCCGGTCGAGATCCCGGGCCCGACCGCGGGGGCGATCCGGGTGCGGGTGCTGTTCCGCGGCGCGCCGCTGCCGGGGGCCGACCTCTATTACGGCGACAGCGGCATGGAGCCGGAGCGCGTCGGCATGCCGGCCTACACCACCGACCCGGAGGGCATCGCCACGGTGCCGATCCGCAAGGCCGGCAGCCAGGTGCTCACGGTGACCCAGTCGGTCAGCCCCTCCGCCACCCCGACGCTGGCCGACGAGGACGTCTACACCGCGACCTTCGCGTTCCGGCTGGACGAGCCGTCGGTGAACTGAAGCCCGTCACCCCTCCGGCGTGACCGGGGCGATCGACGCGAACACGCAATCCCCAGGGCTGCCGTCCTCGTGCACCAGCATCGCGAAGGTGCCGGGCTCCGCCATCGTGGTCATGTGGGCGTGCCAGGCGCCGCTGCGGTAGACGATGCCCGTCCCGGCCGGCACCCGGAAGGCGCGCAAGGACGCCTCGTCCGGCCGCCCGCCGGCATCGGGCGCCACCACGACCAGGTAATCGCCGACGGCGAGCGGCAGGAAGGCTTGCGCCGAGAGCGGGTGCCGCTCGAGCCGGCGCAGGGGCAGGGCGGCGGCGAAGGGCTCGCTCCGGATCAGGGCGAGGTTCAGGGGCGCGCCCGGTCGCCCGTTCTCGATCTCGGCCGCCCGGTCCTGCCGCGGGCCGGCGGCGGGCCGGCGGCGGGGCCGATGAGCAGCGTGCCGTAGGGCGCGAAGGCCTCCGGGGTGATCGGCTCGATCGGAAGGGTGCGCATCTCGGATCCTCTCGGGCCGCGCCTCAGCGGCGCTCCTCCCGTATCAGGTCCGCGCCCTTCTCGGCGATCATCATCACGGCGGCCTGGGTGTTGGCCGAGACCTCGGTCGGCATCACGCTGGCATCGATGACCCGCAGGCCCTCGAGGCCGCGCACCCGCAGGCGCTCGTCCACCACCGCCTCCGGGCCCTGGCCCATGCTGCAGGTGCCGACCGGGTGATAGATGGTCTGGCCGTTGCGGCGGGCGAAGTCGAGCCACGCCTCGTCCGTCTGGACGCCGTCGCCGGGAGTGAGCTCGTGGGCGCGGTAGGGGTTCATGGCGGGTTGCGCGATCACCTCCCGGGCGATGCGCATCCCGGCGATCAGGGTATCCTGGTCGGTGCGGGCGCTGAGGAAGTTCGGGCGGATCGCCGGGGGGCGCATCGGATCGTCCGAGACCGCGTGGATCGTGCCGCGGGACTCCGGCCGCAGCTGCGTCACGCCGATGGTCATGCCGGGCTGGCGGTCGAGGGTGCGGTCGGCGGCGTTGGCGTAGCTCGCATGCATGAAGAAGTACTGCACGTCGGGCCCGGCCAGCTCCGGCCGGGTGCGCACGAAGCCGTGGGCGAGGCCGGTGCCGAGGGTGAGGATGCCGCGCCGCGTCAGGAAATACTGCCCGACCGCGAGGCCGAGGCGCCAGCCGCGGGTCAGCTCGTTGAGGGTCACCGGCACCTTCACGCGCCAGTTCATCCGGGTGGCGTAATGGTCGCGGTAGTTCTCGCCGACCCCCGGCAGGGCGTGGCGCACCGGAATCCCGGCGGCGGCCAGCACCTCCGGCCGGCCGATGCCGGAAAGCTCGAGGAGGTGGGGCGACTGCACGGCGCCGGCCGCCAGGATCACCTCGGCCCGGGCGCTCACCCGCTCCTCGCGCCCGTCGCGGGCGTAGGTGACGCCGGTCACGCGGGTCCCGTCGAGGTCGAGGCGCAGGACGTGGGCGTGGGTGCGCACCGTCAGGTTCGGGCGCGCGCGGGCCGGCTGCAGGTAGGCGTCCCGGGCGCTCCAGCGCCGGCCGTTGCGCTGGTTGGCCTGGTAGGTGCCGAAGCCCTCCTGCGACGCACCGTTATAGTCCGGGTTCTCCGGGTAGCCGGCCTCGGTGCCGGCGCGGATGAAGGCTTCGGCGAGCGGGCTCCTGACCCCGACCCGGGTGACGTGGAGCGGACCGCCGCGGCCGCGCAGGGCCGGATCGCCGCCCTCGAAATGCTCGAGCTTGCGGAAGTAGGGCAGCACCTCGTCCCAGGACCAGCCGCGGTTGCCGCTCTGGGCCCAGGTGTCGAAATCCTGCTTCTGGCCGCGCACGAAGATCATGCCGTTGATCAGCGTCGAGCCGCCCAAGCCCTTGCCGCGGGGCACCACGATGGCGCGCTCGTGGGTGTTGGGCTCCGGCTCGGTGGCAAAGCGCCAGTTGAACGCGGCGCCGGTGAGGAGTTTGGGGAAACCCGCCGGGATGCCGACCCAGAACCCCGTCCCCTCCCCGCCCGCCTCGATCAGCAGCACGCGGGTGCGAGGGTCCTCGCTCAGGCGGTTCGCCAGCACGCAGCCGGCTGTGCCGCCGCCGACGATGACGAAGTCGAACGCGTCCATGGTCCTCCCTCGGGTTTGGTTATTATCGTTGTGTGGTCCGCTTCATCACCCTCCCCCGCAGAGGGGGGAGGGTTCACCCCCGCGCGACTCTCCTAACCGCGCGCCAGCACCTTGCCGGGGTTCAGCAACCCCTCCGGGTCGAGCGCCGCCTTGATCCGCCGCGACAGCGCCATCTCGTCCGGGTGGCGGTGGCGGGCGAGCTCGGCGACGCGGTACTGGCCGATGCCGTGCTCGGCCGAGATGCTGCCGCCGTAGCGGTCGACCACGCCGTGCACGAGGGCGTTGATCGCCTCGGAGGAATGGTCGGGCCCGATCAGCACGTTGTAGTGGATGTTGCCGTCGCCCATATGGCCGAAGGCGTTGACGCGGGTGCCGGGCGCGCCCGCGGCCAGCACCCGGCCGGCCTCGTCGAGGAAGGCGGGGATCGCGGTGATCGGCACCGAGACGTCGTGCTTCACGCTCTTGCCGGCGCGGGCCTCGCACTCGGTCACGTGCTCGCGCAGGGCCCAGAGCTCGGCGGCCTGGCGGCCGGATTCGGCCAGCACCCCGTCGGTGGCGTCCTCGCGCTCCAGAGCGGTGCCGAGCACGCCCTCCATCGCCTCGCGCAAGCCCGAGAGCGACGAGGCCGCCTCGATCAGCACGGTCCAGCCCGAGGCACCCACCGGGCTCTTCAGGCCGGCATGCTCCTCGACGAGCCCGAGCGAGGTGCCGGAGATCAGCTCGAAGGCCTGGATGCTGTCGCCGATCTCCTCCTGCGCCAGGGTGAACAGCCGCAGCGCCGCCGCCGGATCGGGCACCGCCAGGAGGGCCGTCGCGCTGTGGCGGGGCTTCGGCACGAGGCGCAGGACCGCCGCCGTGACGATGCCGAGCGTGCCCTCCGTGCCGATGAAGAGTTGCTTCCAGTCGTAGCCGGCATTGTCCTTGCGCAGGGCGCGCAGCCCGTCGACGATGCTGCCGTCGGCGAGCACCACCTCGAGGCCCAGCACGAGGCCGCGGGTCATGCCGTAGCGCACCACGTTGATCCCACCCGCATTGGTCGCGATCACGCCGCCGACCAGCGCCGAGCCCTCCGCCGCGAAGCTCACCGGCAGGAGCCGGCCGGCGGAGTCGGCCGCGTCCTGCGCGAGCTTGAGGATGCAGCCGGCCTCGGCGGTCAGCGTCAGGCCGACCGGGTCGATCGCCCGGATCGCGTTCATGCGAGCGAGCGACAGCACCACTTCCCGGCCCGAGGCATCCGGCACCGCGCCGCCGGCGAGCCCGGTATTGCCGCCCTGCGGCACCAGGGCGGCGCCGGCCTCGCGGCACAGCCGCACCACCTCGGCCACCTCGGCGGTGCTCGACGGGCGCACGACGCAGGCCGGCCGGCCCGGAAAGAGGCGGCGCCAGTCGATCGCGAAGGGCGCCATGTCGGCCTCGGCGGTCAGGAGGCCGGCGGGGCCGAGGCGCTGCCCGAGGCGGGCGATCAGGTCATCCTCAAGAAACGTGGGGGCCGGGAGGGTCATCGGCGTCCTCCGGTGGGTCGCACGGCATGGATCATGGTGGCGCCGGCCTCGCCCGGATGACGGCCGGGGTCAAGCCTGCACGGGGCGCGGGGGATCGTCGCCGCGGCCGCGCCGCACGGTGCGCCGCGGCCGAACGGCATGATCGAACGGCATGAGACGATCTGTTCCGCCGTTGCGGCCGCGCGCCGGCGATCGTCGAAGGCTTGCGCGAGCGCGCGCCCCTCGCGCAGCGGAAAACCTTGCATTTCAATAAAATTTGGTAGTCCATTGGATGAAGCTCAGGCGGATTCGTCGATGACCGAGCGGCGCGTGATCCTCGTATTGCCGACGCAGGAGGCCCTGCACGAATCCGCCATGACGAGGCTGAGCAACGACAGCCGGATCACCCGACGGCTGACCGGAAGACCGGCGCGGGCGACGATCGACACGAGCTTTTCCGCGATTCCTCTCGGCGACATGCATTCCCCGTCGCCCTTCGCGGTCCCGCGCGCCGATGGCGGCTCGTACTACGCCATCCGGGCGACGATCGACGGCGATGCCGAGATCCCGACCCTGACGACGGAGGGGGCGGCGATCTTTTCCGATCCGCCGATCACCCATGTCGCGTCCAGCCATGTCGCGTCCAGCCATGTCGCGTCCAGCCATGTCGCGTCCACCCATGTCGCGTCCAGCCGTGCCGCGCGGCCGGCGGGCACCGCCTCCGGCACGCGGGCGGAGGTGGCGCTGCGGCTCGGCGTGCCCGGGCTGTCCGCGCGCCGGCTCGACGGGGCCGGCGTCGCGATCGCGGTGGTCGATACCGGGATCAATCTCGCGCATCTCGAAGCCCGGGGCATCGAGGCGGAGATCGACACCACCCTCACCTGGCCGCCCCTCCCGGAAGGGCCGGGCCTGCACCCGGTCGGCCCCGGGACGATGTGCGCCTACGCCGCCCTCATCGCCGCCCCACGGGCGACGCTGCTCGACTTCCCGATCCTGCCCTCGCCGATCCTACCCTCGCCGATCCTGCCTCCACCGGCCCTGCCTGCGTCGATCCCGCGCACGGTCCTGCCGCCCTGGCCGGTCCCGTATCCCGGGCGGAGCGGCCTCCTGAGCGATGCGCTCCAGGCCTATGCGCGCCTGCTCGCCGCCGTGCGGGCGGACCGGTCGCGCTTCAAGGCGATCGTCGTCAGCAATTCCTGGGGCCTGTCGGCGCACGAGGCGGACTTCCCGGCCGGTCACCCGGGCCGCTACATCGACAATCCGGGCCACCCCTTCAACCTGATCGTCGGGGCGCTCAGCCGCTACGGCGTCGACATCCTGTTCGCGGCCGGCAACGCGCTTCCGGCCCGGCCCGATCCGTTCAGGCAGGGCGCGTCCCGCCCCGCCATCGTCGGGGCCGCCGCCCATCCGGACGTCCTCACGGTGACCGGGGTGAGCTTGCGCGGACGGCGGACCGGCGGAGCCGCGCAGGGGCCCGGCATCCCCGGCATGGTCTACGCCAAGCCGGACCTCGCAAGCTATGCCGGCTTCCTCGGCTCGGAGGCGGGCGGCCCCGGCGCGCCCGATGCCGGCACCGCCGCCGCCTGCCCGGTCGCCGCCGGCTGCGTCGCCGCGCTCCGGACGCGGCTGCCGCACGCCGCCCTCGGCCCCCGCGATCTCACCGTGGCCCTGCGCACCGATGCCCGCCGCCGCGGCCCGTCGCGCTGGAATCCCGGTCTTGGCTACGGCGTGATGGCGCCGTTGCGCACCGCCATGCGGCTGGGCCTGTAACCCGGGGGGTCAGGGCCGCATCCTCAGGAAATCCGCCATCAGGGCGAGCTGCCCCTCCAGCATCGGCAGGCCCGGATGGATGCGGCAGCCCCGCGCCGCCGCGTGCTCGAGCAGCGCGGTCTCGGCCGGCTGCATGATGATCTCGGCCACGAGCTGGCCGGGTTCCAGCCGGGCGGCGTCGAGGGGAAGCGGATCCTCAGGCCTCAGGCCCAGCGAGGTGGCGTTGACCACGAGGTCGTGCCCGGCCGGATCGGGACTTCCCGAGGCGAGCAGAAGGCCAGGGACGAGGCGGCGCAGGCGCGCGAACAGGTCCTCCACCCGGGCCGCCGTGCGGTTGTGGACGGTGAGCCGCGCCACCCCGGCTTCGGCCAGCGCGAAGGCGATGGCGTTCGCCGCCCCGCCCGCCCCGGCGAGATAGGCGCTGCGGCCCCGGGGATCGTGGCCCGCCGCCCTCAGGCCGGCGACGAAGCCGGCCCCGTCCAGGATCTCGCCGACGAGGCGTCCGTCGGGCTCGCGCCGCACGGCGTTGACGGCGCCGACCAGCCGTGCCGCGTCGCTCACGGCGTCGAGGAGCGGCACGATCGCGGTCTTGTGCGGCACCGTGACGATCGCGCCGCCGAAGCTCCGCACCGCCCGCAGCCCGGCCAGCACCGTCGCGAGGTCGGCGGCGGCGACGTGGAGCGGCACCATCACCCCGTCCACCCCGCGCTCGGCCATGATGCGGTTGAGCCCCTGCGGCGTCTTCACCTGGGCGATCGGGTCGGCGAGGATCGCGAAGACGCGGGTCCGGCCGGTGATCTCGGGCATCGCTGCTAACCTCCGAAGCGCTCGGTGCGGATCGTGCGGGGGGGAATGCCGGCCTCGACCAGGAGGTCGGAGACCGCCGAGACGAACGGGTTTCCGCCGCACACGAAGGTGTGGGCCGGGACCCCGAGGCCGGCGAGCGCCTCCCCGATCCGGCCGGCATCGATCCGCCGCCCGCCCGGGGCCCGGGTGAGGTTCAGCATCAGGCGGAAGCCCGGCTCCTCGGCGTCCCGGCGGATCAGCTCGTCGCGGGCGATCACGTCCTCGAAGGTGCCGGCGGAGGAGAGCAGCAGCGCCGGCACGCCGGGCGCCGCCTCGGCCCGGTGGCGCAGCATGCTGAGGAGTGGCACGACCCCGGAGCCGCCGCCGACGAGGAGCAGCGGCCCGCCCATCGCCGGATCCCACACGAAGGCGCCGCCGATCGGCCCGCGCAGCTCGATCGTATCGCCGGGCTCGGCCACGTCGGAGAAGAAGCCCGAGACCTCGCCGTCGTCGAGCCGCTCGATCAGGAGGTCGATCGTCCCGAGGGTCGTCGGCGAGGAGGCGATGGAGTAGCTGCGCTGGGCCTGGTAGCCGTCCGGCGCGGTCAACCGCACATCGACATGCTGGCCGGCCCGGAACGGCCGCGACCAGCCGACCGCCAGGGTGAGGCGGCGCACCCGCTTGGTCTCGGGGGCGACGGCGGTGATGGTCGCGTCCTGCCAGGTCGGCACCGCTCAATCACCGGTGAAGCGCTGCTCGCGCCACGGATCACCATACATGTGGTACCCGCGCAGCTCCCAGAACCCGGCCTCGTCCTTTTGCGTGAAGCGCAGGCCCTTCACCCACTTGGCGCTCTTCCAGAAGTAGAGGTGCGGCACCAGCAGGCGCGCCGGCCCGCCATGGTCGGGCGGGATCGGCTCGCCGGCATAGCGGGTCGCCACCATCGCCTTGGCCCCGGTGAGATCGGCCACCGGCACGTTGGTGGTGTAGTCGTCGTAGCCCTCGGCGAGCAGGTAGGGGGTCGGGGCCGCGATCCCGGCCGCCGTCATGAGGTCGTCGATGGTCACGCCCTCCCAGGCGGTGTCGAACTTCGACCACTTGGTGACGCAGTGGATGTCGCCCTTCCAGCGGGTGCGCGGCAGCGCCTCGAACTCCGCCCAGGTCCAGCTCTTCAGCGGCTTCGATCCCTCCCGCAGGGTGAAGCGCCAGCGCGCGAGGTCGATCTTCGGCGTCGGCCCGAGCTGCAGCACCGGGAAATCCTCGGTCAGGTACTGGCCGGGCGGCAGGCGCTCGGCCTCCGGCTGCGGCGGCCGGCGCCCCGTGAACCCTCGCGTGACCATCGAAGCCTCCTGTTCCTGGTGTCCGACCCTCGACGCGTCGATGGCGGGACGCCCGACGCCTCGGCGCCGGCGCCCGATCGGGCTCGCCTCGGTCCTGGTCGGCCGAGGCGTCAGTCCGCCTCACCATCGATGATCCGGCCGATGGCGTCGAGGAGGGAGGTATCCTCGCCGGCCATCCTGTCCATCCCGGCCATGCGGGCGATCACGGTCGCGGCGACCCGCTCCTCGACGGTCCCCTCCGCATAGGCGAACAGGATCGCGGCGCGCTCGCCGTCGCGGTGGCAGCGGCCCTCGATCTGGCTGAGCTGGATCGCGCTGTGGCGCATGTCGTGGACGATCAGGCTGCGCGGCCGCTCGCCCCCGGGCAGCTCGTTGCGGTGGAGCGAGATCGATTCGGTGACGGTGAACACCACCGCGTCGAGCTCGCCGCGCTGGAAGGCCACCCGCACCGCCTCGTTGGCCTCGGGCGTCTGCGTGCCGTCGATGGTGCCGGCGCGCCAGCCGCGGCCGGTGAAGCCCTGCGCCAGGGCCGCGCCGGTCTCCAGGAAGGCCACCGAGACCGCGACCTGCTCGCCGGCCGCCAGAAGATCCTCGGCGAGGTCGAGCGTGCCGGCGACGCGGATCAGGCTCGCCTTCTGGCGAAAGCGCAGATCCGCCGCCCAGCCGGCGGCGCGGCGGTTCGAGCCGCCGGCGAGGCCCCATTCGCGGCGGAACTCGCGCCAGGTCGCGTCGTAGAGACGCTTCTCGGCGGGAGCGAGGGCGGTGGGCGCCAGCTCCCGCTGTACCTCCGGCCAGCCGGCGATGTCGGCTGGCCGGCGCCGCAGCCCGATCGCGTTAGGCCCGCGATAGAGCAGGTCGGCCATCACCGCCTGGTCGCGGGCGTTCGGCTCCCACGACCAGTTCTGCCAGCGCCCCTTGGCCCGGCCGATCCTCAGGTGCTGCATCAGGGCGCGGAAATCGGCGGTGGTCTCGACCGGACGGCCGAGGGCATGGCCGAGGAGCGCGCCGAGATAGGACAATTCATGCGGCGCCTGGCCGGCGGTGGCGCTGGCATAGACCGTGAAGGCTGCCGCCTCGGCCACCCGCCGGCAGGCCTGGCCCTGCTGCGAGTTCGGGTTGCGCAGGCGGTGGGCCTCGTCGAACACCACGATCGGCCAGACCCGCTTCGGCTGCCCGAGCTTGGCGAGCTCGTTGTTCTTGGCCCGCACCGAGCGGCGGCTGCTCGCCGCCGGCAGGGCGAGGAGGGACTTGGTGCGCTCGTAGTTGAGGAGCGTCACGTCCTTGGCCGCCAGCCCGGAATCGCGGATCGTGCGTCGCCATTGCGGCATCGCCCCCTTGGGGCAGACGATCAGCACCGCGTTCTCGGGCATCGCCGCCACCGCCCCCCAGACCGACAGCGTCTTGCCGAGCCCGGTCATGTCGCCGAGGAGGAAGCCCGGCCGACCCGCCGCCCGCGCCGCCCGGATGGCGCGGATCGCCTCGACCTGATGCGGGCGGGGGATCAGGCGGGGGATTTCGGGAAGGGCCGACATGCCGCCCGTATGAATGCGGGCGGGCCGGGGCTCAAGCCCGCGAGACGGCAGCGAGGCTCAACCAGGACCCGCCGTCGGCGCCTGCCAATCGACGCCCGGATGCTCGCGCACGTCGCCGGCCTTCGTGCCGGTATCGGCGGTGCTGACCCAGTCGGCGGGCTCGGCGACCTCGACCACCTCGTCCTCCGGATAGGCCGCCTCGAGGAACAGCCTCGCCTCGCCCTCGGCCGCGGCGCGCACCGTGACCAGCGGGCGGTCCCCGGCCGATCCGCGCACCTTTGCGATGAAGAGCTTCGCCATCGTCGTCCTTTCAGGGCTGCCGATCAGCCTGCCCGACAACGCGATTCCAAGCTGGCGGTCCCATCGTTGTGCGTGGGCCGGTTCGTTCGGCGCGCTCGCGAGGATCGGCGCCATGCCATCTCGCTTGATTAGCAAGATCTGCATTACGGCTTTGCGTTTTCGTAAAGAGAGGTTTCGATGACGACTGTTCTAAACGTGCGAAACCCCCGCGCCCATGCGCTTACCAGCGAAATCGCGCAGCGGCGCAACATCGGCATCACCGAGGCCGTGATCCAGGCCCTCGAACACGAGCTGGAACGCGAGCGCTCCTCGACTCCTCTCGCTCTGCGCCTCGCAGCTCTCGCGGATCGTGCCTTCGAAGGCCGGTCCCAACTCCCGGCCCGTCACCGAGACGGATCGCGACGAGATGTGGACGCGCTGATGTTCATCGACACGTCCGCCTTCGTGGCCATCTTCTGCAAGGAGCCCGAAGCCGGGATCTTCGCGACGTGCATCGAGCGGGCGCAGCGCCGGTCCACGTCGCCGATGGTTCGCCTGGAAGCCTGCACGGTCCTGGCGAGCCGCCTCGATCGCGATCCACTCGATGTTCAGGCTGATTTCGACGAGTTCCTGGCCGAGGCCGGGATCACCATCGTACCGATCAGCGACAGCATCGGCCGCATCGCCGTCGAGGCGTTCCAGCTTTACGGGAAAGGCCGAGGGCACCCGGCGCAACTCAACCTCGCCGACTGCCTCTCTTACGCCTGCGCTCGTGCCGACCGCGACACCATTCTGTTCAAGGGACGGGACTTCGGCCACGCCGACCTGAAGACCGCTCTCTAGCCTGACGGGCGCGAGCCACTTCCCACACGCCGGACCTCTCCCCCATCGGCGGGGATGGTTCTCGGTCCGGCAGACGCCGATGCCGATTCGGCGCCCGAGAGCTGACACCGTGAAGACCCGGCGCTGTCACCCTCCGCCACTGGCATGCGAGACCGGCGGCAGGCGCGCGTCACACGCTCTCGCGGCCTTCCAGGCGATGGCAAAACCGGGCTCGATGACGTAGCCCGTCCCGCCCTCCTCGCGCCGGTACCAGCCGTTGATCGCCGGCACGTGGCCCCGTCCGTGGACCGCCGTCGTCACGAGGCGCAGGATGGCGGCGACGGCGTCGGCCGGTCCGTATTGCTGCATCTCGGCGGCGGTGACGGCCTGGCGCTCGGCGAAGAAGTCGATCAACGCGAGGGAGAGGGATTCCGGAACCATCCGCGCACGGGCCTCGACCAGCCGGCGCGTCCGGTAGGCAGCCGCTCCCCAGTCCATGACCACCTCGCCATCCGACCGCGTCCGGCCCCCGCATAAGCCAGGCGGCCCGCGCCGTCAGCCCTTTGCCGGACCGGCCTCGGCGAGGTAGGCCCAGGCCGCCGGCTCGTCGGCGAGGTCGAAGGTCTTGGTCTCGACCGGCAGGATCGCGCCCGACAGCGTGATCATCGCACGGGCAAGCAGCGGCGCGCCGACCACGACGTAGTGCCGGATATGCGCGACCGAGCGGGCCATGACCCCGTTGGCGTAGCCGTCGAACCGTGCCCCGAGTTCAGACCCCTCGTAGTGCGACATGATGAGCAGCATGTCGATCTTGTCGTGGGCCTTCATGGCGGCGTCGGCGATCGACGACATCCATTCGATATCCGCCCGCGTGATCTTGTCCTTGATCTCGAAGGCGACGAGGTCGGCCCGCGGCGTCTCGCGCTGGACGATCGACCGATCAGGTGACGGGGTCATGCGGGCCTCTCCTCTGGTGGTCGCCGTCGGAAACGGCGCATCGCTCGGTCTGACGTTCACGTCCGGAACGCCCTCACCCGGCGCCCGGATCGACCTCGTCGCCCTGACGGTCCCCGGCATGGGCGCCGGACTTGTTGTCCGTGCCGTCGCCGTCCTTCGGCACCGCGGCGACGCCCTTCAGGTCCTCGGCGGTGATCTTGTCGTCGGTGTTGGGTTTGCCACCGCGATCGGTCTTGTCCGCGTCCATGCGCTCCGCCATGCCGCCCTCCTCACCAATCGGTCTTGCCCTGGGTCTTCTCGGTCCGGTACTCGCCGTCCGCGACCTTCTCCCCCTCGCGGGGGCCCTGCGCGGCGACCTGATCGGAATGGCCGCCGGAGCTGCCGCCGATCGAGACCGGCGGCCGGCCGGGGGTGCCGGCCGAGGACCATTCGCGCTTCAGCTCGGCCTCGTCGCGGCCGCCCCCCTCCTGGCGGGTGATCGCTTCCTGCTCGGGGGTCTGGTGGCCGCCGCCGGCGGCCGGCCCGCCCCGGCTGCCCACTACGTCGTCGGGCTTGCGCGTCATCGTCTCACTCCCCCTCGTCCTTGCCGACCGCGGCGGTCGCCCGGTCGATCGCCTCTTTCGCGGCCGGGTTGCCGGTCGAGGGGTCGCTGATCCGGCGCAGGTTCTCCGGCGGCGTCTCGTCCTCGGTGGCCTGGCTGCCGTCGGTCGCGCCGATCGCGTCGAGGCGGTTGAAGTCCGACGCCACCCGGGCGTCGCGGGCCGGACCGGCCGGATCGTGGGCCATGTCTCCCTGCGTCCGTGCCGGCACGCCGACATCGAGGGGGGAATCCTGGCCCATGTCCTGGCCGTTACGGTCGGTATAGGGGTCGAAATCGCGCAGCGAGGGCCGCGCCTGATCCGTCTTTGCCATCTTGCTCTCCGTCGCGGCCGTTTCCTGCGTGTCGAGGACAACACCGGCGGCGGTATGAGGTTTCCGCGGGTCAGCTCCGCCCAAGGACCCGGTCACCGGCCCCGTGACAACCGTCGCGCTTGCTGGCAGGACGGCGCGACATCCACGGAGACCGTCCGCCCGTGACCACATCCGCCAATTCCCGTACCGCCGACCATCCGATCGACGCGCAGTTCCTCGAGCGCTGGTCGCCCCGCGCCTTCACCGGCGAGGCGGTGCCGCTGCCCGAGCTGATGACGATGATCGAGGCGGCGCGCTGGGCGCCCTCGGGCTACAACTCGCAGCCCTGGCGCTTCGTCTACGCCCTGCGCGACACCCCCGCCTGGGAGACGCTGTTCGGGCTCCTGGTGCCGTTCAACCAGGGCTGGGTGAAGAATGCCGGGGCGCTGGTGTTCCTGGCGTCGAACGGGATGATGAAGACCCCGGACGGTCTGAAGCCGTCCTACAGCGCCTCCTTCGATGCCGGCACCGCCTCGGCGCTGTTCCAGATCCAGGCGGTGAAGCTGGGCTGGCACGCCCACGGCATGACCGGCTTCGACCACGAGCGGGCCCCCACGGCGCTGAACCTGCCGCCCCATCACCGGGTCGAGGCCGCCTTCGCGGTCGGCCGCAAGGCGGATCCCGCGACCCTGCCGGAGGAGACCCGCGCCCGCGAGACCCCGAACGGCCGCCACCCCCTGTCCGACTTCGTGTTCGAGGGCGGGTTCCCGCCGCGCGAGGCGTGAGCCTCACCTCCCACGACACGGCCTCCTACGACGATTGGCGCTCCGGGTTCCGCTGGCGGATCCCGGAGCGCTACAACATCGCGGTCGACGTCTGCGACCGCTGGGCCGCCGCCGACCCGGAACGCCCGGCGATCCTCGACGTGACCCCGGGCGGCCGGGTCGAGACCTGGAGCTTCTCGGCCCTGCGCGAGGCCTCGAACCGCTTCGCCAACGCCCTGCGGGCGCACGGCGTGCGGGCCGGCGACCGGGTGGCGGTGCTGCTGCCGCAATCGCCCGCCGTGGTCGTGGCCCATCTCGCGATCTACAAGCTCGGCGCCGTCGCCCTGCCGCTCGCCGTGGTGTTCGGGCCGGAAGGCCTGCTCCACCGGCTGTCCGATGCCGGCGCGAGAGCCGTGGTCACCCATGCCGGCGGCGTCGCCAAGCTCGCGTCCCTGCGCGACGCGCTGCCCGACCTCGCCCTCGTCGTCTCGACCGACGGCGCCTGCGATCGTGCGCTCGGCTATGCCGACCTGATGGCGGCGGCCTCGCCCGACCTCGCCCCCGTCGACACGCGGGCCGACGACCCGGCCCTGATGATCTACACCTCCGGCACCACCGGCCCGCCGAAAGGGGCGCTGCACGGCCACCGGGTGCTGCTCGGCCACCTGCCGGGCTTTGCCATGATGCACGACATCATGCCGAAGCCCGGCGACCGGATGTGGACGCCGGCCGACTGGGCCTGGGCCGGCGGCCTGCTCAATGCGCTGCTGCCGAGCCTGCACCACGGCGTCGCCGTGGTGGCGCGCAAGGCCGAGAAGTTCGAGCCCGAGGAGGCGTTCCGGCTGATGGCCGACCTCGCGGTCGCCAACGCCTTCGTGCCGCCGACGGCGTTGCGGATGCTGCGGACGATCGCGGATCCGCGCGGGCGCTTCGACCTGCGGGCTCTACGCACCCTGGCCTCGGCCGGCGAGATGCTCGGCCCCGAGACCTTCCACTGGGCGGGCGACGCGCTGGGGCTCACCATCAACGAGGCCTACGGGCAGACCGAGTGCAACCTGGTGCTCGCCTCCTGCGCCGCCTTGGGCGTGGCGCGGGCGGGCTCGACCGGGCGCCCGGTGCCGGGCCACCAAGTCGCGGTGATCCGCCCCGACGGCAGCCCGGCCGCGATCGACGAGACCGGCCAGATCGCCGTCGCCCGGCCCGACCCGGTGATGTTCCTGCGCTACTGGAACGACCCCGAAGCGACGGAGCGCAAGTTCCTGGGCGATTGGATGACCACCGGCGATCAGGGCCGGATGGACGCAGACGGCTATGTCCATTTCGTCGGGCGCGACGACGACGTCATCACCTCGTCGGGCTACCGGATCGGGCCGGGCGAGATCGAGGATTGCCTCTTGCGCCATCCGGCGGTGGCGCTCGCCGCGGCGGTCGGCAAGCCCGACCCCGTCCGCACCGAGATCGTCAAGGCCTTCGTGGTCCTGCGCCCCGGCCACGCGGCCTCCGAGGCGCTCGCCACCGAGATCCAGGCCTTCGTGCGCACCCGGCTCTCGGCCCACGAATATCCGCGCGAGATCGCCTTCCGGTCGAGCCTGCCGCTCACCACCACCGGCAAGATCATCCGGCGGGTGCTGCGCGACGAGGCGTGAGGTGAGACCTCGATCTGCTTGCCCCTGTCTTCAAGAATCGAAGTGATTCTGGAATGGCGTGCAGGCCGAGCCGCAATAGGATGACGGCATGTTTTGCAGCCCGGGTCGACGAGCAGAGAGCCCGATGCGTCGGCTCCGGTCCCCACGAATAGAGCGCATGGGCGCTTGGGATCGGAGCCCGCATCAGGACATCTCGTGGATAGGTACCATCGTGGTGTGCGTCGGCACCACCGCGCGCGGCTGATGAAGGCCCGCAAGGACTATCATGGTGGCGCGACTGGCCGGGGGGTTTCACCCCAGGCTGTTCTCTCCTCCTGGTCTCGCACACCGACTCCCTGCTCTTGCTGGATGTGCGGCAATCCTCGCCGATGGCTCAACGAGGCCACGGTTCAGGAGCGTCGGGCCTTCGAGGCAGATGACGTAAGGCTATGGTAGTCTGGAAGGCCGATCGTCAATAAAAAGAAGGCGGCGGAGCATGGCTCCGCCGCCTTCTTCGATCGTCTCTCGCCTATCTGCGAGGATCAGAAGCTCAGCGCCACCTTGGCCTCGCGCAGCTGCGCGATCTGGCCCTCGAGCTCGAGCTTGCGGTCGTAATCGTCAGTGGCGTCGTAGAGGAGTTCCGCCGCCGCGATGTCGGCGTCGATGATCGCCGGCGTCAGCTCCTCGAGCGGGGTCGCGCGCTCGGCGATCACGGTCAGCGAGGTGGCGTTGATCTCGGCGAAGCCGCCGCGCACCAGCACCCGCTTGCCGTGCTGCGGGCTCTCGGTGATGACCAGCATGCCGGTCTTGAGGGTGGTGAGCACGGGCGCGTGCCCGGGCAGCACCGTCATCTCGCCCTCGGAACCCGGCAGCTGCACGGCATCGACCGCGCCGGAATACAGGATCCGCTCGGGGCCGACGAGGTCGAACTGGAAGGTGGCCATGGGGTCAGGTCGATTCCGGTTTGGTCAGGCGGCGAAAGGGCCCGGTCGTGAGACCGGGCCCGTTTTAGGTCGCTGCCCGATCAGGCCGCGGCGGCGAGGCGCTGGGCCTTCTCCTTGGCCTCCTCGATCGAGCCGACCATGTAGAAGGCGGCCTCGGGGAGGTTGTCGTACTCGCCGTCCACCAGGCCCTTGAAGCCCTTGATGGTGTCCTCGAGCGCCACGAGCTTGCCGGGCGAGCCGGTGAAGATCTCGGCGACGTGGAACGGCTGGCTCAGGAAGCGCTCGATCTTGCGGGCGCGGGCCACGGTGAGCTTGTCCTCCTCGGACAGCTCGTCCATGCCCAGGATCGCGATGATGTCCTGGAGCGCCTTGTAGCGCTGCAGCACCTGCTGCACGCGGCGGGCGACATTGTAGTGCTCCTCGCCGAGGATCGCCGGCGACAGCATGCGCGAGGTCGAGTCGAGCGGGTCCACCGCCGGGTAGATGCCCTTCTCGGCGATCGAGCGCGACAGCACGGTCGTGGCGTCGAGGTGGGCGAACGAGGCGGCGGGCGCCGGGTCGGTCAGGTCGTCGGCCGGCACGTAGATCGCCTGCACCGAGGTGATCGAGCCCTTGGTGGTGGTGGTGATGCGCTCCTGCAGGGCGCCCATGTCGGTGGCGAGCGTCGGCTGATAGCCCACCGCCGACGGGATGCGGCCGAGCAGCGCCGACACTTCCGAACCCGCCTGGGTGAAGCGGAAGATGTTGTCGACGAAGAACAGCACGTCCTGGCCCTCGTCACGGAAGTGCTCCGCGACGGTGAGGCCGGTCAGCGCGACGCGGGCGCGGGCGCCCGGGGGCTCGTTCATCTGGCCGTAGACCAGGGCGCACTTGGAGCCTTCCGCGGAGCCGTGCTCCTTGGGGTCCATGTTCACCTTGGACTCGATCATCTCGTGGTAGAGATCGTTGCCCTCGCGGGTCCGCTCACCGACGCCCGCGAACACCGAGTAGCCCGAGTGGGCCTTCGCGATGTTGTTGATGAGCTCCATGATCAGCACGGTCTTGCCGACGCCGGCGCCGCCGAACAGGCCGATCTTGCCGCCCTTGGCGTAGGGGGCGAGCAGGTCCACCACCTTGATGCCGGTGACGAGGATCTGCGCCTCGGTCGACTGCTCGGCGTAGGACGGAGCCGGCTGGTGGATGGCGCGCAGCGACTCGGTCTTGATCTCGCCGGCCTCGTCGATCGGCTCGCCGATGACGTTCATGATGCGGCCGAGCGTGTTGGCGCCGACGGGCACGCGGATCGGCGAGCCGGTGTCGGTGACCTCCTGGCCGCGGACCAGGCCCTCGGAGGTGTCCATGGCGATGCAGCGCACGGTGTTCTCGCCGAGCTGCATGGCGACCTCGAGGACGAGGCGGTTGCCGTTGTTCTTGGTCTCGAGGGCGTTCAGGATCTCGGGCAGGTGGCCCTCGAACTGCACGTCGACGACCGCGCCGATGACCTGGGTGATGTGGCCGGACTTGGTCGCGCCGGCGACGGGGGAGGCAGTGTTCGCCATGATGCTAATCCCTGATTGCGTGCGGTCAGAGCGCCTCGGCGCCCGAGATGATCTCGATCAGCTCCTTGGTGATCATCGCCTGGCGCGTCCGGTTGTAGATCAAGGTCTGCTTCTTGATCATCTCGCCGGCGTTGCGCGTGGCGCTGTCCATGGCGCCCATGCGCGCGCCCTGCTCGGAGGCGGCGTTTTCCAGGAGCGCCCGGAGGATCTGAACGGTGAGGTTCTTCGGGAGAAGGGCGGCGAGGATCTCGCCCTCGCCGGGCTCGTAATCGTAGACCGCGTCGGCCGAGGCGCCGGTGGCGGCCTGGGTCGGGGCGATCTCCGCCGGGATGATCTGCTGCGCCGTCGGGATCTGGGCGATCACCGAGCGGAAGCGCGAGTAGAACAGGGTCGCCACGTCGAACTCGCCCGCGTCGTAGCGGCCGAGCAGGTTGCGGGCGATCCCTTCCGCGTTCTCGAAGCCGAGCTGGCGGACGCCGCGCAGCTCGATCAGCTCGACGATCTGGTCGCGGAACTCGCGACGCAGGACGTCGTAGCCCTTCTTGCCGACGCAGATGATCTTGACCGTCTTGCCCTCCGCCATCAGGCGGCGGGCATGGTCACGGGCAAGCCGCGAGATCGAGGAGTTGAACGCGCCGCACAGGCCGCGCTCCGCCGTGCAGACGAGGAGCAGGTGGGTGCGGTCCTGGCCCGTTCCGGAGAGCAGCCGGGGCGTTTCCGCCCCGGGGGTCAGGTTGGCGGCGAGATTGCCGAGCACCTGGGCCATGCGCTCGGCGTAGGGCCGAGCGCTCTCCGCCGCCGTCTGCGCCCGGCGCAGCTTGGCGGCGGCGACCATCTGCATCGCCTTGGTGATCTTCTGGGTCGCCTTCACCGAGGTGATGCGATTGCGCAGGTCCTTCAGACTCGGCATCGGAGAGTTCCTTAGCTGTCGAGCCTAAAGCTTACTGGAACGACTTGGCGAAGGACTCGACCACGCCCTTCAGCTTGGCGCCGCTGTCGGCCGACAGCTCCTTCGAGGAGCGGATCGTCTCCAGCAGGTCGGCGTGCTTGGTGCGCAGGGTCGAGAGCAGCCCGTCCTCGAAGGCACGGACCCGGTTGACCGGGATCGTGTCGAGGTAGCCGTTGACGCCGGCGTAGATCACCGCGACCTGCTCTTCCATCTTCAGCGGCGAGAATTGCGGCTGCTTCAGGAGCTCGGTCAGGCGGGCGCCGCGGTTGAGCAGCTTCTGGGTCGAGGCGTCGAGGTCCGAGCCGAACTGCGCGAAGGCCGCCATCTCGCGGTACTGCGCCAGCTCGCCCTTGATCTTGCCGGCGACCGACTTCATCGCCTTGGTCTGGGCGGCGGAGCCGACGCGCGACACCGAGAGGCCGACGTTCACCGCCGGGCGCACGCCCTGGTAGAACAGGTCGGTCTCGAGGAAGATCTGGCCGTCGGTGATCGAGATCACGTTGGTCGGGATGTAGGCCGAGACGTCGTTGGCCTGGGTCTCGATGACCGGGAGCGCGGTCAGCGAGCCGTTGCCGGCGGCGTCGCCCATCTTGGCGGCGCGCTCGAGCAGGCGGGAGTGCAGGTAGAACACGTCGCCCGGATACGCCTCGCGGCCCGGCGGGCGGCGCAGCAGCAGCGACATCTGGCGGTAGGCCACGGCCTGCTTCGACAGGTCGTCGTACACGATCACGGCGTGCATGCCGTTGTCGCGGAAGTACTCGCCCATGGCGCAGCCGGCGAAGGGCGCCAGGAACTGCATCGGGGCCGCGTCCGAGGCGGTGGCGGCGATGACGATGGAGTACTCCATCGCGCCGTTATCCTCGAGCACCTTCACGAACTGGGCGACGGTGGAGCGCTTCTGGCCGACCGCGACGTAGACGCAGTACAGCTTGGCCTTCTCGTCGGTGCCGGAATGGGCCGGCTTCTGGTTCAGGATGGTGTCGAGCGCGACGGCGGTCTTGCCGGTCTGGCGGTCGCCGATGATCAGCTCGCGCTGGCCGCGGCCGATCGGGATCAGGGCGTCGATCGCCTTGAGGCCGGTCGCCATCGGCTCGTGCACCGACTTGCGCGGGATGATGCCCGGGGCCTTCACGTCGACCCGGCTGCGCTTCTCGGCGACGATCGGGCCCTTGCCGTCGATCGGGTTGCCGAGCGCGTCGACGACGCGGCCGAGCAGGCCCTTGCCGACCGGCACGTCCACGATGGCGCCGGTGCGCTTGACGGTCTGGCCTTCCTTGATCTCGCGGTCGGAGCCGAAGATCACGACGCCGACATTGTCCTGCTCGAGGTTCAGGGCCATGCCGCGCACGCCCGACTCGAACTCGACCATCTCACCGGCCTGGACGTTGTCGAGGCCGTAGACGCGGGCGATGCCGTCGCCGACCGACAGCACCTGACCGACCTCGGTGACCTCGGCCTCCTGGCCGAAGTTCTTGATCTGCTCCTTGAGGATGGCGGAGATCTCGGCGGCACGGATGTCCATCTGGACCTTCCCTCGTTCGTTCGTATCGGGCGTTGTTCTGGGAGCGGCGGGTGCGTCGGGGCCCTTAGCGGGCGCCCTGCATCGCCAGGCGAATGCTGTTGAGCTTGGTGCGCAGGGACGCGTCGACCATGCGGCTGCCGAGCTTCACGACGATGCCGCCGATCAGGCTCGGGTCGATGCGGAGGTCGAGGTCGACCTCGGCCTTCGCGACGTCCTTGAGGGACGCCTTGATGTCCTGGAGCACCGCGTCGGAGGGCTTCTCGGCGAGACGCACCTCGGCGCGGACGATGCCCTTCGACGTGCGCACCAGCTCGCGATAGGCGCGGATCATGTCCGGCAGGGCGAACAGGCGGCGGTTGGCGGCCGACAGGCGGATGAAGTTGCCGGCCAGGCCCCCGATGCCGGTCTTGGCCAGCACCGCCTCGATCGCCTTGACCTGATCCTCGGCCGAGAAGGCCGGGCTGCGCACGAGGCGCCGCAGGTCGGCGCTCTCGGTCAGCAGGGCGTCGAACCGGTCGAGCCCCTCCGCCACCGCGTCGACGGCCCGCTCGTCGCGGGCGAGCTCGAACAACGCCGAGGCGTACCGCCCGGCGACGCCCGCCAGGGGGGAACCCGATTCCGATGCGTTCTGAGCCACCAGCGCTCTCTCTTCATGTCCTGGCCCGACGGGTCCGGCCGATCGCGCCGGTCTCGAGTTGAGCGGCGGTGGCGCGCGGCCCGTCGATGATGGGAAAGGCTCCGGCGCGAGAAGACAGCCCCCTCCCCCGGCGCGGCGCCGGCCTAGCATGGGTTTTCGGGGGGCGCAAGGCGAGCGCGAGCGCGCCAATCGCAAGGCGGGCCCTGAGTTTAATCCGATCCGGCGGCGTCCGGCGCCACCCCTTCGACCATGGTCGGATTGCGCCGGGACGCGGCCTCCGCCTCCCGGATTCGCCCGGGCGCCACGGACGCGCGCAAATTTCGCAGCGGTTTCCGAACGATGTCCGGGCGGTGACGCGCGGGTGACTTGCAGGGTGACTTGCGGTCAGCTCGCGCAGGCGATCTCGTCGCACTCGGCGACGTTCGAGAGCACCCGGGCGAGGCTCTTCGGGCCCGGATAGCCGAGCAAGGCCGAGGTGCCGACGACGTAGGACGGGGTGGCGTGCAGGCCGAGATTGGCGGCGAGCCGCATCTGCTGCTTGAGCGCCTCGCGCACCTCGTCGGAATCCGCCGCCTGCTCGATTCCCGCCCGGTCGTGGCCGAGGGCCGCCGCGGCCTCGAGGGCGCGGGGCCCGTCGATCCGCCCCGACGTGCCGGGGCCGAGGAGGGCCGCATAGAGCTTCGCGGTCGCCGCCGAGCCGCCGGCGCGCTGCACGGCCATCGCCACCTTGGCGGCCTGGGCCGACTGCACCGACAGGATCGGGTTGTTGACGAGGCCGATGCGCAGGTCCGGGTTGGCCTTGACGAGGGCGTCGAGGTCGCGCGCCGCCGCCCGGCACCACGGGCAATTGTAGTCGAAGAACTCGTAGAGCGTGACCGAGGCCTCCCGCGGCCCGAGCCAGGTCACGCCGCGCAGGCGCCCGATCTCGGAGGCGAGCTCGCCCGGCAGGCGGGTGTTGGGAATCGGCTGGCCGTTGTCGCCGGTGACCGCGCGCCACTGGCCCTCCGCCTGCGCCCGGGCCTGCGTGGCGAGGGCGGGGAGTGCTGCCAGGGAGGCGGCGAGCAGGGTGCGGCGGGACAGGGACATGGGCGGACTTCCGGGGCGACGGGACCTCGTCGGCCCCCGGGACTAGCTCGGCCATTTTGGCCGGATGATGGCCTCACAGCGACTCGGCCAGTGCCGCCACCACGGCTTTCTCCAAGGCCTGCGGCTTCACCCGCGGGGGAAAGCGCGCGATCACCCGCCCATCCCGTCCGACCAGGAACTTGGTGAAGTTCCACTTGATCGCCCGGGTGCCGAACAGCCCCGGCTTCGCCTGTTCGAGATGGGCGAAGAGCGGCTCGGCCTTCGCCCCGTTCACCGCGACCTTGGCGAGGACCGGGAAGGTCACGTCGTAGGTGAGCGTGCAGAACCGGGCGATCGTGGCCGCGTCGCCCGGCTCCTGGGCGCCGAACTGGTTGCAGGGAAAGCCCAGAACCACGAGGCCGGCGTCGCGGTGGCGGCGCCACAGGGCCTCCAGCCCGGCATATTGGGGCGTGAAGCCGCAGGCCGAGGCGGTGTTGACGACGAGCAGCACCCGCCCGCGATACTGCGCGAGCGGGTGCGGCGCACCGTCCGCGGCGGCGGGGGCGAAATCGTGGACCGTGCTCATCGGGGCCGTGCTCATTAAGGCCGTGCTCATGGCCGCCTTATGCCCCAGCCCGGTCCTGTCGTCTCCTGCCCGGAGCTTTAGAAGCGGGCCGCGACCCCGCCCATGATCGTGCGCGGCAGGCCCGGCGTCGCGTAGCGGTTCTGCCACGAACGGTCGAAGTAGCGCTCGTCGAACAGGTTGTCGACGTTCAGGTAGATCCGCACGTCGGGCGTGATCTTGTAGTACGAGATCAGGTTGGCGAGGGTATATTCCGGCAGCTTGAAGGTCGGCCGGGTCTCCCCGGCGAAGCGGGAGCCGACATAGGTGATGCCGCCGCCGAGGCCGAGGCCGCGCAAGGCGCCGTCCTGGAATTCGTAGACGGTCTGCACCGCGACGCTGTTCTGCGGGACGTTGGCGAGCCGGGCGCCGACCGGGGCCGTGGTGGCCTGGGTGAGCGCGGCGTTGACGAAGGCGTAGGTGCCGATCACCCGCCAGCCCGGGGCGAGGAAGCCGGCCACGCTCATGTCGAAGCCCCGGCTCTGCGCCGCGCCGGCCGCGGCCTGGAAGTTCTGGTTGACCGGATCGGTGACGAGCTGGTTGGTGCGCCGGATGTCGAAGAAGGCCGCGGTCGCATCGAGCCGCCCGTCGAGCAGGCTGAGCTTGACGCCGGTCTCATAGCTCTCGGCTTGCTGGAACGGGAACGGCCGGCCGAAGCGGTCGGTGCCGGGATTGGGCCGGAACGACTGGGCGTAGCTGCCGTAGATCGAGGCGATCTCGGTCACGTCGTAGACGAGGCCGAAGCGCGGCGTCGCGGCCATGCCCTGGAGCCGGGTATTCGTATTGGTGATGTAGTTGGCGGTGTCGAGGGTGATGTCTTCGACCCGCACGCCGACGAGGGCGTGGAGCTTCGGCGTCAGGTCGATCTGGTCCTGGACGAAGCCGGCATAGCTGGTGGTGTTCTGCAGGACGTTGCTGAACGGCACCGTGAGCGGAGGGAGCGGCTGGCCGTAGACCGGCGCGAACAGGTCGAGGGCGAAGGGATTGGCGTTGCGGTTCGAGATGAGGGGGATGTCCTCGCGGTAGCGCAAGGAGTCGCGCTCGAGGCCGACGAGGAGGGTGTGGCGGAAGGCGCCGGTCTCGAACTTGCCCGCGAGGTTGATCTGCAGGTCGAGATCGGACCAGGTCAGCTCGCGCCGGTCGTAGGTGCGCCGGAGCACGCTGTCGCTGCCGACGGTCCCGACGGTCTGGACCGCTTGTCCGGCGAGGTTGCCGGCCAGCACCTGCGCGCCGGCATTGATGACCCAATCGGAGTTGATCCGGTGCTCGACGCGCAACTGGCCGAGCGCGTTGTCGTTGCGGAACGGCGGCAGACCGGGCTCGCCGATGTAGCGGCGGCGCGGCACCGCCCGCAGGTCGCCGCGGAACGGCACGATGCCGCGGTCGAAGATCTGGCCGGCGCTGATGAATTCGCCCTCGAGCGTCACCGTGGTGTCGGCGTTCGGCTTCCAGGCGATGACGGGGGCGAGGTAATAGCGGTCGCCGCGGACGAAGTCCCGGAAGCTGCCGTTGTCCTCGACCGCGCCGGTCAGGCGGGCGAGCACCGTGCCGCCCTCGTCGAGGGCGCCGGTGGCGTCGAAGGTGCTGCGCTTCGAATTGTAGCTGCCGTATTGGGTGCCGATCGCGAAGGACCGCTCCGCGCTCGGCTGCTTCGTCACGATGTTGAAGGTGCCGCCCGGATCGCCGCGCCCGTACAGGAAGGCGGACGGCCCCTTCAGCACCTCGATCCGCTCGATCGACACGATGTCGGGCGAGTTCGGATAGCCGCGGTTGATCGGAAAGCCGTTGCGGTAATACTCGCCGGTGGCGAAGCCCCGGATGGTGAACTCGGTGAGGCCGAGGCCGCCGAAATTGTTCGCCCGGCCGACGCCGGCGAGATCGAGCGCGGTGTCGATCCGCGTCGCCGCCGCGTCCTCAAGCACCTGGCGCGGCACCGGCACCACGGTCTGGGGCACCTCGCGCAAGGGCGTGTCGGTGCGGGTCGCGCTCACGGTGTTGCGGGCGAGGTAGCCCTCGGTCTTCAGCGGGTCGCCGCGGCCGCTCCCGGCGACCGAGATCTCGTCGAGCTGGATCTCCGGCGCGACGTCGGCGGCGGCCTGCGCCATCGCTCCCTGCGGTTTCAGACCAAGTCCCGGCAACGCACAGGTCATCGACAGGGCCGCCGCCATCGCGGCGCCACCCCGGAAAGTTTTCACAGTCACGGCTACAGATCTACACGAACGGTTACGCTTGGCCTCGCCCTACGGCACGCGGCACCGACCGTCAACATGCAGACACGTTGCGGAGAAAATGCGACGTGTGGAGAAACAAGTCTTTATTTTAATAACTAAAAACAACATCCGTGGCCGGACTGGCAGCCCGGCCACGAGGGGAGGCGAGAACGCCGCTCAGGCCAGCGCCCGCTCCGCCGCCGCTCCGAGCACCCGCACGCCGAGCGCCAGGTCCTCCTCCTTGGTATCCTCGGTCCAGTGGTGGCTGATGCCGCCGATCGAGGGCACGAACAGCATCGCGGCGGGCATGATCTTGGCGACGTTCTGGGCGTCGTGGCCGGCGCCGGAGGGCATCGTCTGCCAGCCGCCGGGGCACAGGGTTTCGGCCGCCCCCGAGAGGGCGCCCATCAGGCCCGGGTCGCACAGGGCCGGGGTGGCGCAGGAGATGGCCTCGAGGGTCGCCTTGCAGCGCTCGCGCCGGTTGCTCTCGCGGATCAAGGCCCGCAGGGTCGCCTCCATCCGTTCCAGCACCGGTACCGACACGTCGCGGAACTGGAACAGGATCTCGGCCCGGCCCGGGATGATGCTCGGCGCGCCGGGATCAAGGGCGATGCGCCCGGTGGTCCAGGTGCTGCGCTCGCCGCAGACCTTCGGGAAAGCCTCGTCGATGGCGGCGAGCAGACGCACGGCGGCGAGGCCCGCGTCGCGGCGTTCGGCCATGGTGGTGCCGCCGGCATGGTCCTGCTGGCCCTCGATCACGATCCGCCACTGCCAGATCGCCACGATGCCGGTGACGATGCCGAGACGCAGGCCAGCCTCCTCGAGCACGGTGCCCTGCTCGATATGCATCTCGAGGAAGCCGCGGTAGCGCCCGCTGTCGAGCCGCATCCGCGGCAGGCCGGCAAGACCCGCCGCCGCGATCGCCTCGCGCAAGGGGGTGCCGTCGGTGCGGTTGCGGCTGGCGTCCATCTCGGCCTCGGTGACCTCGCCGATGGCCGACCGGCTGCCGAGGAAGCCGACGTCGAAATGCCCTTCCTCGTCCGCGAAGGCGCAGACATCGACCGGCAGCCCGGCCCGGGCGAGCGCGATGCCGGCCACGACGCCGAGCGCCCCGTCGAGCCAGCCGGCCTCGTTCTGGCTCTCGATGTGGCTGCCGACGAGGAGGTGCGGGCCCTCGCCGGGATGGCGGCCGAACACGGTGCCGACCCCGTCGATCGTGGGCGCAAGGCCGCATTCCTCCAGGCGCTGCATCAGCCACCGGCGGGATTCCATGTCCTGCGGGGAATAGGTCGGGCGGTGCACGCCGGTGCGGTATCGGCCGATCGCGCGCAGCTCGTGCAGGTCGCGCAGGAAGGCCTGGGTGTCGATCTCGGGCATGGGTTCGGGGCTTACCGGCTCAAGAGCTAACAGATCGGCCGCGGGACTATCCGGGAGCCCGCGGTCCGAGCCTCGGCAGCATGAACCGTACCAGGACGCCGGGCGCGCGATGGCTTCACTGGATCGCGGCAAAAAGAAGGTCCGCCGAGGCGGACCTTGGTCTCAGTTCAGGCCCGGGAACCACGTGGGAGCCGACCGGGTTTGTCCTGTGCAGGGCGGTGGCGATGCCGCCGCGCTGCTCGCGCCCTCCTCGGGCGTTTCCTCCCTAGACTCGGGCCGCCTGTTCCAGGGCGGCCCTTTTTTCCGTCCAGGATTGTTAACTTAATGCAAATCCGCGCCTTCGGTTGCATCATCGATTGGCAACCTGCCTTCATCCGAAAGGTGCGCTGGTCACGCGTGGCGCAGATCGTCCGGGATCCTGCCGCCATTCTCGGCGCGCTTGCGCATGAGACGGGCCGCCGAGCCCGGTGCCGCCGCCGACGGTGACGGTCGGCGTCGCGGCGGCGCCGGGCGCGGACGCTTGTGCAGACGCTCGGGCCGCGGTCGGTCCCCCGACGATCCTCGCCATGATCGACCCGGAGAGGCTCATCGCCTCGCTCCGCTCGCCCTGTCGGCCGGTGGCGCTTCAGGCCGTCGCCCACTCGTCCTTGGCCTCGGCGGTCGTGCGGTTGAGGCGCACCTGCCCGCCCTCGACGCTGGCGATGGAGTCGACGTGGATGAAGTGGTGATGGCCGCCGGCCTCCGGATCGGTCTTGGTCAGCTTGATCCGCTGCCCGTCGAGATGATCGATGGTGCCGACATGGCCGCCGTCGGAGCCGACGACCGGCATGTGCTCCTTGATGCGGCTGGTATCGACCATGGTGCGCTCCTTCGTGATGCGGCGACCAACGGCGATACGGGGGGTGAGTTCCGAGCGCCCCGGGAGGCGGCGAGGCCTCCCGGGGCGGGACGCGATCAGGCCCCCGGCGCCACGGCCTTCCCGTCCTCGCGCCGCCACAGCTTGAGCGGGTTGCCGTCCTTCAGGGCGGCCGGCAGCAGGGACTCGGGCAGGTCCTGGTAGCTCACCGGGCGCAGGAAGCGGTGGATCGCCAGGCTGCCGACCGAGGTGGTGCGCCCGTCCGAGGTCGCCGGGTAGGGCCCGCCATGCACCATGGCGTGGCCGACCTCGACGCCGGTGCCGAAGCCGTTGACCAGGATGCGCCCGACCCGGCGCTCCAGCACCGGCAGCAGCGCCCGGGCGGCGTCATGGTCGGCCTCGTCGAGATGGAGAGCCGCGGTCAGCTGGCCCTCCAGCCGCTCCAGCACGGCGCGCACCGTCGCGAGGTCGGGGCAGCGCACCACCAGCGAGGCGGCGCCGAACACCTCCTCGGCGAGGGTATGGTCGGCGAGGAACGCCTCTGCGCTGGTGGAGAACAGGGCCGCCTGGCCCTGGTGGGTGCCGCCGGCGAGACCGCGGGCGAGCGTGGTCACGGCGGGGTTGGCCTCCAGCGCCGCGACGCCGGCGCAATAGGCCTTGTGGATGCCGGGCGTCAGCATCGTGGCGGCCTGGGTCTCCGTGAGGGCGGCGCTCGCCGCCTCGACGAAGCCGTCGAGGCCCGCGCCCTCGACCGCCAGGATCAGGCCGGGATTGGTGCAGAACTGGCCCGAGCCGAGGGTGAGCGAGCCGACGAAGGCGCGGCCGATGTCGCGGCCGCGGGCCTCCAAAGCCGCCGGCAGCAGGACGACCGGGTTGATGCTGCTCATCTCGGCATAGACCGGGATCGGCACCGGTCGGGACGCGGCGGCCTGCATCAGCGCCACGCCGCCGCGGCGCGAGCCGGTGAAGCCGACCGCCGCGATGCGCGGATCGGCCACCAGCGCCTGGCCGACGCCGATGCCGGCATCCATGAGCAGCGAGAACACGCCCTCGGGCAGGCCGCATTGCTTGACCGCCGCCTGCACCGCGCGGCCGACCAGCTCCGAGGTGCCGGGATGGGCCGGATGCGCCTTGGCCACCACCGGGCAGCCGGCGGCGAGCGCCGAGGCGGTGTCGCCGCCGGCGACCGAGAAGGCGAGCGGGAAGTTCGAGGCGCCGAACACCGCCACCGGGCCGACGGCGATCTGGCGCAGGCGCAGGTCGGGGCGCGGCAGCGGCTTGCGCTCGGGCTGGGCCGGGTCGATCCGGGCTTCGAGGAAGCCGCCGTCGCGCACCACGCCGGCGAACATCTTCAGCTGGCCGATCGTGCGGCCGCGCTCGCCCTCGAGGCGGGCCCGCGGCAGGCCGCTCTCGGCCATGCAGCGCACGATCAGCTCGTCGCCGATTGCCGCGATCGCGTCGGCCACCGCCTCCAGGAAGCGGGCGCGGTTCTCGAGGGCCGTCTCGCGATAGGTGTCGAAGGCCTCGGCGGCGAGCGTGCAGGCGCGCTCGACGTCGGCGGGCGTCGCCGAGGCGAAGGCCGGCTCCAGGCTCTGGCCGGTGGCGGCTTCGACGGCGCGGAAGCTCTCGCCCTCGCCGCGGCGGGCGGTGGCACCGATCAGGTTCTCTCCGGTGATGGGCATGGGTCGCGTCCTCTCCTGTGTGCCGGTGTTGAGCGGCCTTATGCCCCGGCGGGCCCCGGGGGATCCACCGGGGCAGGGCGAAAAATCCGCCGGCACGAAACCGGCGTCGCCGCTGCGACCGTCTGTCCCGAGGCGCTTGCCGTGAGCCCCTGCCGGCCGATGTGCCCCCGACCGGCGCGAGGCCAACGCCGTGACGAAGGATCCGATGCAGATTCATCTCGACGCCGTCGGCGGGGTGGCCGGCGACATGTTCGTGGCGGCGCTCCTCGACGCCTTTCCGGAGCACGAGGCGGGCGTGCGCGAGAGCGTGGCGCGGGCGAGCCGCGGCCGCACCGCCTGCGCCCTCCTCGCCCACGGCGACGGCGTGCTCCAGGGCCGGCGCTTCGCCGTGACGGGGCCGGAGGGCGAGGCGCCGGAGCGACCGGTGCAGGAGCACGGCCCCCATCACGGCCATCACCATCACCACGGCGATCACCACCACGATCATCACGGCCACCACCATCACGGCGGCGGGCACGCGCACCGGCACTGGTCGGGCATCCGGCGCGACCTCGAGGCGAGCGGGCTCTCCCCCACGGTCCTCGCCCATGCGCTGGCGATCTTCGGGCACCTGGCCGAGGCCGAGGCGCGGGTCCACGGCATCCCGGTCGCCGAGGTGGCGTTCCACGAGGTCGGCGCCTGGGATTCGATCGCCGACATCGTGGCGGCGGCCCACCTCGTCGATGCGATCGGGGCGACCGGCTGGTCGGTCTCGGCCCTGCCGCTCGGCTCCGGCCGGGTGCGGACCCAGCACGGCCCCCTGCCGGTGCCGGCGCCCGCCACCGCGCTCCTGCTCGAAGGCTTCCTCACCCTCGACGACGGCGTGCCGGGCGAGCGGGTGACCCCGACCGGGGCGGCGATCCTGCGCCATCTCTGCGGCGGCCAGGCCAAGAAGAGCGGCCCGCGCCGCCTCCTGCGCAGCGGCCTCGGCTTCGGCACCAAGGTGCTGCCGGGCCTGAGCAACGTGCTGCGGGTGCTCGCCTTCGAGGAGCCGGGCGAGACCGGATCGCCCGGCCATCGCGAGCTCGGCATCGTCGAGTTCGAGGTCGACGACCAGTCGGCCGAGGACCTCGCCGCCGGGCTCGACCGCCTGCGGGCGCACCCCAAGATCTTCGACGTCGTGCAGATGCCGGTCTTCGGCAAGAAGGGCCGGATGATGACCCATGTCCGGGCACTCGCCCGGGCCGACGCGATCGAGGAGGCGATCGAGGCCTGCTTTCGCGAGACCACGACGATCGGCCTGCGCCACCACACCGTCTCGGGCGCGGCGCTCAAGCGGCGCCTCGACACCGTGGAGGTGGCGGGCCAAGCGGTCCGGGTGAAGAGCGTCGACCGGCCGGGCGGGCGCACCGCCAAGGCGGAATCCGACGACGCATTGACCACCGAGGGCCACGCCGCCCGCCAGAGGCTGCGCCGCGAGGCCGAGCGCCTGGCCCTCGATCTGCCGGAGGACGGACGATGAGCGCCCTCGACGCCGTCCTGGCCGGGCTCGGCCCGATCGCCGTCGCGGTGAGCGGCGGGGTCGACAGCCTGACTCTCGCGACGATCGCGCATCGCGCGAGCGCGGAGCCGCCCCTGCAGGAACCTCCCCTGATGGTCCACGCCGTCTCCCCGGCCGTGCCGGGCGAGGCCACCGCGCGGGTGCGGGCCGAGGCCGCCCGCGAGGGCTGGCAGCTCCGGGTGATCGAGGCCGGCGAGTTCGCCGACCCGGCCTATCGCGAGAACCCGGTCAACCGCTGCTTCTTCTGCAAGACCAACCTCTACGGGGCGATCCGGCGCGTGACCGGCCGGCAGATCGTCTCGGGCGCCAACCTCGACGATCTCGGCGAGTACCGCCCGGGCCTCGATGCCGCCCGCGAGCACGGGGTGCGCCATCCCTTCGTCGAGGCCGAGTTCAGCAAGGCGATGGTGCGGGCGCTCGCCCGCGACCTCGGCCTCGGGGCCGTGGCGGAGCTGCCGGCAGCCCCCTGCCTGTCGAGCCGGGTCGAGACCGGCATCCGCATCGAGCCCGAGACCCTGGCCTTCATCCATGCCGTCGAGCGGCTGGTGGGCGACGGGCTGGCCGAGACGGGACCCAAACGCGCCGTGCGCTGCCGGGTGCGGGCCTCCGGCATCGTGGTCGAGCTGGATCCGCAGAGCCTCGCGAGCCTGCCCGAGGCGGCGCAGGCCGATCTCGGCCGCCGCATCGCCGCCCACGCCCCAGCCCGGCTCACCGACGCGCCGGTCTCGTTCGCGCCCTACCGCACCGGCAGCGCCTTCCTGACCGGAGGATCGCCCCGGTGAGCATCCAGGACGAATTCACCCTCGACTTCGCCCGCACGGAGCGGATCGGCCTCGAAGAGGCGGTGTTCGCCGCCGGCAAGTCGCCGGCGCAGATCGACGCCATCCTGGCGGCGGCCGAGGAACGCGGCGCCCGCTTCCTCGTCACCCGGCTCGATCCGGAGCGCCACGCCGCCCTCACCTACCGAGATCGGCTCGATTACTGCCCGGTCTCGCGCACCGCGTTCTTCGGCGCGGCCAGGCCGGTCGCGGGACCGGCGCGCATCGCCATCGTGGCGGCCGGCACCTCGGACGTGCCGGTGGCCCGCGAGGCCGAGCGGACGCTGGCCTATCAGGGCCACGCCACGACGCTCGTCGCCGATGTCGGCGTCGCCGGCTTATGGCGGCTGACCCGGCGGATCGAGGAGATCCGGGCCCATCCGATCGTCATCTGCGCCGCCGGCATGGATGCGGCGCTGCCCAGCGTGCTCGGCGGCCTCGTCGCCGGGGCGGTGATCGCGGTGCCGACCTCGGTCGGCTACGGCGTCGCCGAGGGCGGGCGCGCCGCCCTCGATGCGGTGCTGGCGAGCTGCGCCCCCGGCATCGCTGTCGTCAACATCGACAACGGCTACGGCGCCGCCTGCGCGGCCCTGCGCCTGCTCCACACGGCCCACCGCCTGACGGAGGCACCCCGATGATCCTCATCCCAGGAGAAACGCCATGGAACGTCGCAGCTTCCTGCAGGGCGCGGCCCTCGGCGCCGGCCTCGCCGTCTCGGGCAGCGCGGGGGCGGCGGTGAACGCCCCGCCCGCCCCGCTCCCCGGCACCCGGCCCGCCGACCCCGCCGACCTGCCGCTCGTCACCGATCCCGGCGAGCGCCGGGGCGAGATGCTGTACCGCCCGTTCGGGCGCACGGGGGAGACAATCTCGGCCATCGGCATGGGCGGCTTCCACCTCGGCAAGAGCGCCGTGACCGATGCCGAGGCGACGCGGCTGATCCACGAAGGCGTCGACCGCGGCATCACCTTCATGGACAATTGCTGGGACTACAACGAGGGCCGCTCCGAGGAGCGGATGGGCATCGCCCTCGAGCAGAACGGATATCGCAACAAGGTCTTCCTGATGTCCAAGATGGACGGGCGGACCAAGCAGGAGGCGATGAAGCAGATCGACCAGTCGCTGCGCCGCCTGCGCACCGACCGGATCGATCTCGTGCAGCACCACGAGATCCTGCGCTACGACGATCCCGACCGGGTCTTCGCCGAGGGCGGCGCCATGGAGGCGTTCGCGGAGGCGAAGAAGGCCGGCAAGCTGCGCTATATCGGCTTCACCGGCCACAAGGACCCGCGCATCCACCTGCAGATGCTCGAGGTGGCGGCCGAGCGCGGCTTCCATTTCGACGCGGTGCAGATGCCGCTCAACGTGATGGACGCGCATTTCCGCAGCTTCGGCCACCTCGTCCTGCCCTACCTCGTGCAGAACGGCATCGCGCCGCTGGCGATGAAGACCTTCGGCGACGGGGTGATCCTGAAGAGCGACGCGCCGATCAAGCCGATCGAGTACCTGCACTTCTCGCTCAACCTGCCGACGTCGGTGGTCATCACCGGCATCCAGAACCAGCGCGACCTCGACCAGGCCTTCGAGGCGGTGAAGACCTTCGCGCCGATGGACAAGGCGACGGTGGCGGAACTGCTGTCCCGCAGCCGCCCCTACGCGCTCGAGGGCAAGTACGAGCTGTTCAAGACCAGCGCGACCTTCGACGGCACCGCCAAGAACGCCGCCTGGCTCGGCGAGGACGTGCCGGGGGTGAAGAAGCTGGCCCCCACCATGGAGTGAGGGCGGCCGACACCGTGACACAACCATGACGGCGGCCGGCGCGTTGACTGATGTCTTCACGCCGGCACGAGACCGCCCCATGAGCGACACGTCCGCCCCCCACCGCGACCCGTCCGCCGAGTTGCAGACGATGAACGAGCGCCTGGCCGCCTGGGCCGCCTGCACGGCCGAGGACAGCCCGGCGCTGATCGACCGCTTCGAGGCGATGGGCTACGCGGTGCGGGGCAAGTCCCGCGAGGAGGTGGAGGCGGTGTTGCGCTGCCCGCCGACCCGGGCAGGGCGGGGGTGAGCGGAGGCCGCCGCGCCGGTATCCGCGCGGCGCCGTCCGGGACAAGGGACGAGCGCGCATCTCCCGGCGGAGCCGCGCCGGCGGCCGGATCGCCTCAGGCCGCCCGAACCGTCGCGAGGAAGCGGGCGACCTCCGCCCGGAGATGCTCGGACTGGCGCGACAATTCGGAGGCCGAGGCGAGCACCTGGCTCGCCGCCGCCCCGGTCTCCTCCGAGGCCCGCGCCATGCCGGTGATGGTGCCCGTGACCTCGGACGTGCCGGTCGCGGCCTGGGAGACGTTGCGGACGATCTCCTGCGTCGACACGCCCTGCTGCTCCACCGCCGCCGCGATCGAGGTCGCCACGACGTCGATCTCGCGGATCCGGCCGGTGATGCCGCTGATCGCCGTCACCGCCTGACCGGTCACGCCCTGCACCTCGCCGATCTGGCGGCTGATCTCCTCGGTCGTCCTGGTGGTCTGCTCGGCCAGCGCCTTGACCTCGGCCGCCACCACGGCGAAGCCGCGCCCCGCGGCGCCGGCCCGCGCCGCCTCGATCGTCGCGTTGAGCGCCAGCAGGTTGGTCTGGCTGGCGATCGAGGAGATCATGCCGACCATGTCGCCGATGCGGGCCGCGTTCTGGCTCAGGGCCTGGACCAGGGCGGCCGTCTGGCCGGCCTCGCCCACGGCGACCTGCGCGAGCCGGGCCGAGCCCTGCACCTGCCGGCCGATCTCCCGCACGGAGGCGCCGAGTTCCTCGGCAGCGGCGGCCACGGTCGTGACGTTGGCGGCGGCCTCCTCGGCGGCGGCGGCCACGGTGGACGATTGCGTGGCCGTCCCGGTCGCGGTCGCGGTCAGCTGCTGGGCGGTGGCCTGCAATTCGGTGGCGGAGGACGACACCATGCCGACGATGCCGCCGACCGCCGCTTCGAAGCCGTCGGCCATCTGGCGCATGCCGACCTTGCGCTGCTCCTCGGCGGCGAGACGGGCCTGCGCCGTCTCCTCTTCCAGGGCCTTCATGCGGATCAGGCCGGCCTTGAACACCTGCACGGCGTCCGCGATCGTGCCGATCTCGGTCCGGTCGCCCCGATGCGGCACAACGGCCGTGAGGTCGCCCGCGGCGAGGGCCTGCATCGGGCGCACGACCGAACCGATGCCCCGGGAGATGCCGAGGATGATCGAGGCGGCGAGCGTGACCGCCAGCACGGCGGCGGCGAGGCCGGTCCCGATCAGCGTCAGGCGCGTCCGGGCGTAGGTCGCCTGGCTGTCGATCTCGGCCTGGCGAGCGCCCTCCCGGTTAAGGGTAATGATCTTCTCAAGCGCGACCGAAGCGCGTCGCCGCGGCTGCATGGCTTTCGTCTCGTAGAGGGTGAGGGCCTGCGCCTTCTCGCCCCCGCGCGACAGGCCGACGATCGCGTCGACGACGTCGGTGAAGGCGCGCCATTCCGTGGAGAACGTCTCGAAGAGCGCACGTTCCTCGGGGGAGGTGGTGTGGCCTTCGACGGTCCTGGCGACCGCCGTGATCGTCTGTCCGCGCTTGGCGAGGTCGTCGCCGACGGTGGCCAGCATCGTCGCCTCCTGCGTCAGGATATGGCGGAGGAGGCTGGTGTTGTACCGGCCGATGAGGGCATCGAGTTCGGCCGCCGCCCGCAGGCTCGGCAGCCAGTTGGTTTCGACCTCGACGAGGCGGCCGTTGATCGCGGCGGCGCTCCACAATCCTGCCGTGCTCAACCCACCGAGGAACAAAAGCAGGATCGAGAAGGCAGCGATCAGTTTGCTGCGGATGGACAAGGATTGAAGCGACACGGCCGACCTCATGAGGGGGCAGCCGTCACTCCGGGCATGATGGCGGCGCCCGGATTCAAGATTTGCACGAGAACCGTTAACAAGCCACTCCCCGGATACTGCCATCGTCGCGAGCTTTCGATGAAGCATCCGCCACAACTCACAGTTCATCTGGCGATTTTCTGTTCTGCCGCGACAGGGCGGTAGCGGCACGGAATACGAAAGAGAAAAGATCGGGTACGGATTTTTATTCAGGGAGACGCTTCCCGACGGGTGCTCGAATGGGCCGGCACGGCGCTTCGGCACGCGGCCCTGGCCGAGCCGGCCGCCCCCCGTCCACCCACCTCACCCCGCCCTCACCCCCGCCGCGATCTCCCTGACCGCATCCCACGCCATCATCACGTCCGCCCGCGTCGTGGTGGTCTGGCCGACTTGGAAGCGGATCACGAACCGGTCCTCGTGGCGGGTCTGGGTCAGGTAGGTGCGGCCGTCGTCGTTGATGCGCTCGACGAGGCGGGCGTTCAGCGCGTCGAGATCGTCGGCCCCGGAACCGGTGCCTGCACCGGCGGGCGCGTACCGGAAGGTGAACAGCGACAGGATCGGGGTGGTCGTCAGCTCGAAGTCGGGATCGGCGTCGATGATCTCCGCCAGCTCCCGCGCCCAGGCGACGTGGTCGCGGATCATGCCCCGCAGCGCCTCGACGCCGTAGGAGCGGATCACGAACCACAGCTTCAGCGCCCGGAAGCGGCGGCCGAGGGGGATCGACCACTCGTTGTAGTCGACGAAGCCATCCTGGCCGAGCGTGCGCAGGAAGGGCGGGCGGATGCCGAGCGTGTCCGTCAGGGCCTTCGGGTCGCGCACGAAATGCGCCGAGCAGTCGAAATGGGTGAACAGCCACTTGTGCGGGTTGAACACCAGGCTGTCGGCGTGCTCGGCCCCGCGCATCAGGTCGCGGAATTCGGGGCAGATCATCGCGCTGCCGGCCCAGGCGGCGTCGACGTGGAGGAAGACGCCGTGCCGCCGCGCCACCGCGGCGACGGCCTCGATCGGATCGCAGGCGCCGATGCTGGTGCCGCCGAGGCAGGCGACGATCGCGGCCGGCTTCAGCCCCGCCTCGCCGTCGGCCCGGATCGCCGCGTCGAGGGCATCCGGGTCCATGCCGTGGAGGGGGCCCGTCACCGGGATCCGTACCAGGTTGGCATCGCCGAAGCCGGCGATGCGCACCGCCTTGTCGACCGAGGAATGGACCTGGGCCGAGGCGTAGACCCGCAACACCGGCCCGCCGGCCAGCCCCTTCGCGTTGCCGGTGAAGCCGAGCGCCCGCTCGCGGGCGGTCAGCAGGGCCGCGAGGGTCGCACCCGAGGCGGAATCCTGGATCACGCCGGAGAAGCCCTCGGGCAGGCCGATCATCTGGCGCAGCCAGTCCATCACCCGGGTCTCGAGCTCGGTCGCCGCCGGCGAGGTCTGCCAGAGCATGCATTGCGCGGCGAGCGCCGCGGTGACGAACTCCGCCACCAGGGAGGGCGGGCTGGCATTGGCCGGGAAATAGGCGAAGAAGCGCGGGTGCTGCCAATGGGTCATGCCCGGCATCACCACCCGATCGAGATCGGCGAAGATCGCCTCCATCGCCTCGCCGGCGGCCGGGGGGCTCGCGGGGAGCTGGCGGAAGATCTCGCCCGGCGCCACCTGCGCCCGCACCGGCCGCTCGCCGACGCCCGCGAGGTAATCCACCGACCAGTCGGCGGCCCGGTGCGCCCAGGCCCGAAACGTCTCGTCGTCCATCCGCCCCTCCCGCCGGCCCGGCATTCCGGTGCCCGGGCGGATGTTTAGCAGGTTTTGGCGGGCCCGCCTCCCCGTCCAGGGATCCGCGCGGCCAGTCGTGGCGGGAACGGCGAGCCATGCTGCGCCACGTCCGACAGTCAAGCTCGCGGGCACCCAGTCTTGAGCACGCGGAGGAAACCTGTCACGATCAATCAAGTCACCGCTATTTACGGTTGTTTAACCAATTTCAGGTTGCATAATCTGGCGGAAAGATCTCGCCCGCACGGGGAAACACGAAGCATAACAGGAATGCCCGGCACTCCGTCGAATTGTTCGGTCGCATTTCAACGCTCTTTAAACCTTGCGCGTTAGACCATGAAGACGACCCACGAGGAGCACGATGTTCGGGCTGCGCACCCAGACGATACCGGCGGACAGACTGACCCAGCGCCACGTTCAGGTGAATCGTGGCGGGGCGGAGCAGGATGGCTGCCTGATCTACCTCGGTGACGAGCTCGTCTCGGTGCTGGTCCGCCTGGAGCCGGGGACGCCGCACGCGCCGGAGCACCGGCACAAGTGGTGCGTGACGGAGACCTACGGCCCCTGCGAGGGCCTTGCCCGCCCTCCGCTCTTCGACACGCCGGATGCCGGGACCGACTGGATCGCCGGCCACCTGCCGGCCCCGCTCCCCCGGCCCTGGCTGGACGCGCACCTGCTGCCGTGAGGCTTGGCGCAGGTCCGGCGCGACGGGAGCGCGGGGGCGGCAGGTGCGCCCGCGCACAGGGTTCCGGACCGCCCGGCCCCATATCCCCTCCATGCCGCTCGATGCCGCCGCGCCCGCGTGAGACGCCGGATCGGATGCGGCTGGAGGTTCGAACCATGTCCCCTCTCGCCAGAGCCGCCGTCGCGGCCGCCCTCGCCGTCCTGCCCCTCTCCGCCGCCCACGCCAATGGCGGCGACCGCGAGCCGGCCGGCGGCGCCTTCATGAGCAGCTACGTCACCAACCCCTATGCCACGAGCCGCTCCCCCGCCGAGGCCCGCCCGCTCGACCGCCCGGCACCGTTTTTCGCGCCGGAGACGACCGGCTCGCTGCGCGCCGTTCCGGCCCGGCCGCGGACCCGGCGCTGACCGTCATCCCGCCGCCATGGTCCCCAAGGTAAGCTGCCGGTTTATCGCCACACCGGGAGCATCGAGGGGACCCGATGACACAGCCGTCGCTGAACCGATCGCAGCAGGCCGAGGCGGCCGAGGATGCCGGCTCGAATCCGAGCTCGAACCCGACCCTCGGCGAGGTCGTGGCCCAGCGGTTCGACCGGCGCGAGATCCTGCGCGGAGGTCTGGCCGGGGGCCTGGCGATCTCGGCGACCCTGGCGCCCCGGGCCGTCGCGGCGGCGGAGCCCCCGCCTGAGACCTTCCCGTTCCCCGAGCTGCCGGCCGGCGCCGACGAGCGACACCACGTCGCCGAGGGCCACGCCGCCGAGGTGCTGATCCGCTGGGGCGATCCGGTCCTGCCCGGCGCCCCGGCCTTCGACCCGCACAGGCAGACGCCGGCCGCGCAGGCGCAGCAATTCGGCTACAACAACGACTTCCTCGGGTTCTTCCCGCTGCCGGGCGCGAGCGATCCGGCCGGCCACGGCCTCCTCGTCGTCAACCACGAATACACGAACGAGGAGCTGATGTTCCCCGGCCTCGGCCGGCAGGACGGCAAGGCCGCCTTCGCCGGCATGAGCCGCGACCTCGTCGACATCGAGATGGCGGCCCATGGCGGCTCGGTGATCGAGGTCGAGCGTGAGGGCGGGCGCTGGCGCGTGGTACCGGAGTCGGCCTTCGCCCGCCGCATCACCGCCACGACCCCGATGCGGCTCGCCGGCCCCGCCGCCGGCTCGGACCGCCTGCGCACCAGCGCCGACCCGGAGGGCCGGACGGTGCTCGGCATGCTCAACAACTGCGCCGGCGGCGTCACGCCCTGGGGCACGTGGCTGACCTGTGAGGAGAACATCAACTACTACTTCCAGGGCCGCCTGCCTGAGGGCTCGGCGGAAGCGAAGAACCACAAGCGCCTCGGCATGCCGGGCAACCTCTACGGCTGGGCCCGCTTCCACGCGCGCTTCGATCTGGCCAAGGAGCCGAACGAGCCGAACCGCTTCGGCTGGGTGGTCGAGATCGACCCGTTCGACCCGACGAGCGTGCCGGTGAAGCGCACCGCGATGGGCCGCTTCAAGCACGAGGGCGCGGCGGGCGCGATGGCCCGTGACGGCCGCTACGTCGTGTTCCAGGGTGACGACGAGCGCTTCGACTACGTCTACCGCTTCGTCACCCGGGATGCGGTGAATAGGCAGTACAAGGCGGCGAACCGCGACATCCTCGATTCCGGCACCTTGTCGGTCGCCCGGTTCGACGCCGACGGGCGCGGCACCTGGCTGCCGGTCGTGTTCGGGCAGGGCCCGCTGACGCCGGAGAACGGCTTTCGCGACCAGGCCGACGTGCTGATCGAGACCCGCCGGGCCGCCGATCTCCTCGGCGCCACCAAGATGGACCGGCCGGAGGACGTCGAGGCCAACCCGAAGACCGGCAAGGTCTACGTCATGCTGACCAACAACGGGCGCCGCAAGGCCGACCAGGTCGACGCCGCCAACCCGCGGCCGGACAACCGCTTCGGCCACATCGTCGAGCTCTCGCCCGAGGGCGGCGACTTCGCCGCCAAGGATTTCGCCTGGGAGGTGCTGGTGCGCTGCGGCGATCCCGCGATCGCGGCGGTCGGCGCCACCTTCTCGTCGGCGACGACGAAGGACGGCTGGTTCGGCATGCCGGACAATTGCGCCGTCGACGGCCAGGGCCGCCTCTGGGTCGCGACCGACGGCAACTCCCCCAGCAGAACCGGCCGTGCCGACGGCATCTGGGCGATGGAGACGCAGGGGCCCGGCCGCGGCACGGCCAAGCACTTCTTCCAGGTGCCGCTGGGGGCCGAGATGTGCGGCCCCTACTTCACCCCCGACGACACCACCTTCTTCGTCGCCGTGCAGCATCCCGGGGAGGCCGACGAGGAGGATCCGACCGCGACGCCGGCGACCTTCGAGAACCCGGCGACCCGCTGGCCCGACTTCGACCCCGCCCTGCCGCCGCGCCCGGCCGTGGTGGCGATCACGAAGCGGGGTGGGGGGAAGGTGGGGGCGTAAGCCCCCTCTCGAAGACCGACGCGCGGGAAAAAACCTCTCCCCCCTCTGCGGGGGAGGGTGGCCTGCGGAGCAGGCCGGGAGAGGGGCAGCGCGACGCTCGTCCAGAATGCGCCCTTCAGAACGGTGCCGCCTTGTTCGGAAGCGTCGTCCCCTCTCCCGCCCCGGCACGAGTGCTTCGCACTCGCCGCGGGGCCCCCTCCCCCGCCGAGGGGGGAGGGTTCAGGCCAGCGTGCTTCTTCCTACAGCACCTTGTCCAACGTCACCGGCAACGTGCGCACCCGCTTGCCGGTCGCGTGCCAGATCGCATTCACGATCGCCCCGGCGCTCCCGGTCACGCCGATCTCGCCCACCCCCTTGATGCCGAGCGGGTTGACGTGCGGGTCCTCCTCCTCGACCAGGATCGCCTCCAGGGAGGGCACGTCGGCGTTCACCGGCACGTGGTACTCGGCGAGGTTGGCGTTCATCGGCCGGCCGGAGCGCGGGTCCATCACCGCCTGCTCGTGCAGGGCGAAGGAGACGCCCCAGATCATCCCGCCGTAATACTGGCTGCGCACCAGCCGCGGGTTGATGATCCGTCCGGCCGCGAAGGCGCCGACGAGGCGGGTCGCCCGGATCTGGCCGAGATCGGGATCGACCGTCACCTCGGCGAAGACCGCGCCATGGGCGTGCATGGCGTAAGAGTCCCGCGCCGCGTCCGGCCCGGCCGCCCCCTTGCCCTCGACCGACTCGCGGCCGGCCCTCTCCAGGATCTCGGCGAAGGCCTCGGACCGGGTCTCGTCGTCGCGCCGCACCAGGCGCCCGCCGCGGGCGATCACCCCGGCATTGCCGGCGCCGTAGAGGGCTGAGCGGGAATCCTGCGTCGCCAGCGCCGCCAGTTGCGCGATCGCGTCGGCGGCCGCCCCCTTGATCGCCGTGCCGGCGGTGGCGGTATGGGCCGAGCCACCGGCGATGCCGCCATTCGGCAGGTCCGAGGTGCCGATGCGGAAGTCGATCGCGTCGATGTCGAGGCCGAGTTCCTCGGCGGCGATCTGGGCGAGCGCGGTCCAGGCGCCCTGCCCCATGTCGATGGCGCCGATCGCGACCGCCGCCTCGCCGGAGGCCTTCAGCACCGCCCGCGCCTCGGCCTGGAACATCAGGGCCGGGAAGGTCGCGGTGCCGACGCCCCAGCCGACCAAAAGCCCGTCGGCATTGCGCATCTGCCGCGGCGCGAGCGGGCGTCCCTCCCAGCCGAATGCCTTGGCGCCCTGCGCGTAGCACGCGCGCAGGGCCTTCGAGGAGAACGGCTTGCCGGAGGCCGGCTCGGTCTCGGCGTAGTTGCGCAGGCGGAAGTCCAGCGGGTCCATGCCGCAGGCCTCGGCCATCTCGTCGATCGCGCCCTCGAGCGCCGCGCTGCCCGAGGCCTCGCCGGGCGCCCGCATGAAGAGCGGCGTGCCGGTATCGAGCCGCACCGCCCGGTGCCGGGTGGCCAAGGCCGGCGCGGCGTAGAGCGTGTGCGAGACGCCGCCGCTCGGCTCGATGAAGTCGTCGAAGGTGCTCGTCGCCGTCAGCGTCTCGTGGTCGAGGGCGGTGAGAGCGCCGTCCTCGCCCGCGCCGAGGCGCAGGGTCTGGCGGGTCGGGGCGCGGTGGCCGACCGGGCCGAACATCTGCGGCCGGGTCATGACGAGCTTCACCGGCCGGCCGACGAGGCGGGCCGCCATGATGCCGAGCACCTGGGGACCGGCGATCATCCCCTTCGAGCCGAAGCCGCCGCCGAGGAACGGGCTGCGGATGTGGATGTCCGACGGAGCGATGCCGAACAGGCCGGCGATGCGGCCCTGCGCCATCGCCAGCCCCTGCGAGGGCATGTCGAGGTCGAGCTGATCGCCGTCCCAGGTCGCCACGACCGCGTGCGGCTCCATGGCGTTGTGATACTGCGCCGGGGTCTCGTAGGTCGCCTCGATCCGGCGCGCCGCCGCGGCGAGGCCGGCTGCGACGTCGCCCGTCTCCAGGTCGGCCGGATCGCCGACGCCGATCGCCGGCGGGGTGAAGGGCTCGGCCGCATCGAGCCCGACGGCCGGCGCCTCTTCCTCGTAGGTGGGGTTCAGCAGGGCCGCCCCCTCGGTCGCGGCCTCCAGCGTCTCGGCGATCACCACCGCGACCGGCTGGTTGGCGTAGCGCACCCGGTCGTCCTGCAGGAGGTCGAGCCGGAAGGTGAAGCCGTCATGCTTCTCGTCCGGGTGCTGGGCCAGCGCCGGCTTGTTGTCCGGCGTCATCACGGCGACGACGCCGGGATGGCTCTTCGCCGCCGCGACGTCGAGGCGGGTGACCCGGCCGCGGGCGATGCGGCTCACCGCCATCACGGCGTAGAGCAGTCCGGGCGGGTGATGGTCGGCGGCATAACGGGCGCCGCCGGTCACCTTCAGGATCCCGTCCCGGCGGGTGAGCGGCTGGCCGAGATTGGAGCCGTGGCGGGTCTGGCGGGGAGCGGTCTCGGGCAAGGCACGGTTAGACATGAGCGGCCTCCGGGGCGGGGGCGAGGACGGAGCCCGGCAGCGCCGGCAGTCGCTCCGGCGTGCCGGCAGCGGCGCGCTGGAGCGCCCGCACCACGAGACGCCGGGCAAGCTCGATCTTGAAGGCGTTGTCGCCGGAGGGCTTGGCCCCCGCGAGGGCGGCATCGGCCGCCGCCCGGAAGGCCGCCTCGTCGGGCGCGCGGCCGGCAAGGACCGCTTCCGCCTCCCGCGCCCGCCAGGGTTTCAGGGCGACGCCGCCGAGCGCCAGCCGCGCCTCGGCGATGCGCCCGCCCTCGAGCCGCAGACCCGCCGCGGCCGAGACCACCGCGAAGGCGTAGGAGGTGCGGTCGCGGACCTTGAGGTAGCGGCTGTGGCCGGCGAAACCCGCGGCCTCCGGCGGCAGCACCAGGGCGGTGATCAGCTCGCCCGGCTCCAGCACCGTCTCGCGCTCCGGCGCGTCGCCGGGCAGGCGGTGGAAGGCTTCGAGCGCGATGCTGCGGGTGCCGGCGGGACCCGCGATCTCGACGCCCGCATCCAAGGCCACCAGCGGCACGCAGAAATCCGACGGGTGGGTGGCGATGCAGGCCTCGCTCCAGCCGAGAATCGCATGCAGCCGGGTCTCGCCGCCGATGGCGTCGCAGCCGCTGCCGGGCTCGCGCTTGTTGCAGGCGCTGGCGGTGTCGGTGAAGTAGGGGCAGCGGGTACGCTGCATCACGTTGCCGGCGGCCGTCGCGGCGTTGCGCAGCTGCGCCGAGGCGCCCGACAGCAGGGCCTCGGCCACGGCCGGATACGCCCTGGCGAAAGCGGGATCGTGGGCGAGGTCGCTGTTGCGGGCGAGCGCGCCGATGCGCAAGCTGCCGTCGTCCCGCCGCTCGACAGCGGCGAGGCCGGGCAGGCGGGTGATGTCGACGAGGCGGGCCGGACGGCTGACGCCGCCCTTCATCAGGTCGAGGAGGTTGGTGCCGGCGGCGAGATAGGCGGCACCGGGCGCCGCCCCCGCCGCGACCGCCCCGGCGAGGTCGGTGGCGCGGAGATATTCGAACGGGATCATGCCGCCTCTCCCTGCCGGGTCGCGGGACCTTGTTTCTGGTGCTGGTTCATGGCGCCCTGCGCCTCCAGCACCGCTTCGGTGATGCCGGCATAGGCGCCGCAGCGGCACAGGTTGCCGCTCATCGCCTCGCGCACCCGTTCGGGATCGAGGCCGGCCTGGGCCTCGCGGATCAGCCCGACGGCGCTCATGATCTGGCCCGGGGTGCAGAAGCCGCACTGGAACCCGTCATGGGCGATGAACGCCTCCTGCACCGGATGCAGGCGGTCGCCCTCGGCCAGGCCTTCGATGGTGAGAACCTCGGCACCGTCGAGGCTGATCGCCAGTGCCAGGCACGCATTGATGCGCCGGCCGTCGACCAGCACCGTGCAGGCGCCGCACTGGCCGCGGTCGCAGCCCTTCTTGGCGCCGGTGAGGTGCAGACCCTCGCGCAGGAGGTCGAGCAGGGTGATGCGCGGGTCCGGAATCGGAATCGTGCGCCTCGTGCCGTTCACCGTCAGGACGATGTCGACGCTCATGCGGCTTCCTCCAGGCTAGACCATGTCCAAACTAATCCAGCCTCCCGGAGCGCCCAGGTGCGGCGACGTGCGGCCACGTGCGGCAGCGCACATGTCAAGGCGAACCTTTCGCCGGCACAGCGATTGACGCTACGAAACCGCTCAGCGGTCCCCCCGAACTCATAGGTACCGTGATGAAGACTCGCCTTGCCCTCGCCGCAGCCCTGCTGACCGTCGCTGCCGCGCCCGCCTTCGCCCAGGGCGGCTCGCCCTACAACCGCTCGGGTTCGCAGGCCGGCGGCCCGCTGGCTGGGGCGGAGCGCGCCTATGGCGCCCCGGGCGGCGCTCCGGCCGTCGACAGCACCGGCAGCGTCGTCGTCTACCCGCGCGACTCGCGCGGCATGATGGTCCGCGAGGTGCCCCCGGGCTACGCCCCGACCGCGCCTTACGTCTACGGCCGCTGATCGAGCAGGGGTCCCGTTCCGCCCCGTTCGGGACCCCGTCTCTCGCGAGCCGGCGAAGCCCGTCCCTGCGCAAGCGGGGGCGGGCTTCCGTTTATGGGGTGTCAGGGCATGATGGCTTGCCACCGGCCTGACCTCGGTGTGAACTCAAGCGGCCCCGCTTCCGCAAGCCCCGGAGCCGCCCGCCGATGACTGCCCCGCCCCTCTCCGGTCCCATCGTCCTCGCCCACGCCGCCTACCGCCTCGGCGACGCCTGTGCGGCGAAGGGCGTGGGCCAGCCCTTCGTCGAGGTGCGCGACCTCGCGGCGCTGGAAGGCGCGGTCGCCGAGGCCGAGGTGCTGGTGGTCTCGGGGCTCTGGCGCCATGCCCTGCTGGAACGGGCGCCGCGCCTGCGTTTCATCCAGTCGGTCAGCGCCGGCACCGACCAGTTCCCGAAGGACGCGTTGCGCGAGCGCGGCATCCGGCTCGCCAGCGCGCAGGGCGGCAACGAGCGCGCCGTGGCCGAGCATGCCCTGGCGCTGATGCTCGGCCTCACCCGCCACCTGCCGCAGGCCCTGCGCCACCAGGCCGCCGCGACCTGGCGGCCGATGATCGCCGACCCGGCGGCGCGGGAGCAGGAGCTGGGCGGGCGGACGCTGCTGGTGATCGGTCTCGGGCGCATCGGCACCCGCATCGCCCGGCTGGGCCAGGCCTTCGACATGCGGGTGATCGGCCTGCGGCGGCGCCCGCTGGAGCCCGGCGACCCGGTCGAGGCGGTGTTCTCCCCCGACCGGCTGCACGAGGCCTTGGGCCAAGCCGACGTGGTGGCGCTCGCCTGTCCGCTGACGCCGGAGACGGAGGGGCTGATCGACGCGGCGGCGCTCGCGGCGATGCGGCCGGGGGCGCTGCTGATCAACGTCGCCCGCGGCCGGGTGGTCGACCAGGACGCCCTGGCGCGAGCCCTCACGGAGGGCCGGATCGCCGGCGCCGGCCTCGACTGCTTCCGCGAGGAGCCGCTGCCGGCCGACGCGCCGTTCTGGGGGATGCCAAACGTGATCGTCACGCCGCACAGCGCCGGGGAGACGAGCCTCTACGAGGGCCGGGTGATCGACCTGCTCGTCGAGAATCTCGGGCGGCTGCGGCGGGGGGAGGAGCTGGTGAACCCGGTGGTGTGAGGGGGCGTCCCGGCCCGATCTCGTGCGCGTTCTCCTCCCCGCGGGCGCAAGACTGTCCGGGAAAGCAAGACTGTCCGGGGAAGCAAGACTTGCCCGGGAAAGACGAGAGGCGGGTTCGTCCTCTCCCCGCGGGCGGGGAGAGGCCTGAGCTGCGACGGGGCTCAGGGGAGCCCGCAGGGCGCAGGGGAAAGGGAGGCGCCGGGTGTGGCTCCTCCGGAAACACCCCCCTCGCTCCGGCTGCGCCTGCGCCCGTCGCGTCTCCTGAACGGAGACACGACCCTCCCCCCGCCCATGGGGAGAGGAGGGAGTCGGCGCCGTTTCCCGAAGCGGGCGGGTCAGTTCACGCCCGCCGACACCCTCACCGATCCAGCACCGCCCGATCGTTCTTCGCCACCAGCGCCTTGAAGTACGGGGTCAGGTCGTTCTCCGACAGGCCGAAGGCCTGGGCGAACTGCATGATGAGCTGCTGCTCGCCTGGTTCCGCCTCGCCGTCGGCCATGGCGCTGTCGATCATGTTGAGGATGATGCAGAGCCGCTGGTCCGGGCGCAGGCGCGGCGCCGCGTCAGTCAGGAACTGGGCCGGCTGGGTGGCGCGGACGTAGCGCACGGCGGAATCGAGGCTCTGGCGCGTCGCGTTGCGGCCGAGCACGGACATCAGGTGGCCGATCTCCTCCGGGTCGATCTCGCCGTCGGCGCCCATGCAGTAGATCAGCGAGACCGCGAGGCAGGTCCGCGGCGTCAGGTCGAGCGAGGTCTGCGACTTGAACATGTTGAACATCGTCGGGGGCCCCTGGCAAATGGCCAAATGCTCTGGCAAGGCGCTGAAGCGGTCCATCAGCGCAGCCGGTCGATTACCGTAAAGCTATGGTGATGTCGATCGCCCGGAGACCGGCCGAGAGAGAGTATTTTTCAAACGATCGGCCTTCCATTCGGCGGCAGACGACCCCATATACGGCCGGCATTATCTTGTTTACGTTTGTCACGCGGATTTAATCCCCGCGCGATACTTCAAAAAGCGGGGCGCCGGCAGTCTCACGGGTGGCGGGCCGGGCGAGCGCTTCTCGGCGCCGACCGAAGCCGGCGGAGCGCCGCCGTCGCACGGCGCCGGTTCGAAACATGCAACATAGTCCCTGGGCCATTCACGATATTTCCCAAATATCGGTGGGAACGAAGTGATATCTTCTCCCGAATGCCGGCACGAGAGGACGACGAACTCCCGCTATACGATCATTTGAAATCTCATTTCATTGACTGATCTTAGAACCGGCCGCATCGTAACGACATCGGAGCACGGGGTTCGCGGCGACGAAGGAGGTCGCGACGCCCCGGCTTTGCCGCTTCTCCCCTCTCCGGATCGGACCCTCCATGACGCGACTGCGCCTCGTCGGCTTCTCCGCCAACATCCAGCGGCCCTCGAAGACCCGCACCCTGGTCGAGGCGATCGCCGCCGAGGCCGCCGTGCGGCTGCCGGTCGAGGTGCGGATCTTCGACCTCGTCGATGCCGGGCCCGGCCTCGGGGCCGCGCTCACCCGCGACCAGCTCTCCCTGCCGGCCCGGCGCCTCGTCGAGGCGGTGGAGGAGGCCGACGCCCTCGTGGTCGGCACCCCGGTCTACAAGGGCGCCTATACGGGCCTGTTCAAGCACCTGTTCGACCTCGTCTCGCCGGAGGCGCTCGCCGGCAAGCCGGTGGCGCTGGCCGCCACCGGCGGCGGGCCGCGCCACGCGCTCGTGGTCGAGCACGCCCTGCGGCCGCTCTTCGGCTTCTTCACCGCACTCACGGTACCGACCGCGGTCTACGCCTCCGACCCCGATTTTCGCGAGGGCGGCCTCGATTCCGCGGCGATCCGCCAGCGGGTGGCCGAGGCCGGGGATCAGCTCGCGACCCTCGCGGGCGCCCGCGCCACGGCCGCCGCCGCTCCCCTCGCCCGGGCCGCCGGGGGCGCCCGGTGATCGACCGCCGCAGCCTTCTCGCGGCGGCGCTCGCGGGCGCCGCCGCCCTGCCGGCCCGGGCCGCGGGCGGCGATACGCTCCGCATCGGCTACCAGAAGAACGGCACCCTCGTCGTCGCCAAGCAGCAGGGCGCGCTCGAGGCGCGGCTGAAGCCCCTCGGCGTCACGGTGAGCTGGGTCGAGTTCTCGTTCGGCCCGCCGCTGCTCGAGGCGATCAGCCTCGGCGCCATCGATCTCGGCCCGACCGGCGACGCGCCGCCGATCTTCGCGCAGGCCGCGGGCGGACCGATCGTCTACGTGGCAGCGCAGGAGGCCGCGGGCTCGGGCGCCGCGATCCTGGTGCAGAAGGATTCTCCCATCCGCGCCCTGGCGGATCTTAGGGCTAAGCGCGTCGCCTTCGCCAAGGCGTCGAGCGCGCACAACTTCACCATCGCGGCCCTGGAGAAGGCCGGCCTGACCTACCGCGACATCGAGCCGGTGACCCTGGCGCCGGCCGACGCCGCGGCGGCCTTCGCCCGCGGCAGCGTCGATGCCTGGACGATCTGGGACCCGTACTTCGCCATCGCGGAGATGCAGCCGGGCACCCGGGTGCTGACGCTCGCCAACGACATCGCCAAGCCGAACAGCTTCCTCCTCGCCCACCGGACCCTCGCCACGGAACGCGCCCCTGTGCTCGACGCGGCGCTCGACGCGCTCAGTGGCGTGGCGCGCTGGTGCGAGGCCAACCGGGGCGAGGTGGCGGCGCTCCTCGCGAAGGGCACCGGCGTACCGCTGCCCGCGACCCGCCGGGCGGTGGACCGCACCGACTTCGTCATCGGCCCGATGACCGCGAGCGCGGTGGCCGAACAGCAGCGCGTCGCCGACCGCTTCCACGCCCTCGGGCTGATCCCCCGTCCGATCCGGATCGCCGACGCCTTGCGCACGCCCGTCTCCCAGAACGGCTGAACACCCATGCCTGCTCTCGCCCTCCCCTCCCCCGAGGCCGCCGCGCGGCGCCTGGCCCCCTGGCTCCTGCCGGCCGTGATCCTCGTCGGCTGGCAGATCGCCGGCTCGGCCGGTCTGGTCTCGACCCGGCTGATGCCCGCCCCCCTCGACGTGGCCGCCGCCGGCTGGCGCATGGCCGAGACCGGCGAGCTGTGGACCAATCTCGGCGTCAGCTTCCTGCGGGCGGCGAGCGGCTTCCTGATCGGCGGCGGCATCGGCTTCGCCCTCGGGCTCGCCAACGGCCTGTCGCGGCTGTCGGACCGGCTCACCGACACCACCGTGCAGATGATCCGCAACATCCCGCACCTGTCGCTGATCCCGCTGGTGATCCTGTGGTTCGGCATCGGCGAGGAGGCCAAGCTCTTCCTGGTCGCGCTCGGCGTGTTCTTCCCGATCTACGCCAACACCCTGCACGGCATCCGCTCGGTCGATCCGCAGCTCGTCGAGATGGGCCGGATCTACGGCATGTCGAGACCTGAGCTGTTCTGGCGCGTGGTGCTGCCGGGCGCCCTGCCGTCGATCTTCGTGGGCCTGCGCTATGCGCTGGGCATCATGTGGCTGACGCTCATCGTCGCCGAGACGATCTCGGCGTCTTCCGGCCTCGGCTACATGGCGATGCAGGCGCGCGAGTTCATGCTGGTCGACGTCGTGGTGCTGGCGATCCTGATCTACGCGCTGCTCGGCAAGGTCGCCGACCTGCTGACCCGCCGGCTGGAGCGCGCCTGCCTCGCCTGGAACCCGGCCTACCGCTCGGCCTGATCTCCATCTCCTCGCTTCCAGGGTCCGTCACCATGATCGCCAGCACCCTCCGCCGGTTCGAGGGCTTTGCACCGACCTCCCGCGCGAACCTGCGCCGCGACGTCCTCGACCGTGAGGCCACCCGCGATATCACCCGCGACCGCACGGCCACCGGCCTCGGCATCACGCTGCGCGGCCTGTCCAAGTCCTTCGACGGCGGGGCGCCGGTCATCGACGGGCTCGATCTGCACATCCCGGCCGGCCAGTTCGTCGCCGTGGTCGGGCGCTCGGGTTGCGGCAAGTCCACCCTGCTGCGCCTGATCCTCGGTCTCGAGACGCCGACCGCCGGCCGCATCGCCATCGAGGGCGGCGAGGCGCCGCGCCGGATCATGTTCCAGGAGCCGCGGCTGCTGCCCTGGGCGCGGGTCCTCGACAACGTCGCGGTGGGGCTCACCCGCGACGGCCGCAAGGCGCAGCGGCGCGCGCGCGCGGCCGAGGCACTGGCGGAGGTCGGCCTCGCCGAGAAGGCGGGACAATGGCCCGCCACCCTGTCGGGCGGCCAGCGCCAGCGGGTGGCGCTCGCCCGGGCGCTCGTCAGCCATCCGGGGCTGCTCGCCCTCGACGAGCCCCTCGGGGCGCTCGACGCGCTGACCCGGATCGACATGCAGGCGATGATCGAGCGGATCTGGCGCGCGCAAGGCTTCACCGCCCTCCTGGTCACCCACGACGTCGCCGAGGCGGTGGCGCTCGCCGACCGCATCCTGGTGGTCGAGGCCGGCCGCATCGCCCTCGACGTGCCGGTCACGGTGCCGCGCCCGCGCCGGCGCGGCGACCCGGATCTCGCCGCCCTGGAAGGGCGTATTCTCGATCACCTGCTCGACGGGCGCGCCTGACCGCGCCCTCTCACCGGAGTGTTTCCATGACCGGCCAGACCGACGTCCTCTGGTTCCTGCCCACCCACGGCGACGGCCGCTACCTCGGCGCCCAGGACGGCGCCCGGGCCGTGACCCTGCCCTACCTGCGCCAGATCGCCCAGGCCGCGGACGAGCTCGGCTATTTCGGCGTGCTGCTGCCGACCGGGCGCTCCTGCGAGGATTCCTGGGTCGTCGCCTCGGCGCTCGCCCCCCTGACCAAGCGCCTGCGCTTCCTGGTGGCGGTGCGGCCCGGCCTGCAACTGCCCTCCACCGCCGCCCGCATGGCCGCGACCCTCGACCGGATCTCGGACGGGCGCCTGCTCATCAACGTGGTGACCGGCGGCGACCCGGTGGAGCTGCGCGGCGACGGCGTGTTCTTAGGCCACGATGAGCGCTACGCGGTGACCGACGAGTTCCTGACCGTCTGGCGCAGCCTGCTCGCCGGCGAGACCGTGACCTACAAGGGCGAGCACCTGCAGGTCGAGGACGGGCGGCTGATCTTCCCGCCGGTGCAGCGGCCCTACCCGCCGCTCTATTTCGGCGGCTCGTCGCCGGCCGGGATCGAGGTCGCGGCCGACCATTGCGACGTCTACCTGACCTGGGGCGAGCCCCCGGCCGGCGTGGCGGAGAAGATCGCCCGGGCCCGCGAGGCGGCCGACAAGCGCGGCAAGACCTTCTCGTACGGCATCCGCCTGCACGTCATCGTGCGCGAGACCGAGTCGGCGGCCTGGGAGGCGGCCGAGTCGCTGATCTCGCGCCTCGACGACGCCACCATCGCCAAGGCGCAGGCGACCCTGGCGCGCCAGGATTCCGTCGGCCAGAGCCGGATGATGCAGCTCCATGGCGGCCGGCGCGACAAGCTGGTGGTGTCACCGAACCTCTGGGCCGGCGTCGGCCTGGTGCGGGGCGGCGCCGGCACCGCCCTCGTCGGCTCCCCCGACCAGGTCGCCGACCGGATGAAGGAGTACATCGATCTCGGCATCGACCGCTTCATCCTCTCCGGCTACCCGCACCTGGAGGAGGCCTACCGCTTCGCCGAGCTGGTCTTCCCCAAGCTCCCCTTGCGCAGCACCACCGGCACGGCGGCGACGAACGCCCGCAACGACGGCCCGTTCGGCGAGGTGATCGCCAACGACATCGTGCCGACGCGGGGCGTGGCGGCGCATTGAGAGAGTACAGCACCCTGAAACCGCCTCACCCCTTTCCCGGGCGATTGTAACGAAGTGGAAGGAGATCCGGGATCCAGCACAAAAAGTTGCGAAGCGTCCGTCTGTCTGCAACGGTGCAACGGCAGTGCCGCTTCGCAGCACTTCTCCCCTGGGTTCCGGATCTCCTTCCGCTGCCGCTTCGGTCGTCCGGACAAGGGCGTGCGGATCTGCAGTTGCTCATACAGGATCGCGCAGGGCATCGCGGCGACGCGCAGCCGCCTCCCCCGGCAGCCGAGGCAGACCGAGGTCCCGCCCGCCGTGAGCTCGGGCGCCAGCATGGCGGCTTCCTGGTTACAGCCTTCGCATCGACGGTGCTTCGAGCGACGGTGCTTCGAGCGAGTTGGCGCAAGCGCCCTCTGTCTCGGCGACCCGGCACGACCGGCCGAGACCCGGGCAGGGCCGCCGCTCACCGGAAATCCCGGCTCCCGACCCGCAACGGCCGCGCCGCCCCCCGCGCATCCGCCCCCCCGCGCCGGGCCTCGTCCCCCCGCCCGCCATCGACCGCCAGCGGCTCGCCCGCATCCCCCGCCACCCGCGCCAGCAGGTCCGAGCGGTCGATCAGGTGCTCGGCGACGAGGTGGATCACCTCGCCCTCGCGCTGCACCCGGCCGCGGGCGGCCATCAGGCCGGCCTGGAGGATCAGGGTGCGCTGGCGGGTGAACAGCGAGGGCCAGATGACGAGGTTGGCGGTCTCGGTCTCGTCCTCGAGCGTGATGAACATCACACCCTTGGCCGAGCCCGGCTTCTGGCGCACCAGCACCAGACCCGCCACCGTCACCCGGGCGCCGTCGCGCAGGCGGCGCAAGGTGGCGCAGGCCGAGACGCCGTCGCGCGCGAGGTCCGCCCGCAGGAAGGCGAGCGGGTGGCGGCCGAGGCTGAGGCCCGCGGCGCGGTAATCGGCCACCACGGCGGCCCCCTCCCCGAGCGGCGCGAGACGCACCGGCGGCTCGCTGAGTTCGGGGGCCGGCGCGGCCTCGCGGCGGTCGGCGGCGGCGAAGAGCGGCAGCGGCTCGGGGGCGAGGCCGCGGATCGCCCACAGGGCCTCGCGCCGCTCCAGGCCGAGGCAGGCGAAGGCATCGGCAGCGGCGAGGCTTCGCAGGCCCCTCAGCGAGAGCCCGGCCCGGCGCCACAGATCCTCGACCGAGCGGAACAGGTCGGCTTCGCGGACCGTGGCGATCCGGGCGCCGTCCTGGTTGGGCAACCCGCGCACCAGCCGTAGCCCCAAGCGCACCGCCAAGCGCCCGTCTCCGATGGGCTCCAGGGTGCAGTCCCAGCGCGAGGCGTTGAGGCTGATCGGCCGCACCTCGACCCCGTGCGCGCGGGCGTCGCGCACGATCTGGGCCGGGGCGTAGAAGCCCATCGGCTGGGCGTTGAGGAGCGCGCAACAGAACACCTCGGGATGATTGCATTTCAGCCAGGACGAGGCGTAGGCGATGAGGGCGAAGGAGGCGGCGTGGCTCTCCGGGAAGCCGTAGGAGCCGAAGCCTTCGAGCTGGCGGAAGGTGCGGGCGGCGAAATCCGGGTCGTAGCCGTTGGCGATCATCCCGCCGATCAGCTTCTCCTCGTAGAGCTTGATCGTGCCGTCGCCCTTGAAGGTGCCCATGGCGCGGCGCAGGCCGTCAGCCTCGGCGGGACTGAAGCCGGCGGCGACGATCGCGACCTGCATCGCCTGTTCCTGGAACAGCGGCACGCCGAGGGTCCGTTTCAGCACCGCCTCCAGTTCCTTGGTCGGGTAGGTGACCTCGTCGAGCCCGCGGCGCCGGCGCAGGTAGGGGTGGACCATGTCGCCCTGGATCGGGCCCGGCCGCACGATCGCGACCTCGATGGTGAGGTCGTAGAGGTTTTCCGGCTTCATCCGCGGCAGCATCGCCATCTGCGCCCGGCTCTCGATCTGGAACACCCCGATCGTGTCGGCGCGCCGGATCATCGCGTAAGTGGGTTCGTCACCCGGCTCGATGTCGGCGATCTCCCGCGGCGGGTTCGTCTCCGGCCGATGCTCGGCGAGCAGCGCGAAGGCCCGGCGCAGGCAGCCGAGCATGCCGAGCCCGAGCACGTCGACCTTCATGAACCGCAGGACCTCGATGTCGTCCTTGTCCCACTCGATGATCTGGCGGTTCTCCATCCGGGCCGGGACCACCGGGCAGAGCAGGTCGAGCCGGTCGAGCGTCAGGACGAAGCCGCCCGGATGCTGGCCGAAATGGCGCGGCGTGCCGATCAGCGCCCGGCCGATCTCCAGGGTGAGGCGCAACGACCGCTCGGACAGGTCGAGGCCGAGCGCCGTGGCCTCGCGCTCGCCGACGCCGTCGCGCGACCAGCCCCAGACCAGGCGGGCGAGCCCGCCGGTGATGTCCTCGGGCACGCCCAGCACCTTGCCGACCTCCCGCACCGCGCCGCGGGCGCCGTAGCGGATCACCGTGGCGGTGAGCGCGGCGCGCTCGCGGCCGTAGGTGGCGTAGATCCACTGGATCACCTCCTCCCGACGCTCGTGCTCGAAATCGACGTCGATGTCGGGCGGTTCGTCGCGGGTCTCGTTGATGAAGCGGGCGAAGAGCAGCCCCTGCTCCACCGGGTCGATGGCGGTGATGCCGAGGCAGTAGCAGATCGCCGAATTCGCCGCCGAGCCGCGGCCCTGGCACAGGATGCCCTGCGAGCGGGCGTAGCGGACGATCGCCTCGACGGTGAGGAAGTACGGCGCGTATTTCTTCAGGGCGACGAGATCGAGCTCCTTCCCGAGCTGCGTGCGGACCGCGTCCGGGACGCCGGCGGGGTAGCGCCAGGCCGCCCCCTCCCAGGTCATCGCCTCGAGCCGTCCTTGCGCCGGTCGCCCATCGGCCCCGGCCTCGTCCGGGTAGGTGTAGGTCAATTCGTCGAGGGAGAAGCGGCAGGACTCGGCGATCGCGGCGGCGCGGGCGAGCGCCTCCGGGTGGCGGCCGAACAGCCGCGCGGTCTCGTCCGGGTCGTGCAGGTGGCGCCCGGCATGGCGCTCGCGGGCAAACCCCGCCGCCGCGATGGTGGTCTTGAGGCGGATGCAGGTGACCACGTCCTGCATCATCCGCCGCTCGGGCACGTGGTAGAGCACGTCGCCCAAAGCCACGCTCGGCACCCGGGCGGCCCGGGCGAGGCTCGCGATGCCGTCGAGCCGCAGGTGGTCGTTGACGCCGAAGCGGCGCGACAGGCCGCAGGAGAGGTTCTTTCCGAAGATCGCCTTCAGGGCGCGCAGGCGCTCCGCCAGGACCTCGTCCGGCCGGTCGGCCGGCAGCACCGCGATGAGGCCCCGGCTCCATTCCGCGACGTCGGTGATTGCCAGGTGGCAACCGCCATGCGGCGCCCGCTCGCGCGAGCGGCCGATCGTCAGGAGCCGGCAGAGCCGGCCATAGGCGGCCCGATCGGTCGGATAGACCAGCAGGCTCCAGCCCTCGGTCAGGTCGAGGCGGCAGCCGACGATCAGGCGGCAGCCCGTCGTACGCGCGGCGGCGTGGGCCCGCACCATCCCGGCGAGCGAGTTGCGGTCGGTGACGGCGAGCGCCCGGATGCCGAGGAGGGCGGCTGCGGAAAACAGCTCCTCCGGCGAGGAGGCCCCGCGCAGGAACGAGTAATGGGTGGTGACCTGGAGCTCGACAGTCATGACGAGACCGAGCGCATCATAAGGATTTCACTTGATCCATTCGAGTAAAAGTAAAGCGCGTCTCCGCTCTCCCGTGTGGGAGAGGGGTCGGGGGTGAGGGTGACACGATTCCTCAGCAAAGCACTGACCGTCGGGCTGGCAGCTTGACGCTGGATGCTGGGCCCAGAACCGTGTCACCCTCGCGCGATCTTCGATCGCCCCTACCCCTCTCCCACACCTTGCAGCGATACCGGGCAAGCCCGGCATCGCCTGGAGAGGGGATCCCGCGATTGACTGATTTTCGAAATAGATCAGGCGTAAATCGCATCACGCCTCCCCCAGCCCGTGCAGCCACCAGCGCGCGCCCTCTTGCGTCAGGGCATCGCGAAACAGCCAGTAGCGGGCGCCGGTCTCGTCCTCGACCCGGTAATAGTCACGGGTGGCCGCGACCTCGTCGTCCGCGAGCCACCACTCGCCGAAGATCCGCTCCGGCCCGTCGGCCCGCGCCACCCGGCGGCGGGTGCCGCGCCAGGTGAAGACGCTGGGCGGCGCATCGGGGAGCGCGGCCAGCACCGCCACCGGCTCGGGGACCGGCAGCAGCCGGCCGGGCCGCGGCAGGTCGGCGGGCCAGGTCACGCCGGTGGCGGGGCTCAAGGGCGCGACCCGGCGCACCGCCCGCTCGGGCCACTCGCTCTCGACCGGGGCCCGGCGAAACACCCGGCCGGGCCCGAGGCGCAGCACCAGCCGGTCCACAAGCTCGGCCATCGCGTCCGCATCCGGCTCCTCGCCGGGGGCGGCGAGCTGGCGCGCCTCCAGCCGCTCCACCTGCGGCGCGGCAAGCCGTGCCTCGTCGAGGCCGTGGCCGGGATCGATGTGGCCCAACCGCTCCGAGAGCAGGCGGGCGAGGTGGCGGGGATCGCGGCTCGGCCGGGCGGTGCCGATGCTGACCGACTGGTCGAGCCCGTCGACGCGGCGGAACACCAAATCGAGCCGGCGCGCCCCGAGCCCGTGCCGGGTCAGGTCCTCGGCCAGCATCGCGGTCAGCCGCCCGGTCACCCGGGCCAGCGTCTCGGGCGCGCCGATCGGCTCCGCGAAGGCGAGCCGCACGACGTGCGCCACCGGCGGCGCCAGAGTGGCGAGCGGTTCGGGGGCGAGGCCGAGCGCCTGGTCGAGACGGCGGGCGGGCTCTCCGCCGAAGCGCAGGCGCAACGGGCCCCGGGGCTGCTCGGCGAGATGGGCGATCCGGGTCAGGCCGAGCTGGCTCAAGGACGAGACGGTCTCCCGGTCGAGGCGGAGCGCCCAGAGCGGCAGGTCGAGCAGGACGGCGCGCTGCCCGCCCGGCGGCAGCACGGTCTCCGGGGGCAGGCAGCGGGCGGCGGCCCAGGCGGCGCCGGGGGTATCGGCGAGGGCGACGCGGGCCCGGTAGCCGGCCCGGCCGAGGCGGCGGCGCAAGGACGCCAGCAGGGCCGCCTCGCCGCCATGCAGGTGCGTGGCCCCGGCAACGTCGATCCAGATCCCGTCCGGCGGGTCGGGGGCGACGAGGGGCGCGTAACGCAGGCACCAGGCCGCGAGGCGGTGAAGCGCCGCCGCGTCGCCTTCCGGATCGGCGTCGATCAGGTGCAAGCCCGGCACCATGGCCTGCGCCTGGGTCAGCGGCAGCCCGGGGCGCAGGCGTAAACCGCGGGCGGCGCGGTCGACGGCCGTGAGCACCCGGCGCGGGCCCTCCTGCGCCACCGCCGCCACCGGCTCATCCGGCGGCTTCCCGCCGTGCCGGCGCCGCCACAGATCGGTCGGCCAGGTCGGCAGGAACACGCAGACGACCCTTCGCATCGGGAGCCTCGAGGAGCCAGGTGCGGGGCTCGGCGCCCCGGGCGCGCAGGAGCGCCACGGTCCAGCGGGCCCGCGACAGGCCCGGTACGGGAAGAGCGGCGGAGGGCGCCGCGGTGACGCCCCAGCGGGTCGCGGCGGCGTTCGGCTCCGGCACGGCGGCGGACCGGCGGCGGATCACCAGGGCGAGGCTGCCGCTGCCCTCGGCGGCGAGCTGGAGCCGGCGCGACGGGGTGAGCCCGAACCGGGCGGCCTCGCCGACCACCGCCGCGAGGCCGCGATGGCGCAACCCCTCCTCCATGGTGGGCAGGACCTCGGTCTCGCGCCGGGTCTCGGCGTAGAGCACCCGGTCGGGATGGAGCCCGACCGCGGCGAGGCCGGGGGCGAACAGGTCGCGCCCGGGCAGGCACCACAGGACCGGGCCGGTGAGCCGGGCGAGGATCGCGGCGACGAACAGGGCCGCCAGCGCGCCCTCCCCGTCGACCGGCCCCGCCGCCAGCACCTCGTGCACCGCGCCGAGGCGCAGGCCCCCGCCCGGCAGGTGCGCGTCGAGGGGAGCGACGCCGAAGGGCAGGACCGGACGGCCCGCCCCCTCGGGCGCCAGCCCGCCGATCCGCTCGCGCAACGCCGCGAGCTGCCGTTCCCGCTCGGCCTGCCGCATCTCATGCCCATCACCGAACCGAAGCAACAACTCGTTCTTGTTTTGTTCGGTTTCACGGGAGTGTCAATCGGGGCTGTGGATGGGATCACTGTCAGAGCCTGCGGAAACCGGGGCCCTGTTGACGGCAGCGGGGATAGCGGGGCCGGCGCGGCCCGGAAAGCCCTGTGGCCCAAGGGGATCGGGCGGGGACGGGGTGCGGGCCGCGACCGGGCACAGCCGTGGGACAACCCTGCTCGAGCCGCCAGGATCGCCGCTGAGCTGGATTCGAGGCCGGCAGGTGCCGTACAACGGTCGTGGGGCGCAACGGGCCTCCACGGGCCTCCTGATGGAGAATCCGCGGTTGCCGGCGCGTCTCCTGTCGGCCCGGCTTCCGGGCCTGCGAATCCGGCGCCGTCCGGGGGTGTCTCGCGGCCTCCCGCGGCACGCCGAGTTGCCTACGCGACGCCATCCGCGATTCACACAGCTTTCCAAGCTGTTAATCGGGGGCCTGCGCTGAGTAACCTACGCTCTCACGCTGAGTCGCCTTCGCCGACCCCCCGATTGTGCGCAGACCTGCCTACGCGACCGCGCCGACTTGCCTACGCGGATGCGCAGACCTGCCTACGCGAACAGGTGCTAAATCCTTGTCAGGGCTCGTGAAATCGCGACCCCATATAATACCCATATAGCTCTACGGATTCAGACTCGGAATCTAGATTCTGAATCTCTCATAAAAAGGCTTTTGAGGATCGAGATTTAGGGGCTTTCCGGGGAAGCGGCGCGTCAGCGGGACCCTCAGGCCTTCGACCGGGCGAGGCGGGAGCCCCCTCCCCTCTCCCCGGAGTCTCGCGAGAGTCTTGGGTCCCCAAGGCGTGAGTCGGAGACTCCGCGAGCCTGAGTCCTCCCTCGACAAAGGCCAGATCAGCCGGAGTCGTTTCCCCGGGGAAGAGTCGAGCCAAGGCTTGAGCCGGTGGAACCGGCTCGCCTGTACGTGGGCTGATGATTCGCCGTCCCGATCCGGGACTCATCCTCGACTCTGCGGCGCCGACCGGAGCCCGGCAATACTTGGCGGCGACTCGCGGTCAGCGCGGCCCGGAGGGTTACCGAGAGGCTGACCGGTCGCGGCAGAGCGTAGGCAAGTCAGCGTGGAGTCGTTCACCTCCCGTAGGCAGGTCTGCGTGGCCGCAAGCCGGCAAAAGGCGTGGAATCTCAACGGCGAGGCGGTCGATTCCGAATTCCACGGAGCCGTTGCCGCGCGTAGGCGATTCAGCGTGGTCGGGCACGGTCCCGGCGGCGGCGACGCGTAGGCAACTCGGCGTGGGAAGGCGGTGGCGGTCGGTTGCTGCGATGCCGTCGGACGGAAGCTTCGGGATGATCTTCGCTTGATGAGCCGAGTCCGGGTCGACTCGCAGGCCTCGCCGGGCCAGCTTTGCCCACGATGTGAGCAGCATAATTTTGATATTTTTCGCCTTTAGAGCCCGTTTATCTTGGTATGAGCGATCATCCATTTACATCGACCAGTGACACATCCTCCTGGCCATTTCCGGGCCGTGACGCGGAGCCCGGGATGCTGGGGAGCGCGGCAGAGGACCGGCGGATCGAGCGCTGCCTGATACCGCCGCGCCGTCGAACGGATCGGTTCGACGGCGCAAGGCAAGCCCGAACGGGCGCCGGCGCTGATGCGCCGGACGCCTTGGCATCGCCGTGTCGATGCCAAGGCGCGAGGGGATGACCGTCGTAGCCTCGATCCGGCGCCGACGCCTCTCGACGTCATGCCGGAGCGCGCCGCAGGCGAGAGCCCGGGATCCATGACCGCTGACGCTCCCGGATCCGGCAACCAGGAGACCGCTCGCCCCTGGACTGTCGGCGGTCCTGGATCCCGGGTTCCGCTGTGCGGCCCCGGGATGACGATGGAAGGGTTCAGGCCAGCCTGCCCGATCGAACACGCTCCGAAGCATGGGCGGTTCGAGATCGAGCGACCTCAGAACGCCGCCCACGGTTCGCGAGGGGTGTAGGGAACATCCCCCATCGCAGGGATGCATCCAAATGAAAGAAAATAATCCTATATACAGTCACGCCAAACACAGCGCCGGCGCCGTGACGCGCTCACGCCGCCGCCCACCGGCGGACGCCCCTCCCCCGTCGTAGGGAACTCGGCGGAATCAAGCCCTTGCCCGGGCTCGCTTATTCGCAAGCGCCGCCTTGGGGGGCACCAGCAGGTCCTTCGGATCGGATGGCAGCAGCTGCATGCCCCCGTCGTCGAGGGTCAGGCGCAGGCGCGGGAACACCTCGGTGAGGTGGGCGACGTCCTTGCGGAATTCCTGGCGGAACGAGCGGATCGAGCCGTTCTCGCTGCCGAACTGCTTGTAGAGGTTGTCCCAGGTGAGCCGCAGCGGCCGCTCCAGGCGCGAGAGCCGGTAGCCGACCCAGAACAGCAGGTCGAGCTTGCGCGCCGAGCCGGCAAAGGCGCGGGCGGCGCGGATGTCGACCGGCAGGGCGTGCTGGATCAGGTTGTCGTAGAATTCGCGGTGGAAGGTGATGGTCGAGGACCACAGCAGGCCCTGATCGGGATGGTTGTGCAGCGGCAGCCAGACGTCCATCTGCCGGAACGGCGGCACGTTGAGGGTCGAGGCGCGGGTGCCGTCCCACAGGCCGATCTGCATCGAGCAGGCGGCGAGCCGGTTGAGCTGCTCCTTGAACTGCTTGAGCGTGCCGCGCTCGCCGCCGGTGACCGGAAATCCCATGTCGCGGATGAAGCCCGACATGCTCTGCGCCACCTCGACCTTGGGGCTGCGCTGGCGCACCGCCTCGGTGCAGAGATGCAGCAGCAGCAGCCGCGCCTTCGGGCCGTAGGGCAGCCCCTGCATCTCCATCTCGCCGGTCGCCGGGTTGATGAGCCGGCCGGCATTGATGGCGAGCGTATTGCGGCCGTATTCGCGCGAGACGTTGGTGACACCCTTCGGCTCGCGATACGGCAGGCCGCAGAGCGCCAGCACCGAGTGGATGTGCTGGATGTTCTCGGGTGCGGCCGGCTCGTTCTCGATCACCTCGCGGACCATGTCGCGGCGGCGGGCGTTGCGCGGCAGCCGGGCGCGCTCGGCCTCGGCCTCGGCCTTGAGCACGACGAGCTTCTCGCGCGCTTCCAGCTCGGCGTCGCGCTTGGCCTGGCTGGCACGCACGAAGGCGAGCGTCGCCTTGTAGGCGACGCTGCCCCGCGCCTTCTCGACGATCTCGACGAGGTCGGCATCGCGCACGCCCTCGACGGCCTCCTGGCTTACGGCCTCCTGGCTGATGGCCTCTTGGCCCAATGGCTTTTGGCCTACGGCCTCTTGGGCTCGTTGCGGCGGGTTTGTCATCTCCACCAAAGCGGCTCCGCACGGGGATGCGCGGACCGATCAGGCGCGCATCGTGACTCTGTTTGACCGAGTCCTAACGCGTGAAACCCGAATCGGCAGAGTCGAGTCCGGCCGATTCCGAAGCAGAGCGGCAGATTCCTGTGAATCTGTGTGTCTAACCGGTGAGTCTTCGTCCCACCGGCTTGCAACGGGGTCGAACCTTAATCGGTCTCGTCGCGGCCCTTCGACTCGGCGAAGGCGGCGTAGAGCTGGGGAAGACTCTGGATCAGGTAGGCGGCGAAGTCCGGCTCGACCGTGTCGTCGATGGTGAGCTGGGTCCGCTTCGCATCGCGGTCGATCCGCACCATCGGCCGGCCGCCGAGATTGGTCCAGACCGCGGGGGCCGGCACCGGTCGCGGCGCTGGCGCGGTGAGGCCGCTCAACAGCCGGGCGAAGCGGTCGTCGGAGGACAGCTCCGAAAAATCCGGTGCCGCCAAGAGGCGGGTCACCACCTCCCCTGCCCCGTCCCGGGCCAAGGCGTCGGCGAGCGCGGTCCAGCGCGGCCGCCCGGCCTTCGGCGCCGGGCCGACGGCCGCCACGACCTGCGGCGGCACCGCCCGGCCGATGCCGATCAGCCGCGACAGCTGGGTCTTCTCGACCGCGAGCGCCGCCATGATGGTGGCGCGGTCGAAGCCGCGATCCTCGAGCGCGATCGCGAACAGGGCCCGCTCGATGTAGCTAAGATCGGCCCGGGCCGAGTTCTCCTGGCCCTGCGCGACGACGAGGTCCTCGTCGGTGAGCGGCTTGACCACCGCCCGCACCGGCCGGCCGAGCTCGGCCGCGGCGCGCAGGCGGCGGTGGCCGTAGGCGACCTGGTAACGTCCGTCCGCGCTCGGGTGTGGCCGCACCAGGATCGGCACCTGCTGGCCGCGCTCGCGGATCAGGGCCACGAAGGCGGCGTGCTCCTCCGGATCGCCCGACAGGCGGTCCTTGACGAACGAGCCGTCGATCAGCGCCGGATCGAGCTCGACCACCCGGTCGCCGGAAGCGACCATGGCGCGGGCCTCCGCCGCCGCGCTGGCGATGCGGCCGAGGCTGCGCCCCATCGCGCCGACGGCGCCGGACCGTACCAGCGGGCGCGGTGCCTCGGGCGGGGTTTCCACCGGCTCGACCGGGTTGCCAACTGGCAACTCGGGCGGCGGCTCCTGGGAGCGGGCGCCGAGAGCGGCGCGGAGGGCATCCTTACGCTTCATGCCGGCACGCGTCCCCAGGCGCGGTGCATCAGGCCTTCGATCTCCCCGTTCACCCCGTCGAGCGCTTCGATCGCCCGGTCGTAGGTGGCGCGGGTAAAGCTCTCGCGGCCGATCTCGTAGAGGGTCTGCTTCGACAGGCCGGCATCCGACACGGCGGTCGATTTCAGCATCAGGTGGGTCAGCACCCGCTCGCGGAACAGCGAGCGCATAAAGCCGACCATCTGGGTCTGCGGTGCGTCGGAGGGTTCGTAGCGGGTCACGACGTAGCGCAGGAAATCGTAATCGAGGTCGGCCCCGGCCTCCTGCACCACGCCGAGCAGGTCGGAGGCCATCAGCAGGAACTGGCACATCGACATCACGTCGAGCATCTGCGGATGCACCGTCACCAGCATCGCGGTGGCCGCGCAGAGCGCGCCGAGGGTGAGGAAGCCGAGCTGCGGCGGGCAGTCGAGGATCATCACGTCGTAATCGTCGGCGACGCTGCCGAGCGCGGTCGCGATGCGTCCGAAGAACGGCTCGGCGTTGCGGTCGGCCAGGACCCGCGGGGTGTCGTGCTCGAACTCCATCAGTTCGAGGTTGCCCGGCACGAGGTCGAGGCCCGGGAAGTAGGTCTTGCGCACCACCTCGGCGAGCGGCTTCTGCTCGTCGTCGTGGCGGATCGCGGCGTAGAGGGTCTGGTTGGGGCCGACGTCGAATTCCGGCTGGTAGCCGTGCAACGCGGTGAGGGAGGCCTGCGGGTCGAGATCGACGGCGAGCACGCGGTAGCCGCGGAGCGCCAGGTACTGCGCGAGATGCGCCGCCGTGGTGGTCTTGCCCGAGCCGCCCTTGAAGTTCACCACCGCCAGCACCTGGCAATGCTCATCGCCGGAGCGGTGCGGCACGTAGCCCTTCGCTTTCGGACCGTCGTCGAGCAGCTGGCGCAGCTCGTTGATCTGGCCGAGCGTGTAGGAGCGCCGGCCGCCGGGGCCGATCTCCGGCTGCGGGCCCTTGCTCGCCAACGAGAGCTGACGCAGGTAGCCATCCGCCACCCCGATCAGCTTCGCCGCCTCGCCGGAGGAGAACGAGCGTAGCAGCTTGTGCGAGGCCGGCGGGAAGAGCGTGCGCCGGAGCGCGTTCAGCTCGTTCGACAGCGCACCGCCATCATCGGCGATGATCCGGGTGATCGAGGGGCGGTCGGAGATCGCGGCTCTCGCCTGCTCCTGCGGCTGGTCGGGCATTTACGGTTCCACAGCGCATCACGGAAAAATTCCGTAAGACGATGCCAGCGTGGCCGTAGGGAGGCAAACGGTTTTTGGTTTACGGGCATTAACCATGATTGCGCGGTTCGCGGTTGCCAGGTGGCAACCCCGCACGAAGCAGAGCCAGTTGCCATCTGGCAACCGGAGCGAGCCAGGCTCGCGGCGTGAGCGGATCTCACGAACGGGTGCGATCTTCTCGATGGTCACCGCCGGACCGATCGCTTAACGCCTTCGCCATCCCGGTTGCGGAGACGATACGATGGCGGTCCTGGAGAGCGAGGCGGATCTCGAGCGCATCTACGGCGCGTTCGGTGCGGTGGGCGAAGCCTCGACCGTGAAGGTCGCCGACCACATCACGCCGCATTACCGCCGCTTCCTCGAAGCGGCCCCGTTCCTCGCCCTGGCGACATCCGGCCCGGAGGGTCTCGATTGCTCGCCGCGCGGCGACCGCCCGGGCTTCGTCCGCCTCGCCGATCCGCGCACGCTGCTCCTGCCCGATCGGCGGGGCAACAACCGGATCGACAGCCTGCGCAACGTCCTGCGCGATCCGCGGGTCGGGCTGATGTTCCTGATCCCCGGCATCGGCAATGCGCTGCGGGTCAACGGCCGGGCGGCGATCGACGACGACCCGGATCTCTGTGCGTCCTTCGCCGTCGACGGCAAGGCGCCGCGCACCGTGATGGTGATCCGGGTCGGTGAGGTCTATTTCCAGTGCGCCCGGGCGCTGATCCGTTCCGGCCTGTGGCGGGCCGACGCCCAGGTCGATCCGAAGACGCTGCCGACCCCCGGGCAGATTCTGGCCGAGTTGAGCGAGGGCCGCGTCGGCGGCGAGACCTACGACGCGGCCTGGGCCGAGCGGGCAAAGCAGACGATGTGGTGACCGTTCACGCGGTGAGGCAGGCCGCGCCGGCGGCGATCGCCAGGCAGGAGGCGATCCGGGCGATCGTCAGCTGTTCCTTGAGGAAAACCCGACCGATGATCGCGGCATAGACCACGCTGGTCTCGCGCAGGGCGGAGACCACGCCCATCGCGCCGAATTGCATCGCCCCGATGACGATGCCGTAGGCGAGGATCGAGACGAGGCCGCCGGCCAGCGCCATCGCGGTCTCCGCCCTGGTATAGGCCGGCGGCCGGCCGCGCATCGCCAGGAAGAGCGGCGGCATCGTCAGGCTCCAGAGGAGGAACATGGCGTTGGCATAGGCGAGGCTGTCGCCCGCGAGCCGGACCCCGATCCCGTCCACCACCGTATAGGCGCCGATCAGCACGCCGGTGGTCAGCGCCGCCGGCAGGGTGCCGGTCCGGAGATGCCGGCCCTGGAAGGCCAGCGACACGATCCCGCCGGAGACCAGCGCGATGCCGAGGCCGGACAGGAGGGTGACCGCCTCGTGCGCGAAGACCATCGCGCCCAGGGCCACCAGGACCGGAGAGGAGCCGCGGGAGATCGGATAGGTCTGGCCGAGATCGCCGGTGCGGTAGGTCCGCACCAGCGACAGGTTGTAGCCAGCATGGATCAGCGCCGAGGCGATCACGTAGGGCCAGCTCGCGGCGTTCGGCCAGGGCAGGACCAGGGACGCCGGCGCCGTGACGAGGGCGACCGCCACCATCATCAGGGTCATCGACCACAGCCGGTCGCTGCCCCCGCGCAGGACCGCGTTCCAGCCCGCATGCAGGATCGCCGCACCGGTGACGGCCGCGAGGAGGACGGGCGTCACGGGGCGGCCCGGGGAGGGGATGGGGACATGACGGCCGCCTCGATGAAGGGATCTGGAGTCAGGGTGCCTCTTGCCAGATGCGCCGACAAACCATTTGTTCGGACCGGACTTGCCAGGAAAACTCACCCGACCGGGATCGCTGTTTCCATGCGGCGCGCGCTGCCTCCCCTGAACGCCCTTCGCGCCTTCGAGGCCGCCGCGCGGCTGGGCAGCTTCAAGGCGGCTGCCAATGAGCTCGGGGTGACCCACGGCGCGGTCAGCCAGCAGGTGCGCCTGCTCGAGGACTGGCTGCGGACGAAGGCGTTCGAGCGGCACAACCGGCGCGTGGTGCTCACGCCGGCGGCCCGGGCCTATCTGGCGGAGATCGGCCCGGCCCTCGACCGGATCGCCGCCGCGACCGCGTGTTACGGGCACGACGAGGGCGCCGTGCTCCGCATCAATGCGCCGGCGAGCTTCGCCCTGCGCTGGCTGGTGCCGCGGCTGGCGGCGTTCCGCACGCGGCATCCGGGAACGCAAGTCCGGCTCGAGACCTCGAACCAGCCGCTCGAAGCCCTGGCCGCCCCGTACGACATCGTCATCCGCGGCGGCCCGGATCGCTTTTACGGCGTCGCGGCGCGGCCGTTCCTGTCCGAGGAGCGGCTGCCGGTCTGCAGCCCGGGCCTCCTCGACCGGGTGCCTGTGCGCTGCCCGGAGGACCTGGGCCGCCACACCCTGCTGCACAGCGCGAGCCTGCCGCGGCTCTGGGACGACTGGCTCGCTGCGGCCGGGATCCCGGGCCTCCAGCCCGCGGCGGCCCTGACCCTCGACCACTTCTATCTCACGCTCCAGGCCGCCCTCGACGGGATCGGCCTTGCCATGGGCCCGACGGCGCTCATCGCCGACGACCTCGCGCAGGGCCGCCTCGTCGCACCGTTCCCGGGACCGCGCCTGCCGGCCCGGGCCTATTGCGCGTATGTGCGGGAGGGGAAGGCGGTGGACGAGCCGGTCGCCTCGTTCCTGGCTTGGCTCCTGGAGCAGGGAGAGCCGGTCGGGGCACGGTGACAGATGTCGGCCCGGCCGCTTCCATCGATCGTCGCGACGGAGCGCACATGCTCCACCGTCAGTCCGGGCTCCGCGGCGCGGCCCCGGACTGACCGGGCGGGGAGTGAGATCGCCCGCAAGGCGGGCATGTCGTATCCGCGACCACGCACCGCCGGGGGAGCGATGGCCGGGGAGGGCGCGTTGCCGCTACAACCCTCCGGATGCAGAAGACCTTCACCGCCGCGCGCGAGGACCGGCCCGGCCCGGCCTGGCTCGCCCGCTTCCGCGATGGCCGGGACGAGGCCGCGCGCTGGTATCTCGGCGAGGGGGCGCCGGAGACCCCGACGGCCGCCGAGTGCCGGGCCGCCCTCACGCGCCATATGCCCGAGCTCGTCCCGCATTACGATGCGGTGTGCGGCATGGTCGGCGACGACGACCTCGCCCACCGCATCCTCAGCCATTACCGTCCGGCCCCCCACCGGCAGGGATGCAGCCAGGCCGTCTGGCTCGGCGAGGACGGCCCGGCGCTGGTCCGCAACTACGATTACCCGCTTCCCGTCATCACCGGCCGCATCGAGCTGACCGCGTGGTCGCGCCGGCGGGTGATCGGCATGGGGCAGCGGCCCTGGGGCGGGTGCCTCGACGGGATGAACGACGACGGGCTGGTGGCGAGCTGCACGCTCGGCGGCATCGCCCGGCGGGGCGAGGGTTTCGCCATCATCATGATGCTGCGCTACGTGCTGGAGACCTGCGGCACGGTGGCGGAGGCGGCCGAGGCGTTGCGCGGCCTGCCGGCGGTGCAGCTTCACAACGTCACGCTCCTCGACCGGACGGGCGCGCACGCGACGGTGTTCCTCGGGCCCCGGCGCGCGGCGGCGGTGACGCATCACCGGACCTGCACCAACCATCAGGAGCGGGCCTCGCCCGCCTCCCGCTCGACCCTGCGCCAGCGCGTGCTCGATGAGGCGCTGTCCGACCCGTCGGCGACGCTGGAGACGCTGACGGCGCGCTTCTTCGCGCCCCCGCTCTACTCGCGCAAGGCTGCCTTCACGACCGCCTACACCGCGATGTACCGGCCGGCCGCCGGCCGCGTCGATTACCTCTGGCCCGGCCGGCGCTGGAGCCAGAGCTTCGACCGGTTCGAGGAGGGCTCCTACACCCACGATTATGGTGAACTGGAATCGTCCTGAGCGTGCCCGGTCTTCCGCCGAGGCGGACGGAGAGTTCCACGTCCTTGCCGAACGGCACCGACGGGTAGCCGGAAGCCGGGTCGCGGACCCGGGCGAGGTCGTCGGGGCTGTGGCCGAGGACGTTCCCGGCTTCGCCGATGCGAAGGGCCGGATCGCCGGCGAGACGATCGCGATGACGCTCGACGCAGTGGGGGGAGAATCTCGGAGCTGAGCTTGGACGGGCCGGCGGTCGAGGCTTGTGCCGAGGGGGTGGCCGACATGCTCGACGCCTGTCTGACGCGGCTGGAGGCAAGGGGCCGGTGAAGGCGGGACGGTCGTCCGTCGCCTCGGATCGCTACTGCCCTCCCGGAGCCTGCACCCGAGGCACCGGCGGATTTCGGTGGCGGCCTGGCGCGAAGTCGCACCTACCCCTGATCCTGCTCCCCCGCCCGCGCCGTCTGCGGCAGCACCTGCTCCGGCGGGCCCGAGGCTACGATCCTGCCCCCCTCCAGCACGTGCACGGTATCGGCCCCGGCGAGGCTGGTCAGGCGGTGGGCGATCATGATCAGCGTGCGGGTGCCGGAGAGCCCTTGCACTGCCCGCATCACCACGCCCTCGGTCTCGTCGTCGAGGGCGGACGTCGCTTCGTCGAACACGATCACGTCGGGGTCGTGGTAGAGCGCCCGGGCGATGCCGATGCGCTGGCGCTGGCCGCCGGAGAGCCGGGCGCCGCGCTCGCCGACCCGGGTGGCGTAGCGCTCCGGCAGGGCGGCGACGAAGTCGTGCGCGCCGGCGAGCCGCGCCGCCCGCTCCACGCCTGCGTCGTCGATCGCGTCGAGGCCGAAGGCGATGTTCTCGGCGATGGTGCCGTCGATCAGGAAAATGTCCTGCGGCACGTAGCCGATGCGGTTCTGCCAGGCTGGCAGGGTGGCGGGATCGAGGGTCGTGCCGTCGACCGCGATCCGGCCTCTCGTGGGCTGGAGGAAGCCGAGGATCAGCCCGATCAGGGTCGATTTCCCTGAACCGGTCCGGCCGACGAGGCCGATTGTGGTGTGGGCCGGGATCGTCAGCGTGATGCCGTCGAGGGCCGGGCGGCCGGGCTCGTAGTCGAAGCCGACGTTCTCCAGGCGGATCGCGTCCCGGAACGGCAGCCGCTCGGGACTGCGGGGGGCGGCCGGGCGCTCGCCCTGAAGCCCGTCGACGACGAGCCGCACCGCCGGCAGGTAGAAGCGCAGCAGCGCGAGCGCGTTGAACACGTTCTGGAACGCCGGCAGCATGCGGTAGCCGGCGAAGGCGAACAGGCCCAGCAGCGGCAGGATGCCGGCGGTGTCGAGCCCCTGCGAGAGGGCGAACAGCACCACCACGATGACGCCGCCGAAGGCCAGCGCCTCGATGACGAAGCGCGGCAACTGGCCGGTGAGCAGGCTCTCGGCGCTGGCCTGCGCGTAGGCGCGGGCCGGGGCCTCGAACCGGCGCGCGAAGCCTTGCGCCCGGCCGTAGAGCTTGAGCTCGGTGAGGCCGCCGATCGTCTCGTGCACCACCCGGAACCGGGCCTCGTTGCCGGCCACGGCGCGAGCGCCGATGCGGGCGAGCCGCGCCCGCACCACCAGGAAGATGCCGACATAGAGCCCGCCGAAGCCGGCGCCGAGGATCAGCGCCAGGCGCGGCGAGACGACGAGCAGGAACGCGATCACGGCGAGCGCCGAGTTCGCCCGCGAGGCGATGACGGTGGCCGGCGTCAGCACGCCGACGACGAGGCGGTCCGTCTCGCTCAGGATCGTCTTGGCGAGTTCGGCGCTGTTGGCCGTGGTGAAGAACAGCCGCTCGCGGTCGATGGTGCGGAACAAGAGCCGGCGGGCGAAGCCGTAGCCGACCGCGTGGCTGAAGCGCAGCTGGGCGTAGGTGAGCCCGGCATTGACGCAGGAGGTGGTGAGGATGGCGAGCAGCGCGCCGAGCCCGACCACGATCAGGAAGCTGCGGTCGTCGGCGAGCCCGAGCCCGTCGCGGAGGGCGCCGAGCGCCGGGATGCGCGAGGCCGCCCCCGGATCGCCGACCAGCGTCAGGAACGGCACCACCGAGGCGACGCCGACCACCTCGAGCAGGGCCGCGAGGGCGAGCCCGGCCCCGATCAGCCCGGCGCGGCGGCGCTCGCGCGGGGTCATGGCGCGGAGAAGGTCGATCAGGGCGCGCATCGGGGGCTCGTCGGGGGAGGGGAGGGGGCATGCGCCCCATCCGGTGCGTGAAAACCGGCCAGCCCTTGTCCCGGCAAGGGCTGCCCACCCCGCCTCAGAACATTCGCGCGGTTGCGAGCGGCACCACCACCAGGTCGAGGGCCGCCACCGCGGTACCGATGACGAGGGCCCAGCGCAACCCGGGCGCGGCCGGGCGCGGCACCACGGCGAGGACGAACATCGGGATCAGCGGCAGGAAATAGCGCCCCTGCGGACCGTCGATCCGCGCCTCGCCGACATGGGTCCAGGACAGGTACTGCGACAGGGCGACGAGCCAGGCGGTGACGAGGGCCGCGACGCCGAGCAGCGCCATGTCGGCCCAGCGCACCCGCAGGCCCCGCCGGCACATGAGCACGAGCGCGATGAGGCCCGCACCCCAGGCGGCGTAGACGGCGGCCGGCAGCGGCCTGTCGTTCCAGCCGAAGGTCCCGATGGCGCCTTGGGCGAGCGTCAGGGCGCGCTTGAGGCCGAACAGACACTGCGCCGGCAGGGTGAGGATCAGGCTCGGATGGGCGAGGAGCACCCGGACCTGCGCGCCCGTGTCGGTGCCGAGGAACGGCGCCGGGCTCGGGCCGGGCCAGAGCGGGCCGGCCTCGTAGGCGAGGCGCGGCACCGGCGTGGCGATCGTGGCGGTCGCATAGGCGATCCAGAGCGCGCCCGGCAGCACCGCCAGCACCGCGACCGCGACCCGGCGCCAGACGATCGGATTCGCCCAGAAGCGCGGCGGCAGCGGCACGAGCAGCATCGCGGCGATCGCCGCGTAGGGCGGCTTGGCCAGCACCACCAGGGCGACGAGGAGGGCGGCGAGGCGCCGGCGCCAGGCCGCATCGTCGGTGAGGAGCGCGGCGGCCAGCGCGCAGGCGGCGATCATCAGGGCGTCCTGGTTGAAGGACGCCGCCAGCGACAGGCTCATCGGCAGCACCAGCACCCCGAACAGCAGCGCCCGGCCCCGCCGCGCCAGGGCCAGGGCCGCGAGCCCGAGGGCGCCGTAGGCCGCCGCGTTGGCGAGCCGCCCGAGGAGGGCCGCGGTGGAATGGCTCGAGCCCAGGGCCTCGCCGGCACCGATGCCGAGCGCCGCCGGGACGTAGAAGCCCGGGAAGTAGGTGCCGATGGTGTAGAGCGGCAGGAAGGCCGGACGGCCGGGCGCCGGCATCGGGTCCGGCACCGGGATCATGTCGGGCGCCGGCGGCCGGCTGCGGCTCACGACCTCCCAGGCCGGATCGACGGTGACGCCGGCCGCCGGGCGGGCGACGCCGTCGGAATAGGTCACGGTCTCGCGGTGGCCGACCATCTGGCCGTCGCCGAGCGCCACCGTCCGCAGCAGATGGGCGGATTCGTCCGCCACCTCGCCGAGCGGCACGAGGAAGGCCAGGATCAGGCAGAGCGGCAGGCCGAAGAGCGCGAAGGCGGCGAGCCAGGGCCGGGGCCCGTCGCGGACGGTCACGGACGCTCGCCCCGGGGCGCCACCGCGGGCGTCGGCGCATCAGGGGTGAGCGTCCCGGCGAGCCGCTTCAGCTTGCGCAGCAGCAGCAGGGTCGCGCCCAGGCCGAGCACGAGGACGCCGCCGCGCAGCCACTCGGCCTCGCCGGCGAGCGCGGTGCGCCCGAGCGCGCCCAGCATCACGTAGGCGAGCAGCGCCGGCAGGGCCGCCAGCGTGCCGATGAGGTAGTCGGAGAGGCGCACGCTGCTGAGGCTGAGCGCGTAGCTCGTCGGAGCGAAGGGCATCACCGGCGAGAGCCGCATCAGGCCGACGAGGCGCCAGCCCTCCGCCGCCACCGAGCGGTCGAGGGCGGTGGCCCAGCGCCCGCCAGGCAGGGCACCGGACCGGCGCCCGCGCAGCAGGGCCCGGCCGATCCAGAAGCTCAGGAGCGCGCCCGCCATCGTGCCGGCGGCGGCCGCGGCGAAGCCCGGGCCGGCACCGAGCAGCGTGCCGGCGGCGATGCCGAGCAGCGAGGCCGGCAGCACGCCGCTCGCGGCGATCAGGGTCTGGGCCGCGACCAGCAGGGCCGGCCCGGCGGCGCCCTGGCGCTCGCACAAGCCGGAGAGCCAGGCGATCATGTCCGCCGGAGTGCCGGGGGCGACGAGGCCGAGCCCGAAGGGCAGGGCCGCGAGGAGCGCGAGGCCGGCGGCGAGGGCGAAGCGGCGCCTCACGGCTGCACCCGCACGGCGCCCGCCGCGGGCGCGGCGAAGAGCGGGTCGGTCCGCAGGCCCCAGCGGTGCAGCCGGTACACGAGCGCGGTCTTGAGCACGCCGAGGCCGTAGACGACGCTGCGGCGGAAGTTGATCGAGGAGGCCTCGGGGAAGTAGCGGGTCGGGCAGGAGATCTCGCCGATGCGGAACTCGGCGTCCATCGCCTGGGCCAGCATCTGGTTGTCGAACACGAAGTCGTCCGAGCAGCTGTCGAGGGGAAGAGCCTCCAGCACCGTGCGGCTCCAGGCGCGGTAGCCGCTGTGATACTCCGACAGCTTCTGGCCCATCAGCAGGTTCTGCACGAAGGTGAGGCCCCGATTGGCGACGTACTTGTAGAGCGGCATGCCGCCGGCAAGCGCCCCCTTGCCGAGGATGCGCGAGGCCAAGACCGCGTCGTACTCGCCCGAGACGATCATCGAGGCCATCGCGGTGACGAGGCGCGGCGCGTACTGGTAGTCGGGGTGGAGCATCACCACGATATCGGCGCCGCGGGCGAGCGCCGTGCGGTAGCAGGTCTTCTGGTTGCCGCCGTAGCCGCAATTGCGGGCGTGCCGGATCGTCGTCAGGCCGAGCTCGTCCGCCACCGCCACGGTGTCGTCGCGGCTGGCATCGTCGACCAGGATGACGTCGTCGACGACGTCGAGGGGAATTTCGGCATAGGTGCGCCGTAGGGTCGCCGCAGCATTGTAGGCCGGCAGGACGACGGCGATCTTCTTCCCGTGCAGCATGGAGAGTCCGAGGTTTTTTCCTCCTCTAGGCAACCTTGCGCAAGGTCGCCAGCCCCCGGACTGTCCGGAGGCGCGATGAGCCGCGGGCTGTGTCCGAAAAACCGTAGGGAAGGGCGGTCAGCGCGGCGCCGGCGCGCCGATCGTCCGCAACAGGCCGGGCAGCGCCCGGGCGAGCAGGCCCGCCCCGCGCAGCACCTCGCCGGCCTCGGTGCCCGAGCGCCGCACCAGCGCCTGGACGAGGCGCAGGGGGACCTGCGCGCCGAAGGCCGTCGCCACCAGGGCGAGCGCCGTCGCCCGGCCGTGATGCTTGGCGGCGTAGCGGATCTGGCTCTCGAGAAAGCAGGCCAGGCGATGGGCCTTGGCCGCCCGCGTCGTGCCCTGGCCCTCGTGCCGCACGGTGATGCCGGCCAGATGCCGCACCGAGAAGCCCGCATCCTGGGCCCGGGCGCAGAGATCGACATCCTCGTAATAGACGAAGAAGCGCGCGTCGAAGCCGCCGAGATCCGTAAACAGCGACCGGCGGATCATCAGGAAGGCGCCCATCACCTGATCGACCGCCCGGTCCTCGGCGTGGTCCCACTCGGTCATGAAGTGCGAGGGCACCAGCCGCGCCCGGTCGAGGAGCAGCGCCTGGCCGATGAGCGAGCCGGCACTCGGCCGCCGGGCGCAGGAACGCTGCACCGCGCCGGCCTCGTCGAGGAGCTGCGCCCCGACGATGCCGGCGGCCGGATCCGCCATCAGCGCCGCATGGGCGCCGGCGAGGCTCGCGGCGGTCACCCGCGCGTCGGGGTTGAGGAACAGGATCGCCGGAGCCTGCCCCCGCGCCGCGCCGGCATTGCAGGCCCGGCCGAAGCCCTGGTTGTCCGGGTTGGCGATCACCTCCGGGCCATGTCGCAGGCGCGGAAGCTCCGCAAGCGAGCCGTCGGTCGAGGCGTTGTCGACCACGACGACCCGCACGCTCAAGGTTTCGCCGAGGCGGTCTTCCGCCGCCGCCAGGCTGGCGAGGCAGGCCCGCAGCAGGGCGCCGCCGTTCCAGTTGACGATCACCACGTCGAGGGCGGGGGAGGTGTCGGTCATCGCGGCAATCCTTTCGGCCGCCCGAGCCGGCCGCGCAGGCCGTCGAGCACGGCGCCGGCGAGCTGGGCGAGCACGCGGGGGCGATAGCCGGAATCGGCCCAGTAGAGCAGGGCCTGGAGCGGCAGGTAGGCAGCCTGGCGGAGACGCCAGGCCCGGGGCACGTGCGGCAGCCGCCAGGCATAGACGCTGTTGCGCAGGTAGGCCGCCATCCGGAAGGGCGGCTGGCGCGGCATCTCGATGCCGAGCAGCTGCCAGCGGATCACCCCGCCCCCGACATGGTGGGGGAGGGCGGTCCGCGTCTCCATCCAGCAGCCATAGCCCTTCGCCCAGGCGCGGAAGCACCATTCGAGGTCGACGCCGTCGATGAAGAAGTCGCTCCGGAACGGGCCGATGCGGGCATAGGCCTGAAGGTCGATGAGCGAGCCGGAGGTGGCCAGGAACGCCACCGGTACGAGGGAGCCGAAATCCGGGATCTCCGGCCGACGCGGATAGGCCGGCGCCTTGCGGCCGGGCGCCGCCTCCGGCCGGGGGCCGACCACGGCCGGAGGCTGGCTCAGGGCCCGCAGGCGCGCCATCGCCGCTTCCAGCTCCGAGACCTGGGCCGGCGTGAACACGGCGTCCTGGTCGAGGAGCAGCACCTGTGCGGCTCCCGCCGCGGTGGCCGCCCGGGCGATGGCGTCGAGGGCGCCGCCGACCCCGATATTGTCGCCCGCCGACAGGACCCGGGCGCCGCATGCCGTGAGGTGGGCGGCGACTGACGCCGGCAGGCCGCCATTGTCGAACACGATCGTCGGACGCGCCTCCGCCGCGACCCGGGCGCGCAAGGTCGCGACCTGCTCCGGCGTCGGCCGGAACACCGTGATGCCGATGGCGACTGGCGCGGGGGCGGGAGAGGGCGGCAGGGGCGTCTCGCAGGATGTCTCGGCCGAGGGCCGGCGCGCGCCCGCGTCCGGCGCGGCGTCGGGATGGGTCACGGGGGGCCTCGTCGCAGTGTGGGCCGTCGGGGCGGGTCAATGCGCCGGCCGGGCAGCGACATTGTGGCGGCACCGTCCGGCCGGGAGGACGATCGGCCGTGATCCGGGCTACGTGGGACTCTTGCCCACGTCAAGCCGGCATCGACGGACCTGTGGCCACTATGCGGATCCTGGATAAACCAAGCGAAGCGGCTCTTCCCTTGAGGATGAGTTTCCGTATCGTGCCGCCGCAATGGTTTACGATCTCGACACGCTCCATCCGCCCGCCGCATGGCGGCGCCTCGCCGTCCCCCTGGAATCCGCCTCCGACGCGCTGGTCCGCCTCGACGAACGCCTCGCCCGGGCCGAGCCGGTGCTGGCCGACGGGGTCCGGGCGCGGGCGCACCTGTTCGACGCCCAGGCCGCCCTGCATCTCGACGGCGAGCTCGTCGCCCTGGAGGATCTGGTGCTGCACGAGGCGGCGATGGACGTGCGCCGCCCGACCCTGGCGCTGGGGCGCGCCGTCGCCGTGCTCGCCGACCGCCGCCGCCTCGCCGCCGCGGCCCCGGGCTGGGCCTTCTCCGCCGCCGGCTGGTCGCTGCTGGCCGGGCCCGAACCCGAGGCGCCCGAGCCCGAGGACGAGGAGGACCGGTATGAGCTGGCGGAAGCGGCCGACCCGGCCTTCGCGGCCATCGACCGGCTGCTCCTGCGCACCAGCCGCACCCTCGCCCGCGTCGAGGCGGGCGGGCCGGCCTCGCACCCGGCGCCCGGGGATCCGGTCGCGGGTTGCCCGGTCACGACCTGGCGGCGGGTCCTCGACGACACGCGCGATCTGCCGGCCGTGCTCGCCGCCGCCGTGGCCCTCGATGCCTGGCTGGTGCTCGATCCGGCCCCGCGCCAGGGCCATCGCGGCCCCCTCGCGGCGGCGGCCCTGCTGCGGTCCCGGGGCAAGGCCCAGGCCCATCTGCCGGCGCTGTCGCTGGGCCTGCGCGAGAGCCGGGCGCGCTGGTCGCGGGCGCTGCCGCTCGCCGACCGGCTGGTCGCCCTCCTCGGGGTGGTCGAGACCTCGGCCCGCGCCGCCGGGCGCGACCTCGACCGCCTGACGCTCGCCCGGACGGTGATGCTGCGCGCCTGCGCGGCCAAGCGCCGGACCTCCCGGCTGCCGCAACTCGTCGACCTGTTCGTCGCCACGCCCCTCGTGACGGTTGCGAGCGCCGCCCGGGCGCTCGCGGTCACCCCGCAGGCGGTGGAGGGGATGCTGGCGGAGCTCGGATCCGCCCGGCCGCGGGAGTTGACGGAGCGGCGGCGGTACCGGGCGTGGGGGATCGTGTGAGGTATTTGCGGCTTGAGACGCAGCCACCTCACAAATGGCGATCGAAATCCATCCGCTGATGCAGGATACGCACGATCTCGATCACGTCGCCGGTACGGCTTCGATAGAAGATGACGTGTGAACCAACCACGAGCTTGACGTATCCAGGGCGGACATCGTCGACCCTGCGGCCTCGCGCCGTGCCGCTGGCCAAGCGGTCGAAACCATCTGCGATGGTCTGAACATAGCGGTCAGCCTGCGCTTCGTCCCAGCGCTCGGCCGAATAGGTTCAGATGCCGGATAAGTCGCGGCGAGCGGCAGCGGAAAGGCGAATGCGCACTTATTGCCCGCCGGAGCGGCGCATGGATGCCAGGAACGTGTCGGTGTCGAAATCCTGGACGTCACCGCTGGCTTCACCCTCGATCAGAGCGGATCGCAAGGCTTCGAGCTTCGCCTCCCGCTCTTCGAGAAGGCGCAATCCGGCGCGGACGACATCACTGGCTGAGCCGTATCGACCGCCTTCGACCTGCCGATCGATGAATTGCGTGAAGTGCTCACCGAGCGAAACCGACGTGTTGCGAGCCATAGCGACCTCCGCCGGCGCCATATACCAAAATTTGGTACCCGACCAGTGGGTGGCTTGGTCCTGCGCGCGCTCGCACCATCCCCCCCACCCCCGATTGCGCCTGCCCCCGCTTGCCCCGACAATGCCCGTCCCCGCGGCCTCGCGCGGGCAAGAACAGGCATGCGCGTCGTGATCGACCAGGTTTCCCAACGCCAGCAGGACATCCTCGCTCTCGCCCGCCTGCACGGGCGGGTCAGCGTCGAGGAGCTGGCGGCGCGGTTCGAGGTGACGCCGCAGACGATCCGCAAGGACCTGAACGAATTGTGCGACAGCCGGCTCCTGTCGCGCATCCATGGCGGCGCCGTGGTGGCGTCGGGCGTCGAGAACGTGTCCTACGAGGCGCGCCGCCTCGTCGCCCACGGCGAGAAGCGGGCGATCGGCGAGGCGGCGGCACGGCTGATCCCCAACAGCGCCTCGCTGTTCATCAATATCGGCACCACCACCGAGGAGGTGGCCCGTGCCCTCGGCGACCACGAGGACCTGCTCGTCATCACCAACAACCTCAACGTGGCAACCCTGCTCTACCGCCACCCGAAGATGAGCCTGATCGTCGCCGGCGGGCCGGTGAGGCGGGCCGACGGGGCGGTGATCGGTTCGGCGGCGGTCGATTTCATCAACCAGTTCAAGGTCGATTATGCGGTGATCGGTGCCTCGGCGATCGACGAGGACGGGACGCTGCTCGATTTCGACTACCGCGAGGTGCGGGTCGCCCGCGCCATCATCGAGAATGCCCGCCGGGTGATTCTGGTCGCCGACAAGCTGAAGCTCGACCGTTCGGCGCCGATCCGGGTCGGCCACCTGCGCGAACTCGACTACTTCGTCACCGACGCGATGCCCTCGGCGGCCCTGCGGGAGATGTGCGCGGTGAACCGCGTCGAGCTGGTCGAGGCCGGACTGGGCGCGCACGAGACCTCCGACGCCGCCGAGTAGCTGAAACCGAAAATCTTCGACTTTCGTTCGCGCCTTCCCGTTTTCGGTTTCGCTTGCGTCAGCCCTTCGCCGCAGCTAGATTCGCGGCAGGATGCAAACGAAAGAGCCGAAAGGCTTCGACAGGGAGGTGGCTTTGGCCCCCAGGCGCCAGCAGCCCGGCGACGAGCGCGGGGTGTTCGACCTCGCGGTGATCGGCGGCGGCATCAATGGCTGCGGCATCGCCCGCGATGCGGTCGGCCGCGGCGCCTCGGTGGTGCTGTTCGAGCAGAACGACCTTGCCAGCGGTACCTCCTCGACCTCGACCAAGCTGATCCACGGCGGCCTGCGCTACCTCGAACATTACGAGTTCCGCCTGGTCCGCGAGGCCCTGATGGAGCGCGAGGTGTTGTGGGGCATGGCGCCCCACATCGTCTGGCCGTTGCGCTTCGTGCTGCCGCACCATTCCGGCCTCAGGCCCGGCTGGCTCCTGCGCCTCGGGCTCCTGCTCTACGACAACCTCGGCGGCCGCAAGCGCCTGCCCGGCACCCGCACCCTCGACCTCACCCGCGACCCCGCCGGCGCGCCGCTGAAACCCGGCTTTCGCCGGGCGTTCGAGTATTCGGATTGCTGGGTCGAGGATTCGCGCCTCGTGGTGCTGAACGCCCGCGACGCCGCCGAGCGCGGCGCGGTGATCCGCCCGCGCACCCGGGTCGTCACCGCGGCCCGCACCGACGGCCTGTGGGAACTGACGGTCGAGGACCGCCAGACCGGCGCCCGCGACACCGTGCGGGCCCGCACCCTCGTCAACGCCGCCGGCCCCTGGGTCGCCAACGTGCTCACCGGCGTGGCGCGGGCGAACTCGTCCGAGGGCGTGCGGCTGGTCCAGGGCAGCCACATCGTGGTGCGGCGCCTGTTCCAGCACGACCGCGCCTACATCTTCCAGAACGCCGACCAGCGCATCATCTTCGCGATTCCCTACGAGCGCGACTTCACGCTGATCGGCACCACCGACCGCGACTACAAGGGCGACCCCGCCGACGTGCAGGCGAGCGAGGAGGAGATCACCTACCTCTGCGCCGCCGCGAGCGAGTATTTCCGCGATCCGGTCACCCGCGACGAGGTGGTGTGGACCTATTCCGGCGTGCGCCCGCTCTACGACGACGGCGCCTCGAAGGCCCAGGAGGCCACCCGCGACTACGTCCTGACCCTCGACGCGCCGGACGGCCAGCCGGCGATGCTCTCGGTGTTCGGCGGCAAGATCACCACCTATCGCCGCCTTGCCGAATCGGCGCTGGAGCGCCTGAAGGATCACCTGCCGGCGGCCCGCCAAAGCCCCTGGACCGCGGGCGCCGTCCTGCCGGGCGGCCATTTCCCGAAGGAAAGCTACGACGAGGTCGTGGCCGGGCTCGCGCGCCAGCATCCGGGCGTGCCGGAGGCGCTGGTCGCCCGGCTGGTGCGGGCCTACGGCACCGACGCGAAGGACATCCTGAGCGGCGCCCGCGCCATGGCCGATCTCGGCCGGGTGTTCGGCGCCGACCTGACCGAGCGCGAGGTGAGCCACCTGATGCGCCGCGAATGGGCCATGGACGCCGACGACGTGCTCTGGCGCCGCTCGAAGCTCGGCCTTAGGGTCACGCCCGCCGAGGCCGCCGCCCTCGACGATTACATGCGCCGCACTGCCGCCGCCCCCAACGCGGCCTGAACAAGAAGAGACGGGAGGGCGCCATGACCCTGATCCTGGAGAACGTCACCAAGCGGGTCGGGCCCGAGACGCATATCCGCGACGTCAGCCTCGCCCTGCCCAAGGGCTCGCTCAACGTGCTGCTCGGCCAGACCTTGGCCGGCAAGACCACGCTGATGCGCCTGATGGCCGGGCTTGAGGCGCCGAGCGAGGGCCGGATCATCGCCGACGGAAAGGACGTGACCGGCTTGCCGGTGCAACGCCGCAACGTCGCGATGGTCTACCAGCAGTTCATCAACTACCCGTCGCTGTCGGTGTACGAGAACATCGCCTCGCCGATGCGGGTCGCCGGTGTAGCGAAAGGTGAGATCGAGGCGCGGGTGCAGGAGGCCGCGGGGCTTCTCAGGCTCACACCCTACCTCAAGCGCAAGCCGCTCGAGCTCTCGGGCGGCCAGCAGCAGCGCACCGCCATCGCCCGGGCGCTCTGCAAGCGCGCCGACCTCGTGCTGATGGACGAGCCGCTGGCGAACCTCGATTACAAGCTGCGCGAGGAATTGCGGGAAGAGCTGCCGCGGATCTTTGCCGCGACGGGCGCGATCTTCGTCTACGCCACCACCGAGCCGGCCGAGGCCTTGATGCTCGGCGGGCGCACCGCCACCCTGCACCAGGGCCGGGTGACCCAGGTCGGCCCGACGCCGGACGTCTACCGCCGGCCCCACGACCTGATCACCGCGAAGGTCTTCTCCGACCCGCCGCTCAATACGCTCAGCGTGACGAAGGCCGGCGGCCGGGTCACCCTGCCGACCGGCGGCCAGGTGCGGGCGTCCGGCACGCTAGCGACCATCCCGGACGCGACCTACACGATCGGCTTTCGCGCCCACCACCTCGCCCTCGACCCGCTGCCGGGCGACGCGATCGCTTTGCCCGCCACCGTCTCGGTCGCCGAGATCACCGGCTCGGAGAGCTACGTTCACGTCGATGCCGGCGAGAGCCGCCTGATCGCCCTCGTCCCCGGCGTGCGCCGGCTCGAGCCCGGCGCAGGCGTCACCGCCTATCTCGACCCCCGCCACGCCCTGGTCTTCGACGAGAGCGGCCGCACCGCCGCCCTCGACCTGCCGGCGGCCGCTTAGGACACGGAGGGGATCCATGGCCCGCATCACCCTCGACCATCTCGCCCACGCCTACGGCCCGGACCCGCAAGGCCCGCAGGACTACGCGCTGAAGGAGATCGACCACGTCTGGCGCCAGGGCGGCGCCTACGCGCTGCTCGGGCCGTCGGGCTGCGGCAAGTCCACCTTGCTCAACATCATCTCGGGTCTGGTGGTCCCGACCCGCGGCCGCATCCTGTTCGACGACCGCGACGTCACCACGGTGCCGACCGAGGGGCGCAACATCGCCCAGGTGTTCCAGTTCCCGGTCGTCTACGACACCATGACGGTGCGGGAGAACCTGGCCTTCCCGCTCAAGAACCGCCGCGTCGCCCCCGCCACCATCCGGTCGCGGGTGGAGGAGATCGCCGGGCTCCTCGATCTCACCCGGGTCCTCGACCGCCGCGCCAACAACCTGACGGCGGACATGAAGCAGAAGATCTCGCTCGGCCGGGGCCTCGTGCGCCCGGACGTGGCGGCGATCCTGTTCGACGAGCCGCTCACCGTCATCGACCCGCACCTGAAATGGCAGCTGCGCTCGACCCTCAAGGAGCTGCACCGCAAGCTCGACCTGACGATGATCTACGTCACCCACGACCAGACCGAGGCGCTGACCTTCGCCGACACGGTGGTGGTGATGCATGACGGCGCGGTGGTGCAGACCGGCACGCCGGACGAGTTGTTCGAGCGCCCGGCCCACACCTTCGTCGGCCACTTCATCGGCTCGCCGGGCATGAACCTGCTGCCGGCGCACGTGCAGGGCGCGACCGCGACCATCGAGGGCCACGCCATCCCGCTCGCCCGGCACTATCCGGACCTGCCGGAGGGCAAGCGCATCGAACTGGGTGTCCGGCCCGAATACGTGCACCTGGCGCCGAAGGGCCTCGGCCTCCCCGTCCAGGTCAAGCGCATCGACGATATCGGCCGCCAGCGCCTCGCCCGGGTCGAATTGGGTGGCCGGCCCCTCGTCGCCACGGTGGCGGAGGGCCAGAGCCTCGATGGAACCGACGCGGCGCTGACCCTCGATCCGCGCCAGATCCACATCTACGCCGACGGCGCCCTGGTGCCCGGGGAGGCCGCATGACCAAGACCGTCAACCAGAAGGCCTGGCTCCTCGTCCTGCCGGTCTTCGCCGTCGTCGCCTTCTCGGCGGTGCTGCCGCTGATGACGGTGGTCAACTACTCGGTCCAGGACACGTTCGGGAACAACCAGTTCTTCTGGAACGGCCTCGGCTGGTTCCAGGAGCTGCTCGACCCGTCGAGCCAGTTCGGCGAGCGCTTCTTCGATTCGCTGTGGCGCAACCTCCTGTTCTCCGCGATCATCCTGGCGATCGAGGTGCCGCTCGGCATCGCGGTGGCGCTGTCGATGCCGCGGGAAGGCCGCTCGGTCGCCTTCTGCCTCGTGCTGATGGCGCTGCCGCTGCTGATTCCGTGGAACGTCGTCGGCACGATCTGGCAGGTCTTCGCCCGCACCGATATCGGCCTGCTCGGCTCGTTCCTCAACCGGATCGGCATCGACTACAATTACGCCGGCTCCGCGCTCGCCGCCTGGGTCACCATCGTGACCATGGACGTCTGGCACTGGACCAGCCTCGTCGCGCTCCTGTGCTATGCGGGTCTGAAGTCGATCCCCGATGCCTATTACCAGGCCGCCCGCATCGACGGGGCGAGCCAATGGGCGATCTTCCGCACCATCCAGCTGCCGAAGATGCGCCGGGTCCTGCTGATCGCCGTGCTGCTGCGGTTCATGGACTCGTTCATGATCTACACCGAGCCCTTCGTGCTCACCGGCGGCGGGCCCGGCAACGCCACGACCTTCCTGTCGATCGACCTCGTCAAGCTGGCGCTCGGTCAGTTCGATCTCGGCCGGGCGGCGGCGATGTCGCTGGTCTACAACCTGATCATCCTGAGCGTGTGCTGGGTGTTCTACACCGTGATGACCAACGTCGATGCCGGCAACCGCACGGTGCTGGCCGACAGCGACCCGGCCGACACGGCCACCGCCAGCCTGCCCCAGGCCACCACCATCCCGCTCGACCGGAGGGCCGCCTGATGCGCCCGCGCCACGTCGTGATGACGCTCTACCTGCTGTTCCTGATGGTCCCGATCTACTGGCTCGTGAACATGAGCCTGAAGACCAACCAGGAGATCAACACCAGCATGACGCTCTGGCCTCATGCCATCACGTTCGACAACTACATCCGGATCTTCACCGATCCGAGCTGGTACGGCGGCTACCTGAATTCGCTGTCCTACGTGGCGATCAACACGGTCTTGTCGATCGGGCTGGCGCTGCCGGCGGCCTACGCGTTCTCGCGCTACAGCTTCATCGGCGACAAGCACCTGTTCTTCTGGCTCCTGTCGAACCGGATGGCGCCGCCGGCGGTGTTCGCGCTGCCCTTCTTCAACCTGTACTCGGCGGTCGGCCTGTTCGACACGCCCTGGGCCGTGGCGCTCGCCCACTGCCTGTTCAACGTGCCGCTGGCGGTGTGGATTCTCGAAGGCTTCATGTCCGGCGTGCCGCGCGAGATCGACGAGACCGCGGCGATCGACGGCTATTCCTTCCCGCGCTTCTTCGTGAAGATCTTCATGCCGCTGATCGCGTCGGGCATCGGCGTCGCCGCCTTCTTCTGCTTCATGTTCAGCTGGGTCGAGCTGCTGCTCGCCCGCACCCTGACCTCGGTCGACGCCAAGCCCATCGCCGCCACCATGACCCGCACGGTCTCGGCCGCCGGCATGGATTGGGGCCTCTTGGCCGCCGCCGGTGTCCTCACCATCGTGCCGGGCGCCCTCGTGATCTGGTTCGTGCGCAACTACATCGCCAAGGGCTTCGCCCTCGGCCGCGTCTGACCGGGAGACATCCCATGCCTGCGTTTTCTTGGCCCGATTTCGCCTGGATGGCCTGGACCTGGCAGACCGCGATCTTCTTCGTGGTCATCGCCGGCCTGCTCGCCCTGATGACCGCGCTCGCCGTGTGGCGCCCGGAGACCGAGCAGGTCGGGATCCTGCGCATCCCGACGACCCGCGGCGACCGGCTGTTCCTGACCTTGGTCGGTGCCGCCTTCATCAATCTCGCCTGGCTCGGCCTCGTCGGCCCGAGCCTGGAATGGGCGCTCGCGCTCTCGCTCGTTTACGGGGCGGTGATGTTCCGCTTCGCTTGAGAGGCCCCGCCGCCACGTCCGGCCCGAGCCGGCATCAGGCGGGTTCCGATACCACCAAAGGGAGGAAGACCAGGATGAAACGCCATCGTCTGCTCACCGCCGCGAGCGCGGTTACGCTCTGCCTCGCCGCCGGCCACGCCTTCGCCGGCATGGAGGAGGCCAAGCGCTGGGTCGACAGCGAGTTCCAGCCCTCGACCCTGTCGAAGGAGGAGCAGCTCAAGGAGATGCAGTGGTTCGTCGATGCGGCGAAGCCCTTCGCCGGCATGGAGATCAACTTCGTCTCCGAGACCATCACCACGCACGAATACGAGGCCCGGACCCTCGCCAAGGCCTTCTCGGAAATCACCGGGATCAAGCTCCGCCACGACCTCCTGCAGGAGGGCGACGTGGTCGAGAAGATCCAGACCCAGATGCAGTCGGGCAAGAACATCTACGACGGCTGGATCAACGATTCCGACCTCGTCGGCACCCATTTCCGCTACGGCCAGACCGTCGCCCTGTCGGACTTCATGCAGGGTGAGGGCAAGGACGTCACCTCGCCGACCCTCGACCTCGCCGACTTCATCGGCAAGTCCTTCGGCACCGGCCCGGACGGCAAGCTCTACCAGCTGCCCGACCAGCAATTCGCCAACCTGTACTGGTTCCGCTACGACTGGTTCACCCGTCCCGACTTCAAGCAGAAGTTCAAGGCCAAGTACGGCTACGAGCTCGGCGTGCCGGTCAACTGGTCGGCCTACGAGGACATCGCCGATTTCTTCACCAACGACGTGAAGGAAGTCGATGGCGTCAAGGTCTACGGCCACATGGACTACGGCAAGAAGGACCCGTCCCTCGGCTGGCGCTTCACCGATGCGTGGCTGTCGATGGCCGGCAACGGCGACAAGGGCATCCCGAACGGCAAGCCGGTCGATGAATGGGGCATCCGCATGGAGGGCTGCCGCCCGGTCGGCTCCTCGATCGAGCGCGGCGGCGACACCAACGGCCCGGCGGCGGTCTACTCGGTCACCAAGTACGTCGAGTGGCTGAAGAAGTTCGCCCCGCCGCAGGCCGCCGGCATGACCTTCTCGGAATCGGGCCCGGTCCCGTCGCAGGGCAACGTCGCCCAGCAGATGTTCTGGTACACCGCCTTCACCGCCGACATGGTCAAGCCCGGTCTCCCGGTGATGAACCAGGACGGCACGCCGAAATGGCGCATGGCCCCCTCGCCCAAGGGCCCGTACTGGAAGGAGGGCATGAAGCTCGGCTACCAGGATGCCGGCTCGCTCACCCTCCTGAAGTCGACGCCCCTCGAGCGCCGCAAGGCGGCCTGGCTCTACCAGCAGTTCATCGTCTCGAAGACGGTCAGCCTGAAGAAGAGCCATGTCGGCCTCACCTTCATCCGTGAGAGCGACATCTGGGACAAGTCCTTCACCGAGCGGGCGCCGAAGCTCGGCGGCCTGGTCGAGTTCTATCGCTCGCCGGCCCGCGTGCAGTGGACCCCGACCGGCGTGAACGTGCCGGACTATCCCAAGCTCGCCCAGCTGTGGTGGCAGAACATCGGCGACGCCTCCTCGGGCGCCAAGACCCCGCAGGCGGCGATGGACGCCCTCGCCAACGCCCAGGACGACGTGATGGCGCGCCTGGAGCGCTCGAAGGTGCAGGGCGAGTGCGGCCCGAAGCTGAACCCCAAGACCTCGGCCGAGCACTGGTACGAGCAGGCCAAGAAGGACGGCACGCTGGCCCCCCAGCGCAAGCTCGCCGACGAGAAGCCGAAGGGTGAGACGATCGACTACGACACCCTGATCAAGAGCTGGCCGGCCTCGCCGCCAAAGCGCGGCTGACGCCGAGGGAGCCGGGGCGGCGCGCCCCGGCTCTCCTTTTCCGGGATCAACCGCATGATGGCGGCGACCGCCGCGCTCGTCGCGAGGGGGAACCGTCATGGCCTATGACACGACGGAACTGCGACCTCTCTGACGGGCCCCGAAACGATGTCCTCCCTCATCCTCGCCATCGACCAGGGCACCACCTCCTCGCGCGCCCTTCTGTTCCGGCCCGACACCTCGATCGCGGGCCTCGCCCAGGCCGAGTTCCCGCAGCACTTTCCGGCCTCGGGCTGGGTCGAGCACGAGCCGGAGGATCTCTGGCGCACCACGCTCGAGACCTGCCGGGCGGCGATGCAGCAGGCCGGCGTGACGGCGCGGGACGTGGCGGCGATCGGCATCACCAACCAGCGCGAGACGACGCTGGTCTGGGACAAGCGCACCGGCGAGGCGGTGCACCGCGCCATCGTCTGGCAGGACCGGCGCTCGGCCGGGATCTGCGCCCGGCTGAAGGAGGCGGGCCACGAGCCGCTGGTGACGGCGAGGACCGGCCTGATCCTCGACCCCTATTTCTCCGGCACCAAGATCGCCTGGATCCTCGACAACGTGCCGGGCGCCCGCGCCCGGGCCGAGGCCGGCGAACTCGCCTTCGGCACCGTCGATTCGTATCTCCTCTGGCGCCTCACCGGCGGCCGGCTCCACGTCACCGACGCCACCAACGCCTCGCGCACCCTGCTCTTCGACATCCATCGCGGCGTCTGGGACGAGGAGCTGATGCGGCTCCTCGGCGTGCCGGCCTCGATGCTGCCGGAGGTGCGCGATTCGTCGGGCGATTTCGGCGAGACCGATCCGGCGCTGTTCGGTACGTCGATCCCGATCCGGGGCGTGGCCGGCGACCAGCAGGCGGCGGTGGTCGGCCAGGCCTGCTTCCGGCCCGGCATGGTCAAGTCGACCTACGGCACCGGGTGCTTCGCCCTGCTCAACACCGGGTCGCAGCCGGTCGCCTCGAAGAACAAGCTTCTCACCACCATCGCCTACCAGCTCAACGGCCGGCGCATCTACGCGCTGGAGGGCTCGATCTTCGTCGCCGGTGCCGCGGTGCAGTGGCTGCGCGACGGCCTCGGCGTGATCGATTCGGCGGCCGAGACGGGCGCGCTCGCCGAGCGGGCCGATCCGGCGCAGGACGTCTATCTGGTGCCCGCCTTCGTCGGCCTCGGCGCGCCGCACTGGGAGCCCGACGCCCGCGGCGCCCTGTTCGGCCTCACCCGCGGCACGGGACCGGCCGAGCTCGCCCGCGCGGCGCTCGAGAGCGTCTGCTTCCAGACCGCCGACCTCCTCGACGCCATGCGGGCCGACTGGTCGGATGCCGATGGCAGCGCCACGGTTTTGCGGGTCGATGGCGGCATGGTCGCCTCCGACTGGACGATGCAGCGCCTCGCCGACCTCCTCGCCGCGCCGGTCGACCGGCCCGCGGTGAAGGAAACCACGGCGTTGGGGGCGGCCTATCTCGCCGGCCTTGCCTGCGGCCTCTACCCCGAGCCCGAGCACTTCGCCGACCATTGGCGCCTGGAGCACCGCTTCACCCCGGCGATGGAGCCGACCTTGCGCGAGCGCCGGCTCGCCGGCTGGCGCAAGGCGGTGAGCTGCCTGGTGGGGAGGTAGCAGCGAAGAATGATGGTGCCTGGAATCCGCTGCCGCTGAACCACAACCAGATTACGCGGGATCCCCTCTCCCGTGTGGGAGAGGGGAGGGTGCATCATCTTGTTGTCTTGAGATTCGAGACGTGCGCGTCTCACTTCTCCAGTCGCGCGATCAGGCTCGACGTGTCCCAGCGCCCGCCGCCCAGGCTCTGCACCTCGGCGTAGAACTGGTCGACCAGGGCCGTCACCGGCAGCTTGGCCTTGTTGCGGCGGGCCTCCGACAGGACGATCGACAGGTCCTTGCGCATCCAGTCGACGGCGAAGCCGAAATCGAACTTGCCCTCGTTCATGGTCTTGCCGCGGTTCTCCATCTGCCAGGAGCCGGCGGCGCCCTTGGAGATCACGTCGAGCACCGCCTCGATGTCGAGCCCGGCCTGCTTGCCGAAATGCACCGCCTCCGACAGCCCCTGAACCAGGCCGGCGATGCAGATCTGGTTCATCATCTTGGCGAGCTGGCCGGCGCCGGCCGGGCCGAGCAGCCGGCAGGCGCGGGCGTAGGCCCCGATCACCGGCTCGACCCGCGCGAAGGTCTGCGCGTCGCCGCCGCACATGACCGTCAGCACGCCGTTCTCGGCGCCGGCCTGGCCGCCGGAGACCGGCGCGTCGATGAAGCCGAACCCGGCCTGCCCTGCGGCGGCCGCCAGCTCGCGGGCCACCTCCGCCGAGGCGGTGGTGTGGTCGACGAAGACCGTTCCCTTGCCCATCGCCGCAAAGGCACCGTCCGGCCCGGTCGTGACCTGGCGCAGGTCGTCGTCGTTGCCGACGCAGGCGAAGACGATCTCCTGGCCCTCGGCCGCCTCGCGCGGCGTTGCCGCGGCCTTGCCGCCGTGAGCGCTCACCCAGGCATCGGCCTTGGCCTTGGTGCGGTTGTAGACCGTGACGTCGTGGCCCTTGGCGGCGAGGTGACGGGCCATCGGCCCCCCCATCACGCCGAGACCCAGAAACGCGACCTTAGCCATGCGCTCGCTCCTCCCACGCCGTTATCCGCGGCGGCCGGCCCCCGGTGTAGTGAGCTGCCCCCGCGCCCGTCAAACGGGCTCGCCTCTCCTCCACGGCCGATCTCGCTCGTGGAGGAGGAGGCGTCATTGTGTGTCGAACGGAATGAACTTCGCCCGGATGCGGCCGTAGCGCCCGTCGGCGATCAGCGCGGCGAGCGCCCGCTCGAAGGCCGCGCGCAACGCGCCGTCACTCTTGCGCAGGCCGATGCCGACGCCTTCGCCGAGCAGCAGCTCGCCGGGCGGCACGTCGCCGACGAGGCGGCAGCAGGCCTCGCCTTCGGGCTTGGCAAGGAAATTCGCGAGGTCGAGCTTGTCGCCCAGCACGAGGTCGACCCGGCCCGCCCGGAGGTCGAGGGTCGCGTCGGCGAGGCTGTCGAAGGTGCGGATCTCGGCGCCCGGCACCCGCTGCTCCAGGTAGGCGACCTGCGGCCCGTGCGCCGCCACGCCGATCCGCCGCCCCCGCAGGGTGGCGGGGGAGGGATTCGGCAGCGAGGTATCGCGCCGCGCCACGTAGGCGAAGGGAATCCGCAGGTAGGGCTTGGTGAAGGCGATGCGGGCGGCCCGCTTCGGGGTGATCGCCATCGCCGCCATGATGGCGTCGTACTCGCCGGCCTCCAGGCCCTTGATGATGCCGTCCCACTGGTGGAGCACGATCGTGCAGGTGAGCCGGGCCTCGGCGCACAGGGCCTGGGCCAGCTCGACCTCGAACCCCGCCGGCTTGCCGTCCTCGACGTAGTTGAACGGCGGGTGGCCGCCCTCGGTGGCGATGCGCACGGGCGAGGGGAGGGGGAAGGGTGGAGTCTCCTCGGCCAGGGCGGGCCCGGCGGCCAGCAGCGACAGGAGCAGGAGGCGGGAGAGCAGGCGGCTCATCCGGCGGCGGTCTCTCATGAGGTGGGGGAAGTCGGCGATCGGTGGACGGACCCTGCCACGGCCGCGCCTGCCGGCGCAACTCGCGCGTCGTCCCATGCGGTACCCGAGTGCCGGGCGGAGGTAACCTTGCGTCAGGGTTAACCGGGTTTTAAGCGTGGCGCGGTCTCATCTCGCCATGCGTCTGAGCTTCCGCCCGCCCCAACCGCCCCGCGACCGTGCCGATACGGTCGAGATCCTGCCGCCGCTCCCCGTCGCGGTTCCGGTGGTCGAGGGACCCGACCGAGATGCGGGCCGGGCCGGGCGCGACGCCGTCGACCGGGTCGAGGCGGAGCTGGTGCGGGCCGCCCGCGCCGTCGGGGTCGCTGCCCGGGACGGCTGCGCCGAGACCGCCGCCGTCGCCGCCGACACCCTCGCCCTCGCCCGCGGCCTCGAGGCCCTGGGCGGCCGCGCCGACGAGGCAGGGGTGCGCGGCCGGGCGCTCGGCGTCTCCGCCGAGACGCTCGCGACCGAATCGGAGGGGCTCGCCGGTGTCCTGGTCCAGGCCGGCCGCCACCTCGACCGCACCGACGCGCAGAGCCGCGTGCTCGAGGCCGAGATGACGGGCGCCGCGCAGGACGCCGCCCGCGTCGTCGAGGCCGCCGCCACCCTGGCCCGGCAGGCCAACCGCCTCGCCCTCAACGCCACCGTCGAGGCGGCGCGGGCCGGCACCGGCGGCGAGGCGCTCTGGCGGATGGCGGAGGAATTCAAGCTCCTGTCGGCCGATGCGACCCGGGCGGTCGAGGAGGTGCGGGCCCTGAGCCGCCGCCTCTCCGGCCCCGGCGCGGTGGCGATGGGCAGCGTCGCGACCTCCCTCGCCTGCCTGCGCCCGGCCTTCGCGACCACCGGCGCGGCGGCCGGGGCCCAGGCCGTCGCCGCCCGGCACCTCGCCGACGACGCCTGCGACCTCGCGGAGTCCACCGAGGCGTTCGGCCGGGACGCCGCCGCCGCCGCGACGGCGGCCGGCGAAGCCGCCCGGCGCATGGAGGCCGCCGAATCGGTCGGCGCCGGTGTGGCGGGCCTCGCCGGCGGGCTCGCCCTGCGCACGGTCGCGTCCTTGCGCCAGGCCGAGATCGGCGACCGGCGGGTCCACGACCGCTATCCCGTCGACCTCGCGGTGCGGGTCGGCAATTGGGGCCTCGGGCGGGTGCTCGACCTGAGCCGGGGCGGCCTGCTCCTGACCCCGCCGGAAGGCTGCAGCGCCCCGGCCGGGGCCAGGCTCTCCCTCGACGTGCGCGGCATCGGGCGGTTGCAGGTGCAGGTCGTGGGCTCAAGCCCGCGCGGCCTGCATTGCGCCCTCGTCGATCCGGCGTCCGGATCGCGGATGCGCGACGCCCTGGTGGTGGTCGAGGAGGAGAACCGGCCGCTGATCGCAAGCGTGCAGGGCGGTGCGGCGGCGGTCGGGGCGGCCCTGGAGCAGGCCCTGGCCGAGGGCCGGCTCCCGCGCCACGCCCTGTTCGACACCAGCTACCGCCCGGTCGCCGGGATCGAGCCGCCGCATTACCTCACCGCCGCGGTGCCGGCCCTGGAGGACATCCTGCCGCCGCTCCTCGAGCCGCTGCTGCTGGCCGATCCGCGCACCGCCTTCTGCTTTCCCGTCGACCGCAACGGCTACGCTCCGGTCCACAACCGCGCCCAGGCCCAGGCGCCGCGGACCGGCGACCCGGCCTGGAACGCCCTGCACGCCCGCCAGCGCCGGCTCTACGACGACCGCATCGGCCTCGCCGCCGCCCGCTCGACCCGGGCCTTCCTGGTCCAGGCCTGCCCGCAGGACGAAGCCGGACGCCCGCCCCTGCGCGAGGTGGCGGCGCCGATCCGGGTGCATGGCCGGCACTGGGGGGCGCTGCGGATGGGGTTCCGGATATAGCGATAATCATTGCAATCACCCGCCCCTTTCCCGGATCTCCTTTCGCTGGCGCTGCCGTCGTCCGGGAAAGGGTGGGGAGGGGTATGAACCGGGGTCACCCCCCCGTCGTGCTCATGTGCCGCGGCACCGCCGGCTTCGCGGCCCGGGCGATGACGAAGTCGTGGCCCTTCGGCTTGCGGGTGATCGCCTCCCGGATCGCCTCGGCCACCACGGCATCGTCGGGGGAGGCGCGGAGCGCCGCCCGCAGGTCGGCGGCGTCCTCCTGGCCGAGGCACATGTAGAGCTGGCCGGTGCAGGTCAGGCGCACCCGGTTGCAGCTCTCGCAGAAATTGTGGGTGAGCGGCGTGATGAAGCCGAGCCGCCCGCCGGTCTCCTCCAGGCGCACGTAGCGGGCGGGCCCGCCGGTGCGGTCGGGGAGCGGGGTGAGGGTGTAGCGCTCGGACAGGCGCTCGCGCACCACCGAGAGCGGCAGGAACTGGTCGACCCGGTCGGGCTCGATGTCGCCGAGCGGCATCACCTCGATCAGCGTCATCTCCATGCCGAGCCCGTGGGCCCAGTCGAGCATCGCCGGAATCTCGTCCTCGTTGACGCCCTTGAGCGCCACGGCGTTGATCTTGACCTTCATCCCGGCCTCGCGCGCCGCCGCGATGCCGTCGAGCACCGTGTCGAGGTCGCCGCGCCGGGTGATCGCCCGGAATTTCTGCGGGTCGAGGGTGTCGAGCGAGACGTTGATCCGGCGCATGCCGAGAGCCGCCAGCTCGGCGGCGTGCTGGCGCAGGCGCGTGCCGTTGGTGGTCAGCGTCATCTCCTCCAGCGCCCCGGATTCGAGGTGGCGCGAGAGGTTGCGGAACAGCCGCATGATGTCCCGCCGCACCAGCGGCTCGCCGCCGGTGATGCGCAGCTTGCGCACGCCGCGGGCGATGAAGACCGAGCAGACCCGGTCCAGCTCCTCCAGCGTGAGCAGGTCGCGCTTGGGCAGGAACGCCATGTCCTCGGACATGCAGTAGACGCAGCGCAGGTCGCAGCGGTCGGTCACCGAGACGCGCAGGTAGGTGATCGCCCGCTGGAACGGGTCGATCAGCGGCGCCGGCCGGGCCGGCACGGGCAAGGCCGGCATCGGATCGTCGGTACGGGGACCCCACATGCGCTCAACTTCCTCGGGACGCGGCTCTGGCGGCCGAATGTCAGCCTGCATATGAGCGCTTCAGGGATTACGGGCAAGTTGTGCCTTCAGGCGCAGGGAGACGCACCCATGACCGGCACCTCCATGATCGACGATGCGGACTGGCCGACCGAGATCCGGCTGTCGCGCGACAAGCGCACGCTCCACGTCGCCTATGCCGGCGGCGCGGCCTATGCCCTGCCGGCGGAGTACCTGCGGGTCGAGAGCCCCTCGGCCGAGGTCCAGGGCCACGCACCCTCCGAGCGGAAATGGCTTCCGGGCAAGCGCGAGGTCCAGATCCTGTCGGTGGCCCCGGTCGGCAACTACGCCGTCAAGCTGACCTTCGACGACATGCACGATACCGGAATCTACGCCTTCGACTTCCTGCGCCGCCTCGGCGAGGAGCAGGCGATGCGATTCACCCGCTACGAGGAGGAGCTGGCGGCCCGGAATCTGAGCCGGGAGCCGGCACGGCGGCGCTGAACCGTCAGCCGGCCGCCGGGGCGGGCCGCGCCGCCGCCGCGATGGTGAGCGCTGCGACCGCCACGGCGAGCGGGCCGAACGACACCCACAGCACCACGTCCCAGCCGTAGCGGGCGAGCAGGCCGCCGGAGGAGAACGAGCCGAACGCCATCGTGCCGAACACCACGAAGTCGTTGAGCGACTGCACCCGGGTCCGCTCCTCCGGGCGGTGACAGTCGAGCACCATGGCGGAGGCGCCGACGAAGCCGAAGTTCCAGCCAAGTCCCAGCAGGACCAGGAAGGCCCAGAAATGGGCCAGATCCAGGCCCGACAGCCCGACGAGGGCCGCGACCGCGGTGAGCGCGAGCCCCGCCGCCACCACGCCCGGCGCCCCGAACCGCGCGATCAGCCGCCCGGTGACGAAGCTCGGGGCGTACATCGCGATCACGTGCCATTGCAGGCCGAGATTGGCGTCGTCCTGCGTGTGGCCGCACAGGTGCATCGCCAGCGGCGCCGCGGTCATCAGGAAGTTCATCAGGAGGTAGGACACGACCCCGCACAGGACCGCGGTGACGAAGCGGGGCTGCCGCGCGATCGTGCCCAGCGGGCGCCCGCCGGAGATCTCGGCCCCGGTCGGCGCCGGGAGCCGCACGCCCATCAGCACGACGCCCGACAGCACCGCCACCCCGGCCTGGGCCAAGAAGGTCGCGGCGAAGGCGTGCGCGGGCCACAGATCCATCGTGTGGCTGACGAGTTGCGGCCCGATGATCCCGGCGAAGACACCGCCGGCCATGACCGCCGAGAGGGCCCGCGGCCGAAGCGCCGGCGCGACGCAATCGGCGGCGGCGAAGCGGAACGACAGCACGACGGCGGCGTAGGCGCCGCCGAAGAAGGTCGCCAGGCAGAGCAGCCAGAACGACGACAGCACGACGGCGAGCGCCGCCAGGAGCCCGACCAGCACGCCGCTCCCGGTGCCGGCCAGGAACGCCGTGCGGCGGCCGTAGGCCCGGGCGATCCGCCCGGCCGGCAGGGTGCAGGCGGCCATGCCGACGACGAAGATCGAGATCGGCAAGGTGGCGAGCGCCGGATCCGGCGCCAGCCGGCTGCCGATCACCGCGCCGGTGGCGTAGACCACGACCGAGTTGGCGCCGGCCAGCGCCTGGGCGGTCGCGAGGCGCAGCACGGTGCCGGTGCCGGTCGCGGTGGGGAGGGCGGCGGGCTTCGACATCGGCGGCTTCTCAGGCGGTGAGCCGGGCTTGCCAGCGCGCGTCGCGCGGCGAGGGGCGGCGGTGGAGTCGGGTGTCGAGGAGAATCCGGGCCTTGCCCACCTCGCCGGCCTTCATCAGGGCGACGAGGAGGGTGTCCTCGATCATCTCGCGCTGGGCGCCGCTGCCGCCGATCCGCACGACTTCCGCGGCGGCCGGTTCGAGGATCCGGGCGCACGCTGCGTAATCCTCGTCGGCGAAGGCGAGCGCCGCCCGGCAGATCGCCGGCACCACCGGCCCGGCCGCCAGCGTGCCGGCCTCGACGAGGGCGGTGAGCGCGGCGATGCGCGACTCGGCCGCCGCCCGGTCGCCGGTCGCGGCGGCGAGCAGGCCCATATGCGCGTCGGCGAAGCCGAAGCCGGCCTGCGCGAAATACGGCTCCGCATAGGCCCGGACCTCGTCCCACAGCCCGGCCGGGACCACGTGACCGTAGGCGCCGAGGCGCCAGAGCAGCGACACCCCGTCGGTGATCACGTTGAGCGGCAATCCCGCCGTCGCGCCAGGCCGCACGTGCTCGCCGTAGATCGCCAGCGCTCCATCGGGATCGCCGCGCTCCAGGGCCGAGAGGGCGGCGTGCCAGGCGATGTGGCCGTGCAGGATGCCGGCGCGGTCGTATCCCGGCAGCCAGCCGGCGATCAGCGCCTCGGCCTCGGTCCCGGCGCCGTCCTCGAACAGGGCGTGCGACAGGGCGTGGGCGCCGTTGGCGTTGTCGCGCCGCAACGAGAAGCCCCGCTCGGTGAGCGCCCGTCCGCGGGCCACCGCGCCGTTCTCGGTGAGGGCCCAGCCGCGGGAGACCGCGAACCACCAATCGTCGGCCTCGTAGGCGGAGGCGTGGCGCTCGCAGAGATCGGCCCGGGCCTGGTCGTGGTCGGGCCGGCCGGAGAAGGCGAGGAGCCCGAAGGCACCGAGCGGCAGCGACAGGATCAGGGCGTCCCGCGGCCAGGCCTCGAGATGCGCGAGCGCCCGGGCGAGCGCCGGCGCCGATCGCCCCTCGATCGCGAGCGACAACACCGCGACGTGGCTGCGCTCACGCTCGGTCCCCCCTCGCGCCACGCACGCGGCGGCGGCGGTGATGCGGGCCCGCGCCGCCGCCGGCTCGGTGCGCATCGCGTGCAGGCGGGCCCGGGCGGCCTGCGCCAGGGCGAAATCCGGATCGGCCGCAATCGCCGCGTCGAGCGCCTCCGCGGCGCCCGGCCAGGCGGCGAGCATGAGGTCGACGCCCTCGCGGTAATGCGCGGCGGCGATGCTGGAGCGGGTCGAGACGGGCAGGCCGCGGCGGTCGGGATGGGCCATGATGGTCCTGTTCTCCGACGGCGGCCTCACGTCAGCAAGAGGCTTCAGCAAGTGCTTCTCCTGCCTGGAGCGACGCCGGCTGTTCGTGTCTCGACCAGGCGTCCGTCGGTGCCGATGTCCTGCCGAGCGAGGGGGCACCTGCCGCGGGAGATGATCGAGAGGCCGGACGGAGCGGCGTTTCCGGCCATCGGGACCGCGCGGGCAGCATGAAACGAAAAAGGCCGGCACAGGGCCGGCCTCTTCGCATCTCTGATCCGTGCCCGCCCGATCAGCGCTGCACGATCACCTTCGTGCCGACCTTGGCGCGGGTGTAGAGGTCGGTCACGTCGTCGTTGGTCATCCGGATGCAGCCGGAGGAGACGGCGGTGCCGATGGTCTCGGGCTCGTTGGAGCCGTGGATGCGGTAGAGCGAGCCGCCGAGATACATCGCGCGGGCGCCGAGCGGGTTCTCCGGGCCGCCCTTCATGTAGCGCGGCAGGTCGGGCCGGCGGCGGATCATCTGGGCCGGGGGGCGCCAATCGGGCCACTCGCGCTTCATCGAGATGGTCTGCACGCCGTTCCAGGTGAAGCCCGGACGGCCGACGCCGACGCCGTAGCGCAGGGCCTGGCCGTTGCCGAGCACGTAGTACAGCCGGCGCTCGGCGGTCGAGACCACGATGGTGCCGGCGCCGTAGGGGCCGGAATAGGCCACCGTCTCGCGCGGGATCGGGCTCAGCTTCGGCACCGTGGCGTCGAGGGGATCGACGGGCGCCGACACCGCGGCGGCGGCGGGAGCCCGCACCGTCACGGTGAGGGCCTGCTCCAGGGGCTGGCGGGTGAGCGGGTCGATCTCGTAGGCGGCGGCAGGCGCCGCCCAGGCGGCGACGGCGCAGGCCAGCCCGGCCAGGGCGGGGACGAAGCGGCGCATGGAAGCCTCTTGGCAAAAAGCTCGGAAAGGGAAGCGCGGGGCAAGGACGGTGCGAACGCCACCGGCACCGTACGGCGGAACCAATGGCCAAGCCGTAAACGCCCACGTCCCAAAGCCAAGCTTAAATCCGGCGAAGCGTCGCGGTTGCGAGATCGTCGTTGTGTCCACGCCACACCGTGGCGGCGCAGACACGTTTCTGCTCCGTTACTGGAGCGCCGCGAGGGTGCGGCGGGCCCGCTCGGTGATGGCGGAAAAGTTCCCGGCGCGGATCTCGGCCTCGGGTGCCAGCCACGAGCCGCCCACCGCCGCGACGTTCGGCAGGGCGAGCCAGGCCTTGGCGTCGGCCTCGCCGATGCCCCCGGTCGGGCAGAAGCGGGCCTGCGGGAACGGGCCGCCGAGCGCCTTCAGCGCCGCCATGCCGCCCGCCGGCACCGCGGGGAAGAACTTCGCGGTCGTGAAGCCGGCGGCGAGCACCTGCATCAGGTCGGAGGGGGTGGCGATGCCGGGCATGAACACCATGTCGCTGGCGGCCGCCGCCCGCAGCAGGTCCGGCGTCGCCCCGGGGCTCAGCGCGAAGCGGGCGCCCAGCGCGTGCGCGGTCTCGAGATCGGCCGGGGTGAGCACCGTGCCGAGGCCCACCACCGCCTCCGGCACCGCGTCCATGATCGCCTTCGCGGCGTCCCGCGCCACCGGCGTGCGCAGGGTGATCTCGAGGGTGGTGATGCCGCCCGCCACCAGGGCGCGGGCGAGCGGGACCGCGTGGGCCAGTTCCGGCACCGTGATGACCGGAATCACCGGCGAGGCGGCCAGCAGCGCGTCGAGGCGTTGGGCACGGGTATCGGTGGTCATGGTTGGTTTCCCGAATCGAGGGTGAGGTCGGGCATCGCCGCCCGGGGGATCACGGCGCCACGATGCCCGATGACGGTGCCGGCGAGGCGGTGGCCGCACGCGGCGGCCTCGGCGGGCGAGCGGCCGGCGAGGCGGGCCGCCATGTAGGCCGCCGCGAAGCTGTCCCCCGCCGCGGTGGTGTCGACGACCGTCTCGATGGGCGAGGCCGGCACCGTGACGTCGTCGGTGCCCGTAAGCACCCGCACGCTCGGCGGCGAGCCGCCGCCCTTCAGCACGATCTCGCAGCGGCCGTGATGGCGCAGCACCTCCTCCTCGCCGTCCGGCCCGTACAGCCAGTCGAGGTCTTCCGCGGAGGCGAAGATCAGGTCGGCCGCCGCCATCGCGTCGCGGAAGGCGGCTTGCGCCTTCGCCTTGTCGGGCCAGCCGCGGGGGCGGTAATTGGTGTCGAAGGCAACGCGCCCGCCCTTCGACTGCACGGCCCGGCAGGTCTCGGCGAGCGCCGCGCGCCCGGCCTCGCCGTAGAGCGACAGGCTGATGCCGGAGGCGTAGACGAGGTCGTAGCCGGCGAGCGCTCTCTGCGTCTCGGCGGCGCCGGGGCCGGAGAACAGGTCGCGGGCGGCGGCGCTGTCGCGCCAGTAGTGGAAGCTGCGCTCGCCGGATCCGTCGGTGCGGATGATGTAGAGCCCCGGCATCCGCCCGGGCAGGCGCCGCACCTCGCCGGTCCCGACGCCCTCGGCGGCCCAGGCCGCGAGCATCTCGTCGCTCCACGGATCGTCGCCGAGCGCCGTCACGTAATCGACCGCGACGCCGAGCCGGGCGAGGTAGAGGGCAGTGTTCAGCGTATCGCCGCCATAGCCGCGCAGCAGGCTGCCGTCCGGCCGCTCCGACAGCTCCATCATGCACTCGCCGATGCAGGCGACCCTCGTCGTCATCGTGTCCCTCTCCTGCCTCGCTCCCTTCCCCCTTCCGGGGGGCGGAGGTGGGGGCGCGCCGCGAAAAGACTACGGCGCCCCGTCCGGAGCCGCTCGCCTCCGGCTTCCCCCACAGGGGGGACGGAGAGGGGCGGTGTCAACGTCCCGCCCGCGGCCCGCGCCTGTCCCGCCTCGGCCGTGAACTTTATCCTGCGTCAAGTCTTGAACGGCGGGAGCGACACGGTAGAAGAGGCGCCCCAGCGTCGCCCGGTCGGGCGAGCGTGACGACGAACCCGCGACGGCTCCGATCCGCCGCGGGGACGAGCCCGATCCCGTCTCCTGCCGCAGCCGGGGACGGGCGGGAGGAACGGTTCGAGATCACGAGGCTGCCGCCGCTCACGCCCGGCATCCGGGTTCGCGAGAGCCCACCCGTCTTCCGGAGTTCGCCCGTCATGCCGCTCTACCGATTGCGATCCCGCTTCCACGATCGCGAGACCCCCGCCGTCCAGGACCTGCCGATCGAGGCGCCGACGGTGCGCCACGCCGCCGCCCGCATCCTCGGGCAGGCCGATGCGATGTTCGGCGACCGGACCGGCGAGGCCTGGCTCGTCACCGAGGACGGCGCCCGCGTCTGGAGCCTGAGCCTCGACGCGCAGGACAATGACGAGGTGCAGGGCGCCTGGGTCTGAGCCGCGTCATGCCTTGCTGACGCCGCAAGTGCCGCGCATCGGGGCGGCCCCGAAGGCTGTTTCGAGCTGCCCGATCCGATGAAAGTGCTTGTCCTCGGCGCCCTGGCCGGAACCGTGCTGGCCGCCGCCCCGGCCGCCGCCGACTGGCGCTACTGCCTCGCCCGCGGGCCCGCCCGCACCTTCTACCTGTCGGCCCCGTTCTCGACCGTCGCCGCGATGCCGTCCCTCGACGCCGCCTTCGCCCGCATGCTCGACCGCACCCACCGCATCCACGATCCCGTCCAGTGCCCCCGGGCCGAGGATGCGAAGGCGCTCCGGGCGATGCGCCAGACCGCCCTCCGCTACAACCGCGACGACGGCGCGACCGTGGTGGAACTGGACTGGACGCCGGACCGGGACGCGGCGGCGATGCAGTGAGGCGCGGGTCGACGAACCGACAGGATTGAAGCCGCCATCGTCGGGCCCGGCGCCGTCGGGCGGTCCCGCAGATGACGGGGTGGGCAGCGCCTGCGCCGCGCATGGCCGACCCGCGCCGCCCGCGCTTCCGGCCAAATCGTTAGCATCCTATCTATGAGGGCGATCAATCATCGGCTCGGCCGAACGCGACGGCGATGCGACGCGACCTCCTGCAATCCCTCACCCTCACCCTGCTCCAGGCCGGGCGCGTCTGGCGCCGGGCCGCCGACGAGGTCGTGACCGCCTACGGCCTGACCGAGGCGACCGCCTTGCCGCTGCTGCTGATCGGACGGCTCGGCGGCGACCTGCGCCAGACGACGCTCGCCGACGCCCTCGGCGTCGAGGGGCCGAGCCTGGTGCGCCTGCTCGACCAGCTCTGCGAGGCCGGCCTCGTCACCCGTCGGGAGGACCCGACCGACCGCCGCGCCAAGGTGCTGCACCTGACACAAGAGGGGCAGGCGCGCGCCGCCGCCATCGAGGCGCGGTTCGATGCGTTGCGCGAGGCGGTCTTCACCCATGTCGGCGACGACGACCTGCGGGCGGCCTTAAACGTCCTGCGCACGCTCCAGGCCGACGCCCCGAAGGGTGCGAGCCGTTGCGGGCCCGGCGAGGGCGCGAACCCGCCGCCTCCGGCCATGGAAGGACGCGCCTGATGCCCGGCTGGCGCCAGTGGCTGTTCGCCGTCAAGATCAGCGGGGCGGCGCTCCTCGCCCTCGGCATCGCGCTGTGGGTCGACCTGCCGCGCCCGTACTGGGCGATGGCGACCGTCTACATCACCATGCAGCCGCTCTCCGGCGCCACCCGCTCGAAGGCGCTCTACCGGGTGGTCGGCACGCTGATCGGCGTCTCGGCCGCGGTCGTGATGGTGCCGCCGCTGGTCGCCTCGCCCGAGATGCTGACCCTGGCGCTGGCGCTCTGGACCGCCGGCTGCCTCTACCTCTCGCTCCTCGACCGCACGCCGCGGGCCTACCTGTTCATGCTTGCCGGCTATACCGCGGCGCTGATCGGCTTCCCGGCGGTGACGGCGCCCGAGACGATCTTCGACACCGCGGTGTCGCGGGCCGAGGAGATCACGCTCGGCATCCTCTGCGCCTCGCTGGTGGCGAGCATCGTGTTTCCGGAGCCGGTCGGACCGGTCCTGGCCTCCCGCATCGGCGCCTGGCTCGGCGAGGCCGGCCGCTGGACCGGCGACGTGCTCTCCGATGCCGGCGAGCCGCCGGCCCTGCGGGCACGCCGCCTGCGGCTCGCCGCCGAGGCCGCCGAGATCGACGCGCTCTCGGCCCATCTCGCCTACGACACCTCGGCCCAGAGCCGGGCGGTCCCACTGGTGCAGCTCCTGCGCGGCCGGATGCTGATGCTGCTGCCGGTCCTCTCCTCCCTCGCCGACCGGATCGCGGCGCTCCGCGGCCTGTCCGGGATGACGCCGGAGCTGCGGAGCCTGCTCGCCGCGGTCGAGGCGTGGTCGGCCGCCGGCGCCCCCGCCGGGGAGGCCGATGCGCTCATGGCCCGGATCGAGGCTGCCGACCGGCCGCTGCCGCCGCACGCCGCCTGGACCGCCCTCGTCCGGGCGAGCCTCCTCGACCGCCTGCGCGAGCTCGTCGCCATCGGCCGCGACTGCCGGGAGCTGCAGGAGGGCATCACCCGCGGCAGCGGCTCCTTGCGCGCGCCGCTCGCCTTCGCGGGCGAGTTCGGCGGCCGCGCCCCGCGCCACCGCGACCACGGCATGGCGTTCCGCTCCGCGCTCAGCGCGTTCCTCGGCATGGTCGCCTGCGTGGCGGTCTGGATCGCCACCGCCTGGCCCGACGGCGCCACCGCGGCGATGATGGGTGCGGTGCTCTCCTGCCTGTTCGCGACCCAGGACGACCCGGTCCCGGCGATCCTGAGCTTCGCCACCTGGACCGGGATCGCGGCCGCGGCGATCGGCGTGCTGCTGTTCGGCGTGATGCCGCTCGTCCACGACTTCGTCAGCCTCGCCCTGGTCCTGGCCCCGGTCCTGGTCCTGTGCGGCCTGCTGATGACGTCGCCGAAGACCCTGCCGGTCGGTCTCGCGCTCGGCGTCAACGGCAACGCGCTGCTGGCGATCCAGGACCGCTACACCTCCGAATTCGGCGCCTACGTCAATTCCGGCCTCGCGCTCGTCGGCGGCATCTGGATCGCCGCCCTGGTGACCCGGCTGGTCCGCTCGGTCGGGGCCGAGCACGGCGCTCGCCGGCTGGTCGCGGCGAGCCGGGCCGACCTGGCCCGGGCGGCGCGCCGGCGCGGGCGCGGCGACCGGGCCGCCTTCGCCCACCTGATGCTCGACCGCCTCGGCCTCCTGGTGCCGCGGCTCGCCGCCGCCGGACCGGACAGCGATCTCGCCCGCATCGACGCCCTGGCGGCCCTGCGGGTCGGCATGAACCTCGTGTCCTTGCGCCGCGCCCGCCACGGCCTGCCGGCCAGCGAGGTCGCGGTCCTCGACGCCGCCCTCGATGCGGTGGCGCAGCATTACGAGGGGCCGCGCGGCCCGGCCTCGCCGGTCCTGCTCGCCCGCATCGATGCGGCCTTGGCGGAGGTCGGCGCGGAATCCGGCGCGGCCGGCCGGCGCGACGCGCTCCTCGGGTTGGCGGGCCTGCGCCGCGCCCTGTTCCCCGAGGCGCCGCCCGCCGGCGCCCCCCTGCTCGCGAGGGAGGCCGCCTGATGGCCGATATCGACCTCTACGGCGTGTTCGTGCCGGCCCTGCTGGTCTGGGCGGTCGCCGCCTTCGTGCTGAACCTCGGCGTGCGCCGGCTGATCGGCGCGCTCGGGCTCTACCGCCTGGTCTGGCACCGGGCGCTGTTCGACCTCTGCCTCTACCTCGTCTGCCTCGGCGGCGTCGTGTCCCTCGCCAGCCGCCTGACCTGACAATTCTTGAACGAAGATCCTCGGACCATGACCCGCGCGCTCGCCTTCCTCGGCCGCTTCGCCGTCACCGCCGCCATGCTGGCCCTCGCCGTCGTCGTCGGGACGGCGTTGTGGGACTACTACCTCGAGGCTCCCTGGACCCGCGACGGACGGGTGCGGGCCGAGGTGGTCGGCGTCGCCCCCGACGTGTCGGGCCTCGTGCGCGACGTCGAGGTGCGCGACAACCAGCGCGTCAAGCGCGGCGACGTGCTGTTCCGCATCGATCCCGACCGCTTCGGCCTCGCCTTGCGGCAGGCCGACGCCGTGGTGGCCGGCCGCAAGGCCAACCTGGTCCAGGCCGAGGCGGACCTGACCCGCTACCGCCAGCTCAGCGACAACGTCGTGTCGCAGCAGAAGCTCGAAGCGACGCTCGCCGCCGAGCAGAGCGCCCGCGCCGCCTACGACCAGGCGGTGGCCGACCGCGACCTCGCCAGGCTCAACCTCGACCGCTCCGAGGTGCGTGCCTCGGTCAACGGCCGCATCAGCAACCTCGAGCTGCGCCCCGGCGCCTACGTGGCGGTCGGCAAGGCGGTGATGGCGCTCGTCGACAGCGACACCCTGCACGTTCAGGGCTATTTCGAGGAGACGAAGCTCGACCGCATCCATCCCGGCGATCCGGTCAGCGTCCGGCTGATGGGCGAGGACCGCGACGTGACGGGGACGGTCGAGAGCGTCGCCGCCGGCATCGAGGACCGCGAGCGCAGCGCCAGCTCCACCCTGCTCGCCAACGTCAACCCGACCTTCGCCTGGGTGCGCCTCGCCCAGCGCGTGCCGGTGCGCGTCGCCCTCGACAAATCCGTCGACCGCGACCGGCTGACCGTCGGGCGCACCGCCACCGTGGTGGTGCATCCCGGCGGCGCGCGGCCGGAGATCCGGCCGTTCGAGGGGTTGCGCCATCTCGGGCTGCGCGACGGCTGGGAGGCCCTGAAGGCCGCGCTCCCGGCGATGAAGAGCTGACAGAATCGGGGTGTGATCGCGGCCGTCCCGGCCGGCGCCGGATCGGGAAGCGCCGAGCGTGTTCGTCTCGAGACCGGCATCGCTCCTGGAAGGGATGATGCCTGTGGGATCAGCGCCGACGCCCGTTCGGGCTCGCCTTGCGCCTGCGAACGGATCCGTTCGCAGGCGCGGCGGTATGGCTCGTGGGTTCGGAACGGTGCCAGATCGCGGGACACGACAGGGCGGCTCACGATGCCGCCAAGGCTCCTGGCCTTCCAGCCCGTGACCTCCTCTCGAGGTGCGGGACTTAGGCTTCGCCGGATTGTGACAAATCTCAATAGACCGGACGATGTTGGGACGCATCCGCCGTCCGGCATCGCCGAACGGCCGGAAGGATGGCGCTCAAGTCGTCGAAGCCGGAAAGCCGTTCGACGATATGATCGATGACGGCGCGGGCCGGGCATCCATGAACGACCATTGCGGGACGCTGCGCCGGTGTGGCCTCGGCGACGAAATGCCCGGGACAGTAGCCATAATAGGGACAGTTGTTGCAATGGCGAGCCATCCGCGACTGGCATTCGTCGAGCGCGATCCGTCGTCCAGGCGAGACGATGATGTCGTGCATGGTCATGGTACCGAGATTGCCGTATGTCCTCACGGGATCGTAAGTATCGGCCATGCCCGATACGGAACCATCGATATCAATGATGAAAACTATCTCATCGGCGTCTTTGTTATAGATGAATTGTTTGTTGCCTGTCAGAAAATCAACTGCATGATCGATGTAGTCATCTAAAGGATCGATCGAGAGTGGGTTATCGCTCATCATCCAAAGGTCGAAGGTCAGCTTCATGGCCTCGACGAGCTCACCCTGTGTGATCGCATGTTGTTCGATCTGCTCGTCATAGGCGCTCAGATAAAATGGAAGAAGCCGGAATGGAATGCCGAGGCGGTCGTAAAAATTGAAAATAGCTTCGACGTGAGATATCGTGTTTCTGGCAAGTACCGTGATCGCGCCAAAATCGATTTCATGATCGATGATGGTTTGAAGATTATCGAGTGTTTTCTGCGCGGAAGGCAGGCCCTGCCGATCGATGCGCTGGTCACCCTGAACGTCGAAAGAAATCCCTATCCCCTGAAAGAAATCGCCATGCTTCAAAAAATCCAAGAGTTTTTCAGGTAAGATCGTCAGGTTGGTCTGCGCGACATTCTGGATAGGGATCTTTCCATCGAACACGCGTCGCTGGAGTGCCCCGATCTGACGGTACTGTTCGACTGGAACCATGAAAGGTTCGCCGCCATGCCAGCTGAAACGTATCCGCGCCAATTCCTCGTCACGCGCGAAATCGCGAGCATGTGTGAAAATAGCTTCGAGCAACTCTGGCGACATGCGCTTCTTATCGCCCAGACTTTCAAATTCATAGCAATAAGAGCATCTCAAATTACAATATTTTGATAATTTGACAACGTATTGAAGGCTTTTTCTCGCCATCATAATTCTCCCGAAAAAGGGCCGGCCGATGTTAAGCCGGGTCCATAATCGCGACCGGCCCAATTGTGATTATTTTGATTTGTCAACTCAACAAGACACTAGATAAAAAATAGATACAATAGGATGCAAGTCGCTATCTTTGCACCCAGCTTGGTCCACTTTCTCTGGCGAAGGGCTTCCGTCTGGCTTCCCGAACGACACCGCGCTTGGCGATGTTATCGAGCGCTGCCTTCGACGCATCGCCAAGCTGCTGGCCTACGACAATGCCATGAACATCCGCGGGGCTGGTCTTTGCCTCGACCGCTCCCGTTGCTGCAGTGGTTGCTACAACTGAAGCAAATACCGTAGCAACCTTGTTTTTCGTTCTTTTCATGGTCTCTACCCTTCGCCTGCAAGCCGGAAGACATCTTCCGCACCAATTAAAATCCATAAAAAGTCCAAAAGTCAATACTCAAAATGAAGCTTGACGCAGGGTGCTCAGAGAGGAAAGTCTGAGGGATGACAGGGGTAGTGAAGCACCAAGCCAGGTTGCGCATCCGACCTCAAGTCGGGTCTCGAATTCGTTGACGAGACCACAAATGAATCAGAGAGATAACCCGAATATAAAACTATAATCTGCTCATATGATCCTTATTCATGAAATATTTATGATATTTTTTTGATATGATCCGCAATAATAAAAGTATTGTTGCGGACAAAAACGTTGGAAAGGGGGCGCACGTTTGCTTCGCTGGACGCGACGCGAAACACCTTCGCTGGCGATCCAGCCTGGCCCGTGCCAGCCGGCAAGCCTCCCTCCGCTCTTTTCGAGCGTTAAAACCCGGTTTTTAAAAAATGGACGGAAAGCGCAGGTCCGAGACCAGACGCGAGAGCGGGGAGGGTAGAAAGGTTAAAAAGGCTTTTCCCTTTTCTTACTGCAGCCTGCTTGATGGAATCCCGCAGACTTGTCGCCTTTCGGATCAATCCAGGGCCGCGGAGCGGAGCCCGGAATCCAGAAGCTCCGGTAGCACCGGACGAGGCGATCTCGGGTCTGCTCTATCCTGGACCTCTTGCAGGTCTGGGCGTGCCTTCCGCACTCCGGTCTCCGCGGCGCGGCCCCGGATTGACGGGGCGGATGCTCGCACCGTCTTGCACGTCAAGAGGCCCCGAGAAAACCGTCACGCCGCCAGCGCGAGCCCCGCCAGCCCCGCCGCCAACCCCCACAGCAGCCCGCAGGCCCGCCGGTACAGCGTCAGCGCCCGCGCGATGTCGTCGGCCGTGGCCGCGGCCCGGCCCGAGCCCATCCAGGCATCCTCGACCCGCGTCGCGCCGTAGACCCGCGGGCCGGCGAGGCGGAGCCCCAGCGCCCCGGCCATCGCGGCTTCGGGCCAGCCGGCATTGGGCGAGCGGTGGCGGCCGGCATCGCGCCGCACCGCCTGGATCGCGCCGCGCGCCGAGGCCCCCGGGGTCAGGGCGGCGGCCGCGACGACGAGCCCGGCGGTGAGGCGCGAGGCCGGCAGGTTGACGAGATCGTCGAGGCGGGCGGCGGCCCAGCCGAAGGCCTCGTGGCGCGGCGTGCGGTGGCCGATCATGCTGTCGGCAGTGTTGACCGCCTTGTAGAGCGCCCCCCCGGGAAGCCCGCCGAGACCGATCCAGACGGCCGGCGCCACGATGCCGTCCGAAAAATTCTCGGCCAGGCTCTCGATCGCGGCGCGGCAGAGCGCGGCCTCGTCGAGGCTCTCGGGATTGCGGCCGACGATCATCGCCACCGCCCGGCGCCCGCCGGAAAGGCCGTCGCGGCGCAAGTCGTCCGCCACCCGGGCGACGTGGTCGTGCAGGCTGCGCTGGGCCGGCAGGCTCGCGGCGAGGACGGCGCACAGGATGAGGCCCGGGAGCCCGAGCGCGCCGCAGGCCAGCGCGAGGGCCGAGGCCGAAAGGCCGGTCGCGGCGAGGACGAGGACGAGGGCCAGCACTCCGGCGGCGCGGCGGCGCCCGGCCGGGTCGGCCTCGCGGTTGAGGCGCCGGTCGAGGGCGGCGATCAGCGCGCCGATCCAGGTGACAGGGTGGCCGGCCAGCCTGTAGAGGCGGTCCGGATAGCCGAGCACGGCCTCGACCGCGAGGGCGAGGACGAGCAGGACGAGGCTGTCGGGCGGGTGCAGCAGGGCGGTCATCGGACGTGGACGGAATGGCGAGCGAGGGGCGGAACGGACCGATCCGACACGGGGGCGACCTCGGCGAGGCGGCCCGGCTCTTCCCGCAGGCCCCCGAGCCCTGGATCGACCTGTCGACGGGGATCAACCCGATCCCCTATCCGTGGCCGGCGCTGGAGGCCAGCGCCTTCACGCGGCTGCCGGCGGCGTCCGACCTCGCCTCCCTCGAGGATGTGGCGGCGCGGGCCTACGGCGCACGGCCGGAGCAGGTCGTCGCCGCGCCCGGCACCCAGGCGCTGATCGACCTGGTCCCGCGGCTGCGGCCCCCCGGCCGGGTCGCGGTGGTCGGCCCGACCTATGCCGAGCACGCCGCCGCCTGGGCCCGGGCGGGGCACGCCGTCGCGACCGTGCCGACCCTCACGACGCAGGCCGACATCGTGGTGGTCGTCAACCCGAACAACCCTGACGGGCGGATCATGGCGCGGCGCGACCTCGCGGCGGCGGCGGCCGGGCTTGCCGGGCGCGGCGGCTGGCTCGTGGTCGACGAGGCCTTCGCCGATCTGGAGCCCGTCGAGAGCCTGTGCGCCGCGCCGCCCCCGGGCTGCCTGGTGCTGCGTTCCTTCGGCAAGACCTACGGCCTCGCCGGCCTGCGGCTCGGCTTCGCGGTGGCGGGCGAGCCGCTGATCGGGACCTTGCGCCGCGCGCTCGGGCCCTGGGCGGTGTCGGGGCCGGCGATCGCGGTCGGGCGCCGCGCGCTCGCCGACGAGGCCTGGCGGCGGGAGGCCGCCGTCGGGCGGGGCCGCGACGCGGCGCGGCTCGACGCCCTGATCGAGGCCGCCGGCGGCCGGATCGTCGGCGGCACGCGGCTGTTTCGCACCGCCGACTTCCCCGACGGCCCCGGCCTGTTCGGGCGCCTCGGCCGGGCCGGGCTCTTCGTGCGCCGGTTCGAGGCGGCGCCGGCGCGCCTGCGCCTCGGGCTGCCCCCCGACGCGGCGGCCTGGTCCCGCCTCGCGGCGGTCCTCGGCGAGCCGTGAGGGCCCGGCGAAGGGGCCGGCGCCATTAAAAAGGCCGAAAACCGAAGCAATCGATGATCGGCCGTCGAGGTCGCTAAGCCGGCCGGCGCCGGCGCGGGGAATCAAGTCAAAATGGACGCGGACGAGGTCAAACGGCGAGACAGGCTCGGCAGCATGATCGCGTTCGCGCGGCGCACCGTGCCCGAGCTGCGCCGCAATGCCGAGACGGTCGAGCCGATTTCCCCCGGGAGCCGGCTGCCAGCCCTGCTCAACCCGCTGCGCTGGAGCCGCGTGCCGCTCCTGCCGGCCGCCGGCACCCAGAGCCGGGTCCTGTCCCGGCTCCTGCGCAACATCGGCCTCTTCGTGCTGCTGCCGACGGCGGCCATCGGGATCTACCTGTTCGCCTTCGCCGCCGACCAGTACGTGGTCGAGGCCCGCTTCGCCGTCCGCGGCGAGGTCGAGCCGATGGGCAACGTCGCGCTCGGCGAGTTCTCCTCGCTGATCCAGAAGAATAACAGCCAGGACAGCTATATCGTCAAGGAATACATCGAGAGCCAGCCGATGCTGGAGAGCGCCCAGAAGGAGCTCGACGTCGTCCGGATGTTCACCCGCGACGAAGGCGATTTCTGGACCCGCTACTCCGGTGACAAGCCGGTCGAGGAGCTGCTGAAGTACTGGCGCAAGCGCGTCCAGGTGCATATCGACCTGGTCTCGGGCGTGATGACCCTGACGGTGCAGGCGTTCACGCCCGACGACGCCCTGGCGATCGGCCGCCACGTCGTCGCCCGCGCCGAGGGGCTAATCAACGCGATCTCGTCCCGGGCGCAGCAGGACATGCTGCGGCACAGCAAGGACGACCTGGCGACGAGCGAGGAGCGCCTGCGCAAGGCCCATGTCGCCTTGCGCGAGTTCCGCAACCGCTGGGGCATCATCGATCCGGCGAAGTCGGCGGAGGCGGCGATGACCACCCTGCTGTCGCTACGGAAGGACAAGATCAAGTCGGAGAACGACCTCCAGGTGCTGCGGAGTTCCGGCCTCGACGAGAAGTCGCGCTCGATCCAGACCATCGTGGCGAGCCTCAACGCCACCAACCAACAGATCAAGCAGATCGAGGACACCTTGACCAACGACGGGATGGCTGTCGGCGGCAAGAACGTCGCCGAGGCGATCCTGGAATACGAGGGGCTGATGGTCGAGCGCACCATCGCCGAGAAGCTGAACGATTCCGCCACCATGATGCTCGACCGTGCCCGGGTGGCGGCGAACCGCCAGCACGTCTACCTCGCGGTCTTCGTGCCGCCGACCCGGCCCGAGCTCTCCACCGTGCCGATGCGTGGGCACGCCCTGTTCGTGGCGTTCTTCGCCTTCCTGGTGGTCTGGGGCTGCAGCAGCCTGCTCATCGCCGGCGTCAAGGACCACAACATGTGATACCGCCGTGCCGTCGAACGGATCGGTTCGACGGCGCAAGGCAAGCCCGAACGGGCGCCGGCGCCGATGCGCCGGACGCCTTGGCATCGACGTGTCGAGGCCAAGGCGCGAGGGTACAAGGCGCCGAAGACGGTGCGGGGGCCTTCGGTCCGGGCGCCCGCCGTGCGAAGAAGCGGGCCGGGACGCCGTACGGGCGCCCGCGCCATCAGGAACGAGCCTCACAACGATGTCCGATTTCACCGACCTGGTCGCCCGGGCGGTCTCCCCGGCGATGAACCGCGAGGAGCGCGAGGCCGTGTACCGGGTGGTCAAGCAGGCCATGCGCCGTCTCCAGGAGCGCGAGGACCTGCCGCCCGACGATCCCCGCGCCCTGCTCCAGGCCCACCTCGTCGAGGAGACCATCCGCGACGTCGAGGCGCTGGTCACCCGCTACGCCGCCCGCCAGACCATCCTGGCGGCCGAGCGCGCCAACGAGGCGGCCAACGCCGCGGCGGCCGCGGCCGACCCATAGCCTCCGCCGGCCCGTCGCCTACGCGTCTTCCGTCAGGCGCTTGAGCGAGGTCTGGAGCGCGTCGCCGCCGAGCAGCAGCGCCCGGGACAGGTCCGCCAGGGTGACCCAGCCGGTGACGCGCCCGCCCGCGTCGCGCACCGGCAGGCGCCGGACGTGGTGGGCCGCCATCAGGTCGAGGGCGGTGCGGAGCGGATCGGCCTCGGCGCAGGACACGACCGGGCGCGACAGCACCTCGCCCACCCGGACGTTCCGCGGGTCGAGCCCCTTGGCGACGACCCGGTAGAGGATGTCGCGGTCGGTCACGACCCCGTCGAGGGCGTCCGGCGTCCCGACCGGCAGGGCGCCGACGTCGAGCTCGCCCATCAGCACCGCCGCCTCCTGCACCGGGGCCTCGCCGGCGATGAACTCGACATCCCTGCTCATCACGTCCGCGACCGTCGCGCTCATGCTGCTCACCTGTATCCCCGTGCCGTGCGCGGCCCTCGGCAACCCGCGAGGATCGCCGCGGCTCCCGATCGCGGCCGGATTTCCGCACGGAATCCACGGCCGTGAAATTTTGACGACGGCGCGGGAGCTTGGGCGAGGGCCGGCGCGTTCAGCCCACAGTCAGGCTTCTCGCCTCCGGGATCGTCGAACGCCCCCATGAACATGGAACTCACGTCCAAGCCCGCCCCGGAGACCCCGGCGGCTTCGCCTCTCGCCCGGCGCGCCACGCGCATCAGCGAGGGCCAGCCTTTCCCCCTGGGCGCCACCTGGGACGGCCTCGGCGTCAACTTCGCGCTGTTCTCCGCCCATGCCACCAAGGTCGAGCTGTGCCTGTTCGACGATTCCGGCGAGACCGAGATCGAGCGGATCGAGCTGCCCGAATACACCGACGAGGTCTGGCACGGTTACCTGCCCGACGCCCGCCCGGGCACGATCTACGGCTACCGCGTCCACGGCCCCTACGAGCCGGAGGCCGGCCACCGCTTCAATCCCAACAAGCTGCTGCTCGATCCCTACGCCAAGGCGCTGGTCGGTTCCGTGACCTGGAACCCGGCCCTGTTCGGCTACGTGATGGAGAGCGGCGACGACACCACCTTCGACACCCGCGACAGCGCGCCCTTCACCCGCAAGTGCCGGGTGATCGACCCCGCCTTCACCTGGGGCCGCGACCAGAAGCCGAACGTGCCGTGGGACAAGACCGTCTTCTACGAGACCCACGTCAAGGGCTTCACCAAGCTGCACCCGGCGGTGCCCGAGCGCCTGCGCGGCACCTATGCGGGCCTCGGCACCCCTGAGGTGCTGGCCTATATCCGCAGCCTCGGCGTCACCTCGGTCGAGCTGCTGCCGGTCCATTCCTTCGTCAACGACAGCTACCTGCTCGAGAAGGACCTGGTGAATTACTGGGGGTACAACACCCTCTCGTTCTTCGCCCCCGCCCGCCGCTACGCCGCCGTGCCGGACTTCGCCTTCTCCGAGTTCAAGGAGATGGTCGCCCGCATGCACGGGGCCGGCCTCGAGGTGATCCTCGACGTGGTCTACAACCACACCGCCGAGGGCAACGAGAAGGGCCCGACGCTGTCGTTCAAGGGCATCGACAACGCCTCGTACTACCGGCTGCTGCCGGACCAGAAGCGCTACTACATCAACGACACCGGCACCGGGAACACCGTCAACCTCTCGCACCCGCGGGTGCTGCAGATGGTGACCGATTCGCTCCGCTACTGGGCGACCGAGATGCGGGTCGACGGCTTCCGCTTCGATCTCGCGACGATCCTCGGCCGCGAGCCCTACGGCTTCGACGAGGGCGGCGGCTTCCTCGATTCCTGCCGCCAGGACCCGGTCCTGTCCTCGGTCAAGCTGATCGCCGAGCCGTGGGATTGCGGCCCGGGCGGCTACCAGGTCGGCGGCTTCCCGCCCGGCTGGGCCGAGTGGAACGACCGCTTCCGCGACGAGGTGCGCGGCTACTGGAAGGGCGACGAGGGCCTGCTGCCGGCGCTGGCCTCCCGCCTGACCGGCTCGGCCGACAAGTTCAACAAGCGCGGCCGGCGCCCCTGGGCCTCGGTGAACTTCATCACCGCGCATGACGGCTTCACCCTCGCCGACACCGTCTCGTACAACGAGAAGCACAATGCGGCGAACGGCGAGGACAACCGCGACGGGCACTCGCACAACCTGTCCTACAATTACGGCGCCGAGGGACCGACCGACGATCCCGAGATCCGCGCGGTGCGGATGCGCCAGATGCGCAACCTGCTCGCGACCCTGCTCCTGTCGCGCGGAACGCCGATGCTGCTCGCCGGCGACGAGTTCGCCCGCAGCCAGAAGGGCAACAACAATGCCTATTGCCAGGACAACGAGATCTCCTGGATCGAATGGGAGAAGATCGGCGAGGAGGAGCGGGACCTCGCCGAGTTCACCCAGCGCCTGCTGATCCTGCGCAAGTCCCTGCCGATGCTGAGCCGCGGGCGGTTCCTCACCGGCGCCTACGACGCCGATCTCGGCGTCAAGGACGTGAGCTGGCTCACCCCGTCCGGGACCGAGATGAACCCGGAGAACTGGAACGACGGCGGCGCCCGCTCGCTCACCGTCGTCCTCGACGGGCGGGCGCAATCGAGCGGCATCCACCGGCGCGGGGGCGAGGCGACCCTGATGCTGATGTTCAACGCCTATCACGACGTGGTGGAGTTCACCCTGCCGGAGGTGGTGGGGGGCGATGCCTGGATGCGGGTGCTCGACACCAACCTGCCCGACACCCAGGACCTCGCCCGGTTCGCCATCGGCAGCACCTACGCGGTGACCGGCCGCTCGATGCTGATGTTCGTGCTGCGCCCGACCGACGTGGACCATGCCAGCGAGACCTGGCGCTCCTACCAGCACGTGATCCAGGCCTTCGAGCGGGCGGAATCCGAGTGCGTGGCGTTCGGCTTGCCGCATGAGGGGTGACAATCGGGCGGGCCTGCCCACTTGAGTCTGACCCGGGGTATTCGCTCCTCCACTGCGTCAGCGGTGAGGGAGCGCGGATCGGGGTCTTTCGATGATGCGCGGTGCCAGAGGACGGCCGGACCGGCCGTCCCGCCCTGGTGCCGTGCGAGCGTGGAGTGGGGGCGGTGGCAAAGATCCTTCTCGTCGAGGACCATGAGGAAATCTGGGATTTCCTCTCCCGGCGGCTCAAGCGGCGCGGCTACGAGGTCGTGCTCGCCCATGACGGCGAGGAGGGCGTGCTGAAGGCTCGCACCAGCCGGCCGGACATCATCCTGCTCGACATGAACCTGCCGGTGCTCGACGGCTGGTCGGCGGCCCGCGCGCTCAAATCCGACGCCGAGACCGCCCGGATCCCGATCATCGCGCTCACCGCCCACGCCATGTCGGGCGACCGCGAGAAGGTGATCCAGGCCGGCTGCGACGACTACCACCCGAAGCCGGTCGATTTCTCGAAGCTCCTGACCCAGATCGGCGCCGCCCTCGGCACGCCGCCGTCTCCCTGAGAGCCCTGCGGGCGATCCCGCCGCCCCGCCGAACGCTCGCGTTCGACGGGCGGCCGGGTCCGAACTGGCGTCGGCGTGACGGTGCCGGACGCCTGCGCATCGGCGGGTCGATGCGCAGGCTCAATCGTATGAGAGGCCGATGATCGACGATCCCGTGACGGCGCGCCGCCTGCGCGACGCGATGCCGGTGTTCACGGCGCTGGCAACCTGCCTGCTGGTCCTGGCGATCGGGGCGATCCTGTCCCTCGGGCGGGACGTGCTGATGCCGATCACGCTCGCGGTGCTGCTGAGCTTCGTCCTGGCGCCGGCGGTGCGGGGGCTGCAGCGCCGCCGCCTGCCGCGCTCGCTCGCGGTGCTGGTCGTGGTGCTGGCGACCTTCGCGGGTCTCGGCGGCATCGGCCTGATGATCGCCAACGAGGCGTCGCAGCTCGCCGCGGATCTGCCGCGCTACACCGTGACGATGCGCGAGAAGATCGGGGCCCTGCGCGCCCAGGCTGGCGGCGGCGCCACCCTGGAGCGCCTGTTCCAGGCGGTGCAGGACCTGAGCCAGGACCTGCAGCCGCCGGAGGCGGGCAAGGCCCGGGGCGGCCCGGCCGATGTCGAGAAGCCGATGCTGGTCGAGGTGCGCGAGCCGAAGGCCGGCCTGCTCTCGACCCTCGGCAGCGTGGTCGCGCCGGTGCTGCATCCGCTCGCCACCGTCGGTCTGATCCTGCTCTTCACGCTGTTCTTCCTCGCCCAGCGCGAGGACCTGCGCAACCGCGCGATCCGGCTCGCCGGCTCCGGCGACCTGCGCGCCACCACGGCGGCGATGGACGACGCGGTGGCGCGCCTGTCGCGGTTCTTCCTCGCCCAGGCCGGCCTCAACCTCGCCTTCGGGGTGGTGGTGGCGCTCGGCCTGTGGCTGATCGGCGTGCCGAGCCCGATCCTGTGGGGCGTGCTCGCCGGGATCCTGCGCTTCGTGCCCTATATCGGCGCGGTCATCGGCATGGCATTTCCGCTCCTGGTCGCGGCGGCGGTCGATCCGGGCTGGTCGATGCTGATCGCCACGGTGGTGCTGTTCGCGGTCGTCGAGCCGATCGCCGGCCACGTCATCGAGCCGCTGCTCTACGGCCACTCGACCGGCCTGTCGCCGGTGGCGGTGATCCTGGCAGCCACCCTGTGGACCTTCCTGTGGGGGCCGGTCGGCCTGGTGCTCGCCACCCCGATCACCGTCTGCCTGGTGGTGCTCGGGCGCCACGTCGAGCGCCTCGGCTTCCTCGACGTGATGCTGGGCGACCGGCCGGCGCTGGCGCCCTCCGAGATCTTCTACCAGCGCATGCTGGCGGGCGATCCCCTCGAGGCGATCGAGAAGGCGCGCCAGGTGCTCAAGGAGCGCGAGCTCGCGACCTATTACGACGAGATCGCGCTCGGCGGCCTGCGGCTCGCCCAGAACGACCGGGCGAGCGGTGCGCTGGCGGCGGACCGCCAGCAGGCGGTCGGCACCGCGATCGAGACCGTGGTGGCGACGCTCGGCTCGATGCCGGTGCCGAAGGGGGCCGCCGCCGTGCGCAGCGCCGAGACCGAGGCGGCGGTGGCGGCCCTGGGGCCGGACCGCGCCGCCACCACGATCGTGCGCCGCAAGGAGGATCTCGCGCCGGCCTGGCGCGGGCCGGCCCCGGTGCTGGTGGTGGCGGCCCGCGGGCCGTTCGACGCCGCCGCCGCCGGGATGCTGGCCCAGGTGCTCGGGCGCCACGGCCTCAACGCCCGCACCACCTCCCAGGATGCCCTCAACAAGGGCGACCGGCCGGGCACCGACGGCGTCGCGCTGGTCTGCCTGTCCTACATCGAGCCGATCAGCACCTCGCATATCCGGCTGGCTGCGCGCCTCGCCCGGCGGGCGATCCCGGGCGTGCGGGTGATGGTGGCGGTGTGGCGCGAGCGCGACCCGGGCGGCCGCGACCGCCTGCGACGGGCGACCTCCGCCGATATCCTCGTCACCACCATCACCGATGCCCTCGACGCTGCCCTCTCGCTCTCGGGCGCGAGCGAGACCCGCGAGGCCCCGCGCCGGGCCGCCTGATCCGGCGTCGCGGATCGCAGGACGGCCCAGGACCGACTGTCGGCCGATCCTGGGCCGTCCCGCCCGCCCGCCGCTCGCCTCGCCCCAGCCTCGGATGCAAGCATCGGGTGGATGATCCGCCATCTGTAAGAACATAGGCCAGGCGCGCCGCCTGCCCGATCCGGCCCCGGTGGAGCTGCCGCGAAGTCCATTTGCCCCGGATGGACGGGGAAATTCAGTTGCCGCGGCGGTTGTTCGGCCCGGCGGCGGCCTGCGGGCCGGTTCAGGGGTGCGAACCGCGATTGCAACCTTGCGTCGCCTGCTCTATCCGGATTCCTGGAGCGACGCCCGGTCGCGGTTCCAACCGGCGACATTCCCGGTTGTGCGGGGAGACCGAGTGTAGGATCTCATGCGGGCACGGGATTGGGCGAACGCGTTTTCCGACGACAGGGGTGCCGGTTCGTCGCGGGATACGCGTCACGACCAAGGACCCGGAGCATGGCCCGAACACGGCGCGAGCGGGCCGTGCGCCAGGCGGCCACCGGAGCGACGATGAGTGTGAAGCGAACGCCGATTGAAGTGGGCGACCGGCCGACCGTGGCGGACGTGCCGACCGACGTCTCGGACCACCACAGCGACATCTTCTTCGCCGCCGTCGAGATGACGCGGATGCCGATGATCGTCACCGATCCGCGCCAGCCGGACAATCCGATCATCTTCGCCAACCAGGCCTTCCGGGCTATGACCGGCTATACCCCCGAGGAGCTGGTCGGCCGCAACTGCCGCTTCCTCCAGGGGCCCGACACCGACCGCGAGACGGTGGCGGAGGTGCGCCGCGCCATCGCCGAGCGCAAGGAGATCGCCACCGAGATCCTGAACTACCGCAAGAACGGCTCGACGTTCTGGAACGCGCTGTTCATCTCGCCGGTCTACGATTCCAACGGCGAGCTGGTGTATTTCTTCGGCTCGCAGCTCGACGTGTCGCGCCGCCGCGACGCCGAGGAGGCCCTGCGCCAGTCGCAGAAGATGGAGGCCTTGGGGCAGCTCACCGGCGGCATCGCGCACGACTTCAACAACCTGCTCCAGGTGGTCGTCGGCTACGTCGACATCCTGCAATCCGGCCTCGAGGACCCGGCGGCCGATCCGCGCCGGATGATGCGGGCGGTCGACAACATCCGCAACGCCGCCGAGCGTGCCACCACCCTGACCCAGCAGCTGCTCGCCTTCGCCCGCAAGCAGCGCCTCGACGGGCGGGCGGTGAACCTCAACAACCTGGTCGAGGGGATGCACGACCTCACCGGCCGTACCCTCGGCGAGGGAATCGCCGTCCGGGCGGAGCTCGCCGAGGGCCTGTGGAACGCCCGCCTCGACTCGACCCAGACCGAGGTCGCGCTGCTCAACATCCTCATCAACGCCCGCGACGCGATGCCGGACGGCGGCACCGTGACGGTCCGGACCGAGAACCACGCCTTCGACGTCGACGAATTGCCCTCGGGCTTGCCGCAGCCCGGGCGCTACGTCTCGGTCGCGGTGACCGATACCGGCAACGGCATGCCGCCGGAGATCCTGGCCCGGGTGATGGAGCCGTTCTTCACCACCAAGGAGGAGGGGCGCGGCACGGGGCTGGGCCTCGCCATGGTGTACGGCTTTGCCCGGCAATCCGGCGGCACCGTCGTGATCGAGTCCCGGGCCGGCCACGGCACCACCGTGCGGCTCTACTTCCCGATGAGCGACAGCGACGAGCGCCCGGCCCCCGGCCCCGGCAAGCGCGCCGACCAGCGCGCCGGCACCGAGACGATCCTGGTCGTCGACGACCGCCGCGACGTCGCCGAGCTCGCCCGGGCGATCCTGCGCGATTTCGGCTACACCACGCTGATGGCCACCGACGGCCGCCAGGCTCTTGAGCTCCTCGACGGCGGCGACAAGGTCGACCTCTTGTTCTCCGACCTGATCATGCCCGGCGGCATGAACGGCGTGATGCTGGCCCGCGAGGCGCGCCGCCGCCAGCCCCGGCTCAAGGTGCTGCTGACCACCGGCTACGCCGAGGCCTCGCTGGAGCGCACCGATGCCGGTGGCACCGAGTTCGAGATCATCAACAAGCCGTATCGGCGGATGGAGCTGGCGCGCCGGGTGCGCGCCGTGCTGGATGGCCCCACCGGTGTGACCTGAGGCTCAGAGGTCTCGCCCTCTCCGGCGGGAGACAAGGAGGATCCGATGCCGGACCGCCCGACCCGCCGCGTGATGCTCGGCACCCTCGCGGCCGGTCTCCTGATGCCCCGGCCGGCGCAGGCGACCTGCCTCCTGACCCCGCAGGCGGTCGAGGGCCCGTTCTACCTCGATCCCCGCCTGATGCGGTCGGACCTCCGCGAGGACCGGGACGGCACGCCGCTCGCGGTGCGCCTCCAGGTCGTGACGCTCCGCGACTGCGTCGTGCTGCCGGAGGCCCGGGTCGATCTCTGGCACGCGGATGCGCGAGGGCGCTACTCGGGCTATTCCGACCAGGGCGACCGGGGCGTCTCCACCATCGGCCGGACCTTCCTGCGCGGCACGCAGGTCGCCGACCGCGCCGGCCGCGTGGCCTTCCGGACGATCTATCCGGGCTGGTATCCGGGGCGCACGCCTCACCTGCACGTGAAGGTGATCGTGAGCGGACGCACGGCGCTCACGGGACAGATCTATTTCCCGGACGCGGTGAGCGAGGCGGTCTATGCAGGACCGGCCTACGCGGACCGCCCCCGGCGCGGCCGGATCGGCAATGCCCGCGATCTTCTGCTGCGCCAGGACGACCCCGAGGGCCGCGGCATCGCGACCGTGCGCCCGCTGGGCGAGGGCTACGAGGCGGCGCTGACGCTCGTGGTCAAGGGGACGTGAGGGCTTCCCGCGGCCTTGCGGCCGCGGGGAACCGATCTCGAGAGGCTTGCCCAAGGGCGACCCCAAGGGCGACCGGGAGCCCGGCCGCCCTGCACCTCACACCGCCATCGCGGTCTTCAGGTTCTCGTCGACCTTGTCGAGGAAGCCGATGGTCGAGAGCCACTTCTGGTCGGGGCCGACCAGCAGCGCCAGGTCCTTGGTCATGAAGCCGGCCTCGACGGTGTCTACGCAGACCTTCTCCAGGGTCTCGGCGAACTTCGCCAGATCGGCGTTCGAGTCGAGCTTGGCGCGGTGCGACAGGCCGCGGGTCCAGGCGAAGATCGACGCGATCGAGTTGGTCGAGGTCTCCTTGCCCTTCTGGTGCTCGCGGTAGTGGCGGGTCACCGTGCCGTGGGCGGCCTCGGCCTCGACGGTCTGGCCGTCGGGGGTGAGCAGCACCGAGGTCATCAGGCCGAGCGAGCCGAAGCCCTGCGCCACGGTGTCCGACTGCACGTCGCCGTCGTAGTTCTTGCACGCCCAGACGTAGCCGCCGGACCACTTCAGGGCCGAGGCGACCATGTCGTCGATCAGGCGGTGCTCGTAGGTGATGCCGGCCGACTGGAACCGCGACTTGAACTCGGCCTCGTACACCTCCTCGAAGATGTCCTTGAACCGGCCGTCATAGGCCTTGAGGATGGTGTTCTTGGTCGACAGGTAGACCGGGAACTTGCGGGACAGGCCGTAGTTCATCGACGCGCGGGCGAAGTCGCGGATCGAGTCGTCGAGGTTGTACATCGACAGCGAGACGCCGGCGCCCGGGAACTTGAACACCTCGCGCTCGATGACGGTGCCGTCCTCGCCCTCGAACTTGATGGTGAGGCGGCCCTTGCCCGGCACCTTGAAGTCGGTGGCGCGGTACTGGTCGCCGTAGGCGTGGCGGCCCACCACGATCGGCTGGGTCCAGCCCGGCACCAGGCGCGGCACGTTGCGGCAGATGATCGGCTCGCGGAAGATCACGCCGCCGAGGATGTTGCGGATCGTGCCGTTGGGCGACTTCCACATCTCCTTGAGGTTGAACTCCTTCACCCGGGCCTCGTCCGGGGTGATGGTGGCGCACTTCACGCCGACGCCGTGCTTCTTGATCGCCTCGGCGGCCTCGATCGTCACCTTGTCGTTGGTGGCGTCGCGATGCTCGACCCCGAGGTCGTAGTATTCGAGCGGGACGTCGAGGTAGGGATGGATCAGCTTGTCCTTGATGGACTGCCAGATGATCCGGGTCATCTCGTCGCCGTCGAGCTCGACGACGGGGTTCGCCACCTTGATCTTCGCCATGTCTGATCCAGCCTTCCGTGATCCCGGGGGCCGCCCTCATGCCCGCGTGAGGCGCGCGGCCGGCCGTGGCGCGGTCATAGCGCGCTGCACAAACAGGGGGAAGCGCCGGGGTGGAACGGCTTTCGCCGGCTGTCACGAAAAAAGCCCCGGCGCGGGGCGCCGGGGCTGTGAAGGAGGTCTGTTGTGAGAACGCCATTCGGGGCGGGTGGGTTCCCGGACAGCACGACGCCCCTTCGCGTGGGAGACGCAAGGCCTTATGTGCCGGCCCATCCTGCTCTGCCGATCGACATGCCATGACCGACGCCACACCGCCCCGCCCCGTCATCATCCTGGTCGAGCCGCAGCTCGCCGAGAATATCGGCATGACCGCCCGGGCGATGGGGAATTTCGGGCTCGATGCGCTGCGCCTCGTCAACCCGAAGGGCGGCTGGCCGATGAAGGGGGTGCGCGAGACCGCCTCGAACGCCACCCATGTCCTCGACGGGGCCCGGATCTTCCCGACCGTCGCCGAGGCCCTGGCCGATCTCCACTACGTGCTCGCCACCACGGCGCGGGAGCGCGGCCAGATGAAGCGGGTCTTCGGGCCCGACGAGGGGATGGGGGAGGCGGCAGGCCGGCTCGCGGCGGGGGAGGGGGTCGGCATCCTGTTCGGGCGCGAGCGGGTCGGGCTGTCGAACGACGAGGTGTCGCTGGCCGACGCCATCGTCACCTTCCCGGTCGATCCGGACTACGCCTCGCTCAACCTCGCCCAGAGCGTGCTCCTCGTCGGCTACGAGTGGCGCCGGGCGGCGGGGCGGGCGGTGCTGCCGTTCTCCGGCACGATGCGGTCAGGTCCCGCGCCCCGGGAAGCGCTGATCTCGCTGTTCGAGAGCCTGGAGGCCGATCTCGACGCCGCCGGCTACTACCCGCCGGCGAAGCGCGACGGGATGATCCGCAACATGCGCGACATGTTCCACCGCATGGCGATGACCGAGCAGGACGTGCGCACCTTCCGCGGGGCGCTGCGGGCGCTGGCGCGGCGGCTGCCGGAGGAGTGATGCCGCCGCGCCTTCGAACGGATCGGCTCGAAGGCGCAAGGCAAGCCCGAACGGGCGTCGGCGCCGAGGCGCGTGGGTATGAAGCCTGGAGCATCGCCTGATCGCGTTGCCATCGGACGATGCTCGAGGCCTTTGATTCTTGCCGCGTTTTCTCCGACGGGCCGGCGGCCGCTTGGTCGGACAATGCCCTAGAGCTTCACCACCAACTTCCCGAAGTTGCGGCCCTTGAGCAGGCCGATGAAGGCTTCCGGCGCGCTCTCCAGCCCCTCGACGACATCCTCGCGGTAGTGGATCCGGCCCTCGCGCAGCCACTGGCCGACATCGGACAGGAAGGCCTGCTCCTGGTCGGCGAAGTCCCAGACGATGAAGCCGCGAAACGTCAGGCGCTTGCTCAGCACCGCGCGCATCAGCGCCGGCACCCGGTCGGGCCCGGGGGGCAGCTCGGTCATGTTGTAGTTGGCGACGAGGCCGCAGACCGGGATGCGGGCGAAGTCGTTCAGGAGCGGCAGCACCGCGTCGAACACCGCGCCGCCGACATTCTCGAAATAGACGTCGATGCCGTCCGGGCAGGCCGCCGCCAGCGCCCCCGGCAGGTCGCCGCCGCGGTGGTCGATCGCCGCGTCGAAGCCGAGTTCCTCCGTGAGGTGGCGGCACTTGTCGGCTCCGCCGGCGATGCCGACCGTGCGGGCCCCTTTGAGTTTGGCGATCTGGCCGACCAGCGAGCCGACCGGCCCGGTGGCGGCGGCCACCACCACGGTCTCGCCGGGCTTCGGCGCCCCGATGGTGAGCAGCCCGGTATAGGCGGTCATGCCCGGCATGCCGAGCACGCCGAGCGCCGTGGTGACGGGGGCGGCGGCAGGATCGAGCTTGCGCAGGCCCTGGCCGTTCGACACCGAAAAGTCCTGCCAGCCGCCATAGGCCAGCACCGTGTCGCCGACCGCGAAGCCCGGATGGTGCGAGGCCACCACCTCCGACACCGTGCCGCCGACCATCACGTCGTTGATCTCGACCGGCTTGGCGTAGGATTTCGCCGCGCTCATCCGGCCGCGCATGTAGGGATCGAGGGAGAGATAGCGGTTGCGCAGCAGCACCTCGCCCTCGTGCGCCACCGGCACCGTCCCGCGCTCGAGGCGGAAATGGGCCGGTGTCGGCTCGCCGTGGGGCCGGGACGCCAGGACGATGCGGCGGTTCACGTCGGACATGCGGGGTCCTCCCTGCGGGGATCGGCGGGGCCGGGATATCGGGCCGCGCTCGGCCGGATCGCAACTGGGACGGTCGGCCCCGCGCGTCAACGCCGCGCTGGAAGCCAAGTGTCAGAGCTTTAGCTCGATGGGAGGCGCCGGACGGCTGGTCCGGTGCGATCCGCGAAAGGGTTCGGCATGCTCCCGTCCTCGCTCCTCGCCGGCGCCGTCCTGGCCGGCGCCCTCCTGCTCGCCGTCTCCGTTCCGGCCGAGGCGGCCGTCTCCGACCTCGACCGCTACCGCTGGAAGTCCCGCCTCCTGGTGATCGCCGCCGAGGCCGGGGATCCCCGCGCGGCGGCACAGGAGGCGATCGCCGCGGCGGCCGGGCGCGGGATGCGCGAGCGCGACCTCGTGGTGGTGCGGGCGATCGGGGAGGGGAGGGAGGCCGCCGCGTTGCGCCGCCGCCTCGGCCTGCCGGCGACGGGGTTCCGGGCGGTGCTGGTCGGCAAGGATGGCGGGGCGAAGCTCGACGCCGCCGAGCCGATTCCGGCGGAGACCCTGTTCTCGACCATCGACGCGATGCCGATGAGGCGCGAGGAGGCGGCAGGCCGGCGGAACTGACCGACCCATGACGAGAAAAGGCCGCCCTTGCCGGGCGGCCCCTTCCGATCGTGGCCCGTCCGCGGCTCAGTAGCAGCGGGTCACGAGGACGCGGCGGTAGCCGTAGGGCGTCCAGCGGACGCGGGGCACCTCGTAGCAGCCGCCGCCATAGCCGTAATCGTAGCCCCCGCCGTAATAGCCGACCGGGGCGTAGCCGCCATAGCCGTACCCGCCGTAGCCGTAGCCGCCGTAATACGGATAGGCGGAGGCCGCCGCGAGACCGAGACCGAGGCCGATCCCGAGGCCTGCCGCGCCGTAGCCGAAGCCGCGGCGATAGCCGTACCCGCCGCGCCAGCCGCCGTAGCCGCCGCGATAGCCGCCGAAGCCCACGCCGCGGTAGCCGCCGAAGCCGCCCCGGTAGCCGCCGAACCCGACGCCCCGATAGCCGCCGCCGAAGCCCCGGCCGAAGCCGCCGCCGCCGAAGCCGCCCCGGAACCCACCGCCATGGAAGCCGCCGAAGCCGCCGCCGCCATGGAACCCACCTCCACCGAAGCCGCCGCGCGCCTCGGCGGTGGCCGGCACGACCAGCAGGGCGCCCGCGAGGGCCGCCGACGCCGCCAACATGCCTTTCATGTTCCGATCTCCTGATCGAGAAGTGTAAGCCCCCAGGCCCACAGAACGTCGCGGCGCGAAGGTTGGTTCGTGCTGCAAAACGTCACGATCGCTCTATACCGGTACGCCCAAAGCCGGTCGCACGGCGCGGGCGCGCGCCCGCGCCGGAGCGGGAACAAGAACGGAGAGGCACATGGCGGGAATGGTGGCGGGAATGGTGGCGGGAATGGCGAGAACAATCGGGGCGTTGCTGCTCGGGGCGGGCGTCTCGTGGCTCGCGGCCGGCCCTGCTCCTGCGGCGTCCGGTCCTTCCCCTGCGGCTGCATCAGCCCCGGCGGCCCTGTGCCGGCCGCAGAGCCACGAGGGCCAGGCCTATGCCGTCTGCACCGTCGACCTGCGGCGCGCCCGGGTGAAGCTGTTCTGGCGCGGGCCCGACGGGCTGCCCTACGGCTCGCTGTCGCGGCTCGCCGGCCAGCAGGGCACGGCCCTCGCCTTCGCGATGAATGCCGGGATGTACGATACCGGCCTCGCGCCCGTCGGGCTCTACGTCGAGGACGGGCGCGAGCTGAAGGCGGCCAACACCGCCAACGGCCCGGGCAACTTCCACCTCAAGCCGAACGGCGTGTTCTACGTCGCCGGGGAGCGGGCCGGGGTGCTCGAGACCGGGCGCTACCTGAAGGCCCATCCCCGGGCCGAGTTCGCGACCCAGTCCGGCCCGATGCTGGTGATCAACAACCGCATCCATCCCAAGATCTCCGAGGACGGCCCCTCGCAAAAAATCCGCAACGGCGTCGGCGTGCGACCGGACGGGCACATTGCGGTGTTCGCGATCTCGGAGGCGCCGGTGAGCTTCGGCGCCTTCGCACGGCTGTTCCGCGACGCGCTCGGCTGCCCCAACGCGCTGTTCCTCGACGGCAGCGTGTCGAGCCTCTACGCCCCGTCGATGGGCCGCCAGGACCTGAGCCGGCCGCTCGGGCCGCTCGTCGGCGCGGTGGCCAGGTGATCGAGCAGGCGACGCCGCGGGGGCGGGCGGTTCCGTTCGGCCGGGAAATGCACTAGGTGGGACCACGATGAACCGCACCGCGCTCTATGCCGGCTCCTTCGATCCGGTGACCAACGGCCATCTCGACGTGGTGCGCCAGGCCTGCCGCCTGGTCGGCCGCCTCGTGGTGGCGATCGGCGTGCATCCGGGCAAGACCCCGCTCTTCACCGCCGAGGAGCGGGCGGAGCTGATCCGGGTCACCTGCGGCCCCCTCGCCGCCGAGGCCGGGACGAGCCTCGAGGTCGTCACCTTCGCCGACCTCGCGGTGGCGGCGGCGCGCCGGCACGGTGCCAGCCTGTTCATCCGCGGTTTGCGCGACGGCACCGATCTCGACTACGAGATGCAGCTCGCCGGCATGAACGGCGCCATGGCGCCGGAGGTGCAGACCGTGTTCCTGCCGGCCTCGACCGGCGTGCGGCCGATCACCGCCACCCTGGTCCGCCAGATCGCCGCCATGGGCGGCGACGTGCGGCCCTTCGTGCCCGCGGCGGTGGCCGACCGCCTGAGCGCCCGCTTCGCCCCGTCCGCCTGACGCGGCCCGTTCCTTTCACCCAGGAGACCCCCATGATCCGCTGGCTCGCAGCCCTGGTGCTGTCCGTCGCCGCCCTGAGCCTCAATGCCCCGGCGAGCGCCGCGCCCGACCAGAACACCGTCTACCTCGACACTAAGGACGGCCGCATCACCATCCAGCTTCGCCCCGACCTCGCGCCCAAGCACGTCCAGCAGATCAAGACTCTGACGAAGCGCGGCTTCTACAACGGCATCGTCTTCCACCGCGTCATCGACGGCTTCATGGCCCAGACCGGCGACCCGACCGGCACCGGCATGGGCAAGTCCGACCTGCCGAACATCCCGGCGGAGTTCTCCAAGGCGCCGTTCAAGCGCGGCACCGTCGGCATGGCCCGCTCGCAGGACCCGAACTCGGCGAATTCCCAGTTCTTCATCTGCTTCGGCGACGCCTCGTTCCTCAACAACCAGTACACGGTGGTGGGCGAGGTGACGTCCGGCATGGATGTGGTCGACAAGATCAAGAAGGGCTCCTCGGCCCAGAACGGCACCGTGCAGAGCCCGGACAAGATCGTCCGGATGAGCCTGGCGCAGGACGGCCAATAAGCCTTGCGCGGCGGGCGCTCGCTGAACGGCATCTTGGCCAGAGGCATCTTGGCCGGCCTTGTGCTGGCTCGCGCGGCCTCGCCCGCCGCCGCGCAGTTCGACGTCTATGACAATCCCTCGGTGCTCTCGCTGCCGGCCACCTTCCGGGCGACCCTGCGGGTGCCGGTGACGATGCCGGAGGGACCGGCCGACACCCTGGCGGGGCTCGCCCCGCGTCTCGCCGCCTGCTGGCGGCCGCCGGCCGATCTCGAGGCTGCCGCGATCACCGCGCGCTTCGCGCTGCGGCGGGACGGAAGCCTCCAGGGCACCCCGAGGATCACCTTCACGCGCGTTCCGCCCCGGTGGCGGGACGCGCTCGTCGCCGAGACCCTGGCGTCGCTGGCCCGCTGCACGCCGGCGCGGCTGACGGCGGGACTCGGCGGTGCCGTCGCGGGGCGTCCCATCGCCCTGCGTTTCGTCTACCCTGGTCCGAATCAAGGAGACCGACCATGACCGACAGCAACCGACTCGTGATGGAGACCAGCAAGGGCCGCGTGGTCATCGCGCTGCGTCCGGATCTCGCCCCCAACCACGTCGAGCGGATCACGACTCTCTCGCAGCAGGGCTTCTACGACGGCGTGCCGTTCCACCGCGTGATCGACGGCTTCATGGCCCAGACCGGCGACCCGACCGGCACCGGCACCGGCGGCTCGGAGCTGCCGGACCTGAAGGCCGAGTTCAACGCCGAGCCGCACGTGCGCGGCACCTGCTCGATGGCCCGCACCAACTTCCCGCATTCGGCCAACTCGCAGTTCTTCATCTGCTTTTCCGATGCCCGCTTCCTCGACAAGCAGTACACGGTGTGGGGCAAGGTCGTTGAGGGCATGGACGTGATCGACCAGATCAAGCGCGGCGAGCCCGTGCGCGATCCCGACACCATCACGTCGATGCGCGTCGAGGCGTAAGCCTTCGCTTCGGCGGGCTGTCGTCTGTCGAGACGCGCGGGTGAACCCTCCCCCCTCTGCGGGGGGAGGGTGGCCGACGGAGTAGGCGCGGCGGGACGAAGTCCCGCCGAGAGGGCAGCGCGACGCTGATCCAGAGAGCGCCCGTCGATAGATCGCAGGTGTGGCCTTGACCTTCGAGTATCCAAAGGCCTAGCCTGCTTCGATGATCATTCGCGCCTGCAATACCGTGAGCTATCGCCCGCCCCTTCCATAGGGCGGCAACGTTCGGCTGCGACCGACGATCATACCAAGCCGCCGCATCCCGGCGGCGCTTTCATGTCCAAGGCCAGTCTCCGGGGGCGGCACGTCCACCCGCCAGGAGACGCCGCCATGCCGGCCCACCGATCCGACTTCGTCCGCGCCCTCGCCGAGCGCGGCTTCATCCATCAATGCACTGACCTCGACGGTCTCGACGTCGCTCTGAGCGGACCGCCTCGCGCGGCCTATATCGGTTTCGACGCCACCGCCGACAGCCTGCACACCGGCCACCTCATGCAAGTGATGCCGCTGCGCTGGCTGCAACGCTGCGGCCACAAGCCGATCGTCGTGATCGGCGGCGGCACCACCCGCATCGGGGATCCGAGCTTCCGCGACAGCAGCCGTCCGCTCCTCGACGAGGCGCAGATCGCGGCGAACGTGATGGGCCTGCGCCAGGTCTTCGGCCGCTACCTGACCTTCGGCGACGGCGCGACCGACGCGGTGCTCGTCAACAATGCCGATTGGCTCGATGCGCTGCACCTCATCCCCTTTCTCCGGGATGTCGGACGACACTTCACGGTCAACCGCATGCTGAGCTTCGACAGCGTCCGGACGCGCCTCGACCGTGAGGAGCCGCTGACGCTGCTGGAGTTCAACTACATGATCCTCCAGGCCTTCGACTTCCTCGAACTGTCGCGCCGTCACGGCTGCATCCTGCAGATGGGCGGCTCGGACCAATGGGGCAACATCGTCAACGGCCTGGAGCTTGGTCGCCGGGTCGACCAGCGCCAGCTCTTCGGGCTGACGACGCCGCTGCTCACCACCGCATCAGGGACGAAGATGGGCAAGACGGCAGGCGGTGCGGTCTGGCTCAACGCGGATCGCCTCGCGCCCTACGGGTTCTGGCAGTTCTGGCGCAACACCGAGGATGCGGATGTCGGGCGGTTCCTGCGCCTGTTCACCGACCTGCCGCTCGACGAGATCGCGCGGCTGGAGGCCCTGGAGGGGACCGAGATCAATGCGGCCAAGGCGGTGCTGGCGCACGAGGCAACGAAGCTCGCCCACGGCGAAGCCGCGGCCCTCGCGGCGGCAGGAGCGGCTCGGGAGGCCTTTTCGGGGGGCGCGGCTCTGGACGGCCTGCCGACCATCGTCGTGGAGCGTGACGCGATAACCCGGGGGATCAGCGTCGTGGACCTGCTCGTCGCGGCCGGTCTTGTCGGCTCGAAGAGTGAAGCCCGCCGCCTGATCGCCGGACGGGGAGCCCGGCTCAATGATGCAATGGTCAGCAACGGGGACGCCGTCGTGACAATCGCCGATGTCGGGGCAGCGGGGATGAAGGTGAGCTACGGTCGCAAGCGGCACGTCGTCGTCCGCATTGACGGGTGATCGAGGGGGAGTGGGGCGGAGCGTCCTTCAAGGGAGTGGCGGAGGCGCCTCGCCCGCGACCAGCCGCTCCGCCGAGAAGAAATCCTCCGGCGTGTTGAGGTTCAGGAACGGGTCCACCGGCTCCGTCTCCCACGCCGCCTCCGCGGCGTTGTGCCGGGCGATCCACATCCCGACCCGCCGTAGGCCCCGCTCGACCAAAGCCGTCCGCAGGTCGTGGCGCAGGGACACCGCCCAGACCCCGTTCACGAAATGCAGTTGCCCCCCGGAGGCCGCGACCGCCATCTCGACGCCGTCGCGGGCCCGCGCCGCATGCAGGCGGGCGACGAAGTCGTGCGGCAGGAACGGCGTGTCGCCGGCGACGCTCGCCACGTAAGCCACGTCCGGATGGTGCGCGGCGCAGAAATCGAGGGCGGCGAGCACGCCGGCGAGCGGCCCGGGCGCGTCGGGAAGCGAATCCGGCACCACGAAGCCCGTGAAGGCGCGAAACCGTGCCGGATCGCCGTTGGCGTTGAGGATCAGCCCGGCGGCGCATTGCGGGCGCAACCGATCGGTGACCCGTTCGAGCAGGGTCCTGTCGCCGAGCCGCAGCAGCGGCTTGTCGCCGCCGCCCATCCGGCGGGCGAGCCCGCCGGCCAGGATCACCCCAAGGGTCGGGGGCACGCTCACTCGATCACGATCCGCGGTGCCGGGCGCGGGCCGGCGCCGCCGCTGAGATTGGCCCAGAGCGCCGAAGCGATCGCCCGGTAGGCGGCGGCCTGCGGCCCGTCGGGATCGACCGCCACCACCGGCCGGCCGGCGTCGGACGATTCACGGATCGTCATGTTGAGCGGCACCTCGCCGAGGAACGGCACACCCATCGTCTCGGCCTCGTGGCGGGCGCCGCCATGGCCGAAGATGTGCGAGGTGCCGCCGCAATGCGGGCAGACGAAGGTCGCCATGTTCTCGACCACGCCGAGGATCGGCACCTCGACCCGGCGGAACATCGTGACGGCGCGGCGGGCGTCGATCAGCGCCAGGTCCTGCGGCGTCGAGACGATCACCGCGCCGGCGAGCGGCGTCGCCTGGGCGAGCGTCAGCTGCGCGTCGCCGGTGCCGGGGGGCATGTCGACGATCAGCACGTCGAGCTCGCCCCAGGCGACCTCGCGCAGGAGCTGGGTCAGGGCCGATTGCACCATCGGGCCGCGCCAGATCATCGCCGTGTCGGCGGAGATCAGGAAGCCGATCGACATCACGGCGAGGCCGTAGCCGTTGAGCGGCACGATGCGCTGCCCCTGCGGCGTGTTGACCGTCTCGGGCTTGCGGTCGAGGCCGAAGAGCTTGGGGACCGAGGGGCCGTAGATGTCGGCATCGAGCAGGCCGACCTTGAGACCTTGCGCCCGCAGCGCCAGGGCGAGGTTGCAGGCGGTGGTCGACTTGCCGACGCCGCCCTTGCCCGAGGCCACCGCCACGATGTGGCGCACACCCGGCACGGCCGGGCCGGGCCGGGGCCCGCCCTGGGGGGCGCCGCCCGGAGCGGCGGGGCGGGGGGCGGCGCCCGATCCAGACGAGCTCGGCCCGCGCTCGGCGGTGAGGCTCGCCAGCGCCGCCTTGACGCCGGGAAGTTTCAGCACCGCGATCTCGGCCGCCTGCCGCACCGCCTCGAAGGTCTTGGCCTCCGGCGGCGCGATGCCGATCGAGAAGACGACGCGGCCGGAGGGGTCGATGACGATCTCCGACAGGCGGCCGGAGGCCGGCAGGCTGGTCCCCGCCGCATCGACCGTCACGCCCGCGAGCGCCTTCAGCACGTCATCCCGGGTGATCGCCACGTCGTCTCGCTCCTGTTCGCCGCGCGTCCGCTCCCGGTCATGTAACCCCTGCGCGGGGAAACACCAGCGCGGCGGCAGCGGCCATCGGTGGGGGGCGGCGTGGGGCCCTGGCTCCGCGGGCGAGTTTCACGGGTGGCGTGCCCGCTGCGAGTCCGGCCGAAAATAGTCGATCATCCCGCCAAGGACGCCGCTTCCTGCCGCGTCCGAAGGATCGGAGCGGGGCCGGTGGGCCGCGCAATGGGGCGAAACCTCGGGCATGCAGCCTCTCGCGACACAGATAGACGAGACCGGGGACGGGCCGCTCCGCGGAACGGCGGCGCCGGACCCCGATGCCGACCTCGCGGCCCGGGCGGCGCGGGGCGACCGCGCGGCCTTCGAGGCGCTGCTGCGGCGGCACTACGACCGCATGCACCGCGTCGCCTGGCGCATGACCGGCTCGCGCCACGACGCCGAGGACGTGGTGCAGGAGGTGTGCTGCGCCCTGGTGGAGCGGATCGCGGGCTTTCGCGGCGAGGCCCGGGTCTCGACCTGGCTGTTCGGCATCGTGGTCAATGCCTGCCGCGACCATCACCGCCGCCGCACCACCCTGGCGCGGATGAAGGAGGGCCTCGGCACGCTGCTGCGCCTCGGGCCCGCCCCCGACGGACGCGACCTCTACCGCCGCGCCTGGCTCGCCGGAGCGCTCGCCCGCCTCGATCCCGCCTTGCGCGAGACCGTGGTGCTGGTGGCAGGCGAGGGCCTGACCCATGCCGAGGCCGGCCGGGCGCTCGGCGTCGCCGAGGCCACGGTGTCCTGGCGCCTGCACGAGGCCCGCCGCCGTCTCAAGGGCGATCCGCTCACGACCGATCCGGAGGAGCGCCATGGCGCCTGACACCGATGTCCTGCCCCCTGCGCCGGCCCCCGACGCCGAGGCCCGCGAGCGGGCGCTCGCCGCCGCCCTCGCCCGGTTCGATGCCGCGCAGGGCGACAATGATCGGGCCACCGCCCAAGCTTCCGCCGGGCCGGCGCGTCGCACGGAGCGTCGATCCCCTGTGGGAGGCCCGCTGATGCTCCGCACCCGTCCCCTCGTCGCCGCCACCCTGGTCGCCGCCCTCGCGGCTCCCGCCGCCTGGACCATCCTGCTGCGCGAGCGCGAGACAGCGCCCCCGGCACCGGAGGCGGTGGTACCGCCCCCGCCCGCCGCCCCGGCTCCCGTCGCCGCGGGATCCGCGCGGCCTGCCGCGCCACCACCGCCCGCCGCCCCGGCGCCCGCGTGGCACGCCGCGCCGCTTGCCGTGACGGCCCCGCTGGCTCAATGGACGCTCCCCGAAGCCGCCCACGACCATCAGGATTTCGCCAGGAACCGGAACCGCGAAGCGCCGGCTTCCCGTGGGCTGATAACGAGGCCCGCCGCCCCGGCCGCGGACGCGCGCCCGGCTCCCGCCGAGCCCACGGGCCGCGACCGCTTCCCGCAGGCGCAGCCAAGCGGCTTCCAGGCGGTAGCGCAGGCGCCGGTCTCGACCTTCTCGATCGACGTCGACACGGCGTCCTACGCCTTCGTGCGGGCGAGCCTGAACCGCAACGTCCTGCCGCCGCCGGACGCCGTGCGCGTCGAGGAGCTGATCAACTACTTCCCCTACGCCTACCCGGCGCCGACGAGCCCGGAGGAGCCGTTCCGGATCACCACCTCGGTCTTCCCGAGCCCCTGGGCCGAGGGGCGCAAGCTGGTGCAGGTCGGCATCAAGGGCTACGCCGTGGCGCCGGAGACCCGGCCCCCGGCCAACCTGGTCTTCCTGGTCGACACCTCCGGCTCGATGGCCGGACCGAACCGGCTGCCCCTCGTCAAGCAGGCGCTCGGCCTGCTGCTCACGAAGCTCGACGCCCGCGACCGGGTCGCGATCGTGGCCTATGCCGGCGAGGCCGGCACGGTGCTGCCCCCCACCCCGGCGAGCGAGCGCCAGAAGATTCTGGCCGCGATCGACGGCCTCGGCGCCGGCGGCGGCACGGCCGGCGGCGAGGGCCTGCGCCAGGCCTATGCGCTGGCCGAGCAGGGCTTCGAGGCCAAGGCGGTCAACCGGGTGGTGCTCACCACCGACGGCGATTTCAACCTCGGCATCACGGACCGGGACGAGCTGAAGGGCTTCATCGCCCGCAAGCGCGCGACCGGCATCTTCCTGTCGGTGCTCGGCTTCGGCATGGGCAACCACAACGACGCGCTGATGCAGGCGCTGGCCCAGACCGGCAACGGCGCTGCCGCCTACATCGACACCCTGAACGAGGCCCGCAAGGTGCTGGTGGAGGAGGCGACCTCGACGCTGGTGCCGATCGCCAAGGACGTGAAGATCCAGGTCGAGTTCAACCCAAGCCAGATCGCCGAGTACCGGCTGATCGGCTACGAGACCCGCGCCTTGCGCCGCGACGACTTCGCCAACGACAAAGTCGATGCCGGCGAGGTCGGCTCGGGCCAGAGCGTGACGGCGCTCTACGAGGTGGTGCCGGTCGGCGGCCCGCGGACGATGCCGGATCTGCGCTATGGCGCGACAGCCCCGGCGGCGGCGGCCGCGCCGAGCGACTACGCGCATGTGGCGATCCGCTACAAGCGGCCGGACGCGGAGACGAGCCGGCTGATCGAGGCGGTGATCGACCCGGGCCAGGAGGTGAAGACCTTCGCCGAGGCGCCGCAGGAGGCCCGCTTCGCCGCCGCCGTGGCCGCCTTCGGCGAGATCCTGCGCGGCGGCGCCCATACCGGCCGTTTCGGCTACGGCGACGTCGCGCGGCTCGCCGCCGGAGCGAGGGGGGAGGACCCGTTCGGCTACCGGGCGGAGTTCGTCGGCCTCGCCCGCGCCGCGGAGAGTGCCGCGGCTTTGGCACCGGCGCCGCGCTGAGGCGGCCTCAAGGGTTCGCCTCCGAGAAGGAAGGGTTCGCCTCCGAGAAGGTCAGCCGCCCGCCCTTCTCCGGGGTGTAGGCGACCCCGGAGAGATTCTGCACCCAGTCGTGATCGTGCAGGGCCTCGGCCCCGAGCGTCGTGGCGAGGGCCACCACCCGGGCGCCGGAGGCCCGGCCCGCCGCGAGGCCGGCCGGCGCGTCCTCGAACACCACGGCCCGCTCGATCGGGCAGCCCAGGCGCCGGGCGGCCTGGAGATAGCCCGCCGGGTCGGGCTTGCCGGCCGCGACATCCTCCGCCGCGACCAGTACCTCCGGCAAGGGCAGGCCGGCCTCCCCGAGCCACGACCGGGCGATGGCCCGGTCGGCCGAGGTGACGACCGCCCAGCGCGAGCCAGGGAGGGTGCGCAGCAGGCCGGCGGCGCCGGGAACCGCCACGAGGCCCTCGCGCGCGGTCGCCGCCGCCGCGGTGAGGGCGGCCGCCTCCGCTTCGGGATCGAGATCCGGTGGGGCGAAAAGCCGGACGGTGTCGATCGTGCGCCGTCCATGCGAGACCCGCAGCAGCGACGCGGCGTCGATGCCGTGCCGGTCGCACCAGCCGCGCCACAGACCGGTGATGACGCGGGTCGAATCGACCAGCGTCCCGTCCATGTCGAAGAGCAGGGCCTCGGCGGCCATCGTCGTTCCGGCGGTGATGCGCATCAGGGGCCCGGTCGCGGGTGCGGATCCGCTCCCTTATCGGGAATTCCCTTGTGGCAGGAAGGCCCGCGCGCCCGTGCCCGTATCCCGCACCTCCTCGACCGGCGCGCCGTAGAGCCGGCCGAGGGTCGGGGCGTCCAGCACCGCGGCCACCGGCCCGGCGGCGAGGGCCGAGCCGCCGCGCAGGAGCAGCGCCCGGTCGGCGTAGCGGGCGGCCTGGTTGGGGTCGTGGGTGGTGAAGATGAGGCCGAGCCCGTCGGCGCGCAGGCGCAGGATCTCGGCCATCACCCGGCCCTGGTTGCCGAAATCGAGGCTGGCGGTCGGCTCGTCGAGCACCACGATCCGGGGGTCCTGCGCCAGCGCCCGGGCGACCAGCACCAATTGCCGCTCGCCGCCGGAGAGCCGCGTCACCGGCCGCTCGGCGAGGTGGGCGATGCCCATTCGGGCGAGCGCCGCCTCCGCCGCCGCGTGGTCGGCCCGGGACGGGGCGGAGAGCAGGCCGGTGCGGCTGGTCCGCCCCATCAGCACCACGGCCCGCGCCGTGAACGCGAAGGCGCTGGCACCCGCCTGCGGCACGTAGGCCATCGCCCGCGCCCGCTCCCGGGCGGTGAGATCGGCGAGCGGCCGGCCCTCGACCCGGATCGTGCCGGCGAGCGCCGGCAGCAGGCCGAGCAAGGTCTTCAGGAGCGTGGTCTTGCCGCCGCCATTCGGCCCGAGCAGCGCCAGCGCCTCGCCGGCGGCCAGATGCACCGAGAGATCGCGGCCGATCTCCCGGCCGGGATAGCCGAAGGCGAGGTCGGCGGCGTCGAGCAGGGTCACGACCAGTCGCGCTCCGCCCGGGCGAGCAGCCACAGGAAGACCGGCGTGCCGACGACGGCGGTGAGGATGCCGAGCGGCACCTCGACCGGCGCCACCGTGCGGGCGAGGGTGTCGATGGTCAGCAGCGTCCCGGCGCCCAGCAGCGCCGCGGTCGGGATCAGCCGGCCGAAGCCGGGGCCGACCAGGAATCGGGCGAGATGCGGCACCACCAGCCCGACCCAGCCGACGATGCCCGCCGCCGCGACGCTCGCCGCCGTGACCAGGGTGGCGGCGGCCACGACGGTGATCCGGAGGGGACCGGTGGCGAGGCCGAGCGAGCGCGCCTCCTCGTCCGGCAGGGACAGCACGTCGAGGCGCCAGCGCAACAGGAGCAGGAGACCGGTGCCGAGGACCACCGGCCCGGCCAGCGGCACGAGGTCGGAGGGGTGCGTCCCCGACAGGCTGCCGAGCAGCCAGAAGGTCATCGCCGGGAGCTGGTTGTAGGGATCGGCCAGGTACTTGATCAGCCCGACCCCGGCGCCGAGGAGCGAGCCGATGACGACGCCCGCGAGCACCAGCACCAGGACGGGATCGCGCCCCGACAGGGCGGCCCCGAGACCGTAGACGCAGGCGACCGCCAGCAGCCCGCCGGCGAAGGCCAGCCCCTCGATCGCCAGCACACCAAGGGAGAGCCAGATGCCCAGGACGGCACCGAGTGCCGCCCCCGAGGAGGCGCCGAGGATGTCGGGCGAGACCAGGGGATTGCGAAAGAGGCCCTGGAAGGCGGTGCCGGCGACCGAGAGCGCCGCGCCGATCAGGATCGCGGCGGCGATGCGCGGCCCGCGGATCTGCAGGACCACCGCCTCGACCGCCGGCGCCACGTCGGGGGCGTGGCCGGTCAGCCGGCCGAGAAGCACCCGGGCGACGTCGAGGAGCGAGACGGGATAGCGACCGACCCCGAAGGCGAGGGCGGCGGCGAGCACCAGGGCGAGGAGGGCGAGCCAGGGTCCGCCGAGCCGGATGGCCCGGGCGCCGGCCGAGGCGGCGGCATGAGCGATGCCGCTCACAGGGCTCCCGCCAGCACGCGGTCGAGGGCGGGATCGTCCGGCGTCACGTGGTAGAGCCGGCCGTAGAGGTCGCGGGCGATTCCGCGGACGTCTTCCGGAAACTGCGCCGGGTAGAGGATCTTGCCGAGCCACCACAGGCCGACGAGACGGTTGACCGAGGGCGGGGCATCGACCCAGCCGAAGGGGAGCGTCGGGCTGACGTGCAGGCGGTTCCGGGCCAGGGCCGGCGTCGCCTGCCAGAGCGGATCCTGTCGCGCCGCGGCCGCGAAGGCGGGATCGAGGGCGATGATCACCTCGGGCGCCCATGCCACCACGTCCTCGGGCGACACCTGCGCCAGGCTGCCGCCGGGGCCGGCGACGTTGACGGCGCCCATCAGCGCCAGCGCCTCGACGTTGATCGACCCCGCCCGCGCCGTCTCGAGGCCGCGGGGCCCGCGGGCGAGGTAGACCCGGGGGCGCTGGCCCTCCGGCACCGCCGCGACGCGCTCGTGCATCGTCGCCAGGAGGCGCCCGGCGAGGGCGGCCAGGTTTTCGGCGGCGGTTTCGCGCCCGAGGAGGCGGCCGAGGCTGCGATAGGTCGCGGGTGCCGCCGCCAGGCGCCCGTCGAGAAGGGCATAGGGGATGCCGGTCTGGCCCTGTACCCGGTCGGCCAGCGACCGGTAGGTCTCGGCGGTCGAGCCGACGTCGAGGATCAGGTCGGGCTTGAGCGCCAGCACCGATTCGAGGTTGGCGGTGTTGCCGCGGCCCGTCAGCCGCCCGACCTCCGGCAGGTCGGCCGATCGAGGCTGCAGGTAGGGTCTCTCCGCCGGGCGGATCGCCCGCGGCCAGCCGAGCAGCAGCTCGGGCGCCAGGGTGTAGAGCAGGATCGCCGCCGGGGGCCCGGCGGGAAACACCCGGGCGACGGGAGGGCGCAAGCCATCGAGGGCCCGGCCGGCATCGTCCCGCACGGGATCGGCGGCACGGGCCGGCGCGCCGGCCGCCGCGAGGGAGGCCGCGCCGAAGAGCAGGGCACGCCGGTCGAGCCGCATCGATCGGGAGGATCAGTCGGTGGCGATCATCACGTCGCTGGACTTGATCACCGCCGTCACGGTCTTGCCGGGGGCGAGGCCCAGCTCGTCGGCGGATTCGTTAGTGATCGCCGCGGTGACGACCTGCCCGCCGGCGAGCTCGACGCGGATATGGGCGGTGGTGGCGCCCTTCTTGACCTCGAGGACCTTGCCGCCGAGCTGGTTGCGCGCGCTGATCTTCATCTCGGGCTCACTCTCGCGTCGAACTCTCCGGCGTCCCGCCGCGCGGCCACCGTCCCAGCACAGATAGGCGAAGCCCCCCGCCCGGCGAGCGGTCGGCACCCGAAATCACGGCCGGGTTTCGGCGGCGGGGAACCGAAACCAAAGCCGGCATCGCCCGTTGACGTGCAGCTTCGAGCGGGCCCGCCCGCTCGCGACTGGTTCGAGGGAGACCGACGACGATGCACCAGGGCAGCCACCGCGACCACGAGGGCGCAAAGAAGCTCTTCGCGATGATCAAGGACGTGAAGGTCGCGATGATGACCACGGCCGATTCCGACGGGCAGCTGCGCAGCCGCCCGATGTGGAACCAGGACGCGGACGAGGCCGGCGACCTCTGGTTCTTCGTCAAGCAGGACGCGCCGGTGACCAACGAGATCGGCCGCGACAACCAGGTCAACCTGTCCTATTCCGACCCGTCGAGCCAGAACTACGTCTCGGTGTCGGGCAAGGCCGAGATCGTGCGCGACAAGGCGCAGATCGAGGCCAAGTGGAGCGAGAGCCTGAAGACCTGGTTCCCGGGCGGCAAGGACGACCCGTCGATCGCGCTGATCCGCGTCCACCCCGAGAAGGGCGAGTACTGGGACAGCCCGAACTCGACGATGCTGCATCTCTACGGCTACGTGAAGGCCGCGGTGACCGGCGAGTCGCCGAAGACCGAGAAGAAGGCCGTCGACCTCGGCGCCCGCTGAGCCGGAGCCCCGCCGAGGCGAAATTCCGTCGAGGAATGCGGACAAGACCGGGCCGGCGCTTGACTCGGCGGCCCGAACCGTGCCGGCTTCGCACCCTCCGTCGCCCCGCCCGAGGGGCGATGGTCCGGCCGCCCGCAGGAGGCGGTCCTGAATCAGGCAGGCACGGGCGATGCTCGATCTCGCGACCAGGGTCTACAACCACACCTGGAAGATCGACCCGATCATCCGCTCCGTGCTGGACACGGATTTCTACAAGCTTCTGATGGCCCAGACGATCTTCCGGCGTCACCGGAACGTCTCGGTCACCTTCGGGATCCAGAACCGCACCAGCCGGGTCCGGCTCGCCGACCTGATCGATCCCGGCGAGCTGCGCGAGCAGCTCGACCATTGCCGCTCGCTGCGGCTGACGCGGGGCGAATCGACCTGGCTGCGCGGCAACACCTTCTACGGCCGGCGCCAGATGTTCTCGCCGGACTTCATGGACTGGCTCGAGAACTTCCGCTTCCCCGACTACCTCCTGGAGAAGCAGGACGGCCAGTACGTGCTGACCTTCCACGGCCCGTGGATCGAGACCACGATGTGGGAGGTGCCGGCCCTGGCCATCCTCAACGAGCTGCGCTCGCGCGGCGTGCTCAAGGGCATGGGCAAGTTCGAGCTCCAGGTGCTCTATGCCCGGGCGATGACGCGGATCTGGGAGAAGATCGAGCGCCTGAAGACCCTGCCGGGCCTGTCGATCGCCGATTTCGGCACGCGGCGGCGCCACGGCTTCCTCTGGCAGGACTGGTGCGTCGAGGCGATGATCGAGGGGCTGGGTAGCGGCTTCCTCGGCACCTCGAACTGCCTGATCGCCTTGCGCCACGACATCGAGGCGGTGGGCACCAACGCGCACGAGCTGCCGATGGTCTATTCGGCGCTCGCCGAGGGTGAGGAGGAGCTGGCCCGCGCGCCCTACCTCGTGCTCGCCGACTGGCAGCGGGACTATGCCGGAAATCTCCTGGTGATCCTGCCCGACACCTACGGCACCACCGGCTTCCTCGAGAACGGCCCGGCCTGGATGGCCGACTGGACCGGCATCCGCATCGATTCGAAGGACCCGATCGAGGGCGGCGAGGAGGCCATTCGCTGGTGGACCAAGCACGGCCGCAACCCGCGGGAGAAGCTGGCGATCTTCTCCGACGGGCTCGATGTCGAGGTTATCGAGCGGATCCACCGCCATTTCCACGGCCGTCTGCGCATCGGCTACGGCTGGGGCACGCTGCTCACCAACGATTTCCGAGGCCTGGCGCCGGACCGCCGTCTCGATCCGATCTCGATCGTCTGCAAGGTGATCTCCGCCAACGGCCATCCGACCGTGAAGCTCTCCGACAACCCGACCAAGGCGCTCGGTCCCGAGGAGGAGGTGGAGCGCTACAAGCGGGTGTTCGGCGTCGGCGCGCAACAGGCTTTGCCAGTGCTGGTATAGAGCATCGGTATCCCAAGCTTTTCCCACGCCTCGCCTCCTCTGACGCAGGGATGACGGGCAGAGCGGGAGCAATCCTGCTCGCCTGCACCGACATTGTCGGATTCGTCATCAATTCCGTGGTTCCGTGCAGCCTGAGTCGGGATCGGAACCGTGGCGCATGCCCCTGCGAAATGAATCGGACGATATCCACGTCGCGCTCGTCGGCGAGCTCGCGCGGATCGGCCTGCCGAACGGCATCATGGGCGTCACCCTGGTCGGGGTGGGCCTGTTCGCGGCTCATGCCCTCGGCGATACGGTCCTTCTCGCCGCGACGCTGGTCGGCGGTCTGGCCTCGGCGGGCAAGCTCGGCCTCATCGTCCGGCACCTGAGGCGGAATGCGCAAGGACCGCTTGCGCGCCACGAGGCCGTCCGCTGGGAGCGCGGCCACATCCTGACGACCGCGGTCATCGCGGCCTCGGTCGGCGTGCTCACCGGCCGGCTCTTCGCGCAGGCGGACCTGCAGATGCAGATGCTCGCGACGGGATTGCTGTTCGGCTACTGCTCCGGCGTCGTCACCCACCTCTCCATCCGGCCCCGCATGGCGGCGGCCGCCCTGCTGCTGGCCACCCTTCCGCCGATCGGGGCGGCCGCGTGGTCCGAAGGCAGGCCGCACCACATCCTGGCGGCGATGTTCGCCCTCTTCCTCGTCGGGGCGCTGCAGAGTGTCCTGTCCGCCTACCGGACCGCGATCCGGCAGATCCGGCTGCGCCTCGACATGGCGGCGCTCGCCCGCAGCGACGCCTTGACCGGGCTCGCCAACCGGCTCGGCCTTCGCCGGGCGTTCGGCAGCCTGCCCGCGACGGACGGCGCGGCGGTGGCGGTCCATTGCTTCGATCTCGACGGTTTCAAGCTCGTCAACGACCGCTACGGCCACGCGGTCGGCGACGCCCTGCTGCAGGAGCTCGGGGCACGCCTGCAACGCCTCGTCGTTGCGCCGGCGGTGGTGGCGCGGGTGGGCGGCGACGAGTTCGTGGTGCTCCAGCCCTCGGTCCAGCATCCCAGGGAGGCGGAGATCCTCGCGCGCCGCATCGCCCACACCCTCGAGGCGCCCTACCAGCTCGCGGGGCAGACCGTCAGCGTCGGGCTAAGCTTGGGCTACGCCTCCGCGCCGTCGGCGTCGGCGAATCTCGACGACCTGCTCCGGCGGGCCGACGCGGCCTCCTACGCGGTCAAGCGGCGCGGCGGCGGCGTCGCCGTGGGGGCAGCCGCAGGAGAGACGGGGGCATTGCTGGCCGTGGCGGAGGTGGCGTGAGACGACGGCCCGACGGCCCGACGGCCCGTCGGAGGCGTGCCATACCCTCGCGCCTTGGCATCGACACGGCGATGCCAAGGCGTCCGGCGCATCAGCGCCGACGCCCGTTCGGGCGTGCCTTGCGCCCTCGAACGGATCCGTTCGAAGGCGCGGCGGTATCACTGCAGCTTCGCCCGGTAGGTCTCGCCGGCCTTTGCCTTCAGCTCCGCCCCCGCACCGCGTCCGATCGCCTGCGCGTCGGCGGTCCGGCCGGTGCGGTGGGTGGCCCAGTGGGCGCTGCCGTCGGGCAGGAACAGGATCCCGTCGAGGGTGAGGCGGTCGCCGTCGATCTGGGCGAGCGCCGCGATCGGGGTGCGGCAGGAGCCGTCGAGCTCCTCGAGCAGCGCCCGCTCGGCGCCGACCGCGATCGTGGTCGTCGGGCAGGCGACGGCCTGCAGGAGGGCGATCAGCTCGGCATCGCCGGCCCGGCACTCGATGCCCAGCGCTCCCTGTGCCACCGCCGGCAGCATCGTGCTCACCGGCAGGATCTCCTGGGCGCGGTCGGCGAGGCCGAGGCGTTCGAGGCCCGCGATGGCGAGCAGCGTGGCGTCGCAGGTGCCCTCCTCCAGGCGCTTCATCCGGGTGTTGGCGTTGCCGCGCAGGGGCACGATCCGGAGGTCAGGCCGGTGCATCAGCACCTGGGCGCCGCGGCGCAACGACGAGGTGCCGACCCGGCCGCCCGGCGGCAGGGTGGCGAGGCTCGCCGCCCGCGGCGACAGGAAGGCGTCGCGGGGATCGTCGCGCTCGAGGATGCAGGCGATGACGAGGCCGTCCGGCAGCCAGGTCTCGACGTCCTTCATCGAGTGGACGGCGATGTCGACCTGATCGGCGAGGAGCGCCTGCTCCAGCTCCTTGGTGAACAGGCCCTTGCCGCCGATCTCGGAGAGCGGCCGGTCGAGCACCTTGTCGGCCACCGTGGTGACGACGACCAGCTCCATCGCGCCGGGCTCGGCGAGGTCGGGATGGGCCGCCGCGATGCGGTCGCGCACCATCCCGGTCTGGGCGAGCGCCATCGGGCTGCCGCGGGTGCCGATGCGCAGGGGACGTCGGGGCAGAGGTCGCGACATGACGGGGGCCGTGAGATCGAGGAGCCTTCGGACTCGCGAGTAGCGAACCGGGCGCCCCGTGTCACGCGGCTACTCCCGCGGGGGCGTCTCGCGCGGCACCTGCTCGTCGGCGGGCCGGCCGCCCTGCGGCGTGCCGGCGGCGGGCTTCGTCTCGCCCGTCGGGGTCGCGCCCGCGGGACGGCGGCTCGCCCCGAGGCTGTCGTTGGCCAGGCCCTCGCCGGGCTTGGGATCGGGGTCCGGTGTGCGGTGGTCGGTCATGGCTGTCCTCCGGTCGTCCCGAGGGCAACGGCCGGGCCGACAGCCAGTTCAGAAACCCTGGACCGCCAGCACTGTGTGCTCGACCTGCGGCGGGGCGGCGAAATGCTCGGAGACCAGGGCGCGCCAAGCCGGGAAATCCGCCGATTCGCGGAAATCGACGGTGTGGTTCTCCAGGGTCTCCCACTGGACCATCAGCCGGTAGCGGGTCGGGACCTCGACCGAGCGCTGCAACTCCATGCCGCGGCAGCCCTGGGCGCGGCGGAACAGCGCCGCGGCCTGGGCGACACCGGCCTCGAAGGCCGCCTCGTGCCCGGCCTTCACCTCGATCTGCGCGATCTCCAGAACCATGCGACCCTCCCGTCTTCAGCCAGATCCATGCGCGAAGCCGCCGGCCTTGTCCACGCGGGACGCGCGGCAGGGAAGCGGTGCAGGGAAGCGGTGCAGGGAAGCGGTGCAGGGAAGCGGTGCAGGGAAGCGGTGCAGGGAAGCGGTGGATGAGTCCGGCGGGCGGTTGCCAACCCGGAACAGGACGCGCACAAACCGTGGATGACCTGTGCATGGGGGCAACCGGCCCCGGCCGGCGCCGTTTCCTTGCCGGAGCGTGACAGCGGAGTTCGGTCCCCATGGCGACGCTGAAGGAATTCGAGGAAGCCCTGCGCGAGAACGGCATGCTGATGGCCCTCGCGATCCTCGAGCGGCTGCGCGAGCGCGACCGCGCCACCCGGGTGGTCAAGCCAGGCCGTCGCATCGTCGGCAAGAAGATGACCCCGGAACTGGCCCGCCAGATCCTCGAGCTGCACGGCTCGACGGAGATGACCCAGCAGGAGATCGCGTTCAAGCTCGGCGTCAACCAGGGCCGGGTGAACGAGGTGATCAAGCGGGGCAAGTGGCTCTCGGGCGACCAGACCGCCCCGGAGGCCGTGGCCCGTGACAAGGGCAAGGCGCGCATCCAGGGCGCCGAGCCGAAGCGGCCGCGCAAGGCGGCGGCCAAGGGGGGCCAGAAGAGCGGGGCGAGGAGCGGGGCGGCGAAGGACAAGGCCGGCAAGCCGCAGAGGCAGCCGGCGACGGCGCAGCTCGCCTTCGGGGATCTCTGAGCGGCGGCTCGCTCGGCCGGCCGGCGGCGCCAACCCCCTCCCTGCCGGTCCGGGGCCGCCGACGCGGAGCCCGTAACGACAGGACGCGCGCCTCCGGTCGTCGGACCCCATGTCCTCAGTCGCATTGGGCATCGGCCCGAGATGGTCTAACCGTGAGGGGCCGAAGCCGCCCCGATCGACGGGCGGCCGGTCACAGGCCGGACCGATCCGGGAGGACCACGCCATGTCCGATCACGCGATGTACGACGCCGCCAACCTCGCGAAGCTGCCCGCCCTGAAGGGCCTCGCCCCCGAGGCGATGGCGGCCTTCGAGGCCCTCGACAAGGCGGCGCTCGCCGACGGTGCGATCCCGCGCAAGTACAAGGAGCTGATGGCGCTCGCGGTCGCCCTGACCACGCAATGCCCCTACTGCCTCGAGGTGCATCGCGAGGCGGCGAAGAAGGCCGGCGCCACCGAGCAGGAACTGGCCGAGACCGTGTTCGTGGCGGTGGCCCTGCGGGCCGGCGCGGCGCTCACCCACGGCACCCACCTGCTGCCCTGACCACGAAGAAACGCCCCGGCCGCGAGGCCGGGGCGCTCCCCCCTGACGAGTACGTCCGAACCGGCGCTTACGCGGCCTGCTGGACGCTGCCCTCGATCGAGTGCGGGCGGGAGCCCGAGGCGATCTGGATCTGGCGGGGCTTCTTGGCCTCCGGGATCTCGCGGACGAGATCGACGTGGAGCAGGCCGTTCTCCAGCACCGCACCGGTCACCTGGACGTGGTCGGCGAGCTGGAAGCGCCGCTCGAAGCCGCGGGCCGCGATGCCCTGATGCAGGAACTCGGCCTGCTTGGCCTCGGCCTTGCGCTCGCCCTTCACGGTGAGCGCGTTCTCGCGGGTCTCGATCGACAGGTCCTGGTCGGTGAAGCCGGCCACCGCGAGGGTGATGCGGTAGGCGTTCTCGGCCGTGCGCTCGATGTTGTAGGGTGGGTAGGTCGGCGCCGCATCCGAGGTCACGAACTGGTCGAGAGCCGAAAACAGGCGGTCGAAGCCGACGGTCGAACGGTACAGGGGGGCGAGATCGAACTGACGCATGACATATTCTCCGTCTGAAGCAATATGTAGTCTTGTGGGTCCGCCGCTGGGGCCGGGCCCGGTCTTGCGCGCCGCCGTATCGGCCGGCGCCCCTCGCATATTGGCGTGGGTTCTCGACTGATCAAGACCGCCGCCGACCGGGTCGTGCGAATTTTTTTCGAGGCGGTCGGGGGAGGGACGGGACGGGCGCGGATCCCGCTCCACTTGTTAGGGTGTGCCGTGCGAGGATGCGGCGGATGCCTGAATTCGGGGAGCCTGCCGTGACCGTTCCGCTGCTCGCCACGCCCGACAACCCGATCCCGCCGGGGGCCGTGCTCCAGACGGTGCGCACCGCCGATGGCCTGTCCTTGCGCGTCGCCACCTGGGCGCCGACGGCGCGGGTGGTCCAGGGCACGGTCTGCCTGGTGCAGGGCCGGGCGGAGTTCATCGAGAAGTACTTCGAGACCGTGGCCGACCTGCGCGGCCGCGGCTTCCACGTCGTCGCCTTCGACTGGCGCGGCCAGGGCGGGTCGGACCGCACCGTCGAGGACCCGCACAAGGGCCATGTCGACGACTTCTCCGAGTACCGCCTCGACCTCGCGGCAGTGGAGGCGCAGGTGATGGAGGGGCGGCTGCCGCGGCCGTTCTTCGGCCTCGCCCATTCGATGGGCGGCGCGGTCTGCCTCACCGCCGCCCGGGAGGGCTGGCTGCCGTTCAGCCGCCTCGTCGTGCTGGCCCCGATGGTGGCGATCTGCATGATCCGCCGGCCGAAGGCGGCGATGCGGCTCGCGGCCTTCCTGCGGGCCTTGGGCTTGGGCCGCCGCTACGTGCCGGGCGGCTCCGCGGTCTCGATCGCCACCAAGCCGTTCCCGAACAACCGCCTGACCGCCGATCCCGTCCGCTACGCCCGCAACGCCGCCGCGGCCCTGGCGGTGGGCGCCGGCGCCGTCGGCGATCCGACCATCGGCTGGCTCGCCGCCGCCTTCCGGGCGATGCGCCGCTTCGAGGATCCGCGCTACCCCCTCAGCATCCGCGTGCCGGTGCTGGTGGTCGCCGCCGGCGCCGATCCGGTCTGCAGCACCCCGGCGGTGGAGCGCTTCGCGGCAAGGCTCGCCGCCGGCCACACCATCACCCTGCGTGGTGCCCGCCACGAGATCCTGATGGAGCGCGAGGCCGTCCGCGAGCAGTTCTGGGCGGCGTTCGATGCGTTCGTGCCGGGCTCCGCGACCCCGGTGGCGGGGGAGGAGCGGGCCGCGGTGGCGTGAGGGCGCTCACCCTCGCCAGCGCAGGCGATCGATGAGCGCTGGCGTCGCCTGACGGATCGGGGGATGGAGGTGGAGGCCGGGGAGGGGCGGGCACCCTTCGTCCAGCACCTGGACGAGACGGCCCGCCGCCACGTCCTCCGCTGCGTCCGTCGTCGGGGGACAGAGGTGAAGCCGGTTCTGGTCTCGGCTGGAAGAAGTCGCACGAACGTCCTGAACAATACCGATGACGGCGAGGATTGTCGTGAATTCCGCATGACCATGCTGCTTTTCAGTCGTAAAACACCGACTATTCTAAGTCATGAAGCATCGGGTCGCCTCTCTCATGAAGAGACACGTTTCCTGACGGGTCGACACAGCACAGCCTGACGATTTGCGCTTCCGGACAAAACAGTGTGCGCGCCCAGGCAAGCGCGGCATCGGCCGATGAGATAATGTCCTCTCAAGTTCAAGGCGGGTCAGGGGGTGGCGATGCTGGACGGAATCGGGTCTACGTAGTCTGCGGTATTTCGCTCTGCCACATGTCATTGAATGAATATATCCCGATGTAGCACGTCAAGGCGAGCGCCGGGAAAATACATTCAATGACGAGACATTCGGATATTCTGAAGATGACGTCGGTTATCGCATCGGCTTACGTGTCGAGGAATCACGTGTCCCTGACCGAGGTGCCGGGCGTCATCGCCCGCATCCATGCCGCCCTGATCGCCGTGGCGGCCCGGCGGGCACGGGGGCCGGTCCAGTGTCAGCCGAGCGAGGCCCAGATCGCCGCCTCGGTGAAGCGCAACCGGATCATCAGCTTCATCGACGGCAAGCCGTACAAGTCGCTGAAATGGCAGCTCGCGGCCCACGGCCTCACGCCGGATCAGTACCGGGCACGCTTCGGGCTGCCGCAGACCTATCCGATGGTGGCGCCGACCTACGACCGGTCGCTCGCCCGGGATGAGGACGGACCGGCCAGGCGGCCGACGCCGTAGATCCGTCCGGCCCCCGAGGCCGGCCGGTGACGCGAGCGAGCAGCGTCTCCGGCCGCCCGGTCCTGCATCGAGGCGAGATCGGTTCGGGTGGTCCGGTCGACCGCCCCTGTCGTCCATGTGTTTGTCCATGTGTTTGTCCATGCGTCGTCCCGAGGTCGGAGGACGCATGGACAGATGCATCCGCCTTCCCCGGGAGGGCGTGGGGCCATCTTGTCTGGTGACCCCCGGCCGCTCGTCCCCGTGTCGCAGCGAGAGCCGTGCCCGATCCGCGTAGCCGTCGCGCGCTGCTCTCGATCCTCGGTCCTGGCGCATTTCCAGCATCAAACCGGAATCCGCTTCGCCGGAGAACGCTCCGGCAATGTTGCATGGCCGTTTCGGTACCCTTTTAAGGAGACGAGGCATGACTGTGTTGCTGGGCGAGCGCATCGTCGAGCGCGCCCGGGCCGCCCTGTCGCGCCTGTTCGACGATGCGGCCGTCGGCGGCATCGACATGCGGGTCGTCGAGGGCATCGTGCACCCGCTGATGGGGGCGTTGCGGGAGGGCGGCGTGCAGGGCTGGCTCGTCCTGGTCCACGCCCACAAGAGCCAGGACGTCGTGCAGCACTCGCTGCACGTCGCCGGCCTGGCGGCCAACTTCGCCCACCATCTCGGCCTGTCCGACCGCGATTGCGTCACCTTGGTCCGTGCCGGCCTGCTGCACGACATCGGCAAGGCCCGCATCCCGCGGGCGATCCTCGACAAGCCGGGCGCGCTGACCGCGGCGGAGATGGCCCTGATGCGGACCCACGCCGCCATCGGCCATGAGATCCTGCTCGAATCCGGGATGCGGGACCCGATCGTGCTGGCGGTGGCGCGCCACCACCACGAGATGCTCGACGGGTCGGGCTATCCGGACCGGCGCGCCGGCGGCGCCATCCGGGAGCTCGTCCGGCTCACGACGGTGTGCGACATCTACGCGGCACTGACCGAGCTGCGGCCGTACCGCACGTGGATGACCCGCGCCGACGCCCTGGCGATCCTGCGGGAGATGGCCCCCACCCGGCTCGACCCGGTCCTGGTGCAGGCCTTCGAGGCCTCCCTCGACGCGTCCTTCGCGCGGGAGACGGCGCGCACGGTCCGCCTCTCCCCGCCGGTCGTGCGCCGGGCCCTGTGCGACGGCGGCCCGCTTTAGAGCGTGTCCCGACGAGGCGGAGCCCGGCCCGTCGCGGAGGATGCGGCACCACCGACGGATCGCGCGCCGCGCCCGGCGGTCCCGCCACGGACCACGACGCGGGAGGCCGCGCCGCCGATGGGCGACCGGTGCAAGACGGATCATGGGGGCGTCGGCGCCGCGTCCGGCCCTGTCGTATCCCGTGTTGCAGCGCGATCGGGCGCGGCCCCGGAACGATCGCCGGTTCACGCCGCGGAGGCGAGCGCCATCCGCCGGTACTCGCTCGGGGTGACGTCGAAGCGGTCCTTGAAGCGGCGGGAGAAATGCGCCTGGCTGACGAAGCCGCAGCCATAGGCCAGCGCTCCGATCGACAGATGCGCGTGGCCGGGATCGGCGAGCCGCCGGGCGGCGGCCTCCAGCCGGCGGTGCCACAGCCAGTCCGCGACGAGATGGCCGCGCTCGTGGAACAGCTGCTGCAGGTGGCGCAGCGACACCCCCACGGCCGCCGCGAGCTGCGGCGGGTCGAGGGTCGGATCACCGAGATTGGCCTCCATGTAGGCTTTCGCCCGCTGCACGATCACCGTGCCCTGGAGCGGGCGCGGGGTCTCCCGCGCCATCCGCTCGGCGAGGCTGGCGACGACGAGGTCGATGCCGATCCGCGCCATGCGCTCGGCCATGTCCGGGCTCATCTGCTCGTGCACGCGGATCAGGTCCTCGAAGAACGTGCGCACCAGGGACGCGCCGGGCAGGCTGCCCCCGACGGTCAGGCCCGCATAGAGCGCGGCCCCGCCGAGCACGCTCTCCAGCCGCTCGCGCGGAAGCTCGATCAGCAGGGAGCTCGTCGGGTCGGGAAACTCGTAGGAGAGCGGCTTGTTGCGGTCGAAGACCGTGATGTCGCCGGGCTGCTGCACCACCGTCCGGTCGTACTGGCGGCTTCGCGCCGAGCCGGACAATCGCAGGATGATGGCGAGCGTATCCTGCTTGGTGTGGCGGCGGATCGTCTGCGGCGTCATGTCGACGGCCTGCCCGTTGAAGGTCGTCCGCGTGACCAGCATGCCGCCGATCTCCGCGCCTTCGAGATGCGTGCGGAAGACGCCGTCGCCGATCGTCCGGCACACGCTCGGGACGAAGCGGTCCTGCACGATGTCGAGATAGGTCTGGAATTTCTTCCTGGACTTCAGATCGTCGGTAGAGAACAGCGTCTTCATCAAGGCCTAGGCCGCGTGCGAGGTACTCGCAAATCAGATGCAGCATCCGGCTACCAGTTCGTCGCCGCGACGACCAGTGGGGCGCGCAACTGCCTGGCCGGAAACTTGGATTTTATTCCTGATAATGACAAATATAGAGATGCTGCATCGTCAGCGACGACTTGAATTCCGATCCAGCAGAGGGCGGCGGACGATCAGGGCGACCAAGTCGAGCCGGAATGCGGTGTGATCGACCGGACACCGCTCGACGGGGAAAACATGGCGGCGTGCGTCATCGTCGCAGGGGCGTTCCGCTCCCGCATGCGGTCTGCCCCCGCCAATCCACCCTGTCCCGGACGAGTGCGGGCCTCCGACGCGATTCCGGACGGTACTGTCCGGAATCGCGCTCCGGAATCGCGTTGCGGGAGCGATCGCCGAGCGATCAATCGGCGTTCAGGAGCGCCAGGGCCGCCTCGTGCAGCCGCTTGTCGCCGGCTGCCACGATCCGCCCGCCCTTGGCGGCGGAATCCCCCTCCCAGGTCGTCACGACGCCGCCGGCGCCCTCGATCACCGGGATCATCGCCACGATGTCGTAGGGCTTCAGCGCGGCCTCGACCACGAGGTCGATATGGCCGGCGGCGAGCATCGCGTAGGCGTAGCAATCGGCGCCGTAGCGGGCGAGGCGGGTGGCCGTCTCGACCCGCTCGTAGGCCCGCCGGTCCGCGGTGCCCACGCCGAACAGGCGCGGATCGGTGGTGTGCAGGATGGCGTCCGCGAGATCGGCCTTGCGGCGGGTGCGCAGGCGGCGGGTGCCGTGCGGGCCCTGGTAATGGGCGGCTTCGCCGTCGCCGAAGAACCGCTCCCCGGTGAAGGGCTGGTTCATCAGGCCGTAGCAGGGCACGCCGCCGCGGGTGAGCCCGATCAGGGTGCCCCAGATCGGCAGGCCGGCGATGAAGCCGCGGGTCCCGTCGATGGGATCGAGCACCCAGACGTATTCCGCGTCCGCGTGCTCGGAGCCGAATTCCTCGCCGAGGATGCCGTGGTCGGGGAAGCTGCGCTTGATCAGCTGGCGCATCACCGCCTCGCCGGCCCGGTCGGCCTCGGTGACCGGATCGAACGCGGCGGTGCCGGCGGCCTTGTCCTCGGTGGCGAAGGAGGCGCGGAAGAACGGCAGGATGGCCTGACCCGACTGGGTGGCGAGCTCGTCCACGAACCGCGCGAAATCCACCACGCTCATGCTGTCCCCGCTCAACCGCTCGGCGGGCCCGCGGCCCGCTCTTGCCCGATCGAAAGGACGGCGCGGCTCCGGCGTCAAGCCCCGGCGTCAGACCTCGGCCCGTTCCGGCGCCCGTTCCGGGCGGGGCTCGGGCGGCGCGGCGGAGACCGGGGCGGGGCGGCCCGCCGGCGCGTCCCGCACCGCCTCCAGGCAGGCCTCGACGCCCTCGCGCAGGGAGACCGCGTAATGGTCGGCGCCCAGGGTGGCGCGGGCGTCGGGATCGGTCAGCACTGCGTCGTCCGCCGGCCACAGGCCCACCAGCACCTGCGCCTCCGGCGCCCGCCGCCGCAAGCGCTGCACGAGGTAGCGCAGATGGGCCGGCGTGCCGCTGATCTCGAGGTAGGAGATGCAGATCATCCGGGCCCCCGCCGCGTCGAGGGCGGCGATGCCGGAGCGGGTGACGTCCTCGAACGGCACCACCCGGGTGCCGAAGCCGTGCTTGCCGAGGAGCTGGGCCAGCATCATCGAGGCCGCCTCGTCGAGGGGGCCGCGGCCGGCGACGCACAGGATCGCGCCCTCGCGCCGCCACGCCTCGGGCAGCTGGTCGGGGGCGGGCGCGTCGGGCACCGCCGGGGCGGCCTCGCACGGCGCCCCCTCGTCCTGGCGGCCCGACAGGAGGCGGCCGGCGAGCGTCGGCTTCGTGTCGGGGGCCGCATCGCCGCGATCGGACAGATCCTCGATCAGCTGGGCGATGCCGACGCGGATGCGGTCGAGCTGGCTCTCGGTCAGCACCCCGCGGCGGGCATCGGTGGCGGCGAGCTGGAGGCCTTTCAGCGCCACCTCGTCGTAGTAGGAGGAGAGCGAGCACTGGGCGAGGATGGCTTCCGCCAGCTCCTGCGCCTCGTCCGGGTCGTCGGCGAGCATGCGCTGGTAGAAGTTCTCGACCGGAGTGAGCGCCGGCCGGTCGCCGAACAGCACGTCGAGGAATTCGAGCTTGTCGACGTGGCGGCCGAGCACCACGAGGCAGACGGTGAGCGGCGTCGAGAGCAGGAGCCCGACCGGTCCCCACAGCCAGGTCCAGAACAGGGCCGAGACCAGAACCGCGAAGGGCGACAGCCCGGTCGAGTGGCCGTAGAGCAGCGGCTCGATGAACTGGCCGACCAGCGGTTCGAGCACGATGAACAGGGCGGCGGTCGCCAGCACCATGTTCCAGCCCGGATCGACCGCGGCGGCGAGCGCCAGCGGCAGTACGGCCGACAGGAAGGCGCCGATATAGGGCACGAAGCGCATCAGCGCGGTGAAGATGCCCCACAGGATCGGGTTCGGCACGCCGATCAGCCACAGCCCGGTGCCGATGACGAGGCCGAACCCGGCATTCAGCGCGAGCTGGACCAGGAAGAACCGGCTCAGGCGCCGCGCCGCGTCGTCCATCGCCACGGTGGTGCGGTGCAGGTCGCTGGAGCCGACGAGGCGGATCATCCGGTCGCGCAGGTCCTCGCGCTGGACCAGGATGAAGATCAGCACCACGAAGACGATGCCGAGCGTCGCGAGCGGCGAGAGGACCGGCGACAGCACCTTCTCGGCGAGCTCGACCGGGCTCGGGTCGCGGTCGCGCACCTCGACGAGCACCGGCTTGTCGGGGTTCTGCACCGCGGGCGGCGGGGCGGGCTTGCCGGGCGCGGGCTTCTGCTCCGGCTTCTGCTCCTGGGGCTTCTGCTCCGGGGCCCCGGCCTGCTGGATCTGGTGGTTGATGCTGCGCAGGTAGCCGGCGAGGTCGCCGAGCGGCCCGGCCTTCAGGTTCTCGGCCTTCTGGGCGATGGTGCGCTGGTAGCGCGGCAGGCCGGTCGAGAGGTCGGCGACCTGCATGCCGATGAGGCCGCCCAATCCCGCCACCACGGCGAGGAGCAGCAGCACCGCGACGCCGACCGAGGGGATCCGCCCGAGCCGGAGCTTGCGCAGCAGCGCCACCAGCGGCCCGATGACGAAGCTGAGCAGCACCGCGATGGCGATCGGGATCAGGATCTCGCGGCCGAAATACAGGGCCGCCACGATCACCGCGGCGATGACCAGCGGCGCCGCCAGCCCATCGCCGGGGGTCTCGGCGGCCTGGACCCGGGCCGGCTTCATCGGCAGGGCCCGCCCACGATCGTCTCGCCCATCCGCCATGCGACGCACACTCGGCTCATGCCCGGCGCGTCATCGCGCCACGCTTCCACGGGGGAGGAACGGGGACGAGCGCGAAACGATCCGCCGCTGACGCAGCGCCATCCTCGCGAAAACGTGTGCGACCCTACTCGATCCGCACCATCACGCTGTCGCTCGCGCCGCCCGCGTCGAGCACCGAGATGCGCACGAAGCCGGCGCCGTCGGGCTGCCACTCGGCCTGGCGCCGGTCCGATTCGGCCACCGGTATTCCGCCGACGAGCCAGGTCAGCGGCAGGGTCCCGCCGAGCGCCTTGAGGGCGAGGCCGGCTGGCACCCCCTCCTGTGCGCCAAGATCGATCCGCGCCCCGTCCGGCGGGTAGGCGATGCGCAGGCGGTCGGTCGGGCCGGCCTCGCGGCGCAAGGCGCGCAGGGGAGGGGGGAGGGCGGCGGTCGTGGCCACCAGGGCGTCGCGGGGGCGCGGCACCGGCTCGGGCTCCCCGCCGAGCCGCGCGAAGGCGTCGAACAGCAGCGGTGCCGCCGCGACCCGCCCGACGAGCCCCGGCACCCCGGCCCCGTCCGGCCGCCCGAGCCAGGCCGCCACGGTGTACCGCCGGTCGAAGCCCACCGCCCAGGCGTCGCGGTAGCCGTAGGAGGTGCCGGTCTTGTAGGCGATCCGGTTCGGCAGGGCGCTCTCCGGCGGCGGGGTCCCCCGCAAGGTGTCGGCGACGTACCAGGCCGCCACCGGCTCGGCGATGCGCGGCAGGATCGCCGCATCCGCCGGGGCGTCGAGGCGGCGCCTCAGCACCGGCACGGTGCCGCCGCGGGCGATGCCCGCATAGAGCCGGGCGAGGTCGGCGAGCGTGATGCCGAGGCCTCCGAGCGCCACCGGCAGGCCGGGCGCGGCCTCCTTCGGCAGGACGATACCGGCCCCGGCGCTGCGCAGGCGGGCGATGAAGCGGGCCGGCCCCACCGCCTCCATCAGCTCCACCGCCGGCACGTTGAGGGAGAGCTGCAGCGCACGCCGCGCGGTCACCGTGCCCTGGAAGGTGAGGTCGAAGTTCTCCGGCGCGTAGGATGCGCCGAAGCGCGACGGGCGGTCCTCGATCAGGGTCTCGGGATGGGCGAGGCCCGCCTCGAACGCCATGGCGTAGATGAAGGGCTTGAGGGCCGAGCCCGGCGAGCGCACCGCCCCGGTCATGTCGATGGCGCCCGAGCGGGTGGAATCGAGGTAGCCGGCGCTGCCGACCTGGGCCCGCACCTCGCCGGTGGCGTTGTCGATGACGAGGAGCGCCGCCGACAGGCCGGGGCCGACGGATGCGGCGCGTTCCGCCACCAGGGGTTCGAGCCGCGCCTGCCAGCGGGCCTCGAGGGTGAGACGATGGACGGCCCGGCCCGGCTCCTGCGCCACGGCCCCCTCTGCGGCGTGGGCCGCGAGCATCGGGAAGGCTTTTCGGGAATGCGGCACCGGCTCGGCCTTGGCCGCCTCGGCCTCCGCCGCCGGCACCACGCCGCTTGCGGCCGCGAGGTCGAGCACCCGGTCGCGGGCCCGGCGGGCGGCCTCAGGGAAGCGGTCGGGCCGCCGCGCCTCCGGCGCCTGGGGGAGCGCCACCAGCAGGGCGGCCTCGGCCAGCGTGAGCCGGGCCGGCTCGTGCCCGACATAGGCGAGGCTCGCGGCCCTCAGGCCCTCGACCGGCCCGCCATAGGGCGCCAGCGCCAGGTAGAGCCGCAACACCCCGTCCTTGCCGAGGCGCCGCTCCAGGTCGACCGCCCGGGCGATCTGGCGCAGCTTGGCCGAGAGCGAGCGCGCGCCCCGCGGCTCGACGAGGCGCGCCACCTGCATCGACAGGGTCGAGGCTCCCGACACGATCCGCCCGGCGGCGAGCCACTGCCCGGCGGCGCGCATGAGCGCCAGCGGATCGACGCCCGGATGGGCGCGGAAGCGGCGGTCCTCATAGGCGGTCAGCAGGGCGAGGAAGCGCGGATCGACCGAAGCCGGGTCGAGCGGCAGCCGCCAGCGGCCGTCGGCCGTCGCGAAGGGACGCAGGAGCGTGCCGGTCCGGTCGAGGACGACCGTGGAGCGGGATTCGGCGGCGGTGAGGTCGAGGGGAGGGAGGGACGACCAGAGCCAGGCGGCGGCGAGGGCGGGCGCCGCGAGGGTGGCGAGGGCCAGGGCGGCGCGGCGCCACCGGGCCGTCGGTGTCGTGCGCGCTCCCATGGCTGCCGTTCCTCCGCCCGCATTCTTCCCGGGGCGATCCTGCCGCATTTCGGGCTCTCCGGCGATGGGGCGGGTGCGGGCGGCGGTCCGAGGTCGGGTGGGGTGGTCCGCTGGCGGGGCGGCAGAACCTGCTGCGTTCCGCACCCGCGACGGCAGCGGCGTGCCACGAAGCCGGGCGACAAAGGCGCGTGCTCCGTCATCCCGGCCCTTATCGTCGATCTCCGTCAGCGCCCTGCCTCACATCCCGGGACACACGTCGATGGCCGCCTTCAAGCCCAAGTTCATCACCTTCGATTGCTACGGCACGCTCATCTACTTCGAGATGGCGCCCGCGGCCCGCGCCCTCTACGCCGACCGCGTCCGCCCCGCGGCGATGGACCGCTTCGTCCGGGACTTCTCGCAATACCGGCTCGACGAGGTGCTGCACGACTTCAAGCCCTACAAGGACGTGGTCGCCAACGCCCTCATCCGCACCTGCAAGCGCAATGGGATCGAATACCGCGACAGCGACGCCGACACGATCTACGCCGCGATCCCGAGCTGGGGCCCGCACCCGGACGTGGTCGCGCCGCTGATGCGGGTGGCCCAGGAATTCCCCCTCGTCGGGCTCACCAACTCGATGATCGACCTGATCCCGCCCGGCATCCGGAGCCTGAAGGCCCCGTTCCACACCGTCATCACCGCCGAGGAGACCGGCGCCTACAAGCCGCACATGCGCGGCTTCGAGGTCATGCTCGACACGCTCGGGGTGAAGGCGGAGGAGGTGATGCACGTCTCCTCGTCGTTCCGCTACGACCTGATGACCGCCGCCGACATGGATTTCGGCGCCCGCGTCCACGTCGACCGCAACCACGAGCCGTTGTGCAGCGGCTACGCCACCCACCAGATCAAGGATATCGGCGGCCTGCCGGGGCTGCTGGGCCTCTGATCCCGCCGCGCCGTCGAACGGCCCCGTGCGACGGCGCGAGGCAGGCCCGAATGGGTGCCGGCGCCGATGCGCCGGACGCCTTGGCATCGACGCGTCGATGCCAAGGCGCGAGGGCATGAGGGCCTTGCTCGACGCATCGTGCCTGTGGTCTGGCGCCGACGCCAAGACGCGCCCAGGCCCAGAATCGAGCGGGCACCGAGGCAGTCCCCTACAGGAACGGCGCCGGATCCTTCGGGTCGCGCGCCGGCTTCACGTCGCGCCGGTTCCACCAGCCGCCGCCGAGCGCCTGGAACAGGGCCGCGGTGTCGGCGTACTGGTTGGCCTGGGCCTGCGCCTGGGTCACCACCGCCTGCAGGTAGGCCGACTGGGTGATGAGCAGCGAGGCGCTGCTGACCGCGCCGAGGCCGAACTGCTTGCGCACCAGCTCCACGCTCTGCCGGCTCGCCGAGACGGCGGCGTTGGCGGCGGCCACCGCACGGCCGTCGGCCTGGAGGGCGCGGAGCGCATCGGCGACGTTCTGGTAGGCGGTGATGACGGTGGCGCGGTACTGCGCCTGGGCCGCGACCAGGGTCTCCTCCGCCGCCTGCTGGCGCTTGAACAGCGTGCCGCCGTCGAAGAGCGGCTGGGCCACCGCGCCGGCGATGGTCCAGAGGCTCGCCGCCGGGTTGAGCAGGGCGGCGAAATTGGTCGCGCTGGCGCCGACCGCGCCCGAGATGGTGAATTGCGGCAGGCGGTTCGCCATCGCGACGCCGACCTGGGCGCTCGCCGCGTGCACCGCCGCCTCCGCCGCCTTCACGTCCGGCCGCTGCTCGATCAGCCGCGAGGGCAGGCTCACCGGCAGCGAGCGGGGCAGGTGCAGCGAGGCGAGGGTGAAGGTCTGGCTCACCTCCTCGCTCGGGAAGCGGCCGGCGAGCGCCGTCAGCAGGTTGCGCTGCTGCGCCAGCGCCCGCTGCAGCGGCGGCAGCAATTGCTGCGACTGGGCAAGCAGTGCGGTCTGCTGCACCACGTCGGCGCCGGCGACCTGGCCGGCATTCGACTGCTTGGTGATCAGGTTGAGGAGTTCGGTCTGGGCCTGGATCACCTTCTCGGTCGCGGCGATCTGGGCACGCAGCGACGCCTCCTGGATCGCGGCCGCGACGACGTTCGTGGTCAGCGTCAGATACGCCGCCTCGAGCTGCCAGAGCTGGCCTTCCGCCTGCGCCGCCTGCGATTCCAGCGCCCGGCGGGTGCCGCCGAACACGTCCGGCACGAAGCTCACCGTCACCTGCGGGGTGACGAGGCTGTAGAGCAGCGAATTGTCGTTGAGGGGCGATTGCAGGTCGCCGCCCGGCGCCTTGTTGTAGGAGGATTGCGCCCCGAAGGCGACCTGCGGGAACAGGGCGCCGCGCTGCGCCTCGGTCGTCGCCCGCGCGGCGCGCAAGGTGGCCTGGGCGGCGTCGAGGGTCGGGTTGCGGGCGAGCGCCTCCGCCACCAGGCTGTCGAGGGCGCGGGAGCGGAACAGCGTCCACCACTCGCCCGGCACGTCGCGCCCCTGCGCGAAGGTCTGGCCGATGCCGCCGTTCTTCCGGTCCTGCTCGGTCAGGGCCGGGTTGCGCAGGCCCTCGCGGGTGTAGGCGGCGACCGGCGGCGGCGTCGCGCCCTGGAAGTCGGGCCCGACCATGCAGGCCGAGGCCGAGCCGGCGGCGAGCGCCGCCGCCAGGATGCGGGCGGCGGTGCGGGCGGAGGGGCGCGGCGCGGCACGGTCCCGCGCGTCCTGACCCCGATCACCCTGGCCCGATGCCGCGTCACCCGCGTGCCCGTCCTCCGGCGCCTGGCCGGAAGGCGGCACGGCGATGCGCGGCGGCACCAGGATGGCGGTCGGGAGGCGCAGGCGGGCGCGCATGGACAGGGGCAGCTTCACGTCGGGGGAGGGCACGGCGAATCCGACCTGCATCTCGCTCATTCCGCCGGCTCCGGCTGTCGCGCGGCGGCCACAGGCACGCGCGGACGGTGGCGCGAGAACGCCGCGATCAGCACCGGCAGCACCACCAGGATCAGGATCGGCGCGAGCAGGATGCCGCCCACCACCACCAGCGCCAGGGGCTTCTGCACCTGCGAGCCGATGCCGGTCGAGATCGCGGCGGGTAAAAGGCCGACGCAGGCCGCCACGCAGGTCATCATCACCGGGCGCATCCGCACGTCGGCGGCCTGGTGGATCGCCTCCGCCCGCGCCCAGCCCTCGTCCATCAGCTGGTTGCAGTAGGAGAGCAGGATCACGCCCTCCATGGTCGAGATGCCGAACAGCGCGATGAAGCCGATCGCCGCCGAGACCGAGAACGGCGTGCCGGTGAAGACAAGGGCGAAGATGCCGCCGATCAGCGCCATCGGGATCACGCTCAAGGTGAGCAGGGTGTCGGTGAGCGAGGCGAAGTTGACGTAGAGCAGCAGCGCGATCAGCCCGATCGTCAGCGGCACCACCAGCTTCAGCCGGGCGATGGCGCCCTGCAGGTTGCTGAACTCGCCGACCCATTCGAGGTGGTAGCCGGCCGGCAGCTCGACCTGCTCGGCGACGCGCCGCTGCGCCTCGATCACCGCGCCGCCGAGGTCGCGCCCGCGCACGCTGAACTTGACCGGGATGTAGCGCTCCTGGTTCTCGCGGTAGATGAAGGCCGCGCCGGAGACGAGCTGGACCTGGGCGATCTCCGAGAGCGGCACCTGGATCACGCCGCCGCTCGCCGGCGTCACGCCGACCGTGATGTTGCGGATGGTCTCGAGCGAGCGGCGGTAGTCCGGCGCCAGCCGCACCCGCATCGGGAAGTGGCGGTCGCTGCCGTATTCGTAGAGGTCGCCGGCGGTCTGGCCGCCGATCGCCGCCGAGATCGTGGTGGCGATGTCGCCGGGCGCCAGGCCGTAGCGGGCGGCCCGGGCCCGGTCGATGTCGATGCGCACCGTCGGCTGGCCGAGCGAGGTGAACACCGCGAGGTCGGTCACCCCCGGCACGGTGGCGAGCGCCGCCTTCACCTCGTTGGCGGTGCGGGTGATCTGCTCGAGGTCGGTGCCGTAGACCTTGACCGAGTTCTCGCCCTTCACCCCCGAGGCTGCCTCCTGGACGTTGTCCTGGATATATTGCGAGAAGTTGAATTCGATGCCGGGCAATTCCTCGCGCAGGCGGCCCGAGATCTCCTCGATCAGCGTCTCCTTGGTGACGCCCGGCCGCCACTGGTCGGCGGGCTTCAGCGGCGCGAAGATCTCGACGTTGAAGAACCCGGTGGCGTCGGTGCCGTCGTCGGGCCGGCCCTGGTGCGAGACGACCGTGGTCACCTCCGGGTAGGAGCCGATCAGCTTGCGCATCCGCTCGACGTAGGGGTTGCCCGCCTCCAGCGAGATCGAGGCCGGCATCGTGCCGCGGATGTAGAGGTTGCCCTCCTCCAGCGTCGGCAGGAATTCGAGGCCGAGCGTGCGCATCGCGAGGCCCGTGCAGCCGAGCATCGCCACCGTCACCAGGATCGTCAGGATCCGGTTGTTCAGGGTGAAGCCCTGGAGCGGCCGGAACAGGGCGCGCAGCACCTTCACCACGATGGTGTCGCGCTCCTCGACGTGGTTCGGCAGGATCAGCGCCGAGAGCGCCGGCGACACCGTGTAGGTGGCGATGAGGCCACCGACCAGCGCGTAGGCGTAGGTCTTCGCCATCGGCCCGAAGATGTGGCCCTCGACGCCGGTCAGGGTGAAGAGCGGCAGGAAGCCGACGATGATGATCGAGGCCGAGAAGAAGATCGCGCGGTTCACCTCGCGGGCGGCCGAGGCGATCAGCCCGATCTTGAGCCCGCTGCCGGCTTTCGCCGGCCCCTTGTGCTCGGCGAGGTGGCGGAAGATGTTCTCGACCATGATCACCGTCGCGTCGACGATGAGGCCGAAATCGATCGCGCCCAGCGACAGGAGGTTGGCCGATTCGCCCCGCGCCACCATGATGGCGATGGCGAAACCCAGCGCGAACGGGATCGTGGCGGCGACGATGATCGCGCTCTTGAGGCTGCCGAGGAACAGCCACTGCACCAGGAACACCAGCACCACGCCGAAGACGAGGTTGTGCATCACCGTGTGGGTCGTGGTGTGGATCAGCGCGCTGCGGTCGTAGAGCGGCACCACCTTCACGCCCGGCGGCAGGATGCCCGAGCCGTTGATCTTCTCGATCTCGGCCTCGACCCGCTGGATGGTCGGCAGGCTCTTGCCGCCGCGGCTCAGCAGCACGATGCCCTCGACGATGTCGCCGTTGTTCTCGTGGCCGACGATGCCGAGGCGCGGCGCGTTGCTGACCTGGACCTCCGCCACGTCACGCACCAGCACCGGCACGCCGTTGATCTGGCTGATCATGGTGTTGCGGATGTCGTCCATGTCGCGGATCAGGCCGACGCCGCGCACCACCGCCGATTGCTCGCCGACGTTCAGCGTCTGGCCGCCCACGTTGGTGCTGGAATTGTTCAGCGCAGAGACGAGCTGGACCAGGGTCAGGCCCTGCGCCTGGAGCTTGTGCAGGTCGACCGCGACCTCGAACTCCTTGGTCCTGCCGCCGAAGGCCGAGACGTCGACGACGCCGGGGATCGCCTTGAAGCGGCGCTGCAAGACCCAGTCCTGCAGGGTCTTCAGGTCGGTCGAGGAGAAGCCCGGCGGGCCCATCACCTGGTAGCGCATGATCTCGCCGATCGGGCTCGTCGGCGAGATCTGCGGCTGGGCGTTGTTCGGCAGGGGCTGGAGCTGCGACAGCCGGTTGAGCACCCGCTGCAGCGCCTCCTGGTAGGTGAAGTCGTAGGTGAACTGGATCTTCACGTCCGACAGGCCGAACAGCGAGATCGTCCGCGTCACCGTCGCGTTGGGGATGCCGGCGAGCTGCACCTCGAGCGGGATGGTGATGTAGCGCTCGATCTCCTCGGCCGACTGGCCGGGATTCTGGGTGATGACGTCGACGAGCGGCGGCACCGGATCCGGATAGGCCTCGATGTTGAGCTGCTGGAAGCTGGCATAGCCGATCCCGAGCATCGCCAGGAACAGCAGCAGCACCAGCACCCGTTGGCGCAGGGCGAAGTCGATCAGGCGGTTCATGCGGGCGCAGTCTCCGGGAAGCCGGCGATCAGGAGGCTTTGTCGCCGGAGGCGGCCCGGTCGATGAACAGGCTGCCGCGGGTCACCACGCGCTCGCCGACCTTCAGCCCATCGACCACCTGGACGAGGCCGCCGCCGGTGAGGCCGAGGACGACCTTGCGCGACACGATCGTGCCGTCCGGCCGCTCGACCCAGACCCGCGCGCGGGCGCCCTCGTAGACGATCGCCGAGGCCGGGATCGCCGGGGCGCTCTCGTCGCGGCCGGTGAGGATCGTGAAGGTCGCGAACATCTCGGGCCGGAGCAGGCCCTCGGCGTTATCGATCTCGGCCCGCACCGGCAGGCGCCGCGTCGCCGGGTCGAGGGAGGCCGCCATGTAGCTGATGCGCGCCTTGAACACCCGGTCGGGGAAGCCGATCACGCTGGCCTCCAGCTCCTGGCCGAGCCTGATCCGCGGCACCTCGGTCTCGCGCACGTTGGCGACGAGCCAGACCGTCGAGAGGTCGCCGATGACGAAGGCCGGGTCGCTGCCCGAGCCGAGATACTGGCCGAGACCCACCTTGCGCTGCACGATGGTGCCGGCGATCGGCGCGCGGATCTCGGTCTCCGGGCTCATCACGCCGCTCCGCGCGAAGGCGTCGATCTCCGCATCCGACTTGCCGAGGATGCGCAAGCGGTTACGCACCGCCTGGAGGGCCGATTCCGCCGAGCGCTGGTCGCTCTGGGCGGCGATCACGTCGTTCTGCGCCTGCTGCCAGTCCTTCAGCGCCACCGCCTTGGCCTGGAACAGCTCCTGGAGCCGGGCCGCGACGGTCTGGTTGAGCTTGAGCAGCGCGGAGTTCTTGGCGAGCGCGTTCTGTGCCGCCTGGTAATCGTTGAGGGCGGAGACCATGTCGGCGGCCTCCAGGGTGAACAGCACCTGGTTGGCCTTCACCCGGTCGCCGGCCCTGACCATCACCTTGGTCACCCGGCCGGCATAGGGTGAGTAGACCGGGACGTTGTCGTCCTCGTTGACGCCGATCCGCCCTTCCGCGAAGCCCTCGGGCCGGAACTCCCTCGCCTGCACGGTCTCGATGCCGAAGCTCGCGAGCTGCTGCTTCGAGGGCCGGAAGGTCGGCTCCACGCCGGTCACGCGGGCTTCCGACGCCTGGCCCTCGGCCCCTTCGCCGCGCACCAGCAAAGCTTCCAGGCGCTCGCGCACCGGCGCCAGGGCGGGCACGAACCAGATCGCCAGGCCGCTTCCCGCGACGAGCAGGATCGCGACGATCCAGGCGAGGCCGCGACGCCGCGGCGGCGATTGCTTGCCCGGGGAATCCTTGGTCAGGGAACCCTGAGTCAGGGGGTTGTTGGTGTCCATCGCGCGCCGATCATCCGCCGGGGTGCGGTCGGATCCCGGGGGCCCCGCATGCGGCCGACCCCGTCGACGGGGCGTCCGCTTCGGTCCCGGGCCGGCCGATCGGCCCCTGTCTGTGCCTCATTGCCGAAACCTGCCGGGTGTCCTGCCGTGTCCCTACGTCAGTTCCATGACGGGACGGACGACGGTGCAGGATCCGGGCCGGGGCGCCGCACCTCGCGGACGGCACCTCGTGACCGTCTCTTGGCGAGCAAACCGAAGCCAAGTCAAGGATGCCCGGCCGCGCATCCGCCCCGCGCGAGCCGGCCGCGCCCGACCCTGCCGCAGCGGCCGATGCACCGGGGAAAAGCGTGTTTTTGTCAGCACTTGCTCACGGCGCAAAAATCTTTTGCCGCACCGGGATTAAGCCGTTCGGACGAGGTTCGAGCGGCTCGTTAGACCGTGAGGCATCGGTCCGCCGCCTTGACCTTGCGGATGGCGTGCCCGAGCTTTCCGGGTCCGGCGCGGGCTTCCCGCGCGCAACAGACCCGATGAGCCGAATGTCCGTCCGCGACCCGATTCTCCACAGCGTTCCGATCGCCGAGCTGCGCCCGACCCAGATGACGGTCGGCTACCGGGAAGTGGAGGCGAAGCGCAAGCGCTGGCGCGAGATCGGCGACGACAAGGAACGGGAGGCGTTTCTCGGCTCGCACATGATCCCGGTGCTGCTCGGGCCGAAGAACCGCCGCTACGTCATCGACCACCACCACCTCGCCCTCGCCCTCCACCAGGAGGGCGTCGAGAGCGTGTTCACCACCGTGGTGGCCGACCTGCACCACCTCGAGAAGGACGCGTTCTGGGTCGTGGCCGACCACCGCGCCTGGACCCACCCCTACGACACGGAGGGCGTGCGCCGGGACGTCGGCGACCTGCCCAAGAGCATCGCGGGCCTCGCCGACGACCCCTTCCGCAGCCTCGCCGGCGAATTGCGCCGCGCCGGCGGCTTCGCCAAGGACAACGCGCCGTTCAGCGAGTTCCTGTGGGCCGATTTCCTGCGCCGGAACATCAAGCGCAAGGTCATCAAGGACGATTTCACCGACGCCCTGAAGGAGGCCCTGGTCCTCGCCTGCACCAAGGAGGCGGCGTACCTGCCGGGGTGGTGCGGGCCGCACGGGGATTGAACGCGCGGCGCGAGGCGGGGCCGATCTTGCACGACGATCGCGCCCCGACCGCCGCGGACCGTGTGGGAGCGGCGAGCCCCCTTCGAGCCGCACCTCCTCAGCGCCTTCCTGCTGACGCCGTGCCGGAAGGCGGAGCGCACCCTCCCGGCAAGTTTATTTGCCGCAGCCTCACCCTCAGGCCTAACCTTGCATCGCGGCGCGACGGGGATCGCGCCGGAACGGGGGACCGCCTGATGTTCGAGTCGCTCCTGAAGGGTATCGGCGCCGAGCCGGTCGACAACGAGACCCATTTCTACCGGTTCGATCCCAAGCCCGACATCACCGCCTACGAGCTCGCCCTGATCCTGCGGCGCTTCGGCGCCCTGACGGCGGGCGCCGCGCCGCTGCACGGCGTGATGCTGATGCCGTGGGAGACCCTGGAGGAGGAATACGCCCGGCATTTCGAGCTGGCGCCGCACGGGATGTTCCAGGGCTGACCCGAGGCCCGACCGGCAAGGCCTGACGGCGCGGGCGGGATCCGCGCCGCCGCGGCGGCGCGGCAACACTCGGTTTACCATTCCGTCCGATGGTCGGGGCTGGTGAACGAGGGTCCTACGCAAGCCATGATGTCCCGCGCGGAACGCTCGCATCTCGGCGACTGGTGGTGGACGGTCGACCGGGCGCTGCTCGCCGGCCTCGGCGTCCTGATGACGGCCGGGCTGGTCTTCCTGATGGCCGGCGGTCCGCCGGTGGCCGAGCGCCTCGGCTTGCCGACCTTCCACTTCCTCAACCGGCAGGTGATGTACCTGCTGCCGACGATCGCCCTGATCCTGGCGGTGTCGTTCCTGTCCCTGCGCCACATCCGCCGCATGGCGCTGGTCACCTACGCCCTCGGCATCGTGCTGTGCATCGCGGCGACGAAGTACGGGCCCGAGATCAAGGGCGCGCATCGCTGGATCCAGTTCGGCTCGATCGGCGTGCAGCCCTCCGAGTTCGTGAAGCCCGCCTTCGTGATCCTGGCCGCCTGGGCCTTCGCCGAGGGCGCGCGCCGGCGCGACATGCCGGGCGGCACGCTGGCCGTGCTGCTCCTGCCGATGACGATCGTGCCGCTGATCCTGCAGCCGGATTTCGGCCAGACCATGCTGGTGACCATGGTGTGGTGCGCGATGGTGTTCGTCGCCGGCCTGCACTGGTTCTGGGTCGGCGGGCTCGGAGGCGCCGGCCTCGTCGGCGTGGCGGCGGCCTACGAGTTCCTGCCCCACGTGCGGGCGCGCATCCAGCGCTTCATGGACAAGGATTCGGGCGACAACTTCCAGACCTTCTGGTCGCAGGAATCGTTCAATTCCGGCGGCTGGCTCGGCACCGGCCCGGGCGAGGGCGTCGCCAAGCGCCACCTGCCCGACGCCCATACCGACTTCATCTTCTCGGTGGCGGGCGAGGAGTTCGGCGTCATCATCTGCATCGGCATCGTGCTGCTCTTCGCCTTCATCGTGATGCGCGGCCTGATCCTGGCCCGGCGCAGCGACGACATCTTCTGCCGGCTCGCCATCACCGGCCTCACGGCGCTGTTCGGCCTCCAGGCCTGCATCAACATGGCGGTGAACACCCGGCTGATGCCGGCCAAGGGCATGACCCTGCCGTTCATCTCCTATGGCGGCTCGTCGCTGATCTCGCTCGCCCTCGGGATGGGCTTCCTCGTCGCCCTCACCCGGCGCCGGCCGCGCACGACCCTCCTCAACCGCGACGAGGGCCGGGCGCACTGAGCCGCCCGCCGGCCCTCGCGGCGTGAAGAACCCAAAGGGGTGACCTGGCGGTCCCATCGTGACACATGGGGCCGCCGATCCTGACCGGAGACCGCCTGTCCATGCCCCGCCCCGCCCCGGCCGCCCGATGACCGTCGCCCAGCCCCTCGTCCTGCTCGCCGCGGGCGGCACCGGCGGCCACCTGTTTCCGGCCGAGGCCCTGGCCTTGCGCCTGCGCGAGCGCGGCATCCGGGTCGTGCTCGCCACCGACAGCCGGGTCGCGGCGTTGTCGGGCGAGTTCCCGGCCTCGGAGATCGTGGCGGTCCCCTCCGCCACCCCGTCGAGCGGGCGCTCCCCGTTGCGCCGCGTCTCCGCCTTCGCGACCCTCGGGCGTGGCTTCGCGGCGGCGATCCGCGAGGTTCGCCGCCTCAACCCTGCGGTGGTCGTCGGCTTCGGCGGCTACCCGACGGTCCCACCGCTGCTCGCCGCCCAGATGCTGCGGGTGCCGACGCTCCTGCACGAGCAGAACGCCGTGATGGGCCGGGCCAACGGGTTCCTGGCCCGCGGCGCCACGGTGATCGCCACCGGCTTTCCCGAGGTGCGGGGCGTCCCCGTGAAGGCGCGGGCGCGCCGCGTCCATACCGGCAACCCGGTCCGCCCGGCGGTACTGGCGGCGGCGGCGATGCCCTATCCGGGCGTCGGTCCGGATGCGCCGCTCCAGCTCCTCGCCTTCGGCGGCAGCCAGGGCGCCCGGGTGATGAGCGACGTGGTGCCCGAGGCCGTGGTGCGGCTTCCGGCGGCGTTGCGCGCCCGCCTCACCGTGATCCAGCAGGCGAGGGCGGAAGACCTCGCCCGGGTGCAGGCGCTCTACGAGGGCGCGGGGCTCGCCGCCTTCACGGCGGCGCCGTTCTTCAAGGACCTGCCGGCCAAGATGGCGACCTCCCACCTCGTCGTCGCCCGCTCCGGCGCCTCGACGGTGGCCGAGTTGGCGGTGATCGGCCGGCCGTCGATCCTGGTGCCGCTGCCCGGCGCCCTCGACCAGGACCAGGCCGCCAATGCCGCGGTGCTGGAGCGGATCGGCGCCGCCTTTCCCAAACCACAAACCGACTTCACCCCTGAGCGGCTGGCCGCCGATCTCGGCGGGCTGCTCGGCGACCCCGACCGGCTCGCCAAGGCGGCCGCCGCCGCCAGGGGCGCCGGCCTGCCCGACGCCGCCGAGCGCCTCGCCGCCCTGGTGGTCGAGACCGCTCTCGCGGCCCGCTAGAGCATTTTCCGACGAAGTGGATACCGGTTCGTCGAAGAAAATGCGGCAAAAAAAGAATCAGAGAGCTTCGCGATTCCAGCGCGATCGTGAAGCTCTCTGGCCGTTCACCGATCATGCCGGCCCGCGCGGCCGGCCACCGAACAAGAAGACCAAGAGGACCCCGACTCCATGAAGCTGCCGAACCAGCTCGGACCCATCCACTTCATCGGCATCGGCGGCATCGGCATGTCCGGCATCGCCGAGGTGATGCACAATCTCGGCTACACGGTGCAGGGCTCGGACGCGTCCGACAACGCCAACGTGCGCCGCCTGACCGAGAAGGGCATCCGCACCTTCGTCGGCCACCGGGCCGAGAACCTCGCCGACGCCGCCCTGGTGGTGGTCTCGACGGCCATCCGCCGCGACAACCCGGAACTGGTCTCCGCCCGCGAGCGCCGCCTGCCGGTGGTGCGCCGGGCCGAGATGCTGGCCGAGCTGATGCGCTTCAAGTCCTGCGTGGCGGTGGCCGGCACCCACGGCAAGACCACCACCACCTCGCTCGTCGCCACCCTGCTCGACGCCGGCGAGCTCGACCCCACGGTCATCAACGGCGGCATCATCAACGCCTACGGCACCAACGCCCGCATGGGCGAGGGCGACTGGATGGTGGTCGAGGCCGACGAATCCGACGGCACCTTCCTGAAGCTGCCGGCCGACATCGCCATCGTCACCAACATCGACCCCGAGCACCTCGACCATTTCGGCTCGTTCGACGCGATCAAGGACGCGTTCCGGGCCTTCATCGACAACATCCCGTTCTACGGTTTCGCGGTGATGTGCATCGACCACCCGACGGTGCAGGACCTCGTCGGGCGCATCGAGGACCGGCGCATCATCACCTACGGCGAGAACCCGCAGGCCGACGTTCGCCTGATCGACGTCGACCTGAAGGGCGGCCAGAGCCGGTTCCGGGTGATGATCCGCGACCGCCGCCCCGGCTTCCGGATGGAGATGGAGGACCTGGTCCTGCCGATGCCGGGCAAGCACAACGCGCTCAACGCCACCGCGGCGCTCGCGGTGGCCCACGAGCTCGGCGTGTCGCCCGACGCGATCCGCAAGGCGCTGGCGAATTTCGGCGGCGTGAAGCGCCGCTTCACCCGCACCGGCGAGTGGAACGGCTGCCAGATCTTCGACGATTACGGCCACCACCCGGTCGAGATCCGGGCGGTGCTGAAGGCCGCCCGCGCCTCCACCGACGGCCGCGTCGTCGCGGTGGTGCAGCCGCACCGCTACTCGCGCCTCGCCTCGCTGTTCGACGATTTCTGCACCTGCTTCAACGACGCCGACACGGTGATCGTCGCTCCCGTCTATGCCGCCGGCGAGGCGCCGATCGAGGGCATCGACCGCGACGCCCTGGTGGCGGGCCTCACCTCCCGCGGCCACCGCAACGCCGTGGCGCTGGAGCGCACCGAGGACCTGGCCGGCATCGTCGCCGGGCTCGCGGGGCCGGGCGACTACGTCGTGTGCCTCGGCGCCGGCAACATCACGCAATGGGCCTATGCGCTGCCGGGCGAGCTCGCCTCGATCGGCGAGAAGGCGGCGTGAGGCGCTGACACCCCGATGCGCGGCCCCGACGATCCCGGTACGGCGCGGGCCCGCACTCTCCGGCGGACGCAGACCGATTCCGAACGGGCGCTCTGGTCGCGGTTGCCCGACCGGCGCCTGGCGGAGGCCAAGTTCGTGCGCCAGCGGTCGATCGGCCGCGACTTCGCGGACTTCGCCTGCCGCGAAGCCAAGCTCGTCGTCGAGCGCGATGGGAGCCAGCATGCGGAGAGCGGCTATGACCGTGAACGCGAGGCTTGGCTCGCCTCGCAGGGCTGGCGCGTGCTCGGCTTCTGGAGCGGCGATGTCGCCCGCAACATGACCGGTGTCCTCGAGACCATCCTGGCCTCCATCGTGGAACGCCGCCCCTCCTCCTCTCCCCACGTGCGGCAGGGCTGTTCGGGGAAAGAAAGGGCGCGGGTTTCCCCTCTCCCCGCGGGCGGGGAGAGGGGAAACCCGCATCTTTTCTTGTCCCCGGACAGCCCTGCCGCAGGCGGGGAGGGGCATCCTGCATCATCCCGAACGGAACCATGACCTCCGCCGCCATCCTCGCCGCCCTGGAGCCCGCCCGCTTGCGCGGACGCCTCCTGCCCGACCATCCCCTCGCCGACCTGACCTGGTTCCGGGTCGGGGGGCCGGCCGACGTGCTGTTCACGCCCGCCGACGAGGACGACCTCGCCGCTGCGCTCGCGGCCCTGCCCCGCGAGGTGCCCGTGACGGTGATCGGGCTCGGCTCGAACCTGATCGTGCGCGACGGCGGCGTGCCGGGGCTGGTGATCCGCCTCGGCGGCAAGGCCTTCGGGTCGATCGCCATCGAGGGCGACACGATCCGGGCCGGCACCGCGGTGCCCGACATGAAGCTCGCCCGCGCTTCCGCCGAGGCCGGGCTCGACGGCCTCGCCTTCTACCGCGGCATCCCGGGCTCGATCGGGGGGGCGCTCAGGATGAATGCCGGCGCGCATGGCGGCGAGACCACCGACGTGCTGGTCGAGGCCCGGGCCGTCGACCGCGCGGGGACCCTGCACGTGCTGAGCCACGCCGACATGGGCTTCGCCTATCGCCACTGCGCGGCGCCCGCCGACCTGATCTTCACCCAGGCGACCTATCGCGGCCGGCCCGGCGACCGGGCCCTGATCGAGGCCGAGATGGACCGGGTGACGGCGGCCCGCGAGGCGGCGCAGCCGATCCGCGAGCGCACCGGCGGCTCGACCTTCAAGAACCCGGACGGGGGCAAGGCCTGGCAGCTCGTCGATGCCGCCGGCTGCCGCGGCCTCACCCGCGGCGGCGCCCAGGTGTCGGAGATGCACTGCAACTTCCTGATCAACCGCGGCGGCGCCACGGCGGCCGACATCGAGGGCCTCGGCGAGGAGGTGCGGGCGCGGGTGCGCGAGACCTCCGGGATCGACCTGCACTGGGAGATCAAGCGGGTCGGCGTGCCCGCCCGCTGAGTCGCGAATCGCCCGAGGCATTAACCACCCGGGCGGGCTTCGGCGGCCCGCCGGCCCTGCGACGGGATGACCGGCCTTAACCGAGGCAATGCCGCCACGCCGGCCCCGGGAACCGGATGACCCCGCGACGCGCGCGGCCCCGGTCTGCCCCGGCGGCAGCCGATGCCACGGCTCGCAAGCTCCTGTCAGAGCAAGAACTTCCAGCCAGGAACCGGACCGGGCCCCGGTCGGCCAGGGCCCTCCGGAGGGCCCCGCCGCCGAGCCCCGCCGGGGGAGGCCGCGGGGCCGCACCGGGCCCAGGCCGGGGCGCGATCCCTGTGCGCGGACCGAAAACTTTACCGGATATTTACCAGCGAGTTCGAGAGTTGGCGTTAACGGCGCATCAAGCACTTGGATGCCGGGCGTGAGCCGTGCCGACCCTCGCCGACGACGCTCCGGTCTCCCGACCGGGCGCCGGCGGCACCGGGGGCGACACGGGGCGCGGGCCCGGACGACCGAGGGACGCTTGTCGCGCCGGAGATCGCAGCCCGTGCCGGGTATCGTTTTCGGTGAATTCGTCCGATGGATGGTGGTGGACGCTTCCCTGAGCCGCTGACCGACGCCGGCTATGCCGGCGGAGAGGCCGGCACGCCCGCTCCCCAGCCGGGGACGGCGCCGGCCTGGGGCGCTCCCTCGCGCGATCCGCGCTCGAGCGGGGTCGTGCTGGCGCGCTTCCTGCCGCGGTTCCTGCGCCCGCGCCGTGCCTCGGTGGCGGTGCCGATCGAGCGGCGGATGCCGCGGCATCTCGGGATGGGCCTGGCCTTCGGGTTCTTCGGCCTGGTCGCCGCGGCCGGCTTCGTGTCCGGCGGCGGCTACGCCGAGATCTCGGCCCGCTACGGCACGCCCGCCGACATGGCGGCGCGCAGCCTCGGCTTCGGCCTCGACAAGGTCACGATCACCGGGCTGGTGCAGCTGCGCTCGGCCGAGATCCTGAAGGCCGCCGGCCTCGACCAGCGCAACTCGCTGCCCTTCCTCAGCGTGGTCGACGTGCGCGACCGCCTGTCCACCGTGCCGCTGATCGGCGCGGTCTCGGTGCGCAAGATCTACCCGCGCGAGCTGCTGATCACCCTCACCGAGCGCGAGCCGAGCGCCCTGTGGCAGCGCAACGGCGAGATCGCCGTGATCGCCGCCGACGGCACGGTGATCGACCAGATGCGCGACGGCCGCTTCTCCGACCTGCCGCTGGTGGTGGGCGAGGAGGCGAACCTGCGCACCAAGGACTACCTGGCGCTCCTCGACGCCGCGGGCCCGCTCAAGGCCCGCATCCGGGCCGGCACCCTGGTGTCCGGCCGGCGCTGGACCCTGAAGCTCGACGGCATCGACGTGCGCCTGCCCGAGGCCGGCGCCCGCGACGCGGTCGCCCGCCTCGTCAAGCTCGAGGCCGAGTCGAACCTGCTCGAGAAGGACATCATCGCGGTCGACCTGCGGCTGCCCGACCGGGTGGTGGTGCGGCTGACCGAGGAGGGCGCCGCGGCGCGCCTGGAGGCCCAGAAGAAGCAGAAGAAGCCGAAGGGAACCGAGACATGACCCGCGCGCGAGACGTGACGCCCGCCGGTCTTCCCGGTTCCGCCCGCCCCCTCGATTCCCTGTTCCTGTCCGTGAGCGTCGCGTCATGAGTCTCCTCCAGCACGGTCTCACGCCGCGCTTAAAGCCGCTCTCGGCGCGTCGCAGCGCGACCCTGTCGGTGCTCGACATCGGCACCAGCAAGATCGTCTGCCTCGTCGCCGAGCTGCAGCCGGTCGAGACGCTCGCGACCCTGCGCGGCCGCACCCACCTCGCCCGCATCATCGGCATCGGCCACCAGCGCTCGCTCGGCCTCAAGGGCGGCGCCGTGGTCGATCTCGAGGCGGCCGAGACCGCGATCCGCCAGGCGGTCCACGCCGCCGAGCGCATGGCCCGGGTCGAGGTGCAGTCGGTCATCGTCAGCCTGTCGGGCGGGCGCCTCGGCTCGCAGCATTTCGACGCCAAGGTCCCGGTGCGCACCGGCGCCGTCACCGGCGCGGACGTGCAGCGGGTGCTCGAAGCTGCCAGCACCCACAGCATCAGCCCCGGCCGGGCGGTGCTGCACGCCCTGCCGACCGGCTATTCCCTCGACCAGCAGAGCGCGGTGGTCGATCCCTCGGGCATGCTCGGCGAGCGGCTCGGCGTCGACCTGCACGTCGTCACCGCCGAGATCGCCGCCGCCCGCAACCTGATGCTGGCGGTCGAGAACACCCACCTGCGGGTCGAGGCGGTGATCGCCACCCCCTACGCCTCGGGCCTCTCGGCCCTCGTCGACGACGAGGCGGAGATGGGCGTGGCGGTGGTCGACATGGGCGGCGGCACGACGAGCGTCGGGGTGTTCTCCGGCGGCCACCTCGTCCATTGCGACGCGCTCGCGGTCGGCGGCCACCACGTCACCATGGACATCGCCCGCGGCCTCTCGACCCGGGTGGCGGCGGCCGAGCGGCTGAAGACCCTCTACGGCGCCGCGATGGCGACGGCGTCGGACGAGCGCGACATGATCGCGGTCCACGGCGTCGACGAGGACGAGCGCGACCTGCCGCACCACATCCCGAAATCGCACCTCGTGCGGATCATCCGCCCGCGGGTCGAGGAGGTGCTGGAGCTGGTGCGCGACCGCCTGCGCAACGCGGGCTTCGCCGCCCAGGCCGGGCGCCGGGTGGTGCTGACCGGCGGCGCGAGCCAGCTCGTCGGCCTGCCGGAGGTCGCCCGCCGCATCCTGCAGGGCCAGGTCCGGATCGGCCGGCCGCTCGGCATCAAGGGGCTGCCCGAGGCCGCCAAGGGCCCGGCCTTCTCGGCCGCGGTCGGCCTCCTGGTCTACCCCCAGGTCTCGCATGTCGAGCATTTCGAGCCCCGCGGCCAGACCGGGCATGCGGGTCTCGGCTCGGACACCTACCTCTCCAAGGTCGGACGCTGGATCCGGGAGAGCTTCTAACGGAATCGCCCCCCGGCGCGGGCCCCGGAAACGGGCCGCACCGGGCGGGCGGGACGGCAAACGGCGCCGTCAGGCGCCATCAGAAACGTAACGATCATCAGAGGCTCGCGCATCATGGCCATCTCCCTGCAAGCTCCGGACATCCGCGAACTGAAGCCCCGCATCACCGTGTTCGGCGTCGGCGGCGCCGGCGGCAACGCCGTCAACAACATGATCGAGTCGGGCCTGCTGGGCTGCGAGTTCGTGGTCGCCAACACCGATGCCCAGGCGCTGACCTCGTCGAAGGCCGAGCGCGTGATCCAGATGGGCATCGGGGTGACGCAGGGGCTCGGCGCCGGCTCGCAGCCCGATGTCGGCCGCGCCGCCGCCGAGGAGGTGATCGACGAGATCCGCGACCAGCTCTCGGGCGCCCACATGTGCTTCATCACGGCCGGCATGGGCGGCGGCACCGGCACCGGCGCGGCCCCGGTCATCGCCCGCACCGCCCGCGACATGGGCATCCTGACGGTCGGCGTCGTCACCAAGCCGTTCCAGTTCGAGGGCGTGCGCCGCATGCGCACCGCCGAATCGGGCATCAACGAGCTGCAGCAGGCCGTCGACACCCTGATCGTGATCCCGAACCAGAACCTGTTCCGGGTCGCCAACGAGAAGACCACCTTCGCCGACGCCTTCGCGATGGCCGACCAGGTGCTCTACTCGGGCGTCGCCTGCATCACCGACCTGATGGTGAAGGAGGGTCTCATCAACCTCGACTTCGCCGACGTGCGGGCGATCATGCGCGGCATGGGCAAGGCGATGATGGGCACCGGCGAGGCCTCGGGCGAGAAGCGCGCCAACCGCGCCGCGGAAGCCGCGATCGCCAACCCGCTCCTCGACGACGTCTCGATGAAGGGCGCCCGCGGCCTCCTGATCTCGATCACCGGCGGCAACGACCTGACCCTCTACGAGCTCGACGAGGCTGCCACCCGCATCCGCGAGGAGGTCGATTCCGACGCCAACATCATCCTGGGCGCCACCTTCGACGAGAGCCTCGACGGCATCATCCGGGTCTCGGTGGTCGCGACCGGCATCGAGCCGGCCCTGATCAACGCCAACGCGATCGGCTCGCCGGAGATCGCCCAGACCGAGCAGCGCATCGCCGAGGTCGCCGAGCGCCTGCGCGCCGAGGCGCGGGCCCGGGCCGCCGCCCCGTCGGCGCCCCCCTCCACCGCCTCCTTTCGTCCCGCCGAGGCCCCGGTAGCGCGGGCCCCGGCGCCGGAGCCGGTGGCGCATGCCCCGATGCATGCCCCGCTGCACGCTCAGACCGCGGCGCCCGAGCCCGTCCGGATGGAGCTGCCGACCGCTCACCAGGCCGCCAGCCTGATGCGCGACGAGGTGCAGATCACCCCGACCCAGCCGCGTCAGGCCCCGGTCTACGAGCCGGCCCCGGCGCCGGCGCCCGAGCCGCAGATGCCGATGGCCTCCGGCCCGTTCATCCCGCCGTCCCCGGCGGTGGTGCGCGCGCCGCGCATGCCCCGGGTCCAGGACCTGCCGATGCCGGCCCAGAACCAGATCCGGGCCAGCCGCGGCGAGGAGCCGGTGCAGCAGGTGACCCCGGACGCCAAGCGCACCTCGCTGCTGCGCCGCCTCGCCACCGTCGGCTTCGGCGGGCGGCGCGAGGACGAGGCCGGCCACCCGGCCCAGGCTCCGGCTCACGCCCCGGCGGCGCACGCTCCGCAGCCGGCGCCGCGGCCGATGCCCCAGGCGCCTCTCCATCAGGCTCCGGTGCCGCAGGCTCCGATGCAGCACCACGCCGCCCCGGCCCCGCGCCAGACCGCCCCGCAGGCCTATGCCCCGCAGGGCTACGCGCCCCAGCCCCAGGGCTACCGCCCGGCGCAGGGCAACCTCGACGCCCAGGGCCGCGCGGTCCCGGCCGGCACACGCATGATGGACGACGACCAGCTCGAGATCCCGGCCTTCCTCCGTCGCCAGGCGAACTGAGGCCGACCGTCCCGGCAGGGTTCGCCCGAACGGCGGACCCCACGGGGACGGCTGGGGTCGGGGTGGCGCGCACGCCGCCACGATGCCGCCACAGGGGCGCCCGGTGCCGCCCAAAAGACACACCCCGAGGCCGCCCGGCCTCGGGGTTTACGCGTTGTTCAAGCTTTTGATGCAGAACGGTTTTTTGCGGCTGGAGGCGGGCCGCCGGACTGTTACAGAGCGTAAGAATCCGTGATTTGGCCGTGCTTGAGAGCGCGACTATAGCTGTCCTACGCACAAGGGCGAAGGCCGCGCCACCCGCCGGCACTGACACCCACAGGGGCTTCAAGCAACGGACGGATCGCCTCGAACGTGGGCCCGGCAACGGGACACGCTGGTGAGTCGCGGCCGAGGGCTGAGGTAATGAGAACAAGTCAGCAGACGACCCTACGCTCGGCCGCGGGCCTTTCAGGCATCGGCGTCCATTCCGGTAACCCCGTCTCGATCACTCTTCATCCCGCGGAGGCGCATCACGGCATCGCCTTCCTGCGCACCGGCCTCCCGAACGGCCGCGACCGGCTCATCCAGGCCCACCACGCCCAGGTCAGCGCCACCGAGCTCTGCACCGTCATCGGCAACCGCGAGACCGGCGCCGTCGCCACCATCGAGCACCTGATGTCCGCCCTCTACGGGCTCGGCATCGACAATTGCCTCGTCGAGATCGACGGGCCCGAGATGCCGATCCTCGACGGCAGCGCCGCCCCCTTCGTGGCGGCGATCGAGGCGGTCGGCACCACCTCCTGCGGCACGCCCCGCCGCTTCATCAAGGTGCTGAAGACCGTCCGGATCGAGAAGGGCCGCGCCTATTCCGAGCTGCGCCCGTTCGAGCGCGGCTTCCACCTCGACGTCGAGATCGACTTCGAGAGCCCGGTGATCGGCCGCAGCCGCAAGGCGATGACCCTGACCCCCGCCGCCTATCGCCGCGAGATCGCCCGCGCCCGCACCTTCGGGATGATGCGCGACGTCGAGCGCTACTGGAAGGCCGGCTTCGCGCTCGGCGCCTCGCTCGAGAACACCGTCGCGGTCGGCGACGGCGGCGTCGTCAACCCGGAAGGCCTGCGCTACCCGGACGAGTTCGTCCGCCACAAGCTCCTCGACGCGGTCGGCGACCTGGCGCTGGCCGGCCTGCCGATCCTCGGCGCCTACCAGTCCTATTGCGGTGGCCACGGCCTCAATGTCGCTGTGCTGACCGCCCTCTTCGCCGACCGGTCGAACTACGCCATCGTCGAGGGCGCCGCCGCCCGCCGCGAGCCGGTCTTCGCCGAGTTCGGCGTCGGTCTCGGCGCCGCGGTCTACGCGCCCGAGCTCTGAGATCGTGTGGCCGCAGGCTGTTGCCATCGCGCAACGGCCGGCCGCTTTCGCCGCGCCGCGGTGGAACGTCAGCCTCTTCGCGCCGCTTTGGCGCCCTATTCGCCCCGCAGGGTTAAGAGGTTCCTGACCGATGGCCGCCCGCTCTCCCGGGCTCGTGGCCGTCACGGGCTTGGCGCGCCGCGCCGGCCTGCGCTAAGGGGCTCGTGGATCAGCGGCCGTGCAGGGCCGCCTGCTTGGGGAAGAACCCGAATGCCGTTCGCCCACCCGCTTCGCGACGCGAAGGTGACCGTCCTGCGGACCGTGCTGCTGGCGGCGTGCGGCCTCGGGCTCGCCGGCTGCGACGCGATCGACTCCATCAACCCGTTCGCCTCCGAGAAGTACAAGCCTGAGGTCGTGGCCGACACCCCGGCCGACAAGCTCTACAGCCAGGGCCTCGCCAAGCTCGAGGACCGCGACTACGAGGGCGCGACGAAGCGGTTCGAGGATCTCGACAAGCAGTACGCCTATTCCGACTGGTCGCGAAAGGCGGTGCTGATGACCGCCTACTCGAACTACGAGGGCGGCCGCTACGAGGATGCGATCACCGCCTCGAAGCGCTACCTGCAGCGCCATCCGGGCTCGAAGGATGCGGCCTACGCCCAGTACCTGCTGGCGATGTCGCACTACAAGCAGATCCCGGACGTGACCCGCGACCAGGACCGCTCCGAGAAGGCCCTCGTGGCGCTCACCGAGCTGGTGCAGAAGTACCCGACCTCGGAATACGCCTCGGACGCCAAGGCCAAGATCCAGATCACCCGCGACCAGCTCGCCGGCAAGGAGATGGAGATCGGCCGCTACTACCTCGAGCGGCGCAACTTCCCGGCGGCGATCAACCGGTTTCGCGACGTGGTGAGCAAGTACCAGACGACCCGCCACGTCGAGGAAGCGCTGGAGCGCCTGGCCGAGGCCTACATGGCGCTCGGCATCACCGGCGAGGCCCAGACCGCCGCGGCGGTGCTCGGCCACAACTTCCCCGATTCGCCCTGGTACAAGGACGCGTTCAACCTGCTCCAGAGCGGCGGCCTGCAGCCGCGCGAGGAGAAGGGATCGTGGATCAGCCGCGCGTTCCGCGGCGTGATCGGGATGGACACCCGCACCGCCGAGGCGCAGTAAGAGCCTCGCGGCTCCGCCGAGACATGCGGCCGTGGCGCGCACTCGCGCCGCGGCCCGTTCGGCTGTAGATACCCGCCCGATCTCCTCCTTCACGTCCCGGCAAGGGTGGCATGCTGGTTCAGCTCGCGATCCGCGACATCGTCCTGATCGATAAGCTCGAGCTGAACTTTCGCGAAGGCCTGAGCGTCCTGACCGGGGAGACCGGCGCCGGCAAGTCGATCCTCCTCGATGCCTTCACGCTGGCGCTCGGCGGCCGCGGCGACGGCCGCCTGGTGCGCCAGGGCGAGGCGCAGGGCCAGGTCACCGCGGTGTTCGACGTGCCCGCCGACCATCCGGCCCGGGTGCTTGCGTCGGCCGCCGACATCGACACCGAGGGCGACCTGATCCTGCGCCGCATTCAGGTCGCGGACGGGCGCACCCGCGCCTTCGTCAACGACCAGGCGGTCGGCGTGCAGGTCCTGCGCGCCATCGGGGCGGCGCTCGTCGAGATCCACGGGCAGCACGACGACCGGGCCTTGTCCGATTCCACCACCCACCGGGCGATCCTCGACGCGTTCGGGGGCCTCGGCGCCCGCCAGGTGGCGGTGGCGGAGTCCGCGCGCCGGGTGCGCCAGGCCCGCAGCGCCCTCACCGAGCACCGTGCCCGGGTCGAGGCCGCCCGCAAGGAGGTCGACTTCCTGCGCCACGCCGTCGAGGAGCTCGCCGCCCTCGATCCGAAGCCGGGCGAGGAAACCGAGCTCGCCGAGCGCCGCACGGCGATGCAGCAGGGCGAGAAGGTCGCCCGCGAGCTCAACGAGGCCCTCGACGCCGTCGCCGGCCAGGGCTCGCCGACCGCCCATCTCTCGGCGGCTTTGCGCAAGCTCGAGCGCCGCGCCGCCCAGGCCCCGGCTTTGGTCGAGCCGAGCATCAACGCCCTCGACAACGCTCTCGTCGCCCTCGACGAGGCCCGCACCAGCCTGGAGGATGCGCTCCAGGCGGCCGAGTTCGATCCGCGCGAGCTGGAGCGGGTCGAGGAGCGGCTGTTCGGCCTGCGCGCGGCGGCCCGGAAGTACAACGTCGCGGTCGACGACCTGGCGGCGCTCCGCCAGCGCTACGAGGGCGACGTCGCGGTGATCGATGCCGGCGAGGAGGCCCTCGGCCGCCTCGAGACCGACCTCGCCAAGGCCGATGCGGCCTATCTCGAGAAGGCGGAGGCCCTGAGCAAGGGCCGGCGCAAGGCGGCGGCGGCCCTCGACAAGGCGGTCCAGGCCGAATTGCCGCCGCTGAAGCTGGAGCGCGCCCGCTTCATCACCGAGATCGTCACCGATCCGGAGGCCCGCGATCCGGCCGGCCTCGACCGGGTCGAGTTCTGGGCCCAGACCAACCCGGGCACCCGGCCCGGCCCGATGATGAAGGTGGCGTCCGGCGGCGAGCTGTCGCGGTTCATGCTGGCCCTCAAGGTGGTGCTGGCCGACAAGGGCTCGGCCCCGACGCTGATCTTCGACGAGATCGATACCGGCGTCGGCGGCGCGGTGGCGGACGCGATCGGCGCCCGCCTCGCCCGGCTGTCGGCCCGGGTCCAGACCGTCGCGGTCACCCACGCGCCCCAGGTCGCGGCCCGCGCCTCGACCCACTTCCTGATCGCCAAGGAGGCCGTGAAGGGCTCGGACCGGGTCGCCACCCGGGTCAAGCCCCTCGCCGCGATGCCGCGCCAGGAGGAGATCGCCCGCATGCTCGCCGGCGCCACGGTGACCGAGGAGGCCCGCGCCGCCGCCGCCCGTCTGCTCCAGGCGGCCGAGGCCTGAGCGCTGTCGCGCGTCACGGCTCTCGACACGCGTTTCTGTATGGTTAAGCTTGACCGGCGATTCGGACGACGGACTTGTCCATCATCGACATGGTGAACAAAGAGAAAATTTTAACTCTTTCTTTACCATATCCCGCGAGACTGTTCGTCTAAGGCGCGGATCGACCTTCCCTCGGATCCGCGCGATGGCACGGGGCCAGCGGTCCGATGAAGCAGGAAGTGAGTGCGTCCCGGGATTCCCTCCAGGATCCGACCATGCCGGCGATCTGCGTCGAGGCGCAGCATCGGCTGGGACGGACGCTGCGCTCGCTCTACGAGCGCACGGTGGACGGGCAACCCATCCCTCTCGATCAGGTCGATCTGCTGCTACGTCTGCGTCACCGCGAGCGCGAGATGCAGCGTCAGCGCTGATCGGCCGGCGCGGGCGCTCCAGGCGCCCGCCTCGGCCGACCAGAGGCGGCGCCACAGCGGCGTCCGACCAGATATGGACTGTCAAGTATCCCGTCGCAGCGGCGGAGCGAGCCGCGTCGGAAGCAGGATTGCCGATCCCGCACCCCGCCGGATTCCGATGAGGGACGCCGGCAGGGGAGGGCGGTGCTCAGCGCCGCCGGCGGTCCCGCACCCGCACCGGAACAAGGGCCGGGACCTGCGCCCGCGACCCCGCCACGGCGAGGGCGCCGGCGAGGCCGAGCGCCGCGATGATCCCCGCGACGACCATCGGAGAGGCCGTGAGAAGACCCGCCAGCAGGGCGAGCAGCACGAGGCCGGCACGCGGGGCATTGGAACGGATCATCTCTTACCCTCCATCCAGACGCCGGTGAGAACGTATGGCGCGAAACCGGAGTTCCGCGCGGCCCCCATCACCGGCCATGACCGGGATGTGGGGTGTCCAACCCGGTTGCGCCACCTGCGACAAAGCGGAACCCAAAGTCAGGCTTGACGTTGTCTGACCATGATCGGCCGCGGGCCGAGAGATCAGATCAGAGGGTCACGCCATGCTGGGTTGGGCTGTCACTTTCCTCGTCGTGGCCCTGGTGGCCGCGCTGTTCGGGTTCGGCGGCATCGCCGGCACGGCCGTCGAAGCGGCCAAGCTCATCTTCTTCGTCGCCGTCGTGCTGTTCGCGATCTCGGCCGTGGTCGGGCTGATGCGGGGCCGCTCGCCGACGCTCTGACGGCGGGCGCCGCTTCCCGCCGGGATCCGAGACGCCTTCGCGCCGCTCCTCTCCGGGAGGAGCGGCGTCATCATCGTGTCGAAGAGGTGCGTCACTCTTCGTCCGTCGCCGGTGTCGCCGGCGGAGGAGGAGGGGCCGCGCCGCGCTCGAGTTCAGCGAGCAGGTCGATGAACCGATCGGGAATGGGTTGCTGCATCAGGCCGTCATACATGGCGCGCAGATGCGAGCCGATCCGCCCCTGAACGTTGCGGTCGAGTGCGGGCTGCCCGGGTCCGGCGGCCGGATCGTCCTCTTCGCCGGAGGCCTGCGGCCCCTGTCCGCCCGGGCCCCGCATCCCCTTGCCATCGTTCATGCCATTCCCCTACGCCCGTCCTGGACATGCGGACAGGGCGGTGCCATGGCGCCCGGTATGCCGGGTCGCGCGCTTGCGGCGACAACGCGTACCGGCGCGGTCAGTTCCGCGCCGGGCCGGAACGAATGCGTCCGGGGGGCGTTAGAGGCATGAGGGCCGCCGCGCGCGAACGACAACACCAAGGGGACCTGAATGTCGACAGCACAACTCGTAGTGCAGCACCTGCCGTACCTGCGTCGCTACGCGCGCGCCCTCACGGGCAGCCAGGTGGCGGGCGATGCCTACGTGGCCGCGACGCTCGAGACGCTCGTGAACGAACCCGAGACCCTCGGGCGCAGCACCAACGTCAAGGCCGATCTGTTCCGCGTCTTCACCCGGATCTGGAACTCGCTCTCCGTCAACGGCCAGACCGAGCAGGCGCAGCACGATCTCCCGGCTGAGGTGCGGCTGGGTCAGATCACCCCGCTGCCGCGCCAGGCCTTCCTGCTCTCCTGTCTCGAGGGCTTCTCCGAGGAGGACGCCGCGACCATCCTGGGCGTCGACGTGTCGGAAGTCCGCGACCTCGTCGACGAGGCCGGCCGCGAGCTTGCCGCCGATATGGCGACCGAGATCCTCATCATCGAGGACGAGCCGTTGATCGCCATGGACCTCGAGGCTCTGGTCGAGGGGTTGGGGCACAACGTCACGGGCGTCGCACGCACGCGGACCGAGGCGGTCAAGCTCGCATCGACCAAGCGCCCCGGCCTGATCCTTGCCGACATCCAGCTCGCCGACGGCTCCTCGGGCCTCGACGCGGTCAACGACCTGCTGAAGTCGTTCGAGGTGCCGGTGATCTTCATCACCGCCTACCCGGAGCGCTTTCTCACCGGCGAGCGGCCCGAGCCGGCCTTCCTGATCGCCAAGCCGTTCCAGCCCGCCAACGTCTCGGCGGTGATCAGCCAGGCTCTGTTCTTCCAGCAGAGCGCGCGCCGTCGCGAGGCCCGCGCCACCGCCTGAGGTGGCGCCGCCTCGGAGCGTGAGCCGAGGATGACACGCAATCCCGGGCCCGCTGACAGGCGGGTGCCGGGATTTCGTCGTTCCGGGGTTCGACCTGCCGTCTTGCGCCAGCGGAAGGCGACCCGGATCGAGGAAGGCTCCGATCGGGAGTTGATGTCCGACATCGTCGCAAGGGGGGAGGCGGCGTCCTTCGCCCTGACGGCCCCGGCTCGCGCATGAGCCGCCGAAAGCGCCACGCCCTCGCATCCTGGACAGCGTCACATCGTTCGGCCCGTCGATCGTTAAGCCCATCACCGCGAGGGCGGCTCTCGGCAACCAAGGCGGTTGGCCGCCGGGGGCAAATCGCCCTGAAGGACGTGGCGCGGCGTATTCCGCCGGTCGGCCGATCGCGCAGCGCTTTCCGCCGACAACATCGGCTCGACTTGGCCCACCCCAAAAAGAGGCACTCAATACAAAAGAACGGGCCGGATCGGGATCCGGCCCGTTGAAAGAGTTTCCGGCCAATGCACAAGGGGAATGCGGGGAGGACCAGGTGGCCGGGTTGCCATATCAACGGGAATCCCACGAGATTGGTTCCACGCCGCCGTTGGAGCGACCGTATTTCGTTGCCTGTGGCGGAATTGCACCGCTTCGGCCGGTCCTGGCTCGGATCATTGCCGGTTAACGAGAGGTTGACGGGGTGCACGGCATTCGCGGCATGAACTGTCCCGCCCTTGCACGATCGTGGGAACGACTTGGTGTGAATACGCGTTAAGGAAGCAATCTCAAGCTTCGCCGCGAGGGCCACGCGTATGCTCCGCCCGCATTTCTTCTTCGGCATTACGGTTCCGGCCGCGCTCCTGGCTCTGGTCGGTCAGCCGCTGATCGAGCACTCGGTCGAGGCGCTCGCCCGTCCGGTCGGCGTCGAGCAGGCGGCGATCAAGGGCGACCGTCTGGCCCCGGTTCGCCCGGCGGCCAAGGCGCAGGTTCCGGTCGCGGTGGAGATCACCGGCCTCGGCGCCGCCAAGGTCACGCTGCGCAACGCCGCCGGCGACGTCGTGTATCAGGCCGATACGACCCGCAACACCACCCTGGTCGCTCGCGACACTGCCCTGCCGCATGTCACGGTGCGCGAACGTGCGGGTAGCCCGGTGGCGCAGCGCGAGCCCACCGCCGCCGGCCAGACCGGACGGCGGATGCTGGAAGGCTGCGAGGGTGCGATCAGCGGGCTCGCCGGCCACGAGGCCCGCCGTCTGCTGCCGAGCCGGTGCCTGGCCGATGCCGGCGCCATCCTCCCGACCCGCGTCGCGACGCTGTGAGCCGCTGCGCGGAAACTCCGTCACCGAGGATCGTCCCATGATCGATCTGCGCGACCACGAGGCGCCGTCGCCTCAGCCGCTGCCCCCCGAGCGGGCCCATCGCGACGCCCATATCGAACCGGATGTCGACCGGTTGGCGAGCCTGCTCGCCGGCGTCACAGCGGTGCGGCCCGTCGACGATGTGATCTGCGCCGCCCTCGCCCGGCGCAACCTCGTGGTCACGGCGCGGCCGCTCGCGGCCTGAAGGGTCTTCCTCGAACCGAAGCATCCCGGGCGCAGCGGCGCCCGGGATGCTTCGTCGCGTCTCGTTGCTGCGGCGACGGCTCACGCTGATGCGCCGGAGGCGAGACGGGCTCCCTCCGGCGCATGAGAGTAAGTCTTCGGTGGGTTCAGTCAGGCGACGCTCGGCTGGCCGGGCGTGTGCCCGGTCACGTGGAGCGATTCCCCGCTTCACTCGTCGGTGGTGCGCCCGCTGCCCGAGGCCTGGCCGCCCTTCCGGCCGGCCGACGAGGCCAGCTCGCGATCCTGGGAGAAGGACCGCTTCTCGGCCGGCACGCTGCGGCCGCCCTTGCTGGCGATCTCGCGCTGGCGCTCCAGGTCCATGGACGCGAAGCCGCGCTTCGAAGTCGAATTTCCGGTAGCCATGATTGCCTCCTTGGCCGGTGTTCTCAGTCCGGACAACCTTCAGCGGAAATGATGGTTCCTGCCACGCATGCGGGTCGCCGCCCCGACATTCCCGAATCGGGGCAGTACAGGCCAGCCCCTGCGACACTCTGCCGACCCGGTGACTTGGCCTAACACCCTCGGCAGCGCAAAACTTGGCCCTTCGCGCGGACGGAAACTTGGCCGTAAGCGCCGGAACCGGCCGTGTGGGCCGGCGTTCGACCCTGATCCCGCGGCGGATGCTCCGTGCGGGCCGGGCCGGCCCCGCACCCATCCACCGCCCCCGATCGTTGCGGAGCAGCCCCGATGACCAACAAGACCATGGTGAGCCCCGAGGCCGCCGCCCATCCCGAGACCGCGCCGGCGCCAAATCGCAGCCCGACGCCGCCGATGCCGGCCGAGGAGGGCAGCCCGCGCCCGACCACCACCGAGGAACCGGGCGACTCGCCCCAGCCGAACCGGCAGTTCGGCGACGAGCCGATCGGCGGGCTGACGACCCGCAAGGAGTACACGCGCCGGGATTGAAGCCGGCACGCCCTGACGCTGCGGCGGTTTGCAGTCCCGCTTCGGCCCTCTACACAGGCAGGCGGGATCTGGGGCGGCGGGACCATGAGCGGCGGGGCGGGAGCGGCGGAGCGGGCGGGCGGCGAGATTGCGCAGGTCGCGGGCGAGGTGCCGGCAGCCGGTCGCGGCGACCGCGCCGCGGACCAGGAGGCGGACCGGAACCAGGCGGACAGGAACAAATCGAGCAGGAACTTGGCTTCCGCCGGAGCCGGCAACGATCCGGAGGCGGCCGACGCCTCCGGCGGCCTCGACCGCAGCCTGTTCCGCTACATCTGGCGCCACTCGAAGCGCGACCAGATCCTGATCTGCGCCGTCGTGCTCGCCTCGCTGCCGCTCTACTTCGCCTCCCTCGACCTGCCCCGCCGCATCGTCAACGAGGCGATCCAGGGCCACGCCTTCGAGAAGGGCAACGAGACCGCCAAGTTCCTGGTCCTGCGCCTCCAGATGCCGGATTGGTTCGGCCACGACGTCTCGCTGTTCGACGGCTTCGACGTCGACCGGTTCGAGCTGCTGTTCGGCCTGTCCTCGATGTTCCTGCTGCTGGTTCTGATCAACGGCGCCTTCAAGTACTGGATCAACGTGGCCAAGGGAGCGCTCGGTGAGCGCATGCTGCGGCGCCTGCGGTTCCAGCTGTTCTCGCTGATCATGCGGTTCTCGCCGGACGCGCTGCGCCAGACCAAGGCCTCCGAGGTCGCCACCATCATCCGCGACGAGGTCGAGCCGATCGGCGGCTTCATCGGCGACGCCTACATCCTGCCGGCCTTCCTGGGCACCCAGGCGGCCACCGCGATGACGTTCATCCTGCTCCAGAACGTCTGGCTCGGGCTCCTCGCCGCCGGTGTGGTGGGAGTGCAGTTCGTGGTGATCCCGCGGCTGCGGCGCGAGTTGCTGCGCCTGGGGCGCCAGCGCCAGCTCGCCTCCCGCCGCCTCGCCGGCCGGGTCGGCGAGGTGGTGGACGGCATCGCGGCGGTCCATTCCAACGGGGCCGAGGCCTGGGAGCGGGCCGAGATCGGCCACCGCCTCGGCGCATTGTTCGACCTGCGCCTGCGCATCTACCGGCGCAAGTTCATGGTCAAGTTCCTGAACAACCTGCTCGCGCAGATGACGCCGTTCCTGTTCTACTGCATCGGCGGCTATTTCGCCCTTAAGGGCCAGCTCAGCATCGGTCAGCTCGTCGCCGTCATCGCCGCCTATCGCGACCTGCCGCCGCCGCTGAAGGAGCTGATCGACTGGGACCAGCAGCGCCTCGACGTGCAGGTGAAGTACGAGCAGGTGCTGCAGCAATTCCTGCCCGACCGGCTGATCGGGCTCGACGCGCCCGGCCGCGACGAATCGCTGTGCGGGCGCCTCGCCGCCGAGGGCGTCGGCGTCCAGGAGCCGCACGGGCCGGTCCTCACCAACGTCTCGCTGTCCCTGACGCTTCCGGCGGTGGTCGGCATCGTCAGCGACGGCGGTCCCGCCGCCTCGACCTTCGCCCGGGTGCTGGCGCGGCGGGTCACCCCGACGTCAGGCCGGGTCACCCTCGCGGGGCACGACCTCTCCGAATGGTCGGGCGCGGCGCTCTCCCGACGCATCGCCTATGCGGGCGTCGACCCGATCCTGTTCCCGGGGTCGCTGCGCGACAACATCGTGTACGGCCTCCACCGCCGGCCGCCCGATGCGGGCACCGTCGACCCCAAGGTCCTCGCCGAGGCCCATCGCACCGGCAACCCGGTTGAGCCGTTCCCGGCCGACTGGACCGACTATGCCCAGGCCGGCGTTACGGACGCTGCCGAACTCGACACCCTGATCCTCGACTGGCTCACCCGCATCGGCATGGGCGAGGAGGTCTACCGCTTCGGCCTCCTCGGCCAGGTCGATCCCGAGCGCCACCCCGACCTTGCCGCCCGGCTGATCGAGGCGCGGATCGCGTTCCGCGAGCGGCTGGCGGCGGAGGGGCGCGCCCATCTCGTCGAGCCGTTCGACCCCGCCCGCTACAACCGCCAGGCGACGGTGGCCGAGAACCTGCTGTTCGGCGTGCCGACGACCACGGCGCTCACCGGCCGGGCGCTCGTCGAGCACCCGGTGGTGCGCCGCGTCCTCGACCGGACCGGGCTCGCCGACGACCTCGTCACCATGGGCGAGCGTATCGCCGCCACCATGCTGGAGATCTTCCGCGGCCTGCCGAGCGGGCATCCGCTGTTCGAGCAGTTCTCGTTCCTGGCCGCCGACGAATTGCCGGAATACGAGGCGATCCTCGCCCGCCGCACCGCCACCGAGGCCTCCGCCGAGCGCCATGGCGGCGGCACGCTCAACCGGATCCGGCGGCGCTGGATCGGGCTCGGCCGCTACGGCTCGGCCGACGCGACCCGGCTCATCGCCCTGCCGCTCGCCTATATCGAGCCGCGCCACCGCCTCGGCCTGATCGACGACGCCTTCCGCGAGCGGCTGGTCGCGGCGCGGGCCGAGCTGCGCACCGCCCTCGACGAGGCCGGGCTCGGCGGCGTCGATTTCTACGACCCCGACCAGGTCTGCGCCGCCGCGCCCTTGCGCGACAACCTGCTGTTCGGCCGCATCAACCAGTCGGTCGCCGATGCCGTCGAGACCGTCACGGCGACCGGCACCGCCCTCGTCCAGGAAATGCAGCTCGCCCCCGCCATCACCCGGGTCGGGCTCGACCATCAGGTCGGCCCCGAGGGGCGCTTCCTGTCGAGCACCCAGCGGGCGGTGGTGAGCCTGGTGCGGGCCCTGATCCGCCGGCCTGACATCCTCGTCCTCGACGGCGCCCTGTCGCCGATGGGCGAGAACCGTGCCCGCACGGTGCTGGGCCTGCTGCTCGAACGCTACGGCCGCGAGAACAGCCTGGTGGCGGTACTGCCGAACGACCGCGTCGCCGACCGGTTCGAGTGGGTGCTGCGGGCGGCCGGCACCCGGATCCACGGGCCGGAGCGGCCGCAAGCACCTGCGGCAGCCTCCGAACAGACGCCCGCGGCGTCCCCTGAGCCAGCGCCCGCGACCTCCCCCGAACAGGCGCCCGCGGCGTCCCCCGAAGACGCAGGCCCAGGGGCTGGCGTTGCGGGCCCGGCTGCGGCAGTCTCCGGGCGCGCCGGGGATGACAAGACGGGGCCGGGGCCGGCGCGCGTCGAGCAGGATGTGAAGGCATGACGCTTGAGACCGAGGTGCAGTCGCTGCGCCAAGTGCCGATGTTCCGCGAGGTGGATCCGGCCCGCCTGAAGCTGCTCGCCTTCACCAGCGAGCGGGTGCATTTCGCCGACGGCCAGCGCTTCTTCGACCGCGGCGACGCGGCGGATGCCGCCTACCTCATCCTGGAAGGGGAGGCGGCCGTCACCCTGGACGGGCCGCAGGGGCCGATCCGCCTGGCGCTGCTCGGCGCCAACGCCCTCGTCGGCGAGATGGGCATCCTGGCCGACCAGCCCCGCTCCGCCACCGTCACCGCCGTGACGCCGACGACGGCGCTCCGCATCGACCGCCGGGTCTTCCTGGAATTGTTGAGCCAGTTCCCGCAGATCGCCATCGCGGTGATGCGCGAGCTGGCCCACCGCCTCGAGATGACGAACCAGCAGCTCGCGCAGATGCGGACGGGCTGACGCGCAGGCCGACGAACGAGGCGTGCCCGGAACGAGGCGCGCCCGCGACAAGGGGGGAGATGCCAATGGATCTCGCAGCCGGCCTGGAGGGCCGCCACGTCCTCGTCACCGGGGCGTCGAGCGGCCTCGGCGCCCATTTCGCCCGGCTCTGCGCCGGGTGCAGCGCCGCCGTCACGGTGGCGGCGCGGCGCAAGGAGAAGCTCGACGCCCTGGTGCAGGACCTGCGAGCGGCGGGCGCCCGGCAGGCCCACGCCGTCGCTCTCGACGTCGCCGATCCGGATTCGATCTCGGCCGCCTTCGCGGCTCTCCATGCCCTGCCGGACGTGGTGGTCAACAATGCCGGCATCGCCGAGGGCGGGGCGGCGATCGACCTCGACCTCGCGGCCTTCGACCGGGTGATCGACACCAATCTCCGCGGCGTCTGGGCGGTCTCGACCACGGCGGCCCGGGCCTGGCGCGATGCGGGGCGCGGCGGCGTCATCGTCAACGTCGCGTCGATCCTCGGCCTGCGCGTCGCCGGCGGGGTCGGGCCCTACACGGTGTCGAAGGCCGGCGTGGTGCAGATGACCCAGGCGCTCGGCCTCGAATGGGCCCGCTACGGCATCCGCGTCAACGCGCTCGCCCCCGGCTATATCGGCACCGACATCAACCGCGACTTCTTCGAGACGCCGCCCGGCCAGGCCATGCTCAAGCGCATCCCGATGCGCCGCCTCGGCCGCCCGGAGGATCTCGACGGGGCTTTCCTGCTGCTCGCCGGCGATGCGTCGGGCTGGATGACCGGGGCGACGCTGCCGGTCGATGGCGGGCATCTGGTATCGGGGTTGTGACGGAGCGCCCGGAGGAGATCTTCCGGGGCCGCTCAAAATCCGACCAGCTCGACACGATGGATGATGGTTTGCGCTCCACCCCTGGCCGGGGTGGGGGAGGCCCGCCCTTGGCCTGCTTGGCAGGCACCGGACGACGGCGCGGAAGTGTTCCGGACCTCGCGTGGATGCTGCCGCAAGGGGACATGCGTTCCATCGAGGGCGCTACGGTGCCTGCAAGGTTTCGCCGTTCGCCGGTGTCGCTGCGGATATGACGATGAGCCCTCTCGACGACGAAGCCTGGGATGCATGGTCTCCCCATGAACTCGGCCGGCGCCTCCGGGAGGCAAGCCTGCCGTGGTACGTCGCCGGCGGATGGGCTCTGGACGTTTGGCATGGCCGGCAAACACGTCAGCACGAAGACCTGGAGTTCGTCGTCATTCGCGATGACGCACACCACTTTCGCGCTATTTTGCGCGATCTGGATTTTTTCACGGTCAAGGACGGAATCATCGAGTATCTGCCCCCGTCCGCAGCCCCGCCGAGCGATGTCTGGCAGCTTTGGGGCGGAGACATGCGGCAAGGTTGCTGGCGCGTGGACATGATGATGGAGCCGGGAACGCCAGACTTGTGGATTTACAAGCGCGATCAGACGATACGGATGGCGCGCTCCGATGCGATTCGCGTGAGCGAAACGGGCATTCCCTACCTCTCGCCCGTCCATGTCATGCTCTTCAAGGCCAAGCATCGCAGGGAGAAGGATCGAGAGGATTTCAATCTTTGCCTGACGAAATTTTCCAATAAAGACAGGGCGCAATTCATCGAGTTGATGAGCGAGTTGCATCCAGGGCATGAATGGCTCGAAAAGCTGAAAATCCGCTCATGATTCAGTGCCGGCCGGATGATATTCCCTGGCCGGTCTATATGGCAGTAATGTACGCGGCTGTTGTGCTCCGGTCCATGTGTCGTGCTTGAGGCGGCCATGCGCGAAGCGCCATGCTCGCCGTAGCGTCCAGTTATGTGGATTGGATCCAGGACAAGGAACGGCCGGGTGGCGGCACTGGGAGAACGCTCGCGTACCGGCGGCCGGTCGGCCTCCGCATCCCACCCTCGACAGCGAGCGGCACTGCCATGCCGAGCGCGCCCGGGAGGCGGCCCCCGCCCCAGGGGCGAAGCGAATGTCTCCACCTCGCAAACACGCTGATCGGGCGATCGCCGGCGGTCGTTCCTCGGCGATCGGCCGTGCAGCCCTCATCCCGTCGGATACGTGATGAACTCCATCAACGACCCATCCGGATCGCGGAAATAGACGCTGATCCCCTCGCCCACGGCGCCGTGGCGCGGCACCGGCCCCAGCTCGACCGCAACGCCGTGGCGCTCCAGATGGGCGATCGCCGCCTCGATCGGGCCGTGCCAGCGGAAGCACAGGTCGCTGTTGCCGGGCATCACCGGAACCTGAGCCCGCGGCTCGCCGATCTGGCCAGGGCCGTGGCAGTTCAGCTGCACGCCGCCGAAACGGTAGGCGTAGCCGCGCCCGACCGGGATCACCTCGGCGTCGAGGACGTCGCGGTAGAAGGCGGTCGAACGCTCCCAGTCCGAGACATGGATGACGCAGTGGTCGAGGTGGATCCCCGGGCGCACGGCGGTCGCCGACGCCTCGGGCGCGAGTTCGGCAAGGGTCTCGGTGTCCGGCATCGACAGCCTCCGGGGTTGCGCCCCTCAAGGTAAGGCCGATCGGCCGACGGTGAACAGCCCATGCGAGGCACGTCGTTCCGGTCAGGCCTGCCAGAACCGCTTGCGGCTCTCCTGCCGCACCACGTCCGGATCGAGACCGGTATCCCGCATCTGCGCGGGCGTCAGCGCGGCGTAGACCCGGCGGTCGCAGGCGCGGCGCCACCAGAGGTGCAGGAGCGCCGGGCGGGGCGGGGCGGGACGCGTGGTGGGGTGTGTCAGGGGCAGCGAGACGACGGGCATGGTGGTCGATCCGAACGGGGAGGGGCAGTCCGGCCGGGATTGCGCCGACAGCATTGTACCGATACGATGATCGGAGCAATCGGAACATTGTTCTCGGAGCAATAATGGCTGTCACCGATTACCGCGGCATCGCCGATGCGGTCGCGGCCGACATCGCCGCCGGGGTCCTGCACCCGGGCGAGAGGCTGCCGCCGCAGCGCGACTTCGCCTATGCCCGCGGCATCGCGGTCTCGACGGCGAGCCGCGTCTATGCCGAGCTGGCTCGGCGCGGCCTCGTCCTCGGCGAGGTCGGGCGCGGCACCTACATCCGCTCCGATCTCGGCGCCGCCGAGCCGATCCAGGCGGAGCCGCCGCCGAGCGCCCTCGATCTCCAGCGCACCATGTCGCGCCTGCCGGAGCAGGAAGCCTTGCTGGCCGAGACCCTGGCGGGGCTGGGGCGCCACGCCGTCGAGGCGGCGCTGACGCTCTACGGTCCGGCCGGCACGCCGCAGGCCCGGGCCACGGCCGCCCGCTTCCTCGCCCGCCGCGGCTTCGCGCCCGATCCGGGCGGGATCCTGTTCACCGGCAATGGCCGCCAGGGGCTCGCCGCCGCGCTGGCCGCCCTGGCCCCGCCGGGGGAGCGCATCGGCTGCGAGCCGCTGACCTATCCGGTGATCAAGGGCATTGCGGCGCGGCTCGGCATCGCCCTGGTGCCGCTCGCCGTCGACCGCGAGGGGGTGCGGCCCGAGGCGGTCCTCCAAGCCCACCGCGCCGCGCCGCTGCGCGGCCTCTACCTGCAGCCGACGCTGCAGAATCCCCTCGGCCTGACCATGGGGCCCCAGCGCCGGGCGGAGATCGCCGCCCTGCTCGCTGAGACCGGGCTCGTCGCCGTCGAGGACGCGGTCTACGGCTTCCTGCGCGACGCCGACCCGATTGCCGCGCTCGCGCCGGAGCACGCGATCCTGGTCGACAGCCTGTCGAAACGGGTGATGCCGGGCCTGACCATCGGGATGATCGTCAGCCCGCTCCGCTGGGTCGACCGCCTCGCGGCCTCGGTACGCCAGGGCGGCTGGAGCGCGCAAGGGCTGGCGCTCGCCGCCGGCACGCGCTGGATGGGCGACGGCTCCGCCGACCGGCTGGCGCTGGCCAAGCGGCGCGACGCCGCCGAGCGCCAGGCGCTGGCGCGGGAACGCCTCGCGGGCCTGACGGTGACGGGGGACGACGCCGCCTATCACCTCTGGCTCGAGCTGCCCGAAACCTGGCGCGCCGAGGCCTACGCCGCCGCGGCCCTGCGGCGCGGCATCGCCCTCATCCCCGCCGCCGCCTTCGCGGTCAGCCCCGGCCACGCCCCGAACGCCGTCCGCCTCGCCCTTGCGACGCCCTCCCGGGACGACCTCGCACGGGCGCTCGATACCTTGCGCCACCTCGCCCTGGCGGGGGAGGATTGGGCGCGGGACGGCTTGGCGGGGGACGACCAGATGGTCGAGTAGGCGCGGCGCGCCCGCCCGTCACTGCGCCAGACGCACCGGCTGGTCCTTCGGCGGGCCGACGCCGGCCGGCACCGGCACGCTCGACGAGTTGTAGCTCGCATTGATGACGAGGTTGGCGCTTCCCAGCGTCCGGATCGTGCGCGCCACCACCACCGTCCAGGGCGACCTGTCGGCGACCTTGTTGTTGATGCCGTGCACTGTGAGGCTGGCATTCGGCAGGTAGATCGTGCCGACGAGCTTGCGGGCGTTGCTGGTCGAGATCTGGACGTCGCCAATGAAGTTGCGGTCCGAGATCATCACGAAGCCCGCATAGGGGCCGCTCTTGCGACCCTCGAGGTTCAGCACGGCCGTGCCGGTCACCTGCAACGTGGATGCGTTCGTGATGACGATGACGACGTCGGTGCCGGTGACCGTCGACCGCCCGCCGATGCTGAGGAGGGGACCGACGAAATAGTGCTCGCCGGGGGAAAGGACCACGTTAGCCGATCCGTGCACTGTGATGATGCCGCAATGCACGCCGGGCTTGAGGTAGAAGGTCCCCGTCCCGATGTTGAGCGAAGGAACGTCGCAGACCGGGAGCGGCATATCGATCCTCATGGTCGCGAACGGGTCCGTCATCAGCGGCGCGTCGGTCACCGGGGCGGGGCGGATCGGGCCGGACGCGCTGCCGACGGCGCGCGCCTCGCCGGCTCGCAGGAGGGTGCCTTGTCCGGCATACAGGTTGGCGTTGCTCTGGACGAGGCAATCGCTCGCCGTGATCGACGAACTGCCCTCCAGCGTGATGGTGGACGACGCGATGTCGAGGATGCCGGCGCTGGCGCCCAAGCCGGGATGGCCGGGATGGCCGGGATGGCCGGCGGCCATCGAGCCGAGCACGCAGAGCGGCTTGCGCGCGGTGCGGACCGCCGTCGCAACGGCGGCGATGTTCCAGCCGCCTGGCGGCAGCAGGTTGCCGAAGAACGATCGGCGGTGCGCGGTCTGGCTCACCGTGATCGCGCGTGTCGCAGCGTTGATCGAGGCGGTCGAGGTCACCGACCAGCGCAGGCGCAACGGAGCCGCCATGTCGTCGGCGTAGAGGCGGGTGCGCTCCGTCGTCGCGTCGGACTGGTCGACCCCGAACTCGCCTGCGCCCTGGAGCGCCGCAGCATCGACGTAGCTCTGCAGCTTCGACTTCGCCAGCATCACCTCGGAGATCTCGGCGACGCCGACCGACCCCATTGCCAGGATCGGCAGCAGCAGGGCGAGCAGGGTCGTGACCGTTCCGCGCCGGCAGTGCCGGAAGCGGCCGAAGGTCAAGGCGAAATCCGAGCGGAGGCTCATCGTCGAGGCAGGCGGCAGTTCGGGTTGTATAGTTTCCGAACACCATCGAGAGTTGTTGTCTCGCGATGCTCGCTCCCAGCACAGTCCTGCTATGCTCCGCGAAGCCTCACCAAAGACCTAATCCGCGCGATGAAATCGGCAATTGACGGTCAAGACCGCCGCAATCTGCCTGGCTCGTCCTTCGGTCCGGCACGGAACGCCTGATCCGTGCCGGGTCCCTCTGGGTCAGGCCGTGACGTCGTGCTCGATCGCCCCGAAGATCGAGTGTCCGCCTGTATCCTTCATCTCGATCCGCAGGCGGTCGCCGGCCGCGAGGTAGGGCGTGCGGGCCCAGCCGCCGGTCAGGGCCTCGGCGGCGCGGGCCTCGGCGAGGCAGGCATAGCCGGCTCCGCCCTCGGCGGCGGCGCGGCCGGGGCCGCCGTCGATGCCGCGGTTCGAGACCGGCCCGGCGCTGACGATCGTGCCGGCGCCCAGCGCCCGGTGCCGCGCCGCCTCCGCCACCAGGGCGACGAGGCTGCTGCCCAGATCGGCCCCGGCCTCGGGGCAGCCGAGCGCCTTGCCGTTGCGGCTCACCCGCAGCGTCCGGTGCAGGGCGCCGTCGCGCCAGGCCTCGCCGAGCTCGTCGGGCGTGACCGCGACGGGGGCGAGGCTCGCGGCGAGCGCCGGCGCGTCGGCGCCGTCGAGATCGAGCCCGTCCGGCCGCAGCCGGTCGTGGCGGATCACCTCCGCCACCAGCGTCACCAGCCGGATGGCACCCGCGGCCATGCCCGCCTCCGCACCCTGGGGCACGTCCCCGGTGATCACCGCGAGGCCAGCCGAGAGGTCGAGGGAGGCGGCCGGATCGGCGTGGACGAGCGGGTCGCGCGGGCCGAGGAACGCGTCGGAGGCGGCGTGGCGCAGGGCCGCGCCCCCGCCGGCCGGCGCCTCGGCGCCTGCCGCCTGCCGCAGCAGCGCCGGGTAGCCGGGCCAGGCGGCGGCGTGGCGGCGGGCATAGGCCCGGGGCAGGGGGGCGGCGCAATCGTGCTCGTGGAAGCGGAACGAGGGCACCGAGCCGTGCTCGAGCTGCTCGGCCAGGGCCTCCAGCGCCGGGGCGTAGCGCTCCCAGTCGTCGAGGGCCTGCTGCAGCGTCGGCACCACGATGAAGGCGTCGGTGGCGCGGGTGAGATCGCGCGAGACCACGACGAGGCGGCCGTCGCGGCCGTGCTTGAGGCTGGCGAGCTTCATTCGGCGTCCCTCCTTCGGCCCGCTCGCGCGGGCACCGTGCCCGTCCTGCGGGCGTGCCGGCCCGATTCTTCGGGCGGTCGCGCCATCATGGACCGCCCCGGCCGCGGAGGCTACGGCCGGGGCGGATCGGATGCCTCCCTCGGGGTCAGATCGCCCGCATCAGATCGTTCCGTGGACGAGGCCGTGGATGAAGCCGAGCTTCGCGATCACCGGCGGGGCCAGCACGAAGGGGTAGAGGTCGCCCTGGCCCATCGCCCGGTTGACGCTGTTGAGGGCGAACACGAAGGGCAGCCAGGCCGCCATGATCTGCTCGATGCTCTGCGCCTCGTAGGGGTCGAAGTCGATCCGCGCGGCGAGCTCGCCGCCCGCGTCGAGCAGCGGATGGACCTGCATGCCGAAGGCGCTCGCCATCTCCAGCGTGTCGACGATGTGCAGGTAATGCGCCCAGGTCTCGGCGAAATCTTCCCACGGATGGGTGGTGGCGTAGGCCGAGACGAAGCTCTCCTGCCAGTTGGCCGGCGTGCCCTCCTCGTAGTGGCGCTGGAGCGCCGCGTCGTAATCCTGCGAATCGTCGCCGAAGACCGCCCGGCAGGCCTCCAGCCGGCCGGCATCGCGCACCAGCAGGTCCCAGTAATGGTGGCCGACCTCATGGCGAAAATGCCCGAGCAGGGTGCGGTAGGGCTCGCCCATCTCGCGCCGCCGCTTCTCGCGCTCGGCGTCATCGGCTTCCACCAGCGCGATGGTGATGACGCCGTTGTCGTGCCCGGTCATCACCTTCGGGCCCTGGTTCTCCGGCGGGTCGGCCAGGAAGTGGAAGATCAGCCCGTGCTCCGGATCCTCGGCCCGGGTCTTCAGCGGCAGGTTCCAGCGCAGCAGGCTGTAGAACAGGCGGTGCTTGGCGAATTCCATCTCGCGCCACTTGGCGAGGTATTCCGGGTTCGAGACATCGGGAATCGTGCCGTTGTGGCGGCAGGCGAGGCAGAACGCGTCGCCCGAGCCCGGCGGCACCAGCCAGTTGCAGGCATCGTGCACCGCATTGGCGCAGAACCGGCTCGGCCGGTCCGGCACCGCGAGCGGCGTCCAGTCCTCGCCCCCGGCGGGCGTGAGCGCGGAGAGCGTACGGGCCTCCGGCAGGTAGGCCAGCCGATGGCCGCAGCGCTGGCAGGTCCGGTTCTCGAAATACAGGATGTTGCCGCAGGACTGGCACTGGAACAGCTTCATCGGGGTCTCCACCGGGCGCAACCGCCCGCCGCACGGTGCAACGAACGTGCTAGGGGGGCGTGGGTTGCGGCGGAGCGATGCCGGAACGGCAGCTGGACAGCGCAGCCCCAAAGCTGGCCGGTCCTCGGACAAGCCGGGCTATCCTCCCAAGGCCCGGGTCGGCGACATGTCGGGCATCGCCGGTGGTGCGCCTTGGCAGCCATCGCGCCGAGCATGGCCGCTCCCGGCACCCGTTCGAAACGGAACTGTTTGATCCACTTTATGGGCGCTGCGAATATTGCTGCTGGTGCGTCTCGTATTCATGATCGGCGTCGCCGCGACAGGCTGTCGGTTGACGGCGCCGGGGGGATATCGATGCACGTTGTGCATCGCCATGAATAATTGCCATGGATAATTTCAAATATCATCTCAAAGAGGCCTGATGCTCCGCTCCAGGTCGCGGAGAATTTCGATCGACCGATCCGGTGCGCCTCCGCCGGCGAGATCGCTGTCCTGCGCACGGCTGAGCGCGTCCGCTACGGCGGATTTGACTTGCTGTTTGTTCTGAACGGCTTGCGCGGCCGAAGCCGTGGCCGCGTTTGCCTCCCGGCGGGACGCATCGGCCTGCTTCTCGGCGGGGACACGCCCGAGATAGTAACCCGTTGCCGTTCCCAAGAGACCCAGCGCCACTGCCATGATATCTTTTTTCTGATTAAAAATGGCTGCGTCAAATTTCTCAGTGTCAAGATACGAGAATGTCCTAAATAAAATAAAAAGCGATACGATCCCGATTCCAAAAGTCAAAAATGCGGCCATGAGTTCCTTTATGGTGAGGCGATCGTTGTCTGGCGTCGCGACCTTCGGAGGTGGTACGGTATCGCTCATTGCGCTCTCCTGCCTTGATGGTCCTCGTAAGTCGTGCTCGGCATTTCGGCGCGAACATGCTCGGCTCGATGAAGGACCTCATCAATGAAATGAGGGCCAGTGAAGGTCGACGGTTCCGAGGATGGGCGCCATCCATCAATATACGTCACGAACGCTGGGGGGGATAGAGTCAGCCAAATCCCTGAAAGTTTCAGGGCCGGAATATCGAGGATGCGCGCTTCGCAATCATGTGGGAATTTATCTGCTATCGATCTCGCCAGTTCGGCAGCATCGATGAGCCTCGACCCTGCTGCCGAGCTGGCAAGGCTCACGAATTCGCTGGACCCTCGTTCGGTTCGGACGTCCGCGAACGAGGAATGGTCGGAATTGGCTATGATATATCGCCATCCTACTAAATGGGCTTTATCGAGAAAGGTCTTATCTTTGATATCGTCGAGCATCAATCCATAAACAGGAAGGGGATCTTGAATATCGACGGCAGATCCTCCAGCCAGATCGTCTGATCGGAATAAAAGATCGTCGAGTCCTTCCTTGACGACATGCTGGCCATCGAGTGGTGCATCTTTGGGTGTTGCGATTGCCATGTCATGCTCCCATGAGATCTGCATCATCCACGACATCTTGCCCATCGAGATCTATCTGTCCTCCTGCGAGAGTCACCATCAACATGCGATCCGTAAGATAACTATGGGTCCAAGTACCCCCGGTCCCGGTATAGTAACTAGCAAATCGAGAATATTTTATCTGCGTGTTCCCATATATTGGATCGGATATGTAAATGTATTCGGATCCGGAAGGGGTGATCTCATAACCATGTATCGCCTGAAAGTGGCCTCCGCCGCCACCGTTCCATCTGACGCGTGTGCCGACAACTCTGCTGTTGTCGATCTCATTTTTGATGTCGTCGAACGTCAGCGGGCTATTCCGTTGATCGATGAGTTGAACCAAATTGTGTGTCTTGACAAGCGCTATATCAAGTCTTGCTTGTTGGTTGCATTTTGCCTTATCTGATGCATTTGCGGCGACGCAGCAATCGGGCCGCCCGAGAACAGCGTTCGCCGTCGAGCATTGTGTCCAAATCGAATGCGGATCGTAATAGTGCGAAACGCTCGTTGCGACCGCTGACCAGCACCAATTGGTTTGATTTTGATTGGCAACAGTAAATAGCAATACAAGCTTTGCTGGCGCCGTGCTCGTCGCAGATGAAGTGTTCGCTGATCCACTCACTACGCATGCTCCTTGAGCGCTCTCGCGCACGCAGCCAATCGCCATACTATTGCACAGAAAATTCGGACGCTGCAATAGAAGATGCGGTTGGGTCCCAGGGCATCTTGGTTCAGCCTCTCGGCGATGACGAACGGCTTCGCCATGAGATTGGAAATTATATTTCCGGAATTGTCCCATTGTTTATCTAACATAATATAATAATCACCGATCAGTGATAATGAGAGACGAAAATATGCTTAAACATGTAGTGTTACGATTTATGGGTCTCTATTCAATGGAAATAAATCGTATCATGTTTGCAATTCACGGTCTTGATCGAGAGATGGTTCCGATCGAACCAAATAATGATTGTTTTTTGCTGACCTGGCTGGATCGATCGTCGACGGGCGCTGACGCATCGGCATCGGTCCTGCCGTATCACCCCGCCGACGACGCTCGCGCGGCGACCTCTCGCGCACGGGCGTCCCGTCAGGGACGATGGGCGATGGGGCCGATCGGCGCGGCAGCCCGGCGATCGCGACTGCGACCCATGCCCCCAAGGCCCTCACACCCCGCCCGCGAAATCCCCTATCACCGACGCAGCAACCCGAACCGGGCCGCCAGATGCCCGCGCGAGAGGAGATGCCGATGGCGATGAACGGGGCCGAAAGCCTGGTGCGCACCCTGGTGGCGGGGGGCGTCGAGGTGTGCTTCACCAATCCGGGCACCTCGGAGATGCACTTCGTCGCCGCGCTCGACCGGGTCGAGGGGATGCGGGCGGTGCTGTGCCTGTTCGAGGGTGGCGCCACGGGAGCCGCCGACGGCTATGCCCGCATGGCCGACAAGCCGGCCTCGACCCTGCTGCATCTCGGCCCCGGCCTCGGCAATGGCATCGCGAACCTGCACAATGCGCGCCGCGCCCGCTCGCCCGTCGTCAACATCGTGGGCGAGCACGCCACCTATCACCGCGCCTTCGACGCGCCGCTCACCTCCGACATCGAGGGGCTGGCCGGCCCGGTCTCGGCCTGGATGCGCACGGGTCTCAGCGCCAAGGCGGTGGCGGCGGACGGTGCCGACGCGGTCGTCGCCGCCCGCACGGCGCCGGGCGGCGTCGCCACCCTGATCCTGCCCGCCGACACCGCCTGGGAGGAGGGGAGCGGCATCGCGCCCCTGCCGGCGATCCCCGAGCGGCCGCGGGCGAGCGACGAGGCGATCGCCCACGCGGTCGCGGCGCTCCGCAGCGGCGAGCCGGTGCTGCTGCATCTCGGCGATCGGGCGGTGCGCGACGAGGGGCGGCGCATCGCCGATCGCATCGCCCGGAAGACCGGCGCCAAGCTGCTCGCCATGACGTCGAATGCCCGCATCGACCGCGGCGCCGGCACGGTGCCGATCGAGCGCCTGCCCTATCCGGTCGATCCGGCCCGCGAGGTGCTGGCGCCCTACAAGCATGTCATCCTGGTCGGCGCGACCCTGCCGGTGGCGTTCTTCGCCTATCCGGGCAAGCCGAGCGCGCTCGCGAGCCCGACCTGCGACGTCTTCGCCCTCGCGACCCCGGAGCAGGACCAGATCGACGCCCTCGCGCGCCTCGCCGAGGCGGTCGGCGCGTCGCCCGAGGCGCCTTCGCCCGCCGGCCCCCGCCCGGACCTGCCGGGGAGCGGGTCCCTCGACCAGGATTCGATCGCCCGGGTGCTCGGCGCGCTGATTCCCGAGGGGGCGATCGTCTGCGACGAGTCGGTCACGACCGGGCGCAGCTTCTTCCCCGCCACCCACGCGGCGGCGCCCCATACCTGGCTCCAGCTCACCGGCGGCGCGATCGGCCTCGGCATCCCGATGGCGACTGGCGCCGCGGTGGCCTGCCCCGACCGCAAGGTCATCTCCCTCCAGGCCGACGGCAGCGCCCTCTACACCGCCCAGGCGCTCTGGACGCAGGCGCGCGAACGCCTCGACGTGGTGACGCTGATCTGGTCGAACCGCTCCTACGCGATCCTGCGCCACGAGCTGACCAATGTCGGCGCCAATCCGGGCCGCAAGGCGATCGACATGCTGACCCTCGACGACCCCGCCATCGACTGGGTGAGCCTGTCGCGCGGCTACGGCGTCGAGGCGCGCCGGGTCGAGACCCTGGCCCAGCTCGTCGACACCCTGACGGGCGCGCTGGCGCGGCGCGGGCCGTTCCTGATCGAGGTGGCGCTGGCGTAGCCGTCGTCCTTTTCCGGGCCTTGCGGCCGGGAGGACACAACCTGCGGCGGCGGGAGCGGCTAGGCATGGACATCCCTTGCCGAAAGGTTACCGCCGCATGCTCCCGCGCCGCCTCGTCCTCGCCCTCCTCGCCGGGTTGCCCCTCGCGGCCTGCAACGCCCGCGGGCCCGCGCAGGTCGCGGCGGTCGATCCGGACGCGGCCTGGTACATCGGCACGATGCCCGACCAGCCCTACGACGTGCCGCTGGTCGACCGCAGCCGGATGGATCCGAAATACCGGCGCCAGACCGTGGCCTATACCGGCCTGGAGAAGCCCGGCACCGTCGTGGTCGATATCGACGAGCGCATGCTCTACCTCGTCCAGGACGGGGGCCAGGCCCTGCGCTACGGCGTCGGCGTCGGCAAGCTCGGCTTCTCCTGGAAGGGCACCGCCACGGTCGGCCGCAAGGGCGTCTGGCCCGATTGGGGCCCGACCGCCAAGATGGTCAGCCTCAATCCCGACCTGCCCCGCACCCGCAAGGGCGGCGTCGACAATCCCCTCGGCGCCCGGGCGCTCTACCTCTACCAGGGCGGCCGCGACATCCTGTTCCGCATCCACGGCACCAACGAGCCCTGGAGCATCGGCGAGCAGATGTCGTCCGGCTGCGTGCGGATGCTGAACGAGGACGTGGTCGATCTCTACAACCGCGTGCCGGTGGGCACGACCGTGATGGTGAAGCGGAACGGGAAGTATCGGGTGTAGGGAGAGATTGTCGGGCGCCACGCCCTGAACCCTCCCCCGCAGAGGGGGGAGGGCTCTCGGGAGCGCCTCCTCACACCGGCGGGTGCATCCAGAACTGGGCGATCAGGGCCGCCCCCAGGAACGTCCCGGCATTGGCCAGGAACGACACCACCACGATGCGCCAGCCGAGGCGGCGGAAGGCCGGGAAGTCCTTGGCGAGCGACAGGCCCGCGAAGGCGAGGATCGGGGTGGCGAGCGCCAGGAAGTTGATCCGGCCCGTCGCCGCCGCGATCTCGGCCGAGAACGGCGTGCCCGGATAGGTGAGCGCCATGCCGATCAGCGACACCCAGACCACCGCCGGCAGCCGGCGCCCGGCCAGGCGGTACAGCACCTCGCCGACCACCACCGCGCCGACGATGATCGCCGCACCCACGAGCACCTGCCCGTCGGGCTTCGTGCCGTAGGTCAGCCAGTTGCCGATGAGCCCGAGCGCCGCCGTGGCGAGCCAGACCAGCACGAGGGCCGGCAGGCCGAAGGACGGGGCGGCGTGCGCCGTCACCGCCGTATCCGGCTCGGGCGCCGCCTCGGGCCGGCCGCGGCCGCGGCCGATGATCGGCTCCAGCACGCCGTAGGCCCAGACCGTGAAGGGCAGCGACAGGAACAGGGTGAAGTACGTGCCGATGGTGGTGGTGACGAGGTTGCTCGCTGCCGCGAAGGTGGCGACCTCCTTCGCCATTTCGGGTGTCTGCTGCGCGGCGATGGCGCCGGCGGCGGCCGCCATCATGCTGCCCGAGCCGACGCCGGCGCCCATGGCGAGCGCCAGCGGGTTGAAGATCCCGAGACTCGCGATCAGCCCGGCCAGCACCGCGATGAACACCGCCCCGAACACCGTGCCGGTCAGGTACTCGGCGAGCACGCCGCGCCCTTCCGGGGAATCCATGCCGTAGCGCTCGCCGATGATGGCGAGGCTCGGCTCGCGCCCGACCGAGAAGGTGGCGCCGATCGCCTCGCGCTTGAGGCCGAGGAGCAGCGCCACGGGCAGGCCGAACACCATCGTGCCGAAGAAGTGGCCGAATTCCTGGAAGACGAGGGCCCAGCCGGCGCCGAGGATCTTCGGCAGCGAGCCGCCGACCAGGAGCCCGAGCTTGGCGACGAAGAGCAGCAGGGCCGGCTGCAGGATCGCCCCGGCGGCGACCTGCAGCGAGACGGGCAGGCGCAAGGCGGGCGGCAGACGCGGCGCGGCGAGCCCGAGGCCGCCGCCCATCAGCAACGCCCAGAGCAGCGGCAGCAGGATGATCTTGCCGTGGCCGAGCGGGATAGCGACGTTGCCGATCGCTTCCGCCAGGGTCACCACCACGAGGGCGAGAAGGAACAGGATCACGATGCCGGCGCGGCCGGTGGTGGAGGGGGGCGCGACGGCCGGGCTGCCGGTCGCGAGGGTGGCGCTCGTCATGGGGGAACTCCGGGGCGGGGGCGGTCCGGAGGGGCCGCCCCCGGACCGGGAGGGGTTTCAGGCGCCGACGCCGGGGGCGTAGCCGAAGGAGGCGGCGGGGGCGGCGGCGGTCTCGACCCACACGCTCTTGACCTGCGTGTACTCGTGCAGGGCCTCGAGGCCACTCGAGCGGCCGTAGCCGCTGCGGCCCGAGCCGCCGAAGGGCGAGGCGACGTGGATGGTCTTGTAGGCGTTGATCCAGAACGTGCCGGCCCGCACCGCCGCCGCGACCCGGTGGGCGCGGCCGACGTCGCGGGTCCAGACCGCGCCGGCGAGCCCGAACGCCGAATCGTTGGCGATGCCGACCGCCTCTTCCTCGGTGTCGAACGGGATCACTGTCACCACCGGCCCGAAGATCTCGGTCCGGGCGCACTCCATCGCGTTGTTCGCCTGGGCGAGGACCGTCGGCCGCACGTAGTAGCCGCCCTCCTGCGCGGTGCCGTCGCTGCCGGCGGCGAGCTGCGCCCCTTGCTCGAGGCCGCCGCGGATCATCGCCATGACGTGGCGGTACTGGTTGGCGTTGTTGATCGGCCCGACCTCGGTCTGCGGGTCGAGGGGATCGCCGACGCGGATGCGCTCGGCGCCCGCCGCCAGCATCGCGACGAAGCGGTCGTAGACCGGGCGCTCGACGAGGAGCCGCGAGCCGGCGACGCAGGACTGCCCGGCGCCTGCGAAGATCGCGGCCTGCGCGCCCAGGCACGCCCGCTCCAGGTCGGCATCGGCGAAGACGATGTTGGCCGACTTGCCGCCGAGTTCGAGCACGCAGGGCTTGAGGTGCCGTGCCGCGGCCTCCGCGATCCGGGCGCCGGTGGCCGGCGAGCCGACGAACACCACCTTCACCACCGCCTCGTCCGCCAGCGCTGCCTGGCCGGTGGTGTGGCCGTAGCCGGCGAGCACGTTGACGACGCCGGACGGCAGCCCGGCCCGCTCGGCGAGGGCCGCCACGGCGAGCGAGGTCAGGGGGGTGAGTTCCGAGGGCTTGAGCAGCACCGAGTTGCCAGCTGCCAACGCCGGGGCGAGCTGCCAGCCGCAGGTGAAGACCGGGGCGTTCCAGGGCGTGATCTGCAGCACCACGCCGAGGGGCTCGCGGCGGGTGTAGTTCAGGTGGCTGGTCGGGACCGGGATCACCTCGCCGTGCAGCTTGTCGGCCCAGCCGGCATAGTACTCGAACATCTCCGCGACCTTGGTCGCCTCGACGCGGCAATCGCGGATCGGCTTGCCGGCATTCAGCGCCTCGAGGCGGGCCAGCGGCTCGATCTCGGCCCGGATGCTGCGGGCGATCTCCTGCATCACCCGGCCGCGGGCGGCCCCGGTGAGCGCGGCCCAGGCCGCCTGGCCGGCACGCGCCGCCCGGGCGGCCTCGGCGACCAATTCGGGGCCGGCATCCGGGTACTCGGCGAGCAGCATCCCGGTCGAGGGATCGACGAGGCGCACCGGCTCGCCGGTGCCGGTGACGATGCGGCCGCCGACCCAGGAGCCGATCGTGGTCATCGCGGGGAAGAACGGGCGCAAGGCGGCGGCGAGCGCCTGCGGGCGGGTCTCGGTCATGGCTTTGGTCTCCCGGTCAGGCGAGCTGGAGCTTGACGATGGCGTTGAAGTCGGCGTCGTCCGGGGCGACCTCGGCGCTGTCGCGCCACAGCTGCCCGACTTGGCCTGAGAGCGGCAGGTCGAGGGCCAGCGCACCGATCAGGCTCTCCGCCAGCCGCACGTCCTTGCGCATCAGCTTCATGGTGAAGCCGGAATCGAAGGCGCCGGTGAGCACCCAGGTCGGGAAGTTGACCTGCGTGACGCCGCTGCGGCCCGATCCGGCATTGATCCCGGCGAGCAGCCGCTCCGGATCAACGCCGGCGTCCTTCGCCATCCGCACGGCTTCCGCCGCGGTGATCAGGTGGGCGGCGCAGAGCAGGTTGTTGGCGAGCTTGGTGACGTGCCCGGCGCCGACGCCGCCGACATGGACCCGCGTCGCGCTCATCGCCGCCAGCACCGGCTCGGCCCGGGCGACGGCCGCGTCGCTGCCGCCGATCACCATGGTCAGGGTCGCGGCATGCGCGCCCTTCGGCCCGCCGCTCACCGGCGCGTCGACGAGGTCGATGCCGGCCGGCTCAAGCGCCGCGGCGATGCGCCGGGTGACCGCCGGGTCGGAGGTCGAGGTATCGATGACCAGGAGACCCGGCTTGGCGTCCCCGGCCTTCGCACCGTGGAGCGGCCCGTCCGCCCCGAGCAGCACCGCCTCGACCACCTCCGGCGTCGGCAGCGACAGCACGACGGCCTCGCAGGCCTGCCACAGGGCGCGCGGGCCCTCGGCCACCGCGATGCCGTCCGCCGCCGAGGCCTCGCGGGCGCCGGGGGCGGGGTCGTAGCCAATCACGGCAAAGCCGCGCCGGTGCAGGGACAGGGCCATGCCCCGGCCCATATTGCCGAGGCCGATGACGCCGATCGTGCGCATGGTCTGATGTCTCCCGATGGCCGCCGGGATCGTGGCCGCGGCGCCTTCTGGGATCGGGAGAATGGGTCAGTCGGCCGTTGAGCGGAACGACACTGGCCGGTATTTTGCGTTGACTTGCCGGCAACGCACCCGGCGGGTGGAGGACGATCCGATGCACAGCCTCGACGAGCGCTGCCTGCGCTACCTGGCGGAGGCGATCGGCTGCGGCTCGGTCCGCGCGGCGGCCGACAAGCTCAACGTCAATGCCTCGGCGGTGAGCCGGCAACTCGCCCAGATGGAGGTCCAGCTCGCCACGCCGCTGATCGAGCGCCACCCGCGCGGCGTGCGGGCGACCCCGGCCGGCTCGCTGCTCCTCGACTATTACCGCCGCCAGACCTCCGACCGCGAGGACATCCTGGCCAAGCTCACCGACCTGAGGGGCCTGCGCCGCGGCCATATCGACGTGGTGCTGGGCGAGGGCTTCGTCGGCGACCTGATGTCGGGCCTGCTCCAGGGCTTCTGGGCCCGCCACCCCGACCTGACCATGACCCTCGATCTCGCGGCGACCAACGACGTGGTGCGCCGCGTCGTCGAGGACGAGGCGCATCTCGGCCTCGTCTACAACCCGCCGCCGGAGCCGCGCCTGCGCACCCATCTGGCGATGCCGCACCCGATCCGGCTGCTGGTGCGGGCCGACCACCCGCTCGCCGCGCAGTTCCCCGCTCCCTCGGCGGGCCCGGTCCGCCTCGCCGACCTCGCCGGCCACCGCCTCGGCACGATGCACCCGGCCTACGGCATCCGGCAGATCATCGCGGCTGCCGAGCGGGCCGAGGGCGTGCGCCTCGATCCGAGCCTGATCACCGGCTCGATCGGCGTGCTCAAGCAGTTCGTCGTCTCCGGCACCGGCGTGACGCTGCTGCCGGCCTTCTGCGCCGCGCAGGAGGTGACCGACGGGATCCTAGTCGCCCTGCCGCTCGCCGATCCCGGTCTCGACGGCGTCGAGGCCCGGATCGTCACCCGGCTCGGCCGCCAGCTCTCGCCGGCGGCCGGCACGCTGCTGCAGCACCTGGCGCGGGGAATGGCGGCGGAGGGGCGGGGGCGGGTGGGGTGAGAGAGCCTGACTTGCGCCGGCCGAGCGGGTGTGTTGCCGGGAGCGTTCTCGCGCAGCGGAGCCACCACCCTCTTCGTCATCCTGGGGCCGCGCAGCGGAACCCGGGATCCATCACCGCCGACGCTTCAGGATGAAGCGGGACCTACGCCGCCTCGTCCTCGACCGTCAGCGGTTATGGATCCCGGGTTCCCGGCTGCGCCGAGCCCCAGGATGACGTGGAGGGTGTCAGGTCGACGGGTGGCCCGACGGGCCCCGACTGACCATTCTCCGCCTCGAACGCCGCCCGGAACTCCGGCCGCGCCAGCTCGTACAAAAGCTCCCGCAGCAGGCCCGCCCGTTCGGGCCCGAACGCCGCCTCGAAGCGCGCCTGTGCGGCCCGCCACAACGGCGTCGCCCGATCCAGCGTGGCGGCGCCGGCCTCCGTCAGGGCGATGCGCCGCGCCCTCCGGTCCAGGGGATCGGGGACCACGCTGACATAGCCGTCGCGGGTCAGGGGCTTGAGGGTGTGGGCGAGCCCCGAGAGGTCCATCACCATCGCCTCGGCGAGGGCACCCATGGTCGGCGTGCCGAGGCCGCGGATCGTCGCGAGGAGGCCGTACTGGGTCGTGCGCAGGCCGCTCGGCGCCAGGGCCTCGTCGTAGAGCTGCCCGACGCTGCGCGTCGCCCGGCGCAGGGCCGCGTTGCTGCAACGGGTCGGATGGATCGTCACGGCTCGCCTCCGCGCCCCGCCGCGGCGGGATCGACGACCCCGATATGCGACCATCCGGAGGACGCCGCAACACGAGCCCTCGGCCGATCGTCGCGCCGGTGGGTGGAGACGGCGCGCCCGTCTCCGCTATATGTCTCCGCCGCCGCCCCCGACGCCTCGGGGGAGGCGCGGGAGCGGGGCCTGGACGGATGGGAGAGGGATGACGGATCGCGGGCCGGCGCCGGACCTCGTCGCGGAGAATGCAAGGCTGCGCGCCGCCCTGGCGGCAGCGGACGCCGCGCGGATGGCGGCCGAGGCCGAGGCCGAGGCGGCGCGGGCCGCGCTCGCCGGTCGCTCCTCCCCGGTGGGCGGCCTCTTCGTCGATCCGCGCCTGCGCACCGCGCTCGGCATCGAGACCGTCGGGGCGATCGTCTTCGACATAGCGGGTCCTTCGGCGGGCCGGGTGCGCGAGGCCAACGACGCCTTCCTGGCGATGAGCGGCTACGACCGCGACGACCTGGAGCGCGGCCTGCTGACGAGCGCGACCCTGGTGCCGCCGGAATGGCAGCCGACCTCGCGGCGCGTGATGGCCGAGCTGGAGGCCGAGGGGCGCTCGGATTCGACCGAGCGCGAGTACCTGCGCAAGGACGGCTCGCGGTTCTGGGGCCTGTGCGCGGCCACCCGCCTCGACGACGGCACCGGCTTCGAGTTCATCATCGACATCACCGCCCGGCGCCGGGCCGAGGAGGCGCTGCGGCGCAGCGAGGCGCGCTACCGCACGCTGTTCGAGGCGATCGATGCCGGGTTCTGCGTCATCGGCCTGCGCTTCTCCGACGACGGCAAGCCGGAGGATTACCAGTTCCTCGAGGTGAACCCCGCCTTCGCGCGCCAGACCGGCCTCGAGGCCGCGGCGGGGCACTGGATGCGCGACCTCGCGCCGGACCACGAGCAGCACTGGTTCGACCTCTACGGCCGGGTGGCCCTCACCGGCGAGCCGATGCGCTTCATCCAGCCGGCCCGGTCGCTGGGCGAGCGCTGGTACGAGGTCCACGCCTTCCGGGTCGATCCGCCGGAGGCCCGGCACGTCGCGATCCTGTTCAACGACATCACCGCCCAGCGCCGGCTGGAAGACGCCCTGCGCGGCCTCAACGAGACCCTGGAGCGCCAGGTCGCCGCCCGCACCGCCGAGCGCGACCGGATCTGGCAGGTGAGCCGCGACATGCTCGGCGTCGCCGATGCCGACGGCGTCTGGCGCAGCGTCAACCCGGCCTGGACCGCGACGCTCGGCTGGGCGCCCGAGCAGGTGGTCGGGCGCAGCTCGGCCTGGCTCGAGCATCCGGACGACCAGGACCGGACCCGGGAGGAGATCCGGCGCCTCGGCACCGGCGAGCCGACCCTGTCGTTCGAGAACCGGTTCCGCACCCGGGACGGGGGCTACCGCACCCTGTCGTGGCGGGCGGTGCCGTACGAGGGCAACCTGTACTGCGTCGCCCGCGACGTGACCGTGCAGCGCGATCGGGCCCAGCGCCTGGTCCAGGCCGAGGAGGCTTTGCGCCAGTCGCAGAAGATGGAGGCGGTGGGCCAGCTCACCGGCGGCGTCGCCCACGACTTCAACAACCTGCTCACCATCATCCGCTCGTCGGTGGATTTCCTGCGCCGGCCGGACCTGCCGGAGGCGCGCAAGGCGCGCTACCTCGACGCGGTCTCCGACACGGTCGACCGGGCCGCCAAGCTCACCGGCCAGCTCCTCGCCTTCGCCCGCCGCCAGGCCCTGGCGCCGGAGGTGTTCGACGTCGTCGCCCGCCTCCAGGGCGTCGCCGACATGCTCGATACCGTGACGGGTGCGCGGATCCGCGTGGTGACGCAGGCGCCCGACCGGCCGTGCTTCGTCCGCGCTGACTTGAGCCAGTTCGAGACCGCGCTGATCAACATGGCGGTCAACGCCCGCGACGCGATGGAGGGCGAGGGCACGCTGACCCTGAGCGTTGCCTGCGGCGCGCCAAAGCCAGAGATCCGCGGCCACGCCGCCGCCAAGGGCCCGTTCGCGGCGATCTCGCTCACCGATACCGGCACCGGCATGACGCCGTCGGTGATCGACAAGATCTTCGAGCCGTTCTTCACCACCAAGGAGGTCGGCAAGGGAACGGGGCTGGGCTTGAGCCAGGTCTTCGGCTTCGCCAAGCAATCGGGCGGCGACGTCGACGTGACGAGCCGGGTGGGAGAGGGCTCGACCTTCGTCCTCTTCCTGCCCGAGGTGGCCGCGCCCACCGAGGCCGGCCCGGCGGCGCCCGTCGACGAGGGCATGGAACAGGCCCGGGCCGGCCAGCGGGTGCTCCTCGTCGAGGACAATGTCGGCGTCGGCCGCTTCGCGGCGCAGATCCTCAACGACCTCGGCTACGTCACCACCTGGGTCACCAATGCCGAGGCGGCCCTCGACGTGCTGGGGGAGGATCCCGCCTGGGACGCGGTCTTCTCCGACGTGGTGATGCCCGGCATGGGCGGCATCGCGCTCGCCAAGATTCTGCGCCAGCGCCATCCCGGCCTGCCGGTGCTGCTCACCTCCGGCTACAGCCACGTCCTGGCCCAGGAGGGCTCGCACGGCTTCCCGCTGCTGCACAAGCCGTACTCGGCCGAGCAGCTGTCGCGCATGCTGGCGAGCGCCATCGGGCAGAGGCGGTCCGGTCCGACGCCGGCCGGCTGAGACTCAGGAACGCCCGGCAAAGCTCCGGCGATAGGCCGCCGGGCTGGTGCCGAGCCGCGTCCGGAAATGGTGGCGCAAGGCCGCCGGGCTGCGAAAGCCGCTCGCCTCGGCGACCTGCGCCAGCGACACGGCGCCCGGCCGCTCCAGCATCTCCCGGGCGCGGCGCAGCCGCTCGGCGATGATCCACTCGCCCGGGGGCAGGCCGGTGGCGGCGGCGAAGCGGCGCTGGAAGGTGCGCAGGCTCATCCCGGCGAGGCGTGCCATCGCGGCGAGGGGCCGGTCCTCGTGGAGACCCGCCCGCATCGCGTCGATCGCCGGGCCGAGGCGCGCCGCCTCGTGGTCGCGCAGGACCGGCGCCTCGATGAATTGCGCCTGGCCGCCCTCGCGGTGGGGCGGCACGACGAGGCGGCGCGCCACCGCGTTCGCGCGCTCCAGCCCGAAATCGCCGCGCACGACGTGGAGGCACAGGTCGATGCCGGCGGCGCTGCCGGCGGCGGTCAGGATCCGGCCCTCGTCGATGTAGAGTACCCCCGGATCGAGGGCGATGGCGGGGTGGCGGGTAGCGATGGCGTCGGCGTAGCGCCAATGCGTCGTGGCCCGTCGCCCGTCGAGGAGCCCGGTCGCCGCCAGGACCGCGAGCCCGGAGCACAGCGACATCAGCCGGGCGCCCCGCGCATGGGCCGCCATCAGCGCCCTGACGAGGTCGGGCGGGACGGCCGCGTCGATCGCCCGCCAGCCCGGCACGACGACGAGGTCGGCCTCGTCCAGCACGTCGAGCCCGCCCTCGACCGCCACCGTGAGGCCACCGGCCGCCCGCAACGGCCCGGGCTCCGCCGCACAGACGGCGTAGCGGTACCAGCCTGGGCCCGCCTCGGGCCGCGGCAGTCCGAACACCTCGCAGGCGACGCCGAACTCGAAGGTGCACAGGCCGTCATAGGCCAGCACCGCGACGCGCGGGCCGGAGGTGTGGCTCGGGAAGGCGGAGGGGTTTGGCACGATCTCGACGCGGAACGGCAGGCGGCCCGGTCTCGGGCCGGCGGGGGAGAGGGCAGGATACGGCGGTCGAGAGGAAAGCGAAGCCGTCATGTCGAACCCCGTTACCGCCGTTCCGCCCGCCCCCGCCGCCGAGGTCGCCGCGCACTATGCCCGTCGCCTGGCCTTTGAGACCGACTGCGCCGACGTCCACGCCGCCATCGCGGCGGGCGAGCCCGGCTTCGTGCTTCTCGACGTGCGCGGGCCGGCCCTCTACGCCAAGGGCCACATCCCCGGCGCCCTGAACCTGCCGCGGGGCAAGATGACGCCCCGGTGCATGGCCGAGTGGCCGGACGGCACGCTGTTCGTGGTCTATTGCGCCGGTCCCCATTGCAACGGCACCGACAAGGCCGCCCTGAATCTGGCCGGGCTCGGCCTGCCGGTGAAGGTGATGATCGGGGGGATCACCGGGTGGGTGGATGAGGGGTTTTCTCTGACTGAGGGTGCCTGATCGGGCCGGCCGGATGCCCATCGGCATCCGGCCGGCCCGCTGGTTTATGCCGCCGCGAAGGCCCGCAGCACCGCCTCCGCCGCCTCGCGGGTCGTGGCACTCCCCTTGAGGTCGCGGGTGCGCGACGCCGGATCGCGGAGCGCGGTCTCGATCGCCGCCACGATGGCGTTGGCGGCGTCCCCCTCGCCGAGGTGTTCCAGCATCATCGCGGCGGTCCAGATCTGGCCGATCGGGTTGGCGATGCCTTGACCCGCGATGTCCGGCGCCGAGCCGTGGACGGGCTCGAACAGCGAGGGGAAGCGTCCCTCCGGGTTGATGTTGGCGGACGGCGCGATGCCGATCGTGCCGGTGCAGGCGGGCCCGAGATCCGACAGGATGTCGCCGAACAGGTTCGAGCCGACCACCACGTCGAACCGGTCGGGATTCAGCACGAAATGGGCGGTCAGGATGTCGATATGGTACTTGTCGCGGCGCACCTCGGGGTAGCGCTCGCCCATCGCCTCGACCCGCTGGTCCCAGTACGGCATCGTGATGGCGATGCCGTTCGACTTGGTGGCCGAGGTCAGGTGCTTCTTTGGCCGCGACTGCGCCAGGTCGAAGGCGAATTTCAGGATCCGGTCGACGCCGTGACGGCTCATCACCGTCTCCTGGATCACGATCTCCCGCTCGGTGCCCGGATACATCGTGCCGCCGACGGACGAGTACTCACCTTCGGTGTTCTCGCGCACGACGTAGAAGTCGATGTCGCCGGGCTCGCGGCCGGCGAGCGGGCAGGGCACGCCCGGCATCAGCCGGACGGGGCGCAGGTTGACGTACTGGTCGAACTCGCGCCGGAACTGGAGGAGCGAACCCCAGAGCGAGATGTGGTCCGGCACGGTGGCCGGCCAGCCGACGGCACCGAAGAAGATCGCGTCGGTGGGCGTCAGCAGCGCCTTCCAGTTCGCCGGCAGCATCGTGCCGTGCTCGGCGTAGTAGTCGCAGGAGCCGAAGGCGTGGTGCTGCAGGTCGAGGCGGAAGCCGAACTTCTCCGCGGCGGCCTCGAGGATGCGGACACCCTCCGGCACCACCTCCTTGCCGATGCCGTCGCCGGGGATGACCGCGATGCGGTAATGGCGGGTCTGGGTCGTCATGGGGAGAGCCTTCTCACGCCAGCGCGGCGCGCACGTCGGCGACGTCGAGGACGTCGTTCAGCGTCTGCTCGAAGCGCGCGAGCAGGGTATCGATGTCCTCGTCGGTGCAGCAGAGCGGCGGCGCGAAGCCGACGATGTCGTCCGCGAAGGCGCGGAAGATCACGCCGTTCTTGTAGCCGAACCGGGCGAGATGGCCGGAGAGGCCGAGATCCGGCGACGGCTTGGTGCGCTTCGCCTTGTTCGTGACCAGCTCGACGCCGGCGAGCAGGCCGCGCACCCGCACGTCGCCGACGAGGGGGTGATCGGCGAGGCGCGCGAGGCCCGCGGCGAAGCGCGCCCCGGCCCGGCGGCCATTCTCCAGGATGCCGCCCTCGGTGTAGAGCCGCAGCACTTCCAGGCCGACCGCGGCGCTGACCGGGTGGGCCGAGTAGGTGAAGCCGTGGCCGATCGGCTTGCCCGCGGGCGCGCCGTCCGCGATGGCGCGGTAGATCCGGTCCGACATCAGCACCGCGCCCATCGGGCTGTAGCCCGAGGTCAGGCCCTTGGCGGTGGTCATCAGGTCCGGCACCACGCCGTCATGCTCGACGCCGAAGAGCGGGCCGGTGCGGCCGAAGCCGGTGATGACCTCGTCGGCGACGAACAGGATGTCGAGCTCGCGGGCCGTGTCGCGCATCGCCTTCAGCCAGCCGTCCGGCGGCACGATCACGCCGCCCGAGCCCTGGATCGGCTCGGCGAAGAACGCCGCGACGTTGTCCGCGCCCAGTTCCTCGACCTTGGCCTTCAGCGCCGCCACCGAGGCGGCGATCACCGCCTCGGCGCTGTCGCCGGCCGGGTTGCGGTAGGGATAGGGCGACGGGATGTGGTGCTGGAGCTGGGTCGGCGCGTCGAAGCCGTCATGGAACGACTGGATCGCCGTGAGGCCGGCGCCGATGGTCGAGGAGCCGTGATAGCCCCGCTCCAGGGCGATCATGTGCTTCTTCGTCGGCCGGCCGGTGACGTTGTAGTAGTAGCGGATGAACCGCACCGCCGAATCGACCGCGTCCGAGCCGCCGAGCGTGAAGTAGACGTGGTTGAGGTCGCCCGGCGCCAGCTCGGCCAGGCGGGCGGCGAGCCGGATCGCCGGCTCGCTGGAGAAGTGGAAGTAGCCGGTGGCGTAGGGCAGCCGCCGCATCTGCTCGGCCGCCACCTCGACGATCGATTCGTGGCCGTAGCCGACATTGACGCACCACAGGCCCGAGAACCCGTCGAGCAGGGTGTGGCCTTCGGCGTCCGTGAGGGTGGCGCCCTTCGCCGATTGCAGCACCGTGGCGCCGCGCGCCTCGTGGCCCTTCCACGAGATCACCGGGTGGATGAGGTGGTCGCGGTCGAGCTCGATCAGGGAATTGGGGCGCATGGGTCAGGGCTCCGGGCAGCGGGATTGCAGGATGCCGGGGGATGGGCGGGATTTTTTGCCGAGATGGGCGGGCGAGGCCGCGTGGGGTGCGGTTTGGAGGGGGCGGGGCGGCAGATTCGTTGGGACGCCCGGGGCAGGCCCGGCCCACGACGGCGCGGGTCAATCGCGCATCACAATCTGACGGCCTTTCATAGGCCACTCCCCCTTTCCCGGACGACTGAAACGAAGTGGAAGGAGATCCGGGATCCAGCACAAGGAGTGCCGCGAAGCGGCTCTGTATGCTTCACCGTTGCAGACAGGCAGACGCTTCGCGACTTGTTGTGCTGGATCCCGGATCTCCTTCCGCTGACGCTGCAGTCGTCCGGGAAAGGGTGGGGCTTACGACGAAACGTTGATCCGTAAGACGATAGGCTGCAAAGGTGTGCAACGGAGGAACCTGGGAGCGCTACGCCGCCACCCCGCGCCCCTTGCACACCTCATCAAGCCACCCCGTCCGCAATTCCGGCACCGAGGACAAGAGCAGCCGCGTATACGGCTCCTTGGGATCCGCCAGCAGCGCCTCGGTCGGGCCGGCCTCGACCACGCGGCCGTGCTGGAGCACCATCACGGCGTCGCTGATCGAGCGGATCACCCCGAGGTCGTGGCTGATGAAGACGTAGGCCACGTTCAGCTCGCGCTGGATCTCGACGAGCAGGTCGAGCACTGCCTCGCCCACCACCGTGTCGAGGGCGGAGGTGACCTCGTCGCACAGGATCACGTCGGGCTCGGCGGCCAGCGCCCGGGCGAGGTTGATGCGCTGCTTCTGGCCGCCGGACAATTCGCTCGGCCTGCGCTCGGCGACGCTGCGGGGCAGGCGGACCTGGTCGAGGAGCTGCATCAGCCGCTGGCGCCGCGCTCCTGCGCCGAGGCGGTGGTAGAAGGCGAGCGGCCGCTCCAGGATCTGGGCGATGCTCTGGGCCGGGTTCAGCACCGTGTCGGCATTCTGGAACACGATCTGGATCCGCCGCAGGGTCTCGCGGTCGCGCCGGTCCAGCGACGGGGGCAGGACCGTCCCGTCGAGCCGCACCGCACCGCGGGCGGCGGGCACGATGCCGGCGACGACGCGGGCGAGCGTGCTCTTGCCCGAGCCCGATTCGCCGATGATCCCGAGGGTCTCGCCCCGCCGCAAGCTGAAGCCGACATCGTGCAGGATCTTGATCCGCGGCAGGCCGTCGGGGCCGGCCGGGCCGTAGCCGGCGGTGATGCCGGTCGCGGCGAGGACCGGGGCCTCGTCGGACTCCGAGAGGGGCTCCGGACCCTTGCGTTTGACCGGGGCGGCCGCCGCGATGAGCTGGCGGGTATAGGGGTGGGCGGGGGCGCTCACCATCTGCTCGACGGCGCCGATCTCGGCGAGGCGCCCGTGGCGGAGCACCGCGATCCGGTCGGCGATCTGGGCCACCACCGCGAGGTCGTGGCTGACATAGATGCCGGTGATGCCGCGCTCGCGGATCGCCGCCTTGAACGAGACCAGCACCTCGATCTGCGTCGTCACGTCGAGGGCCGTGGTCGGCTCGTCGAAGATCACGAGGTCGGGATCGTTGAGGAGCGCCATGGCGGCGAGGAGCCGCTGGAGCTGCCCGCCCGAGACCTGATGGGGATAGCGATCGCCGATCGTGTCGGGGTTCGGCAGGGCGAGCTCGCGAAACAGCGTCTTCGCCTTGGCGGTGGCCGCTTGCGCCGAGAGCGAGCCGTGGATCAGCGCGCTCTCGATCACCTGCGCCATGATGGTGCGGGCGGGGTTGAACGAGGCCGCGGCACTTTGCGCGATGTAGGCGATGCGGTTGCCGCGCAACCCCCGCAGCTCGGAGGCCGAGCAGGCCAGCACCTGTGTGCCGAACACGTCGACCGAGCCGCCGCGGATGGCGCAGCCCCGGCGGGCATAGCCCATCATGGCGAGCGCGATGGTGGTCTTGCCGGAGCCGGATTCGCCGATCAGCGCCAGGACCTCGCCGCGGGCGATCTCGAAGCCGACCTCGTGGACGATCGTCGTCTCGGTTCCGTCCTCGGCCTTGGCCGTGACCTTGAGGGCGTCGACGCGGACGGTGCCGCTCTTGTGCGCGTGCGCCATGATCAGTGCCCTCCCGCTCGCGCCCGGCCGGGCAGGTTGTCGACCAGGAGGTTCACCCCGATGGTCAGGATCGCGATGGCGACCGCCGGCATCACCACCGCCGGGGCGCCGTAGCTCAAGCCCGCGATGTTCTCGCGCACCAGCGAGCCCCAATCGGCGTAAGGCGGCTGCACGCCGAGGCCGAGGAACGACAGGCTCGACAGGAGCAGCACCACGAAGACGAAGCGCAGGCCGAAATCGGTGGCGAGCGGCCCGACCATGTTGGGCATCACCTCGCGCAGCATGATGTGGAGGCGGCCCTCGCCGCGGGCACGCGCGGCGAGCACGAAGTCCTCCGCCGCGATGTTGACCGCGAGCGCCCGGGTGATGCGGTAGCAGCCCGGCACGTAGATGAACGCCATGGTCAGCACCAGGATCGGCAGCGACGAGCCGAGGCCGGCGATCAGCACGAGCGCCATCATCTTCGAGGGGATCGAGGTCAGGGCGTCGAGGAGGCGGCTCAGGGCGCTGTCGGTCCAGCCGCCGACGACGGCCGCGAACAGCCCGAGCCCGATGCCCATCGTGCAGGCCAGAGCCGTCGCGAGCGCCGCGATGCCGACCGTGTAGCGGGCGCCGAGCAGGATGCGGCTCAGCATGTCGCGGCCGAGATAGTCGGTGCCCAGCGGATAGGCCCGGCTGATCGGCCCGAACACGTCGACATCGACGATCGCGCCGGCATCGTAGGGGCTGAGCGCCTGGCCGAACACCGCCAGGACGATGCCGGTGAGGACGATGGCGGCGCCGAGGCCGGCGACGGGGTTGAGACGCAGGCGCGGCCGGGCCGCGGCCGGGGCGGTGTCGGTCACGGTCTCGCTCATGAGTGGCGCAGCCTCGGGTTGGACAGGATCGCGACGATGTCGGCGGTGGTCACCAGCAGCAGGTAGACGGCGCAGAACACGATGGCGCAGGCCTGCACGACCGGCATGTCGCGCATCGACACGCTGTCGACCATCAGCTTGGCGATGCCCGGATAGTTGAAGATCGTCTCGACGATGATGACGCCGCCGAGCAGGTACGACAGGCTCAGCGCGACCGCGTTGGCGATGGCCCCGACGGTGTTCGGCAGGACGTGGCGCAGGACCACCCGCGCCGGGCTCGCGCCCTTGAGGGCCGCCATCTCGACGTAAGGCGACTTCAGCGCCTCGATCACCGCCGCGCGGGTCATCCGCACCATCTGGGTGATGACGACGAAGGACAGGGTCATCACCGGCATCGCCACGGCGCGCAGGAATTGCAGCGGCGTCGCCGAGCGCGGCATGAAGGACAGGGCCGGCAGCCATTGCAGGTGCACGGCGAAGATCAGCACCGCCAGGGTGGCGACCAGGAATTCGGGGATCGACACCGCCGAGATCGTCACCACGCCGACCGCCCGGTCGTAGAGCGAGCCGCGCCAGACCGCCGCGGTGATGCCCAGCGTCAGGGCGAGCGGCACCGAGATCGCCGCCACGATGCCCGCCAGGATGAGCGAGTTCGACAGCCGGGCCCAGATCAGGTCGCCGACCGGCTGGCGGTTGACGAGGGAGAGGCCGGCATCCCCGGTGAGGAGCCCGCCGAGCCAGGACACGAAGCGCTGCAGCGCCGGCACGTCGAGGCCCAGCGCGTGGCGCAGGCCCGCCACCGCCTCCGGCGTCGCGCTCTGGCCGAGGATCGCCTGGGCGACGTCGCCCGGCAGGAGCTGGGTCGCCCCGAACACGACCGCCGAGACGAAGAGCAGCGTCGCGAGGGCGACGAGCACGCGGCCCGCGATCAGCTTCACCATGCGGCGGCTCATGCGCCCTCCCTGATCCTGAGGTGGCCGGCCCTCACGGGCGGGCGTGGTGGTGCTAAGTCCAAGGGTGCAAGTGGGGTGCCTCTGGGCGAGGCCGGGTGATCCGCTCGATATGAATGCGGCGGATGGACGGCCCGCCGTGTCGTCCCGGGTTCTCGCCACGGCTCGTCCCGGGACGACGCAAGGGGAGGGAGACGCGACGCTCCCTCCGATCCTTGGTCGACGGGTTTACGCGTCGAGCCAGACATACTCGCCGAAGGTGTAGCCCATCAGGCCGCCGGTCGGCATCGGGCGTAGGCCCTTGATCTTGCTGGAATAGCAGTCGAGGTTGCTGATGAAGGCCGGGATGCCGATGCCGGCGCCGTCATGCACCAGCACCTGCGCGTCGTGGTACATCTGCTTGCGCTTGGCCTCGTCGCGCTCGGCCCGGGCGGCGACGATCAGCTGGTCGAAGGTCGGGTTCTTCCAGCGCGACTCGTTCCAGTTCGCGTCGGACTTGAAGAACAGGCTGAACAGCAGGTCGGCGGTCGGCCGCGGGTTGATGTTACCGAAGCAGAACGGGCTCTTCATCCAGTAGTTCGACCAGTAGCCGTCGGACGGCACCCGCTGGACGTCGATATTGAGGCCGAGCTTCTTGGCTTCCTGCTGCAGCAGCACCGCCATCTCGACCGAGGCGTCGGCCGCCGGCGAGGCGACGAGCGGGATGGTCGAGCCGAGCACCCCGGCCTTGTTGAAGTGGAACTTCGCCTTCTCGGGGTCGAAGGGCCGCTGCGGGATGTCGGCGGCGTAGTAGCGGTTCGAGGACGGGATCGGGTGGTCGTTGGCGACCTCGGCGTAGCCGCGGAAGATCGCGGTCTTCATCTGGGCGCGGTTGAGCAGGTACTTCATGCCGAGCACGAAGTCCGGGTTGGCGCCCGGGCCCTCGTCGAGGCGGGCGATCAGGTCGGTGTAGAGCCCGGCCTTGGTCTCGAGCACGCCGAAGCCGCCGGCGCCCTCGATCACCCGCAGCGAGCGCGGGTTGATCACCGCGGCGATCTGCACGTCGCCGGACAGGAGGGCGTTCAGCCGCGCCTGCTCGTCGGGCAGGCCGAAGAACTCGATGCTGTCGAGGAACGGGCCGGGCTGGCGCCAGTAATTCGCGTTGCGCAGCGCGATGGTGCGGACGCCCGGGATGAACTCCTTGCAGGTGAACGGGCCGGTGCCGATGCCCTTCGAGAAGTCCGTCGTCCCGGACTGGACGATGTGGAAATGCGCGGTGCCGAGGATGACCGGCCAGTCGGCATTGGCGCCCGAGAGCACGATGGTGACCTCGTTCGGGCTCGGGGCCTCGATCGAGGTCATTTGCTTGGCCAGCGTGTTGGCCTTGGAGCCGACCGCCGGGTCGAGGTGGCGCTTGAGCGAGTAGACCACGTCCTCGGCCGTCAGCGACTTGCCGTCGTGGAAGGTCACGCCCTTGCGGATCTTGAAGGTCCAGGTCTGGGCGTCCCGGCTGTCGAAGCTCTCGGCCAGCTCCGGGGTCGGGGCGCCGGTCGCGTCGATGTGGACAAGCTTGTTGTAGAAGAAGTTGCAGCGGACGTAGTCGCTCGCGTTCGTCTGCTTGGCCGGGTCGAGGGTGTCGGCCGTCGAGCTGGTATAGGTGCAGACGCGGATGCTGCCGCCGCGCTTCGGGGTCTGGGCCAGCGCCTGCGTGGCGCTGCCGAACACCGCGCCGCCGGCCATCAGGCCCATGCCGGCGGTCCCGAGCAGGCCCAGGATGTCGCGCCGCGACGCGCCCCGGCGCAGGCCGTCGAGGACGCGGCCGCGATCGGCCGGGCTCATGGTCTCAAAGGCGTCTGCATCCCGTTGCGACATCGTCTTCCCCTCGGCGAGCCTGGTGGTGCCGTCCCTGGTGCGGTGCGATCGTCCGATGCTGCACCGCCGAATTTTTGGGCATGTTCCGTCCGGCACAAACAATCAGCACCATCTTCGTAGGATTGTCAACAATCAGAATACACCTCCGCCAACTTGGACGGATCTTGGCATCCGCCGCGCCGGCGGCCGCGTCTTCCTGCCGTGCCGGGCGGCTCCTGCGGCAGGTTCTGCCATCCGGACGCCCGGCATCGTGACGGCGCGGCCGCCGGTCCGGGCTATGAGTCTGCGGATCCGAGCCACCGCGAGAGCCCCCGATGACCGACGCCGCCGCCCTCCTGTCCGACCTCGTCGCGATCCCCTCGGTCTGCCGCACCCCGAATGGCGGGATCGTCGCGCTGGTGCGCGACCACCTCGCCCGCCATGGCGTCGAGGCGGCCGTGCTGCCGGGGCCGGAGGGCGACCGCGCCAACCTGTTCGCCACGATCGGCCCGCGCGACGTGCCGGGAATCGTGCTGTCGGGCCATCTCGACGTGGTGCCGGCCGGCGAGGGCTGGACCGGCGACCCCTTCGCCCTGCGGCGGATGGGCGACCGTCTGGTCGGCCGCGGTGCCGTCGACATGAAGGGCTTCGTCGCCTGCATGCTCGCCCTGGTGCCCGAGATGGTGGCGGCCCCGTTGCGCCGGCCGATCCATCTGGCTCTCTCCTACGACGAGGAGGTCGGCTGCGTCGGCGTCCGCCACATGATCGCCCGGCTGCCCGAGCTCTGCGCGACCCCGCTCGGCTGCATCGTCGGCGAGCCTTCGGAGATGCGGCCGGTCCTGCGCCACAAGGGCAAGGTCGCCGGGCGCCTGACCGTGCGCGGCCGGGCCGGCCATTCCTCGCGGCCCGACCTCGCCGACAACGCCGTGCATCTGGCCGCCGACATCGTCGGGCTGGTGCGGGCGACGCACGAGCGCTTCCTGCGCGAGGGGCCGTTCCACCCGCTGTTCGAGCCGGCCTCCTCGACCCTCCAGGTGGGGGTGATCGCCGGGGGCACCGGGGTCAACGTCGTGCCGGATACCTGCCGGGTCGAGTGGGAGGCCCGCGCGGTGCCGGGCACCGACCCGATGACGGTCCACGACGCGCTCCAGGCCGGCATCGCGGACCTCGTGGCGCCGCTCCAGGCCGCCGGGCGGGCGGTCGCCGTCGAGAGCGAGATCCTGTCGCTCTACCCCGCCCTCGATCTGGCCGACGACGCCCCCTTGCGCGGCCTGGCCGAGGCCTGGTCCGGCCACGCCGCCCTCGGGGCGGTGAGCTACGGCACCGAGGCCGGCCTGTTCCAGGCGGCCGGCATCCCGTCGATCATCTGCGGCCCGGGTCGCATCGCCGAGGCGCATCGGCCCGACGAATCGATCGGTCTCGCCGATCTGGAGGCCTGCTGCGCCATGCTGCGCCGGGTGATCGCCGATCAGGCTTGAGCACAAAACCCAGTCAAACACAGACGAACCGGACCAGCGGGCGCGCGTTGTCGAGGTCAGGATCTAACCAACCTGGGATCCGACAGGAGAGCAACATGCGTTCGATTCTCACAGGACTCGCCGCCGGCCTTCTCGTCGCCGGTGCGGCCTCGGCCCAGACAGCCGCCCCGTCCACGGCTCCCGGCACCATGCGCACCGGCCCCGCCGCCACCGGCACCGTCGCGCCGACGCCGAACAACACCGGCGGCGGCGCCGGCGGCGTGGTGGCGCCCGGGCCCACCGGGGCCTCGACGGTCACCGGCAGCTCGGCGGCGGGCGGCAATGCCGGCCAGCCCTCCCGCGCGGTGCCGCAGGGCAGCAGCGGCAGCGGCAGCCGGTAACGGCGCCGACGGACCGGCGCCATATCCGGATTCTATCGCGCCCGTCCGTCGATGATATTGGAATCCCTCCTCCGGGCGCGGTAACACCGCGCTCAACAGCAGGCCGGCTGCCGCGACACCGGCGGCCGGCCGCCACGGGAGGGACACGCATGAACGCCCATCAGCACTTCATCGGCGGCACCTGGGTCGGCGGCGAGGCGACCCTGCCGGTCCTCAACCCGTCGCACGGCCAGGAGATGGCCCGCATCGCCCGCGGCGGCGCCAAGGAGATCGACGACGCCGTCAAGGCCGGCCACGCCGCCATGGACGGCGAGTGGGGCCGGCTCGACGCCGCCTCCCGCGGCCGGCTGATGCTGAAGCTCGCCGAGCTGATCCGCCGCGACGCCGAGATCCTGGCCAAGATGGAGAGCGAGGATGTCGGCAAGCCGATGACCCTCGCCCGCAACGACGCCCAGGTCTGCGCCCGCTACTTCGAGTATTACGGCGGCGCCGCCGACAAGGTCCACGGCGACACGATCCCGTTCCAGAACGGCTTCACCGTCATGACCGTCTACGAGCCGCACGGCGTCGTCGGCGTGATCGTGCCGTGGAACTACCCCCTCCAGATGACCGGCCGCTCGGTCGCCCCGGCGCTCGCCATGGGCAACGCCGTGGTGCTCAAGCCCGCCGAGGACACCTCGCTCTCGGCTTTGCACCTGGCCACGCTCGCGGCCGAGGCCGGCTTCCCGGCCGGCAGCCTCAACGTGGTGACGGGCCTCGGCGAGGAGGCGGGCGCGGCGCTCGCCTCGCACACGGGCATCCACCACATCAGCTTCACCGGCTCGCGCGAGGTCGGGGTGCTGATCCAGTCTGCGGCGGCCAAGAACACCATTCCGGTGACGCTCGAACTCGGCGGCAAGTCGCCCCAGGTGGTCTTCGCCGACGCCGACCTGTCGGAGGCCGGCACCGTCATCGTGAAGGCGATCACCCAGAATGCCGGCCAGACCTGCTCGGCGGGCTCGCGGGTGGTGATCGAGGATAAGATCTACGACAGCTTCACCGCCGACCTCGCGAAGCGCTTCAAGGACCTGCGGGTCGGCTCGGGCGAGCAGGACCTCGACCTCGGCCCCGTGGTCAACGCCAAGCAGTGCGAGCGGGTGCAGAGCTACATCGATCTCGCCCGCCGCGACGGCCTGACCATCCTGGCCGAGGGCGAACTCGGCACCAACGTTCCGGGCGACGGCTACTACGTCCGCCCGACCCTGATCGGCGACGTGCCGCCGGACCACCGCCTGGCGCAGGAAGAGATCTTCGGGCCGGTCCTGGTGGCGATCCGGGTGCGCGACGAGGCCGAGGCGCTGAAGGTGGCGAACGGCACCGAGTACGGGCTCGCCGCCGGCATCTGGACCCAGGATCTCGGCAAGGCCTTGCGCCTGTCGAAGGGCATCAAGTCGGGCCAGGTCTTCGTCAACAATTACGGCGCGGGCGGCGGCGTCGAGCTGCCCTTCGGCGGCGTGAAGGGCTCGGGCCACGGCCGGGAGAAGGGCTTCGAGGCGCTCTACGGCTTCGGCGCCATGAAGATGATCGCGATCAAGCACGGGGTCTGACGATCATGGCAGCGGGGACTTTGGCAGCGGGGAACGGGGTCCGGCCGCTCAGCGGCCTGACCGTGGTGGCGCTCGAGCAGGCGGTGGCAGCCCCCTACTGCTCCTCGCGCCTCGCCGATGCGGGCGCCCGCGTCATCAAGATCGAGCGGCCGGAGGGCGATTTCGCCCGCGGCTACGATGCTGCGGTCAACGGCCTGGCGAGCTACTTCGTCTGGCTCAACCGCGGCAAGGAAAGCCTGGTCGCCGACATCAAGGATCCGGGCGATGCCCGGCTCCTCCACGCCGTCCTCGCCCAGGCCGACGTGTTCATCCAGAACCTCGCGCCCGGCGCCGCGGCCCGGGCCGGGTTCGGCTCGGACGCGCTGCGGGCCCGCTATCCGCGGCTCATCACCGTCGACGTCACCGGCTACGGTTCCGGGCACGCGTATTCGGACATGAAGGCCTACGACCTGCTGGTCCAGGCGGAGAGCGGCTTGGCCGAGATCACCGGTCATCCTGCCGGCCCCGGCCGGGTCGGGGTGTCGGTCTGCGACATCGCCTGCGGCATGGCGGCCCATGCGGCGGTGCTGGAGGCGCTGATCGCCCGCGGCATCACCGGCGAGGGTGCGAAGCTCGAGGTCAGCCTGTTCGACGGCATGGCCGACTGGATGAACGTGCCGCTGCTCTACTTCGAGGGCACCGGCCGGGCGCCGCAGCGGGTGGGGCTCGCCCACCCGTCGATCTGCCCCTACGGCGCCTTCCCGACCCGGGACGGGGCCCTGGTGCTGATCTCGATCCAGAACGAGCGCGAATGGGCCCGGTTCTGCACCGCGTTCCTGCGCCAGCCCGACCTGCCCTCGCGCATCGGCTTCGAGAGCAACAACGCCCGGGTGGCGAACCGGCCCGAGGTCGATGCGGTGGTGGCGCGGGTCTTCGCGGAGCTCGGCCGCGACGAGGCGGCCGACCGGCTCAGAGCCGCAGGCACGGCCTACGGCTTCGTCAACGGCCTGGCCGACCTCGTCTCGCACCCGGCGCTCCGGCGGGTGACCGTCGAGACCGACGCCGGCCCGGCCTCGATCGTCGCGCCGCCGGCGCTCCGCAACGGGCAGGCGCCGCTCATGGGCCGGGTGCCGGGAATCGGCGAGCACAGCGAGGCGATCCGGCGGGAGTTTGCGGCGTAGACGGTCAGGGCTGAGCCCTCTCAACCTCTCAGGGTCATCCCGGGGCCGCGCAGCGGAGCCCGGGATCCAGAGCCGCGGATGGTACAGGATCAGGCGGAATGCCCTCCGCTTCTTTCTGAACGGCCTGAGCTTCTGGATCCCGGGCTCCGCTGCGCGGCCCCGGGATGACGCAGTGCATGTTGAAGCGGTACAGATCAGACGAACTTCATAACGAACCCCCGGGAGGACAACCATGGCCACCATCCGCGAAGAAGACCTGGTCGCCTCCATCGCCGACGCCCTGCAATTCATCTCGTACTACCACCCGGCGGATTACATCGAGAACCTCGCCGAGGCCTGGCGGCGCGAAGACAGCCCGGCGGCCCGGGATGCGATGGCGCAGATCCTGGTCAATTCGCGCATGGCCGCCTTCGGCCGGCGGCCGATCTGCCAGGATACCGGCACGGCGCAGGTCTTCATGAAGGTCGGGCTCGGCGCCCGCATCGTCTCGAACCGCTCGCTCCAGGCCATCGTCGACGAGGGCGTGCGCCGCGCCTGGCGCGAGGAGCGCAACCCGTTGCGCGCCTCGGTCGTCTCCGAGCCGTTGTTCGGTCGCCGCAACACCGGCGACAACGCTCCCGCCATGCTCCACGTCGAGATGGTGGCCGGCGATACCGTCGAGGTCCACGTCGCGGCCAAGGGCGGCGGCTCGGAGAACAAGGCGAAATTCGCCGCCCTCAACCCGAGCGATTCCGTCGCCGACTGGGTCGTGCGCACCGTCGAGACGCTCGGCGCCGGCTGGTGCCCGCCCGGCATGCTCGGCATCGGCGTCGGCGGCTCGCCCGAGAAGGCGATGACGCTGGCCAAGCTCTCACTCCTCGATCCGATCGACCTGCCGCAGATCCGCACCCGCGGCCCCGCGTCCAAGGAGGAGGAACTGCGGCTCGAGATCTTCGAGCGGGTCAACGCGCTCGGCATCGGCGCGCAGGGGCTCGGCGGCCTCACCACCGTGTTGGATGTGAAGCTCAAGACCTTCCCGGTCCATGCCGCCTCGCTTCCGGTCGGCCTGATCCCGCAATGCGCCGCCGACCGGCACGCCCATTTCACCCTCGACGGCAGCGGCCCGGCCGTGTTCACCCCGCCTTCCCTCGACCTCTGGCCGCAGGACATCAGCGTCGCCGCGGCGGCCGGGCGGCGGGTCGATCTCGACCGGCTGACCCGCGAGGAGGTGGCGACCTGGCGCGCCGGCGAGACCCTGCTGCTGTCGGGCCGCCTGCTCACCGGGCGCGACGCGGCGCATCTGCGCCTGACCCGGATGCTGGAGGCCGGCGAGCCGCTGCCGGTCGATCTGCGCGACCGGGCGATCTACTATGTCGGCCCGGTGGATGCGGTCGGCGACGAGGCGGTCGGTCCCGCCGGCCCCACCACCGCGACGAGAATGGACAAGTTCCTGGAGCCGATCCTGTCGCGGACCGGCCTCCTTGTCATGGTCGGCAAGGCCGAGCGGGGGCCGGCCGCCGTCGAGACCATCGCCCGCCACGGCGCCGCCTACCTGATCGCGGTCGGGGGCGCGGCCTACCTCGTCTCGAAGGCGATCAAGTCGGCCCGGGTGCTCGCCTTCGCCGATCTCGGCATGGAGGCGATCCACGAATTCGTCGTCGAGGACATGCCGGTGACGGTCGCGGTCGACGCCGCCGGCACCTCGGTCCACCGCGACGGCCCGGCCCGCTGGCGCCGGCCGGTGCGGGAGATGGCGCCGGCATAAGGGCGCGGGTTTCTCCCTCCCCCCTCTGCGGGGGAGGGTTAATCCCCGGCATCCTCGCGTCTGTCCTCCACTGTCACCGTTCAGTCACGCGCGCGTGCTGAATCGGGCGGCCCAAGGAGACACGCGTGACCGGCACGACGCGCTACGCCCTCTACTTCACGCCGCCGCCCGGCTCGGACCTCGCCCGGTTCGGCAACGCCGTCCTCGGCACTGACAACCATACCGGCGCCGAGGTCCCCCGTCCCGACGGGATGGCCGACCTCGCGGGCGTGACCGATTCCCCCCGGCTCTACGGCTTCCATGCCACCCTGAAGGCGCCGATGCGCCTGAGGCCCGAGGCGACCGAGGCCGACCTTCTCGCCGCAGCCGAGATGGTGGCGGCGGATCACCCGCCCGTGCCGGTCGGCCCGTTGCGGGTCGCGACGCTCGGCGCGTTCACGGCGCTGATCCCGCAGGCCGCGCCGCCGGAGCTCGGTCTGTTCGCGGCCGAATGCGTCGCCGCCTTCGAGCCGTTCCGCGCCCCCCTGACCGAGGCCGAGACCGCGCGCCGCAAGCCCGAGCGCCTGAGCCCCCGCGGCCGGGCGCTCCTGGCGCGCTGGGGCTACCCCCACGTCTTCGAGGACTTCCGCTTCCACATGACCCTGACCGACGCCCTGCCGGAGGAGGCGCGGGCGTCCTGGCGCGAGCGTCTGGAGAAGGCCTACGGCGCGGGCACACCGCTGACCCTCGACGCCCTGTCGGTGCTGCGCCAGGACGGCGCCGGACCGTTCCGGGTGCTGCATCGCGTCGCATTCGGAGGCTGACCGCCATGGCCGGACAACTGGGCCTCGAACCCGCCATCGATCCGACCGCCTCGGTGCGGGAGTGCCGGCTCGGCCGCTACACCGAGATCGGCCCCCGCACCCGGCTCACCGAGACGGTGCTCGACGACTATTCCTACATCGGCAACGACGGCGAGGTGATCTACACCACGATCGGCAAGTTCTGCTCGATTGCCGCGATGGTGCGGATCAACCCGGGCAACCACCCGATGGAGCGGGCCTCGCAGAGCCACTTCACCTACCGCGCCGCCTCGTACTGGCCCGACGAATCGAACGAGGCGGACTTCTTCGATCGCCGGAGGGCGAGCCCGGTGACGATCGGCCACGACGTCTGGATCGGCCACGGGGTCGTGGTGCTGCCCGGGCGCAGCATCGGCACCGGCGCGGTCGTCGGGGCGGGTGCCATCGTCACCCGGGATGTCGAACCCTACACCATCGTGGTCGGCAACCCGGCGCGGCCGGTGCGCCGCCGCTTCGACGAGGCCGAAGCCGCGCGCCTGCTGGCCTTGGGCTGGTGGGACTGGGACCACGACCGCCTGCGTCACGCGCTTCCCGACTTCCGCGCCCTGCCGATCGACGCCTTCCTGAATAAATACGCCGGCTAAACACGAACGAGTTGTCATCCTCCTGTCGTTGAACCGGCGTTTACGTCCGCTCGAACAGTGGAGACGGGCGAGCGGATGCTGGTTGTCGAGAACCTCACGCGCCAATACGGGGCGCGCCGTGCCGTGGACGGCGTCAGCCTCTCCATCGCGCGCGGCAGCTTCGTCGGCGTGATCGGGCGCTCGGGCGCCGGCAAGTCGACCCTGCTGCGGATGCTCAACCGCCTCGCCGATCCGACCGGCGGTCGCATCCTCTACGACGGCACCGACGTGACGCGGTTACGCGGCCGCGAGTTGCGGGCCTGGCGCGCCCGCTGCGCGATGATCTTCCAGCAGTTCAACCTCGTCGGCCGGCTCGACGTGATGACGAACGTGCTGATGGGCCGGCTCAACCAGGTGCCGACCCACCGCTCGCTGCTCAAATTGTGGAGCGAGGAGGACCGGGCGCTGGCCCTCGCCGCGCTCGAGAATTTCGACATGGGCGGGTTCGCCGCCAACCGGGCCGACCAGCTGTCGGGCGGCCAGCAGCAGCGGGTCGCCATCGCCCGCGCCCTGGTGCAGGAGCCGGAGATCATCCTGGCCGACGAGCCGGTGGCCTCCCTCGACCCGCGCAACACCCGCCTGGTGATGGATGCGCTCGCCGACGCCAACCGGCGCTACGGTATCACGGTGCTCTGCAACCTGCACTCCCTCGACCTCGCCCGCGCCTATTGCGACCGGCTGATCGGCCTCTCGGAGGGCCGGGTGGTGTTCGACGGCCGCGGCTTCGACCTCACCGAGGACGTCGCCCGCACCCTCTACGGCCTCGAGGCCGGCGAGGTGATGGACCGGGGCGAGCCCGAGACGCCGCCGCGGCCGGTGCGGGCCCCGCTCCGCCACGCCGAGGCGCTGAGCGCCTAGATTTTCCCGTTTCCAGAAGGATTCGATCGATGCTGAACCGTCGTACCCTCGTGGGCGCCGCCGCCCTGCTGCTCGCCGCCGGCCCCGCCGTCGCGCAAAATTCCTCGGGCCAGGACTGGAAGGCGAAGTACCCGGAGCTGACGCTGGGCGTGATCCCGGCCGAGAACGCCTCCGGCACCGTCGACCGCTGGACGCCGCTGACCGCCTATCTCACCAAGGAACTCGGCGTCCCGGTGAAGCTGCGGGTCGCCAACGACTACGCGGCGGTGATCGAGGGCCAGCGCGCCGGCAACATCCAGATCGGATTCTACGGCCCGGCCTCCTTCGCCCGCGCGGTCATCACCGGCGTGAAGATCGAGCCACTGGTCAACCAGAAGCACGAGACCGGCGTCTCGGGCTACTACTCGGTGATCTACGTGCGTGCCGACAGCCCGTACAAGACGATCGAGGACCTGAAGGGCAAGAGCCTCGCCCTCGTCGATCCGAACTCGACGTCCGGCAACCAGGCGCCGCGCTTCTTCCTGCACAAGGCCGGCCACGACGTCGACAAGTTCTTCGGCAAGACCTTCTACGCCGGCAGCCACGAGAACGCCGTGCTGGCGCTCGCCCAGGGCACCGCGGATGCCGCCGCCAACTTCTGGAACTCCGACACCGACAGCAACCTGTCCCGGATGCTGACCAAGGGCATGCTGAAGAAGGCCGACGGCTCGCCGATGACGCAGTCGGATTTCCGCATCGTCTTCAAGTCCGAGTTCCTGCCCGAGGGCCCGTTCGCCGTCCTCGCCAACCTGCCGGACGATCTCAAGCAGACGATCCGCCAGGCCTTCGTCGACCTGCCGAAAAAGGACAAGGCTGCCTTCGACAAGCTCTCCGACGGCAAGGATCTCGATCTCACCCCGGTGACGCTGAAGGACTATCAGCCGATCATCGAGATGCTCCGCCACAACGACGAGCAGCGCAAGCGGTCGTGACGCGCGGGTCATCTCCTCTCCCCGCCCGCGGGGAGAGGAGAAACCTGCGCTCGACCGTCTCCCTGGAATGGCATCCCGAACGCCAGGGCGCTTGTTCGGCACCGGAGATCCGACACCCCGTGACCGTCCGCATCGACAAACTCCCCCCCGACCGCGAGCGAACACTGCTCGCGACTTACGCCGGCGCCGTCGCCGCCTCGCGCCGGCGCACCCTGGCGGTGTTCGTCGCGATCGTGGCGTTGTACTGGCTCGCCGGCTGGATGGCGGAGGTGCGGCCGCTCACCTTTCTCGACAACATCCAGAACTTCACCGCCTATATCGCCCAGATCCTGCCGCCGCTGACCCTGGCGAACCTGCCGGCGGACGTGGCGTCCTGGTACTGGGGCCTGCCGAAATGGCTCGGGCTCCTCGCCGAGACGCTGCTGATGGCCTATCTCGGCACGCTGCTCGGCGGCATCGCGGCGTTCGGCCTGTGCTTCCTCGCCTCGGCGAACCTGGTGCGCTCCGCACCCTTGCGCTTCGCCACCCGGCGCTTCCTGGAACTGTGCCGCACGGTGCCCGAGGTGGTGTTCGCGCTGATCTTCGTGATCGCCTTCGGGCTCGGGCCGATGGTCGGCGTGCTCGCCATCGCGATCCACACCACCGGCGCGCTCGGCAAGCTGTTCTCGGAAGTCGTCGAGAACATCGACATGAAGCCGGTCGAGGGCCTGACCGGCACCGGCGCCGGCTTCGTCCAGACCGTGCGCTTCGCGGTGGTGCCGCAGGTGCTCTCCAACTTCGCCTCCTACGCGCTGCTGCGCTTCGAGATCAACGTGCGCGGCGCGGGCGTGATGGGCTTCGTCGGGGCCGGCGGCATCGGCCAGGAATTCCTGGTCGCGATCCGCAACTTCTACTATTCGGACGTGAGCGCGATCCTGCTCCTCATCATCCTCACCGTGGTGACGATCGACCTCGCCACCGAGCGGCTGCGCCACCACCTCCTCGGCCGGGAGGCCCACGCGTGAGACCCCGTCCGCCGTCCGCCCTCCGGCAGGCCGCCCTCGCCGACCTCGACGGCCTGCGAAGCCGCCACCCGAAGGTCTTCCGGCCGTCGTGGTCGCGCCGCGCCGCGATGCTCGGCACCCTCGCTCTCGTCATCGGCCTCGCGGTGGTCGCGATGCTGCGGCTCGATTTCTCGCTGCTGCGCATCCTCCACGGCCTGCATCGGTTGGGCGAGTTCGCCGGCATGATGCTGCCGCCCTCGGCCGACGGGCGCTTCTTCCTGTTCCTGACCGCCCTCGGGGAGACCCTGGCGATCGCCTTCCTGGGCACGCTGACGGCGGCCTGCCTCGCCTTCCCGGTGGCGTTCCTCGCCGCCCGCAACGTGGTGCCGAACCCGTTCCTGCGCTTCGGGGTGCGCCGCGGCTTCGACGTGATCCGCTCGGTCGACGTGCTGATCTGGGCCCTGATCTGGATCAACGTCGTCGGCCTCGGGCCGTTCGCCGGTGCGCTCGCCATCGCGTGCTCGGATTTCGGCGCCTTCGGCAAGCTGTTCTCCGAGGCGATCGAGACCGCCGACCGCAAGGCGCAGGAGGGCGTGACCGCGTCGGGCGGCGGGCGGCTGCACCGGGTCCGGTTCGGCCTGGTGCCGGCGGTGCTGCCGGTGCTGGCGAGCCAGGTGCTGTACTTCTTCGAATCGAACACCCGCTCGGCCACCATCATCGGCATCGTCGGGGCCGGCGGCATCGGCCAGTACCTGACCGAGCTGATCCGGGTGCTGGAGATGCAGCAGGTCGCCGTCCTGGTGCTGATGATCCTCGTCACCGTGGCGCTGATCGACCTCGTCTCGGGCCGCCTGCGCCGGGCGATCATCGGGGGCGCGGCGCCCTGACCCCGCGCGGTTAGGCCCCTGATTCCACCACGCTTTCGCGCCTGCGAAGGCCAGCGAAAACCTCGCGCGGCGCGATTGTCTTCCCCCGGGGCGGGCGCCTATAAGCCGGCTGTCTCACGCGTCCCTCGCGGCGTCGAGAGCCCCGCCGGGCGCTCTCCGCGCGCAAGGACGATCATTCCGCCGGGGAGCAGCATGGCCGGGCATTCACAGTTCAAGAACATCATGCACCGCAAGGGCCGCGTCGACGCGGTCCGCTCGAAGGTGTTCTCCAAGCTTGCCCGAGAGATCACGGTCGCGGCCAAGCTCGGCACGCCGGACCCGTCGATGAACCCGCGCCTGCGCGCCGCCATCCTGGCGGCCCGGGCCGAGAACATGCCCAAGGACAACATCGAGCGCGCCATCAAGAAGGCGGCCGGCGGCGACGCGGAGAACTACGAGGAGGTCCGCTACGAGGGCTACGGCCCCGGCGGCGCCGCCCTGATCGTCGAGGCGCAGACCGACAACCGCAACCGCACCGCCTCCGACGTGCGCTCGGCCTTCACCAAGTCCGGCGGCAGCCTCGCCGAGACCGGCGCGGTGTCGTTCATGTTCGACCATGTCGGCCTCGTCGCCTTCGACGCCAAGGTGGCCGACGCCGACACGATGCTGGAAGCCGCCATCGAGGCCGGCGCCGACGACGTGAAGTCCGACGAGACCGGCCACGAGGTCATCTGCGAGCAGGGGGCGATGGGCGAGGTCTCGAAGACCCTCGAGGCCCGCTTCGGCGAGCCGCGCCGCACCGCCCTGATCTGGCGCGCCCAGAACACCGTCGACGTCGACGACGAGACCGCCGAGAAGCTCATCCGCCTCGTCGAGACGATCGAGGACCAGGACGACGTGCAGAACGTGTTCGTCAACTTCGCGGTGTCGGACGCGATGATGGCGAAGATGCAGGGGTAAGGTCCGGTACGCGTGCGCCTGCACACGTGCGGATCCTGATTCCCGAGGATCCACCCCGTCCACGGTGCACGACACGAAAGGCTGCAGGAGCGACAGCCACCTCGCCTGACCCCTCCCCCGCAGAGGGGGGAGGGGTCTCGCGCGGCGGCCGTCGCTCCTTGCACCGCGCGACCTTGCCCCCGCTCACGCCGGGATCCGCAGCCGCGCCCGCAAGCCCCCCATCCCCGACCGGTCGAGCGCCAGCCCGCCGCCGTAGAGCTCCGCCAGCTCCGTGGTGATGGCGAGGCCGAAGCCGTGGCCCGGCACGGTCTCGTCGAGGCGCCGGCCGCGCTGGGCCACCGCCGCCAGCGCCTCCGGGCCGAGGCCCGGGCCGTCATCCTCGATCGTCACCACCACGTCGCTTCCCGCGGCTTCCGCCGAGACCCGCACCGCGCCCGCGCACCACGTGCAGGCATTGTCGATCAGGTTGCCCAGCATCTCGTCGAGATCCTGCGGGTCGCAGGCCGCGGCGAGACCGGCGGGAACGGTGCAGGTCACCCGCACGCCCTTCTCGGCGTGGAGCCGTTCGAGGGCGCCCGCGAGGTCGGAGACCGGCCCGGCCAGCTCCGTGCGCAGTCGCGTCGCGCCGGTCAGCGCCGCGCTGCGGGCCCGGCGCAGGTGGTGGCGGACCCCGCGGTCGAGGCTGCCGACGAGATGGCCCAAGCGCCCGTCCGGGTCGCGCCCGGGCTCCGACAGGGCGAGGCTCAGGGTCGCGAGCGGCGTCTTCAGGCCATGGGCGAGGTTCGCCACGTGGGTGCGGGCCTGGGCGAGTTGTGCCGCGTTCTGGTCGAGGAGAGCGTTGATCTCGCCGGCGAGCGGGCGGATCTCGGTGGGCTGGGGCTCGGGCACCCGCTCGCGCCGGCCCGCCCGCACGGCTTCCAGCTCCTGGCGCAGCCGGTCGAGGGGCCTCAAGCCTAAGCGCACCTGCGCCACAGCGCCGGCGGCGAGACACAGGCCCAGGATCCCGAGGCTCGCGGCCAGCGCCACACCCGCCTCGCGCAGCGGGCCGTAGAGGGCGGCCCGCGGCGCGCTCGCCACCACCACGGTGCCGTCGGGCATGGACAGCACGCGGAGGATCAGCGCTTCGCCGCGCGGGCCGGTGCCGTCCGCCGGATGGGGGTGGTCCTCGGTTTCAGCGGGCCGCGACGGTACGGCGAGGTCGCGCTCTCCGAGAGACGTCGAGCGCAGGACCGCCTCGCCCCGCCGGATCTGCCAGGTCCAGCCCGAGCCCGGCCGGTCGAAGGGCGGTGGGTCGAGGTCGCGGGAGAGGCGCAAGGGCTCGCCCGGCTCCAGCCCCGAGACCAGGGACACGATCTGCGCGTCGAGCCGGGACTCGATCTGCCCGCGCACGAAGCGGGCGAGGATCAGCCCGATGGCGAGGCCCGCCACCACGAGCGCGGTCGCGATCAGCGCCAGGGCCGCGAGGAGCAGGCGCCGGCGCAGGGAGCCGATCTGGCCGATCACGCCGCCGCCCCGGCGGTCAGCCGGTAGCCGTGGCCGCGCACGGTCTCGATCCGGGCAGGCGCGATCTTGCGGCGCAACCGCGTGATGATGACCTCGACCGAGTTCGAATCGACCTCGGCGTCGCCCTCGTAGACCCGCTCCAGCAATTCGCCCCGCGGCACCACGCCGTCGCGGCGCAGGATCAGGCAGGACAGGACCCGCCATTCGAGCGCCGTGAGCTTCAGGGGCAGCCCGTCGCGGGTGAAGGCGCCGAGGCCGGGATCGAAGCTGACCGGCCCGCACGCGACGGTGGTCGCCCCGTGGGCGGCGGCGCGGCGCACCAGCGCCCGCAGGCGGATCACCAGCTCCTCGACCCGGAACGGCTTCACCAGATAGTCGTCGGCGCCGGCCTTGAAGCCCGCCACCTTGTCGCTCCAGGCGTCCCGCGCGGTGAGGATCAGCACCGGCAGGGTGCGGCCCGCGGCGCGCCAGCCCTGCAGCACCGCGATCCCGTCGCGCTTCGGCAGGCCGAGATCGAGCACCGCGGCGTCGTAGGTCTCGGTATCGCCGAGATGCGCGCCGTCCTCGCCGTTGCGGGCATGATCGACGGCGCAGTTCTCGGCGCGCAAGACCCGCAGGATCTCGGCCGCGAGGGCCGCGTCGTCCTCGACGAGCAGGAGCTTCATGAGTGGCCGGGCCCGAGTGTCAAAAGCGGATTCCGCCGTAGTCCCGGCGGTTTAACCGAACCTGAACGGGCGGGTTCAGGCCCGGTTCCCGGGGCCTGACGTAGAAGAGCGCCAACCCGGAAGGGCCCAGCACACAGAGGAACACCACCGATGACCGACCGTACCACCATCGAGGGCGAGGCCACCGCGATCGGGACCAACGCCGCCGAGACCCAAGCCATCGAGACCCAAGCCATCGAGACCCCGGCCGCCGCCGCCCCGCGCCCCCGGCCCCGCCGCGGCCTCCTCGTCGGCGCCGTCGCGCTGCCGCTGGCGCTCGGCGCCGTCGGGTTCTCCCTGGCCCAGCCGGCCCAGACCGCGCTGACCCCCGTCGCCCCGGTCGCCGTCAACGCGCTCCAGGCCTCCGGCGCCACCGCCGCCAAGGGCGAGGTCGCCGAGATCTTCGGCAACAAGTTCATCCTCCAGGACGGCACCGGCCGGGCGCTGGTCGAGACCGGCAAGGCCGGGGAGGGCGGCACCCTGGTCGCCAAGGGCGAGAGCGTGACGGTGCAGGGGCGGTTCGAGAACGGCTTCCTGCATGCCAGCGCGCTGACCCGGGCCGACGGCAGGATCGAGGCGCTGCGCCCGGCCGGCCCGCCCCCCGGCGGCCTCGACTGGGCCAAGGACAAGGTCGGGCTCGGGCCGAACGTCGATGTCCAGGCCCTCACCAGCGCGGTGACGGCCGCCGGCTACACCGACGTGCGCGTCGCCGGGCGCGGGCCGCGCCACCTCGAGGTCGCGGCGAAGGGTCAGGACGGCAAGGAGCGGATGCTGCATGTCGGTTTCGACGGGCAGATCCGGGAGAAGCGGGTGTTCTGAGGCATCGCGAGGGTGCAGGCGCAGTGTGTCCTGACATCCTCCTGGTCATCCCGGGGCCGCGCCAGCGGAGCCCGGGATCCAGAACAGCTGATGATTCAGGATCAAGCGGAACGCTCCTCGCTTCCACCTGAACGATCTGAATCCCGGGCTCCGCTGCGCGGCCCCGGTATGACGGGGAGATCGTCTGGCTTCAGGGTCGGGAGGACTTGCTGCGCCGATCGAGGTGCAAGGGCAAACCCCCTCACAACGTCGCGAGCACGCCCCCATCCACGTACAGGATCTGCCCGTTGACGAAGTCCGACGCCGCCGAGGCGAGGAAGATCGCCGCGCCCTGCAATTCCTCGACGCGGCCCCAGCGCCCCGCAGGCGTCCGGTTCTTGAGCCAGGCGTCGAAGTCCGGGTTCTCGATCAGCGCCTGGTTCAACGGCGTCGCGAAGTAGCCCGGGCCGATGCCGTTCACCTGGAGGCCGTGGCGGGCCCAGTCGGTGCACATGCCCTTGGTCAGGTTCTTCACCGCGCCCTTCGAGGCGGTGTAGGGGGCGATCGAGTAGCGCGCCGCCTCGCTCTGCAGGCTGGCGATGTTGATGATCTTGCCGCGCTTGCGGCCGATCATGTGCCGGGCCACCGCCTGGCCGACATAGAACACGCTGTCGAGGTTGACCCGCATCAGCTCGTGCCAGGTCTCGACCGGATACTCCTCGAGCGGCGCCCGGCGCTGGATGCCGGCATTGTTGACCAGGATGTCGACGGGGCCGATCTCGGCCTCGATCCGGTCGACGCCCGCCTTCACGGCGGCCGCATCCGACACGTCGAAGGCGGCGGCCTCGACCGTCAGGCCCTCGGCCTTCAGCTCCGCCACCGCCGCGTCGAGCTTGACCGGATCGCGGCCGTTGAGCACGATCGCCGCTCCGGCACGGCCGAGGCCGAGCGCCAGCGACAGGCCGATGCCCTGGCTGGAGCCGGTCACCAGGGCGCGACGGCCCGACAGATCGAACAAGGCGGTCGACACAGGCGCTTCCTCTCCCTCGGCGCTACGGGGGCCGCGAGGGCCGCTCCCGCGGTTGCGCTTCTGCCCCGAAGGAAGCATGGTACCGATACCAAAGCAAGCGGCATCCCGGCGCCGGCGCAACCGCCTGGGCCCGAGGAGCCGGACCGGGAGGGAGACGACGCCCATGACGCTCGCCGCGCGCATCCACGCCGCCAAGGACCTGCGGATCGAGGCGATCGCCTTGCGCGAGCCGGAGCCGGACGAGGTCGTGGTGGCGCTCGGCGCCGGCGGCATCTGCGGCTCGGACCTGTCCTATTACGGCAAGGGCCGGGTCGGCGACTTCTCGCTCCGCGAGCCGATGGTGCTCGGCCACGAGGTCGCCGGCACGGTGGCCCGGGTCGGACGCGCCGTCACCAGCGTCAAGCCCGGCGACCGGGTCGCGGTCGATCCGAGCCGGCTGTGCCTGTCCTGCGACTATTGCCGCGCCGGCCGCTCGAACCTGTGCCGCAACATGCGCTTCTTCGGCTCGGCGGCGATCTTCCCGCACGTCCAGGGCGGTTTCAGCGAGCAGTTCCTCGCCCGCGCCGACCAGTGCGTGCCGATCCCCGACACCATGTCGATGCGGGTCGCGGCCTGCGGCGAGCCGCTGGCGGTGGCGCTCCACGGCATCCGCCGGGCCGGCGAGCTTCTGGGCCGCCACGTCCTCATCGCCGGGGCCGGGCCGATCGGCCTGCTCTGCCTGATGGCGGCGAGGCTCGCCGGTGCCCGCCGGATCGTCTGCACCGACCTGTCGGACGCGCCCCTCGCCATCGCCCGCGAGATCGGCGCGACCGAGACCATCAACGTCGCCGCCGAGCCGGAGCGGCTGGCCGCCTACGAGGCCGACAAGGGCACGTTCGACGTGGCGCTCGAGGCGACCGGCGCGCCGGCGGCTTTGGCCTCGCTGTTCCGGGTGGTGCGGCCCGGCGGCCGGGTGGTGCAGCTCGGCATGATGCCGCCCGGCGACGTGCCGGTGCCGGCCAACCTCCTGATGGCCCGCGAGATCGACTTCGTCGGCGCCTTCCGCTTCCACGAGGAGTACCGCACGGCGGTGGCGCTTCTCGCCGCCGGCCGCATCGACGTCGCGCCGATCCTGTCGGCCGAGCTGCCGATGTCCCGGGCCGACGAGGCCTTCGCGCTCGCCGGCGACCGCGCCCGCGCGATCAAGGTCCACCTCACCTTCTAGGCGCCGCCCGTGTCCGACCCGCGGCCCCCGGCCCGCCGGGCGCCGACGATGCGCGACGTGTCGCGCCTCGCCGGGGTCTCGCCGATGACGGTGTCGCGCACGCTGGCCGATCCCGGCCTCGTCTCGCAGGAGACGCGGGCCCGGGTGCTGGCGGCGGTCGAGCAGCTCGGCTACGTGCCGGATCGCGGGGCGGGGGGCCTGTCGTCGCGGCGCACCGGCTTCGTCGCCCTGATCGTCCCCAGTCTGATCAACCCGAACTTCGCCGATACCGCAACCGGCCTCACCGCGGCGATGCGGCCGCGCGGCTACCAGCCCCTCATCGGCGTCACCGGCTATTCCGTCGCCGAGGAGGAGGTGGTCCTGCGCGCGATGCTGTCGCGCCGCCCGGACGCGATCGTGGTCTCGGGGATGCACCGCTCCCAGGCCGCCCGCGACCTCCTCGCCCGTGCCGGGGTGCCGGTGGTGGAGATCTGGGACCGGCCGGAGACGCCGATCGACCGGGCGGTCGGGTTCTCGAACTACGCGGTCGGCCGTCTCGCCGCCCGGACCCTGGTGGCGCGGGGCGCGACCCGGATCGCCGGGCTCGGGCCGGAGCGCACCGGCGAGGCCCGGGACTTCCGCGGCGAGGAGCGCCTGCGGGGGCTGCGCGACGGCCTGCGTGAGGCAGGGCTCGCCGACGACCTGATCCTGCATCACGGGCGGGTGGCGGGCGCCTTCGCGCACGGGGCCGAGGCGATGACCGCGCTGATCGAGCGCGGCGGGGCGGAGGCGGTGTTCCTCGTCTCCGACATCTCGGTCTTCGGCGCGCTGATGGAATGCCGGCGCCGCTCTATCCGGGTGCCGCAGGACGTCCAGCTCCTCGGCTTCGGCGATTTCGAGATCGGCCGCCAATGCGTGCCGCGGATCTCGACCATCGCGGTCGATCCGGTGGAGATCGGCCGGCGCACGGGAGACCTGCTGATCCGGCTCCTCGACGGCGAGGAGGGGGGGGCGGCCATTATCGACCTCGGGATCCGGCTGCTCCTGCGGGAGACGACGCGCGCCTGAAAGGTCAGCTCGGCCGCGGCTCCGACGGCAGGCGGGTCCGCAGCACCGGGGCGATGGCGTCCCGCTCGTCGTCATGCGGGGGTTTGTGCGCCGCACAGGGCGCCTCGACCGGCGGGAAGAGGTCCTGCAACCCGCGCGACACGCCGGTCAGTACGGCAGCGTAGGGCCCGGCGAGCGGGGAGGGAGTGGTGTCGGCCTTGACGAATCGGGAGCTGGACATGGAGTGGTGCGAACCTCGGGGCGATCGTCAACGCACTGCATCATGATTTGGTTCACGATCCGCCCGGATCGATCTTACGAATCGGCGTGCGGGGGCGATCGTCAGCTGCGCGCCGTCGGCGCGATCAGCGTCTCGGTCGCCCCGGCCGGGTCCATGCCGATGCGGCCCCAGCCCGGCAGCTTCAGGGCCGGGCGGCGCAGGTCGAGCCCCGCCACCGCGCCAAGTACGTTGACCTCGATCCCCTCGACCCAGCCGAGGGTAAGGCCGACATAGCCGCGGCCCGAGAGCTGCACCCCGGTGCGGCTCGGCGTCCAGTCGACCGGGCGCTCCGAGAAGTCCTTGCCCAGCGCCGTCGGCGGCAACGCCACGGCGAGCTCCGGCACCGCGCGCAGGACGTGGGCGACGAAGGTGTTGGAGTTCGGCCCCGGCCAGGCGTTGTACGTGCCGGCCTTCCGGTAGGGGTAGGCCGCCACCGCCTCGCAGATCCGCGGCACGGCGCGGGCCGCCGCCTCCCCGTCGAGGGCGAGCACCACCTGCGGCGGGTTGCCGAACCAGCGCGCATCCGCCGCGTAGGCGTCGGTGCGCACCGGCAGGCCCCATCCGACCACGTCGTAGCGGGTGTAGCGCGGCGCGCCCGCCTCCTTGACGACGATCCAGGTGTGATGGGCGAAGATGCCCCGCCAGCGCCCGACCCGGGCGGCATAGATCCGGACCGTCGCCTCCGGCGCGGCCGCGGCGGCGGGCAGCAGCCGGGCGCTCGACCAGTCGGCGGTCGACCAGTCGGGGGCGAGGTCGTCGCGGCTCCACCACCACAGGGCATGGGTGGCGAGGGGCAGCAGGAACAGGAGGACGAGCGCGAGCACGACGGTCCGCGCGAGCCAGGCCAGGGCGAGAAGCATGATCATAAGATGGTTGACGGAGCGCGGCCGTGCAACGGACGGGCCAATCCGCCGCGATCTTGCCGCCGTCCCCCGCGAACCGGAGCCGCACGAGACCGTTGTCGGCAAAGATCGATACAGCGGATGGGTAGGGAGAGCGCGATGGCCGAGGTGAAACGGGTGCTGGATGCCCTGGTGCGGAGCCGTCGTGGCGGGCTCGCGGCTTCCGCCGCCCTCGGCGGCCTGGCGCTGCTCACCGGGCTGGCCCTGCGGGCGACGCAGGAAGGGGCGCCGTCCGGCGAGGCCCCGGCGGGCGGCGCATCCGCCGCGAAGCCGGGCGCCACCCCGTTCGAGGCCGGCGCCCTCAGCGACGACGACGCGACGCTCTGCCTGCGCATCATGGTCTCGGCCTCGGCCGCGGACGGGGTGATCGATTCCCGCGAGCGCGAGCGCCTCGATGCGGCGGTGGCGGAATCGGGCCTCGATCTCGCCGGCCGGCAATGGCTCGCCCGCGAGCTCGAGGACCCGGCGACGATCGACGAGATCGCCGACCGGGTGCAGACCCCCGAGACCGGCGCCCGGGTCTACGCCGCGGCCCGCCTCGCCATCGATCCCGACACGATGCAGGAGCGCACCTTCCTGCGGATGCTCGCCGAGGCCCTCGACCTCGACGAGGACGCGGTCGCCCGGGTCGAGACCGGCCTCGCGGCCTGACCGGGGACATCCGATGCAAGCCGCCGGCCGGCATCCCCTCGAACTGCTCGCCCGCCTCGGCTACGGCGCCCGCGGCGTCACCTACTGCCTCGTCGGCGGCCTCGCCGTGCTGGCGGCGATCGGCGTCGGCGGCCAGACCGGCGGCAGCCGCAGCGCTCTCCTGATCCTGCTGGAGCGGCCCTTCGGCTGGATCCTGCTCGGCCTGGTGGCGTTCGGCCTCGCCGCCTTCGCGCTGTGGCGGGTGGTCGAGGCGGTCACCGACGCCGACGGCTACGGCCGCTCGGCCAAGGGTCTGGCGACCCGGGCCGGCCACCTCGTCAGCGGCGTGACCTATGGCGGCCTCGGCCTCTCGATGCTGACGGCGGCGCTCGGGCGCGGAACCGCCCGCACCGCCGAGGACCAGGGCGCCCGCGACTGGACCGCCTGGCTGTTGCAGCAGCCCTTCGGCCAGTGGCTCGTCGGCGCCGTCGGGCTGATCGTCATCGGCGCCGGCCTCGCCTTCGCGTGGAAGGCCTGGAAGGGCGACGTGTGCAAGCGCCTGTCGGTGCCGCACGATGCCCGCGACTGGGTCCGCCATGTCGGCCGCTTCGGCTACGCGGCCCGGGCGCTGACCTTCGGGCTGATCGGCGGCTTCCTGATCGCGGCGGCGATCGCCAGCCGGTCGAGCGAGGTCAAGGGCCTCGGCGGCGCCCTGCAAGCCTTGCGCAGCGAGCCGTATGGCTGGATCCTGCTCGGCCTCACCGCCGCGGGCCTCGCCGCCTTCGGGGTGTTCGGCCTCGTTCAGGCCCGCTACCGCCGCATCGACCCGCCGGACCTCGATGCCGCGCGCCGGGCGGTGAAGGATTTGGCGCGATGACGATTAGGGGAGGAGACACCATGGATGCGCCGCTGCCGCTCGGCACCGAGTTCCTGTTCCGCATGAGCCTCACGGTCGGGGCGCCGCAGGCCGTCGGTTCGTCCCGCGGCACCGAGTTGCGGGTCGTGCCGGTCACCGGCGGCACTGTCGCCGGCCCGCGCCTCGCCGGCGAGGTTCTGGCCGGTCCTGCCGGCGACTGGCTCCGGATCGAGCCCGACGGCACCACCCATCTCGACGTGCGCCTGACGATCCGGGCGTCCGGAGGCGGTCTCGTCTATTGCCAGTATGCCGGCCTGCGCGCCGGCCCGCCGGAGGTGCTGGCCCGCCTCGGCCGCGGCGAGGCGGTGTCGCCGGAGGAGTATTACTTCCGCACGGCGTTGCGCTTCGAGACCGGGGCGCCGGACCTCGCCTGGCTCACCAGGGTCCTCGCCGTGGGGGTGGGGCAAAGGCTGCCGGAGGGGCCGGTCTACGATGTGTATGGGGTGATGTGAGGCAAGGCCGTTTACCGCCTCGGTCGCGCAAAGGGGCTCAATCCTCCGGAAAAAGGATTTCCTCGTAATCCTGTGCCCCATTGATGATATAGAGCACTTCAATCAAGTCGGTCTCCGGACGGACGCGATAGAATATAAGGTAGTCTCTATGCAGGCGGCGCCTTATTCCACTATGTTCCCGGCCGGGAATGAGCGGGTAGGCATAAGGGGTCGTTGCCAGTCGAGCGCACCGTTCCTCGAGTTCGGCAACGAACGTCTCGGCCCGAGCAGGATTGTCCTGACGGATATAGCGGGCGATATGCAGCAAATTTCCGATCGCCTGCTCGGTCAGGACGACTCTCGTTCCTGCGGCCCGGTGTCATCGTCCGCGAGCTGAGCGCGGATGCGGGCGAAGGCTTCTGCAACCGGGACAACGCGGCCGGCGTCGGCATCAGCGATCCCGCGGGCCAGAGCGGCGTCCAACGCCTTCAGCTTCGCTGCTTGATCGCGCTCGGCCAGATAGCGATCCCGCACCAGATTGCGGATATACTCGCTGGGCGTGGCAAACGCGCCCTCGCGCACCTTGTCGCGCACATACTGCTCGAGTTCGCGCGTCAGCGTCACGGTCATCTGACCGCTGGGTGTCGCCATGGTCTGGCCCTCCTACCGCGATCGTAGCACGCAGTGAAAATCACTGTCGAACGATGCGCGTCCGAGGGAGGGGCGCCGGACCTCGCCTGGCTCACCAGGGTCCTCGCCGTGGGGGTGGGGCAAAGGCTGCCGGAGGGGCCGGTCTACGATGTGTATGGGGTGATGTGAGGCGGTCCTGGCACGCGCAGTGTCATCTCGGGCTCGACGAAGTCGAGAGCCCGGGATCCATGACCGCCGACAATCCAGGAGGGGGCGAAGCGCGGTCCGCTTCGTTCGAACGCGTCGGCGGTCAAGGATCCCGGGATCCGCTTTCGCGGCCCCGGGATGACGATGGCGATCGAGGCATCCGTGGCTGGCAAAGCTCGCCTCACCCGCGCGTCAGCGCCGGTTCCCCTCCAGGAAGCTCCCGATCCGCTCCAGCGCCCGGGCGATGTTCTCCGCCGAGTTGGCGTAGGACAGGCGCAGGTAGCCCTCGCCGTGGATGCCGAAATCCGGCCCGCCGATCGTCGCGACGCCGGCTTCCTCCAGCAGCGCCGAGGCGAGCGCCTTGGCCTTCCAGCCGGTCTCCGAGATGTTCGGGAAGGCGTAGAAGGCGCCCTTCGGGGTGATGCAGGAGACGCCCGGCAGCTTGTTCAGCCCCTCGACCACCAGCAGGCGGCGGCGATCGAACTCGGCCATCATCGCGGCGACGCAATCCTGCGGCCCGTCGAGGGCGGCGATGCCGGCCCATTGCGTCGCGGCGTTGACGCAGGAGAACGAGTTCACCGCGAGCTTGCGGGCGGCATCGTAGAGCGGCGCCGGCCAGACCGACCAGCCGAGGCGCCAGCCGGTCATCGCGTAGGTCTTCGAGGCGCCGTCGAGGTAGATCAGCCGGTCGCGGATCTCCGGATAGGCGAGCAGCGTGTGGTGGCGCTCGCCGTCATAGGTCATCGTGCCGTAGATCTCGTCCGACATGATGGTCACGTCGGGATGGGCCGCGAGGCCGGCGACCAGCTTGTCGATCTCGGCCTTCGGGGTCACGCCGCCGGTCGGGTTGGCGGGGGAGTTGAGGATCAGCAGGCGGGTGCGCGGGGTGATCAGCGCCAGCGTCTCCTCGGCCGAGAAGGCGAAGCCGTTCTCCTCGCGGATCGGCACCGGCACCGGCGTCGCGCCGGTGAACTCGATCATCGAGCGGTAGATCGGGAAGCCCGGATCCGGATACAGGATCTCCGCGCCCGGCTCGCCGAACATCAGGATCGCCATGAACATGGTGACCTTGCCGCCCGGCACGATCATCACGCTGTCGGGCGAGACCTGGACGCCGAGGCGCCGGTCGAGGTCGCGGGCCACCGCCTCGCGCAACGGCAGGATGCCGGTCGCCGGGGTGTAGCCGTGATGGCCGTCCTGCAGCGCCTTCACCGCCGCCTCGACCACGTGGGGCGGGGTCGGCATGTCGGGCTGGCCGATGCCGAGATTGATCACGTCACGGCCGGCCTGGGCCAGAGCCGTGGCGCGGGCGAGGACCGCGAAGGCGTTCTCCTCCCCGATGCGCGAGAAGGCGGGGACGACGACGGGCATGGCGGTCTCTCGTTTCCTCGTAGGATCGAGGCAGGGCGTCGATGAGCCCCGCCGTCGCTGTTCGCCCCGCGGCCCTCCGGTGCCGCCGGGACGGATCGCTCAGCGCGGGGTGTTGCGCTCGGCGAGCCGGCTGACGCCGAACGAGATCGCGCCGCCGATGACGATCAGGATGATGCCGGTCTTGATCGCGGCCCAGAGCAGCGAGCGCTCGATGCCCTGGTCGGTCAGCATGATGATCAGGCAGACGAGGACCGGGATCGACACCACGGCGGCGATCGGCACCAGCGGGTTGGACGGCTTGTCTTGGCTCATCGGCGGCTCCCCGGATTTGTCGAGCGATATGGTTCAGCCGGCCTCATAGCACCGCTCCCCGGTGGAGCGACAGCGCCCGCATGATAAACTTATGGCCCGTCGGAGTCGCATCCGGCGGGGTGTCGGGCATGCGCCACGCGGTGTTGCCTTCCTGCACCGGCCGGGTCCATAGGTTCCTGCGAACGATTCTCGACAAGAACGATCTCGGGAAGGACGACTCCGCCATGGCCCAGACGCCGCGCCCCCGCATCGACGCCAGCCGCCTGCGTTCGCGCCTCTGGTTCGACAATCCGGATAACCCGGGCATGACCGCGCTCTACCTCGAGCGCTACCTGAATTTCGGCCTCACCGTCGGCGAATTGCGTGGCGGCAAGCCGCTCATCGGCATCGCCCAGACCGGCTCCGACCTGTCGCCGTGCAACCGCCACCACCTCGAGCTGGCGAAGCGCGTGCGCGAGGGCATCACGGCGGCCGGCGGCGTGGCGTTCGAGTTCCCGTGCCACCCGATCCAGGAGACCGGCAAGCGGCCGACCGCCTCGCTCGACCGCAACCTCGCCTACCTGTCGCTGGTCGAGGTGCTGTACGGCTACCCCCTCGACGGCGTCGTGCTGCTCACCGGCTGCGACAAGACCATGCCGGCCTGCCTGATGGCGGCGGCCACCGTCAACATCCCGACGATCTCGCTCAATGTCGGCCCGATGCTGAACGGCTGGAGCCGCGGCGAGCGCACGGGCTCCGGCACCATCGTGTGGAAGGCCCGCGAGCGCCACGCCGCCGGCGACATCGACTACCAGCAGTTCCTCGACATCGTGGCCTCCTCGGCGCCCTCGGACGGGCACTGCAACACGATGGGCACCGCCTCGACCATGAACGCGCTCGCCGAGGCGCTGGGCATGTCGCTGCCGGGCTCGGCGGCGATCCCCGCGCCCTATCGCGAGCGCGGCCAGGCGGCCTACGCCACCGGCCAGCGCATCGTCGACATGGTGTGGGAGGACCTGAAGCCCTCCGACATCCTCACCCGCGAGGCATTCGAGAACGCCATCGTCGCCAACACGGCGATCGGCGGATCGACCAACGCGCCGATCCACATCAACGCCATCGCCAAGCTGATCGGCGTGCCGCTCTCCTGCGACGACTGGGAGCGCGTCGGCTACGACATCCCGCTCCTCGTCAACATGCAGCCCGCCGGCCAGTATCTCGGCGAGGAATACTACCGGGCCGGCGGCCTGCCGGCGGTGATGTCGGAGCTGCTCGAGGCCGGCAAGCTCCATGGCGAGGCGCTGACCTGCAACGGCAAGACCATCGCGGAGAACTGCGCGAACGCCCAGACCTGGGACCGCGACGTCATCAAGCCCTACGGCGAGCCGATGCGCGAGCGCGCCGGGTTCCTCAACCTCAAGGGCTCGCTGTTCGATTCCGCGATCATGAAGACCAGCGTGATCAGCCGCGAGTTCTACGACCGCTACCTCGCCAACCCGGAAGACCCCTACGCCTTCGAGGGCAGGGTCGTGGTGTTCGACGGGCCGGAGGATTACCACCACCGCATCGACGATCCGGCGCTGGAGATCGACGCGCACACGATCCTGATCATGCGCGGCGCCGGACCGATCGGCTATCCGGGCGCGGCCGAGGTCGTGAACATGCAGCCCCCGGGCGAGCTGATCCGCAAGGGCGTGCTGTCGCTGCCCTGCATCGGCGACGGGCGCCAGTCCGGCACCTCGGGCACGCCCTCGATCCTCAACGCCTCGCCGGAAGCCGCGGCCGGCGGCGGCCTGGCCCTGCTCCAGAACGGCGACCGGGTCCGGATCGACCTCAACAAGCGCACCGCCGACATCCTGCTCCCCGAGGAGGAGATCCGGCGCCGCCGCGACGACCTGACCGCCCGGGGCGGCTACCCCTACCCGGCGAGCCAGACCCCCTGGCAGGCGATCCAGCGCGCGATGGTCGACCAGCTCTCCGAGGGCATGATCCTCAAGGGCTCCGAGGCCTTCCAGCGCATCGCGCAAGTTCACGGCGTACCGCGGGACAACCATTGATCCCCCTGGGTCACCGCGTGCGGTAATTCTTCGGCCGGGCTCCGCGCGGAGCCCGGTTTACAGCCGCGCTCGCGGCGTGTGAGGAAGGATCCGGAACCCGGAGGGGAATCCCGATGACCGATCTCGCCGCACGCCGCGCCGCCTTCCGGCGGCTGCACGAAGCCGGCTGCTTCGTGATGCCGAATCCCTGGGATATCGGCACCAGCCGCTACCTCGCCGCGATGGGATTCCCGGCGCTCGCCACCACCAGTTCCGGCTTCGCCTTCGCCCGCGCCCTGCCGGACACCGACTGGGCGGTGCCGCTCGATGCGATGCTCGCCCACATCGCCGAGATCGCCGCCGCCACCGACCTGCCGGTGAACGCCGACTTCGAATCGGGCTATGCCCATGACCCCGAGGGCGTCGCCCGCAACGTTGCGGCCTGCGTCGCCACCGGCGTCGCCGGATTGTCGATCGAGGACGCCACCGGCGATCCCGCCCGGCCGCTCTACGACATCCGGGACGGCGCCGAGCGCATCCGCGCCGCGAAGGCCGCGATCGATGCCTCCGGCGCCGACGTGGTGCTGACCGGCCGGGCCGAATGCTATCTCACAGGACACGCCGATCCGCTGCCCGAGGCGATCCGCCGGCTCCAGGCCTATGCCGAGGCCGGCGCCGACGTGGTCTACGCCCCGGGCCCGAAGCGGCGCGAGGAGATCCGCACCCTGGTCGCGGCGCTGGCGCCGGTGCCGGTCAACATCCTGATGAGCACCAATCCGGGCCTCAAGGTCGCCGACCTCGAAGACCTCGGCGTGCGCCGGATCAGCGTCGGCTCGTCGCTGGCGCGGGCAGCCTGGACCGGGTTCATCCGGGCGGCGCGGCGCATCCACGACGAGGGCAGCTTCGGCGGCTTCGACGGCTCGGTCAGCTTCTCGGAGCTGAACGGCTTCTTCCGCAAGGACCTCAAGGACCGGGATCCCGCATGAGCCCCGACCGCGACCCCATCACCGGCCTGCCGATCGGCCATCCCGTCACGCTCGCCGGCCCTGCCCACGGTCCGGAGCGGATCCGCCTCGACGGGCGCCACGTCTCGATCGTCCCGCTCGATGCCGCGGCGCACGGGGCCGACCTCGCCGAGGGGGCGGTCGGGCCGGGCAAGGAGGCCTTGTGGCAATACATGCCGGCCGGGCCCTTCCCTGATCGCGAGAGCTTCCAGGCCCATCTCGAAGCCTGCGCGGCGTCCGCCGATCCGCTGTTCTACGCCATCCTGGATGCGCGGACCGGCAAGGCGGTCGGCCACGCCGCGCTGATGCGGATCGACCGCGCCAACCGGGTGATCGAGGTCGGCAACATCCTCTACACGCCGGCGCTCCAGCGCAAACCCGGCGCCACCGAGGCGATGCGGCTCCTCGCCGGTTACGTCTTCGACCTCGGCTATCGCCGCTACGAGTGGAAGTGCAACGCCCTCAACGCGCCCTCGCGCAGCGCGGCGCAGCGCCTCGGCTTCTCCTACGAGGGGCTGTTCCGCCAGGCCGTGATCGTGAAGGGCCGCAACCGCGACACGACCTGGTTCTCGATGCTCGACGGCGAGTGGCCGCAGATCCGGCAGGGTTTCGACCGCTGGCTCGACCCGGCCAATCTCGACGGCGGCCAGTCCTTGCGTCTCGGCGCGCTCAACCGGCCGACGATCTCGGGGAGCACCATGCGGCGGGCGACCACCGCGGACGACGCCGCCCTCGCGGCGTTGCAGGAGGCCGCCTACGCGCGGAATCGCCCGATCCTCGGCGTCGAGCCGGTGCCGCTCCTCACGCCTGCCGCCGAGGTGCTGGCGCGCTACGAGGTCTGGCTGGCGGAGGCCGACGGGGCGCTCGCCGGCGCCCTGGCGCTCGATCCGGCGCCCGACCATCTGATGATCTGGAGCGTCGCGGTCGATCCGGCGCACCAGGGGACCGGCCTCGGCAATGCCCTGCTGGCGGCGGCCGAGGACCGGGCGCGGGACCTCGACCTGTCGGAGCTTCGCCTCTACACCGGGGACAAGCTCGTGCGGAACATCGACTGGTACGCGCGGCGGGGCTACGCCACCGCGCGGGTCGAGGATCTGCCGGACCGGCGCCTAGTGCATATGCACAAGCGCCTCGCCTGACGCGGCGACACACGACAAGCCCGCCAGCGAGCAGGGCGGGACATCACGGGAGGAATGGACATGGCGGGACGGCTGACGGGCAAGCGCGCGGTCGTGACGGCGGCGGGGCAGGGGATCGGCCGCGCCATCGCGGCGGCGTTCCTGGCTGAGGGCGCCGAGGTGCTGGCGACCGACCTCGATGCCGGCAAGCTCGAGGGCCTGAAGGGCGCGAAGGCCTTCTCCCTCGACGTGCGCTCGGAGGAGGCCATCGCGGCCTTCGCCAGGCAGGCCGGGCCGGTCGACGTGCTGGTGAATGCCGCCGGCTTCGTCCATCACGGCACCATCCTCGACTGCACCGACGCCGAGTGGGATCTCGCCTTCGATCTCAACGTGCGCTCGATGCACCGCACCATCCGGGCCTTCCTGCCCGGCATGCTGGAGCGCGGCAACGGCTCGATCGTCAACATCGCCTCGGCAGTCGGCGCCGACGCCACCGCACCGAACCGCTACGTCTACGGCGCCTCGAAGGCGGCGGTGGTCGGCCTCACCAAGGCGGTGGCGCGGGACTTCATCCGCAGCGGCGTGCGGGCGAACGCGATCTGCCCCGGCACGATCCAGTCGCCGTCGCTCGACGATCGCATCGCGGCCCTGGCTGAGATGAACAAGACCTCGGTCGAGGCCGCCCGCCAGGCCTTCATCGACCGTCAGCCGATGGGCCGGCTCGGCACCCCGGAGGAGATGGCCGCGCTCGCCGTCTACCTCGCCTCGGACGAATCGCGCTTCACCACCGGCCAGACCCACGTCGCCGATGGCGGCTTCACGCTCTGAGGACGGAGACACGACGATGCATATCCTCATCCTCGGCGCCGCCGGCATGGTCGGCCGCAAGCTCCTCGACCGGCTGGTCAAGGACGGTCGCTTAGGCGGCGAGACCATCTCGCGCCTGACCCTGCACGACGTCGTGCCGCCCGAGGCACCGGCCGGCACGACGATCCCGGTCTCCGCGTCCGCCTCAGACTTCTCCGAGCCCGGCGAGGCCGAGCGCCTGGTGGCGGATCGCCCCGACGTGATCTTCCACCTCGCCGCCATCGTGTCGGGCGAGGCCGAGGCCGATTTCGACAAGGGCTACCGGATCAACCTCGACGGCACGCGCCGCCTCTACGACGCGGTGCGGGCGATCGGCGAGGGCTACAAGCCCCGCTTCGTCTTCACCTCGTCGGTGGCCGTCTTTGGCGCGCCGATGCCCGATCCGATCCCGGACGAGTACCTGACGGCGCCGCTCACCAGCTACGGCACCCAGAAGGCGATCGGCGAGCTCCTGCTCTCCGACTATTCGCGCCGCGGCATCTTCGACGGCGTCGGCATCCGCCTGCCGACGATCTGCGTGCGGCCCGGCAAGCCCAACAAGGCGGCGTCGGGCTTCTTCTCCGGCATCATCCGCGAGCCCCTGGCCGGCCAGGACGCCGTGCTGCCGGTCTCCGACCAGGTCCGCCACTGGCACGCCTCGCCGCGCTCGGCGGTCGGCTTCCTGATCCACGCCGCGACGATCGACACCCAGCGCCTCGGCGACCGCCGCAATTTGACCATGCCGGGCGTCGGCGCCACGGTGGCCGAGCAGATCGAGGCCCTGCGCCGCGCTGCCGGCGATGCGGCCGTCGCCCGCATCCGCCGCGAGCCCGATCCGACGATCGAGCGCATCGTCGCCGGCTGGCCGCGCACCTTCGACGCCCGGCGGGCGCTGGAACTGGGCTTCCAGGCCGAGCCGGACTTCGATGCGATCGTGCGGGCGCATATCGAGGACGAGCTGGGCGGCAAGGTGCCGGCGTAAGGATTGAAGCCAGTCCCGGCGAGCGTGTAATACCCGCCGGGATTTTGATCTCGCCGCTCCCTTTCCCGGACGACTGCAACGAAGTGGAAGGAGATCCGGGATCCAGCCGTAAGATTCGCCGCGACGCGATTCTGCTTGTTGCACCGTTGCAGACGGGCAGACGCTTCGCGACTTTTCGTGCTGGATCCAGGATCTCCTTCCACTGACGCTTCAGTCGTCCGGGAAAGGGAGCGGTTTTGTTTCGGATGCCGTCGCACAAAAAGAAACGGGCGGCACGCCAGTGCCGCCCGTTCTCATTTCACCACCAGATAGCCTCAGCCGCGCTGAGCCACCGTCACGTAATCCCGCTTCGGGGCGCCGGTATAGAGCTGGCGCGGACGGCCGATCTTCTGGGACGGGTCCTCGATCATCTCGGCCCACTGGCTGATCCAGCCGACGGTGCGGGCGAGGGCGAACAGCACCGTGAACATCGAGGTCGGGAAGCCCATCGCCTTCAGGGTGATGCCCGAGTAGAAATCGATGTTCGGGTACAGCTTCTTCTCGATGAAGTACTCGTCCTTGAGGGCGATCTGCTCCAGCTCCATCGCGACGTCGAGCAGCGGATCGTCCTTGATGCCGAGCTCGCTCAGCACCTCGTGGGTGGTCTTCTGCATGATGCGGGCGCGCGGGTCGTAGTTCTTGTAGACCCGGTGACCGAAGCCCATCAGGCGGAACGGATCGTTCTTGTCCTTGGCCTTGGCGACGTACTCGCCGACGCGCTCGGGGGTGCCGATCTCGGCCAGCATCTTCAGCGCCGCCTCGTTGGCGCCGCCATGCGCGGGCCCCCACAGGCAGGCGATGCCGGCGGCGATGCAGGCGAAGGGGTTGGCGCCCGAGGAGCCGGCCAGACGCACCGTCGAGGTCGAGGCGTTCTGCTCGTGGTCGGCGTGCAGGATGAAGATCCGGTCGAGCGCCCGCGACAGGACGGGGTTCGGCTGGTACTCCTCGCACGGCACCGCGAAGCACATCCGCAGGAAGTTCGAGGTGTAGTCGAGGTCGTTCTTCGGGTACACGAAGGGTTGGCCGATCGTGTACTTGTACGCCATGGCCGCGAGCGTCGGCATCTTGGCGATCATGCGCATGGAGGCGACCATGCGCTGCTTCTCGTCCGTAATGTCGGTCGAGTCGTGATAGAAGGCCGAGAGCGCGCCGACCGAGGCGACCATGACGGCCATCGGGTGGGCGTCGCGGCGGAAGCCCTGGAAGAACCGGTTCATCTGGTCATGCACCATGGTGTGGCGCGTGACGCGGTAGTCGAAATCGGCCTTCTGGGCCGCGGTCGGCAGCTCGCCGTACAGCAGCAGGTAGCAGGTCTCGAGGAAGTCGCCGTGCTCGGCCAGCTGCTCGATCGGGTAGCCGCGATACAGCAGCACGCCCTCGTCACCGTCGATATAGGTGATCTTCGATTCGCAGGACGCCGTCGAGGTGAAGCCCGGATCGTAGGTGAACTGGCCGGTCTGCGCGTAGAGCTTGCTGATGTCGATGACGCTCGGACCGATCGTGCCGGTCTTGGTAGGCATCTCGATCGCGCGGCCGTTCACCGTGAGGGTGCTGGTGGGGAGGCTCATGGGGTTGCGGACCCTTTCCATCAACGAGACTGAGCGTCGTCGCCTCGACCGCGGCCCCCGGGGCAGGGCGGCGAACTTTGCTGCGGGTGCTCACTCGCCGTCCGGGTTAGCGGATCGACGCACCGGCATCAACTACGGGCCCCGGCCCGGGTGACAGAATTCAGATTCTGTTCAGGGGTGGTCGGATCACCCCCGCGAAGCGGATTCGCGGGGGTGCGCGGAAGGGTTGTGCCTGCCGCCGAGGCCTGCCTCTGCTTTGGGCAGAAGCGTGCTCCCGCCTCAGGCGGTCGCCTGCGCCCGCAGCCGCGTCAGGCTCTCGTCGCGGCCGAGCACCGCCATCACGTCGAAGAGCGGCGGCGAGGTCGTCCGGCCGGTGAGCGCCGCACGCAGGGGCTGGGCCACCTGCCCGAGCTTGACGCCGGCGCTCTCGGCAAAATGCCGCACCGCGCCCTCGGTCGAGGCGGCGGACCATTCGGTCAGCGCCTCGAGATGGGGCAGGGCGCCGGCCAGCCGCTCGCGGCCGCCATTGCCGAGGAGGCCGGTCGCCTTCTCGTCGAGGACGACCGGGCTGGCGTAGAGATAATAGGCGCTGTCGACGAGCTCAATCAGGGTCTTGGCCCGCTCCTTCAGGCCCGGCATCGCGGCGATGAACGTGTCGCGCAGCGCCGGAGCGAGCGGCGCCGAGAGGCCCCAGCGCTGCCCTTGCGTCGGCAGGATCGCCTCGATCGCCGCGAGCAGATCCTCGTTCGAGGACGAGCGGATGTAGTGGCCGTTCAGGTTCTCGAGCTTGGCGAAATCGAACCGGGCCGGCGAGCGGCCGACCTGGGCGAGGTCGAAGGCGGCGATCATCTCGTCGGTGGAGAAGATCTCCTGGTCGCCGTGGCTCCAGCCGAGGCGCACGAGGTAGTTGCGGAGCGCCGCCGGCAGGTAGCCGAGGTCGCGATAGGCATCGACCCCGAGCGCGCCGTGGCGCTTCGACAGCTTGGCCCCGTCCGGCCCGTGGATCAGCGGGATGTGCGACATGTTCGGCACGTCCCAGCCCAGCGCCTGGTAGATCTGGGTCTGGCGCGCGCCGTTGGTCAGGTGGTCGTCGCCGCGGATGATGTGGGTCACGCCCATGTCGTGGTCGTCGACCACCACCGCCAGCATGTAGGTCGGGGTGCCGTCCGAGCGCAGCAGGACGAGGTCGTCGAGGTCCTTGTTCTGCCACACGACGCGGCCCTGCACCGCGTCCTCGACCACGGTCTCGCCGTCGGTCGGCGCGCGCAGGCGGATGACCGGCTTGACGCCGGCCGGAGCCTCGGACGGGTCGCGGTCGCGCCAGCGGCCGTCGTAGCGGATCGGCCGGCCCTCGCGCCGGGCGGCCTCGCGCATCTCGGTCAGCTCCTCGGGCGTGGCGTAGCAGTGATAGGCCCGGCCGGCGGCGAGCAGGCCCTCCGCCACCTCGCGGTGCCTGCTTGCGCGGGCGAACTGGTAGACCACGTCGCCGTCCCAATCGAGGCCGAGCCAGTTCAGCCCGTCGAGGATCGCGTCGATGGCGCCTTGCGTCGAGCGCTCGCGGTCGGTGTCCTCGATGCGCAGCAGCATCCGCCCGCCGTGCCGGCGCGCATAGAGCCAATTGAACAACGCCGTGCGACCCCCGCCGATGTGGAGGAAGCCCGTGGGCGACGGGGCAAAGCGGGTGACGACGGAGGACATGCGCGACGAGAACCGGGTGAGAGCGGAAAAAACGGTGTGGCCGGGGCCGTTAGGGCAGGGTCGGCTGAGTCGACCCGCCGGCGCCCGGTCCTGTAGCATGCGCGAGACGAGCCGTTAAGAAACCGTCTCCGGGGCCGGTCGTTCGCCGCGGGCCCGGGATGCGCGCGGGTTTGTCGCCGGGATCTTGGCATCAGGGCGCGGGGGATGGCGGGGCCGCGGGCAGGAACGGGTGTCGTGGCGCGCGGCTGGCGCGCGCTGCCGGCGCCCGTGCTGCTGCTGCCGGCCCTCGGGGGCTGGGTCTCCGGCAGCCTCGCCGCGGAGGCCGCGCAGCGCCGGCTGTTCCCCTGGCTCGCCGTCGCCTTCGGGGCCGGCGCGCTCGTGTTCCTCACGCTGGCGGATGGGACCGTCCTCCTCGCCGCGCCGGTCGGCACCGGCCTCGCGCTCGCGGGCGGGGCGGTCGCGCTCCGGGCCCGGGCGGTGGCACCGGCCCTGCTGCTGGCGGCCTCGTTCGGATTCCTGGGCTTTGCCGCCGCCGCGTACCGCACCGCCAGCGTCGCCGCGCCGGTCCTCGCCCGCACGGTGATCGCGCCGCTCCGCGGCTTCGTCGAGGCGTTGGAGGAGCGCGAGGAGGGCGCGCGTCTGGTGGTGCGGGTCCTGGCGCTCGGCGAGATGCCGGTGTCGGAGCGCCCGGCCCGGGTGCGGGTCTCGTATCGCCGCGCCGACGGCCTCAGGCCCGGCGCCTACATCGAGGCCAAGGCCCGCCTGCTGCCGCCGCCGGAACCGGCGCGCCCGGGCGGCTACGACTTCTCCCGCGACGCCTACTTCCGCGGCATCGGCGCCGTCGGCTCGCTCCTCGGCTCCGCCGCGATCACGCCCCCGCCCGAACCGGCGCCCTTGTCCCTGCGCCTCGCCGCCGGCCTCGACGAGGCCCGCAACGCGCTGACCCGCCGCATCGCCGAATCGAATGGCGGCGCGGGCGGCATCACCCAGGCCGGCGCGGTGGCGGCGGCCCTCGTCACCGGCAAGCGCGGCCTCATCGACCAGGACACCAACGACACGCTCCGGGCGGCGGGAATCTATCACGTCGTGTCCATCTCCGGCCTCCACATGGTGCTGGCCGCAGGCGTCGTGTTCTGGCTCGTGCGGGCTGTCCTCGCCCTGGTCCCGGGACTGGCGCTCGGCTGGCTGATCAAGAAGATCGCCGCGGTCCTGGCGATGTTCGCGGTCACGGGATACTGCGCCTTCTCGGGCTGGGACCTCGCCGCCGAGCGCTCGCTGGTGATGACCCTGGTGATGCTCGGGGCGATCCTGGTCGACCGGCCGGCGCTCAGCCTGCGCAACCTGGCGCTTGCCGCCCTGATCGCGCTCGCCCGCGAGCCGGAAGGGCTGCTCGGCCCGAGCTTCCAGATGTCGTTCGGCGCGGTGGCGGGGCTCGTCGCCTGCGCGCGGCTGATCGAGGGGCGGCTGTGGAACCCGGAAGGGGCTGGGCCGGTCACCCGCGGGCTCGCCTGGCTGCTGGCCACCATCATCGGCACCCTCGCCACCACCTTGGTGGCGCAGGTCGCCACCGCGCCCTTCGCCACCTACCATTTCCAGACCGTGCAGCCCTTCGGCGTCGTCGGCAACGCGCTGACCCTGCCGCTGGTCTCTCTGGTGGTGATGCCGGCGGCCGTGCTCGGCATCCTGGCCCATCCCTTCGCCCTCGACCGGCCGGTCTGGTGGACGATGGGGCTCGCCGTGCGCGGCATGCTCGACATCTCGGCCTGGATCGAGAGCTTCGACCGGGCGACCCTGGTGGTGCCGGCCTTCGGCGCCGGCGCGCTGGGGCTGATGACCGTGGCCCTGCTGCTGCTGGTGCTGCCGGTCTCGGGCCTGCGCTGGCTCGGCCTCGCCCCCGGCCTCGTCGGCCTCGCCCTCGCGGCGTCGCCCCAGCGGCCCGACCTCTACGTGGATCGCGAAGGCGGCGGGGCGGCCCTGCGCGGGGCCGACGGCCGCCTCGTGGTGCTGGGGAAGCCCCCCGCCTTCGTGCTGGAGCAATGGCTGAAGGCCGACGGCGACGGCCGTTCCCGCGACGATCCCGGGCTGACCACGGGTGCCCGCTGCGACAGGCTCGGCTGCGTCGGTCACGGGCCGCACGGCGTCAGCGTGGCGCTGGTGCGCGACAAGCGCGCCTTCCCGGAGGATTGCGCGCGGGCGACCGTGGTGGTCACCCGGCTGGAGGCGCCGCCGGGTTGCACGGCGAAGCATGTGCTCGACAGGACGTTCCTGGCGGCGCACGGGTCGACGACCCTGCGGTTCACGGCGGACGGCGTCGTGGTCGAGACGGCGAAGCGGCCGGGCGAGGCGCGGCCGTGGCGGCCTGCGCCGGTCGTGACGGTGCCGGCCCCGGCGACACCGGTCGCGCCGGGGCTGGGACCGGCACCGGGGCCGGCGCCTCAACGGGAGGGGGACGAGTCGGAGAGCCAGGGTGAGCCGTGACGGCCGCCGTCGCAGATTTTTGTGCAAGTATGCGTCAATACACGACTTTCAGTGGCGCTGATCCTGAGTCGAAGGTTGCAGGACATTCTGCGGAAAAGGTATTTTAACGGAATATATTTATTATTGAATCATTCAGCGATATCTAAGGAATTGCTTATGTGTAAGACTTTTGTAAGAACTAACGCTAGGGTAAGAGAGGGGTATCGGGCGGGATATGCGATCTCGGCCCTGATAGGTGGATGGTCCCTGGCACTCGTCCTTGCCGTCGCGCTGCTGCCCGGCTTTCCGAGCGGTCGCTATGCGCAGGATTTCACGGCGCTGCTCGATGGCGCCTACCGGATCGACCACGGCCAGTGGCCGCATCGCGACTTCATGGTGCCCTTCGGAGGGCTGGTCCTCGTGCAGGCGTGGATCGCCCTGAAGCTCAATGCTTTCGCGCCGCCTTTCGCGCTCCTCCAAGTCTCGTCCTGGTTCCTGCTCCTGCCCGCGGCCCTGCCGCTGGCGATCCGGCAGCATTCGGTCCGGCGCGCCGTCGCGCTCCTGGCCATCGTTGGGCTGATGGCGCTCGTCCCTTACGTCGTCGAGTGGGAGCCAATCTCCGACTTCAACTACAATGCCGTCTACAATCGCACCGCGTCGGCCGCCCTGTTCCTGCTTCTCGCCTGGATCTTCACGTCCAGGAAGGCCCGGCATGACGCAGCTTTGGTGACGTGGCTGCTGCTGCTGGCCGTCAGCTGGAAGATCTCGCACGCCGTCGTCATGCTGGGGCTGCTCGGCCTGGCGGGCCTCGTCTCCCCGGTCGCGCGCCGCATCGCCATGGCGGCTTTCGTCCGGCTGGCCGCATTCCTGGTCTTGCTCGATCTGGCCACGTCCGGAATCGTGCGGGCCTACGGCCGCGACATCGCCGAAATGGCGCGGATCAACCGCGGCGGCAGTGTCTACTTCCTCAGCGCCCTGGCGATCCGGAACCTGCCGGCGCTGATCTGCGCCGCGCTCGCCGTGTTCTGGCTCGTCTCCCAGCGCGGACGGGCCGCGACCCCCCCGCGACGGATAATCCTGACGCGCCCGCTCGCCCTGCTGCGTGGCTATCGCCGCCCGCTCTGGATCGCCGCGACCGTCCTGGCCGTCCTGGCGACCGAGAGCCAGGGGACGGGCAATCTGGGGCTGTTTCCGGTCATCGTCCTGATGTTCGGGCCGCTCGGCGACCTCGTCGCCAAGGTCCAAGACAAGGCGCGGGGATCATCCGGCGGCGATCCCGTGGCGGTCGCGCTCGCCGGCGCTCTGGTGGTGACGGCGGCCTACCCCTACGCCGAGTCGGTTTTGCGCCGCGCGACCACGATGGCGGTCCATCATGTCGCCTCCATGAGGCGCGAAACGGCGGTCGACGGGGTCGTCGGGCGGGCGCTCGTGGCGGGCCAGATGAGTCGGACGGCTGATCTCTACACGGCTTTCTGGCACGGCCCCGAGCCGATCCGGACCATCGTCCGGGACGGCGAAGCCGCGTTCTCAGGCGGCCTGAACCCGACCGAGCCCGCGATGAGCCTCGCCTGGGCCCGCGAGGTCGCCGCGATGGCCAACCTCGTCCGGCGGCGCCACCTCGTCCAGTCGACGATGCACGTGACCACGCTCGGCTTCGTCGAACCCTTCGGCCGCCTGCTCGGAGCCCTTCCCACGCCCGGCACCCGCCTCTGGCTCGATCCGCTGCGCACGGTCGGCCGGCCGACGGTCGAGGAGGCCCGCGCCTATCTGGAGAAGGCCGACGCCGTCTTCGTGCAGCGTTGCCCGGACAAGGAGCCGCTCCGGGACCTGATCGCCACCTCGTTCTCCGCCGTGCTCGATCGCGAGTTCACGCGGGCCGACGCGACGCCGTGCTACGAGGTCTGGCTGCGGACGTCGCGCTGAGTGCCTGTCCGGAGGATTTCGTCCGGACGGGCCATCGCACGATCGTGCGGCGTCCGGAAGCCCGTCTGACGTATCACGCCGGTCGCCTGGCGGCAGGTGCCGGCGTCTCCTGCCGTCATCCTGAGTCTCGCCGACGGCGAGAGCCCGGGGTCGATCGCGGCCGACGATGCAAGACGAAGCGGATCGCTGTCCGCCTCGTCTTGCGAAGTCAGTGATTATGGATCCCGGGTTCGGCGACGCGGCCCCGGGGTGACGATGGAGGATTTCAAGCTGGCCAGACGTTCAAGGCAGCCCCGGGCGAAGCCGCTCAGGGCATCAGCCGCAGCGCATCGGCGAAGAAGTCCGGCCCGCCGAAATTGCCCGACTTGAGCGCCAGCCACATGTCCCGGTCGGTGGTGCGCAGGACCGGCACGCCGGCGGCGATCTCGGGGCCGACGCGGAAGGCCGGCAGGCCGAGGCGGTCGACCACGGCGCCGGAGGTCTCGCCGCCGGCCACCACCAGACGGCGCACGCCCCCATTCACCAGCCCCTCGGCGATCCGCGCCATCGCCGCCTCGATCGCGTGGCCGGCGGCGTCGCGGCCGTACTTGGCCTGGACCGCCGCCACATCCTCCGGGCCGGCGCTGCTGGCGATCAGCACCGGACCGTGCCCGATCCGCTCCATCGCCCAGGCGAGCGCCGCGCCGGCCTCGTCCTCGCCGGCGAGCAGCCGCGCCGGATCGAGGCGGCGTACCGGCATGACGGCTTCTGCCCTCGCGATCTGCCCGAGGGTCGCCTGCGAGCAGCTGCCGGCGAGGCAGGCCGCCGGGCCGCCGATGGCGGGGCCGAGATCGGCCTGCGCCGCCGCGGGGGCGACGCGGCCCGCCGCCACCAGGGCGCGGGCGAGGCCGAGGCCGAGGCCCGAGGCGCCGGTCGAGACTTTTCGGGTGAGGGCTGCGGCACCGAGCACCGCGAGGTCGCGGTCGAGCACCGCGTCGGCGATGGCGGCGCCCTTGCCGTCCTTCGCCAGCGCGTCGAGCCGCGCGCTCACGGCCTCGGCGCCCTGCGCGACCGTGGCGAGGTCGATCAGCCCGACCTCCGCCCGGCTCTGGCGCGCCAGCACCCGCACCAGGTTCGAGTCCCGCATCGGGTTGAGGGGATGGTCCTTCAGCGGGCTCTCGGCGAGCGGCACCGCGCCGACGAAGAGATGGCCGAGATAGACCGTGCGCGCCGTCTCCGGGAAGGCCGGGGTGACGAGCGCGATTCCCACGCCGGCATCCTCGCGCAACGCGTCGGTGACCGGGCCGATATTGCCGGCATCGGTCGAATCGAAGGTCGAGCAGACCTTGAACAGCAGGTGGCCGGCGCCCCGTGCGTTCAGCCAAGCCGCGGCCTCGCGCGAGCGCGCCACCGCCTCCTCGGCCGGGATCGACCGGCTCTTCAACGAGACGACGACGGCATCGACCTCGGGGAGCGCGAGGTCGTCCGCCGGCACCCCGATGGTCTGGACCGTGCGCAGGCCCGCCTTGGTCAGGGTGTTGGCGAGGTCGGAGGCGCCGGTATAGTCGTCGGCGATGCAGCCCAGCGCCAGGGTCATGCCCGTGCTCCCTTGTAGGGGGTGAACCAGCCGAGCCCCTCGCGCGTGCCGGCCCGCGGATTGTACTCGCAGCCGATGAAGCCGTCATAGCCGAGGCGGTCGAGCTCGGCGAACAGGACGGCGTCGTTCATCTCGCCGCTGCCGGGCTCGTGCCGCTCCGGCACGCTCGCGGTCTGGACGTGGCCGATGATCGGCATCAGGGCGCGCAGCCGCATGGTCACGTCGCCGTGCAGGATCTGGCAATGGTAGAGGTCGAATTGCAGCTTGAGGTTCGGCAGCGCCAGCTCGCGGATCAGGTCGGCGGCGTATCCGAAATCGTTGAGGAAGTAGCCCGGCATGTTGCGGGCGTTGATCGGCTCGAGGACGAGGTCGAGCCCTTCCCGTCCCAAGCGCTCCGCCGTCCAGGCGACGGCGCGGCGATACGAGTCCTGAGCCCGCGCGTCGCTCCGGTCGGCCATGCCGGCCATCAGGTGCAGGCGGCTCACGCCGGTGGCGCGGGCGTAGGCGAGAGCCGTCTCGACGCCGCCTTTCAGCTCCTCGAACCGGTCGGGGAGCGCGGCGAGGCCGCGCTCGCCCGCCACCCAATCGCCGGGCGGCAGGTTGAACAGGGCCTGGGTCAGGCCGTGGGCCTTCAGCCTCTCGCCGACCGCCTCGGGCGGGTGCTCGTAGGGAAACAGGAACTCGACCGCCTCGAACCCGGCTTCCGCGGCCTGCGCGAAGCGATCGAGGAACGGGACTTCGGTGAACATCAGGGTCAGGTTCGCGGCGAAGCGCGGCATAAATGTCCTCCCTTGAGGGCGTGGGTAGCGCCCGTGCCCGGGCGGGCTTGAACCTGTCGGACTGCCGGAGCCGGTCGACCAGGCACTCAACGTTGCCGCCTCTCCACGTCATCCCGCAGGGCTGGTCAGGGACATGAGGGGCGCGGATTTTCTCCTCCTCCCGCGGGCGGGGAGAGGGCCGTTTGCACCTTGTCGTGCAAACGGCAAGCGCAGGCGGCGCCGGAGCGAGGGCGAGGGGGTCTCGACGAGGGAGGCTCCTTCGGGAACGCCCCCTCACCCTCGCCCTGCGGGCTTGCTGCGCCTCCTGAACGGACGCACAGCCCTCTCCCCGCCCGCGGGAAGAGGGGAAACCGGCGCCACTCCATTCCCGGGCAGCCCCCGGAATGACCGAGCGGGTGTCGGTTCGGCCGATCGTTTTCCGATCGTCTCAGCCCGTCCCGCCCGGCAGGGCGGTGCCCGTCACCTGGGCGTAGATCCGCGCCACCGACGCATCGTCGTCGCGGCCCATGCCGGCGCCGGCCGCCATCAGGAACATCTGCAACGCCGCCGCCGCCACCGGCACCGGGAATTTCTGGCTGCGCGCCATGTCCTGCACGATGCCGAGATCCTTGACGAAGATGTCGACCGCGCTGCGCGGCGCGTAATCGCCGTCGAGCACGTGCGGCATCCGGTTCTCGAACATCCAGGAATTGCCGGCGGAGGCCGTGATCACCTCGTAGACCTTGCGCAGGTCGAGGCCCTGGCGGGCCGCGAAGGTCATCGCCTCGCTCGCCGCGGCGATGTGCACGCCGGCGAGCAGCTGGTTGATCATCTTGAACGCCGCGCCCTGGCCGGCGGCGTCGCCGAGCTCGTAGAGCTTGGCCGCCATGGCATCGAGGGCGGGCTTGGCCGCCGCGAAGGCCGCCGCGCTGCCCGAGGCCAGGATCGTCAGCTCGCCTTGCGCCGCGCGCTGGGCGCCGCCGCTGATCGGCGCGTCGAGGTAGTGCCGGCCGGTGGCCTCGAGCCGGGCGGCGAGGCGACGGGCGATCTCCGGGTCCATGGTGGCGCAGGAGACGAACACCGCGCCTTCCGGCATCGCCGCGGCGACGCCGTCCGGACCGAACAGGACCGCCTCGGTCTGGGCGGCGTTGACGACGACGCAGACCACGATCGCCGCATCCGCCGCGGCCTCGGCCGGGCTGCCTGCGCCGCGTCCACCCTCGGCGGAGAAGCGCGCGACGCTGTCGGCGGAGACGTCGCTGCCGGCGACGTCGAGGCCGCCCCGGCGCAGGGCCTGCGCCATGCCGTAGCCCATCGAGCCGAGACCGATCACCGCGACGCGGGCGGGTGTGTCGCTCATGCCGTTTCCTCCTTGCGGGTCGTCACGACCCGTGCGGACCGTGCGCGGTCCGCGTCTCGCGCGATCTGACGCCGCGCCGTCGTCCCAGGCTCTAGCAACAATTGGCAGCGCTGCCAATCCGGACCATGGGTCCGTTGAGCCGGCCGGGGAACCATGACATCGTGGCGGTCCCGAGCGTCCGTGACAAGGTGCCGGGAGGGACCGGGAGGACGCATGGACGAGGAGGGCAACGAGGCCTTCGCGGCCCGAGAGGCGAGCATGCGCGACGAGACCGTCCAGGACGAGGCGTTTCGCGACGGTGCCGTCCGGCGCCCGATCACGCTCGCGGATGTCGCCCGCGAGGCGCGGGTCGGCGAGAGCACGGTGTCGCGGGTGCTGCGCAGCCACGGATCGTTCTCGGAGAAGACCCGGGCCCGGGTCGAGGCGGCGGTGGCGCGCCTCGGCTACGTGCCGAACCGCATCGCCGGGACGCTCGCCTCGACCGGCTCGCGGCTGATCGGCATCGTCATCCCGTCGCTCACCAACATCGTTTTCCCGGATCTCCTGCGCGGCGCTACCGCCGCCCTGGAGCAGGAAGGCTTCCAGTCGGTGATCGCCGTCACCGATTACGACCAGGACCGCGAGGAGGCGGTGGTCGGCTCGCTCCTCAGCTGGCGCCCGGCCGGGCTGATCGTCACCGGGCTCGAGCACAATCCGGGCACGCAGCGCCGGCTGGTGGCGAGCGGCGTGCGGGTGGCCGAGCTCCTCGATACCGACGGGCCGGGGCTCGACATCGTGGTCGGCTATTCCAACCGCGCCGCCGGCGCGGCGAGCGCCCGGCACCTCGCCGGCCGCGGCTATCGCCGCATCGGCTATATCGGCCACGACCTCTCCAAGGACCGGCGCGCCGCCAAGCGCTACGCCGGCTTTCGCGAGGGCCTGGGCCAAGCCGGGCTGGCCCTCGCCGGCGAGGAAAGGGTGGCGAGCCCGTCCTCGGTCGAGGCCGGCCGGCACGGGCTGGAGGCGCTGCTCGCCCGTGTCCCGGATCTCGACGCGGCCTATTTCTCGAACGACGACATGGCGCTCGGCGGCTATTTCCACTGCCTCGCCCACGGGCACCCGGTGCCGGGACGGCTCGCGTTGTTCGGCTATAACGGCCTCGATGTCGGCCGGCTGATGCCGCAGCCGCTCGCCACCATCCGCACCCCGCGGGTCGAGGCCGGCGCCACGGCGGCCCGGCTCCTCTGTGCCGGCGGCCCGGCGACGGTGGTGGATCTCGGCTTCGAGCTGATCGAGGGAGCGACCGCGTGACGGATGTATCGACCCTGAGCGAGAATGCCCTGCGCGAGGCGATCTGCCGCTTCGGCCGCTCGCTGTTCGAGCGTGGCCTGACCCCCGGCTCGTCGGGCAACATCTCGCTGCGCCTCGACGACGGCGGCTGGCTGGTGACGCCGACCAACGCCTCGCTCGGCTTCCTCGATCCGGCCCGGATCTCCCGCCTCGACCGGGACGGGCGGCTCGTGTCGGGCGACAAGCCCACGAAGGAGATCCCGCTCCACGGCGCCCTCTACGACAGCCGGGCCTCGGCCCGTGCGATCGTCCACCTCCACTCGACCCATGCCGTCGCGGTCTCGATGCTGCCGGAGATCGATCCCCGCGCGGTGCTGCCGCCGCTCACCCCCTACAGCCTGATGCGGGCCGGCGCGGTGGCCCTGGTGCCGTATTACCGCCCCGGCGACCCGGCGGTGGCCGACGCGATCCGGGGGCTCGCCGGCCAGTATTCCTCGGTGCTGCTTGCCAATCACGGCCCGGTGGTGGCCGGCGACACTCTCGAGGCGGCAGTGTTCGCCACCGAGGAGCTGGAGGAGACGGCCAAGCTGTACCTGCTGCTGCGCAACCTCAACCCGCGCCACCTGACCCCGGCGCAGGTGCAGGACCTGGTGAGCCATTTCGGGCTGACGCTGCCGGAGCACGGGCACGAGCATTGAGGGCCGGCACGGCGCGGCACCACGCCGAGCGGTCCCGATCACGGGCGGGGCGCAAATCGCAGGCCGCCCATCGGCCGATGCCACATCGGCGAGCGTCCTGTCACGGACCGGCCGGCTTGACCGTGGGACAGGCGCAAGGGGAAGATGCGCAGTTCCAGGCCGCCAGTCGGATCCATCGATCCTGACGACCGGGGCCGAAAGCGGGCACAGGCCCGAACGGGTGCCCCATGCTCGCCGCCGACCGCGCTTCCGCACCTGGAAGCCCTGCCGCCCCGGTCGAACCCACTGCCCGCCTCGGGATCCTCGACGCCCTGCGCGGGCTGGCGCTCCTCGGCGTCCTCGCCATCAACCTGGAATTCGAGTTCCGGGTCTCGATCTTCCGGCAATTCGTGTCGGGGCCGCCGGAGCGGGCGATCGACCGCGGGATCGACGCAATCCTGTCGACCTTCGTCGACATGAAGGCCTTCGCACTGTTCTCGCTGCTGTTCGGGGTCGGCCTCGCGATCCAGTTCGAGCGCATGGCGCCGGCCCGACGGGCTATGCTCCTGATGCGGCGCCTGCTCGTCCTCCTCGGCTTCGGGCTGATCCATCTCGTGCTGATCTGGAACGGCGACATCCTGACGGAATACGCCCTCGCCGGCCTGATCGTGCTGCCGTTCCTGTTCGGGCCGACCTGGCTGCCGGCTCTCGGAAGCGCCGTGTTCCTGGGATTGTCCCTCGTCCAGCCTCTCCTGCCACCGCTCGTCGCGTTCCCGAGCCGGGCCTGGCTGCTGCATCAGGTGGCGGCGGCCGACCGGGTCTACGCCACAGGGAGCTTCCCGGAGATCCTGCGGTTCCGGATCGAGGAGATCGCCGGATTCCTGCCCCTGCACGCTTTCGTCCTGCCGCGCACGCTGGGGCTGTTCCTGCTCGGCGTGGTGGCGTGGCGGAGCGGCCTGGTCTGGCGGGCCGGGCACCATGCGTGGGCGCTAGGGTGGGCGGCGTGCCTCGCGATGGGCACCGGTACGGCGCTGACGCTCGCCACGGCGACGCGGCATTATTCCGGCTGGCCGTCGCTCGGGCGGGCGGAGATCGTCGCCGCGCCGCTCGGCACGATCGTCCTCGCCCTGGGCTACGCCCTCGCCATCCTGGCGGTCGGGACCACGAGGGCGGGGCGGCGCGGGCTCGCCTGGGCGGAGCCGGTCGGGCGCATGGCCTTCACCAACTACATCGTGCAGTCGCTCGTGCTCGGCTTCATTTTCTACGGTTACGGACTCGGGTTGTTCGGCCGGCTCGACCTCGCGACCGGGCTCGCCCTCGTTCTGGCGGTCTACGGCGCACAGGCCGTCGCGAGCCGGTGGTGGCTCGCGCATCACCGCTTCGGTCCGCTGGAAGGGCTGTGGCGGGCGCTCACCTATGGGCGTCGCCCCGAGCCGGGCGCCTGAGGCGGCGCCGATCGACCAAGGTGGAGCAATCGCAAGACGCAGAGACAGTCGATCGAAGCAAGACACCACGTGCCGGAGGCAAACGGTACGTACAGAACCAAGCTTCGATGAGATCTCCGGCCGGTGGCGCTCCCAAGGGGACTCGAACCCCTGTTTTCGCCGTGAGAGGGCGACGTCCTAGACCGCTAGACGATGGGAGCTGGCCCGGCGGGATGGCGGCTGTATAGCCAGGGGCCTGGACGGGCACAAGCCCGAAATCGTATCCCGGCTGCGTTTTCGGGCGATGGCGCGGGAGAGACGGGTTGAGCGAGGCTGAGGTGCGGGAGGGAGCGATCCCGCCGGGGGAGGGGAGCGAGCGGCTGGACCGGGCGCTGGCGCGGCTGTGGCCGGACCTGTCGCGCAGCCGCCTGCAGGCGCTGATGCGCGAGGGCCAGGTGACCCTGGACGGAGCCCCCGCGGGCGATCCCTCCGCCAAGGTCGTCGGCGGCCAGCGCGTCGCCGTGACGGTGCCGGCGCCGCGCCCGGCCGAGCCGGAGCCGGAGGAGCGCGACCTCGCCGTGGTCTACGAGGACGACGACCTGATCGTGATCGACAAGCCGGCGGGGCTGGTGGTGCATCCGGGGGCGGGCAACGACAGCGGCACGCTGGTCAACGCGCTGCTCGCCCATTGCGGGGCGAGCCTGTCGGGCATCGGCGGCGTCGCCCGCCCCGGCATCGTCCACCGCCTCGACAAGGACACGACCGGCCTGATGGTGGTGGCCAAGACCGACCTCGCCCACCAGGACCTCTCGGCGCAATTCGCCGATCACGGCCGCACCGGACCGCTGGAGCGCGCCTACCTGGCCCTCGTCTGGGGCGTGCCGGATCCGGCTGCCGGCACGATCGACGCGGCGCTCGCCCGCTCGGAGCGCAACCGCGAGAAGATCGCGGTGGTGCGCGAGGGCCGCGGCCGCCACGCCATCACCCATTACCGCACCGAGGACGTGCTCGGGCGCCAGGAGCCGGTCGGGTTGGTGCGTTGCCGCCTCGAGACCGGGCGTACCCACCAGATCCGCGTGCACCTGGCGCATCGCGGCCACCCGCTCCTGGGGGATGCGGTCTACGGCGCGGCGTTCCGCACCAAGGCGAATCGCCTCGAGCCGGAGGCGCGCCAGGCGCTCGACGCCCTTGGCCGGCAGGCCCTGCATGCGGCGCTCCTCGGCTTCCGGCACCCGCGCAGCGGCGCGTCGATGCGCTTCGAGAGCCCGCCGCCGCCCGACATGGCCCGGCTGATCGCCGCGCTGACGCCCTGACCGGGACGAAACGACCTCCCTCGCACGTCTCATTGACGAAAGAGGCGACTCGGGCTCTCCTTGCGTCAGTGCGGCACCGCACGCGGCAAACGGCCACGGCAGCACCAAATGGCGCCTCACGCGTTAGTCGCGACACCCGTCGCTACCCGGCCGGACCGCTCTCTGCTATGGTGGCAGATCGAACGGCCGGCCAACGGGAGGTCGTTCGCGCTCGCCCAGTCTTGCGGGGAGCTTTGAGGAGGTTGGAATGGCTGCTGCACTTCCTGTGCTCGCCAACGAAGGGGGCCTGTCGCGCTACCTCGACGAGATTCGCCGGTTCCCGATGCTGGAGCCGACGGAGGAATACATGCTCGCCAAGAGCTGGCGTGAACATGGCGACCGCGACGCCGCCCACAAGCTCGTGACCTCCCACCTGCGGCTCGTGGCCAAGATCGCCATGGGCTATCGCGGCTACGGCTTGCCGATCGGCGAGGTGGTGTCCGAGGGCAATGTCGGCCTGATGCAGGCCGTCAAGCGCTTCGACCCCGACAAGGGCTTCCGCCTCGCCACCTATGCCATGTGGTGGATCAAGGCAGCGATTCAAGAATACATCCTGCGCTCGTGGTCGCTCGTGAAGATGGGCACCACCGCGAACCAGAAGAAGCTGTTCTTCAACCTGCGCAAGGCGAAGGGCCGTATCTCCGCTCTCGACGAGGGCGATCTGCGCCCCGATCAGGTCAAGCAGATCGCCACCCGCCTCGGCGTGCCCGAGCAGGACGTGATCGACATGAACCGCCGCCTCGGCGGCGACGCGTCGCTCAACGCGCCCTTGCGCGAGGAGGGCGAGGGCGAGTGGCAGGACTGGCTCGTCGACGACAGCCCGACCCAGGAGACCGTGCTCGCCCGCGAGGAGGAGGGGCAGAATCGCCTCGCTGCCCTCAAGGACGCGCTCGGCGTGCTCAACCCGCGCGAGCGCCGGATCTTCGAGGCCCGCCGCCTCGCCGACGACCCGATCACGCTGGAGGACCTCTCGAGCGAGTTCGGCGTCTCCCGTGAGCGGGTGCGGCAGATCGAGGTGCGGGCCTTCGAGAAGGTGCAGGACGCGGTCAAGCGCAACCTTGCCACCCGCGAGGCGCCGCGGGCGGGGGTGCCGGCTTAAGCCGGCCCTCTCACCCCATCGCCACCAGGGCCGACAGGCCGATCAGCACCACCGGCATCGCCACCAGCGCGAGCACGGTCTGCACCGCCCTGATGCCGGCCATCAGCGGCGCATCGCCGCCGAGCTGGCGCGCCAGGATGTAGGCCGAGGAGGCGGTCGGCAGGACCTGGAACAGCAGGGCCGTGGTGAGCGCCGGCCCGTGCAGGCCGAGGCACGAGGCGACCAGAAGGGTCGCCGCTGGCATCGCCCCGAACTTCATCGCCGAGGCCGACGCCACCGGCCGCAGCCACGCCCGCGCACCGCCGAATTCGAGCGCTGCGCCGACGCAGAGCAGGCCGATCGGCAGCGAGGCGGCCCCCAGCGTCCGCAGGGCCGGCTCCAGTCCCGGGGGCAGGCCCCAGCCGAGGAGCTGGACCGCCATCCCGGCCAGCGACGACACGATCAGCGGATTGGTGACGAGCTGGCGCACCACCCCGCGCGCCGTCAGCCGCGCCGCGCCGTGACGGGCGAAGACCAGCACGCACAGGATGTTGACCGTCGGCACGATCGCCGCGTTGCAGATCGCCGCGAGCGCGACCCCTTGCGCGCCGAACAGCCCGGCGGCCAGCGTCACCCCGACATAGTTGTTGAACCGCACGCTGCCCTGGAACACCGAGGTGAAGGCCGGCCCGTCGACCCGGAGCCATGGCCGCACCGCGAGGGCGAGGCCTGCCACGATGAGGGTCGAGAGGATCAGCGTCAGGGCGAGCGCCCCCACGGGCACCCCCTCGATCCGCGCGGTGGCGAGGCTGTGGAAGAACAGGCTCGGCAGCAGCACGAAGTAGCCGAGCCGCTCGGCCTGCGGCCAGAAGGATTCGGCCAGGAACCGGAGTCGGCGCAAGGTCAGCCCGAGGGCCGTCAGGATCACGACCGGCAAAAGGGCCAGCAGGACGGCGCCGGTCATGGGGTATGGGCCAAGGCGGGGTTGCCTTCGGTGGGAGGGCCTTCGGAGGCGAAGTGGCATCGGCGACCGGATCACGGGACCGATGCGACGGTTCAGCTTAGCGCGCCGGGGCGGGCGCTCCCACTCTCTCCTGAGGCGGTCGGCCATGCATGCGGAGCCCGCGTCGGGGGGGCCAGGGGAATTCCCGGGGCCTTCTCGTCACGGCGGTCCGGATGCGACGCCGTGACCCCGAGGTCTCGGGGGCGCCGGCACGGCTCGCGGACGGCATTCTGCTGGGTCCGTTGCGGCGCGTGCAGGGCAGGGTAGGCATGGTCTCGCCAGTTTGTAACGTATCGTTGTATTCGTGGCAAATTTGCGCCGGTGCCGTGGATGATTCCTGAGAGATCGTGTCGAATTTTGAAGCATCGTTGTTCAAAAAAGCACCGTATTGGATTTGATTCCATCGATTAAATGGCTGTTAGGTCCCGAATTGTACGCTGCGGCAAATAAGGGAATGAAGATATGCCACGATTGTCCGACATCAAGATCCTGCACAAGATCTCCAGCATCATCGCGCTGATCGGCCTGATCGTCGGCGGCTGCATCTGCTACGCGCAGGCGCGCATGACGACGATCGATGACGCCTACAGCCTCTTCATTGTGCGGGAGGCCCGCGCCGTCTCGACGGCACGGCGCGTGACTCGCCACCTCGTCGAACTCAACTACTACATCTACCGCATCATCGCCGAGACCGAGCCGGAGCAGGTGCAGGCGGCCGATGCGGCGTTCGAAGCGGGCGTGCCCGAACTCAAGCAGACGCTCGCTGAGCTGCGCGACGAAGCCCCGACCTTCACGACCCGCATCGATGAGCAATCGGCCCGCATCAACCGCTTCGTTCGGGCGGCCAGCGATGCCCGCCGTTTCGGCATCTCCAATCACAATGCCGAGGCTCTCGCCGTCGTGCACTACCGCATCGACCCGGTCTTCAAGGTCCTGGTCGACGACGGAAACAAGCTCGCCGACGATATCCGCACCTACATGGAGAAGGGCTCGGACGACCTGACCGACCAGACCAACGCCATCCGCCATGCCCTGATCGGCGCCAGTGCCGCCGGCATGCTGGCCGGGCTGGCCGCGGTCTTCCTGATCGCAGTCTTCGGCATCACGCGCCCGCTCGGCCGCCTCGTCGCGGTGCTGCAGCGCATGGCCGCCGGTGAGACCGAGGCGGAGATTAGGGAGGCGGCGCGCGGCGACGAGGTCGGCGTCGTCGCCCGCGCGGTCGAGGGCATCAAGGCGATGGTGGCGCGCAAGGCCGCCGAGGAGGCCGAAATCCGGCGCGTCGCCGACGCGGCTGCCGCGCGGGAGCGCAAGCGCACGATGATGGAGCTCGCCGACGGGTTCGAGCGGGCGGTCGGCGGCATCGTCGGCATCGTCTCGTCGTCCGCCACCGAACTGCAGGCGACGGCCGAGCAGATGACCGCGACGGCGGCCGGGACCGCGTCGCAATCGATCACGGTCGCGGCCGCGGCGGAGGAGGCGGCCGCCCATGTCAGCACGGTGGCCGCCGCCGCCGAGGAGCTGGGGACCACCGTGCAGGAGATCGGCCGGCAGGTCGCCGGCTCGGCCGGGATGGCCCAGGCCGCCGTCGCCGAGGCCGACCAGACCTTGCGCCTCGTGCAGGAGCTCAGCCACGCCGCCGAGCAGATCGGGGCGATGGTCGGGATGATCTCCACCATCGCCGGCCAGACCAACCTGCTCGCCCTCAACGCGACGATCGAGGCCGCGCGGGCCGGCACGGCGGGCCGCGGCTTCGCCGTCGTGGCGGCCGAGGTGAAGGAGCTCGCCACGCAGACGGCCCGGGCGACCGACGAGATCGGCCAGCGCATCGGCCAGGTCCAGGGTGTGACCGGACAGGCCGTCGGCGCGATCGGGGGCATCGCGGGGCGGATCCAGGAGATCAATGGCGTCGCGGCCTCCATCGCCTCCGCGGTGGAGCAGCAGGGCGCGGCGACGCAGGAGATCGTCCGCAACGTGGCGCAGGCCGCGAGCGGCACGTCCGAGGTGACCGGCAACGTCGCCAGCGTCGCGCGCGCCTCCGAGCAGACCGGCGCGGCCGCGCATCAGGTCCTGGCTTCCGCGTCCGAGCTGTCGCGTCAGTCCGAGCATCTCTCGGCCGAGGTCGTCAGGTTCCTCGCGACCGTCCGGGCGGCGTGAGCGGTAGCGGCTTCGCGCGATCTCTGGCCGGCCGTCGGTCCGGGGATCGCGATCAGACGATCACGGCTGCCACTGCTCGAACGCCTCCCGCAGCACCTTCTCGCCGGCATTGCCCTTCTCGAAGGTCAGGATCGCGCGGTTGCCGTTGGCGTAGCGGATCGGCAGGTCGATCCAGTTGCGCTTGAGCAGCAGGTCGGTGTTGCGATCGATATCGGCCTTGAGGTTCGAGAGGCCGATCAGGAACAGGTTGTCGCGCACCGGCACCGGCAGGCCGGAGACCGGTGAGCCGCGGCCGGATTCCTCGTCCTTGAACTGGATCAGGCCGACGTCGCGCACCGTGCGGCTCGGGTCGGTCGCGGTGAAGGTCAGCTCGACGATGTGCGAGGCCGGCAAGGTCGCGTCGGTGTTGCGGCGCAGGACCATGGCGAGGCTCAGGCCTGCATCGGGCACGTCGATCGTGGCGCGCACCACGGTCTGGAGCGGTTGGCCCTGGCCGGCATTGACGGCGTCCAGGCGCCAGACCACCCGGGCCTGCGTCGCCTTCGGGGCCGAGCCCTGCGGGCCGTTCTCCTCGTAGAGGGTGCCGCGCTGCGCCACCGCGATGTCGGGCGTCGGCGACGGCCGCGGGGCGCTGCCCTGGCTCGCGGGGGCGGGAGCCGGTGCGGGGGCAGGGGCCTGGGGTGCCCGCTCGCCGCCGACCCGGTCGGCGAACTTCGAATCCTGGCTCTCGGCCGGACGGTTGGGCCCGTTCTCGGCGAAGCCCGTCGGCAGGGCGGCGGGGTTGTCGCGCAGCGACCAGGCGGTGACCGCGATGGCGCCGACTACCCCCGCCAGCACCGCCGCCACGATCCCGTTGCGCACCAGGCGCGAGCGGTCGCGCTTCGGCGCCACCACGTCGAGACGGGGGCGCTGCGGCGCGGCGAGGCCGGCATCCGGGCCCGCCGGCTCCTCGGCCGGCTCCGGGTTGCGCGGCCGCGCCGGCGGCAGCTTCAGCTCGACCGGGGGACCGGCCTCCGGCAGGGCGTCGGTGTGGTGCGGCGCCGGCAGCTCGGCGGGGGACGGTCCGGCGGGAGGTGGCTGGTCGGGAGGGGACTTGATCTCAGGCGCGGGAGCGACCGCGCGGGGCAGACCCACCGGCGGTGCCGGCTCCAGCGGCCTTGCGGGTTCCGGCGGCGGCTCCGCCGCGCGGGGCGGCTCGAGGGGGGCGGGCTCCGGCTCGGGCAGGCCGCCATGCTCGATCTCGAGCCGGGCGATCGCCCGGTCGAGGGAGACGCGCTCCGCCTCGATGTCGGCCTCCGACAGCGGCGGGTCGAGGGAGCGGAGCTGGCCGATCAGCGCCGCGCGGGCGCGCTCGTAGACCGTGTGCCGCAGATCGGGCGAACGTTCGGGCAGGGCCTCGAGGGCGCGGGCGAGCAGGGGATAATAATCGGCCATGGTCGCCGCATGCCTTGTCGTGCGGGGCGGCGGGCGTCAAGCTTCGCCCGCCTTCGTACGCGCTGGATTCCGCTCAATCCTCGAAGGGGTTGTGGACCAGGATGGTGTCGTCGCGCTCCGGCGAGGTCGAGAGCAGCGCGACCGGCGCGCCGATCAGCTCCTCGATCCGGCGCACGTACTTGATCGCCTGGGCCGGCAGGTCGGCCCAGGAGCGGCCGCCCGCGGTGGTCTCGCTCCAGCCCTCGAAGGCCTCGTAGATCGGCTCGACCCGGGCCTGGTCGGCCTGGCTCGCCGGCAGGTGGTCGATCTCGCGACCGTCGAGGCGGTAGCCGGTGCAGATCTGGATCGTGTCGAAGCCGTCCAGGATGTCGAGCTTGGTCAGCGCGATGCCGTGGATGCCGGAGGTCCGCACGGTCTGGCGCACCAGGGCGGCGTCGAACCAGCCGCAGCGGCGCTTGCGGCCGGTGACGACGCCGAACTCGCGGCCGCGCTCGCCGATCCGCTCGCCGATCGCGTCGGTGAGTTCCGTCGGGAACGGTCCCTCGCCGACCCGGGTGGTGTAGGCCTTGACGATCCCGAGCACGTAGCCGATCGCCCCCGGGCCGAGGCCCGAGCCGGTCGCCGCCTGCGCCGCGACGATGTTCGAGGACGTCACGTAGGGATAGGTGCCGTGGTCGACATCGAGGAGGGCGCCCTGCGCGCCCTCGAACAGGATGCGCTTGCCGGAGCGGCGGGCATCGTCGAGCAGCGACCACACCGTGTCGGCGAAGGGCAGGATCTTCGGCGCGATGGCGAGAAGCTCGGCCTTCAGCGCCGCGCCGTCGATCTCGTCGATGCCGAGGCCCCGGCGCAGGGCGTTGTGGTGGGCGAGCAGCCGGCCGATCTTGGCGTCGAGCATCTCGGCATCGGCGAGGTCGACCACGCGGATCGCCCGGCGGCCGACCTTGTCCTCGTAGGCCGGGCCGATGCCGCGCTTGGTGGTGCCGATCTTGAGCACCGCGTTCGAGGTCTCGCGGAAATGGTCGAGCTCGCGGTGCAGCGGCAGGATCAGCGTCGCGTTGTCGGCGATGCGCAGGTTCTCCGGCGTGATCGCCACGCCCTGCTGGCCGATCTTGGCGATCTCCTCGATGAGGTGCCAGGGATCGACCACCACGCCGTTGCCGATGACCGAGAGCGTGCCGCCGCGCACCACGCCGGAGGGCAGCAGCGACAGCTTGTAGGTCACGCCGTCGATGACGAGGGTGTGGCCGGCATTGTGCCCGCCCTGGAAGCGCACCACGACGTCGGCCTGCTCGGAGAGCCAGTCGACGATCTTGCCCTTGCCCTCGTCGCCCCACTGGGCGCCCACCACGACGACGTTCGCCATATCCACATACCCGTCCCTGGCCGCCGCGCGAAAAGCCCCGGCGCGAGGAAGGCGCGGGGCTGATCGGCTGCGGATGGTGTCACGCGTGTGCGCTCTTCGGCGATCCCGGCCGGGAAATCAAGCGACGGTCGGTGGATACGCCGCGCGGCGGCTATTTGGCCTGGGTGTTCGGGCCCTGGCCCGGCAGCTCGCCCGGCTTGATCACCGGGGTCGAGTTCGGGGTCGGGTCCGGCGGCCGCACCGCCATGTCCGGGGCGCCGGTGGCCGGCGGCTTGATCACGCCGTCCGATTGCTGGAGCTTGTCGCTCAGCGTCGAGCCGGTGGTGTCGGACTTGTCGGCGTTCGAGGTCGCGTCGCCGGGCCGGACCTTCTCGGGGATGGTCTGGTTCAGGGGTGGCAGGTTCGGGTCGCGGGTGCGGCCCTGCAAGGGCACCTCGGGCGACTGGGCGAGGGCGGTGGTGGCGCCGGCGACGATCGCCAGCATCGCGAGCCCGCCGCGCATCAGCTTGGACATCGGGTATCTCCCAGAAGGGGTCTCCCGAGGGAAACCGGGCCGGCACCCGAGGGTTCCGGCCGCGCTTGGCTGAGGATCCGGTGCCCGTGGCCCGACGCGGGGCTTCACCCCCCGACGGCGAAACCCGGCCTGGCGGCACGCCGAGGTTGCTCCGGCACGGCGTGGCCATGGTGGCGGATCCCATGGCGCGACCCGCGCGGGCCGCGGCCGTGCCCACGAGGACGCGGGGTCTGGCTCATCGTAGGGGCACGCGGAAGACGTGCGCCGGCTCGTCCTCCTTCGACGGCTGGCGCGGGATCGCGAGGCCGGCCGCCGCCGTCCGGTCGAGGAGGAGGGCGAGTTCCGCCACCTCCGCCGGCGCGAGGGCCGTGAGGCCGTAGCGCGTCGCGTAGCGTTCCGCCTCGGCGAGCCGCTCGGGCGGGACTTGGTTGGGTGTCGTGTCGGGCATGATCGGCTCCGGGGCGTGCGGGGCGGGGTCGGCCTTGCGGGCGCGCCAGGGCGTCGCCGCCTCGTAGGCCTGCGCCACGCGGAGCACCGTCGCCTCGTCGAAGTAGCGGCCGGCGATCTGGGCGTTGAGCGGCAGGCCGCCCGCGTCGAAGCCGGTGCAGAGCGAGAGGGCCGGGTGGCCGGTGACGTTGAACACCGAACAGGCGGTGTCGTGGGTGAAGGCCGGCACGGTCTCGGGCTCGCGCAGGCTCGGTGCGACGTGGAAGGCGCCGGGCAGGATCAGGGCGTCGACCGTGCGCATCAGCGCGTCGGTGGCGCGCGCGAGCCGCCGCCGCTCGCGCAGGGCCGCGAGGTAGTCGACCGCCCGGACGCAGAAGCCGGCACTCATCTTGGTCCGCAGGGCCCGGCCCATGAGGTGGCGCCGGGCGACGAAATCCTCCTCGTGGATCGAGAACGACTCGGCCCAGTTGATGATCCGGGCGACCGCCTGGTAGGTCGAGAGGCCGGCCGGCAGGGAGACCTCGCGCAGGATCGCCCCGGACGCGGTCAGCCGCGCGGCGGCGTCCTCGATCGCGTCGCGGTTCGCCGGGTCGACCCCGTCGCCGAGGTCGCGCACGATCCCGATCACCAGGCCGCGCACGCCGGCATGCAGGCCCTGCCGGTAGTCGGGGACGGGGGCGGTCGCGCTCGACGGGTCGCGGGCATCGTACCCGGCCATGGCCCCGAGCACGATCGCCTGGTCCTCCACCGTCCAGGTCAGGGCGCCGGTATGATCGAGCGACCAGCAATTCGGCAGGCAGGCCGCGCGGCTGGTGCGCCCGAAGGTCGGTTTCAGCCCCTGCAACCCGCAGGCGGCGGCCGGAAGCCGGATCGACCCACCGGTATCGGAGCCGAGCGCGAACAACGCCGTGCCGGCGGCCACGGCGGCGCCGGCCCCGGTCGAGGAGCCGCCGGTGAAGCGTGCGAGGTCCCAGGGGTTGCGCGCCACCGGGTCGGGCAGGTCGTGATAGACCTGCCCGTCGCCGGTGCCGTACTCCCAGGTGTTGAGCTTCCCCAGCAGGATGGCGCCCGCCCATTCGAGCCGCGCCACGACCGTGGCGGTCTCCGGTTCGGGCGGCGCAGCCTGCATCAGGCGCGAGCCGCCGGTCGTCGGCAGGCCGGCGACGTGGTAATTGTCCTTGATGCCGAACGGGATGCCGTGCAGCGGCCCGCGCCAGCCGCCGGCCATGATCTCGGCCTCGGCGTCCCGCGCCGCCGCCCGGGCGCGGTCGGCCAGGACCGCGATATAGCTGTGGAGGCGGCCGTCGACGGCCTCGATCCGGTCGAGCATCGCGGCGACGAGCGCGACCGGCGAGAGCCTGCGGGCGCCGATCAGCCGCCCGGCCTCGGCGACCGAGAGGGTGTGGAGTTCGCTCATCGGACCGGTGCCCTGTTCTCGCGCCACGGCGTCGCCGCCTCGTAGGCGGCGGCGACCCGCAGGATCGTCGCCTCGTCGAACCGATGCCCGACCACCTGCCAGGACAGCGGCAGGCCGGCGGGGGTGAAGCCGGTGCACTGGACGAGGCTCGGATGGCCCGAGAGGTTGAACGGCGTCATCGCGGTCTCGACCGTGAAGGCGACCATCTCGTCCTGCCGGTCGAGCCGCGGCGCGACCCGAAAGGTGCCGAAGGTCACCAGCGCGTCGAAGCCGGAGAGAAGACCGTCGATCCCCTCCGCCACGGCCCGGCGCCGGCGCTGGGCGGCGATGTAGTCCGCCGCCCGCTGCAGCGTGCCGCCATGCATCTTGTCGCGCAGGGCCGTGCCCATCAGGGCGGCATCAGTGCGGTACTCGGCCTCGTGGATCGAGGCCGATTCCGGCGGGCCGATGAAGCGCGAGAGCGCAAAGCAATCCTCCGCCGGCACCGGCAGCCGCGTCGCGACGATCGTCGCGCCCAAGGACCGCAGCGTGTCGAGGCCGGCCCGCAACGCCGCCGCCATCGCATCGTCCGGCGGCGGGAAGCCGGGGCCGGAATCGGTCACGGCGGCGATGCGCAGCCCGGCGACGCCGCCGGCGAGGTGGCGGGGATAGTCCGGCACGGCCACGTCCTCGGTCACCGGGTCGGCCGGGTCGTAGCCGGCGATCGCGCCGAGCACGATCGCGGCATCCTCCACAGTCCAGGTGAACGGGCCGGGGATGTCGAGCGACCAGCAATTCGGCAGGAGGCCGTGGCGGCTGACCCGCCCCGGCGTCGCCTTGACGCCGACGACCCCGCAGGCCGCCGCCGGCAGGCGCACCGAGCCGGTCGTGTCCGAGCCGAGGGCGAACATCGCGGTCCCGGCGGCGATCGCCGCCCCCACGCCCGTCGAGGACCCGCCGGCGAAGCGCGTCAGGTCCCAGGGGTTGCGGGTGGTGGGGAAGACGGTGTCGCCGTACTCGCCGCCATTGCCGGTGCCGTATTCCCAGGTCGAGAGCTTGCCGAGGCAGATCGCGCCGGCCGCCTTCAGCCGCGCCACCAGGGTGGCGTCGCGGGTCGCGACGTGGCCGAGGCGCAGGCGCGAATTGACGATCGTCGGCAGGCCGGCGACGTCGTAATTGTCCTTCACGGCGAAGGGCAGGCCGTGCAGCGGCCCGCGCCGTCGCCCCGCCGCCAGCTCCGCGGCCGCGATCCGGGCCGCTGCGCGGGCGCCCTCGGCATCGACGTGGACGTAGCTCGGCATCCGCGCGTCGACCGCCGCGATCCGGGCGAGGAAGGCCTCGACGAGGTCGACCGGCGAGAGCGCGCCGAGGCCGATGCGCCGCGAGGCCTCGGCGACGGTGAGGCGCCACAGGGTCTCGTCGGTCATGATGCGGCCTGCCGGGAGGAGGGGAGGGGGCCGCTCACGCGACCACCACGGGCGTCAGGTCCTGGAGCCAGCTCTGGGCCTGGACGAAGCCCGTGACGTTCGGCGCCAGCGCCCGCGGATTGAGGTCGTGGACGACGAAGATCCACATCGCGTCCTCCACCACCACCTCGTGGAGCTGGCCCAAGAGCGCGTTCTGCGCCACGGGATCGAATTCCTGCTTGGCCGCCTTGGCCAGCTCCTCGGCCCTGGGGCTGTAATAGCCGCCCCAGTTGAAGCCCGAATCCTTCATGAACCGGCTCGCCGGTCCGATCAGGCCGATATCCGGGTCCCAATAGGCGAAGGAGTTGTTGATGCCGTGACGGCCCTTGTTCTCGGGGGCGCCGGCACCGAGGCGGCGGCGGGTGCGCAGGGTCTCCCAATCCATCACCTCGAACTCGACGGCGATGCCGACATCCTGCAGGTTCTCCTTGATGAACTCGTTCATCGGCAGCGGCTGCATCTGCCCCGACCCGGACGGCGAGATGATGATCCGCGCCTTGACCGGCTTGTCCTTGCCGAACCCCGCCTCGGCCAGCAGCGCCCTGGCGCGGTCCGGATTGTAGCTGAGGTCCAAGGCCGGCTTGCCGAACCAGGGATGGCCCGGATCGATCATGCCGCGGGCCGGCGCCGCGAGCCCGCCGAGCAGGCTCACCAGCCCGTCGCGGTCGATCGCCATGTTGGCCGCCCGGCGCACCCGAACGTCCAGGAAGGGCGAGCCCTCCTCGAAGCTGAGCATGTAGGGCCAGATATGCGGGTAGACGTTGGTGACGATTGTCATCTTCGACTGGCGCAGCCGCGGGATCGCGTCGGGCGGCGGCGCCTCGACGAAGTCGACCTGGCCCGACAGGAGGGCCGCGACGCGTGCATTGACGTCGGGCATCGGGATCAGCACCAGGCGCTCGGATTTCGGGATCCGGGTCCTGTCCCAGTGGTCGGGATTGCGCACGAGCTCGGCCCGCTCCCGTGCCCGGACGCTGTCGAGCCGCCACGGCCCGGTGCCGGAGGGCCTCTGCGCCACCTTGTTCCAGTCGCGGCCCATCTCCTCCCAGCGCGCCGGGCTCGACATGAACACGCTCGCCAGCGAATAGGGCAGGACGGCGTCGACGACCTTGGTGGTGATCTCGACGGTGCCCTCGTCGATCTTGCGCCAGCGCGCGATGCCACCGGCATAGAGGCTGCCCTGCTGTGCCTGCGTCAGGTCGAATTGCGGGGCCGACCGGTCGAGGAGCTTCTCGAGGTTCCACACCACCGCGTCGGCGGTGAAGGCGGAGCCGTCGTGGAAGCGCACGCCGGGGCGGAGCTTGAACGTCCAGACCCGCTTGTCCTGGGGATCGACGCTCCAGCTCTCGGCGAGGCCCGGCACGATGGAGGCGGCGCGGTCGCTGCGGGACAGGTCCCAGCGGGTCAGGCCGTCATAGAGCGTGATGCCCATGAAGCGGACGCCCTCGGCCCCCTGGTTCGGCTGGCCGGTGGTGAGCGGGATGTCGCCGGCCGTCATCGCGACCCGCAAGAGCCCGGGCCGTGCCTGGGCACGCGCCTCGCCGACCGGACCGAGGCCGAGCGAGAGGCCGGCGGCGGCGCCGAGCTTGAGAAATTCGCGCTTCTTCATGCGGTGACCTCGGCCGGCGCTGCGACGGACCCCGTTCGCGCGTCCCTCCGTCCGGCCGGCTTCGTCGGGCCGGGCTCTCGTCCCTTGCCCGGCGTGTCAGCAACCGCCATGCCAAGAGGGGGCGGCGGCGGAGGAATATCGTCTCCGTGCGCCCGACCGGGCCGCCGCAGCCTGCCGGACAGGGGGCCGGGGCGGGGGCGCTCGGGCAGGGCGCCCCCCGGTCGGCGACGGCGAGCGACGCCTCGGGAAGACCCTACTTGGCCTGATCCTTCATCGGGCAGTCGCCGTCCTTCATCGGGCGAAAGGCCTGATCGCCGGCGATGGTCGTCACGTGCCTGTAATAGTCGTAGGGGCGCTGGCTCTCCGCGGGCGCCTTCACCTCGTAGAGGTACATGTCGTGGACGGCGCGGCCGTCCGGGCGGATCGTCACCGTGCCGAACAGGGGATCCTCGATCGGAGCCTTGCGCATCGTCGCCACGACCCGGTCGCCCTCGACCGTGCCGGCGGCGCGTACGGCGCGCAAGTAGGCGAGCGTCGCCGAGTACACCCCGGCATGGTCCTCCGTCGGCCGCCGGCCGTTCATCACGGCCGCGAAGCGCTCGCCGAAGGCCCGCGTGCGCGCGTCGCGGTCCCAGTAGAAGGCAGAGACCAGTTGCAGGCCCTGCGCGGTGGCGAGGCCGAGGGAATGGGTGTCGGAGAGCTGGATGAACAGCGCGGCGACCTTCATCTTCGGCGTCAGCCCGAACTCGCCGGCCTGCTTGATCGCGTTGATCATGTCGGCGCCGGTATTGGCCAGCGCCAGGACCTGCGCGCCCGAGCTTTGCGCCGTGAGCAGAGCCGAGGAGAAATCGCCGGTGCCGAGGGGCAGCCGCGACCCGCCGGTCGACCGGCCGCCGGTCTCGCCGAGCGCCCGCGTGGCGTCGCGTTCGAGGGCGTGGCCGAGGGCGTAGTCGACCGTGAGGAAGTACCATTGCTTGGCGCCGCGCTCGGCCAGCGCCCGCGCGGTGGCCGAGCCCTGCGCCCAGGTATCCGACACCCACTGCACCGTCGTGGGCGCGCAGAACTTCCCGGTCAGGTCGGAGGTCATCGCGCTCGAGGCCAGCGCCACGCGGTTGCGCTCGCGCAGGAGGTTGGCGACCGCGAGGGCGACGCCGGAATTCGGCAGGTCGACGATCGCCGAAACGTTCTCCTGGTCGAGCCAGCGCCGGGCGATGCCGAGGCCGATATCCGGCTTGTTCTGGTGGTCGGCGGAGAGAAGCTCGACCTTCATGCCGCCGCTCTCGCGCGCGAAATCCTCGAGCGCCAGGCGCGCGGCGGCGACGGAGCCGGCGCCGACCTGGTCGGAGAACGGCCCGCTCATATCGCTCAGGACCCCGATGCGGACCGGCTGATCGAGCGCCCGGCCCGGATCGGGCAGTCCGGCGCAGGCGAGCGCCAGGGAAACGGCGAACCGGAAACGGCGACCAGGTTTCATCTCGTGCGGCTCCGCGCCAAGCTGAGTCAGAAGATCTCGAAGTACTCGCGCTGCTCCCATTCGGTGACCTCCGCCTGGAAGCGATCGATCTCGGCGGTCTTGATGCGCGCGTAGTAGTCGATGAACGCCTCGCCGAGGGCGCCGCGAAAGAACGGATCCTCATGCAAGACCGAGACCGCCTCCCGCAGCGACGTCGGCAGCAGCGGCGCCTCGGTCTCGTAGGGCGTGTCGGCGCTCGGGCCGGGATCGAGGCCGCGGTCGGCGCCGTCGAGGCCGGCGAGGATCTGCGACGCCATGTACAGGTAGGGGTTCGCCGCCGGCTCGCCGACCCGGTTCTCCAGCCGCGTCGCCGGATCCCCCGGCCCGCCGAGCACCCGGATCATCACCCCGCGGTTGTCGCACCCCCAGACCGCGCGGTCGGGCGCGAGCGAGTAGGAGCGGTAGCGCTTGTAGCCGTTGATGGTCGGCGTGGTGAACACGCTCGAAGCCCGCGCATGGGCGAGCAGCCCGCCGAGGAACCCCGTGCCGAGGGCCGAGAGCGGCCCGGCTCCGTCCGTCGGAACGAAGGCGTTCGTCCCCGTCCGCGCGTCGCGCAAGGACTGGTGCAGGTGCCAGCCCGACGAGACCACGTTCGGGATGCGCGGCCGGCACATGAAGGTGGCGTGGTAGCCGTGGCGCCGGCAGATCTGCTTCACGGCGCTGCGAAACAGCACCATCAGGTCGGCCGGCACCGTCCCGACGGTGGGCTGGAAGGTGAACTCGCACTGGCTCGGCCCGTACTCGACCTCGATCGAGCGCAGCGGCAGGCCGAGGGCGACGATGTCCCGGCGCAGGATCTCCAGGACCGGCTCGACCTGGTCGTAGCGCTGCTCCGTCAGGTACTGGTAGCCGTGCGAGATCAGGCTCACGGCGGGCGGCGTCCCAGGCTGCCCGGCGTCGGTGGGCGCCATGCGGGGATCGTCGAGCTTGAAGACGTGGAACTCGACCTCGAGCCCCGCGACGTAGTCGAGCGACCGCGCGGACAGCGTTTCCAGCACCGAGCGGTAGAGGCCCCGCGTGGCGAAGGGGACGGGCCGTCCGTCCCGGAAGTGGAGGTCGCAGAGCAGCCACCCGGTCCGCGGCGCCCAGGGCAGCACGCGGAACGTCGTCGGGTCCGGCACCATCACCACGTCGGCGGCGCCCTCCATCTCCCGCATCCCGAAGCCGCCGCCGGCGCTGAAGACCGGGAAGACGGTGCGGTGGGAGGTGTCCTTGGCGAGCATCGTCGTGGTGATCGGGCACCCGGCGTCGAGCGCCTTGACCGCCTCGGCGGCGACCAGGGTCTTGCCGCGCAGGATCCCGTGCTGGTCCGGGAAGGACAGGCGGACGGTGTCGATCCGCTCCGGGCCGCAGCGCTCGCGCACCTCGCGCGCCGCGTCGTCCTGCGCGGCGCTCCACAATCCGTGGTCCTGTACGAATGTCACCGCCGTGGGTCTCCGGCTCAGCGTGCGATCGAGGCGCGGCTCTACTCGGCCGCGTCCCGGCGGCCCGCCTCGGGGGCGACCTCCGGGGCGACCTCTGGGGCGACGTCGGAGGGAAGGGCGGGCATCCACGGGGCGCCGCGGCGGCGGCGCACGTCCACGTCCATCCAGTAGGTCTCCCATCCCTTCGACGGGCCGATCCCGTCCATCGTCGCCGGGCCCTGGATGCTTCGCGCGTGCCGCGCGTCGAGCACCATCAGCGGGGCGTCGCCGGTCGCGGCCTTGTCGATCTGCTCGCGCAGGATCCGGCGGTAGAGGATGATGGCCTTGTCCGACTGGCCGAGATGCTCGCGCGTCCGGTCCTGGATCGCCCCCATCGATTCGACCGCCCACTGGTCGTGGACGTTGATGTCGAGTCCCATCCCCGTATAGGTGGAATGGGCCTGCTCGTGCGGGTCGAAGCCGTAATCGTTGGTCCTGTTCTTCCGCGAGCGGTACTCCGGCAGCGCGTAGAGCTCCAGACGCTGGTCGCGCATCCTCTTCTTGTCGACCGGCGCGCCGTAGCTCGTGAAGATCGCGTACCAGTAGCAATGCTCGTCATCGACGGGCACATGCCACTGCGTGATCGTCATGTCGGCCGACATCGGGATGACGAAGGCGTGCGGGAAGACTTGGTTCGTCACGCGCACATGGGTGCGCTCCTCGTCGATCTCGCGCAGTGCGATCAGCCGCATGCCGTATTCGGTGCGCTCGACGTTGATGATCGGCCGGTCGTACTCGCGCAGGATCTTCGTCATCGGCAGGTCGCTGCCGGCCGAGGCGGCGCGGAACTGCTTGCCGTAGGAGGCGGCGGTGTCCTCGTCCTCGAAGAAGCGGTGCAGGAACGAGGCATGGGCCGGGTCGATCCCGACCTCGAGCGCCTGCAGCCAGTTGCACTCGAACAGGCCCTTGAAGGCGAAGGTATAGGCGTCCGGCGCCAGGAAGCAGTCGATCTCGGGGAAGGCCGGCGGCTCGCCCTCGCCGAGATAGGCGAACAGGATGCCGTTGCGCGCGACGACCGGGTAGGCGCGCTGCCGGATGTTCTGGCAGAGCTTGCTGCCCACCGGCTCGGCGGGCGTCTCGAGGCAGCGCCCCTCGACGTCGAACAGCCAGCCGTGGAAGGCGCAGCGCAAGCCGCCATGCTCGAGCCGGCCGAAGGCGAGGTCGGCGCCGCGATGCGGGCAGTCGCGGTCGAGGAGCCCGTAACGCCCGGCCTCGTCGCGGAACAGCACGAAGTTCTCGCCGAGCAGCCGCACCGGCACCACCGGGCGCTCGCCCTGGAGTTCGTCGACGAGGGCAGCCGGCTGCCAGTACCGGCGCATCAGGATGCCCAGCGGCGTTCCCGGGCCGCTGCGGGTGATGTGGTCGTTCTGCTCCCGGCTCATCATGGCGGCGATCCCCCGTCGAGTGTCTGCCCGCAACCCGGGCCCATCGACTTGTTCGTTCAACGAACATATGTTCGATTGTAAGCCAGCCCGGAGGTGGCGCAAGCACGATCGGTGAGCACGCTCTGCCCATCGCGGTGTCGTTCGCCGGCAGGTGGACGCGGATCTTGCCAGGCCGTACGGGGCCGCGCACACGGGGTCGCCTCGCCGCCTTCCGGGCGCCGCCAGAGATCTCCCATGCCGCGCGTCAGACGTTCCGAGACCGATCAGCGCCTTGTCGACGAGCACGGTCCGGACTTCTCCGAGGCCCTGGCGCGGGGAATGCGGGTGATCGCGGCCTTCGGCGCCGAACGCCGCGCGATGACCCTGGCCGACGTCGCCCGGGCGGTGGACCTGCCGCGGGCCACGGTCCGGCGGGCGCTCTACACCCTCGATCGCCTCGGCTACGTGCGGTCGGACGGGCGGATGTTCCAGCTCACGCCCAAGGTCCTGTCCCTCGCGACCGCGTATCTGGCGTCGAACAGCCTGTCGGCGACGCTTCAGCAGGCCGTCGAGCGGGTCGCCGCGCAGCTCAACGAGGCCTGCTCCGCCGCGATCCTCGACGGGGACGACATCGTGTTCATCGCCCGTGCCGGGCCGACGCGCCTGCTCGGCGTCGGCGTGGATGTCGGCTATCGGATCCCGGCCTATTGCAGTTCGATGGGACGGGTGCTTCTCGGCGCTCTCGACGACGGGGACCTCGTGTCGTTCCTGGCGCGCATCCGGCCCGAGCCGCTGACGCCGCACACCCTGGTCGACCGCGCCGCACTCGCGGGGGCCATCCGCCGCGACCGGGAGCGCGGGTACTCGCTCGTCGATCAGGAGGCCGAGGTCGGCTACCGCTCCCTCGCGGTGCCGGTGAGACGCTACGACGGGCGGATCGTCTGCGCCCTCAATGCCGGGGCGAATGTCGACCGGGTCACGGTGGAGCGCATGCTGGAGAGCGTCCTGCCCGTCCTGCGCGACGTCGCCGCGATCCTCGGGCCGCAGATGGTGTGACGGCGGGGCCGCGGGCCGCTCATCCCCGGCGGTCCCGCGGTCCAGGATTCCGAGATCCTGGACTGCGTTGGGCCGTTCGCGACCGTCCAGAACTCCACCGTTTGCGGCAGGTGTCAATAGCCTTCAAGTCTGCGCGGGCTCGACCATACGACGATCGCCGTCGGGATGCCGGCACCGTGCCTCGCGCGATGCCGCGAAAACCTGGCTCTGCCTCCGAAATTCTTTGGATCTGCAATGGCTTGACCAACTAATAAGGGATTTATAACCCGAAATCATTCCCGGATGCAAGGGCTCCTCGATGGGCATGACATCCAATCGTATTGCCACATCATCCTATGGTAATGCTGAAGGATATGGAAGACATCTATATCTGACGGTGCTAATATGATGGCGATGAGAGAGCGTAATAAGTAGATTATAAGAAGGCCGCGTGAGAAATTTATAAGATAAATTCGGCCATTCTTGGCTGAGCATTCACCGGCTTAACGTTCCTCATCGCGCGAACACGTTCGGCCTCGCGGCGCGATCGCCGCCGGGACGTGCAACGCTGACCGGAGACGCAGAGCATGGGCACCTTAGGCACGGCCACTCTTCACATGGCCAAATTCGTGAATCCCGTTTCGGTCGCCGCGCTGCTGGCGCTGGCGCCGCTCGCGCTGCCTCACGCCGCGCTCGCCAACGAGACGCTCGACGCGCTGTCGAAGAGCGACGAGAACTGGGTGATGCCGGGCAAGAACTACGACTCGGACAACTACAGCAAGCTGACGCAGATCAACGACAAGAACGTCAAGAACCTGAAGGTGTCCTGGCAGTTCTCGACCGGCCTGCTCAACGGGCACGAGGGCGCGCCGCTCGTCGTCGACGGCAAGATGTTCGTCCACACCTCGTTCCCGAACAACACCTTCGCGCTCGGGCTCGACGATCCGGGCAAGATCCTGTGGCAGGACAAGCCGAAGCAGAACCCGGCCGCGCGCTCGGTGGCGTGCTGCGACCTCGTCAACCGCGGCCTCGCCTACTGGCCGGGCGACGGCAAGACCCCGCCCCTGATCCTCAAGACGCTGCTCGACGGCCACGTCGCGGCGCTCAACGCCCAGACCGGTGAGACGGTGTGGAAGATCGAGAATTCCGACATCAAGATGGGATCGACGCTCACGATCGCTCCCTACGTCGTCAAGGACAAGGTGATCATCGGCTCGTCCGGCGCCGAACTCGGCGTGCGCGGCTACCTCACCGCCTACGACGTCAAGACCGGCGAGCAGAAGTGGCGCGCCTACGCGACGGGCCCGGATTCCGACCTGCTGCTGGCCAAGGACTTCAACATCCACAATGCCCATTACGGCCAGAAGGGCCTCGGCACCGCGACCTGGGAGGGCGACGCCTGGAAGATCGGCGGCGGCACCAACTGGGGCTGGTACGCCTACGACCCCGGCACCAACCTGATCTACTTCGGCACCGGCAACCCGGCGCCGTGGAACGAGACGATGCGGCCGGGCGACAACAAGTGGACGATGACGATCTTCGGCCGCGACGCCGATACCGGCGAGGCCAAGTTCGGCTACCAGAAGACGCCGCACGACGAGTGGGACTATGCCGGCGTCAACGTGATGATGCTGTCGACCCAGAAGGACCTCGCCGGCAAGGAGCGCAAGCTCCTGACCCATCCGGACCGCAACGGCATCGTCTACACGCTCGACCGCACCAACGGCGACCTCGTCTCGGCGCACAAGATCGACGACACCGTCAACGTCTTCAAGACCGTCGACCTGAAGTCCGGCCTGCCGGTGCGCGATCCGGAATACGGCACCCGGATGGACCACCTCGCCAAGGACATCTGCCCCTCGGCGATGGGCTACCACAACCAGGGCCACGATTCCTACGATCCGAACCGCAAGCTCTTCTTCATGGGCATCAACCACATCTGCATGGATTGGGAGCCCTTCATGCTGCCCTACCGGGCCGGCCAGTTCTTCGTCGGTGCGACGCTGAACATGTATCCGGGGCCGAAGGGCGACCGGCAGAACGCCGAGGGCCTGGGCCAGATCAAGGCCTACGACGCCATCACCGGCAAGTTCAAATGGGAGAAGATGGAGCGCTTCGCCGTCTGGGGCGGCACCATGGCGACCGCCGGCAACCTGGTCTTCTACGGAACGCTGGACGGCTACATCAAGGCACGCAACTCCGACACCGGTGAGCTGCTCTGGAAGTCGAAGCTGCCGTCGGGCGCCATCGGCTATCCGGTGACCTACAGCCACAAGGGCACGCAATACGTGGCGATCTATTACGGCGTCGGCGGCTGGCCGGGCGTCGGCCTGGTCTTCGACCTCCAGGACCCGACCGCCGGCCTCGGTGCGGTCGGCGCCTTCAAGAAGCTCGCCAACTACACCCAGATGGGCGGCGGGGTGACGGTGTTCTCCCTCGACGGCAAAGGCCCCTACGACGACCCGAATGTCGGCGAGTACGCGGCGAACTGATCCGCCGACATCCGCTCCTCCCCGCCTCCGGGGAGGAGCCCCCCGCCGCCTCTCGTGACAACGGATCCGATCATGGTGAGATCGCTCGGACACCTGCGCTGGCCGCTCCTCGGCGCGACGCTCGGCCTAGCCGGCCTGGCCGGCCTGGCCGCCCCCGCCCCCGCGCAGACCATCGCCCAGTCCCCGCCCGCCCCGGCCACGCCCGCCCCGGCTCCGGCGCGCCCCGACGACACCGTCCTGCGGGTCTGCGCCGCCGCGTCCCAGCCGCCGCTGTCGCTCAAGGACGGCACCGGCCTCGAGAACCGCATCGCCGGTGCGGTCGCCGAGGCGATGGGGCGCAAGGTCCAGTTCGTCTGGTCGGACAAGCCGGCGATCTACCTCGTGCGCGACTTCCTCGACAGACGCCTCTGCGACGTCGTCGCCGGGCTCGATACCGGCGACCCGCGGGTTCTGACGACGAAGCCCTATTACCGCAGCGGCTACGTCTTCGTGACCCGGGTGCAGGACGGGCTCGACCTCGCATCCTGGTCCGACCCGCGCCTCCGGCACGTGAACCACGTCGCGGTGCCGTTCGGCTCGCCGAGCGAGGCGATGCTGAAGACCATCGGGCGCTACGAGGAGGACATGGCCTACCTCTACTCGCTGGTGAACTTCCGCTCGCCGCGCAACCAGTACACCCAGATCGATCCGGCCCGCCTCGTCGGCGAGGTGGCGAGCGGCAAGGCCGACGTCGCCGCACCCTTCGCGCCGGACGTCGCCCGCTTCGTCAAGGCCTCGAGCGTGCCGCTGCGCATGACCCTGGTGGCGGACGACGCCGCCCGCGGCGACGGCCAGAAGGTGGCGATGCGCTTCGACCAGTCGATGGGCGTGCGCCGCGGCGACGAGGCGTTGATCTCCGCCCTCGACCGGGCCCTCGTCAAGGCCCGCCCGGCGATCGAGGCGATCCTGGAGGACGAGGGCGTGCCGACGGTGCCGACCGGCTCCTGACCCCGTCCCCGATCCCCCCTTGCCCCGCCCTCCTCCTTCCCGGACCGCCGGGCGCGGTCCCTCGACCTGAAGCGAGCGTTCATGATCCACCGTAGGACCGCCCTCGGCGCCAGCCTCGGGCTCGTCATCCTCGTGGCCGGCCTCGGCGCCCTGCCGCGCGCCACCACGGCACAGAGCAGCGCCGTCGACCTGCGCAACGTCGTCACCGGCGAGACGCTCGACCTCGGCGACGTGCTGCCGGAGGGCAAGGACACGCCCGGGGTGAAGCAGTTCCTCTCCACCGGGCACAACCCCTACATCACCGATGCGAGCTGCCTGAAGCAGGGCGAGCAGACCTTCCTCGCCGCCTGCTCCGGCTGCCACGGCCATATCGGCGAGGGCAAGATCGGCCCCGGCCTCAACGACAACTACTGGACCTACCCGCAGAACACGACCGATGTCGGACTGTTCTCGACGATCTTCGGCGGCGCCAACGGCCAGATGGGGCCGCACAACCAGAGCCTGACCCTCGACGACATGCTCCAGGTCACCGCCTGGGTCCGCCACCTCTATACCGGGCCGGTCGGTGACGCCGAGTGGCTGAACGACGGGCAGAAGAAGACATACACGCCCTACAAGCTCGGCGAGACCTTCCCCGATGATCCGCCCGGGATGTGCGCCAAGAGCGGCAAGTCCTGACGGCGACCGATCCCGGGCCGACGCGCGGCCCGGGATGCCACCGCCGGACCCGCGCCCCGGCCCGGCCTCGACCACGACCACGACAGGAGGAACACCATGCGCCTGACCCTCGCCGCCGCGACCCTCGCCCTCGTCGCCGGCTCGGCCCTTCCCGCGCTCGCCTATGACGGCACCAAGTGCAAGGCGGCCGGCGATTGCTGGGAGCCCAAGCCCGGCTTCCCCGACAGGATCGCCGGGACCAAGTACGATCCCAAGCACGACCCCAAGGAGCTGAACAAGCAATCCGAGTCGATCAAGGCGATGGAGGAGCGCAACCGGAAGCGCGTCGAGGCCTTCAAGAAGACCGGCAAGTGGGAATACGACGTCAACAAGATCGCGGCGCAGTAGATGTCCTTCGCGCGGCGCCGTCCCGCGCCGCGCACCGTCCTCGCCCTGCGACATGTCCGGGAGTCGTCGATCCGCATGAACCAGATCCGGCCGACCGACACGGCCCTGACCGACTGGCGCCAGGCCGCCCTGCGCTTCGAGGCGGAGATCGCCAAGGCGGTGATCGGCCAGGAGCGGGCGATCCGGCTCGTCACCATCGCGATCTTCGCCCGCGGCCATGTGCTGCTCGAAGGCGATGTCGGGGTCGGCAAGACCACCCTGCTGCGGGCGGTGGCCCGGGCGCTCGGCGGCGCCTACGAGCGGGTCGAGGGCACGGTCGACATGATGCCCTCCGACCTGATCACCCACACCTACCTCGCCGAGGACGGCAGGCCGCGGATCGAGCCCGGCCCGGTCCTGCGCCGCTCCGAGGATCTCTCGGTGTTCTTCTTCAACGAGATCAACCGGGCGCGGCCCCAGGTCCATTCCCTGATGCTGCGGCTGATGGCCGAGCGCAGCGTGCAGGCCTTCAACCGCGAGTACCGGTTCCCCCATCTCCAGGTCTTCGCCGACCGCAACCGCGTCGAGCGCGAGGAGACCTTCGAATTGCCGGCGGCGGCCCGCGACCGGTTCCTGATGGAGATCGGCCTGGAGGCGCCGACCGATCCGGGGTTGCGCCGGCGCCTCGCCTTCGACCCGCTGTTCCACGACACCGACGCGCTGGTCGCCGGGATCGCCCCGGACGTGATCGACCAGGCCTCGGTCGCCGGCATCGCGGCGGCGCTCCAGCACGGCATCCATGCGAGCCCGGCGCTGGAGGAGTACGTCGTCCGGCTGTGGGCGGCGATCCGGGAGCCGGCGCAGGCCGGCATCGCCCTGCCGGACGTCGCCATGGAGGCCCTGGTCCAGGGCGGCGCGAGCCCGCGCGGCGTCGCCTTCCTGATCCGCGCCGCCCGGGTCCGGGCCTGGCTGGAGGGCCGCGACATGCTGCTGCCGGAGGACCTGCGCGCCGTCTTCGCCGAGACGATGGCGCACCGGATCTTCCTGGAACCGGTCTACGAGATGCGGCGGGAGCGGATCGTGCCGGCCCTGTGCCGGGCGGTGCTGGACACGGTGCCGGCGCCGTGACCGGGGACATCCTCTACCGCCTGCGCGGTCCCGCCGCCGGCTCGGGCGCCGGCGCCCACCGGTCGCGCGACACCGGCGGGATCGGCGTGTTCCGCGATCACGTGCCGTTCTGGCGCCACCCCGACGCCCGCCGCATCGATCTCCGGGCGACCCTGCGCGACCCGTTCGAGGGAACGGTGGTGCGCCGGTTCGAGCAGAGCCGGGCCCTCGAAGTCTGGGCGCTCGTCGACCTCTCGGCCTCGATGCGCTTTCGCGGCGCGGGCGCGACCTGGGACCTGGTGACCGAGCTCTGCATCGCGCTCGCCCGCTCGGCGACCCGGATCGGCGACGCCTTCGGGCTGATCGGCTGCGGGGCCGGGCCCGAGCTGGTGCTGCCGGCCTCGCGCCGCCGCGGCACCGCCGACGCGGTGGCGGCCAGGCTCCGGGCAATGGCGCCCGGGGGGGCGAGCGCCGACGGGCTCCTTGCGGCGGCCACCTCCCTCGCCGGACGGCGCAAGCTCGTGGTGGTGGTCTCGGATTTCCGCCTGCCGGAGGCGCTGACCGGTGCGGTGTTCGAGCGGCTCCAGGGCCACGACGTCGTGCCGGTCGCGATCGAGGACGGCGCCCTTGGCGAGGGCCTGCCGGCCTTCGGGCTGATCGAGCTGGAGGACCTGGAAGGCGGCGGGCGCCGGCGGGTGCTGATGCGTCCCTCGCTCCGCGCGCGCTGGCTCGCCCGCGAGGCCGAGCGGCGGGACTTCCTCCGCCGCCTCGCCCTCCGGCACGGCCGGCCGCCCTACCGCCTCGCCGACCGCTTCGACGGCGACGACTTCTCGCGCCACCTGCTCGGGACCGCCGCATGAGCGGGCGTGCGATCACGACGCCGCGGCACCGGCGCCCGCTCCGGGCCCTCTGGCTCGCCGCTCTCCTGTCGGCAGGCCTGCCGTCGCCGGCCGAGGCGCAGATCGGGACGGTGGTGGTGCGCAGTCCGCGGCCGTTCGGGCTCTTCGTCGGCGACCGCTTCGCCGCCACGGTCGAGATCGAGGCCGCGGAGGGGTTCGCGCCGCAGGCCGCCTCGCTGCCGAAGCCGGGACCGCTGACCGCCTGGCTCGACCTCACCCGGGTCGCGGTCGCGCCCGGGCCGGTGCGGGACGGGAACCGGCTCTGGCGGCTGTCGCTCACCTACCAGACGTTCTACGCCGCCCTCGACGTGCGCCGCCTCGACGTGCCGGCCTTCGCCGTGACCTTCGCCAGCGAGGCGCCGCGGGCGACGACGAGCGCCGTCGCCGAGGTGCCGGGCTGGCCGATCAGCGTCTCGCCCCTGCGCGAGATCCAGCCGCCGCCGGTCGCCGACCCGGTCGAGTACATGCGCCCCGAGGGCGCGAGCCCGCGCCGGGATCCGGCCGTGCCGCGCACCCTCGCCGGGGGCTTCGCGGCTTCGGCCCTCGCCGGGCTCGCGCTGCTTGCCCGTGACCGGGCGTGGTGGCCGTTCCGGCACCGGCCGGCCCGGGCCTTCGCGGCGGCCTGGCGGCAGGTGCGCCGCCTCGCGGCCCGCCGCGACGCCGAGGCCGCCTATCGCGAGGCGCTGCTGGCGCTCCATCGCGGCCTCGACCGCACCGACGGACGGCGGGTGATGGGCGAGGACCTGGCGGGATTCCTGGCCCGCCATCCCGCCTACGGGGCCCTGGCGCAGCCGCTCGACCGGTTCTTCGCGGCCTCGCGAGACGCCTTCTTCGGACGCGATCCGTCGGCGGCGCAGCGGACCTGCCCGTTTCCCGACCTCGTTGCGACCGCCCGCCGCCTCGCCGCGGCGGAGCGGGCGGCGAGGGGGGGAGGTGCGGCATGACCGTCCTCGCCCGCTTCGGGGTGACGGCGCCGGCCTGGCTGTGGCTGCTGCCGCTGGCGCTCCTGCCGCTCGCCGCCTCGGCCCAGCGGCGCGTCCCGATCCCATCGCTGGCGATGGTGCCGGCCGACGGGCTGTCGCGGCTCGTCGATGCGGTGCTGACGCTGGCCGGCATGGCGGGGATCGGGTTCCTGGTCATCGCCCTCTCCGGACCGCACCTGGCCGGCGAGAGCCTGGCGCGCACGGGGGAGGGGGCCCAGATCTCGCTCCTCGTCGACCGCAGCGGCAGCATGAACGAGACCTTCGCCGGCAGGCAGCCCTCGGGCGCGGAGGAATCGAAGGCCGCTGCCTCGCGGCGGATCCTCGACGGGTTCGTCGGCCGCCGGGCGCACGATCTCGTCGCGGTCTCGGCCTTCTCGACCTCGCCGATGGCGGTGCTGCCGATGACCGACCGCCACGACGCCGTACGGGCGGCGATCCGGGCGATCGACCGGCCCGGCCTCGAGGCGACCAACGTCGCCCGCGGCCTCGGCCTGGCGCTGGCGCAGTTCGGCACCGGCGCGCCGCAGGCCTCGCGCGTGCTGCTCCTGGTCTCGGACGGCGCCGCGGTCATCGACCGGCGCGTCCAGCCCACCCTGCGGGAGGACTTCGCCAAGATCCGCCCGACCCTGTACTGGCTGTTCCTGCGCACCGCCGGTTCCCCGGGCCTCGCCGACCGCCCGGCGGGCGAGGACACGCCGCAGGCGGCGCCCGAGCGCCACCTCGACCTGTTCTTCAAGAGCCTCGGCGTGCCCTACCGCGCCTTCGAGGCCGAGAGCGCCCAGGCGGTGGAAGCGGCGATCCGCGAGATCGACCGCCAGGAACGCAAGCCGATCTCCTACGCCGAGCGGCGTCCGCAGCGCGATCTCACCGGGCTCGCCTACGGCCTCGCCGCCCTGGCGATGGGCCTGCTCCTCGCCGGCACGCTCATCGAGACCGACCTGGCGACCCGCCGCCCCGCTTCCCGCCCGGCGGCATCCCGCGAGACCAGGCGCGCCGCATGACCACGACCCGATTCACCCTCGCGCGCGTCCTGCGCCGGGCCTGGGGGCCCGTGCGGCCGGTCCTGCTCGTCGGCCTGCCGCTCGCCGCTGCCGCGGAGGCGCTCGCCTGCGCCGGCCTCGCCTGGCGCGACGGGAACGCCAACCGCGCCATCGCGGCGCTCGAGGCCGGCCAGGACCGCCCGGTGGCCGCCGACGCCGTCCCGGAACTGCTGCTCGCCCGCATCCGCTTCCTCGCCGCCCGCGACAGGCTCGACGAGGCCGAGCCCCTGACCGCCGCCCTCGACGGCGGCGGCGCGCCGGCCCTGCGCGCGCTGGCGCAGATCGCCCTCGGCAATGCACGGCTGCGGCAGGCCTTCGCCAGGCTGGAGGCGGGCGACCTCGAGCGGGCCACGCCGCTCGTCGGGCTCGCCCGCCAAGCCTATCGCCGCGCCCTGACGCTCCGGCCGGAGGCCTGGGACGCCAAGTTCAACCTCGACGTCGCTTCGCGCCTCGTGCGCGACTTCCCCGAGCGCGGGCGCGAGCAGGGCGAGGAGATGCAAGCCGATCCGAAGACGATCTGGACCGACATTCCGGGCCAGCCGCGGGGGCTGCCGTGAGCCCGCCACCTCTCGCGCGGCTCCTCGGCCACGCACGCGGGCAGCTGCTGGCCGGCGCGCTCGCCCTCACGGCGCTCACAGGTCTGGTGCCGTCCCTGCCCGTCACCGGGCCGCGCGTCGAGGCCGTGGTGGTGATCGACATCACCGGCAGCATGAACACCCGCGACGAGCGCCTCGACGGCAAGCCGGCGAGCCGGCTCGACAAGGCCAAGGCGACCTTGCGGGGCCTCGCGGCGGCCTTGCCCTGCGGCTCGCGCCTCGGCCTCGGGCTGTTCGCGGAGCGGCGCGCCTTCCTGCTGTTCGAGCCGATCGAGACCTGCGCCGATTTCGGCGCCCTCGACGGCGCCCTCGCGGGCCTCGACTGGCGCATGGGCTGGGAGGGGGACAGCCGGATCGCCGCGGGCCTGTTCCGGGCGATCGCGCTGGCGGGGGATCTCGGCAGCGACCTCGTCTTCGTCACCGACGGCCACGAGGCGCCGCCCCTGCCGGCCCGCGGCGGTCCCGCCTTCGAGGGCAAGCCGGGGGCGGTGCGCGGGCTGATCGTCGGAGCCGGCGGGCACAGCCCGGTGCCGATCCCCCGCTACGACGATCGCGGCCGCGAGATCGGCTTCTATGGGGCGGAGGACGTGCCGCACGAGAACCGCTTCGGCCCGCCGCCACCGGAGGCCGAGCACCGCGAGGGCTACAACCCGCGCAACGCCCCCTTCGGGTCCCATGCCGCGCCCGGCCAGGAGCACCTGTCCTCGGTGCGCGACGCCTACCTGCGCGGGCTCGCGGCCGAGACCGGCCTCGCCTACGCGCCCCTCGATGCGCCGGGCGGCCTCGCGGAGGCCCTCACGGCGGCGGCGACGACGCGGTCGCGCCCGGTCCGGCTCGACCTGCGCCCGGTCCTCGGCGCCGCGGCGCTCGCCGCCCTCCTCGTCCTGTTCGGTCTCCTGCCCTGGCACATCCGCCTGCGCGAGACCGTCTCCCGCCTTCGTCACGGAGCGTAAGCATGCGCCGGTTCCACGATTCCCTGTTCGGCGGCCTCGTCGGCGCGGCGGCGCTCGGCGTCGCAACGACCGTCCTCGCCCACGGGCCGACCCCGCAGAAGATCGAGGCTACCGTCACCCTCGCGGCCCCGCCCGACAAGGTCTGGGCCGTCGCCGGCCATTTCGCGGACATCGCCGGTTGGCACCCGCTCGTCGCGCGCGGCACGGGCAAAGGCGACGGCACCAGGAACGGCGACACCCGGACCCTGACGCTCCGGAACGGCGGCGTCCTGCACGAGAGCCTCGACGAGTACGACGCGGCCCGGCGCAGCTACTCGTACCGCCTCGACGATCCCGACCTGAAGGCTCTGCCGGTCTCGTCCTACTCGGCCACCCTCACGGTGACGCCGGAGGGAACGGGCAGCAAGGTCGCCTGGTTCGGGCGGTTCTACCGCGGCGATACCGGCAACGAGCCGCCGGAGGACTTGAGCGACGAGGCCGGCCGGGCCGCCATGAAGGCGTATATCGAGGCGGGTCTCGCCGGGCTGAGGGCCAAGGTCGAGGGCGGCCGGTGAGGCGGGCGCTCCTTGCCGCCCTGGTCGCCGCCCCGGCCTGGGCCCCCGCTGCAGTCGCGGCCGAGATCTACGTCGCGAGCCAGGATGGCGGGGTGGTGTCGCGCATCGATCCTGCGTCCCCCCGGGTGATCGCCGCCATCCCGGTCGGGCCCGGCCCGGCGGGGCTCGCGACGGGGCCGGGGGGACGGATCTACGTCACCCATCCCGACCACAGGGCGATCTCGGTGATCGACGGGCCCGCCGGACGGGTGATCGCCCGCCTGGACCATCCGGGCTCGCCCTTCGGCATCGCCGCCGCGCCCGACGGGTCGGCGCTCTATGTCGGCGATTGGCGCCGGGGCGAGGTGGTGCGGCGCGATCCCCGCACCGGCGAGGCCAGCGGCCCGGCCGTGCCGGTCCCCGAACCCGCGGGCCTCGCCCTGGACCGGACGGGCGCGCGCCTCTACGTCGCCGACCGCGAGCATCGCCGGATCGTCGCGATCGACACCGCCGGGATGCGGGTGACCGGCACCGCGCCGACCGGCGACGGCCCCTTCGCCCTGGCGCTCGGCCCCGACGGGGGCCGGCTCTACGTGGCGAACGTGCGCAGCAACGACCTCACGGTGATCGATGCCCGGACGCTCGCCCCGGTCGCCACCGTGCCGGTAGGGGCGATGCCCTACGGCGTCGCCGTGACGGCGGACGGGCGCACGGTCGTGGTGAGCCGCCAGCATGCCGGCAGCGTCGCCCTGCTGTCGGCCGAGCGCCTGGCACCGGACGGCGAGATCCCGGTCGGCCGCTATCCCGAGGGCGTGCTGGCGCTGGAGGATGGCCGGGTGGCCGTCGCCAACTGGTTCTCCGGCGATCTCTCCCTCGTCGACCCCCGGTCGCGCCGGGAACTGGCGCGGCTGCCCCTGGCCGACGGCCCCCGCGGCCTCGCGGCCTCCCTCCGGTGAGGCCGGGACCGGCCGCCCCCCTGGTCCTCGCGCTGCTCGTCGCCTGCGGCGACGGCCCGGCCCGCGAGGAGGCCCGGGGCGAGGTCCGGGACGAGGCCCCTGCCGCCATCGTCGCCCGCCGCGACGACGGCGCCCGGTCCGGCTGGCTGACGCCGGACGACCGCACCGATCCCGCCCGCTGGCTCGCCGCCCGCGCCGCCGGACGGCCGGTGGCGGCGGACGAGGCCGCCGTGACGACCTTGCGGGCGGCGTTGGCGCGGGCCCGGCCGCTGTTCATCGAGGATCCGCGCATGATCGCCAACCGTACCGCGCAGGTGGCCGGCATGATGGCCGACGCGCCGGTCCCCGAGGCGCTGATCTCCGGGCTGATCGCGGTCGCGGCGCCGACCGGGCGCCGGCAGCTCTACGGCAGCCTGTGCCAGCACTACGTCACCCTGCGGGCCGGCGGAGCCGACCATCGCGCCGCCCTCGACCGTCTCCGGGAGCGCTACGGCGCGCAGGGCGACGACGCCGCGACCGCCCTCCCCTGAGCGGAGGCGCACGGGTGATGCCGCGGAGCTTTCCGGTGTTGCTTCGATTTCGCCGCCGAACCGGTGACCGCTTCGGCGAATGATGCAGAGAAGGAGCCTGTCTTTGATCCGTCACGTCCTGCCGCTCCTCGCCCTCACGCTCACCGCGGCCGGGGCCGCCGAGGCTCCCGGCCCGGTCGACACGGCCGCCATCAGCAACGATGCCGTCAAGCTCGCCGGCCTGGTCCGGTTCGTGGCCGAATCCTGTCCCGGCACCAAGCCGGATTACGCCCGGCTCCGCGAGGTCGTGGAACGGCTCGGCACCGATCTCGCGGCCCTGTCCCACGGCGAGGCGCTGATCCGCTCGGCCGCCTACACCCAGGCCTACCAGAAGGACCCGGAGGCGAGCTGCCGCCGGGCGCAGGAGCGCTTCGGCCCGGGCGGAACGGTGGTGCCCGGCCTGATCGGGCCGGGCTGACCGGTCTCGGCCGACCGATCCTCGCCGACCGATCGGCTGAAAGGTCACCGGGGCCGGCGGACCGCCGCGCGCAGGGCCTCGGCAAGGGCGCCCTCGAGCAGCAGGGCCGAGCCGTAATGGAACTCGCCGTCGTAGGGGCGGCGGGAATTCATCGACAGGGACGCGCTCTGCATCGCGATCAGGCGGCCTGCGGCATCGAACAGCCCGGAGCCCGATCCGCCATAGCCGTTGTTGCAATCGTGCCGGGCCTGCCGGATGCCGTCCTCGCCCGGCGGGTCGATCTGCCGGATGGTGCAGGCTTCGAGGCTGGTCGCGCTGCCGAAATTCTCGTGGCCGGCCGGCGAGACCATCGTCACCGCGACGGCCTCGCTTCCGGTGGGAAGCCCCAGCGGCGCCTCGGGGGCCGGCTGGGCCGCCGCTGCCGTGACGGGCTCCGTGAGGTGGAGCAGCGCCCAGTCGTCGGTGATGTGCAGCGCCTCCGCGCCGGGCCGGACGCCGAGCTGCAGGCTCTCCGGCTCGAAATCGTAGTTGCGGCCGGCGATCTGGAAGAAGCAGTCCGCGACCGCGCGGGTGACGGCGAGCCGCTTGCTGCGGAAATTGTGGGCGTTGAGCATGACGGTCCGCGGCCCGGCGATCAGCCAGGCGGCGGCGGCCCGCTTCGGCACGCCCGAGGCGTCGCGGCAGAACAGGATCCCCGCACCGGGATACCGGGCGTAATCCGCACCGCTCATCGCCCGGCGGCCATCCTGCGGATAGAGGGCGGCCACCCGTCGGTCCCCGGCCGTGGCGGGACCCGACAGGGCCGCGACGAGCGTCGCCACAGCCACGATGCGCCGTCTCGGATGGATCATGGCCGCGAGAACCCCGAAGTCTTGTCCGCTGACGTCTTGTCCGGTGAAGGCATGCCGTGGGAGGTCTTGGTTCGACGCGCGCGACCGCAGGCGGCGCGCGGCCGAGGCGTCATCCGCGGGAGAGCAGGCCCCTCACATGGGCGACCCGCCCGCCGGCCGCGATGCGCCGGAACAGGGACGCGCGCTCGCCGACGGCCTGGATCTCGCCGCGGGAGGCGGAGACGAGCAGCGGCCTGCCTCGGCGCGCAGGGCGTGGCTCTGCCGATCGATCGCCCGGGCCTCGCCCGCCCAAAATGCCCGCACGAGGCGTGACGACGGATCATGCCTCCGTCGAACGTCGTGCCGTCGCCAGATCCGACCCCCGGACGAAGGCCGGCCCTGTCGATGACCATGATCTTTCGAGCCGGGCTGATCCGGCTCGATGACGTCGCCGTGCCCGGTGCGAGACTCTCCTGGCCGACCAGGCACACGCACGACGAAATATTCCATGGCCCGCCGCGCCAATCAAATCAAATACGATCTACGGCTATTATTATAATGTTATTATCGTCATATTCCATCGATTTTGCATTTTCGCGGCGTCGCGACGTAGAAGACCCGGCGGGCGGAACGCAGGTCGAGGCCGGGGCGGGCGTCCGATGCTCCGATGCCGGCGCCTCGTCCGACGAAGCGGCATCCCGCATCGTCGGACCAAGCTCCAGATCAGCGTCCGGTGGCAACGCGATCGGGCGCCGCTCTCGGCAGGCCCGCGCCGGCAGGCCAACGCGTCGTCCGTTCCGGATCTCGGCTGGCCGCCGATCTCTGTCGCAAAAGCCGTCACCGCCTTTGCGAGATCGGCTCAGCCGGCCTTCGCCATGTCGAGGTAGAGGTCGCGCAGGCGCCGGGTCATCGGGCCGGGCTGGCCGCCGCCGACCCGGTTGCCGTCGATCTCGACCACCGGCATCACGAAGGCCGAGGCCGAGGTGAAGAACGCCTCGGCGGCGGCCAGCGCCTCCTCGATCGTGAAGGCGCGCTCCTCGACCGTCAGGCCGTTCTCCTCGGCAAGCCGCATCACCGCCCGGCGGGTGATGCCGGGGAGCAACGCCGTCGAGAGCGGGCGGGTGACGATGCGGCCGTCCTCGGTGATGATGAAGGCGGTCGAGGAGCCGCCCTCGGTGACGAAGCCGTCCTCGTGCATCCACGCTTCCGCGACGCCAGCGGCGGCGGCCTGCTGCTTGGCCAGCACCTGGGCCAGCAGCGCCACCGACTTGATGTCCCGGCGCTTCCAGCGCAGGTCCTCGACGGAGATGACCTTGGCGCCGCGCTCGGCGAGCGGGTTCGCCGAGACGGTCTTGGCCTGGGTGAACATCACCACGGTCGGCGGCGTGCCCTCGGGCGGGAACGCGAAGTCGCGCTCGGCGACGCCGCGGGTCACCTCCATGTAGACGAGGCCCTCCCGGAGGTTGTTGCGGGTGACCAGCTCCTCCTCGAGCCGCGTCCACTCGGCGATGGTGTGGGGATTGCGGATGCCGATCTCTCCGAGCGAGCGGTCGAGGCGGGCGAGATGGGCCTCGTTGTCGACGAGCCGCCCGTCCAGCACCGCGCTCACCTCGTAGATGCCGTCGGCGAACAGGAACCCGCGGTCCATGATCGGGATCGTCGCCTCCTCGAAGGGCACGAAGCGGCCGTTGACGTAGACGATGCGGGACATGCGGGTCTTCCTCTCGCGGGGCCGCGCGGCGGCCGGTCACGAACACGTCGCCCTTGAAGCACCAGCCGCAGCCCGGCCGCAAGCGCGATTCCGGATGCCCCGCCCTGCACCGAATCATGCACGTGTCCCGCAGGGACCCGGCGCCCGCGGCGGTTAGGCTCTGCACGTTTCACGCCCTATCGTCCGGCGGCCCGCGAGAGGGCACGACATGCGGCTCACCCCCGACGCGAAGGGCGTCTTCCCCATCGCCCCGACCCCGTTCCACCCGGACGGCCGCATCGACGAGGCATCGGTCGACCGGATGACCGATTTCTACGGCGAGATCGGCGCGACCGGCCTCACCGTGCTCGGCATCCTGGCGTCGGACGCGAAGCGCAAACCCGGGGCCGGCTTGTCGGCGACGGCGAAGGCCGAGGTGGACTTCCTGCTGGAGCGCCTGGGCCGGCACGATCCGCGGGCGCGGGTGTGATGTCGCGCGGCGGCCGGGCCTGAGGGACGGGCCTCTAATCCTTCCTGTCATCCCGGGCGCCGCGCGGCGCCCGGGTCTCCTGCTCACTCGGCGGCGCCGAACACCCGCCGGAAGATCGTGTCGACGTGCTTCAGGTGGTAGCCGAGGTCGAAGCACTCGGCGATCGCCTCGGGCTTGAGCGCCGCGGTGACCTCCGTGTCGGCCTGGAGCAGGGTGAGGAAATCGCCCTCGCCGCGCCAGACCGGCATCGCGTTGCGCTGGACCAGCCGATAGGCGTCCTCGCGCGACACGCCGGCCTGGGTCAGCGCCAGCAGCACCCGCTGCGAGTGGACGAGGCCGCCGAGCCGGTCGAGGTTGCGCTGCATCTGCTCGGGGTAGACCAGCAGCTTGTCGATCACGCCGGTGAGGCGGGCGAGCGCGAAGTCGAGGGTGACGGTCGCGTCCGGCCCGATCATCCGCTCGACCGAGGAATGCGAGATGTCGCGCTCGTGCCAGAGCGCCACGTTCTCCATCGCCGGCAGCGCGTAGGCGCGGACCATGCGGGCGAGGCCCGTCAGGTTCTCGGTCAGCACCGGGTTGCGCTTGTGCGGCATCGCCGAGGAGCCCTTCTGGCCCTCGGAGAAGTATTCCTCCGCCTCCAGCACCTCGGTGCGCTGCAGGTGGCGTACCTCGATCGCCAGCCGCTCGATCGACGAGGCGACGACGCCGAGCACCGCGAAGAACATCGCGTGGCGGTCGCGCGGGATGACCTGGGTCGAGACCGGCTCCGGGGTCAGGCCCATCTGCGCGGCGACGTATTCCTCGACCCGCGGGTCGATGTTGGCGAAGGTGCCGACCGCCCCCGAGATGGCGCAGGTCGCGATCTCGGCCTTGGCGGCGACGAGGCGGGCGCGATTGCGCTCGAACTCGGCATAGGCCTGGGCGAGCTTGAGCCCGAAGGTGACCGGCTCGGCATGGATGCCGTGCGAGCGGCCGATGGTCGGGGTGAGCTTGTGCTCGAAGGCCCGGCGCTTGAGCGCGGCGAGCAGCCCGTCGATGTCGGCGATGAGCAGGTCGGCGGCGCGGGCGAGCTGCACGTTGAGGCAGGTGTCGAGCACGTCCGACGAGGTCATGCCCTGGTGGACGAAGCGCGCCTCGGGCCCGACGATCTCGGCGAGGTGGGTCAGGAACGCGATCACGTCGTGCTTGGTGACGCGCTCGATCTCGTCGATGCGTGCGACGTCGAACACCGCGTCGCGGCCCTTCTCCCACACCTTGGCGGCGGCCTCCTTCGGCACCACGCCGAGCTCGGCGAGCGCGGTCGTGGCATGGGCCTCGATCTCGAACCAGATCCGGAAACGCGCTTCCGGCGACCAGATCGCCGTCATCTCGGGCCGGCTGTAGCGGGGGATCATCGTCGGGGCTCCTGAGCGGTGGGCGGGGTTGGGATGCCGCGACGGCTATGGGATGCGGGGCCAGAAGGCAAGGAAGGGAGCAGAGGCGAATGACAGCCGCCGGGTCTCCTGCAACGACTGGGGAGAGCCGGAGCGCAGCCCACACTCATCGGCCTCACGATGATATGGTTTTCCGGCCATAGTCTTGCTGAGATAAAACTTATCTCTCGACGCCCGCGGTCGCCATCAATCCTGACGGGGCTGGGTTGGAAAATAGATTTCCATTTTTGAATCTTGTCTTAAAAATATATCAATGTAGAAACATATCAAGTAACGACATCTCCTAAGTTGCGGGAGATAGCAAGCAAAGGTGTGTGTCTGCGATGGCTGATGCCTTGAGTGCAACCTTGATGAAATCGGGCGTAGGGGAGGCAATGAAGATAACGTCGACGTCGATATCGTTCGGCATCAGATGGATAAAAAGATATTTTTCGCACACGATATTGATTGCGGGCCAAAACTCGTCCGGCAAGACCTCCTTTCGCGATTACCTTTTGACGGGCTTGCTGCCGCCCCACGCCAGGCAGATGGAGGAAACGCAGGATTTCAGCAGCAGGCTGGCCAGTATTTCTTTTCATAACGGCACCAAGCTGTTTAGCAATATAACATTTTGGATCAGAGATAGCCGCGGGTTTTTTGACGCAAAACCGATCGCCAAGGATATCAAGGATCAGAAGCCCGCCTTTCTGTATTTCGTCTTCGATATCAGGCGAATTGTCGAAGAGCCCCAGATCTCTGCGGGACTGTTCGACGAAAACGCCTTGGATAAATATGGGGATACCGCGCGATGGTCGCGCATGCTGGGCGTGAGAATCGAAGAAATAATACCTCACGCCTCCACTGCAAAAAGCAAGCTCTGCGGTGTTGCGATACTGCTCAACAAATGCGATAAAATCGATGCCGCGACCATGGAATCAAAGGTCAAATACTTTAAAAATAGTATACTGCCTTACTTTGTTGCGCTCCATCCGAAACTGGGTGTTGGTGAAACAAACATTGATGTATTTCGCACGGCGCTTTTGAAAGGGAAAAAACTTCCGTCCGGCGAAGATTCCGAGCATCTGCTCGCCTTGGAATTCATGTTTCAATGCCTTAGCCAAGGGGGTGCGATCAATGACTAGCAATGATGACCCTATTAGACAAAAATTAGATCAAGATCAATTATCGGAGGGCGGTTACGATAAAATATACTCCGCATCGACTGTCGAAAAAATCATCCTAGATAGAATTGACAATTATGGACGGGCATGGACCGCGCTCAATTACGCATCGTCTGCGGGCATGGCGGTCATCGCTTTGGTGTATTCGGTCGTCATATGGTCCATCGATCCGTCCCACGTCGTCGGAGTGTTCTCGACGTTCATTCTGCTGGCGTGGATGTTTTGGATTGTGCTGCTGTACCATACGATCAGGAGTTCCTCACTGCAAGGCGAGGCCGAAGCCGCAATACTCCGTGATTATTCGGACCCGAGCGCGACATTGGAGAAAGTGCTCAAAGACATTTTGATTGAGGTAAAACAATCCGCGGCAAGGCCAGTGCTCTTCCAATCCGTGCCGAGCCAAAAAATCTTCGAATTTATCGTCTGGGCGGCGTATATGCTGCTCGCGATGGCATTCAGGATATTCATATAGCTCACGATCAGACGCGGCCACCTCGATCGATGCGTGACGATCGAAGTGGCTTCGGGATCTGGCGCGGCCACCATATACCTGGAGACCGTGGCGGCCGATGCCGGTATCGCCAGAACCGCAGCACGGTCGCGACCCTCTGGGTCAGGCCGAGCAGCAGGGGCGAACTGACGTCACCGATAGACCGTGAGCCTCGTCACGCCCTGCGCGGCCGCCAGGATCGTGCCGCCGCGCCCGTCCGAAGCTGGCGCCTGAAATCCCTGGCCATCTCCGCGTCTCCCCCCGCGCCGGCGGCGTTGCGCGGCCGCTTTTCGGGCAGGGCCGGATGCCGCCGGCAAGGCTCGCGGGTCTGCGTGACAGACGCGAAAAGGTGAGAGACCGGCTCTGTCGCCGGACGGCGACAGCCGCGTGCGGTCTCTCAGTCCTCCTCCACCCGTGCCCAACCGTTCGGCATCAGACGTTCCTGGGGGGTGAACTTCGCCTTGTACTGCATCTTGCGCGACCCCTCGACCCAGTAGCCAAGGTAGAGGTAGGGCAGGCCGAGGCTGCGGGCGCGCTCGATGTGATCGAGGATCATGAAGGTGCCGAGCGACCGGTCGGCCTCCGCCGGGTCGTAGAACGAGTAGACCATCGACAGCCCGTCGGAGAGCACGTCGGTGAGGCAGACGGCGACCGGGGCGCCGGTGCCGCGGCCGTTGATCGCGGTGTCGGGCCCGCGCCTCCGGTAGACCACCAGATGGGTCTCGACGTGGCTGTCCTCGACCATCATGGCGTAGTCGAGCACCGTCATGTCGACCATGCCGCCGTCGCCGTGGCGGGCGTCGAGGTAGCGGCGGAACAGGGCGTATTGCTCCGAGGCCGGGCGGTTGGCCTGGGCCTGGCCGACGAGGTCGCGGTTGCGTTTCAGCACCCGGCGCTGGCTGTCGCTCGGCGCGAAATCGCCCACCACGACCCGCACCGAGATGCAGGCGCGGCAGGTCTCGCAGGCCGGCCGGTAGGCGATGGTCTGCGAGCGCCGGAAACCGCCCTGCGTCAGGATCTCGTTGAGGTCGCGGGCGCGCCGGCCGACGAGGTGGGTGAAGACCTTCCGCTCCTGCTGTCCCGGCAGGTAGGGGCAGGGCGAGGGCGCCGTGAGGTAGAACTGCGGTGCATCCCGCGGATGGCTGGTCACGCTTCGTCGTGCTCGCAGGCAAAGGGCCGGCGCGAGGCGCCGGTGAGGGCAGGATAGCACCGGCGCGGCGCGCCTCAACAGGGGAGCGCCGCGCCGGTGCGATTTCCTGCCGTTTTAAGCGCGGCAGGGCGCCGAAGGTTGCAGCCTCACGCGTCGCGCACCACCGCAAGGTCGATGACGAGGTCGTGACCCATCCGCCGGTCGGATCGCAGCACGCCGATGCCGATGTCGAGGAGCCAGAGCAGGAAGGTCGAGAGCGCGAGATAGAACAGCAGCGCGTGCACGCCGGCGGTAATCCAGTCCACCGGCCCGCCGGTCGTCGCCCGCACCGCCCGCAGACCCAGCATCCGCATCCCGATCGTGCTCTGGCGCGGCCCGCCGACCGTGATCGCGCTGTAGAGGATCCCGCTCGCCGGCAGGATCGCATACAGAACCCAGCCGACCCCGAAGGTGATGACGCCCAGGAGCGAGATCGCCAGCCACAGCAGGCAGCTGAAGCCGAAGATGAACACGATGTCGAGCAGGTAGGCGATGAAGCGCCGGCTCAGCGAGCCGTGCGCCACCAGCACCGGCGGCCCGCCCCAGCCCGGCGCGGGCGCGAAGCCCTGCTGGTAGGGATTGCCCGGCGGAGGACCGCCATAGGAGCCGCCATAGGGCCCGCCTTGCCAGGAATTCGCCATCGTCTCGTCTCCGCCACGTCACCCAGCCGATAAGGTGGGCGTGGGGCTCGGCCGTCTCAAGGGTGCCGGGGGGCACACGAGGTTTTCGTGGTGAGGCGGTGCGTGACCGTGCCGCTCGGCATCGGCGCTCGGGCAGTCGGGCGGAGTGTTGCCGCGGCGCGTCGCCGTCTCGCATCTGCGTCATCCCGCATCCATCGACACTACGATGCGCCCGGTGCCCCAACGCACATTGCGGAGAATATCCTTGGATTAAAATGTAATATACTATGGGTGCGGCAGCGCACATCGAAATGATCTGCTCTTCCTCATGGTCGCGCCAAGGAAATCGCCGGGGCCCGCCGTACGGGATCCCCGCCGCAGATCGAGGACAAACCCATGATGACGCGCTCTCTGACTTCGATCGCCGCCGCCGCCCTGGCGCTGCCCGTGCTCGCGGCGGGCGCCGCCCGGGCCGATGGCGGCGGCGAGGGACGCATGCCGGCCGGCGGCGGACATATGAGCAGCTATGTCAGCGACCCGTATCACGACCCGCGCTCGGCTCACTCGCAGCGGCGCGGCTCGGGACAACTGCTCGGTGCGCCGATGATGACCGATCCGGCGACGCGGCTTCTGCCGCGCGGGGCCGGCGTACCGACCTGGGCGGCGCAGCCGGGCCGCCGCTGACGGGGAGCGCCCCGGTCCGGGCGTGTCTGGGACCCGCAAGCGACGGGTGAGATCGGGCGAGCCCGATGTCCCGCGGGGAGCAGGGAAAATCCGTCTCCGCGCGTCTCCCGGATGTCTTCGCGCCCTCGAGCGGACAGGCGCCGGTCCTGGCCTGTCCTCGCCGTACATAACACCTGGGCCCGCCCGAGAGGGATCGCGCTCTGCCACGCGCGATGGAGCAGGCGGAATCGCGCCACATCTTAAGTCGTACCGTCGATCTTCATCCGTACCGCGCAAAAAGATCAACGTCGACGGTTCGGCATGAGCCCGGATCCATTTGCGGGAACGGAGCCGTGACGACGATCAAAATCCAGCACGAAAGACAACCCAGTACCGACGACCAACGATCGGCGGCGAACACGCCAGACGACACCAACAAGAACGGGGGGGATGGCATGGGGATGCCACACAGGAAGGCCCGGCGACGGGGTCGCCAGGCATGGCGGAGCGTCGTGCTTGCCGGACCGCGTCACGGGGCCGGCGCCCGCTACGAGGGCCGTTGGCGCAGCCTCGCGGCGGCCTGTCTCGCCGCAGCGGCATCTGTTCCCGGCGCCTCCCCGGCCCGCGCGGGATCCGCCGCGCAGCCCGGGCAGTCCGTCGGCCTTCCGGTCGGCGCGCAGATCCCGCACGGCCTCTATCTCATCACCGCCTCGAATTTCGGCGTCCGCGACACCGCCGCCGGCGTGCTGCCCCTCAACGTCAACACCGCGACGCTGGCCTGGTCGACGCCCTGGGATCTGCTCGGCGCACGGGTGCAGCTCTTCGCCGGTGTTCCGTACTCGGCGGTCGGCCCGCAGAACAGGGAGTGGCAGAGCGGGTTCGGCCAGCCGTTGCTCGCCGGCCAGCTTGCCTGGGACCTCGGCGGCGATGTCGGCTTCAGCTACCTGCTCGGCGGCTATCTCCCGAGCCGGACCGGCTTCACGACGCAAGTCCCGTCGCTGACCCACCGCTTCGCGCTGAGCTACGTCGGCAACGACTGGAACGTGACCGGCCACCTGTTCTACGGCCACTTCCTCGGCGACCGGCCGCCGCCGGGTGTCGCGACCTATCCCGACTACATGAACCTCGACTTCACCGCGACGAAGAAGTTCGGCAAGTGGCAGGTCGGCGCGGTCGCCTTCGCCTCCACGGATCTGCCGACCGGTGTCGCCGGCTACCGCTCGCAGGGGCAGGTCGCGGTCGGGGGGCTGGTCGGGTACAATTTCGGCCCGGTGAACCTCCAGGCCTTCGTCACCCGCGACGTGATCGAACGCAATTACGGCGGCCTCGATACCCGGGCCTGGCTCAGGGCCGTGATCCCGCTCTACCAGGACAAGCAGGAGGCGGCGCCCGGCCGCACCCTGGTGACGCGGGAGCAGTCGCGCTGACCGCGTCCGGCGGCGGGGTCAGCCCCCCGTCGCCGCGTTGCCGTGCGGCCCGATGCGGCGCGGCTCCAGCCCCTCGTCGCGCAGGGTGTTCAGGATCTCGGCGGTGTGGCCGGGGCCGCGGGTCTCGATCGTCACGTCGATCGAGACGCTTTTCGCCGGCACGTCGAGGTGCAGGCGGCCATGCGACACCTCCAGGATGTTGGCCCCGAGTTCGCCGAGGCGCCCGGCCACCCGGCCGAGCACGCCGGGCCGGTCGCTCGCGGTCATCCGGAACGAGATGATGCGGTCCTCGCGCTCCAATTCGCGCACCATCACCGAGGCGAGCAGCCGGGCGTCGATGTTGCCGCCGCAGAGCACGAGGCCGACCGTGCGGCCGGCGAAGAGATCGGGCCGGGCGAGCAGCGCGGCGAGGCCGGCGGCGCCGGCCCCCTCGGCGAGGCTGCGCTGGAGCGTGGCATAATCGTGCACCGCCCGCTCGATCTGCGGCTCGTCGACGAGGATGATCTCGCGCACGAGGTCGCGGATGATCGGCAGGGCCAAGCGGCCGATGGTCTTGACGGCGATGCCCTCGGCGAGGGTCGGCCCGCCGATCGGCCTGTCCTGCCCGTCGATCGCGTTGAGGAAGGCGGGGTAGAGCGCGGCCTCGACGCCGTAGAGCTCGACCCGCGGCCGCAGGCTCGCGCCCACCGCGATGCCGCTCATCAGCCCGCCGCCGCCGATCGGCACCACCAGGCAATCGAGGTCGGGGGCGTCCTCCAGCATCTCGAGGGCGATGGTGCCCTGGCCGGCCATCACCAGGGGGTCGTCGTAGGGGTGGACCAGCACGAAGCCGTGCGCCTCGACCAGCCGGTCGACGCAGGCCGCCGAGTCGACCAGGGTCTCGCCCTCCAGCACCACGGTGGCGCCGTGGGCCCGGGTGTTCTCGACCTTCACCAGCGGGGTCGTCGCCGGCATCACGATGGTGGCCGGGATGCCGAGGCGCTTGGCGTGGTAGGCCACGGCTTGCGCGTGGTTGCCGGCCGACATCGCGACGACGCCACGGCGGCGCTCGCTCTCCGAGAGCGCGTTCAGGCGGTTGACGGCGCCGCGCTCCTTGAAGGCGCCGGTCGCCTGCATGTTCTCGTGCTTGACCAGCACCCGCGCCCCGGTCAGCTCCGACAGGCGCGGCGCCGGCACCAGAGGCGTGCGCAGCACGTGGCCGCGGATCGTGTGCGAGGCCCGGACCACGTCGTCCGGGGTGATGGCGTAGGGCTGGCTCACGCGCGGGACCTCCGGGGCTTGCGGCACTCTCAGCATCATTCGCCGCAATGGTCACCGGGCCGGCGGATGATGCGAGACCAATGATGTAGGCAGGTTTCACCATGCGGCGCTGCTGCGCGCCTGCAACGCCCTGCGTCAGCCCGCTCCCGGCTCGGCGAGCGCCGCGTCCGGCGTGTCGAGATAATAGTGCTTGAGGAGGTAGAGCGCCGCGCCGCCGACCGCGCCGCGGTCGCTCGTCAGGCCCGACAGGTCGGTGCGGCTGAGGCCTGAGAACTCGCAGACCGCGTAGCGTGGCAGCGCGGTGCGGCCGTCGCGGTCCTGCGCGAAGTCGATGCGGATGCTGCGCTCCTGGGGGCCCTGCGCGGTGCGCAGGACCGTGATGCGGGCGCCCGCCGGCACCAGGGTCGGCAGGGCGCGGCGGCAGGTGCGGGCCTGCTCGGGATCGGGAGTGCCGGAGCAGGCGCCGAGAACCGCCAGCGCCACGAGCCCGAGGCCCGGCCCGGCTCCCCGCCTCACCCTCGATCCCCGGGTCACCCCTGCCGCAGCCGCTCGGCGACCCGCGGGGCGAAGTAGGTGAAGATGCCGTCGGCGCCGGCGCGCTTGAAGGCGGCCAGGCTCTCCAGCATGGCGCGCTCGCCGTCGAGCCAGCCGTTCTGGGCCGCGGCCGCGATCATCGCGTACTCGCCCGAGACCTGATAGGCGAAGGTCGGGACGGAAAACGTCTCCTTCACCCGACGGATCACGTCGAGATACGGCATCCCGGGCTTCACCATCACCGAATCGGCGCCCTCGTCGAGGTCGAGGGCGACCTCGCGCAGCGCCTCGTCGGTGTTGCCGGCATCCATCTGGTAGGTGCGCTTGTCGCCGACCAGCGTGGCGTTGGTGCCGATCGCGTCGCGGAACGGGCCGTAGAAGGCGCTGGCATACTTCGCCGCGTAGGTCATGATCTGCACGTCGCGGTGCCCGGCCCGGTCGAGCCCGGCCCGGATCGCGCCGACCCGCCCGTCCATCATGTCGGAGGGCGCGATCACGTCGGTGCCGGCCTCGGCCTGGATCAGGCTCTGCTCGACGAGCAGCGCCACCGTCTCGTCGTTGACGATGACCCCGTCCTCCAGGAGGCCGTCATGGCCGTGGCTGGTATAGGGGTCGAGGGCGACGTCGGTGATGACGCCGATCTCCGGCACCGCCTTCTTCACCGCCCGCACGGCACGGCAGACCAGGTTGTTGCGGTTGAGCGCCTCGGAGCCGGTCGCGTCCCGCAAGGACGGCTCGACGAAGGGGAAGAACGACAGGGCCGGGATCCGCAGCGAGGCCGCGCGCTCGGCCGCCCGCACCGCCTCGTCGATCGACAGGCGCTCGACGCCCGGCATCGAGGCGACCGGCTCGCGCCGGCCCTCGCCCTCGATCAGGAAGATCGGCCAGATCAGGTCGTCGACGGTCAGCGTCGTCTCGCGCACCAGCCGGCGCGACCACTCGGCCTTGCGGTTGCGCCGCGGGCGCTGGGTCAGGCCGAGGGAGGCCGGCTCGGCCCGGGCGGCTTCCCGGGCGAGGGGCCGGGGCATCGGCTGGATCTGCGACATCCGGGGTCGGGCCTCCTGGCGGCCCGCTCCGCGCCGGGCCTGGTTCACGTCGAATTCGTCCAGTCCGCAGGTAGCACGTTCCGGCCGGCGCCAGAACCCGGGCAGAGGTGCATGGCAGGGTCGCGGGGAGCCCGGACGCGGTCGGATGGAGGCCCTCGCCGGTCTCCCGCCGTTGACGCGACGGGTTGCGCCCGGTTAACCGCCCTTAACCGGGAGGCGGCATCATGAGCGACGCGAGCGTGACGGCGGACGGCACGGTTCTGTGCGAGCGGCGGGGTGCGGCCGGGCTCGTCACCCTCAACCGGCCGAAGGCGCTCAACGCGCTCAACCTCGAGATGGTGCGGGCGCTCCGCCGGGCCCTCGACGACTGGGCGGCCGATCCGGCGGTGACCCGGGTGGTGGTGCAGGGCGCCGGCGAGCGCGCCTTCTGCGCCGGTGGCGACATCCGCCGCATCCACGAGGAGGGGAGGGCGGGGCTGTACGAGCAGGCCGAGACCTTCTTCCGCGAGGAATACGAGCTCAACGCGCTGATCCAGCGCTACCCCAAGCCCTACATCGCGCTGATCGACGGCATCGTGATGGGCGGCGGCGTCGGGGTGTCGCTGCACGGCTCGCACCGGGTCGTGGCGGAGCGCACGACCTTCGCCATGCCGGAGACCGGCATCGGCTTCTTCCCCGATGTCGGCGCCACCTACGCCCTGCCGCGGCTGCCGGGCTTCGCCGGCACCTATCTGGCGCTCACCGGCGAACGGATGGGGCAGGGCGACGTCCTCGCCTTCGGCCTCGCCACCCATGCGGCCCCCGTGTCGCGCTTCCCGGCGATCCGCGACGCGCTCGCCGAGGGCGGACCGGTCGACGCGGCGATCGGTGCGGGCGAGGCGGCCCCCGGCCCGCTTCACGCCGAGCGGGCGGTGATCGAGGCCTGCTTCTCGGCCGACAGCGTGCCGGAGGTGCTGGCGCGCCTCGATGCCGACGGCTCCGACTTCGCGACGAAGACCGCCGCGACGATCCGCACCCGCTCGCCCACCAGCCTCGTCCTGGCGCTGGCCCAGATGCGCCGCGGTGCCGCCCTGTCCTTCCCGGAGGCGATGCGGCTCGAATACCGCATCCTGTGCCGGATCCTGCGCGGGCACGACTTCTACGAGGGTGTACGCTCGGTGCTGATCGACCGCGACGGCAAGCCGGACTGGCAGCCCGCCACCCTGGAGGCGGTGAAGCCCGAGGCCATCGAGGCCCACTTCGCCCCGATGGCCGGCGAGCCGAGCTTCACCTGACCATGCGCAGCTTGAGCAAGGTCCGGGGCGGCCCCCGGCGGGCGGGCCCCGACGAGACGGCCGACCGCATCGAGCGCCGGGCGCCGCGGCCGGAGACGCGCTGGGACGTGGTCCTGGTCTGGCTGATGCGGGTCGTCGCCGTGGTCTGGATGGTCAAGGGCCTGAGCGCCTGGGCCGAGATCCTGGGCGCCCGCCCCAACGCCGCGCCGTTCGAGACCGCGCCGATCGGCCGGCAGGCGGTGATCGTCTATTTCGGCGTCATCAACCTGTTGGCGGCGGTGGGCCTGTGGCTCGCCACCGCCTGGGGCGGGGTGGTCTGGCTGCTCGCCGCCACCTCGGCGATCGTGCTCGCGCTGCTCACCCCGCAGCTCCTGCCGATGTCGATTCCGAGCCTTGCCTTCGACGGCATGATCATCGTGGTCTACTTCACCGTCTCCTGGTTGGCCTCGCGCGAACTACGCTGATCCTCAACCTTTCTCGAAAGTGAATCATCTGGTTCATCTTCGGTTTACCGACAGAGGTAAATCGAGAATTTATCCTGTCGTTTAAACTCACATTCACGGGGCGCGCCTAATTTGAACTCATAAGCGGAGCGGGAGACACCGCCGAGCACCCCCGTACAGAGTGAGAGCGTTCCGATGAAGACCCAGGCGACGAAGGTGGCGCAGACGATCTCCGCTCCCGAGACCGAGACCGCGGTGCGCCCCCACTACCTCGAGGCCCTCCACCTGGTCGAGCGCCTGCACCGCCGGCTCCTCGACGTGATCAAGGACGAGTTCGAGCGCCGCGGCCGCGAGGACGTCAACAGCGTCCAGGCGCTGCTGCTCTACAACATCGGCGACAAGGAGCTGACCGCCAGCGAGCTGCGCACCCGCGGCTACTATCTCGGCTCGAACGTCTCGTACAACGTCAAGAAGCTGGTCGAGACCGGCTACCTGCACCACGCCCGCTCGAAGACCGACCGCCGCTCGGTCCGCATCAGCCTCACCGACAAGGGCCACGAGGTGCACGAGATCGTCCGCGGCCTCTACGAGAAGCACGCCAAGACGATCCAGCCGATCGGCGGCATCTCCGAGGACGATTTCGGCCGCCTCAACCAGGCCCTCGCCCGCCTCGAGCGCTTCTGGACCGACCAGATCCGCTACCGCCTCTGAGGATGGGGCCCGCTCACGTCGGGGGCGCAGGGCGGGAACGCCCGGCATGCGGGCGCCTCCGGACCCACTCCGCGACCGGCCGCGAGGATCCTGCTCGCTCCGCGCGATCGGTGACGCCCTCCCTCGTCGTCTCGGGGCCGTGCGGCGGGGCCCGGGGCGGCTTGGAGGAAGACTTCGCGGGTGGCCCGGCGGCTGGAGAGGCCGGAGCAGGCGTTGATCTGCTCGCGCGGCGCCACGGCGCGGCCCGGTGCCGCATTCGCACAGAATACCGATACCAAAGAATGCGGGCTTGAACTTTTCCGATCGTTGACGGTGACGGCGCATCGAGACGTCGTGCACGTGATTTACGCTCGTATCGGATTGCCACTGAAGTCGTTCGTCCGGTATAATTGTGGAAATACGTACGTAATTCTCACGGACGGCCGATGACAATCGATCGATCAAAGAAAGTCGCCTTGATCACCGGCGTGACAGGGCAGGACGGAGCCTATCTGTCGGAGATCCTGCTGCGGAAGGGCTACGTCGTCCACGGCATCAAGCGCCGGTCCTCGTCGTTCAACACCGGGCGGATCGAGCACCTGTACCAGGACCCGCACGTCCTCGATCAGCGCTTCGTGCTCCATTACGGCGACATGACCGATTCGACGAACCTGATCCGCGTGATCCAGCAGGTCCAGCCGGACGAGATCTACAATCTCGCGGCGCAGAGCCACGTCCAGGTCAGCTTCGAGACCCCGGAATACACCGCCAATGCCGATGGCCTCGGCACGTTGCGGATCCTGGAGGCGATCCGCATCCTGGGTCTGAGCCAGAAGACGCGATTCTACCAGGCCTCGACCTCCGAGCTCTACGGCCTCGTCCAGCAGGTGCCGCAGAGCGAGACGACGCCGTTCTATCCCCGCAGCCCCTATGCCGCCGCCAAGCTCTACGCCTACTGGATCGTGGTGAACTACCGCGAGGCCTACGGCATGCACGCCTCCAACGGCATCCTGTTCAACCACGAGAGCCCGCTGCGCGGCGAGACCTTCGTGACCCGCAAGATCACCCGCGCGGTGGCGGCGATCCGGCACGGGCTCCAGGACACGCTCTATCTCGGCAACCTCGATGCCCGCCGCGACTGGGGCCACGCCCGGGAATACGCCCGCGGCATGTGGATGATGCTGCAGCAGGAGACCCCCGACGATTACGTGCTGGCGACCGGCGAGACGACCCTGGTGCGCGACTTCGTCACCGCCGCCTTCGCGGAGGCCGACATCGCCCTCGACTGGTCGGGCCACGGCGTCGAGGAGCGGGCGCGGTGCGCCCGGACCGGCCGGGTTCTGGTCGAGGTCGATCCGCGCTACTTCCGGCCGACCGAAGTCGACCTGCTGATCGGCGATCCGACCAAGGCGCGGGAGAAGCTCGGCTGGAGCCACGAGACGACGTGGCGCGAGCTCTGCGCCGAGATGGTGCGCCACGACCTCGCGACGATCGCCCGGGAGCAGCGCGCGCATGCCGAGTGACACGCTATCGAGCCAGGTCCTCTACCCGCTGGCGGGCAAGCGCGTCTGGGTCGCCGGTCATCGCGGCATGGTTGGGAGCGCGGTCGTGCGCCGGCTGGCGCGTGAGGAATGCGAGGTCGTCACCGCCGACCGCCGCACCGTCGACCTGACGCGCCAGGCCGAGACCGAGGCGTGGCTGGCGCAGGCCCGGCCCGACGCCGTGGTGCTGGCCGCCGCCAAGGTCGGCGGGATCCTCGCCAACGACACCTACCCGGCCGATTTCCTGTACGACAACCTGATGATCGAGGCGAACGTCGTCGAGGCGGCCCGCCGCACCGGGGTGGAGAAGCTGCTCTTCCTCGGATCGAGCTGCATCTACCCGAAATTCGCGCCCCAGCCGATCGCCGAGGACGCTCTGCTGACCGGGCCGCTCGAGCCGACGAACGAGTGGTACGCCGTCGCCAAGATCGCCGGGATCAAGCTCGCCCAGGCCTATCGCCGCCAGCACGGCTGCGACTTCATCGCGGCGATGCCGACCAACCTCTACGGGCCGGAAGACAATTTCGACCTCGCCGGCAGCCACGTCCTGCCGGCCCTGATCCGCAAGGCCCACGAGGCCAAGCTGCGGGGCGACGACGCGCTGGTGATCTGGGGCACCGGCTCGCCGCGACGGGAATTTCTCCACGTCGACGACTGCGCCGACGCGCTGGTGTTCCTGCTCAAGACCTATTCCGGCGACGCCCACGTCAATGTCGGCTCCGGCAGCGATATCGCGATCTACGATCTCGCCGAGATGGTCGCCGGGGTGGTCGGCTTCCGCGGGCGGATCGCCCGGGACGTCGCCAAGCCGGACGGCACGCCGCGCAAGCTGATGAGCGCCGACAAGCTGCGGGGTATGGGCTGGACGCCGCGGATCCCGCTGGAGGACGGCATCCGCGGGGTCTACGACTGGTTCAAGGCGAACTGGACGGACAGGGCCTGAGGCGGCCGCCCTCTGGCCGCTCGGGGATGAGGCATGGCGCTTCGCCCCTCCTCGGTGTGGGAGAAGGCCTCGGGATCGAAGATCCCGCGTGACGGTGCGAGGATCCTGGGGCTCGTCACCGTCGTGCCGGCCGCGGGATGATCGTCGCGACGTCCGGAGCCGTCTCCCGCATCTGGCCGTGATGCCGGGCAGTCCCCCCATCGCCCGGCGGGGGAGGCCCATGCTCCAGTGGTCTCGATCCGGGCGGCGCGGAAGTCGTCGTGGCCCGAAGACCCGCCGCCCTAGTTCAGCAGCGCCCGGCTGCGGTTGTCCCGCGCCCGCACCGAGGCGATCGGCAGGCGGAAGACCCGGCGCTGGTGCTGGTCCTCGACCCGGAAGGCGCTGTGCGTCCAGTCGCAGGCGACCTCACGATCGTCGAGCAGGCCGGCCGCCAGCTTCGCCGCCACCTCCAGGGCGTCGGCGGGACTCGGCAATTCGACCCCCTCGGGATCGAGGATCAGGCGGCGCCCCGACTGGAAGTGGAAATAGTAGACGGTCATCACGGGCCCGGCGGTGATTCGCCATGATCTATGACACAGAAACCGGTCGAGGGCGAACCTCGTCTCGCTAAACCAGTAAACCGCATGCATCTTTGCAGGTGCCGCGATGGCCCGCATGTAGTTAGAACTTGAAATAATTCCTGAGATCGCGCGCGAAAACTTTGCGTCGTTTTCGAGTTCCGGTTTCGCTCACGCCAAATAAGAAAGCCGCCCGAAGGCGGCTCTCAAGGTCTACGAAAGTGGTGGGATGCGTCAGGCCCGCAGGCGGGTCCTGACCTCGCCGAGGCTGCGGCGGACAAGATCCTGGGCGGCGTCGCCGCTGACCTTCTCCCGCAGGATCGTCTCGGAGACGCGCACGGCGGCTTCCGCTGCGGCGGCCCGCACCTCGGCGGCGGCCTGCGCCTCGGCCTGGGCGATCTTGGTCTCCGCCGCCTTGGTGCGGCGGGCGACGAACTCGTTCAGTCGGGCATGGCCCTCGGCCGCGGCGGCCTCGGCCTCGGCGCGGGCATTGGCGACGATCTCGGCGGCCTCACGCTCGGCCTCGGCGCGGCGGCGCTTGTAATCCGCCAGGACGGCCTGGGCCTCCTCGCGCAGGCGACGGGCCTCGTCCAGCTCCTTGCGCACGCGCGCGCCGCGCTTGTCGAGCCCGCCGATGATCTGGTCGAACAGACCCATCTTCCAGGCGATGCCGCAGAACACCACGAAGGCGACCGCGACCCAGAACTCCGCATCGAACAGCATGATGGTGATCTCCTGCGGGCTCAGTGGACGACGCTGGTACGGCCGCCTGCGGCCGCGCGGTCGTAGGCCGCCTCGACGGCGCTGCGCTCCGGCGCCTGGCCGGTGAGGCGCTCGACGATCGCGGTCGCGGCGTCGGTGGCCACCTCGCGCACGCTGCTCATCGCGGTCGCGGTGCGGGTGCGGATCTGGGCCTCGGCCTCGGCCATCTTGGTCGCCAGGTCGGCCTCGAGGGTCTTGCGACGGGTCTCGGCCTCGGCCGCGAGCTGCTCGCGAGTGGTCTGGGCGATGCCCTTGGCGTTGTTCTGGGCGTCCTTCAGGGCGCGCTCGTAGGTGTCGCGGGCGCTGTCGGCCTCGGCCTTGGCGCTGGCGGCCTGGTCGAGGTCGCCGGACAGGCGGGCCTGCCGGTCGTGCAGGATGCCGGCGATCTGCGGCAGCGCGATCTTCGACATCAGGTAGTAGAGCAGGCCGAAGGCGAGCGCGAGCCAGAGGATCTGCGCGACGAAGGTGCTGCTCTCGAACGGCGGGAAGCCGCCGCCATGCTCGGAGGCCGGCACGTGAATCATCCCCTCGGTGTTGGGAGCGGGTGCATGTGGCTGCGCCATGGTGTCGTCCGGGTGTGGGGGAGACGAAGCGCTCCCGCCGAGCGCTCGGCCGGGCCGGCCGTCGCGCCGCCACGCCTCAGCAGGGGCGGCGGCTGCACGAAGTGGGAGAGGGGTCCCGCTCTAAGGCACGCGCACCGGAGCCTCGTGTGAAGGCCCGGTGCGCGGGTGGACCACCTCTTTGTGGCAATCCTCGCCGGGATTAGACGGCGAACAGCAGCAGCAGCGCGACGAGCAGCGAGAAGATGCCCAGCGCCTCGGTCAGCGCGAAGCCGAGGAGCAGGTTGGCGCGCTGGCTGTCGGCCGCGGAGGGGTTGCGCAGGGCGCCGGCGAAGAACTGGCCGAACAGGTTGCCGAGGCCCACGGCGGCGCCCGCCATGCCGAGGCAGGCGAGGCCGGCGCCGATGTACTTCGCAGCAACGGGATCCATCTGATGCTCCTAAGGTCGTCTAGTCGTCTGGCGGGTGGTATCCGGCCGCGACACGGCGAACCGGGGTGGGAAGCTCTGGCTGATCGCGGGCGGGGCCGGGCCTCGGGGAGGCCCTCCGGTCCCTTAGTGACCCGGATGCAGGGCGTCGCTGAGGTAGATCGAGGTCAGCGTCGCGAAGACGTAGGCCTGCAGCACCGCGACCAGCATCTCCAGCGCCGTGACGGCGACCGAGAGGGCGAGGGGCAGGGGCGAGAGGATGCCCCAGACGCCGGCGGCGAGCAGGGCCGGGACGAAGCCCGCGAAGATCTTCAGCGCGATGTGGCCCGCCAGCATGTTGGCGAAGAGACGGACCGAGAGGCTGATCGGACGCGAGATGAACGACACGACCTCGATCACCACGATCAGCGGCTTGAGCCAGCCGGGCACGCCGGGGGGCACGAACAGGCCGAGGAAGTGGGTGCCGTGGGCCATGAAGCCGTAGATCACCACGGTGAGGATCACCACCAGCGCCAGCATGAAGGTGACGATGATGTGGCTGGTCACCGCGAAGGCGTAGGGGATCATCCCGAACAGGTTCAGCAGCAGGATGAACATGAACAGGGAGAAGACCAGCGGCACGAAGCGCTCGCTGCCGTGGCCGGCCGACTGGTGCACCGTCTGGCCGATGAACTCGTAGAACACCTCGGCCAGGGACTGCGCCCGGCCCGGCACCACCGCGCGGCTCTTCGTCGCCCAGATCGTCAGGAGCGCGATGAGCCCCACGGCCAGAAACATGTACAGCGCCGACTGGGTGAAGGCGATGTGCTGGTGGCCGATATGCCCGAACGAAACCAGCGGCTTCAGCTCGAACTGGTGGATCGGATCCATCTTGACGGCCATGCCGGTCCCGCCCCCTCGTGTATCGCTGCCGCGGGTTTCTCCCGCCGCGCTGCCAATCCGTGCAGGCGGATGCACGGCATCCACCGGATGATCAAGGCCCTGGCGGGCCTTTCTTCGTGTCCACGCTCGGAAAAAATCCAGAAACGCGCATCACGTTGTAAATTCCGGCCGCGAAGCCCAGGACGAGCAGGACGATCAGGCCCCAGGGCTTGGTGCCCAGGAGACGATCGCAGCCCCAGCCGAGAAGGCCGCCCGCCAGCACGCCGGCCACGAATTCCGTGGACAGCCGCATGGCGATGCCGAGGGACGAGGGCTGGCCGCTCCCTTGACGCGACGAAGGATCGGGAGACGCCGCGGGGCGCTTCCGGTCGATCTGCATCTCGAGACGCTTGAGCCTCGCGGAGAGGTCGTCGTCGGGGGAGGAGCCCTCACCGGTGCCGTCCTTCCCCCGCGGGTCGTTGCCGTTCATGGCGAAACCTCGCGCGTGAAGGATGAGGAGATCCGGTCCGGCTACCCCCGTCGAGCGGGCGCACCATAGTTTCGCCCACCTTGGGTGTCAAGGCACCGCGAAGCAGCAGTAAGTCATTGGACTTTCGGCGAATTTCGCGACTTCCGCGGGGCCGCCGTCAAACCGCCTCAGCCAGTTGCTCGGCGGTCGCGAGGTCGACCGAGACGAGCTGCGACACCCCCCGCTCGGCCATGGTCACGCCGAACAGCCGGTCCATCCGGGCCATGGTGATCGGGTTGTGGGTGATGACGATGAACCGGGTGTCGGTGTCGCGCGCCATGGCCGTCAGGAGGTCGCAGTAGCGCTCGACATTGGCGTCGTCGAGGGGCGCGTCGACCTCGTCGAGGACGCAGACCGGCGACGGGTTGGTGAGGAACACCGCGAAGATCAGGGCGGTCGCCGTCAGGGCCTGCTCGCCGCCCGACAGAAGCGTCATCGTCTGCGGCTTCTTGCCCGGCGGCCGGGCCAGGATGTCGAGGCCCGCTTCCAGCGGGTCGTCCGAATCGACGAGGGTCAGCTCGGCGGTGCCGCCGCCGAACAATGTCGTGAACAGCCGCTCGAAATGCCCGTTCACCGCCGTGAAGGCGGCGAGCAGCCGCTCGCGCCCCTCGCGGTTGAGGCTCAGGATCGCGCCGCGCAGGCGCCGGATCGCCTCGATCAGCTCGTCGCGCTCGCGCCCCAGCTCGTCGCGGCGGCCCTCCGTCTCGCGCAGCTCCTCCTCGGCCCGCAGGTTCACGGCGCCGAGCCGGTCGCGGTCGGCCTTGAGCGTTGCCGCCTTCGCCTCGACCGCGGCCACCTCCGGCAGGGGATCGCCGGGCGTCGCGCCGGCAAGGGCGTAGAGGCCTTCGGGCGTGGTCTCGAGGGTATCGGCGATGGCCCGGACGACCTCGGCGAGGCGCCGTTCCAGGGCCTCGTGGGCGGCGGCCGCAGCGGCGCGGGTCTCGCGGGCAGTGGCGAAGGCGTCGAGGGCCTGGCGCGCCCGTGCCTCCGCCTCGGCCAGGGTCGTCTCGCCGGCCGCCAGGCGCCCGCCGGCCTTCGCGCGGGCGAGCGCCGCCGCCTCGGTCGCGGCGTGCAGCCGGCGATGCTCCTCGGCGAAGGTCTCCGGCGCCTCGGCGAGCTCCGCCTGCTCCTCCTCGGCCGCCGCGAGACGGTCCTCGAGCTCTTCCAGCACCGCGTCCGCCCGCTCGGCCCGCTCCTGCCAGCGCGCCCGGTCGGCGGCGAGCGCGGCG